>NC_013720.1:0-2400000 GCF_000025185.1 Pirellula staleyi DSM 6068
AAGAATTCTTATCCCGACCTTCATCTGGTGGTTTGACTTGCGAGCTAGCACGGCTACAATCGCCCCACGTTCGACATCGAAGTACGCGACAGACGGTGACACCAATGTGTCCCGCGGTTGCATCCCACCCGATGCGTCGACATGCATCCAAATCGGGACATTCTGAAGTCCAGATTTCGAAACCCCTCACCAGTTCAACGGGCAGTACTGCGCGCAGAAGGAATCCAACGGGCGTGAGCAAGGATGAGCGGGAGATCGAGTCGGCTGTGCTGGAAGCACTTGCTGCCAAGATCGGAACAGATCGATTGACCATGTGGTTCACCGGCGACACGCAATTGGCGTGGACCGGCGAAAAACTGGTCGTCTCGACCGGTGATGAATTCACCGCCAGCCGCATCCGTCGCAACTTCGTCCTCGATCTGCGCGACATCATCACCACCATCGCGGGCCCGCAGGCCAAGGTCGAAATCGAACTCCTCGGTGAATCACCACTCGGGGAAAAAGGTGTTGACGCGCTGCCCCTGTCGCAGGCCCAACCATTGCCTCTCACTGCATCGCCCGCGAGCTTCAGCACGAGAAGCACAGCGCCGAGCATGAGAAGCACGTCGAGCAGTGCTGCCCACGGTTCGCACGCGCTGCGTGTCGCTTCGCCAAGCTTGGCTCGCAGTGATGCGTCGCGCACCAGTGCTCAAGAGACGATCGAAAAGATCCTCAAGTCGGCCGGCACCTCACGTGCAGCTACGAAGCCTACTACGCATAAGCCAAGCAGCGACAGTTCTACGAGCAGCACCCCAGCCGCCGCGAACATTTCGGCGGAGAGCCATTCGGGCGCAAACAATTCGCCCGATAGCAATCCAGCGGCCAGCAGCGCTGCGGAAACGATTCCTGCCGAGAAACTCCGCTGGACTCGTCGCCCCTTCGCCCGCCTCGATTCGTTCGTCGAAGGGGATGGCAATCGGATCGCCCTTTCGGCCGCCAAATCGGTGCTGCCGCGTCTGGGTAAAATGTCGCCACTCGTCTTCTCGGGTCCTCCCGGCTGCGGCAAAACCCATCTGCTCGAAGGGATCTGGTCGCACGCCCGGCATCACTCGAGCCTTAAGCGCGTGGTCTACCTGACCGCCGAACAATTCACCACGCACTTTGTCGAAGCGCTACGTGGCAGCGGACTCCCCAGCTTCCGTAAAAAATATCGCGACGTCGAACTGCTGCTGATCGACGACATTCAATTCTTCGCCGGCAAGCAGTCGACCCTCACCGAACTCCTCTACACCATCGAAACGCTGCTGCGTGAAGGTCGGCAACTCGTGCTGGCCGCAGATCGTCCTTTGAGTCAGCTCCGGATGCTCGGCGCCGATGTGGTGAATCGTCTCGGGGGTGGTTTGGTCTGCACGATCGATCCCGCCGACTTTGGAACCCGTCGTGGAATCCTCGAGCGTTTGGCGATCGAGCGCAGCGTTGTGGTGCCGAGCGATGTGCTCGACTGGCTTGCCGCTTCGCTCGAAGGTGACGCGCGACTCCTCTCAGGTGCCATGAACCGGCTCGCGGCCACTGCCGAGATGAGCCAGAAGGCGCTCACGCTCGAGTCGGCTGAAGCGGCTCTTTCGGATCTGCTCGGCGCGAGCCGCCGCGCGGTGCGGATGAACGATATTGTCGGCGCGGTCTGCAACATGTTTGGGCTCGAGCCCGACAGCCTGCAGTCGAGCAGCAAGAGCCCCGCGATCAGTCACCCGCGCATGCTTGCCATGTGGCTAGCCCGCAAATACACCCGCGCTGCACTCTCGGAAATCGGCCGCAACTTTGGCCGTCGCAGCCACACCACCGTCCTCTCGGCCCAGTCGAAAGTGACCCGCTGGCTCGCTGAAGGAAAACGGGTTTCCCTCTCGCACGGCGACTGCACCGTCGAAGACGCGCTCCGTCGCCTCGAATCGCAGCTCCGCGCCAGCTAACACGCGGATTAGCACTGGCCAGAGGCCAGTGGCACCCGGGCTGCACCTCTGACGGATCGGAGATAGCGACATGCACTACGCTGGGAAGCATCGCCCTGCGCATGAAAAAGCGTGCTGGCGAAATCGATCTTCACCAGCACGCTTCTAGTAACTCAGTCGCGCGATCAGTACGGCACTAGCCGAACGGATCAGCCTCTGCTGGCATCGGCATCGGCATCGGTTTGGGGGCGGGAGCTCCGAACGGATCGGCTCCACCATCACCAAACGGATCGGGCTCGGCTGGCATGGGCATCGGCTTGGGAGCGGGGGCTCCAAACGGATCGGCCCCACCATCGCCAAACGGATCAACCGCCGGAGCAGGCTCGGCCCCTGGATCCATTGGCTTGGTCTGCTGACCAGGCGCGTCGGAAGCTTTCTTCTTCGGCGGATCGGCGTCGACGTACAGGTTCGGCCAGCGTCGATCGGTCTCACGCAAGCACTGCAGCACGCCGCTGGTCGTCCCGACAATGATTCGATCGGTAGCGATGTTCAAAAATCGAAGATCGAGTCCCAGGCTGCTGATCGTACCGATCCGGCTGCCGCTGTTGGTATCGAGAATCACCAGATTGCCCGACTGATCGACGGCATAGAGCCGTTTTTCATTCCCAGCCAGATACGACTCGATCCCTGTGGCGACCCATTTTTCGACAGGATCGTTCGCCGAAACCGCATACATGTGACCATTGTCAGTCACTACGTACACGGTGTCGCCAAACGCCACGGGCGAGTGCGAAATCGGTTCCCCTGTGGTGAAACGCCACAGCACACCGCCACGCTTTTCATCGACGCAGTAGAGATAGCCGTCGAGCGAGGCTGCAAAGATTTTGCCCGGCTTCAGGAAAGCTGGTGCCGAGCTGATGGCATCCTTGGCTTCCATGCGAAAACGCATTCCAGCGGCGTTCGCGTTGCCGACGTAGAGGTTTCCTTTATCGGTCGGCCAGGCGACCACTTCATTCGAAACCACCGGCTGCACGAAGGTGTGACCGAACGAGCGATGGACTTGCACCGGGCGGTTGGGTTCTTTGATGTTGTACTGCTCGACAGCGCCGTTGATCATCGGCACAAACACCATTTCGGCCGAGAGGGCTGGGGCACAGCCCGGCGCACCACCGACACGTTTCTGCCACACAATTTCGCCACTGTCGCTCCGCAGGATGTAGAGCGTCGAGCCGTTGATCACCGCCACCACATCGTTGTTGGCGCTCGGCGCGGTGGTGGGATAGTGCGACAGGCCAACGGTGGTCGACCAGCGTGTCTTGCCGGTATGTCCGTCGATGGCATGCACCACTCCCCGCTCGCCGGTAGCATAGAACGTGATCTCGGGAAGGATATGCTTGGTCACGACCGGAGGAGCAGCGGTGCTTTTTTCACTCTCCAGACGAGCCACAATTTTGGCGAGCTGTTCGTCGGCTTTTTTCTGCGCCCCGTCGACACCCACCATCTCGCCAAACGCATTGCGGTCGCGCTCGGAGAATAAGTAGACCTGGCCATCGTCGACGATTTCGAAAATCGTCTCGCTTTTCGATGTGCTCACATGCTGACGCAGTCCCGCCAAACGCCCTTGAGCGGCGTCGAGATCGATCTGCGTGAACCACATCGTCTCGAGGCCATGTCGACGCGTGGTGCTGCTCGGAAGCAGGGCAGAACCTGTTTGAGCCACAGCCGCTGCTGGCGCGATCGCCCCTGACACGAGTGCCCAGGCAATCGCCGAAAAAACAACAGGCCTCAGCCGCCATGAATTGATCATCGCGCTATAGTTCCCCATGAGGAGCCGCAACTTCCGTCAGAAAAGAGGACGCTCGCCGGTTCGAGAGTCCGGGACCATCACTCCTCAGAATAGTTCGTGGCCCAGGAAAAATCACCTGAATCTGCCCCCCAAAACGGAAACTTCCCCCAGTTGCTCGCCCCCTCGACCGCGCTTTGGTCGCTACAATCCCCCGAACCTGAACCACCCCCTAGCGGCATGCTATCCGCCACAAGCGTTCCCTGCGGGACCTTCACTTGCCGTCGATCTTTCGAGATTGCTGCCAATTTAGGGGAAAATTGCATGGAAATTACCCCGCTCGGGCGATACGTTCTTAATGAGACTGCTTGGGGCAGTAGCCAAAAGGACTAGTCCACCTTCCCAGGACCAGCGAGCTGAGGGCCCGATTTCGCCTCGTAACGTCAGCGGCTGCGCTTTCGAGCGCATACGCAACTAGGTGATTTCGTCGCTGCTGCTGCTGCGCTGCCACTAGCCTGCTGACACCCCCGGGTTAGTCACCGCGCCATTCATCTTTTTCTTGCGGCGCGTCGGCGTTTGCTTGGTAATCCCCTTTTCATTCATCCAAGCTCCTGAGATCGAGGTGTAGCATGTCATCGTCTCCCATCTATTCGACTTCGGCAGCCCGGCGAGGATTTACCCTCGTCGAACTCCTGGTGGTGATCGCCATCATTGGCGTGCTCGTTGCGCTGCTCCTTCCGGCGGTGCAAAGTGCTCGCGAAGCAGCGCGGCGCATGCAGTGCGCCAACAACCTCAAGCAGATCGGCATCGGGGTGCACAACCATCACGATGTCACGGGCTACTTGCCCCCCACGCACACCGGCGGCACGTCGGGCAATCACAAGTATGGAACGTGGACCATTCATCTGCTGCCGTTCATCGAGCAACAAACGCTCTATCAGCAGTTCGATTTGTCGGTGCAGTTTGATGTCGCTCCGAATCCGGCCGCCGCTGCTTCTGACGCCGCTTGCTCGCTGAAAGTTTATCAATGCCCTTCGCGTCGCAGTGGCGTGCAGCGCTCTGATGCTGCGCCACAAGTGGGTGGCACCGGTGACTACGCCGTCGCTTCGGTCGCTTCTGCCAACTTTCAACATCAGCATCAAAGCTCTGGCGTTTTGTTCGGCGCGATGATCGGCTCGGAACGGGTCGGCACCGTCTGGACTGCGCGGAGCCGCTTTGCCGACATCAGCGATGGCCTGTCGAACACCGTGCTGATTGGCGAAAAGCACGTCTTTAAGTCGCACCTCAACAAAGGGGCTGGCAGCGCGACCCAAAGCGCCGACGGCAATCACTTTTTGTCGGATCAAACAGCGTGGTACGAATGTCACACCGTTCGCAACGCCGCGCATCCGTTCGGCATCTCCAAAGGCCCCAACGACAACAGCGCCAGCGAACCTTGGAAAATGTTTGGCAGCTGGCATCCCAGCACCTGCCAATTTTTGCTCGGCGATGGAAGCGTGCGCGGCATTCGCAACACCATCGATGTCACCACCCTGACACGTCTCGGCGATCGCCGCGATGGTGAAGTGCTCGGCGAATTCTAAGCCCCGCAATCGTCACCCCCGTGCAGCACTCACGCTGCACTGGCACTGGCTGCGCGGACTTCTATAACACGCAGCCCGCTCCCCTCCTCTCTCCCGCGAACCTTCCCAAACTCAGCACCTATGAACTTTCTCGACGCTCACCTCTCTCGCGCCTCGCAACCAGCGCTACTGCGCATCGCTCGCAAACTGCAACTCGTCACCTTCGGTCTAGCAGCGCTCGTGCTCGCTGCTATCGCCACGGGATGCGGCAGTTCCAATGCCCAGGTGCATGGCAAAGTGACTCTCCCCGACGGATCGCCCGCCATTGGCGTGGTGGTCAGCTTTCAGGAACCGACGCTGCAACTCGGCGCAACCGGGGTGACCGATATGCAAGGCGTGTACAACCTGCATACCGAAAAGCCAGGGGACGGCGCTCCGCTGGGGAACTACAAAATTGCGGTCTTCCAGCCTGGCCCGGCCGACAGCAGCCAGCCCGATCCGCCGCGCCTGTTTCCCAAACGGTACGAAAATCGGGATCAGTCGCAGCTCGCCTTTGAAGTAAAGCCGGGGGATAACGAGTTCAATATCGCACTGGCAGCCCAGTAACATGGGAGTCCCGACAAGCGGGCGCCGCTGACGAGTATTTCGTGCGATTCTCGAGGAACTTGGCAGCAGACACGCGCCATCGAGTACAACTAAGAGCATGCGCATCGCCGCGCACGCTTCTTTCGCTTGCTACTCACATGGGATTCATCGCGCATGCTGCCGATTGGGGACGACAATCACGACCGGACCATTTTTCCCTGGGTCACGGTCACTCTCATCGTCATCAACGCACTCGTGTTCATCGGGCTGCAAGGGGCCGGCTCGAACGATCGTTTTACGAACGCCTTTGCCACGGTTCCCCGGGAAATCGCGACAGCCAGCGACATCGTGACGCAAGATCGACAGGTGCAAGTGAGCACCATCGATGGACCAGTCCTGGTTACCGCGCCCGGTCTCGAACGCACACCGATTCCGGTCTACCTGACGCTGATCACCGCGATGTTCATGCACGGTAGCTGGGCCCACTTGCTCGGCAACATGTGGTTCCTCTGGATTTTCGGCGACAACATCGAGCAAGACCTGGGGCGCGTCCGCTACACGATCTTCTACCTGCTGACAGGTCTCTTGGCAGGCCTGGCGCACGTCTTTTCCGATCTGTCGTCGACCATTCCGTGCCTCGGAGCATCGGGGGCGATTTCCGGAGTGCTCGGGGCCTATCTGCTGCTGCACTGGCAGCGCCAAGTGCGCGTGCTGGTCGGCTATGTGCAGATGCAAGTCCCCGGCTTTGTCGCGGTCGGTTTCTGGTTTGTCTTCCAGGTGATCCAGGGGCTGGGGATGCTCGGCGGCGAGAGTGGCGGCGTCGCCTACGGCGCTCACATCGGCGGCTTTGTCGCCGGCGTCGCCCTGATCTATCCCTTCATGATTGGCCGACCACCGGCCGAGACTCCCACACGCTCGGTCGGCAATTCGTACCAGTCTCCCAAGCAGTACGATCCCCACTGGGATGCCCGCCACTATCGCTAGCTGCGCTAGGAAGTGACGAAGCCCAGTCGTTGCGACCTGCTGAGCCTCAGCAGGTGCCAGGGAGTGCACTATTTGGAAGATCGCTTTTTAGGGCTGCCAGAATGGGAGTTGCCAGAATTCGCGTTTTCCATCGCTGCGCGGGCTGGCACCTTCTCGGCATCACACAAAGCGGGAGCTTCGATGAATTTCCAATCGTCCCCTTCGTTCCAGGGACCACGTGCGTCGATCTCTCCTTCCTCCCCTACGCCAGTCGAGTCGTTGTAAAATTCATCGACAATGCCAGGAGTCGGTGGAATTTTGCCAATCGACAGAGGATCTTTCCCCATGCTGTCGAGCGCTGCCATGAAGGCTTTCATGTGGGTAATTTCGCGCGTCATCAAAAACTGTAATGCCTCTTTGGTCCCGGCATCGTCGCAGAAATTGATCAGCCGCTCGTACACAATCTTGGCCCGAGCTTCGGCAGCAATGTTGCTTCGCAAATCGACATCCAGCTCACCGGTCACCTTCAAATAGTCGGCTGTCCAAGCATTTCCCATCGAGTTGCAGAGGGTCACCCCTCCCCCACCAGCAATCGCAACCAGTGGATCGGCTTCCGCTGCTTCGCGTCCGAGCTTCATCGGCCTCAGATGCAGTCGAGCAAGCGCGCCGACCACCTCCAAGTGACTCAGCTCCTCGGTTCCGATATCCATCAGCAGATCTTTTCGCTCGGGATCTTCGCAGTTCAGCCCTTGGATCGAGTACTGCATCGCAGCAGCGAGTTCACCATTCGCACCACCAAATTGCTCAAGCAGCATGTTCCCAAAACAGGGATCTGGCTGATCGACACGTACCGTAAACATGAGCTTTTTAACGTGATGATACATAGCAAGTATTTTCTAAATGAAGAAGGCAGAGATTTGGGTGATCGACGAGCATTCAATAGAGGCATCAATTAGCTTCATAAACAATCCAAGGGGCTGAGCTTTGGGGTAGCTCTGCCCCGATTGTTTGCACGACAACTATTTGACATATCATTCCACAACTACCACCCAGCTGACCTCAATCAGCAGTGGCAAATGGGACAATACTTTTTATGTCCAAACGAACTTTCGTACGTTGGCAATGGCAGAAGCTCTCAACGAATTAAGGCTGAACTTCCAGTTGGTTGTCGACATTCTGGGTACCGGCAACTTCGTTGGCCAGGCGTCCAATCTTGAGCTTCTCGTCGGCGGTAGCGACAGGTCCACGCAACGTCACATTGCCATCTTTGGTCATAATCTTGACGTTTTGGGCGTTGAGAGACATATCCGTCCCCACCACCTGCGAACGAATCTTGGCCGTGATATCGATATCGCTTTGATTTTCCTTCTGATCGAAAGGAGTCGTCGCTGCGATGCTTCGATCCCGAGCATTGACTGCGGTATTGTCGCGATCAACCACCTGATTGGTGTCGTCGTTGAGCCGATCATTATCGGCCGTGGGGGTGCTCGTATTACAACCCAGAGCAACGATACAAAGAGCACCTAAAATAAAACGTTTCATACCTAAATTCCTTAGTGAGACGGTGATTCCTCTGTCAGGAGCCACTGACAATGACAGGCCTGACAAACTTCTAAACAATGACTTCTAAGGGCGAGAAGACGTGCTCCTCGCCGACGTTGTGATGGAGGGAATGGACTGTTTTTGCCTCATATGGGCTGATATATGGTTGAGTGAATATTTACGCTGCAGCTCGCTATTCCATCTTCTACCAAGAGATCACAAGGGACCGCTTCAAGAGCGCGCACGAAAAAACCGATGTGGCAGAAAACCTTGAAAGGTTCTCCACCACATCGGTTTACTTCTTAACAAGCCCCCTGGCGGTGCCAGGTTGTCTTTTAGTTAGTCACCCGAAAACTCTTACGGATTGCCAAGCGAGGATTAACAGCGGCTGCTGTTTCCCTTCTCTCAGCGAGTGGGATCATACGGAGCAGCCTCAGATAGACAAGGGGCAAGCCGGGCGTTTCTTCCTGGCAGGGAGCGTTTGGGGAGATGATCTAGCGAAGCTAAGCGTCAGTAGTAGCGCTGCCGATCGATCGCCGCAGCCGAGAGGGATTGCTGCGTGACAGCTGTCGCACAAGAGGGGCGGCTATTCCAAGCCGATCGCGAGCTCTTGGCCCGCAGCGGAGCGAAACCGTGGCTGTGCAGCGGTTGAGGTAAGGGAGTCTTGAAAGAGTGGGCGGCAAGGGACTCGAACCCCTGACCCTCGCTTTGTAAGAGCGATGCTCTAACCAACTGAGCTAGCCGCCCCCACTCAAAATTCAAGACACAACAAGATTTCCAGCCAGAAGTCGAAGCTGTATAAGCAGTTACCTGCCGAGCAGCTGATCGACTGCCGTGGCGAGCGTCTTTACTCAGGAGGGTTTTCGGCAAACCAAGGTTCGCCCCTCAACCGCACCTCGAAAACGTTCGATTGTTGCGTGTGGGGGCATTGTGCCAAACCGCTGCGTATTTGAGAAGGACGCCCCCGATCTTTCTCGGGTAGAATCACCCCCAGCGGTGCTAGCGACATGTGGAGCGAGCCCCAACGGCACTCAGGCGTGCTTAAGCACCCTGTGGGGGTATTTGGCTGGTCTGGCTGGCCCGACTGCGATGAACTGGATGACGCTTCTTGGGGAGAGCTCTCGATGAACGACGAAACACGAAGTCAGTTGGTGACAGCCGCCCTGGAGGTGCAGCAGAAGGCGTATGCCAAGTACTCGAACTTCTGGGTGGGAGCCGCTTTGCTCACCGAATCGGGAAAGATCATTGCCGGGTGCAATGTCGAAAACGCTTCGTACGGGCTGACGATCTGTGCCGAGCGGTCGGCTGTTTTCGCAGCGGTCGGCATGGGGGAAACGAGCTTCAAGGCGATCGCCATTGCCACTGCCGGAGGCTATCCGCCGTGTGGTGCCTGCCGGCAGGTGCTGGCCGAATTTTGCGGCAGCTTGCCGGTGATTCTGGTCAACAGCGACGACCCAGCCGACCAGCAGATGCACGATCTTGCGCAGCTGTTGCCAGGTCGGTTTGTGCTGGAGTAGTTCGCGGCGCGCTAGTGATTTAGAGCAAAATTCCGGCGACGCAGGCGGTCATGAAGCAGGCGAGCGTTCCGCCGAGCATCGCTCGAAAGCCGAGCTGCGCGAGCTCGCTTTGCCGCTCGGGGGCCATGCCGCCAAGTCCGCCAATCTGAATGCCGATGCTGGCAAAATTCGAGAAGCCGCACAAGGCGTAGGTAAGGATCATCACGCTCCGCTCGCTCAGCTGCACGTCGCTCCCGGGCGCTATCCACTCTTGCAGTTTCGAGTAGGCGACAAATTCGTTAGCCACCATTTTGAGCCCGAGGAGTTCCGCCGCCTCGAAGCAGTCGCCCGATTCGATCCCCATGAGCCAAGCGAACGGCGCGAAGGTGTAGCCAAACAGGAGTCCGAGCGACCACTCGTAGCCCAACAGCCCGCCGGTGAGCGAGATTCCCTTGTCGATCATGGCAAGCAGGCCAAGGAAGGCAATCAGCATCGCGGCGACATTAATGGCGAGCTTCACACCATCGCTCGCGCCGATGGCAGCCGCCTCGAGAACGTTAGTTCCCATCGGGGGAACATCGAGTTTCAATTGGCCGAGCGTTTTGGGTTCTTCGGTTTCGGGGACCAGAATTTTGGCGATCACCAGACTGGCGGGGGCCGAGATGACGGAGGCGGTGACCAGATGCTCGACAGGGATTTTCATCCCGGCAAAGACGGCGAGCAAACTGCCGGAAATGGTGCTGAATCCACCGACCATCACGGCGTTGAGCTCGGAGCGGGTCATTAGCGGAATGTAGGGCTTCACCACGAGTGGGGCTTCGGTTTGCCCCATGAAAATATTGGCAGCGGCGGAGAGGGTTTCTGCTCCACTGGTGCGGAGGGTCCATTGCAGGATGTAGGCCATTCCTTTGACGAGCACCTGCATGACGCGCAGGTAGTAGAGCACGCTCATCAGCGACGAAAAGAAGATGATCGTCGGCAGGACTTTGAAGGCGAAAAAGTAGTCTTGAAATTTATCGCCGAAAACGAAGCTGGCCCCAACATCGACGAAGTTCAGCGTGGCGGTGAAGAAATCGCCGATGAGGCGGAAAGTGGTTTGGCCCGCGGTGGTGTGAAAGACGAACGTTGCGAGGAGGAACTGCAAAACGACGCCACTGATCGCGATGCGCCAGGGAAATCGAAATTTGTGGGAACTCATCAGCCAAGCCAAGAACATCATCACGAACAAGCCCATCAGGCTGATCAATCGCAATTCCATCGAACGTTCCCTACTCGTGCTGCCGAACCGTGTTGAAAATGCGATCGCCGGCATCCCCGAGCCCCGGCACAATGAACTTCCGACTATTGAGTTCGGGATCGACCGCGCAGACATAAACCTGCACATCGCTGTGCTGCGAGGCAATCAGCTCGATCCCCGTGCGCGACGCGATCACGCTGAGCACTTTGATGTTCGACACACCCCACCGCTGGAGCGTTTCGATCGCCAGATGGGCGCTGCCGCCGGTCGCCAGCATCGGATCGAGCACGAGCGCGACATCGACCGGCTGAGTCTGCGGCAGTTTGCTGTAGTATTCGACCGGCTGCGCGGTCGCTTCGTCGCGATAGAGTCCCAGGTGCCACACTTCCGCCGTCGGAATGAGGTTCAGCACTGGATCGATCATGCCGAGTCCCGCGCGGAGAATCGGCACCAGCCCGATGCGCTGCGCCAGGGTGCTGCCGGTCATCGTAACCAGCGGGGTCTCGATGGTTTTGGGCGCGAGGAGCAGATCTTGCGTTGCCTCGTAGGCCAGCAGCACCGCGAGGCGATGGATGAGGGTGCGAAACTCGTCGGGAGGTGTCGCCTTGTCACGCAAGCGACTGAGGTGATGGAGAATCAGTGGGTGCGAAACTTCGTGAATCGATGACATGTACCAAGGTGCCCAGAAACGTCGCGGTGTAGGCAGAAATTTGTCGCGAGAAGGAGCATAGGACTGCGGCGCTCGGGAAGCAACAACCAGCCGAAGCTCGGGCTCTGTTTTTCCTGAAATCGACGGAGATAGCGCAAGCCAAACGCTAGTGGAGGAAACATTCAGCGGCGCTCGATGGTGGCAAGCCTTTTCACTGCTGGGCAAGCCAGCAGTGACACCCGGCGTGTAGTGACACCCGGCCAGCAGAACTACCCAGAGAACAGTGCCGCCCGGCGAGCAGTTCTGCCTGAGCGCGTAGCGTGGCGGCGGGGTTAGCCGCGGCGGGCGTCGAGGGTGCCGGTGGTCCGCTGCTGCATTTCCTGCGAATGCCAGTAGCGCCAGGCGCGGGCATCGAAGCCAAAACTGGCTCCTCCCGAAAACGATGCCAGGGCATCGAGCACGTGCTGGTTTTGCACTTTCACGAGGAGGATTTTATCCCCTTCGTTTTGCACCATCGCAGCGCCGGTGGTGGGCTGCGACGACGAGGCAGTGGAGCCCGCAAACGACGTGGTGGTAGAATCGGGACCGGTGCCGGGGCGCCCTTTAATCACATGGGTGTGGGTGGTGATGAGGGCATCGATCAGCGGCGAAATGGCCGAGCGATCGCCGATTTTTCCGAGAGCCGCAGCGGCCCGGTTGACGCGCAAATTGCTGGGGTGCTTGAGCGACGCCACATAGGCTTCGGTGGTGCGCGGCGATTTTTCGCGATCCAGTACACGATCGACGCAGTAGTGAAACATCTCTTCGTCGGGATCGGCCAGCGAAGCTTCGATCAAGATGCCGAGCGCTTCATCGCCGGGGATATTCGCAAGGACATCGACCCAAACCATTTTCACCCTGCGAAGGCGCTCGCGGGCGAGCATGGCAGCAATGGGAGCTGCCGCTTCTTCGCTGTTGATCTCGGCGAGGGTTTGCATCGCCTGCGGCGCGCCGGACCCCATCAGCTGATTGCGAATGCGCTGCAGCCGGATGTACCACTCTTTTTGGGCCAGCTCGCGCTTGCTTTTGGTTTCGATCAGCTCGATCTCTTGCGCGGTGCGCCAGCGCCCTTTGTAGAGCTCGTACCCTTCTTTTTGGCGAACATCGCTTTTGGTGATCCACTCACCATCTTTGAAGTAGTAGCCGAGCCCCCCTCGCGCGAGCTGATGATTGGGATCGAGCTCGACGATGCGCCGCAGATGCGAGCGGCGCTCGGGAAGGAGCATTTGCATGCGGCACCACTCGGCCAGTTGCCACTGGGCATCGATGGTGTCGGCTGCTGCGAGTCGCTTTTTCTCGTACGCTTCCTGCAAAGCCGACGTCCGGACCACTTTGGTCACTTGCGCCAGTCCATACGACAGCTTCACGCCCCCCTCGGCTTGAAAAACGTAACTGGTGAGAGGTTGCTCGTCGACGTTCAGCCACTTCCCCCGCACCACACCTCCCGAGGCGAGATGCAGCTCATCGGCGCAGGCAGAATTGGCCAGCGAAGATGCTGCGAAGCAGAGTGCCACCACCAGCGCCGCCCTGAGCGCGCGAAAACAGACCCAGCGACCGAGTGGTCGTGGGCTGCGGAGTTCGATTTGGGCCTCGCTTCTGTTCACAACGTGCTCCGAGACTGCTCGCTGCACCTTTGGCAGTATACGAATCTGGCTGAGAGCGTTCCAACATTTCGCCCTCGAGCGGCGTGAGAATCGAGGAAAAATTCGTCCTGAAGATGCAAGATTTTTTCGCGCAGATTCGGTGGAGTGAAACCATTTGGGGAATTTCGTCGCGTAACACTTGCGGGGGATGCCAGAAGATTGCTAGGCTTGATTGAACGAGAGCAACAAACTCGCTTGCACTTTCCGTAGCGAAGCAACTGGCCAGCTCGCGGAAAATTCTCTCCAAGGATGCACTTCAAGCGACGTTCCGTGCACTGACGTAGGCCACCAGCTTCCCTGCTGAGCGAGCCTGCGCTGGACTTTGGTGTCGTTCCTTCCGCGTAAGGTGCCGCGAGGTAATGTGATGGCTGGAGAGATCATTTGCCGCTGCGATAGTTGCACGGCCCGCTTCAAGATCGACGCCAAATTTGCAGGACGCAAAGCGAAGTGCCCCAAATGCACGGCGGTGGTGCTGGTACCCGGCACAGCGGTGGCTGGCAGCACGACGTCGACCAGCACGGTAGTCCCTCCGTCGACCCCTGCAACGGCCGCTCCTCCACCGAGCCGAACGGCACCTCCGAAAGCCACTGCTGCACCGGTGGCGGCTGCTGCGCCTGCGGCGATTACCCCAACAGCATCGGCCAGTGCACCACCTCCCAGGCGACCAGCGGTGGCAGCGACGCCCCCTGCTCTGCCGCAGCCGACCGAACCACCTGTATCGCTCGGCGAGCCTTCTCCTGCGGCGATCTTCACCGTTTCTGATGGCCCCAAGAACCATGCCGATGGGGTCGCGCTAGCCACCGGTAGCAGCAGCGGTTCAGCCCCCTACACACGTAAAAAATCCGCGAACAATCTGCCGGTGATTTTGGCCGCTGTAGGTGCCTTGGTGCTACTCGCCCTCGGAGGGACGATTTTCGGCGGGCTCTATGTCGCTGGGGTCTTCGACTCCGCGCCGACTAAAAATGGCCTCGCCAGCCGACCGAAATCGGGCCAAGTGAAAACCGGCGTGCTGATCAACTGGACTCCCGCCGAGCGTAAGGGTGGGAGCGTGACGATCGATGGCAAACCGGTTCCACTCCCGGCGATTGGCGACGTGGAATATCCCCTCGCTGCGGGTCAGCACGAGATTCTGCTGCGGCGGCGCGGCTATGAACCAATCGATGCCACGGTGACCGTCACCGACGGCCAGCGCGTCAGTGTGGCAACCGAGTGGAAGCCAGATGAGATTGCCCTGGCTGCAAATGGCCTGGCCGCCAATGGTCTCGCCTCGGAAGGGACGACTCCGAACTCCACTGGCACAAACTCCCCTGGCACTGGTTCCAGCACCAGTAATAGCTCGCGTCCCAGCACCTCGTTTCCGATCGGCGGCGCTGCACCAACCGGTCCACCCGGCTTTGATGGCTACCTGCAAGATCTCGACGCCGCTGCCAAGCAAGCCACAGCCGAGGGAAAGTTTGTGCTGGCCCTGTTCGGCTCGACCGACTCCGACGAGCTGACGCTGGAACTTGGCGAGGCCTTTAATACCCCCGAGTTCAAAGATTGGGCCCGCAGCTATTTCGTAATGGTGCTGATCGATTTTCCACGCACCACCAACGGGCTGAACTACGTGGAAGACACCGCGCGGAACATGGTGCTGCGCGACGATTATTCGATCCGCCAAATCCCAATGGTCACGCTCTTCGACGGCAAATTGCAGGCGTATCACACCACCACCGACTTCGAACAAGCGCTCGAGGATCCCGTCGCTGCCGCCACGGAGTGGCAAAAGCACAAGGCCAAGCGCGACGAGCTGTTCAGTGCCATCAAGACCGTCAACTCGGCGGCCGAGTTCGCCCCAATTATCCCGGCACTCGACTGGATTCGCGAAGCCTCGCTGATCCCATATTACCGGCCGCAAGTGGAAAGCTGGTACAACGCCGCCGCGAGCTACGACGCCGACAATCAGAACGGCTGTTTAGAGGTGATTTTCGAGCCCTATCTCGTCACCAAGCTCATCGGCACGCGGCGGAGCGATGCGCGCGATAAGAAAGCGGTTCTCGACCTCACCAAACCGTGGCTGAACCGGCAGTTTATCGACCCGAATCGCGCCGTCCAAACGCACTTGATGGCAGCCCAGCTCTATAGCGCCCTCGAAAACGAAACAGAAGCCGAAAATCATCTGAAGCGAGCGAATTCGTACAAGCCGACCAAGACCGAACTGGTCGAAGCGCTCCGCCAAGTCAACTTGATGCTGACCAACCGAAACGTGCTCAGCACCGGCACTGGATTTTTGATCTCCGAGGCCGGTTATGTGATGACCAACAATCACGTGATCGAAGGGGAAGGAAAAGTGGTGGTCCGAATTCCGGGACAACCCGATCCTGTTCCTGCAGAAGTGATTGCCAGGGACGAGATGCGCGACATGGCGCTCCTGAAGCTCACCATTCCCGAGGGTGCCAACCTCACCCCAGTGGCGATTGTCGACAGCAGCGTCGGTCGTGGCGCATCGGTGGCTGCATTTGGTTTTCCTCTCGGCGATGCGCTCGGAACCGGTCTCAAATTCACGACCGGTTTTGTGTCGACTCCTCCTGAAGGGACCGACAACAACATGATCCTGCTCGACATGCGAGTGAACCCAGGAAACAGTGGTGGTCCCCTCGTCGATTCGTCGGGCAATGTGGTCGGAATGATCACCGCCAAGACGGGCGGCTTTGGGGTCGACAGCTACGGGTTTGCACTCCCGACGAGCGACTTGATGAAGTTCGTCGACACGCATCTGCCAGCCGATGCAGCCCGCCCCGCTCCCGAGCCCGAAGCGACCACCACCGCTTGGGACAAAGTCGACAAACGTGTCAGCCCCGGCGTGCTGATGATCCTGAAAATCGACGAGTAAATCGCAAGGCAACTGGGTGGATATAGGTGGCTGGGCTCGGCAAAGTTCAGCACAGTTTGGATCAGCACAGCTTCGAAACGTCTCGCCCACGCTTGTCCGGTGGAACCGGACCTACTACTTCGTCTATCGACCTACTTCGTCTATCGACCAATGTCAGGTGTTTTGGGTGCCACTGGCATTTTGCCAGTGCAGGAGCTGGAACCGATGTGTTGGGCAAAATCTGCTTGAAACATAGAGCCTATTTACACTTCTCACTGGCCAGAGCCCAGTGGCACACTGGATGGAAGCCTGCTCATTGCTGCCTGATTTTGATCGTTAGACGAAGCACTACAGCGGTGCGGCGGTGACTGAGCGTGATCGCTAGGCACATGCTTGTCCTTCCTCGTGCTACGCACTTCGTCGGGCAAGCATGGCACACGGCTTGGAAACGAACAGCCCGTGATTGTCCGGTGGAACCGGACCTACCATGGTGCGGGGGGCTGTGACTGGCGACTAGCGAGGCTGTAGGGGGCGATGCCCCATCACGGCGTCGCTGCGGCTCTGGTACTGCGGAAAACGCTCCTCGAGCCGCATCATCCGCAGCACAAGCTGGTTGGCGTCGGACAGTCCGGCGATGCGCATCGTCCCCTCTTTGGTAGTCACTCGTTTGTGCAGCAGCACAAGTTGACCGACCATCCAGCTCCGCAGCAGGACGAGATCGTCGAGCTCCAGCACGAGTCGATGGGTGAAAGCTTGCTCGAGCGAATCCCACACGGCATCGGCCAGCGCGATCTCGCCGGTGTCACCTTGGCGGGTAGCAATCACGCGCACGAACAACCAATCGGGGCCACGGTCGAGTTCCATCGACCAGCCCGGCGCAAGTTGAACCATCATGGGAGAGAGACTCCATTAGACAACCGAAGCGCGGCGTGAACGGAGAGAGTCGATCACTGCCAGGCCTCGTGCTGCGCTCGGTAGTCTAGAGCCCCCGTGAAGCTGGAAGCAAGGAAAGTTGGCGAAAAGCGAAACTCGCGGTCAGCTGGCAGCGACTCGACCCTCCCCGCTTGCCGAGGGAGCAACCGGTCGGGATACTTGCAACCTAGTTTGCTGAGCCCAGCTCGCGCCATCGAGCCGCAACCAGAACCAGTTTCCGCACATTTCACATACTCAAGGAATTCTGCCATGTCGCGCCCCGCTGCTGTTACGTTCAAAGGGACCCCGATGACCCTCGCTGGCGAAGCTGTGAAGCCAGGTCAGGCGGCCCCCGATTTCACCATTCACTTCTTCGAAGGTGGCCTGAAGACGATCACCCTCGCCGATCTGAAGGGGAAGCCCTCGTTCCTGAGCATCGTCCCTTCGCTCGACACCGGCGTTTGCAAGATCCAAACCAAAAAGTTCAACGACGAGCTCGCCTCGCTGAAGGACAAGATCAACGCCGTGACGATCAGCCTCGATCTCCCCTTCGCCATGAACCGCTTCTGCGGCGCCGAAGGGATCACCAACATGAAGGTCGGTAGCGACTATCAAAATCGCAGCTTCGGCAATGCTTATGGCATGCTGATCGAAGAACTGAAGCTCCTCGCCCGTGGCACCGTGGTGATCGACGCCGATGGCAAGATCGTGCACGCTGAAACGGTGAGCGAAGTCACCAGCGAACCGAACTACGACGCTGCCATGACTGCTATCAAGAGCCTGCTGTAAGGCGGAGCTACCAGGGAGCATGCTGGCATGCGGCGATGAGCGTTCAGCTATCCGCGTGCTCCTTTACCTGATCACTACATCCTCGCTAGGCGGAATAACTTCTGCCTGGCGAGGATTTTTTATGCGCCAAGCAGTGCAGCGCAGCGGCCATTTTCCACCCATCCGTACCCTTCGATGGCTGGGGATAACGCGCGGGGCTGCCAAGTTGCAGTTTCACCCCTCGAGTTGCCGAAGCTATCTCAGATCGATTTGCTTCTACCCAGTGGCGGTCGATCACGAGCCTTCGCTAGCGGCAGAGCCACTCTCGAAACCAGCTCGCACCTTCTGAACCAACGGCAAGACTTCTCCAAAGCCGAAAGAAAATGGAATTTCGACGCAGCGGTCAGCTCGAAGACCGAAGGCGACGCGTTCTCATGGATGAGATTGCATCGCCAACGGAAACCACCGACACCATTCCTCTCGAGGGAGCGAAAGGGCCAGTCCGCGCTTACGCGCCGGCTGTGCTCGAAGATCGCCAACTTCGAACGAGCGATTTCGTGCCGCGTCGCCCTGCCATTGTCACCATGGCCATCTTGCTACTGCTCACCGCAGTGGCTGCCGTCGAAACGTTGCATATTTTCGTAGCCACCTCGCCACTCGCCGATCCTGCAGGCAAACTCTCGGCCGTGAATCTCGCTGCCCGGGGGAGCCTCGGAAGTTGGCTCTCGAGCATGACGCTCGGCGCTGCCGCTGCTGGCGCGATGGCGATCTTCAGCATCCGCGTGCATCGCGTGGATGACTATAAAGGTCGTTACCGCGTTTGGCTCTGGACTGCTGGTGTGATGCTGCTCGGGAGTATCGATTCGGCGACCGGGCTGCGCGACTGCTTTGCTTACGCCATGACTTCGCTCGTCGGCTGGCCTCCTGAAGGGAGCACGCAGCTGTGGTGGCTGATGGCTTACAGCGCCATCACGCTGACACTCGGCGTTCGGCTGTCACTCGAAATGTGGCCCTCGCTCGTCAGCTTCAGCGGACTGGCTGTCACATCACTGCTCTACGTGGCTGCTGCGCTCGCTGCCGTAGGTGTCTATCCCGAGAGTGGTCCACTGCTCGACAGCGTGGTCAGTTCGTCACTCGCCATGGTTGCCCATGCGTCGCTGCTGAGCACCTTGCTGCTGTTTGCACGTCACGTTTGCCTCGATGCCGAAGGGCGTTTGATGGTGAGCGTGCAGAAGGAAAAGAAGCCCCGTGCGAAGCGCAAGCCGAAGCTGTCGGTGGTGGATGGCGAAGAGAAAGCCGAGAGCACGAAATCGCGCAAGGCAGATGCCGAGAGCGACGACGACGAGGATGAAAAACCGGCCGCTGAGACCAAAAAACAGCCTGCCGCCACTGCTCCAGCTGCGAAATCGACCGCACCAGCCGCCGCTGCCAAACCGGCCGGAAGTGGCCCTCTCGCAGGGCTGAAATTTGGTAGCTCGGCCGCACCCGCCAAGCCGGCAGCGATCACGAGCGCCGCAGCGGCGACGGACGACGACGATGATCTCGACGATGAAGATGCCGACGATGGCGACCGCAGCATGAGCCGCGCGGAACGCAAACGCCTGAAGAAAATGGCACGTCAGCAGCAACGTCGCGCCGCTTAGCGTTTGGAGTGCGACTTACGACTTGCGTAGGTCCGGTTTCACCGGACAATACCGTCGTAGGTCCGGTTTCACCGGACAGGCGCGCACATTAGCAGCTGCCACAAAAACGTGTAACCTCGCGCGCCTAACGTGGCGCTTCGAGACCTTGGGCTATCGTGGTTTTGCTCTCGCTTGCGGGAGATTTCGGCAGCTTCTCGATCCGCTGATAACCCATGTAGGCCACCACTCCCAGAACGAAGAAAAGAGCCATCCAGAGGACCGCGTCGCGCACCACTGCAAAGAGCAATTTCAGCCCGGGAAAGCTGTTGAGCATCGAAATGCCAAACGCGGCGCTCGCCAGCACCAGTGCCGCCAGCGACATCAAGTTCTGAGGCTGTTTGAAATCCACGCGACACCTCCTGCAGGCCCCAGAGATGGCTTGCAGGGACGAGAGAAACGGGGCAACATCGTCGCAGCGCACCATCATGCTCACTCGCATGATCGTCACGTTCGACAGCTACGAGCCTAGCCCTTCCACGGGGCCTGCTTCAACACGACCTGCAGTGAAAATCGCCTCGCTGCGATGTTTTTCTGCAGCCGCTGTTCCACGTTTGCGCTCTGCGGAAGATGTAGCGGCAAACTACTGAGGCGTGATTGCTGCAGACGCTTCCCGCGGTAAAGTTCGCTGGCGAAAAGTGCTCACCTGCAGTGCTCCTTGCGGGGTGATTTCGATCGTCACACTTCCATCGACCTGCGTGTGATAAACAGCACTTCCGTGCGCCTCGTAGGCAGCCGTCACTTCCGCAATGTTCGGCAAATCTTCCGGATGGCGGCTCCCGCTAATCACCACCACTTCGGGCTTACACCAACTGGCAAAACCATCGGGATTACTGCGCGGGCTTCCATGATGAGGAGCCAAAACGACGTCGGCATCGAGCGCCTCGCGCGCCAGAAGTTGCTCGAGCGCGCGACCTTCGAGATCCCCCGTCAGCAGAATTCGTCGACCCCCGATTTCGATCGCCAGCACGAGGCTGTTCTCGTTATCGCGCTCGGCAACTTCGTCGGCTTGCGGATGCAGCACGCGCGTGATCGCCGCGCCACTAGTCCACTGATCACCCGCCGCCAGATGTCCGGTGGGAGTGCGCGAGCGCTCAATCGCCTCGCGCAGCTCCCGCACGGCAGGCTCCTCGCGCGCGAGCATCGAGGGAGAAGTATAGATTTTCCTCGCGCGGTGGTCGGAAACCAGCATCGGAACCCCCGAGAAATGGTCGGCATCGGCGTGCGAAATCACCAGCCGATCGAGTGTCACGAGCCCGCGACTTTGCATCACGCTGCTCGCCGCCCGCGCTGCGCCGACCGGTGCTCCCACTTTGCCCGCGTCGTACAGCATCGTCGTTCCATCGGGATACTCAACGAGCACCGAGAGCCCATGCCCCACGGCAATGAAGGTGCAGCGGAGTGGCATGTCGCGCGTCTGCAATCGCTCGGGAAGATGCAGCGCAAAACAGCCGCCGAGTAGCAGCCAAACGAAAACGAACCCTCCCATGGTGTGCCACGAGGGAACCAACTTGCGCGGCAAGACGAGCAGCGGAAGTGGCCAGAGATAGCTGGCGATGGTCCACCAAAGTGGTGGCGGCGGCGTTTTGAAATAACTAGCGGGGAGCGATTTGCCCCACACGATCGCCAGTTCCATGAGCCACAAACTTCCATCGCAACAGGCGCCGCAGTAGTCTCCCAGCAGCGGAGAGATCGGCGCGAGCAGCAGTAGCGAGAAACCGCTATACATCGCCGTTGCCGTGGGGAGCATGATGACGAGATTCAGCAGCAATCCGACCGGCGAAATCAGTCCATATTGCTGCCACACAATCGGAAGCGATGTGATCCAAATCGCCGCTCCCACAAGCCACATTTGCCAGAGCCAGCGCAGGGCACGCTTCGCTGCGCGCACCGGCCAAGCGCGCGATTGGTCGATGAGCTTTTGCAGCGGCTCGCGGCGATCTTCGGCGGTCATCAGCGGCGTCATCAAAATCATCACGGCGACCGCGAGAAAACTGAGTTGCGGCCCGGCCAGAAACAGACTCGCGGGATTCAGTACGAGCACCAAAATGCCGGCCAGCGCCAAGGAATTCCACGAAAGCGCGCGACGTCCCACAAGCATCGCTAAACAAACGGCTGCCACCAGCACAGCGGCACGCATAACCGGCGGCTGGGCATCGATCAGCACCGCGTAGAGCAGCGTGAGAACGATCGCCGACCAGAGCGCAGCACGTCGCGGAAGAATCCCCAAACGGAGCAAGGTCCAAAATCCCCCCGCCAGCAGCGACACGTGAATCCCCGAAATCGAGAGGACATGAATCGTGCCAGTCAGAAGAAAATCTTCGTTCCGCTGCGGATCGAGTTGCTCGCGCGTTCCGAGCAGCACGGCCGAGGCCAGAGTGCCGCGCCGCGTGGCAATGTGCGCTCGAACTAAATGACTGCCACGCTCGCGAATGTTGCTCATGATCCGCGAAAAACTCCAAGCCCAACCCGATTTGATTTTCGTAATACATTCGGGACGAACCGCGCGCATCATGCAGTAGATACCGCGACTCCGTTGCCAGGCGGCGTAGTCGAAATCGCCAGGATTCAGCGGCTGCATTGGACGACTAGCCAAGACCATCATCTCGAGCGTATCGCCAGCCCTCACTCCCTCGAGATGTCCTTCCACATCGAGCGACGCCAGGCCCGAGGCGCTCCGCCACACGTTGCGTTCGCGAATCGCAATCACGCGCACCAGCAGTTCGCTCTCTTCTCCTTTGGGAACAATTCGCATGGCGCTCGGCGGAGGGGCCGGAACCCAGCGCGGCGAATGGACGGCGATCGCGCGCACTGCCATCGGTCGAATCGACTCATCGAGCACCAAGCCAATCTCGTTGGGCTCCACCACAAACCAGGTCGCATGATGCCAGGTGCCTCCAAGCGACGCTGTGAGCAACAGCAGCGCGAGTGAACCTGCTCGATCGCGACCACGCGTCAGGAGCACTCCCCAGGCAATCGCGGCGACGATCGCCGTCGTCACCCACACACTCGGAGCCACCTTGGCACACCGATCGACAACAATGCCCGCCGCTAGCGCCACGAACACCAGCAGCAGCGGCTCGTAGTGAAACCTGCCGGTCGGCTGCAGCGGAATCTCGGCCAGCGCAGGTTGCTGCTCGATATCCTGCTCGAGGTCAGACTCGTTTTCCGACGGAGTGATCAACAGCTCTTTCGGGGGAACGTTCATCACTACGCCACCGAGGCTTGTATTGACCAGAAAACCATAAATCCCTGCGATTATGGCTGACCGATCATCCTACCGCGCTGTGCATCAATAAACCACACTTTTGAGTGATATTTTTACAAATAGCCATGGCGACTGATGTTGCGAAGTTTCCGCTGCCGATTAGAGTCGGATAGAACGAGCGGAACGAAAACTGCCTGCCACCGCGAACCTTTCCCCCGCTGATGGCTTCCCTCGAAGGATGCTGCGGCGCGACATTTTGTCGCCCGTTTGGCCTCCCCACACCCTTCAGCCGACCAGCCCGCCCTGCAGCGGGCTCACCCATCCGATGGAGTTTGCGATGCCAGCCGAAACGACCCACCCTGCCCCGGAAGAGCCTGCGTGTTGCTCCGCCCCGACACTGAGTGACGCAGCGCCGCTGCTGGCCGCGAGCTCGCCCGGTGGACTAGCGCCGCACTATCGCGTGCAGCGATTCGTTTCGGGAGATGAGGTCCGTCCTTGGCAATTACACGCCACTTGCAAACTTCGGATCGATGCCGAGCAAGCCGCCGCCGATCTCCGCGCTTCGGGCCAAGCCGCCCGGATCATCAATGTCCGGACGCTTCCGACGGCATCGTAAGCAAGAAGGGGTCAGAGGCCAGAGACTAGGGGCCAGAGAATTTCGTAGGTCGGCTACCCTATAGCCGACAACCAATGACGCATTCGATTGCCAAGTCGCTCTCGACACGCACTCGATTGCCACCAAGCCCATCGCAGAGTGATCGATGATGGAATCTTGGAACCACGGTCGGCCACGGCGTATGCCGACCTACTGACTTGCGACCGAAATGCGAAGCTACTTTCGCCAGTTCGCGGGTGCCACTGGCTTTGCCAGTGTCGAGGCTGGAACCGATATTACTCCGCACTGGCAGCGAACAGATTACGAAGAGCTACTTTGCTAGCGCGCGATCAATGCGGGCAAGGCTCGATGGTTTCCCGAGCAGTTCGAGGCAGTCGTACACACCAGGGCCAACCCCCTTGCCAGTCACCGCCACACGAATGGTGTGGATGATGTCGCCGATTTTAATCTGCTCGGCTTCGAGAAATTCGTGCAGCGCGGCTTCTAGGGTTTTGACATCAAACGGCTCGAGTCCGGCGATTTTGTCGCGGAATTTCGCGAGCAATTCTTTTTGCTTCGGTGGGGCCACGCGCTTCTCGAAATCCTTTTCGTCGTACACCAGCGCTTCATCGGCGACGAAGAAAAAGTCGGCATAGCTGAGGATATCCCCCGCCACTTTCAAACGATCGCCAGCCGCCTCGACAATGCGCGCGAGCTTCGGACCGACATCGCATGGCGGTGGTGAGGTGAGCAAGCCTGCTTCCTGCAAGAAGGGGAGCATCTTCACCACCTTTTGCTTGGCAGGGAGCTTCTGCATCGCGCGATCTTGAAAGTTCCAAAGCTTCTTCGGGTCGAAGCTGGCTGGCGCTTTCGTCACGCGCTCGAGGGTGAAGTATTTGATCATCTCGTCGATGGTGAAGTCTTCTGTCTTGTCGTCGAGCGACCACCCCAGGAGCATCAAGTAGTTGATGATCGCCTCGGGCAAATAGCCGACTTCGCGATAGAAATCGACGATCACCGGATTAAACGTGTCGCTCGAAAAACTCTTCCCCAGGCGCGAGGTGATTTCGGTACCGTGATCGTAGAGTCGTTTGAACTCGGGATTCTTCAGGTACTGCGCGATCTTCCGCTTGCTCAGTTTTTGGTGACTCCCCGGCTCGGCCACGTATGGCAGATGCGCATAGACCGGCAGTTCATAGCCAAGGCTCTGCGCAATGAAAATCTGCCGCGGTGTATTGGGCAAGTGCTCGACCGCGCGGATGACGTGCGAAATCTTGAATTCGTAGTCGTCGACGACGCTGGCCAGGTGATAGAGGCAGGTCCCGTCGGCACGCTGAATCACGTGGTCTTGTTCTTTGTCCCAATCGAATTCGCAGAGCCCGCGCACTTCGTCGTTGAAGATGCACTTCCCTTCGCGCGGCATCTTCAGCCGCACAACAAACGAGCGTCCTTCCGCTTCGAACTTGGCGCGCTCTTCCGGTGTGGTCGCCATCCACTGGCGGCTATAGAGAAACGGTCGCTTGGCAGCGTCGGCAGCTTCGCGCTCCGCTTTGAGTTCTTCAGGTCGGCCGTAGTCGTAGTAGGCATGTCCCGACGCGATCAACTGGGCGGCGGCAGCCTGGTAGCTCGGGAGCCGCTGCGACTGGAAATACGAGCCGCACGGACCAAAGCTCGACTTGCCATCGTCGGTGGGACCTTCATCCCAGTTCATGCCGAGCCACTTGAAGCCGTTGAGAATCGGCAGCAGCGCTTCGGCAACGTTGCGTTCGCTATCGGTATCGTCGATGCGGAGGAGAAATTGCCCCCCATGTTGGCGGGCATAGAGCCAATTGAAGAGCGCGGTGCGAACGCCGCCGATATGCAGATAGCCAGTAGGACTGGGAGCGAAACGCGTACGAACGGACATGGATGAACCCGCGAGAAGCAACATGAGAGCCGAACGGAAAAGAACAGCTCTGCATTGTAGAGTCGAGAAGCGGGGGGCGGGAGGCGACCAGCCCCCTCCCTTGCCAAGCGATCGACCTTAGCTCATCGCGGCGGCAGCAGTGGCGCGCCAATCTGGCGGAGAAATCCTAGTGCCACATCACTTCGAGGCCGTTTTCGATCTCTCCCACACCTTCCACATGCTTCAGAAGTTCCTGAGCCATTTGCTTCTGGAAGTAGGTGTTCACCTGACCGTGCAGCGTGACGCGATTGCCCGACGTTTCGAAGCGGAGCTTGCGCCCCTGGAGATAGGGGTTCGTAGCGATGGCTTCGTCGACCCGAAGAGCCAACGGGCTGGTTTCAACTTCCGAGCTGCGATCGATCGATTGCATGGTTCACCGTGGGGAGTGCGAGTGCCAAGGGGGAAGAGATTTGCCAAATCGCGAGCCAAACGCAGGACCGAGCCGGGAAGCGGGGCGAAGCTCGGCAAGCGAAGATCGAGCCAAAGTCGGCTGGCGATCTGCCAGGTGGGAAAACCGGTAGATCGGCAAACCAGAGCCGGTCGCTCGAATCTCGCTAGAAAGAAGAATCGGCCGTGCTAGCACCGAAAGTTGAACTCGGCAGTTCAGAAGAAGCAGGAAATCTCTACCGGCTAGCGAACCGGGGCGAAGCTTAACGAACCTGCCGGTTGTAAGGACGCAGTGGCGTCGAAACTCCAAGACAGCATCGACCTTTTCGCTGCCTCAACTCCTTCGTGCTCCTCGTGGTGAAAGATCGAAAGAGTTACCACGCAGGACACGAACGGCACGAAGTGGAAGGTTGCCAATTTCAGCGACCATTCGATCAACGGAGGAATCGAAGTAGTCCGTCTAGCGATCAAGGTCATCTGTTTTGGGGTGCCACCGGCATTTTGCCAGTGTAGAAGCTGGAACCGATTTCATGGGCGAATTCTGCTTAAAAACATAGAGTCCCATTACGCTTCTCACTGGGCTGAGCCCAGTGGCACACTTCATTGCAGCCTACTCCTTGCAGCCTGACATTGATTGCTAAACGTAGTAGCAGGTTGGGATAGTGCCGATGCTGCGAGAGGCGTGGGCGGGATTAGCGCAGCAGAAGGCACATGCTGCCGGCGATGAGTAGCGCGGTGCTGAGGAGCATGAGCAGGCCGAGAATGTTCACGCGGCGATGCACTGCGGTGGCGCGGCTGGGCTGCTCGAGCGAGGCGTTGAGCAAGGCGATGCGCCGCGTGGTGCTGGGGTGGAGCCAACGCGAGAACCAGCTTTCGCTGCCGGGTGGCACCAGGGTCGACAGCGCTGCTGCGAAGTGCCGGGTCCGCTCGGGGTCGAGCCGCAGTGGTTCGCCACTCTGGCGGCAAGCCAGCAGGTCGGCATCGTGCTCGAGGAGCCTGGCCAATGCTCCCACCACCACCACGGCATGCAAAGCGAGAAGCGCGGGGGTGACGACCGTCAGCTGAAGCGTTTCCGAGATGCCCATCGAGGTCAGCCACGCGGCAAACTGGGCCATTTCCGCCGCCAGCAGCTGAGAGAGGACCAGCCAACCGACAATCGGCAACACCAGCACCCCCATGCGAAGTGGCAAGTGCCATCGCCGCAGATGCGCAAGTTCGTGGCGAACCACCACTTCGAGTTCGTCGGCGGAAAGCTCGGCCACCAAGGCATCGGTGAGTAGGACGTAGCTGAGTCGATTGGTGACACCGACGACCAGCGCGTTGGCGACACTGCCACTGGTTTGCCAGAGCAAAATATCGCGCACCTGGGTGTGCATGTCGCGCGTGCAGGCGAGCAGACGATCGCGCAGCGGCGATGCGGGAATCGGCGTGGTGCGCCACATCCGCGTAAGGACAAACGGCAACAGCGGGAGCGCGACGAGCAGCAGCGGAAAGACCCACACCGCCACCGGCCAGCGCGCTGTGTCGGCCCTGTTTTCAGTCGCCATGAACTCGCTGATAGCAAGGACCACGAGCGCTGGCGCAAGGACCAGCAGCAGCTGATGCTTGGCCTGCAGCACCAGATAGCGTGGCAAGGCTCGGGACCAGCGCGGCAGCGTAGGAGATTGAAGCGCGAGTGCTCGATGCACTTGCCACGAGCGCTCGCGTTGCAGAAAAAACAGACCGCTCCACAGCCCGGCGAGCGAAAGCAAGGTCGGCGCCAGCACCAGCAGATCGTCGACCAGTGGAAAGCGGGCCAAATCCCAGTTACTCCGCACCACCGCCGGCCAGCCGATCACATAGACCATCGCCACCGTCACCCCGAGCCACAGGACATAGGTTCGGTCGATCCACCGGGCCAGAAGTGCATCGGCCAGTTCGCCGGTATCCGATTCGGGATCGCGCGGCTGATCGGCCAGGAGTCGATAGGAGCCGCCGAAGTAGGCCACCAGCCCGGGGAGCATCGCCACCGCCACCACCAGCCAAAATCGGCTGACGGGATGACTCACCGCCGCGGGAGTGGGGAGCTCCGAACTGGCGAGGGTTGCTATCAGCGAAAGCAGGATGGCAAGTTGCACGGGAGATCGTTTCGCGAGGAACGAGGGGGCGAAATCGTATCGCGCCATCCGTGCGCATCGGTCCATCCACGCTAATCCCCCGCTCGGCGACCTTCAACGGCGATCGATGGCGTATCGTCCGCCGCTACTAAAGTCGCGTGTCAATCATTCCGAATGTAGCGATTTCGGTTCGAGAATCGCCCCTGGAGCGGCCGATAATTCTTTGATATCCGCTTCGAATGATCCTTCCTGGCAGTTTGTATGGTAGACGGAAACGTTTATTACTGTTGGTCTTGCGACGCCCACCGTCGCCCCACCTCGACCTCTAGCTCCCCTGTCTGCTGCCCGCGCTGCGGTCAGACACTGACCGAGGATTGCCGCCTGGTGGCCCCGGCCGAAGCACCGCTGGGACGCATGCTGCGACTCGACGTGGCCGAGGAAACTCCCGCTCCGCTCCCATCGCGCTGGCGTCTGCCGGTCGTGATTCGCAGCACCTAGAGCCGCAGCATCGGTCAGACACTCGTCAGAGACTTCTGCACCGGTTTGCGCGCTCCCGGAACTCGGCTAGATTGCCATGCTTGGCTCGACCCGCCCGACGTGCCCCCTGGGGCGCGCGTGCTCGTCGCCACTTGCAACCGGCTATTTTGCCCTCCCACCGGAGCTCTCCACTCATGTCGTTTTCACTCGCAGGGCGCGTCGCGCTCGTCACAGGCAACAGCACGGGACTAGGCAAGGCCATAGGCCTGACGCTCGGCAAAGCGGGGGCGAAAGTCCCGGTCAACTTCGCAGGGAACGAAGCCCGCGCCCAGCAAGCGGTGAAAGAATACCAAGCCGCCGGTATTGAGACCGCGCTGGTAAAAGCCGACGTCACCACCGAAGCTGGGGTTGCTAGTCTGTTTGATCAGGTCGAAGCAGCGCTGGGGAAGATTGATATTATTGTACCCAACGCCACTTGTGCGCAGCCTCTCAAACCGATTGAGGAATATGACTGGGCCTTCTATCAATCGATGATTGATTTCTTTATCAAGAGCCCCTACCTACTGGCCCGACGTGGCCTGCCTCATATGAAGGCGCAAAAGTGGGGTCGTATTATTAATATCACCAGCGAAGTCTTTCATCGGAGCGTGGCACCATTTAGCGCCTATGTCGCTGCCAAAGGTGGACAGATCGGCTGGAGCCGCAGCATGGCAAGCGAACTTGCTCCCTACGGCATCACCGTGAACATGGTCGCCCCCGGCTGGATTCCAGTCGAGCGCCACGAGAACGATCCCCAAGCGGAAAAGGATGCCTACGCCGCCATCATTCCGATGAAGCGCTGGGGCGTTCCCAAAGATGTCGCTGATGCCGTGCTCTACTACGCCAGCAACGAAGCCTCGTTTGTCACCGGTCAAACACTCTGCGTGAATGGCGGCAATACCCCTTGGTAACGGGCTCTAGGCACCGCGCGTCATGCTGTGCGAACGAACTGGGCAGCGACATTTCCAAGCGATCGCTGCTCGCGCGATGCATCTGCTGATGCTTAAGACTTCGGCAGCGCGACGAGCTCGGTGGTCTGCTCGAAGCTGGTTCCCAGCATCGGCAGCAGCTCGTAGCCCCAGCTTTGCAGTAGCTGGCAGCAATCCTGATGCACCCCGGCAGTAAGCGAGGGGTGCGTCGACAAAAAGAGAATCGGCTTGGCGCTTTGAATCGTCGTTTTTCCGCCCAAAAGAAGCGCGAGTTCCGCCCCTTCGACATCGATCTTCATGTGCGTAGGTCGCAGCTGAAGTTCCGCTGCCACCGTGTCGAGCGTGCGGACTTCGACTTCAATCTCACCATTGCTGCAGAGTCGGCTGGTGCCACTTCCGCTCCCACCCCCGAAGCGAAGCTTCCCCGCCTCGCCACCTAAGGCATGATTGAGCGTGGTCACTTGCCGCAGGCGATTGGCCCGCACATGGCTCGTGAGGGTGCGATAGTTCTTGGGCTCGGGCTCAAACGCAACCACCTTGCCGGTCGCGCCAACCAAATGCGACGACAGCATCGTGTAGTAGCCGGTCGCCGCGCCGATATCAAACACCACATCGCCCCGATTGATGTATTTGCAAAACGCGGCTGTTTGCTCCGGCTCATACGAACCAGTGATAACGCGTGCCACTTTGCCACGGCTCGAGAGACGCCATACCATGCCGAGCATCGGACCACGCAGCACGGGAGACCAGAGCCAGTCGGCCAGCGTAGAAGAACTGCTTGACACTGCCGATGATGCCACCGTCGGCTTAGCAATCGTGACGGTGTCGTCGGCTGATTTGCACGTGGTAGGTGCCGAGGTGACAATCGACATAGCAGCTCCTCAAGACTTTAATACCCAACTGCGAAAGCTTCAATCGACTGGGGGAGGAGCCGTGGTTTTAAGACAGCAGGAGTGCCGTAGCACCTGCCTTGTATCATCGAGCACAAACCTGTTGTTCTAGCGTACAATCTGACAAATAAAGCAAAAATTGTCTTTTGAATAGAGTGCCGACTTAAGTCCTCTTCTATCTACAAAAAATGGCTTAGGATCTACTAAGTAGAAGCTAAGCCATTTTAGATTTTTAGAGATGGCAAACCTTTACACTCTCAAAGGTATGCCGAGCTGGACCAACATCTGTCACTGAACGGATCCAAGGACAGATGCAACAGCGACTAACGCTGATAAGTTCCATAGCTACCGGCTGGATTCTGATCGTACGAGGCGTTCTGTACGCCACTGGTGGTACGAGCGGTGCTGCCAGGACGATAACCGCCGGTCGACGACAAGCTGGCGGGAACGCCAGGCATTGCAGCCGCTGGGTTGGTGCTCATCGTGGGAGCTGGCGAAGTGGCGGTGGCTGGAGCAGCGGCATAGCCGGTCGAGCCATAGCCGGTGTCAGCCGATGGGGCTGGTTCGTACGAGCTGTTGTAGTTTGCTGGGGCCGTAGCGGGCTGAGCATAGGTCTCGGCGGCTGGCTGAGCGTAGCCAGTGGCGGCTGGGGCAGCGGCATAGCCTTCGCTGTAGCCACCTTGGCTGTAACCAGCCTGGTTGTAGCCATCGGCAGCAGGAGCAGCAGCGTAACCGGTGCTTGGATCAGCGGCAGGTGCCATCGAGGTGGGGTAGCCGGCTGGAGCTGGCGAGTAACCACCCTGTGGCGCTGGTGCTGGAGCATAGCCAGGCTGTTGGTAGTTGTCGTAACCACCGGCTGGCGAAGGATTTTGGTAGGTCGGAGCAGGAGCATAGCCCCCTGCTGCAGGCTGGGCATAAGGAGCTGCCTGGCCGTACGACTGAGCAGGCGCTGGAGCCTGTGGTGGATAGGTCTGCCAAGCCTGGGCACCCGTTTGAGCCGGGTTGCTCGTCATGCCGTAAGGGCCAGTCTGATAGCCCGAAGCTGGTGTCGCGGTCCCTGGCGTAGCGCCGTAAGCAGCGGCTGGCTGGGTGGGATAGCCCGACGTTGGAGCCATCGAATAGCCAGCTGGCTGGGTGGTGGGATAGCCCGGACGAGGTGCAGCGGCAACGCTGGTGCTGCTCGAGGGAACAGCCGTGCTCGAAGGGGTCGGCACGCTGGTGGGTGGCTTACTGGTGGCCAGGCTCGTTTCCGTTCCCTTGGTGGCCGAGCTCGACGAGCTCCATGGAGTCCAAGGACGCCATGCCATCCACGTTGGCTTCTTCCAGCCCCAGCCGGTGCTGCAGCCGGTCGACGAACAAACGAGCACCGCCAACATCACTGCAGCTGCCCACTTGGTACCCTTGATCCGCATGGCGATAAATCCTTTTATCTGTTGTTGCTTCGGTCGGCCCAGGGGCAAGTTCGCCGGGCATCAGGCCGCAAGCAATCGCGATTCACAATTCCAAACTGTCTTGGCGTTCTGCAACTGTAGGCAGCTCGCAAGTGGTGGCACGTTTCGCATCCTTACGAAACACCCATCGCTTGCGCATCGATTCCACTAAATACTTCATTCGGCCGGTACGATCCGCAACATGCAGTTAAATCGGACAAATTACTCAAGCAGCACGGCCCGAAGTATCGGAACAGTCTTCCAGAAGACTGCTAGCACCGCGACTGACTGAAGTACGATCGCCCAAACTGCTTTTGCTCATCGCTGGGTTCTGGCAGGAGCCGAGTGGCGGTCGCTGTCGACCTACAACTTCCCCGCAAAAACTCTCCGCGCGGCGGATATTAGGAATGCACGCAGAACGTGTCAACGCCAGAAAAAGGGAAGTCACAAAGTGCCATAATCTAATGGACTGCTAGCGTCACAAACTGCTTACTCCGGGACTTTGCAAGCATTTTGGTAGCCAAAGACACTGCGTGACTTAACACCACTTATTTTATGAATGATTCCCATTGCTGTGAGAAGACACTCTTAATTCGTCGCTCGTAAACTTCCAGTCGACTGTGTATCAGAGACAGAGACGGAAACCGCCGCTTTTCTAGGTAAATCCAATCCATCCAATTTGCTGCACCGAGGATCAAATTACATTTAAAGATCGTCTCGAACCAAATGGGTGGTATCTGTAGTTTTGAGTGCTGAACATAGGTCTTGACTCGCTCCGCTATCGGGTTGCGGATCTTTTGAAAATGAAGTTCCAGTAACCTCGCCAAGTCAGCAACTGGGGTATCAATCCGCATTGCTCCAAAATCAATCATTCCACTCAGTTTTCCCTTAACAAATAGAAAGTGCTCGGGGCGCGCATCACGGATGACAGGGCGTAAGTCGCTGCTGATTCCCAGGGAACTTTCAATGAGAGGGCCAAGCGATGGGAGCAGTTCACCAACCAAGCGACATAGCGATGGTACCGTGTTACCAATGAGACTTGGCTGCGACTGACTGCATTCATCAACCGCTCGTTGGACAAGAATCCAACCACCGTTAGTTAGTTCGAGCCAACGCTTACGTCGCTCAAGAATGGAGGGAGCAATCCCTTGGATGTGCTCGAAACGATCACCGGCTACTCGATGAAACTTCGCCAAAGCGAGAATCATCTGGTGCCAAGAATCGCCATACCTCGACCTTGGGTACATTCGAGTACGGCGGCTTGTGCCCTCATCGCTCTTCAGATTATGGGCGCGATGAGCGAGGAGATCGTGATTTACACCTGGCATCCAAGGCTGAAGCTCCCAAAGATTGGCCGTTTGGCGGACGTAAGTTGTCCCTCGCGTCGAGCGGAGTGGTGCCGCGACCACATCGAGATGCTCGCGAGCTCTCAGAACCCAGCGGTGGATGTCGAGAAGTCGCGGTTCGGACGGATGTTCTTTAGGCCATTGACGGAGGCAATAAGTGGTTGTGGTTACTTCACTTGGAAGCACCAGCACTTTAGCCTGTTGCCCACTTCCAGAGGTAATCGCGCGGACCTTCCAAATCCTTGCTCCGCTCATGCCTATGGAGGAGGTAAGCTCCTCGGCATCCAGAAAGGGGCCGAAATGGCCGTAGTAGTCGAGTACGCCTTGAATCTCTGCCGGTAACAAATCCATCCAGCCTCCTGGCATTTTCCGCAAACCCAAGAACTATCCGGGGTCTTTGGGGCACTACTGTTAATACGACCGGTAAACTCGCCGTAGCCCGCCCAGCTGCCTATCCTACCAACAGCCGAGCCCAAATCGGCCTCGCCTAGCGACTTACAACCGCTAAACGTGTGCATCTCGACCAGAAATCTGGTAGACAAGGCAATGTGGGCTATATTTTACGAGCCGTATTTCCTCCGTAAGGTCGAAGAAACGGGAGCTGGTTTCCTCCGCAAGCGTTTTCCGTCGGCTGACTCGTTTCGAATCCGGGTTGGTCCTCGCTCAACTCCCCCCTGCTTTACACTGCTTTTAATACGCAAGAAAGAAGCCTATGAACGTTCGCCACGGTGTTTTTGCACTCGCAATGGCCTGCGTGATGGCCGTCCCAAGCTCGACTTGGGCCGACGACACGACCACTCCAGCTACGGAAAAGCCTGCAACGGGCACCATCGCCGCTGAAACCCCAGCGGGTAGTTCGGCTGGCGCTGCGGGTGGCTCGGCCACACCTCAGCCTCCCACCCCTGCTCACGTGGCCCTGCTGAAAGATGCCAAACCGGTGAGCGGCATGCTCACGATGTACGAAAAGGGAAACAACCTCTACGCCGAACTCGCCGGTGGCGATTACACGTCGGAATACATCGTCCTGATTTCGATTTCGCGTGGCATCGGTCAGACACCGCTGCTGGGTGGCTTTAGCTGGGGCTTCGGCGACGACTGGATTTGGCAGTTCCGCAAAGTGGGCGAAAACGTCCACATCGTGCGCCGCAACGTCCGCTTCAAAGCCAACACCGGTTCGCCCGAAGCTCGCGCAGTGCAAAACGCCTACACCGACAGCGTTCTCTTCAGCCTGCCGATAATCACCAAAGGCCCCAAGGGGGGCGACATGGTCGACCTGACCCAGGTCTTCATGAGCGACTTGCCCCAAATCGGCCAGGTGCTGCAAGGCTTCATCTTCTCACCACAAAAGTCGTCGATCGCGGAAGCCAAAGGCTTTCCGAACAACATGGAACTCGAGATCGCTGCCACCTACGCTTCGAGCGGTCAGATGGAAATCGACACCGTTCCCGACAGCCGTGGTGTGACGATCAACGTTCACTACTCGATCAGCAAGATTCCGACGACCGGCTACACACCTCGCTTGGCCGACGATCGCGTGGGCTACTTCCTCACCGCCGTGAAGGATTTTTCGAGCAAGAGCGACCGCGACCAATTTGTCCGCTACGTGAATCGCTGGAACCTGACGAAGGCCGATGCCTCGGCGGAAATTTCGCCTCCTCAGCAGCCGATCAAGTTCTGGATCGAGAAGACGGTTCCTTACAAGTTCCGCAAACCGATCTACGACGGCATTTACGAATGGAACAAGGCGTTTGAAGCTGCCGGCTTTGTGAATGCTCTGATCGTCGATCAGCAGCCCGACAATGCCGAATGGGATCCCGAAGATGTGAACTACAACACGTTCCGCTGGATCACGTCGAACGCTGGTTTCGCGATGGGCCCATCGCGCGTGAATCCCTACACCGGCCAGATCCTCGACGCCGACATCATTTTCGATGCCGACTTCCTCAGCTTCTGGAAGGAAGAGTACGAAAACCTGACTCCCCAAACGATTGCTGAAATGACCGGCGGTGCGCTCGATATCGATTCGAACATTGCCCCTCGTCAGCGTTCGATCTTCAATCCTCGCGCCACCACCGCTGCGATGGATCAGTGCATGCTCAACCGGGGCATGAGCATGCAGCTCGCCTTCGGAGCTGCTGCCATTCAAGCCCAAGCCGATCCGAAAATGACCGCCGAGCAGCTGGAAAAATTCATCATGCAGGCGCTCAAAGAAGTGACGATGCACGAAGTGGGTCACACCCTCGGCCTGCGTCACAACTTCAAGGCGAGCAAGTGGCTGAGCCTGAAGGAACAGAACGATCCTGAAAAGACGAAGACTGGCATGGTCGCCTCGGTGATGGACTATAACCCTGCCAACATCGTTCCCAAGGAATGGAAACAAGGGGACTACTTCACCTCGACCCTCGGCCCCTACGACATGTGGGCCATCGAATACGGCTACAAGCAGCTGAGTGGTGGCACCCTGGGTGAAGTGGCCGAACTCAAGAAGATTGCGGCTCGCAGTGGCGAAAAAGCCCTGCAATATGCCACCGATGAAGACACCCGCGGCACCGACCCCGATCCCGACAGCAACCGTTTCGATAACGGTAGCGATCCGATCGAGTTTGCGAAAATGCGTGGTCAAATCCTGAAGGAACTCCTCCCTGGCCTCGTTGATCGCACGACCAAAGAAGGGGATGACTATACTCAAGCTCGTCGCACGTTCAACATCCTGGTTTCGCAGTATGGTCAGAGCATGTTCTTCCTCAGCCGCTATGTCGGTGGTCTCTCGACCTCGCGTAGCCACAAGGGAGACAAAGATGGCCGGATGCCAGTCGTGCTGGTCGATGTGAAACTCCAGCGCGATGCTCTGGCGATGCTCGAAGAAGATGTCTTCGGCGCGAAAGAACTCGCCTTCTCCCCTGAACTCTACAACCAGCTCGGCTGGACCAACTGGAGTCACTGGGGCGTTTCCGAACCAACCCGCAAAGATTTCGGCGTGCACGATTTTGTGCTGCAGTGGCAATCGCGCATGCTCGATCAAATGCTCTCGAGCGTGACACTCCGCCGCATGCACGATGCCGAGCTAAAGGCCCCTGCTGATCAGGACGTGCTGACCACGGCCGAACTGCTCGAACGCCTCACCAAAGCGATCTACAGTGAAGTTGATACGGTGAAGAATGGCGAGTTTACCCCGCGTAAACCGGCCATCAGCAGCATTCGCCGCAACTTGCAGCGCGAGTACCTGAGCCGCCTCGGCTACCTCGCTATGGGAGACACCGCCGCCCCTGCCGATTGCCAAACGGTGGCTTACGCGCAGCTGACCGACCTCAAAAATCGCGTGAAGGTGCTGCTCGAATCGAACGACGTGAAACTCGACAGCTACACGCGAGCTCACTTGCTCGAAACGTCGTCGCGGATCGAGAAAATTCTCGACGCTCGGCTCACCCTTTCTGCTCCCTAAAGTTCCTCGGAACTTTCGTCAGCCAGAGACATTCAAAACGAACCAGCCGACCTGCGAGCCCCGTGCTTTCAGGTCGGTTTTTTCGTTTCTTGCTCGAACCGCACAGGCGATCGTGGTAAGCTCAGACTGAGTTTGAAGAGCCAGTTTTTCCCTTCCAAGGACATTCACCATGCGCATGGTCGTAGCACTCGTGCAGCCCACGAAAGTGAAAGCCGTGCAAGAGGCGCTGGCGCGGATTGGGGTCGACCGAATGACCGTTTGCGACGCCCTGGGCTATGGCCAGCAGATGGGCTCGTCGACAGGCTCCACCGTGAAGGGCTCGTCCCCCGCCGGCGGTCAATTGCACCGCAAAGTGGCCCTGGAAATCGCCGTTAACGAAGACTTCCTCGAGAAGACCGTCGACACCATTGCCCGCGTCGCCCGAACCGGCAGCGAAGGGATGGTGGGAGATGGCAAGATTTTTGTCCTGCCGATCGAAGAGACGATCCGCCTAAGCGACACCGTTCGCGGCCCCGAAGCGGTTTCGTAACGCTCGCAGCCAATCGCGTACTTAGAACGCATCTTCCGGAGTGCCGATCTGCCGGATTACTTCGTACATCGCCGCCGTCGCCGAGCTCGAAAGGTTGAGACTCCGCACCTGCGGACGCATCGGCAGGCGCAATTTAGCGGAGCTAGGAAACTGGCTCACGATCTCTTCGGGAAGCCCCGCTGACTCGCAGCCAAACAGCAGCACATCTCCCTGCTCGTAAGTCACGTCGCTATAGCGGCTCTGGCCGAACTTCGTGAAGAGCCAAACCCGCTGCTGCTCGAACGGCTCGGGAATTTTCGCCCGGATTTCGTCGAGGCTGTCGACCGCTTCCCACTCCAGATGCTGCCAGTAGTCGAGCCCCGCCCGGCGGAGCTGTTTCTCGGAAATATCGAACCCGAGCGGGCGGACGAGCCACAACTTGGCCCCGACAGCCACGCAGCTGCGACCGATGTTGCCCGTGTTGGGCGGGATCTCCGGATGCCACAAGATGACATGCAACCGGGGGACATATTTCGCGGATACAGTCACGCGCACTCCAGCCTTAACTTGACCCACCCCACTTTTTAGGGAACGATCTACACAGTCCTTCAGGATGAATACCTGACGGAGCAGAAGCGTCCGCTGACAACGGCTCGATGATACCAACTTCATCGCCCCGCGCGCCGAGCCGTTGCGACTCGAAATCAAACTCTCCTACAAAACGTCTAGGTACATGACGACCAATCCCTACGAGCCACCGGAATCACGTTCTCCCAAGCCAACGTCGCACGGAATAAGAAGTGCTGAACTGCGACGCACTATAGCGACGTTTGTGATTATGTTTGTCGGACCCTTCGCAGCGATCATTGCTTTCTTTACCACGTGTTCCGCAGTTCCGAAATCCAGCGGGCTGATGGTCGTATCGTTCGTTCTTTCGAGTCTTGCAGCGGGAGTAGCCTACAGCTTGGCTGTTTACTGCACACTACCGAAATACCGTACCCTTGCTCATCGGAGTGTAACTCGCAGTTCAAAGGCGATTCCAAGTTCGGCAAGCGAGAGCGAGCCGATTACTTCCGCGAAGAACGAGGGGATCGAGCGAACCTGTCCCGTTTGTCGCCGCAAGATGCCTGACAATAGTCGCCACTGCGAAAACTGTTTGTATGTCGAGCCAGCAGCCAAGTCCCTCTATCTCGAAGAAGCCAAAGATTTATCGAGCGTCGAATTAGCTCCGATCGCACCACAGCCGATGTCACGCACCACGATCATGTTGATGGCCCCAGTTGTGGCCATCTTTCTAACGTGCCTCGCAACACTTGTTGTGGCGATCTCCATCGAGCTAAGCCTATCGAGTCGCTTTGGCATCGAGACATTTGCCATCGCAGCCTTGGCAGCAATTGCAACAGTGGCGGTTGGCCTCATCGCCACCATCGTTGTCACCTTGCGATTTTACAAATGGTACGAACGGTCGTAGTCCCAGGCGAGCGAACCGATGCCCGACCCAACACCTACCAACCCCTATGAGCCGCCACCAATTGCCAAGCGCTACTGCACAGCATGTGGCAGCGTGGTGATGGGCAATGACGCTAAGTGCCCCCTATGCGGCGAAGCAGAATCGCTACCCACCAACCGCTGCGCTCACTGCCAAACACTCTGGCGCAGCGACTATCCGTACTGCCTTGGCTGTGGCCGCTCACACACCGGCAACTATACGACCTCCGGGAAACACAATGGCATCAACCCTCAACGTGCGGCTGCAAATGTGATGATTGTGATAGCTGCCCCCTTCGCTGCATTTCTGGCATTCTTTGCCACATGCGGCTTCGGAAATACGGGCTTCGACGGTGGAGCTGGGCAATTTTTCTGGCGAGTCTTGCAGCTGCAGCAACCTTTTCCTTAGTAGTCTTCTTGACGATTCGGAATCGAAGAGAGCCCAAGCCTACGACTGTCGAAGCTGTCGTACCTACCTCCCCTAAAACCGCAACCAATCCACCGCATCACCCGAACAAGTCGCTCGCGCACTCGCGTGAGATTTCACCGCAAACCTGGATACTTATCGCACCCTTTGGCATCATTCTATTGACGTGCTTTATTTCGTTTATTGTCCTCGTTACCTTTCTCGACAATCGCCACACCTCGATTCAAACGGCAATAGGCTTAGGATTTCTAGTAGCTTTGGCCGGAATAGTCATCGCGGTGGTTGTCACCTTGCGACTCCTTCAACGTGACGAGAAGCCTCAATAACCTTGCGACTGAATTGATGGCCGACCAACCCATGAACCCTTACGAGTCGCCGCCACCACGCGAAGCTCCTGAGCCGATTATCCTAGAGCCGGTGAAAGTCGGGTTGGCTCAGCTGATTGTGATTGCTGCGATGGTGCTGCTGATGTTTCCGCTGCTTGGCCTGGGATTCGGCCTGTCGCACTTCGCCGCAGGGATGCTGGTCGAGCAGAATGCTTGGCTCGGCGAGGTGCGGCCACATCCGCTCGTGCTGGTGGCCCCCTTCGTCGTGGTGCTCGCGATTTTTTCGACCTGGATCTGGCTGATGGCCCGCATTGCCAGTGGCAGATAGGTGCAGCGATTGCTGGCCGGAGCTCTTGTACCGCACTTGCAAGACGACGACATTAGAGGCCATGAGCACTCCCGATCCTTCCGCCCAGCTTGGCCCTGAAACCACCTGCCCAACCTGCGGACTCCAGATCCCCGCCGGGAGCTCGCAGTGCATCGTGTGCGCCTATGCCTCCCCGCGGCAGGTCACCGATGCTGATCTGGCACCGCATCGCTCCAAACTCTCAGTCGGCCGAGTGATGGGGATCACCGCCATCGTGATCCTGATGCTCCCTGCCTCGGCGATCGCGTTTTTCGCCACCTGCTTTGCGACGGCTGTTTCGCTCGACGCCACCATTCCGCAAAACGATCCGTTTATCTATCTCACCACTGGTTTGCTGGTGGGATCGGTCTGTGGCATTGCCACGTTCGTCGGACTCATTTTCTGGATCGTGCGACTCGCTCGTCCGCGCAGTGCGCAGCCAGTTCAAAATCCCTAGCCAATCGTTCGCGTTCTCTCAGCGGAAGCGAGAGCCGAAACGGGCCTTCGAAGCATACTAGCGACTGCGGCGCAAATCGGTGTACTCTGTGGGGCCAGCTGTTCACGAATCGTTCGTGCCGATCCCTTGCAGAAAATGCTTCCATGAGTGCCACTCCCCAGCAGATCGCTAGTTACACCGCCGCGCTCGACTTTGCCGAGAATCAGGTGGCCCAGCTCGTCGAGCGTTATCCCAACTATTTCCCGATGTACACGGTGCAAGGCAAGTGGCATCACACCGGCGAACTTTGGACGCACTGGACCGACGGTTTTCTCGGCGGCATGATGTGGCAGTTTTGCCTGCGCGGGCATGAAGCACGCTGGCGCAAGCAGGCCGAGCGATACTCGAAACTGCTCGAACATCGCAAGCTCGACCGAGCGGTGCACGACCTTGGATTTTTGTTCCTCAGCACCTACTTGCCGTGGTACGAACTCTCTGGCGAAGCTGCCCTGCGCGACACGCTGCTGATCGCCGGTCAAACCCTCTCGCTCCGCTTCATGCAGCCGGGCAATTTTCTCCGCAGCTTCGTGGCGCACGATTCGCTGTTCATCGACATCATAATGAACGTGCCGATCATTTTTTATGCGTCGCTCGAAATGCGCGATCGCGAGCTCGCGCGCATCGCCGCTGCTCACTGCCGCACCACGCGCGACACCATTGTGCGCGCCGATGGAAGTACGGCTCACGAAGGGATCTTTGATCTCGATACGGGCGAGTTCCTCGAACAAACGACTCATCAAGGTTTGCGCGGCGATAGTGCCTGGGCTCGCGGCCTCGCCTGGTCGCTCTATGGCTACGCCAAATGCTATGCCCTCACCGGCTGCGATGAGTACCTGGAAGTCTCCGAGCGGAACGCCGACTACTGGCTCGCGCACTTGCCCGAAGATGGCGTTTGCTACTGGGATTTTGATGCCGATCTGTCGCAGCCAGCCCCCTGGGGGGCGCAGAAGGAATCGTCGGCGGCGGCAATTGCCGCCAGTGGTCTCATCGACCTTTCGCTGCTGACCAAAGACCCGGCGAAGTCGGCTAAATATCTCGCCTGCGCGACAAAAATGCTCGATGCGCTCGTGACTCCCGAGTATCTTGCGAGCGAGACACCAGGCTGGGAAGGGATCCTAAAACATGGCGTTTATCACACCGCCAAGAACCTGGGGGTCGATGAATCGGTGATGTGGGGCGAGTACTTTTTTGTCGAAGCGCTCACCAAGATGGTGACTGGCCGACAGCCGCGCCTCGCGCCTGAAAAGCTGGCCGACAACCAGGCGCGCTACGCCGCCATTGCCCCTGCGCTGTAGTTTTTGTTCCCGATTGGCTCCGATGCGTCCACTCCCTCCCAGGCACTCCCCATGAAATACCTACCGCTGTTTTTCGCCTCGGTGACGCTTGTACTAACTCTGTCGCACGCAGTGCTGGCCGATGGTCCGGCCGATAACAAAACGGAAAACGTGCGGCGGATTCCCAAACTGGGGATCGAGCTGACAGCCGAGCAGCGTGCGAGCGTCGAGCAAGCTCTTGCGCCGATTGACGCTGAACTGGTGAAACTCCGCGCGAGCAAATCTCCGCTGGTGCGCGAACTCCTTCCCGACGTCGAAATTTTTGCAAAGGCGCTGCGCGACGCGCTGCAGTATCAAGAGTTCTTCGACCCGAAGGATCTCGAGTTCGTTCCAAAGTGCGCCGCCGAAGGACTCGCTCGCGCTCAGTCGCTTGCCAAAGGCGAAGCACCGTGGACCAAGCAGACAGGGCTTGTGGTGCGCGGCTATCGCTCGACACTCGACGACAGCGTGCAGCCGTTTGGCATGGTGATCCCCGCCAACTATCCCGAAATTGCGGCGGAAAAAGTGCGCTGCGATGTCTGGCTGCATGGCCGTGGCGAAACGCTCAGCGAACTCAATTTTCTGCGCGACCGAACCAGCAACGTCGGACAGATTTCACCAGCCGACACCGTGGTGCTGCATCCTTATGGGCGCTATTGCAACGCCAACAAGTTTGCGGGGGAGATCGATATTCTCGAGTCGCTGACAGCGGCGAAACGAATGTATCGGATCAACGAGCGGCTCGTCGCGATGCGTGGATTTTCGATGGGTGGCGCTGGTGCGTGGCAAATGGCGGTCCACTATCCCGATATGTGGTTCGCCGCCAATCCAGGGGCAGGATTTTCAGAAACGCCCGACTTTTTGAAAGTGTTCCAGAACGAAACGCTCCAGCCTCGCTGGTGGGAAAAGCAGCTGTGGCAGTGGTATGACTGCACCGTTTGGTCGAGCAATCTGGTGGAGTTGCCGACGATTGCTTACAGCGGCGAAATCGACAAACAGAAGCAAGCGGCCGACATTATGGCGATCGCGATGCAGCAGCGGCGTTTGAATCTCGAGCACATCATCGGCCCCCAAACGGCGCACAGCATTCACCCCGATTCGAAGAAAGAGATCGAAGCGCGTCTAGCGTCGATTGCTTCAGTTCCACGCCCGGCAGCGATGCCCCATCTGCATCTCACCACCTACACGCTTCGCTATCCGCAAGTCGACTGGATCCGTATCGAAGGGATGCAAGAGCACTGGACGAAAGGGACGGTGGCCGGACTTGTCTCTGAAGGTGGCATTCGGATCGATACCACAGGGGTTACCGACCTGGCGATCCATTTCAAAGCCGGAACAGCTCCGATCTACCCACGTGGCAATGTGAAGGTGACGCTCGACCAGCAAGAGCTGTTTCTACCTGGCGTGAAGAGCGATCGTAGTTTGTCGGCTGCGTTCTACCTCGATGGAAAAACATGGATGCTGGGGAAACGCGACACTGGTAAGCAGCTCCGCAAAAAGCCTGGTCTCCAAGGACCGATCGACGATGCCTTTCTCTCGCGCTTTTTGTTCGTGAAGCCGAGTGGTAAGAGCAAGCATGAACTAGTCGAGAAGTGGACGCAGAGTGAACTGGCTCGCGCGATCGAACATTGGCGACGTCACTTCCGTGGCGAAGCGCGGGTGAAACTCGACAGCGAAGTGACGGCCGAAGATATTGCCGATTCGAACCTCATTCTGTGGGGAGATGCGACGAGCAATTCGCTGATTGCGAAAATCAACGATCGTTTGCCGGTCCGCTACAGCGACGACACGATTGTGGCTGGCGAGGCGTCGAAGCCGAGCAATCAACACGCGCTTGTGGCGATCTATCCGAATCCAGAAAACCCCGAGAAGTATGTGGTGCTCAACAGCAGCTTCACGTTCCGCGACTATGCCTACCTGAACAACGCGCGGCAGGTTCCGATGCTCCCCGACTGGGCGATTGTCGATCTCACAACACCTCCAGGTGGTGTCTGGCCGGGGAAGATTGTCGAGGCCAACTTTTTTGACGAAGCGTGGCAACTCAAACCGTATCGCGACGTGAACAGCACCTACGACGACTATCAGCCTCTCGCGGTTCCACAGCCGTAATCACAAACGCCAGCCCCGTGCACCTGAGCCATTGCATCGGCTGACGGGCTGCTAATGATCTTGCTGATTAACTACCGAGTAGTTCGGGCCAAAGGGCGTCGCTGATCAGGAGTCCGCGACGCGTGAGACGAAGCCGCTCGCCAGCGATTTCGAGCATCCCCAGGGCCAGGAATTCTTCGAGCGCGCGGCCGCCGAGCTGCTCGATGCGATAGCCGGTGGCACCCAAAAATTCCCCGCGATGGACGCCGCCGAGTTGCCGGAGTCCAAACACCAAACGCTCGCGCGCCGAGTCCTCGGGGCTCAGCGTTTCGCTCTCGGCGATTGGCGATTCACCTGCTCGCAGCCGCGCAAGGTAGGTGGTCGTGCTCCGATGATTTACGCTCCGCGTACCGCCGAGAAAACTGGCCGCACCGGGGCCCGCCGCGAAGAACGGCTGATGTCGCCAGTAGGTTTGATTATGCCGGCACGCGAAGCCGGGGCGGGCAAAATTCGAGACTTCGTAATGCTCGTAGCCGTTTGCGGCAAGCGTATCGATGGCCGTTTCATACATCACTGCTTCGAGCTCTTCGCCCGCTTTGGTAAGCTCGCCACGCTCGGTTCGCATGAAGAACGGAGTCCCTTTTTCGATGGTCAAACCATACGTCGACACATGCTGCGGCGTGAGAGCAATGGCTTGCGCGAGATCGCTCTTCCAGTCGTCGAGTGTTTCACCGGGGGTGCCGAAGATCAGGTCAAGCGAAACGCTCGAAGCAAAACGTTTGCACTCGGCGACAGCGCGAGCGATTTGCGCGGCATCGTGATCGCGTTCGAGGACCCGCAGCTTCTCGGCGCGAAACGACTGCGCGCCAAGACTCACCCGCGTGACCCCGTAGCTGGCCAGTACAGCAGCGCGCTCGCGATCGATGTCGGCAGGATTCGCTTCCACCGAAAACTCGGCATCTTCAGCGAGCGGAAACCAGCGCAGCACCAGTTCGAGCAAACGATCGAGCTCGCGCGGCGGCAAATGCGTCGGTGTACCACCACCCAGGAACAGCGTGTCGACCGCGCGCGAGCGCTCAAGCCACGAGAGCTCGAGCGCCAAGGCTTCGAGGTAGGAGCCAATCAGGTCATCGCGCCCCGCAATCAACGTAAAGTTGCAGTAACCGCAGCGATGACGACAAAACGGCACATGGACATACGCGCTGCGAGGCTGGGGCTCTAGACGATCGACGACAGCGGCTTGAGTGGTCATCGTGGGTTAGAGCCACAGCTTTAAACGACCACCGAGCATGTCTGGCAAAGCCTTCTGCACATAGTGCTTCACTTGCCGATCCTGATAGCGCGTGCTGGCATGCGCGGCGATGATCAGCTCGTTCTTGAAGCGATCCTTGCGCTCGACGTAGTCATCCAAATGCATGTGCCCATGCTTGTGGATTTTCTCTTTCCGATGCCCCGGAGCCACGAACGTCATCTCGGTGATCAGGATCTTGGCCTCGTACATCGCCGGGCAATTGTCGAGCCCTTCGGGCGAGCTATCCCCGAGGTAGGCGAGCTGCGGAAATCGTTTTTCTTCCGTCACTTCCATGCCACTCAGACGAATGTCGCGAATCTGCTCGCCGCTGAGACCTTGATACTCGTCCTTGAGCTTATTGCGGCGCTGCCACACGACATAGCCGACACTCGGAACGGTGTGCTTGGTGGCGGAAGCGGTGACAACTAGTTCGCGCGAGAGCTCGATTTCATCCCCCGGCTTTACGCCCCGCAGATCGCACGGTAAGCGGCCCCGATCGAGTCGACTGAAGACCTTCAGCACCTCTTCGCACAAAGCCCGCGAATGTTCGGGAACGTAGATCAGCGGCGGGTCCATCTTCATCATCCGCCGCCGAGCGACGTAGACCGGCAGCGCGGCGATGTGATCGAGATGCGTGTGGGTGACAAACCAGGTGCTCGTCCCCATGAAGTCCCACGGCTGTGCGCCGAGATCGAAGCCGATCTTCATTTCGGGGATGCGCCAGTACGACTGCACGGCAGCGCGCGAGTAGCCTTCGATCGTGAGATCTTGGTGCTGGATCGAATGAAAAGGAGCGTTGGCTGTCATGCGTCGTGCAAAATCTTCAAAGTTCGTCGTGAAACATCCGCGCGCCGCTGTCGTGCGATGCGCGCCAGGGAGACAGGTTACTTCGGGGCAGGCGTGTTCCAGTAAATCTTGACATTGTGCGTCGCGCGACCCACCGCCACGATATCGGCGCGGCCATCGCCATTCAGATCGCCAGTCGCCAAATCTTCGACCGCCACCCCGCCAGCATCGATGATGGTCCGCTTCCATTTACCGGCAGCAGCGTCGATCGGATCGTAAATACGAACGCCGCAAAGTCGCGTTTCGTTCTGGTTATCTCGAATACCGATGACGAGCTCTTCGTCGGCATCGTCATCGAGATTCACGCAGCTGACGGCATGTCCCCAGAGGAGTTCGTTATCGAGCACCACGCGATTCCAGAGCCAATCGCCGCTGGCTGGCCGCTCGCCGTCGGGCCGCGTATAGACAACGACCTGATTCCCGTGCCAAGGTTCGATGGTGGCGATGTAATCGCTCGTGGCGAGCTTGCCATGCTTCACTTCGCTCGCCCCTTTGTGCGGCAGCGATGCTTCGTCGCCAATGCCGACGCGCGTATGTTTCCAACCTGTTTTCTCTTGTTCGAGCAGGTATACCCCTTCACGGCCGACCCACAAGATTTCGGGAAGTGGATCGCCGCTCGCTTCGGTCACATGCAGGTTGTGCGTGACCCGAAGTTTGTCGCTGATCACCGTCGACTTCCATGGTCCGCCAACGGGATCAGCAGGAATTTTGAACGACAGTAGCTCGACCGTGGTTTGCGAAAAATCGGGACGCGTGCTCCCTCGACCGAGCAGCGGCGCGACGATCAATTCTTCCTTGCCGTCGCGATCGAGATCGGCAAAGGCCATGCGATGCACGGTGGGAACTTCGCCGATGGGATAAACGGTCCACGGATCGTTGATGCTCTTGCCGGACTTGATCCACTGGATTGTTCCACCGGAGTTGGTGTTGAACGGCTTCCAGTCGGCACCGACGGCGAAATCGATTTTGCCATCGCCGTCGATATCGCTCGGCGCAAAGCAAACATTATCGGCCTTGGTCTGCTTTTCGATCATGATGTGCTCGGTCCAGGTGGGATTCTCGAGCCACAAGATCCGCTCTTGATCGACGATGGCGATGTCGAGCTTCTTATCGTCGTTCATATCGATCAGACGAACGGCATATCCGACGCCGAGCTTGGTCTTGAGTTCTTCCGCTTGAAACGAGGGTTCGGCGGCACTCGTGACACGAAGTGTTGAGAGACAGCTACCGGCCAGCAGAGCGAGGACTAGCGAGGTGCGAAGTTTCATCGTGCAAGACTCCGGGAGAGTGGAGAGCGACCGACCAGGAAAAAACAGCAAGCCTCAAGCAATCAAAAAACGGAAGGTGGCGAAATCGGTCGACGTGATTTAAGGCTGCACCGGTTTTTTGGCGCAGGCTGCCAGCACATCGTCGGTGATGTCGATCCCCTCTTCGAAGAAGACGATCCGGTTGAGCGTTTTCATGATTTCAGGAAGAGGCTGCTCGTCGTCGAAGCTGGTGCTTTGCTGGCGAATGACCAGTTTGTAGCCCCGCTCCTTCGCCAGTTTTTTGACGACGTCGTCGACTTCGCGAAAGACTCCCAGCAGTACTTTGGCCTCTTGCATTTGGAGGTTGCCGCGCTCTCGGGCCACCATTTGCTGCAGCTCGCCATTGAGCTTCAGAAACTGCTGCTGCAGTTTCACAAACTCCCCCGATCCGGGCTGGGTTTTACGCAATTGCGACTGCACCGATTCCAGTTCGATCTGCCGAATCTGAATCGTTTCCTCGAGCTTTTTGGCCTCGGCGCGGAGCGGTTCGAGGCGATCCTGGATTCCGGGAAACTCTTTGATCAGACGATCGACATTCAGCGTCGCCACGCCGGTGCTGCTTGTCTGGGGAGGCTGAACCTTGGAGTCTGCCTCTTGCGCCAGTGCGATAGAGCCGATGAGCAACAAGCAGCTGCTGGCGGCGAAGGTGCGAAGGAAAGGATTCATCAAAAAGTTCTCCGGTGGGTGTCGCGCCGGGAAATGACTGCGACAGAGGAGGAAATTGCGGGAGACTCGATTACCTGATCAACGGCCAGTCACGTTCGTCTCGAAACATCGAGCACTGGTCAACACTTGGGAATGTCCTAGGCGCGCTCGTGAATCAATTCACATTCGGGGAGCGATTCGAGGAACGTACGACCATAAGCCTTCGTTTGCATGCGGGGATCGAGAATCACCACCATCCCCGAATCGCGCGAACTCCGAATCAGCCGACCGAAACCTTGCCGCAGTTTTATCACCGCTTCAGGCAGTTGGTAATCCCGGAACGGATTACCCCCCGATTCGCGAATCGCTTCCAGGCGGGCTTCGAGCAGCGGCTGATCGGGAACGCTAAAGGGGAGTTTGGGAATAATGACGTTTTGGAGCGCATCGCCGGGAACATCGACCCCTTGCCAAAAACTGTCGGTTCCCAGCAGCACGCCGCGTGGATTTTCTTTGAACCGAGCGAGCATTTGAGTCCGTGGCTCGTGGCCTGCCTGGCTGTAGAGGGCGAGGTTGTTTTCAGCGAGAAAACGGGTCAACAGCGAGGCTGTGCGCTCGAGATGGGCGTAGCTGGTGAACAGGACAAACGCGTGACCATCGGTCCGCTCGATGTAGCGTTTCATCTGCTCGGCGGCAGCGACTTCAAACTTATCTTTTTCGCTACCAGGGTCGGGGAGTCCGCTGACGAGAATCAGCTGCGCTTGCTCGCGATAGTTGAACGGGCTCCCGACGCGGATGGCGTCGGATTGCGTCAGACCGATGCGCGATTTGTAGTAGTCGAACGACCCTTTGCCGGTGGCAAGTGTGGCCGACGTGAGGATCACGCTGCGAGTTTTCTCGAACAGGTGCTCGCGGAGTGCCGGCCCGACATCGATCGGCGCAGCGGAGAGTTCGACGCGCGGCTTACCGGCGCGCGACGCTTGCTGCGAAATCCAGTAGACGCTTCCTGCCGTGTCTTGCGAAATCCAGTGCGAAATTTCGCCGGAAATCAGCTGTAAACGATCGGCGGCAGAAAGAAAATTTTGACGTTCGGATTCATCGTCGATTTGCTCGCCACAGCGGCGCACTTCGCGCGAAAGTTTCAGAAGCGAGGGGCTTAGCAAGTTGTCGACTTGATCGGGCTCGCGAATTCGTCCGTTTTTGTGGTCGCGCTGCTGAGCCAGTGTCGCGCAGTCGTGAAAAAAGTCATCCGCGCGAAGATAGCACTGCATCACCAGCTGCTGAGCGGTGGTGAGTTTCCGCGAGACAAGCAAACCCTTGTTCGTACGATCGTTGTAAAGTCGGCTGAGCAGGTATTGAATCTGCCCGCTGGTGATCGAGAGCCCCAGGTGATCGCCAGCCACTTGCTCGATGGTGTGGGCCTCGTCGAGGATCGCAGCGTCGTAGTCGGGCAGAATGCTTGCGCCGACGCGGCGAAGCGCCAGATCGCTGAAGAACAGCGCGTGGTTGACCACTAAGATCTGCGCGTGATGCACGCGGCGCCGCGCGCGGTAGTAAAAGCACTCGCTATAGGTGGGGCAGTTGCGTCCCAGACAGTTGCCGCTGTCGCTCGCCACTTCATCCCACACGGTGCTCTTGGGCTTGATCGTCATGTCGCTCAGCGAGCCGCCACCGGTCTCTTTCGACCAGGCAACAAGGTCGCGCACTTGCTCGAATTCTTCCTCGGTGCTGAAGAGGGTTCGGGCGCGCTCGGCCGCATATTGCAGGCGGCGGAGGCTGACATAGTTGCCACGCCCTTTCACCAGCACGGCGGTGAACTCGCGCGGAATCACACTCCGCAGCAGAGGCAGATCCTTGGCCAGCAGCTGTTCTTGCAAACTGATGGTGTGGGTTGAGATGACGATCCGTTTGCGAGGCCCTTCTTCATCCCCTTCGCTAGCCTGCGCATTTTCAGCCTGATCGGAAGTGGCGTGCAAAATGGCTGGGACAAGATAGGCAAAACTCTTACCAACACCGGTCCCTGCTTCTGCCACCAAATGACGGCCAGCCGCCAAGGCCTTCGCAATGCCGCCCGACAGGTCGAGCTGCTGAGGTCGGTGTTCGTAGCCTGGAAGTCTGGCGGCGATTCGGCCGGCTGGTCCAAGGATCTCTTCAGGAAGCATTGCGGAAGTGGGACCAGAGAGGAAGTTGCCAGGAAGACGCGGGACAGCAGTAAGAAAAAAACGTTCTTTTCTTCTTCAAAGATGCACGAGGCTCGAGCGAATTGCCCTCCAAGGCTCGTGGTGGAGGAATGTGGTGGTGGATGGCCAGATGTGGTCGAGCGGAATAGGTAAGAGCATAGCGGAAGAAATTGGTTTACGGATGCCCTTTCGCGAGGGGGGAATTAAACTAATGGCGGGCAGAGTCCTTTGCCAGGTGCGACCGCAAGAGCGGCTGGGGCGAACGACTTGAGGGAACAAGTGGAACGGGTGCGAGCGGATGACGATCGAATTCTCGTGCTTCGATTGCGGACAACTCGTCAAAACTCCCGCTTCGGCGGCGGGTAAGAAGGGTCGTTGTCCCCATTGCGGCACCATCGTTCAGATACCGGCTGAAGCTCCCAAGCCAGCCCCTCCTCCTCCGCCGCCACCTCCACCAGCCCCACCCGCAGCAGCCGTGGCGATTGAGTTTCCCTGCCCCAAGTGCAACGGACTGGTGCGGACTCCGCTGTCAGCTGCGGGCAAAAAGGGACGCTGCCCCCACTGCACCACAGTGGTGCAGATTCCGGGGACTTCTCCAGCAGCGCTAGCTCCCACCACAGCAGCTCCTTCAGCTGCGGCTAAAAAGCCGGTGCCAGAGCCCGTGGCTGCGAAGCCGACACCACCGCCACCTGCCAAACCGAAGTTCGACGACGAACTCACGCTGGCCGACGATCCCGATCATCCGATTACGACCCCAGCCCCCAAGCCAGCCCCTAAGCCGACTCCCGACCCAGCCAAGGGGGTTAAGCCAGCCGCTGCTAAACCGGCCACGCAGCCAGCTGCAGCGCAGCCGTCGGCCAAGCCTGCTGCGCCCGCCAAGCCATCAGGGGCTAAGCCGACAGCACCTGCTGCTGCGTCTTCAACCAAACCGACCGTGAAGCCCGCAGCTGCCAGTGGTGCGAAACCGGCGGCCACCACCCCGGCAGCGACGAAGCCGGTCGCTAAACCAACCACCCCTGGCAAACCTGCTGCGGGGGGCAAAACGATTCCGGTCGCCAAACCGATCGCCGCGCCGGGAGCGAAGGCCCAACAGCCGACCAACGAACAGTTCGACGATCTGCTTCCACTGGAAGAAGAAGAATCGCTCGAGGATCTTCCTGTTCTCGAAACCAACGACCTCGGTGGGCTAACACCGCTCACCGATCTGGGGCCGATCCCTGGCACAGGACTCCCGGCTATCGGCGCGCCGATGCTCCCCGGAGCGAGCACCGGTGGCACCCTGTTCGCCGCGATGCCCCTGGCCGCTGGACAAGCCACGCCGTTTGGCACCGACCCAGCCGACGCAGGTTTTCTGCTGGCGAGCGATCCGACCCTTGGCTTACCCGCCTTGCCCCCCAATCCCTATGCGTCACCCGGGGTCAGTTTGCCATCCGCGAGCCCGGGGCTTGGTTCATCGTTTGTCAGTGGCCCCCGAGAACGGACGGGACTTCCGTGGGATATCGAAGTCTCCGCCGCTGCCTACTGGCAAACAGCCAAGATGCTGGTCTTCAGCCCATCGCAAGGTTTTGCCGTCATGCACCGGACGGGTGGCGTGAGTGGTCCGCTGGGCTACGCGCTCATCGGACTCATGATCGGCCCGCTGGGCGCCCTCTTGTTGATCTATCTCTTTATGATGCTGGTGCTCCTTGTCTCCACCGGCAACTTTGAAGCGATGGTGGGGCTCACGCTCATCTTTGCAATCTACGGAATATCGACCTCCGCGGGGATGATGGTGAGTGGCTGTATTGGGCTCCTTGTCGGGGCTGGAATCTCGCACCTCTGCTTGATGCTGGTCGGTGGCGCGACGCGCCCCTACGAAACCACGTTTCGCGTGCTGGCTTACACCAACGGCTCGGTGGCGCTCATCGGATTCATTCCGTTCATTGGTGCCATCATCCAAATCGTTTTGACGATTGTGCTGCTGATTAATGGCTACGCCTCGGCACACGGCATCAGCGCGGGACGAGCGGCGCTCGCTGTCTTTTTGCCTTTGATCGTACTGGGAGGATGTATCTTCGTCGGCATTATGATGCTGACAGGTCTCGTCGCCGCATCGGGACCAAACCCCTCCTCGTTTTAAGTTCGAGGAACCCCAAAAACTTAAGCTTTCAACTATCGCGGCGTGCCTAGCGGCCGAGTACAATCCCGACGCTGTAAGGCCGCGCCGAAAACACCCTGCCATGGATGAGAAGTCGACTTCAGCTTCCGATCGAGCACCGGTCTCACAGCCAAGGCCTACAGCCCCTCTCCGGCCCGCAGCCTTTTGCTTCCCTTCGATGCACAACCTAGCTACTTGGAAATCGCCGGATGGCTATTGAATTTCGTTGCGATCAGTGTGGTCAATTGCTGCGCGTTCCGGATAACACAGCAGGCAAAAGCGCCCGCTGTCCGAAATGCCAAGCGATGATGACGATTCCCGCGCAGTCGCCTCCAGGCGGTGCTGGCCCAGCAACCGGTCCGGCAACTCCCCCTGCTGCACCTGTTTCGCAGTTTCCAAGCACACCCACTGGCCCCGTCGACCAGCCGGCACCACTCCCCACGCTCGGAGCCCCCACGAGTTCCAGCCCGTTTGGTTCACCACCAGCAGGCGGCTCGCTCTTTGAAGGGGCTCCCCTCAGCCCACCCCCGAAGCCAGCCGGCAATCCTTTTGGCGAGGGAGGTATGGGGTCACCTCCGGGTGCCAACCCGTTTGGCCAACCGTCCGAAGCCAACCCTTATGCTTCACCACTGAGCATCTACACTCCGCAATCAGGCCAGCAAGGTCTTCCGTGGGAAGTAAAGGGGCAAAACTTCGGCACCTGGATGGAGACCACAAAGCTGTTCATCTCGGATTCAGCCCGGGCTTTCACCATCATGCATCCACGTGGTGGGATCGGTGGCCCGATGGTGTTTGCCCTGCTGGGGATGTCTATCGGTGCCGCTGGTGGTTTGTTTTGGAACTTAGTGATGCTTCTGGGCCTCGGGATTGTTGCAGGAGCCAATGGCCAAGGCGATGCAGCAGCCCCCCTGGCCATTCAAGCCGTCACCCAAGTGGGCGCTAGCATCATCGGCACGCTGCTGGGAGCCACGCTCGGGCTTTTGTTCCAGTCGGCCATTATTCACGTATGCTGCATGGTCGTGGGTGGTGGAAAAACGGGTTTCGATGCCACATTTCGCGTCTTGGCCTACTCCAACGGCGCTCTCGCGTTCCTGCAATGGATTCCGATCGCGGGTGCCTTAGTTCTCGCGATTTGGGTGCTCGTTCTGGTGATCGTTGGCCTGGCCAAAGTGCACGAAATGCATGTCGGCAAAACGATCCTGGCGGTATTCCTCCCCGTGATCGTCTGCTGTGTTGTCACCCTGGGCATTGTGGCGCTCGCCGGTGGAGCAGGCGTGCTGATGAACGCACGCTAACCGCTTCGGAGAGCCTGTTTCTGAGTTAAACCTGCGACCGAAATAAATCTTAGCTTTCCTCTTCTGGCACCTCGCGGCCATTGCTGCGAGGTGCTTTTTGCTACGCAAACATGCTCTAGCTTTGGCCTTGCGCTTTCTCTCCAGCGCAGGCTAGCAATCCTTGGCTCCTGCCCCTCGCGACAAGATGCACCGCGATGAATTCGAGTCCCGCTGGAGAGAATCCCTTTGCCTCCCCGCAGCCGCTGCGCGCCAGCGAGATTGCCAGCGAAGAGCGGGCGACTCATCCCTTTGCCGATAGCCCCGAGACCCCGGCGGATATCACCATCGAGGCGATTCCACCCGGCTTGCCGTGGAACCATCGGCTGGGGCTCTTTAGCTGGCTGAAGACCGCCGAGAGGCTGTTCTTCACGCCGCGCAAGGCGATGGAGTCCTATCGCCCAGCCACCTCGCCATGGGGTGCCTATGGCTTTCTTGCTATTGGCCTCCTCCTCTCGCTCGGACTCACAGCGGCCATCTGCTACCTCGTTTACCACCTGGAATTTGGTTCCTCTTCTCAGCCCCAAGACCAAATCTCTGAACTTCTCGCAGCCTCTGACAAACAACTGCTCATCAGCACCCTGCAGTCGATGGCTGCGATCACCCTGCTGTTGGTGCTCGTGATCATTCCGCTGCGCGTGCTGTTAACGCACGGGCTCTTAAAACTGATGGGAACCTGCCGCTTCAGCATGACACGCACGGCGGAAGCGATTTTCCTTTCGCTCGGCGCAGCCCAGCTCGTGAGTTGGACCACGAAACCCTTACGGTATGTCCTACCGATCATGAAACTCGAGGAGCTCTCACTCCTGCTGAGCGGAGTGGCGGCCGGGCTCTTGCTCTGGCAGTTCTACCGCGAGATTGTCGGTCTAGCGGTGGTGCAGCGAATCTCGATGCGACGCAGTTTGGTCGTCAATCTGCTGGTGCAAATCATTATCGGCCTCGCGATCTTCGTGGTGGCTTTAGGGTACATGACCTACATCGATCTGCAGCGCATCTCGGCAGCCTCCGAGACCTTCAATCCATCAGCAGCCCAGCGCCCTTGATCGCGTATGTTTCTAATACGTTTTTGCAGCTGCTGGGTCAGACTGGCAGACCCCGGTGCGACCGGCAAATTCGTTACGTTCCGAAATTACTAGCCAGAGCCCCTAGTAAGTGATTAAACTACGGACGTTGCAACTTCTCGTCGGGGATTTCTCATGACCATTGTCGCCTGTCCGCGTTGCCGAGATTCCGTTCGGATTCCGGCCCGTGCTTCCAATACCGCCATCGTCCGCTGCCCACTCTGTGAGGAAGAATTTCCGATCACCGAGGCCTACGGACAGATTCCCGAACTCGAGATCATCTCGGGCGCACTTCCCACGTCGAGCTACGCAGCCGACGATGCGGGCGAACTCAACGCCTACGCCTCCCCCGAGCCAACGGAATACGCCGTTGCTCCTGCCGGTGACGGCGTGTTCGGCACCACAGGCCCCAGCGGCTCCACGGCCGTGATGCCTGTGTCGGGCGTGAAGGGGAAGATTCGCAAAAAGAAAGAAAAATCGGCGATCGCCGAAATGTTCAAAGTGGTGATGGGGGGCGTAGTCGGAATCGGTCTCGCCCTGGTCGTCCTCTGGTGGGGCTTTAAGACCGACCCGATGGGGATCATTCCTTACGTCCCATCGTGGGCTGCGTTTATTGTTCCACCCGCGATGCGCGCCGCACCCAAGCCCGACAACACCGCCGGCGGCGCGGGAAATCAGCTCGCTCAGAACAATGGCATCGACACGAGCGGCAGTCCTGTTCCGGTGGTTCCGAACACACCAGCGGGCGGAGGTTTCATGCCCGCTGATCCTGCCAGCGGCAACAATGCCAGTGGCGGTTCCTTCGGCTCGGCTGCTGGCGAGCTAACACCTCCTACCGAACTCCCCCCCTTCGATCCCTTGGCCAATACCAGCGGCGAAATGGAACTCCCCGATCTCGGAACTCCGACGATCGAAACACCTCCCGAACTCGGTCCACCCGCCGAACTCCCCGGTCTTGATCCATCGAGCGTCCCCTCAATCGATCCGCCAGCGACCGATCCGCTGAACACCGATCCACCGAGCTCGCCCAATCCAGCTCCACTTCCGGGGCTCGATCCGATGCCAACAGAGCCACAGCCTCTTCCCGAAGCCCCCCCGGGAACGGAACCTGTGATCTACACCGCTGCCGATTTGCTCAGCTCGGTTTCGAAAGCAGCGGAAGCTCGCAACGTCTTTAAGAACGCCGATCCTGCGGATCGCGCTGGCCGTCAAGAACTGGCTCGCCAGATGTATGCCTCGGTCGCTGCGACGGCCAAGATCCTTCCGTCACTCAGCCTCGAAGATGCCGACAACGCCGATGCTGTAACAGCCGTCTCGGATCTCCTCACGTCGATTGCTACCGAAGTGCCCGAGACCGTCGTCGGTTTTCTCGGCCGCGAACGTTACGAAGCAAGCGAAGGAGATTCGCAAATGCTGGTGGCGGGCGAGGTGATCGACATTCGCGCTGTAGGCAGCATGTTCGAGTGCGTTGTGAAAATGAAGACCAAAGACAATCTCGAAGTCACGCTTCTCTCGAGCAAAAACCCGCAAGACAAGTGCGCTGTTGGCGACACGGTGATGGTGGTCGGCAGCAAAGTGGTCGACCCCGCCAAGAACGTCGGTGGCTATGAAGGCATGGCCCCTAAAGTGGTCACGTGGGACTACGGCGTGAAGATCGCCAAGTAGTTTTTTGCCACTAGCGTCCCCCAGCGCAACTGCCAGCGAATTCAAAAATAAAGCCTCCGATCGAACTCACTTGGAGTTTGATCGGAGGCTCTTTTTTTATGGGGAATCAGTTTGCCTGTTAGCTACTTGGTCGTGCAGTCTCTTGGCCTTTAAGCGGCGTGGCGGGCAGGTCGCTGCAGCAATCGCGCAAGGTGCGAAACGACGGTGAATTGCTCGTCGATCGTCATCTCGGGGAAGACGGGGAGCGACAAGACTTCGCGAGCAGCGGCTTCGGTCTCTGGCAAACTTCCGGAGGCGTAGCGGAGCGACGCAAAGCACTCTTGCTGATGGAGTGGCACGGGATAGTAAACTTCGCTACCGACACCGGCGGCGGCCAGGCCAGCCTTTAGCGAGTCGCGACGCTGGCCCTTCACACGAACCGTGTATTGATTCCACACATGGGTGCCGGGAACCGTTTGCTTGGGGAGCTCGAGATGCTGATCGAGACCGGCTTCCTTCAGCAGATCGTCGTAGCGTGCGGCATGCGTGGCGCGATCGCTTGTCCACTGCGCGAGGCGGGTCAGCTTGACCCCTAGCGCGGCGGCTTGAATCGTATCGAGTCGGCTGTTGATCCCCACCACGCGATGATAGTAGCGCGGGTTCATGCCGTGGGCGGCAAACAAGCGCAAACGCTCGGCGACCGTCGCATCGTTGGTCGTGAGCATCCCACCATCGCCGAGCCCACCCAGGTTTTTAGTCGGGTAGAAACTCAAGCAACCTGCAATGCCCATCGAGCCTGCTGGCCTGTCGCCGTACGACGCACCAATCGCCTGCGCGGCATCTTCGATGACCCACAGGTTCTTGCGTTTCGCAAGGTCGAGAATCGGCTGCATGTCGGCGCACTGGCCGAACAGATGCACAGGAATGATAGCTCGCGTGCGGGGCGTGATCGCTTCTTCGATACGGGCCGGATCGATGTTGAAGCTGTCGTGATCGATGTCGACGAAGACCGGTTCGGCCCCGAGTCGCCAGGCGGCTGAGGCGGTAGCAAAAAAGGTGAAGCTCGGCAGGATCACTTCGTCCCCTTCGCCGATGCTGAGTGCTTGCAGCGCAAGCAGCAGCGCGTCGCTTCCCGAGGCACAGCCGATGGCATGCTTGGTGCCACTCAGCTTGGCGACGTTGTTTTCGAACTCGGTCACTTCAGGACCGAAGAGAAACCGCCCGCTGTCGATCACTTTAGTGACAGCGGCCACAATTTCGTCGCGAATCGGCGCGTTGTTGCGATTCACGTCCAGCAGCGGCACTTTGCCAGTGAGCGCGGGCCCGGTGGTTGCTGGCGTAGCAGGAGTCACCGGCGCGATCGGCGGCGTGGGGATCGTGGCGGTGGCAGGAGCGGGTGGAGTGAGCGTGGGCGAAGCAGTACGACTCTTCATAACCGATTTGCTTCCTTGCAAACGTGGCAATGATGCTGGGAGCTGCTAGCGAGCAAGCGCGGAGAGTGGCGACTCGAGCTAGCATACCGCCCGGCGTGGGTAGACGCAGCGGGCAAGCGATTCATCGCGTGGGTCAGACAGGGTTGGATGGTTGGGTAGTTGCTACGAACTCGTAGCGAGTCGAACAGTACGCTTTGCCGCGCCAACGGGTCAATAGCAACTCGCAGGCCGCGTGCGGCGAGCCGATGGGGCTAGAGGCGAGGGAGGAGGGACAGGAAATAGAGCCGAACAAGACAACGCTACTTGGCAATTCCCCTAGTCCCTAGCCTCTAGCCCCTTTTCCCTTCCATTAATCACATCAATCAGCCGACGCAGACGGCCTTGCTGGTGCCGGTCGAATTGAAAGACGAGCCGTGTGAGATGGGCGATGGAAGTGTCGTCTTGTTCGGCCGGGAGTGCCCCTTGCTGCTCGAACGTCCCACTTTCGACGATCCCCGCGAAGTCGCGACGAATCTCGGCCAGTTTCTCGTCCGAAAGTGGCTGCTGAAGTCGCAAGACTAGCTTATCGCCGACATAGCGCATGCTGTGATACACCCGAAAGAAGCCGAGCACTTCGTCGATCGCTTCCTGGCAATTGTCGGTAACTTTGAAGAGGTAAAAATCATCGGGCGAGATGAGTTTGAGCTTCAGCAGCTCGTCGTGCATGAACCGCTCGAGAGACTTCCAGTAGGTGCCGCCAGGTGGATCGAGCAGCACCACCGGCACGATATCGCGTTTGCCGGTTTGCAGCAGCGTGATCACTTCCATCGCTTCGTCGAGCGTGCCGAAACCACCGGGCAAGCAGACCACAGCGTCGCACTCCTTCACCAGCATCAATTTGCGGGTGAAGAAGTATTTCATCATCACCAGCTTTTCGTCGCCATCGATGATCGGATTGGCCGACTGCTCGAACGGCAGCATGATCCCGAGGCCCATCGAGTTTTCGCGGCCCGCGCCAACATGCCCTGCTTCCATGATGCCGAACGCCGCGCCGGTCACCACCATCCAGTCGCTCGCAGCGATTGCTTTTCCAAACGCCACAGCTTGCTGATAGGCAGGTTCGTCGGGCTTGGTGCGAGCCGAGCCGAAGACGGTCGCTTTGCGGCGGCTGCGATAGGGCCCAAACACCTTCAGGGCATAGCGCAGCTCGCGAAGCGTGCGGCTGAGGATTTTTAGATCCCCGAGCTCACGACCATCGGCCGCCAATTTGTCGGCTGTTTGCTTGATCTGATCGACGAGGTCTTCGACCTGCCAGCGGCGGCGGCGCGAAAGCGGCTCGCGCGTCGGCTCGGGATCAACCAGTTCGCTCGACGTGGTGCGGAACAGATCGTCGCTCGTGATTTTCGATTCGGCCGGATCGAGCGTCTCGTCCGAATCGCCCTGCTGATTGCTCTTCGAATCATCCGCAGCCGAGGGACTCATAGCACAACACTTCCATGCGAGAGTGGAGAGAAGTTTTGGACTATTCTACTCGTTTGCATGGGTGATTGCGCGGCGCTCCGAGTCAGGCTGTTCCAGGAAAAGAGCAAGGGCAGATGCGATGGTCGCCCCAATCAACCAGAAAGCGACAAGTGGATGCCTTAGCCCACCCTGCATTCCGTCGCTGTGACCAATTGCGGAAGCGATCAGTGTTGCTGTCCAAGCCCCTTGCACTAGCAACGACACTATCCAGATGCTGCGTCGCTGCCAAAGGTTTAGAAAGGTGGCTAAGCGAAGGAAATAGAGTGCCGTTGCCAAATAACCAGGTCCAAAGATCGCAAACGCGAGGAGTGGATCATCGAGCGGCCCAAAGGCCCAAAACGCTGCACCCAATAGCAGACCCCAACACGATCCGCCAATAGCAAGTACGACAGCAATGGATCGGACGAGGATTGATTTGAAGGACATACGATCATCTACATGAAAACAGCGATCATCTCGTCGATTCAATCAAAAAAATGATCGGATCATCGAGAAATAACCGCAGGCCTCATGAAGATGGCAACTGACTTTTAGCCGCATCGGCCGAGTTGAGCTTCGCACAACACAGCCACACGATTCAAATGCTCTGATTTCTGCCCACTGGCCTCTAGCTCTGCCTGCCGCTACCCAGCGCGGCGGCCGTACTGCTGCTGATAGGCGAGAAGGACTTCGTACAGATCGCGCGAGATCGTGATTTTGTCGTCGCGGAAATCTTCGACCCAGCCTCGGCCCCGACAGAGGGCGTCGATGATGGTGGGGAGCATTTCGCCGAGCGAAAGGGTGACGGTCAGTTGCGGGCCGGTGGGCAAGGCATCGAGCGCGGGATTTCCGCTGCGAGGACTGGCGGTCGGCTGGCTGGTGGCCGAACCGGTTTCTGAGGGTGAGCTATCAGTTGAGGTGGCCTCGAGTTCGGGGCCAAAATAGACGCGCAGGCGATTCCGGGCCATCCAGGATCCTTCCGTGGCAGATAACACAGCGCAAACTTGGTCTTGCGCTCGGGGGGTGGAAACACTCCGGCCACGAGGCTGCCAACTGGCAGCCACCGATCGTCGCGACAGCCATCGGCCACCTCTTCCCCCTCTACTTCCTGCAAAGTGGGAAAAAATGACGTCAGCCGACGTTTTTCGACAAGCCGAGACTTTACCGGGTAGGGCAACGGAATCGGCGGCACGGGATTGTCCGCCGCTGTTATCGAAACAATCGCCAGAGTTCCTTAACAAATCCCGCCCGAAGCCCGATTTTCATCCGGATCGTCTTTAGGACTGTGCTAAACAGCGCAAACAAGGCAAAGCAGAGACCTTACGTCAACCCAACTCCAAGCCCACTCCGCAACCCTCCTCTGCTCCGCAATCCTTGACAACCCCGCCTTGCGGCGCTAGATTGCGCGGCTCGATCAGTCCCGCCGTTGGGCTGACGGTTTGTGGTTGTGGTTGCTAGAGTTGCGAATGAATCAGCCTCATCGGATCGATCTTGCACTTGTCGCCCGCGATCTCCATCTTCCGGTCGACAAGATCGAACGGACGGTGTCGCTGCTCGACGACGGCAACACAGTACCTTTCATCACCCGTTATCGGAAGGATCAAACCGGAGGGCTCGACGAAGAGCAAATCCGTGAGATCCAGGACCGTGTAACGAAGCTCCGCATGCTCGCCGAGCGGAAGGCGACGATCCTTAAATCGATCGAATCGCAAGGGAAACTCACGCCTGAACTGGCGGAAGAGATCCAAGCGGCCCCCACCACCAAGCGTCTGGAAGACCTCTATCTTCCGTTCAAGCCGAAGAAGCAAACCCTGGCCACGGTGGCGCGTCAGCGCGGGCTCGAACCACTCGCCCGTGAAATCCTCGAAGCCGACGCCGCTGCTACCGATCTGCTGGTCCGCGCCGCTGACTTCGTCTCGCCCGATCGCGAACTCAATTCAGCCGCCGAAGTGCTGCTGGGTGTCGGTCACCTGCTGGCCGAGCGTTTCAGCGAAAACGCGGAACTGCGTGGTCGACTCCGAAAAATTTTCCAAAAAACTGGCAAACTTGTCTCGACTAAAATCGAGCCCCCCGCTGCTGGCTCCCCTGAAGCCGCCGCTGCAGCGGTTGCCGCCGAAATTATCGCCGAAACAACCGGTGAAGAGCCCGCTGCCGACATGGCGAGCGATGCTGCCACCGACATCACGTCGGTCGCTGCGGAAACGCCAGCCCTTCACGACGAACTCGCCGCCCCGAGCGAAATCGCTTCCGACGCGAGTGACGACGAAGAGGAAGAGGCTGAAGTTGATGCCGAGGCCCCGGCCGATGTGACCAGTGAAGCCGAAACGGAAGCTCCCGCGACAGAAGCGGCCGAAACACCCGCCGCCGAAGCAACCACAGAAGCCCCCGCTGCCGACTCTGCCGCAGTCGACATGGCCGCTGCTGCCGGAAGCGTGCTCCCGACCGGACGCTTGTTCGAGAAGCCAGCCGCTCCGATCGTTGCGCCTGACGTCAAAAAGGCGAAGAAGAAGAAAAAGAAGAAGGTCATCGGCGAGCATGCCTTCAAAGACTACTACGCCTTCACGGAAGCTGTGGGGCGCATTCCGCCACATCGCATTCTGGCAATCAATCGTGGCGAACGGGCCCGCGCGATTCGCGTCAAGATCGAAGCCGATCTCGAAGCGATGTACCGCGATGCTGAAGAACTGATCGTTCGCGCCGATCATCCGCACGCCGACTTCCTGCGCGGTGTGCTGCGAGATGCGCTCAATCGGCTGATGGTCCCCAGTCTCGAGCGCGAAATTCGCCGCGAGATGACCGACTTCGCCGAGACCCACGCCGTCGATGTCTTCATCCGCAATCTGCGCAAGCTCCTGCTGGCTCAGCCAGTGCGTGGCCGCCGAGTTCTCGCCGTCGATCCAGGTTTCAAGAGTGGCTGTAAGCTCGTAGCCCTCGATGAATTTGGCAATGTCCTCGGCCACGGCATGATCTATGTCATTGGCAAAGACGATCGTCGCCAGAAGGCCAAGAATCGCCTCGCCGAAATCATCAAGCAATACAACGTCTCGGTGATCGCCATCGGCAACGGCACAGGCTGCCGCGAGACCGAACAGCTGGTGGCCGACGTCCTCTCGAACGAAGTCGCTGGGCGCGATTGTGCCTACGTGATTGTGAACGAAGCAGGCGCGAGCATCTACTCGACAAGCCCGCTCGGTCGCGAAGAACTGCCGCAGTACGACGCCCTGCAGCGTGGCGCGATTTCGATCGGTCGCCGCCTGCTCGATCCGCTCTCGGAAATGGTGAAGATCAACCCCGCCAATTTGGGCGTCGGTTTGTATCAACACGACATGAAGGCCAAGCACCTGAAGGAATCGCTCGACGCCGTTGTCGAATCGTGCGTGAACTTCGTCGGTGTCGACGTCAATAGCGCCAGCCCCGCCCTGCTCCGCTATGTCTCGGGCATGAACGCCCTGACCGCTCGCCGCGTGTATGAATATCGCCGCGAACATGGCCCCTTCCATAACCGCGAAGACCTGAAAAAGGTTCCCGGCTTTGGCGATGCCACGTTTGTGCAAGCCGCTGGCTTTTTGAAGATCCTCGGTGGCGAGAACGCACTCGATGCGACCTCCATTCACCCCGAAAGCTACTCGATTGCGATTCGCGTGCTCGAGAAAATCGGCAGCGACGTGCAGGAACTCGCGCAAGCAGTTCCCCTTCCCCCGAAGCCGCCAGAACCAGCGCCGTTTGGCCTGCTTCCCGATGTGGCGCCGGTTGCTGTCGCGCCTGCAGTTGCTGAAGCTGCACCTGCCGTTGAAGCTCCTGCTCCTGCCCCTGAAACACCCGCTGGCGAAGCAATGTCGAGCGAAGGGGGACCAGTCGATTCCCCAGCTGCCCCCGGCACACCAGCCGCCGAGCCCACTGTGGCCGATGTTGCAGTTGCCGCCGCCGAGCCGATTGCAGAACCTGTGGCCGAAGCTGCTGCAGAGCCCGTCGCTGCTGAAGTGACACCGGTGCAGCTTGTCGGAATTCCGGCTGCTACCGACGAGTCGCTCGCTCGCAAAATCGCCGAGCAAGCCGCTGCTGTCGATGTCAAAAAGCTCGCCGAAGAACTCCAAATCGGCCAACACTTGCTCGAAGACATTTTGGCGACCCTCAAGAAGCCAGGTCTCGATCCACGCGATAGTTTGTCGGCTCCGCTCCTGCGTCGCGGCATCATGAAGCTCGAAGATCTCGAGCCTGGCATGGAGCTCTCCGGCAGCGTGCTGAACGTGGTCGACTTCGGCGTGTTCGTCGATATCGGTCTTTCCGATAGTGGCCTCGTGCACATCAGCCGACTGGCCGACCGCTACATTCGCGATCCCCACGAAGTGGTTGGGGTGGGCGATGTGCTGAAGGTCTGGGTCGTCGAAGTCGATAAGTCGCGCCGCCGCGTATCGCTCACTGCCATTGCTCCGGGAAGTGAAAAGCCTCAGCGTCCCCCACGTGGCGAACGTGGTCCGCGTCAGCCTCGCGGCGATCGGGGCCCACGTCCTCAAGGTGCCGAAGGTGCAGCCGCTGGTGCACAGCCTTCAGGTGGTCAGTACCAAGGTGGTCGCCCGCAAGGCAGTCGTCCCCAAGGTCAAGGTCAGGGCCAGGGTGGTCAAGGGAATCGAGGCCCACGTCCTCAGCCTGCTGGTGCTGGCGGACCTCCGGGTGGCGGCAATCGTCCTCCACGCTCCGGTGGTGGCGGAGGAGGCGGTCGCGGTCCTGGGAACCGAGGAGGTGGTCGTAACGATCGTCCACCACGCCCCACTACCGTCGAGCGCGCACCGACCAAGCCCAAGGTCGTCAAGCCGCTGAGCAAGGCCCAGGAAACGGGCAAAGAGCCGATGCGATCGTTCGGCGACTTGCTCCAGTTCCTCGACAAAAAGAAAAAGCCTGACGATAAGTAATCGAGGCGAGAGGCGAGATAAAGCAACTCGCTCCGCCCCTGTTAGTTTTTCCAGCTCGACGCTTTCGTTCGGCTGGCGATGCTTTCTTCGGCTGGCAATACGATGCTCAGCTACTACCCAGGTTGCATGCCAACCTGGGTTCCTCCGAGACGATCTTCTTTACCGTCACGAACGCTTACGTGACGCAAACTTCCAGGTCCCCAGTTTCTCGCCACCCAGACCGGTGGCGGTGATGATCAGTTCTTTCGCGGTCGCTTCTCCCCGAATGATCGTGGCCGATTGGAGACTCGGGCCGCCACCCACCATCTGACCGTAGCTGTGCTCGGCTGTCGGCTCGTCGTAACGAAACTGGTGCATGTGCCCGCTGAGCACCAGTTGCACCCCCGCCTGCTCTAAATGCTTGTGCCACGCCTGCTGCGAATTGCGTGAGTAGTAGGCATAGCCGTCGAGGATATCCCCCGGGTTATGTTCCGGCAGACCCCACAGCGGAATGTGGCAGAAGACCACCAGATGCGGTGCCGATTGGATCTCGGGGCGCACAAGCGCCTGGGCTAACCACTCCCCTTGAGCCTTGCGATACGGCTCGAAACTCGCCAGCCCTGCAAACGTGGGATGCGCGTCGGGCTTATCTTCCCCCGTGTCGAGCCCGATGATTGCCAGCGGACCTTGCCGCACGGCAAACGATCGTCCGAGGGAACCTTGATGGGGCCAGTCGATTATTGCCTGCGAAAGGGCGCGCGCATGCTTGCCGCGCACATCGTGGTTGCCACTGGTGAAGAGCACCGGCGCTGTGGCGGCGTACGCTGCACCGGCAGGCCGCAGCACCTGCGCCACGATCTGCTCGTCGCTTCGGATGTCGTCGAAAATGTCCCCATTCCAAACGGTGAAGTCGGCCGGCTTTGCCGCCAACTCGGTCGTGATCGCGCGCAGCACCTCGAGCTTCTCGTGCGTGTCGTTGATCATCTGAAACGAGGCCGTTTCTGCCGACTCGCTCGGGGTCGTGAAGCGATAAGTCGCGCCGATGATCGGCTCCCCCTTTTCGATTCGATAAGCGCTCCGGAAATCGATCGGCTGAGTGACTGTGCGATAGAAAAACGGCTCTCCAGCCTTCAGCCCCGTCAGACGGACCGAGAGGAACCGTTCGCTGAGCGACTTGAGGCCATTGGCTGCCGCTTCGGCCCGCTGGCCGAGTTCAGCGGTCGCACCATACTCAACCCAGCCTGTGGCAAGCGTGTCGGTGGCCCAGGCGACAGTCATGCCAGTGGGGGAAGGGTTCTGCAGCACCGGACCGCCGAGGAGCGGCTCAGCCGCAGCAGTGGGCTGCGTTCTGTTTGGCTCTTGAGCAGCCACTTCCTGGCCCCGTACCAGCGTGCTCAAAGCAACCGAACCGGCAGCGAGCGACGACATCGTGGAGAGAAACTGGCGCCGATCCGAACGTCCTGCCACACCACTAGCATCAACGCGCAAAGAATCATCAGACATGCACCACTCCCAGGTTGCGAGAAATCATCACGACTCCTCGCAAAACTAACTTGCCAGCACGGACGTGTAAAGCAAGAACAACGCCCGCGTAAAGTGGCAGCCTTCGAGTTGAAGCACGCCACCGTTCTCATTCCTTCGTGTACTCGGTGTGCTCCGTGGTGAATGATTTACGACGAAAAGAAACCGCGAAGGACACGAAAGACGCGAAGCTTGAGACTACCGGTTGGACGAAACGAATCGCAGCATTGATCTACCAATGCCTATTTGGATTCGCTTCATGAGTAGCAGCGTCAGAACACTTGTTAACTAAGAGCGCGGCACTATTGCCAAACGCCATGCTTTTATGGGAAAGCGTACCACGCACTTCTCATGCTCCTGCTGCTTACGCGACAGGAGCATGGCACCCGGCTGGGAAGTAGCTGACGCCGGCGAAAATATCCGAGCGGCGTGCCGTCAGGATCCCTCCGGGCTCCTGACCTACTACTCCGTCTAACGATCAATATCATGTGTCCTTGGGTGGCTACTAGCTGGCTTGTCCAGCAGTGAGAATCGCAACTGAGGATGACATTAACCGATAGACGAAGTACTACTCGATCTAGCGATCAATGTCAGACACCGGGTGGCTGTCTTGTGCGTAGCTCAACACAGTTTTAGCTTCATCGCGCTGCACACTGCTGGACAAGCCAGCAGTGCCACCCCGTTTTGTATGACATCAATCGATAGATGACGTACTACTGGTCCGTTTAGCGAGGCCCTTAGCCTCGGACTTTTCGCATCCGGAGGTGGTTGCCGCGGCCGAGGTAGTCGACTTCGGTCATGAAGCTTTTCATGAGCATCACGCCACGTCCCGATGGTTTGTCGAGGTTCTCGTCGGCGGTGGGATCGGGGACATCGGCAGGATTGAAGCCGAGCCCTTCGTCGATCACTTCGATGAAAAAGCTACGCGGGCTGATTTCGACAGAGACCTCGACGATCTTTTCTGTGTCGAACTTGTTGCCGTGCCGCACGGCGTTGACGATCGCTTCGTCGATTGCCAGATGCACGGCAAACAGATCGTGACCGCTCCACTCGAGCGCTTCGAGCATCGCAAAGATCTCTTGAACAACCTGCGAAGCAGTGTCGCTGGAGCTGGGAAAACTCCAGTGGCGAGTTTCGTTGGAGTTTTCACTCGCCATGCTGTGACTCGCTTCGCTCGTGCGAGAAATCGCGGGGAGAAGGAGGCGAAAAGAGACTCGCGAGGAGGCTGGGGAATTGCGCCGAAAGCTCGGTGCGACGGAGCAGCCACCGTCAGGCACAAGGTGCCTGACGCTACGACGCTGGCCGACCACTTAGAAACCGGCGAGTGCTTCGCTTTCGGTGTTCTTGATGTCGAACAGCTGGTTCAAGCGGGTGATGGCAAAGACTTCGTAAATCTCGGGCTTGAGATTGCAAAGACGCATCCGACCGCTGTGAGCCTTCACCTTCTTGTCGAGGATGATCAGCTTGTTGAGCGCTGCCGAGCTGAGGAACTCCACCGTCGAGAAGTTCAGGATCAAGTTTTTCTTGTGATCCTTTTCGACGATCGCGAACAGCTCTTCGCCCAGTTCCTGGATGTTGGCAGCGTCGATGATCTTACGATCAAGAAAGCGAACGAGCGAGACATCCCCCGCCGTGCCGCTGAAATTCGTGACCTCAATCCGACGTGTGACCGCCATATCCGGCAAGCTCCTGGAATCGGAATCGCTGCTGCAAACTATCGCCGGAAGTGATTCTTCCTGCTGGAGTTCGAGCGATCCGCTGGTGTCGTGAATACAGGTCTCTGCCAGCCGCAAAGAGAAGCAAATTGCGCCTAGCGAGACAGAAAAACTGAGCTGCTAGACTACCCGAGCAACCGCCGGTTTGCAAGTTTGCTGCGCCTGGGCGGCAGGTCTCGTGCGGAGTAAAAAGCTGGCCCTGCGGGGTCAGACTGTGCGGTAATCACCCACTTTGGGGCAAATCGATAGCCATCAGCACGAGGTCATCGCGCAGTCGAAAGCCGAGGGAAGTCCAAAAAGCACGCCCCTCGACGTTGGTGTCGATCAAATAGATGCTGCAGCGAGAAATTCCTTCGCGGGCCAGTCCGGCGAGCCCTTGCTCGACCAGTTTTCGGGCAATTCCTTGCCGGCGATAGGCAGGATCGACCGCCAGGTGATAGAGATAGCCGCGACGGCCGTCGTGACAGGCGAGCATCGCCCCCACCAGCACGGCGGCACCTGCGGCAGGCTGATGGAACGCCAGAGGGGAAAGATCGGGATTCCGCTCGAGGATGCGGGCTATTTCGTCGCGCGATTCCAGGCCACGCACACCCGGCGCAGCCGACCACAGTGCCAGGACAGAGTCGTAGTCGGAAAGACGCATCGCGCGGATCGTAAGCATGAGAGTCGCAGGTGGTGAGTGTCGACGCTGAAAGAGTCTTCACTCGATATTCACCGTTTCTTTATGGATTGCTTCCTATACTCGGCCGGGATGCTTTTGCGCGTGCAGTACAGCCTGTCGCAGAGCTCGGTCCCGACCGCCACTTTGTTTGAGTATAGAAGCAGTAACTCGCCATGGACACCGATCAACTCGTTGCGCTATTGCAAACACCGAAGGGAATGGCCGCCGGGGGTGGCATTGCGGTGCTGCTGTGCGTCGCGATCTACATGAACGGCTGTCAGGGAGACAACAAAGACAACCTGAGGCGTTTTGCGCTCTCGAATGCCGCAGCGGAGTCGGAACCACCACCCGCACCTGCCGAGACGCCTAGCCCTGAAGGGGAAACGCCCGGAGCCGAGCAGCCTGCTGGCGAGCAACCTGCAGCCGCAACGCCCGAAGCTCCCACCGAGCAGCCCCCTCAAGTAGCAGCCGCGTCTCCCGAGGCCACAGCGCCTGCAGTTGGTCAGCCCGTCAACCCATCCGCAGTGGCTCCACCTGGATCGGTTCCGCCGAGCGGAACTCCCACCGCGCCGCAGGCTGCTGGCGAGAATGCGATTGCTTATTCGCAAGATCAGCCGCAACTGATCATTACCGTGACACGTCCAGAATTTCCGCTCGAGGTCGAGCGTGCACGAGCACAGTCGATCGACAACTTGCAGCGCATCGCCGCCGCTCTGGAAGCTTACAGCCAAAGCACTCGCACCTACCCACCACTCGCCTCGCGCGATGCGGAAGGACGTCCTCTCTTGTCGTGGCGCGTTCATCTGTTGCCGCAACTTGGCTACGCCAATCTCTATCGCCAATTTCGACTCACCGAGCCTTGGGATAGTGCGTACAACCGTCAGCTCATCGCGCAAATTCCTCCGGTTTACATGAGCCCCGAGCGATTCGACGAGAAAACAAACTACTTGGCGGTAGCAGGTCGCGACCGAGCATTTTTCGGCACGATTCCACGCAGTCCTGAGGAGTTTGAAGATCCGCGCGACGCAACCCTTGTGGTTCTCGAAGTCGATGATGCGGCGAGTGTTCCTTGGACACAGCCGATCGATTATGCGCCACCTAGTTCAGCGCCACGAACAAGCGCCGGTCATTTGCGCGCTGATGGATTATTCGCCATTCTCGCGACCCACCAAGTGACCCGTGTTCCCAGCACGGCCAGCGATTTCGATCTCGCCGCGATGTTCTCCATCGATGGTGGCGAACAACTTCCGATTCAAGATCTGCTGGCCACTGCCACCTCGGCGATCGATTCGCAAACGGTCGCGAAAGCGAGCATTCCCGAGCCCACGCTCCCTGGAGTCGGCGGCGTGAAGCCGATGAATTCGGCGGGATCGTCGGGCTCGCTTGCCACCGGTCCGTTGCCGCAAGCGACGCTCGATGCAATCGATCACGCACTTCACAAAGAGAAGCTCACGCCAGCTAACGACATTCGCCTTCCGGTTCCCGACGAACGGTTGCTCACCACTGCCCGCGAACAGCTTCGCGAACTGTATGGGAAAGAATATGAAGCTGCCAAACGACCAGAAGATAAACAGAATTTGCTGAAGAAACTGGTCGACGACTCGATTCGACTGGCAGATGACCCACCCGCCTACTACGAGGCGCTGCGTATCTGTTTGTCGATGTCGTGTGCCCTTGGAGAGACCGAGACAGCACTGCGGATTCTCGAGCTACTGGAACTCAAGTTTCAGTTCGACGGTCTGACGTGGCGCGCAAACTCCCTCGAGGCGCTGGCGAAAACCGTCCGCACACAGCAGCAGATCGACACGCTTTATGGCGAAGCGCAGCGGCTGCTGATTTTGCTTCTGAACGACGATAACTACGCCGCCGCACTCAAGTCGCAAGAGACACTCCTGGCCATTGCGCGACGACGTGGCAACCGCGCCGAAACGAACTTCATTTCGCAGCAACTCAAAACACAGATCGAGCAGACACAAGAGGCTTATGTTGAAGTTCCTGCAGCACTCGAGAAACTACAAGCCAACCCCACCGATCCGATCGCTTGCGAAACGGCGGGGACCTATTTCTGCCTCCTAAAAAATCGCTGGGAGGTCGGTTTGCCGCTGCTGGTTCGAGGAGAAAACGTCAAGCTGCGCGTCGTCGCCGCGATCGACCTCGAGCCTGAAAAATCCCCCAAGACACTGGTTCAGCTCGGGGATCAGTATTTTGAGATGGCCTCGAGCAGTCCAGCCGTGCAGCGTCTCGGATTTCATATGCGAGCGGTCTATTATTACCGTCAAGCCGTTCCGCTGATGACAGGCAATCTGGACAAGCTGAGGATTGAAAAGCGGCTCACAGAAATCGCTAACCACTACGGCGCATCTACGGTCGACCGCATGACAGCGGCGATGAATCCTGCTCCTCTCGCGGCCGATCCGGTGGCGGTCGATCAGAATCTCGACTAATCCGCTGTGTCTCTCTGGTGATTGCATCAAGGGGCCGCGCGCGGCCTCTTCGGTCCCCCGCAGCGCTCCCAATTCGTCGAGCCACTCTCGCTGCGCAACATTGTGCGCTATGCCGATCGGCATTTCATTTTCGAGCACAATTCTGCGGACCTTTTCGAGAGAAATCTCTAAGATCCTCGGATACCGAGCGAACACCTGACGCAAGCAAGTTGCCGACGAGGGATCGCGCCGAGCGAGCGCTATCGAGCATTCAGACAGCCTCTCTCTGCATGCACTCACGTGCTGTCGAAGGTGAGATAACTTCAAGCAACTCCCAGTTTTAGCACGTCCACTGGTTGAGTTTTTCACCTTCAACCGGCGATAATGGGCTCCTGGTTCTGGCGGAGAATGGTGGCTCGCGTTTGCGGAATTCATGATGAGTGGTTGTCTAACCGATGCGGTGCTGGTGTCGCTCCTGAGTGGCACACTCACTTCTACCGACAAAGTAGAGGCCGATGAGCACTTGCGCACGTGCGAGAAATGCACGGGGCGTCTATCGGAACTGCGCGAAACTTCGATGGGGGACATCTTGTCAAAGCATCAAGCCGAAACTCAGTACGACGTTACGACCGACTCGCATCGTCAACTCCCCGGCGGGCGCGATGAAATGTCGCTCGACTTCCACCCCGATATTGAAGCCAAACGCCCCGAAGAACCACTCCCGAACATCCCGGTCGAAACCTTTATCGACTCCCTTTCGCAAAGCGGACTCCTGCAGCAGTCCGACCTCGAACGCCTTCGCGAGCAATCGATTTCGCCCAACCTCTCGAGCAGCGCCATGCTGGCCGATTGGCTCGTGAAAGAAGGGAAACTGACGACCTATCAGGCCAACCTCCTCGCCCGTGGTAAAGCGGGTGGACTTGTCCTGGGAAACTACGTCATTCTCGACATGCTCGGCCAAGGGGGGATGGGAACGGTCTACAAAGCCCTGCACCGCCGGATGAACCGCATTGTGGCTCTGAAAGTGCTCCCCTCGAGCCTCGGCCGCATGCCCGATGCGCTCTCCCGTTTTCAGCGCGAAGTGCAAGCAGCCGCCCGCTTACATCATCCGCATCTCGCCGCCGCATTCGACGCCGATGAAGCAAGTGGCATCCACTTTCTGGTGATGGAATTTTGCGATGGGCCGAACTTGTCGGCCTACGTCAAAGAAGCGGGACCGATGCCGATTGCCGCAGCAGTCAGACTCATGGCGCAAGCAGCCCGTGGCATGTGGGCCGCGCATCAGCAAGGCGTGGTGCATCGCGACATCAAGCCGGGCAACATGATTGTCACGCGCGAAGGGAAGCTGAAAATCCTCGACCTGGGACTCGCTCAGCTGCGCGGTGATACGGCCGAAGAGCCAGCCAGCGACATGACCCAAACCGGGCGTGTGATGGGAACGGTCGACTTCATGTCTCCCGAGCAAGCCCGCAACGCCAAGAGTGTCGATGCCCGGGCCGACATCTACAGCCTCGGCTGTAGCCTCTACTACCTGCTGACTGGCAACACCCCTGCCCCGAATGGGAGTGTCGCCTCGAAATTGCTCTGGCATCAAACGCAGGCATCGCCGCCGATTCGACGCTTTGTGCCGCAGGCGAGCGAAGCGCTCGAAACCACCCTCGCGATGATGATGGCCAAAGAGCCCGACGATCGTCAGTCGACCATGCAAGAGGTGGCACAGCAGCTCGAAGCCTGCTTGTCGGAGATGCCCGACGGCCAGCTCGAGATCAACCTCTCCGGCATTTCGCTCCCTGCTTACGACAGCCCGAGCACGATGGGAAACACGGCGATTGGGCGTCGCACGCTCATTGAATCGCAAGGAGAAACGATTGTCGGCAGCGACACCGTGCGCTCGCTGGTGAAGCAAGAAGGAACGATCCAGAAAGCGGCGCAATCGGGAGGCCTCGCGAGTCTGGTGGCGATTGGTGTCGCCATCGCCGCCGTTTTGGTCGCAGCCTTCTATCTGCTGACGAGCGGCAGCGACGATGCGCTGCTCCAAGTGCAGGTCGACCAAGGGGCTGCCGAGATTGTGATCGACGGCAAAGAAAAACAACTGGCACCCTCCACCCCCAGTCAGCCGCTCGAATTCAAGCTCACACCGGGCGAGCATCGCGTGGTGATTCGCAAGCCGGGCTTCGCTTCGCAAGAGCGCGTGGTCGAGCTGCGCCGCGATCAACCGACACGCCTATCAATCAAACTTCTCGAAGCGAGTGCTACAGCGAGTGGGGACAATCCCAAGCCAACGCCGGTCCCTGTTCCGCCAACGACAACTCCTACGCCAATGCCAGTGCTGGCTCACGAAGCTGCCTGCAAATGGGCCTTCGCGCTTGGAGGACGGGTGACAGCCGCCAACAGCAGCGGGCGCGAATTTGTCGCCACCACCCCAACAGAATTGCCTGCCGAATCGCTAGAAATTCTGGCGATCGATTTCGAAGGACGGGGTGTCACCGACAGCGATCTCGCGTCGCTCGAGTTGGCTCCAGGGTTGCGTCAACTCTCGCTCGCAGCTACTCCGATCACCGACACCGGCATCGCTAGTCTCGCGAAGCTCAAGTCTCTCGCCAAGCTATCGCTCGCTCGGACTGCGATCACCAACAAGGGGCTTGAATCCCTAGCCCGCTTGTCGCAACTCGCTGAACTCGATCTGTCGAGTACGAAGATTACCGATCAAGGGCTGACTCGACTCCTCGCGCTCAGCAAGCTCGAGCGTCTGTATCTCAGCGACAACAGCCTCAGCGATAATGGTCTCGAGCAACTGGCGATGGCGAAATCGCTGCGGCTCCTTGTCGCCAGCGGCACCATGCTTTCCGAACGGGGCCACGGTGTGCTGACTGCGGCGCTACCGCAAACCGAAATCACGTGGGATGGAGCCGACATGCAGCGCCAAGTGGCGCTCGTGCTGCTCGAGCGTGGCGCGCGTCTGTCGGTCGCCGATATGCGGGGCAACATCGTCCCGGTGGTGGCCCGTCGCGAGGATTTGCCCATCGGCCGACTGAAAGTTTTGAAAGTCGATTTTGCTGGCTGCCGCACGATTGGCGACGACGACCTGAAGCCACTCGTAGCACTAGCCGACCTCGAATCACTCGCGCTATCGGGGACCAAAATCACCCCCGCTGGTCTGGCGAATCTGCATGGCCTAGCGTCCCTGAAATCGATCGATCTTGGGACACTACCACTGACCACCGCGAGTGTCGAAACGCTGGCTGCCGCGCTTCCCGACTGCAAGATCGAGCGCCGCGAGCCCGCTGACAAGTTGGTCGCTCGCTGGGTGCTTTCGGTTGGTGGTAAGTGCACGATTACGAGCGACGAGAGCGCGTCGCAAGTCGAACTCACGAGTGCCACCACGGTGCTTCCCGAAGCTGCGATTCACGTCGAGAAGATCAATCTAACCGACTGCAAAATTGGCCCCGATGCGCCGCTGGCATCGATCGCCGAACTGGCCAATCTGAAATCGCTGCTGCTGGTCGGCAGCGACATCACCGACGCGCAGCTGACCTCCATCGCGGGGCTCAAGAGCCTCTCCGAACTAAGCCTCTCCGATACCGCAGTCACCGCGCCAGCGGTCAATGGCCTCCTCGCTCAGCTGCCGCAACTTCAGCGTCTGTATCTGTCGGGAACCAAGGTCGATCGAGGTGTGCTGGTCGCGGTCACCAACCTCCCGAAGCTGTCGCATCTATCGCTCGCTGGCATCGAAGTCGCTCCATCCGATCTGTCGCTGCTGAAGAAGTGTCCGCAGCTCGAGTGGCTCGATCTTTCGTCGACAGGTTTATCGGATGAAGCGAGTCAGCAGCTCGTCGGCTTGTCGTCGCTTCGTGAACTGGCGGTCCCTAAAAATCCCCTTACCGATGCAGGCCAGGAAGAACTGATCGCCGCGATGCCCAACTGCCACGTGGTAGGCGATCCGCTCGATCCCCAGCGACTTGCTGCTCGCTGGATTCTGGAAAAGCGCGGTACCGTGGAGCTCGATACCGGCGCGGTCACGAGTCCGAAAGAACTGCCACGCGATAAGTGTCACGTCCTGGCGATCGATCTGGCTGAACTGGCCAATCTCAAAGCTGCGGAAGTGATACAAGTGATCGCCGGTTGTAGCGAACTCGAATCGCTCCGGCTGAGCGACACCGCCATCACCGACGCTGATCTCGCAGCCATCGGCAAACTGAAGCTTCTCAAAAAGCTCTACTTGGCGAACCTCGCGATCACCGACGATGGCCTCGCTAAACTTGCCGAGCTCGAGCTGCTGGAAGTGCTCGATGTGAGTGGTGGGCGAATCACCGGGGCGGGACTAGCCAACTTTCGTTCGGCCAGCTCGCTGCAGGAACTGAACCTCTCGAACACCATGCTGACCGATCCCAATCTAGCCGCCATCGCTCCGATGACGAGTTTGATTTCGCTCGACATGTCGGCCTGCCGTGGTGTGAGCGATGCGGGGCTCAAAAAGCTCGCCGGACTTACGCAGCTTCGTTCGCTCGGACTCCGAGGGACGAAGCTCACCGATGCAGCGGCCGAGTCCCTAGCCAGCTATGCGAAACTCGAGCAGCTGGATCTCGATTCGACGAGCATTGGCGACAGCGGCGTCGAGAAGTTGCTCAGTCTCACCTCGCTCCGACGTCTGGTGCTGGCCAAAACCAGTGTCACCGACGGGGGGGTGGCGTCCCTTGCGAAGCTGAAAGACTTGCGAAGCGTTAGCTTGGTCCGCACGAGCGTGACCGAAGCTGCTTGCACCGAGCTGGAAAAGGCGATTCCAGGGTGCGTGGTACTGAAGCCAGCTCAGCGTCCGCCGGCCGACAACAGTGGCAACAACGCCGCTGGTCCCTTTGCCCCGGGCGGCTCGTTTGCGCCGGGAGGATCTCCCGGCACGTAGTTCGGTTATTTTGGTCGCTGATAGCGTGGGGCATTAAGCCCCGCCCAGGCCGAGACTATTCTTCCACGATCGGAACGAGGTAAGGATCGGCCCAAACATAGCGGCGTTTGGCTTCATTGGCATCGGTCAGGTACTTGCGCCAAGCGGCTGGTGTGCTGCCAGCCGTGCGGTAAGCAGTCCAGAGCAGATCGAGTTCCTTGGTATACGAATCCCAAGCGGCCCGACGATCGCGATCTTCTTCGCGACGTTCGAAGCGACGAATGGTAGGCTGGGCAAATTTGCCCACCCCAGCGTGGTTTTCAACGTACTCGCCGGGTGGAACAGCAGTGGTCGTCAAAGCGAGCGAAATCAGCATGGCCGGAAGCATTGCGATTCTCCTGGAACTTTTGCGGGTGACGTCGCAAGTCTAGCTCGCGAATCACAACTTTGCGCAAACCTCCCATCACCCCTCTGCTTCGTAGCCGTCAAACTCTTGCATGGCAAGTCGCCTTGATCGTTATGTTTTACCTAGAGCAATCAACTCTATCCGCTTGTGCCGTAAGAGCTTGCGACCGAAGGCCCCAGACGTTATGATAGTTAACTTCCGGGGAAATCCTGCGCCACGAGGGCAGTTTATTTTCGGAAGGTGACCGGCCACCCGAGTCACAAAAGGGATGGAAATACGCCGAGCGACGATGTCCTCTCAAGGACCATTTTGTCCCCTGCCGAAGTTGATGATAGCGCCTGTGGTGTCGATTGTTGGGAACGTAACGCGAGATGGCTGCTCGAGGATTCGATCGGCTTACCGCGATGAACGATAGCGTTTGGCGATAGTTCGCAGTGATGGCCGTACGATGGCGGCTTCATTGCCAAGAACGCTCCAGGCGAGCTAGCAACGGTTGCTTTCCAGTAAGATTGTCCCCTCCATCCTGCCTTAAGCCACCCACGATGGAAAAGCCGACCTTCTTCGCTCGCCGCTCGATCCTCATCTTGATGATCGTGTTCTTCCTCGTTCCCTTTGCGCTGCGTGGGGCCCGCCTCGCCATTCAAGGGATGAAGAACGACATCAAGGACTGGCTGCCAGCCGAGTTCCAGGAAACTGCTGAACTCGATTGGTTCCGCAAGTACTTCATGAGCGAACAGTTCATCGTGGTCAGCTGGGAAGACTGCCACGGCGATGCCGACGACGAGCGCTTTAAGCTGTTTGTCGCCAAGCTGATGCCGGAACTCCCTCCCTCGCAGCAACCTGCTGAGCCTGCCGAAGGTGAAGAGCCAACCGTCGAACAAGTCGCTGCTGAAGTGGCTGCCGACGAAGAAGCGGTCCGCAATCCAACACGCATGCTCGAGCGCGCCGATTTTATCGGCGACCAACTCGGTCTCTACATCCCCGGCGGCGCAGAAGAGTTCAACAACTGGGGTGAACTCAACGAAAAATGGCTCAAGGGGCTCAAGACCCTCGAGACCACCAATAACAACGAATGCTGGTACTACATCACCCCCGAAGGCGACCTCTACCGCTGGGAAGGTGTCGATGCCCCGGTCGCTACGCTCGGCCGCTGGCTCTACCGCTCGCTCGTCACGAAAAAGACCGAAGGAACACTCGTCTATTCCTTCGGGAAAACCGACGGACCTTGGTACTACGAGAACCCCAAGCGACTTCGCGCTCAGCTGTTCAAATCGCTCACCACCGGGCCTGATGTGCTCGAAAGCCTGACGCGTGATGGTGGCGAACTCGCCGGGGATGAAGAAGAGGCGATGCGCCGCCTGGCTGGCAACTTGTTTGGCCCCGATGGCAAGCAAACCTGCCTCACCCTCACCCTCACCCCCGCTGCGAAACGCAACCTGCACCTCGCCATTGGCCGTGGGTTGCTCGGCAAACCACGTGGTCAGTTGTTCGAAATTGCTCAGCAGTCGAACATCTCCGAAGCGGAACTTCGTCTCGGTGGTCCACCCGTTGATAACGTGGCGATCGACGAAGAAGGCTCGATCACCCTCTTCCGCCTTGTCGGCTACACCGCCATCCTCGGCATCACACTGTCGCTGATCTGCTTCCGCAGCATCACGGCGACAGTCATGATTTTCTTTATCGGCGGCATTTCCGCCGTGATGTGCCTCGCGTTTGTGTGGTGGCTCGGCAGCAGTGTCGACGCCATCATGATGTCGATGCCAGCTCTGGTGTACGTCTTAGGACTCTCCGGGGCGGCGCATATCATGAACTATTATCAGGAAGCGATCGACGAGCACGGCTACGAGGGTGCTTGCGAACGGGCTATCGCGCACGGCTGGAAGCCAGCCCTGATGTGCAACATCACCACCGCCATCGGCCTGGTGTCGCTCTACACCAGCGAACTGATTCCGATCCAAAAGTTCGGTATCTACTCCGCGATTGGTGTGATGGCGACCCTGCTGGTGCTGTTCACTTACCTTCCCGCCGCGCTCTACATCTGGCCGCAGAAACAGCGTAAGAAACTTGCTAGTGGTGCCGCAGAGCCCTCGAAACTCGACAGCTACCTCACCAGCTTTTGGCAGTCGTTTGGTGGTTTCATCATTCGCTATCACAACACGGTCGCCGTGCTCTGCGTGCTGGTGATCATTGGGGTCGGCTATGGCCTGACCGAAATGCGTACGAGTGTGAACTTGCTCCGCATGTTCCACAGCGAAGCCAAGATCATTAAAGACTACGAATGGCTCGAAGCCAACCTCGGCAGGCTCGTGCCGATGGAAGTGGTGGTGAAGATCCCGAAGGATCAGCAGCGTGCTCCGCTCGACGATCTCAAGGGAGTTGCCAACGAACAAGTGCAGCTGCCATTCCTCGATCGTATGGAGCTCGCTTATCGCGTGCAGCGTACGATCGAAAGTGAATTCGGCGACGATGGCCAGGGGATTCTCGGAACAGCGATTTCGGCCGCCACCTTTGTGCGACCACTTCCACAAGCTTCCGGCAGTGCGCTTTCGGCACGTGGCACGATTGGTGGCCGGCTCGAGGCACACCGTGGCGACTTCCTGAAGACCGACTATCTGAAAGTCGACGACTCCGACAACAGTGAACTGTGGCGTGTCAGCTTGCGACTGAGTGCGACCGATTCGGTCGACTACGGCGCGTTTGTCACCGACCTCAAGTCGGCTGTCGAGCCCGTGCTCAGTGCGCAGCGTTATCGCGACAACATCATGCAGTCGATCATCGTCGACCGCGAAGGTGGCCGCACGGCTGGTGCTCGCGTGCTGCTCCTCGGAGCCACGATTCCGCCCCCTGCCAAAAAGGCACAAGCAGCCGAAGAAGAGGAAATCGATCCTACCGAACTCAGTTCGGCCGATCGGGCTGAAATGGAAGCTGCGAAAGCAGCCGCCAGTGCCAAAGCGACCTTAGCCGCCGATTCTCCGAAGAAAGCGAACGCCAAGGCCTCGATCAAAACCGATCACCACGTTGACCAGACCGCCATCTTCTCGCGAACACTTCGTGACATGCTGGTCGGGGCTCGTCTGCGTGTGAATATGGCCGACACCCTTGCTCCAGCAGAGCTCGAAAAAGCTCTCGCCGATTGCGACGTGGTGGTGCTCGTCGGGAGCGATAAGACCTATCCTCTCGATGCCATCAACCAGTCGGGAAAGCGGATGATCGATGCTCGGGAACATCAGTTTGCTGGCATGGACATCGCCACGATGGTTGCCAAGGGAGATGTGCCACGGGCAACTTCGGCCATCTACACCGGCGTGGTTCCGATTGTGTACAAAGCCCAGCGCTCGCTCCTTGATAGCTTGATCGAAAGCACCTTCTGGTCGGTCCTGACCATCTCGCCGCTGATGATGTTCCTGGCTCGCGCCATCGACACCACCAGCACGCTCACGATCATCAAAACCACCATCACGAGCATCGGTGCCGGTGGCGTCGCGATGCTGCCGAACGTTTTGCCAGTGGTGATGGTGTTCGGTGGTATGGGTTGGCTGGGGATCGAAGTCGATGTCGGTTCAATGATGACCGCGAGTATTGCGCTCGGTGTGGCGGTCGACGATACGATTCACTATCTCAACTGGTTCCGCGAGGAACTCGATAAACAAGGGGATCGCAAACTGGCGATCCTAGCTGCTTACAAACATTGCGCCACACCGACGCTGCAAGCCGCGACGATCAGCGGGCTGGGCCTCAGCGTGTTCGCTGCCAGCACGTTTACTCCGACGCAGCGATTCGGCTACCTGATGCTTACCATCTTGTGGCTCGGTGTCGTCGCTGAACTGATCTTCTTCCCTGCTCTGCTGGCTGGTCCTCTCGGGGCGTTCTTCCAGCCACGCAAGTACAAGAAGAAGGACGAAGGATCGACCGGTCCATCCACTGCCGCATCCCCGCTGAAGCTCAAATCGCTCGAGAAGAGCGAAGAAGAACTCGATGCTGTGGTGACTCCCGCGATTGCGAAGCTGAGCGTCTACAAGGAAGTCGATCCACCGGCGAGCATGCTCGCTGAAGAGTCCAAACCGATCAACAGCCTGGATACTCCCGTGGCCGATCCTTCCAGTGCGCTCGACGACGAAGAGTCGGTCGTTCCACCCAGCAAGTCGGCCATTTTGCGAAGCCTGCGGCACGATCCTTCGCATCGCAATCGGAAGCGTTAAACCGCTATGCTGAAACGCACGAGCAGTAAGACCCGACTCGTGCGCCACCCGCGTCATCCACTGGCATTCGGGCGAGCTTGCGCGGTTTACAGAGCCAGTAGAAGCTCGCCCCGGCCTCCCGCCAGCAGATCCCCATGCCACATCGCCAGGGGCATGCAGAGCCGGTCGGCTGTCGCATCTAGCTCGGACGCTTGAAACTTGCGCAGCTCGCGCGCCAGTAGTTTCATCACGAGTAGTTCCTGGGTGGCTCCCGCGACAAACGTCGGGAGCATCGGCTCGCGCAGCGGCGCGAGGATAGAGATGGTGCCACGTTTCATGCCGCTCCCATGTCCCATCCCTCCACCACTTCCGAGCACGATCGTTCCCGCGAGCATCCGAAAGCCGGCATAGTCGCCACTGGGGCCTTGGATCACCACCAGCCCACGCCGCATCGCTTCGCCGGTCCGTCGACCAGCGGCTCCCTGTACGAGAATCGTGCCGCCGCGCATGCCACGCGTGGAGCCGGGCAAAGCACCAGCGGTAAAGTCGCCAGCATTGCCGCGCACTCGAATCACCCCGCCACGCATGTCGCAGCCGAGGTAGTCGCCCACATCCCCGTGCACTTCGAGCGATCCCCCGCGCATCGATTGCCCTGCATGCCGGCCAAGATTTCCCTCGGCCCGAATGGTGCCCTGCGTCATCCCTTGTCCCACAGAATGTCCGCGCGAGAAATCGCCGCGCAGTAGAAGCGTCAGATCATCGGCCGCACTTCCGCTGACGTGAAACAACTCTTCGAGCGGCAGCATCTGCCTACCCAATCGCACCCGGCAATCAGCCACCGCTACAGCCGACGTCAGCTTCTCGGGAAGCACAGCCGCAAGATCGATTGCGAGTGGGAGTGGAGCACGAGGCTCGAGTACGAGAGGCATCGCTCAATCTTTCCAAGTTTCATCGATCGGTCCGGAACGGAGTGCCAGCGTCGACTAGTATAATTCTTCCAGCGAATCGAGAATGCGCGGTATCGGATCAATTCCCTCGATCGCACACCTCGCATCCCCCTCTGGAATGCCACCAACGTGCCCCACACATCTCGACGCGCGAATCTCGCAGCCATTGTGCTGCTCGGGGGAAAAAGCAGTCGCATGCAGCGCGACAAAGCAGCACTGGTCGTCGGAAAACTTTCGCTGCTGGCCCGTGTGGTGAAAGCGGTTGCTCCGCTCGCCGAGCATCTGATCCTGGTCGATTCCCCCGACAAGCAGCACGACGCGATCAGCGCGCGACAAGCGCTCCTTGAGCCACTGCTTGCCGATGATCAGGCGCTGCTTTCGCGCACGTCGCTAGTACACGATACGGTTTGGCACGAAGGTCCCCTGGCCGGGATTCAGGCGGGCCTTGCAGCCGCTCAGCAAGTCGCCGAGTTGGCATTCATCACCAGCTGCGATGTTCCGCTGCTGCAAACGAGTCTGGTCGAACTACTCGTCGACACGCTGATCTGCCCCCCTCCGCCCCACGAACAATCACAAGCTTACGACGCGGCGATTCCCGAAATCGGTGGCCAGATGCAGCCTCTCACGGCGGTCTATCGCACGGCGCTGGCAGCCTCGGCGGCGGCGAACTTTGCAGCGGGAAATCGCCGGGTAAAAACTTGGGCCGAGTCGCTGCGCTGGCTCGCGGTTAACGAGCCGGCATTACGCGCCGCTGACAAAGATCTGCGTTCGCTGAAGAACATCAACACGCCCAATCAGCTGCACGAAATCGAGTCGCTGCTCGAGCGCGAAGACTAAGAGCGCTATCGCCTAACGCACGCTGGTCGTATGCGACTTCTTCGCCGCCGTAGCCGAGGAAGCTGCCGCTGTGGCTGCAGCGGGCGGAACCATGATGAAACCGATCTGCACGGGAGGAACCTCTCCGATTGCGTGCGTGGCAACCTCCAGCTTGGGGAGCACAATCGCGTGAGGGAAACGCTGCTGCATTTCTTCAACGGTGGGAAACGGTCGACGGATTTTGCTGGAATGCTCGCGCTTGCGCAGCGCTTCATCCCACACGATCACGCCACCACGGGTGGCCAGCTCTTCGTCGCTACTCCAGGGTGCAATTTCGGAGTCGAGATCGCCGTAAACGGTGTACGGCTGCTCGGCAAAATGAGCCACATTTCCGGCGGTCCACCACTCGCCAGCGATCACTGCCGGCTGACAGCCAAACGCTTCGTGATAGCGATCCAGCACCTGCTGCGAAATCGCTTCGCCCGGAAAATGGACCCGTGTCGGACGCCCATGCATCACCGGCGCAAACGTGTTGCGAACAGTTGCTGCTAGCAAAAACAGGCATCCCATCGCGACTGCAGAAACCATGACACGCTGACAAGCTTGAGCCGATGCCAGTCGACTGACCAGCGCCAGCCAGGCAACTCCCACGAAGGTCATGAGCGGACCACCCCACATGCTCCGAATACTTACGCCGGTGATGGCCGACGCCAGGAAATAGATGGCCATCGGCAACAGCACCACGGCAATCAGGTACTGCTGAGCAAAACGAATCTGCTCGACCGGAAGGTCGTCGCGCACAGCAGCTGGCAGAGGCGTTTCGGAAGCAGCGCTCGCCAATTGCACGCGCGATCGCCACCAGGTCCAGGTGGTGATCGGCACCGCCAAGAGGAGCATCGGGCCAAACGCGGGAAATTGTTCGAGGATGAACCGAAAAGGCCGCTCCACGTGATTGGACCAGTGCGAATCGACATCCCCTCGGTCGAAGATGTAGTCGATCGTCATGAAGTCGGTCGCCACCATCCAGCCGACGTGCGGAGCAAAGATCGCGAGTGCCACGATCGCCGTAAGATAAGGTCCACTCGTTCGTAGCAAGCTGCGTGTTTTGACATGCGCGATGGCGAAACCGAGCATCGAGACAACCAGCACCGCCATGTAGTATTTGCTGAGCATACCGAGCCCGAGCCAGACACCCAGAAGCAGCCAGTAGCCGGTGTTCCGCCGCGTGAGAGCGAAGTACATCGTCAGGACCGAAAGGGCCCAGAATGGGCGGCAGGTGATCGTGTGATTGAGATCAGTCGTGGTGAAGTTGTAGTAATGCGATGCTTCGAGCAGCATCGCGCCGGCGAGTGCTGGCCATGGCTTGAGGATTTCGCGTCCCATGCGCCAGGCGGCCCAGATGCTCGTCATCGTCAGGAGCTGCGCGACGAAATAAATCGGCCAACTGACGTCGCCAAACAGTTCGTTGAGCCCACGCGCAATCCACGCTGGCATTGGTGGATGCTTGTAGTAGCCCCATTCCAGGTGCGCCCCCCACGACAGCATTTCCATGATGTCGAGCGTCGGGTTTGGTTGGGTGAGGGTTGCTAGCACGGTCCAAGCGACCACATGCAGCGCCGCAAAGCACCAAAAGAGACGTGTGGTGATCGCGCGCTCCTCTTCCGCTCCCAGCAAGTGAGTTTGGCTGGCGATTTCCATCACATCATTGCTAGCTGCGCGCACGCTCATCGAGGAATTCTCCTGGAGGGAATGCAGGCTTCTACCGCAGCTCGTAGTTTTGGGTCAATCCCAATCAGGGGGTGCTACTCGACCATCACCCGGTCGGGAACTTCATCGTCGCGGATGGCAAACGAACGGGGCGAGACGGTGCTGTATTGCCGCAAATAGTTCGTGGCATGCGTCTCAATCGCCGCATCGAACTGCGGCGCGGCATGAATCGTCTTCCCGAACACCACGTGCCGCAAATCCCCTTCTTCCACCAAGATTTCGCCCCCTTTGATCACAAACCGAGGGAGCGAGAACATCTGCTGTTTGTCGGCGTGCGGAGTATAGATCGTGATGTCGGCATCAGCTCCGATTCCCAGATGTCCCTTGTGAGCAAGTCCCAGCATGCGCGCCGGCGCAGCGCGGGTGATAATCGCAATCTCTTCGAGCGTATATTCTCGCGCGAGATCCTTCAGCTGCGTCCGTTTCAAAAGCTCTTCGGGACATTTGGCGAGCACTTCGTCGCGATAGCTGCGGTCCATCAGCAAACGGATGATCTCCGGATAAGCGAGGAACGAACCGCCGTTGGGATGATCGGTGCTCATGGCCACTTGCCACGGATCGCGAATCATTAGGTACCACTCGAGCCCGATCGCCCACTGCAGCGCGTGCACGAGCGATTTGTTGCGGTAGGTCATCGGCGAGACACCACATCCCGACTCAAGTTCCAAATCGCTGCTGAACCATTTACTCCCTGTGAGATTGGCCAGGAAATAGCCCACCGGTCCATCTCCGGTCATGCTCGTGGTTTCACCAAACATCACTTGCCCCACATCAACCGTGATGTTGGCATGTGCGTTCACGTATTCGGCCAAAGGCTCGACCTGACTCCGGAGCGTATGCTCCTCGGCACTCCCGCCGCCATAGCTATGAAACTGAGCATGCGTGAAATGAGCTCGCATCCCTTCCATGCTCTTCATCGATTCGAGGGTCGTGCGCCAATTGCCGGGCATCCCGAGTTCGTTGCAGTGCACATGCAGTGGATGAGGGAGCGACAGCGCATTGGCAGCGCGGGCGAGCGATTGCAAGATTTGCCGAGGCGAAACACCAAACGGATCGCACGGTTCGTCGAGACCAGTTGCGTTGCCGGTCGGTCGATGTTTCCAAACTTCGACACCACCAGCGTTGACGACTTTCGGCGCGTAGGCTTTGGTGCTCTTCAGGAGCCAACCGAGAAAATCGCGTAGCTGCTCCTGCTCGCCCGATTGGATCGCTTCGAGGATGAAATGATTGTTCCCCACCAGAGCAAAAAAGCCTCGATCGATGCACGGTGTATCGGCCAGTTCCTCGTGGGCATGCCGCGCGCCGAGCGGAGAAATTGCGGCGTCCATCGCGGTCGTATAACCCAGTCCAGCATAGCGATAGCCGGTGATGAACGTGCTGGGACAACTCCCGAGCGTACCACTCCTCAAAAGCTCGGTCGCGCTGCAACCGATCGCCGAACGATCCTCGGGACGCATGCAGCGCGACGTATTCACCTTGCCACCCGCGATGTGGCAATGCATATCCACGCCACCCGGCATCACCACGAGCCCCGACGCATCGATCACCCGACTCGGCAGTGTGCCGGAACTGGTGGGAGGCTCGACAACCTTTCCCCCCTCGATCCAAACATCGCGCACTTCACCCGCAATCCGGTGAGCCGGATCATAAAGGGTGCCGCCACGGATAAGGGTATAGCTGGATGTCATGGCAAAATAACTTTCCCCACGCATGTCGAAACGAGCGCGGTCTGTCGCAGCGCGGCTGCCTCACGAGGCTGATCGTGTTTGCTATGATGCGTTGGCTGGCGAGTGCGAGCAACGGGTCGCACTCGGTTTCGGAAGCAAATCTTCGTAGAGCCGACCGCTCGGCGAAGTATGACAGAGACACTGTAGGAGCAAGGAACGAGAACGATGCTCGACATCGCCCTGAAGCAAATTTGCTTTGCACGCGAGATCACTTTATCGCTGCTCGATGGTCTTTCGGACGACGACTATTTTGCGATGCCCGTGGGATCGCCCACGCATATCGCTTGGCAAGTCGGACATTTGGCGATGGCCGAGTATGGGCTCTGCCTGTTTCGCATGCGTGGCCGGCAGCCTGACGATTTGCAGCTGATGCCAGGAGCGATTCGCAAAGCGTTCAGCCGAGGCTCGGTTCCCGAAGCCGATCGCTCGAAAAATCCGAGTGTCGCTGAAATTCGTGCGCTCATGACGAAGATCCACGAGCAAGTGCTGGTGGAACTCCCGGCGCTTCCGGCAGCGGTTCTCGAGGAACCGACCGAGATGCCTTATACAGCGACCCCTACGAAACTCGGCGCATTGCTCTTCTGCGCTCAGCACGAATTGCTGCATGCTGGTCAAATCGGCTTACTGCGACGGCTGCTGGGCAAACCGCCAATTCGCTAATAATCCGCTCGCCAGCGATTCCGCTACACCAAACCGCGCAGTGTCCCCTTCGAGTCCTTGAAGCGATCGGACTCGACTCCCATTTTTTGAATCATCGTCAGGAGTAAGTTCGACAGCGGCTGTTCTCCATCGGCGAACTCCAGATGCTGTCCCTGCTTAATTCCCAGCGACTTGCCGCCAGCAAACAGCAGCGGCAAATCTTTCGGCGAATGCTCGCCCCCTTTGCCACTGTTCATACCGCTGCCGTACATCACCATCGTTTGATCGAGAAGCGATGTCCCCTCCTCCTCGATCGAAGCGAGCCTCGTCAAGAACCAAGCGAGTTGCTCGATGTGAAAACGGTCGATCTTAGCGAGCCCTCCGAGCATTCCCTCGTCGCCACCATGATGCGAAAGTTCGTGATGGTTGGCTGAAAGGCCGAGTTCGCTAAAGTAACCCCCTGCTGCTTCACGGCCGATCTCGAAAGTGACCACGCGGGTGGTATCGGTTTGCAGCGCGAGGGCCACAAGTTCGTACATTGTCCGCAAATAAGTTTGTCGATCGCCACGCTCTTCAGGACGCGCATCGAGTTTCAAATCCATGGCGTCGATTTCCGCCTTGGGAACATCCATCCAGCGCTCGGCTGCTTTCACGCGCCGCTCGACTTCACGCACACTTGTGAGGTACTCATCGAGTTTCTCGCGATCGTTTTTTCCAAGCTTCTGCGTGAGTGCCTGCGACTGACCGAGCACTTCATCGAGGATGCTTTTATCCTCCAGAAATCGCTGCTGACGAGCCGCGCGCGTCTTGCCGCTATCTTCGACAAACAGCCGCTCGAACACTTGTCGCGGATTACTCTCGGCAGCGAGTGGCACTGCATTGCGGCTGAACGCCAAGGTATGCGAGTGACCGGGCGAGCCACTTCCGCTGCTGCTGCTCAGCTCGAGCGAAGCAAGTCGGGTTTCAAGCCCCACCACTTCGGCCACGACCTGATCGGCAGAAATGCTGTTGCGATAATCAAACCCAGGTGTCCCTTCGAGATTCTCGGCGGTGAGCCAGGTATCGGCGCCGGAGTGCCCCCCTTGGCTCGCAGGGTGCGACATGCCGCGCAGCACCGTCACACGATCTTTCAGCGGCGCGAGCGGTTCGAGCGTCGACGAAAAGGTGTGGTTACCACCGTCGACCTTACAGCCCCACTGGAAAATATTCACACCATTAGGAACGTAGAAGCAGGCCATGCGTGGCGGACGCTGTTTCGATCCGTCCGCTGCGGAAGTTCGCCGCGACTGCATCGCATCGAGCATCGGCAGCGCCAGTGCGACCGACGCTCCACGCAAAAACATGCGCCGCGAAAGGGGAACCGATTGTGGCATCACATCACCTGTTTCTGCTGAATAGCACGACCACCGGACACACCAGCTGCAGCGGCAAACGACTCTGCATCTACCGACTACGAAACGCTTCGCTTTGCACCAAGGCGATGATGAGCGACGGAAGTTTTCCGTCGTTCTTTTTGAGCTCCGAAGCGAGTTGCTCGATGAGGGCCCGATCAGAAAACTCGATTCCGCGACCTAACGCATAGGTCGATAATTTCGTCACAAAACACTTCAAAAACTTCGCTTCATCCTCGCGCAGAATCTGCTGCAGTTCTGCAAGATCTGCAAACGCGCGACCATCGGGCAACTTGCCGCTGGCATCGATCTTGGGATCATTTTCGTCGATGCGCCCTTTGTAGCCAAACCCTTCACGCTCGCGATACTGACCAATCGCGTTGTAGTTCTCTAGCGCAAAACCGAGTGGGTCGATTTTCGCGTGACAAGCAGCGCACGACTCGATTTTGCGATGTGCTTCAAGTCGCACACGTACCGTTGCCTTGTCGATGCCCGGAACCTTGGGTGCGATATCGCCCACGTTCGGTGGTGGCGGAGGTGGCGGATCGCCCAGCAAGTGCTCGAGGATCCAAACTCCGCGGACGACCGGCGAGGTGCGTGTTCCATTGCTCGTGATCGTGAGAATGCTCGCTTGCGTGAGGACTCCTCCACGATGCGCCGCTGCGGGTGCATCGATCCGCCGGAACTGATCGCCGCGCACATCGGGGATGTTATAGAAGCGTGCCATCCGCTCGTTGATCACCAGATAGTCGCTGGCAAGGAAGTCGGTCACACGTCCTTCACCACGCAGCACGTGAGCAAAAAATGCTTCGGTCTCGCCAATCATCGAACGTTCGAGATGTTCGTCGTACCACGGATAGAGACTTTGATCGGGAACCACCGTTCCGACTTTGCGCAGCGACAGCCATTGACCGGTGAAGTGCTTCACAAAGGCTTGCGACTTCTCGTCGGCGAGCATGCGTGTGACTTCACTGGCAAGCACCTGAGGCTTGCGAATTTCGCCACTCGCAGCGAGCCGAAACAGCCGCTCGTCAGGCATCGTGCTCCAGAGAAAGTAACTCAGCCGCGACGCGAGCTCGAAATCACTCAACTCGCGTGAACCTTCATTTTTTTCGGGATTTTCGACCAAAAATAAAAAATGCGGCGACGTAAGAACCGCCACCAATGGTAGCTGAATCGCTTCCTCGAGCGAATCTTTTTGCGGCCTGACTTTATCGTAGAGCGCGATGAGTTTAACGAGTTCATCCTCGGTCACGCGGCGGCGAAAAGCGCGGCTGGCAAAACGACTGAGGACCTCGCGCACATACTTGGCTTCATCGGACCGGTTAGGCGAATCGAAGAGAATTTTTTGATGACTTGGTGGCGGCCAGCTATCGACGACAGGCCCTTCGAGTTCGATCCAATCGATGAAGAGTTCGGGACGTGGAAAATCGTCGTGACCCTGGATCGCAAAATTCTCGAGCACACTCGGGATGTTGTAGTTGTTGCAGATCTTGATGCCGTCGGAAGCTTGCGGAATTCGAAAACGAAACTCGTAAACGCGCGGCTCTTCAAGCTTGGCATCCACATCCACTTCGGCAAGCACCACTCCCTCTTGCGTCGTCATTTTCATGCGAGGGGGACCATAGTGGTACATCGAATCGGTTTCGACATGCTGGCGAAATTGCGGCCAGATGTAGCGATCCCACCGTTCATGCACACGTTTACGTTCATCGTCGGACTTCGCCTTTTCGAGATCGCGATCGAGCTCTTGCTGTTTTTTGGCGAGGGCAAGCTGCTTGGTCGTTGCATGATCGGGAACTTTGGCAGCTGCTCGAACACGAACGAGATACTCACCCGGATGCGGAAACTTGAAGGCGCGGAAACCAACCTTCTTGTCCCATCCATCCGTCCGTAGCCGAATCATTCCGTTCGCGGATTGGTTATTCCCCGCTTCAACGAGGGCATAAGTCCGCTCGCGACCAGCATCGCCTTTTTCTTTCAGCCAAACTTGCTTGTTGGCAGCCTCGTCAACCTCGAAGTGCCAACTTTTGCGCGGCGGCGCATTGCCTGTGACGATTGCTTCGCTCACGAGCATCCGAGCGGCGGAGAGATACTTCTCGAGATGTAGTGGCGAAAGCGAAAGTGCAGCACCGACGTTATCGAAGCCATGCGCGGAACTATCAGCAGAAAAATCATCGGCTGGTGTGAAATTCACACCGAGCAGATCGCGAATCGTGAGGTTGTACTCGGCTCGGTTGAGACGCCGCATCACCGTTTCGCCACCAGTGCTTTGGAGCACTCGATCGGCGCGTGCGAGATAACTTCCAATCCAGGAGATCAGCTTCTCTTGCGAGGCAGCCGGGGGTTGCGGCTGATCGTCGGGTGGCATTTCGCCCGAGGAGACACGCACCAAAATCTCGTGCCATTTTTCGGCGGTACGACGGTCGATCGTCGCTGCATCTAAACCATCGAGACGCAGATTGGCCAGTTGCTTCTCGGGCCCGTGACATTTCGTGCAATGCGTCTTTAAGAACGGGGCTATTTCGGCTGAAAATGTGGCGATTTCAGCAGCCGATGGCTGTTCGATCTCAGCGCCGATGGCGCTGGTTGTGAGCGCGAAATGGAGTGCGAGCGCACAAGCGATCGGTCGGCTGTAATTCACGAGAAGAGGCACGCTAGTCAACTCCAGACACAGTACGTCAACGATCGATCCCCACCTCAAACGCCAGCTGCTAAGCGGCGGGCAGCCTCTTGCAAAACCTCGGCGGTTTTGGAACAGCCGCAACGTGTCGCGCCGGTTTTTCGAACGGCCAGCAGCATGTCGAGTTCGCGAATCCCCCCCGCTGCTTTCACTTGCACAAAGTCGGGACTATGTTTGCGCATCAGTTCGAGATCGGCGATCGTGGCGCCACTCGTTCCGTAGCCAGTGCTCGTCTTGACCCAATCGGCTTTGAGCTGGGCACAGATCTCGCAGAGTTTAATTTTTTGAGCATCGCTCAAGTAACAGTTCTCGAAGATCACTTTCACTGTTTGGCCGGCACCATGCGCGAGCTCGATTACTGGCGCGATGTCATCTTGGACATAGTTCCAGTTGCCACTCAGCACTTGGCTGATATTCACCACGAGATCGAACTCTTCACAACCGTCGTCGAGCGCCTGCTTGGCCTCGGCCAATTTCACGCTGGTCACTTGTCCCCCGTGGGGGAACGCGATCACCGTGCTTGCTTTCACGGTGCTTCCCTTAAGCAATTCGGCGCAGCGCTTCAGGTAGTACGGCATGATGCAAACACTGGCGACGTTGTACTCGAGAGCTACGGCAATCCCCTTCTCGAAATCGTTCTGGGTGAAGATAGGGTTCAGCAGTGAGTGGTCGATCATCTTGGCGAGATCGGCAACGGTATAGTCGGACATGATGAGGTTCTCTTGGTGATGAATGTGTATGGCAGGTTGCCCGCCCTGTATTTCAGAAATCGTGGAAAATCGTAAGGTTTTTTCGCGATTTTCAACCGTTCTCTCACGAGCGTGAATCTTGTTACTGCTAGTCAAATCAATGATTGCGTGGCAGGAATTGGCGGAGGTAGTTCGCACTTTGCACGACCGATGCTTTACGTGCCTCGAGCGAGTGCTCGAAGGCGCGGTCTTCGACTTCGATACAAACAGGCCCATGGTAAGGAGCATCGCTGAGGACCGACAGGAAGTTCCCCCAGTTGATATCGCCCAAACCTGGAATTTTGGGGGTATGGAACTTGAGTGGCTCGGCCATGATTCCGACTTCGGCCAGAGCTGCCCGATCAACACGCGCATCTTTTGCGTGCACATGAAACAGCTTCGAGGCGAACTCTTTCAACGGCGCGGTGTAATCGATTTGCTGCCATGCAAAGTGCGACGGATCAAAGTTCAGGCCCAGATAGTCGCTTGCTAGATCGGTGAAGAGTCGGCGCCAAATCGGAGGGGTGGTGCAGAGATTTTTGCCACCGGGCCACTCATCTTTGGTGAAGATCATCGGGCAATTTTCGATGCCGATCTTGATTTGCAACGCTTCAGCACGACGAACAATCGGCTCCCACACACGTAGCATGCGAGGCCAGTTCGTGTCGACAGACTCAAACTGGTTGCGACCGATGAAGGTGTTCATGCGCGACAGACCGAGCTCAGCAGCGGCTTCGATCACGCGCACAATATGCGAGGCCGACATGGTCGCCTCAGCCTCGTCGTGCGAGAGAGCATTGGGATAGTAGCCCAGCGCGCTGATCGCAACTCCGGTGTCGCTCACAAGGGACTCGAGTTCCGACTTGCTCGAGGGGGTGACGAGATTGACATCGAGGTGGGTCACACCGGCGTAGCGTCGTTCTGCGCGACCGACGGGCCAGCACATCACTTCGACGCAATCGAGTCCCGCCGTCGCTGAGAATTCGAGCACTTCACGCAAATTCAAATCGGGCAAAATGGCTGAGCAAATTCCGAGTTGCACTGCAGTCGATCTCCGTCGAAAGTTATCAAAATAAGGGGCTGGTGAAAGTCTCGTCAGGCATGTTTAGCGCGGCACTTCGACCCAGCTTTGCGCTGTGTGACTCTTGAGTAGCGCTTCGCACAGTACGACTTCACGATGACCATCCGCAAAGGTGGGAAACGTAGCTGGCGCGCGAAAGTCGCCTGCTTCAATATAGTCGTAAAACGCTCGAAAGAGCTGCTTAAACGTGTCGGGAAAACCTTCCACATGCCCGCCAGGATAGTTGGCATAGCGACGCACTTCACCGGCCATCAGCGAAGGATCGCGCGAGAGAAGTTCGCTCGGCTGATCGCGGCGACCAATCCAGAGCTGATCGGGCTTCTCGCTATTCCAGCTAACCGACGCCTTGCTGCCAGCGATTTCGTACGACACTTCGTTCTTGCGTCCTGCAGTGACTTGCGAGACATCGAGCACGCCCCGCGCACCACCAGCGAATTTCAGCAGCACACCAGCTGCATCGTCGGTAGTGATATCGACCGGTTCGCGATCGACAGCTGGCTTGTTCTTTCCGCTGAACGTCTCGATTTCTCCTTTGGGGCGCTGACGAACAGGATGAACGGTTTGCAGATCACAAACGACGCGCTCGATTTCAAGTCCCGTCATCGACTGCACGAGGTCGAGCCAGTGGGTGCCGATATCGGCGAGCGCACGCAACTTGCCCCCCGCTTCTTCCAGCACGCGCCAGTTGTAGTCGGTATCGAACAGCAGCCAGTCTTGGCGATAACTGCCGCACACCGAATAGATCTCACCCAGTTCGCCAGCGCGAATCATCGCGCGCACCTGCAAGTTGAGAGGATAGAACCGAACGTTGTAGGCTACGCCGCACGCGACATTCGAGCGCGCGGCCAGCGCGGCGAGTTCGGCTGTTTCGCGGCTGTTCATCGCCAGCGGCTTTTCGCACATCACATGCTTGCCAGCAGCGATGGCGCGACAGCAGTACTCATAATGCAGCACGTTGGGTAGCGCTAGATGAACAGCGGTCACATCGGGGTCGGCCAGGAGTTCGTCGAGCGAGGCATACCCCTTTTCGACACCTTGAGCGAGCGCTGCGGCGCGTGATTTCTCGGGAGTGCTTCCGAGCAGACCGACAATGCGAATGCCGAGCCGCCGAAGTGCTTCGAGATGTACCGGACCGATAAATCCGGCACCAGCGATTGCGACTCCATGCTTACGCATCGCAAGGTTCCTTTTTCTGCGAGATTTGAGCGTTATTTCAGTGGAACAAGCGGCCATGCTGTCGAGGAAGAATCGACATGGCGTCGCGTGGGACAAGTCGGGTATTCTACCGACAGAATCGAGCGGCGGACATGTACAACTGACACGTAAAATTGCTAATTCCGCGAAGCCCCTGGGAGATCACACGATGCGACGACTGCCGACTACACGTCGCACTCTGCTCTGGGGGGGACTTGCGCTAGTCTGGTGTGCGGCAAGCTCAACCTGGGGCGACGAGGCTGCGATCCCTGGCAGTGGCGCGGAAAGTGACGACGAGCTCTTTCGCTATACGCCCCCCGAGTCGTTTCAGCTCTGGATCACCGAGCGAGCGCGGGAGCAGATGCCGAGCGAGTATGAAAAAACGACCGGCTGGGGAAACACCACACGCATTCTTTCAGGCTGGAAGGTAGAGCGCGAGGGGATCAAAGTCGAAACGCGGCGACGCTACAAGGAAGTGAACCACGGTACCTGGAAAAAATATCGCGTGGTGCCGATTCGGCCCGATGAACATGTCCTCGCGCGAGTCCTCGAGATTCGCGAGCAAGCCGATGCCACCTACGCCATGGACGTCGTGTGCCACGCCAAGCTGAACATCGAGGGACGCATCTCGCAGTGGAGCCACGGCCTGCAACTTGTCAGCTTGTCGGCAGAAGCAGTCACCGACGTTTCGCTGTTTGTCACGCTGCAGATCAAGCCGCAACTCAATCCGGCTGTCTTTCCACCAACACTCAGCATCGACCTCGAAGCGACCAAGGCCGATATCATCATCGATCGATTTCGTCTGCAGCGGATTAGCAAACTCGATGGCCCGCTCGTGAAGTCACTCTCCGACGAAACCAAAGAGCTCGCCGAAGAAGCGATCGAGAAACAGCGGAGCAAACTTCTCACGAGCCTCAACAAGGCTATTGTGAAGCACAAAGACAAGCTCAAGCTGAACCCGGCCGACTTGCTTTCGATACGCAGTAGTGCCAGACCGGTCGAGAAGACAGTTCGCTAAACGCTGCCAGATTGTGCGCGATAGATTCTGCGACTGAAGACGAGCCGCTATGCTCGGCTACTTTGTCACTTCCGACAACTTGCGGCGGAGATCGGCGCAGACGTTATCAAACCCTGCTGGCGATGGCGCGACAGCCCGCGACACCTGTTTTTCGAGCGATTTCAGGTCGTTTTCGATCACTTCGGTGTCGCTGGTCGAGGTGACCATGGTTCGAGCGATCAGAGGAACTACGCTCGTACCGGTATGGAAGTAGCCGCAGTTACGCCCTCCATGTTTGGCGGCGTAGAGCGCTTCGTCGGCACGCGCGATGAGCTGTTTTTGATCGTCACTTGCGCTCGGCTGTGCAAGCCCGAAGCTGGCAGTAATTCGCAGCGCAACACCTTCGTGACGGAACGTACTCGAGGCAATTGCCTGTTGTATGCGTGCGATCGTGATTGCGCCCCCTTCGATGCCGCTATCGACCAGCAGAATCGCGAACTCTTCGCCCCCATAACGGGCAACAAGATCGGTGTCGCGCACTGCTGCGCTCAAGAGCTTGCCGAGTTGTTTCAGCACGGCATCGCCAGCCTGATGACCATACTGATCGTTGACAGGCTTAAAGTGATCGACGTCGACGAGCACCAGCATGAGCGCGGTGCCGTGACGCTTCCACTGCGAAAGTCGTCGTGCAAATTCGTCGTCGAAAGCGCGGCGATTGGCTAGTCCAGTGAGCGCGTCGGTTCGCGCTTCGTTCATGATTTGGTTAATCTCGCTCGCTTGGCGAGCCAGTGTCGATTCTGCGATGGTCAATTTTTCTTGAAGCTGCTCGTTCGCCTGCATCACGTGCGTCACGAGATCGGCGGGAACAGCAGGCGTGGTTTTGGAATCGCTCATCCCTTTGGCAAATCGCTCGATGACCGCGCGGTACTGCGAAACATCGCTCGCCACGCCACTAGTCAGCCGCATCATCCCTGCCATGAGCTCGATCATCAGCTGCGGATCGAGGGCACTCTTGACCGCCGAGGGCATACGCCGCCCGAGATAGATGCCAATAGCCAAGCCGAGACAGAGAAGTAGCGAGGCAAAAGCTACTCCCGAAAAGAAACCGGGAACGACGTTGGCAACCAGCGGGGACATCAGCACCACTCCACACCGACGGAATCACTTAATTGCATGGAATTGTGCAAAGTTAGGTTAATTCCCAAGCAATTCCAGCAATCGGGGCTTTTGTCAATCGCGATCCTAGCCGGTGTGCAAGCACGACCAGTAGCGATTCGGATCGTAACGATCCTAGCAGTCATGCTCCCTCGCCCGGAGTGTCTCCGTCAACTGTATTGAGCGAATTCTGCGACCTCGAAGCGGGCAACTAGATGCCACGCAGTGAAGCCCACGGCTCTTCGGTGCTGACATCGATCAGCGCAGGGCCTTCGAACTTGGCGGGCGAGAGAATGGCGAGCAGCACGAGCGTGTCGTCCCCGACGTTGTAGCTGCCATGCACCATGTCCATCGGAATGTGGGCGACATCCCCGACACGCAAAATTTTTCGTTCCTGGTCGACCCACTGTTCGCAGGTCCCCGAAACGACATAGATGATCTCTTCCATGGTCGGATGACGGTGGAAGGCATGCCCTTGGCCGGGAGGCATGTTGACCCGCACCAGTTGCAGCAGCTGAGCCTCGACGAGATCGGGGCGGCAGAGCCATTCGTGTGGTCCCCACGGCAAATGCTCGACAATCTTGTTTTCTTCGGTGACAAACCGAGTGGCTGGCGACATGAGAGGTGTCTTTACGAGGAGTAACGAAGTGGAATGGCGTGGAGCATGTTTTCAGTCGAGAGCGCGCGAAATGCAAGTGGTGCCGGGTGCACTTAGATACCTCTCGGGTGGGCTTATTCGACGAGCAGACTTATTCGGTAATCGAAGTCCAGCGATCGCTGGGCAGATTGATGGGGTGCAGCTCGATTTCCACGCCTGGCCCGGGAGTTACGAGAAGCGCCCGAAGTCCCAGCTGTGTGATCAGCTGCGTTGCTTCGCTAAGTCCAAGCACAAAACAAGCGGTGGAAAGTGCGTCGGCATCGGCGGCTGAAGGGGCAATCACCGTAGCCGAGAGAACTCCCGATGCTGGTTGCCCGGTACGTGGGTCGAGGATATGCCCGTAACGTTTTCCCTGGTGATGAAAGTACTGGTTGCCTGTTCCGGAGGTTCCGAGCGCTTCGTTCTCGAGACGAATTTCGGCGAGACGCTGCTGCGGCTTGAGCGGGTGACGTAGCGCGACGCGCCAACCCTGAAAGCGTGGCTCGTTACTAGATGCTTCAGTAGCGCCGGGCGCGGTCGATTTCTCCGGTGGATAGCGATCCCCGATCGCCAAAATGCTGCTGTTGCCTCCATGCAGCAGGGCATTGGCGACTCCTTGCTGGCGGAGCAACTCGCCACACCGATCGAGCGTGTAGCCCTTCCCAATCGCGCCGAGGTTGATCTCGACCCCGGGGCGAGCGAAGCGAACAGTTTGCGAGTCGCGGTCGAGCAGCAAATGCTGGCTTCCCACCACGTCGAGCGCAGCTGCAATTTCGTCCGCTGTCGGCACCCGTCCTTCGCGGCGATAGAACCCCCAGCACTTGGTTAGCGGAGCCGATGTAATATCGAATGCGCGACCGGTTTGCTCGTGCAGCCGACATGCGTGGGCCAGAAGTTCAAACAGCCGACCTTCCACCAAGACCGCTTCGCGCGCTGCTGTTTGGTTCAGCCGCGAGACCTCGCTGTGCGAACGAAACACGGTGAGCTGATCTTCGAGCGTCTCGACAAGATCGAGCGCCTCCAGCGCTCCCTCGGCACCCCGGGCATGCTCGCTAGCGGGAAGGATGACCTCCCAGGTGCAGGCCATCGCCTCGCGGGCGACCTCCAGCAAATGGGTTGGCCGCTGCGACTTCACCGACGACGGCGGCGGAAGCTCCCCACGACCTGCCAGCACATCGGCGGCAGCTTCGAGGGCACTTCGGCCGGTCAAAAACTCGCGGCGGCTCGTTCGTGTCGATTCGTCGGATGGCACGCGAAACACTGCTCCAGGGAAGGTAATTCAGGCGTTTTCGGGGGGGTTGCGAGGTGGCAGAGAGCCCTGCTAAGCGGTTTGCTGCTCGCCTCCGTACAGTTTAGCCACTCGCGGCTGCAGCCGCCGAACGGTCTGTAACAGATTCAGCAGAAATCTCTTGCACCCACCTATTATTACTGACGACAATACGCCCTATCTGACGAATCTTTCGGTGCGCTCACCCCCCTGCTTATCTTTCGGTGAGTTGCTACCTGCTTGAACGATGATTTGCGGTGGGGCCTGAGACTGGGCTCGGTGGTTGGCTTTAGTGGTTAGCTCCGTCGTTTGTCGCATGTTGTCTTGCGATCGGGAGGCATTCGCCATGTATCAAACTTGTCCGTTGTGCCGGCAGCAGATTCCGTATCAGCAGATGGCGGCGCACGAAGAGCAGCATCGTCGCTTGGCGACTGTTGGAGTACCGACAGGTGTCGCTTCGAGCACTCCACTGGCGATTCCTCACGGACCGACCATTCAACCAACCCTCACCGCGCCTCAAGTGGCTCCCTATCGCGGTGGAACTCCGCAGGTGTTTGTCCACAAAGCTTGCTCGAGCGCGACGATGATCCCGCCCGAGTATGTGCGCAACTATCTCCACGACCCATTTGTGTTTCCCGATGCCTGGCCCTGCAGCGGCTGTCAGCGTCCGGTCGCTACTAGCGAACTGTTTTGGGAAGGGACGCAAACGACCCTGCTCGAGTATGGTCGTCAGCTGCGGATTGAATACATCCAGGAAAAAGGGCTCAACCCGGCCGATTTCGACTGGGGACCGACTGGTCCGATGCGACGCGCAGTGGTGCGCAAGTCGGACATCGGCGGCATGCTGGCCACCACAGCGCTCGTGGGTGGAGTGGTGCTCGTTGGCTGCGTGATGCTGGGAGTTGGCGTCTATTTATTTGCTTCGGTAATGCCTGATGGCGATGCCAATACTGCCACGCCCACCGTCGTAACGCAGCCGGCTGGAAACAATGGATCGACGGTTGCTGCGCCTCCACCACCGGTGGCCAGCAACGGTCCCTCGCCATACACGCCACCGGCGATTCCGAGTCCGATGATTCCGTCGCCGCCGAGCTTCGAACCACCTTCGTTTCGGCCACCCACGTCCTCTTTTGGACCTGGAGGCACGTACGATCCTCGTGCCGATATCAATCGACAATTGGAAGAGTCGCGGCAACGCTCGGAACAAATGCGCCGCGAAAGTGAAGAGCGGATGCGCGAGATTCAAGACCGCATGCGACGACGAAGCGAGGAGTTGCGCTCGCGGTTTGGACCGTAAATTCCTGCGGTTTTTAGCACAACTGCAGCGCGAGTCAGTTGGAACATCCCGACGTGCCACGGGGGCGGCGCGGCGGGAAAGTTTGGGAAAGAAACGATGAACACAGCATCTTTAGTGGCGATCTCAGAAGCAAAAACATCTAGTGTGCGCACACTCGCGTGGCGACTCCGGAGCTTGGGAGCGATCGGGCTCAGCCTCGCGCTGTGCATACCAGTCGCTGGTCAAGACACCGGTGGCCCTGGGTCGTTAGGTGGCAGTGCACCAGTAGGGGAGAAAGTCGAGAACGGTGGCGGGGTCGCTCCGAAGCCAGAAGCTGCGGCACGTGCCGCGAAGGGACTAGCCACAAAAGAACAAGCGCCAAACCCGGTGGAGAAGGCGCTCGCAGCGACGATGAGCGTCGATTTTCAGGATACGCCGCTGCGCGATGTGATCCAGTTCCTTAAGGAAACAACGGGAGTTCCGATCTATATCGCCTCCGCCAAGCTCGAAGAAACGGGGCTTTCGGACGACGTTCCTGTGTCGATCTCCGCCGAGAATCTCCCGATGATCACGGTCCTCGAGATGATTCTGGAGCCGCTCGACTTGGCCGTTGTGGACTACGAAAATCGGATTCTGATCACGTCGGCAGACGCAGCGAGTTCGATCCTCGATAGCCGCATTTACGATGTCAGTGCGATTCAGCGGGCTGCAGGTGAAGTAGTGGGCGATTCCATCACTTCCGACGAGTTGATCGAGCTCATCACAAAGCTTGTCGAGCCTACCAACTGGAGTGCTGTCGGCGGCCCTGGTGAGATCACGCGCCTGGGTGAAAAAATCGTGATCCTCCAAGATCACCATAGCCATCGTCAAATCGAGAAACTGCTCCGCAAGATGGCGCGCTCGCTCGACATCGACCCGAACTTGGTTCGCATCACGCGATAAGAAACCACTCGTTTGAAACTCACACGACAGCCGGCCGACACAGGTGTCGCCGGCTTTAAGAGTGTTCGACCGAACTAACGGAGCGAGCGTTCTTACGAGCGATAATTCTCGTGGCAAGCGGTGCAGGCTTTGCCAATTTCGGTCGATGCCGAGGAAGCTGCTTCGAAGTTCTTTAGCCGCACAGCTTCGGCGATCTCTTTGCCCGCCTTTTTCATTTGCTCGCAGAAGACTTTGTACTCGTCGTCATCGGCGTCCATCATCCCCTCTTTGGTCAGCACGTCGCCAATCACGGCAATGATCTCGGCGTCGTGCAGAATCTTATCCGCGTTGGCGGTGAAGGAACCTTTGTCGGCGAGCGCCGGTTTCAGACGAGGTTCGTAAATGTTCTCGAGGTGCATCATCAGTGGCGAACGATCGCAAACATTTGGCCAGGTGACTTTGGTTTCCGCTTCTTTCCCGGCATAAGGGGAACTGCCACTCAGCAGATCCTGCAACTCTTGCTTGCGCAGTTTGGCTTCCTGAAACACCTGCGATGTGCCGACCTTCGAGTTCGCGGCTGTTCGGCCAATGATGTCGCGAGCAGCAGGAGCATCTTTCTTCCAGCGCACTTCGCCGTCGTAGTCGCCAGCCACAGCAAACAGCATGGCGAGCATGCTGAAATCGCGGCGAGCAGCTTTGTAGCCCCGTCCGGCGAAATCGCTTGGCGTCGTAATCCCGGTATCGATCACAAGCTTGAGGGCTTTGATCTCATCCTCGATCGTGGTGGGACTGATGAGTGCCGACCAACCGGTGCCACTGGTGGGTCCACCAGCGTTAGCCATCGGGGCAGCTGCTCCACCAGAAGGGGCTGCAACAACAGCCTTGCTCAAGTCGGCGGGACGTCCACCCACCAGACCGTCGCGAAAGGCATCTTCGAAGAAGGTGGAATCATTCGCCGGGAAAGCTGGCGGCTTGGCGCGCGTGATCGTTTTCGGCGGCTTCTGCTGCGCGCTGGCGGTCGGAATCGCAGCCACGGCAAGCAGTCCGATGATCAACCAACTGGCAATGGCGGCGTTGCTGGCGAAAAGTTTTTCGACCCACAAATTTGAGCGCATGGGCAAGTCTCTGTCGCAGCGGAGGAGATTGTTGGAGAAGCGTCGGCCACCCTAGCTGGCGTTTCGAGGGGACCTTCTACTTTACTTTACCTGGAAGCGCTCGGCCGGGCCAGGAAGTACTCAGGGAAGCTGCAAACCTCGGCTGATAAAGCCACTCCGATGGCAAGCGAAAGTGCCGCGACTACTGCGGCGGCAGGTAGGGATTCGGCGGCAGTGGCGGCGTGAATCCGGAATCGGCCGGAGCAGGCGTAAACCCTGTTGGCGGGCTGATGTACGTCTCGCCCGATCCGGGACGCATCCCAGCGCTTGGAGGTGGAGCCGAAACACCATCGGGCAGGTAAAGCTGCGGCTCGCCTCCCGGCAAACCATCGCCAGGAAGTCCGATTTTCGGTGGCTGGCTCTGCTCAGCAGCGGCTGCGGCACCCGGTGGCAAGCTGGTCACACCACCACCGCGAACTTGATCGCGCAGCGATTGTGCACGCGACTGAAGTTGTTCTGGGGGAACCACTTCCTGCGGCACGAGGGTGACATCGACGATCCGCTCATCGCGGAACTCACGTGTCGTGAGATTCTCGGCCGCGAAATCGAGTGGCGGAATTTGGTACCACGGCGGCGAAATCTCTTGGTATAGCGTTTCGGTGCGATAGCCATCTTTGATGATCGTGAGCTTACGCGTGCCGTAATAGATGAAATTGGTCGAGCACGGCGTAACCCCTACCTCTTGGTCGTCAACAAACACCTGAGCACCCGGAGGAAAAGTGCGGACTGTTAATCGACGACGAACGCAGCCTGTCGAGAACAAACAGAGCACTACAAGCAACCCAATCACAGACCACCGGCCCGTGGGGCTGGAAGTGCGGCGTGCTTCGGGTGAATGTGTCTGCGTGGTCATGAAAATCGTGGCTGGTTGTGGGGGAAAATCGCGGCGGGAGTTTAGCGAGAGCTGCGGGCCGCGTGTAGAGCAACTTCTGATCCTGCCTGCTGATCCTGACTCCTCCATTTTGGGCAACTTGGGCAGAGATCGATGAACATTGATATTCGAGCTGCGTAAACGCTGTTACTCATTTCAGTGACAAACCAAGGATGGGGCGACTGCATCGCGTAGTTCGGAATTGACCCTTCCCCCGCATCGCTCCTACAATGCAATTCCTTTCCTTCACCGCAACTAACCACAGTCGTGCCATGCCTTTAGATCTCTTTACTGCCACCGCTTGGCGAATCGTTCGTCAGGGACTTATCGCGGCAACTTTGCTCGGACTGGTAGTTTGCGCAAACTCGGCAAAGGGAGTTGATCCCAACCGGACTGCCGACCCTACCCGTCCGATTGCCCCTGCTGGCGAACTCGATGCGCCGTTCGACCCGAGTGCTCCGGCATCGGAAGGTGCGTCACAGCCAAGGTTTAACTTGCCCGCTGCCCTTCCCGGTCTGGCTGGTGACGGCGGAATCGCTGGTGGTTTGGGGCTTGGCGATAGCAGTGGCGAGCATGTCTTTTTCAGTGCCAAGCTGACAGCCGAGGAAGGAACCAACCGTGGCACCATCTCGCTGACAGCCGACATCGAACAAGGGTTTCACATCTATTCGATCACTCAGCCTCCCAAAGGGCCGCAAAAGTCGGTGATCGAGCTGGTTCCGCATCCGCAAGTCAAGCTCTCAGGACGGTTTACGCCCGATCAGGAACCCAAACTGCACGACACGGGAATCTTCCCGGTGCTGGCCGAGGAACATACGGGCAAAATCACCTGGAGCGCTCCGGTCGAGTTCTCTGAAGGTGTTAATCCTGAGGAACTTACGCTCGAGATTAGTTTCCAGGGCCAAGTTTGCGACGACATCAAAGGAAGCTGCCAAAACATCGAACCGACCAAGGTTGCTGCAAAGTTCAGTGGCACCACTCAGCCCGCTGAATCGTCAGGTGTCTACCTCCCCAAATTTGGCAAACTGAAACTCGAAGGAACGATCGAACCCGCCGTCGCCAACCCTGGCTCGGTCATCACCGTCACGATTAAGGCAACTCCGATCGATGGCTACCACGTTTACGCCTACGCACCCGTCGATCGTCCAGATGTGATTGCGAATAAGCCAACGCTGATCGATATTTCGCGGCGGCTCGGCTGGAAGATGGGAGAGGTCAAAGCCTCGAGCGAGCCAATCTTCAAGAAAGGGGACGCCGTTGTCGGCGACTCGTACTACCACGAAGAGCCGATCACTTGGACCACCACGGTGGCCGTGCCAATGGAAGCCACCTTCGGCGACTTCGATCTGGTGGGCTATATCGGCTATCAAACCTGCCTCGACACCAGTTGTCTGCAGCCAACCGGTGCCCAGTTCAAGGCCACCGTGACCGTGAGCCAGGATTCACCGAGCGGTGTCCAAAAACTCGCCTTCTCGGATTACAGCTACGCCAAAGTCGCCGAGCTTGCCAAAGAGTCGTCCGAGTTGAAACTCGCCGCCTCACCAAGCGGGCGCGATCTGCCGATCAACTGGGGCACACTGACGCCGATCTTGGGACTCGCCTTCTTGGGCGGGCTCATCCTGAACCTGATGCCGTGCGTCTTGCCGGTGCTGGGGCTCAAGATCCTTTCCTTTGCGAAACAAGGTGGTCAAAGCCGCAGCAAAGTCATTCTGCTCAATGTCGCCTATACCGCAGGCCTCTTATCAGTGTTTCTCGTCCTAGCTGCCCTCGTGGCGTTCGCCAACATGGGTTGGGGCGAGCAGTTCACGCAGCTCTGGTTCCGCGTCACCGTCACTGCGATTGTGTTTGTGATGTCGCTCAGCTTTTTGGGTGTATGGGAACTCCCGATTCCCGGTTTTGCAACCTCGGAAAAAGCGAGCGAACTGCAGAGCCAAGAAGGTGTGCAAGGTGCGTATTACAAGGGGATTTTCACCACGGTGATCGCTACCCCTTGCAGCGGACCGTTCCTCGGAACGGTGCTGGGGCTGACGCTCGATCAGCCGATCCCCGCGATCTTTATGATCTTCACGATGGCCGGTCTCGGCATGGCTTCCCCTTATTTGCTCGTGGGTCTATTCCCACAACTTTCGCGAGTGATTCCTAAGCCTGGCGCTTGGATGGAAACGTTCGAGCGTCTACTCGGCTTCCTGATGCTGCTGGCTGCTGTGGTGCAATTCTCCACGATCGGCGCCGAGCACTACACCGCTGCCCTGATGCTGATGGTCGGACTCGCTTTTGCCTGCTGGATGATCGGCCGCGTCCCCGAAACGGCCACCACCAATCAGAAAATCAGTAGCTGGTTTACCGGAACCGCTGTGGCAGCCACGATTGGCTTTCTCGCCTTCGCCTTCCTGACAGCTCCGCACGCAAGTGAAGAATTGCCGTGGCAGCCATACTCCAAAGCGAGCCTCGCGCAGCTGCAGAGTGAGGGTAAAACGGTGCTCGTCGATTTCACGGCCGATTGGTGCCTCACCTGCCAGTACAACTCGCGCACCGCGATCAACACCCCCAAGGTGCAAGAGTTGGTGAAGAAGAACGGCGTCGTGACGCTGCTGGCCGACTGGACGAATCCCTCGCCCGAAATCAAAGACCAGCTGACTGCCCTTCGCAAAGCTTCGATTCCGCTGCTGGTGGTTTACCCTGCCGGAAAACCGCAAGACGCGATCGTCCTGCCCGACCTGATTTTCGAGAACCAGGTGATCGAAGCCCTGGAAAAAGCGGGTCCTTCGCAGGGAGAGAGTGCCGCCGCACAAGCGGTGGTGGGGTCGACGAATCACGCCGCACGCTAGATACTCTAGGGATACCATCAGCTAGCAAGTCGCGCGCAACATTCTTTCTGCTTACGGGGCTCGTTGCTCCCGTAAGCCTGTTGTTGTCGATCTCCTCAAAGTGCACGCCCCAGTGCGTCTTCCGAGGGGACTTCGCCTGCGCCACTTTTGCTCGCCACCAGTCCCTAGCCCCCAGCCGCTTCTCCCATGTACGCTCCCCCTGTCCGCCGTGCGATCATTAGTGTCAGCGACAAAACCGGCCTGGCTTCGTTTGCCAAAGGGCTCGTCGCCTGTGGAGTCGAAATCTATAGCACCGGTGGAACGCGCAAGCACCTGATCGATCATGGTGTCGCAGCGCGCGACGTGGCTGAGTACACCCAGTTTCCCGAAATGCTCGATGGCCGTGTAAAAACGCTCCATCCCAAAATCTTCGGTGGGATTTTGGTCCGTCACGATCAGCCGGAAGATCTCGAACTGATCGCCGAGCATGGAATCGTGACGATGGAACTGGTGGTGGTAAATCTCTACCCGTTCCAGGAGACAATTGCTCGCGAAGGGGTGACGCGCGAAGAGGCGATCGAGCAGATCGACATCGGTGGGCCGAGCCTCGTCCGCGCTGCTGCCAAGAACCACGCCTTCACCAGCATCGTCACCTCGGCCGAGCAGTACGGCGAAGTGCTGGGCGAAATCCGGGCGCACGGTGCGACGTCGCTCGAGCTGCGACGTAAACTCGCGGGCCGAGCGTTTGCCAAAACAGCCGACTACGACACCGCCATTGCCGCCTACTTTGCCAAGCAAGAAGGGGACGATTCGATCTTCCCCAAGCAGCTGGCATTGACCTTCGATCGTCAAACAGAACTGCGTTACGGCGAGAACTCGCACCAGCGTGGCGCCGTCTATCAAACACGCGGCAGCAGCGGCCCGAGTCTCGTGACCGCGAAGCAGCTTAACGGCAAAGAGCTGTCGTACAACAACCTGCTCGATCTCGATAGCGCGCTGGCCATTGTGCGCGGCATCGAGATGCCTGCCGTCACCGTCATCAAGCACAACAATCCGTGCGGCGCAGCCACGGGCGACAGCATCTCGCTTGCCTGCAGCAAAGCGCTCGCCGGTGATCCGCAGAGTGCCTTTGGTGGAGTGCTCGGTTTCAATCGCGTTCTCGACATCGCGACCGCCGAACTCCTGAGCACGCCGGGGCTGTTTATCGAAGCGATCGTCGCCCCCGATTTTCACCCAGCCGCGGTGGAAATCCTCCGTACACGTCCGAAGTGGAAAGCGAACGTTCGGCTCTTAAGCGTCGGCCCGCTCGATCGCCCCCCCACCGCCATCAGCTACCGTCAGATCGAGGGTGGCATGCTGGTGCAGGAAGCCGACGTTGGTCGCGATCTGCCGAGCGACTGGAAAGTGGTCACCACCACAACGCCACCTCCTGAAGTCACGCGCGACCTCGCCTTTGGCTGGGAGATGGTCCGCCACGTGAAGAGCAACGCCATCGTCGTCGTGAAAGACACCATGCTTCTCGGGTGTGGTGCCGGCCAGATGAGCCGCGTCGACTCGGTCGAGATTTCCCTCACCAAAGCGGGCGAACGATCGACCGGCGCTGTCCTCGCCAGCGATGCTTTCTTCCCTTTTGCCGACTCAATCGAGCGTGCCGCCAAAGCGGGCATCATCGCCATCATTCAGCCCGGCGGCAGCGTCCGCGACGAAGAAGTGATCGCCGCCTGCAATCAGCACAACATCGCCATGATCTTCACCGGCCGCCGCCACTTCAAACACTAAGCCTCCGTCGCTCGGTTGCCATCAGACTGTGTTAGCAGGACAAATATGTAGGTCAGGTACTCCGTACCTGACAGCCTGGGTGGCACTGCTGGCTTGTCCAGCAGTGAGAATCACAAAGCAGGGTGACATTGATCGATGAACGCAGCAGTAGGTCACTTACGCGCGTACCTGACAGCTCGTAACTCGTAGGGCAGGTGCCTTACCTGCCTACACCGCACAAGCGTCTACAATTCTGTATTGAGCTACGCCTCGCTCCCCTGCTGACGTCTGCTGGGTGCCACTGGCATCTTGCCAGTGCAGACCCTCCATTAACCCCAGCTACCCAGCTGAAGCTTAGGCGAAGTTCTACCAGCAGCCTCTAGCTCGATCGACCCCAACATCGATCACCACAGGCCAGATATTGAACTTCTGCCCTACGAACTAGCTCAAAGCAAAACCCCACCCTCACCTTTTGGTGTTTACATGGTGAAACTGCTACGATTTACTTTGCGTGACTATTTCTGGCTGGTGACTTGCCTAGCATTATCTATTGGCTGGTACACAAGCAGTATTCACCTCACGGAGAAGATTGCGTCACTTCAAGCGAAGCTTGAAATGAGTGATCAGGGATTCTTGCTAAGTTGGTTCGAAGACTTCTTACGTGAGGAGGGCATACAAATGAAGTGGAGACCCGCAACTCATTCGGTAGCATTGAGTTCCGAGAAGACTGGGCGGAGCGTAAGTATTGGCGGTGATGTTGTCTTAAAAAACATGCCGCAAAAGTAACGCAACCAAGCCCTGGAGCTCTGTAGGTCAGGTACGCCATACCTGACAGCACCTAACACACGTAGTCCATGGCCATAATCCATGCAGAGCAACAAAATCTCTCCTTGCCATATCCGTGACTAATTGCACGCCTCTAAGAATTCTGTCAGGCACAGGGCACCTAACCTGCCAATTAAGGGCAATTGATGGACGGAATTACAAGCATCGACAAAGTGGTTGCTATGTATGAGGTTACCTTCAGCCACGCAATCGTTCCTAATATGCAAGCTAAGGTAAAAGTGTTGTCGCGTTCGATCGGCGACTTTATGGCGAGAATCAACGTAGCACGCATTGATAGGCAGCTGGGCTTTAGTGCCGGAGAATGTGGCTTAGGTGATACAGAGCAAGAAGCACTCGATGACTTGTTGACGCGATTCGTTCAGGATGCCCGCATGCACATGCCGCCCAACGGATACTTGAGTAGCGATTTCGAGTGGATATCCGCAGATGAGTTCTAGCCAATAAGCTTCAAAGCGGCTTGTCACTACTGGCGAGGGGCACTTCGGCGGCCATGGGGACTTTGGTGGGTGGGATGGGTTTGCTGCGGAGGACGGTGGTGGCGAGGCCGACGAGAATCAGCGCGGCGCCGACGATGGTCCACCAGGCGGGGGCGTTGCCGTCGGTGAGATAGCCCCAGACAGGGACCAAGATTGGTTCGACGAGCGCGATGAGAGCCGCCTCGTGACCCGGGATCGAGCGGAGCGAGCGGGCGAAGAGGACGTAGGAAAGACCCAGCTGAAGCATTCCAAAGGCGATCAGCAGCGGCCACTGCATTCCCTCGGGGAGCGGCTGATTCCAGAGGGCAAACGGCGCGAGGACGATCGCGTTGGTGAGGTGGCAAACGGCGATCAGCCAAGTGCCGTCGAAGTCGCGCAGCTGGCGCAGAATCAGCACCACTACGGCGTAGCAAACGCCCGACGAGAGAGCGATCGCCACCGCTGCGAGCGATTCTCCTTGGGCCTCAAACCACAAGATCACGGCGATTCCAGCGCCGGCAAAGCACATTTGCAGTACGTCGGCGCGGCGGAGTCGTTCGCCAAGGAACAGCACCCCCACCAGCAGCATCCAGACGGGGCCGGTGCATTGCAGCCAAATGGCGTTGGCCGCGGTTCCCCATTTCATGGCGGTGAGGAATGTGGTGGTCATCAGCGAGAACGAGATCCCCAGCGGCAACAGCAGCCAGCTGAACTTGGGGGCTCGCACCAAGGGCAACAGAATGAGGGTCGCGAACACAGCCCGCCAAAAGCAGAGTCGCTCCGGAGCCCAATCGGCGAGGTATGCAGTTTTGGCGAAAAAGCCGCTGGTGCTCCAGAGCACAGCCGCGACAAACGCCATCATCCGCGCGCGGGCTAAGGTCCGGTCGTCGACAGTGGGGGGAAAGTTCATGGGTCGCAGCTTCGCACGGCTTAGCAGGAGCAAGTTCGTTCGCCAGTGCACCGTTGTGGCATCGCCGCGCGGGTTCGTCTAGCAGCGGTATCCTCCGAATTACCGGAAAAACCGGTCGCCACGCTCCATCGACAGTGGGTGAAACGCCGACCTACAATTTCGAGACTCCCTGGACTGCGAAAATCGGCTGTGAGAAGCCCCCGAGCTGCTTGCGGCAAAAAACTCCCACGAAAGAGCGCTGGATGACTGCTCCGACGAAAAAACCGCTCGCCCGATCGTTCGACTGCATCGTGATCGGGGGTGGACATAACGGGTTGGTGACCGCTGCCTATCTGGCGAAAGCGGGGAAGAAGGTGTGCGTGCTCGAAGCGCGGCATGTCCTGGGTGGATGTGCGGCCACGGAAACGCTGTGGCCCGGCTACCGGATCAGCGTCGCGGCTTATGTGATCAGCCTGTTTTTGCCGTCGATCATTCGCGATCTCAAGCTGAAGAGTTATGGCTTTGAAGTCCTGCCACGCAATCCCTCGTCGTTTACGCCGCTGCTCGATGGCCGCTCGCTCTTAATGGGCCCCGACAGCCGCGCAACGTGCCGCGAGATTGCCAAGTTCAGCACGCGCGATGCCGAGCAGTACCCTCAATACAATGCCCTGCTGGAGCGGGTGGCGGCGGTGCTCGAGCCGCTGCTGTCGACGACTCCCCCCTCGGTGCTGCCGAGTGGCGTTCTAGGCCGCAACATCGGAACGCTCGAACGACTCCGGGCCCTTTCGGATGCCTATGCGATGTCGCAGTCGGCTGCTGGCCTGGGGGATGATCTGCCGGAAGCTGTCGAACTACTTGCCGGAGCTGCGCGACCGATTCTCGAGCGCTGGTTCGAAAGCGAAGTGCTGCGTGCGACACTCGGCACCGATGCCATCATCGGCGCGTTTGCACCTCCGTCGCATCCAGGAACTGCTTACGTGCTGCTGCATCACGTCATGGGAGAAGCGGGTGGCGCGCGTGGTGTGTGGGGCTACGTGCGGGGGGGAATGGGTGGACTAGCCGATGCGCTCGAAGGTGCCTGCGTCGATCTAGGTGTCGACATTCGCCGCGAAACGCCGGTCGAGCGGATCCTGACCAAGCATGGCCGAATTGGCGGCGTGCAACTCGCCTCGGGCTTGGTGCTCGAAGCACCGGTGGTCGCTTCGACGATCGATGCCAATCGAACCTTCCTGAAGATGCTTGGCGAAAGTGAGTTGCCCAAAAACTTTGCGGCGGCAATTGGTCGCATCAGCTACGCCTCGGCCTCGTGCAAAATCAATGTCGCCCTGAGCGAACCGCCGCAATTCACTTGCTTACCAGGTAGCGGGATTGGTCCACAGCACCGGGGGACGATTCATATTGGCGAAACGCTCGACACCATGGAACGCGGCTACGACGATGCCAAGTATGGCGAGCCGAGTCGCGAACCGATCTTGGAGATCACGCTCCCATCGAGTGTCGACGATACCCTGGCGCCGAAGGGGCATCATGTGATGAACATGTTTGTGCAATACGCGCCGTATAAGCTCTCGAACAATCGGAGCTGGGACGATGTGAAAGAAGCCTTTGCCGATCGCTGTATCGAGCTTCTCGCGCGCTACGCGCCAAATGTCCCGGGCGCGATTGTGCATCGGCAGATTTTGAGCCCTCTCGATCTCGAGCGGACTTTTGGCCTGACCGGTGGCAACATCATGCAAGGGGCAATGAATCCCGAGCAGCTGTTTTTGTTTCGTCCCACCGCAGGCTGGGCCGATCATCGCTCGCCCGTTCCGGGGCTCTACCTGTGCGGCGCGGCGGCCCATCCAGGTGGCGGCGTAATGGGAGCTGCTGGACGCAACGGCGCGCAGGCTATCTTGAGCGATATTGGAACGTAGCGACACGCTACTGCAGCGCATCTCACTTTTGGGTAGCGGCTGTTTCGTCAATTTCCGTTAGGATTTCATACGCCGCGCACGCTACTCGTCCGTGCGACACGCACTAGTCGGGGAGTAGCAGCGTGGACTGGGGGCGAGAGATCTCGCCACTGCCAGTGCGCCGTGCCTTGAGCCGAATGTACGGAGCAACGTAGCGACTTCGATGCTCGAAATCCCCGGGCATCGCTTCCGGTTTGGCATGGAGCGGTTCGATCAGATCCTCGATCACGAACCCTGCGCGGCACATTCCACCCAGCAGTTCCTCGAAACGATGCAGGTACTCGAGGGTCCCCTCTTCGCGATGCCGACTCCCGACGACTGGCGGAAGTGGACCGCTGCGGTAGTAGGGCTCGGTGAGTTCATAGCCGCGCTGCGATCCCACCACATCGCACTGCAAACTCACGGGGGATTTGTGCTGACTGATGTAGATTCCGCCAGCCCGCATGATGCGAGCCACCTCGCGAAACACTTTCACTACATCGGGCACATAGCAGGTGCTTACGGGGTGGATCACGATGTCGAATTCCCCGGTGGCGAGCATCGGCAAATGGTCCATCGAGGCGGCGACCGTACGAACTTCGAGCTTCCGCTGCGAAGCGACTTCGCGATCGATCTCGAGCATCGCCGTGCTGATGTCGACCACCGTCACCTGTGCTCCCGCAGCAGCATAGAGCGCGCTTTGGCGTCCACCACCTGCTGCCAAACAGAGGAGCTTTTTTCCGACAATCGAAGGACCGAGCCAACCGGGCTGATCGACCACCGACAAAGGACTCGCGAAATCTTCGTCCTTGGCGGGAAGTGTAAAGCGATTCCCTTTGCTCACCATCGCATCCCAGGCGCGGCGATTGTGATCGTGTGGTGTACTCACTCCGGTTTCCTTGATTCGCGCAAGACGCGCTGCTGTTTGCGAAAGACTTCGAGCAGCACAAGATACCAGCGATACATCACGATCCCTAGCCAGAGCATCAGGACGGCGGGAGTGACGAGGAGTACGTCGGTGATTTCACCACGAGATAGGAAGTAGCTGCCAACGAACATGATTCCCGCACCGAGCAATAATCCCCAGGCGACCATGCGCGACCAGACTCGGTCCCCAAACAGGACGGAGCGCACCTGACCGAAACTCATCACCACACTCACCAGCAGCAGGTTCAGTGAAGCGGCACCGATCGGTTCGAACGACTTGGAAGTTGGATCGAGCCCCAGACGTGTTGGGGGAATAACCTCGAACCAAACACCAAGCAAGTAGACGGCGAGGCTCGCGATGATCATCGACCCGAGCAGCACAATCACCGTGGCCACCCACAGCGTGGGGCCGCGCGGCGGTAACTCGGCAACCAGACGAACCACGCGCTGCGTTTCGTCCGACGCCAGCTGCGGCGGGGCGTAGGGATTGAGTGGTTCGGGGTGCGACATGATCGAAAAAACTTGTGCTGTAGAATTAGCGAGTCGACAAGCGAAAGGACCATCGCACACGGAGCATGCTACTTCGCGTGTTTCTCGAGGAACGCCAAGGCAGCGGTGGCAATCCCCTCGTGTCCCCCTTCGAAAATCGTGACCCGCGATGCGCCGGCATAGCGGCGGCAATAGATCGCGCGGCCAAGCGTGTCGTCGACTTCCTGGTCCGATTCGCGGGGAGACTTGAGCCGGCCATTCTTGGCGCTCAGCTCAGCGATCTCCGCTTCGCTGATAACAGCAGCACCTGGAGTTTGCTGAGCGAGCTGATTGAAAGCATCGAGCGATTGACGGATCGGGACCGAGCCGTCGTGACCATCGTGAATGCCGGCGGCGATGTCGATCGGTAATTTGACCTTCGCGGCGCTCGCTAAAAAATGAATCGGAGAACGGGCATGATATTCGGCATCGATGGTGGCCGATGTTCCCGGCGCGCCACCGCAGCATGCGCGGCACATTTCACCATACTTGCCTTGGGCATGACGATCGTGCCAGGTCGCCAGGTTGCTGATCCCTACCCAGGCGGAAGCGGCCGTGAATCGCTCGGGATATTTGCCCGCCATCAGCATCGTCATATGTCCTCCTCCGGAGATTCCGGTGAGGTAGATCCGTTTCTCGTCGATCCGAAACGTGGTTTCGGCCCAGTCGATGGCATCAAGGATATCTTGCTGGGCGAGTTTCGAGCCGCATGCTTCGGGCCGAAGATTAGCGCCGCGAAACTCGGGGAAGACAAAAATCCATCCCCGCTCGATCGCCTCTGATTCAAAATCCTCGAACCGCTGATCGATGCCGTGGCTCCAGCTGTGCAGCATCACCAGGAGTGGCCGAGCAGGTTGATCCTGTTGCTCCGCGCGGCTCTTGGCCCCCTCGGGCAAACGATAGCGAACCCGCTGTGGCGATTTGTCGATCGTACTAGGAACAACCACCTCGGTGAGGAGCTGCTGAGGGGCGGGAGCATCGGCCCGGGTGGAATCAGCGAACGTGAGGCAAATGGTTGCCACAGCGAGCGTGGTGCAGAGACGAAACCGCATCCGTTCTACCTCGAGAAACAAGGGCCTAGGAGAAGTGCAGCCTGTGCTGCGCGCGTGGAGACGCTAGGACGCGACGTCGACAATGCGAAAGTCGAGTCCGGTGATCGGCGCCCCACCGTTGTGGAACGTCATCCCATCGTACACCAGCGCGTTGATGGCAGCATGCGTGTGGCCGAAGTAAACCTGCTCCACACCTTGATCGGGCCCCTGCCCAATCCGGCGCAAGTATTGATGAATGCGCCCTACCACTTTTTGAGGTCGATTCATCACGTGCGAGGCAAGTTTGTGCAAATTGGCGCGAACCGCCAGGTCGTACATCGCGTGGTGCAATCGGGTGCGCGATTCATCGTGCCGCCATTTGTCGCGCCGCGCGATGAGGCGATCGGCGCACATGGCGGGATGATCCGCGGCATCGCCATGCAGGAAGATATTTTGGTCGAGACGAAGCCAGTAGTGATGAATGTCGAGGTTGCTCCGCTGTAGGGCGTAGCGCTCGAGTTCGGTCACGAATTTTTCGTTGTAGTCGTGATTTCCCAGTACGAAATGAAACTGGCACTGCGCGTGGCTGGCGACCAGATCATCGAGCCAGCGCATCGCCGCAACAATCGTGGCATCGGTATCGCCGAGCGTCGACCAGCGGAAGTCGAAAATATCGCCGCCGAGCACCATCGTTTGGACTTCGGCGGCGCACTGATGCATCGGCAACTCGAATCGCACAGGCTGCGAACGTGCCGAGTACAAATGCAAATCGGAAACGAAAACCGTATCAGGCATCCTGAAAGTTCCAGGGCTCTTGGGAGTCGTTTAACACCCTCATCTTACACCCATCGGCTCGGCGGCGAACAGAACATTTTCGCACAGCGAGCGCGACACAGCCGCACAGAAAGCTAGCGGCGAGCCATCCCCTCATTTCGAGCAGAACTTGCGAAGCCGAATCGACTTAGGTTTGTTCCGGCCAACCAGATTGGCAGCGCGAGCTTCCTGCAGGATATCAATCGCAAACGATGTGCCGTGTTGGGAAGCCCGCGGAACCAGATAAGCCCTAGCTTGCCCAGCGCAGGTCTTGGCTGACCCAAGAAACGGAGCAAGGTAGCCAACACTTGCCTCTCGAGCAGTGCAGACTACCTTGACCGTTGGACTCGAAGCAGGCGAGTCCAGTTCGGGTGGATGAGCGGGAGTTATCGGTCCCGCGACCGGCTGGCGTTATCGCGTGGCGACAGCTCGCAAGTCGAACAGCTGATTGGCTTCGTGGGCCACACTGTCGATGAACTTCTTCCCGGCCATGTAGTCCATAGGACGAAGCGTATCGATGTTGCCACGCAGGGTTTGACGCATCCGCTCTGCATGGGTGGCGATGTGGGCAGCGAACTGCGAACCACGACCACCATCGGAAGCATCGCGGCTGCGGAATGCAGCGTCGATTGCGTTGCGGTCGGCTTCGAACTCCTTGGTCATCAGAACTTCAGGCCAGCCGAGCTTACCGGTGGTGGGCTCGTACTGCTGAGCCGCCAGTGGCGAGGGAGCCATCCGCTGAGCAATCGTGGCATACTGATCGACCGACAATCGGGTGGGACGTTCAGCAGCTCGTGCCTCTTGGTTCACCTTACGCATCGCGAAATAGGTGTCGGTGGCCAGCTTACGGTTTTGAATCGCAGCCTGACGGGCCGATTCATAACGCTCGGCGGCCATCGAGTTGTACAAGTTGGCTTCGCCGGCGGCCCGAGTTAGTTCGGCAGCGCCACGCAGTACCCCTTCTTCATAGGTTGAACTGTGGTAGCCAAAGCCGCCCCAGCCTCGGTACGGGGAACCATAACCGTAGCCATAGCCGTTACTAACTGGCGGGGCCACATAGCCGTAGGTTTGTGCCATTGCGCTGGTCGACCCCAACAACAGTAGCGCCACGACTAGCGAAGTGGTAAGCCAGCGAGTGGTGGTGAAGTAGCGTTTCATGACAAAACTCCTTTCGCAATCTTGATTCAAGCGTTGCTCGTCGCGGCTGACTGACGAATACTTAATAGCGACGCTCTGTCGCAGATCAGTCGCTCGCTACGAGCCTCTTCCGCAAGGGAAGCATTCGTAATGAGTACGGTTGTGATAAGCTGCAAGGAGCGTGCCAGAACTGACAATCGCCCGAGACCAAGCCACGCAAACAACGACCCACAAAGCACTTACAACCACCAACTTTTCATTTCCAAGCACTTTTGATTGCGAGATCGATGTCCAAAGTGAGATAGAATGGAGACGGTTGGTCTCAATCTGAGAACCCAACCTGGGGAACCACCTGCGGAGCATGCATCGTGCAAACAGCCTCTCCAAGTTTGCCGCTGGCCGAGTGGAGTGCCGCGATTTCGACGCAAGAGATGGCACTGCGCTTAGGGGGCGGTGCAGCGGCGATCGAGCGTCAACATGCGAAAGGTCGCCTGACCGCTCGCGAGCGTATTGACAGGCTGATCGACCCCGGCACTAGCCCGCTCGAGCTCGGCATTTTCGCGGGGCACGAGATGTACGATCGTTTTGGCGGCGCACCGGCGGCTGGCGTGATCACCACGATCGGCATGGTGGCTGGTCGGCGGCAAATGATCATCGCCAACGACGCCACCGTGAAGGCGGGAGCCTTCTTTCCGGCAACGTGCAAAAAAGTGCTCCGTGCTCAGCGCATCGCTTTCGCCTGCAAGTTACCACTTATCTATCTGGTCGACTCGGCGGGCGTTTTTCTGCCGCTGCAAGAGGATGTATTTCCCGACGAAGATGATTTTGGACGAATCTTTCGCAACAACGCCGTGATCAGCGCCGCTGGTATTCCGCAACTCGCTGCGATCATGGGAAGCTGCGTCGCAGGAGGCGGCTATCTCCCGGTCTTGTGCGATAAACTCCTGATGACCGAAGGTTCGGGACTCTATCTCGCGGGTCCCGCGCTGGTGAAGAGCGCGATTGGTCAGGAGATTTCTAGCGACGAGCTGGGGGGTGCCAAAATGCACGCCTCCATCAGCGGAACGATCGACTACCGCGAAGCCAACGACGAGCAGTGCCTCGCTCGCCTGCGATCGCTTGTCGGACAATCGGCTCCCGATCGCGACGAACCGGTTCCCCCCTTCTCGAAGATCCAGGCACAAGCGCCGGCACGACAGCCGACGGAGATCTACACGCTGGTCGATCCCTCGAGCCCGCGCGGCTACGACATGCGACAAGTGCTCGAGACCATCGTCGATGCTGCGACCTGGAACGAGTTCAAAGCCGAGTATGGACCTACGATCTTGTGCGGCACAGCCCGCATCGGAGGCTACGCGGTCGGGATCGTAGCGAGCCAAAAATCGAGGGCCATCACAGCCGACGGCCAGTTGCAACTGGGAGGGGTCATTTACGTCGACGCTGCTGAAAAAGCGGCCCGTTTTGTGATGAGCTGCAATCAAGATCAGCTCCCCATTATCTTCCTGCAAGACACCACCGGGTTTATGGTGGGACGCGATAGCGAGCATGCCGGGATCATCAAAGCGGGCGCGAAACTTGTATCAGCTGTCAGCAATTCGCGCGTCCCGAAGATCACGGTGCTGGTCGGTGGATCATATGGCGCGGGAAGTTATGCGCTGTGCGGCAAAGCCTTCGATCCGCGTCTTATTTTCGCATGGCCCTCGAGCAAATTGGCGGTGATGGGAGCGCATCAGGCGACGCAAACGCTCGTCGATATCACGGCCAATAGCCAAAAAAAGAACCGAGCAGACGAGGCGTCGGCTGATACGGAGCAGGCTCAACTAGCGCAGTTGCGCGAGGAAGTGCGTGCCAGCTACGAACGTCAACTCGACGCGCGCTATGCAGCGGCGCGAGGCTGGGTGGATGCCATCATCGATCCAGCCCGCACGCGCGATGTGCTAATCGAGTCGCTGGCAATTTGCACGCGCACAGTGAGCGAAGAACCGTACAAACTCGGCGTGTTTCAGGTGTAACTTGATCGACGCAGGTGAGCCTCATGACAAGCCCCAACCTATTGCGAGTCGGATGTGGTGCCGGTTTTTTCGGCGATCAACTCGATGCGCCGCGAGAACTCGCGGAGTCGACGACACTCGATTTTTTGATCCTCGAACATCTGGCCGAACTCACGCTGTCGATCCTGGCTCAGCAGCGTCGCAAAAATCCTGAGCATGGTTTTGCAAGGGATTTTCTTGAGATTTTAGAGTCCCTCGCCCCTGCTCTACGCCAACAGCCGCAGCTGCGAATCGTGACGAACTCGGGTGGGATGAATCCAATCGCTTGCGCTCGCGCTGCTGCGGCAGTACTCGAGCAACAGGGCCTGGGTGAGAGCGTGATTGGTGTCGTGACGGGGGATGACCTGCTGGCTCGGGCCGATGAACTCGCGCCGCACATCTGTCACTTCGAAACCGGGCAAACACTGGCCGAAGCACAGCTGCCAGTCGTCAGCATCAATGCCTATCTCGGCTCGCAAGGAATCCAACAAGCGCTCGATCGTGGAGCGCGAATCGTCATCACGGGCCGTGTGGCCGACGCTTCGCTTACCGTCGGTCCCGCAGCGCATCATTTTGGCTGGAGTCTCGACGATATCCCGCGCATCGCTGGGGCGAGTGTCGCCGGTCACTTGATCGAATGCGGCGCGCAGGTGACTGGAGGATATAGCGTCGATTGGATGCGATCGTCGCTGGCCAATGTCGGCTATCCGATTGCTGAAATTGCCCCTGATGGTTCGTGCGTCATCACCAAGCCTGCCGGGAGTGGCGGCATCGTCGACCGCCTCTCGGTGACCGAGCAGCTGGTCTACGAAATCGGCGATCCAGCGCAATACTTCACTCCCGATGTGGTTTGTGATTTCACCAGCGTCGAACTCGAAGAACTTGGCGATGACCGCGTTGCCGTGCGCGTCGCAAGTGGTACCGCAGCGCCGCAGAAGCTAAAGGTTTCTCTCGCCTACCAACAGGGCTATGCCCTCCAAGGGCAGCTGCTGGTGGCCGGAAACGATGCCGCCGAAAAAGCGCGCGAAGTGGTGAAGCTGATCGAGGCACGGCTCATGCAAGTCGCGCGCCTGCCGAGTCGCTATTTGGTCGAATACCTTGGGAGTGGTGAGTCGCTGAGTGGAATGTCGACCGGGCACGGTCGCGAGCTCGTGGTGCGCATTAGCGCCGCCGATGCCGACTACCAAATTCTCGAGCGATTGGCGCGCGAACTGGCCCCTCTCATCACGTCGGGACCGGCAGGAATCGCTGGCTATGCCGCTGGTCGCCCACAAGTGCGCGAGGTGATGGCCTACTGGCCCGCCCTGATCGAGCGCCAGTTTGTCGCTGCCGAGGTAACAGTGAAAACAGCAGCGGAGTGGAGACGATGAAAACAACTTTGCCCCTCTCGCACTTTGCCGTGACACGCAGTGGCGACAAAGGAAATCACGCTAACCTGGGAGTGGTCGCTCGCAGCGAGGCCGCTTACAAAGTGCTCGTCGCCGAACTCAGCGAGCAGCGCGTGCAGGAGTTCTTTGCCTGGACCGGCACAACGCGCGTCGAGCGGTTTCTGCTCCCCCGAGTGCTGGCGCTGAACTTCGTTTTGTATGATGCACTCGCTGGTGGCGCGAGCGAAAGTTTGCGACTCGATACGCAAGGCAAATTGCTCGGCACAGCCGCCTCGGAAATTCCGCTTCCCATCCCCGCTGACTGGCAGGACTTCGTTTAGCCATGACTGTGCTCGTCAAGAAACATATTCCCACGGGCACAATCGTGCTCAATCGCCCCGAACGTCGCAACGCGCTCTCGCGGCAGATGATGACCGAGCTAGCGCAGGCGCTCAGCGACATGCATGGCGAAAAACAAGTTCGCGCGGTGGTGCTCACCGGCAGTGGCAATTCGTTTTGCAGCGGGATGGATCTGCACGAGATGCAGGAGCATTCGAAATCGGAACGACCACACGATGAGTATCACGACGATGCGGTGCAGTACTGTGAACTGCTCGAGCAGATGCTCCGGTTCCCTAAGCCGATCATTGCTGCCGTGAATGGCCCCGTGATGGCTGGCGGCATGGGGCTGGTGCTGGCGAGCGATGTGGTGATCGCCGCGAGCGAGGCGACGTTTGGCTTGCCCGAGCCGCGGCGCGGTTTGGTGGCCGGGATGGTGTCGCCGCTGCTGGCCTTTCGCTTAGGTGCGTCGCATGCCGCGCGGCTCTTGCTGACGGCCGAAAGCGTGAGCGCGAGTGAGGCGTACCGGATCGGTCTAGTGGCCGATATTACGGTCTTCGATCTGCTGTGGGCTCGAGCGCACGATCTGTCGCAAAAAATCGCCCTCTCCGCTCCCCAAGCAATTCAGCTGACGAAACGGATGCTCAACGAAACGATTGGCGAGCATCTGGGGACACTGCTGGCCGCAGGAGCTGCCGCGAGCGCCACAGCACGAACCACCGACGCTGCGACCGAAGGTCTGGCCGCATTTCTCGAGAAGCGTGCTCCCCAGTGGTCGTAAGTTGCTCGGCTACGTGAACTGCCCATCGGCGCAAGAAAAACGGCAGTTGCCAGAACCATCTGACAACTGCCGTTTTGATGTTTCGCACAGAGCGAGCGCTCGTGAAAAGAAACGCTCACTCGCCTGAAGCGATTTACTCTTCGAGGTTCAGGGCGGCGATGATCGATTCGGCACCGGGGGTCATGTTGCGAAGCTTTTGAGCCAGCACAGCCTTTTCCGAGGTCGATGCCTTGGCAGCTTTGCGCTTGATGATGGCAAGCTTCTTACGACGATGACGACGGCGTGCCAATTCCTTGTGACGTTCGACGATTCCGCCCATGAGATGACCTTTACTTTGCTAAATGGTTAAACGATTCCGATAAAACGGGAGAGCGAACTTGCAAAAGCTCGCCCTGGTAATTCACTACTCTTGGCGGAGGAGAGGCACTATTGCTTCGGTCCGCTCGAATCTTCCATACCTTCAATGTATCGGCGAAGTCGTTCGAGTTCGTCGGTAACATCTTTCAGCTTCAGCATGTTTTCAACACGCTTGAGCAATTCCACCTTGTTCACAGGCTTTGACAAGAAGTCGTCGGTGCCAGCTTTGACGGCTCGTTCGATATCCCCCGCCTCGTTCAGCGCGGTGACCATCAAAATCATGATGCCGCGCGAAGCTGGGTCGGACTTGAGTTTCTGACAAACTTCAAAGCCACTCAGCTTGGGCATCATCACGTCGAGCAGAATCAAATCGGGGGCAAACGACTTCACCTTGGCCAGCGTGTCTTGGCCATCGACGGCGATTTCAGTGTCGCAATCGACCGTGGCAAGATAGGCTTCGAGCAACTCGCGGTTAGGCTGGTTGTCGTCGGCAATCAGGATGCGATTTTTATCGGCCATGAGTGGGAAACTTCCAAACTTCCTGCGCGTGACTATTTCCAGTTCCGGTGCACACACTGCAGTCGATCGGTCGGCTGCGAGTTTCAAGCCGAACTAGACAGCAGCCAGCGCCTCTTTGGCGGGAACTGGGAACTGCGAGCAAAGCGAAGCGACTTCGCCACGAATCCGCTGGTGAACGCTCGCATCGCCGCAGTTCTTGAGCGACTCGAGAATCCAGCCACCAATCGTTTTCATTTCGTCGGTCCCCATGCCACGCGTGGTGAGTGCTGGCGTGCCGATGCGAACGCCCGAAGGGTCCATTGGCTTGCGGGTATCAAACGGAATCATGTTCATGTTCACCGTGATGCCGCAATGGCCAAGCACTTCGGTGGCGAGTTTGCCACCAATGCCGAGCGTCGTTACGTCGACGAGCATCAGATGGTTTTCCGTGCCGCCACTCACGAGCGACAAGCCACCCGCCATCAGCGTTTCAGCGAGCGTTTTGGCGTTGTCGAGAATCGCTTGACCGTAGGCTTTGAAGTCAGGCTGCAGCGCTTCGCCGAAGCAAACCGCCTTGCCAGCGATCACGTGCATCAGTGGTCCACCCTGCATCCCTGGGAAGACGTTCTTGTCGATTTCCTTCGCGTATTCCGCTTTGCAGAGCACGAGACCAGCGCGAGGGCCACGCAAGGTTTTGTGGGTGGTGGTGGTAACGAAATCGGCGACAGGAACGGGGTTGTCGTGCAGTCCAGCAGCGACGAGACCGGCGTAGTGAGCCATGTCGACGAACAGTTTGGCACCAACTTCGCGAGCGATTTCGGCGAACTTGCCGTGCGGAATTTCGCGCGGATAGGCGCTGGCACCGGCGACGATGAGTTTGGGCTTATGTTCGCGAGCTAAGCGAGCCACTTGATCGAAGTCGAGCCGGTGATCGCTTTGACGAACGCCGTAGCTGTGGAAGTTGTAGAGTTTGCCCGAGAGGTTCAGCTTCATGCCGTGCGTGAGGTGACCACCATGCGCCAGGTCGAGGCCGAGGACCGTATCGCCGGGGTTAATCAGCGAGAGGTAGACCGCTTGATTGGCCTGCGAACCGCTGTGGGGCTGCACGTTGGCATGTTCGGCACCGAAGAGTTGCTTCGCGCGGTCGCGCGCCAGGTTCTCGATGACGTCGACATGCTCGCAGCCGCCGTAGTAGCGACGTCCGGGATAACCTTCGGCATATTTGTTCGTCAGCACGCTGCCGACCGCTTGCATAACCGCGACACTCGTATAGTTCTCGCTGGCGATCATCTCGAGGCCATCTTGCTGACGCTCTTGCTCAGCGGCAATGGCGGCCCAAACTTGCGGATCTTGCTGCGACAGAACGTTGCTCATGTAATCACCGGCTCCCAAGCATTAGCGTCGAAATCGTACCAGCTCTCGTCTGCAAACTCGCTCGATCCACGGGCGACAGCGAGCGGCATAAACCACCCATTCGCCGGGGCAGTTTAGCTGCGTGTCGACACCCCGCTGGATGCGTCGGGAGCGATCTTGCAGAAACCTATGATTGTCGGCGAGAGCGCGAGCGCCGTCAATTGGGTCCGTCCTCGGGACTGCTAGTTCAGGACGACAAACCTTAACCGGAAACTGGTGATAATTTCGCGGCTTTGGCCGAACCTAAGTACCTTTGGGCAATAGCCTCTACGTCGTTTAGAGGCACGTCCCACCCGTGGTCCATGCAGGGGACGATTTCCCGATGGCTAGTCCCACGAAAGAGCCGCTGCTAGAAATTCTGCGTAAAAGTGGACTCGTCGACGAGCGCGAAATCGATCGCTTGGTCGAGGTACAGCCGCAAGCAGCGAGCGATTCGATGGTCGCCGCCGATCTGCTGGCGAGCACCAAACTGGTCACCTCGTGGCAACTCGAGCGTTTGCGCGAGGGGCGTTGGCGCGGCTACTTCCTGGGGAAGTACAAAATCCTGGGACAGCTCGGTGCCGGGGCGATGGGAAGTGTCTTTCTGGCCGAGCATCGCGTCATGCGACATCAGGTGGCCATTAAAGTTTTGGCGAAGCGGCTGACAGGGAAACCTGAATACGTGAAACGCTTCGAGCAAGAGGCGCGGGCTGCTGCGGTGGTATCGCACCCACGTCTGGTGCGTGCTTTCGACATCGATAGCGACGGCGACCTGCACTACTTCGTGATGGAATATGTCGCAGGGGAAGACTTACAGAAAATCGTGCTCCGCGATGGTCCCCTTCCGGTGAGCGAAGCTGCTGAATGCATTCGGCAAACCGCCGAGGGACTATCCGCAGCGCATGCCGCCGGGCTGATCCATCGCGATATCAAACCCTCGAACTTGCTCCTCGATCCAGGAGGACAAGTGCATATTCTCGACCTGGGTCTGGCGAGGATGGTGATCGACGATGAGCCATCGCTCACGCTGGTGCAAGACGCGCGGATGATCGGCACAGTCGACTACCTCTCTCCCGAGCAGGCGCGTAACAGTCACGAGATCGATCCTCGCGCCGATCTCTACAGCCTCGGCTGTACGCTCTATTTTTTGCTGAGTGGTCAGCCTCCGTTTGCGGAGGGAACGATTCCCCAGCGGGTGATTGCTCACCAGACCCAGCGGCCTGTTTCGATTCGCAAAAAACGTCCCGAAGTCGACGCTCCCCTCGAAGCGATACTGAGCAAGCTGCTGGCGAAAAAAGCGGAGCGACGGTTTGCATCAGCGGCAGAAGTGGAGCAAGTGTTGGCCGCCTGGCAAGCCAGCGAGATCGATCGTGTCCATGCGTTGATCGGTCCCCTCGGCAGTGGTCGCGGTGGCAGCAGCGTGTATAGCGCGAGCGATAGTGCAGCTCGCGTGTCTACCTCGGGCGACGATCTGGCGCTCTTGCCACTCGATGGTGCCGACACCGATCCGGCCGCACCGATGGCTGGTCGCTCGACCCTCTCGGGAACGCGAGATCCACGTGCGAGCGTAAGTTCATCTGCCTCTAAAAATTCAATCTCTGCTGCGCCGATGGAGACGAAATCGGCCGCGCAATCTTCGGCGAAAGTGTTGCAGCAACCCGCGACACAGCTCGAGGATTCCACGCTACTGACGCCGCTCGACGATCCTCTGGCGTCGCTTCTCGAACTACCACCGGGCCCCGATTTGGCGAGTCTCGATCCCCTCGCGAGCGCAACGCTTTCACCGGCAAGCTTGCCCCACGAGCCTTTGTCGACGCAGCAACATTCCGCGCCGAGCGAAGCAGCGCCGCCACAGAAGTTTCGTGATCGACTGTTGGCTCTCGTCGCGCGGAGCGAGGGAGATGGAACTGGCGGCCTGAGCTACTCGCTCTGGTTTTTGATTCTGTTTGGGATCTGCACGGGGCTCGTGATCGCAGGCCTTGGTTATTCGTACGTGCAGTCGTTCACGCGTCAGGCACCGATTCAAAAATCGATGGAATAACGCTGGAAAAACGTGCCATTCGACGAATATGCCCGGGATCGGCCGGCGATTCACGTGGCTGAAAAGGCGTGCTACGAACTAGCGCAGCAGCGGTGGTGGCTCGGCCGCTACCGGGGAAAAGATTGGCTGCTGATTGGTCGGCGCCGCTGGTGCAGAGATTGGCGGGAGCGCGGCGATAAATTGATCGAGCGCCACGCGATAGGCTTCGGGCTGCGGATCATTGTGCCCTGCCCCTTCGTTGCGAATGAAGACTTTATTTTTCGTGGTCGCCGTGTCAAACAGCAATTGCCCCTGCTCGAACGGAATCACTTGGTCGGCATCGGCGTGACTGATCAGCAGCGGTCCCTCGTAGCGGCGAATGGCTTCGAGCGAGTTCATGCGCATCGTCATCATCAGACTCATGGGTAGCCACGGCACATGATGCTGCGCTACATCGGGGAGCGAGGTGAATGTGTTCACCAGCACCAGTCCGCGACACGGCTCTTGCTCTGCGACTTGCAGTGCGACGCCACCACCGAGCGAAACACCCATCAGCATGACGTCGCGATTGGCAATTCCTTCTTTGCGAGCGAGCCAGTCACGCGCAGCACGTGCGTCGGTAACCACACCTTGCTCGGTTGGCTTCCCTTCACTTCGTCCGAAACCACGATAGTCGAGCGCGAGGACCGAGAGGCCATGGCGGCGATTGAGTAGTCGAATTGACTCGGCAAGTAAGGTCACGTTGCCAGCATTTCCATGCAGCAGCACGGCATGCGCGAGGGGCTGAGGATGACGAGCATACCAGCCGTGCAGTTTCACACCATCGCTGGCAGTGAAGTAAGCATCTTCGACGAGCACCGAGGTTTGTTCCCATTCCCCGGCTGGATAGCGCGCGGGCTGAAACACACTTTTGCGTTCCCAGCTCGTCAGCGGAGATGTCGGAGGAAGCACGGCACAGCCGACTTGCGCGCAGCCAAGCACCGAGAACAGCAGAACGACCCATGCGCGCATAGCAAGCTTCCTTTATCCCCACCTGGATTCGTGGCGGAGAATAGCAAGCGTCTGCCGGTGCATCAAGAGCAATGACCGCAGCAGTGCGTACGCCTCATCGACTGCGAAAAAACGGCACTGAAACGCTGCTGGCAACTACTTGGCGCGGCGCTGGCGGAGCGCTTCGTAGAAGAGAATGGCGGCGGTCACCGACAAGTTCAAACTGTCGACCGTGCCGAGCATCGGGAGGGAAATCGCGCGGATATCGTCCCCCAGCCATTCGCGAGACAGACCTTCAGCCTCGCTTCCCAAAATAATTGCCGTGCGACCTCGCAGGTCGGCTGTGGTGTAGTCGATGGCACCATCGACCCGTGTCGCCAGCATCTGAAACTGATGCATTCGGAGCCAGGCGAGCGCTTGTGGCACTGTCATGCCGATGACGGGCAGGGTGAAGAGCGCGCCGAGACTCGCGCGGATGGCGTTGGGGTTATAGAGATCGAGCCGCGCGCCACAGACAATCACCCCATCGATTCCCGCCGCATCAGCCGATCGCAAGATCGCGCCGAGATTGCCTGGTTTCTCGACCCCTTCCACCACCGCCACCAGCAAGTCGCGTTTCGCTGCGAGCTTATCTTGCAGGAAGGTGTCGAGCGCGGGACTCGGCGACTCGGCCACGAGGATCACTTCCTCGACACGATCGCCAAAGGCGAGCTTTTCCATCACTTGACGCGAGACGGGAAGGATCGTCGCGCCGGACTCACGTGCGTGGCGCATGGTCTGCTGCGAAGTGGCCGACAGTTCCACGCCATCGAGCACAAACAGTTCGAGCGCAACCACTCCCGCGCCGAGGGCGCGCGTGATTTCGCGCTCTCCATCGATGATGATCCGCTGCTGCTCGTCGCGCGCTTTGCGCTCGCGCAATTTCACCGCTTGCTTCACGCGCAGGTTCTGCAAACTGGTGATGGTGGGAATCATCGCAATCGAACTTCCAGAAGAAGACCGCAGATCGTCTGTGCGAGGTGCACTAGCTCAGCAATCCGCTTTCCCAGCAGAGGTAGGCCACCGGCGCAGCCAGCAGCACCGAGTCGATAATATCGAGCACGCCACCGAGTCCCGGGAGCCAGCGACTGCTATCTTTCCGCTGCATATCCCGTTTGAGAAGCGACTCGGCGAGATCGCCAATCATCCCCAGCACAGCGACCAGCAGCGAGTAGATCACAATCCCTACGATCGATGGTGCCTGCCAATCGCCCCCCATCACCAGTGGCGCAATTGCCCGAAAATAGACGAGCCCGCCCACGATGGCGAAGACAAAACCACCGATCGCACCTTCCACCGTTTTACCAGGACTAAGGACCGGCGTGAGCTTGTGCTTGCCGAGGTTCTTGCCGACGGTGTACGCGCCGGTGTCGGCAAGTTTCGTGATGAAGAGGAGCGAAACGAGCGCTACGATTCCGAGCGGTTCGTTATCGAGCAGGCGAAGCGAGGCGAGAAAACCGAGCATCCCACCGATATAGATCATCACCATCACGCTAAGCGAAAGTGACACCATCGCGGTCGCCGGTTTGACGAACAGCTGCATTTGCCGTGTGAAGGCGACGATCAGCCCCAGCGAAGCAGCAACAGCAGGCCAGCCGAATCTGCCAAACGAACTGTTTTCGGGAAAGCGCGTGCCGAGTGCGTCCCCCACCATGGGCAAAGCGGCGGCGAGCACAATTGCCAGCACACCGACGTGGGTGCTCACGCGATCGATCGTGTGACCACCATGGCGCAGCAATTCCAGCACCTCTTCGGTCGCCATCACGGCAATCAGAAGCAGGACCGGCAACAGCCAAAAGCCTCGGATCGGAACCAGCCACTGCTGATGATCGGCCGTCACCAGCGTGACGAGAACCGAGATAATCACCGCAGCCGACAGTAGACGCCAGCGAAGCACCGCAGCTCCTTTCGTTAGCTCGCCAGACCGCCGAAACGACGGTCGCGGGCCGCAAAGCTGCGAATCGATTGATGAAAATCGTCCAGTTCAAACTCGGGCCAACATTTTTCGGTGACCCACAGCTCGGCGTAGCTGATTTGCCAAAGGAGAAAATTGCTAATCCGCATCTCACCAGCGGTTCGAATCAGCAGATCGGGATCGGGCATCCCTGCGGTGTAGAGCTTCGAGGAGACCAGCGCCTCGTCGATCGTTGCCGGATCGAGCTTCCCTTGCTGTACTTCTGCCGCAATCGCGCGGACAGCATCGACCAGTTCACCACGCGCGCCGTAGTTAATCGCCAGGCAAAGCCGCATGCCGGTATTGGCGGCGCTCATCTCGACCGTGCGATCCATTTCCGCCAAAGTCGCTTCGGGAATTCCTTCGCGACGCCCAATCACACTCACAGTGATGTTCTGCTGCATGATCGTGGTTCGCTCTTCGATCATGTACTGCTCGAGCAGATGCATCAGAAAATCAAGCTCACGCTGCGGACGCTTCCAGTTCTCGCTGCTGAGGCAGTAGAGCGACAGCTGCGTAAGCCCCAGCCGCGCTCCTTCTTCCACCGTTCGCCGAACACTAGCGACCCCACGCCGATGCCCTTCGATGCGGGGCAAATCGCGACGCTGAGCCCAGCGTCCATTGCCATCCATGATCACGGCAACATGCCGCGGCCGACGCGCCAGGGGCACATCGGCAAGTCGATCGTCGGTGGCAATGGCAGGGTCGGTCACGCTGGCGAAACTCCGCAAGCATCACAGTTCGGAGGTGTTATTCTCAGGGAATTACGAGTTTTTTGGCTACTTACGCCGCGCGCGACTTACATGAAGTTGGCCATCGCGCCGGTGAACATCGTTTGCGCTCGATCGGGGCCGACCGACACAATCTCGACCGGCTTGCCGACGAGTTGGCCAATCAGTTTCAGATAGTCCTTCGCGCCACGCGGCAGATCATCGACGTCGCGAACCTTCGTCACATCGATGTTCCAGCCAGGGAACGTTTCGTAGATCGGCTGGCAGCGCTTCAAATCTTCCCAGTGGCTCGGGAAGTGCGTGATCCGCTGACCATCGAGGTTATACGCGACGCAAACTTTCACTTCGGGCAATTGGCTCAGCACGTCCATCATCATCAGCGAAATGCAATCGATACCGCTGAGTCGGGCCGTGTAGCGCACCGCAACGGCATCGAACCATCCGCAGCGTCGTGGCCGCCCCGTCGTTGTGCCATACTCGCGCCCAAGTTCGCGAATCCGCTGGCCGACTTCGTTACTTTGTTCCGTGGGAAATGGACCACCACCCACGCGCGTGCTGTAGGCCTTCGCGACACCGATCATCCGGCTGATGAAGCGAGCGGGAACTCCCGAACCGGCCGAAACACCGACGCCCGAAGCATTGCTGCTCGTCACGTAGGGATAGGTGCCGTGATCGACGTCGAGGAGCGAGCCTTGCGCTCCTTCGAACAGCATCTTTTGATTCGCATCGACAGCGTCGAGCAAGTAGGCGGTTGTATCGCATACATAGCGCTGGAGCCGCTTGGCGTAGCCCGAATATTCTTCGTAAATCGCGGTCGCATCGAGTGGAACCGCTTCGCTGCTGAGACTGGTGAGCAAGCGATTCTTAGCGGCGACAATCTGCTCGACACGCCCCTTGAAATCGGCGCGGAACATATCGCCGAGACGAATGGCGTGCGTACGTCCCACCTTGTCGCGGTAGCAAGGACCAATGCCACGCAGCGTGGTGCCGATGCTTTCGCGATTTTCCGACGCTTCGTTCATCGCGCGATCTTCGGCGATGTGCCATGGGAACACGACGTGAGCCCGATCGCTCAGCTTCATGTTCTCAGCCACCGCGATGTCTTGCGACGCGAGCGACTCGATCTCTTTGAGGATCGTGGGAGGGTTAATCACCACGCCCGGCGTCACGACGTTCATAACCCCGGGGGTAAGAATGCCGCTGGGGACGTGATGGAGTTTATAGGTCTTATCCCCGACGACCACGGTGTGGCCTGCGTTGGCTCCGCCTTGATAGCGAACCACGATTTCGAATTTGGAGCAAAGCAAATCGACGAGCTTACCCTTCGCTTCGTCACCCCACTGCAAGCCAATCACACACGTTCCGGGCACGATAGAAGCCCCCACACAGAAGGAAACTTGAGGCCAGACAAACTACCCATCGTAAGTTCCCGACGCGATCCGCGAAAGTGCCAATCACTCGCTGGTCGTAGGTGCTGACTCTGCCTTGTTTTCCGGTGCGGCGGGTGGCAATTCTGGCGTCACGGCGGCAGCTTCGTCGGGGGTCAGGAGCCCATCGGCCGAGGTATCGATCTGGGTGAATAGCTCGGCGGGACCCAAAAACTCGCGTGGGGTGACGAGCGAGTCGCCGCTGGTATCCATGGCGGCGAACCAATCGGGAACCGGTCCCGCAGTCCGAGGACGAGGCATAATCGGGTCGGGGGTGAACAGCTGATCGGGATTTTCGATTCCCCCCCGAGCAAAGACGATTTGGTAGCCGGTCGGGACCTCGTCGATCGAAATATCCCCATCCCCATTGCGGTCGAGCGCCGCGAGTCGCTCGGCGGCCGACAGTAGTTCCGCAGCATCGAGCCGCTGATCGTAGTTGGCGTCGAGTTGCAACAGCAGCGGCTCGTCCAACCCTTGTGCCCGTGCATGAATTTGCGAACGGACGGCCCGCGATGCTGTTTTCAAATAGGCTGACAACTCAGCTGGAAAGACTTTTTTGTCAGCATCGAGATCGATCGATTCGTAACGCAAGTTGGCTTGAGGATTAACCATCAACTCCTCGGGCTCGAGATAGCCATTGTTGTTGGCATCGAGCTGCATCACCTGAAACTTTGCCTGCTCATCGAAATTCGTGCTCGCCACCGTATCGCGGTGGTAGAGAAAAATTGGCACGCCCGCCACAACCAAACGCACGGCGCTGGGCGAGAGTGTTTCGACCGCTGTCTCGGACTTGAGCCACTCGGCCACTTGCACCACGGCCATCTGCGGAGCAGGCGATGCTTTCAGGGGTCCCTTCAGCGCGGGCGATGCTTCGTCTGCTGGCTCCGAAATCTCCGGCGGCGCGGAGCGGCTGGTGAGTGAACTTTCTGCTTCCGGAGTCGGCTCCGAAGCTGGCGTAGTTACCGGTCTCTCCTGGCTCGAAGCAAAGTGGACTTCCAAAACGAGATGTGGCGCGACTTTATCGAGCTCTTTGAACTCGGCCCGAGCAAGCCGCTCGTTCTTATCGAGATCGAGCTGCATGAACAGGTCGCTCGTGCGCAGAAAATCATCGGCGCTCAGCGAGCCACCGAGCGCGTAGATTTCCTCGAGCGACGAGCGAATTGCATCCCAGTTGGCATGCTCTCCCAGCAAGAGCGCTGGAGCGATGCCTCGGCGTCGACGCCGCTCGGGCTGCATCCCTGGCATGTTGGCATTTTGCATGCGCGAGGCAATTTCAGCCGCCACAATCGTATCGTCGTCGTCGGCATCGCGGCTGCGAAGCTGCGTCACGATTTGCGAACGATCACTAGCGCTAATCACCCCTTCGCCATCGACATCTAGAAGTTGCCACAACTCGCTTGCCGCCAGCGCATCGGTGAAGCTCCCCATGCTGCGGAGCGAAAACGGCCGCGAGCCACCTGCATTGCGAGTGAGAAAACGTGGTAGCTCACCGGTGTCGACAATCCCATCACGATCGATGTCGTACATCTCTACCACCTGCTTCGAACCGTTGGCGCCATCGATCGCCAGGTTGCCGAATTGGCCATACTTCACAGCCTCGCATGCGCAGAGCTCGTCCCATTTCGTCTGACCATCGGAATTGGTGTCGGCAAGCTTAAGCACATCTGCGACCAGTTTTTCGAGCGCGCCTGTGTGTGCAGCCCCATCAATCGACAAACGACACTCCACCACCAGTGGGCCGATCGTCGACATCAGCAGAAATCGCTCAGTCCCATACGGAGGTGCCGCAGCGACCGAAACTTCGCTTGGCTTTTCCGCCGGTATGTTTGTCGTACTGCTCGGCTGAGCGCTCGTCACCTCAGCCGGTTGCTCGGAGCTTGGCTCCACCGGTTTCACTTCCACCGGAGCGGCTGGTTGCTCGGTCACCTCGCTGATGGCTGGCTTAAGCGTTTCTTTGGGCGGCTGATTGGGCGTTTGCTTTGCCTGAGGTGCAGCAGCAGGTGGCTGAGTGGTCGAGGGACAGCCGGTGAGCAGCAGCGCGGCAACTCCCAGCGCCAACAGCTGGCAGTTTCGACGCTGAAAAAAGGTCGCGCGTAGCATGTCGAGGCTGCTCCTCGTCTCTTGGGTCGTAAATACGGATGCGATCGCGATCGGCCCAGTTTTGCGGTCCCGGGCAGGTAGAAGAGTCCCTCATTGTAGGGCATGGGCTGCGCAGATGGAAACTTTGTTACAAACCGACCAGCGGCTGCCACTCAGCTTGCGACTTGCCGCAAGAAATGCGGGGACATGTCGCGTAAACGCAACCTAGGTTTGGATGTTCGAGCGATTGCGCTGCGGCACTCCTGGGAGTTGCTGCGCGTGGATGCCTCGATCCGTCACCGGATGTGACCAGTCTGCTTCGTGCCCCACGACCTGAGCTACCCCCGACAGCCGCCATGACTATCAACAATCGACAAATTCACCAGCAGTTCTCGGTTCTCGGAACCGTTTATCGCACGGTCGATGCCGCTGCGATTGCCGTGGGACTCGGGCTGAGCCTGGAAGTTTCGGGAGCTTGGCACGTCGATTATCTGCTCGCCGGCTGCGCTGCGATTGTGGTGCATTATTTGGCAGCGGAATTCAGCGGCATGTATCGCAGCTGGCGTGGTGCGTCGGCAAGTCGCGAAGCCTTTGCGACACTCGGCGTTTGGGCACTCTCGCTCGCGATGCTGATGGCGATGGGTTTTGTCACCGAACGACTGGCTCACTACCCTCGACCGATGCTGGGCTACTGGCTGCTGATGACCGGCGGCATGATGGTCTTTTCGCATGCGACGATTCGCGCTGTGCGTCGCGCCCTTTGGTGCCGCGGTGTTCACACGCATAACGCCGCGATTGTTGGAGTTACCGAACTGGGATTTCAGCTCGGGCGTAACTTGCTCGAAGAACCAGAACTGGGTATTCGATTTGCTGGCTTCTACGATGATCGGCCAGCAGAACGCAACGCAAAAATTCCCCCCGGATTAAAGCGACAAATCGGTGGTATCGACGACCTCATTGCCGATGCCAAAGCGGGCTTTGTTGACCGGATTTACATCACCTTTCCGATGCGCGCCGAAGATCGCATTCGAGGTGTTCTCAGCCGACTGGGCGATACCACCGCCAGCGTTTATATCGTCCCCGATTTCTTCGTGTTTCAGCTGCTTCATTCGCGCTGGACTGATATCGGCGGATTGCCCGCCGTGAGCGTGTTCGAGAACCCGCTCTACGGTGTCGATGGCGTTGTGAAGCGGATGTTCGACCTCGTCGTCAGTTCACTGCTCCTCGTGATGCTGGCTCTGCCAATGACGATCGTGGCAGCGATGGTGAAGTTCACCAGCCGTGGACCGGTTTTCTTCCGTCAGCGGCGCTACGGCCTCGATGGGGAAGAGATCTTGGTTTGGAAATTCCGCAGCATGACGGTTTGCGAAGATGGCCCGAACGTCACGCAGGCAACCAAGCAAGACTCGCGCGTCACCTGGCTCGGCGCGATCATGCGGCGCACCAGCATCGACGAACTACCGCAGCTCTTCAACGTGGTCGGGGGCACGATGTCGCTGGTCGGCCCTCGTCCCCATGCGGCGGCTCATAACGAACAGTATCGCAAAATGATCGAAGGCTACATGCTTCGCCACAAGGTGAAACCGGGGATCACCGGCCTCGCGCAAGTGCGCGGCTGGCGCGGCGAAACCGATACGCTCGAGAAGATGGAAAAGCGGATCGAATGCGATCACGAATACATCCGCGAGTGGTCGCTCTGGCTCGATATTCAAATTCTGTTCCGCACGTTTTTCGTCGTCTTCTCGCGGAAAAACGCGTACTAATCCGAAGGGCAAGCATCTGCCCTCCGCTACTATTCCATTTCGTACTTGTGCTGCATCGCTTCGAAATCGGCGACCTTGCCTTGGCGAGTGAAGGCGATCCCCTCTTCCATGAGCAACTGTCGCTGGAGGGCGGGATCGCGTTTGGCAGTACTGCGAATCACACCCCCATCGGCCACCACACGATGCCAGGGAATTTCCGACCGCTCTTGGTCGTCGAGCATCGCCAAAATGTAAGCGACATGACGCGGCATCACGTCAAGCTGGCCAGCAATCGTACTATAAGTGACGATCTTACCACGAGGGATTTGACACGTTAGGTCAATCACATCCCGCTTGATTCGTGCAAACGCTTCGCTCCCTGCCATCACTTCACCGCCGGGCTGCTGAAAGATCGGTGGGGGATCCGTACGCAGCTATTTTTGCCAGGGGTCAAGTCGAGCGTTTCGCTATCTACTTAGTATTCCATCCCGCCCCACAGCCGACACGACTAGCGAGGGCGGATGACCTCGAATTCGAAGATCCTGTTGTCCGTGATCTTGTTGAGCTCGCGAATGGCGATGGAGAACGTGAATTCATCGTCGCCATCGCCTCCAATGGCATCCATTCTTCGAGCGATCAGGCGGCGCGTATTCAGCACATCGTCGCCATCTCCCAGGTCAGCAAAAATCTGATCGACGGTGACAAACTCCAGGTTGACGACATCTTCGCCATCATCGGTAACCACCACGACGGTTTCAACTTTTGAATTTCGAAGGGTGACCGAATCATCCCCTCGTCCCGTTGCCACCAAGAGACCGGCGTTGAGCGTGGAGTCTTGCATCAGGAAGACTTCGTCGTCGTTGTCTTCGCTTCCTAAATCAACCTGGAACAGACCATCGACATCGAGTTGACTGAAGTTCACCGTGTCTTCGTCTTCGCCCATCAAGATGGTGACGTTGCCATTGAGGTTCGTGGCATTGCCATCGAGCAATCCGATTTCGACGTTGGTGCCTTGCACGAGATCGTCGCCATTGCCCATGTCCACATCGAGCGTTTCACGAATCGAAACGTCACGAAGAATCAGCTTGTCGTTGCCGTTGTTTCCTTCCACCGACACAGCTCCAGGAAACTTCGTGGTGCTCACACCAAAGATGGGATTGAGCAGCTGTGGCTTGTCGAGCGTGATCACATCGTCGCCACCGTTGAGTTGCACTCGCAAGTCGCCATTGAACGTGAATAGCTGATTAGCCTGGCCGTTGATGGTGGTGGGCGAGCCATCGGCATTGAGCCCGGCGACGAGGAACTGATTTCCCAGGAACTGCTTCACCACGATCGCGTTGTCTTGATTATCGCCGGTGAGGACCAGGTCGCCCCCTACCACCGCTGCTGTCACATCGCCAGCCATCATCGAGCGGGCTTCCAGGTTCTGAAACATCAGTTTACGGGTGGCAGTGCGAGCAGACTGGCGGCTGTTGGCGGTGGTCTTCATGGCAATCGCTTCTTTCGTGTGAGTGTTTTGTTCGGCGGGGTCATTCCCCGTGACAAACACGCCAGGCGTGAAGCGATTCGATTTGTTACCGAAGAAAATCGAGACGAGAAGCGGGAGGAAAATAAAGGGGCTAGGAACTAGAGCCTAGGGGCTAGAGAGAATCGCACAAGATGCTTTGCAATCAAGACTTGCGCTGCCGATGGCTGCACTTCCTGTAGGGCAGGCTCCTGCCTGCCGCAGCGGAGAGAGGGTTCGGTGTCATATCTCTCCCCTGTAAGACTGCGTTTCGGCCACTCCTTCGACGCCACTGGCTAACACTAACCATCCAGCTGCGATTTGCGGCGGAGGATGTGGTGATAGTGCTGGGCAAAGCGGTGGGCTTCGTCGCGGACGTATTGCAGCAGGCGGAGGGCGAAAGCGTGCCGCGAAAGTTTGATCGACTCGCGTTCGCCTGGCAGAAAGATCTCTTCCTCTTGCTTGGCGAGCGAAATGACCGTGGGTGGCTTAATGTCTTGGTCGCGGAAGGCGGCCATCGCCGCATTCAGCTGACCTTTGCCACCGTCGATAAGCAGGATGTCGGGAAACGGCTCTCCTTCGTCGACACGTTTGCGATAGCGGCGCGAAACCACTTCGTGCATGCTCCGGAAATCGTCGATCCCGTCGACTCCGACGATGCGATACCGCCGATAGCCCGCCTTGAACGGGAGCCCGTCGAGGAACTGCACCACACTGGCCACCGTTTCGCCCCCGCCGAGGTGCGCGATATCCATCCCTTCGATCGTGCGAGGCTGCTCGGCGAGTCCGAGCACTTTTTTAAGTCCGGCGAGTCCCTTCGTGGGGTCGATGTAGAAGACTTCTGGCTGGGCATGGACATCGATTGAGCCGCGACGATCGAGGGTCTCGAGCATTTTGATTTCGTCGCGCAAACGTGCGGCGACTTCGAACTGAAGTGCCTTCGAGGCGGCTTGCATTTCGAGGGTGAGCTGTTTGAGCAGCCGCGTTTTGCCCCCTTCGAGAAAGGTGATCAGCCGATCGATATCGCGGCGATATTCATCCTTGGAAATCCGTAGATTACAAGGGGCGGTGCACTGCTGAATGCTGGCGAGCAAGCAGGGACGAAACCAGCGCCAGCGATCGTCGCCATCTTCGATATCGAGCGAGCAGGTGCGGAACTTGAAGATCCGCTGCAGCACCTGCACAGCGCCGCGCAGCGAACCGGCCGATGCGAAAGGGCCGAAGAGCTTTACTCCTCGATCAGCAGGCTGACGGGTCACTTCCACCCGCGGAAAATCCTCGCGGGTGGAGATCATCAGGTAGGGAAAGGTCTTATCGTCTTTGAGTTCTTTGTTGTGTTTTGGCTGAATATCTTTGATCAGCCGCGCTTCCATCAGAAGCGCATCGACTTCGCTTTCGCACTCGACGTAGTCGATGTCGCAAATCTCGTCGACCCAGATAGCGGTCCGGTATTCTTCCTTGGCTCCGCGCAAAAAATAGCTCCCCGCGCGGCTGCGGAGGTTCTTCGCCTTGCCGACGTAAATCACGCGTCCGGCATCATCTTTCATCAGATAGATGCCAGGAGTGCGAGGGAATTCGCGAACCTTGGCAGCAGCGCGACGGAACGCGAAATCGTGCACGCGCGATGCGGCATCTGCGGTCGCCTGGGCCTCGATGGTGGCAGGGTCGAGCGCCACGGCATCGAGCGCCGCAGTGACTTCCTCTTCCGACGGCTCAGGCTCTTGCGCTTCGATCGTCTCTTCGCTCAGCTCGTCACCAAATTCCGCCGCGTAGAGGCCATCCATCCCCAGAAAGTCGCTACTTTCCGGCGAGCGCGCAGCATCACGCTGCGCGTCACTTTGCTTGCGAGCATCGTCGTCGGGAGTACGCTTTGCCATCGGAGAGAAACAAACAAGAAAGAGCGGAACGCCAGGGAGCGAGGAATACTGAACCCTATTGTACGCAGGTGGACAACTTGCCGAGATCGAGAATCGCAGGAAGTGCCCGATGGCTAAGAATTTCTGCTTGAAAAGCACCTTTGCTGGGTGCCACTGGCATTTTGCCAGTGCACGGTTTTGCGAAACGATTCTGTGTAGAAAGTCTCGGCAAGTTGAGCCCTTTTGCACTTCGCACTGGGCAGAGCCCAGTGGCACTCCTAAACCTGCCAGCATGGTCGATTGACGAGGCTGTCGAGCTTCGGCAGGCAGGAGCCTGCCCTACACGATTTCTCTCGCCCCTCGTCTCTCGTCCCCTGGCCTCTGATCTCTGGCCGCTGGCCCCTGCCTCACGCTTTGTCGGCATAGTTCTTCAGGTCTTGCTCGAAGGCTTGCATCCGCTCGCTCATTTCGTCGCGAGTTGTGTCGAGATTGTGGAGCTGTTCAGCGGGGACGTAGGTGAACATGTAGAACTTCACCTTCGGTTCGGTCCCGCTGGGGCGAACGGCGATGTAGTTCCCTTCCTCGGCGAGGTCGAGAATCACCATGTCGGCCTTCGGTGCATCGAGCGCAGCGGTGCCGCCACCGACAGTGAGCGTGGTGAGCGATTGATAGTCGCGGACCTGCTTCACCTTGATACCGCCGAGTTCGGTGGGCGGGTTGGTGCGGAAGTTTTGCATCAGGGCTTTCATGCGATCCATGCCAGCCGAGCCGGTCATGGTGACGTTCAGCAAACGCTCGCCGTGGTAGCCATGCTGCCAGTAGAGCGACTCGAGTTTTTCGAGCATCGTTTTGCCGCTCGCTTTGACATTGGCAGCGAGTTCAGCCATCAGCATGCAGGCCGCAGCACCATCTTTGTCGCGGACGTACTGACCGATCAGAAAGCCGTGCGATTCTTCGGTTCCGAAGAGGAATTTATCGGGCCCCCCGGCATCCATTTGCTGAGCGATCCACTTGAAGCCGACGTGCAAGTTGCTGTAGGTCTTTACGCCGTAACTGTCGCCGATGCGGCGGATCATTTGCGTCGTGACAAGGGTGGTCACGAGGAAATGTTCTTTCGTGAGTCCCCCCCCTTTTTTCCGCTGCTCGCAGACGTAGTCGGCCAGCAGCACACCAAGTTGGTTGCCGTTAAACGTGCCCCATGCGCCTGCTGGATCTTTCGACAGCGGCGCGGCACATCCCATGCGATCACAGTCGGGATCGGTCGCCAGAATCAGGTCGGCACCGGTGGTTTTGGCGAGAGCAATCGGACCATCGAAAACCTGTGGATTCTCGGGATTGCTGACGTGTCCCGGTACGTTCGGAAAATCGCCGCTCGGCTCGCGATGAGGTTCGTAAATGGTGACGTTCGTAAAGCCATCGCCAGCGAGTGTCGGCGCGACGCACGATTCTCCCACGCCATGCAGCGGGCTGTAGATGATCTTCAGATCGCGAGGGCCGGGCGAGCGCTGCGAAAGGACGTTGCCGATAAACGCATCGTCGATCTCGGTGGTGCAGAGAATCACTTTCCCCTCGGCTACTGCCTGGGCGAAATCGACTCGCTTGATTTCATCGGTGTTCATCACGCGCTCGACAATCGCCTTGTCGTGCGGCGGAATCACTTGCGCGCCGCTCGACCAGTAGACCTTCACCGCGTTGTCGCTCGGCGGGTTGTGGCTGGCCGTGACCATGATGCCGCAGCTGCACTTTTTATAGCGCACCAGGAAGCTGAGTTCCGGCGTGCTGCGATAGCCGTCGAGGAAGTAGACCATAAAGCCGTTGGCCACCATGATCGAAGCGCACAGCTCGGCAAAGCGTCGGCTGTTGTGCCGCGTGTCGTACGCCAGGGCGCACGACGGTTTTTCGATCCCTTGCGACAGGACATAGCTGGCCAGCCCTTGCGCGCTTTCGCCGATGGTACGGTCGTTGATGACGTTACAGCCGATTGGGTACATCTTGCCGCGACGACCACCGGTGCCGAACGGAATGATGGTCCAGAAGGCGTCGTCGAGCTCTTTCCATTTGCCGGCGGTGATATGGGCGGCAACTTCGGCGGCATAGTCGGCATAACGGGGCTCGGTGAGCCAGACGCGAATGTTCTTATCGGCGGCGGCGGTGATTTTTCCCGCGGTGGTGGCAGCTTCCAGTTGAGAGAGAACCGAGGGTAGATCGAATCCGCTTGTCATGGTTGCAATTTCCCGTGCCAATCGCCGCTGAATCGAAAACCACCCGCTCTGGAGCCCGCTTGCCCTTTTAGCCGGTGGAAAAACGTCAGTTTACCCGTAATCAGCAGCGTCGTAAGTAGCCGCCAGCTTCCGGCGAAAATTCGCCCGACCCAGGGGTGAGCGCAAGTGGGAAGAGCAGATGGTATAGTCATCCCCGGCTGCCAAGCTTGACAATGCGCAGAGCAAGCGATACGAACCATGCTGCACCACCCTGCTTTCCCTGCATGGGGTGAGTCGACAGACCTCAGAAAGTTTTGCCCATGATCCCCCTCTTTGCTCAAGTTGCTCAAGACGAAATTCCGTTCACAGCGATCATCAGTGTGATCATCGCGGGCATGGTGCTGCTGTTCATGCTGATCGCCATCGCGATCTTCGCGAACTACTTTCGGCTCTGGATTCAGTCACGACTCACCGGCGCGGGGATTGGCATTTGGGATCTCATCGCCATGACCTTCCGTAAGGTCAATAAAGATTTGATCGTGCAAAGCAAGATCATGGCGGTGCAAGCGGGGCTCGACGATCCGGAACTCACCCCCCGTGCTCTCGAAGCGCATCACCTGGCTGGCGGCAACGTACGGACAGTGGTCCGGGCACTCATTGCGGCTCGCAAAGCAAAAACGATCCGCCTCTCGTTCCGCGAAGCCACGGCCATCGATCTGGCTGGTCGTAACGTGCTCGAAGCGGTGCAAACAAGCGTCTATCCCAAAGTGATCGACTGCCCAGCCAAGGGTGGCATGAAGGACTCGCTCGACGCGGTGGCCAAGAACGGCATTCAGCTGAAAGTGAAAGCCCGAGTGACGGTGCGAGCCAACCTGCAACAGCTGATCGGTGGTGCGACGGAGGAAACGATCATCGCCCGCGTGGGTGAAGGTATTGTCTCGGCGATTGGCTCGGCCGACGATCATATGGAAGTGCTGGAGACCCCCGACCGCATCAGCAAAGCGGTGCTGGCGCGTCGGCTCGACTCGCAAACAGCGTTCGAGATTGTGTCGATCGACATTGCCGACATTGATGTGGGAGAAAACGTTGGCGCTCGTCTCCGCGCCGATCAAGCTGAAGCCGATACGCGCGTGGCACGAGCCCGCGCTGAAGGTCGCCGCGCAATGGCTGTCGCAGCCGAGCAAGAACAAACGGCGAGCATCGAAGAGAGCCGCGCGAAGCTGGTGAATGCGGAAGCGGAAGTCCCCAAGGCGATGGCCGAAGCCTTCCGCACCGGCAAACTGGGTGTGCTCGACTACTACAAAATGCGCAACGTGCAAGCCGACACCGACATGCGCAAGAGCATCGCTGGTGCAAGTGCCACCGGTGGTTCCAAGAGCTAATGCGAGTAGTGGTGCGAACTCTCGAGCCTGCGGAACATGCTGCAAAATCTGGACTGCTGAGAACCTAAACCATGGCCGACGACATCGAAGAATTCCTGCGACGTGCGATTCAGCGTCGCATGGAAGCAGAGAAACGTAGCCGAGGTGGGCAGGCTGCCGAGCAGCCACCGCAGCAAGCAGCTCCTCCGCCACGTCCGATTCAGCCTCCCACGCGGCGTCAGCCTCCGCAGCAGCAGCGGCCGCGTACGATTGCCACACCGTTTGAACAGCCGATGGTGGTGGAAGCCGAGGTAATCGAAGCCCCCGTGGCCAAGCGTGCGGAGCGGATGCAGAAGGAACTAGAAAAGGATTTCAAAAGTTCCACTCAGATGGGCGAGCGCGTGAAGCGGCTCGGCCAAGAGGTTGGACTGGCCGACGACAATCTCGATGCCCACCTGCATCAAACCTTCGATCACACCGTCGGAAGCCTGACGCAAGGTCAGCAAATCGAAGCAGCTGCTGAAGGTCCTCGGGCCACTGTCTCTCCCGTTGCCACCGAAGTCCTCAAGCTGCTGGCCAATCCCAAATCACTCGCTGCGGCCTTTATTCTCAACGAGATTTTGCAGCCCAACACCAATCGTTTCGACCACTGGAAGTAATTGCAAGTGGATCGGCAGCTACGGCTAGTGATCGCTGCTGGTTGTGACCATCCTCTCTTGAATTAAACTTGTCTCCACAACCTGGTTTCACGCAGACTTGTTCTCCGCATTGATCGGCAACTTGATAGGCTCTCGCTCAGGAAAACGCTTCCCATGACAATCGCAAAAGTAACTCCCGGGGTCACCCGCATCGGTTGGATCGGCACCGGTGTGATGGGCATCAGCATGTGCGGTCACTTGATGGCCAAAGGCTTCGAGGCCTCGGTCTACACTCGCACCAAAAGCAAAGCACAGCCGCTGCTCGACAAGGGGGCTACCTGGGCTGCTTCGCCGCGCGAACTTGCCATGCGAAGCGATATTGTGTTTGGGATCGTCGGATTCCCGCGCGATGTCCGCGAAGTCTACCTCGGTGCCGATGGCGCTTTGGCAGGGAGCCGCGCTGGTACCGTGCTGGTCGACATGACCACCAGCGAGCCTTCACTGGCAGTGGAAATCTACAACGCGGCTCGTTTGCGGGGTGTGCACTCGGTCGACGCACCTGTTTCGGGTGGCGATATTGGTGCACGCGAAGCACGCCTCTCGATCATGATTGGTGGCGATCGCGAAGTGGTGGAAGCGCTTCATCCTTGCTGGGAAGCGATGGGCAAAACGATCATTCACCAAGGAGCTGCAGGGAGCGGTCAGCACACCAAGATGGTGAATCAAACGCTCATCGCTACTGCCATGATCGGCGTTTGCGAAGCGCTGCTCTATGCTCACAAAGCGGGGCTCGATCTGCCCACCGTGCTGCAGTCGGTGGCTCCCGGCGCTGCTGGAAGCTGGAGCCTGTCGAACCTCGGCCCCCGGATCATCGCCAACAATTTTGATCCTGGTTTTGCGGTCGAGCATTTCATCAAGGATATGGGAATCGCCATCGACGAAGCGAACCGCATGGGGCTGAGCTTGCCCGGTCTCGCACTCGCACGGCAGCTCTACATTGCTCTGCAAGCGCAAGGTCATGGCCGCGATGGCACCCACGCGCTACAGCTCGCGCTCGCTTCGCTTTCGGGGATCGACTGGAAGCGCCGCTAAGCGAGCACGGAGGTGCGGAGTGCTGGAAGGAGTTTCGCTACAGAATGTCCTCATGCTAGGAGGACTAGCCGTTATCGGCTTTTTCCTCTTCCGCACGTCGCGCGGTTTTCTGTTCCGCGCACCGAGCAAATCGACCACACCAGCCGAGATTCAAAAGATTCTCGGCGAGCGGAGCCGCGACTCGGCTCTCGCTGATGCCCCGGCCGAAGTGCTGCGGTGGCATGTGGAACTGCACGACACGGCCCGCGATCTGAAGGCCGAACTCGATAGTAAACTGGCGGCCATTCAAGCGGCCACCATTGCCGCGAAGCTGGCGACCCAGGAAGCCGAAGCCGCCATCGCTCAGTTGCAAGACGAGCGTCGCGCGCTCGAAACACTTCGCCGCGAGCAGGCCAATTCATAGCGGCGATTTCGTATCGCGTTTGCTACTGGCGGATCACGATGTTGTGCATCACCAGGATCAAGCGGGGCCCGAGGATCAAAACCCCGATTACGACCGCCGTGATTGCAGTCACCAGCACAGCCCCGCTCGCTATGTCACAAACATCGGCGATCTCCGGATCATCCTTCAGCGAAACGCGCCGCGCTAAGCGCTCGATCGCTGTGTTAAAGATCTCTGCCGTAAAGACCGCGCCAATCGCGGCGATGATCCAGACCATGTAGGAAAAGGGCATCCGGACCCAGAACGATAGCAAAAGCATCAGGGCCGCAACCGGCAGATGGACATAGAAGCTCCGCTCGCCACCGATCGCGATGCCGATGCCGCGCATGGCACTGGCGAACTTCCGAAACCAAGATTGTCGGCGTGGATTCATCACCAGCTCCTACGTGACTCCCAGGTCACGTGCTTTACTCAATGCCCATCGCTCCTGCTGGAGGAATTTGCGTTCCACCCACTTGTCCCAAACGGCTCGAAGGAAGGAAGCGTGGCTCGATAGCAAACTGCAATCCAACGTTGTCGCGGCTGGCATCAAACGTGAACCCGAGACGAATCAAAAACGATTCGCCAATCCGCGTGACACCAAAATTCTGTCCAATGTTGCCGGTGTCGGAGAGATCGAAGTAAGCACCTCCGGTGAGGATCCACTTCTCGCTCATGCGGTAGCTCAGCGACGAAGCAACCACGTTGCTGCTGATCGGACCTTCGGTCGAGCGAATCCCAAAATAAGCCGATCCGTACTCGGGCCGGCTGAGCACACCACCCAGGGTGACTTGCTTCAGCCCTTGGCTAAAGACGTCGGCATAGCCATCGGAGAGAATCGTCAAGCGATCCCCAATGTGCCAGCGGAAGTCGTAATCGAGCATCCCCAGCTCTTCGCCAAAATTATCCCGCTCTGCTTCGGGGAAGAAGACCGCATCGACGTCGAGCACAATCCAGTCGACGATACGTTCCTGACCGGCCAGTCCCCGTTTGGTTTGCCAGCGCTGTTTAATGCCCAGTCGCACTTGCAGCTGATCGTCGGCAATTTCCGTCGAAGGGGAAGTGACACTCCCTTGCAAGTTGCTACGCAGGGCATAGTAGCGCTCGTCGAACTCGGTGGGGACGAATGTCCCTTGCGCTTGGCCAAACGTGTTGACTGCCATCCGGCGGCGGAAGTGTTCGGTCGCATCGTCGTCGAGCGCATCATACAGCGGAAGCTCGTCGATATCTTGCGACGCATCGGCGTAGAGGAACTCGGCCTCGTACACAATTTTGTGGGACAAACCGTTGAGATTCAGCAGTTCGCTTTGAATCGTGGGGTCGGCTTTCCAGACCGGAAGACTGGCGCGGACACCGGTTTGGGCATAGCCCCGTAGCAAATCTTCGCCGGTCAGATCCTCGCCCCAGTAGGCGACTTCGCCGAGCAGATAAGGGACGATCTTCACCGGCCCCACATCGATCGGCATATCAATCTCTTGACGCGACACTCCGCGCACCCCTTCACGTTCTGCTTCCCAAGCGAGCGGGCTGTACGAAGCAAAATCGGCCGGCGCAACGGGGGTCGACGAGGTCTCTAAACGGCCGTAGCCGATCTGAGAGTGGGCATGCCAGGTGAGCTTGTCAAACAGCAGCGACTCCCCAATCCAGAAATGATCGAAGCGGGGCAACCACTCGGTTTGCGTGAAGAAATCGTTGGGGCGCACGTCGGTCGTGAGGCTCCACGAGCGATTGTCGGTGAGCTTTTTGAGCTCGACACCGGTTGTTTGATCTTTGAGCGTGTCCCACTCGAGTTCGTAGTACTGCTCGAGGAAGTTGCGGTCGCTAATGAGCCCTACTTCCGCCGAGAACTGATAACCGTCGGGCAAAATATGGCGGTGATTGGCCAGCACGCGACCACGGAGGTCGGCTTCGGGGACGATATCAAAACGATCGGCCCCGAGGATATCGAGTCCGCTGTCGTGGAGCCCCCAGGCGTCGATAAAGCCCCGATAAGGACCGGGAAAACCGAGCAGTGTATCCCCTTCGTACTTGAAGTTGGTTCCCAGCGCCAAACCACGCTCGCTCAGGAAGTCGTTCGAAAGACTCCAGCGTGTCCCTTCGGGAGGCTGACGAATTCCCAGGAGCTGATACATGTCGAGATCGACCAAAAACTGCTGACCAAAAACCCGATCGCTTTTGATGCGGACCCGGTCGACATAGTAGGTCGGCTTCGTCAGGTCGGTTGCCAGCACCGGCCAGTAGAAGACCGGAACGCCAGCGAGGTAGATATAGTTGTCGCGTGATTCCGCCAGCAGTTGATGATCGATTTGTGCTTCGCCAGTTTGCGGATCGACCATCGGCTGACCGGTAAACGGATCGATTGCCGGCGTTTGGACGTCGGTGACGTTCACGTTCTGAGCCTGGAACCAGTAGCGCGGCACACCGAGTCGGCTGCTGGTGAGGGCCGCGCCGTAGGCCTCGAATCGCTGACGATCGATTTGCTGCAGCACTTCGGCCTTGAGTCGCAGCAGTCCCTGATATTCTTCCACAGGGGTGAGCATCTCGGCGCCGAGCACCACACCGTACTCTTGCCGGACGTTGTAGTACATCCGATCGGCGTAGATCACCCGATCCCCTTGGCGGAACGTGATGTTCCCTTCGAGGTAGAACTCCATCGGGCCGTCGTTGGTATTGGCACTTCCCCCCTGCTGATTCATGTTCAGCTGTGGCGACCAGACCACCAGCCGATCGGTGCTGATCGTGACATTGCCCAGCTGATCGATGCCGTAGATCTGTATTTCGACGCCTGAGGTGGCAATCGTCACTCGTTCGTTGCGCTCGGGATCGTTGAACGAGCGAGCATTCCAGCGGGTGCTGCTACGCGGACGAATTTGCACGCGGCGGCCGCCGGTCGCCATCAAGTCGCGAGGATTCGACTGTTCGGGACTCGGAGGGGCGATCTCTTCGGTGCGATACTGTGCTTGAACGACGGTTCCTTGAGCCTCTTGCTGACGCAGTTCGAGACCGCGCGAGAAGATCTCGGGCTTCACCGTCGGCTCTTGAGGTGGAGCAACTGGCAAGCTCATCTGGATGCCCGCAGTCGTTTGAAAACGGCCGATCCAGATTCGATCGACGAGCGTTTGCTTCGCCTCGTGGGTCACAGCATGCGGATTGCCTCGATGCCCAAATTCGACCTGCACGTTCCCTTCGAAGTAGCCGATCACGCGGCTCGGCTGTCCGCTATAGATCTCGGCCCGATCGATCCAGAGGACCGCTTCATCCCCTTGCGCGCTGGCATCTCCTTGCGTCAGCTTGGCGGCTCCCTTGAGGAGCCAAACTTCGTATTTCCCTTGTGTCCAGTGGGTGGCTGTGGTGGCAGAGATCGCAATCGGAAACTGCGCGTCGCCGACAGGTAGCTCGATCTCGGCCACGGCAGGTGCCGCGCACAGGAGCGTGAGTACGAAAACGACAGCCGCCAAAAAATGATGCAGACTTTGGCTCAAGCTGCGTGGTGCAAAAGGTCGAACTAACGGCCCAGACGAGTGACGCGAGGAAGTCGCAGCGAAGTTCTCTGGGCGCGCGACGAGAGCGGGCTCGCGCGGGGCGCGAGCAATTGGTAGCGGTTTGCTACCGGCACTCTGGTTCTTCGAGCGACAGGAAGTGATCAGCGTACTGGCATCCTTGCCACGAGCAGACACATGTTGCAAATCGCTTGCGGCGACCATCGCGTGGCGACAGCTAGAAGCAGCTGCGTCACATGATCGTCCCTAAGCGCACACGCCGAGCCCTTCGCGAAACAGCTCCGCGAACTCTGGGCGCGCACGACCCCAAGCGGGCGGGATTCTAGCTACGTGTCGCTTCGGCGACAAGGCAGAAAGATGCCGCCGACGGTTTCCGTAAGTTGCTCTTTGACAGCCACTTACGACTTCACGCTAGCACGCGACGGCCAAGAAAGTGCAGCGACGGCAACCAGTGCGGCGACCGGCATCGCGGGGGCACGCATCCGCAGATTGGTCCAGTAGAAGGTGTGAATCGCCAGCAGTGATAGCGGTAGCAGTAGCGCCAAGAGCCACGAAAACTGGCGATAGCAACCATCGCGAATCAGCTTCCACAGCCCCACGATCGCGAGCCCCGCCAGGCAGGTGTACCAGACGGCAACCGCATAGCGGGCCAGCTGTGCGGCGAGCGATTCGTTCTCCACGAGCTGATGGGGGAGTGGGCTGATCAGCTGCCACCAGCGATGGAGCGTCGCGCGGACGAGCCCCGCTGGATTGTCGCGCATGGTTTGGATCGCCAGGTCGCGGCAATGACGATCCATCGCCATTTCGAGCGGCATGATCGCTTCGCCCCGCTGCTGGGGAACCGCTGCCATGATGACGCGCTGATCTTCGCGCCGGAGGGTTTGCTGCTCGGCAAGCTCCCTCAGCTGCGCGTCGAGACGGTCGCTCTTCCACGGCACCGGCGACGTGGAGGTGGCGAGATGCTGGTAGTACTCCTCGTTATTGCCCAGTAGCAGCGTGTAGCCACCATGCGTGGTGGTGACGATCACGCGATGAAACTGAAAGTAGTTTTGGAGCACCCACGGACAGAGGACCAGCATGCTGGTGCTGGCGACGAGCACTAGTTCGGCCACTGTTTGCCGCCGCGAGTTTCCAGCAATGCTACCGAAAATCAGCTGCCACAGCAGGAGCATCGCAACGAGCGCCAGCCAGGGCAAAAACGTGGGACGACACAGGATCGCGAGCCCAAAGAGAATTCCGAGCAGAACCACCAGCGTGATGCGGCGAGTTCGATTCTGGCTGGTCGCTTCATACTGCACAGCCACAAAAATCAGAAGCGCGGCGAGGAATGTCGCCAAGGTTTCGGTCATCACGAGGGCTTGCTGACGGAGCAAAATCGGATCGCAGAGAACGATCATCGCAGCGAGTATCGCTAAAGCATCCGAAGCCAGTAGCTTCCGCGCAATGCCGTAAGTGAGCAGCACCGTACTCGTGCCCAGCAGCAGATGCAGCGCAAAGAGGGCGCTGGTAACCGACGCATCGGTCGGCGCGAGGATCGCAATTAGCCAGGGATAAAGCGGTGGCCGAAAGGCAGTGGGATGCACGCTCCCCGACTCGTGTTTTAGCGAATAAACGCCTGTTTGGCGGAGATTTTCGGCGATTTGACGATAGGCGTCGGGATCCGCATCGAGGCTGGCGCGCTGCAGGTAGAGAGTTGCGCCGCGAACCAGTAGCGAGAGCCCAACGAGCAGCCAGAGGATATTTCGCATAACAAAAAAAGTAGCTGCTCGGCGGAGTTGTTACTGGCAGAGTCGCGCGTCCCTAGCTGTCGGCTTCGACCTGAGCTATTCCGTTCCGCTGGGTCGCCGATGGTTTACTCGTTCGATGCTGCTTTGCTCTCTGCTTCAGACTCGAGAATGCGGCGTGCTTTCTCAATCTCTGCCATTTTCGCGTCGTCGACTTCCGGATATTGGGCGTTGAGGTCGTCGATCGTTTTCGTGATCACCCGGGCGACAATCGCGCGGCTGACCCACTTGTGATCGGCTGGGACCACGTACCAAGGTGCATGCTTGGTGCTGGTGGCCTCGAGCGCCTCCTCGTAAGCCGCTTGATAGTCGTCCCAGTAGCCTCGCTCGGTAATATCGGACGGGGAAAACTTCCAGTACTTCTTCGGATCGGTCACACGCTCGAGAAACCGCTTGCGCTGCTCTTCTTTCGACACGTTGAGGAAGAACTTAAGGATTTTGGTGCCGTTGCGCGAGAGGTGCTCCTCGAAGCTGTTGATATCTTCGTAGCGACCGTTCCAGAACTGGCGGTTCACTTTAGCGCCCGGAATGCGTTCGGTGTTCACGAGCTCGGGATGCACTTTCACGATCAGCACATCTTCGTAGTAGCTACGATTGAAAATGCCGATCCGCCCACGTTCCGGGAGGACCTTCATGCAGCGCCACAAAAAGTTGTGATCGAGCTCTTCGGCCGAAGGATGCTTGAAGCTGTAGACCTGGCAGCCTTGCGGGTTCACGCCGCGAAGCACATGTTTGATCGTCCCATCTTTACCCGCCGCATCCATCGCTTGCAGGATGATGAGGACGCTCCACGAATCGCTGGCGTAGAGTCGCTCTTGCGCATCGGCCAGTTCGGCGGCGTTTTCCGCGAGCACATCCTCGGCAAACTTTTTGCGTTCCGCTTTGGGAACTTTGCTATCACCGGCCCAAGCAGGATCACAATGCTTGAGCCTGAACTTCTTCCCCGGTTCGACTTGAAAACGCTGGATCAATTTGTCGATGGTGGGGAAGTTTGGCATGCGTGATGAGCACCTCGAAAAAAGGAGCGTGGCGGGTATCGCACACGCCATATCAAACCACTAGATCGGGACGCCATTCCAGCGCGTGAAGGCTTCCATGGCATAGTACTCAGGAAGCCCGACCTGATTGAATCGATCAGCGGTTCCCTTGTTGCGGTCTTCAGCACGCTGCCAGAATTCGCGAGGATCGCTGCCGGGAAAGAGCGCCTCATCCTTTTGGCTTTGATGCATGAAGATTGCTTTGCGTTTCTGCAGGATATCGCCGGGCGAAAGTGGCACGGTGATCTCGATTTCGTGCAGCTCGTACTCCTGCCACGCACCACGATACAGCAGCGCTTCGGGGCGCGAGCCTTTGGCGGCTTCGATTTCGAGCAAGGCGCGGAAAATCGCCTGCGCACAAACGCGGTGGGTGCCGTGCGGATCGCTGAGATCCCCTGCAATATAAACCTGCTGCGGATCGACCTTTTCGATCAGCTCGCGAATGATGCGTGTGTCTTCGTCGCTGATCGGCTTCTTGGCAATCGTGCCGGTGTGATAGAAGGGCAAATCGAGGTTGTGAAGATGCTCTTCCTTACAGCCGACTTTGTAGGCCCCCGCTTTGGCTTCGCCCCAGCGGATCAGACCTTTGATTTTCAGAACGCAATCGATATCGGGCTGACCGGGTGTTTTTCCCTTCAGCGAATCGACCACCGCCGCTTCCACATGCTTCGAGCGTTCTTGATCGATGTTAAAGATGCGGTTGTATTCGGTCACCATATCAGCGATACGCACCGCGTCGTGATCGAACACGGCGATGTTGCCGCTGGTCATGTAGGCGATGTGCACTTCGTGTCCATCTTCGACCAGGCGAATCAGCGTGCCACCCATGCTGATCACGTCGTCGTCGGGGTGAGGACTGAAGCAGATCACACGCTTCTTTTCCTTGCCGGCCGGGTGATAGTTGATGGTGTCCATCAGCTGCGAAAAGACCCGGTGGGCCACTTTCGGAGCGGGGCCGTGATGGCGAAGCAAATGGTGCAGGTTGTGCTGGCGGAAATCGTCGTCGGCCAGTTTCAGAAGCGATTTGCCGGTCTTATCGCAGAGCCAAATGCAGGCCCGCTTGATCATTTGATCGGTCCACTCGGTCTTGCCGAGGGCCCAAGGGGTTTCGCTCGAGGTGAGCTTGCAAGCGGCTGCGGTGTCGACGAGCACGGTGGCATCGGTGTGCTCTTGCAGGTAGGAAGCGGGAACGCGCGGCGTGACGCTTCCTTCGGTCAGTTCCTTGATGATCCCTGCTTTGTGTTCACCGAGCGCCAGGAGCAGAATCTTACGAGCTTCAAAGATGGTCCCGAGGCCCATCGTGATAGCCTGCGTCGGAACGTTCCACTCGCCAAAGAAGTCGCTCGCAGCAGCGCGACGTGTCACGGGATCGAGCGTGCACAAGCGTGTGCGGCTGTTGCGCGAGCTGAACGGCTCGTTGAAGCCGATGTGACCATTGCGGCCGATGCCGAGGATCACAATATCGAGCCCCCCTGCCCGTTCGATCGCCGATTCGTAGTCGCGGCAGTAGTTATCGATTTCAGCGGGGGACACATCGCCCCGTGGGATGTGGATATTCTCGGCCGGGATATTCACGTGGCGGAAGAAGTTTTCGTTCATCCACTGGTGATAGCTTTGGAAGGCGTCGGGCGCGAGTCCGTAGTATTCATCGAGGTTGAATGTGATGACGCCCGAGAAATCGAGCCCTTCTTCGCGATGCAGACGAATCAGTTCGCGATAAACACCGGTCGGCGTGCTGCCGGTGGGGAGTCCGAGAACGGCGTTTTGACCGAGCGCGTTGCGCTCGCTGATCACACCGGCAACAATGCGTGCCACATGTCGGGCGAGATCTTCAGCCGACTCGAACACGTAGGTGGATAGATTAGTACCAGGAGCCCGGCGGGCTTTGGTCGACGCTTGCACCGAAATCGCCATCGAACTTTTTGCACCATTTGCGAGAAAGTAGTCTGCAACCGATGCCCGGGCGAGAGATTCGCGCCTCGGCATCCTCTCGTAAGCTCCCTAGTATGACCCGAAGGCAGCGCACTGCCAATTGCTACGGGGGTCATCTGGCTCGATAAAAAAGAGGTTTTCTCGGCCACTTCTTCTCATCTAGCGTCAACCTGCTGCGTAGCACACAGGGCTCGGCCACAGCTTTCGGCTCCCCGTGCGGGCCGTTATACTTGCGGAGCTAGGAAGCACGCCTCGCCACTCCGGACGACCTCAATCGCCCTTTAGTGGCAAGCATCATTCCCGCGAGAGCCGCAGCGTGGCGGTTGGTTTTCCATAAAATCAGCCCCGTCTGCGAAACTCCTCGGGCGAGGGGCGAGCTGTTCCCAGCCCCGACTGTCTCTTCCCGAGCCTCCTCACCACCTGCGAGATTCCGATCGCCATGGGTCGCTACGTTGTCCGTTATGGCGCCACGCGTGCCCTGGGAATCTTTTCGACGCGCGGCAACGATCGCGTTGGTCGTATGGCCAAGGTGATTGCGCGCACCCATCGCGGGCTCGAGGCGGCTGATGTTCTTTGCGAAGCGACCGACGAAGTTGCCACCCGTCTGGGCGATGCGCCGGGGGGACAAATCCTGCGCGAACTCTCGGCCGATGATGCCAACGAACTTGTGCACCTCCATGCCCGGGAGCGCAAAGAATTCGAGACCTGCCAAAAGCATGTCGAGCGACTCAAGTTGCAAATGCAGCTGATCGATATCGAGCATCTGTTTGGTGGCGAACGGATTGTCGTTTATTACCTGTCGGAAGATCGGGTCGATTTTCGCGATCTTGTGAAGGCGCTCGCCTCCGAGTTTCAAACCCGCATCGAAATGCGCCAGATTGGCGTGCGCGACGAAGCCAAACTGCTGGCCGACTACGGCGATTGTGGCAAACCCCTCTGCTGCAACACGCATCTCAGCGAGATGCCGCCGGTCTCGATGAAAATGGCCAAGGTGCAGAAGGCAACGCTCGACCCCACAAAGATTTCGGGGCGCTGTGGTCGGCTGAAATGCTGCCTCCGCTACGAGTACGACATCTACGAAGAGCTGATGAAAGATATGCCGCCGGTCGGCAGTGAAGTGGTGACCACCACCGGCCGGGCCCGCGTGCTGGGGCAAGAGATTCTGTCGCAGCAGCTGCTGGTGCAGATGGAAGATGGCCGGCGAATCATGATTCCGCTGACCGATGTGGTGACGGTGCTCAAGGCGGGGACTGGCAAGCGGACACGCGAGCCGTTTGGTCCGCCGCAGCCCGAAGGTGACGCCCCTGCAGAAGGACGCCGCGATCAGCGGCGCGACTCGCGTCCGCCACGTGGCGACCGAAACCAGGCCGACCGACATTCAGCACCCACTGGCGAAAGTGAACCAGCGGCGAGCGATGCGCCTCCGGCAGAATCGACCGGCGAGCGACCAGCAGGCGAGCAGCCGAGACCACAGCGTGATCAGCAGCGCTCGGGAGATCGTCGGCCTCCGCAGCGTGGCGCCTATCAGCAGCGAGATTCGCAACAGCGCGATCCGCAACAGCGCGATCCGCAGCAGCGTGGTCCACAGCAGCGCGATGGCAATCGAGACGCCAATCGCGGCGCTCGACAGCCGCGCGAATTTGCCCCGGAGCTACAGCCCTCGGCAGACATCCCCCCAGCGACGACAACTCCACCTGAATCGATGCCTCGCGCGAGCGATTCGGAGAAACCTGCGGAGCTTCCGCCATCAGCCCCTCCAGCCCCAACTCCCGAGCCTGGAGCGGAAGACAAGTCCACCTGAGAGGTGGCAGCTGCCACTACCCAATGAATCATGGTCCGCTGAATCGTGGTTCGGTATTGCACTGCCTGATGGTCAACAGCCTATAATTTGCGGTTTACGACGAATTTCATTCCCGATCTGTCGCGCGATCGATGTCGGTGATCGACGCCCCTCCTTCCTTCAGTTATTGCCGCTCCTATGTCGCAGGAAATTCATCCGCTCGTCAAGCTGCTGTGCGAAGATACCCGTTACAAGCTCGAGGCCTATCAATTTGTTCGCGCGGGGCTGAAATATGCCCAGGATGAGCTCGGTCTTGGAGCCGACGAACCTTCGTCCGAAGAAGAGGAAGCAGAAGCAGGAACCGAGCCGACGCTGTTTCAGCGGGGACCGGTGCGGCACGTGACCGGCCAAGATCTTTCGCGAGCGCTCAAAACATTTGCCCACTCGCAGTATGGCTACATGGCCCGGCTGGTTCTCGCGTCGTGGGGCATTAAGAGCACCAGCGATTTTGGCGAGATTGTGTACAACCTGATCAAAATTGGCGAAATGACCAAATCGGCGCACGATCGCCGGGAAGACTTCGACGACGTCTACGATTTCCAGCAAGCACTGGAAGAAGAGTTCGAGATCACGCGCACCGCAGAAGAGTAGCGTGGGGCCACTCCAGAAGTGGCCTGCTGCTTTGCGATGCGCTCGTTTCCGTCACGAATTAACGCAACTCCAACGTGCGTGGCTTGATCGTGTCGGTATGATGGGGTGGCAATCCACTTCTGCAGAAGGAACTTCACCATGCATCCGCTCGGCTCACTCATCGCCACCGGCACCAAGCTCTACCTCGATTCGATCGATCCGCAGCTGGTGCTGCTCAATCGGAGCCTCGGAGCAAGCGGCGCCACTAGCAACCCAGTGATTGTTTCCGATCTGATCCGCACCGGAAGGTTCGATCAAGAGATTGTCGAACTCGTCAGCAGTGGGCTCTCCGACAGCGAAGTCGCTTGGAGCCTTACCGATAAACTTGTCACCAACGCCCAGCAAGTGTTTCAGCCTGTGTACGAAGCGACGAAGGCCGACGATGGCTATGTCAGCTTCGAACTCGATCCGCTGATTGAAGACCCTGCGGCCAACTTGCCCCATGCCGAGCGCGTTCGAATGTACGTCGAACTGGGGAAAAAATGGTCGGCCGGACATACCAACCGGATGATCAAAGTTCCAGCGACTCCGGCTGGCATCGAAGCGCTCGAGCCCCTCTGTGCGCTCGGCGTTTCGCTTAACGTCACTCTGATTTTCACGATGCGGCAGTACGAAGCGGCCCGCGATAGTGTGTGGCGCGGAGCGCAGCAGCGGGCGTCGCTCGAGAAGTTCAAAAGTGTCTACAGCATTTTTGTCTCGCGAGTCGACATCTACACCGAAAAGCAGGTCCCCGAGCTTTCGCCAGCTGCTCAAGGTCAAGTCGGCATCGTCAACTCGAAGTTAATTTGGAAAGCGAATCGCGAGTTTTGGGCCGATAAGCAGTGCCCTTTGGCGCAGGAGATGATTTTCGCGAGCACCGGCACCAAGAAGGCCGAGGATGCCCCGTGGAAGTATGTCGCCGCGCTCGCAGGGAGCGACATTCAAACGAATCCCCCCGGGACCAACGATGCGGTTGCCAGGTCGACCGAACTCTTCACGCGGCAAGTCGACGTCCTTCCTCCGGCCGAGGTGCTCGAGGAGATTCGCACGAAGGTCGATGCCGTGAAACTCGAAACCGTGCTGATGGACGAGGGGATCAAAAAGTTCGCCGATCCTCAGAAAGCGCTCCTCAAGCTGATCGCCGACAAGCGTGCTCAGCTCGTCTCGACGTAACGGTTCAGCGGGCGAGCGAGACCTGCTAGCGTGAGGCCTGGCGATCTGTTTTGCGCTGCGGGTTTTGTGGTTTGGTCTTGCTACATCCGCTGCGCCGTGTGACTATACTTCCACTCTATGGAACCTCAGGCTGGGCAGCACGATTCGACGCTTCGGAACCCCTCCGATTCGCTTGCCCCACCCCCGAGCGCGGCCGCTCCCGCGAAGCGCCTCAGCGGCGAACTTTCCCCTGCGGAAACACACCCCGCCGAGCGCCGCAACTTCTTGCTGATGGTCACCTATCAGATCCTGATGCGCACCGGGTGGATCTTCAAAACCGAGAGCAGCATCATGCCCGCGGTGATCGATTCACTGGGCGGTACGGGATGGATGCGCGGTGCTCTGCCGCTGCTGAATCGGTTTGGCCAAAGTGTGCCGCCGATGTTGCTGGCTCGGCACATCAAAGGGCTCGCGCAGAAGAAGTGGGCCTTTGTCGGCACCACCACCTCGATGGTCGCGATGTTCCTGGCGATCACCTCGATCTGGCTCATCCCGGGGCTGAAAGACTCCCCCTACGCCCGCTATATCTACCTGGCGATCTACGCCCTCTTCTTCGCCGCTATCGGCGTGAATCAACTCGCCTACAACACGCTGCAAGGCAAACTGATCCGCGTTCGAAGTCGGGGCCGATTGCTGATGATCGCCGACACCATCGGCGCAGCCACTGCTATCGCCTGCGCGCTGCTCCTCTTGCCGCGCTGGCTCCACGAAGACCATGCCGACTTCGCCTGGATTTTCGGTTTCTCGACTGGCCTGTTCGCCGCCGCTTCCATCATTGCCTGGATGCTGGTCGAGAGTCCTGACAGCGCCGAGCAACGCGAGGAAAAACGAGAGCCGGTCTTCGCCGCCGCTTGGCAGGTTTTGAAAAGCGATCGCCCGTTTCGCCGACTTTGCATTGTCGCGGGACTCTTCAGCAGCAGCCTCGTGTTGTTCCCTCACTACCAGGCGATTGCAAGCGAGGAACTGAACCTGGGAACTCCCTACCTGATGTGGTGGGTGATTGCCCAGAATGTTGGGACGGCGATTTTCAGTGTACTCACGGGTCCATTAGCCGATCGTTTTGGAAATCGGCTGTCACTGCGGCTCCTCACCATCTTGATCTGCCTCGCTCCCCAAACCGCGCTGTGGCTTTCGTTTAATCCCGAGATCGGAAAAGTCGGGTTTTTCATGGTCTTTCTGCTCGTGGGGATGACTCCCGTCGCGCAAAAATCATTCAACAACTACACGCTCGAACTTACCACGCCCGAAAATCACCCGCGTTATCTCAGCACGCTGTCGCTCTGCATGGCGCTGCCGATTTTCTTTTCGATCCTGGTGGGATACTTCGTCGATTGGCTGGGCTTTACGGCTGTCTATCATGCTGTGACTGTGCTGCTGGTCATCGGCGCGATCCTCAGTTTTCGGCTGATCGAGCCGCGTCATAAGCTCGAAGCTGCGAGCCTCGTAACTCCCTCCGCCATTCCCCCTGCCGACGATAGTCTGTAGGTCTTCCGTGGTAAGTCTTCGCCATGATCCAAGGTGTCATCTTCGATCTCGATGGAACGCTCGCCGATTCGCAGCTCGACTTCGAGGCGATGCGCGATGAAATGCAGCTTCCGGCGGGCCAACCTATTCTCGAAGCCGTTGCTGCACTCCCGGCCGAGCGGCAGCACGAGTGCCATGCCATCTTGCGCCGGCACGAGCTCGAAGGAGCTGCTCGCGCGACACTCCTTCCTGGAGCTGGCGAGCTGCTGTCGCAGCTCGAGAGCCGCTCGATGCCGATTTCGATCGTCACCCGCAACAGCCGCGAGGTGACAGCCGCGACACTGTCGAAGCTCGGCATTCGCTCCTCACTCGTCATCACGCGCGACGATGGCCCGGTGAAACCCGATCCGTGGGGAGCGCTCGAAATCATTCGTCACTGGAAATTCGATCCCCGCTCGCTCGTGATGATTGGCGACTGGGTCTTCGACATCGCATGTGGCCATGCGGCGGGAACATGGACCGTGCTGCTGACGTCGAGCGACGACGAGGCACGCTGCACGCCGCAGCCCGATTTGATCCTGCCGTCGCTGGCCCACTACGACGAGCTGCTAGCGTGGATCGACGATCGCTAAAACGTTGGTCCTGCAGCTTCTACTCGCCGCTACAGGCCGTTTTCCGCTGAAAAAACGGACTTTGGCGAAATCGGCCTTTCAGCTATGCTCTGGGCCGGTTGAAATCCCGCTCAACCATCGTGCGCGCGACAAGTCAGGACGACACCTCGCTAGCAGCACGCTTTCGACAACCTGCCGCATAAGGCCCTCACGGATGACTTGCACGGCCCTTCTCCGACTGGCATCGACGTTCACTTGCCATGCTTCGCGTTTTGCTCCGGTGGCTGCGCTGCTGCTGGGGACTAGCGCACTGGCACAAACCTACGTCGCTCCTTCCGGCGCTTCGCGCTATGCTCCTCAAACAGCAGCGCCTGCGCCAGTGCCGCAAACGGCTCCCCGCGCTGCTGGTCCGATGCAGCCAGCGATGCGACAAGGCCCCGCTCCAGCAGGCCCCGCACAACCCACCTACACGCAGCCAAATTACACGCAGCCCGGACCGACACAGCAGAACCCTGTCCGTCAGGTCGATCTGCAGCAGCCGATTCGTCAGCCTCAGCCCGGCGCACAACCGGGCGCTCAACCAGCAACACCTGCAGGCCCCCAGCCCGGTCGACCGATTGGTCCAGGCAATGTGCAGCTGATTCCACGCCCCGCTGAACCAGCTGCTCCGCAAGCGCCGGCCTGGTATCCACTCGATGCCAAAGTGCAAGCTTGGGTCGATAACGTCCTGGGCTACTGGCAACAGCGGAGCTCGAAAGTCGAAACCTATCGCTGCAAGTTTCAGCGCTGGGACTACGACCCGATCTTTGGTCCTAAAGATCCTTCGGTTCCGAAAACGTTTGCCGAAGGTGTGATTCAGTACGCCCAGCCCGATAAAGGTTTGTTCCGACTCGAAAAGCTGAGCAACTACGTGGCTGCCACTCAAGCTGGCGAACAACCCTCGTACGTTCCACAAACGGGCGTGCTCGGTGAACACTGGATTTGCGATGGTCAGCGCGTGTTCGAATTCGATGCGCGTCAGAAAAAAGTGATCGAGCGCATTTTGCCCGCCGAGATGCAAGGGAAAGCGATCGCCGATGGCCCCCTGCCGTTTCTGTTTGGAGCGGACGCCGCCAAGATCATGAGCCGCTATTGGCTTCGACCCCTCACCCCTCCTGAAGGCGTGAAGGGAGAATACTGGCTCGAAGCCGTTCCGAAATCGCGCGCCGATGCCGCCAACTTCAAGATGGTGCACATCATCATCGACGAGAAAGAATTCCTCCCCCAAGGGTTGCAGGTCTTTCCGCCGAACTACGACCCGAAGACCAATCCTGTGCGAACCGCGTACATCTTCAAAGAACGCGAAGTGAACAAGGTGAACCTGCTCAACAAACTCAATCCGTTTTTGAAAGAGTTCTTTGAGCCGCAAACACCGTCGGGCTGGGAACGGATTGTCGAGAACCTGAATGTGCCACCAGGACCAGGTCCGGCAGCGCAGCCCCAGCCTTCGCAGGCGACACGTCCGGCAGCTCCGGCACCGACCGGCCCCACGCCGATTCCGCGCTAAGCGCCCGATCGATCGCGCGTGCATAACCGCTATAGATGCGACACGCGCTCTGCAGCGAACGATTGCAAAGCTTTCGTTCCCAGGGCTACTTTCCACAGAACGAACAACCGGAGATCGATCCGGGTTGTCAAAGAATCGACCCCCGCTGGTTCGATACCATCATAGCGGCTCACCGTGGCAGGACTGTGCCCAGGAGCACCTCACCATGATGGAATTCAATCGCAATCAGTATCTGATGGCCGGGCTAGTAATCCTACTGCTCGGCATTCAACTCCGCTCAATCGATGCGGTGGTGCTCAACGAGCGCGCCACAAAGTTTCTTGCTCAGCGGATGCAAGATATCAAAGGGACCGAGATCGCCAGTACGAGCGATCTGGCGACGCACTACGCGGCCAATCAGCCTGTCGCAACGGTCAAACATCGCATGGAGCCACCAAAATGGCTCGGCTGGGCACTCGTGTCGGTTGGCAGCGTGCTGGTGCTCCACAGCTTGGCGCTGAAAAAACCGGGGGGCTGATCGCCCGCTCGCTACCGGCCACTTTTCGCAGGTTACTGCGCGACGCCGATCCCGCGCAGCGATGTTTCACCTGGAAACAGCCGCGTTCCCGACTGCAGCTCGCGCACATCGCGGAGCGGGTTCCAAGGTCGCAGTCGAACCACTTCGGTGGTCGCTTCCCATTGACCATCTCCCGGCACGACCAACTTGGCGACGACCGTCCCTAGCGGTTTGAACTTCGTGCTCGTCGCGGGTCGAATCGCCCCTAGCGGTAAGCGAATCGCATAGCCGCGCGTTGTCCACGCACTCGGCTGGAGCTCGCGCGACCAACGTCCGATCGGCACAATCGACTGGCCTGCTGCAAACGACGAGGCTTGTAGGTCGCGATACTCGAGTCCCCACAGCGTCACATCGATTCGACCACTCGTGCTAGTGAGTTCGCCACGCGAATTGATCGGCTGAACGTAAACCAGCAGCCCGTCGGACTCGGCCGATCCGTTCCACGAAGCCATGTGCGCGTCGATCACTAGTTGCATGAGGCGTGGCGCTGGCAGAGCTCTCTCGACTTCGCTCACTTTTTCCTCTGCGCGCTGCGTTGCAACTTCCGCGCGATTGTCGAGCACAATCCGGATCGACTTCTTGACCGGTGGACGATTCGTCCGGAGTTTCTCCGCCACAATACGGAGCTGATCGATCGAGATCTCTGCGCCGTCGAGCCGCGCGGAGACGAGCGAGGCGTAGTTCAGCTGACGAGTGATCGAGGTCGATTCGGTACCGAACTCGATAGCGAGTCGATCGGCTGAATGACTGGCGACGAGTTGACCTTGAAAGACTCGTCCACTGGCGAGTGCAACTTCTACCTCGGCGCCTCGCACATTTCCTTTGAGCGCAAAAATCACCAGGATCAGCGCCACGGCAAAGGCGACGCGCCGCAGCAGTCGGTTACTTATCATCGACGGTTCTCCCAGCGGCACCTGCGAATCCCGTTTTCCCGAGGTCACGACCTCCGAGGAAAGGGGCTCCTAGCGGTGCTCTGCCAGGTAGAAAGCAACTCCGAGGCCAGCGGCGCGAGAGTGAGCCTCGCGAGCCTTCAGCCACCTCTCAAACTGCTGTCTCGCAGGGACTTAGACGAAGAATTCCACTGGTTTTTAGTCACTTTCAGCAGGTTGCCTTTTCGCCACATGATGCCGGGACGCGTCAGCGGCGCTTCTGCGCTGGTGGCGTGCGGGCAACGTCCGGCAGAATCTGTTTCTTCCTTACGTTCGCTACGTTCCGGCCTCGCCCCCTCGGACGACGAATTATGACCTAGAGTTGCAGCATCGATTTCACGATCGAGCTCTCGTTTCGTGCGCGTAAGAAGGATAGGCGGAATGCTCAACCGACGGATCTGGCAATTGGGAATCGCAGCGGCGACAGCGCTTGCGTTTGCGCCAAAAGCGACAGCCGAAGAAGCTGGCCAGCCAGTCAGCACGAAGCGATTGGCCCGGCAAGAGGGAGCGGCCGGTCAGAGGCAGCGCGAAGGGTCGAAACTCGAAAGTGTCGAGGGGCACTTCGAGTTCTCGGGAGATCGCATCAGCTTCCAAACCATCGCAAGCCAAGAGAGTTTTCGCTTGCTCGAAAATCTCTCCCTCGAGCGCGTCAGCAAAGTGCTTGGCGAAGATCGCGAACCACAAACCTGGATCGTCAGTGGTCTGGTGACCGAGTATCGCGGCAGCAATTATCTGCTGATCAGCAAAGCGATTCTCAAGACGCTTTAAGCGTTCTGTTTTTTCAGCGCGCGATTCTGCGACTCTCCACAGGCAATCAAGCCGCACTCACTCGACGAGAAACACATCTTCCGCTGGCGGCAACAACGTCGACGGATTGATGTCGAGATCCAAGATCGCCAGCATGCGCATCGTGCCGCAAACGAAGCGGGCATCGTAGTCGCCGAGTCCTGCCAGCAGCACATGCCCCCACTTGCTGTAAGTGGTGCCGCTGTACTGACCGTTTCCGAGCAGCGTTTCCTGCACCAGCACAATCGGGCGGCGATCGTGCCGGCGCTGAAAGATCAGCATGTCGTGATATGGACTTGCTGGATCGTTCAGCGGTTTGAAGCTGCTGCCAAGCAGGCCAATGTTGATCAGCGCGCTGGGGAGCAAGTTTCCGAGGTCCTGATGTGGCGGGTCTGTCTCGCCATCGGCTGAATCGGGAAACGTTCCGCCTGCGGGGTTATACGAACTGTTGTCGGTGATGTAGAACATCACCCCCTCAGCGTCGACCTCTCCTGCCAGGACCTTCAGCGGGATTTGTGTAATCGGGCTTTTGCCCCGAATGATGTAGACACCCGGCCGAAACTCGACGCGACCACTCACGACATCAATCCACTCATAAACGCCTGGATTGAGCGTGATTTTCGGGCCGATCAGCGGGATGCCAATGATTGTGCGTCCCCCCTGCATTGTCGCCGACACATTCGCCGAGTCGATGCTGATCGAGGGTGGGGCAAGATGTTGAAGCGGATCGGGGACCGGCAATCGATTGGCGTGAAAAGGGACATCAGCCTCGGGATTCAGCGTGCCGAAGTGCTTGTAGTTACTCACCCCTCCGACGATCCGCAGATCTTCCGTTTGCAGTTTGGTGAGACCCACAATCGGCGTACAAGTGACCGCTTTTTTAAGTGGCTTCACGACACCGGCTGGCAAACCATACTCATCTTCGCCTCCCCACTCGGTGTTCACATGCATCGCGCCGTGGACTTGCACCCGCCCAAGCCCGAGGACTTCCACACCACCGAGGAGCGCTGGTAGTGGTGGCAAAATCGGGGTGAGTGCACCGAGCGAAAAGTTATCGGGATTGGGATCGAGCACCACGATTGACGCTCCTTCCGTAACCGGTTCAAAACCGGCCACAGCGCGGCAGCGGATATCGTTCGACGTCGCTCCTCCGACAACATGCATAAAGAAGGTCGGGAGTTCGTAGTCGACAATCACCTCGACATGCTTGGCGCTACCGGCGTATGGTCCCGAAGTGGGTGGTGAATGAACCGTCACATTCGCGCTGCTGATCTGATTGTGAACTCGCACCGTTTCGGTCGCTTCCGCAAGCACCTCTGCCGTGGTCGAGCCCTGTTGTTTTTCCATCGCAGCAGCAGTAGCCGCCGCATCAGCCGCATGCTGCGCTTGGCGATGTTCCGACAGCAGCATGCCGGTATCCATCACCAGGCCAATCATGCCGCATAGCGACGGAAGCAAGATCGCCAGCAGGACCAGCACTTTGCCTCGGCGCTGTTTTTCTCGTGTTTTTCGGGCGAATTTTGACGAAGAGATGTTTATCAGTTGCTGCGAGTGCATCGCTCAATCTCCTTGCTGCTATTAATGCGCAACGCGCATCACCGACTTACCACGGAGCGGAATCGAGACGTAATTCGAGATGAGCGGAACCACACTTTGATGCTGACAAGTGACGGTCGCTTCGACTCGATCATCGACAGCATTCCCACCATCGGGCCACTCGATGCGAATCGTCACGAGATCGGGATCGATCGTCATCAAGATTGGCGCGATCGCATCCGCCACGGGATGATCGTCTCCCCCTAGAACCTCGAGTTCAGCAGGTCCCCATGTTCCTAGAGCATTCGGCGCGTTCTCGCCACGCACAATCGCTGCGCGGGCTGCGCGGCGCGCTGCCTCGGCCATCACTTCACTACGCACAAGCGCTAGCGACAGCTCGAGCATTCCGAGTAGCAAGAGCGCCACCACCGAGAGGACAATCGCCGACTCGACCATCGTTCCTCCGCGTCGCAACCGCTTCGCAGCGCGATTTCCTCGGCGTTTTTTAGCAATTGGAAACTTTCGATGGATCATGGGCAAACTCCTTCGCAGCATCATGTGCCACGTTCTCAACCTCAGCGAAAACGGCGAATACTTACTTGGCGAGTCAACGGAATATCGCGCGGGATACCGGGCCAGTCCATCACAAGCCGCAGCGGATAGGTCACGCGCACGGTGCCACGCGGCAAGTTGTGATCGTCGTTCTCGACATCGATTTCGATTACTACTAGGGTCGGATCAAACCCCTCTTCGGCTGTCATCTCCGCCTCGGCCGCAGCGCGCACCTCTGCCTCCCAAGTAGCGGCGGTCGTGGCGAGGTAGGCCCGTGTCGCTCCCCGCTCAGCGGCCACGCGCGCCGAGTTTCCGACCGCGATATACGCCTGTGCAAAGCGGCCGAGATCGACACTCACGAGGCAGAGCGCTACGAGCAGTGGCAAGCAAACGGCCAGTTCCGTCGCCGCTGCTGCGCGACGCTGTCGCACGATTGTGATGCGTGATATTCGAGTCATTGTCACCACTCCCCAGCGCTGCTGTGCCATGCGTTTGACTCTCGCGTTATTTCTTGTCCGCTGCCAAACCGCTGCCGCCGGTCTTCGCCAAACTCTCTTGAATCTGAATCGCAGCCGGACCTGCTAAAACGACGAAAACCGTGGGAAATATGAACAAAAGTGTCGGAATAAGAATCTTGACCGAAGCTTTCTGCGCACGCTCTTCAGCGCGCGTTTCGCGCTGCGTGCGAAGCATGTCACTCAGTTCACGCATGGCGTCGGCCATCGTCGAACCAAACCGCTGCGCCTGCTGTACGAAGGTCGCGAGCGAGCGGAGCTCTTCCAGCCCCGTGCGCTCCGCCAAGTGAGCCAGCGCCACTTCGATTGAGCGTCCCACTTCCACTTCACGTAGCACCACGAGCAACTCTGTTGCCAGAATCGGATGAGGCGTGCGGAGTTCGTCGGCCACTTGCGAAATGGCGGCCTGCATCCCGACGCCCCCCTCGAGGCAGGTGACCATCAAATCCAAAAAGTCGGCTAGCGATGTCCGGAGTTGACGCTGTCGCTTCGCGCGATAGTAGGCGAGCCACATGCTCGGCATCAGCATCCCAGCGCAACCTCCCGCACCTCCCAAAAGCATCGCATAGGCTGGATCGAACCAACCGAACCAAGCCACCACCAAACCGACAACAGGTGGAATGGTCATCAGCACAAGTTTGGCGGTGAGGTAGAGCCCCATCGCGCTCGGCGCATAGATGCCCGCTTGAATCAGCTGCGCTTGCAGGCGTGTGCGGGTTGCTTCGTCGTTAGGGAGAATCACTTTCGCGAGTCGCGGAATCTGCGGCACCAGCAGTTGCATCATGCCGCGCGGCTTCGCGCGATAGCGATCATCGATCGCGTGGGAATCCCCTTCGGTCAGCGATTCCATGCGCGAATCGAGACGTGTATCGCTGCTCGACATCAGCCAGTGAAGTCCGAGCAGGAGCGAGCTCACACCGAGAAAAACCGCCACCTGAATCATGACCGGACTGGAGAACAGTTCCCACATAAAACGTCCCTTCGCTGAGCAAGCGCGACCGATGCTTGTGAGCTTGAGCCTGTGAATTCGTATGGTTTTAGTATTCGATATCGATGATTTTGCGGATGCAGAGCGCGCCGATCAGCTGCGAGATGCCGCAGCCGATCAGGAGCATCGGCCGATCGAGCAACACCTGGGCATATTCGCGATTCATGACGTACATCACCCCAAAAATCACAGCCGGGAGTGCAATGAGCACGACCGCCTGCATGCGTCCTTCGCCAGTGAGGGCCCGAATACGATCGTGAAGCTTTCCCCGTTTGCGAAGCAGGAGCGCGAGATTGCCGAGTAGTTCGGCGAGATTGCCACCCGTTTTGCCATGCATGATGAGTGCGACGACAAAAATCTGCAGTTCCATCACGCTGGTCCGCCGCGCAAGATCGCGGAGCGCCACGTCGCGCTCAATCCCGAGATGCTGCTGTTCGTAACAGTGCGCAAACTCTTCTTTCAGAGGCGAATTGAAGTCGGTCGCAATCACTTGAAACGCAGCGGGAACCGTTTGACCGGCGCGCAGCGCGCGGCTCATCACATCAAAGGCATCGGGCAACTGTCGCGCGAGTGTATCGCGGCGCCGACGCCGGAGCTTCAGCACCACCCACAGCGGAAGAGGAATCGCGGCGATGGCCACCGGAATCGCAATCCACCATTTCAAAGTCGCAATGCCGGTCGCTAGTCCCAGAAGTATCGCAAGCCCGAGCGACATCGAGGTCAGCTGCGCTGAAGTAATCCGCAGACCGGCTTGATCGATGATCGTTTGCACGCGGCGCGACAATGTCGGCGTGTCGATCATCGTGCCAGCGGCCATTTGCTGCAGGTCTTTGAAGAGTGGCGAGGTCTTCGCGCGATCGCGCATCTCGTCGCCAAACGCTTCTCGCAAACGATCATCGACGCGCGATTTGTCGCGAAAAAACAGGTCGAACGCGAGATTCGAGAAGCCGACGATGCAGAGCGAAACGCACGCAAACGTCAGGACCGTGATGAGTAAGCTCCCCATGCTACGAGCGCTCCTAGGCAGTCACTTCGGGGTTGAAACTGGCGGGGACAATGGCCGGCGCGCCGGGTGGTGTTGTTTTTCGTTCGAGTGGAATCTCCTCGCGCGGCATAGTCGGTGCGCCAGTGAGAAACAGCTCTTTGGGGAGCGGGACACCATAGCTTTTGAGTCGCGAGAAGCACTTCGGAAGCACGCCACACGCTTTGAAGATCCCAACCGCCTGACCGAGGCTATCGACGCCAGTCTGCTCGAACTGAAACAGATCGCGCGTAACGAGCTGCCCTTGCTGCACGCCACAAACCTCCGCAATTTGCGTGACACGTCGAACGCCGCCACACAGCCGCGCGGTTTGCACGACGAGCTGAATACCAGAGGCGATTTGCCGATCGATGTACCACATGGGAAGTTCAAAGCCACTCATCCCGACGAGCATCTCGAGTCGGCAGAGGGCATCGTGAGCCGTGTTGGCATGGATTGTTGTGAGGCTCCCGTCGTGACCGGTGTTCATCGCTTGCAGCATGTCGAGAGCTTCTCCACCACGACATTCGCCGACGATGATGCGGTCGGGTCGCATCCGGAGTGCGTTGCGCAGTAGGTCGCGTGCCGAGACTTCGCCGCTTCCTTCGAGATTGGCGGGGCGGGTCTCCATCCGAGCGACGTGCGGCTGTTGCAGCTGAAGCTCGGCAGCATCTTCGATGGTCACGAGACGCTGATCGGGCTGAATGAAACTCGACAGAATATTGAGCAGCGTCGTCTTGCCACTCCCGGTTCCGCCCGACACCAAAATATTGAGGCGCGCCTGGACGGCGGCAGCCATAAAACACATCATTTCCCGAGAAATACTGCCACTTTGCACTAGCTGCTCGGGTCCCATGCGGGTTTGACCAAAGCGGCGAATCGAGACCAGCGCGCCATCGAGAGCGAGGGGCCGAATGATGGCGTTGACGCGGCTTCCATCGGGAAGACGGGCATCGACCATCGGACTCGATTCATCGACGCGGCGTCCGACACGCGAGACAATTTTTTGTACCACCTGCAGCAAATGTTCGTCGCTATAAAACTGCAGGCTGCTCTTCACGAGCTTTCCCCCGCGTTCGACAAACACTTGCCGTGGCCCATTGATCAATATGTCGGAGACGGTCGGGTCGCGCAGTAGTGGCTCGAGCGGACCAAGTCCCAATGTTTCGTCGACCAGTTCCTCGATGATTCGTTTCCGCTCGGTCAGGCTGATTAGGTCGGGACGTTGGCGGCAGAGTTCTTCAGCGCCGCGGCGAAATTCAATCCGCAGCTGCTGCTCGTCCATACTGCGAAACGCCGCCAGATCGATCCCTTGGATCAACCGATTGTGGAGTTCGCGTTTGAGCTGCGTCAGACGCTCTTCCACATCGGAGCGCTGATCGCCGCGTGGCGAACTATCGGGTTTTCCAGAGAGAGCCATCGAAATTCCTCTACAAACACGGGAGAGTTACGTGAGTCCTCGGTCGAGTTAAGCAGTAATCATGTCGGCCAGTTTTTGCATCGCTTTGGAGACCTTGCTCGCTGGTCGTTCGAGCACGGCCGGATTGCCGAGATTCACGGCGGCCAGCATCGCTTCACTATCTTCGGGAAGGGCGTGAAAGATCGGCATACCGAGGGCTTCTTGCGCTTTTCGCTGCGGCAGTTCGGTGCTGTTACCAAAGCGATTGGCGACGACACGAATGCGCGACGGATCGATCTGCATCTCGCGCAAGTAAGCGAGCATGCGACGTGTTCGGAGGATGCAAGGGAAGTCGAGTCGCAAGACAACGATCAGCAGATCGCTCGAGGCAATCGCGCGCTGCTGTTCGCGATGAACGACATCCTCGAGATCGAGCACGACGTAAGGAAAATCGGTGGCAGCCAGCTTAAACACTTGGCTAATCGTTTCGACATCGACCCCCGCATGATCGGTCAGCAGCGTGGGAGCTGCGAGTAGTTTGACGCCGCTGGGATGCGGCAAGAGTGCGCTATCGAACATCGCATGATCGAGTCGTTCCCCCTGAAAACAGAGGTCGACGATGGTGTGGCGCGGTTTGAGGTTCATCAGTGTCGCGAGATCGCCGCCGCGCAGTTTCAGGTCGATCAGGCACGCGCTTCCGCGCTGCTTAGCGAGCGAGATCGCCAGATTGGCAGCAATCGAACTTGCGCCACTTCCACCACTGGCACTCAGCACGCAGATGGCTTGTCCTTTACCACGTCCTTGCGAGCTCATACGAAGTCGCGCGATGAGTGCATCGAGCTCTGCGTCGAGATCGCCACCAGCATCTAAGTAGTCACTCGCGCCGGTGCGGATCAGCTCGAGGATGCGCGTCATCCCGAGTCCTTTGCCAATCGCGACGACGGTTCCACTACCTCCGGTGGTTTCGCGATAACGATGAATCAGATCGTCGACTCGGTCGGTTGGCGAGTTGCAATTGAGGAACAGCAGATCAGGATTCATGCCGGCATGCAGCAGCGCACGCGCCTGTTCGAGAGGAACACAGCTAGCGCGCGGGCACTCGATGCCAGCCTTGGATAGGCGCGTGGCAATCCGCGAGGCGAGCAAGTCGTCGTGACCTGCAACGAGCGCGAGCATAATGCCATCGGTCGGTGGGAACCGGACCGCCCCTGCGAGTGTGTGGCGTGAATTGGTGTTGCTGTGATTGGGCAGGAGCCACGAAATGGCAACACACGCGTAGAGGATGAGGTCTACGAACGTCGGCCAATTTCAGGACGCGCCGCACAACCATCAACAAACCAGGCAGGGGTTAGATGGAAGTTTGGAGGTGACGAAATTCGTTCACAAGCGGTTGCTTGGAGCGAAAACGCACACCTGCTACGAAACGGTAGGTTGAGATACCTGGTAGTCAAACGCCATTGGCGGGGTGATACTGAGTCTGCTTAGTGCGATCGCTATAAAGCTTATTTTCCGCATCCTCTCCCCCTTCCCTTCTCCCGCTCGAGCGGATTAATCGCTAGAGATTGATCACGCGGCTTTGCGCAACTTTTTATGACACCGGCGACTACGTCGACCCCGAGCGCGACTTCGGATGCGTGGCGCGATATCCTCCGCTCGATGATGGCGCTTTCGCTTCCGGTGCTGGCTGAAGAAGCGCTCAACATGCTGGTCGGCTATACCGACTGGATTCTCACCGCACGCTTTCTCGCGGGGGATGAGCCGCTGGCAGCGATGACCCTGATGGCTTATCTGCTGTGGCTCTTGCCGGGGATGTTTTCGATTGTGTCGATCGGCGCGCATGCGCTCGTGGCCCGACTCGTCGGGAACAAGCAAAACGACGATGCCTCGTTTGTCGTCGCGCAGTCGCTTCTGCTGGGGCTCTTCTCGGCGGTCGTCACCATGCTGCTGATGGGGCTTGGTGGCGCGATGCTCACTAGCGCAATGCAGTCGAACGTCGAGGTGCAAACGCTCGCCAATCGCTACCTATGGATTCTGCTCCCGGTGGTGCCGATGGTGATGCTCGAGCAAGTTGGCTCCGCTTGTTTGCGGGCTGCTGGCGATACTGTCTCGGGAATGGTCGCGCGCGTCATCCTGAACATCACCAATCTGGTGGTCAGCTTTCTGCTCGTGACCGGCTATGGTCCGTTTCCCAAACTCGGCTGGGATGGACTCGCGATCGGAACGGCGACCGGGCATTTTCTCGGCGGGGCGATCATTCTGCTGATGCTGCTGCGAGGACGATCGCACATCCGACTGAAATGGGAACGTCCGCGACTCGACCTGGCAGTGCTGACACGTTTGGTCCGGGTCGGCATTCCTGGCGGGGCCGATATGCTCGCGATTATCAGCTGTCACATGGTGTATGTGGCGATCATCGGCAAGCTGGGAACGGTGGCGCAAGCAGCTCACGGCTTGGGTGTGCAGATCGAGGCGATGTCGTACCTGCCGGGGCACGCGTTTCAGGCCGCAGCGGCTACACTCGCAGGCCAAGCGATCGGGGCCGGAGATTTGCGACGTGCTACGCGGTCCGCACTCGCAGCTGCGATCACAGCGGTGATTGTGATGTCGCTCGCGGGGCTGGTGTTTGCGACGCAAGGGCTTGCGATCGCTGCAATGTTCACCGGCAGCTGGGAGAGTGATACGGTGCTGCTGACAGCTCAGCTGCTGAAGATCGTGGCGGTCTCGTGCCCGTTTCTCGCCGTGCTGATGATCTTCAGCGGAGCGCTGCGCGGCAGTGGCGACACGCGCTGGCTGCTGGTGATCACGCTCGTTGGTCTGGTGGGAGTTCGCTTGCCCCTCGCCGCCTTGCTGGCGTGGGATAGCGTGCCGATCGGCAGCTTCGTGATTGGCGGCTTTGGCTATGGAGTCGCTGGTGCGTGGTGGGCAATGGTGATCGACGTGGTGGTGCGCTGCGGCGTCATCTCCTACCGCTTCTTCCAGGGTGGCTGGCGGCTGGTGAAGGTTTGAAGCTCTTCACCAGCGGCATCAAAGCTTAGAGCACAGCGTTCTTAAAAAACAGCGTTCTTAAAAAACACCGTCGCCAAAACCGGTGGATGGTCGCTTCGGAGCCCGTGGATCAGCCGGGCGCTCGCGCCGCTCACTTTGCTCACGCGGAGCCCGATCTTTCGGCAATCGCGAGTGCCCTTCGCGCGATAGATGATGGGGTGGCGGAACGCTGCCACTCCCTTCATCGTCACTCTCTGCTGCGACCCGCTCGACCTCGGAACTTGTGGATGCTTCGGTGGGGATCGTTCGCGCGCCGATGCCGGTTCCACTCACGGGCAAATGCGGAGGAGGAACGGCTGGATCGGCCGGCTCGAGATGCGTAGTGGGAGCGGGGGCAATCGAAGCGGGCATGATGATCGGTGGCGATCCCGGGAGTGGCGAGGAAGCCGAAACCGGCGCGGCTGGCGGCGCAGGAATATTTCCCGCCGAGGGTCGCGCGGCACGTTTGTCTTCGGACGGCATGTACAAGGGATCGAACTCGTCGTCGTAGTCTTCGTCGTAGCGGCTGACATAGCCGGGCTGCTTCGCGCGCTCGAGTTCGACGCGAAATTCCTGGATCACGCGCGACTGAATTGCCTCGCGACAGGCCGAGTTAATCGGATGAGCAATATCGGCATACAGCTTCGCTCGGCCATCTTGATCGCGCACCAAACGATCTTCGCGCTGCCGTGCGCCGCAATGGTTGCAGTAGCCAGCTTTCAAGTGATTTTTCGAGCCGCACTGATGGCAATGGCTCGTCAGTTTTCGACTCGGCATCGCTACGAACGGACCACTCGAGCCTTCGATGATCTTCAGATCGCGCACGACAAAAGCGTTGTCGAAGGTAATCGAACAGAAGGCTTGCAAACGATCGTCCGAATCCTCCATGAGCTTGATGCGTACCTCGGTGATCTCCATGGTGCCAGCCTCCTGATGTTCGCAATCGATCGGTGCCAAGGTGCGCGTGTCGCCACTGGTCAGCCGGTCGGAATCGTTGCCCCGCATCGGTCGTCGTGAAATGTCTGCCTTCTCATCGCGCACCAACTCGTCAGTCACTTACCAGCGCGATCTCGTTTGCTCAGTTCTCTTTTGCGGTTTCGTTGCTGCGTCCCTACTTCAACTAGTTGCCAACCATCAGGTGTCGATCAAGGAGTGTTTTGTCGTTCGTTGCTCAAGCTCAGTGCTGTGAAAACTTGGTGTAGTGAATAGTCGGTGCTGTAAAAATTATTGCTGTGCCGTCTCAGTGGTTGTCAAAGGGGAAAATCCGGAGGCTGTGGCGCTCGTGGCGGAGTAGACCAAGCCCATCTGCCGTGCGCGAAGCACGGCGGCGATGCGCCGGGCGTGGCGCGCCGATCGCGCCAAACCAAAGTAGCTCGAACCGCTCCCGGTCATTTGATGCTGCGCGACTCCGGCGCGATCCAAGGCGCTACTCAGCTCGCCGATCCAGGGGGTCAGCTCGCGCGCTGGTTGCTCGAGTCGGTTATGCAGCCGCCCATCGCGCGACGTCTTCTCGCCACTTGTTTTCTCCCCCAAATACGTCGCTATATCCAGCGGATTTTGCGGAATCTTCAGCTTCGAGAAAACGCGTGGGGTGGACAGACCGACGGGAGGCCGCGCGACGACAAACTGCTGACACGCACGTTTCACCGGGGTTACGCGCTCGCCGCGCCCTCGGCAAATGGCGCGACCACCCGCGAGAAAAAAGACTGTGTCGCTTCCGACCGCCGCAGCCACTTCGGCCAGCTCGGCGGAGGAGAAATGCAAGTTCCAGGCGATGTTGGCGGCCAGGATCGCAGCGACCGCGTCGCTCGAAGCGCCACCGAGTCCCGCGACCGAAGCGATTCGCTTGGTGAGATGCACTTCGCAGCCGAGCTGTTCGTTGCCCGCAAGCTCGCGCAGTTTCACAAGCGCTTTGGTGACAATGTTTTTCTCAGGCGGGGGGAGATCGCCGAAGGGTGAACTCGGCAAATCGTTCGCCGTGGTGGTGGAGCTTGCAGCTTGGGCATTGGTCGCCGCTGTTTCGCGCGCGAGGTAGCCAGTAGCCCAATGGCAACGGAGCGAAATCGATGCATCGCTCGACCGGCGTAAACGGAGTGTGTCGAAGATCGAGACACTGGTCATCAGTGTTTCGAGTTCGTGAAAGCCGTCGGGCCGTTTACCGAGCACTTCGAGAAACAGGTTCAGCTTGGCCGGAGCCTCGACTGTCACCCACCCCTGGTGTGCTGAGACGTACATCCGTGCTGCCGCTTGTTGGGAAAGAGAAAAGAATCCCAGCGCGACCGTTCTGAACAGGAGAAACGTTCGCGCCCACTTGCTCGTCAGCCGCTTGCACGACGGTGGATGACGACAGAGGGGCCTCCTTGCTCCTCGCATGCGACGATGCATCGACCGGTGAAGATCGAACGATTGCAGGCGTTTACTGTCACCCTACCTCTGGCAAACTTCTTTTCGGATTGTACCGCTCTAGAAAGTAGGGTCAATCTTTCGCGGCGGGAAGTTGTGGTGACAGCGGAAATCTCGTGCTGTCACCTGCTGCCGCAAGTTCGCCCAAACTACTTCTTTTCCAGACTCACGCAGACCAATTCTTTATCGTTCCGCACGAACACATGCCGATTCGCAAAAGCGGGATGCGACCAGCAAACGCCGCCACGTTGACGCAATTGCTCGGTCGTCGGTTCGAGAATCTTCGTGCGCGAAATCTCCGTGAAACCTTCCTTCGCCAGTTTACCAATGATCAGCTCGCCGCGCTCGTTGAACATCCAGGTCTCGGCTCCACGCTGTACAAAATGGATGTTGCTCCAGCGCGCTTTGGGGGTGGCGGTGAGATCTTCCCAAATCCGCTCGCCAGTCGCCGCATCGAGGCAGCGGAGTTCGCCGTAGCTGTCGCAGCCATAGATATAGCCGCCACGCATCAGCGGCGTGCTGATGATGCTGTGCAGCGCTTCGGTGTTGCGTTCATCGCGTCCGGCTATTTGCCAAACTTTCTCGGCTGTCGGTTTCGCGGGATCGAGTTTGAGCATCAGCGAACCGTCGTAGAACGACGTGAAGAACACCATGTTGTTTTCGACAATCGGGGTCGCAATGCCGATCGGCATGTTGCGGGGCTTCCAAGGAAAGTTCCACACCACGTTGCCAGTTTTGGCATTGATGCCCGACGCGCTATCGCCGGTCCAGACGATCACGACATCGGTTTCCCCCTGTTTCACGAGGATGGGGGACGAATACTGCGCGCGATCGCCGAGCGCTTTCCACACCTCTTCGCCGGTGCGCTTATCGAGCGCGACAACACAGGCCCCTTTGCCGCCGATATGCAGGATGATCAGATTTTCGTAGAGCAGCGGCGCGCCGGCGATGCCCCAAATCGGCATGTCGATTTCGTAAAGCTGCTCGCAATCTTTTTCCCAGATAACATCGCCACTCGCGACATCGAGCGCAAAAGCGCGCCCCGTTGCGCCGAGAGCATAAGCCACTTTCCCTTCGACCGTCACACTCGCGCGGGGACCAGCCTGGTAGCCGATTTTGCCATAGGGACAATCGTAGGCTTTCACCCACAGCGGCTGTCCGGTCGCTTCGTCGAAGCACAAGATCCGTTCTTGCTCGACCGGTTTGGTCAACCGATCGGTGACGAAAACACGACCATCGGCGATCGTGGGACCCGAGTATCCCGCGCCGATCTCCACGCGCCATTTCACCGGCATTTCTTTGGCAGGAAATTTCTCGAGCACCCCTTCTTCGCGCCACACGCCGTCGCGATTGGCTCCGCGCCACTGCGGCCAATCTTCTGCCTGCGAAGTGGAGAACGACAGCAGCGTGCCGATCAGTGCGCCGCTGGCTGCTGTCCGGAGGATCGATCGAAACATGGCGTAATCTCCGAGAAAAATGCGATCGCTCGCGCTAGTGACAGGCGAAATTCCCAGCCACTAGAAAGTGTGTGGCTCGAGAGAAGTAATAGTCAATTGTCGAGCACCCAGCGAACCGGCACAAGCTACACTCCCCGATTCCGCGACGGTTCTCGATGTAAGTCTTGCAATTGACCGAGGAATGATCGTAAATACGTCGAGCCTCGACGGACACGTTTGGTCACACCTTCTGCGGACTCTCTCCATGAACCAACTTCCCAACACTTCCCGCCGCCAGTTTCTCGCGACCACGTCAGCCGCCCTCGCTGCTGCTTCGGTCGCACCTTACGCACTGGCCGAAGAAGCTCCGAAGAAAAAACAGCTGCCGATCATCGATTGCCATCAGCATTTGTGGGACCTCTCGAAGTTCAAGCTTCCTTGGATCAAGGAAGGGACGCTGCTGGGTCGCAACTACGTGATGGACGACTACAACAAGGCGATCGAAGGGACCGGAATTTCGCACGCGGTTTACATGGAGGTCGACGTCGACCCTTCGCAGCAAAAGATGGAAGTGGATCATCTGTCCGAGATTTGCGAAAGCAAGAAGACTCCGACGATTGCGGCGGTGGTTTCAGGTCGCCCAGCAGCCGACGACTTCACCACCTATCTCGACTACTTCAAAGATAAGAGCGTGATTCGTGGCGTTCGGCAGGTGCTGCATGGTGGGGGAACTCCCGGCGGCTATTGCCTGAGCAAAGAATTTGTACGCGGCATTCATGCCCTTGGCGAACGCGGTTTGTCGTTCGATCTCTGCATGCGTCCCTCGGATCTTGGAGACGGTGCCAAGCTGGCCACGGAGTGCAAAGGGACGCGCTTTATCGTCGATCACTGCGGCAATGCCGATCCCAAATGGTTCGCAACCGCAGGTGAAGGAAAAACTAGCGCCGACGGAGCCAAGATCGAGCAGTGGCGCAGCGATCTCGGCAAACTGGCTCGACTGCCGAACGTGGTTTGCAAAATTTCGGGGATCATCGCCAGCGTGCCGAAGGAGTGGTCGAGCGACGATCTGGCCCCGGTGATTAATCAGTGCCTCGAAGAGTTTGGCCCCGAGCGGGTGATTGTCGGGAGCGACTGGCCAGTCTGTCTGAATGGTGCTTCGCTCGCCGACTGGATCAAGTCGCTGCGCGAAATTGTCGCGAGCCGCCCAGTCGCCGAGCAAGAGCGGCTGTTCTCGAAAAACGCAATCGCGCTCTATCAGCTCAAGCTGTAGCGCCGCATGTAAAAAACGCGCTGCTACTGCCCGAGCGCGTAGAGAATCACGTTCGACGCAATCCGTGCTGCGTCGGCTGAGATATAACCTTTGCACTCGAGCGATTGACCTTTCTCGAGTGCGCAGCTGATATCCCACGGTGAGAGAATCGCAACGATCCGCCCATCGACTTCGAGCGCTTCGAGCAGCGGCGTGGTGCTGACCAGTTTAGCGGTGAGAGGATCGGTTTCACTGCGGACCTGCGGATCGCGCAGCGTGACTGTCGTGATGCGAAACCCGAGATACTCTTCGGAGAAGACCGGGTGCGACGAAGGAAGCCGGTTCCAGGTCGCTTCGGGATAAATGGCGCGGAGTTCGTCGCGTACGGACTGCGCAAATTCGGGACTCGCACAGATCGCATCGGCAAACAAAAAGCCACCTCGATCGAGATAGGCTTTCAGCGCCTGGCGCTCAGCCGCCGTGTAGCGAAACGCCCGTCGACCATGCGCAAAGACAATCGGATAATCGAGCAGCTGCTGATCGGCTGGGCCGTAGATTCGTCGTTCGTAGTCGACCGTCATCTCGAGTTGCTTGTTCATCACGGTGAGCAAATTCGAGAGCGAATGAGGAGCGTCGTCGCTTCCACCGCCGTGGCTCAGTTTAGGAACCACGAGTGCTCCGCGCGGCGTTTTGCCACCACTCACCGAGATCGCGAGTTGCGGCCGCTCGAGCTTTTCTTTCAGCTGACGATTCGTGGCATAGGCCAAAATGTTTCCGCCCAGTTTCGTGCAAGCCTCGACACTCGCGCGGGCTTCGGGTGAGTAGCTTTCGAGTCGCGACGGCTGATGTAATTCCCAGTAGCACGACAAACTTTTGGGGCAATAGACCACGCTGGTGCGACAGCAGGCATCAAGTCCCCAGAGCCAAAAATCGGGGTCTTTCGGCATCTCTTTGGCATTCACCACTTCCTGCGCAAACCAAATCGCATGATCGGGAGGCAAACGCCGGAGCTCACTTTCGGGAAAGATCTCGCGCATCAAATTGCGGAAGTCGCGATCGAACGCAGCACCATCGCAGCCATTGCCATCGCAGGCTTCCGCAAACAGAAATCCACCCTGATCGACATACTCGCGCAGCACTTTCTTTTGACTCGCGGTGAGCTTCAGCGACTCGCGACCACTTAAGAACACCACCGGTGCTTCGAGCAAGTCGGCCGTGGTATAGGCGAGCTTATCGCTCGCTTTATCCTCGAACAGATCGAGATTGATCGTCTGCCACGAAAGCTCTTTGCGCCACTGTTTTTCAACACGCGACACGAGCTGCTGGACGCTGCGACGATGCGAATTCCAGTCGCCATAGGAAGCGAGTGCTCCCGACCCATGCTTCAGCTGCGCAAGGACCACGGGGCGACGTCCCTTCGACAAAAACAAGAGCGCCAGGCAAGTTCCGATCGTGGCATCGTTTTCGATAATGCCGGTCCCTTGCCAACTTCCATTGAGCGACTGACGCTGGCGATCGACCAGGAACTCGCACCCTTCGCGATACCAGTCGTGTTCGCCGAGATAGCGATTGCCGGTCATACGACCGACACGCTCGACGCCGTAGAGATAGTACAGCAGCCACGGATGCGATTGGCCGACCCCTTTGAGCCCGAGCGTGTTGGGATTGGTCGAGACGCTGAAATGTTTGCCGAGCCACGCGAGCGCTGGCGCGACAGGGTCTTTCACTTCGGCCCCCTGACAACATTGCACGCGTCCCTCGATCACCGAAGCATCGAGCGTGCGCAGGCGATCCATCGCAATGATCACCGACGCCACTCCTGCGCAGGTCATGCTGCCGGTTTCGGGATGTCCCTTTTCATAGCCCCACGCGCCATCTGGTTTTTGCATGCCGGGGCTGAGCCAGTAGTTGAGCGCGAGTTGCCAGGTCCGATCGCTGATCGAAACGCCGCACTTCTCGGCCTCGTGCAGCGCGAGCATCGCAAACTGGGTGTTCGAGTTGTCGCTTCGTCCGGGACGACTGGAGTATGACCAGCCCCCTTTGGTTTCCCCTTCGGTCACTTGATGCGCTTCGAGCCAATGCGCGAGGCGCGTGATGCGCGGCTTGTACTTCACCGGGTCGGCGATGGCGAAGAGCATCACTTGCAGCGAAACGGCGTAGATCTGTCCCGGGTCGGGCTGCTCCTCGAGCCAGGCCATCGCTTTTTTGAGGTTCGGCCCATCGAGCTTCTCGCCACAATTCAGCAGCGCCAGCGCGCAGAGCGCTGTCGTGCCGGTCGGCTGTCCGTCGTACTCTTGCCAGCTCCCATCGGGCTTTTGCAATTTGTGCAGGAACGCAATGCCGCTGGTGATCGATTCGTTCACCTGAGCAGCTGTTACCTCGGCCTGAGCTGGACGCGAAATCGCCAGCGGCAGCACTACTACCAGCAGCCAACCGGCAAGCCCCGCGCTGCAGCGTCCAAGCAGCGGCGACGACGACCGGCGAGCGGGCGGGGAATCGACCAACAGCGGAACAGCCATGGGCAACCTTGCGTGGGCATGAGGCTGGCAAAGGAAAAAAGCTGGCAGCGCCACTCGGAGCCTCGAATCGGGCTGGCCCGACCCGTGGGCAGGTCGTCCGACGTAAACCAAGTGGCGGCTTCACTCTTGAATGTACGCCATAGCTAGTCCCCCTGTCACGCATTCCCGCCCCAGAGCCCGCTTGAAACCGGGCCATTTCATGGTAGATTTGCGGGTCTTGCCTGGAACAAAATCGGCCTGCAGGTGCGAACAAAACGCTTCTGCCAGCGGTCTTTATCCCGGCTGATGGGACGCTAGCGAGTCGGCTGGATCGTCAGAAGGGCTGTTTCGGCCCTTCGCAAGATCGGACGACCCCTACGACCCATTTATTCGAGCGGCTCTTCCCCAAGAGCCGCCTGCATGGCGAGGTAGCTCAGTCGGTTAGAGCAGCGGCTTCATAAGCCGCGTGTCGCGGGTTCGAGTCCCGCCCTCGCCACTTGATTAGCAGGATTTCGATCCTCCGTAATGATCCAGACAGGCTCTTCGTAAGGTGTTACCCACAAACGCTTTACGAAGAGCCTTTTGCGTTCTTGACGCAGATACTCGCGGCGAGATTGGTGGTGAGGCTGGAGGCGATAGCTTGCTGGTAGGTCGAGCGGCTGTGGTGCTCGACACCCGGCAGCAGATCGCCGAAAGCGTTCCCCTCGAGGATGACGGCGCGGCGAAATCCGGGGGTCACAAGCAGGTCCCAGCCGACATAAAGCGCTGCGGGGAAGGCGGCGGCAGCCTGCTCGCAAAGCTGGGGGACGATCTTCCACCTGGCACCTGCGGATTGACGGAGCGCTGCGAGGTCGCCTCGGCGATTTCCCAAGTGCAAGTTGGTGAGGGGCGAACGACTCGTCCGGACCACCATGTGACACGCCTGGCCAGCGAAGGTGACCACCCGCAGGTCGAAGTTGCGATCGGCTTGCGATGCTTTAGGGAGCCACTCTTCTACATGGGCCCCCTGGCCCAGTAGAAAATCGAGGATCGTCCGGAGGTCGTGCTCGCGGTCGTAGTGCCGCAAACGCAAATTGTTGTAGAACCGCGCGGTGCCGCGTTGGCGGACGAGTTCGAGCGATGTCAGGCCAAGTGGACGGGGACCCGTGGTCGACAAAGCGACCACCCCCGACGACGACGAACCACCGTTGAGCTTTACAAAAACGCGAGACAGCTGCGCTCCCCGCATCGACTCGAGCAGCTGGTCGTAGCTGTGGATCGATAGCAGCACGCGTGGGACCGCCACTCCTTGGGCCAGCAGATGTGCGTGGCAACGCGTTTTGTCGAACAGCGTGCGAATCGCGTCGGGATGATTCTGGACGGCGAGCCCCGGCAGCAGCTGCAGCTGCGTTTGGATTTCGTCGAGCGCGTGGCTAAATCCTGCCAGCCATTGCCGCGGATAACGGATGCGCCCCGGATCGCTGCGAAGTCGCATCGCCGAGGGAGCTGCGATGTCGTCAGTCGCTGGTGCGCCGCGCGCGATGAGCAGCCGCTCGACTTCAAAATCTTCCCCCGGCGATTCGATGCGAAGTATGCCGCGATTCTGGGCCAAACGCTCGAGGAGGGGCACGAGATCGACCTGGCCCCGCAGAAAATCGACATACGACACCATAGCAGCGCGCTGCTGTCCCGACGCGCGTAGCGCTGCCTGAAACAGCTTCACACGCCGGTTCTGAGGATTTCCGAGGATGAGCCACCGACGCTTGTGGTCACTCACTGATGGCGATGAAGCGTCCCGACCATTCGTTGTCCTCGTCTACCGTTTTGGCATCGGAGAGATCGACCGGGAATGGCAGCTGCTTCAACTTTTTCTGCATCGGCTTGCTGATGTAATGATGATGCAAATCGAGCCGCGTGAGGTTCGTTTTCGACGCCAGTTGCAGCAGCGCACTGGCCCCCACATCACTCAGATTACCGAGCGACAGATCGAGCACCTCTAGTTGATCGATGATCGGCGAGGTGACGATCACCGCGGCGATGTCGTCGGCAATTTCAGCGTTGCGAAGTCCCAGGTACTTGAGCTTGGGAAACAACTTTCCTTTCAGCAGCGGCTGCAGATCGTTCACACGACAGTCGCCACTGTAGTTGGGTGTTCCGAGCCAAAGTTCGAGGTACTCCAGCTGCGGAAATTTGCCGCGACAAATCTTCCCCACGATCTCTGCCGGGAGACCTCCCGATTCAATTCCCAGCGCGCGAAGCTGCGGATGTTCGGCGCTGCTGAAATCGAGCCCAGTCGCCCCACGTACGCGGAGCATTTCCAGGCCGGGAAACGACTTGAGAATCAGCGACATATCGCTCTGCTGAATCCACGAAATCTCCGCCTCCTCTTGCACAATATCCCCGAGAAAAAGGGCTTTGAGCTGAGGCAATCGATCCTTGTGATGGGCGATCATTTCGACAAACTGGCCTTCCGACGAGCCCCCTTCCAGGTCGTAGGCACCGATCACGAGCCCCTTGGTTCCGGCGGCTGAATCGCTCTCGAGGAACGCCTGCAAACGCTGGTTAAAATCAGGCTCGCCATCGTCCCCTTCTTCGTCGTACGAAACACGAACCCGCACCACACTTTTCCCCTTCAGACTCTTGCCACGATAATCGGCAATCCGCTGACCGATGAAATTATGCATCAGCTCGAAGTTCTCGCTGGGTGTGGTGCTGAAAAGCATCGGCGAGAGATGCTCGTCCCCCGCAGCGGCAGTGGTTGTGGCGCCTGCGACTTCAGCAGAACCGGAGGCCGCAGCACTCCCCTTCTCCACATACCCCTTGGTTGTTTTCTCAGCCACCAGTTTGTCGTACGCCTTTTGCGCCTCGGCAGCCGTGGCGAAGCTTTTGGTCGACTCTTGTCCCTCGGAGCCGATCCGACCGTACTTGGTCACGACATTGGTCTCTTGTAAGTCGATCTTCCAAAACTTAAACGACTTACCATCGGCGTACTCAAATTCCCGGAAGCTCACAATGATTCTCCTTGGTGGGCGTCAGGTTTCTTTAACGGGCTGATACTTCTCGGGATCGTCGAAGCCGGCCATCCAAGCAGCCGCTTGTCGGCAAGACTTCATGGTGGGTGGGACACGAAGCACATAGTGCCGACCGGTCGAGGGACAGCGGCACGAGAGACTAACGATCGCTTCGTCCCCCTGCATCGGGACACGGAGTAGTTCGCGCGGTCCGCCAGGGTCGCGATCGCGGTCGAGCGTTTCGGCGCCCGCTTCGAGCATGAAGCGGTCGAAGCCCATGCGCTCGATCATCACCCGACGACGCTCGGCATTACGCTCTTTCAAAATGATTTTGGCTTGCAGTTTTTCTGGCTCAAACGCGGTGATCCGATCGATCTGCACCCCTCGCCAGCGAATGCCATGTTCCTCGAGATGCTGCGGAACACTCGTGAGGCCACTTCCGGCTATTTCGATCCACGATGTTACTTGCAGCTGTGGCGGAAGCTCCTTGATTTGCGGACAATTTCCGACGTCGAGTGTTCCCAGATGCGTGAGGCTCTCGGGAAGCGATGTGAGCGCCGTACAGCCATTCACGCTGAGCCCACCATGCTCGATGCGCGTGCTCGCGGGAAACTTTTGAATCTGGTCGCAGCGGCTGATGTCGAGGAACCAAACTTCCAGCCCTTCGGGAAGTTCGGTCAGCGCGCGACAGCCCGACACATTCAGCGTGCCGACATGCAAATCGGGTGGAAGCGATTTCAGTTGCACGCAGTTAGCCAGCGTCAGCACGCACTCGACCTGCAAATCGCTCGGAAGCTCCACGAGGTCGGTGCCGGTCGCATCAAGCTCGTAGCACGAGAGTCCGGCTGGCAGCTGCGTCAGCCGCGGCAGCCCTGGCTCGAAAAAATTCAGTTTCCCATCAACGCGTAGTCCGGCTGGCGCAGTCCCTTCGAGGATCTGCTTCACCATCAGGGCTTCGTACGTTTCGCGAGCCACAGGCAACTCCTCCGCCATGTGTGATTGGCTGGCACACCGGTTCCAACCGAAGCGCGCGTCTAGTCGCGGACCACAACGATGCGCTCGGGCGTATACTCACGCTGCCGCCAGACCCGATATTTCCCTTGCGGGAGCTCGATTTCTGCATGTTCCTGATGCACGACCGTGGCCCGCGGCGCGGCAATTTCGAGGAACAGCTCGGGACCCGCTTCCCAGAGCAAAACATTGTCTTGCTCGCGAATCTGATGGCTATGGCCCGTCAGCTCGCCATGCGCCAGGGTCCGGTGGTTCAGCGACTTGGCCCCTGGCGGAATCTCGTTGACCTTTTGAATCAACACGTCGCCGTGACGAAATAGCATGATGGCGATCCTTGCATGGGGGGAGTAGATTGCTCCGAGGCGGTAGGATTATACCAACTCTTTCAGGTTGGTATAGTTTTTCAAAACAGTTTTCAGCAGGACCAAGATTCACGCGCGACAAGCTGTGTAGGTTTTAATGCGGGACATGAACGCCATCGTCGGAAGGTGCGATCTCCTTCTGCTCACGCTCGACACGCTGCGCTACGATGTGGCCCAGCAAGCGTGGGAGGCAGGTGAGCTGCCGGTGCTCGGTCAGCATCTTCCCGCGACTGGCTGGGAGCGAAGGCATACGCCCGCGAATTTTACGTACGCCGCGCATCACGCTTTTTTCGCCGGTTTTTTACCGACTCCCATCGCGCCGGGGCTCCATCCGCGCCTCTTCGCAGCCGAGTTTGCCGGAAGCGAAACCACCACATCCACCACCCACACTTTTCGCGAGCCCAATATCGTTGCGGGACTCGCAGCACGTGGCTATCACACCCTGTGCATCGGTGGCGTCGGATTCTTTAACATGCGGACAGCGCTCGGCTCGGTTCTCCCGGCGATGTTTGAGGAGAGCCACTGGTCGGAAGATTTTGGAGTCACTTGCGCCGCGTCGACCGAGCATCAAGTGCAACTGGCCAACCAGCGTCTGCGCGAAATTCCTGCGACGGAGCGAGTGTTTCTGTTCATCAATATTGCGGCCATCCATCAGCCGAACTGCGGCTATGTGCCGGGGGCCACGGCCGATTCGCTGGCGACCCACCGGGCAGCGCTGCGCTACGTCGATCGCTCGCTCGCGCCGCTGCTGGCGACCCTGAAACGTCGCGCCCCCTTCTTTGCCATCGTCTGCAGCGATCACGGCACAGCTTATGGCGAAGATGGCTATCATGGTCATCGCCTCAATCACCCGGTGGTGGGTGAGGTCCCGTACTTCGATTTCCTCTGGGAGAGTTAAACGCTGCTAGTACTCCGCCTATCGATCCATGTCATTTTTGAGGGTGCCACTGGCATCTTGTCAGTGCAGAAGTTGGAAGGGGATGTTTTGGGCGAAAGCTGCCTCTAACACAGAGTCCATTGACACTTCTCACTGGGCAGAGCCCAGTGGCACACTCGATTGCAGTCTACTCATGTTTCCTGACATTGATCGATAGACGGAGTACTGGCGCGCGACATCCGAGCGCACAGCACTCCATCAGCCGCACTTCCAAAGTGATCTCTCGTTCGAACACGTTCCGCCGAACCTATGCTCGCAACTCCACCCCACACCTTGCTCGATCAGCTGCACGGCGATCCATATGTCGGCTATGCCTATTCGTATCCGCATAAAACGGCCTATCGCGCGCTCGAGCCACGCACTCTTGGCGAGGTGTGGGAGCACGAATCGCGCTCGGCCCTGTCGCTCTACATTCACATTCCGTTTTGCGAAATGCGTTGCGGTTTTTGTAACCTCTTCACCTACTCGCAGCCGGCCGACGACTGGGTGGCAAACTACCTGAGCGCTCTGGGGCGTCAGATGGAAGTGGTCGCCGAGCAGATTCCAGCAGCCCAGTTTGCGCAGCTGGCGCTTGGTGGCGGAACTCCCACCTTTCTGCAAACGGCGGAACTCGCCCAGTTGCTCGAGCAGCTGAAGCGAGTGCTCGACGTTCCGCTGGGAAACCTGCCGATCTCGGTCGAAGCTTCCCCCGCCACCACCGACGACGAAAAATTCGCGCTGCTGCGGCACTATGGCGTCACGCGGCTGAGCCTCGGGATTCAGAGCTTCGATGCCGACGATCTTGGTGCCATCGGGCGTCCTCAGAAGCACGACGATGTAACCCGCGCCATCGAGCGCATCCGTCGCGCCGGTTTTCCGATCCTCAATCTCGACCTGATCTACGGCGGGGAAGCGCAAACGCGCCGAGGGTGGCTCGAGTCGCTCCGCGCAGCCGCGCAGTACGAACCCGAAGAACTCTATCTCTATCCGCTGTATGTTCGGCCACTTACCGGACTCGGATCGCGCCCCGCGAAAGCTCCCTCCGATCAGCGGCTCGAGCGCTACCGCGAAGCGCGCGACTGGCTCCTCGCGAATCAGTACGAGCAAGTTTCGATGCGGATGTTCCGCCGCATGGGCCCATGCGAACAGACGACAACCCGCTACGCTTGTCAGTCCGATGGGATGATTGGACTCGGCGTCGGAGCACGTTCCTATACACGTCAGCTGCACTACGCCTCGCGCTTTGCCGTGCGACAAAAATCGATCCTCGGCATCATTCGGAACTACATCGAGCAATCGCCCGCCGAGATGGGGACTGTCGCGCATGGCATCGAGCTCCACAACGAGGAGCAGCGCCGCCGCTACCTGCTCCTCTCGTTGCTGCAAGTCGAGGGGCTTGATGCGCGGGCTTATCAGCAGCATTTCGCCTCCGATCTCTGGAACGATTTTCCACAGCTGCGCGGGCTGGTCGATCACCACCTGGCCACCTTCGAAGGCGAGTTGCTAGCGCTCACTCCGGCAGGGCTCGAGCTTTCCGACGCGATCGGGCCGTGGCTCTACTCCAGCGAAATCCGCGAGCGCATGGAGGGGTATGCATGGACCGATGCTTAACCATCCTCTATCGCGGGCCACTGTCGAGTTGCAACTACGGCTGCGACTACTGCCCCTTTGCCAAACATCACGAAACGGCGGCTGAACTGGCGCTCGACCGGCAGCAGCTCGAGCGATTCGTCGACTGGGTAACCACGCGCACCGATCAGCGCTGCGACATCTTTTTTACTCCCTGGGGCGAGGCCCTTACGCGACGCTGGTATCGCGAGGCGATGGTCCGTCTGAGCTGGCAGCCGCACGTCCGGCGCGTCGCCGTGCAAACGAATCTTTCAGCCGATCTGCAGTGGCTCGAGAAGAGCGAGCGCGAGCGGATCGGGCTCTGGTGCACCTATCATCCGGGGGAAGTGACGCACGCTAAGTTCCTGGACCAGTGCGCGCAGCTGCAGCAGCTTTCCATCCGTTTTAGTGTCGGCGTGGTGGGGCTCCGCGAGCATGCCGCCGAGATCGCAGCCCTGCGCGCTGCGCTCGACCGGTCGATCTACGTTTGGATCAATGCCTACAAGCGCGAGGCAAACTACTATCGGCCCGAGGAGATCGAGCAGTTCGTGGCGATCGATCCCCTGTTTCGGATCAACAACACGCGCCACGCAAGCCTCGGGCAAAGCTGCCGCACGGGCGAAACGGTGATCGCGGTCGACGGCGCGGGGGACGTGCGCCGCTGTCACTTCGTCCCGACAATCATCGGCAATATCTACGAGCCCGATTTCGAAGCTTGTCTCCAGCCGCGCACGTGCCCCAATGCGACCTGCGGCTGTCATATCGGCTACGTCCATCTGCCTCATCTGGCGCTCGATGAAGTCTTCCGCGAAGGGATTCTCGAGCGGATTCCCGCTCCCCGCGAAGCCTGATCGCGCAGCCTGCATTCACAATTGTCGTTCAAAGATTGTGGAACCCTCGGCGAATACGTTGCACCCAGCGCTTCGGAAAATCGTTTTCTCGCGCTGCAGGTTCCCCGCTCGCCGACAAACCGCTAGATTCAGCGCTCACAGAATCAAGTTCAACCTCGCCGCGAAAATCTCGCTGCGGGTGCTCCCTTTACTGCGATGTTCACGAGGCACAGCTGATGGGTCCGCAACCGAGTGTCGACGAAGATTTAGCCGAGGGTCTGCGCGGAGCGAAAAAATCGCCACGCAACTTTGCGCTCATTTGCAAAGGCCCGAAGCCGGTCAAGTTGATCGTGCAGAAAAAACCGGTCCGCGCGGGGGAACTCACCAAGGCCAAAACCGAGTCGAAAGGGACCGAGGTGATCGTCGGCACTGTCGAAGGAGATGGTGCCGATCATGTTTTCTCGGTTGTGGGAGAGGTGCCGAATGTGAAAACGTCGGCGCTCAAAGAATTCATCTCCGAGCAAGCGGGGCTCACCTGCAAACCACGCTTTCAGTCGGTGAAGCAGCTGGTTTCCGTCGGCGACGACGAACCGGAAACGGGCGCATCGCAAAGCAATGAAACGAGCTCAAGCACTGCTACGACTACCAAAAATAATTCGGCGAGCGAGCAGGAAACAAACGAGTCAGAAGCCGAAGAGTCCAATGATCTCGCGGAAGCGCGGCAAAAGCTGCTCGACGCCCTGAAGGGATTGATGCCGACCCTGCAAAAAGTGATTGGCGAGCAGCCAGGCCGACGCATCGCGCTATTGACCGATGTCGATCAGATCAAAAAGCAGGTCGCCACCGATCTGGCCGCAGCCCAGCAAGCCTTCGACACGCTGGTCGCTTCGCTCGGCGAAAATAATTCGGGCAACAATGAAAGCGCCGAGGGGAGCAAGGTCTCGCTTGTGAAACTCGGAATCGCGCGGGTCGAGTGGCGCACCACGCGCGACACCGCTGGGGCCGATCTTCGCAAACTCAAAGCGGCGATTGCAGAAGAATTTGGAGACGACAGCGAGCAAGCAGGCGCGCTCACCGCCGCGATGAAAACACTCGACAACCTGACCGTCGAAGTCGAGAACAACCTGCACGAACAGCTCGATGCGATCCTTAACGCCGAGGCCCAAGCACGTGGTCCGCTCGTGAAAGCGGCCAAGGCGACGATCAGCAAACTGACGACGCTGCTCGATAACGACGAAGTGATGGTGGAGATCGACGACAACGAGTTCCTTCCTGGCATGCTCGTCGTCGCTCCGCTGAAGAAGAAGCTGCAAGACATTTCGGCAGCGATCGGCTAGCGCGAGCCACACCCGCGCGACGTTTTCATCCACCTCACTATCACGCCCACGCGAGCCCTCTGCTTCGCCGGCGCTCTTTCGCATAAAGCAAACCGATCATGGACAATCCTAAGCAAAAACGTGGCCTCGCCTCCGCACTTCGCTTGCGTCGACGCGCTCGAGGAAGCAGTGCTCTGCCGCCACCTCCAGTGATCCCCCTGCCACCTGTGCCACAGCCACCCCAGCAGCCGCCGGTACAGCCAGTGGTGCAGCAGCCAGGCTGGGCCCCCGCGCAAAAAAATATCCCAGCCAATGCTAAAGATTTGGTGGGGGGCGCGCGGCAAATGGCGCTCGCCAAACAGCATTTCGAAAAGGGGCTGAAAGAGGAGATGCCGACGATCCACAAGGCTAAGCAATTTGTGCTGACCGTCGATGCTGAACGTATTTCGCAAACCAAGATCAAAGACGATGCGCCGATCGTCGCAGAACTCACCAACCTCTCGACGCTGCTGCAGCAGCAGGCCAAGACCCTCGAAACGCACACCACCGCCGTCCGCGCCGCCGTGGCTAACAAGGACTTCATCGCCGCTGATACTGAGTTCACGGCCGCCCTCACACTCTCCACCACCATGCTGGCGGAAGATGCCAATTTTCAGGCGATCCTGCAGCGACATGGAAAATCGCCGGTGCTCGACCTGGCCGGGGATCGCAAGACGATTTCCTCCGCAGGCAAAGAGTTCCGCCGCCGACTCGCCCTTTCGCAAGGGGTGGTCGAAGAGTTGCTCCAAACCGAGTCCGATAACACCGCTGTGAAGAAGAATATCGCGGAGTTGCAAAAGTCGTACGACGCGATGCAGCAGGCCGATGGGGAGGAGAAGTTCGACGTCGCCGATGGTCTGCTCAACGAAGTTGTCGAGGACGCCGAGGTGGTGCGGATGCTGGTGAAAGCAGCGCAGCAGTTCGAGGAGTCGGTGGCCCAGCTCAAGCCCGAAATGACCATGGTGAAGAAGTTTCGCGTGGCCAATCCCACCGACGCTCAGATGGCTAGTCAAGCCTTGGCCATTGCCGCTCATCAGCGCGCGCTCTCGGCAGCCGATCGGGGGAACTTCGTGAAGGCGAGCGAGGAACTCGGGACCGCACGCGCGGCAGCCTTCGAGCTATTTCCCGACGGTGCCACCGAAGCCCGCGCGTTTGAGTTCGGCTGGCAACAATCGCTCCCTCGAATCGAGGAGGCGCTGCGGGTGACTAGCGATAGCCCGTATGCCCAAAAGCTGCAGCAGGGAATTCGGGATGTCAAAGCACAGATTGAGAAAGATGCCGAGAAACTGAAGTTCGAACGCGCGAGCCTGACGATCGACGATGCCCTGCTGCTGGTGCAAGGTTTGCGCTATGCTGTCGCCGACTGGGAGGTCTATGTCGGCTCGAAGGAGCGTGTCGAGAGCGTGATCGCAAGCGCCGACAAAGTGAGCGCTAATTCCGATGCGCAAAAAGCATTTCGCACCACCTATGTCGCAGCGATGCAGCAGGCGGAAGTGGCCATTCATGCTGGCGATTTCCCACTGTCGAAGCAAAAACTGGGAGAAGCGCAAGAGGCTGCCCTGGGACTCCTCGCCACTGGTCCGGGGGCCGATGCCCTGCAGTACTTCACCGAGGTCGATGCCGAGCAGAGTCGCTTGAAAGCGGCCGATAAAATCGTCCCCAAGTGTGGCGTCGTCACTGAGGCGAAAGAGGCCTACGACGAAGCGCGTGAGTTCCTCCGCGGCTCGGTCGATCGCGCAGAATTCGATAGCGCGCTGGCCGAACTCGATCTCTGCCGCACCCGCGCCTATCAGCTCGAAACCGAGCACAAAAAGTACGAAGCAATCGAGCGTCTGCAAAACAGTTATCAAAGCGTGCTCGATGCCGCAGCCACTGCCGATGTCACCTTGCCCGGTGTCGCGGCAGCCAAGAACGAGTTCGACGACAAGCTCGAGTTTGTCGCGCCGTTGCTCGATACCAATCTCGATCAAGCGCTCGTCAAACTCAAAGAAGCAGTGACTCTCGCCCACAAGGTGAATGGCCTCATCGAACAAGCAGCCAAGCAAAAGAGTCGCAAACAAGAGCTCGACCAAACGATCGGTCTGGCAGGCAAAACGTACCTGCCACCCGGCTCTACCGACGAGCTCTCGAAGGGAACGGTCGCCGGGACCGATACGCTGTGGGATTTCTTCTTGATTGCGTCGAGCGTAGCGGAAACGACGCGCGATGCCGCCAGCTTCACGAACCTCGAGCTGGCTGCGAAGTCCTGGCTCGCCGACTTAAAGGCCCGCGATCCCAACGACCCGCAAGATCCCCAAGTGGCCAAGCGCAAGCAGGCGTGCGAAACCGCTATCAAGCAAGCCAAGCACTTGAAACTCGCCGCCCGATTCAGCGAGCTCGGAGATCTTCCGTGGGATGCCGCCACCGAAGACAAAGCGGCCGACCTGCAGATGCAAGCGTTGTTTGAAACAGGCGACCGTCCGATGGAGCAAGCGGGCGATAGCGCGTTTGGTGCCAAGTGGATCGTGAGCCAGGACTTTGCCAATGGCGAAGGGAAACGCGAGTTCGTTTACAAAGCGGCCTTTGAAACCGATGCGTCCGAGATTCAAGGCTTCCCACGAGGGAGCGAACCGGTGCGCGAAGTGCTCGGTGACGAGCTCGCCAAACAACTCAAGGCGATGACCGGCCTGGAAATGAACGTTCCCGAAACGCGTATCGTTTCAGTCGATAGCGAGAAACTCAATCCGGCCGATCCAGGGCGGAGTGTGATCGGCTCGGCGCAGGCAGCAGCGCCGACCATCGGCAGCGTGGTGAAGCTGAAGGATTCGAATCCCGAGGCGATGAAAAAAGTGACTCCCAAATCGGCGCAGAAAGCCGCGCTGTTCGATGCCCTCGCGCTGAACGTCGATCGTCACGGCAACAATTTCCTCGTCACCCCTCCGGGCGAGTCGGGGGAGAGCGAACTGGTGCCGATCGACAACGGACTCGCCTTCCCATCGCGGGAAGGGATGGAAGCGCGGCGCGGCCGCAATGCCTCGATGAGTGCCTTTTCCGATATCCGTTCGGCCTACGAACCGTTCGATCCCGAGATCCTCGCCGGAATCGAGATGATCGACGAAACCACGCTGATCGCCGGGATGAAAGCCCGCACCAATACGCTGCAAGCCGAGCAGCCCGCACTGAATGTGAAGACGGTCACTCCCGACGCGCAGATGGATCTCCTGGCGCGGAACATCAAGTTCCTCAAGAAAGCGGCTCCGCGCGTTTCTCCAGCGGTGATGATGGACCTGCTGATGGAAAACGCCGTGGCGATTTTCGATTCCCCCGACGCTGATTTCGAGACTGCCATCGAAGCGGTGATCCAAAAGGGAGAAACTCGCGACAAGCACCTCGCTCCGCTGCTCGACATGACCGACGAGGAAAAACTGACGCTCTACACCGATCTGTGGAAGCTCGGATGGTGCCACGGCTACGGCAACCCACGCAAGAATCCCGGTGGCGCGGCCGCCACGCTGCTCTTCAAAGTCTGGTGCCTTCGGAACCCGCGCGAAGCGCTCACCCTCACGCGGCGCAAGAAGCCCAATCCAGCGATCCTGGCCGAAACGGCCCGCTATGTCCAAGAGATCAAAAACGTCGATCCGGCGAGCGACATCGACGCCAAACTCGCTGGCCTCTCTCCTTCCGAAGCACGCGACAAAGCCCATCTGGTCCTTCGCGGCGACATGATGAAGAAGGGGGTAAAGGAAGTGAAGCAGATCCAAAAACTCGAAGCCGACTTCCTGGTCGAATTCCCCGGCGAACCGTGGGATCCGCGCGACAGCGACGCCTATCGCCTCTATCAGAAGTACAACGCCAAAAGCTTTGCCGAGGTGAATGGCCAAAAACTCGACAACCTGCCCTTTGCTGATCGCTGGAATTTGCTCGAAGAATACCTGAAAAATCTCGAGAAAGAAGCACTCAAGGGAGAACTTGATGTCATTCGCCAATCCCCTCCGTTCCTCGAAATGAACGCCGCGTTTGGCAAGTATGGAGAGCGGGTCACTATTCCGAGCTACTACAAAACGGAAGCAGCCCTCGGCATGCTCACCGCTTGGGAAGAGCTGAAAGCGCTCGGTGGTATCACCGCCTTCATCGATTGCGGCGGCGACTGCGAAGCGATTGGTGGTGGACCGGAGTACATGCTCGCCGTCGTCCGGGGCGCTCGATCGGCCCAAGGCATCGACGTCGATGCATAACCCCCGTGCCCGTGACAAAAAATAACCTGCGTAGCAGCAGCCTGCTGCTTTTTAACTTGGAGGCCGCTGCTACAACGTAGCGGCCTCCACAGCCACACTCCGCCACGCTTGTATGGCCATCGCGATTGAACGACTCATCGAGCGTCCCGAGTGCCTTCCGCTCTTGGCCGACTGGCTGCTGGCCGAGTGGCCCGAGTCGGTCGGTCATGCGCGCTCCGAAGCGCTCATCAACATGGCGGGGCGCACCAACCTTCACCGCTTGCCCCTCGGGCTCGTGGCGTTCGACGATGGTTGGCCGGTCGGCATGGCGACCTTAGCCCTCGACCGAGCACCGCCGGAACTCGAGTTCAAAACGGCTTATCTCCCCTGCCTCACCACGCTGTATGTCGATCCACCGGCGCGCAGGCGCGGCATCGGCACGCTGCTGTGCGACGCCATCGCCGGCGAAGCAGCCCGACTCGGCCGGAGCGAAATTTTTCTCTACACCCTCGACGCCGCCGAGTTCTACCGCGCCCGAAACTGGCAGCAGCTGACCGATGCCACCCCCGTCTTCATGCGCCGCTCCCTTGCCACCTCGTAATAGACATCGATCGAGTGGAACAACTGGCATTTGCGCGCCACCAACTGCAAGCAGCTTGATCCCCCACGAAATCGGTAAAAAAGCCTTGTGTCGCGGTCGCCGCCCCCTAGAATCCAGCGATGTTGGTTCGAGCAGCGCTGGAGCGCCGAGTTGAAGCTCCAGCGAAAAAAATCGAGCGCTATGAATCCGCGATTCGTCTTCGTGCGTCAGCGTCAGGAACATGTCTCTATGTCCAACGACCTTGCAAGCAACTCCAACGCCGAAGCCGAGGCCTGGGTCAAGGAGGTGCGTCGCATCCTGAAGCGGATGGCGCTGCGGCTCGCCACGGAGGCCTCGCTCGAAGAGGCCGACCGCGCTGATGAAGCGAATCTGGCCGAAGGGATTCGGCAATCAGAAACGCTGAAACAAGAACAAGACCAAGTTCGGTTTGCGACGAACCAAATCGCCATCCAAGAGCTGACAGCGGTCGCCAGTTTGCTCACCCCCGTCACCCCGAAGTTTGCGCAGCTGATCGAAACCTATAGCGCCGCGAAGCTCGTGTTCGATAGCGCCGCTGCTGAAGCGGAAGCCAATGAAACCTACGAGCCATTTTTTTCCGACCAAATCGCGTTTCAGAAAGAGGTTGAGACCCTCGTCGGACTGCAGCCCGAGCACGATCAGCTTGTTGCTGCCAAAACGGAGATCGAGCAGTGGCAAACGACCGAGTCGTCGAAGGTCGACGATGTGGTGAAGCTGACCTCGCTTCCTTCCCTGCTGCTTGCAGCGCAAAGCAAACTCGCCACGCTCTACGACACGCTGAAGCTCCAAATCGAGCAGAGCGAGTATCTCACCGCGAAAGGTTTGCTGGCCGATGTCGACGCGCACCTCAGCTTGTACGGCGATGCCCAAGTAGCGCATGCGCAGGCCAAGGAATCGTGCGATACCGCCTGGTATCAAAACGTGGAGACGATACTCCAGCAAGCGCGCCAGGTGCCCACCGCAACCGGACTCGCCACTGAATTCAGCGAACTCGAGAAAGCAGCGCAGGCCAGCTACGACGAGTACAACAAGCAGGAATATGCCGAAGCTCAAAAATTGCAGCAGGCGATCATTGATAAAGCGCAGCTCCTGATCGAGAAGAACAAACTGAAGGTCGCTTGCGATTTCGCCTGGATTCAAAACGTTCAGCCGACCTTCTCGGAAGCGCAGCAAGTTCCCAATGTCCCCGGGTTGAACAAAGAGATTGGCGAGTTCAACAGCGCGTGCACGGAGAGCAACAACAAGTATTATGCGGGCGAGTATGTCGAAGCGCAAAAATTGCATCAGACGATCGTCGATAAAGCGCAGCTCCTGATCGAGAAGAACAAGCTGAAGATCGCCTGCGATAACGCCTGGAATCAAAATGTCCAGGCAATTTACTCGGAAGCGCAGCAAGTCCCGAACGTCTCCGGGATGCAAAAGGAGGGTGGCGAGTTTGTAAACGCATTTACCGCAAGCAACAACAAGTATTTTGCGGGCGACTATGCCGAAGCACAAAAGCTGCAGCAGGCGATCATCGATAAAGCACAGCTCCTGATCGAGAAGAACAAGCTGAAGATCGCCTGCGATAACGCCTGGAACCAGAACGTCAGCGCTTCCTACCTGCAAGCGCGAAAAGTGGGTGTCGTCCCTGAACTGAAGACTGCGATCGAAGCCCTCGACCTCGCCATGAAAGCGAGCAACGACGAGTACAACAAGGGAGCGTATGCCGAGGCGCAAAAGTTCCACCCGGCGATCGTCGAAAAAGCCAAAGAGCTCATTCAAGCTGGCGCAACCACGATGCTTGTGGCGCGTCCCGAAATTGGCTCGACCCAAGAGTTACTGGCAACTTCGAAGCTCAACTTGATGTCGACCGACGATCAACAACTCGTCACCGAATTGATCGACAAAGCGCCGACCGAAAAGCATAAGCAGAACCTTCGCAAAGCGGTTGCGAGCGGCCACTCGGCGAAAGAAATCTCCGATTTCGCCGCGAAAATTCGCTTCAAAGATGAAAAGTGGATTCAGGAAAACTTGCACGTCACCGTCACCAGTTCAGGGAAAGGCATTCAGCAGCAATTCAAAATGTCGTGCCAGGCAACCATGGTGCAGGCGGTTCGTGCGGAGCTCGATCCGATCTATGCCCTGCAGTTGCACGAAGAAAATTTCGATATCACCCAAGTGGGCAAAAGCGAGCAGACCGAGCTTGCACGTGAGCAAAAGAAGATGCTCGAAACCGACTGGGCCGAACTCAACACCACCTACGAGAGTCAAGCCAAACAGCGGATGGACAACGAAGACCCGACAACGAAACTAGCGCTCGAGCAACTTTTGGCCACCGCTACGACGAACAACGAGAAGAATCAGCTGAACTACGAAATCGGTCGCGCCGAGAAATTTTCTCCCGATGTCCTCAAGGCGTGGTTCGATAAAGATGTCAAGGGAAAGCGTTCCTCGGCGGGTGTCGCCGTGCATATAGGGAACCCAAGCCCCGAACATGGTCGCGGCCGAACAGGAGTCGATCTCCTCAACAAGAACCAAGCCAGCACCGGGCTGAAGTACGAGCAAGTCCTGGTCAATGACAGCACGCGCGAAGCAGCAGTCAACGACATCACCGCCGAGCTCATGCTCGGACGTCCGGTCCCACTCACGGTCGGTAGCTTCGAAGGACAGACGGCCCACTATGTCCTGGCCCTCGGCATTGTGCCGGGCAATCCCAAGTCGATCATCATTCACGATCCCGGTACTGGCACCACCGTGATGCGGACCGAAGATCAGCTGAAGAACAATCAAATGGATCTCCCCTCGACCTGGGGCCGCCTCACCGACTACGTCAAACCGACGCCGATTTAAGTACTCTCTCGGATGCACCACGCGAGTGGCAGCACCACTCCTTGGCGCGACACGACATCACCACAGCCCATCAGGGCGAAAGCATAGTTGGGTAAACGCATGGCGAACGATCTCAATCCCCATCAGCTCCTCGCGCGGCGACCGACGGAGTACCTCCGAGCAGGTTTCTTTGACCCGCCAGGAAGTCTGCGCGCGAGCTTGCTCGGGATCGATGCCTTTGCTGTCGCCACGCAGCTGATGCAGGGAGCCGCCTCGCCCGACGAAGTGACGATCACCTACGAGGCACTCCGCCAGCTGGTCGAGCAGCAGCCCGCCGGCGCAACTCCCCAGCGGCTCGGCGTTGCCCTCCCCGAAGCGCTGCAGCTGGTGCGGCGCATGCTCGGGATCGAGAACAACGATACCCTCGCCGCTTGGCTTTTCGATTGCCAGCCGTTTGTGCGAACCGACGACGATCTGCGCGCCTTTTTCGACCATTTTCAGGCTGTTTTACGGCAATACACGTCGCTCCTCGGCGTCAGCACTCCCCCCGCTGCTGACGCTGCTAACCCAAGCCCCGACGCACCAAGCCCCGACGCGCCGGGCGCCGAAGGCTAACAACCTCCCATCGCGCGCATGCTTCCCAGCTTCTCTTTACGAGGCTGGCCCGTTTTGCTACCAGTCGCACCGGCGAGGTCCCGCTGCGCGCAAACACCGCGCGCTGCTGTCACTCGGTGCTCTGCGCGACGAACTGAGTTCAACGCTGAACATCAGTCAAATTTCACCCCAGGTTGCTTGCAACCTGGGCCGCGAAGCGGCAAGAGGGACTGTAGCGACTGACCGACCACGTTGGCTCCAGCACGAACTTACCACTGCATTTAGTTTCACCCTAGAAAAACGCCATGAAGCCGTCACCGAAACAGCGACCCGACTACTTAGTCGTCGGCAGCGGCTTCTTCGGAGGAGTCTTCGCGCGCGTGATGGCCGAGCATGGTTTGCGCTCACTCGTAATCGATCGCCGCCCCCACTTGGCGGGCAATTGCTACACCCAATCGCAACATGGAATCGAGGTCCATCAGTACGGGCCTCACATTTTTCATACCAGCGACGAGCGCGTGTGGAAGTTCGTCAATCGCTTCGCCAAGTTTCATCACTACATCCATCGCGTCGTCGCCCGCTATGGCGAAACGACCTATTCATTTCCCATCAACCTGAAAACACTCGAGCAGCTGTGGGGAGTCCGCACTCCTGAGGAAGCCGCCGCGCGACTCCAAGCCGAATGCATCCCTCACGCGCAGCCTCAGAACTGCGAAGAGTGGCTGCTGGCCAACGTCGGTCGGCAAATCTACGAGACCTTTTTCGAGGGCTATACCACCAAACAGTGGAACCGCTCTCCCGCCGAACTCCCCGCGTCGATTGTCCGCCGAATTCCGATCCGTCTGGCCGACAACGATCGCTATTTTGACGACCGCTTCGAAGGGATTCCGATTGGCGGCTACACGCGGCTGTTTGAAAACCTGCTCGATCACCCGCTGATCGAAATCGAGACCGGTGTCGATTATCTGGCGAGTCGCAAGGAGCTATCGAGCATTGCCCCGAGCCTGGTTTATAGCGGCGCGATCGATGAGTTTTTTGACTATCGCTTCGGAGCCCTCGACTATCGTTCGCTCCGTTTTGTTTCGGAAGTTATTGACGGCGACTATCAAACGACGGCGATTGTGAACTACACCAGCGCCGCTGTCCCGTTCACACGAATCACCGAGCATAAACACTTTGCCGGAACACAGTCGAGCAAGAGCGTCATCACGCGCGAATATCCCGACGACTATGCTCCTGGTAGGACCCCCTACTATCCGGTGCGCGATCCGCAGAATGTCGCGCGCTACGAGCAATATCGTCGGCTGTCGCTGCAGCTGCCGGTGATTTTTGGGGGGCGACTCGGGAGCTATCAGTATTTCGACATGCACCAGGTGATTGCCCAGGCGCTGAGCAAAGCGGAAGCGGAACTCGCGCTGCGCGGTCAGGTGCAACAGCGACGAGCCGCCTAACCGTGCGCGCCTTCGGGGCAATAAACCAGCACCATCACCACGACGATAGAATCTCACCGACTCCATGCCTCATCACTTGACAAACTCGAGCAGCGCGAGCCCCGCATCGACCGGTCGACGCTGGCTCGTGATTTCACCGGTCGGTGACCGCTCGTGTCACTCGAGCTGGATAACCGGTCGCCCCCAGCGGCAGTTCGACTTGATGCTGATCTACTTTGGGGATCAGCCGCACTACGATTTTGGCGGGGCCGAACATCAGCTGCGGCGCAAGGGATTTAAATACCATTTGCTCGCCAGTGTGGTGGAAGAATATCGCGAACTTCTCGCGCAGTACGACACCATCTGGCTCCCCGACGACGACATCCGCACGACCCCGCGCGAGATCCACCAGCTCTTTGAAATCTTCGAGCGGCAGCTGCTGCTGGTGGCTCAGCCGGCAATTGCGTCGGGGGTGATTTCGTACCAAAGTTTGCGGCAACAGCGGCGCACGCTGCTGCGCTACTCGCCGCTGGTCGAAGTGATGTGCCCGATTTTTGCGCGCGACTATTTTTTGCAATCGAGCGCGCTCTTTCGCGAGAATCAATCGGCGTGGGGGATCGACTGGATCTGGTCGAATCGCTGTGCGGCCTCTCAGCGCGCGGTGATCGATGCGGTCGGCGTGCACCACACCGGTGTGCTGATGCAGGGAGACCTCTATCAAAAATTGAAAGCGCGAGGGATCAATCCGACCGAAGAGTTCCACGCTCTGGTCGAGCGCCATGGTGGCATCGACTGGTCGGTCCATCGTCAGCTGATCGAAGGGACCTTACCGATGGAGCGCATCGCAGCGGCTGGTCCGCTACTTGCGCTCTGGCAGCGTCTGACGAATCAGCGCGTGACGAATCAGCGTCTCGCGCTGCCGCGCCCGCAAGCTACATCGCAAAGCGCAGCTTAAACACCCGCATCTCAGCTGCGGCCTGCCTTACCCGTCGAGCAACCGTTCGCCACGGATCAGATCGGCCGGGGTTTGACGTTCACGCACCAGATGCGCGGTGCCATTCTTGATCAGCACTTCCGCTGCGAGCGGTTTGCTGTTGTAGTTCGACGCCATCACAAAACCGTAAGCGCCAGCTCGTTCGAGAACGAGATACTCGCCGATCCGAGCCGACGGAAGGGAACGCTTGCAAACGTAGCCCCCTTCCTCCTGCGTGAAGATGTCGCCTGATTCACACAGCGGACCACCCACCACCACATCGCGATCGGCGCGTTCGCCTGCATCGAGAGGGACAATCGACATCGGGTGATACGAGCCGTAGAGGATCGGCCGCGCGAGGTTATTAAAGCCCGCATCGAGCAGATAGAAGGTGTTGTTGCCCATCTGCTTGATCGCACGAATCTCAGAGACGAGATAGCCACTCTCGGCTACCAAGTAACGCCCCGGCTCGATCTCGAGCGAAATCTTGTGTCCCAGGGCTGCTTCGAGACGTTTGCGCGAAGCATCCCACAGTTCAAAATACTGATCGAGGTCGACGTAGGTCTGCTTGTCGTTGTAAGGAATCGGCAAACCACCACCGGCGCTGATCGTGGTGATGCTGCGACCCACTTCCAGCACGACGCGTTCCATCGCCGAACAAACTTGCGACAGATGTTCGAGGTCGGTGCCACTGCCGATGTGCATGTGGATGCCGCTGATCATCAGCCCATGGCGGTCGGCCTTCTGCAGGCAGTCGGTCAGCTGCTCGTGCCAAATGCCATGCTTGCTCTGCTCGCCACCGGTGTTGGTCTTTTGGCTATGCCCATGTCCAAAGCCTGGATTGATACGAAGCGTGACATGCGCGCCGGGCTTCACTGCGCCGAGTTGGTCGAGCATGTCGGGCGAACCGCAGTTCACCGGAATATCGAGTTTCACCACCGTGGCGAGCGCGTCGCGATCGAAAATATCGGCGGTGTACACAATCTCGTGATTCTTGCTTCCCGGCTTATAGCCAGCCGCCATCGCGCGGTGAATCTCGCCGGTGCTCACCGCATCGACCACCACACCTTTTTTGCGCATCAGATCGAGGATGGCGATGTTCGAACACGCTTTTTGGGCGTAGCGAATGACGTCGAACTTGGCCAGGTCGTCGATCCGCTCTTCGATGATCGCAGCGTCGTAAACGTAGGTCGGTGTGCCATAGTCGCGCGCGATGTCGGCGACACTCACACCGGCGATTTCGTGACGGATGGTAGAAAAAGTAGGTGTGGCGGGCATAGCGGCGGGCGACCTATGGAGAAAGTAAAGGCGTGGCGTTATGGAAAGAAAACTTGTGTGACAAATTGGATGGTGGATCGCGCTGCGTGCGGAACAATCGAAGGCAACTTGCTAGAACCCGAGCGACGCGGCACGTAGCCAGCGGAGTTGTTCAAAATACTGCTGCTGCTCGCGCTCGTCGAGCGGGGACGCGTGGTCGGCCTCGGCCAGCAGCAACTGCTGCTGCGGACCGGCGTAGGCATCGGTAATCAGCCGTTGATATTTGGGGGGGACGACCCGATCCTTCTGCGACAGGACAAACACAGCCGGCACCTTGGTTCGCGCAGCTTGCGCCACGCTGTCGAGTTCGGCCGGCACGTAGCGAGCCACCCCGAGATGCGCAAGCCCCAGTGAAACGAGCCCATACTGGCCATTAATGAGTGGTCGCAGCGGCGGCGGATTTCGCAAAATACAGCCGACAATTTGCCGGTAGCGGCTGGCGACATGCAGCGCCGTGGCGGTTCCTAAACTGTTGCCGGTGACGATGATCGGCGCGCCGCGAGCCTCGTCGATCAAAGCCTCGCACACCGCGCGAATGGCAGCGGCCAGCGATACGAGCGTCGCCCGTCCGCCACTCCCACCATAGCCGGGTGGATTCACCGCCCAGGTTTCCCCGGCCAGATCGCTCCAGGCATCGAGCGGATGGGGCCCGGCCCGTTCAGCGCGGCCACCAGTTCCACCGAGCTTCAGGACGTACAGCTGCGGCGCGCGATCGGTGTGAAATCGCTCGGTAAAGACCTCGACCGTAGCCCCCTCGAACGGAACCTCGCGACGGATCTTCGCCCCAAAGTCGATTTTGTCCCGACTCGGACAAAGCACCAAACGATCAGCCAGCCACTGAGGCAAATCGAAAACTCCGAACTGATTTCATCTGGGTGTCTACTAGCTGGCTTGTCCAGCAGTGAACCGTGCAACGGGCCGTCGACTTGAAGGAAACGGAACGATCCTGAGTGGCAGTGTCATCGGAAGATTCTTACTGCTGGACAAGCCAGCTAGTAGACACCCCGCAATACTCCTTGAACGCCAACTAATGCACGCGCATGCCGGGGACAGCGCCGCTGTCGGCATCGAGCAGGTAGACCTCGACACCACCTGGACCGCAAGCGGTGACCATCCCTTCGCTCAGCCCGAACTTCATCTGCCGAGGCTGAAGATTGGCAACCATCACCACCAATCGGCCGACGATCTCCTCGGGCTTATACGCCGCCTTGATTCCCGCGAACACCTGCCGCTTCACATCGCCGCCGAGGCCGAGTGTCAGCTTCAAAAGCTTCTTCGCTTCTGGAACCGATTCAGCCGACAAAACGCGCGCGACGCGGAGGTCGACCTTGGTGAAATCGTCGATCGAAATCAGCTCGGTCAGCAGCGGCTCGGCTTCGAGCGCTGCGGTCGAGTCGACCACTGGGCCTGCTGGCACATCGCCCGCTGATGTTGGGGTCGCAGCGGCGCCCTCCGCTGGTGCGGCGGCAGTCGTGATCGGATCGGGCACCTTACTCTCTTCAACCATGGCGGCAATATCCTTCGGATCAATGCGTTTCATCATGTGACTGTACGGGCCAACCGGAGTCCCCAGCAGCGGCGTTTGCGACTGGTCCCAGCTGACGATTTTGTCATTCAGCAGCACTCCCGCTTCGGCTGCGAGTTTCGGCAGCACCGGCGCGAGATACACGGCAATTTGGCGGAACAAATTGAGCCCCACCGAGCAAATGTCTTGCAGCTGCTGGGCTGCTGCAGGATCTTTGGCGAGCTTCCACGGTGCTCGTTCTTCGATGAACGGATTTGCCCGATCGGCCAGCTCCATGATGAGGCGCATCGCCCGGGCGTAGTCGCAATGTTGATAGGCGTCGGCGATCTCTTTTCCAGCGAGCGCCGCCCGATCAAACAGTCCGCCATCGTCGGGATACACGGCGGATAGTCCGCTCGTTTGCACGAACTTGCTAGTCCGGCTCGCGAGGTTCACCACCTTGCCCACCAGGTCGCTATTGATCTTTGCCGTGAACTCGTCGACGTTCAGATCGAGGTCGTCGAGGCGCGGTCCGAGCTTGCTGGCATAGAAGTAGCGCAGTGCTGCAGGATCGAGATGCTTGAGGAACGTTTCGGCTTTAACGAACGTCCCTTTGCTCTTGCTCATCTTCTCGCCATCGACGGTCAAAAAGCCGTGGATGTGCACCTTCGTCGGCAAATTCAGCTCGGCGCTTTTCAGCATGCCGGGCCAAAAGAGGGTATGGAAATAGGTGATGTCTTTGCCGATGAAATGATGAATCTCGGTCTCGGGATTCTTCCACCAGGTGTCGAGCTCTTCGCCGTTGCGCTTGCACCACTCGAGCGTGCTGGCGATGTAGCCAATCGGCGCATCGAACCAGACGTACCAATAGTTCCCCGGGCTGTCGGGAATCTCGAAACCAAAGTACGGCGCAGGTCGCGAGACATCCCAGTCGCGCAGCTCTTCGCCGAGGAAGTGACCCTTCAAATAGTTGGCCACTTCGTCCTGCAGATGCTTGCCGTTTTGCGTCCACTCGTTCAAAAAGCCGTGCAACTTTTCGAGCTGCACGAACAAATGCGGCGCCGAGCGCACTTCGGGTGTAGCACCACTGAGGGTACTCTTGGGATTCACCAGTTCAGCGGGCGTATAGGTGCTGCCGCACTTGTCGCAGTTGTCGCCATACTGATCCGGAGAGCCGCATTTGGGGCAATTGCCCTTCACGAAACGATCGGCCAGGAACGTCCCGGCGACCGGATCGAACAGCTGACTGACATCTTTCTCGACAATCAGCCCCTTCTCGCGCAAGCTCCCCCAGATCTGATGACACAGCAAGCGATTCTCTGGCGAGTTCGTGCTGCCGTAGTTGTCAAACTCGATCTGAAAGCCAGCGAAGTCGCGCTGATGGGCGGCGCTCATCTCGGCGATCAGCGCCTCTTCGGTCCGCCCTTCCGCCTTCGCGCGAATCATGATCGCGGTGCCGTGCGTATCATCCGCGCAGAGGAAGATGCAGCGCTCGCCACGCAGCTTTTGAAATCGGACCCAGATATCGGTCTGGATGTACTCCACGAGGTGGCCGATATGGATCGGTCCGTTGGCATACGGCAGGGCCGCCGTCACCAGAATCCGTTTGGTCATGGCTACTCACAAAATGGCATCCGCGCGACGAGAAGTTCATCGCGCGACAGGGTTTAGAAGTTTCGATGGGCATTGTATCGCGATGCCGCGCAGGCCGGGAGTCATCGGGCTGCCGGCAGGCGAATCGCGACAGCGTGGATGTTGCCGCTGAACGTTTTTCGCGGTTAGTATCGTGCGGTGATGGCGAGCTTGGCTCGACTGGCGCGAGGGCGTAGAATCTGGGGGAGTTAAAGAGCCCCAGTGAAACGCATCAGCGGGCGAGCTTTGACTCCCAAGCAGAGTCCTCGCTGTTGCTGCAACCTGTTTTGCTGTTTCATGTTACACACTATTTTCCAGGCCACTAACCATGCGAATCGGCGCGGTATCGTACCTCAATACGAAGCCCCTGATCGAAGGACTCGCCGAACGGCGGAGCGACATCGACCTGATCGTCGACCTCCCCAGCCGACTGGCTGATCGCTTGGCCCGCGGTGAGCTCGATGTGGCTCTGATTCCGTCGATCGAGTTTTTCCAAAACCCTAGCTACCAAATCATTTCCGACGCCTGCATCGGCTGTCGCGGGCCGGTGATGAGCGTCAAAGTCCTCTTTCGCCGCCCCCCCGCTGAGGTCAAGACACTCGCCCTCGACGAAGGCTCGCGCACGAGCGCCGCTTTGTCCCGAATCTTGCTCGCCGAGCGGTTCGACGTCCGCCCACGGCTCGAGCCCCTGCCGATTGGCAGCGGAGCCGCCGACACCAAGGCTGATGCAGTCCTGCTGATCGGCGACCGCGCCATGCACCCGGTCGGCGAGACGTTCGTGGAAGAATGGGATCTAGGCGACGTTTGGTGCCGCTGGTCGGAGCTGTCGTTCGTCTTCGCGATGTGGGTCGCCCGCCCGGGCGTCGATCTCACCGGCGTCGACACCCTGCTCAGCGAAGCCCGCGACCGGGGCGTGGCCAAGCTCGAAGAGATTGCCCACCGCGAGTACGAGCGCAAAGGAATCACCTATGAGACCTGCCTCACTTACCTAAGAGATAATTTGTACTTCTATTTAGGAAAGCGCGAGCTGGCTGGCTTGAATTTATACTACCAACATGCCGCCGCCATGGGTCTCGCCCCTCAAGGTTTAGTATTACCCCAAGAACCTTTAATCTCACGACGATAGTAGATGCCGTTTTTGGTAGGTCAGGTACTCCGTACCTGACAACACTACAAATCAACGTTCACTGGCCCTTTTGGCAGGTCAGGCTCCCGTCTGACATAACCCGCCTAAACATTTTAATAATCATCGGCAGGCGGGAGCCTGCCCTGCGATGTGACAACCTCCAGCGCACCATTTGCAATTCTGTCAGGTACGGAGTACCTGACCTACAACCATACGACACATGCAAAATCGGCAGGCACTTGCCTGCCCTACAAGACTACAAGACTACAAGATAAGATCGATCCCATGACTTGCACGACCCAAGAGCGACGAATTCTCGACAAAGCGATTGCGGGCGAACGTCTTTCGTACGACGATGGTCTCGCGCTCATGTCGTGTCACGATCTGACAGCGCTTGGAGCTGCAGCTGATGCAGTGACTCGCCGCCTGCATCCCGAACCGATTCGCACTTATAATATCGACCGCAATATCAACTACACGAACATTTGCACGGCGGTGTGCGACTTCTGCGCGTTCTATCGTAAGCCCAAGTCGCCCGAAGGCTATGTGCTTGAACGTCAAGATTTGCTTAAAAAAGTCGAGGAAACGGTCGCTTTGGGTGGCGATCAGATTTTGATGCAAGGTGGTCTGCATCCCGACTATAAGCTGGAGTGGTACGAGGAATTGCTGGGGGATATCAAGCGAGCTTTTCCGCAAGTGAATATCCACGGCTTCAGCCCACCCGAGCTCCACGCGTTTACCAAAATCAATAAGCTACCGATCAAGACCGTGCTTGAGCGCCTCAAAGCAGCTGGCCTAGGGAGCATTCCGGGTGGTGGCGCGGAGATTCTGGTCGATCGAGTGCGTAAAGAGATCACGCGCGGGAAGGTGCTGACCGATGACTGGCTGAACGTGATGCGTGTATGGCATGAGCTGGGTGGTCGGAGTAGTGTGACGATGATGTTTGGCCATGTTGAGACACTAGCCGAGCGTGTTGAACACCTGGAGCGTGTGCGTCAGGCACAAGATGAAACGGGTGGTTATACGGCGTTTATCTGCTGGACGTTTCAGCCTGATCATACTGATCTTAAACATATTTCCCCGGCTGGTTCGTTTGAGTATCTCAAAACCCAGGCAGTGAGTCGGCTGTATTTAGATAATATTTCCAGCATTCAAAGCAGCTGGGTAACGCAAGGTTTGAAGATTGGTCAGCTGGCGCTCCTGTTTGGCGCGAACGACATGGGAAGCTTGATGATCGAAGAGAACGTGGTGGCGGAAGCTGGCACGGTGCACTACTTAACGCTCGATCAGATGCGTGGCGCGATTAGCGAACTCGGATTTACGCCCCGTCAGCGTAACGTGCACTATCAGCTGATGGACCCGGCCGTGGAGCAGCGTGCTGTCGAGGCAAATCGTCAGCTGAAGGTTGGTCCCCTGCTGCAGTTAGCGACGTAGCGGGAGGAAGGGGCCAGGGAGCAGGGGTCAGGGGTCAGCGACTTTCTACTTTCCCGCTACTCTTCTCAAGAGCCATCTCCTGTCCCCAACTCACTTTGCCATTACTGCCTCGTCCAATCTCTGGCCTCTGGTCCCTAACCTCCGGCCCCTCACTGGCATTTCTCTGCCCGGCGGGTGTAACATTTCCCACGGCAGTGCGCTGAGCCTCTTGCCGCGATTCGTTTCGCGCAAGCATTTTTCAGGTCAGTTCCTGCTGCCGGAGGCCACGCTCGTGCTACGTACTCTTTTCGGTGTCGTGTTTGGTATCACTGCCCTGCTCTGGGCGACCTCGAGCGCGATCGCTGCTGATCCTGCGCCGATCAGCGGATCGATCACCCTGGCGGGCAAAACGTTCCGCATGACCCACGCGCTGGCGTACCAGTGCAAAGATGGGAGCGATCGCGACATCATTGCGATCCTCGCTACCAACTCGCCACTCGATCCCCAACTGGTGCTCGATAGCCTGAAAGAAAACGACAATCGCGATAGCGACTTGGACATTCGCGGCACCTATTTGCGGATGCATTTCGATACCAAGGGGAAGCTCCAGTCGCTGCATACAGCGACCAACAACACCACGATCTTCAATCAGGGCAAAGGCTCGACCACGACGTTTGAGATCAAGGGAAAATCGGTGGTCGGGTCGGTCGATTTGCCCCTGACCGACGACGATACGTTTGCCCGCGCAGTGAAGGTGAGCTTCAACCTGCCGATCATCAATCACAAGGAAGCGGGACCGATCGAGATCAAGTACGACGAGCTTCGCGACCTCGGTGTGATCGGCAAATATCACGGCCAAGGAAAGCATATTCGGACTGCGTTTGTGAGTGCCCGCGAGATCGAAGATTTTAGTGACAAGCCTGCGATTCAGATCATCATCACTGAGAAAGATCACTCGAAGGCGAAGAACCCCGCGCTGATCGGCATCTCGGATGAGTACGGCGCGTCGCTGATTATCTCCTGCTTTCTCAATGGCGATATTTTCGGCTGCGAGGTCTCGCATCCCCGGCACGAGAAGCGTCCGTTCAGTTCGGTCGGAAGCATTTCGATGACCGAGTTTCAGATTCACGGCGGTCAGGTACAAGGTCGTCTGCAAACCGATGGCGAAGTCGAAACGTTCGATCAAACGTGGGAAGTCGATCTCGTGTTCGCTGCAAAATTTGCGGGACATTCGAAGGCTCCGAAGCCCGCTGCGCAAGTGACAACGACCAAACCCCAAGAGAGCGACGACGACAGCGACGATGCTCCTGAAAAGGAAATGAAGCCGACGATCAAGTTGCCACCGGGAGTGAAATTGCCCGGGGGGATCAAGATTCCTGGCATCGCCGAAGAAGATGAAAAACCTGCCGGGGACAAATTGGCGGCCAAGGATCTCGCGGCACCTGCCGGGGCAAAAAACTTTGAATACAAAAAGCTCGTCGAGCACATGAGCTACACCGTGGCAGGTGATGCGAAAGTGGTGGCCGGTGAAGTTTCGAAAGCACTCGCCGCTCAAGGCTGGAAGACCGACGGCGCTGATCTGGTGACCCCGCAAACGGCAATTCTGAATCGCAAGCGCGGCGAAGCTTCGCTCACCATCTTCGTGAAACCGGAGGGGGACGAGAGCAAAGTTCAGCTGATCACGGAAGGACTCGCCTGGTAGAGGTGAACCTCGAGCCATGGTCCCAAGAGTCTGGCGTGCCATGCTCCTCTCGCGATGAGCAGGAGGAGCATGCAAAGTTTTGCGCGTGCCTGCGATTCACATGCTTGTCCTGCTGCGTGCTTGCGCACTTAGCGGGCAAGCATGGCACCCAGCACCTGACACTCGGCGCTCGGCGATGTCGAGTTCCCGTGGGGCACCCGACCTACGGGCTCGGCGAGATTGCTGGCAGAGACCGGTGGGACCGGCCCTACGCCAAGCGGACGAGTGAATACGATCGGAACGCGCGAAAACTTGGGGCTAGCAAAAAAGACGCTCGGCAACAACCAGAACGAATTCTAGTCATTGCCGAGCGATCGCTTGGGGGCTGCTGGAGTGTTGTGAGATGAGTTTAGGTCGCAGCTTACGCTTGGCCTCAAAAACTTTCGCTTTCGTGGCTAAGGGGTGACTGCTGGGTTCACTTCACAAGAGATGAAACGCTGCCGACCGCTGGTTGTTTCGCAAGTTTTCGAAGTTTTTGAGGAATTTCTCAGAAACCCTAAAATGGGTGGTATTTTTCGTGCTTACGCACTATTCAGGCTTCGCTTCAGCTGGCTTTTCGGTGGCTGGTTTTCCGGGGCCTTTGCCTTCGCCACGGGGGCCACGCTTGGGCATCGAGGCACGAGCAGCGGCTCGTTCTTCTTCGCTCAGTTTGCCGTCGCCGTCTTTGTCGAACTTCTTGATGATTTCTTCCATGTTGGGCCGACCTTCGGGACGCCCACCCTCAGGACGATTGGCTCCCATTTCGGCACGCAGAGCGGCGCGTTCCTCTTCGCTCAGTTTGCCATCGCCATCCTTGTCGAACTTCTTCATCAGCTCGGCAAAACGTTCGCCGCCGGGGCCACCTTGGCCACGCATCGATTCGCGGGCTTTGGTACGTTCTTCTTCGCTCAGTTTGCCATCTTTATCGGCATCGAATTTCTCGAGCATCTGCTTCATCATCGCTTCGCGGCTGGGACGCTCGCGCTTGGGTGCAGGTGTTTCGTCGGCACCCCACGATACGAGGGAAGTGGAAGCTACAAGTGCCATCGATGCCAAGGCTGCAAAACGCTTCATCTCAAGACCTTTTTCCGCCAAAAGTTATAGGGATTTACGGGAAAACTGGTTCCCGCGATAGCATCGAGGCTTGGGAAGTGTCGGCCAAGTTAGCCGAGCGATTCGATGCTACATGACGAAAGATCAAACACGCCGCCGGGGCGTGGGTTTCGCAGAAAGTGAGATCTTTTTTGGGGGAGCGTGGTACGCGCGGCAGCTTAGCTGGCTGAAGACTGATCGAGGATCAGATCGAGATAGCCGCGGCGGACGCTGTCGGTGAGCCCGAGCGTTTGGGCGAGCGAGAGGATGGTTTGACGGGCGGCTGTCAGCTGCTGCTCGTCGACGACTCGCTCGAGTTCGACGAACCCACCGAGCCCCGCCACTTCGTCGAGCGACAGCTCCACGACTTCGCCGTTCCAGATCAGTTCGCCAGGAGTCCGCACTTTGCGCACTTCGCCGACAGCGACGAAGCCCAGATGCGACAGCAGCTCGCTGAACTGCGCGATCCCAGCATCGCCTGGAAGAATCGCTAACTCGAGTTCGCGACGGGTTTTAGTATGCGAATCGAGCTTGGGACCTTTGTAGGTGATGCAGTTCTCTTCCCCCACGGCGCGGAGTCGCAGCGCTTCATCAGTAGCGCGGAAATCTCGCGACGGATGCGAAAAATACCGATCGAGCTGCCGGAGGGGCGCGTGAAAACTTGCGCCCAGCGCAACTAATTGCGCTTTTGCGCGCTCTAAGTCGCGCGCTACGAACTTCAGTTCCACTTCCAGATTCATGTCGCGCGTCTACTTTCCCAAAGACTTTTTCGGTGATGACCCAACGTGTCAGCGGCGGGTGCATAATCTTCGCTGGCAAGCCGCCTCGTCGGCGGTTTTCCCTTGTCGATGCGACAGGTGTGTGGGAGACTAAACCGATTAAGCCAAACCACTGGCAGCCTCCCTTTCCCGCCCGCCACTTCCGCCAGGAAACTCGCCATGCGAGACCTCAAGCTTACCAACATTTGGACGCCCGTTTGGGTGCGAGTTGCCTGCGGGCTCTTCATCGTGCTCGCTGGCTCGGTGGCGACTCCTGCGCTGCGGTCGTTGTGGGGAGAGGAACCAGCTGCGGAGGCTCGCGTTTACAAAGATGGCGAGAAGTACGATCGCTACTACGCCCCGCCAGCCGCCAACGAAACGGTGATTCCGCTCGATGCAGTCGCCGCCCGACTTCCGGTCCGCCTGCGCCGTCCGCAATCGCTGGCGGTGACGAGCGATGGTCGTACGCTGCTGGTGGCGTGCCGCGAGAGTGGCTCGATCGTGATGATCGATACTGCCACGCAGCAAGTGCTGGGGGAAGAAAAACTGGGAGAGCGGCTGATGCAGATTGTGCGACTGGCGTCGCGCGATGCGTTTGCCGTGGTCGATCACGAAGCGCATGAACTGCTGCACGTTTCGCTGCAGCGCAGCGATGATGCAGTGCCCACCATCAAAGTGGTGGAGCGCATCGCGCTACCGGCTTATCCGATTCGCGTGGCGAGCTGGCCCGATGGAAAGCAGCTTGCCGTCACCTCGCTTTGGTCGCGCAAGTTGTCGCTCGTCGATACCTCGGGGGAGTCGTGGAAAATCAGCTCGTCGCGGAAGCTCGATTTTCAGCCTCGCGAAGTGATGTACCTCGGCAATGCCGATCGCTTGATCGTTGCGGATGCGTTTGGTGGAAAGCTCGCGGTGATCGATCCTTCTGCCGAGGTCGAGACGATCACGCGTCAGTTTCCAGGTCACAACATTCGTGGTCTGGCGGTCACTCCCGACTTCAAATCGATCCTGGTTTCGCATCAGATGCTCAACGAACTCGCGCACACCATTCGCAACGATGTGCACTGGGGACTCTTGATGTCGAACGACTTGCGTTGGCTCAAAACCGATGCCGTGCTCGAAGGTGGCAAGGAACAATATTTTGGCTCGCACATGCATCCGCTCGGCGATGCCGGCGCTGGTGCTGCCGATCCCGAAGCGGTGGTTGTTTCGTCGCAAGGAACCGTGCTCGTAGCGCTCGGTGGTGTGGGACAAATCTCGATCGGCAAAGAAGATGATTTTGTCCTCGATCGGCTCACGATTGGCCGCCGTCCGGTGGCGATCGCGCTTTCGAAGGATGAGAAGACCGCGTATGTCGCTAACCAGTTCGACGACTCGATTGCGGTGGTGAACATCGAGGAAAAGAAGCTGGTGAAAACGATCGGCGTAGGTCCCCTGCCGAACCTGACGGTGGCCGAGCGTGGCGAGATTTTGTTTCACGACGCGCGGATGTCGCACGACAGCTGGATGAGCTGCCAAAGCTGCCACACCGATGGTCATGCCAACGGCCAATTGAACGACAATTTCAGCGACAAATCGTTTGGTGCGCCGAAGCGCGTGTTGTCGCTGCTGGGCCAGAGCGACACGGCGCCGTATGCCTGGAACGGCAAAGTGGCGGACCTGGCCACCCAAGTGGAAAACAGTGTGACGAAAACGATGTCGCGCGAAGATCCTCCCGCGCGTGATGAGGTGGAGGCGATCGCCGCTTACATCGCCACGCTGAAAAGCCCGCAGCCACTCGCCGCCATCGACGACTCGATCGATCGCGCGTCGATTGCTCGCGGCGAGAAGATTTTTTCATCGCGCAACTGTAACGATTGCCACGCCGCACCCACTTACACTTCGCCCGAGACCTACGATGTGGGGCTCGTCGATGAACTGGGAGAGAAGCGTTTTAATCCACCTTCACTGCGTGGTGTGTCGCATCGCTCGCCATTACTGCACAACAAGCGTGCCCGTACGATTGAAGAAGTGTTTGAGCAGGTGAAGCATCCCAATAGCGCCGAGTATTCGGCGGATGAAGTGCGCGACCTCGCCGCTTTTCTCCGGTCGCTGTAGGACTAACTGCACCACTTTTTCAAAATCGCTCGGACACAAAAGTGATCGATATTTCAGGGAGGAAATGGGGATGGGAGCTGCTGCTTCACGTAGTACGATTGTGATTCCGGCGCGACTCGCATCGACACGCTTACCACGCAAACTTTTGCTGCGCGAAACAGGCAAGACGCTGCTCGAACACACCTATCGCGCGGCTCAGCGAGCGACGCTTCCGCAAGGTGTGCTTGTGGCGGCTGATTGCGAAGAGATCGCCGACGAAGTGCGCCGCTTTGGTGGCCGCGTGCAACTGACGAGTCCGCACTGTGCTAGTGGAAGTGATCGCGTAGCCGAAGTAGCTCTCGCGCTCGAGAACGTTGACATCCTAGTGAACGTGCAAGGCGATGAGCCGGAGATTCGTGGCGAGTCGATCGATCTGGCGGTGAAACTGCTCGACTGTCATCCCACGGCGATGATGAGCACTCTCGCCACGCCGATTCGCACGCGCGAACAGTTGCTCGATCCCTCGTGTGTGAAGGTGGTGTTTGATAGTTCGCGGCGGGCGATGTACTTCAGCCGAGCGCCAATTCCGTTTGCACGGACTTGGAACGACGATCTGCTGCAAGCCAATCCCCCCCTCTTCTATCAGCACATCGGTTTGTATGCCTATCGTCGCGAGTTTCTCCTCACGATGCCGACCCTACCCAGGTGCGCGATCGAGCAAGTCGAGAGCCTCGAGCAACTGCGCGTGCTCGACGCCGGCTATTCGATCCTGGTGGGTGTGATCGAAGAGCCAACGATCGGCATCGACACTCCCGAGGACTACCAGAAGTTCGTCGCCCGGACGCTGGGTGATTAAGGAGCGTGACGAAGTTCGGCGAGTCCAGCGTGGCTGCGACCACTGTGCGTGACCGATCAGCCCCATGAGCAGCGACTTGCGGCCCGCATTTCCCCACTAAATTCTGGCGGCGATTCACAACCATCAGGGAGCGTTTTTCACGAGAATTTCGAGCGGTTTTCGACTATTCTGGAGGTTTCGAGGCTCTTCAATTCGATCTGTCTAGCCCCTAGGCGCTTGACCCCGAATCCGAGAGCATAGTGCAGGGCTTTTAGCGACACGCGTTTCTTGCGGAATCGATCTCGATGACGAAGCATATTTTTGTAACGGGTGGTGTGGTGAGTTCGCTGGGCAAGGGACTCACGAGTGCTTCGATCGGCATGCTGCTCGAGCGTCGCGGTCTGAAAGTGCGGATGCAAAAGCTCGATCCGTACATCAACGTCGATCCCGGCACGATGAGCCCCTACCAGCACGGCGAAGTCTATGTGCTCGACGATGGTAGCGAGACCGATCTCGACCTGGGTCACTACGAGCGGTTCACCAGTGGACCACTCACGCGCCATAGCAACTACACAACCGGCCAGATCTACCTGTCGGTGATCGAGAAAGAACGCCGCGGTGTGTTTCTTGGTAAGACAGTGCAGGTGATTCCGCACATCACCAACGAAATCAAGTCGTGCATTCACAAACTGGCAGAAGGCGATGTCGATGTCGTGATCACTGAAATCGGTGGCACGGTGGGTGATATCGAAAGTCAGCCGTTCATGGAGGCGATTCGTCAATTCGCCCTCGATGTAGGGAAAGAGAACTGTCTCTATATCCACCTCACACTCGTTCCCTATCTGAAAGCAGCGGGCGAGCTGAAGACCAAACCGACGCAACATAGCGTTGGTTTGCTGCGACAGATTGGTATTCAGCCCGACGTGCTGATTTGCCGTACCGAGCGTTCGATCGACCGCGAGGACCGCGAAAAAATCGCGCTCTTCTGCAATGTGCCGCTCGAAGCGGTGATCGAAGAAAAAGACAAAGACTTCTCGATCTACGAAGTGCCACTGAGCCTCGTCGACAACAAACTCGACGCGCTGATCGTCAAAAAATTGCAGCTTTCGGCTGGCTCGCTCGCCATGGACGACTGGACCACGCTGCTACATAACTTGCGGAATCCCAAGCACGAAATCAGCATCGCTGTGGTGGGCAAATATGCCGAGCACAAGGATGCTTACAAGTCGATTTACGAATCGCTCGACCACGCTGGCATTCATCATCAAGCGCAAGTTCGCATCGGTCGCATTCAAAGCGAAGAGATCGAGCGTGAGGGTGCTGGTCCACTACTCACGGGCTACAACGGCATTCTTGTACCTGGTGGTTTTGGCGAGCGTGGCATCGAAGGCAAAATCGAAGCGATTCAATTTGCTCGCGAGCGAAAAATTCCGTTCTTCGGCATCTGCCTCGGCATGCAGTGCGCTGCGATCGAGTTTGCGCGTCATGTGATTGGACTGAATGGTGCCCACTCGAGCGAATTCAACAAAGACACGCCGCATCCGGTGATCTGCTTGCTCGACGAGCAGAAGAACATCACCGACAAAGGTGGCACGATGCGACTCGGCGCTCAAGACACCTCGCTCGCTGCTGGCAGCCGCGCACTTGCCGCTTACGCACAAGAGTCGATCAACGAACGTCATCGCCATCGTTATGAGTTCAACAACAACTATCGTCAGCAGTTTGCGGCACACGGCATGAGCGTCACCGGAACTTCTCCCGATGGAAAACTCGTAGAAGTTCTCGAACTCCCCGATCATCCGTGGTTCCTCTCGGTGCAGTTCCACCCCGAGTTCAAATCGAAGCCGACCAAAGCGCATCCGCTGTTTGCGGCGTTTGTCGAAGCAGCGATCGAACGCAAATCGTCGCGCGGCGAGCGCCAAGCGGTGGAAGCTTCGTCGTAGTTTTTCGCTACCCTCAGCGACTCACTTAAGTCCCGACCTCTACTAGCCAGTAACTCTCCCGCTATGTCGAGCTCACCACCGAAAATTGATCCTAAGCAAATTCCACCTGCTTCGCTGTCGTTTTTGATTTCGACCCTTGCCGCGCAGGCGATGACAGCGATGGGACAAGCGCCCGATCCTCGGACTGGCACGAAGGAAGTTCAGCCGGAACTCGCGCGGCACTTCATCGACAGCATCGCCGTGCTGCAAGAGAAGACCAAAGGAAACGCCACCACCGACGAAGCTCAGCTCATCGAAGCCGCTTTGCATCAGCTGCGAATCTTCTACGTCGAAGCGACGAAGAAGAAATAGCCAGCAGATTGTGTCACCACACCAGCGAGAAATGATTGCTCGCTAGAGCCGCGGCGCTGCTCCTGCAGCAGGCATCGCCGGGCTGGCGCTCTCTTCGTCCTGCTGAATTTTGTAGCCCATCCGCCGGGCAGCATTCGTGGTGGCATTCGGCAGAATTATCTCGAGCCAATTGAGCAGCAGCGGCAGCACGATCAGATTTCCGACGAGGCCGCCGATCATCGCCAGGCTCACTAGCGCTCCGAAGTAGATCGTCGGGACAAACTCGCTGAAGAGCAGCACACCAAAGCCAGCAATCAGCGCGATCGTGCTAAAGAGCGCTGCGAGTCCCACACTCTCCTGGACTTCATCGCGGCAAGCATCGGGATGTTTTCCGCGACCACGGGCTTCGAGATAGAGCAGCAAATAGTGAATCGAACTGTCGACCGACAGACCCATCGAGACAGCTGCGATCATAGCCGCCCCCATGTTCAATTTAAGGCCGAACCAGCCGAGCATTCCCATCAAGACAAAAATCGGGAACGCATTGGGGACGAGCGCCACGAGTGTCAAGCTGAGACTTCGCACTGTCACGAGCAGCATCACAGCAATTCCGATACTCGCCGCGCCAAAGGTGACCCATTGATCGCGAAGCATGCTCTCGATGAGTCGCGTGAGCAGCACGTACGACCCAGCTGCAGCAGCGGCTGGATCTTCCTTGGTTTGAGGAAATGCTTCGAGCGCCAATCGCTGCACTTCGCCGATGAGCCACGCCTTGCGATTGGCTGGCTGACGTTCGAGTGATCGAAGCATGATACGGAGCGAACCACGTCCAATGGGCGAACCATCTTCGTCGGTATGCTGATGCCTTAGCGACTGCATGAACGACGGCATCGCTGCTGTCATCCCTTGCAAACGCAACTCGGGATCGCGTGGCAGCGAGGCCAAATTTTGATCGGCATCGGCGGCATCGAGTGCATCCACGAGGCTGATCACCTTGGTGAGCGCCGCCGGTTCATCGGGTGTGGAATCGGGATAACGCAGCGCGCGAAGACGATCTTCGAGCGTGCGAACGCGGTCGAGGTAGTCCTTCGTCAGACGCGGCGGCGCGCCGAGTACAAGATCCCAAACACCAGCGCCGCCGAGACGTGTTTCGACAAAGGCATACCACTGCACCAGGCGACTTCCACTGCGGAAATTCCGGGTGAAATCGGTCTCCACCGACAGCCGCGAACTGCCGATCGATAAGATCACCGTCAGCACCAGCAGCACCGGTCCAAACCAGCGCGAGCGATCCACGGCCCACGTAGCACTGTCGCGCAGAAAGTTACGGACTGCGAGTTCAGAGGGACCAGGGCGATGCTCGCGCGGAACGGCTGCGAACGTAGCCATCAGCGGCGCGAGCAGGTAGACGGCAGGAATCACCAGCAGCGAACCGATCACCATCATCGTGCCGAAGTCTTGAACCGGTCCAACTTCGGCTAGCCACAGCGAACCAAAGCCCACAGCATCGGTGGCGCAGGCGCCAAGAATCGGCAGCCAAAGTGCAGAGAGCGTGGCTGCAAGTGTCGCTTTGGGAGAGAGCCCTTGCGAATCGAGTTCTCGGTAGCGGACCACTAAGTGGACCACTGTGGCCACACCGACGACGGTGATGATCGCCGCCAGCATCGAGCTGACCATCGTGAGCTGAAGTCCCGAGTAGACCAGCACTGCCTGGGTCGATAGTAGCGCCCACTGCACCACAGCGATCGGGGTCACGAGCCAGCGGAGGCTCCGAAAACAGATAAGGATGACGATTCCCAGAAGCACCGTCGACCAGAAACCGAGTCGTCGACCATCTTGCTCGAGGAGCGAAAAACCTTCGACCACCATCACCGGTTCGCCGGCGAGAACACCCGGTTCGAGATCATCGGGAAGCGACTGCACCAGTTCTGTCAGATCGGAAATGGCCTGCGCGCGAAGATCAGAACCTCCGTCAGATTCGGGACGAAGCATGCATGCTACAGCAGCGGTCTTGCGGTCGCTTCCATGGGTGTAGCCTTCAAACAGCTTGAGATATTCCTTCGCCAGCGCGCTCTTGGGATTCAAAATCGCGGGGCCATCGAAATCAGTATCGTCGTCTTGATCTTTGTCCTGATTGCGGCCACTCGAAAACCGCTGAAAAGAATCGAAAAGCGAGCCAGTATTTTGCAGCGACTTAATCAGTCGGCTGATCTCGGCGAGACTCAGAACCTCGCGAACGCCTTCGATACGGGCCGCGCGACCACTGATCTCGGCCAGACGTTTGATCCCCTCGCCATCTTCGTCGAACAGATCCTCGTCGGAGTAAACCAGCAGCACGACATCGCTGCTGCCAAAGTCGGCCTTCAGTCGTTCGTAGGCCAGACGATCGGGGTCGTCGGGCGAGAACATCTGCTCGAGGCTGCGATCGAACGACAACTGCTGCGACGGACCGTAGGTGAACAGGAGCGCCAACAGCGCGAGGCCAAAGAGCCCCCAGCGATAGTTGGCAGCAAACTTTCCGATCCACTCACTTAACGTCGACATACACGCTTACTCAAACTTTCTGCTGGCCATGCTCGCGGCCATCGGGGCTTTACGAGCATGGCTCGCACCACACGTCACAATAGCTCGCTGGCCAGATCGGCCAAAGCCGAACGCTCCCCTTTTTCGAGGGTGATGTGAGCGAAAATCGGTTGTCCCACCATGCGATGGATCAGGTACGACAGGCCGTTAGAGAGGGCATCGAGGTACGGCTGATCGATCTGCCGAATATCACCCGTCAGGACGATCTTGGTCCCTTCACCAGCGCGCGTGATGATCGTTTTCACCTCATGCGGCGTGAGATTTTGTGCTTCGTCGATGATAAAGAAAATGCGCTGCAAGCTACGGCCACGGATGTAGGCCAGCGGTGTGATCTGCAGCTTTTCGCTCTCGCGCATTTCGTTGATCCGCTGCGCGGCGGCATCGTTATCGTTGAACTGATGACGAATCACCGTCAGGTTGTCGTAGAGGGGCTGCATGTAGGGATCGAGTTTGGCGTCGATATCGCCCGGCAAGAATCCGAGATCGCGATTGCCCAGCGGCACCACCGGCCTGGCAAGCAGAATCTGCCGATAGCGCTGACGACTTTCGAGTGCTGCGGCGAGCGCCAGCAGCGTTTTGCCCGTCCCTGCGGTCCCCGCGAGGGTGACGAGTTTAATGTCGTCGTTGGTGAGCGCTTTGAGCGCGAACGATTGCTCGGCATTGCGGGGCGAGATGCCGTAGTTCGTCGACTTTTCGACACGTACGAAGCACTTTTCCGCAGCCCGATAGGTCGCCAAAACCGATTTGCTGCCACTGCGCAAAATAAAGTTTTCGTTGGCAATCGGACTAGGAATGCAGCTGGCCAGTTCCTGCGGAACAAAGCCCCCTTCGGCATAAAATCGGCTGATCAGATCGGGGGGAGCATCTTCGATCACGCGTTTGCCGGTGTAGAGCTTGTCGAAGCTCTCGATCTTGTCGGTTGTGTAATCCTCGGCAGGAAGGCCCAGCGATTTGGCCTTCATGCGGAGGTTTGTATCTTTGGTAATCAGAATCACCGACCGATTGGGCTGCTGTTTTTGCAGCATCAAGGCAGTGTTCAGGATGCGATGGTCGGGGCAATCCTGAAAGAACGATTCTTTGAGGCGGCGATCGAGTTCACCACCAAGAACCACATGCATAGCCCCCATATTGGGGCCTAGCGAGGCACCTTCAGCCGACAGGGCTTCGCTGGTGACCGCATCGACTTTGCGAAGAAATTCACGGGCCTGGAAGTTGATGTCTTCGTTGCCTCGTTTGAACTTGTCGAGCTCCTCGAGCACCGTGATGGGTATCGCGATGTCGTGTTCTTCGAAGTTATTAATGCATCCGCTGTCGTGAAGAATGACGTTCGTGTCGAGGACGAACAGCTTGTTGCCAACTTCGCTCGAGATCATCACGCGCTCCGTGCAGGTGTGAGATAACTCCTAGTCGCGTGCAGTCTGAGGTATTCGGCGAAAATCTGCAACATGGGGTTGCTAGCAAGTTAGTGACGTCTTGCTAGCGCTGCGCTGCCTGCTCACGAACTGATCTTCTCTTGGGGAATTTGGCAAATCTCGATACGATCCCGTGCCGAAGGTCTTACTGACAGGAGTTGGTTAAGTTGTCCGACAAAGCTTCCCCACTTGATGATAGCAAGCTCGACATGCCCTCTTTGCGAGTGCTGATCACACGACTTTCCGCCATCGGCGACTGCGTTTTGACGTTGCCACTGGCCTGCGCCATTCGCGATGCGATTCCTGGTGCGCAAATCATCTGGGCCGCCGAACCGGCCGGTTGTCAGCTGCTGGAAGGACACTCGGCGATCGATCATTTGGTGAAGGTGCCGAAAAACTTCTTCAAGTCTCCTTCGGCCTTGTGGAAACTCCGCCGCACGCTGCACGATCTTGCTCCGCAGCTGGCCATCGATCCGCAAGGGCTCACCAAGAGTTCGCTCTTGGGCTGGCTGAGTGGAGCACAGCAGCGCATCGGCGCTGCCGCACCTTGGGGCCGCGAGCTCAGCACCTATTTCAATAACTTTCGCGTTCGCTGCGAGAAACGGCACATCGTCGACCGGACGCTCGAATTGCTCCTCCCGCTGGGAGTGAAGAAGACCGAAGTTCGGTTCGATCTGCCACGCTATCACGCTGCCGAAGCGAGCATGGCGAACTTCCTGTCGCGCGATGAACTCTATCGCGGCTATGCCGTGCTGAATGTCGGCGCGGGCTGGCAAAGCAAGCTGTGGCCAGCCGATCGCTATGCCTCGGTCGCGCGGCATCTGCTCGACGCCTGGAACTTGCCGAGTCTCGTCACTTGGTCAGGGGCCGAAGAGAAGCAGGCGGCGGAGCAAGTGGTGCAGCTGGCTCAAGGGGCCGCCATCATGGCTCCCGACACTTCGCTCACCGAACTCGCCACGCTGCTGCGTCCCGCCACCGTGCTCGTGGGGAGCGATACTGGCCCGATGCATTTGGCAGCTGCCCTGGGCGTACGTGTGGTGGCACTGCACGGCAGCACACGACGCGAAGAATCGGGACCTTACGGACCGGCCAACGTCGCGATTCAGGCCTACTTTCAATCAGGCACCAGCCGCGAGCGCCGCAGCGCTCAAAACGACGCCATGCGAGCGATCGAAGCGAGCGAAGTGCAGCATGCTTGCGACATGATTTTGTCGACCCTGCGGGCGCGCCCAGCCGCGGTGGCTTAAGGATCTTGCTTCACCGAGCGAGCGTCTAACGCTGGCTCAGTTCATGCACGAAGTCGACCACGGCAATGGCGTTGTCGACTGGCGTTTGCTGCAGCACACCATGCCCGAGGTTGAAGATGTGACCGGCCCGACCGGCTGCTTCATCGAGCACTAATTTCACGCGCCGCTTCAGTTCATCGCGCGGGCCGAGCAGTGTGATCGGATCGAGATTCCCTTGCACGCTCCGATCGTAGCCCACCGTCTTCCAAGCGTCGGCGAGACTCACACGCCAATCGACGCCAATCACACGTCCACCCGCTTCGGCCAGGAGTGGCAGTAGCGCCGGATTGCCCGTCGCAAAATTGATGACCGGCACGCCCGGCGTGATGCCATCGATGATCGACGCGACGTGCGGCAACACATAACGACGATAGTCGTAAGGCCCCAGACAGCCGACCCACGAATCGAACAGCTGCACCACTTGCGCGCCTGAAGCGATCTGGGCATTCAAGTAGCGAGTGATCGAGCGCGATAGTTTTTGCATCAGCGCTGTCCAGGCTCCTTCGTCGCTATACATCAGCGATTTCGTCGTCAGATAGTTGCGGCTGCTCCCCCCTTCAATCGCATAGCTGGCGAGTGTGAAAGGGGAACCGGCAAAGCCGATGAGCGGCATATCTTCAGGAAGATCAGCGCGGGTTTGACGTACGGTTTCAAAGACAAAATCGAGCGAGCCGAGCTCTTCGAGTTCTTTCACGCGGTCGACATCGGCGGCTGTCTTGAGCGGGTTATGAATCACCGGCCCCTCTCCTTTGGCGAACTCGAGATCGAGTCCCATCGGTTCGAGAATCGGCAACAGATCGGAGAAGATGATGGCGGCATCGACCCCCAGTCGCTTGACGGCTGTGCACATGATCTCGCTGCAGAGCGAGGGATTTTTGCACAGGTCGAGGAACGTCACTTGGCCGCGCACCGCGCGATACTCTTCCATGTAGCGGCCCGCTTGACGCATCAGCCACACCGGCGTGACGTCGGTCGGTTCGCCGCGACAAGCTTTGAGAAACGGGCTGTCGTACCAAGGTGCGTTTTGATCGAGTGCGTCGGTCATAGGTCCAGAGAGTGTCGACGCGATGCGCCGTTTTCGTGTGAGTACTTGAGAGGATCGTGCAGCGGCCGCGACAACGAGCGGCCCCATTTTGGGATGTTCGGGTTCGATATCGACGGGCAAATCTTGCTCGCGCAACATTTCACTGGTGGTTGGTCCGACCGAGGCCACTACCATTTGGCGCAGCGCATCGCGCACATCTTGCAGCAAGCCGAGTTGCTCAGCCATGCGGAGCATGTTCACCACTTGATGTGCCGAAGTAAACATCACCACATCGCGCTCGAGCGCCGCGATGGCGCGAATGTTGGCTTCGAGCTCCGTGGTATCTTCGGGAAAGTCCCACTGATACACGCGCACTTGCAGCACCTGCGCGCCGCGAGCTTCGAGCCCCGCCACCAGGCTATGGTTGGTGATGCCATACTCTTGTAGGCCGACGTTCAGGTTGGCAATCGGCACTTGCGCGTCGATGGTGGCCAGCAGATCGCGCCAGGTGTTCGGTTCAGGAACTTTTACCGTGGGGGTGAGTCCCACTTCGCGCATCGCAGCGACCGGCTTGGGGCCGCGACAGATGGTGGTGATGTCGGAGAGCGCGTGCAAAAATCGTTCGCGGTCGACATGCTTTTCCACCTGCGCGAGCAGATGTCGAAAACCGACGCCGGTCAAAAAAATCATGGCGTCGATGCCGCCGGTGATCAGTTTTTGAGCAAACTCCACCGCCGCCGGATTGGTGGCGATGGGAACTTCGCGCATGCTCGGACTCACGAACGGCTGGCCCCCCAACTTTTCGATCAGGCGGGCCATTTCCGCGCGGTTACGACTTTCGAGCGAAGCGACTCGCAGGCCTTCAAAATTTGCAGTTTCGGTGCTCATCTAGGCCATGCTACTTGCCGCCCAGCCGTTCGGATAGCGGCCACCACGCCGGCAGGCCGCTTCGAGCTGCAGGAGGCTCCTTTCACCCCCGTTTTTGAGCTCCTACAACCAGTTAGGCAGCGTTGTCGGCCTTGTCTTTTTTCAGAATCGTGGCCAGTTCGCTCAGCAGACGTTTCCCTTGAGCCGAGCTCAGGAATTTTTCTGCTGTCGTTTCCAGCGCTGCAATGTTCACCGCATCGGCTTTATCCATATCGTCGTAGGCCGAATCGAGAATCGCCTGGAAACGGAAGTAACGATCTTTCTCGATCAGCTGCGAGGCGATGTAGTCCACCGCGTCGGCGGCTCCGTCGAACAGCACGTCGACAATCGGCTTGGCCCACTCGACGGTCCCCCATTCGGTAGCTTCTTCGGCTGTGATCACACGTGTGCTCTCCCCTGTACCGAAGCTCGCCACAATCAGGTCCCCCAGGCCGTTGGTCTTCGCATTCGCATCGCAGTTGAATCGTGCCGCCTCTGCGATCGCACAAGCCGTAGGGTTGTTCGCCACCACACCACCATCAACAAGCGGGCGCTGCTTATGTACACCATCCACTCCCACGATCATCACATGACAAGGGAAATACGTCGGCGCAGCACTCGAAGCCAGGCAGATATCGACCAGACGAAGCTTTGTATGTTCCGGTTTATGATTCTTAAACACGAGCGCCGCACGCGCCGCAACGTCGTAGGCCGTTACTAGCGTAGGCTTGACGTGCAGATCACCAAACTCCATGTCGGCGAAAACTGCTTCGAGCTCGGCGCGGAGTCCATCAGGCTGATACTTCGGCGCGCTCGCGCCGTCTTGAGGTAACCGGACCAAACGATCCCACAGCCGCGATGCCCGGCTCGGAAACACATTCATCCCACGTTCTTTGTAGAGCGAAACGATTTCTGCGGGCTTCTTTCCGGCGGAAATCGCGCAGGCCAAAATCGCGCCGGTGCTGGTCCCCGCGATGAGATCGAAGTAATCGCGCAGCGGACCACCAAGCTTGTCCTCGAGTGCTTGAAGCCAGATGGCGGTCATGAGTCCACGAATGCCACCACCATCGAGCGAGAGTACACGGCGAATCGGATGCTTGGGGGACGGAGTTGTTTTGGCCATGGTGCAGGTCCTGACAGAAAACTTGGTAAGAATCCTCATTCACGAGTGCTTAACATCCCTTATTGAGGGAGATACGCGGTGCCAATTATGGCCGACTGTACAGCAGTTCGCGAAACAGTTTCTGGAAATTTCCTGCTCGTTTTTGGAAAGAAATCGGAAACAAAGAGGCTCGGTTTTACGCCCAGCAACGATGTGCCACTCGGCTGACCTGGACCGGTGAGGGAAATCTTCGGGAATGTCGCGATCGTACAGCCACAGCAGCGTCTGGGCTGGGTGATGGCCCCCAACGAAGTCGAACTTTTGGTTGCAGCAAGCCGTAAGAAAATCGCACAATAAGGTTTTGATGCGACTGCGAATCCACCCTTTTCCACAGCGCCTTGAACCAACCCGTTTCCTTGGTTTCCCTCTTCGCTCGACCCTCGACTTGGCGACGCTCTGCGAGCAGCGCTAGTGGCGCGTGCGAGGTGGGTGACATGCACCAGCAGACGGGGCTTGAAGCGTCGGCTTTGGCTTTCCTTTTCCTTCGAGAACCCGAGTCCTTCCTAAACCAGGGAAACTTCGCCGTGAACCACGTCACCCACTTTTGCCCACCTCAGGCGCTCGACTGTCTGTTTTGTCGCGAGGCCGGGGCATCCGGCGCGAAGTCCTTGCTCGCGGAAAAAACCACGCGAGATAGTGGCGCGCGAGCCCCTGGCCTTGCGTGCCCATCGTGCGGCCTTACGCAGGACGAGATCGAATCGATCACCGCGCGCTTTCGGGCCTGCGCCAGCGAAGTGCTCGAGACCGAAATCCCCAAGCTATCGATGCACACCACGCTCAATGAGCTCGGCGCCGATTCGCTCGCCACCATCGAACTACTGGTGAGAATCGAACAGCAGTTTGGTGTGACGATCAACGAGCGCACGGCTGAAGACTTCGCCACCGTGGGAGATGTGGTGGCGTTCCTCGCGCGGCAGTCGCGGCGACGATAAGCAGGCGGCACGAGATTTCAGCCTGTCGGGCAATTCGCTACTCGTCCCCAGGTGTTCCCGCGTGGTACGATGAAGACTTATCCCTCCGTGCGATTCTTCTCGCCTTTGAGCTGAGTTTTCGACATGACCACCGCGACTACCCCCATCGATCAACTGTCGGCTGAATTCGCGCAAGGAGGCCCCACGGCGACACTCGCGAAGGCGGCGGAAATCCTGAAACAGCAGCGTAAATATCACGAGCTGTTTGAAGTTCTTAAGATGCAATTGCGGCATCGGCTCTCCCTTCCAATCACCGGTGGCGAAGTGGCCGACGATCTCAGCGAAGCAACGCGCAATGCGCTCGAGGAAGGACTCGTCGACGCTTGTCGTCAGGTCGGAACGCTACTGCTCGAGCAAGGAAGTGTCCGCGAAGGCTGGATGTACCTGCGACCTGTCGGGGACAAAAAATTAGCCCAGTCGCTGCTCGAAAAAATTGAAGCCGACGAAGAGAACAGCGAAGACCTGATTGAAGTTTGCCTGCACGAGGGGATCGATCTTGGTCGTGGATTCGAGCTTGTACTCGACAGCTACGGCACTTGCTCGGCGATCACCACCTACGATCAGTCGGTGGCACGACGTCCAGCAGAAGAACAAGTTCCGGCCGCTCGCAAGTTGCTCGAGCGTGTGCACCGCGATTTGGTGGCGAGTGTGAAAACCGACATCGCCCGCCAAGAGGGTGCTCAGCCGAAAGAGTCGACACTCGCCGGACTGCTCGCCGATCGCGACTGGCTGATGCAGGAAGGGACTTATCACCTCGACACGACGCACCTGGCCTCAACGGTGCGAATCGCGCGGGTCTTTAACGACCGGGCCGATGTAGAGAAAGCACTCGACCTAACGGCTTACGGTTTGCGACTGGCCGAGCAATTTCAATATCAAGGGGACGAGCCTTTCCCTGCGACCTATCCCCATCACAAGCTGTTCTTTAGCGCGCTCTTGGGCCGTGATATCGACGCCGCTTTGCAACATTTTCGCGAGAAAGCGGAACTGCTCGACGTGCAGTACAACGGCACGGTGGCAATTGATGTTTATGTCGATCTGCTGCGTCGCCTCGGGCGACCTGGCGAAGCGCTTCGAGAGGCGATTCGGATGAGCCCCGCTGCTGGTCAGCCGGCAGGGCTTTCTCTCTCGCTGCTGCAACTCGCCAGCGAGGCGGGGGACTTCGAAAGCCTGATGCACTACTGCCGCGAGCGGGGCGATCTGCTCGGCTACACTGCCGCCCTCGTCCGCAGCGCGAAATAGCGGCGGGAGCTAGAGGCTAGAGGCTAGAGGCGGGAGAAATGCCATGTGGCCGTGGCTGACTGTCGACCAGCGAATCTTGCGAACCGCCAAGCAGTTTGCCAAAGAGGATCGGCGTCTTAGGCCATTTTCGCTCGCATCGACGCTAGAGAACTACAAAAAGCTATTCGGCGAGCATGTTGACGATTGCGCTGGGCATCTGGGGTGGCTCAATTGCGACGGTCCAACACTCGAAAAATTGATCGACAGGAGTTTTCCAGCTTCTCAGCCCTTCTATGGAATTGAGATCGAGCGTCGTCGGGGTACGGAAATCTGGGCATTTGTGAACGATGATGGCCCAGGAGGTTGTTATAAGTTTGACCCTCAGGGTCATCTCTCGAACGACTTCGTAAAAACCTGGCTGGATCTCAAAGAGCAGACCGGTTCGATTTCCGACGACATGCTAACTCCTCAAAAATTTGTCCTATCAGAGGATTGCGAGTTTACCCAATACGTCGATCGTCACGGCCATGCGCATCCCCTCGAATCTGCTCGCAAAGAACGCAAATGGGGCAACAATCCCTTTGCGTTGTTTCACATCGAGCTCCCCCGCAGGTGTTTTTCCCGCTGACGATCTAGTCGCAATTGCAGGTAAACGCCCCGACCTGAGCGACGACGAGCAGATAAAGAATTTGAAGTTCAATAGCTGGTGGCCAAGCGGACTGATTGCCACATCGCAAGTGGATGAGATGATCGCGATCACACGCCGAATGTTTGGCAAACTCGAAGTGATCAAGCGTTCGATAGTTGCGGAGTGAGAATCGCAAAGTTTCTTCGTTTTCAGTGGACGTCGTCATTCGAATTGTACGGTTGATTTTTGACCGGCAGCGAGAGTTTCCGATGCCAAAGGCACGTACTCCACGCTAGTCCCTAATCTCTAGAACCTAGCCCCTTCGCTGTTTCTTCTCGCCTCTCGCCTAGCCCCAAGAAATGACAAAACCGCCTGCTCGAAGTGAATCGAGCAGGCGGTCTGTTGTCGTCGTAATCTCTAAACCAACTCTAGCTTAGCGAACCAAGCTGGTGCTGGCGTGAACGACCCGACGCTGAGTCGGAATGAAAGCCGAAGGATCAACCACTGGGGCTGGTGGCATTGGAGCCACATCGCCACCGTGGATGGCCGTTGGGGCAGTCTGCATTGGGACAGGTGCATCGCAGCCACAAGCTGGGGCAGCAGCAGCACAGGTCGGAGCAGCAGCACCGCAGCTAGGAGCGGCAGCACCGCAACCAGGAGCAGCAGCCGAGCAGCTGTTGCAGCTATTGCAACCCGACTTGCAACCACCGAACAAGCAACCACCCTTGCACTTCTTCTGGCAGCAGAAGATGCGGTCGAGGAGGCAAGGCTTGCAGCAGCTGTTGCAAGACGATCCGCAAGGCGAACCGCAGCTAGGAGCAGCAGCACAGCTTGGGCCGGCAGCGGCACAAGTTGGAGCAGCAGCGCCACAGCTTGGAGCAGCAGCTCCGCACGATGGGGCAGCAGCACCGCAGCTGGTCGAGCATGGGTCGCAAGCTGGCTTGCAGCACTTGTGGCGACCGAAGAGAGCTGGCTTGCAGCACTTCGAACCACAGGCCGAACCACAAGGCGAGCCGCAGCTAGGAGCAGCAGCACAGGTTGGGCCAGCAGCAGCACACGTTGGTGCAGCAGCGGCACAAGTTGGAGCAGCGGCTGCACAGGTAGGAGCAGCAGCGGCACAGGTTGGGGCAGCGGCTGCACACGTAGGAGCAGCAGCGCCACAGGATGGGGCGGCAGCACCGCAGCTTGGAGCTGCAGCTGCACAGCTGTCGCAACCGCCACAGGCGGGTTTGCAGCAGCGGGTTTTCTTGCACTTTGGTTTGCAGCAGCTGGTTTCGCAGCAGCTGGTTTCGCAGCCGCAGCCGCTAGCACCAAGCATACGATCCAGGAGTTCGAAACCAAAGCTCTGGCTACAGGCCGCAAGGCCAAGAACCAACGATCCAACAAAAATGTTCCACTTCATCGAGCGACGTCTCCTAAACGATGGAACCATCGAACTGGCGCATTACCCGGTCCGGCCGGATTGCGTGTCTCGTGTCGAACGCGGCGCCAAGATTGGCTTCGCGGTCGGCACAAGCACGCATGGACTCGGTCACTCCCATCCAATGGGTAGCGACTCGATTTGCGGGGTTTCGCTTGTGAGGTTTGACCCTTCGAGGGTTTTGTCGGGCACCAAAGCCGGGCGAGTCGTCCCTTGACTCACTAGTGGTGAAAGCCGGTGATCTGGATGCCTTAGAAACCACCGTCTGCAACCGTTAAGCTGCAGTCGGTTGTTCTGCGACAATAGCGGTATCGTCGGGCGAAAGCGGATCGCTTGAACGTTCGCAAACAATTTTCCCCAATGAGTTTACGGCGACGATCACAGAGAGATTGCCGCCTCTGGAAGATAGTCAAACCTTGCCGTTTATAGGGCCACCGGAGGCCCCAAAACCGACCGCAAACTCACCGTCCAGCGTCAAGGTTTACCTAGGCCCAACACCCCTAATTGGGGTCATCCGGCGAGCCTTTCGCGCCAAAATCTTTTGCCGCCGGGCCACTCGGAGCAGCGAGGGCCGATGCCAGTTTTTCGAGCTAGCAGCCGCACAGATTTCCCCTACGGAATAACAGGCGCGAGGCGTGCTCTATGGCGCGCGAATTTCCCCACGTATCAGCGCTGCTCGATCTCCGCCGCGAGATTGTCACGGGCTTGTGAGTTGCCCAAGTCCCGCCTGATCCCGACCCAGCTCGCGAATCAGCAGCCAGGGGGCGCTTCCCCGCCAAGTTGCCCGAAAATGAACATTTTTCCGCCCCTGGGCCCCAATACTCGAGGATGTCGAGCGAACGGAGAATAAGCTGAGATAGAACCTTTCAGGAGGCTCCCCCGTCTTTACTAAAAACCACGGCCCTTTTCAGCTGATTTCTCTTGCCTCGCGACCTCTTGCGCGCGAGAACTTCCGCTGCTAATCCGCTGGGCTCGCACTGACATCCTCCCCGGCAACGCTCGAAATCGATGGTTCCGTACCCCTGCCTAAAGGCTGACGACGACTTGCTGCTTCCCACTTGATGGCCGACAAGACCCGGTGACAGGTATGCCAATCCCCTTTCAATGTCCTCAATGTGGTGGCTCGTTCGCAGCCCCCGATGCGCTCGCTGGCAAAAAAGCCCGCTGCCAACGCTGTTCGTCAGTCGTCACCGTGCCGGCTCAAGCTCCTCCGCCGGTGATGCCACCCAAGCCGAGCGACGATCCTTTCAAGGCGCTCGGCCCTGTTGCCGATCCCCTAGCGCCGCTGGCTCCCGTGGTTCAAATGCCAGCCAAACCGGCCCCGATGGCGGCCCCCGATCCGCTCCTAAGTCCTTACAATCCAGCCTCTTACCCCGCGTCGCTCGCCAGCGGAAGTGGCTACCAGCTCCCTCCTCCCACCACGACGTCGTCAGGAAACTCGGCTGGCATGACGGTCGCCATCGTCGGCGGCGTGCTGCTGCTACTGGTTGTCGGCGGCGCGGGAGCGATGTGGGCCTTTGGCGGCAGATCAGCACCGCCGGGTCCAAGTGGACTTGCGGGAGGGGGCCCCTCGGGCGGTCCTCCTTCCAATTTCAGCAACAACGGCGCACTGTTCCTGCCCGACAACAACGTGGTGGCCAGCAATTCGGGTTCGCCGCCGAGTTCGAACCCCTCGTTTCCTGGACGACCAGGGATGCCGGGCCCCAGTTTTCCTGCCCCAGGAATACCTGGGCCTAGTTTTTCCGGACCCGGCTTTCCCGGCCCTGGTGCACCTCCAGGTCTAACGCCAACTTCGCCCGGTTCTTCCACGACACCACCGGCAACACCCAGCTGGTCGGGTGGACTGGCCGAGAATCCTGCGGCGATTCCGACGACACCCAGTGCTCCTGCGCCGACGCTGCCGACCACCCCCACAGCAGCGCCGGGTGATGTTCCGAACCTCCCTTCAACCGAACCGGTTTCGACAACCAATCCCCCGGCGGAAAATGCGACTCCAGAGTCGCCACTGGCGATGCAGTGGCAAGCGGAAGCCGATCCGATGCCGCAGCCCGTGGAGTACAAGAAGGGAAAGATCGAAATCACCCTCCCCTCGCAGGTCGAAATCATTCTGCCGGTGAGTACCAGCCATTTTGTGATGGCAGGTGCCTCGGAAGGGTTGAAAGAACTCCGTCAGGTGTTTGATCTCCGAACCGGTAAAGCGATTGGGCAGCCGATCGCTCAGCGTGTCGAGAAGATCGGCGATACGGAGGTCCTTTCACCCGATGGTCGCTACATGGCGCTCGTGCAGGAACAGCGGAGCGAGAGTATTCGGGTCGGTGTCTACTCCTTTGCCACTGGCGCGATTGCGCGGGAATTCAAGCTCGAAGGGGCCGATGTCACCGGGCCGCTCCGTTTTGGAGCATCGCACCATCTCGTGATCCTGTATCGCACCAAGGATCGCGAGCAGCAGGTGCTGGCCCACTACAACATTCAAACGGGGGAGAAGGTTTCCGAGGTTAAGTTCGACGATAACTTTCGCTCGGAAATGCGGATCATGCCCGAGTCGCTCACCATCAGCCCCGGCGGACGTTTTGCCGCAGTTCTGATGGGAGAAGCGATTGGGGTGATCGACCTCACGAGCGGCAAGCCAGCTGGCGCTTTGCAGCTGTCGAAAAAGCCTTCCCGCAGCGATGGAATGTCGTTCTCGCCCGACGGCACCAAACTCGCCGCCATGATCTCGACCACAGGTTCGCACCAGCTATACGTCTTCGATTTCCAGTCGGGCAAAACGTTGCTCGATCACGATTACGGAGAGCGTCTCAGTTCGTTTTCCTACAAAGGTCCCGAACTCGACTGGGTCCCCGATGGAAGTGGCCTGGTGTATCAAGGGCACCTGCTTCTGGAGCCGACGACCGGTGGCGAAGTGTGGGAATTTCCTCACACCGACAACTCGCCCCGACGGATGGTGCGCCCTGGCGAAATCTTGGTGCTGCTCCGAAATCGAGGCACTAAGGTGCTGGGAACTGCCGACCTGCCCGAGAAGGATATCGCGGCCGCAGTGCGCTCGATTCGCGAAGGTGGCAACGCCATCGATTCGATTTTGCCTCCGCTTTCGACTCCGGACCTGTTTGCCGCGCGGCAAATGACCCTGCCCGATGGTTTTGTTCAGTGGACACCCACGGTCGATCCCGGCGATCGTCCCCTAACGGGTGCCGACCGCGATGTGCTGATTGCTGCTCCCGGTGAAACGCTGCGACGTGCGATTTTTGCATCCCCGAGCTCGAAGAAGGTGGTGATCCAAAAAGAGATCACCCCGCGCGGGTCGGTGGGACGCCGCGCTGAACGCAAAGCGGTGATCGAACGCTACGATGTCGCCACTGGATCGAAAGGAAACACGCTCGATGTCCCCACGGTCTATCAGCTAGCCGACGTTAGTCCGAGCGGCAACTTGGCTCTTCTCGCATTCGCGCAGAAGTCGCGCGATTACGATCGACTCGACGTCCTCCAGATCAGCCCCAAAAAGCACCTGACTGGTTGGCGTCCTTACGCCAACGAAGTGAAAGACGAAAGCAAACCGTACACGCCACCCTCTAGGCTGCATCGTGGTCGCTGGTTTAGTGCTGATGCGGTGAAGACGGTCGCCTGGTCGAAATTTATCGACGACGAGCATCTGCTGACCGTCAATCCGGCTGGCAAGCTGATCTGCTGGAAACTCCCCGAATGCAAGGCACTCTACGTGTTTGCCGATTTCGGAGAGCCACTCGCGATCTCCCCTGCCGGCAAGTATTTTGCTGGTGCGCATCACGGTCAGTTCCGGGTCTTCGAATCGCACACCGGCAACTGTGTGGGTGATCTCGAAGCACCGGCCATTGGCACCGAGCCTCTTCGTGCTGCATTCCGGGCCGATGGCAAAGAACTTACCTCGGTGGTGAGTGGCGGCGCCGACACCATGCTGGTCCGCTGGGATCTCGAGACCGGCAAACGGACGCATGAGTTTCCGGTCCCCTCGCTGGCACTTGCAAGTGGCGCTTTTCAGTTCGACTTCTCGACCTATCAGCAGGCTGCATCGCTGGAGTATCGCGGCGACAATCATCTGATGATCGATGGGGTCTACATGGTCGACCTCAACAAAAGAGCAGTCACTTGGCAGTATCAATTGGTCGGCGGCATGCTCGCCCAGCGCAGTCCGAGCGTCGGGAACTGGTTCATCTCGTCCAAGAGTGGCATTAACTACAACGAACCGTTGTTCCTCGCTAAGCAAGATGCGCCGAGTGCTGCCGTCGAATCGCGCACCGCCGCAGTCTCGATCGAACGTCAGTTGGTGGTCTATCCCGGCATGAGTGTGCGGGTGATGGTCGACCTGAATGCCACCGGCATGAGCCAGTATCAGAAGGATGTCGAGCGGAACATCGTCGAAGGCCTGACGCAGCGTGGACTGCGTGTCGATCCCAATGCCGAGATGCTGTTTACGTTTGTCACCGGACAGCGTTCGACCGGAAACACCATCGGCTTTTACAAGAATACGAGCCCCTTTGGGATGGGTTTTCCCGGAAGCATGTTTGGTGAACCTCGCGGCGAGATGACCGGCTCGACGGAGCAGATGCAGATGATGTATCGCATTGCGTTCTCGGATCGGAGCGGACGAGTGCTGTGGCATCTCGATCAAGCTTCCACCATGCGCGAAAGCGGGAAAATTAACCCCGACAACGCGGCCGCCACGCTGCAAGCCGAAATGGTGAATCATTTCGACGCCATGATTCGTGGCAGCGGCGGCGCGATGCGGAGTGTGCCGCGCTATGTGTTTCGCGACTTCCACGAGTGTGTTGCAGGGCAATCGCGGCTGAAATTGGGGGGGGAAATCATCGAACCGGTGATGAAACCAGCGCCACCTCAGGGACAGCCTGCGGCACCCAATCCAACGATTCAGCCCGGCACCTAGAACCGTGCTGCCGACAACGGCGCGGAGCAGCTGTAAGCTAGACAATCCTCTGTTTTCGTCGCGACAGATGAAAACCGGTGCTGCCCGAACTATGTTGATAGCTTGTGCTGATATGCGGTAAGCCCAGGATCGCACGCACCCCCAGCGCATCTCACTTTTTCGTAGCGGCTGTTTCGTCAAGTTCCGTCAGAATTTCAAACGCCACGCGCGCTACTCGTCCGTGCGAAACGCACTAGTTTCCAGCCTTCAAGACCCACCTCCGGAAGCCACCGCATGACGATCGAAATGGCTTGCCCGCACTGTCAAAACGTACTGAAGTTTCGCGACGAACTGGCGGGGCGCAAGGGGAAGTGCCCCAAGTGCACCGGGGTGATCGAAGTGCCGCAAGTCGCCGCCGCAGCCCCAGCTGCTGCAGTTCCGGCCTCGAAACCCGCACCTAAGCCAGCAACTGCCAAACCGGCGGGACCTGCAACTAGCGCCACCAAACCGGCGGCGGCGAAACCAGCCGCTGCGGCCAATCCGACAGCAGCGCCGGTTCGGCCGGCCCATCCAGTTCGTCCACCGCAAGCCAAACCACTGACAGCCGCCCCTTCGGCCGCTTCTCCCGCTGCGCGTGGACCAATTGCCTTCGACGCCCCCGATTCCCCCTTCATTCTCGAGCCAGCAGCTGCCACCACAGCGCCGCAGCCTCAGGTAGCACCGTCCCCCGCAGTCGGACCAACGGTCGCCGGAGTCTCGGTCGCCTCCACTGCCTTCAGCCCGACCAATGCCCCCACTCGCTCGCCACAGGTTGGGGCTGCAGCGCCGCTGATGGGCGAATCGCTGCGACAACAAGTGATGGGAGGCTTTCTCGGCCCGATTCAACCAGTCCCTGTTTCGTTTTCCTATCGACTCGGCATTATCCTGTCGGCGATGGTGATGCTGCTGATGCCGATCGTCTATTTTTCGATGATCGGCGTTGTCGCACTCGCCATGTGGTGGCACCTCACCAACAACATGGGAATTCTCGGCGCCTCGCGCGGACGCGGCGGCGTGTTCCTGTTCATCATCTACTTGATGCCGGTTGTCGTAGGTGCCGCGCTCATCTTTTTCATGATCAAACCACTCTTCTCGCGCTCGAGTGGTCGCAACGTCATCCGTTCACTTTCCCCGCAAAGCGATCCGCTGCTGTTCGAGTTTGTTCATCGTGTCTGCGCGATCGTCGGAGCCCCTGCCCCTCGTCGTATCGATGTCGACTGCGACATCAACGCATCGGCCGGTTTTCGCAATGGCATTTTCAGTTTAATGGGAAGCGACCTGGTTCTCACCATTGGCTTGCCACTGGCGGGCGGCCTTTCGCTCGAGCAGTTTGCCGGCGTTTTGGCCCACGAATTCGGCCATTTTGCGCAAGGCACTGGGATGCGCATCACCTACATCACACGCTCAATCAACCACTGGTTTCTGTTCGTGGTCTATCAGCGCGATCGGTGGGACGACATGCTCGTCGATGCTTCGCAGTCGTACGACATACGCATCTCGTGGGTCTTCTACCTCGCGCGATTTGTGATCTGGATTGTCCGGATGGTGCTGCTGGTGCTGATGAAAATCGGCCATGCCGCCACCGGCTACATGCTGCAGCAGATGGAATACGACGCCGATCGCTACGAAGCTCGCGTCGGTGGCAGTCACACGTTTGAAGCAACTTCGCGACAGATTCAAGTGCTGGGTCTCGCTCATCGTGGCGCACAGGCCGATCTCGAATTCTTCTTCAAGGAAGGTCGACTCGCTGACAACTTGCCGCGACTCATCCTGGCGAATGTGCGACAGCTTCCGGCCGAAGCGTTGGAGTTCATCAACGACAACATCAAGAACGGCAAGACCGAACTGTTCGACACGCATCCTTGCGACCGCGATCGCATTACCAGCGCGTGGCAAGAACAGGCACCGGGCGTTTATCGCGGTTCGCTCCCTGCTTCGGTGCTCTTTACCGACTACGACACCCTCGCGCGAATCGTGACGTGGGATTACTACTTCGACATTTTTGGCGACAAGCTGAAGCGCGAGCAGTTGCATCCGGTCGAACAGATGGTCGAGCGTAGCGATCGCGAAATGGCGGTGAGCAAGTCACTCGATCACTTCTATCTCGATGCGTTTTCGCCGCTGCGTCCTCTCCTGTTGCCCGCCTACACCATCACACCGACCACCGATGGCGACGGGACGAAGCGTCAGCTGATTCAAGCGCGCAACGAGCAGATGTCGGCCTGCCTCACCTACCGCCAAGCGCTTAAGCATTTCAAAACGATCGACAAAAATCTCGTCGAAGCAGCGCGCGCGATGGTGATCTACCAGGCTTCGGCGGTTCCCGATCCGCAGCAGTTCGAGCACTACTTTAATAGCTCGCGGGAAGCGTACGAGTTTCAGTATCGTCAGCAGCAAGAGCTAGTGACTTGCTGTGGACTGATGCAACGTTTCGAGACCGCGATTGGCTGGCGCGTGTACAGTGCCCTCGTGCTGCTGGCGAACACCAAAGTGCAAGCCCGCATTGAAGGGGCAGCGGAGAAGTTTCAGCAGCTCTCGAAACTGCTCCCTGTCGTTACGGTGTTCGCCGCGCGGCATCAGGCGGTGCTTGATGTGCGTAACAGTTTGTCGCAGATCAACACCTTCATGGGACACTACGAAGCGAATCAGCAGAACGGTGCGTTTTTCTCGAAAGCCAACGAACTGCTAAGCGCGCTCTCTTTGAAACTCATCACGCTGGCCGATTTGCTCGACAAGGTCGACTATCCGTTCGATCATGCCGAGGGGAAAATCTCGCTCCGCAAATTTTTGCTCCCCGAGAATCCCGACCCGCAAAATGTGGGGCAAACCGCCGACTGCGCCGACAAGTTGCTCGACAACTTGATCTCGGTCTACGTGCGCTGCGTCGGCAGACTCTGTGTCGGTGCGCTCGAAGTCGAGAAAGCGTTGGGACTAGAGCCGCTGGTTTCACCTCCGGTGGAAAAAGAAAAATAGTGACTCGCTCTGCAGCATCGATCTGGGGCGTTGCGGCGGCACGTGTCGTGATCGATAACAGGCTCTATGCCCACCCGCGACGAACTGACGACAACCTACCAGCAGCTGCGCGATGAACTTCTCGCCGAGCGCACAGCGCAAGGCTATTGGGAGGGAGAACTCGCCACATCGGCCGTTTCCACAGCGACGGCTGTTTCGGCCCTTTCGCTTGCCACCCGCGCGGCGATCGATAGCGGCACGTTCGTCGCGGAAATTCCGGCCTGGACGTCGCTCGCCACACGCGGCGCTGAATGGCTCGCCGAGCATCAAAATCCTGATGGCGGTTTTGGCGATACCGACCGAAGTTACTCGAACATCGCGACGACGTATCTGGTCACCGCTGCGCTGTCGCTCGCTCCTGGCCAGCAGCCGTTTCGCGCAGTGATCGATCGCGCCGATAGCTACATTGCCCAGCATGGAGAACTCGCCGGGCTACGTCGTCGCTATGGGACCGACAAGACCTTTGTCGTGCCGATCATGACGAACCTGGCGCTTGCCGGTCGCGCTAGTTTTCGCGAGATCCCGGCTCTTCCGTTCGAACTGGCGTGCGTGCCGCAGTCGTGGTATCGGCTGATGAAGATGCCGGTGGTGAGCTATGCCATTCCAGCTTTGGTGGCGATCGGGCAAGCTCACTATTTTCTGGCTCCTCCGTGGAATCCGATCACGCGCATCGTCCGCTCGATGAGCATCGAGCGCAGCTTGCGTGTGCTGCTGTCGATGCAGCCTGAGAGTGGCGGCTATCTGGAAGCGACACCGCTCACCAGTTTTGTGGTGATGAGTCTGGCGGCGACCGGTCGGTTGTCGCATCCGGTCACGCAATCGGGTTTGCGATTCATCAAGGACTCGGTTCGACCCGATGGAAGTTGGCCGATCGATACGAACCTGGCGACCTGGAACACAACGCTCGCCACGCTCGCACTGGCCGCGCGAGGTGATGAGCGCGACCTCGCGAGCATCGTATCGCCCGAGTTGGTGCGCTGGATTTTGTCGTGTCAGCATTTGGTGCGACACCCGTTTACAGGGGCCGAGCCAGGTGGCTTTGGCTGGACCAATCTGAGCGGCGCAGTCCCCGATGCCGACGATACGCCCGGCGCTCTGTTGGCGCTTGCTGCTGTTCGCGATCTACCGTCGCTCGCCACTCTCGCCAGCGAGATCGATCGGTCGGCTGAACTCGCGGTGCGCTGGCTTTTGAAACTGCAGAATCGCGATGGAGGCTGGCCCACGTTTTGCAAAGGGTGGGGACAGCTGCCGTTTGATCGAAGTGGCAACGACTTGACCGCCCATGCCATTCGCGCGCTTGAAGCGTGGAAAGATCGTCTCGCCGCGGCGGGAAAAATCTCGGCCAGCGACCTTCGCACCATCGACACCTCCCTGGCGCGTGGCTGGCGCTATCTCGAGCAGCATCAGTCGGCCGACGGCTCGTTTTTGCCCCTGTGGTTTGGGAATCAGGACCGTGCGGATGAGGACAATCCGGTCTACGGCACCGCCAAAGTGCTGGCAGCTTGCCGTGATACCAATCGGTGGAAGTGTCCATTGGCCCGGCGGGCGACAGCGTGGATGCTGACCCAGCAAAACGCCGATGGGAGCTTCGGAAGCAGCCTCGAGGAGACATCACTCGCGGCCGAAGTGCTTCACCAGGAAGCACTTGAGTCAACAGCAGCAGCCCAGGGGCTGGAGCGCGCCCTCGCTTGGATGGTTGCGCAAGTAGCGTCGGGCAAACATCGCCGGGCCGAGCCAATTGGTTTCTACTTCGCGAAGTTGTGGTATTATGAGAGGCTCTATCCTGTGACGTTTTCGCTCAGCACGGTGGGGCGCGTGTTACGCACACTCGCTCCGTGACCACCTTAAGCGAGAGGCCGAGTGACAGCGTAGAGCCCTGCCGCAGCAGGCTCGTGGTCATCGCTGCTAGCTTGTGCCAGTTCGTGGTCCGTTGACGACTCCAGCTTGAGTAACCCCCGCCCGACTGCAACCTGCCCCCTCCGCGTATCGTGAGGATGACCTTTTGGACGACGCCTCCACTTCTGCGATCAACGAGCGAAGCTCGCCCGATGATATTGCGACGGGAATTGTCGCGCACTCATCTCGCCCGCATGCTGCGCACGACGAAGCCACCGAGAGCAATCATGCGAGCGACGGCGTGAAAGTGCGCGGCCACTTGGCAGCCGAAGGTGAAATGCCGGACGATCTGGCCCTGCTCTCGCAGCGGAAAAGCAAACGGCGTCAAACCTCGCACTTGAAACTCGTCCCTGAAACCAAAACCTTGCGCGAAGATCTGCGTGCTCGCGCGGCAGCTGCGACAGCGGTGCTCGATAAGACGCGTCCTCTCTCGAAAGATGAGATGGAAGCACTCGCGCGGCGCGTCTTGGCCGAGGCTGGCCAAGGGGAAGGTTTTGTCGGATGGATGATGGTGGTGCTCGCCACCGAATTTTGGCGAGATCAAGTCGCATCGATTCCACCGAGTCGCCGACTGTTCCTTTTGCCACACTGCTTGAAGCATGCCGAAGGATGCCCGGCCGACTACGACGAGTTCGGTCTCGAGTGCAAAAAGTGCGGCGCTTGCAGCATCGCCGATTTCCGCGGACTGGCCGACGAGATGGGCTACAAAGTCCTCGTCGCCGAAGGTTCGCCGATCGTGCTCAAAATCATCGTCAGCGGCTATGTCGACGCGATTGTCGGTGTGGCATGCCTCAACGTGCTCGAAAAAGCGATCGATAAGATTCTGCTCGCTGGCATTCCTTGCATGGCAGTGCCGCTCCTCTCGAGCGACTGCCGCAACACCTCGGTCGACGACGACTGGGTGATGGAGATGATCAAGGCCGAGCCTCGCCCCGACGCGCAGCAGACACGTTCGTACGTACACTTGCTCCGCGCGGCATCGTCTCTCTTCAAGCCAGAAGAACTCGAGCGACTTTCGCCACGCGTGCGTGGTGGCAAACGGCTGTCGGAGCTTGGCGAAGGGGAACAGCTCGATCCGCTCGCAGCCACCGAATCGATCGCCTACGACTTCCTGGCCAAAGGTGGCAAGTATTCGCGACCGTTCATCACCATGGCAGTGCACGACGCGCTCACAGGTGGTCACGGCACCCTCCCCAAAATGCCGGCCGGTGGGGGTGAAGTGCAGCTGGATATTCCCGACACAGTGAAGCGTGCCGCACTCTCGATCGAGACGTTCCACAAAGCATCGCTGGTGCACGACGACATTGAAGATGACGACGCTTTTCGCTACGGCGAAGAGACGGTGCATCGTCGTTTTGGAACACCCACGGCGATCAACGTTGGCGACTATCTGATTGGGATGGGTTATCGGCTCGTCAGCAAACAGTCGCGAGCGATGGGGCCCGATACAGCAGCCGACATTCTCGACATCCTGGCCGATGCCCACATTCGCTTATCCGAAGGACAAGGGGCCGAACTGCTGTGGCGCGATGCGCGCGACAAACGTCTCTCGCCGCTCGATGCCTTGAAGATCTACGCCCTGAAGACAAGTCCTGCGTTCGAAGCAGCACTCCTGAGTGGCGCGCGACTGGCAGGCGACGTGACCCAGTATCTCGAACCGCTGCGGCAGTTCGCACGTAACCTTGGGGTTGCGTTTCAGATTCTGAACGATCTCGGCGACTGGCAAGGCGATAGTCATAACAAGATGTCGGCTGGCGGCGACACCCTGGCAGGACGTCCGACGGTCCTGTGGGCCTTGGCGCTAGAGTCGCTGGCTCCTGAGAAGCAGAGCGAACTGCTGCAGCTCGTTACCGAGCATGCCGATAGTCAAATGCATCCGCAGGCCCGGCTCGCGCGGGTTCGACAGCTGTATCAAGAGGCGGGTGTGTTTGAAAAGGCTTCGCGGCTGATTGAAAAACATCAGCAGCGCGCGGAATCGATCGCCGACAAGATTGAGCCTGAAGAACTCCGGCGCCTCATGTACTACCTGATCGATTCGGTGCTCGAAGCGCCACGCACAGCAGAGCCTGCGATTGTTCCGCTGACACTTGCCACCGCGAGTAGTCAGGTGGAGGGACCGCGAGCCTAGCAATCGCACGCTTGTTTCGACTCGCGCGGGGCACGAGCATTGGGGAGCTCGGCCGTGTGCGGGATGTCCGACCTTCCTCTAGCCGGCCGACATCTGCCATGCCATCACCAAGTCCCACGCCCGGTCCCATTCCCGACCTCAACGAGCTTGTGGCGCTCTTTTATCACGAGCCCCAGGAGCTCGGCGTTTTCGAGCAAGTCGACGAGCAAGAGGTGCCAGAGCCTTTTCATCAGCTCCTCGCGCATCATGCTCACATGACCGTCACCGTCGAGGCGTTTCACAAGACGCCAGTCGACGTACAGGTTCTCTCGACGCGCCGCGAAGGGATGATGTATGCCCGCAAGATTTTGCTCACCCGTCAAACCGACGGTGCCGTCGTTCAATTTGGGCTCGTGCAGCTGAACTTCAACTACCTGGCCCCCGAAGTGCGCGACGAAATTGCCCTCGAGCAAACACCGCTCGGTCGCGTCCTGATCCGCCGCAACGTGCTACGCGAAGTGCAGCTGGTCGGCCTGTTCCGCATCGAACCAGGGCCCGACTTGCAGCGTCATTTGGGAACGCGCGAAGGAGAAGTGGTCTACGGCCGAACAGCGCTGATCTACTGCGATGGCCAGCCCGCCGTCGAACTTCTCGAAATCGTCACTCCCTCGTAATTCATCGTTGCACGAGGGTTTGCACCACCATTTTGCGTTAGCAGCTGAGCAAGCATCTCTTCATAACTTGCTTAGCTATTCTCTCATAACTCTTGCGCACTTACCGAAGAGTTACCACCGACTTCGTGCAGAGTTTTGCACGATTTCTTAAGCACTTATCCAGCTACGCTGAGTTCGCGCGGACCAGACCTCTGGCGCAGCGAAATTCTTCGCGCGGTTTTCTCGGAAAAATGTGGACACACGTTTTTCCCTCGCTAAAATCCGCCAGCACACCTACCTGAAGATCCTCTAGGCGACTTCCCCTCTCCTCCCCCTCCTTTCGACGTTTCGAGCCTCTAGCTTTTGGCCCCACCTGCCGATGCTTTTCGATTGTCTCATCCTCGGCGCAGGTCCTGCGGGACTCGCACTCGCCGCGCGTCTTAGCGCCACCGGGGCTCGCGTGCTTGTGGTTGATCGCGATTCAGCGGATCGCGGCGCGCGAAACATCCATCTCTCGCCCCTCGCATCGCAGCCCGTCTTGCCGACCGTCTGGAAGCAGCTCGAAGCACTCGGACTTGCGGCGGAACTTCGCCCGCAGGTCGCGCTCGGAGCACCAGCTGGTGTGCAGATCGTCACTTGCAGCGGCCAAACCGTCGCACAAGTGGCGTGTGTCGATCAGCAGCACTTTGACGACGATCACGCGCTGCCGCCGCTTGCTTGGGTTTCGCGTCAGTCGCTCGAGCAAGCGCTCACTAAACTGGCTATCGCGCGCGGCACTACGATTCTTCGTAGCACCTCGGTCCTCGATTTGTCCCTCGATCCCAGCAGTTCTCCCCGCGTGCTGCTGGCAGAAGATCACGCCGAACCACGCTGGCTCGAAGTTCCACTCGTCGTCGATGCCAGTGGTCAGCAAGCGATTGTGGGGCACCATCTGCGGCTGATCGATCCGGCCGGTGGTGGCAGTCACTCCGCATTAGTGGGGCTGTATGAAAACGCCTCGCTCGCCTCCTCGGCCACGTCGTTTCGCACGCTGTTTTTGCCCCAGCATTTACGCTCCCGCTTATGGCTTGCACCACAGCCGGGGGGAATGGCAACGGTCGGTATCGTGGGTCCGCGTGCCACGCTGCTGCGGGACCGCAGTAGTTTTGCCGAGCTACTGGAAGACGAACTCGTCGAGTGTCCGGCGCTTGCCCATTGTTTGCTCAGCGCCAAAATGGTGGGGCCACTTTCGGTGGTTCGCGCGACAGGGCACAAGCTGCTGCGTGGCGGTGGTGAAGGCTGGCTCGCTGTCGGTGATGCTTTTGAAACGCTCGATCCGCTCCCCGGATGGGGCGTAGTGACGGCGCTCGAGTCGGCTGCCTACGCCGCTCCGGCGATCCTCGAAGCGATTGCCAGCAGAACGTCGTCGGCCGAACTACTCACGCGCTGGCAACGTGCATTTCAAGCGCAGCTGGCGCCACGCAAGCTACTGCTACTCGCCTTGGCCTCCCCCGGGTTTGGGGTCGCCGACTTCCTGCGGCAATTTCCCGAGCACGAGCCGATTTTGGCCCAATTGCTGGTTGCCGGGGCTGTTCCGGCCGATAGCAGCTTCGAAGAGGACCTCGCCGCCCAGCTCGTGCAACTGCGGCCAACCGCAGGTTGATACTCCTCAACAGGGGAGATCGTGCACCCTATTCAGCAGACAGCGGGCATCGGCAATTTTGTGCAGGTGCGAGTTTTCAGCTCGCGTGCGAATCACCCGCGCTCCGACGAAAGTTGGAGGTGGAGCATAATGCTCGTGAATTACGATTTCGCAAGACTATACTGACGACTCTCACAGCTACGGTGAATCCATCGTAGAGTTCAAACTTCGGGGGCGTTCGTCTTCGAAGTTGTTGTCGAAGGTAGCCGCCGTATGGTTAGCCAACTCTTCACACTCAAGTCGCTGCTTTGTTTTGTCGTAACCTTTGCGTGCCTCGAAGGTGGCGCCGAGCTCGGCCAACTACTCTCGTTCCCGCCGCGCGACTTTGCCACTTGCTGGCCCCCCAGCGGAATCATCGTCGGCCTCTTGGCATTTGCTCCGCGCCGCTGCTGGCCGGCGATGCTCATCGGGGCCGTGGCTGGCAATTTGTTTCACAACTGGCGCATGAACATCGGTTTCGAAACCAATGTGGTCTTCACCTGCGCCAACTTCCTCGAGGTCTCTCTGGGTGGGTATCTGCTGCAGCGACTTTTCGGTCAACCGTTCCTGCTCAACTCGATCTCGCGCGTCCTGACGTTGGTCCTTTTGGTGGGTCTGGGTTGTACCACGTTAAGCGCCTTTCTCGGCGCGACGATGGTCAACCAGTCGGGCACCATGACGGAGTATTGGCGAGAATGGTTTTTGTGGTGGGCCGCCGATGTGGTGGGTGTGGTTCTGTTTGTGCCGATCACCCTCGCAGTCCTCGAACTGCCGCAGAACATTCACCGGTTTGATATCAAAAAAGCGTTGGAAGCCTCCGTACTTTTTGGACTCCTCACGCTCATCTCGGTCGTCGTTTTCTTTTACGCCGATCCGAACGATAGCCCGCTCCGGTTTCCGTTTTACACCTTTCCCCTGCTCGCTTGGGCTGGCCTCTCGTTTGGTCGCAGTGGCGGAGCCTTAGCCACCATCATCGTCGGCGTCTGCGGCACTTGGGCCACAACGCGAGGGCTCAGTGTGTTCGCCAGCCATCACGCGCCGGTGACCAGCCAGGTGCTGGTGCTGCAAGCGTTTCTGATTGTCACGATGCTCACTTCGCTGCTCTTCTCGGTGATGTTCGAGTCGCTAACTACCGCACGAAACGAACTACAGTCAACCAACAACCTGCTCTCCGCCATCATGGAAGGGACCAGCGATGGGGCATTCGTGAAAGATGCCTCGGGACGCTATCTGCTGCTCAACTCCGCCGGTGCTCGAAACTTTGGCCGGCCGATGGAAGAAGTGATCGGCAAGACCGACCACGAACTCTTGCCTCGTGAAATGGCCGACTTCGTTCGCAACCGCGACCTGAAAATTCTTACGAGCGGCGTTGTCACCACCACGGAAGATACCGTCTCGTTCGGTGAACAGCCACGCACGTTTTTAACGACGAAAGGTCCGTATCGCGATGCCCGTGGGAATGTGATTGGACTGGCAGGAATTTCGGCCGATATCACGTCGCTGAAAGAAGCCGAAGAAAAACTGCGCCGCGCGAACGAAACACTCGAAACACGCGTCACCGAGCGGACCATGGAACTCACCACTGCGAACCTGCAGCTGATGAAGGAGATGACCGAACGATCGCGTGTGGAACTGCGACTCCGCGAGCAGCAGGCCGAACTGGCCCACGTAGCCCGCGTGGCTGCGCTCGGTGAAATGGCGGCGGGACTTGCCCACGAACTCAATCAGCCACTGCATGCAATCAGCAACTACGCGCGGGGAGTTGTGCGGCGCATCGATTCCGCCCGCTCCACTCCCGCCGACCTACGCGAGGCACTCGCGGAAATCGTTGCCGAATCCGATCGCGCGGCTGCCATCATCCGCCGCGTCAGCAGCTTTGTCAGCAAGCGTCCTTATGCTCGCCATCCCCTACTGATCGACGACTTGATTCGCAACGTCTCGACTCTGATGACCGCCGAAGCCAACCGGCGTCATTCACGACTCGAGCTCACACTCGGCGCCAGCAGCAGCTGGGTTCTCGGCGATGCCGTACAGCTCGAACAGGTGCTGGTGAACCTTGTTCGCAACGGTCTCGAGGCGATGGAAACAACCCCCGAACCAGCGCGGCTGTTGCAGATCGAATCGTCCCTCGTCGGCGACAAAGTGATGGTGGAAGTGCGCGACCAAGGTTGCGGCGTTCCGGATGGGCTCGAAACCAAACTCTACGATGCGTTTTTCACCACCAAGTCGCACGGGCTCGGGATGGGACTCGCCATCAGCCGCTCGATTGTTGAAGCGCACGAAGGGGAACTTTCTTCGAGCCCACGTTTGCCACGCGGCACCACCTTTCGCTTTCTGATTCCCGTCCACGACGAAAACCAAGCAGCCGAAAACGACTCGGATCTGTCAGACGATTCATCGAGCGTTGCACCTCCAGCGACACCCAACACCACAATTGTCAGCACCACCAACTAATCTCCGTTCCGCTTGCAGTTCGCTTTTCCACCCTCTCACTCTTCTCTGCGAACACGTCCGATGTCGCTCGACACTTCACTCCCGCCTGCCCCCTCGATCGCTCCCATCGTCTTTCTCGTCGATGATGATCCCGGCGCGCTCCGATCGCTCCGTTTTCTGATTGAGTCCGATGGACTCGAAGCGGAAAGTTTTGGCTCGGCTGCTGCGTTTCTCGATTTCTATCAACCGACGATGCTCGGCTGTTTGGTGGTCGATGTGCGGATGCCAGAGATGACCGGGCTCGATCTGCAGCAGGAACTGGCCGAGCGTGGTTCGACGCTGCCGATCATCGTGATGTCGGGGCATGCTGATGTCGCCAGTTGCACGCGCGCGTTTCGGAGTGGCGCTATCGACTTCTTTGAGAAACCAGTCAACGACAACCAGATCCTCGAGCGTGTGCGGCACGGGATCGAGCGACACCGACAAGCGCTGCTGGCGATGTCGTCCCCCCGCCAAGGTGCGTTGCAACTCGAACTGCTTACCGCCCGCGAACGCGAAGTCATGGACCTGCTGGTACGCGGCAAAAGCCTCAAGCAGATCGCGCTCGATCTCGGCATCAGCATTCAAACCTCGGCCAAGCATCGCAGCCGACTGCTCGAAAAACTCAAAGTCCCCAGCGACATGGAACTCCTCCGCAGGGTGCTCGAAGAACAGCGTCGTTAAAAAAATATTGCGTTTTTTTGGGCGAAAGTTAGCGACTCGCGAAAACGTGCAAAAGTACCGCCTCACCCTCGCTTGGCCATGTGCTACCCACCAGCTGATGAGCTGTTCCCTGCCTCGGAAGATGTAGCTCAAGCGATAATCGCGAACCTCAAAGTGCATGCAATCGCAGGCTTTGCTGAGGCAATTTAAAAAGACACCGCTCTCAGGGGCGCGTATGCGACAATCTCGCATACATGGTGCGGTCGACCGCTGCCGATCTCTACTTGCGTAGCAAAGAAGTCGGTCAAAGCGGCCAGTCCGCTTCTGTACTGCCTGCAACGGCTTTGCTATTTGGTGCATCACCTTGTCCTGCTCGACAGGGCTTGAATCAGACTGCCCTGATTCCTGCTTAAGTCAAGTCGCCAGGTGATGCACTTTTTTCGTTTCTTGACCACTCCGATGGGTCAGTGACTAGTCAACCCGATCACTGTCCGATCGCTACTCCCCGCTGAGGCTGCAGCTTGCTACGTTCAGAACTATGACCGTCAGCAACTCATCCTTCAGCAGCAATTGGGCTCCGGCGCGAAAGGTCGTGGGACGACTTGCTCCCTCCCCGACCGGCGCCCAGCATGTCGGCAACGCTCGCACCTACCTCCTGGCGTGGCTGCATGCTCGGCTGCAGGGTGGACGCGTTGTGCTGCGCATGGAAGACATCGATTCCCCTCGCGTAAAGCCCGGCGCTGCTGAGGAAGCGATTGTCGACCTGAAGTGGCTCGGACTCGACTGGGACGAGGGTCCCGACGTCGGTGGCCCTCACGCTCCCTACGTTCAAACCGATCGGCTGTCGCTCTACCGCCAGCATCTCGAGCTACTGATCGAGCGGCAGCTCATCTACCCCTGCACTTGCACCCGCAAGGATGTCGAAACAGCCGCCAGTGCCCCGCATCTCGACGGCGAACCACCTCCCTATGCCGGAACCTGCCGCTTTCGCTCTCCTCAAGATGCCTCGGCGCTCGATACGGACAAATTCGTCTGGCGTCTGCACACGAGCGATCAGCCGCGTACGATCATCGACCTGGTTCGCGGGCCTTGCTCGATGAACGTCGCCCGCGATTTGGGAGATTTCGTGATAGCCAAAGGAACTGGAGTTCCTGCCTACCAACTGGCAGTGGTGGCCGACGATCATGCCATGGGAATCACCGAGGTGCTGCGTGGCGACGATCTGCTCCCCAGCGCCTTTCGGCAACTCGAGCTGTATGAGCATTTTGGTTATCAGGCGCCGCAGTTTGCACACCTACCACTTGTCGTAGGTCCCGATGGCCGTCGACTCGCAAAACGCCATGGAGATACACGCCTCTCTTGGCTCCGCTCGCAAGGGATGAAAGCCGAAACGCTGATCGGCTGGATAGCTTACCATTCTAAGCTTTTAGACGAGCTGCGACCGATCACCGCGAGCCAACTCTTAGGAGACTTGCGGCCCACGATGCTCGAGCAAATCCCTGCCGAGCCTTTAATCCTTCACCCGCACGATGTGGCGTGGCTCTTAGCGCAAGATTAATAACTAGTCTTGAGCAGGATCTTCGCTAGCGGGATGATCCTCGCTGCCTTGACTGGTGAGATCAGCAGCCTCTTCAGGATTGGCGACAAAACGATAGCCCAAATCCCGTATTGTGAGAAAATGCTTAGGATTGGCGTGATCGGCTTCGAAAATACGGCGCAATCGGAGCATAAATTGATCGGGAGCACGGGTCTGCAAATAGCCTCGCATTTGCCAGACATTTTCGAGCAATTCAGTCCGGGGTATCAGCCGACCTTCATTCTCCACGAAATAACTCAACAGCTCCCATTCGCGCTTGGTCAGTGATACCGGTTTACCAGCAACTGTCAGCTCATACTCATCAAATTTAATTTTTGCTTGCCCAAACTCATACGTACTAAACTTAATCGGTATCGCCGTTGGCTTTTGAGGTCGACGTGTAAAATGCTTAAGCAGGTTCTTCACCCGGCTTAATAGTTCGTCGAGATCAAAAGGCTTTGATAGATATTGACTAGTACCGACATCAAAGCCGCGTGTCCGGTCTTCTGGCAAGGTACGCGCTGAGAGCATTAAGATCGGGATATCATTTCCCGCATTGCGAACCGCTTCGCAAACGGCATAGCCACTCATCCCCGGTAGCATGAGATCGAGGATCATTAAATCGATCTCTTGCTCGGGATCTTCCAGTAGATTGAGCGCAGCCTTACCATCCTCGACGACCGAAACTCGATATCCCTCGGCTTCAAGATTGAACTTAATACCGACGGAGAGATGGCGTTCATCCTCGACCACTAGGATGTGCTTGGCTCCCGAATGGCTCGACATAGCGGACTCTTCTTACAGGATGTCGTGCAGGATCTGTGATGGACTGTGGAAGGTGTTCCAGGAGCCCCCCTCGCGGCACATGACTGCGCGCGACCGATATCGGTTCGCTGCAGGGGAGGTTCTCGATTATACGCAGGTGGAAATCGGGGTACACCAACCGGGCAATCGCAGCCCCTCTTTCGTGAAATTAGCCCTCCGCGTACTTCCGTGACAGCGATGGGCTCCCCCCCTGGAAAATGTCCCGAAAACCTCCCCAACTGTCGTGCGTGAACACACGACCGCAAATTGCCGTAACTGCATGTAGATTAACTACTTTCGGGCGATCTTCGTAGCGGATTACCTTGCTCCGGCGCTCGATTTGGGGTTAACTGATAGATGCGAATAAATGGGTCGACGCTGGCTGCGCTGCATACAGTCGCTTCTCAGCGCTGATCGTTGTCGCACCCCGCCTGCCAAGTTTGCTGGCCGACAAACTGGACGGTTGCCCTGGTGGCAACTGCCACGTGTCACTCGGCTCCCGCCTTGCTGATCCCCGATATTTCCACTCGCTCCAAAGAGTGCTCGCCAATGCGCTATTTTTCCTGGGCTCTTCTGATCGCAGTCATGGTCGGTGGACCACTGGCGCCACTGGTTCGTGCTGACGAACCCAAGATCACGCCCGAGCAAGAGGTCTTCTTCGAATCCAAGATTCGTCCCCTGCTGGTCACGCATTGCATCGAATGTCATGGGGCTGCCAAACAGGAATCGGGGCTTCGACTCGACAGCCGAGCGGCGATGCTTGCCGGAGGTGCCACGGGAGAAGTCGGCGCGGTTCCCGGCGAAGCTGATAAAAGCTTGCTGATTCGCGCGGTGCGGCATCAGGGAGACATTCAGATGCCTCCCGAGAAAAAGCTCGACGATCGCGATATCGAGCTGCTGGCCACCTGGGTCACCAGCGGCATGCCTTGGCCCAAGTCGGCAGCGGAAACCAAGCCGCTGACGGCCGAAGAAAAAGTACTCGCGGCCCGCTCGACCATGTGGTCGCTGCAGCCGATCGTCGATCCCCCTCTCCCCGCCATTAAGCAAACCACTTGGCCCCGCGCGAAATTTGACCATCACATCCTCGCGCGGCTGGAAGCTGCGAATCTCGCCCCATCGGCTGAAGCGCCACGCGCCACATATTTGCGACGCGTTTCGTACGATCTAACCGGCCTGCCACCCACTGCCGACGAAATTGCCGCCTTCGAAAGCGACACCACTCCGCAAGCGTACGAAAAAGTGGTCGACAATCTCCTCGCTTCACCCGCTTATGGCGAACGCTGGGCGCGGCATTGGCTCGACGTGGCGCGCTACGGCGACACACGCGGCTATGCCTTTCAGCGCGAACGAAAATATCCCTACTCGTACACCTATCGCGACTACGTAATAAATGCCCTGAACGACGACATTCCGTACGATCGTTTTGTGAAGGAACAGATTGCAGCGGATCTGCTCCCCGATCACGATTCGTCGGATCTCGCAGCGCTCGGGCTTCTTACAACCGGTCGCCGCTTTAATCGCAATGAAGATGACATCGACGATTTGATCGATGTGGTGACTCGTGGTTTTCTCGGACTTTCGGTCGCCTGCGCACGATGCCACGACCACAAGTACGACGCCATTCCGACCGACGATTACTACTCGCTTTACGGAGTTTTCGCGAGCATTCAAGAGCCCGGGGAATTGCCGCTGATTGGTCAGCCGACCGAGAACGAAGCCTATACCAAGTTCATGGCCGAGCTCGAAAAACGGCAAGCAGAAGCACGCGACTACGAAAATGCCGAGCATGCCAAGAACGTTACGCAAGCGGTCGACAGTGCGGCCGACTATCTCGCGCGGATCGCTGCCGGGGGCAATTCGAACCTGCTCGACAAACTCAGCTTTCTCTCGCTCAAAGAGCCCGACATTCGTCGGCCGCTGCAGGAGCGCTGGAAGCGTTATCTCGATGAAAATGCCAAAGACGATCACGCCACGCTGGGCGTTTGGAAGCAACTTGCCACGCTCAAGGAAGATGAGTTTGCTGGCCCCGGGAAAGAGAAACTCGATGCGCTGCTGGCTCGCCCCGAAGGGATTGATGCCGGGCAGATTAATCCGCTCCTTAAAGCGGCGATTGAGAAAGAACGTCCCACATCGGGCGTGCAGCTAGCGCGAACCTATGGTGAAGCGATCAAAGAAGTGGTGAAGAAGTATCGCGAAACGGGGGCTAATAAAGAAGCGTTGGACAAACTGGCCCCGGCCGAGAAAGAACTAGCCAAGCTGGTGGTCGACGAGAAATCACCGCCGCAGATTCCTCGCGAAGATGCGCGGCGCTATTTCACCCGTGCTCAGCGCAATCGCTTTGACGAACTCGAGCGTAAGGCCAAGTCGCTTGAAGCAACATCTCCCGCTGCTCCCCCACGCGCGATGGTGGTGGCCGAACGTCCTCAGCCGAACAATCCCCATGTCTTTATTCGTGGCAATCCGGGGCGTCCTGGCAAGGCGGTGCCACGTCAATATCTGGCGGTCCTCTCGGCAAGCGAGCGGGTTCCCTATCCCCAAAATCAAAGTGGCCGATTGGAGCTTGCCAATCAGATTGTCGATCCCGCCAACCCACTCACGCGCCGCGTGATTATCAATCGCCTTTGGATGTACCACTTTGGTGAACCGCTGGTCGGGACACCGAGCGATTTTGGGATCCGCGCGGAAGTTCCTTCGCAGCCTGAAGTGCTCGACACGCTCGCCAGTTTGCTGCTCGAGAAGAACTGGTCGCTGAAGGCGGTGCATCGCGAAATCGTGCTTTCGGCCACCTATCGTCAGTCGTCAGCCGACCGCGAAGAAGCGCGCAAGGTCGATCCCGAAAACCGTCTGATGTGGCGCATGAATCGCCGTCGCCTCGAATGGGAACCCCTCCGCGACACGCTGCTGTTTGTCTCGGGCAATCTCGATCGCACGCTGGGTGGTCGCGCGGTGGAACTGACCGGCGCGAATCCAAGCAATCGCCGCGCAGTGTATGGCTTCATCGATCGCCAGGATTTGCCCAATCTGTTCCGGGTGTTCGATATCGCGAGCCCCGATCAGCATGCGCCCCGTCGGCCACGGACCACCGTGCCGCAGCAGGCACTGTTCCTCATGAATAGCCCGTTTGTGGTGACGCAGGCACAGTCGATCGTTGCGGCCCTTGAGAAGCGAACCGAAGAGTCGACCCAGCAGCGAATCGTCTCGATGTACAAGATGATTCTGGCCCGCTCGCCCGACGCAACCGAACAGAAAATCGCCGCCGATTTCATCGAGCAAAGCAGCCAAACGCCACCCGATCAGGCCAAGATTAATCCGTGGCAACAGCTGGCGCAAATCCTGCTGCTGACCAACGAACTCGCCTTCGTGGATTAGCCGCCTCCCCACCTTTTTTCACCGACCAATCAGCGACGAAACTTCGAACTGAAATCGACAGCCGCTCGCCCGACCAACGACTCGTCTCGCACGAAAGAGTGTAGCTATGGCACATAACTTCGACCCTTCGCAGCCAATCATCTCGCGCCGCGAACTCCTGAAACGGAGTGGCATGGGAATGGCGATGCTCGGACTTGCAGGGGTGATGGGAGACGCCGGTGTGCTGGCCAATCCTGGCGGTGGCGAAGGTGGCTATCAGAATCCACTCGCCGCTCGCCCCGCCCATTTTCCGGCGAAGGCCAAGCGTGTGATTCACTTGTTCTGCAATGGCGGACCAAGTCACGTCGACACATTTGATCACAAACCAGCGCTCGCAAAATATGCCGGTCAGAATCTGCCGATGCCGAACCTGACGACCGAGCGCAAGACGGGAGCTGCACTCCCCACCCCTTTTAAGTTTCAAAAGTATGGTGAGAGTGGACTCGAAGTGAGCGAGCTGTTTCACCACACCGCGCAGCACATCGACGACATCGCCGTGATTCGCTCAATGCACGCCGATGTGCCCAATCACGAACCCTCGCTGCTGCTGATGAACTGTGGCGAGTCGCGACTCGTGCGCCCCTCGTTTGGTTCGTGGCTTACCTATGGCCTAGGGACCGAGAACCTGAATCTCCCCGGCTTCGTGGCGATGGTACCTGGCGGTTATCCGATTCAAGAGACGCAAAACTGGCAAGCTGCTTTCTTGCCCGGCGTCTACCAGGGAACCTACGTTAATACACAGCACACCGACATCGATCGGCTGATCGAAAACGTCCGTAACCCGTGGCTGTCGTCGTCGCAGCAGCGTAAGCAACTCGACGCCTTGCAGGCACTCAACGCCCATCACAAGGCTTCGCGCGGTGAAGATGGAGCGCTCGATTCGCGCATTCACTCGTTCGAACTCGCCTACAACATGCAGTCCGAAGCAGCCGAGGCATTCGACGTCTCACGCGAGCCCAAAGAAGTACTCGAATCGTATGGTCCAGGGACCCAGGCACGTCAAATTTTGATTGCCCGCCGCCTGATCGAGCGAGGCGTGCGGTTCGTGCAAGTCTGGCACGGCGAGGGTCAGCCTTGGGACAATCACGACGACCTGGAAGTGAACCATCGTCGCCTCGCGGGCGAAACCGATCGCGCCATTGGCGCACTGATCAGCGATCTCAAGCGACTGGGACTCTTCGAGGAAACGCTGATCATTTGGGGGGGCGAATTTGGCCGCACTCCGACCGTGGAACTCCCCACCCCCGGCGCCAATGCAGGCAAGATCAACGGCCGCGATCACAATCACTGGGGCTTTTCGACCTGGATCGCCGGTGGTGGTGTTAAAGGTGGACAAGCCTACGGCGCTACCGACGAGTTTGGGTTCAAAGCGGTCGAGAATCCGGTGCATGTCCACGACCTGCATGCCACACTGCTAAAGCTCCTCGGCTTCGACCACACGAAGCTCACCTATCGCTACGCCGGCCGCGATTTCCGCCTCACCGACGTCCACGGCAAAGTGATCGACCAGTTGATTGCGTAGGGCTGAACCACTTACGAGCCGACTATGCCTCGCGGCGCATTTCCCCATTATATGCGTCGTGATCGCATGAACTGCAATCTATCAATTAACAACCAACTCTTAGTATAAGTTAATTGGGCTATATCTATCAATATTGATTGCTGTGGCTTAATATCACGCTGCACCATTAAGGCGATAGACCTAACAAGGGTTCACTGGCGGGATATCGTCCGGTGCCGATGATCAGATCGAGCATGATTGCTGGAGCATAAAATCCAAGCAGCATGCGATTGAGACTTTGATTAATACGAGTGGTGGGAGCCACAAAATAGAAACCTTTGAAGCCCATCCGATCAGCTTCTCGGTATCCATGGCGCGACAGGCAGTAGTACGAGCCTCCGTAAAGCACTGCCGCAGCGATCAAAACAACGACGATTAGTCGTGACACGCCATGCTTCTTCTCCGTGCTATCCAAGTCTTGGGTTTTCATAGCGCACCTTGATGTTCACGGATATCTACGTTCGTAGCTTCAAGCTCCAGGTCTGCTAGCAATGATAGCAGCGCACTGCTGCTTGAACGAATTATGTTACGTAGGTTGTGACGATGGGGCAAAGTTCTCTATTCTGCCAAACGAACTGCGGATACAATCCCCACGTACTGGAATTTGTCGAATGGTCGTTTAGCGATAGTTGAATGGGCGTTTTGAGCCCATAACTAGTCCGCAAGTCATGGATTGGCAAACGCTCGTCATGGGAGGGCAAGCGATGAAGAAGATCGTCATTGCTGTCGCGATGCTGGTGATGTCGTGGGTGGCAAGCATGCCAGCGACGGCACAAGGTCTCAATACACAAACCACCATTTCATCGCGCACTGCTGAAGCGGACCTCGTTCGCTCGTGGTATCGCGATTATCTGGGGCGCGAGCCAGGACCCGAACTCACGGCCTGGGTCGAACTGCTGCGAGGTGGCATGAGCCCCATCGATGTGCAGGCTACCATTCTTGGTAGCGACGAGTTCTATAACCAAAAAGGTCGCGATCCGCAGACCTGGGTCCTCGAAACGTTGCAAGCGGTCACGTGGCAAGAGCCGCCTCTGACGATCCTGCGTCAATGGACCGATCGCCTCACGACACTACGAGGCGACCGCTTTGCCCTCTCGCGAGAAATCCTGCAAGCGCAAGCTCAAATCAACAGCGGAAGCAGCTCGACTGCTCCTGCGGCAGCCACCGACATTGCGATGCGGATCGCCTCGGCTTCCCGGCTCCTCCTGGAGACAGGCGATTTCGAACTCGCCGGCACGCAGCAAGGTCGTCAGCTGAATCTTCGCTCGCGAGCCGTCGAATCCTCGGCGAACGAGCTTGTAAACGTGCTCCGCCTCCGCTCGTACCAGCCCTCGCAACTCTCCAACGCGGTGATCGCGCTCGAACGGGCCATCGGCGAAGTACAAAACGTGCTGAGCAACCCCACCGGGACCGCTCCGAGCACCTCCGCACTCGCGCGGCGGATTTCGACACTCACGAGCGATCTGCGGCTGTCGATCTCGGGTCAAACCGACATGACTCCCGTCAATCCTCTGCCTGGTTACCAGACCTACGATCAGCAGCAACTGCTGTCGCAGCTCGAAACCGTGCGACGCGCCTCGCAATCGGTGCTGCAGCTGTTCACCGCCCAAAGCTCGACCGACTATAACGCTCGTCTGATGACACGCGATCTGGAAAGCTTCGCCGCATCGGCCGACGCGCTCGATCGCAACATTCGTGGCGGCACAAGTCTACAGCGGCTGTCGTGGGATCTCGACGGTATTCGCCAACAAGCGACCGTTTTGCGACCTCGACTGCTTGAAGGCCGACCACCGGTCTTCACACGGCTCTACTGGAGTAGTGTCGAAAGTGGTCTCGCCCAGATGGCCGACACGATTGCTCGCGCTACAGGAACCACCAGCCCGATCACTTCTCCTGGCGGAGGACTCACCCCCGTCAATCCTGCCGGTCCAAGCGTTACGGTGGTTCCACTCGTCGATCAAGCAGTGATGCAAGTCGATGCCTTTTTGGTGGCCACAGGTCCGCTGGTGTTCGGCATTCCCGACGTGCCACTCTTGCAGAAAGATATCCGCACGCTGCGTAACCATTTGATGGAACTGCGTCAGATGGCGGCCGAAAACCGTCGCGCCGATCAACTGGCGGCGTCGCTGGAGTATGCTTCAGCCGACCTCGATATCATCGATCAGCGATGGACCAAAATCGCCGGTGACTATCGCCTCGTCAACCCGATTCGTCTCACGGGACTTGCCGATTCGCTGACGAAAATCGATACAGCGATTCGCGCTACGGCGAGCAGCAGTGGTGTGCTCAAGCCCGATCTTTCGTCGCGCGTCTCGCTGCTTGTCAGCACGCTCGATCGCGATCTAGCGAGCTTCAAAACCACACTCGCTCCGTTTGCCAACTATCCCGAATTCCGTTCAATGCAACTCTTCCTCGAACAGATGAACGGCTACACGAAATCGCTGGCTCAGCAGCAGCAACTTGTGCAGCCCGATCCTTCGCAGCAGTTGCGTCTCGCCGCCGGGATGATTCGCCAGGTGGAGCTGATTTCGACCTACACCGACCGACTCAGCGAGCGTGCGAAAGCCGCCAACAATCGCGATGCTGTGGCCGTAGCCGCCAACCTGCAGCAGCGCGTCCGACAAATTAACGATTTGGTGATCGACCTCGAGCGTGAACTCCGCTAACCCGCGCCGCTCGCATCACCCGCTTACGAACATTCACGACCAATCTCGCAAAGGACCCGCACTGCGATGATCGTTCCCCACGCACTCCGATGGACCGTTTTTCTCGCTTCGATTTCGCTCGTTCTGCCGCTGCTTGCTCCGCGTAATGCAACGGCTCAAGCCGGCGCATCACTCGAAACCGAGGCCACGTTCGATGAAGTGCTCGAAGAGACTGCGCGAATGCTCGCAACGCTCAAGAGCTACCGCGTCGATGTCGAAGGAACCTGGGAATCGGAGGGGCAAGAGCCTGCCGCTTGTGGAAGCAGCAAACATACGCTGATTGTTCAGCAGCCCCGCAAGTTTCGTATCGAAGCGACCGCCAGCGAAAAAGCAGAGCCCGATCTGGTCTGCGTGAGCGATGGTCAAAAATCGACCACACTACTGGCCGCCCGCAAAATCTTTTCGCAGTCCCCCGTCATCTCGGCCCAAAACAAAGTGGCTACCAACACGATGCTTGCCATGAGCCTCGCTGGCTCGGGGATCGACGTGCTACTGCAGCCCGACTTGGTCAACTTCATGCACAGCCGAGCGACCGGCATTAAGCATGTCGGAGACACCAAAATCGAAGACACACGCTGTCATCACTTCGAAATGATGTTTGGCGAACACCACGTTCAGCTGTGGGTCTCGGCCGAGGAACATCCGCTGCTTCTTCAGATCGTGCGCCGCACCACCGTTCCGCTCGGTGAAGGGAAATCCTATAGCCTCGTCGCCACAAGCAAGCTGAAATGGACGCTCGATAAAACCTATCCGGAAGAGACCTTTGCGATCGCCATTCCCGAAGGGTCGCGCAAGGTGGGGGACATCTACGAGGCTCTCACCGGCGACGAAGCTGCCACACGTGTCGGTCAGCAACTCCCCGACTTCGAACTCACGAAACTCGATGGAACGAAAATCAGCCTCAATAAGCAGGAGAATCGCAAACCAACGGTCCTCATCTTCTGGGCCACTTGGTGCGTTCCGAGCGTTTCCGATCAATCGAGCACGAGCGACTTCGTTAAACGGAGCATCGAGCAAGGGGTCGATTTCTACGCTGTGAATGTTGGCGAATCACTCGCTGATGTGCGCAAGTTCGTAGCGAGCGCAAAACCTGCCAGCACGATGGTGCTCGACTCGCAAGGATCTGCCGCCACCGCACTGCGACTCGACGCACTTCCCGCTGCTGTGATCGTCGACGCCTCAGGCAAAGTGACCAAGATCATCCACGGTGAACCCGAGCAACTTCGCAAAGACCTCGCCGCCGCTGTCCTCCCCTTCCTCACCACCGCCTCCGCCCCCGAATCCCCCACCACCCCCGCCCCTAAACAAGAATAGGGGCTGAGCTGTCGTCAGTCGACCTTACTGTGCCGTTCCTCATGCAATCCCAACGCATTGCATGAGGTGATTAGGGTGGTAGGTGTAGGTTTCCGGTGCGAATCACTTTGCAGGAGGAGAGGTCGAACGAAGTTTCGCCCGGCGTGCTATCGGGCGCGATGGTGAACTCGACTGGCTTGTCGGAAATGGGGACCGTGCACTCGTAGACGGTGAAGCCCCCTTCCACCTCAGGCGTGTAGTGAAACGTCAGCTCTCCGTTCTTCGAGTGCAACGTTTCTATGGTGATGGAACCGAGTCCGATATCAAATCGCTGATTCTGGGGTGGCGGTATCCGCGAATCGAGATAAATGATTCGCTCTTCTTTATCGAGCCGCATCGCGCTGTCGGTGGTGGCCGCTACAACAACCGGCTCTACCTGCTGCGGGCTGCTCCCCGGGATGAGAGTTGCATCGTCGCTGGAAGGAGCACAGCCGATGGCGAGCCCACTACCCAGCAGCATCAGTATGAATCTCGCGATCCTGCGGATCATCGAGCACCACCTTGCTGATCAATGAGCCCCACGCCACCGGGCTAATCTGGAAAGCCAACTTTCGGCTAACAATTTAGAGCCACGGAGCTTCCAGCGTAGCGATGGTTCGCAGCATATTCGAGCGCAAAGGGAATGTGGCGTGGCCAAGCTCTTGGCACCAACAAAACGAGGGAGGCTGTGGAGCCTCCCTCGCGGGTTGATTGTTGCCGATGGTTCGGCGCTGGTCATGCCAACCGACTATGGAGCGGAGACTGCTTCGGCACCCGATTTGGAGGCCAGGGCGCGATAGAGCGTCAGGTCGATCGTTTGCGAAATGAAGCTGACCGAGCCATCTCCCTTGGCGAACTGGGCACCGTTGGGATGGCGACTGCGGAACGAATAGAGGTTGGGCCAATCGCCAGGACTGTTGAAGCCAGGCTGTCCCGTGACGAGCCCGTTGTTCAGCGGAATCGAGCACGTGCCGGTCGAGTAGTTGGCAGCAGCCCAGCCACAGTGCTGATTCAGACCTGGCAAGTCTTCGCCAATCATGAACGTGTTGCTGAGACCATCGGTGGTGGCAGCGAATGTTTCGGGCGAAGTGGGAATCGTCGTTCCTCCGTCGCTACGGAAAAACATGCCGTTCCCGGCATCCAAACCGTTGTTGTTCCCGGTGGGACCGGTGTTGGTGAAACTTCCCCAGGCCCAGTTCGAACCGCAAACTCCCTTGTAGCAGGTGAGCCCCATGCGGGTGCCACCATGATTGGCACGCGTGGTGTTCCAGCCCTGGCCCCAGGTGTTATCGCTAGGGCATTGCAAAGCCTTGATCACCTCGCCACACGACTGATTGGTCGTGCCGGGAATGCGGGACTCGACGGCATTGAAGGCGTAAACCGTGCTGGCTCCGGCGGTGGTGGCGTCGTAGAGGGCCGTTTGTTCCATGAAGGGAAGGACCTTGGCGATCCAGCTCCAGGAACGTCCAGCTGCGTCATAGCCGAAGGTGTTCGGGCTGATGCTGCGAGGCATCGAGTTCGTGGTGTCGTGGTGATTGTGGATCGCAATCGCCAGCTGCTTAAGCTTGTTATTGCAATCCGTGCGGCGTGCCGCTTCACGAGCTGCTTGAACGGCAGGCAGCAGAAGGGCAACAAGAACGCCAATAATGGCGATCACAACCAGCAACTCGACCAGGGTGAAACCTGGCCTTTTGCGGTGCATTCGAATTCCCATATTCAGCTCCGACTCTCTTGAAAAAGAATGAAAAATGAAAAGCTATCGTCGCCAATCGGAATCAATAAACATGCCACCCCAACGCGACATTGGGGGCACAAGATTGGTTTACTTTGTCACCTTAAGGTCGTAGCGGTCGGCTGGTGCGTCAGGAGAGACCTCGACCTCCAGCGGAGTGCGGGCCAGTTCACTGAACTGGCTATTTACGAGAGATATAGGGACTGAATACGGATCGGCCGGATTGCTGGGCATACCGGCGGTGATGACCACTTTGTATTTGCCAGCGGCGATGCCGGTTTTGCCATCGGCCAGCTTGTAGGTGCCATCAGACTGCACTGTGGCGTAGCCGACATTGGTTTCGTCTTGCGCCTTACCGTCGGCTGGATAATAGGTGATGTTTCCAGTCGTTAATGGCAGACCATCAACCGTAACTTTGCCTTGAACCGGGACCAACGATGGTCCGCAGCCAGCCATCAGCGTGAGCGCAACAAGAGCCTGCGCAGCGAGCCAGAAGGAGCGACTCATGAATTCTCGCGAATAAGAAATTAGAAAAGATTGAGGATTTGGAAACCCTAATCTATATCGCACGGGTAAGTCAAACTTTATTAGCTCAAATTCTTGAACTTACCCGGCCGCGCAGAAAACCCCTACCGTGGGTTATTTGCCAACCCCTTTAATGACGTATAAGTTCCCTGTGGTGCTTTTCAGAAGAAACAGTCGAGCGCGGTTTCATTTTCCCTAGCGCTGCGGCGCTGGTGGACCCAAGTCGCTGCTCCGTAGGGTTTGGAGATGCTCCTTCAGTTTGGATTGAAAGCCCCGCACGACATCTTCATATTCAGGCGATTGGGCGAGATTAGTATGCTGCTGAGGGTCAGCCTTCACATCAAAGAGCTCTAATCCCTTTGCACCCTCTTCACCATATTGAATAAATGACCATTGATGGTCGCGCAGTAAGAAACCTTGGGTCATCGGTGCGACACTAAAAGCGGTGTCCCGCACCTGCTTATGAGGATCATCCCATAAGGTGGCAATATTTTTTCCTTGCAGTCGCTCGGGTACTTCTAAGCCACAGAGGCTCGCGATCGTGGGATAGAGGTCGATGAGTTCTACCAGCGAATGGCAAACCGCAGGTTTCTTTCCCGGAACGCGGATAATCAGCGGAACTTTCGATGACTGGTCGAGCAAACTCACCTTGGCCCAAAAGTCATGCTCGCCGAGATGATAGCCGTGGTCACTCGTGAAGATCACAATGGTGTGATCAGCCGCTCCTGATTGCTCTAAAGCGTCGAGCACTTTCCCGACCTGGGCATCCATATAAGAAACGGCAGCATAGTACCCGCCAATCGCCTTCTTTTGACGGCGCTCATCCATTTTCATATTCACGCTGGTCTTATAATTAATTCCAGCGAGCGGGATATCCTTCCAATCATCGGCGACTTTGGTAGGTAGCGGTAATTTGTCATACGGCAAATAGGGCTCGAAGTATTGGCGCGGCGCGACGAAAGGGACATGTGGTCGCACAAAGCCGCAGGCAATGAAGAATGGTTTTTGGGTGTGCTGCCGAATCAGTTCGGCAGTTTTGAGAGCGGCCCGTCCATCGGAGTGAACCAGGTCGTCGCCATCGGCCTCGACCACCACAAACGTGTTTCCTCCCATCACCGGTTTTTTGCCATCGGGGTTTCCTTCAAGGGTTTCCCCGGTTCCAGCCGCCTTCCACTCAGGCCCTTCGATATTGAAACGTTCGTCCCACGAAGCCGCATCGTCGGCACCATTGCTCCCGGTTTCGATATCGCCAGGAACCCCCATGTGATAGATCTTGCTGACGCGGGCAGCGTAGTAGCCGGAATTGCGAAAATGCTCGGACCACGTGGCCCGCTGGCCGATGGCGGGGCGCGGACTGGTGTAGCCCAAAATGCCGGTGGCGTGGGGATAGTAGCCCGACATCAGCGACGCACGTGAGGGACCACAGTAGGTGGCGTTGCAAAAGGCATGCGTGAATCGCATCCCCTCGGAGGCCAAGCGATCGATGTGGGGCGTTTGGCAAATTTGGTTGCCGTAGCACCCAAGCGCGGTGGCAGTCAGATCGTCGGCAATGATGAACAGTACGTTGAGCTTCGGGGCATCAGCGGCTGTGGTGATGGCAGGCAACAAGGCGAGCCATAGTCCGAGCAAAACGGCTTCCCATTTCATGCAGCGCATGGCAATCTTCTCCCCTGGCGAGTGAATCGTTTTCTTCGTGTGGCACGATCGGCAATGGGGAGGCATCGCGATGAAGCAGCTTCACGTTGTACACGAAAAGTTGCGTGCAGTTCACCTACCCTCGAGAGCGAACACGATCGCTGCTCCTTGACACATTTCGATGCGATCGAGATGATCACCCCCTTACGCTGCTCCCTGGCTGCTGAGGCCTGAGGAGGCTGTCGACGCTTCTGCAGTTTGGCCTCGCGCCAACTCTCTCCCTGCCAGAAGTCACTCCTGCTAATCCAAAATGCGCTGGACTTCTTGGAAGGATCGTGACTGGCATGGCACTCGAATATTTTACCCTCGCCCACGTTCTCATCAGTCTCGTGGGGATTGCGGCCGGTTTTGGCGCGCTTGCGGGACTACTGGCGGGGCAGATTTTTCAGCGCTGGACGCAGTGGCATTTAGGTGGGACCTTGCTCACTTGCGTCACCGGCTTTTTCTTCCCGTTTCGCGGTTTTACGCCAGCGATCGGGGTTGGCATGCTTTCGATCGTGCTGCTCGCTGCCGCGTTCTATGCCCTCTATTTCCGACATCTGTTTGGCATCTGGCGAACCGTGTTTGTTGTTGGCTCGGTCGGAGCGCTCTACTTCAACTTCTTTGTACTTGTCGCTCAGCTGTTTCAGAAAATGCCGGTCCTGCAGAGACTCGCCCCCACGCAGTCCGAGCCCCCGTTTGCGGTCTCGCAGCTGCTGGTGCTCGCGACGTTTTTGTACCTGGGCTATGCAGCGCTGAAGCGATTGCCTGCCACCGAGCTGATTAGTGGGGATCACGGCTGGTGCGATGCTGCAGCGATCGAGCGGCGGCGCGAGATGTGCCAGCCGCCATCGTAACTTAAGCAATTCTTTCGAGCGTGCGGATCGTTTAGATGCCGTAGAGCGGCGCGAGCTTATCGCGCAAGCTCCGAACGAGCGACTCGTGCGAGAGTGGCTTCCCGGTCACGAGTTGCACCAGCTGCGAGGCGGTGTAGTTACGACCACGCGTATGGATGTTGTCGCGGAGCCATTCCAGAAGCGGACGGAACTCGCCACGAGCAAACTGCGCATCGAGATCTCCCAGCACGCGTCGCGCTTGATCGAAGAACTGCGCGGCGTAGAGATTGCCGAGCGAATAGGTGGGGAAGTAGCCGATCAAACCGGCCGACCAGTGAATGTCTTGCAAGCAGCCTTCGGCGTCGGTGCTCGGTTCGATGCCAAGATATTGCTTGTACTTCTCGCGCCAAGCGCCGGGGACATCCGCCGTCTTGAGGTCGCCACTCAGCAGCGCCTGCTCGAGCTCAAATCGGACGATGATATGCAGGTTGTACGTCGCTTCGTCTGCCTCTACGCGAATGAGCGACGGCTCCACGTGATTGACAGCGGCGTAGAACTGATCGGCTGAAACGTCCGACAGAGCGACCGGGAAGGTCGCCTTGGCTTGCGGAAAAAAGTGGGACCAGAACGAGCGACTCCGTCCTACGAGATTTTCCCACATGCGCGACTGCGACTCGTGAATCCCAAGCGACAAATAAGTTCCGGGGGGGAGCCCATACTGATCGCTCCGCAGCCCTTGGTCGTACATGCCATGCCCCGCTTCATGCAGAATGCCGAAGAAGGCGCAGTTGAAGAACTTCTCTTGATAGCGGGTGGTGATGCGGCAGTCGCTCGGACCGACGCTCGAGCAAAAAGGATGATGCGTCACATCGAGCCGCCCGCGCTGAAAATCAAAGCCGATCGCAGCGGCAGCGGCTCGTCCAAACGCCTCTTGGGCGGCTGTAGGAAACTCGCGCGCGAGGATATCTACCTGGGGCTTTTTGCCCGACTGCAGAATCGCCTGCACAAGCGGAACCAGTTCGGTCCGGAGTTCGGCCAGCACGAGCGCCACCTCGGTGCTTTTGGCATCGGGCTCGTAGTCATCGAGGAGCGCGTCGTAGGGATGGGCGACATAGCCAACCGCCTCGGCCTGCTCGCGCTTGAGTCCAAAAATCTTCTCCAAATGAGGCTGAAACTGCGAAAAATCGTTCGCTGCCCGAGCCTTTACCCACGCTTGCTGGCCAATCACCGTGGCATGCGTGAGTGCCTCGACCAGCTTCTGCGGCAGCTTCGATTGTTTGTCGAAGTCGCGCTTCATTTGATGAATGGTCGCCGCAAAATCGCTATGAGGATCTTCCTTCGCTGCATCGGCAGCCAGCGACGCGAGGAGTTCTCCGACGCGCGGGCTTGTTCGTTTCTGATGAGCGAGTCCCGAGAGATAGGTCATCTGCTCGGCACGAAACTCACCCGCTGCGGGTGGCATGTAGGTTTGTTCGTCCCAGCCCAAGAGAGATTCGACCGACTGGACCAAAGAGATTTCGCGCGCGAGCGACTTGAGTTCATCTAGCGGTGAGGTCATCGAGTTATCCAGAGGCAAGGGACAAGAATCGGGCCGACCATTGCGGCACGCGGTGCAGATCGTGGCTCGTTATTCTAGCGCGCAGCGCCGACGGGAATAAGCGGGGGCGACTCTCGCGCGGGTGATCGGTGCGAGTTTCGTCGCGAAGTTTTGCAGCCGTAGCGAAGAATGTTATGTGCAGCTGTAGACGCTGCGGCTGTCACAAGCGGAGTGCCGCGCAACTAGAAGCCGCCGAGATTCTGCTCGATCTGTTCGCTGCGACGATCGGTGAAGAAGCCGCTCGGCTTGGCATCGGGGCTGGCGGGACCGCTGCTACGGACCCCTTCGCTCATGCCGCCACTCCAACCTTTAAAACCGGGGCCTTTGAGCTGCTCCCAGGTTCCCTGACAGCCGGTGGAAGTGAGCGCCACGCTCCCGATCACCAGCGCGATGGCAGCGACGATTTTGCGTGCACTCGTGGCTACAGGTGGTCGCTTGAGCCCTGTCATCCGGCCGCGCTGCGACACCATCTGCCACAAGCGAGCCTTGCGCGCTAGGGCAAAGAAACTGGTGAGACGTGCTTTGGATTTTGCAGCCACGGGGAGTATCCACGAGAGTCGCGAGCCGAACGAAACGGGATGCTTCTATCGCAAAAACGAGCCAATCGTTCCAGATCGTTTTTGGTGGAGCGATAACCGCTTGCTAGCAACGCTGGCTTCCAATCAGCAGACTTAAGGGGTGCTGATCGTAGCCACCTTCGGCTCCTGATCGAAGGGAAACTGATGACGAATGGCTGTCGCCTCACCCTTGTGTGGATTAATGCACGACGATGGTCGCCTCGGGAAATTCTGCGAACAGCTCGGCATACTCCGGCACGGTGAAAAGCAGCTGGCGTAGCGCGCGCTGATTACTCGAGTTCAGTAGCGATTCTGCATGCTCGGCGCAGAGTAGCACGGGGAGTGTGACCGATCGTTCGTGACCGAATTCGCGATCCTCTTGCTCGGCTGGCAGTTTTCGCAAAAAGTCAAATAGCATCGGTATGACCGCGGTAAGAAAAGCACTCAGGAATCCGATGGCATAATTGTTGGAGCGAGCCTCTTTCACCCACGGCCGTTCGCACTGAATGAGCAGTTCGCTCACTTGGTCGACTCGCCGATCGCACTTCAGGCAAAACGTTCCGCGCGGCAACTCCCCCTGCTGCTTCAAACGATTGATCTTATCGATCGCATTGGTTTCAAAACCTCCTTGGCCTGACAGGGCTCGCAACTGGCTGAGGCGAGGAACCTGCAGCTGTTTGCCACAACGGCACGACACTCGGTCCCCTGCTTGCTGGGGCCCCACTTCGAGCGTTAATCCACAGGCGCACGCAAGCTGGTAAGTCATAGGTAGATCGAGGGGCAAGCAGGAAAGTTGGATCCGCGCGAACAATCGCTCTAAGATCGTTACGACCAGCATAAACATCATCACTCGCATGGACTAGCATTACAGTTGCCAGTTTGAGGCGATGATACTTCGAGAGGGATCAACTTCGATGGCGATGAATGAGGATGAAGTCGTCTTGCGTTTCCGCAGGATACTTTCTTGAAGAATCGAGCACGGTTGGTAGCGGTTGTTTTAGCTCAGGTTGCTAGTAACTAGAAATAGATGCCTCACGCACGCCGCATCTTCCGTGCGATATGCCCTAGCGATGCCCCACGCTTATGTTTCCACTTCCACTCGCTGCGATTGAGGAGTACTTCCTCCACGAAGATCGACCGGCCTATCCGTGTTTGATTTTCTGGCGATTGGCATTCGAGGGAACGCTTCGGCCGGAGTGGCTGGAAGAGGCGCTCGAAGTGGCGCGGTCGAGGCATCCGCTCCTCTCGAGCCGTGTGAAAAAAGAGCGCGGCGTTTGGAGATGGGAACCGGCCACCGATCCAATTCCCATTCAGTGGCACGAACGCTCGCCCATCGAGATGTGGGAGCAAGGAGAATGGCCCACTGCGCGGCATCAGCCGCTGCAAGAGGAAGTGGGACTGAGGCTGATCGTGACAATGGATCATCACGCAGCCGATGTGGTGCTTGTGATGCACCACAGCACTTGCGATGGTCTGGGGGGAGCAAGCTTTCTGCAGGATCTGTTCCTGGCCTATCAGGCTCTCTCGGAAAAACGAGATCCGCGCGAGAAGTTGCCGGCGATCTGCGACGAGAAGCTCGCGCTGCGAGGCAGTTTTGGACTCACGCGCCAGCAAATGCGCGGCATGATTCCCGAGCAACTGACGGCGTGGCGCGGGATTTTGCAATTTCTGATGCGAAAACCACAGCCGATTTTGCCTCATACGCCGCGCAAAAGTGCCGCTCCGTTGCCAGAGATCTATCCCGCCATCGTCACGCGCCGCGTGAGCGCGCAGCAGGCCGATTTGCTCAGCAGCGCAGCGAAAGCCGAGCGGACCACCAGCAACACGATGCTGATTCGTGATTACTTCTGGGGAATCGAGAACTTCCGGCAGTCGCAAGGGGTTAATCGACCGCAGGACTGGATTCGGCTGATGGTGCCGATCAGCTTGCGCTCGAAAGTGCTCGATGGAATTTCAGCTGCCAACGTGGTGAGCGTGGTGTTTCTCGATCGCCGAGAAATTGCGTCCCTTACACGCTCGCAACTGGCGAAAACCGTGCACGACGAAATGAAGCTGATCATGGACTATCAGCTCGGCTATACCTTCATCATCAGTCTTGTCGCGCGGCGCTATTTGCCCGGCGGTCTGCAAGGTGCAGCTGCCGGCGAGCCCTGCGTTCTCTCGAGCATCCTCACGAATCTGGGGCGTGCACTGGGGAAGATGCCGCTACCGGTCGTCAACGGACATTTGCAGATTGGCAACCTCACGCTGCGAAGCGCCGAGGCAATTGCTCCGCTACGCCCCGGCTGTGTCGCCGCCACCTCGCTGATGTTTTACGGCGATGGCTTTACGATCAGCTCGCAGTACGATCCAGAAATTCTCACGCGCGAAAAAGCCAATCTGTTTATTGATGGTTTTGTGAGCCAAATCGAGCAAACCATCAGCGAGCAACCCGCCCAAAAATCGCCGCGTACAAGTTCCAGTACGTCTTAAAACGCAAACCATCAGATGCCATGGGAAGATCTCACAAGTGAGTGGCATCTTAAGTTAGTCGCGTCTACGCTTTGAACGAGAACCGCTGCTGGCTACTCGTCGGCTAAGTCATCTAGCACCTGACATAGGTTCTCGATCGACTGACGCGCGAGATGCTCGACCCCTGGTGTGTAGTCGAAGACCTCGACACTCACCCAGCCACGATAGTCGATTTCCTGCAGCGTGCTGAGGATCGGATGGAAGTCGACTTCCCCCATACCGGGACCCTGGCGATTAGGGTCGTTCGCGTGGAAGTGATGCAGCAGCGACCTGTGGGTGCGAAGCAGATCGGGAATCGGAATGGTTTCGGTCGACATCGCTTTGACATCGAGATGCAGTCGCACATTCGCCGAGCCGATGCGCTCGATCAAATCGGCTCCCGATGCAGCGGTGTTTAAGAAGTCACCCTCTTGAGGTCCTAGCGGCTCGACGGCGATGGTCACCCCGCATTCTTCGAGTGTCGGCAGGGCCCGGGTGATGCAGTCGGCTGCCAGATCGAGTGCTTGTTCGTGCGTCACGCCGGGAAGCAGATTGCGCTGCAGCGGCGAGCCTAGCACCATCAAATTGCCCCCCAAGTCGCGACACAAGTGGGCCAAATCGGCCAGATAGTCCCCTGTCCGGTGGCGGACCTCTTTATCCGGCGTCGTGAGATAAAAACCGCTCGTTTTTGCTAGCAGCCAGTGCAGACCAATGATCTCAAGATCTGCCTTTTCCGCGAGTTGCCTCAGTTCTGCCCGTTGAGCCGCTGTCACCTCAGTCGCGAGGCCCGCCAGGGTGAACGGAGCGACCTCCATACCGGTGTAACCCAGTTCGCGAGCAAAATGAAACGCCTTCTCGTGCGGCCAGTCCTGAAAAGTCTCGTTGCAGATCGCAAATTTCATGGCCGAAGTCTCTCGTAGCTGGCAAAACGGTCGAGTTTCCAAGTTTTTGAACAATACCCGAGCGAGCGGCGGTTCTCTATAGGTTGCCAGTGGCTGACTCTTAGTGCGGGGCTGGAAGTCGAGCAAGCCAGAGGCTTTAGCAGCGATGGTCACGCGTTTCGGGAAATGAGTTTCCTTGACGCCGGGGCGAGCGGTGGTCGATATCACCTTGGGGGAACGCATCGAAAGATTGACATTGGTTTTTCGTTCCCCTTATACTAAGTGAGCTTGGTTCTCTCGCCTCAGCCTATCCCACCCACTGGAGTAAACCCGATGCTTTGCATTCCCGGCCAGCCCGGCAAAGACCTTTGCGACCGACATCTGGGGGTTACTCGCCGCGATTTGCTGCGTGTGGGTGGTTCAGCAATCATGGGGATGACGCTCGGCCAAATGATGTCGCTGCAAAGCGCGTCGGCCAGCACCACCTCAAGTGGCGGCCCAGGCTGGGGCAAAGCCAAGAGCGTGATCATGGTCTACCTGCAAGGTGGCCCAAGTCACCTGGATCTTTGGGACCCGAAGACCAACGTTCCCGACAACGTGAAGAGCGCGTTTGCGATGACCGGGAGCAAGGTTCCTGGGATGGAACTGACCGAACTTCTGCCGAAGTTTGGCCAAGTGACCGACAAACTTTCGCTCATTCGCTCGATGAGCTATTCGCCGGTGGGATTGTTCAACCACACCGCTGCGATCTACCAGCTGCACACTGGCTACACAGCCGACAAAGTGAGCCCTTCCGGCCAGTTGGAACCCCCGACTCCGAAAGACTATCCGACGTTTGGCTCGAACATCGTTCGTCTGAAGCCGCCAGAAGTCGACATGCTTCCGTTCGTGATGATGCCCCGCCCGCTGCAAGAGAGCAACGTGGTGAATAAGTCGGGAACAGCCGGCTTTTTGGGCCGCGCGTTTGACCCCTACTATCTGTTTCCGCAAGGCGATGACATGGATATGGCCAAAATGGACCGTATCCGTGTCGACGATTTGACCCTTCGTCCCGAAGTGAGCGAATCACGTCTGGGACGCCGGGCCAAACTCCGCGACATGATCAATAACGGCATGCCCGAGATGGACAAAGCCGTCGCAAAGTATGACCTGGACAAGTATTACGACTCGGCACTCAGCCTGATCATGTCGGGTCGTGCCCGCGAGGCATTCTCGCTCGACAAAGAGTCGACCGCGATGCGCGAGTTGTACGGGCGGAACACCTTCGGCCAAAGCTGCCTCCTAGCGCGTCGCCTTGTGGAAGCCGGAACCCGTGTGGTGGAAGTGATTTGGCCCAAGGTGGCCAACAGCGACAACCACTCGTGGGACGTGCACACTGGCCTGACCAAGCGGATGAAGGACCAAGCTGCTCCGATGCTCGATTCGGGCCTTTCGGCTTTGATCTCCGATCTCGATGATCGCGGGCTCTTGGACGAGACGCTCGTGGTGGCTCTGGGTGAGTTCGGCCGCAGCCCTCAGCGTGGCGTAAGTACCTCTGGCAACGGCAATAGCGACGACGGCCGTGATCACTGGCCTTACTGCTACACCGCTGTCGTAGCGGGTGCTGGAGTGAAGAAGGGCTTTGTGCTCGGCAAGAGCGATCAAACCGGCAGTGCCCCGCTCGATAACCCGGTGCACCCCATCGAACTGCTGGCAACGATCTACCACGCCGTGGGGATCAACCCGCAGACGATTGTTTATAACCACCTCAATCAGCCACGCGAACTCGTGAAGGCCGATCCAGTGACCAAGTTGTTTGCCTAAAGCAACTTACGACATTCAGTTCAACACCGAGCCACGCCCGAAGGCCCCCGCTTTCTGGCGTGGTTTTTCGTTTCTTGATCCACGCTGGATGCACCGGCTCAGTTGCTTCGCGAAGGCTCGGCCGAGATCCTTCGGTTCGAAAAATCGCCAGAAAAGATTTGAAAACAAGTTCCCCTCGATCGGCAAAGTGGATTACCTCTCCAACATGCCGGAATTTGCGAGCTAGCACGTAGCGCGACTTCGAGGTACTCGGACTGCGTGAATCTAGGGAACTTTGCTGTAAGTAATGATCTGGCAGAGGCTTTGTGAGGTTTTCGCGAACTGCAGATTCAGTTTTGCTAATAGTAGGTCGAGATAATTTTCAAAAACAGGTAATTGACCCGAACCTTTTGCGGTCTTATCCTGACCTGACTATCGCTAATACTTCCTCCTCGCACTATCAGTTTTCCAGAAACTGACCTGTTTTTGAAGAAACTCTCCACCATGCACCCGAAGTCGCTGAAAATCTTCTGCGATATCGTGCGCAGCCGAAGCTTTTCGCGCGCGGCGAGCGAGCATGGCATTTCGCAATCGCGAGCCAGTCAGATTGTCGATCAGCTGGAGGAACATCTCGGCGTGCTGCTGCTCGATCGGACGACCCGTCCGCTCGGCCTCACTCCCGAGGGAGAAGTCTATTACGAAGGTTGTCGCCGACTTGTCGCGCGCTACTTCGTGCTGGAAGAACAAGTCCGCACACTGCACCAGGAAGTCGCCGGACGCGTGAGTGTCGCCTCGATCTACTCGATCGGGCTGTCGCACATGAATCGGATCGTGCAGAACTTTCTGAAGCAGTATCCCAAGGCCAACGTGCGGCTGCAGTATCAGCATCCCCATCGCGTGATCGAAATGGTCGAAAACGACCAGGTCGATCTCGGTCTGGTGAGCTATCCCAAGTCGTCGCGCTCGATCAAAGCCACAGTCTGGCGTGAAGAGCCGATGGTGCTCGTCTGCAGCCCGACCCATCCTCTCGCCAAGCGTGAGAGTGTGAGTCTCGACGAACTCGACGGCCTGGAACTCGTCGGCTTCGATCCCGATCTCGAGATTCGTCACGAAATCGATCGCGCCCTCGCCTCGCACAATGTCGAGATGCGGATTGCGATGGAGTTCGACAACACCGAAACGATTAAGCAAGCGGTCGAAATCAACGCTGGCGTCAGCCTGCTGCCGCGCCCCACGGTCGATCGCGAAGTGCTTGCTAAAACACTGGTAGCCATTCCGCTGTCGGGCATCGAACTCAAACGCCCGATTGGCATCATTTGTGCGCGTGGCAAAGAACTGGGGAGCACGGCTCAGCGGTTCATGCAACTGCTGCTGAGTCAGCCCGAAGTGCCACGCGAAATTCAATTGGACGAAGAGAGCGAACTTGCGCATCTCGACGATCGCGCATCCGCCTCGCAGCTTGCGAATCATTCCACGTCCGATGAACTCGCCGATCACGGCGCTACGGAACCAGGCGAGTTGGCGACATCGTCAGCTGCCAGTTCGAGTCTCGCGTCGCTCGCATCAGCGGCGTCTGCCAAAACAACTTCCTCGTAACCATCTGGCTCGCGAGGATGCTGGAGCAATCGGCTCCACGACTTGCGGGTCGCACTGTCAGGTGAACGCATGAGTATCGAACTCGTTAATGGACTTCCCGAAAAGCATGGGCTCTACGACCCTGCCAACGAGAAAGACAGCTGCGGCGTAGGCTTCATAGCCAACGTAAAAGGTGTGCGCAGTCACTCCATCGTGCGTGATGCTTGCCAAGCGCTATCGAACATGGATCATCGCGGCGCCTGCGGCTGCGAACCCAATACCGGCGACGGCGCTGGCATCATGACCGCCATTCCCGATGAGCTGATGCGCAGCGAAGCCGAGCGGCTGTTCGGCGCCGAGCTGCCCGAAATCGGCCGCTACGCGATTGCGCAAGTGTTTCTTCCTCAGGATGAAACCGAGCGCATGCTGTGCCGCCAAACGCTCGAGAAATACGTTGCCCGCCAAGGTCAAAAGCTGATTGGCTGGCGCCGTGTTCCAACCGACTCGAAGAAGGCCGATATCGGTCCCACCGCCCTGGCCAAAGAACCTGTCGTCGAACAAATGTTCGTCGTCGCCGGGGATGATGTCGATCGCACGGCGTTTTGCCGTCAGCTGTATTTGATTCGCAAACAAGCGTTTCACGAGATCCGCCGGATGGGTCTCAAGCAGCGCGATCGCTACTACGTCAGCAGCTTTTCGTCGCGGATCATCGTCTACAAGGGTCAGCTCACCAGCGGTCAGGTGCAGCCTTACTTCTGCGACCTGGGCGACCCGCGCTACATGAGCCACTTGGCGATGGTCCACTCGCGCTTCAGCACCAACACTTTCCCTTCGTGGGAACGTGCTCAGCCGATGCGCTTCATGAGCCACAACGGCGAAATCAACACGTTGCGCGGCAACGTCAACTGGATGATGGCCCGCGAAGGTCAGATCGAGTCGGAACTTTTTGGCGACGATCTCAAACGCTTGCAGCCGATCACCGATACCAACACCAGCGACTCGGGGGTGTTTGATAACGTTCTCGAACTGCTGCTCCTCACCGGTCGTTCGCTTCCTGAAGCAGTGATGATGATGATTCCCGAAGCGTGGCAAAACCACGAATCGATGTCAGAATCGAAGCGCGCTTTTTATGAATATCACAGCTGCCTCATGGAACCATGGGACGGCCCTGCTTCGGTGGTCTTCACCGACGGACGCTACATCGGCGCGGTGCTCGATCGCAACGGTCTGCGCCCCAGCCGCTACTACCTCACCACCGACGATCGCGTGATCATGGCGAGCGAAGTGGGTGTGCTGCCTATCGATCCGATGCTCGTCAAAGAGAAAGGCCGCTTGCAGCCCGGGCGTATGTTCCTCGTCGATTTCGAGCAGAACCGCTTGATCCCCGACGAAGAAATCAAGCATGACATCAGCACGCGACGACCCTACGCCCAGTGGCTCAAGAACCAGCGCATCGAGCTCAAAGACCTGGGGCTCGATCAAGAGTCGCACGGCTTCTATCCCGATTCGCTCCTGTCGCGCATGCAGGCGTTTGGCTTCACCATTGAAACGCTGCAGTTCATGCTGCTGCCGCTGGTTTACGAAAAGCGCGATCCGATCGGCAGCATGGGGAACGACTCGGCCCTGGCTGTCCTCTCCGATCAGCCGCGCATGCTCTACGACTACTTCAAGCAACTCTTCGCGCAGGTCACCAATCCGCCGATCGACTCGATCCGCGAAGAAGTGATCATGTCGCTCGAGTGCTATGTCGGTCCCGAGCGAAACTTGCTCACCACCACCGAAGAACATTGCCATCGCTTGCTGCTGTCGCATCCGATCCTCACCAACGAGGAACTTGCCGCGCTCAAGCACATGGACCATCGCGGCTGGAAGAGCAAGACGATCGACATCACCTGGCCTCGCAGCGAAGGAGAAGCTGGTCTCTCGACCGCGCTCACTCGGATCGCCAGCGAAGCCGAACAAGCCATTGCCGATGGCTATTCGCTCGTGATCCTGTCGGATCGCGAGATGAGCCACGATCGCGTTCCGATTAGCGCCCTGCTGGCCACGGGAGCGGTGCATCATCACTTGATTCGCAAAGCAAAACGCACCCAGATCGGCCTGATTGTCGAAACGGGCGAAGCTCGCGAAGTGCATCACCACTGCCTCTTGGTGGGCTACGGTGCCGACGGCATCAATCCTTACCTCGCGTTCGAAGCCCTCTGGCAAGCACACCGCGATGGCTTGCTCCCCGCCGAATATAGCGACGAAAAGATCGTGCACTTCTATCAGAAGTCGGTCGCCAAGGGGATGCTCAAAGTGATGTCCAAGATGGGCATCAGCACGCTGCAGTCGTACAAAGGTGCTCAGATTTTCGAAGCGGTTGGTCTCAACGAAGAAGTGGTCGATCGCTGCTTCAACGGCACTGCCAGCCGCATCAAGGGTGTCGATCTCGAGGTGCTGGCTCGCGAATCGATGCGTCGCCACTCGCTCGGATTCCCAGATCGTCCCGAGCAACGCTTGCCGGTGCTGCCGAACTTGGGGGAATTCCACTGGCGCGCCGAAGGCGAACGTCACATGTGGGACCCGCAGTCGATTTCGGACCTACAAGTCGCCGCGCGAGAAAACAGCAGCGAGGCCTACATTCGCTTCTCCAAACACTCCAACGACGACGCGACCCGCAAGTGCGCCTTGCGTGGTTTGCTGAAGTTCAAAGAGGGGGTGGCTCCTCCGATTCCCCTCGCGCAGGTCGAACCCGCTTCGGAAATCGTCAAGCGTTTTTGCACCGGCGCCATGAGCTTCGGCAGCATCTCGGCCGAATCGCACGAGACTCTCGCCATCGCCATGAATCGTGTCGGCGGCAAGAGCAACACGGGCGAAGGTGGCGAAGATCCCGAACGCTTCCACCCACTCCCCAATGGCGACTCAAAACGCTCGGCGATTAAGCAAGTCGCTTCGGGACGCTTTGGTGTCACGATCAACTACCTGACCAACGCCGACGAACTGCAGATCAAGATGGCCCAAGGCGCAAAGCCGGGCGAAGGTGGTGAGCTTCCTGGTCACAAAGTCGACGAGAACATCGCTCGCATTCGTTACAGCACGCCGGGCGTGGGGCTCATCAGCCCACCACCGCATCACGACATCTATTCGATCGAAGATCTCAAGCAGCTGATTCACGATCTGAAGAACAGCAATCCATCGGCACGCGTGAGCGTGAAGCTGGTGAGCGAAGTCGGTGTCGGCACCATCGCTGCTGGTGTCGCGAAAGCCTACGCCGATCACATCCTGATTTCGGGCGACACTGGCGGCACCGGTGCCTCGCCACTCACCAGCATCAAGCATGCTGGTTTGCCTTGGGAACTCGGCATCGCTGAAGCGCACCAAACCTTGGTGATGAACGACCTGCGCAGCCGCGTGGTCTTGCAAACCGACGGCCAAATCAAAACCGGCCGCGACGTTGCCATCGCTGCGCTCCTGGGTGCCGAAGAGGTCGGTTTCTCGACCGCTCCGCTCGTCACCCTCGGCTGCATCATGATGCGTAAGTGTCACCTCAACACCTGCCCGGTCGGCATCGCCACGCAAGATCCTGTCCTGCGTCAGAAGTTCATGGGCAAGCCCGAGCATGTGATTAACTACCTGTTCATGATCGCGGAAGAACTCCGTTCGATCATGGCCATGCTCGGCTTCCGGCGCTACATCGACATGGTTGGCCGCGTCGACTTCCTCGAAACCAACGACGCCATCCGTCACTGGAAAGCCGACGGTATCGATCTCACGCCGCTCCTCACCATGGCGCGCAAGCCGCACCCTGAAGTTGGTGTCTACAACACCAGGAAGCAGGACCACGGCCTCGAACTCGCGCTCGACAACGAACTGATCAAAGAAGCCCGTCCCGCGATCGAAAAACGGGAACGTGTGGTGATCAAAAAGAAGATCATCAACACCAACCGCACCGTGGGTACCACGCTCAGCCACGAGATTGCCAAACGCTGGGGGGATGAACTTCTTCCCGATGAAACGGTGCACGTGAAGCTTACTGGCTCGGCCGGTCAAAGCCTCGGCGCATTCCTCGCGAAGGGTGTTTTCATCGAGCTCGAAGGGGACGCCAACGACTATGTCGGCAAGGGTCTCTCGGGAGGCAAAATCGTCATCTATCCGCCGAAGGGATCGAGCTTCAAGAGCGAAGACAACATCATCGTCGGTAACGTGATCCTCTACGGTGCTACGAGCGGCTACGCCTTCTTTAGCGGACGAGCTGCCGAGCGGGCTTTCGTTCGTAACAGCGGCGCGCATGCCGTGATCGAAGGCTGCGGCGACCACGGCTGTGAGTACATGACCGGCGGTCGCGCTGTCGTGCTCGGCCCCACCGGACGCAACTTCGCCGCTGGTATGTCGGGCGGTATTGCCTACATCTACGACCCGAAGGGTGAGTTTCCCCTGAATTGCAACCTCGGTACCGTCGAGCTCGAAAAGGTCGAGACCTCGGCCGATGTCAGCGAGCTTCTCAACCTGCTCAAGCTGCACCATCAGTACACCGGCAGTGCGATCGCTGATCGCATTTTGCAAGCGTGGCCCGAATCGCTGCAGTCATTCATCAAAGTCATGCCAACCGATTACAAACGTGTTCTCGCCGAACGAGCGAAGCACGACGAAGAAGTCGAAGCAGCCGTTCACGGAGTTCCGAACAATGGGTAAGCCAACTGGATTCAAAGAGTTTCCGCGTAAGCCTGTACCTTATCGCGAGCCAATGCAGCGACTTGCCGACTACGGCGAGATCTTCACCCTCCCTCCCGAAGATCACCTGAAACAGCAGGGCGCTCGCTGCATGGACTGTGGTGTTCCGTTCTGCCAGTCGGCTACCGGCTGTCCGATCGACAACCTCATTCCCGAATGGAACGACCTGGTCTATCGCGGACGCTGGCGCGATGCCCTCGATCGCCTGCACAAGACCAACAACTTCCCCGAGTTCACTGGTCGCGTCTGTCCCGCCCCTTGCGAAGGGGCCTGCGTCCTCGGCATCACCGACCCCGCGGTGACGATCAAGAACATCGAAAACGCGATCATCGACAAAGGCTTTGCAGAAGGCTGGATCAAGCCCGAACCACCTCCATCACGCACCGGCAAACGGGTGGCGATTGTGGGTAGTGGTCCGGCGGGACTCGCCGCTGCTGCTCAGCTGAACAAAGTGGGGCACACCGTTACGGTGTACGAGCGAGCCGACCGTATTGGCGGTCTGCTGATGTACGGCATTCCGAACATGAAGCTCGACAAGGGTGTGGTCGATCGCCGCGTGAATCTGCTTCGCGAAGAAGGGATCACGTTCATCACCAACGCCGACGTCGGCAACAAAAACAGCGAGCACTTTGTCGATCCCAAAAAGCTGCTCGATGAAAACGATGCTTTCCTGCTCTGCACCGGCGCTACGAAACCGAACGACCTGCCGATTAGTGGTCGTGGCCTAGGGGGAATCCATTTCGCGATGGAGTTCCTCGCGGCTAACACCCAAAGCTTGCTCGACAGCAAGCTCTCGGACGGGAAGTACATCTCGGCTGCTGGCAAGGATGTGATTGTGATCGGCGGCGGCGATACCGGCACCGACTGCATCGGCACCTCGATGCGCCACGGCTGCAAAACGCTCGCGAATTTCGAGCTCCTGCCACAGCCTCCGGTCAATCGCGCTCCCGACAATCCTTGGCCGCAGTGGCCGCGCATCTTCCGTACCGACTACGGTCATCAGGAGGTCTCGGCGAAGTTCGGTGCCGATCCTCGCGCCTACTGCGTGATGAGCAAGGAATTCGTGAGCGACGACAACGGCAATGTCGCTGGCATTCGGACCGTGCAGGTCGAATGGAACAAGGTCGACGGCAACTGGAAGCTCCACGAGATCGCCGGCAGCGACAAGTTCTGGCCCGCTCAGCTGGTGCTGCTCGCCATGGGTTTCAAAGGCCCTGAGCAATACGTTTCGGAAATGCTGGGGCTCGAAGTCGACCCACGCACGAACTACAAAGCCGCGCATGGCAAGTTCACCACCAGCATCGACAAGGTCTTTGCTGCTGGCGACTGCCGCCGTGGTCAATCGCTGGTGGTGTGGGCGATCAACGAAGGTCGCGGCGCCGCTCGCGCCGTCGATACCTTCCTGATGGGCAGCAGCGACCTCGCCGCCCCCGGACTCACGCTGGGTCTTGCTCCAGCTGGAGCTTAAGGAAGGGGTCAGAGAATAGAGGTCAGAGGCCAGATGTAGGGCCGGTTCCACCGGCCGACTTGCACTCACTGTTTACGAATCGACTTCTTCACCCCAGGTTGCTCGCAACCTGGGTTTACAAGAGGCATCGACAACTCGACTCCCCTGCTCCATTACCTCCCGCCTAATCTTCCAATCTAACAACATCCCAAGGGAAGCTTTCTTTAAACAAGAGAGCTTCCCTTTTTTGTGACTAAATCCCTAGCGACCATAGGTCCATAACACCTTATCGATCAGTCGTGGCGTCCAATGTGTCACGGCAAACCTCTCGTTATTTTCCATCGCCTTTCGGTGCATGATCTGGATTAGCAACTCACCATCGCGTAGCGAGAGTCCTTCAGGCTTCATTTTGGCGAGGGAAGTTGCTTCGGGTAGGCCGTCGACTTCACGAAGTGCTTTCACAACAAACTGATCCACGGTTCCGTAGTGCATGGGATAAACGAGAGACAATAGCCCAGAGGCACCTGCGGTACCAAGTCCTCGGATTTCACTAGCGATCGACAAGCCCGCTCGAACATCGTTTGGATTTATGTTCCATAGTCGCTGCCCAATCTCCAATAGCTCCTGCAGCTTTCCTTCGGAGAGATAGTAGCGCAGGCTCTTGGTTGTTGTGGCATAGCGGTTGGATGCGGTGTACTTCCAACGAAAGTAATCGTCATGCAAGAAGTCGTACCAAGCTTGTGGCCCCAGAGAACGAAGCCAACTGATTTGCAATGATTCAAGGCGTTTTTCGAGTTCTATATTCTCGGGTCGAACCAGTTCCCAATAGCGATCCAAGGCTTGCTCCCATTCATCGGGACTTGCCGACTGCCACAGTTCGCGGACCGCTATGACGCCACTAGGCCCCGTACGCGATGAAGGGTGCCCCAGCGACTGGTGGAGTGAACGACAAAATTGCGTGCGAAACTGACGCTGCTGATCACCTATTGGAACCGATGGTGCGAGTAACTCGACATAGGCCTGAAGCACGGTTTCGAGCCAAAGAAGATCGTCACGCATTCCGGGGGTTGCTAAGGCGACAGCCTCACCAAGCATGCCACCCACAAGACGTGGGTCGACACCGCTCCGAGACAGACTTTCACTGAACCGTTTGGCGATGTTCCAATACTCATCGACCTTGAGCATGGCTGAGGTCGAGAGCGTTTTCTGAGAGGCATCGCCCCCCTGCAAAATGACTTGTGCTAACTGGGAGCATGATTCCCGTATCGCAGCTTCATCAAGTAGTAGTTTTGACACACCAGCACCTTTATCCCTGAACACCAGAAGAGAACCTTTCCAAGAACTATTGGAGAAAGGTTGGTGTCGTGTTTGTGCGGCAGTTTAGATCTGCGAGAGTTGGATGTCGCCGAAGGTGAGGAAGATGAGCGTGGTGTCGGAGGGGGCGCGGTAGGCGCCTTGGGCTTCGCAGAGTTTGCAGGCGATGGCGGTGAATTCCCAGCAGTTGGTTTCGTCGACAATCAACTTGCGAGTAGTGAGTTCATGAATCCCCTTCTCCTGACCGAAGTCAAACACTTGCTTCGCGTGCACAGCGCAGTGCTCGGGAACCGAGGGATGATCCCAGCCCCAGAGCCAGGTGCTATCGAGGGTATTGAAGGTGCCGATGATCTGCAGCGGACCAGTGGCAACCATGCCATTGGGGGCCCGAAAGGTGATGGTGCCAGCGTCGAGATCGGCGTCCCAATCGGCCTGGCTGAGTTGCCAAATGCCGTCGTGCGCTTCGGTCTTAAGACGGAGCTCTTCCGTGCACTGGGCGAGAAAATCGGTGTACTTCATCGACGTACTCCCAACGAGAAGGGGTGGAATCCGTCGTCAGCATAACGGGCCTAGGGTGGGGAAACTACCTCGCCCCCAAAGCGCGTGCACAGCGACTGCAGCAGTGCAAGATCGGTGTTGTTGCTCATAAAGCGCACGCTCCCATCGGCCATGCCGACATTCGCGCCGGTCGAGTGACCGCTTCCCATCGTACTCAGACGCTGCTGCACCCAAGGATTCGCCGAGCTATTAGGGCCGGTGGCGCTATCGGGAATGTTCCAGTTGATCGGTCGCGCGGCCCCTACCAAAAAATCGCCGATCGCATTGCCTTGATCACACCAAGCCCAGCCCGACCAACCCAAGATTGGAAAGGTGGTGTACATCCGGTCGAAGTTCTTATCGCGGTGATAACGCTCGCCAAACAGAAACGTATTGCTCGTGCCGTCTTGAATTTCCGACATGGTTGTGCGGCTATTGATATAGAAAATACCATCGTTGCTGATGGTGTAATCACTGCCGGTGTAGGCGCGGAACGAATACTTTCCTGCCACACCGCAGTAGCTGTTGAGGCCATAGACATTGCCCGACACCGTGGTTTTCGGCTGGGATGCGAGGGGACTGCTCGGGCAGAGAAAAATCTTGACCACCTGCGAGGCCACACTTCCATCGGGGCCGAGATTAGCGCTGACGTTTTGAAAGTTCCAGGACGACTTGAGATTGTCTTGCTCGATGTAGGGCAAGAGCTCGATCATCATGTTGGTGTAGCGGGCTGGCTCACCCGCTGGAAAGGGTGCCTGGATCACGCCCGTGGCTGTGCCGCCGGGTGTTGGGTTTTGCCAAGCCGAGGGGAAGTATTTGAAGGTCGACTCGAAGTTGTGAGCCGAGAGGCTGAGCTGTCGCATGCCGCTGGAGCATTGCATTCGCCGGGCAGCTTCGCGAGCCGCTTGCACGGCTGGCAACAGCAGAGCAACCAGCACTCCAATGATTGCAATCACCACCAAAAGTTCTACGAGCGTGAACGCGCGTCGCTGCATGGCACCATCTCTCCCAAGCAAAGGCCGCCGAGTATCCTCCAGCAGCACCTGCCATGGCTTTTCCCAAGCGAGGCAAAACAACTGCGGCGTATCGGAAGCGAACCAGTCGAAAGTCGAACCACCAGATTGCTCTGGGCCCCCTTTCGAAACGACTCGAAGCCAATTGGGCGCGAGCGCTGGAAGTTCCTCCCCGGAACGAACATGGCAGCCTCGAGAAATGGCTCGTGACGAGATAGGAACTCGGCACAAGCTGGGAGAGGCGTTTGGGCAGGCTGTCGCAGCCGAGGCTGACGCTGGAGAGAGAGCGACGAGCCTTCGACGCACGACAGGGCAAACGCTCGAAGCTGGAGGTTCGACCGTGGTGGGGCCCCACTAATATTGCGGTGTAGCCCCACTCTGGCTAGCTACTTTTGGGCTGGCTTGCGAAAAAAGTAGCCCGGCAGCCTATCGCGCCTCGGTGTGTGCTGGAGATAGGCCGATTACTTGGCCTTCAGCAGATCGCGGATTTCCATGAGCAATTTTTCTTGCGCTGGTGGCTCGGCAGGTGGCGCTGCAGCGACTTCGGCTTTGCGAAGCGCTTCGAGCCGCTTGATAGCGGTGTTCATGATCTTCACGACCATGAAGACGCAGAAGGCGAGAATCGCAAAGTCGATCACGGTAGTGAGGAACGAACCGTAGGCGATGACCGGTAGTTTGTTCTCGCTAACGATCGAAAAGGGAACGCCACTGTCGATAAGTTTGTTAGCTTCTTCAGTTGTCGTTTTGGTGGCAGCAGCGAGTTGTTCGGCGCTAAAGAGTCGAATGTAGCGACTTTTGAAATCGAGCGCGTTGTTCGCAACCAAACCGAGGGCAGGCATCATGACGTCGCCAACGAGTGATGACGTAATCTTTCCGAACGCCCCGCCGATGATCACACCGACGGCGAGATCGATCACGTTGCCTCGCAAGGCAAAATCGCGGAATTCTTTCAGTAGTCCCATGTTGCGGCTCCTTCGGCAGATGAATTGGATGAGTAGATGAATAAAGAGTTGTCGACCAAAGGTCTGCTCCCAGTGTAGCTAGGAACCACAAAAATCCCCAAAGCGAGTATGCAGTTTTCCGCAGCGAGCGCGAGCCTAGTGGAGATCGGCTGTGTCCACGAAATCTGCAGGCGGAATGCGTGATCCGCTGTACCGGGATTTCGCGATTTTTCCGGTGGTACTACAGTAAGTAGTAGAGCCTGTAGCACAGCCCCCTGGCCCCTGAACCGAGATCGGGGGAACTCCGCCTCGACTATCGAGCCCACCGTTGACCCCCGCGAACTCCTCTGAAAAGCCATCGACGACCAACACCGAGCCGAGCAACTTCGTGCTGATTGGCCGGATGATGATGCTGGGGTGGAAGTATCGCTGGGGCTGCGTTCGGCTGCTGGCTCTGCAGGGGCTGCTGCTGCTCACCGCGATTGCCTGCTTGCGATTGACCGGCCTTGGCATCGACGTCGTGCGGTTTCATGCCGTGCCGGGTGCCCCTCCCCCATCGTTTCCGTGGTGGGTGCAGCTGTTTCAAACCAAATCGCCGATGGCCCAGGTGGCTGTGATCGCCGCCATGGTGCTGGTGTTCGAACTGGTACGAGGCGCGCTCAACTATATCTATACGCTCTCGGCCGGCTATCTGGTGCATGCCCGGATCGTCGTCGACCTCCGCTCGGCGGTGTACGAGAAGATGCAGCAGCTGTCGTTCGGTTTTTTTGACTCCAACGCCACAGGCTCGATTATCAACCGCGTGACGAGCGACGTGCAAAGCGTGCGGGCGTTTGTCGATGGGGTGCTGATTCAGCTCGTGATTCTGCTGATCTCGCTGGTGGGCTATGTCTCGTACATGTCGAGCATTCATGTCGGGCTGACAGTCGCCTGCCTCGCCACCACCCCATTGATGTGGGTGGTCACCGCGATCTTCTCTTACCTAACTCGCCCTGCTTATGACCGCAATCGAGTGCTGGTCGATGAAGTGATCCTGAACCTGGCCGAGTATGTGCAAGGTGTGCAGGTGATTAAGGGATTTGGCCGCGAACGCGAGGAAGTGAAGCGGTTCGAGCATGCCAATCGCGAGGTGCAACAGCAGCAGCACGGCATTTTCTGGATGGTGAGTCTGTTCGGCCCCTCGATTGGCTATATGACCCAAATTAACCTAGTGATTCTGCTGGCCTACGGCGGCTGGCTCGTCACGCAAAATCAACTGGCGCTCGGTAGTGGGCTGGTGGTGTTTGCCGGGCTGTTGCAGCAGTTCTCGAGTCAGGTGGCGAACCTCACCAACATTGCCAATAGCGTGCAGCAGAGTCTCAGCGGGGCTCGTCGCGTGTTCGAGGTGCTCGATACCCCCAGCAGCGTGCGCGAAAGCGATCACCCCATCGACTTGCCGCAGGTGCGTGGCAAGATCGAGCTGGCGAACGTTTCGTTTGCCTATCCGACAGGCGGAACCGTGCTGCGGAATCTCGATTTGGTGATTGAGCCGGGGGAGCGAATTGCGATTCTGGGAGCGACCGGTTCCGGGAAAAGCTCGCTTTTGTCGCTGATCGCACGGTTCTACGATCCGACAACGGGCACTGTGCTGATCGATGGGCACGACGCCCGCAACTTGGGGCTGAAACAGCTAAGGCGTCAGATTGGCATCGTGTTTCAAGAGACCTTCCTGTTCAGCAACACCGTGGCGGCGAACATTGCCTACGGCCATCCCGACGCCACCATGGACGACGTAATTCGCGCGGCGCAAGTTGCTGCAGCGCATGAATTTATCGTCAACCTGCCCAATGGTTATCAAACCATCCTGGGGGAAGGTGGCTTCGACCTCTCGGGGGGACAGCGGCAGCGTTTAGCGATTGCGCGAGCCGTGCTGCTCGATCCAGCGATCTTGCTTTTGGACGATCCGGCGGCGGCGATCGATCCGCATACCGAGCACGAGATTCTCGACGCGATGCAGCAGGCGATGGAGGGCCGAACGACAATTGTCGTGGCGCACCGTCTAAGCACACTTCGATCGTGCGATGCCGTGATCGTGCTCGACGACGGCGAGATCGTGCAGCGTGGAACGCACGATTCACTGTTCCTCGAAGAGGGCCATTATCGCGACGCAGCGACGGCTCAACTGTCGCAAGCATCGCTGCTTCACTAGCGGCTCGTGGATCCCCTAAAACGCCTGAATTTCCCGCGATTCAGGGCCGCAAACTCTGCTTAATCGTCACATTCTCGCGCGACGATGCCACGCCCCATCCCCAGCCGACTTCTACTAGTGCGCGATTGTATTAGTAAATCGCAATTTGCGGTAACCACAGAAAATGGCCCTTGTCAAGCTTGCTAGCACCTGTGCCGCTCCCCTACCTGGACCTACTGAAGAACTGCTAAACAACTCGCGATAAACTAATCACTAAATACTCACCAACAATTTTACAAGTGCTCGCTAATTACAAACAAATCAATAAACTATTACTTAACACTTAATCACAAACACCTTCAATATTCCTTACGACTTTTCGAATCAACGGTTGGCCGCAGGATTTTGGGGCTGATCGGGGCCTGGAATTTCAAGAAAAGCGGTCCGCCGCACAAAAAAGTTTCTTCGGTCGTAAGGCCTTATTCCACGCTAAAACCCCTTGCGCAGACCTCCAAAACGCCCTCATATTCACACCACCGGACCTGCTAATCTGCTCGTGGGGGCTTGCGTTTCGTTTTTTCTTGGCCATTATCGGGCGTTAAATCTAGGTCAACTTACCTGGATTCACACCGGTCCCCCTCGGTGTTCGAATGCTCCGCGATCAGCGACCTGCCATGGCACGGCAGACCGCCTCGAGGAGTCCCGCTGAGCAAGTTCCCTCGCCAGAGTGCCACTTGGTGAGCACTTGCACGACCCACTGGGGACCATGACCTACCCCGTTTTTGTTTGCATGGAGGAGAATGATGAAGCGATTTCTTTGCCTGGCAGTGATCTTTGCACTCGCCGGACGTTTGATTGCTGACGATGCCGCGACCGCGAAGAGCGAGGAAGCATCGACCAATCAAGCGTCGACTGCGACGGCGAAGGACAATGCCGTGCAGGAGGTTCCGCTCCACCAGCATCCCACGATCCTGAAGATGCTGAAGCGGAATAACGAAATCCGCGCCCGCCTGGGGCTCCGTCCCCACCGTATCAACCCCGCCCTGACGCAGGCCGCTCAAGACCACGCCCGCTACATGGCCCGTACTCGCGACTTCAGCCACTACAGCAATGGTGGACCGCAGTACCGAGCCGGTCGGTTTAGCTTCCGTGGTTTCGTTCGCGAAAACATCGCCTGGAACTACCGCGATGTCGACCAGACCTTCAACGCCTGGCAAGCCAGCGGCGGACACTACGCCTCGATCGTCAGCGACTCGACCGAAGCCGGCTTTGGCTACGCGGTTTCGTCGACCGGCGAAACCTACTGGGTCGGTGTGTACGGCAACGGCACCAAGGAAGATATCCAAATCGCGACCAAACAGCTCGAGAAAGAAGCTGCCGAACTCGCCGCCAAGGAATACGCTGCTGCCCAAAAAGCAGCCGCTGAAGAAGGCGACGTGAAACTCGCGGTCGCTGAAGAAACCGATGGGGCCAAGACGGTGGTGAAACCAGCCTCCGTCGAAATGCCTGTCACCCCTATGGCTGCTCCTATGTCGAAGGCCCCTATGGGTGGCATGTAATCTGCCACGCTCTGCTGGCTGATTATTTTTGATCGTCAACCACCGGGATCCAGCCCCGCAGCTGATCCCTTGGAAAAATGCGTGGCTCGTTGTCGACCCAGACGAGCCACGCTTGCTTTAAACTCCGCCGACGACCCAATCTTCCCAGACAACCAGCTCGACTGGCAGCAAATCGCTAAGCGTCGTCGACACGCATCCACTCACCGCGAAGCTCGTCGCTGGTGGCAAACGTAATCAGCAGCTGCGCGAGCATTCCAATCGCTTCAGCATTGTCGGACGACGCCGCGAACAGCGAGCTCTCCGAATCGAAGCTCAGTTCCTTCCGAAGCGGGTGCTTCACCTTCTTGAGATACCGCTCGAGGGCCGTCTCCAAGGCATAAGCCGTCACCTCCTGATCTTCTTCGGCGAAGGCTGGCGTTGAGAACGGCTCGAAATCGTCGGTCGACAGCGAAAAGCTTCCATCCTCGCGGATCGACAGCTGCATCGCCACGTTCGTCTGCGAAACGCTCGATTCCTCCGCATCGTCATCCTCACTTTCGTCCTCCTCCTCCAACGGCTCTACTGCGGCCTCTTTACCAACGAGATTGGCGAGGCATTTGTCGAGATACTTGGCCAGTGCGCTGCCAAGTTCCACCGGATGTTTCTTCTCGGCTGCTTTCATCGCCGTATCGAGCGCCGCCTGACTCGGAAACGAAACCTCGATTGTCCGCGCGAGCGAGTCCTTACGCCACATAAACTCGGGCATCTCGCTGGCCGACTTCAGAATCACGGCCATATCGGCTTCGACGTTTTTCACAAACGCCTCGCGCGAATCGGCTGGAACCTTCTTTTGCACCCGCGCGAGCCAGTCCTTCACCTGGGTCTGCCACTCAGCTGCTTCGATCTTGTAGAGACCGAATAAATCCATCGTCTCCCCTTTGCACAGCTTGGCCAGTGCGTGGATCGCCCCGAGCGCGAACTCGTCGACCGTTTTGCTCGTCTTCAGGGCACCGACCGATGTTCGCACCCGTTTCACCGCGTCCGACACCACGATTCCAAACGCCATCGAGCTGTCGTATCCCGTATGCAACTCGGCTCCCACCTTTTTCGCCATCGAAAAATCTCCCGTTGCTGATCGATTCCGAACCACCCTCATCGCCTGTCGACTCAACCATTTACCCTCGCCACTCGCTGAGCATTCTCGACTATCATAGGTGGCTGTTCCAGACAAACTTTTTCAGCAGCGACACGCGCCTCCCATGAACCTGATCGAGCTCCTTCGCCAGCGTTTTGCAGTTTCTCTGGCCACGATCGATAGCGACACCGCGCCGCTGCTGGCGATGATCCGCCCGTCGCAAGATGCCAAGTTTGGCGACTACCAAGCCAACTTCGCCATGCCGCTGAAAGCCAAGCTCGGCAAAGCTCCACAGCAGATCGCCGCCGACGTGATCGCCGCCACCAAGCTCGACGATCTTTGCGAGCCTGCGACCGTCGCTGGACCGGGGTTCATCAACCTGAAGTTCCGCGACAGCTGGCTCGAAGAGCGATTGAACCTCGCGGTGAGCGATCCTCAATTAGGGATCGCACCGACAGCACAGCCACGCACTTATATTGTCGACTTCTCGAGCCCCAATGTCGCCAAGCCGATGCATGTCGGCCATATCCGCTCGACCGTGATTGGCGATTCGCTCTGCAAGATTCTCCGTGCCCTGGGGCACCATGTGGTGAGCGACAATCACCTCGGCGACTGGGGGACGCAGTTCGGCATGATCATCTACGGCATCAAACACTTTGCCGATACCCAGGCTTATAAGTCGTCGCCTGTCAAAGAACTCGGCCGGCTCTATAAGCTGGTGCATAAGTTGGTCGACTATCGCGAAAGCCTCGCTGCGATCCCGACGACGCAAGAGAAGCTCGCCGCGCGCGAAGCGGAACTTGCTACCGCCAGCAATCAGCCACCAAGTGCTGATAAAGCAGTCGCCAAAAAAGCAGCCCAAGCGCTTGCCAAGCTGCAGCTGCAAGTGAAAGAGCAGCGCGAAGCGCTCGCCGCTCTCCAGAGCAAAATCGCTGCGATGGATGCCGATCCTCTGCTCTCGAAACTTGTACAGGCGCATCCCACCATCGATGCCGATGTGCTGGCCGAAACAGCTAAGCTGCATGCCGGCGACAGTGAGAATCGCCAGATCTGGCACGAAGTGTTGCCGTTTTGTCGCGAAGAGATTCAGCGGATTTACAAGCGACTTTCGGTCACCTTCGACGAAGAGCTAGGGGAAAGTTTCTATCACGATCGCCTCGAAAAAGTGGTCGACGATCTCGCCGCCAAAGGTCTCGCGCGCGAAAGCCAAGGGGCGACTGCAGTCTTCCTCGAAGGCTTCGATGCGCCGATGCTGGTGCGCAAGCGCGACGGCGCGTTTCTCTACGCCACCACCGATCTCGCGACCATTCAGTATCGCCAAGAGCGATGGAAGCCCGATGCGATTTGGTATGTCGTCGATCATCGTCAGTCGGAACATTTCGACAAGCTCTTTATTGCTGCCAAAGCGTGGGGCTACACAAACACCGACCTCACCCACGTGAAGTTTGGCACCGTACTGGGAGACGACGGCAAGCCGTTCAAAACACGCAGTGGCGACACGGTAGGACTCGACGGTTTGCTCGACGAAGCGATCAGCCGCGCCCTGGCGATTGTGCAGTCCAGCAGTAGCGATCTTTCGCCCGAAGAGCAGCAGCAAGTGGCTGAACGTGTTGGCATTGGTGCGCTCAAGTATGCCGACTTGTCGCAGAATCGTACGAGCGACTACACGTTCAGCTACGACAAGATGCTGCAGATGAACGGCAACACCGCCACGTATATGCAGTACAGCTATGCGCGCGTGCGAAGTATTTTCTCGCGCGGAAACATCGATATCGCAGCGCTCCGAACGAGTGGAGCACTGATCGCTTTGACTGAACCAGCCGAACGAGCGCTCGGTCTATCGCTGCTGCGGTTCGAAGAAGCACTTGCCGAAGCTGTTGCCACGGCCATGCCGCATCACTTAACGACGTACCTGTTTGACCTCGCGAAAAGCTACAGCACCTTCTTTGAGAACTGCAAGGTACTGAAGGCTGACGACGAAGCGACTAAAAACAGCCGACTGCTGCTGTGCGACCTGACGGCTCGCACCATCAAGCACGGCCTCTCGCTTCTGGGTATCGACGTCGTCGAGCGGATGTAATCGCAGGCACATGTGACGTGGAAGGAGTCTGCCAAGATGCCACGACGGATCGATAAGAGCGCAGCGAAAGCTCCCCTCTCGGCGAACAGCGCGCCGTCGAACTTGGTGCTGCATGGCGACTGCGAGGAGCATCTAAAAGCATTGCCCGATAGTTTTGTCGATTGCGTCGTGACAAGTCCCCCGTACTTTCAGCAGCGCGACTACGAAGGGGAATCGGCCCAAGTTGGTCAGGAAGAATCGCCCGCGGAGTACGTCGACCGGCTCACGCGAATCTTTAGTCAGGTGCAGCGGACCCTCACCGCGCGCGGCACCCTTTGGCTGGTGATTGGCGACAAGTATCAAAACGGCTCGCAGCTCGGCATGCCGTGGCGCGTCGCTCTCGCGCTGATCGACAGTGGCTGGCGACTTCGGAGCGACTGCATCTGGCACAAACCCAACGCGATGCCCTCCCCGGTGAAGAATCGCCCCACCACCGACCATGAGTATGTGTTCTTCTTTACTAAGAGCGCCGACTATTTCTACGACGCCGACGCCATTCGCGAGCCCCACGTCACGTTCAGCGAGAATAGCCAAATGCGTGGTGGTCGCAATCACTTTGGTAAACGTGGCGGCACGCCTGAGGCAGGCAAAAACGGCGGCAGTTCGAACCTGCACGATGGCCGCTGGGATCAGGCGTTTCATCCGCTGGGGCGTAATAAACGAACCGTCTGGAGCATTCCCCTCTCAAAGAATCGCGACGCTCATTTCGCGGTCTTTCCCGAGTCGCTAGTGCGGACCTGCATTAGCGCTGGTTCGCCTGCTGGTGGACTCGTACTCGATCCTTTTGCCGGAAGTGGCACCACACTGCTGGTGGCACGTGAACTTGGGCGGCGTTATTTGGGGATCGACTGCGCGAAAGAATACGTCGAGCTCATCGAGCGACGCCTGGCAGCCGAACCGACCTCGAAGAAGTCGACTAAGAAACGCGCGGCAGCGAAATAGCGCCTCGCGAAAAGTGCGAAATGGCTGGCTTACATTACAGCCGGCCCGCAATTGCCAACCAAGGGTCGAGCGCCATCTGGCTTGAGAGCGATCGAAGCGATCGCTCGGGCCAACTTCGTGAATTCGCGAGGCTGCTTTTAGGTCGCAGCGGGGCGAGTTTCGCGGGCGTAGGTCAGTAGCGAATCTTCGACACGCAATTTGCGGGTCTGCCCCGGCGCCACAGCGAACATCAGATCTAGGTAGGTCTGAAAACGCTTGGGAACGAGGTGATAGAAGTTGTGCTTCCCGTCGCGACGGCACTCGATGATTCCCGCCACTCGCAGCAGCGCCAAGTGATGGCTGACCGCGGGCTGGCTTTGATCGAGCAACTCGCAGAGCGTCCGAACATTGAGTTCTTCGCGCTGCATCAGGAAGTAGAGGATGCGAAGACGCGTTTCATCGGCCAGCAGCTTAAACAGCTGAACCAGATCGCGAGCCTTCTCATCGGCCAGGAGTTGTAGTTCGGTCGTGGCGGATTCCTTCGTCTCAGCAGGCATGTTGCCCGCAGCTGCCTGGAGGCTTTCACCTTCTGCAGAGGACGAAGTGGTATCGGACGACGATGATTCGGGGTTTTCTTGCAACATTTTTCGCGCGAGTAAAGTAACCATAAATCCCTCAAGGCCAGGTTGTCCGTCGGTGTTAAACAACACCGCAGACAATCTGAGGAAAGTCCATTTTTCTACACAGCCATCTGGCGAGATCTTGTCTCACACCGTGGAAATCCAACTGCGGAACGTCGACTGAGCAGTGAACACTTCTGCACCTTTTGTGCCTGAAGTGAATGCTAGCGATTGATTTGCGCACACCCGCCCTAATCGACGGAACAGCCGCAAGCCAGCGACAAGCAAAACGCTTGTGCCAAGCAGGAGACATGCTTCCGATCGATCGCGACATGCACCGTTGGTACGTAACCGAGCCCCGTCGTGTTTGTGAGTTTTGAGCAAACATGCTCGATTGCCGGTCGACCTGATGCATTTCAGGGCGACAAGCGCGAGCCGATGGTCAAAAGGACCCCAGCAACGTGCGACTGCTACATAACCAGCGAGCCACATGCCGAGCATGGACTTGCTAACAATCGAAATTCCAAAATTCGAAATTTTGGTGGAGAGGAGAACGTTGCCACTGCTTGGCATAGCTCTTTCAGCAACGAGGCGGGCGCAGAGCGACAGCCCATGACCGAAAGAACTTTGCTTCGCAGATAGCTGCGAGCCAACCATCGAGATGAGATAAGACAACACAGATAAGCGTTAACCGAACCCAACCGAAGATGAGTCTTCCACCGATGAGTCGTAGCACAAGCCTCATCTTCCTATCCCCGATTATCGGCTGGCGGTATGGCTTGCCATTGATCAGGAATTGTCCTTCCATTGTAGTATCAAGCGGGGACCGGAGGAAATAGCCTGCGAAGCGAATAACTAGCGATTTTCCCGCGAATTTCGCTTACTTTCGGTCTCCCGCACGCTAGCTCCAGGGGTCGTAAATGTCGTAGTCACCGCATGTTTGACCAAGTGTCGGGCAAGCTCCGTTAATCGCCTCGACGGGTAACAGATTTTCCCCAACGACTTCTTTTCAAAGGCTAGTAAACCCGAATCAGGGGTGCTAGCAGCGCACTTAACATCGCCGAGTTGCCACCCGCCCATCGGCCCTCTACATTGCGGCTAAGCGATTTTTGGCACGTCACGACCAATTTCCTGACCGGTTTTTGCGCGAGGCGTCCCAATCGCTTACGACCACGAAATGTTTGCGATAGTTCCACCTGCGGTGCACAATCTTCTCCCATCTGCACCGTCTGCTCGGCTCGGCTGTCGTCGACATCCGCCCAGCCCCCTCGTTGTCCACCTTCCTCCTCGATCGGGAACAAAAAAGTGCCCCAAGCACTACGGAAGTGGTTTCCTTACGTGATGCTCCTGCTCGCCATTGCTGGCGTCGGCTGGGCGATCAATTTTTCGGAACTCCCGCCAGCCGACTTTACGTTCGATAATGGCAGCGAGATTCAAACCATCGATCAAGCGCGCGCAACCGGCGAGCCCGAGAACCGCATCATCAATGCCTGCTTCGAAGGGCTCCTCTCGACCCTCCCGGAAGCAGGCTGGGAACAGAAATATCCCTTCGGCGAAAACGTGCCGGTCAGTCCCCAGCCAGCTGCAGCAGAGCGTTTCGAGGTCTCGGAAGATGGACGGGTCTATACGTTTCACATCCGCAAGTCGGCGAAGTGGAGCGACGGCTCGCCTGTCACCGCCCACGACTTCACGTTCAGCTGGATGCGCACGCTTCATCCGGAAACTGCATCGCAGTACTCGTTTCAGCTCCACTATCTAGTCGGCGCACTCGAGTACAACACCGCTGTCGTGAAGCTCGGCGATCCTCTCGAAATCGAACTCGATTTGCCCGCCAGCCAAGGTGGCCGCCGCGATCCGATTCAGCTCTTTCCGCGCAGTAAAATTGTCCGCGGCCAGTTGGTCCGAATGGTGGACCCCGCTCCGCTCGAGCATGCAGCCGACGTCGATGCCGACACGCGGGCTGCGAAAGATGCCAAGCATCTCGAGGCACGTGTGTTCATCGTGAATGTCGCCGAGCCAGGTGCCCGGGAAGAGCTGCGTGCTTTCTCGCTTGATGTGCCACGCTCGCAGAAACTTTTCAGTGAGCTGCCTATCGAGCCGGCGCATCATGTGCTTCCCGATTTCGAAAAAACGGTGGGAGTGAAAGCACTCGACGATCACACACTCGAAGTGACGCTCATCAACCGGACCGCCTATTTCCCTGCGCTCACGGCGTTCTATCCGCTTTATCCCGTGAATCGAAAATGCGTGGAAACCTTTGGATCACCCGACTGGACCAAGCCCGAAAATATCGTCGGAAATGGCCCGTTTAAGCTGCAATTTCGCCGCATTCGCGACCGCATCCGCTTGGTGAAGAGCGATACCTACTGGGATGCAGCGAACGTGAAACTCAACATCATCGACGCGCTCGCCATCAAGAGCGAAACCACCGCGCTCAATCTCTACCTCAAGGGAAACCTCGACTGGGCCACGATCGTTCCCGCAGCAACGATTCCGACGATTAAAAAAGACTATGCCGACCAGTTCCATACCGCGCCGCAGTTGACGGTCTACTTCTATCGAATCAACACCACGCATCCGTCGCTCAAGAATCCCAAATTGCGGAAAGCGCTTTCGCTGGCGATCGACAAACAAAACATCGTCGAGTTCATTACCAAAGCGGGGGAATCCCCTGCTTGGACGATCGTTCCGCCAGGCCTTACCGGCTATGAAGGTCCACCACCTCTGGCCTACGACATTGCTCAAGCCAAAGCGCTGCTGGCCGAAGCGGGCTATCCCGATGGAAGTGGCTTGCCGCCGATTGAAATCCTTTACAACGATGTCGATCTCCATCGGACCATCGCCGAACGGATCCAGCAAATGTGGCGACAGAATCTCGGGATCGAGGCGAAGTTGCGTGGACTCGAATGGGGTGTCTATCTCGATGCTCAGCAGAACCTCGCCTATCAAGTCTGTCGCGCTGGCTGGGTCGCCGACTATCCCGATCCCAACACGTTCCTCGATCTCTGGACCTCCGAGAATACGCACAATCAGACCGGCTGGAAGAACCCCGCGTACGACAAACTGATTGCTGCGGCGGCCATCGAAGCCGACACACAAAAACGGATGTCGCTGTTCCGCGATGCCGAGAAGATCTTGCTCGAAGAATGTCCGATCTTGCCGGTCTACTTCTACGTTTCTAAAAACATGGTGAAGACACGAGTGAAAGGTTTTTGCCCGAACGTGCTGAACTATCATCCGCTCAAAATCATCCGCATCGAAGAACCTGCAACTGCCTCGGCAGCAATTCCGGGGACCGATTTCTATCGCGGCGATTCCTCAGTGATTTCGGGCAACCAGAGCCACCGCGCTGTTGCCCAAGGAGGAGCCCGCTAGTGAACCTGCTCCTGCATTTCCTTTCGCTGCTGGTCAAACGCATCGCCTGGATGGCCCTCACGCTGTGGGTCGTCTTTACGATTTCGTTTCTGCTGATGTATAGCGTTCCTGGTGGTCCGTTCTCTTCGGAAAAGAAGCTCCCCCCTGCGATTCAGCGCAACATCGACGCGAAGTACAAATTCGATGATCCATTGATTCTGCAGTATCGCGATTTGCTCCTCGACTACTTGCGGCTCGACTTCCGCGCTAGTTTTAAGATCGAAGACTTCACCGTCAACGAGATCATTGCCCAAAGCTTTCCCGCCAGCGCGGCTCTCGGGATCATTTCATTGACACTCGCCCTCGTCGTTGGAATGACTGCGGGTGTGATTAGTGCCGTGAATCGCAACACACCAATCGACTACTTCTTCATGTCGATTGCCACGCTCGGAATCGCTATTCCGCTTTTCGTCCTCTCGACGATTGCGGTGCTGGTGGTGGTGTTTGGTCTCGGTTTACTCCCGCCAGCTGGCTGGGGGGCGATGAATCAGATCATCCTCCCTGCCTGCTGTTTGGCCGCCCCCTATGCCGCGTACATCGCGCGCCTCACACGCGCTGGCATGCTCGATGTGCTGAGCCTCGACTACATTCGGACCGCCTATGCCAAGGGGCTTGCGCCGCGGACTGTGATTGTTCGTCACGCGCTACAAGGAGCACTCTTGCCCGTGGTGTCGTTCATCGGCCCAGCAGCCGCTGGCATTCTGACGGGCTCCCTGGTGGTGGAACGGATTTTCAACATTCCCGGCATGGGAAGTTTTTTCGTCGAAGCGGCTCAGCAGCGCGACTACACCTTGGCGATGGGCATGGTGATGCTCTACACGTTCATGGTCTATTTGCTGAACATGATGGTCGACTTGTCGTACGCGATCCTCGATCCGCGCGTGAAGATGAGTTAGTGATTTGCTCGCCCGCCACTTGGAAGCCAGACACCGAGATCTAATTTCGTGAACGCGACGACAACGAACTCTGCAAAGTCCACCGCAACAGCCGACCGCTATGCCAAACTGCTGGAAGAAGCAGCAAGCATCCGGGGTGTATCGCTGTGGCTCGATGCTTGGCGTCGATTGCAGCGCAACCGGGCGGCACTTGTCTCGATTGTCACGCTGGCGGTGATCCTCGTGCTGGCCATTTTCACCCCGCTCTTACCGCTCCAGCCGCCGATCTATCAGCGTGCTGATGCCGAGCATGCTTTCGCTCCGCCGAGCCTGAAAGCGACGCCACTTCCATTTACTTCAGCCGATCTGGCTGCTGCAGAAGAGAAGATTCAAGCGACACAACAGAAACTAGCGTCGGCCAAGAGCGACGAGCGTGCGCAACTCGAAAAAGACCTGAATTTGGCCCTTCGAAATCACCCGATTCTGCGGGAGTGGAATCAGCCGGGGCCGGTCACCTACTGGATGATTCGCACGCGGCTGTCGCTCTTTGGTAGCTGGAGCGTCCCTTCGATTTTGGGACGCGACGAACTAGGCCGCGACCTGCTTTGCCGCATCTTTTGGGGCTCGCGCGTGTCGCTGATGGTCGGGTTCGTAGCCGCCGCTGTGTCGCTGGTGATCGGCGTGCTCTACGGCGCTATCTCTGGTTTCGCGGGGGGCATTATCGACACCATCATGATGCGGATCGTCGATGTGCTGTACTCGATTCCGTTCATTTTCGTCGTGATTTTTGCCATCACAATCCTTTCGGAAGAGACCCTGGCGGCCGCGCTGGAGTCGCTGGGAATCGATCAGATTTCGGTCTTCTATATTCTGATCGGCGCGATCTACTGGCTCACGATGGCGCGCGTGGTGCGCGGGCAAGTGCTGTCGCTCAAGAACGAACAATTTATCGATGCAGCACGAGTGAGTGGTGCCTCGAGCGCGCGGATCGTGATTCGTCACCTGGTTCCCAATGTCTTGGGAATCGTGATCATCTACCTGACCCTCACCATTCCAAGCGTGATGCTGTTCGAGGCCTTTCTGTCGTTCTTAGGACTCGGTGTCCAAGCCCCCGATGTGTCGTGGGGATTGCTCGTCTTCGACGGGGTGAAGGTGATCACGCCACTGCAAAAACTTTGGTGGCTCGTTGTCTTTCCGGGACTCGCGCTCGCCATCACGCTGTTTGCTCTCAACTTCCTGGGCGATGGTCTGCGCGACGCGCTCGATCCTCGTCTAAAGAATCGATAATGAACGCCAAACGACCACTACTTTCGATCGAAGACTTGCACGTCCACTTCCAAGTGGATGATGGTCTGGTGCGCGCTGTGAATGGTGTTTCGCTGCAGCTCGAAGCTGGCGAAACGCTAGGAGTTGTCGGTGAATCGGGGAGTGGCAAGAGTGTCACGAGCCTGGCCATGCTGGGACTGATTCCTCAGCCTCCCGGGATCATCGCCGGTGGCCGTGCGCTGTTCGAAGGGCGCGATCTACTGAAGATGTCGCGCGAAGAATTGTCGCAGGTGCGCGGCCGTCGTATTGCGATGATCTTTCAAGACCCAATGACAGCGCTCAACCCGCTGCTGACCGTCGCCGAACAACTCACCGAGGTGACGCAGCTGCACCTGAAGCACACCTATGCTCAAGCTCGACGGCATGCGATTGAAATGCTGGGACTCGTTGGAATTCCGGCCCCCGATGTGCGTGTCGATGACTATCCGCATCAGTTCAGTGGTGGCATGCGGCAGCGTGTGATGATTGCGATGGCACTCTCGTGCGATCCCGAAATCTTGATTGCCGATGAGCCTACGACGGCGCTCGATGTAACGATTCAAGCGCAGATGCTGGAGCTCATCAAATCGCTGCAAGTCCGGAAAGGGACCGCTGTGATTCTGGTGACTCACGCGCTCGGTGTGGTAGCGAGTGTTTGCGATCGCGTGCAGGTGATGTATGCCGGTCGCATCGTCGAAACGGCCAGCACCGGCGGGCTGTTCGCAAGCCCCGAGCATCCCTACACGCAAGGCCTGCTCCGGAGTACGCCACGCTGGGATCTCGATCGAAAAACGGTGCTCGAAGCGATTGAAGGACAGCCTCCCGACATGCTCCATCCACCGAGTGGTTGCGCTTTTCATCCGCGCTGTCCCCTGGCGATCGATCGCTGCAAAATCGATTTGCCGATTCTCGAAGCGGCGATGCATGGCGGCATGAAGGCCTGTTTCGTCGATGCTCACCAACACGTAGCACTGACGAGTGAGGTGCGACCATGAACAGCGGAACTCTCGCACGTGAGACAGGCACTACAGTGCAAAATCCGAAGGGAAAACCGATTGTCGAAGTGGTGAACCTGAAGGTTCATTTTCCTTTTCGGCGCGGCGGTTTCTTCACCGGCAAGCAAGGGGTGATTCGCGCCGTCGATGGTGTCAGCTTCTCGATTCGGCCCGGTGAAACCCTGGGGCTCGTCGGTGAATCAGGATGTGGCAAGAGCACCACGGCGCGAGCCATTGTGCGACTCGTCGATGCGACGGCAGGAGACATTCTGCTCGGCGGCACGAACATCACGAAACTCGGCGCGCGCGACATGCTCCCCCATCGACGCGTGGTGCAAATGATCTTTCAAGATCCCTATGCCTCGCTCAATCCGCGGATGACGGTGGGGAGCATCATCGCCGAACCGATGCAAATCCTGAGCCTGCACCAGCCGTCCCAGCGCAAACTTGAAGTGATGCGATTGATGGACTTGGTGGGACTCAACCCACGCTTTCTGAATCGCTATCCCCACGAGTTTTCGGGCGGACAGCGTCAGCGCATTGGAATTGCGCGGGCCTTAGCAGCGGAGCCGAAGCTGATTGTATGCGATGAACCGGTGTCGGCACTCGACGTATCGATTCAAGCGCAGGTGGTGAACTTGCTGATGAAGCTGCAGGAAGAGCTGGGGGTAGCCTATCTCTTCATCTCGCACGATTTGTCGGTGGTGCGACACATCTCGCACAAGATTGGTGTGATGTATCTCGGCCGGATTGTCGAAATGGGGTCGAGCGACGAATTGCGACGCGCTCCGAAGCACCCCTATACGCAAGCTCTCCTCTCAGCGGCACCGATTCCTGACCCAACGCTCGAAAAGACGCGTCAGCGAATCGTCCTCAAAGGTGAAGTGCCGAGTCCCGATCGAGAGTATCCCGGCTGTCCGTTTGCCGATCGTTGCCCCGTCGCTGAAGCACGCTGCAAAATCGACGTGCCACAGCTCTTGGGAATCGATCATCAGGTGGCGTGCCATCTCGCGCACCCTGGCAGCTAAGAAGCCCTGCTTAACCGAGTTGCTGCGGTGCAGTTTCGGTGGCGACAAACCCGCACGTCTTGTGCTTCCCATCGCAGAAGGGCTTGTTGGCCGACGCGCCACAGCGACAGAGTGCGATGAACGTCTTCCCTTCGGGAATGGGGAATGGATTTCCCGAAGCATCGACAATTTTGACAGGTCCCTCGATCACGAGGGGTCCACTTTCACGCGTACGAATCGTTACATCGGCCATCGATGCTCTCCTGGAATCTGGCGGCAGCTGGTTCGGATTGAAGCAGTCAGGTGAAGTGTAGCACCACCCGCGCACGACACCAGCTAGTGAGGCTCGCGCAGCGCTGCAGCCTGATCTCGGCCGATGTCGCGGCAGCAACGTGCCGCAGAGTTTGTGCAGATCGCAGACTTGCTACGACTGGCGCATAATCGGGCTCTCGGTGCTCTCCTGACGACTCAATTTTTGGCGTCGATGTCGCGCGCCTCTCCCTGCTCCTATTTCCCAGCTTCTAACGCATGGTGATGGGGCTGCAACCATCGGCTAGCGACAGGTTTTCCCCGGAGCGGTTAAATCACTTTCGGCTGCTAAACGTTGCTCTGGTGCGAGGTTCACAGTTTCTTCCGCGCAGCAGTTCCCCTTTTCTTCACGGGTGCTAGTCTGACGCCTCGCTGGTGTGCCACTTTCGCGCGAACGAATGCCTTGCGGCCTACGTAGCGAAAGGGGCAGGTACTCCGAAACCGCCCTCCGCCCGGCGATCTGTCCCCCCTTCTTCGAAAGCTGAATCCCTCGCGATGAGCACCGCTGAATTCTCCGGTAGCGATCTCTCCGGCCCCGAACCCGAGCGCAACGAACTGCCGCTTAACGCGGACGCGCTGGCAATCTCGGCTGAAGCGACCGAGGCGTCGCAGCCGTTTGTTGGTCAGTGGAATCACCTAGTAAGCACGGCGAACTGGGAGAAGGGACGGATCATTTTCGAGTGGCGCGAGGCGCTGCAGGCAAAAGGTGCCGATGCGGTTGAGTTTTCCGACGAAGCATGGAGCCGTCTGGTGGGTGGTGTGACCGGACAGCATGTCGGTCGTTTGCGCCGCGTGTATGCCAAGTTCGGCAAAACCTATCAGCAGTACGAAACGCTCTACTGGAGCCACTTCCAAGCGGCGATCGATTGGAGCGATGCTGAAATGTGGCTCGAAGGTGCCATGCAGAGTCGCTGGAGCGTGGCGCAGATGCGCACACGTCGCTGGGAAACGCTTGGCAGCCTTGCCACCGAAAACCCAGTCGCCGAGCCGACGATTACAGCTGAAGTGGACGAGGATTTCGAAGCCCCTCGCGCTCAGCCTCGCACCGGGGACGAGATTACGTCGAGCCTTGGTGAAGTGAATTCGACCGGACCACTTCACGAAGGTCCTGACTTCGGAGATGGCGATGGTAGCGAGTTCGCTGGAACTCCTTCCAACACCCCTTGGAACGAAGAGGCACGCGGCGAGTACGACGAGCCAACAGCCGCCGAGAAAGCGCAGCTGATCAGCCCGTTTGAAGGGTTGCCAACTTTGCCCGACGACTTGGCCGAAGCGTTCGATCAGCTGAAGCTGGCCATCGTGCGTCACAAAGCGGCAGGCTGGAAAGAAGTTTCGGCTGACGCTGTCGAGCAGACCCTCACAGCCATGAAAGCCCTGTGCGTCGCTCCTAAATCGAGCGAAGCACCTTTCTAAGTAGGTCCCCCAGCCGGTCAGAATTTCGGGCAGAGTGCTCGGCGAAGAAAAAATCGAAGTGAGTCGCTACTGGAACTCACTTCGCACCGCGAGCATTGGCTTGCTCTAGCGGAAATTATCTTCCACCAAGATCAGCACGCGAATGGTCTTTACCTTCGCTGCAGGAAGCTGCTTCGGTGCGTCTGTGGTGCTCGATGGAGCCACTTCTGGCAGACGCAAAATGCGGGGATTGATCCGCTGAGCTTTGGCTGCTGAGTCATCGGCTGCTGAAGCACCGGGACGAGCCGGGGATTCTCCTTCCCCCTCCCCCGTTTCGAGTCGCGAGGTCACCAGTTGCTCGTCGAGAGCAAGCTTGGTTTCAAACTGCACATCCCCCGCGCTACCAATTTGTGAATGGAGCGAAGCGAGTGCTTGCTCGATCATGTCGGCAGGAAGTTCGACATAGACCGCTTCCCCCGCTGATTTCGCGGCAGTTCCGCCAGCAATCTGAGCCTGAGCATTTTTGCGATACGCGCCACTCACTGCCATGGTGGCTGGCGAGACTTGCGACGGATCGACAACACTCACCTTTTGCTCGGCGAGCCAATCATCCATCGGGGCCGAGACATTCAGCCCAGCAGGAAGTTTCACTCGCAGCACGGCGACCTCGCCAGGAGCCTCAATCGCGCCGAGCACAGAAGCAGCGAGGGCTCGCGCGGAAAGTGCTTCGGGTGTTTCTTCAGGAACAAGCTCGGGCGCGACGGCAGGAACCTCAGGATCGACGACGACTGGATTGATCGGCTCAGTTGGTCCCGACATGGTCCAGCGAATTGTCACCGCGACAAGCAAAACGGCTGCCAGCGATGCAGCGGCGATCCACAGTGGTTTGCGACTGGCAGCGGTGTCGCGCTCGGCTTTCGCAACTTTTGAGGAAGCTGCAGAAGAGGGCTTGGAAGACAACGGCTGCGCGACCGACTGCTGGGCAGCGATGCGAGCAAGCACACCAGCGGCGAACTGGGTTGGGAGTTTCTGGGCTGGAAGCGACTGCACCAAGGCTTTGGTTTGACGCAACTCGGCCAGGAGCAACTGCGCGTCGCTATCGACGGCAATCAGCTGCTCGATCTCGGCATGCTCTTCCCCGACAAGTTCCCCATCGAGATAGGCCGACAGTCGCTCGCTCGTTCGATAGTCGGTCATTAGGGGTGGTTCCTCGGAAAACTCGTCAACGTGAAGTACTAAATCAAAATCGGGCTTTTCATTCGCCTGATTCGTCGGCAAGGAGTTGTTTCAGTTGGTCTCGAAGTTGAAGTCGGGCCCGGTGGAGTCGGCTGCGAACCGTTCCGACCGGAAGATCCAAAATCTGCGATATCTGTTCGTAATCAAATCCGTCGATCTCACGCATCACCAGCACGGTGCGAAACTCGTCCGCCAGGGTGGCAATCGCGCGATGTACCAAAGCAGCTTGTTCGCTCTGCAGCATCGGGCCATCGACTGCGGTGCTTGTCGCGACAGGCTCGTGCTGACTGCCGTAGCGACTTTCGTCGATCGACGTCAGAGGTTCTCTCTTCCGGCGAATCGTCATCGCCTGATTGAAGGCAATGCGATAAAGCCAGGTGTAGAAAGAACTTTCGGCCTGAAACGAGGCGAGCTTGGTATAAGCCTGCACCATCGCCTCCTGCACCACATCTTCGGCTTCGCTGCGTGAGCGAGCGACGTGCACCATTGCGGTGAAAAGTCGATCCTGATAACGGGCGACCAGCAGGCCAAAGGCCTCGGTCTCTCCGCTCAGGACGAGTTTCACCAGATGCTTGTCGTCGTGATACACGCGGCTTCGATCCTCTGACGCGCTAGGGACCGCAAAAGTTCCCAAAATTTCCTAACTGCTGGCTAATCGAGCCTAGAAAGCAGTCGGCCAATATCAGACGAAGGTGCTCGCTAAACAGTTCTGTGAAAATCACTTAGGTCGTGATAATTCACCTCAAACGAGCCCGCAAAGAATGCTGTGTGCGGATACGCGCGCACGACAATTTTCCTCGCCTAAGCGAGTCGCCTTTTACTTAAACACCGCAAATTAAATAAGTTACGCGGCGATCTTGCGAGAATTGACACGCAAGAGTGGTGCAGGCGAGATTCTCAGTCGCCCGAGCCGATGAACACCGGTTTATCGCGAGCCAGTTGTCCGACCCGGCAGACGACGCACTTGAGATACTCGGTCTCGAGGCAGGTCGACGAAACGGGATGGTCGGCCGCTGCTCCTCGAAGCTCGATGATCTGGATGTCGCGGCCCGTTTTTTGGGCCACGCCCGAAAGCATCAGCAGGAAATCTTCGCGGCTAACACTTCCCGAACAGCTGTGCGTGACGAGAATTCCGCCCGGCGGAAGTAGCGCGACAGCCGCCCGGTTCAGCCGGTGATAGGCCTGAATTGCCTGATCGACCTGGGATCGGCTGCGGGCAAATTTGGGGGGATCGAGCACAATGGCGTCGAACTTTCGCCCTTCGGTGGCGAACTTTTCGAGCGACTGAAAACCATCGCCCGCTTCGAACGTAACGTTAGTCAGGCCATTGATTTCCGCGTTTTTCTGAGCCTGGGCAACGGCCCGTTTGCTGGTATCGACTCCCAGAACTTCCGCTGCTTGGCCGTGGCGCGAGGCATTCATCGCAAAGCCGCCGGTGTAGCAGAACATGTCGAGCACCTTGCGACCCGCAAAGTACTTGGCCACAGCGAGACGATTGTCGCGCTGGTCGAGATAGAAACCGGTCTTCTGGCTGTCGGTCAGGTCGACCTCGTAGCTGATGCCGTGCTCGACAATTCGAATCGGCTCGTCGGTCCACTCTCCGAGACGCTCGGGAGCGATCGGCTCGATCCCTTCGAGCTTCGCCGACGCTGCATCGCCCCGCAGAACCATCCCCTTGGGAGCCAGCAATTTCTGCAGGATTTCCGCGATGCCGTGCAATCGCTGCTGCATGGCTGCCGAGGTCGCTTGTACTACTAAATAGTCGCCATAGCGGTCGACAACCAGCCCCGACAGGCCGTCGGCTTCGCTGAAAATCAGCCGGGCGGCGCTTGTGCTCCGTGCAGGTGAACCAGCGGCTGGTTCGAGCCCGAGTTGCACCCGCGATTCGATGGCATCGGCGATGCGGCGCTCAAAGAAGTCGGCGTTCAGCTGCTCTTCCTCGCGCCACGTGAAAAGGCGGACGCGAATGCGACTTTGACCGTTGTAAAACCCGCGCGCGACGAACTTCCCCTTCTCGTTTAGCAGATTGACGACCGAACCATCGGCCAGCATATGCTCGGCTGCGATCGACAACGGCTGCACACGGTCGACACCGGTGGCCAGCACCCAGGGGTGGCGTCCGTAGAACGGCAAAGCCTTACGTGGCTTGAGTTTCACTGCTGCCAAAGGCTCACACGTCGGCCACTTTGCACTCGCACCCATAACGCCACTTCTTTCGAGCTTCTTCAAGCATTCCGTAGGCAATCACCCGTCTCTCACAGCCAATCCCTCAGAATACTCCAGACCCCTCACCTTCCGCGAGGGGCACCTTCGATTCACCCCTGCCGAGAATTGCTTGCGACTCCTGCAGTCGGCGCAGTTCTTCTTTCAATTGGCGCTCAATCAGAAAAGTGGCTACCGTGCCGATCATCGGCAGGAGAATCACGAAGTACAGCAGGTTGGCACGCTGTTTTCCGTGGACGATCGCTAGCGTTTGCCGCACCTTCCACGCAACGGCGAAGGGTGGCATGAGGGTCACGAAATAGAGAGCCCAAGGTGTCTCCTTCTCGGTCGGCACGAGTAGCATCAGTGAGACCACATCGGAGCAGCCGCGCACGATCCAAATCGATCGCATGCCACGCAGGGACTTCTCGAACGCCGCTAGATACCCCTGATCAGCCGAGGCATCGGAAGTGGCCAATTCTGCAGCGACAGTTGGCTCTTCCTCTTTTTTCTCAGGCGACTGATAGGGATTGATCTCCATCGCTCTTGGTCACCCTCGATCAGGCTGGGCTTGATTCAGCGGCTGATGCAGCCACGGTTTCCGACTGTTGGCGACGCGCGGCAACAATACTGATGCGCGGACGCTGAGGTGACCACTAAAAGTAGACTAACAAGTACGAACTCCTCGCGCACGAGCTGCCAGCAATGCTAGCACATCTCCTCTTTCTTTCTCGCTTGTGGCGATTTGCGGTATTGCCCTAAAATCCGGCGACTTGGGAAGTTTCGTAAGGAACCCTCTCCCCTCAAGTTCGTAGCAAGTGTGTCGGCTAAGCTCTCAGCTGCCTGGCAACATTTGTCCGCTGATAGAAACTGGCCCAGCGCTTTGAAAATGGCGTTTGTGAAAGGTGCTTGATCCTGCTGATGGTGATGATGCTTCCTGAACTTGGATGTGGCGAATGAATTTGGAGCGGGGGCCACAGCTTTCCGAATCGCCACTTGCCGCGCCGCTTGAAAGGCTGACGCGCGCCTGCCTCGCTGCGCCGGGCAAAGTGGTGATCGGCGCGGTTGTGCTGGCACTGATTGCCGTGCTCGCCACCGCCAGCGGATTGGCGATGAAAACGAGTCGGCTCGACCTGCTTTCACCCCGCAGTGAATACAACCAGCGCTGGCTCGCTTACCTCGCCGAGTTTGGCGACCGCGACGATGCCATCGTGCTCGTCCGATCTCCGCAACCGGCCAAGCTCGCTGCTGCACTCGAAGACCTGGCTAAAAAAGTTCGCTCTGGCGAAACCCACTTCGAATCGATTTTCTATCGCCGCGATCTTTCGCGCGTGAAAGGGAAAGCCCTTCACTTTTCGTCGATAGAAGAACTTCGCACACTCAGTCAAGAAACGGCGCGAGCGGCGCAGCTCTTCCCAACCGCCGATGTGCCACTCGACCCCACTGCTGTTCTCGCGCAGCTGAACAATCGACTCGAGACGATCGACGTCACCACGACGCAAATGCGTGCGCAAGTCGAAGCGCAGTACCTGCAAACGCTCGGCATGATTGGGGCTGTGATTGGCGAACAAACCGCGCGCCCAGCTGCCCCTGGCAATTCGCTCGAGCAGCTGGAAGCACGCCTTTTGCAGCTCAATGCCCAGTACCTCACCACCGACGACGGAAACACCGCTTTTCTGCTGCTGAAACTCAAGAGCAGCAACACCAGCGAGTTCGCGCGGGGAAGCGAAGCCATTGGCAAACTCCGCGCTATCATCACCCAAGCACGCGCTGATCATCCGGACACCTGGATCGGGTTGACCGGCATGCCGATCATCGAGTTCGATGAAATGCAGGCGAGTCAAACCGACATGGTTTGGACCAGCATCGCCAGTCTCATCGCCGTCGCCTTTCTGTTCGTGGCTGGCTACGGCGGCATGCGTCACGCGCTCCTCGCCTGCGCGGTGCTGCTGCTCGGTATGGCCTACGCTTTTGGGTTTGTCACGCTCGCCATCGGTCACCTCAACATCCTGAGCGCTGCGTTTGGCGTCATCTTGGTCGGCCTCGGCATCGACTTTGGCATTCACTATGTCGCGAGCTATCTGCGACTCCGTAAAAACGGCTACTCGATCGACGAAGCGTTGATGCGAACAGCCACCGACGTCGGCCCTAGTGTGCTCACCGGCGGCATCACCACGGCGGCCGGCTTTTTCTGCGCAGCGCTCACCGATTTCACCGGCGTTCGCGAGTTGGGCATCGTCGCCGGTGGTGGCATTTTGCTGTGCGTCATTACCGCCGTCACGGTCCTCCCGGCGCTACTAAAACTCGTCGACTCCCGGATCGAAAATCGTGAAGTCCCTGCGATTCTTCCCGCTGCGAACTGGGTGCGAGGGTTCAGCGAATCACCGCGACTCACCCTCGCTTTCTTTGCCGTACTGACACTCGTGCTATGCCTCGGGCTATTCGACTTAAAGTTCGACCATAATCTGCTGAACCTTCAGCCGCGCGGCATCGAAAGCGCGCAGATCGAGCGCGAACTGTTCATCGATCGCGACGACAGTGTTTGGTTCGCACTCTCAATTTGCGAGAACCGCGAAGAGCTTCGCGCTCGCAAGGCAAAATTCGAGTCGCTCGGCTGTGTCGCCAAAACGGAAGAGATCGTCTCGCTCCTCCCTTCGTCGTCGATCGAAAAAGAACAGCTGATCGCAACGATCCATAAGCAACTCGCAAGACTCCCCGATGTAGTGCCGAGCCCTGCTCCGCTTCGCGCCGACGCGCTCTTGAACGAAGTCCGCCGCGCTAGTCGCTTGCTCGCGGAAACCTCTCAGCAAGAATCTCCAGCAGCAGCCCTCGCTCAGCTGACCGCGCAGAGCCTCGCGCAAATTCCGCCTCAAGTTCTCGAGGCGAGCTGGGCCCAAGCGCAGGCGGCGATGATGCAAACCGCCATCCAGTCGCTACGCCCCCTCGCCGAACTCAGCAATCCCGAGCCCCCCACACTCGAAGACCTCCCACCCGAACTAACTTCGCGATTCGTCGGCATCACGCACAAGCATTTGATTCGCGTCTTTGCCAAAGGGAGCATCTGGGACATGGACGAACTGGCCACGTTCGTCGGCGAGCTCGAGAAGGTCGACCCGCAGGTGACCGGCCATCCCGTGCAAACGTTCTACGCCTCGCAGCATATGCAGCAGAGCTACATCACCGCTGGACTCTACGCGCTCGTCGCGGTCTTCGTCCTGCTGGTGATCGACTTTCGTAGTTTCCGCGCGTCGCTCCTGGCGATGGTCCCCCTCCTCGTCGGCTTCCTTCAGATGTGCGGAACGATCGGCTGGCTCGGGATTCCCCTGAACCCAGCCAACATGATCGTGCTGCCGCTGCTCCTGGGCATCGGCGTCGACGATGGTGTGCACCTAGTGCACGAAATGCGACGTTCGCGAGGACGCTTCAAGCTAAGCAACTCCACCGCCGTCGCCGTCATCCTGACCAGCACCACCACGATGGCCAGCTTCGGCAGCATGATCCTTGCGCGACACCGGGGTCTGCAAACCCTCGGACAGGTCCTCACCATTGGTGTACTCTGCTGCCTTAGCATGTCTCTGTTGGCGTTTCCCGCACTGCTGACTTGGCTTACGCGGCACCGCGAAGAGCTCGACGAAGACGAAGAAGACATCCTGCAGCTGGCGCGCGGCACCACGACACCACCAACCGACGTCGATGTGCCATCGATCCCCTCGACATTTGCCGTCCCCCCTGCCAAAAGCCCAACGCGCGTGATCGACGAGCCCCCACCAGTCGAGGAGCCTGCGCCGCAGCCGATGGTCGATGTGTCTCCGGCAGTGAAGCGTCCTCAGCGCACGGAAACTTTTTTCCAGACGACACTTACAGCACACCAAGCTCCTCCAGAATCGGCCCCAGAACCGGCCCTCGAAGAACCTCTCCCGGAAGAGATCGAGTCGCTGCTGGATTCGTTAACGCGAGGGGGAGCTTCTGTCGACGATAGTAGTTCCCTGGAGTATGCCCAAGGGGACGGATCCAGCCAGCAGTACCTCCCGGAATCGTCGGTCGAACCGCTCGCCGACGAGTCGTCGGATGGCATTTTGGGCCCTCGCCGGCTCATCACGCCCGCCAGACGTATTTTGCCAACCCGCCAGAGCCCTGGTGAAGGCGAAGCAAACCCCGACGAGGTCTAGCTTTAGATGCTCCTCTTGCTTCCCGCGCGACAAGGCTTCCCTAAGGTCGCTTGCCGTGGTAGCTTGATGAGTTCTACAAAACCCTAAAACCTTCGCCGCAGGTCTCAGAAACAAGACTTACTCGGCGAAGTTACATCGTTTTTGTTTCCCGAAAGAAGGTTCGTCATGGCCAAGCCACATCGCTCGCACAAAAAAGCCAACCACGGCAAACGCCCTGCCAACGCCAAGGCGCGTCGCGCCAAACGACGTAAGGTCCGCACCTAATTCCGGTGTCCCTTCGTCCTGGCTCCAGCGTAAAACTGCGTCGCTCGTTTCCTCTCCTTGTTGCACTCACCGCTCCACAGGTTGATCCACAACTGCGCTCGTAACCACCACAACGTGGTTGTGCCAAAAGTGCCTGTCGGCAGGGAAAAAACACGTGGCTGAGAAAGACTTTCTCGTCGATTTCACCCAACTCGACTTCGATAACCCCGTCGCCCGCATCGAGGACATCCGCAAGATCAATCCTCAGCGCCACGAGATGGAGCAGCTATCGGCGGTCGTTTGGATCGATCACGAAGAGATCGCCGCTGTTGGCTATAAAGACATCACCGCCAGCGACTTTTGGGTCCGTGGTCACATGCCCGGAATGCCCTTGATGCCAGGCGTCGTGATGCTCGAAGCCATTGCGCAGCTCTGCAGCTTCGTCACGCAGAAACTCGACCTGCTGGGATGCGAGATGGTCGGCTTTGGTGGACTCGAAGAAGTCCGCTTTCGCGACCCTGTAGTTCCCGGCGATCGGCTGATCCTGATGTGCCGCAAGGACAAAGTCCGTCGCGGTCGCATGATCGTGTGCCGCTTCCAGGGAGCTGTCGGCGATCGAATCGTGCTCGAGGGGGTGCTCAAGGGTGTGCCGATTCCGATCGAAGCCCTCACCAAATACCGCATTAAAGAAGAACCTCAAAGCTAGTCGCTATGGGAAATAGCAGGCTGCCAAAGCCTCGTCCCGCAGGTTTCATTTGAGATGCTGTGGTTGATACTTAGTGCATGAAATTCTGTGCGCCGGAGAAGAGACACCATGGGCCGCCGCGCACTCCCGAAAATCAACCCGACGATCGACTATAGCGCGTGGTTTATCGACGGTAAGCAGCTCCCCGACGACTGGAAGCTGGCTTCTCTCTTTGCGAAAGATCAGCCTCTCGAAATCGAAGTAGGGACCGGTAAGGGACTCTTCATCAATTCCGAATCGGGCCGCGTTCCGACGCACAACTATCTCGGCATCGAGATCGCACAAAAGTACGCCCGCTTCTCCGCCTCTCGCCTCTGCACCAGTGGACGCACCAACGCCATCATGATGGCGGGCGATGCCACCGCGCTGTTCAAAAAGTTCGTCCCCGATCAATCGCTCGCGGCTGTCCACGTCTACTTCCCCGACCCTTGGTGGAAGAAACGCCATCGACGTCGTCGGGTCCTCAATCCGCATTTCATGCGCGACATCGAGCGCACCTTGAAGATCGGCGGCACACTCCATTTCTGGACCGATGTGCAAGAGTATTTTGAATCGGCGCTCGCCGATCTCGCCACGTCGACCTATCTCGAAGGTCCATTTGAGGTAGCTGAAATCGCTCCCGAACACGACCTCGACTATCGGACCCATTTCGAGCGACGGAAGCGCCAACTCGACTTACCGATCTACCGCAGCGAGTTCCGCAAAGTGAAAGCCGAATGCTGCGCCGCGCCACTCGTTTCGCTCGAAGAGAGCGAAGGAATCGACGATCCTGGGATGAGTAGCGACGACTCCGCTATGCTCGATTTCGAAGGAGAGAGTCAGCTGGAGTACGACGCCACGACGATCGACTCCACCGACATCGACGACGACAATGACGGTCCCAATCACATCACTAGTGACGACCGCTCGCGCCGCGACACCCTCGACGATTAATCCCTCCGCTTTCGTCGTTCTTTATGCTGAAGCTTCGTAGGTCGGCTACCCCGTAGCCGACACCGGGCCAGCACTTCGATTCTGCAGCACTATCCGATTGGCTTGCCCACTCTGATTGTCACGTTGATCGACTTGGACAACCGTCGCCCGCGCACGCCACGACTGGTTCGTCAATCAAACGTATCACCACAGAGGACACGAGGAGCACGAAGAGAAAAAGTGCCCACGGATGGATGTGGCAATTCCGCTAGAGGTGATTGAAGTTCAGCAGTGCCTATCTTCAAAACCGGCTGCCGATATCCAAGCTGAAAGAAAATGCTGCTGCGATTCAGCTCCTGTTTTTTGGTTCCTATCTTCGTGCTCTTCGCGACCTTCGTGGTTGCTTTCTCCCCGCGCGCGCCCCCACTCCATTCTTGTTGCGTTGATCGCCCTCAGAAATCATATTGCGCGTAGCAGAGCTCTTCTGTCATGATTCCGCCGGGCATCGGATCCCCATCGCTTGCTGTGAGTACCAACCATGGCCGACAACCCTTATGAAGCTCCTGAGCACTACGCGCAAAAGCCCGCCAAGCCAGTGATGACAGCGGGAGCGATCGTGGTCAACGTACTGGTGATCGTGGGAATAGCTGGCATGTTGGTTGCCTTACTATTGCCAGCCACTCGAGGTGCTGGTGAAGCAGCACGTCGCATGGCCTGCAGCAACAATCTCAAAATGATTGGAATTGGACTGCTGAACTATCATGATACCTATGGCGAGTTTCCACCGGCATATACCGTGGATGACCAAGGGAAGCCGCTACATAGTTGGCGCACGCTGATTCTTCCTTTCATCGAGCAGAACAAGCTTTACGAATCGATCGACCTCACCAAACCTTGGGACGATCCCGTCAACAAGCTGGCGATGGAAACACAACTTCGCGTCTTCCAATGTCCGTCGTCATCTCTGAAGGGAAATCTCACCAGTTATCTAGCTGTCGTCACTTCGCAAAGTGCGTTGCGCCCTGTGGAGTCGAAGAGCATTGTCGAGATGCCCGATGGAACCGTTTTTACCTTGCTAGTGATGGAGTTTTCGCTCGATAAAGCGGTGCCGTGGGGCTCGCCAGAGGACGCCAACGAAGCGATGGTACTGAATTTTGGTAGCGCACCGCTCATACCTCACAACAGCGTCGCTCATGCCTTACTCGCCGACGGATCGATTCGAGCGATCCCGAAGGCAACGAGCGTTTCTACACTCTCGGCGCTCATCACGATCGATGGGAATGAGGCCTTGGATTACGACTCGTTCTAAGTGACAGCCGATGGTTGAACTCGGCCCGCACGATGCCAACGCCATAGCTCAAAGATTACGAGTGGCACCAGCCAGCTGATCCAAACCGAAGCGGGATAGATCCAGGTGGCATTGAATTCCCAAACGGTGGCGAGGCCGCCAAGGATACGAATAACAACGGCAGACAGCAGCAAGAGATAAGTGCGCTGCATCCAGTGCTGATGTTCTAAAAACTGACGCCGAATGGCAAAGCGCCAGCCGATGATCGTGCAAAGTGCGGTCGCAATGGCCAGCAGTGCGAGCCCCACCGCAGCGATGGTGCCCGTGGCTGCATACCACGACATCCAGAGCCCGCTAGGTGTGAGCAGCAGCAAGATGTTGGCGACTTGCACTCGACCAAGCCAGCGGTGCCACGTTGGAAAGTGGCAGCGAAGCGTTGTGCTTACGAGCAGCAGCGTGAGCACCAGCGAAAGAGGACCGGCGAGCAGGTGCACGTAGAAGGCGATGCCATAGGCGCCCCAGAAATAGGCTTCGCGCCCCAGCAGAAAATCGGCATCGAAGTTCGGTGGCAGATAATCGACGTAACCCAGCACCACACTCGCCGTCGTCTTCAGCACCAGTGCGCCAATCGCCAACATCAGAAGTCGAATTGCGAACACTGTAGGGAAGTTGGCCGACAACATCAGCTGGTCATGTTCTGCTGACGCTATCAACCTGCCGTGTTATAGCGTCAGCCTTAACGACGATTGGCAATTAGAAGCCGAGTTGGTCGAAGGTTTTATCCATCACGACCTTACGCTTCCCTTTTTCGGCTTGGTCGAACTTACCCCAGTCGCCACCAACACCCTTGTAGAGTGTCTTCACGCCGGAATCGAGTCCCTTGATGAGCTTGTCGATCTGCTCGCGCCAAGACTCGATCTCGGAGGCGAGCTCTTTCTTTTCGTTTGCCTTCAGATCGCCATCGTCGATGTCGTCGAGATGCTTGGTTGTTACGAACTTATCAAAGGCCTCGTCGAGCTTCTTGAGAGCGTCTTGATATTTTAGGAGGTCTTCGGCGAGGTAAGTATCGGCAAACTTATCGCGTGCTTTGACCGCTGCCGAGATGTACTTACCCACCGAGGCGTCGGCCTTCTTGAAGAAGCCACTGCTCTTGATGCCAGCATTGCTTTTGAGTTTCTTCCACAGCTTCTTGTCGAGATCGTCGAGATTCATGGTCACTATCCCTCTGGTAATCAGCAATCAGCAGCTGCGTCCATTTTCCAACTGTTTCGCAGATGGCTGAATGTTTGGTGCCAATATTTCGCCAGGCGCGCATGATTATTGGCGACTCGGAAGAAAAAAGCAAAAAATGTCTCGCAAAAGATAGTGCGAGAGCTCTGCCGCTGGCTCGAGAGGAGTTGGCAGCGGTCCCTTAAGAAGAGGGCTCACTGCTGGACAAGCCAGCAGTGGCACCCCCAGAAAGACATAGCATCGACGATGCACCAGCACGAGTCGATCGATTGCTAGGCGATGATCTTGGTGGCGATGTTGCCGTGGACATCGGTGAGACGGAAATCGCGACCGCTGTAGCGGTAGGTCAGCCGCGTGTGGTCGAGCCCCATCAAGTGCAGCATCGTGGCATGGAGATCGTGGATGTGCATTTTGTCGTCAGTAGCGGCGATACCGTGCTCGTCGGTCGCACCGTAACGCAGGCCACCTTTCACACCACCACCAGCCATCCACATCGAAAAGCCGGTTGCGTTGTGGTCGCGTCCGTCGTCGTTTTGTGCATGCGGCGTGCGGCCAAACTCGCCACCCCAAACGACCAGCGTATCTTTGAGCATGTCGCGACGTTTCAAGTCTTCCAGCAGCGCGTGCATCGGCTGATCGATCGCGGTGCAGTTGGCTGTGAGCCGCGTGCGAAGTCCGTTGTGCTGATCCCAACCTGGATGCGAGAGTTCAACGAACCGGACCCCTGCTTCGCAGAAGCGACGAGCGAGCAAACATTGTCGCGCGAAGTTGTCGGTCGCTTTGTTACCGATACCATACATGTCGAGCGTTTCTTGCGATTCGTCGTCGATTTCCATCAGCTTTGGAACAGCCGACTGCATGCGAAACGCGAGTTCATACGACTCGATAATCCCCTCGAGTTGCGGATTCACCGTGTCGCCTGAGAGGCGTTCGCGATTGATCGCTTGGACGAGGTCGAGTTGCTTGCGCTGCTGTTCGCGCGAGAGTCCGCGGCTGGCAATGTTCGGAATGGTTGCCTTGGCGAGCGATTCCCCTTCACCACCGATGCGCGTCCCTTGATAGGCGGCTGGCAGGAAGGAACTACCGTAGTTCTGCGCACCACCGATGCGCGAGACGGGATTAAGCGTGATGAAACCAGGAAGCTCTTGGTTCTCGGTACCGAGTCCGTAGAGCACCCACGCACCGACGCTCGGCCGCACGAACTGAAAACTGCCGGTGTGCATTTGCACGGCTGCTTGCGGATGGTTCGGCAGATCGGTGTGCAGACCGTTGAGGATGCAGAGATCGTCGGCGTTTTTGGCGAGATTCGGGAAGAGCTCGGAGATCGGCAGTCCGCTGCTGCCCGCTGGTGTGAACTTGAAGGGGGACTTCATCAGCTTGCGGCTTTTGCCCCCCTTGGCACCGACAGCGCCGGGAGATTTTCCGTCATCTTTTTCGAGCGCCGGTTTGTAGTCGAACATGTCGACGTGCGAAGGTCCTCCCTGCATGAACAGGAAGATCACTCGTTTTGCTTTGGGCTCGAAATGAGGCTGTTTGGGAAGAAGCGGATTCGCGTCGGCCTGTGTAGCACGCGCGAGATTTGCTTCAGCCATTAAGCTACTGAGTGCGAGATATCCAAATCCGCAAGCGGAGGTGCGGAGCATGTCGCGACGAGTGAGAGGGGTGTCGAACATTGCAAACTTCCTTGCGCGAAACCAAGTTCGCTAGCAAACTGACCTACGGAAAAAATCGAGAGAATAACGGGATATAAGAACAACGCATGAGTGCAGTGAGAGGTACTCACCACACTCACAAAGATTGCTTGTTTAATAGGCGAGGCGAAATTCTGCGGTCGAAAAGAGTGCATGAACCACATCGGTCCATGCAGCTTGCTCGGCTACTGCACTGTCACTGGCAGCTTTGCACGACTCGACATGCTCGAGCACTTTGGCAAGCTCCGCTGGCGAGGGATTGCGTGCTAGTACACGTTCAAACGCGAGTCGAGCGCGAGCTGTGTTATCGAGTCCCGACTGATTAACGATCAAGGTTGCCGTCCGCTGCGAAGCTTCTGCAACCACCGGGCTGTTCATCAGAAATAGTGCCTGAGTCGCGACAGTGGTTACGTCGCGTTGTCCCACCACCATCTCTGGATCAGCGACATCGAAAATCGATAGCACATCGGGAAGCATGCCACGTACGAGGGGCAAATAGACCGAGCGAAATTTAACGTTCGACTTCAATGCGTCGGCTTTCAGTCCACGACCAAACTCCCCTTCGCCCACTTTCGTGACTAGCGAAGCCGCAGGACGAGTGAGGTCGAGCTCACCCGAAGCTGCCAGCAAGCAGTCGCGAATCACTTCAGCTTCGAGTCGCTTGCGACTCATGTGCCAAACGAGTTTGTTATCGGGATCGACTTCATAAGCAGCGGCGCTGTGTTCGCTGGAAAGTGCATAAGCGCGGGTGAGCACCACTTCACGAACGAGTGACTTAATCGACCATTGATTTTCCATGAAGCGCGAGGCGAGATAGTCGAGCAATTCGGGATGCGTCGGAAGCTCACCCATCGCGCCGAAATTATCGACGGTTTCGACCAGCCCGCGGCCAAACAGGTGTTGCCAAACACGATTCGCAAACACGCGCGCGGTGAGTGGATTGTTTTTGCTCGTCATCCATGCAGCGAGTTGCAGACGACCACTTTGTTGCGGGTTGACGCTCGGTGCCATCGGCGTCGTGATCACGCGCACATAGCCGCGTGGAACTACATCGCCGAGGTCGGAAACTTCACCACGAATATTCACGCGCACATCGTGGATGTCGCTGGCATCGCGAACTGCCATCACAGGCTCGCCCGGAGGGGCTAGTTTTGCTTCGAGCGCAGCGATTTGGCCGCGAATTTCGGCCAGTTCTTTCGTCAAGCGATTGACGGCGGTTAGTGCTGGATTCTTCTTTTTATTCTTCGCAGACAACTTCTCTTCAGCGGTCAATTTCTTTTTCGGTTTATCGGCAGCAGGACCAGCCTCCTGACGAGCGGCGACCAATTGTTTTTGCAGCTGCTCTTCGCTGGTGCGGAGCTGCGCGAGTTGCTTCCGCTCATCGGCCGACAGCGTTTGTTTCTTCGCGGGATCGATGAGCGAGAGCGCCTCGCCCTTGTAGCCCGTTTGATTGTTGCCAGGCTTCACCCCTGCAAAAACTTCAGTGCTTCGAAAAATCCCGACCATCGCGTAGTACTCGGTGGTTGGAATCGGATCGAACTTGTGATCGTGACAGCGTGCGCAGGCGACACTCAGTCCGAGCACAGCGCGCGTGCTGACGTCGAGTTGCTCGTCGGCCACGTCCATCAAAAACTGTTCGCGATTCCGTTCATTCAAGCTCTTTGGACCGATTGCCAAAAAACCAGTGGCGGTGAGATGCTCGTTCTTCTCCGCGTCGTCTTTGGCGGGCAACAGATCCCCGGCCAGTTGTTCTTTCAAGAACTCGTCGTATGGCTTGTCGGCGTTAAAACTGTCGATCACATAATCGCGATAGCGCCAGGCGTGGGGATAAGCAACGTTCCGTTCCTTGCCGGTCGATTCGCCATAGCGAGCCAGATCGAGCCAGTGACGTCCCCAGCGTTCACCAAACTGTGGCGAGGCGAGGAGACGATCGACCACAGCGGCGCGAGCTTTGAGATTCGAGTTGGCCTGGAAAGCTGCGATCTCTTCATGCGTCGGAAGTAGACCGGTGAGATCGAGTGTGACTCGCCGCAGCCAGGTGATGGGATCGGCATCTTTGACTGGGGCAAGATTCGCGGCTTCGAGTTGCGCGAGAATGTAGCGATCGATTTCGCTGATGGCCCAGGTAGGATTTTTCACGGCTGCAGGAGGGACCACTTTGACAGGCTGGAACGACCAAAACTTGCGGGCGTCGGCGAGATTGATTTTGCTTCCGACGGTGGTGGCCTGCGCCGCGCGAGGATCGGGCGCGCCACGCGAAATCCAATGTTCAAAGTCGGCCAGCACGCTGTCGGGGAGTTTCTTCCCCGGAGGCATCTCCATGCCGTTCTCGTGACGCATCGCTTGCAGCAACAGGCTTGCTGCAGCATCGCGCGCCACCACCGCTGGTCCCGAATCGCCACCCTTGCGAATGCCGAGCTTCGTATCGACACGCAGCCCCCCCTTCACTTCCTTGCTGCTGGCCGAGTGGCACTGGTAGCAGTTCGAAACGAGGACAGGGCGAATCTTCTTCTCGAAAAAATCGAGGTCGGCGGCTGTGATGCGGCCATCCGCTTTCGCCGTAGGATCGCTTTCAGCAGCACTCCCTGGCGTGACAACACCGAGCGTGAGCAGCACAAAAGCCAAAACGGCATGGCGTGTGTAGTACAAAAAAGTCATGGCCACGGTTGGCGTCCTTGAAGACAGCACGAAGTTCTTGAGGAACTGGGGGGACTGCAGGGAGCGGCACTATTTTTTCTTTGCAATTTACTTTGCAAACGCCCCGCGAGAGGTAGTCTTTGAGCCGTAAATTCGCCCCCAGGAAATAGATGCGCCGCGAGATGCGAATATTGTGGATCGGACAAGTGCCTGCGCCACGTTTTGCAACCAACACGCTGAACGAATTTTGAGTGCCTACGCTCCACCAGCCCTCGCGCTGGGCCTGTGGCGTATAATCGCTCGTGCGATCGCCTCCGAAGCCTTGCGAGCCATTTCACGCTAAACGTTTCAAAGAAAATCACTTACAGCGCCGCCGCCAATCACTTGAGCCTGCCAGCCGCAAAGTAATTCACGCCATGTCGTTTCAATTTCAATGTCCGCAGGGGCACTTGCTCGAAGGCGAGCCATCGCAAGCGGGTCAGCAGTGCGTTTGCCCGATGTGCGGCATGCTGTTTTTGATCCCGCAGCCAATCGCTCAGCCAGAGGGACCGCAGTTTGCGATTAATCCCGGGGGAGGAGCTCCAGGACAGCCCGCTGCACCTCCGTTTGATCCTTCGAAGCCGCAAGAGCCCGAGCTATTCCACATCCCCTGCCCCAACGGACACGAGCTTGAAACACCCGCCGAGATGCTCGACCAAGAGGTCCTCTGCCCGCAATGTCAGGTGCAGTTTCGACTGCGCAAGCGGGATAGCGTGGAGTTCAAAAAGAAGAAGGAAGAGCAAGACCGCATCCGCGAAATCAAGCTCGGCAACGCCTGGCTCAACTGGGCCATTGCCGCAGCGGTGCTAGTTGGCATCGGTCTCGTGGGGCTGATCATCGCATCGCAAATGGGACGTACCCCACCGCCATAAAACCCAACGCTGCGGGGGGGGACTTTTAGACGATTGGGCTACGAGCTTACGTGCAGCCTACTTGGTGGGCTTCTTCACATCTTTGTCGAGTTCGAACGAGCCACGAATCTCGACTTTCAAGCTCCCGTCGTTATCCGCAGGATTCGTGTCATACATCCGCAGCGACAAGCGACCACTGCGAGGCGTTTGAAACTGCTTTCCTGCTCCGACGACAAACGGCTTCACTTCTTTGGGGTCTCCCCCTTCGATCCTGCCAATCAAACAGCCAGGATTAAAATCGCGTAATTCCTCGGGAATTGCCAGTCCATCGGCATTGGTTTCCGCTTGCAGATGGAAGGTCCAAGTTCCGCTGACGGTGATGGTGACCGGCCGGCCGTAGATGAGGGTGAGACCACAATCTTGCCACCCTTCGTTCGCGTTGATAGTGACGACATGGGATTGCGCCGAGGCTTCTTTATTGAGCATCTCCGCAAGTTTGGACTTGGCTGGAGCATACTGCGGGACCAGCTTGAGAATCTCCTCGTACACTTGTCGCGCTTTGCCCCAGTCCTTATCCCCTTCGTACTCGTTGCCGAGTTTCTCGGCCTTCTTCACGAAGTCCAGGTGGAGCGCGAGCAAACGCTGATCGTCGGGAAGTGGACGTGGCGGCTCTTCCTTCGCTTTCTTTTTGTCGCGCTCCTGCGCGTGGGCCACGAGGCTGCTCTCAAAACCATTCCACGGCTCGAGTGCTGAGTACGAAATCACCGCCAGCAGCAGCGCCACGATCGACTTGAAGCTCATGGTCGAGCGCATCGTGCGCGAAGCGATTCGGGAGAGGATCGAGGAAACCATGATGAGATCTCGAGAGGCGTTTTACATCGTCCACGCACGATTGCCGTCTGGCGACGGACCTGCGATGGACTAGTTCTGATTCGTTTCAACTACCTGCAGTTTATTCCAAGAAGGGGCGACAAGTCGTGGTTTTCGTCAACTTTTGAACTTCGAGCCCCAGCCGACGCTGTTGCTGGAAAACCTCCACACGAGTGCTGAATCGCCCCCACGATTTGCGTATACTCGCAAAACTTCCAATTTGGCCCCCTCGCCCATCAGCCTCGCGCTCTTCTTCCGCTGCTAGTGCGACATCAGGCTTCTCCTTCTGCTTTCAACCCCTCTCCCCTGATCGAGTTTCTACATGACGATCCAGTTCTCCTGCCCTCACTGTGCCAACCCAATGTCGGTCGACGATGAGTTTGCGGGACGAACCGGCCCCTGCAAGTCTTGTGGTCAGTCGATCACCATACCGGCTTTGGGAAACACCTTTGGATTCCAGATCAACGCGGGACCGAGTCCTGCCAAATCATCCACACCGCGGAAGAAAAGTAGCCTCGGACTGTTCTTGATGCTGGGCGGCATTGCTGCTGTCGGTGCGCTGCTGATATTCGGCGTGGGTATGGCCTACCTTAACGCCCGAGCAACCACGAATCGCTTGATTGCCTCCAACAATCTCAAGCAACTTGTCATCGCGATGCACAACTATCACGACCAATACGACGCCTTTCCACCCGCTGTGGTCTGCGACAGCGAAGGCAAACAACTCTACAGCGGCACTGTGTTGCTGCTCCCCTTTTTGCAGACTCCCCAAGGTGATCTCCTCGCCTCGATGTTCGATCTATCGCGCGCGTGGGACGATCCAGCGAACATCGGCGTGAGCCAGATACCTCTCGACCTCATGATCGATCCCAGTGCTCCACGCACCACGGCGGCCGCGACCAACTATTTCTTTGTCACCCCCGACTACAAACGGGCCATCCCGGCCGGCATGGAAGCTCCCGGAAGAGTTGAATTAGGGACAGGCCCCGAAGCTTCCCTGAGGCTTCAAGACTTTACGGACGGAACATCGAACTGCTACCTGATTGTCGATGCGATCATTCCCAACCAAAGTTGGGCCGAGCCGATGCCTCTCCTAGCCAGTGAGCTGCAAAACGGCTTTCCGCCATCGCCGCATCCCGAATTCACTCTCGTCGCGATGGCCGATGGTTCGGTCCAACAAATCGAGCACTCCACCCCTGCGGCTCAAATTTATAGTGCGGCTGTTTTCAATGATGGCCAGTAACGAGCGAATAGTCCCCTGTTGAAATTCACTCCCCTCCATCAGCGTAAGCTGGGCGGGGAGAGTTGCCGGGGACTATTCGATTTCGCTTACCAAATCGAGTACGATCTGCGGTGGGTGGTTAGCCAGCTTCTCGAGCCTGCTCGCAGAAGGGCCTTCTCCAATCTTTGATCTCACCGAGGTAGTCGTATGCCAATCGCATTTTCGTGTCCCAACTGCGGCAAGCAGATGAATGTGCCCGATCAATACGCGGGACAAACCGGACCATGTGCGGCTTGTGGCAAAACGATGACGATCCCAGGAGGCTTTGCACCACCTCCACCCGCCGGCTACTCCGGTGTGGGACCAGCAGCCCCACCAGCCTCGAAAAGCAGTGGTGCACTACCGGTGGTGCTAATCGTCCTGGTGGTGGTCGGGATTGGCGTTCTCGGCTGTGGTGGTGTGATGGCCGCGCTTCTCATCCCTGCCGTCTCGAGCGCCCGCCAAGCTGCTAAGGCGATGCAATCGTCGAACAACCTCAAGCAAATCACCCTGGCGATGCACAACTATCACGATGTCTACGGATCGCTGCCGCCAGCAGTCGTGCGCGATGCTTCAGGGCAGCCACTCTACAGTGGCCGCGTGCTGCTCCTGCCATTCCTCGAGCAATCCTATCTCTACGATAATTTTGATAAGAACAAAGCCTGGAACGACCCAGCCAATACGATGGTGAGTCAAACCGTCCTCAAGGTGTTCCAAGACCCTTCGACCGACAACCCCATGAGCCCCGCGAGCAACTATTTCTTTATCGTGGGCCCGGATGCATTGTTTCCTGAGGATGGCTCGGCACATAGCTTTGCCCAAATCACCGATGGGACAAGCTTAACGCTGGCGTTTATCAACGCGAACATTCCGAACAACAGTTGGGCCGAGCCGGTGGAAATGCATCAGGATGCGCTGGCTGCTGGACTTCCAGCTTCTCCTTATCGGCAAGGTGTCTTCACTGCCTTTGCCGATGGTTCGGTTCGCGCCCTGCCGCCAACCACCTCGCCCACCGATTTGCGCGCCATGACCACGCGCAACGGCGGCGAACCTGTCATGATTCCCTAAACAAAAACTTGTCCCAAGCTTTAACCGTCCAGCGTTTCGACGAGCCAGCTTGCTTCGACCGCGCCGCGCAACTGCCTTCCGACTCGCTTCTCCTCTTAACGATCTCTTCTAGGTGCCCCGATGACCATCACGTTCCGCTGTCCTCATTGTGGTAAAGAAACGCAGGTTGCCGATCAGTATGCGGGACAATCGGGACCCTGCGCTGCTTGCGGCAAGACGATCACCATTCCAGCCCCTGGGCACCCCCTCTCGGGCCCGCCGCTGCCTGGCTTCTCTGCTGCTCCTCTGCCGCCACCCAAGTCCTCCTCGGGAGGATCGACCCTCATCCTCGTGCTGGTGGGTGTGATCGGTGGGTTGGTGGTCTGCGGTGGCATTCTCGTTGCCCTGCTTCTCCCGGCTGTTCAAGCTGCACGCGAAGCAGCACGACGATCACAGTCGACAAACAACATGCGGCAAATTGGCCTGGCGATTCACAACTATCACGACACCTACAATTGCTTGCCACCCGCTGTGATCTACGACAGCAGCGGTCGGCCGATGTGCAGTGGCTTCGTCGCTCTGCTGCCATTCCTGGAGCAAGGGGCGCTGGCCAACCGATGGGACTACAGCAAACCGTGGAACGATCCGGTGAACATGCCGCTTTCGATGACGGTCATTCCCTACCTGAAAGATCCCAGCAGCACGAATCCCAATCCGGCTCACACCGATTATTTGTTTATCGATGGGCCCGGCACAGCACTCGATATCACGAATGGTTACAACCGAATCTCTTCGGTCACCGACGGCCTGTCGAACACCATGGCTGTTGTCGAAGCCAAGACCAGCAACGTTAGCTGGGCTGAGCCGGGATCATTTAACATTGCTCAGTTCGCGGGTGGATTGCCTCCAGGCAATCACCGCCGGGGAAATATTGTGCTGATCCTCGACGGTTCGGTGCGATTTATCGACTCCAATTCTGCCTCGCCTGAAATGCTCCACGCCCTGTCGACCATGGATGGTGGCGAGACGGTGGCCTACTAAGCTGATCTCAGCCAGCTAAGTGATAACGCCAACCAATCTACTGATCGATACGCGTTACCGATCGATTTGACGGAGCGCGGCGAGCAGGCGTTCGACCTCGTGATGCGTGTTGTAGTGCACCATGCCGACACGTAGCATGCCAGCGGGCTCGCGTCCGAGTCGCTCGCTGAGATTCAAGGCGTAGTAGTTGCCGTGCCATGCAAACAGGCCCCGCTCGCCCAACTCGATCGCAAGTTGTCGTGGCGTAATCGTAGTGTGAATGAGCGAGAAAGTAGCGACGCGCTCCTCGAGTCGCGCTAGATCGGTGATTCCCATCACACGATAGTGCGAAAGCTCACGCATCCCGCGCAAGAATTGCTCTGCGAGCGAGCGCTCGTGGGCTGCGATCCGGGCATAGCTTTGCGCGAGCTTTTCGCGGCGCGATTGCTGGCCGGATGAAACGCCCTCCACAGCGGCATGCAAATTGGCCAGGTATTCGATGCACGCCAGCACTCCAGCAATCGATTCGTGGCTCTGCGTGCCGGTCATCCATTTGCCCGGAAGATCGGTGGGACTGGGGCGCACTTTGTAAGCCTCGAGCGACTCGAGTAGTGCCCGTTTACCCCACAGAATGCCCGTGTGAGGGCCAAAGAACTTGTACGCGCTGCAGGCCAGAAAATCGCAGCCGATTTGCTGAACGTCGGGAAGTTGATGCGGCGACAGATGAACTGCATCGATGTAGACGAGTGCTCCCCCGCGCTGGGCTCGCGCTGTGATTTCGCGAATCGGGTTCACACCCCCGGTGCTGTTCGAAGCAGCTCCCACCGCCACCAGCCGCGTGCGCGGCGAGAGGATGGCATCGAGCTGCGACAAATCGAGCGTGAGGTCCTCGTCGCGCACATCGATCCAGCGAACGGTCACTCCCGCATCGCGCGCGGCGAGTACCCACGGGCTTACGTTGGCATCGTGATCGAGCCGCGTCACGACGATTTCGTCCCCCGGTTTCCAGGTTCGCGCAATCGCGCGGCTGATGGCGAACGTCAGCGAGGTCATATTCTGACCAAAGATGATCTCGCCAGGATCGCTCGCGCCGACGAACTCCGCGCACGCCAGGTGGGCCGCATCGAGCATCGCATCGCTGGCGATCGCGGTGGCAAATAGTCCACCATGATTCGCGCTGTTCTTCGACAGATAATGCACCATCGCATCGATCACTGGCTGCGGCACCTGTGTCCCCGCAGGGCCATCGAAGTACGCCGCAGGTTCCCCCGCCACTTCCACCGCGAGAGCAGGAAACTGCGCACGAATCTTGGTTAGCTGCTCGTGAGTAAATCCGTTCACAAACCAATTCCTCGAATGAAAGGAAAGAGCCGAGTGGAAAGAACAGAGGCTTAAGAAAGAGGCGTTTTCGCCAAGGAAACAGGCGTGTCTTGCCCTTTACGCCAGGTTTCGCTGATCGACAAATCGTCGACCTTTTCCTTCGTAGCGTGGAAGCGAGCCGAGCTTAACGCAGGCCACTTCGATTTTCAGACCGAGTCGCAGATGTAGCTCGCGCATGATCCGCTCGGGAGTTTCGAGTCGATCTTCGACTTCGATCGTCAGGGCGTCCATCGCGCCAGCTTTACGAACCAACACGCGATACTCAACTACCTCCGGGAAGCTGCGCAAGATCTGCTCGATCGCAGTCGGGAAGATATTCACGCCACGCACGATGAGCATATCGTCGACGCGCCCGAGCACACCCCCTTCGAGCAACACGAGTCCTTTGCCCGACTCTGGAAAACGAGGGCGCACAAGATCTCCGGTGCGATAGCGAACGACAGGACTTCCCATGCGACCAAGCGGCGTGAGAACAAGTTCGGAGAGTTCATTATCGGTGGCCGCTTCACCCGACTCGAGCGACAAGAACTCGGCGACGAACTCAACTTCGTTCACTAGCAGCCCGCGCGACTGTGGATCACTAAAGCCCCAAGGCCCCACTTCGCTCGCGCCGGCATGGTCGATCAGTTTGGCATTCCAGGCGGCCTCGATCCGTTTGCGAATCGCCGGAATCGAGCCTCCCGGCTCTCCCGCCACAATGATGCGCCGCACTTCGAGTCCAGCCGTATCGATTTGGTTATCTGCGGCCACCTCCGCGAGATGCTGTGCGTAACTGGGGGTGCAGAGTAGCACGGTCGCTTGGCACGAACGAATCATCTCGAGTCGAGCCAGCGTGCTCATCCCCCCCGAGGGAATCACCAGTGATCCGCGGGCAATGGCCGCATCGTGAGCACTCCAAAAACCGATGAAAGGTCCGAACGAAAAAGCGAGGAAGACGCGGTCTTCGGCACCCACTTCAGCAGCGTCGAGAATGTATTGCCAGCAGTCGATCCACCAGAGCCAATCGTCGGGGGTATCGAGGACTGCGAGCGGCCGGCCGCGTGTGCCGCTCGTTTGGTGATAGCGGGTATAGCACGAGAGCGGATAGGTCAAATTGGCTGCAAACTCGCCCGGGAAGCGGCTGCTGGCGAGCTCTTCTTTGTACGTAAAGGGACACTCGGCAAACGCTTCGAGCGACGGAAGCGGCAGGTCGACCGACTGCAGCTTATCGGCGTAAAAACGATTGTGCGGCACCACGCTCGCCAGCAGCTGATTGAGCTTCTGGAGTTGATGGGCGCGGATCGTTTCGCGCGGGGCGCTACGGGCGGTTTGTCGCTCTTCGGCTGTGGTTCGTAACATAGATGTCGATAATACGACTCTCGCAATCGCGAAACCAGTACCGCTGAAGTTCGCCGGAGTCGACTCTGCCCGGTTGCTCACTTCCGCTCGAGCCGGGATAACTAGCGGTCCCACCTTGGTTTTGCTTCCGCGCCGGTTGCCCGATCGGCGCTTGGCGATCATTCGTACGTCAGCCGTAGTAAGTCTTTATGTCACGCTCTCCCAAAACGCCTGCCCCTCAATCGGCCGATGATTCGAGCCAGCTCGCCTCGACCTCCACGGGCCGCGGCAGTTTGCTCGTCATTTTTCTGACGGTGTTTGTGGATCTCTTAGGGTTTGGCATGGTGCTTCCCATCGTGCCACTTTACGCCAAATCGTTTAGCGAAAAGTACGCACTCGAGGCATGGCAAACCGGTCTGCTGATCGGCGCGCTGATGTCGAGTTTTTCCCTGATGCAATTTTTACTCGTCCCGTTTTGGGGGCGTTTGAGCGACCATTATGGTCGTCGGCCGATCATTCTGATTGGTCTGGCAGGGGCAACATTTTTCTACGCCCTGTTTGGTGTGGCGACCGCGATGCAAAGCCTGACGCTGATGTTCGTCGCGCGTATCGGAGCTGGCATCGCTGGCGCAACGATCGCCACCGCGCAGGCTTACATTGCCGACAGCACAACGACCAAAAATCGCAACAAAGGTATGGCTTTGATCGGTGCCGCGTTCGCGCTCGGCTTCACACTCGGCCCGACACTTGGTGGCGTTGCGATTCTTGCTGGTGGCGCAATACATCTGAGTCCTTGGCCCGGCTATGCCGCTGGCTTGTTCTCGGGTGTAGCGCTGCTGCTTGCTATTTTCTGTCTCCCCGAGTCGCTTCGTCCCGGCAGCGAAAAGGCCCACTCAAAACTGTTCGATCGCGAGGCACTCGCGGCCGCACTACGGATCCCCACGATCGGCACCTTGCTGCTGACATCGTTCCTCGCCGTCTTCTCGTTCGGCAATTTCGAATCGACGTTGTCGCTGCAAATCGACACGATGGTGCAGAAGCAAACGTCGCCTGAAACAACCCCGGCGTTCCTCGCATCGCTCTTACGTTTTGCGAACTGGCTGGGGCACGAGAGCCCCGACAATGTGAAGCTGATTGTGGTGCTCGCGGTATTTGCTTATCTCGGCTTAGTCCTCACGATTGTGCAAGGATTTGTCGTCCGCCGTCTCGCGGGAAAAGTACCCGAAACAACGATGGCGATCATTGGCAGCGTGCTTGCCACTGTCGGGTTTTTAATCCTGGGGCTTGCTGCGATGCGTGCCGATTTTCACTTGCTTTTGATTGCGATGGCGGTGGAAGTATCGGGCTTTGCGCTCGTGAATCCGTCGCTTCAGTCGCTTATTTCGCGGCGCAGTGATCCAGCGGTACAAGGGGGAATTTTGGGACTCGCGCAAAGCACATCGTCGCTAGCGCGTATCTTGGGTCCCGTGTTTGGAAACTATCTTTTTTCACGCAGCGTTGGTGCGCCGTTCTGGGCAGCTGCCGTGCTGATGGTGCTGGCCGTGGTGATGATGTTCTTTACGATCGGCGCAAAGCAAGACTTCACCCCTGAAACCAAAGCGGTTTAGCCGAGCTTGAGCAGCCTCTTATCGCCAGCGAAGAATCGATTTGAGTAGCCAGGCAACACTGGGTGTGAGTCGCGTCTTGTTAAACTGATCCCCGAGTCGCTTGAGCATTTCGATTTGGGTGGGATAGCAATGCACCACGCTGGCGAGCGTGCCAAGCGGTAGTTTTTGGGTCACCAGCAGCGACAGCTCGCCGATCATGTCCCCCGCATTCCGAGCCACGATCGTCGCGCCTAATACCTTGCCAGTCCCTTTCGCGCAGTGCACCAGTGCGAAGCCTTGCGTATCCCCTTCGATTGCCGCACGATCGTTACGCGTGATCTCTTCGCGATACGAAGTGAACGGAATGTTCTTTTCGCTGAGTTGGCTGGCGGTGAGGCCAATGCTTGCGATCTCGGGATCGGTGTAGGTGCAGCGCGGGATGACGAGTTGCGACAGCCGCTTGCTCCCAAAAAAGAAGGCGTTTTGTAGCACCGCGCGCGACATCGCGTCGGCTGCATGGGTGAAGAGCTGTCGACCAATCACGTCGCCCGAGGCATAGATTTTCGGATTAGACGTTTGCAAAAAATCGTTCACTTCAATCCCACGCGAGGTGTACTTCACACCAGCCACCTCGAGCCCCAGATCCGCCACGTTCGGCTGTCGTCCGGCAGCAATCAGGATTTTGTCGACAACAATTTTTTGCGGCCCTGCTGCTTGGCCGCCAGCGAACTTCAGCTCGACTTCGATAACGCCGTGCTGCTGCGATGTGCGAGCCACTTCGCACGCGGTGTAAACGGCAATCGATTCGTTGGCAAACTGCTGGGCAACGATCGCTGAAGCATCGGGCTCGTCGTGAGGGAGTAAACGATCAGGGCGCTGCACGATCGTGACACGGCTTCCCAGCCTCGCGAACGCCTGGGCAAGTTCGCAGCCAATCGGCCCACCACCGACGACCAAAAGCCGCTGAGGTAACTCGGTGAGCGAAAACACCGTTTCGTTGGTGAGATAGCCCACGTCTCGTAGCCCCGCAATTTCAGGAATCGCCGCACGACCTCCCGTGGCAATGCAAGCGCGACGAAACCGAAGTGTTTGGCCACCGACTTCGATCGTCTCGGGGCTTGTGAACTTCGCCCCGCCGAGGTGCACATCGACACCTAGCTTCGTAAAGCGCTCGGCCGAATCGTGCTCGCTGATCGCTGCCCGGCGCGCTCGTAGACGCTGCATGACTGCGGCGAAATCAACTTGCACTTCTCCCTGAAGATTCACTCCGAGATGAGCTGTGTGTCGCGCGTCATAAGCAGCTTGCGCACTTGCCAGCAGGGCTTTGCTCGGGACACATCCGAAGTTCAAACAGTCGCCGCCCAGCAGATGCTTTTCGACCAGCGCACTAGCTGCGCCGAGCCCAGCCGCGCCGAGGGCGGCGATGATTCCAGCGGTTCCGCCTCCAATCGCCACCATGTTGTAGACCGGCTTGGCACTAGGATTTTTCCAGGCCGGAGGATGCGTGCGCGCGACGAGCAACTGGTTATGTTCATCGCGCGGCTCGATCACAACCGCGTGCTCTCGGGGGTTCTCGCTGGGCATCATGGCGGTCCCTTACTCGTCGATGACTGAAGCTGATTCATTTAGCGCGAGAGAACCGACTTCAAAAATTTCGCGGTGTTGCTGAGCTTGTTTTCGGCAACTTCTTCGGGTGTTCCTGTGGCGACAATCTGCCCACCACCGGCGCCCCCTTCGGGTCCCATGTCGATGATCCAGTCGGCCGATTTCATCACATCGAGATTGTGTTCGATCACAACCACGGTGTTGCCGCGATCGACCAGTTTTTGCAGCACGCCGAGTAGCAAACGAATGTCGTCGGTGTGAAGTCCCGTCGTTGGTTCGTCGAGCAGATAGAGGGTGTTACCACTATCCACGCGGGCCAGTTCGGTTGCGAGCTTAATGCGTTGCGACTCGCCACCACTGAGTGTGGTGCTCGATTGACCGAGGCTCAAATAGCCCAGTCCGACCGACGACAGACACTCGAGATAGCGGTGAATCGCTGAAAAACTGCTGAAAAAATCTGTTGCCTCTTCGATCGACATGGCCAGTACATCGGCAATCGACTTGTCGCGAAATTTCACCGCCAAAGTTTGCGGCGAGAATCGTTTGCCACCGCAGTGATCGCATTCCACGAACAGATCGGGAAGGAAATTCATCTCGATTCGTTTGAGGCCTTGCCCCTGACAATGTTCGCAGCGACCACCGGTCACATTGAAACTAAAGCGACTCGCTTTGAAACCGAGTTGACGTGCTTCCTTGGTTTGCGCGTAGACTTTTCGAATCTCGTCAAACGCGCCGATGTAGGTCGCGGGATTGCTGCGCGGTGAACGACCAATCGGCGATTGATCGATACCGATCACACGATCGATGGTCTCGAAGCCATTGAGCGATTGATGATCGAGTGGACGCGGCGCGATGCCACCCAGTTTGCGAATGAGCGCGTGCGCGAGGGTTTCGGTGATCAGCGTGCTCTTGCCACTGCCACTCACGCCGGTGATTGCCACGAGCGTGGCAAGCGGAATGTGCGCAGTGACGTTCTTCAAATTGTTCGCCGTCGCACCTTCCACTGTCAGCATCCGCTGCTTGTTGGTCTTGCGTCTTTCCTTGGGAATTTCGATCTTTTTCGTCCCCGCGAGATACTTCCCGGTGATCGATTCTTCACAAGCAGCGACGTCGGCTGGCGTCCCTTGCGCCACCACGGTGCCACCATGCGAACCCGCGCCGGGACCAATGTCGATCAGCCAATCAGCCTCGCGCATCATTGTTTCATCGTGCTCAACGACAATCACACTCGTTCGCTGCTGCTGAAGTTTGCGGAGCGCAGCAATCAGGCGATCGTTGTCGCGCGGATGAAGGCCAATCGAAGGTTCGTCGAGGATGTAGCAAACACCGGTGAGACCACTGCCAATTCCCGAGGCTAATCGAACACGCTGAAACTCGCCGCCACTGAGCGTATCGGTGCTGCGAGCGAGGGTGAGATAGTCGAGACCTACTTGCGAAAGAAATCCCAGCCGCGCGACGAGATCCGCCAGGATCGGCTCGGCCACTTCTTCATCGTCGCCGAAGAATTTCAGCTTCTCGATAAACGTTCGTGCATCGGCAATGGCGAGGCTCGTCAGTTCGTGAATGTTTTTGCCTGCGATGCGTACAGCAAGGGCCTCGGGACGGAGTCGCGAACCATCACATGCTGGACAAACCAGGTTGCCACGATAGCGTTCGAGTTCTTCTTTACGCGCGGCGTCGGTCGCGGTTGCATACTCCTGCTCGAGCAGATTCAGCAGCCCAATGAAGCCCTTCTCGTCACCTTGCAGAAGGGTTGCGAATCGTTTTTCCGTTAAGGAATTCCAAGGTGTCGCTGCATCGGCACCAATCGATTCGAGATACTTCATTAGCGCGCTACGCAACTTTGCTAGTGCGGCATTCTTCATCCCCTTCCACGGCTTTACGACCCCAGCGGTGAGCGAAAGTGAAAGATCGGGGAGGACTAACTCGCGATCAAACTGCGGGCGAGTGCCCAGACCTTCACAGGTGGGACACGCACCATAGGGACTGTTGAAACTAAACGTGCGCGGCTCGATTTCTTCGAGGCTGACATCGCAGTTCGGGCAAGCATAAAGCGTGCTATAGATCCGCTCGGTCCAAAGTCCTTCGGTACTCTCGCCTCGGTCCTGCGCATCTTTTTGTACCGTGGGATCGAGGTAGCAAACGCCGAGCACTCCCTCGCCATGACGCAAAGCAAGTTGCACCGATTCGGCGAGTCGACTGCGCACTCCTTCGCGCAAGATGATGCGATCGACAATCGCTTCGATCGTGTGATTCTTGCGCGGATCGAGTGCCGGTATCGACTCGAGGTCGAGCACTTGTCCGTCGACACGCACGCGCACTAAACCAGCAGCCCGAATTTTTTGAATCGCTTCGGCATGCGCCCCTTTGCGACCACGCACCAGCGGCGCGAGAAGCATCAGACGTGTTCCCTCGGCGAGCGAGGAAAGCGATTGCTCGATCTGCTCGGCCGATTGCTGACGAATCGGTTGACCACAGCCATGACAACAGATCTCGCCCAGGCGCGCGTAGAGAAGTCGCAAAAAGTCGTAGATTTCGGTCGAGGTGGCCACCGTCGAGCGCGACCCTTGCACGCCGGGCCGCTGGTCGATGCAAATGGTCGGCTGCAAGCCTTCAATCAGGTCGACATCGGGGCGCTCGAGTTGGTTGAGGAACTGCCGCGCGTAGGTCGAGAGACTTTCGATGTACTGCCGCTGCCCCTCGGCAAACAGCGTGTCGAACGCCAGGCTACTTTTTCCGCTACCACTTTTGCCTGTGATCACCACCAGTTGATCGCGCGGGATATCGAGATCGATGTTCTTCAGGTTGTGCGTACGCGCGCCGCGAATGCGGATCACGCGCGCGGCTTGCTCAGAGCGTGACGTCGGCTGTGGCATGGCGAGCGACATGGGAATAGGCCGTGATACAAGCGGTGAACGATGCGGAATTCAAACCGACCTCGTAGTATACCGCTGCTGTACACCAGGATGCGGCACTGAACTGCGGTGAGCACGCGATTGACTGGCGGGAAGTGCTGCGTTGGTCGCGAGTTGCGATGGTGCAATGGGTGTGGGCGCAAGCCTGCCCGACAGGAATTGCTGTTCGAACAATCTTCTGCTTCTCATAGGTCGGCTGGCGTGGTACTCTCTGGAATCTTGCCTGACCGCCTCTCCGCTCACCTCGCAATTTACTGGGACTTTCTGCATGAGTGCTGCTCCCTCGCTCGCCCCGCCGCCAAGTAAGTGGACGACCGTCACGTGGCTGGTGTGCATCATCGCGTCGATCGGTTTTGCATTTGATATCTACGAACTCCTGATGCTCCCGCTGATCGCCCGACCAGCCCTGATGGAGCTCGGTGGCTTTGCTCCAGGAACTACCGGATTTTCGAACTGGGTCGGTATCCTGTTTTATGTTCCCGCCGTTGCGGGTGGCATTTTTGGTTTGCTCGGTGGCTACCTCACCGACTTGCTCGGACGTCGACGGGTTCTCACCTGGAGCATCTTGCTCTACGCATTTGCTGCGTTCGCCGCCGGTTTCTCGACCAACCTCTACATGCTGCTGTTTTTCCGATGTCTTGTGTTCATCGGTGTTTGCGTCGAATTCGTCGCTGCTGTCGCATGGCTCGCCGAACTCTTCAAAGACCCTCAGGAACGCGAAGGTGTGCTCGGGTTCACCCAGGCGTTCTCGTCGATCGGCGGTTTGATGGTGGCACTGGCCAACGGCATTGCGATTGCCTGGGCTGTGGGACAGCCCGCACCGCTGCTGTTCGGCATCACGCTTCCCGCCTTCCAGTTGCCTGAAATTCCCGGCTTGCTGGGCACCATTAAAGACCCCACCGCTGCCTGGCGCTACACCCTGATGTCGGGCCTGATTCCAGCCATTCCGCTGATTATCATTCGCCCGTTTCTTCCAGAGTCGCCAGCCTGGGCCAAAAAACGGGAATCGGGAACGCTTCGTCGACCATCGATCGCCGAACTGTTCGAGCCCAAACTGCGCCGCACGACCATCGTCGTCACGCTGATGTTTGCCTGCAGCTTTGGTGCTGCGTTCGGTGCCATTCAGCAGATGCCGCAAATCGTGCCCGGTTTGCCCGACGTGCAGGCGGAAATTAAAGCAGCTGTCGCGAAAGATTTTACCCCGGAACAGCGCGAAGCTTTGCAAACGAAACTCGCCGGAGAAGGTAAATCCGAAGAGGAAATCAAGAAGGCGATCGGCGCTCAGACCGGCAAAATTTCAGGTCCGATCATTCAGAAAAAGGCCTCGCATGCTACGAAAATCCAAGAGATTGGTGGCTTGATTGGTCGCTTTGCGATCGCCGGCTTGATGCTGCTGATTGTCAGCAGGCGTGCCTTACTGCGGATCTTTTTGATTCCCGGCCTGGTGATCATGCCGCTCGTGTTTGGCTGGGCTGCAGTCACCAGCCTTAGCTACCTCGAATACGGCATCTTCATTGCTGGCTTTTTGACAGTTGCCCAGTTCAGCTTCTGGGGGAACTATTTGCCGCACGTCTACCCGGTCCATTTGCGTGGCACAGGCGAAAGCTTTGCCGCCAACATCGGTGGACGCCTCATCGGCACCAGCTTCGCCGCTGTCACACAGTGGCTGGCGCTCTATTTGCCCAATGCTGACAAATCCCCCATCGTTGCCGCACACAACGTGGCCTACGTGGCTGCTGGCGTGGCATTCGCCGTGTACCTAGTGAACTTTATCGCTACATTCTGGCTCCCCGAGCCCGATATGACGAAGCACGACGACTAATCGCCACCTGCGAACCTAGGAAAAATACGCAGGATCTGCTGCCTGGCGATCCTGGCTTGACCCGTCTTGTGAATATCCCGTATCCTTTGTCGTTTCCTGGGAGCAACTGCGCCCGGCGAGCAGCTTGCTGGCACCTTATGCAAACAGCGGTGCTCACGATAAGATACGTGCCTGCAAATTGAAGAACTGGTAGACAGTGCCTGTTTCCTTCATGGCAACAGGCGTAAGAATTCTCGGAACCATTCCCGTTACGAGCCGGCCTCGGCGATTGCACCGTGCAATCGGTTGTGGGCGTCTTGTGCGAGTTATCTATTTTTTGAATCAGGAGGACGGTGAACGTGGCATCCGTCGCAGAACGAGTGATTGATATCGTCGCCGATCAGTTGGGCGTCGACAAAGAAAAGATTACGCCCGAAACCTCTTTCGTGAACGACCTTGGGGCCGACTCGCTCGACACCGTCGAACTGGTGATGGAACTGGAAGAAGAGTTCGACATCAACATTCCAGATGACGCCGCCGAGAAGATCCAAACCGTTGGTCAGGCGATCAAGTTCATCGAAGAAGCTCAGAATTCCTAAGCACGAACGGTTGGGCGGATGAAACGTCGTGTTGTCGTAACGGGCCTGGGGATCATTACGTCCCTGGCCTGTGAAGTCGATCAGTTCTGGCAAAAACTGCTCGCTGGTGAGAGTGGCATTCACGAGCTGCGCTGTATCGATCGCATCGATCGCTTCAAAGTTCGCTTTGGTGGCGACGTATGGGATTGGGATGCCGAACGCTACCCCGGTGTTTTCCTGGATCGTAAGGAAATCAAACGGGTCGATCGCTTCACGCAGTTTGCCATGGTTGCTGCCCATCAAGCGATGGTCGACAGCGGCATCACCCCTCGCGACGGCGACGTCTCGCAAGAGCTTGCTGCCCAGCAACTCGCAGCCGCCGGCATTAATGCCGAGCGAGCAGGTGTGATTCTTGGTAGCGGTATCGGCGGTCTGCACGAAATCGAAGACCAGGTCCATCGCGTGATGGAAAAAGGGGTCGATCGTGTCAGCCCGTTCACTGTCCCCAAGATGATGCTTAACGCCGCTGGCGGAAACATCTCGATCCGCTACGGACTCAAAGCTGCCAACTACTCGGTAGCGACAGCTTGCGCGTCGGCCAACAACGCCATCGGCGATGCGATTCGGACCATTCAATACGGCGATGCCGATTTCATGATCACCGGCGGCACCGAAGCCGCGATCACCGAAATGGGGCTCGCTGGCTTTCAGAACATGAAAGCCCTCTCCACGCGTAACGAAGCTCCCACTAAGGCTAGCCGGCCGTTCTCAGCCGATCGCGATGGATTTGTCCTCAGCGAAGGTGCTGGCCTGGTTGTGCTCGAAGAATACGAAAGTGCTAAACGCCGCGGCGCTCGCATCTACTGCGAAATGCTCGGCAGTGGATTTAGCGCCGATGCAGGCCACATCACCGCCCCCGACGAAGGTGGCACCGGTGCTGGTCGCGCCATGTCGATTGCACTCGCGAATGCGGGCCTCGCCCCCACCGACATCAGCTACATTTGTGCCCACGGCACCAGCACGCCGCTGGGTGATCAGGCCGAAACCAACGCCATCAAGCGCGTTTTTGGCGAGCATGCTTACAAGACTAGTGTGTCGAGCATCAAGAGCCACCTGGGTCACACCCTCGGCGCTTGCGGCGGCATTGCCTTGGTCGCATGCGTGAAGGCTGTCCAGGATCAAATCGTCCCCCCGACGATCAATCTCGAAACGGCCGATCCTGGTTGCGACCTCGATTTCACGCCGCACGAACCTCGTCGTCGCCCCATCGACTACGTGATCAGCAACAGCTTCGGCTTCGGCGGCCACAACGCGACCATCGCCCTTGGTCGCCTGAAAGAATAGGCGAGAGGCGAGAGGCGAGAGGCGAGAGGCGAGAGGCGAGAGGCGAGAGAAAGCAAACTCGCTCGCGCTGTTTAGTTTCGATGCGCTGCTGAATTTTTCTCAATGGCACTGGCACTCTGGCCAGTGCTGATTGATGTCGCTCTGCACGGTATTCACATGGCCCCAACCTCCCTTCCGGCCCCTTTGCCCTTGCTCCGTGCGGGCGATTTCTCTACTAGAGGCTGGTGCGACTCCGTCGAGATTTTGGACGTTGATGCGGGGATGGGCCGATGCGATTATCAGCAGTTTTTTTCGTGGCAGCGATGCTAGCAAGCGTGCTCGGCAACAGCTCGCGCGCGATGGCCGACGATACGTACCCCTTCGAAGCCTTCATCGTCGCCGACGAGGCCGACATCTACAGCGGGCCGGGGCGCCGCTTCTACACCACACAAAAGTTGCCACGCGGCACTCGCATTGAAGTCTTCCGCCGCGACGTCGCCGGCTGGCTCGCCATTCGTCCTCCCGAAGAGAGTTTCAGCTGGGTTGTGGCCGATCATGTGGAAGTTGGCGACGAGCCCAACTTAGCCATCGTCGTGACACAAACACCAAGCTGGATTGGGACCGAAATTGAGCGGGTTCGCGAACACAAACATCATCTGATGCTGGAGCCGGGGGAGGAGCTTTCGATCCTCGGCAAACGGCAAGTTCCACAAGAGGATGGCGAGTCGCAAACGTGGCTGAAAATCGCGCCACCGGCCGGAGAATTCCGCTGGGTTCATCCGCGCGATATCAGCCGCAGTAAGCCCGAGGAACTCCAGGCAGCAGCGCAGCAGTTGGCCGATGGTCGGCGGCTCGATCGGGCCTTGGATTTGGATAGCGACGCGCGAAATCAGCTGGGGATGGTCGAAGTGCCACTTCCCCGCCGAGAGCAACTCGAAGAAGTGGAAAATGAGTCGCGCAGCGACGTGCAGTTGGCATCGGCCGAAATTCCGCTCGATGACTACGAACAACCGGCCACAGAGCAACAACCGGCTGGGCGAATGCCCAGCGGCGCGCGGCATGCCGAGGAGCATGGCAGCGGCATTCAGTTGACCGATCTCGAGCCCACCACGAAAAAACCACTAGCCGCGCGCGACATGATTTCTCAGCGTTTTCCTGTTCAGCCTGCGGCCTATCAAGGGGAGCCCTCGCTCGATAGTGCATCCCCTATTTCGTCCGACGGTTTCCGCCCTCGGACAGGTTCGCGACCACGCGCATCTGACATTGTCACCACCCCCACAAGCACACCTCCCACCACGCGCTCGCGTTCGATGACACCGATCAACCGCACCACTGGCGCACCGGCACTGCTGGGGGATGCCGCAGCCGACGAGCGAGTTGCTACTCGCACAAGCTCCGTACCAGCAGCATCACGCGCGAGTGAAGCACTCACATCATCGACCGGCAGTTCTATCGACGATCAGTTGGCTGCCATCGATGTCGAATTGTCGCTGATGCTTGCCCGCGATCGGCGCGAATGGAATCTGATTGCGCTCGAGCGCCAAACCCTAGCCATCGTCGATGGGGCCGAGAACCCTGTCGATCGTGGCCGTGCTCGCTTGATGCTCGAAAAGATCCGCGATTTTGCGACGAAGTTCAAACTCGATACGCTGGCCGATTTGGGAGTCGATTCAGCCACAGGATCGACGTCGAAGATTCCTGATGCACCGGTATCGGCCGCTGCTCCTGCAACAGCAGCAAGCGCTGCGACCGACCCTAAGTACGATGCTGTCGGTTGGCTCAAGCCGGTCGTATCGCGGCAGCATCAAGCGGCCCCTTTTGCGATTGTCGATAGCACGGGCCGACCAATCTGCTTTGTCTCGCCATCGCCGGGGCTGAATCTGAATCGTTACGTCAACAAGCAAGTGGGGCTTTACGGCCGCCGCGGTTATCTCGAAGCCCTTAAAACGCCGCACGTCACTGCCGAACGCGTGATCAGCCTCGAGCGTCATTTGCGCTAGACTTCGAAGAGTCGCAGACTTGCCTTACATGTGCCTGACAGCGGGCTATCGTCGCAGCGCCGGATCGCTCGTCGTTTTGAGGATCGCGCGAGCTGTCGTGCGAACTGCCGGATCGGCATCGGTGGCCAGATGCAAGAGCCAAGGACGTGGATCGATGCCACGCATACTCGGGAGCGATTCGGCCAGCGCGAGTCGCTTCGCAGGGTCGCTCGAAACCACCACGAGTGCCAGCTGCAAATGCTGCGACTCATAGCCACGCGCTCGCAGCTCCTCCTCCGCCGCTCGCGCGAGATGCTCGTCGGTCGATGAAAGCCGCTGCATCACTTCCAGATCGGCGAGGAGCGTCAAGTAGTCATAGCGACGATCGATCGTGGCACCGACTTCGCGATTGGTGGGCTCGTCGGGTTTCTCAGCTGACTCGATCACTTCAGCTCGAGGGGCCACAAAAGGGCCCGGCTCGGCCGGTACAATTTCGCGTGGCTGATCTCCGAGCTCTGCCGCTTGCGGAACTTGGCCTGGATTAATCGTCAGAGAGGGAGGGAGCGAAGGTCCCACGACGGTTGGGAGTCGATCATCCCCCTCAGGCGCAACGGGCAAGTTGCTTCCCGCGATCGGTGGAATGGCGATCGCATTGCCTTCGTCCATCGAGCGTTCGCGCGACGCATCTCCTACGATCTCGCGAGGCAAAACGGCGTTTGCTATGCGAAGTTCGTCTGGCACCTCTTTCAGGGGCAACGTGACGAGGACTTCACAAGTTGCCAGCAGCTCAGCCGCTCCAGCAGGATCGTCGGGAAAGGGCCAGCGCAGCAGCTTTTCGCCGATCGTGACTACCCGTTGCCGCTGATCGGCCGACAAATCGGGAGCCAGCTCGACGAGCAGTTTGGCGAGACGGAGCACACGCTGCTGCGCCATCGAAGGTGGAAGATGTTGCCACTCGCTGAGCTGCGCATCGATCGCGCGCGAAGCGGCGAGTGTCACCTCTGCCCGCTCGCTTGCCAGGAGTTCGACCAGTGCAGCGATGCCAACGTCATCGATGGCTGTGACCATCGCCACACGGGTTTGTAAGTTGTCGGGGCTGGCCAGTTCGACGTCGCGCACGAGCTGCGAGATGTAGGCTGCCTCGGTCCACTCGCGCGATTTCCACCACACGATCGGCGCGCCGATGGTGAAGCAAATTGCGCCGGCCAGTGCGCTAGCGATCCACCACCGCTGCGTTCGGCGCGGAGCGGCAGCGTCCATTTGTGCCGCGAAATGCTGCTCTGTCGGGCGTTTGGTGCGGTGAGTTGATCGCTTCATGCCAGGGCCATGCTTTGGGCTACTTTAGAGGTCGTTGGGCTAAGCACAGTGTGGCGCATCAGGCAGGGATGCACCAAGATCGATTTCTCAATCCGACAGGCCGCGCAAAGCATGGTGCTAGCAGTGCTGGTTCTTGTAGATGATGAATCATGAAGATTTTTGCTGGTCCAGTGAGCGTGGACCGGCCGAATTATCCCTAGGACCGGCAAATTCTGCCGGGCTTGCCTTCTGCGAAATTCCGCAGAGGTTTTGGCGGCGACATCACCTTCCTGCATCGACAGCGGAGCTAGCAAATGGCCGAGAACAACAGCCTGCTGCCAGATTCGACTGATCGCTCGCGTGAACCGTCGAGGAGTATGTCCTTGGATCGCCGAACTTTTGTCAGTTCCTCGGTGGTGGCTTTAGCAACTGCGATGTCGCGCACGCTGTGGGCCTCTCCCGAACCGCAGGCCGATAGCAGTCGACAATCGCGCGAAGATGCGCTCGCTGTGCTGCCTCTGAGCAAACTCAACGCAGCGACGCAGCGGAAAATTGTCGATGTCGTCGATCATCCGAGTGTCTATCGCCGCATGCCCGCGAAGCAAATCGACTGCGATCCCGATCTCTACTTGTTCCTGATTCGCCATCCGGAAGTGGTGGTGAACATCTGGAAGATCATGGGCGTGTCGAATATGCGTGCTGAACGTGTCGCCCCCTTCCAGTGGAAAGGTGACGACGGCGCAGGAACGCTGTGCGATGTCGAGCTTTGCTACGGCACGCAAGATATGCATCTGATCTACAGCGAAGGCTTTTACGAAGGCCCGCTCTTTCGCAAGAAGATGAACGCCAAGTGCGTGCTGCTCTTGCAAAGTGAGTACGAGCGCGGCACCGATGCCAAAACCTACATTGGCAATCGACTCGACGTCTTTTTGCTCATCGAGAACGCAGGGGTCGATCTCATTGCGAAGACACTTCAGCCATTAGTGGGAAGTGTAGCGGATGCGAACTTTCAGGAGACGACCAAGTTCCTGAGCAAGCTGTCGCAGACTGCTGAACGAAACGGGCCAGGCATGCAGAAGTTGGCCGAGCGTCTCGAGGATGTAAAGCCCGAGGTGCAGGCCGAGTTTGCCCGCGTGAGTGCTGCCGTGCATGCTCGCGCTGCTTCGCGTGAAGGTGGCGTGGCACAAGCGCAGTCGCAGCAGCGCACGCGATAAGTGTTCGCCGCAACAGCCCCTGTTCAGTTGCAATCAGTGGCTTTGTTTTCGTCGTTTTTGCCTGGGAAAATCGCGTATTTCCAGCGCAGCGTTCGGCCGCGTGGATTTTCCGGCAGCGAGATCGCAGCGGTGATTGTCAGCAGATCTCCCACCATCGCCAAGGCTGGTGGGGGAGCGATCCCTGCGGAAGTAGTCTCGAGCCGCAGCAACACCTCGCCTGTGGTGCTCACCAGATGGGCTTCGGTCGGTGAAACAACGACCAGTCTTCCGAGTTCGCTCCGATACGTACTGGTGAGGAGTGGCTCTTTCGCGCTGGTGCGGCAGGCGACATCAAAAACGAGCGAGCCACCCAGTTTCTCTTCGATCGACATCGACCAGTGACTCTGCCCACTCATGCCGACGGTCAGAATCGCGCTCTCATCGCACGAGATTAACTCTTTGCGTGCGCTCTGTACCGGAGCGCTAGAGGGCCACACATCGGCCGAGGTCCCCTCGACCGATGCCAGCGCTACACTTCTCTCGCCATCTTGTCGCAGGGAAATGGCGTGCGAATAGCGGTCGACATGCCATGGCATTGCCAAGGCGAGTGCACTGGTTTCGAGATGAATCGTCGCTTGCTCGCGCGAACTGGCGGAAGAGGAATCGGAAGTCACGCTAGTCATCCTCTCCTGCGACACTGCTGCTGACGGTTTCGCCACTAGCGCGCCACTTCAGAACCGAGTCGATAAAACCTTGCAAATTGCCGTCGAGCACGCTGTGAAAGTCCCCTTCGCTGTAGCCGGTGCGCGAGTCTTTCACGCGCTGCGTTGGGTGCAAAAAGTAGTTTCGAATTTGGGAACCGAAACCGACCTTCGCTGCTGATTTGTACTTCGATGCCGATTCCGCTTCGCGACGTTCTTCTTCCGCCCGCGCGAGCCGTGCCCGCAGCATTTTATAGGCTGTCGCGCGGTTGCTGTGCTGGCTCCGTTCATTCTGACATTGCACCACAATCCCCGAGGGAAAGTGCGTCAAGCGCACAGCGCTTTCGGTCTTATTCACGTGCTGACCACCAGCGCCACCAGCGCGATACGTATCCTCGCGGATGTCTTCTTTGTTGATCACCACTTCGAAATCGTCGGCGATTTCGGGCAGGACATCGACAGCAGCAAAACTCGTTTGCCGTTTTCCTTCCGAGTTAAACGGGCTGATGCGCACCAGTCGATGATGGCCCGATTCCCCTTTGAGATAGCCGTAAGCCATCGGTCCGCGAATGACGAGCGTTGCTGCGCTAATGCCTGCAACATCGGCTTCGTCGCGCTCGGTCACTTTGTATTCGTAGCCATTTTTCTGGGCCCAGCCGATGTACATGCGCAGCAGCATTTCGGCCCAGTCGCTCGCATCGGTCCCACCATCGCGCGCGTGAATCGTGACGATCGCGCCGACATTATCCAGTGGCCCGTTCAGCAGCGCTTTGAGCTCCAGATCGTCGAGCTGTTTTTCAATTCGCTCGATCTCCGCACGCAGATCGGCAGCAAAGCTTTCGTCATCCCCAGCCATATCGAGCATCCCGGGCAGGTCGCTCGCGGAATTCACGATTGCATCGAGCGGTGCAAGAATCGCCTTGAGCGATTTCACCTGACTGACGACTTCGAGTGCCTTCTCCTGCACATTCCAGAAGTCGGGCTGACTCATCCGCGCTTCGAGAAACTCAAACTGCTTCTTTTTGCCGTCGTAGTCAAAGCGACCCCCGGAGTTGATCGACACGCTGCTGAATCTTTTCGGTCCGGTTGTACCACTCGGTCTCCATCGCACGATCCTCGAACTTTGGGGTTACCACAGACTGCGAGACATCCACTGTAAAACGTGACCGCATAAGTACGAATCGACCACGCTCCATCTCAAGATGAAGTATAGGAGCAGCGGACCGATTGATGTAGGGCGGTTCAGTGGCGCGGCAGCGAAGAAGCACGACTCAATGAACTCCGAGCCTGCGCATGGCACCGGAGATTGCCACTCTGGCGGAGGCCTGGCTAAGTGATTGCCGCCCAGCGGAGGGCGAGGGCTTCGTGCTGCTGGATGAACGGGTCTTTGCCGTCGCAGTAGTCATCCATGCTCGAGCAGCTGTTGGCAAGGGACAGTTTGAGAGCGGCATACTGGGCAGCGACATCAGGATGCGCTCGCAAGTAGTCGCGAAACGCGAGATGCCGCAGAACGTGCGAATCGCCCGCTTGAAACGCATGGAGCTGATGCGTGCGACGCTCCAAGCCTTTACGAAAGTAGCGACGTCGAGGGATGCCAAACTCCCCCATCACTTCATAGCCGAGCTCGACCAAGTTTGGTCCCGCGCGATCGAGCTTCTCGAGCGAGTCGACTTCGAGCAACAGATCGATGATCGGCTTGGCAGCCAGCTTGGGCACCGACGTGCTGCCGATGTGGTGCACTTGCAGCGAAAGATGGGGAAGCGCTGCGACGAGCAGATCGCGCTCGGCAGCAAACAGCAGCGGCCAGCGAGGATCGTACGACGCGACTTCGATGTTCATGCCGACGCGCTGCTCAGCTTTTCTTCACGCGCGGTGGTGGCGAGCCACTTTTGAGCACGTTTTCCGGCGCAGGTGCTGGAATGGTTTCTGCAGGTGGTGGAGGCTGAATGTTGGTCGCTGGTGTCGACGACGAACATCCACCGAGCATCGTCAGGCCCAGACTCGCCAAGGCCAGTATCGATGGCATCATCAGCGCACCAAGCCATGGGTGGCGTAGGATTCGAGGCATTACTGCACACCCTCTTGGCTCACCACTTCGCCATCTTGCATCCCCGAGAGTTTGATGAGCGATTCGTGCTCGATGGTGCGCGACAATTTGCGAACCGAACCATCGGCCAAACAGAATTGCACGATCCCCGGATGTTCGCTGCTGAAGTCGAAGGCATCCCCGGTCTTGATCCCCCATGCCGTGGTGAGAACGCTCGAGGCCATCCAGCTGTGCCCCACCTGACGACGCCGGGTCACAGGATCGCGGCCTCCGGTCGCTTCGCCGAACATCAGCACATTGCTCGTTCCGTCGGTGATCCCCGAGAAACGTGTTTGGCTGCGGTTGCCAAAAATCCCTTGCTCGGCGCTCACGTGGGGGATGTTTCCAAAATAGCCCGCGACTCCCAAGTAGGTCGTGCGACCAAGTTCTTTCGCCGACGTGGAACTCGCAGGAAACATCACGATTTCGCAGTCGAGAATGTTGCTGGTGTAGTGCAAGTTGATGGTGGCGGTGACGCCAAGCGTGTGACCAAACAGATCGGCCGAAGGGCACTCGAGTGTTTTGATGCGTACCTTGCCAGCAGCCACGCTCGCCGAATTGTTGAACCAGGCGTTGTCGGTGACATCGATCCGCATGTTCGTGGCGATTTGATCGTGCGCGGGGGACTGCTCCATGTAGGGGAGTAGGTAGGCCATGAAACCGATGTACTGCTGATCGCTCGGATGATCTTGATACTGTGTGTGCGGAAGTGGTCCCAAATAGCCAGGTGGGAACGAGCCACGTACGTCGTGAAAGTTATGAGCTGCGAGCCCCAGCTGTTTCATCTGGCTGGCACACTGCATCCGTCGAGCCGACTCGCGTGCACTTTGCACCGCTGGCAGCAGCAGCGCGACGAGCACACCAATGATGGCAATCACCACCAGCAACTCGACGAGCGTAAACCCGCGCTGCAGAAGTGTGCCTCGGCTGATCGACCAACCTCGGGCCGATGCGCGCACACTCAGCTTGTGTGCATGCAGCCACGAAGGTGTCCTGCTAAGATTCATGGGCATCGTCGATCGGGATGATAGTTGCCCGAAAGTTGCCAGTTGCCAAGGCAAGGTGGGAAAATGGGGAGCGTGTGAACTGCCCCTCAGTCTAGGCGAATTTGGTACTAGTTCAACCTTTTTTTGAGGTTGTTTGATCCCACCAGCCTCGTCGCTGCACTAGATGAGGTCGGACTAAGCTAGATAGTGCGCATGCGCGACAATTCATCGCTTCTCGTCTTGCCCCTGCATGGATCATTTCTTCGAATCCACACCGGGCGATGGGAGAGTAGAATAAGGGTGTACAAGCGCAAGGCATGAACCCCGCACCGCAATATCCGCTCGCCTACGTCCGTTGGCGCAAAGAGGCTGCTGGCGATTCTGGTCGCCACCTGCTTCTCAACCGTCGAAGTTTTGAACGTAAGTGATGCTGGTCTTTCACTTTGCCGTCACATCCCATGAGCCACCCCAATCCGACACAGCCGACAACCGAAGCCGACCTGTCGGGGCGCAAGCTCGGCGACTATCAGTTGCTGCGGCGACTCGGTCGCGGTGGCATGGCCGAGGTGTATCTAGCTCAACAACTTTCGCTGCGACGTCAGGTGGCCTTTAAGGTTCTTCGCCGAACTCTTGCCGTCGACTCCACTTACGTCCGGCGATTCCACCACGAAGCACAAGCAGCAGCGGGTCTGGTGCATGCCAATATCGTGCAAATCCACGAAGTCGGCTGCATCGATGGTGTGCACTACATCGCCCAGGAATATGTCGCCGGACAGAACCTCAAACAATACCTGGCGCGTCATGGCAGCGGACTCACCGCCCCAATCGTCGTCAGCATCTTGCGGCAAGTGGCTGCCGCTCTGCAACGGGCAGCCGAGCAAAACATCACGCACCGAGACATTAAGCCCGAAAACATCATGCTCAGCGGGAGTGGTGAGGTGAAAGTGGCCGATTTCGGCCTCGCCCGCGTCGCCCGCGATGGTGCCCAAATGGACCTGACGCAGGTCGGCATCACCATGGGGACCCCTCTCTACATGAGCCCCGAGCAAGTGGAAGGCAAAGGGGTCGATCCTCGCAGCGACCTTTATTCGCTCGGCGTCACCTGCTACCACATGCTCGCGGGACGGCCTCCCTTCGACGGCGAAACGGCGCTCGCTATTGCCGTGCAACACCTAAAGAACGAGCCCAAGCGATTGGAGGCCATTCGCCCCGACCTGCCGGAAGGACTCTGCCGTGTCGTGCATAAAATGCTCGAAAAACGGCCCGACGCACGCTATCAAAAGCCAGCCGAACTGATTCGCGACCTTCGCATGCTCCGCATCGAAGGAACCGACGACGATTGGCAATCGAGCCTCCCCGCCGATGCCGCCGCTGAAATCCAGGCGATGTCGAGTTCGCGGATGGCTGCCACGCAGCAATTGCAACAGGTGGTGGCCAGCAGCGGCGAATCATCGTTCAAACTGCCGCTCGTCGTGCTGCTGCTCGCCGTAATCTTGGCCTTCCCGATCGGTGGTGCCGCCGCTTTTATTTTCCGCGAAGATCCCCTGCTCGCCTTCGATCGCAAAGAACTGCCTCAGATCAAACGGATGCAAACGGTCGAGCAGCAGTGGTACTTTGCCACCATTGCCACCAGCAATGTCGAGCAGGCCTGGAAGGCTGTGGCCCGCTATTTCCCGCCGCAAGAGAACCCCACGAACCTTCGCTACAGTCGCCTAGCAGCCAAAGGGCTCGCCATGTGGCACCTATCGCAAGGGCGTGCCAAAGAAGCACTTCCGCTGTTCCACGAGCTTTCCCTGGTGGAAGAGACGGCGGGACAGTTCCATCTGTCAGGCCTCGCCGGAAAAGCGATCTGCTACGATCGGCTGAACAAGCCCGACGAAGCCCAGCAAATCCTGGCGGAAATCATGCCACGTGTGCGTGAAATTCTCGACGGAACACTACGAGCCGACATCGACCGCCTGACCGAAAAATATCGTCAGCAATCGCAAGGGGCTCAGTAATATCGGCCCGAAAACAGGCCTTCACGGCTAGGTGAACTCTCCCGGCACCTGGCCGTAGGTCTTTTCTCAGCAACAAGATACGCCGCGATAATTGTCCCCCGCCCCAAAGATAGTTCCGAGAGCCTGTTGACAACTTCGCAGCTGCGATAGAAAGTAATGAGTCTCGCATCTGCTTCGTCACGAAGTGTTGCGAGTGACGTGGCTAACTCACTGCAGTAAGGTCACGACATCGGCCTGCTCCCTTCGTCTAGAGGCCTAGGACCCCGGGTTCTCAGTCCGGTAACACGGGTTCGACTCCCGTAGGGAGTACTCTGCACTTTCAGAAACCCCTGGAATCGCGTATTCCAAGGGGTTTTTTGATTTCTTGCGTTGGCCGTTCGCCTCTATGCACCCCATTTCACCGGCTTGCTGCGCCGCTTTTTGCGCCGGTAATTTCGGGGGGGTGATCTTCGAAATAGCCTTGGAAAAGTCATCGTCAGTAGTTCGCCAATAGAACTTGCGCGCCACCATCGCCGAATGTCCCAGCCAATCAGCGGCAACGTGGGCCGGATATTCCTTCGCCAGCTCGGTCGCTCGCGATGCCCGAAGGTTCTGCAGCAGCTTCGGCCAAGGTTGCAAGCCGGCCCGGATCACGGCGCGGCGAAAGTAGGTCCGAAGGTTCGCCTCGTTGCTTCGGGTCTTCGTAATCACGAAATCGGTGCGTTCGTCCGATGGCTCGCCAAAAGCAATGTCCAGATACTTGCGCACTTCGGGGAAGATCGGCACTTCGCGAAACTCTTTGCCGGCGTGGTGCTCGGTCTTGGGCGAGCGTACACGCATCCGGCTCCGCTCCCAATCCATATCCGACCATCGCAGCTGCAGCACTTCCGAAGGACAACGCAAGCCACCCCAGCGGCATAGGGCGAAGATCAAACGCATCTCGTTGTTGTGGCACTGGTCGAGCACCTTCGCCGCGTCCTCAGGCGTGAGGAAGAAATCTCGCGAGCGGTTCTCGGTAACGGTCAGCCCCTTCATCTCTGCAAACGGATTGTCGGCAATCAATCGCTTCCGTACGGCAAAGCGGAACAACTGCTTGCACTGCGAGAGACGTTTCCTCACGGTGTTCTCGCCAAGGGTCTTGCGCAAGTGCCGGCCAAGTTCCTCGCAGTCGCCAGGAGTGATTTCTCGCAATGGCTGGTCATTACCAAAGAAGTCGCGAAGATGCTGATAGGCTCGTGTCATGCGGTCGATCGTGCGCGGCTGAATGTCAGTTCGGCCCGCCATGTAGGTATCAATGAACGGCCCTAGCACGGCAACGTCTCGCTGCGCAATCAGCCCAGCAGCAGCCAGCTTGTCAGCCAGCACTTGCTCAAGTTCGGCAACCCACTTGGCCGTTTCGTTGTCGAGCGCATGGCCGGTTATCTGCGCGGCAATCAGCCTCTCAACCTTCACTTTCACCGCCAGCGCCGTCTCTTGCGTCATCTTCCCCAATCGCACCGCGCGGCGTTTGCCATCGCCACCCTTGAACACAATGCGACGAAAACCGCCCGGATCACGTGAAATGCTTGCCATCAGCTTCCTACCTTTCTGCTAGTTCGTCCATCAATCGAAAGTAATCGTCGGCACATTACAAGGGGCGCACGTAGCGATACCTCGTTGCTTGACCGCCTTTTCTATTGCTCCCTCTTTCCACCACTTCGAGAAATCCCCTCCTCTCAAACAGCGACAACCATCGGTTGGCCGTGACGTGATTCACTCCGCACAACTCGCCTGCGATCCGGCATGACAAGTAGAACTCCTTGTTAGGATTGCGCCGCTGCAATTCGCGACACAGCTTCAGGAGCATCAGCGGTAATTTCTCGCCCCGTAGAAACTCGACACCCGCCGGCGTTTCGGCAATCATTGCCCGCTCAAGTATCTGCTTCATCGGTTGGCTATTTGCCGGAAACTCGACTTTTGGCCATCCCTCTAGGAAGTCTTGCAACGTCTCGGCCCACGATGTACCAGAGACCTTGCTCGCCTGCTCCCACCACAGATAGACAATTTCCTCAAGTTGGTTCGGGTCGAGATCGGCAACCTCTTGAATCGCCTTGAGCACTCGGCAGAAATGAAACACCTGCTCGTGCCGCCTGCCTTGTTGTCGTGGCACTGTTTGCTCAATTGCTGCGAGCACTTGCTGCCAAACTTCGGGAGCGAAATTGTTTTCTTTCAGCAAAGCTACCACTTGAGTACCTAATGTCTTCGGTTTCTTGGGAAGCTCGGTTGCTAGGTCAGCTCGGTCGTCTGGGTTCACTCGGTTAGCTCGGTTCTCTCGGTAGTCTCTGTCCTCTCTGTTGCACGGAACGAACCCGCACGAAAAAACATCCACGACCGGCGGAAGCTCGACCATCGAAATCAGCCAGCGGTATTGCGAGCCTGATGGATGCATCGAAGGGGGCGCAGCAACGTAGCAACCACTTAGCCGCAACTCGCCGTCGTCGAACTCGTAAATTGTTTCTTTGCCTCGCCGGCGGATTGCTTCGAAGTCGGCTCGGGCGTAAACGTGTCGACCTCTGCTCGTCTCGACCGTTGGTAGCTTTGCCGCAAGTTCGGAAAAGCTCGCTGCCCATTGCTCATAGGCTTCCATCGTGTCGAAGTCACGCGCAACAATGCATGACGAAACCTGACCCAATACAATTGCCAGCCCACGCTCGGGATGATTCGCCCACCAGTGGTAAATGGTCGCTTCGTCGGGGCGTGTCGTTTGGTATCGCTTCCATGACCGGACTGCCGGCTTCTTCTGCTTGTAATGGAGTGGGAGCAGGGAAAGCCCCAGCCGATGCAGGCGCAACCCTTCCGTGAGAACAACGTTCTCCATCAGTCCTACCTTTCTTCGAAGTAGCAAAGAAGCCACCATCGCAGCCGGCCAGCTGACGACGCAGGCGAGAAAGAGCCCTAGCGAGTGTCACCACCGCGCATCGCTTGCCACGTGTCACGGTCAGGAGCGCCAGCGGCGAGCCAGGCTTTCACCTCATCGACCGGCCAGCGTTTGGCACGGCCCAAGGCGATAGGCTGTGGACCTAACCGGCCCGTTGCGAGCATTCCCCAGAGATGGCGCTCGCTCACGTTAAGAAGCTCGGCTAATTCCACTGCAGGAATCGCCAAACATTGCTTTGCAGTCTGTTCCGGTGTGGTTCTCATGCCCTTAAAAATAGGCAAGCGATTACCGGGAGTCTAAGCGCTTTGAGAAGAGTTGGCGGGAGCGATTCGGGAGCCGAAATTCCGGCTTCGGGAGTTCTCGGGAGACTTTCGGGAGTTCGCCGGGAGTTGGCCTAGAAAGGGACGTCGTCGACTGGCGGCGGTGGAAATTGCGGTTTAGTTGGTAGCTCTAACCACCCTACCGAATTGCCCGCTTTACTGGTCTGGAAACGAATTGACGTCAGCTTGTCGTTCAGGCTGTCAACGGCGGTTCTCAACTTCTCCTTTGCGACCTGATCCAACTGCGTCTTTCTCACGTTACTAAGCTGCTCACCATCGTGTGAGTTGTCTCTAAACGGCCGATCGATTTCATACGGCCAACCCGCATTTTCAAATGCTTCGACCAGCTGAGCTGCACGTGTGGCAGTGGTTGCCAGCCTCCGCACAACCTGCCCCTTGTACGACAACTCACGAGATCGACTGTTCCAAGAGGGGCGGTCTACGGCAACAGCCGGCTCATCGTCTGGAATTGGTGGCCCCGCTTTCTTTGATGCCCATAGCAACAAATCAGACGACAGTTGAACGTCGCTATCGAGCACCACCCGCGCCGCGTAGGCTTCGTTCACTACCTTCACCACCTCTTGGCCGTCTGGTCGGTAGGAGTCTTCGTAGAACTCTTCCTCCTTGCTCACCCAAAGATCATCGGCATATTCGAACAATTGCGACGAACAATAGTCTCGGTTGCCCGATGGCTTGCGTTTCATCCTAAAGGTGCCAAGCTCACGCTTTGCACCACGGCCCGGACAACGTCTCACCCACTCGAGAAAATGGCCGGCTTCGATCACTTCCGCCGCGTCATTCTGCGATTGAAGCAATTCCCGCTCGGTCTCAATAACAGAAGAGAGTCGCGATACTTCCCTACTGAAGCTATCCATAGCTTTTGTGGGGAAAGGTTGGGTAGGCATATCGCCGAAATCGTTTGACCGCGTGTAGCCAAGTGTTGCGAGCAGGTCAAGCGTTCTCCCGATGGTTTGAAGCACTTCGTAGGGAGGCGAATCGAACTTGAATTCCAGCCCATTCATCGAATCGCGTAAGGACCTTGCATCTCTTGAAAGATGATCGATAAGTGGGGCACTGCTTCGAGGATTCTTCGCCAGCAGCGGGAGCAACTGCTCCAAGCCAAACGCGAGTTTACGCGCACACTCACACACACGCTCTAGGCGGTCGATCTGCTCTAGCACTTCCCCTACCCTTTTGCATGGGCCGGCATGGGCGGGGAAGTGAAAGGTAGGAAACACTCACCCCGCCCAGGCCGCTTGGTTGTCCGCTGGCCGGCGAATCAACCTTCCCGATGGGTAGTGTAGCGAGCCCCCGCCAAGAGTGCCAAGCAAACGGCCCCAGCAGCCCTTAGAAAAGCTCGCAGCCGGCGACGACCCCACGGGCCCACCAAACAGCCCATAGGCCTCTAACAAGCCCCTACGGGTCCTTCTGACGATTCCCGCTGCGAAGGTTTTCCCATCCGCACCGCTGCATTCATGCACGCCAACGGCACAAACTGACGTTACTACTACCACGCCCCTTTACTACTACCACGCCTCTTCTGATGCCCCAAAGTCCTGGGCTAAAGCAAGCTCGCATCGCAACAAAGTTAGCATCGCAGTAACGAACATGCACAGCTGGATCAATATGTTCGATTCGATCTAAATAACAGTGCTATTTTTTAGAACTTGAGGGATATGAGTCCTTCTCGCTAATCATCTTAGTGCAGTTGCAGATTGTATGCTCTCCATCTCCAAGTTGCAGCAGTTGTTCATAACTTCGGTTTAATGCTATGCCGCAAACCTTTCCTGGGCGTACGCTTTCGCTTTGATTCAGCTGACTAATTACTTCAACGAGCAATGTGGTTGGTTTCTTGGTTATTTTAATTCGTTTGGCTTCTGGACGTTCGTTAAACTTGCAATCGCACTTCTCAATTGTCATAGCCCCCCCCCCCAATCTGTCTATATGTTAAACTTCTGAATCTAAAACCTTGCCTAGAGTTGCCCAATCCCGATCCACCACGCGAACGAAAACGCACCTTCCGTCCGAACGCGCCGCCCACAACTTCCCGATTTCTTCCTTGTGAAGCTCCTTCTTTTGTTCCGCCAAGTGACCACCCTTGTATTCCACGATTGCTATTCGTCCATCTTTCAGTTCAACTAGAAAATCAGGAAAGAATCGTCCCGGCGAAAGCGGCAGGCTGAATCCGCCGGCGCTTTCGTTGTCCAAATTCCGAATCCAGCGTACCACGTTGGGGTGACTGTCGATCTTGTATGCGCAATCGGGCTCATCATCACGCCCCATCTCGCCAATCAGGTCAAAGGCGTGCTTCCGAAACGAATAGGTCCCGCTATATCGCCGATAGGGGCAGTAATCTTGCTCAGCAATTTCAAACGGCGCAGCGAACGTGGTTTCCAGCCGTCGTGCGGTTTCGCCAGCAAACAGCATTTCCGCCGCTTTGCGAATCTGCTTTCGGCCGTGGTCAATGATGCGATCGAAAACTAAGTCTGCCAACTCATGTCGCTTGCGAACAAGAATCGGAATCGGTACCGCGCGTTCCACCACCAGATAATTGACCACGCGATTTAACCATGCTTGCGATTCCGCCGCCGAAAGACCGGCATTTTGTCCGCCCCGATGCAGCTCTTGATCCAGCCAGCGAACTACTTCGACTTTTTCCCAGTGGTCGTCTTGGGACAGGAACGATGCTTGGCGGGTAATCACTTGCTCCACGCCCCCGACGCGCACCGCCCCTTGCCCGGTCACGTCCAAAACAACGTGGTCCCCAATGTGCAACTCGGCCGAAAACTCGGCATCGGTAAACTTGGGATCGCAGGAGCTCAATTCCCAGGTGAACTCATCCAATTCAATCGGTTCAAACCGCAGCCATCGTTGCCCGTCGCGCACCGCCAGTTGCGGAAGTCGAATCGGCTTGGCGTATTGGTCTAGCAGCTTCGGGGCAGTGCCAACTTCCCTTTCTTCCTGCCAATAGGTTTCCACGGCCGTTCGATCCGCCGGCGATGCCAACACGTCCCGCAGGGCTTGGGCATCGTCGCGCGTTAGCGGTTCGTGAATCTTGATGGTTCCCGAAGCCGGCTCGTAGTGAACCTTGGCTTGCACGGTCGCCGGCAATTGAGCCAGGTTTGGCGCGGCAGAAACCGGAATCGCCGAAAGGGGCAACAGCGATTGCCCTTCCGGCCGGCGATGCACGCGCAGCACGTCCCCCATCGAAACCCGGTCAAAGCCGCACCGCTCCACCATGCTATCGGCAAGGTTCTGTGCCGTTCGCGCTACGTCTTCGCTTTGCACGATCGCGTATGCCCGGTCCAGTTCCGGTATTCCCGTGGGTTCGGCGTCGGGCATGCGAAGCACGCGCCCCAGAACTTGTTCCACCGCCGTTGCCGTCGCCACGTTTCCAACCGAACCCAGCACGTAGGCAAACGGGCAATCCCACCCTTCGCGCAGCTTGTCAACGGTAATGATGTACTCCACCACGCATTCCGGCCGGCGCAAGTCTTCGTCGCCAAGCTCGTCATTTGTTCCCGTGCAAATGCGGATGCGCTCGGCCGGCACGTGCAATTGCCCAATCAGGGCCTCTTTCACTCGCTCGGCCGTATGTGTTTCCCGCGTATTGCTCTTGGGCTGGGCTTGCACTAGCGCTATCGGCCGAATGAATCGATCATGGTCCCGCCCCCACGTTGCCGCCAACTCGGCCAGCATCGTTCGCCGCTGAACTGTCAGGGCCAGCACGTCCAGCCAGTTTTCCCGTGATTCCAAATCGACAGGCAGTTTTATCATGCCTTCGCGCTTCAATTGCAGCGCGCTAACGGCGTGCAATACGTTGCTGCCGTATCGCTCCCGTTCGGGGTCATGCTCTTGCTGGGGCGTCGCGGTCAATTCCAGCACGGCCAGAGGGCTGAACCGCGCCAACGAATCGAACGAAACCCGCGTTCGCGCGTTGTGGGCTTCGTCCATGATGACGATGGGGCCGCGCAGCTTCATTACGTTGGCCAGCGAAAGTGAAACCCGCCCGCCGCTTGCGCCGTTCGGCTCGGCCAGTTGCTCCCGCACCCAGGCCGGCAGGTTCGTAAAGTGGTCCATCAGGTAGCCGTTGTCCTGATAAACCTTGCGGTTCGATTCTTCGTCGATGCGGTAGCTTTGAATCGTCGTCACCACGATTACCGCGCTACCGGAAACCATCGCCCGATTGGCTGCCAGCGATTCTTCCACCGTCAGCACTTCCAAGGGCACGCCCCCCAGCCCTTCGCGCAGCGCCGCATGGTAGGGGTGTTCGCGGTTTCGCAGGCCGCGCAAGGTTTGGTCGCGGATCGTGGTCGAAGGCGTCACCCAAAGGCATAGCGGCCGATCCTGATGCCCCAGGTGCTTTGCAATCGCTCCCACCGCATGCGCGGCAATCAACGTTTTCCCGCCCCCCGTGGGCACGCGCAGGCAGACATACGGCACGCCGGGCAGTTGCGGCACTTCGATAAAGTCGCGCCGCGTTTCCAAGTAGTAGGCGTCATGCACGGGCCGCACGGCTCGATTGCCCACGCCGTCGCGCACGGCATCGCAGAATCGCCCGATGGCTTCCAACGATTCCCGTTGATATTCCTTTAGTTCGAGCCCGGCCATAGTCAATCCACCTTCAATTCAAAGGGCACTTGCCGGAAGGTAATGCCGTATTGCTCCAATGATTTCGGCCCCAGCCGGCAGGCTTCGCCGTACACCACGCGCGGCCCTTTGCCGGCCGGATGCACGGGCAGGTCTTGGGCGACGGAATGCGTTAGCACGTTGCCCCCCGCCGGCCGCTTGTCTCCCAATACTCCGTTGAACAGCAGATAAACTGCTTTGCCGTGGTGAACGCCCAGTAATGGAGAATCCGCCTTCGCTCGCTTGGGGATCGGCAAGCCGGTTTCGGTAAAGAAAACGTGCGCCGCCAAGTCGGGAAATTTAACTTCGCCCGCGATGTTCCCCGAATCGTCGAATAGCCCCGCGCCAAGTTTGCAAAATCGAAAGCCGCCGCCCAGGCCGGGCACGCCAGGCACACCGGCGACTACTCGGCGTATTCGTTCTGCTGTTATTTCCACCGCTACTTCCGGCAGCATTTCCACCAAAATAAAACGCCGCTCGCTTCCTTCCGTATCCCTGTTGATTTGCAACACCGCATGTGCCGTTGTGCCACTTCCGCCGAAAGAGTCCAAGATTATGTCATTCGGTCCCGTGACGTAGCGAATCAGCCGGGCCAAAACTTCATGGTCTTTGGGGTTGGGGAAGACCTTACGGCCTTCGAAGATTCGGCGCAGCAGTTTCACGGACACTTGCGCTTGTTTCTGGATAAGGCTTGGCATCACCAACAGCCCCGCCTCTTCCTCCTCGCTGCCATTCTCCACCTCTTCCTCGGCCTCTTCGTTCCCCGTTGCCAACTCTTCGGGCGTGGGCAACAGGTGCGCCTTGCGGAAGGGCGGCTCGGTATGATCTTCCCTAAACTCCACCAGTCCTACGCGAACCTGCCGTTGCATTTCTTCGGTTGTAGCGAATCGCCAGCCCGCTTCCGGCACTTTACAGGGCAAGAGTGTGACCGGATGCGGCACGTCGTAACGTGGTCCACCTCCGCCCGGCCATGATATGTCCCGGTCTCGCCAGGGACCGTATTGATCGACCCACTTGTAGCGGCTCAGTTTCTTCGATGGATGATTCCTTGGCAGTTCCCGATACCACGCGCGAAGCTCACTTTGAATTGCTTGGAAGTCATTGCCGTGCCTCGCCTTCGCGGATTTCCAGAAGTCAAAAATCTCTCGTGCGCCTGGTTTCTGCTCACGCCATACTGTCTTTCGTTCCTTTAATGTCGCCAAAGAACGGGCGAAGGCCAAAACGTATTCGTGCCCCACTGAAAATAGCTTGGCGTCATTCTTTCGCGTCTTGTCCCATACAAGCTGCGCGATAAAGTTCTGCGCGCCAAATACCTCTTCCACGATGAGCCGCAGCCGATGGGCCTCGAAATCGTCGATGCTGATGAAGATTACACCGTCTTCCGTCAGGAAGTCCCGCAACAGCGCCAGGCGCGGATACATCATGCACAACCACTTGTCATGGCGAGAAAGGTCTTCCCCTTCCTTGCCAACCGTCGCTTCAATCCACTGGCGGATTTCGGGGCTGTTCACGTTGTCGTTGTAGACCCAACCTTCGTTGCCAGTGTTGTAGGGCGGGTCGATGTAGATGCACTTCACCCTGCCGGCGTAGTAGGGGAGCAACGCTTTGAGCGCCAGCAGGTTATCCCCCTGCACCAACAGATTGCCCGCGTCGACATCGCCAGCCGATAGCTCCCGATCGCAGCGCAGCAGGTGATACCCCACCTTTCGATGGTGGTTCACCACCGCCGCCTTGCCAATCCAATCCAGTGTGGGCATTCGACCGCGTTTCCTTGGGGGCAAATAGTTCAAACCCCAAAGCTTACCCGTCGGCAGGACGATTCGACAGCCTGTGTAGTTGCCTCTTTTTGAGGTCATTCCGGTTAGTCGTCGTTGCGTTTATGGCCCTTGCTACGTTTCGGCAAGTCCCCGTTTTGACGGGTTGTGGGAATAATGGGAGCGCATTCGTACAGAATCCTTCCTTGGAGAAAGACTTTTTCCCTGGGAGTCGTTTGTGTAGCCACTTGCCCGACTCGCGAATGCTCGATTGTTCGCAGACCAGTGGCGGACTCACAGAGACGAATTGGCGGAGCACTTCAACGCCGTAAGTTATCACGTGGGCTCTTAATCCAATCATCGCAAAACGTCGAAACCGCAAGTTGCCTGCAGGTTTAGGAAAGGTGACTCGCCCTAGGATGGCGGAATCAGGCCGGGCCCCGGGCTTGGGTCCCTACTGCCATCGGTGCGACGTGCGAACGGAGGGAACTGGCGGCATACGCAACTGTTTTAACCCCCCACGTCATTTTTGTGGCGACTGGCGAGCACTAGACCGCCCGTGAACGACAGTTATAGTTTTCGGGTTATTGGGAAACTCGGTGGCGGCAAGGCGACCGAACCTAGGGGGCAATAATCTGGCCACCGGAAAGCCACTAGACCGCAGGTTTACCCCGGCACATTTTTGGCCCAAAAATCTTGAAAGAGGCTTTCGCCATGCGGCGGAATATTCGTTTTGAAAAAGTTCGTTCTCGGCCAAAACACGCTATTCTGAAAGGGCGTGGGGTACGGGGTGGCTGGAAGGACCCGCTAGGGGGCGGCGGCGACACGGGGAAGTAATTCGCGATGCGAAGGCCTAGCCGCCCCACGGCAGCTAGGCGAGCGCTGGCCGGCTCCTTTACTTGCCAGCGGTAGCCCGGATGATTTCGAGAATCGTCTGGCGGATCGCCGGCGATAGGTTCGGCCAATGGTCGACCACGTGGCGAAGATCGGTTTCGAGCGGATCGACCAAAACCGCTGGGGGGCTAGGGGAACATTGCGCACCGCTGGTTTGCTCTTGCTGGCCGTGAGCGGTGGCATCGCTTGCCAAGTCATCGCCGGCGGCTGTTTCGAGCCTGGATAATTGCCGCGCGCCGGATTTTGCGCCGCCTACCTCTTGGTGATTGTCGCAACTAGCTTTCCAATCAACACGTTGCGCCGATTCATTCGACTCCCGTAGGGAGTACTGATTCAGCCAGACAATTAGTGTCAATTGCGGAAAACCCCGGAAACTCTGGGGTTTTTTCGTTTCTTGCTGGAATGGATTTCCGTCGTTTTCCAACCATTTCCGCCGTAGAGCACGTCGGATTTTGCGTCGGTAGCTGATCGGCTCCAACTGCTTTCCTCACATCATCTTCCGTCACTTGCAGGTAGTGCTTGGCGGCGATGAGTTGGCTCTTCCCGATCCACTCGCAAACGACATGCGTTGGATAGACTTTGCAAAGTTCGGTCTGTCGGGAGGCCCTGAGGTTGTGAAAAATCTTCGGCCAAGGCTGCAGGCCTGCCCGCTCAACAATCCGTCTCAACTGGAGGCTGCGTCGAGAGTCATTGCTGCACCATTTGGTGTAGTAGCGGATTGCCTAGAACAGCAGCAAATTGTAGGGGAGACGACAATCGCAAGGAGCAGCCGCCTATTGTTGCCGAGCGCCAGGGTTAACCGGGCTGCGGCCAACCAAAGGCGATTTTCAGAAACAGCCCGGCCCGCGGCTCGGGTTGACCGCCTTGTTCGCTGCTTCGCTACACAATGTACCCATACGCCTGAAATGGAACTGCGCTGATAGCATCCGATTTAAACCACTGCACGATTATGTCATGACCTGCGTTGGGCAATTCCCAAAAGGCATTGTGCAATTTGCCGTACTTGAGATCCTCGGCATTGTCCTCGAAATAGTGTAGTACCGCTGCTGAATCCTTTTCAATCATCGCGAGATATGGTCGGACGTCCAATTCCATTCGAGCAATGGCACATAACCAACCATCGATTTGCCAACACGCCTTCGCCTCGATGACATTTTGGATGACTGCGTTTAGGAGCGTTACTAACGCATTTCGGCGATGCGACGGCCAAGCGTGCAACTGCGTCGAATGTATGGCTCTCGCTGTGACTTCGATGTCAGGCCACCACGACTCGTCGAGAATCGAAATTTCCAGGATACGCGGCAGAAAGAACAAATAGTCGGAAACATCGCCAACGGTCAGCAATGCCGAAGATGCGTAGGAGGCGAGGTCCTCAGACGAAAGGGCGCGAAGTGGTGTTGAAAGCAAGTGAGGGATGCGTTTGTTGTCGATGCAGCACGGGCATCCGTCGATATGACGCGGGACTTTGACCTCGGAAAACGCGCAGTAGAAGTCGTCAATGGCTTGGGTAAGTGCCAGCATCTTTTTGCAGCGAACATTCTGCATCACCGACCGCCGCTGGTGATTTGCCATTATTAAACCAACCCCGAACGGCGGTCCGGTGCATGCGGTTGTTCTTCCGAGTTCACGATTCTCGGCGAGCAACCGGTAAGTTACTAGCGCAGGATGATTCAGTGGGAAAACGATTCAGGTATTCCCCAAATTCGACCATTGCGGCTTGAAGTGCCTTGATGACTTTTAATCGCCTAGATTCCTTCAAGAGGTGTCCCGGCAACCGTTCAAACCACCGTTGACTAACGTCGCGTTCAAATCCATGTTCGGTGGTGTCGAGACGTGAGCTCGGACGTATCTTATGCTGGTAGTACTCCAAAACCGGCTTGATTTGGGCAACGCTACCAAATCGGAAAGTAAAACCGCAGACCTCGACGCAATATGTCCACACCGGGATGAGTGCTGGATTTGGCGATACGTCATGTGCGGGTAATCCGACATACGCATGAAGATCGAAGTGTTGCGACCAGTGACCCTTTCGCTCTTCTTTCCAAATCCGAGCCATTGAAACACTTTATCTGGAGAACGACCGAAAAACACCCGTCGCGACGAGGGTGTTCCATCTCGTAAAGCCCGATCGCGGTCGGGTGCATTTTCTTGTTAGGCGTCTGGTGTATCAGAACTGGGGATGAGTCCTCTTCCAATCAGCATCTCGACCAGCCGGGCGATCACCGGGTCTGGCACCCCTTCGACCTCGAACACCAAGGCGTGATACCAAGGGTTCGGGTGAACGGTGTCGAAGTTGAAGCGGCAGCGATACTGGCCCGGCCAATCGGATAGCTCGCGAAGGTCGTCGCCCATGTCATCGCCCGCGTTGTCAAAGTTGTCGCGTCCGTAGACACTCTCGATGACCCGCAGCGGCACTCGGATCGACTTCCACTTGGGTTGATGCTGATAAACGCGGCCCATCGACGCGATCCCTTCGCCTAACGAATCAAGTTCACCCGCCGCCCGATCGATCGATTTTCCATCACACTAGCCGTGTCAGCGGTCGGGTGCAACGGCTTGTTAGGCCTATTGATGTGTCAATCAGTGTCTACGAGTTTCCATTGATCGTCTTCGATTTGCAACTCAAGATGCCACTGTTGTCCTTTCCGCGCTGGAAGGCTTTCGACTTGCACTAGACAGAATTCGTATTTGTCGGGCTTGTCTGATTTACGGGCGATTAGGACGTCTTCACCTGCCTTTTGCGTGATGGCTGCGTGGACATCCGCAAACAACTTTATAATTGCTGCACCAGCTTCACTCTTCATGTAATCGACAAACCGTTTCTTGTCGATTTGGCCACGTAGATGCTGGTGACAGTGGTTGTCGTAGAATGCAGCGAAGTCTTGCTTAATGAGAATAGCGTTCATCGCCTCAACGGCACCAACCGGCGTATGTGTTGCTGCGTTGTTGGTGGGATCCGCCGCGAATGCAACCAACATCGCTGCGACGAAAGAGAAAGATGTCATTTGCAGGATACCTCCAAAGGGCCTAACAATTACTATAAGGAACTCTGCTTATTTCGCTGAGGGTGTATTCTGCATATCTCAGGGGGGCAGTGTCAATAAAAGCCGAGAAAGATGCGAAAGGCTCCAACTTATCGCGATTTCTGCATCATCCACTAATTCCTGAATCGATCTTTGTAGTGTGGCAAGATACTGACTGAATAGTTACCGGATTCTTTCGAAGTAAGGTTTAAGGCAATATTAAACCATTGCTCAATTGACAATGTTGCCAGCGACCTTATCGATGACCAAGGTCAGACTGAGATTCACTTGGGTGCGCTCACCGGAGATCTGCGGAGATTCCTCTCGAGATTGTTGCCGGTGCATGGCTTGCGCAAGGCTTCCAGGACGCTCGATGAGAATGAGATCGATTAGGAGAACGCGAGGTTTGGCTCTTTCCTGCAAGCGGGATAGGAACAGCACTTCGATGCCAAGATGAGAGACCTGCGACTTCCCAGCTAGTTGAAACACACGTGGACCCGGCCTCGAGCGTCTGCTCCAGGCAAACCAGTCGCGAGCGTCAGTCCTTCGATTATCACAGGTCGATATTCTGCCAAGTGATACGGACTCGAACTCCACCAGCCTGAGTTCATAAGCAAGCCGACCGAGCTGATCGCAACTGATTCCGTTCAAGAGTGGTACCGCATCGACTACCACCACCAACTGATCACCGTCGTTCACTTCGTGCTGAAGTATGTCTTGCGGATCGGCGAGAATGCCGACGGCGACTGGTATGGCGTTCACGATGATGATCCCTATCGTGAAACAATTATCGCGCAGTGTGGACTCGGTCACGCGGACAATCGCCATCTGGCGACGGTGTCCTGCAGGAACCAAGCTAACAAAACTGGTTGTTCCGGAATCTTGGCCGACGCTCCCAGCGGCCATTCTCTCCCTTGACTTAGTCGCGGAGGAGACTGGCACAGCCTCTGTAGCGATAGGCTGAGCCTCGATGAGCGGTTCCGGCTGAGCAAGGCGATGTTGGGGGAGCACTATCGCCGTCCTTTGCCCGTGGGGTGAGCTGATGCTTGTAGTAGCGAACTGGTTGACTTGGTGAAGCTCCAAAACAGCCCCTCCCCCGTGCCATCGCTACGAAAGTGAATCAGGTGGTGCAGCTGCTTGCGATTGAGGCAGCGCACCGTGTCGTTCAGCCGACGTTTCGGATCTTGATCGAGATGCGGGGATAGTGGGTCATCGATGCGGACCGGCCAGCCTTCTTCCTCGAATGCGGCGAGGACAAGCTCTTGATTGGGAGCTGGCCAGCGAAACTGCTTGACGATCACATCGCCGACCCACAACTCCCGCTCTAGTGCCCTCCAGCTGGGACGAGTGGCCAGAACGCTTTGACTGGGACTGCGTGCCTGCTTTCGCGCACCACCATCGGGCGAAAGTTGCAGCGGCGAAATCGGAGGGGGTTTCGTGATTGTCGAACAGGTCGCCGGGAGTGTGGGTAGCGCCGCGCCACGCGAAGAGAGAACAAAACGACTCTGCTTCGAAAAGCAAAGCGGGTCGACTGCCTCGAGCGAGCGATGCAAGCGGCCCGCCGCCGTGAGCTGCTGTTGATGTTCGATCCAGCCTGAGACCACCAAGAAGCGAAAATCGTTGTGTGTGAGCCCAAAACCTCGCAGCTCACGGTAGCTGGCTGCATAGTCCCATGCGTTCTGCGTGGTGTCGCTCGCGTAGCTCTGCAGCTCACGCAGTCGACGCAAAGCGCGGCGGAGGCGCAACGGTAGTTGCTGAGGCAACGTTTCTTGAGTTCGCAGGAACATCGACGGGGGTCCTTGAGGTTCTAACCACTGCGACCAAGGAGATGCACTCAGGTTCAGCTACCTAAGTAAGCTTCGACCTTGTCGAGCACCTTACGCACACGCCAGAGACCGAGTCCGAGTCGTTCGGCGACTTCGCGATGGGAGTAGCCTTCGAGTTTCAGCATCAGAATCTCGCGCTCACGCTCCTCGTGCAGCAGTTCCCCCAGCTCCCCGAGCATCAGGTTCATAACGGCCAGCGTGGTAGGTGTCGGCTCGTCGTCGGGAAAGCCCGAGATCCCCCCTACTTCCCCGTGATCAACCGGCATGATGGCCGACTCTCCCACCTCGCCATGCCGTTTTTGGGTATTCTGACGGCGCAAGATCGCGTGAGCTCGCCGCATCGCCATGCAGACCAACAGTCGCCAGATATGGTCGCGGGAGGGAAGGTTGTAGCGGCCGTTCCGCACCCCTTTGAGCAGGCTGTGAAAGGCTTCGACAGCCACATCTTCTTCGTCGCTGGCCGATTTGCGGGCTCCCGTCAGTCGCCCTTTGGCAAAGTGCACCAGCCGATCGCGAAAATGCTCCCACAGCACAGTGGCGGCATTTTCATCTCCCTCGGTAGTTTCCAGAAGCAGTCGCGTGATGGAGCCAGGATCCGACATGGTGCGTGCCTTCGTCTGATAGCAGGGTGGGCGACTTGAAGCAAGTTACGCCCTCTACCTCTTAATGTCGAACGGGGGACCGCTGTGCGCGACATTCCTCGGAATTCCTCCGGTTTATTGAAAACTGGCAAACCCTAAGGCATTAGTGTAGAACTTCCGGCGGAAAACTACGAGAAACTCGCATGGGTTCACTATCCGAAACCATTTCACCCTCCCCCCGCGTGCGCGACCCGCTCGATGAGGTGCTCGACCGCTTTGAACGGGCGCGGCTCGACGGGGAACCGCTCGAGATCGAAGATGTCCTGGGGCAGCTTGCGCCGGGAGATGTTGCCAACGTGATCGGTTTGCTCGTCGAGATCGATGCCGAGTATCGGCTCGACTCGCTCGAGGAAGTGAGCTTGCAGCGGTACTGCGAGCGGTTTCCGGACCACACAGCTGCCGTGGAAGAGGCGCTGCGCCGGCTAGGTGAAGGACGCGAAGGACTCGAGCCTCGTTTCCGGCTTCGGCATGGGGTACGACTCGGCGATATGGTGGTCGGCAACGAGGTTGGACGTGGCGGGGTGGCTGTCGTCTACCGCGTGATCGATGGCGCGCTGCGGCGTCCCCTGGCACTAAAGACCGTTTTCGAAGATCGGATGGTGGGTGGCGAATCGGTGATTGCCTATCGCAGCGAATCGCGCTGGCGGCTGCAGCAAGAGGCCAACCTCACTGCCAAGCTCTCTCATCCAGGTGTGCCCCCGGTACATAGCGCGGGTGAATTGCCCGATGGTCGACCCTACTTTTGCATGCGGCTGATCGAAGGGGAAACCTTTGCCAGCATGCTGCAGCGCGAGCCTGCCGAACTGACCAAACACCTCCGCATCCTGGCCCAGGTGGCGCAGATACTCTCGGCTGCCCATCAGCAGCAGATCATTCATCGCGACGTGAAGCCTGGCAATGTCATGGTGGGGAAGTATGGCGAAGTGCAGCTGATGGACTGGGGAATGGCTAAGCAGCTGACAAACGATTCCGCCGCGATCAGTCAAGCATCCGCTCCTCGCAGAGAGAGTCTCCCAGTACACCCTGACGGGATGTGCGACACTGTCGATCTGATTCCGGATCGTTCATTACCGTCAATCGAGCTCAATTCCTCGATAGCCATCGAAGGGGACAGCACTTCCCGCGTGGCGGTGCTCGGGACTTTGGCCTACATGCCTCCCGAGCAAGCGCATGGGCTGACCGGCATCCACAACTGCAGCACCGATGTTTTTGCACTGGGGGGAATGCTTTGCCAAATTCTTACCGGGAAGCCTACTTACCACGGAGACACTTCCCGCGAAGTGTGGAAGAAGGCATGCGATGCCGATCTTGCGGAAGCCTTCACCGCCATTCGGAGCTCGGCGGCTGATCAGGAACTGAAAGAACTGGCCTTCAGCTGCCTGGCGTCGGAGCAGGAACTCCGCCCGCGCGATGCATCGGCTGTGGCAAGTGCGCTCCAAGCCTATTTTGAGTCGGTGGAAAAACGGATCGAAGTTGCGAAGATCGAGCGTGCTCAAGCACTCACGCAAGCCGAGGCAGAACGGATTCGAGCCGCGCTCGAGCTTGGTCGCAGGCGAATCGCGGTCGCCTTATGTTGCTCGCTGGTGGCACTCATCACGATCGCAGCGACGTTTTGGTACGTGACTGAATCGCAGCGCGCGCAAGCTCGCCTCGCCCAAACTCAGAACGACATCGATCGCTGCAAGAGTCTCGTGCAGGCGTTGCTTGTTGCAGCCCCTGAAGGGGTTCCCTATGCCATCGAATCACTCCGACCCCTTGCGCACCACGCTCAAGCCATCCTGGATGAGACGGCCGCTGACACGAGCCTTCCCACTGTCCAGCGTTTGCATGCTGCAGTGGCTCAGTCCCATTTTGGCAAGAGCAACTATCCCTTGATTGTTAGCTCCCTCGAAGATGCTGCAGCGGCGGAACTTCCCAATCTGGTCGCGGCCTTCCAGCACGACTCGAAGGAGGCACGAAAACTACTGCGCGAGACTGTGTATCCGCTGGGTGATGAAGCCTCACTCACCACCAGGCACGCCCGCATCGCTCTGCTCCTGCTGCTGCTGGGCGATGATTCCATGGCCGTAGAGATCACCTCGAAGCCTGAAGCTACACGAGCCCGTTTGCTCCTGATTCGCGCCATTCGAGATTGGCGAGGTGATGTGCAACCGCTCGCCGACTACTTGCGCCAGTCCGATAAACCCTATAGTCGCGCGGTCATCTGCCAAGCCTTGGGCGCTCGCGAAATTCCGCTTGGAGAAGAACAGGTTTGGAAGCAGTTACTCAGTCAAATCGCAGCCAATGACCCCAACGCCTACTTGCATAGCGCGGTGACTTTCTTGGCAATTCAATGGGATTTGCAACTTGAGCCCATCGTCCCGCCGAATCGAAAGGATATGCAGTGGAAAATCACCCCGAGTGGTTTGACCATGGTCGCAGTCCCACCCGGGAAATTTGTACGGCAGCTAACAGGCGGAGAAACACAAGAGCTGGAAGTCACCCGTTCCTTATGGGTCCTCGATCGTGAACTACCCGCCGATATCTGGAAGCAATTTCTGAAAGCGTTTCCAGCCGCCGAAGGGACTCGAGTGCTCCCACGCGACAGCCACCCAGACAGCCCCATCGCGCGAGGCACCTCCTGGGATGACGGCTTTAACTTTTGCAATTGGCTCAGCACCAAAGATGGGCTCGAACCCTGCTACTCGATTGTGATCGTCGAAAACGAGCGCGAAAACATGTGGAAATGGAATCGATCCGCCAATGGCTATCGACTTCCCACCGAGATTGAATGGGAATGGGCGGCACGCGTGAACTTTTCCCACGCGCCGCTCACGGTGAATGAAGTGAGTGAATTCGTGGTTTTTGGCATGCCTGAGCCCAATCCCTCTGCCAGCCGACTACCCAACCGATGGGGACTGTTCGATGGGCACGGCAATTTACACGAATGGTGTTTCGACAACTATGTAGATCCTCCTCTAGCTGTCGTGAACTACGATGCCCCCACAGGTAGTCCACGACAGGTAGTTCGAGGTGGATCATTCCGCTACAGCCCAGGTAACTACGGACGAGAACTTCGCACGTTTGCGAGTCGCTCTGGCGTGTATCACGAGAATACTGTGCGCATCTTCCAGAATCGCGAAGAGCCGCCCAGCGAGTCGGTAGGATCCAACTAGCGGAGCTCAGAAATTAACGACGACGGTGACTCGTACCAATCCGCCGTTGTTGGTCCATTGGCGCCCATCGTGGAAGCCTAAGAACAGTCGGGTCATATCTGCCCCCACGTTTTGCACGCAGCCGAGCCCCACTCTTTCCTGTATCACTTCACTCGTCGGGATGTCTTGCGTCCCTTGCATGGAAACCAGTTCATTCAGACGTGCAGTCAGAGGAAGAATGTTCTCTGATTGATAGGTAGCACTACGGTAGGCACTATTTTCGAGTCCTCGTTCGTCGTTGAGGCCACCGGCGTTGGAACTGTTTCCGGGATGGTGCCACCATAGGTCAGCTGGGTTGGCCGTGATCTCCAGAGAGACTGCCCCTTCGATATCGATGGCAATCGGCCGATAGGTGTTATTCACGGTTTCCCCATCTGGACCGGCGACTCCCTCAGGTGCCCAGGCAAACCAGAGGCAATAGGTTGCCAAAACTTCCCGTGTGATGATTGCGCGATTGTTTTCGCGGATCAATCGGATCACTCTCGAATCTTGCTTGTTCATTTCCGGCTCCAGGCAGCTGAAGTGATTGTTTTCTCAATGTTGAACTCGCGAGACCGAACTTAGCACCTGCATGCAGCTTTTAATACGTAACGATTCGTACCAAATCCGAAGCGCTGCGGAATGAAAGGGAACGCCCCCGTCCGATCTTCCCAAGGCAAGAAAAACTTCAGAACTCGTGAGTTGACTTCAACGAACATCTAGCTTTCCTGGCATTCTTTTTTTCCTAGCAGACGCTGCAAACTCCTCCGTTGATTGGCTCATGGGGCAGGCTCCGGCAACTGCTTGCTAGGTCTCGCTGCATTTCATTTCACATCGGGAATCCCGGCGTCGTCCGCAGGTCGTGGACCAGGAGCGGGCCAGTGAAACTTACGCTCGAGCTCTTGAATCGGCACCTCGTTGATACTCGCCTCCCGACGCCGCATCAGCCCGTCATCATCAAACTCCCAGAGTTCGTTGCCATAGGCCCGGAACCACTGCCCTGCCGCATCGTGGTATTCATACTGAAAACGGACGGCGATTCGGTTGCCCGTGAAGCTCCATAAGGCTTTGGTGAGCCGGTAGTCCAGTTCTCGTTCCCATTTGCCGGTCAGGAACTCTTGAATCTGACGACGCCCTTGAAGGAACTGATCCCGATTTCGCCACTCTGAGTCTTCGCTGTAGGCGAGAGACACACGCTGCGGATCACGGCTGTTCCACGCATCCTCTGCGGCACGCACTTTGGCGGTAGCGGTTTCTAAGGTGAACGGTGGTCGAATAGCGGTCATGGCAATTCCCTTTCAATCGGCTGTGACCGACAAAGAACCTGATGCTTGGAACTGGCCAAGCATCAGGTGGAATGTCAGTCGAATTAGTCTGACAAACTGTGCTCTACTACTTGGTCAGTTGCTTGCCGAGAAACTCAAGGATCAGCGTGGAGATGGTCGCTCCGTCTTCTTCCAGGGCGAAATGCCCCGTATCGAGCAAGTGGAACTCCAAGTTCTTCAGGTCACGCTTGTAAGGAAACGCACCGGCGGCAGGAAAGATCTGGTCGTTCTTGCCCCAGACAATGAGCGTTGGCGGTTGGTGCTTGCGAAAGTATTCCTGCCACTGCGGATAGAGCGGCGGGTTGCTGCCGTAGCTGAAGAACAAAGCGAGTTGAATCTCTTGATTGCCGGGTCGGTCCAAGAGGGGTTGCACATGGCCCCAAGTGTCCGGGCTGATGGTTTCCACGTTGCGGACGCCGGTGGTGTACTGCCACTTCGTGGCGTCGAGAGTCAGCAGCGAACGAAGTGCGTCTCCATGCTCTTTGCTCCGGTCTTTCCAGTACGCCTTCACCGGCTTCCAGAATTCGTTGTCGATCCCTTCGTCGTAGGCGTTACCGTTCTGCACGATTAGCGTTTGCACACGATCCGGGTGCTTTGCTGCGAGACGGAAACCCACCGGGGCACCGTAGTCCATCAGGTAGATCGAATACTTCTTTAGCCCAAGCTTCTCCGTGAACTTCTCGATCACGCTGGCCAAGTTATCGAAGGTGTAGTCGAAGTCCTTGACGGACGGTGCCGAACTGTTGCCGAATCCGGGGTAGTCCGGAGCCACGACGTGGTACTTATCGGCGAGCGCTGGAATCAAGTTCCGAAACATGTGCGAGGAAGTCGGGAAACCGTGCAATAGCAACACCGTGGGGGCATCCTTGGGCCCGGCCTCGCGGTAGAAGATGTCGAGGTCGTCGATTTTCACGGTGCGGTGCAAGACCTGCGTCGTTAGTGATTGCGGCTCATCGGCTCTGACCGACAAGCCATACGCAAGGATCGTGGTAAGCGTCATCGCGACGACGGAGTTGTGGAATAGGTTCATGGCTTCTTTCTCCAGGGGAACAGTTTGTTTTTACGTGAAGAGATATGCAGCGAATGGAGCGTCGAAATGCTTAGCGAGTCTCATCGCATCCGGGGATCGTCGCACAAACCTCATGGTGATCGACGAGCGCTTCAGCCTTCGGGAAATCAATGTCTGTCGCGGCAACGTGGTTGAAGTAGTTGGTGAAGATGTTCAGCGCGACATTGGCCACGACTTCGGCAATTCCGCCGTCATCCAGTCCAGCAGCGCGGACTTCCGCGATATCGGCGTCGCTCACCAGACCCCGTTCGTTGACCACCTTGCGGGCAAATCGAATCACAGCATCGCTCCTAGGCTCGATGGCGGTTCCGCGACGGCTATCGAGGATCTGATCGGGAGTCAGCCCAACCATCTTGCCGATTGCCGAATGCGCGGCGAGACAGTAATCACACTGGTTCGCCTCTCCAACGGCGAGCGCGATCTGTTCACGGTTTTTGGCCGAAAGGCTCCCCTTGCCGAGCGCACCACTCAGTCCTAGATAGCCTTGTAGTGCGGCTGGTGAATTGGCCATTGCCCGAGTCATGTTGGGGACGAGCCCGAGTTTAGCTTTGACTGCATCGAGCAATTCCTTTGCTGTTCCGGTGGCGGCTTCAGGAGCGATTTGTTGAATGCGAGACATGGCTAGGATCTTTCTTCGATTTCCAAAGTGTTGGTTGGTCGCTGATCGAACCATTCGCCGGCGACGACCGACCTAGATACACTTCTCATGCCAGAGCTCAAACATTTCCGCAACACATTTACAGCAAATGACTTGCGACACAATCCAATCGCAAGCAAACAGCACGACATTTCGTTATCACACGAATTTTCGTTGCGTTTCCACGAAATGTCGTCATGCTTTGGGCATGACAAAGTCACTTGAATCAACCGGGATCGTCGGCGACCCCAAGCGTCTGCTGCTTGATCTAGCAGGACATCATCGCTTGTCCGATTTGCTGCCGTTGGCGGTGCGAAGGCTTGCCGATGGGTCGGCAGTTGCGCTCGTTCGCATCTGGCTCATTCAGCCGCCGCATTCAGACGACTGTGCCAATTGCCGATTCGCCACCGAGTGTCAGAACCGAGAGCGTTGCTTGCATCTGGTAGCCAGCGCCGGTCGTTCACTCACGGGAACTCCTGCTACGTGGGAAAGGCTTGATGGAACCTTTCGCCGGTTTCCAGTTGGGGTCCGCAAAGTTGGGCAGATCGCCAAGACAGGCAGGTCACTCGAAGTCGCTGATGTCGCTCACGACCATGGCTGGGCTGCTGATCGCACTTGGATTAGTAACGAGCGTATCGCTTCGTTCGCTGGTCATCCTTTATTGCATCGTGGCGAAGTGCTGGGGGTGCTGGGGCTATTTGCACGCCAGTCGCCTGGCGAATCCTGCTTCGAGTGGTTGCGGATGATCGCCGATCATCTGGCGGCTGCGATAGCGAATGCCCGCGCGCTCGACGAGATCGATTCGCTCAAAAAGCGGTTGGAGCAGGAAAACGAATACCTGCGTGAAGAAGTGCAACAGATTACCTCGTTTGGCGATCTGATTGGGCAAAGTCCGTCACTGCAGGCAACGACTCGTCAGATCGAGTTGGTCGCTCCCACGGATTCCGCTGTTCTGATACTTGGCGAAAGCGGTACGGGTAAAGAGGTCGTGGCCCGCGAACTTCATCGCCGGAGTCGCCGGGCCGATCGCCCGCTGATCAAAGTGAATTGCGCCGCGATTCCGCGTGAACTGTACGAGAGTGAGTTCTTTGGGCACGCGAAGGGATCTTTCACTGGTGCACTTCGTGACCGGGCGGGGCGATTTGAACTTGCCGATCGGGGCACGCTGTTTCTTGACGAGATCGGTGAAATTCCTCTCGATCTTCAGGCCAAGCTATTGCGGGTACTTCAGGAGGGAGAACTCGAAAGAATCGGCGAAGAGCGAACTCGCCGGATCGATGTGCGCATCATCGCGGCGACGAATCGGAATCTGCGCACCGAAGCAGAAGCCGGTCGGTTTCGGCAGGACTTGTTTTATCGGCTCAGTGTGTTCCCCATGGAGTTGCCGCCGCTTCGCAAACGCGTCGAGGATATCCCGCTGCTTGCCGAGCATTATCTGGACCGATTCTCTCGCCAGTTAGGGCGACCTCGACCTCGACTCACACTCGCTCATGTTCAAGACCTGCAGCGTTACCCTTGGCCAGGGAATGTGCGCGAGTTGCAGCATGTACTGGAAAGGGCCTGCATCGTCGCAACCGACGGGAAGCTGCAATTTGATTTCCCCAAAGATCAGCTCAAACGTCGCGAGGAACCAGCAGAGCCTAGCTCACCGCAGCATATTTTGACCGCAGCGGAGTTAAGGGAGTTGGAAGCCAGCAATATCCGTAAAGCCTTAGCCGCATCTAACGGGAAGATCTATGGCAAGAATGGAGCCGCGTCTCGCCTTGCCATGAAACCGACGACGCTCGCATCAAGGATTAAAGCTCTTGGCATTCGCCTCATCCATTAGAAACCGGGCTCGTCCTTTGCGCTTTGCGGAGAAGGCCTAGCACGGTTGACCGTCGACTTCGCAGTCATCTGTCACGCAGTCTTGCGACTGTAACTACAGATCATTCCGCCGAGTCGCTGCTCGCAGCAAACTTCCTGTAGCGGCGCTTTCTCGTTCTCGAAGCTGTGCTGTTTGGTCTTCAGCCCCCCCGCATTCCTTGGGGGTCGCCATTGGTTCAACCGCGAAGCAAGTACGATGACGAGATAGCAGTGATGGAAGCTCATGGTGATAGCTTTTGTTTTTCGGATCAGGGAGCAAGAGCTGGCTTTCGTGGAGGTGCTTGCCATGGCGTTGCCCCACCTCGCTGAATATGCAAGCGAAGTGCGGCAGCGAGTTCGTTTACGACTTTCTTGTTGCTGGCGGCTAGGTCTTTCGTCTCTCCAGGATCATTCTGGATGTTGTATAGCTCCAGTGCGCTGTACGGATCGTTTTGCAGCAGTTTCCACTCTCCCCGGATGATCGCTTCGTAACTCTTGCCGCCGTACGTCACTCCCCCTTCGCGGCGGACAAAATACAGATCGCGCGAGGTTGTGATTTTGCCACCCTTGAGCACCGGCACCAGACTCACGGCATCGAGTTCTTTCGATGGTGTCGCTCCCGCCAGCTCCAAGAACGTTGGGAAAAGATCGAAGTTCAAGCCCACGTAGTCGCTGCGCGATCCAGCCTTGATCTGCCCCGGCCAGCGGACCATGAACGGCACACGGAGGCCGCCATCGTAGTGACTTTGTTTGCCGTCGCGCCACGGATCGTTGTTCTGGGCATGTGGAAGCGAACCACCATTGTCGGAGGTGAAAACAACAACGGTGTTCTGATCAAGACCCGTCTCCTTGAGCGTCTTGAGAACGCGTCCGATCGAGTGATCGAGATGTTCGACGAAGGCGACATTCTTTGCCCGCTTCTGGTCAAGCTGAGGTGCTCGCTCCTTCACCTTGGCCAGCCACTCGGCCGGTGGTTCGATGGGAAAGTGTGGTGCGTTGTAAGCGAGGTAAAGGAAGAACGGTTGCTCTTTCTGCTTCGCTCGCTCTACTAAATATTCCGACGCCCAGTCAGTGAATAGTTCGGTCGCGTGCCCCTGCGGCTCAATGACTTCCCGATTGCGCCGCATGTAGTTATTGCCATAACGCAAGTGCGTGGTGTAGCTATCCATCATGTCGCCGAGAAAGCCCTGGAAGAAGTCGAATCCCCGTTCGTTCGGAGTGTTCGGCGATTCGAGCCCCAAGTGCCACTTGCCGACGATTGCCGTGTGGTAACCGACTCGTTTCAGTTCGTCAGCCAGCGTTGGAACGGTGGGATCAAACCATCCCCACGAATCTTCGGGCTTGGTGCGAATAACTCCTGGCACCCCCACGCGATCGGCGTAGCGCCCGGTCAATAGCGCGGCTCGCGAGGGTGAGCAAACCGTGCAGTTGGCCCGCATGGAGGTCAGCAGCATCCCTTCAGCCGCGAGTTGGTCGATCTGTGGTGTTCGAACGTCGGACGGATGATACGTCGAGACATCGCCGTACCCCAAGTCATCCGCAAGTATAAGCACTATATTAGTTACACGGCCAGAGTCGGCAGATTCAGCTGCATTTCCTAGGGAAAGTGTCGTTGCTGCAGCGAAGCTGGCAATGATTAGAGCCAGTTATTGACTTTGTCTGTAGATTTTTGCGAGGAGGATCGTGAGGAAGGCGAGCCAGTGGAAGTTGGTGAGCGTGACGGTGAGTCTCTCATAATCACGCGCGAGACGGCGGAAGCGACTCAGCCAACCAAACGTGCGCTCAACAACCCAGCGGCGTGGCAATAGGACAAAACCTCGCTTGCCCTCGGTATGTTTGACGACTTGTAGTCTTATAGAAGATGCCTTGGCTTGATCAGCTGCGGAATCAACTGTATAGCCTTGGTCCACATAGGCAATCTCCACGTTGCTGCCCGTCACCTCTTGCACTCTCTGCGAGAGGATGGCGACTTGGTCGCGGTCTTGCTCATTGGCTGCAGTGATGTAAACCGCCAGCAGATTTCCCAGTGTATCGACGGCAATATTGGCCCTTCTTTTTCTTCGCGCCGTCGTATCCCGCGCGGCCTCCACTTTCAGGAGTCGATTGCAGCGTTCGAGCATCCATGATCACAGCGGTTGGCTGTTCGTCACGTCCTTCCAAAAGACGCACCATCAGCCTGAGGTCTTGCGCAATTTCCTCAAAGACTCCCGCTTCGAACCAGCGTCGCATTTGTTGATAGACGGCCCGCCACGGAGGCATTTCATGCGGCAGGAAGTCCCACTGGATTCCTGTTTTCACCACGTAGCGCATGGCGTTAAACTGGTCGCGCAGTGAATAGGCGCGCTGCGGCACATCCTCGCGCATGAGGCTCAAATAGGGGAGCAGGAATTCTCACTACGCATCCGTTACGTCGCTGGGATACGACTTCCCTGTCGTGTGTTTCATCCCCTAACTACAGCAATTGCAAGCAGATAAGTCAATAACAGGCTCTAGAACCCATTTCAGAACCTTTTGACGCAGATAAGTGCACAGGTGAGGTGTAGGAACGTCTGATAGAGATGGCCGTAACATTCGTGGCGTACGATGATGCGGGGGAAGTTGCCGGGCCAGCCGATTGTGCGTTCGATGATCCAGCGGTTGCTGTAGCGACACAGCTTGCGGCCATCCTGCGTGGCTGGTAACGCAGTTGAAAACCGCAGACAAGGTAAACATGAAACGTGCACCCTAAGCCGTGTCCGTCTAACGACGGGGGTTTCACGGAAAGGGAAACCTTGCCTAAAGCAGCGAAGGTTACTCCGTCTTCGGTAGCTGAGCGGTTTCGGCAATGACCTTCTGCATTAAGTATTCCGATACGGTGTATCGCTTTAGTTGATTCATAAAGTCGCTGTGAAACTGTTCCGGGACATGATCGAAGCTCTGCACATCGATGTTGCACCGCTGCCTTGAACCGCCTTGCGCAGTTCGTCGCAGCGCCAGAACGGGCAGCTATGAAGGTTACCGCAGAGGAACCAGTGACTGAACGGATCAAGCAGCAGATGGATGAAGTGCAGTGCGAAAAGCCGCAACGGGCAGCGGGTTGGGCAAGGTAGCTCCCCACGCGGCCTCCTTGCAGTCCGTTTTCATCACGGCAACAATGTGCACGCGGTTTGCGGCAATCGGTATTGCCTCCGTTTTCCAGATACGCCGCTTACCATTCAGATGTGAGTTCAGCATGACGACCGAATGGCTCGCCGATGACGCACACAAGGCATTTCGAGCGTTCCTCACTACGATCAAACCAGACGAGGACATCAACGAAGCAGCGACGAGGTTGCGGTTCATCGACGATATTCTGATCAAGGTTCTGCAATGGGACAAGAACCATGTTTGGCCAGAATCACATGTCAAAAACGTCGGCTATATCGACTATGAGTTCAATAAGCCACGCCCCTCCTTGATTCTGGAGGCGAAGAGTGTGGACAAAACCTTTATACTTCCCGGTTACGAGTATCCCGCGGAGCCGGTTCCATTTAGCCTGATTGCAAGCGAATGCAAGGAGGCCGCCGCAGCGCTTACGCAGTGCCAAAACTATGCTAACAAGCGTGGTGCCCGCTATTCCGCCATTTCGAACGGCCACCAATGGCTGTTGTCGATGACGTTCGTCCAAAACGAACCCGTCGAAGATCGGCTGGTGTATGTCTTCGAGTCGTTGGACGCGATCAACAAGAAGTTCAGAGCATTCTTTGAATGCTTCGGGCCTATGGCGATCCGGTCAAACCAACCGAGTATGAAGCTTTTAGACGCTCGTCGCGCGCCAGCTCCCGCAAAATTCTCCACGACAATCCCTGGCTATCCTGTCGCCGCCGACCGTAATTCCTTGGCACCTTCGGTCGGCGGATTGCTGCAACTTATCTGGGAGGCCATTGATGGCGATCAGGACAATGAGCTCTTTCTGCGCAGTTGCTACATTCCCTCGGCACCCTCTTCGGACATGTTGAAAAAGGCTCACACCTTGCTGTCCCAGCGGGCCACAACTGACGAGCAGCTGGCTGCAGCCGATGTTAAACCAGCGACTCGGAGGTCGGTCCTCGAACATCAGGACCGATCAGACCGCGAACAACCAGTAGTGATCCTAGGACGAATTGGACACGGCAAATCCACGTTCCTGAAGTACCTGAGACACATCGAGGCCAAAGACATACTGTCTAGTAAGTATCTTCAGATTGACCTCAATTTCCTGCGCACCCCCGCAACGGCTGCCGAAGTACCTAATTTTGTAATGAGGCGAGTTCAAGAGCAGCTGAAGGGGTACGGAATCGAATACGCGGACGATCCTTTCGTTCGGAGGGTTCTGAAACGCGAGTTGAATGACTTCCGGAAGTCACCGCGAGGAGTGCTGTTAAAGGAAAAGCCAGATGAACTTCGGGAGGCGGAGGTAGACTTCCTTGAAACGTTCACCAACGACGCTGAACGATACATGGCTCTAGTGATGAAGTTTATCCGTCGATCGCATCACAAGTCGGTAGCCATTTTCTTCGACAATTTGGACCGCCGCGGTGACGACCTTCAGGAGGCGGCATTCCTGCGGGCCGCTGCGATGGCGAATGACTGGGGAGTTCTGGTATTCGTCTGCCTTCGACCGGGGAGCGTCCAACGGTCAAGTGCGGCGGGAGTCTTGGACACCATGGCTCCACGAATGCTGGTAATCCCGCAACCTGACATTGCCGTCGTACTCCGGAAACGCTTCCAGTACGCAAGCAAGTATGCAGGACTCAGTCTTCCTTCGGACGCCTACACCCACAATACTTTCGGTGCAGACGCCGACAAACAGCTACCAGAGGCGTCTCGCTTCTTCGCCATGTGCGATGATTCCATCCATTCCAATCCGGTGCTTGCGGAACAGTTCGAAGCCGTATCGAACGGAAACATCCGTAGGGTAATGGAGTATGTCCAGAAAGTGATAACAAGCCGACATCTCGACACGCAAAAGATACTGGATAAGTTGGCAAAGCCGGACGGCTATACGCTTGCCGATCACGAGACAAACCGAGCATTGATATTTGGTCCATACATACACTTTGACTCACGAGAGTCTCTCTTCACGAACCTGTTTGACATCTCGCACGCAGATCCGACCGAGCATTTTTCGCGTGTGTTCCTGCTCGACTACTGCCATCGCCACGCAAATAGCGTGACAAATCACGGCTACATCCCGGTCACGACGCTCCAAGAGTATATGGCGTCCCTAGGCTACTCAGCCAACCATATAACTGAGTCTTTGTCACTTCTGGTTGAACGCAATTGCCTCGAAGGACAGGACGAATATCGTGACCAAGAGGAAACGCCCAAGCTCGGAGCGGACGTCCGCATCACGAGCTTGGGCAGTTTCCACATCACTACTCTGGTGCGGACCCAAGAGTATATGGACGCTATTTCCATCGACACACCGATTCTCGACGAAACAGTGCGTGCCTCGATAAAAGACGTGGAAGACATACGCAGCCGTCTCAAGCGTGCACGGGTTTTTACAGCATACCTAGCCCGTCAGGCTGAGTATTTCACGGACGCAGACGCTCGCAGGGTATTAGATGACATCTTAACGGCTGCCGCCAATGATATTACGGACATTGAGGCTGATTTGAAGAAGTCGTAATACGGACTCTTCCTAACTTGACTTCGCACGGGCCCGTTGTGCGTCTCGGCCATCCGACGACGCCTCCCATAGAAAGTTCTTGACGAGGGCAATCGTCCGCGATAGGTTCGGCTCACGCATGGGCAATTCTGCCCGGTGAAGTATGGAGAGCCGGGCTGGAATCGGCTAGACACTGATGGGCCTATCTGGATAGAAGAACCGAACACGCTAAACGGTTTAGTTTCGTCGTCGAAGCGGACCTTCTCAAGAAAGAAGTAAAGCCCGATTGGACGGGGTTCCATGCGGATAACGTCGGCAATCGATCGGCTTTTTAGCCTCCGGCGAGTAGCTTCCGAGTTATAGCCTCTACCCCCCACGATAGCCTGCGGTCGGCGATGTCGCCGATGCATGCTGAGTTCGCAATTCGCAATCAGCTTTTCGAACTCGGTCGACTCGTGACTTTGACCAGCGGTCGCCGTGACACCGAGCACAATTCCATTGCCATCGGTGAGCAAGTGCAGTTTGGTAAAATAGCCTCCGCGCGAGTAGCCAATCGCATTTAAATCGTCGTTCTCTGGGCTTTTTGACAGCATTCCCGAAGCACATCGATGGGCCCGCACGACACTGCCGTCGATGCACCAGCGCTGTCGGCTGATCTTGCCTCGGGTGTCGAGCAACTTCAGTGGTACGCGATTGATCGAGTCCCATAATCCACTGCAGGTCCAGCGCCGGAAGCGGTTGTAAGCTGTCTGCCACTTGCCTAGTTCCGCTGGCATATCCCGCCACGGGGCACCTGTTTTGAGAACCCACAGGATGGCATTGATGGTCGTGCGATGATCAGCCCAGGGGCGTCCGGGATGGCCTGTTTTCGCCTTGGGCGAGCAGAGGTCGTATTGCGTTAAACTCTCGATCCGTGAGAAGATGTCGCAGCATTTGGCATCCCTGTTTGAGTCACCGTGGTAAGTAACTCAGGCAGGTTGCCAAATGCCCTTTTCAAAGGTCAATTAAGAGACAGCGCCTAGTCTGCTTCTGCCATAACCGCCTCTAAAGATTTAATACCCATGCCTGACTCAAATCGATCATTTTCATCACGGCACTTTCCGTATCGGAAACACGATCGCAATATCGCAGCTGATGCGGCAACGGCAGGGCTGGAATCTTCCGACGCTCCCCAGGTTCCAGCTCTAGTACCGAGGACTGTCTATCGTTTCGTTCTTGGGCAGGATCTGCGTCCAATCGCAATGAACGCAAACGACATTGGTGTATGGCTCAGAGATCCGTTTGGAAAGTTTGTTATCTCGCAAGGCCGGTTCCCTCTGACACTGCGGAAGCTACTGGAACAATTTGATAAAGCGGAGAGTCGACTAGACGAGCAGCAAAATTTTGTAGTTGCTGATGGTGGGCAGATTTTGTGGAACGCAGAGACGGAGTTCGTGGAGCGGAGCATGCGGTTCGCAATCACTCGCTTTAACGCTCAAGGCGACAGCGTATTGATCAGCACTGCGGTCCCTTTCGATTCAGAGAGCCAGTTTTTACAGCTTCTTGCATGGGACGCAAGTAATGAAGTTTTCAACTACTACGAGCGCCGTAACGGCACTTGGATTTGGGCGGGCAACTCATATCACGCGTTGCGAGAACCCACGAGAGGTAAAGGACCGTTCGATAGCCACGTTAACGGTTCGTTGGTAATGAAGGAGTTGAAATTTCCCTGGATGCACTGGCACAGTATGGCATCGATCATTTCGGATGACGTATTGGCCCCAAGCGATCTATTGCGAACCGATCCGATCTGGCGATCAAAGCTTGGTGCCGATGACTTCGAAATAGCGGTGGTAAGGCCTGGAATACGTAAATGGACAGAGGCCAGAACGAAAAAATTCGTCAGGGATCACTCGTCCGAAAATGCTTCCAATGCACGCGAAATACTCCGCCATCTGTTCGAAACAACCACCGTCAACTTAATCGCCTCGGGTGAACAAAGTCGCTCGATTACCGACCAGTCGTCCGTGAAGCTTCCGATCACGTTCTTTCTGAATTCTGACGTTCTGTTCGATTTGCTCGAACTTGAGCCCGAAATTGTGGTCCCGTCGGTTGCAGGGGAGTTTTATCGCGAAAGCCTTCGTACATTTGAATTCAAGCTACAGACGAATAACTTCGAGCAACCCGGCGATACGCATTTCGCTTTCATCGTTCCCGAAGCCGCCTTTGAGGACAATCTGGTAGTTGCCGAGTTGTTGAAGCAATCTGTGGTCTCAGCACGATTCGTTGCCTGCGTATTGATGGTTGATTTTGCAAATCCCATCTCCTCTTCAAGTCGCGAACTTTTACTCAAGTATATTCCTGACCGAATGGCTATACGTGATGGCGTCCTCGACCTAGAGGCACAGTTCATAGCAAATGTTGAGGCCGCTATCAGTGAAACCGATGAATCGGATCCTGCATCGCCGGAACAGCAGTTCTTAAGCCATTGGAACTTGGGAGACGCCTGGAAGCAGGCATTTGAGTCTCGAGTCGAAGCTTATTTTCAAGCAATCCAGCAACGTCTAGGCACTCAGCATGGGTACGATGATTACATCAGGCTAGCCGAATCACGTCGACGCGAGTTTCGAAGGCGTCCCCTTTCTGAGTTCGATCTCACCCTTCCAGTCACCAACATCCCAGCCGATGCACCTCTGCTTCAAATGTTTGAAGATGGACGTGTCGGAATCAAGCAAGGAACCTAGAACATGGCACTCTCCCATTTTGACCCGCCGGCATTCCTGGATGACTTCACTCAGGAACAAAAGGACGCTTGGAGCGAATGGATTTCCCAACAGATCGATGCCGCGATCGCTGGTGATCCTAACGGCTTGGAGTTCGACGCGCCTCGCGCCCAGTTCTTCAATGCGACGAAAGTAGACTTTGCCGCCGATATGGCAACGCTGGATATCGAATGGACCGCCTTTCCTCGAAACGTTCAGATCAGTTCGATCAGCGATCGCCAACGCTGGCGTCGTGCGGAAAGCAGTAGGGATCTGCAGGACGAGTACTGCGAATGGAGCGTTGAACGAGATCCGAACACGGAAAAGATTACGCGTGTCACCTTCACTTGCGAAGGCCCAGAGTACTGGCAGTTTCTCGCTGCTACATCGCCACAGAAAGTGCTTGAACTATACAAGCAGTTCGTTAGCCAGTCAGTTCAGTTAAGCGACCTGTTTTCTACGAACGGACGCTACAATCCCCGCAACGTTTGGAATAATTCATCGACTAATGGCGCGATGCATTTGATCCAACCAAACAATACGCTTGGAGCCGAGATTGAGCTTGCTGGTGGATCGAGCGTTGTACGATCGATCAATGGTCAATTGTTAACTGGCGAACGCGAATTGATCGATTGCGGCAAGTACGGTGGCCGCGAACGGCACAGCGACCCACGGATTGGCTCCGAAGTAAACAGCCTAACGCGGCAAAAGGCTGACGTAACGTTGGCCAATCCGGTTGGCCTGTATTTTTCAAAGCTGATTACCGCTGGCTGGGAAGTTCCCAATGGTGAGGATGCTCAGAATTTCTGGAAGTATGTTCGAGGCACGGCAAGTCATCCAGTCCGCGCCGTCTTTGAAGTGCCATCTGATCGTGGTTTCGTCGTGGGAGATATCAAGATTGATGGCCGTGATATCGAGTTCGGAGCGCAGATTGCGGACAAGATCAAAATAAAGCTCATCGGCGTAGCTCACAAGTTCGGTCAAAACGCCGTAGCCCCGATGACTGGCTGTCGGCGCGTAAGGCAGCAAGTGTCGGAATCGATCGAGGCCGTTGTTCTTCAGAAAAAGCCAACCGTATCCAGCATACTGAGTCTACGGGCGGTGACTGCGCCTGCGCGGCATTAGTAATGAAAGCTCTATACCCAAACCAAACGGAGAATCCCTATGGCCTATTTGACTCAGGATCAGATTCACGAGATTCATTCTCAGGCAGTGAACCGAACACCGGGACTACTTGACGCGTGGAAACAAATGTTGATTGGTCTTCCAATCGCATATATGAGCACACTTCCGAACATTGATGGAAACAAGAACCTTGGATTGCTTGCCCAGTTGAGCACAATGAATGAGGTTGATGTCATCAAAGGTGGAGTAGTTCCTCTTGAAGTTTGGTTAAACAACGCTGCGTACTTTTCTGAGCTCTTTCCTGATAGCCAAAAACTGTACCGCGACTACGCGCGAGTCATATTGGAGAAGCGTGCTATTACGAAAAGAAACGCTACGAGCTCTTTTGATCAAACGGTGAATGCACCATCACTGAAAGGCATGTCCGAAGTTAAGGAACGCATAATCTTCATCAATGAGATGGTTCCGTACGGTTTTGCACAAGGGGCTGTGCGAACGGGGCAGTCGGTCGCTCGCCTCATCGTTCCAAGGTTCGATGGGAAGCAACCCCGGAAACTACCCTTTACCGACGAGCAGATAAAGTACTTTGGCACGGGCTGGCTATTAGGGACTCGTCACATTGTTACGAATCATCATGTCATCAATGCAAGAGACGCTGGCGAAGCAGATGCGATTTCTGAGGACTTCAACCTTCAAGGTATTAAGACGACCGTGCAGTTTGATTACAACCAACGGAACGCGGCCGGTGACCCGCGAAGTGTTAAGCAGGTCTCCGGGTACAACAAAGAACTTGATTATGCTGTTCTTGAACTTGAGGCTCCATCAGGGCGCGAGCCGCTTCCCGTTTTTGGAGGGCAATTTGTCCTGCCAGCTCAGTCACTTTTTCCGGTGAACTTGATCCAGCATCCAGGAGGTGAGCCAAAGAAGCTAGGTATTCGCAGCAATCTTGTGGCGGCCGTAAACGAGGTGAATCTTGCCTATTTCACAGATACCGAACCTGGTTCCTCGGGTTCTCCTGTTTGCTCGGACGATTGGTATGTACTCGCATTGCACAAAGCTTCATCTGCGTCCTATGGGGAGTTCGAGTACCAAGGCAAGCAAACGGCTTGGGTAAATCATGGAACGCGAATTGACGTTATCCTCGCAGACTTAAAGCAAAACCACTCGACTTTGTGGAATCTTATCGGCGCTAATGTGGTTTAGGAGGTTCTGCTGTGGCCATTATTATCCCGGAGATACGAGAGCTGGAATCAATTGTTCACCAGATGCGGCCGGCCTTGCGTGTTTCGAAAAATAGATTTGAACGCTCGCCAATCGGCTGGGAAGAACTGGACGCACATCGAGAATCGATCGAACGAGCCCTCCAGGCAACTGGGCGACTCGAATCGGACGATCCGTCGGTGCCCTATTTTGGTACAGCATTTCTCGTTGGTGACGGAATAGCCCTAACCACACGTCATGTTGTGGAGTTGTTTGCGAATGGGCATGGCGAAACAGATCTAAACATCAAACGCCACCGCAAAGTATGGATTAATTTCAATGCCGAAACAGAAGGCGACACTAGCGAAGTTGCCTATGTGACCGGCATTGAATTCATTCATCCTTACTGGGATGTTGCGGCGATTCGGGTAGAAACATCGCGGGGTGGACTTGTACTTGAGTCCGCTCCTTCCACCGCGAATACTAATATAACGGTAATCGGTTACCCAGCTTTGGACATGCGGTCTGACTTAGACATCCAGCTAAGGATCTTTGAATCCGTATTCAACGTCAAACGCTTGCTCCCAGGAAGACTAGGTGGCGAAGAATTGATTGAGTCCTACGGCAACAACGTGCTGGCGCTAACCCATGATGCTTCCACTTTAGGCGGTACTGCTGGCGCTCCGGTTATTGACATACGATCTGGCCATGTCGTGGGAATTAACTTTGCAGGCGTATATCTGAAAGCTAACTACGCGGTCCCGTCATGGAAATTGATGCAAGATTCACGAGTTAGACGGCATCTTGGCTTTCTAGAGCCACCATGGATGAACCTTTGGGAAAAGCCTATTCAACCACTTAACTTGAAAGAGAATCCGGCGTGGACCGTAATTTCTGGGCAGGCAATTAGGAATCATGAGGCCTACCTTACCCACGATCAAGTCTTGGATCTTTGCCGACTTTTGGTAGGTGCCTTTCCTACAGATGAAAGCATTGCATCGCTGTTTCTGGGCATTGCTCCAGAAATCGTCGCCTCGCTACCTAGCGGTAACAATCCGAAGGAGAAATTGCTAAATCGACTTCAAGCGTTAAATAACATCGGTCGCATCATAGGTGGTCAGTCACCGCTGCAATTGATATTGAAAACGGCAGCATTGCTAAGGGAGTCGTTTCCAGACGAACAGATCTTGCAGCAGTACCTAGCAATTGTAAGTAAATAATCATTGTCACTCCTAGTCAACCAAGATAGCTCATTTACAAGACTCAGTCACGGAATCTGAAGGTTTATGCCAAGACTCTTGCAACAAAAACATCGGCTTCACAAGATACTTATCGAATGCAAACTAGGGGATTCGGTTGATTTGCTCGTTTCATCAATCAACTCAAGCGTTCGTGCCCAATTGCCAAATGAAGATATCCCAGCAAAGCGATTGCTGGGGATAATTGATTTCCTATGCGAGTATGATCTGCCAAAAAACAGCGCAGACCCCCTGGTTCAATTTCTGCAACGAGTCGTTCACCTCTTGGATCAGTATCCAGACCAATGTGAAGAGGTCAAAGTGTTTTTATTGAGCCTTTCGACAAGAGATACTGAACTCAATAATACGCAACACGATTCGTCAACGGACAACGCACCCGCTGGGCATCATCCTGCTATTGGCGTTCTCGTCATCGCTACAACTCATGTGGAGCTCGACGCAATGAAGTCGAGTCTCAATGTTTCGGACCGCCTGTCGATTGGCACGTTGGAGTATTGGCACGGCACAGTCGGGGGGCTTGAAATTGCAGTCACGCAAAGTGTTCCGCCTGAGGGAATTGTGATTCTTCAGGAAACGCTTCAACCTTCTGCAGTAATCTATGTATGCCCAGTAATTTGTCTAAAGAAGCAACCTAAAGACCAAGCACATACTATCCTTGCAAGTACTTTGCATGAGAATCCTAAGCAGGCCTCTCGGACTCGTTCGTTGCGACTGTGTGACGCAATGACATCGTACATGGCAAGAACTTTGCCGTCTGGGAGATACGCAAATGTAGTTGAGATTCTTGATATACCGCAATGGGAACAACTAAACCCCGCGGCGCTACAGCATGTAAAATTGTCGTTTGTTGTGGCCTCAGACAATTCGATTCTAAGTTTACTGAAGGAAATCGACTCACCTGTTGCTTTGCTTGGCTCGGTGGTATGGAGGCATGAGCCCCGATCTGAAAAAATACCAACACTGCAGGAAATCTTGGGCTCTGAAGCCCACCATATAGCGTCTGAAGCATCTGGCAGTATTTTGCATGAGATATTATCCACCGAGAGCTGTCCGTATAAGAACGCCGAACGGGTGCTATCGGTCGACAGTTCACATCCCGGAGCATTAGACGTTTGGATACGATCACCAAGCGACGCTGATGACGTCAAGCCGTTTGTGAATCGAGCTCAATTCCGGACTGATCTTGTTAGACTACTTCGTCCTGGCAATCCGCGAACTATGGTAGTCAGCGGTGAGGAGGGCTCGGGGAAATCATTTTTATTTGAGTTCCTTATGCACCTTCACATCACGAACGTTGTGCGGGCAAATATCATCCCAATACAGTTGCCGAAGGAGTCACGTCCTCCTGAATGGACTTGGAGAAAGCTGATGCAACTCTTGTGTGAAGGGCTTAAAATTCAAAGATTGGCGATAGATGAGTTCCACGACCCAAGCGAGTTTGTGTCCCGATATCTTGTGAGAACGATAAGCCCAAGCAGCAGCAAAAGTTTCGAGAGCATGCCGGCAAGACATCAAGCAAACATATTTGTCTTCGACGGTTTTGCGAGGCAAGGCTTTAGCCCTGATATTTATGACACCCTTCTCGCGCTGGAAGATGCTATTGCGAGTTGTGCCCTTCCGAACTTTCGATGTTTAGTTCTTGGTTGCAATGCACATACTTTGTTGCGGGACAGCCCGTCGCGAATTGTGCGTACTTACAAGGTTGACGATGTTCCTGAGGCCGCAGATATAGATGGATTTATTGCGCACTTTTCTCGTCAACATAACGTTGCACCAAGCCCAGAAGCTATACAGACTTTTCGCGAGACAATATCTTTTAACGTTGCTGCTGTAGATGAACGGCTCGGAGCTGCCGAGCGGCACATCCGAATGCTTAAGGTGAATTCAATTTTTCTGAGGGCATCACAGCTGCTCCTCGCTCAGTCAAGTACAATTGGAGGTGTATAGTGATGGCTAAAGTGGATCTGACTGTTGAACTTTTCGCCGACTCTGGCCGCCCTCGATCTCGTGGTCATTTTTTCGAGGCAGCTTCTTTACTTACAAGCTTTCTACCAGCGCAGCTTCGCGCAGCCGATGGCAGCTTAATCGATCGTCAATCGTTAGATATTCTAGCGCGTAATTGTGATACGACCGGTTCGGAATGGATACTTGACGATGCTGTTCGTCGCGACGAAATCCATGCCCTTGAGTCTCTAGAAGTGCCCATATCGATTTGGAAAAACAACGCGGAGAATTGTCCGGATGACCCGGTTCAAAAGATGCTTCAGCAGGTCGTGCGAGAATCTGTGAAAGTGGACGAATTGGATTCTACTCAGTTATCGTCTCTACTAAGAGTCCTTTCTTGGTTTGGTACCTCACTCATCAGCAAATCGCTTCGGCTGCCAAGTATTGATGAAGTCCGTGCAGAGTTCGGATATAAGACTTGGTGTGATCGTTTGACGCGCTACCGCACACCAGACTTCTTAGGTCGTGAACAAGAAATGGACGAACTCTATCGATTTATGGTTAGCCCACTTTCTTTTTCGGCAACTGTTTGGGGGGTTGGTGGGGTAGGTAAAACAGCCTTGCTCTCAAATTTTGTCCTTGAACACTGCTTGAATTCTGAAGCTCGAAGGCCATTTGCTTGGTTTGACTTTAACCGTAGTGACTTACTTAATGCGGAGTCACCAAATTCACTTCTTCTCGAGGCCGCTTCGCAACTGTCGCAACAGAGAATTGTCTCTGTAGGTACGCAATCGGAAATTGAAGATTTCTGCAGAGACATGATCGATGGCCCAATCATTAGCCGCCAGCTACTCACGTCCCAGCAAATCATACGCTTTGGCAAAATTCTTCAGAGTTCTGGTACATCAGGTATAGAGTATATATGGGTGCTTGATAGCTTGGAAGAACTTCTCGAAACTGCTCCAGGTTTCATTGACTATATCACAGCGTATCTCGAGGAGCTTCGCGAAATCATACCTCAGCTGCGGGTTTTCTTCGTTGGTCGTAGCCAGTACTTCGGAGATACGTCGGTTCGACGTGAGCTGCACCTCCAATGTCTTGAGCTTAGTCTTGCAAGGGAGTTCCTGGAAAGAGGCGGTGTTCCAGAAGCAGAATCTTTATTCATCGCGAATGCATGCGGAAAACACCCACTGCGATTATCGCTAGCGGCAAGCATTTATCGCCAAGCGATGAAGGATCGCCAAAGTGGTTCTCCATTTGAGCAATTGAGATTCCTGTCAACTACTTTACCGAAAGGCTCAGAAAAAACATTGTTTCTTCGGTTTCTTGAACATCTTCACGACGATGATATCAAGAGACTTGTAGCGCCGGGCTTCTTGGTGCGGAGAATAACACCACTGGTTATCGAGAAGATACTAGCTGAGCCGTGTGGTCTTGAGGTTAGAAGTGCGGTTGAAGCGACCGCCGTTTTTCAAAAGCTGATTAGAGAAGTCTCACTAATCGAGTCTGTCGACGACGAGACTGCGGTGCTGCGGCGAGACGTGCGCAAGGAATTGTTGCCTCTTATTCGCAGTGCATTCAATCACGAAGCCAATGCCATCCATACATCCGCTATAGAATTCTACCGTTTTCGTCGAAATGACGAATCAAGAGCAGAGGAAGTTTACCACCGTTTAATGATTGGAACTGATGCCAGAACATTAGATCGATGCTGGCGACCATCGCTAGCTGAAAGACTGGTTGGTAGCATTGACGAAATGCCGTTTCGGTCGCAAGTTTACCTTGCTAGGAAAACGGGAAGAGGTACTACGGTGCCAACGGATTATTTCTCTGATCGAGCGGACAATTTCGACTGGGAATGGAGAGTCGCAAGTCGTGCAAGATCATTGCTCGATCACGATGAACCTGAGAAAGCGATCGCACTAGTGCGCGAGCGAGATTTTCGTAGCCCTACCAGTCCACTTTACGTCATTGAGTCTAGAGCTTTGCGACGACTAGGAAAACTGGCGGAGGGGCGTCGAATACTCGAGAATGCGGCCAACAAACTAGCTTCGCTTACCAATTTTGGAACGAATGCGGATAGAGGGCATGCTATCGAGTTGTTGCTTAGTTTCTTTTGGATAGAACTCGATTGTTCGGAATGCCTGTCGGCCCGCGAGACATTGGACGATCTTTGCAAGTTGATTGGCTTTAAGACCGATCTTATCGAGGTTTGCAATAACGAAAAGCCAGTTTTGCATTTAGAAATATTGCTCCGTTCGATTGCCTTGAGTAAGAAATGTCCTCAGCAGTCGTCCGTGGTTGATCGGGACCTCGCTTACCGCAAAGCGCACGAAATACTTAGCGATGAGGAGATATTGGAAGATCATGATTTTGAGGATTCGCCGAAGATGTTCCGTCGCTTGGCAGCGGAAGTATGTTGGAATGATGTAAAAGTTGTTTCCCGTGTCGTCAGGAATTCCGGTATCGGCACTCCCTACCCGTTGGCGTGTGAGGTTCTTGGTGAAGAGATTGCTAGGTGGTCGTCGGGGCGATTTGAATTGGAAACCCTCGGACCAATACCAGTCGATTGCAACAGGCCGAGTGTTTGGAAACATTGGTTTATGCGAGCGTCTTCTTCTTCGATAAGCGATTCATTTTCACGATTAATTGAATCTAGAGAGCCTCCGCGAAAAGTCATGGAAGCTGTTCGCGACTTGCTCCTGTTGTCTGATGAAGGGCCTAGAACCGAAGGAGATATAGAATACCTAAAAGATATCGCAATGGCGCAAAACGAGCGTTTACAACTAAGAAAACACCTTCGCCACTATGGACACTCACCTGAGAAGATTAGGCACCTTTTTAGTTCTGGCTTTGGTTTGAGTTCCTATGATGTAATCTCGAAAAACGAAATCGATGCTCCTGTATTGATCCGCGAGATTGCCTCATGGAGCGTTCGGTTTGGCCTTGCCAACCGTTTGCTCGATTCAATCAATGAATGAAATACCATGAAGTTGGCGTGATCTCCTGACCAAAATCTGAACGGATTTCCAGATTTTAACCTCCGGCTCGTGAAACCGTTCTGGAACTAGAGCGTTGAGTTTGATGAGAAGTGTTCTAAGAGAAGTGCGATCCCTTTCAACTTTAGCAACAAAGAAGGTTTCTATGCGAGTTGCACCATTTTTGTACTCGTCCTTACTTTTGTCAGTCTCCCCGATCCGTTCGCGACGTGTGCTTGTGCTTGTGCTTGTGCTTGTGCTTGTGCTTGTGCGTTGGCCCAGTCATTGCATCTCGAACAAGGCTGGACTGCAGAGGAACGCGAGCGTTTTTACTTTACCGCACAGGGCTCTCAGTTGATTCCCTTTAAGTGGTTTCTTGAGCTTGAGCAGGTCGAAAGCGAAAAAAGCCCTTTCGCGACGTTCAGAACATGCAACGATATGGATTCTTGCCAGCCCCTCGTGGCAAGCTAGATCCTGAAGGACTTCCCGTTGGCTTCGTTCGCGATGGCATCAATCCGGTGGCGAATGAAGTTGCCGGGATTGAGTCAGTCCAACAAGCAGTGATCGCCGCTGCGACTCGGTTCGGGATCAAAAGAGCCTATTTGGGTTCGGAGTTTGACGAAAAACTTTACCCGAATGAGCAGCAGGCATGGTTCGGTCTTACCTGTGCCGCATGCCATACGCACGAGATGGCATTCAACGGAAAGACTTTGCGGATCGATGGCGGGGCGTCACAAGCAGATGCCGAGTCCTTCCTGCGTGATCTGGGTGTTGCTTTGCAAGCGACTGTGGATAGTCCGGAAAAACTAAAACGATTCGCGAATGCAGTAGGACAAGGTGGACGTGACCTCGCCGAGTTCAAGAGCGAGGTCGGACAGATTGCAGACGCTGTCAACCGGCTAGTCGCACGCAACAAGTCCAAGCACCCTTACGGTTTCGCTCGCTTAGATGCCTTTGGAGCAATGCTCAACGCGGTTTGCGAGACCGCACTAAACATCCCAGAGAATCACCAGGAATCCAAGCGCCCGTCAGTTATCCCACGCTTTGGAACACGCCGCAGATGTCGTATGTGCAATTGAACGCATCTGCTGCGAACGCAGAAGGACGTAACGTAGGTGAGGTCCTCGGCGTCTTTGGAACGTACCCGCTCGAACCAGGGGAAAAGCAGTTTGACTCGACAGTTCGACTTCGAAATCTTGTTGTGCTTGAGCATGAACTGATTGCGAAACTTCGCGCACCTGACTGGCCAGAAGACTTGTTTGGCAGACTAGAGCCTGTTATTGACTTATCTGCTTGCAATTGCTGTAGTTAGGGGATGAAACACACGACAGGGAAGTCGTATCCCAGCGACGTAACGGATGCGGAGTGGGAATTCCTGCTCCCTTACTTAAGCCTCATGCGCGAGGATGTGCCGCAGCGTTCCTATTCACTGCGCGACCAGTTTAACGCCATGCGCTACGTGGTGAAAACAGGAATCCAGTGGGACTTCCTGCCGCATGAAATGCCTCCGTGGCGGGCCGTCTATCAACAAATGCGACGCTGGTTCGAAGCGGGAGTCTTTGAGGAAATTGCGCAAGACCTCAGGCTGATGGTGCGTCTTTTGGAAGGACGTGACGAACAGCCAACCGCTGTGATCATGGATGCGCGGACACTCCAATCGACGCCTGAAAGTGGTGGCCGCGCGGGATACGACGGTGCGAAGAAAAAGAAGGGCCAATATTGCCGTCGATACACTGGGAAATCTGCTGGCGGTTTACATCACTGCAGCCAATGAGCAAGACCGCGACCAAGTCGCCATCCTCTCGCAGAGAGTGCAAGAGGTGACGGGCAGCAACGTGGAGATAGCGTACGTCGATCAAGGCTATACGGGCGCCGCAGCAGCCGAGCAGGCTGAAGCATCCTCGATAAGATTACAAGTTATAAAACATACCGAGACCAAGCGAGGCTTTGTCCTATTGCCACGCCGCTGGGTTGTTGAGCGCACCTTTGGTTGGCTGAGTCGCTTCCGCCGTCTCGCGCGTGATTATGAGAGACTCACCGTCACGCTCACCAACTTCCACTGGCTCGCCTTCCTCACCATACTCCTCGCAAAAATCTACAGACAAAGTCAATAACTGGCTCTAGCCAATTTGCGCCAAAATAGGTCGTAGTGTAGGCCTGGCAGTAGAGAAATCAGAAAGTGAATCGCTGTTTCCGAGCAACTGCCCTTTGACCTCATTTGGGCCATTCTGAGGTACGTAATGACGACGAATGTGAAAACGATGCTGACAGTCATAGACTCCCGCGAATCTCCAAGTCCCAGGAGATGCGTTGAAGTCGCGCTGGTTATTCTGCTCATCAGCGCATACGTGATCGCAAGTGGTATCGTACTTCAGATTGCGGACGCCCAGATAAGCACTTCAATTGAGACATTGCAGGAACTAGCGCACAATGGAAATGCCGAATCACAGTATGAACTGGGTCGAGCTTATGCCAATGGAGACAGCGTAGCGCAAGATTTCCGCGCGGCGCATCGGTGGTTCACTCGGGCTGCGCACAAGGGCCATCGACCTGCACAACGAGCGTTGGCGACCATGTATACGGAGGGCGACGGCGTTCCCCCTGATGCAGAGGTGGCCGCGCATTGGCTGTCACTCAGCAAGGGCAAAGAAGCCGAAGTTAAAACCAAGAGAACCGTACGAGTTCATAAGGAAAATGAATCAGCGACAGAGGTGAGTAAAGGATTTGAACTACTCGCTCTACTTGAGCGATTCATCCCCGATAGCGACCGAGTGCCACGTAGTTGGAGTACTGGAACAAATGAAGGACTACCAATTGCTTGGGAGACGCAAGGCGTTTCGTCAATCACAGCAGGTGAGTTCGCCTCCGAGAGGGTTGGCACTGTAGTGCTTACAGTTCGCGGGGAGCCAACGTACAAAGTCCTCAAGAAGCAGGTGGAGCCGGGCAAGTGGCGGTTACGTCTATTGGGCGCCGAGTATGGGTACCATGCCTTCGAACTCGATGAGATGGAATTTACTGGAGCTACGTCTGCGTTTGGGGAGCAATTTATCGCTGAGCAGTTGGGGGACATCGCGAAATGAATACTGACGCGTGAGCCAGTCAGAGGTTTAAGTGGGAGAAAATACATGCCCTCCTTGCCGGGTAAGATGGAATCGTGGCTGTGGGAGACAAAATCATGCGGATCAGGGGGGTGTAGCAGTTCTTTGAAAGTGCTTTTCCTTGAAAGTGACGCGTCGGTTGATCAGTGTCCTGAGAAAGGCATCACACCAGTGGAACGTCAGTACGAGAAAGTAGAGGCGATCAATAGCGAAAGTGCCGTGCCAGACAAAGGCAGTGTTAAATCGGAAGAGCCTGTGGCCAGCTCAAGGGAAGTAACATGCCAACAATTCAGTACGATGTTTGGAAACGCCTCGGATTTCACGGATCTACAAAAGAAGATCATATTTGAGAAAGTAATAAATAAGGATGTGGACTGGGTGGGTGAAGTGGTGGATGTGAGGTTATTTCTGGGGAGCGTGATAGTGTCAGTTAAATTCGCTGATGCAACCTTGGTTTCCGATGTCGACGTGTATGTAAAGAAGTCGGAAGGTGAAAAAGCGGCGAACCTACGAAAGGGTGTTGAAGTGCGGTTTCGCGGTCGATTAACCGAGTGGGGCGAAATCAGCAACCATACAGTGCAGGACGCGACAATTGTCGAAATGTAGAGTCGTCGGCAGGAGCAATCTTCCGGAAGAAGTGTCCTCGTCTACCTGCAATCATCGACGCAATAGATCAGACGCCAGATGCGATCAATTTCCCCACGCTCGATGACTTCCAGCGGCTTGAAGCCGTCCAATGCATTGTTCGGTGCCAGAAGCCACACTCCGATCTGCTCGGCAGGAATGACTTCGACCAGCGACTGTCTCAGTCGGTGAATCTCCATCAGCCGTTGCCGAGAAGAATCGCTCTGCTCTTTACCTGCCTCCCATTCGGCGATCGCCCGCTCCGAGTAACCAGTGAGCCGCGAAAACAATTTACGAGTGAGACCGAGCGACGCCCGCAGGTCCGCCACAGAAGCGGCACGCGGTGCCGCCCGGAAGGCAGTGCCAAACGACATCAGCTTTTGGTGCGGTCGGGAACCCATCGAAGTATCTCCAATGGTACTGTCGGCTGCGGCCAGAATTCGCTCAAGCAGTCGTGCATGCAAAAGTGCAGGTAGAAGCGCAAGCACTTGTAATTGCTGATATTTCTACCGCCAAAACCGTGCCTTTCCCGCACCAGCGTGCTATGGATTGCAGCCTCAGAACTTGCTCTCTGTTCATCGGAATTAGAGGGAAGAAACGCACCGCCTCTCGCTGACAGTCCGGCTGCCATCGGGAGGTCGGTGATGCCAACAGGTTCTCAGTTGGTTTACCTCCAGCTTCTCTCCTTCGGCCCTGTGCGGTCGAGTCCCCGGTTGCCTTGTTGGGCATCCAGTGGCTCGGCTGCGTCAGCCGGGCGGTTTCTCACGTAACCGTGTTTCGAAAAGGAGAGTCATCATGGCGAATCTTACTGCGGCCAATCAGGAGTTGTTCCGGCGACGTCCGGACGAGTGTTTCGCTTCACTCGACCAGCTTCAGGACTTTTGCCGCCAGCAACGCGCCGAATCCGCTGACATCTGGCACAAGCCGCAGGACGTGCGGCTCACTCACGACATGACGTTGATGATCGGGGAGAATCCCGATTACTCGCTCAACGACTGGTCGTTCACGCAACTCTGTCGGATGGCCGGCGTCAGCAAAGAAACGATCAATCGTCTGTCGCCGAAGACGGCCAGCAAGGCGTTTGAAGAAACGCTGCCGCAATCAGACAAGCCGTTGCAGCTACTGACGACTGGCGATCGCGTGCGGTCGGTGCATGGCGTGGCGTACACGCGGCTGTGGAATGCGGACCTGCTGGATGCCGTGCGCGAGGTCGCGACTGACTTCGACGCTCCGCAGCAGAGCAGCTTCGGTGGAACTGGGCTGTATTGCGGTGAGCAGGATCTGTTCGCGTTTCTCATCGACCCGCTGGGGTGGATTGAGATCGGCGACGAAGCGTTCGCTCCGGGCTTCTTCGTTTGGAACAGCGAAGTCGGTCGGCGAGCGCTCGGCATTCAATCGTTCTGGTTCCAGGCGGTCTGCCGGAATCATATCGTCTGGGATGCTGTGGAAGTGGTCGAGTTCACGCGCAAGCACACGGCCAACGTGCGTGAAGGGCTGGGTGAGATCCAAAAGATCATCGCCTCGCTCGTGGCCAAGCGGGACGAACGCAAGGACGGATTCGTTCGCGTGCTGCAAAAAGCAATGACGGAAAGCTCGGCGACGACGCCGAAGCCGTCAGCAAGGTGTTGAGCGGCGAGGGGATTCCTCGCGAGCTGGCCAAGAAGGCCCTGGAAATCGCGTCGCAGCAAGGTCGCTTCACGATCTTCTCGCTGGTGGACGCGCTGACTCGGTTGTCGCAAACGGTGGTTTACGCGGGCGACCGGACCGAGCTCGACCAGAAGATTGGTCGGCTGCTCTCGCTGGCGCTCGCCGCCTGAAAGGCAGGCAAGCGATGTCCGATCCTATTCCGCTGTCTGACGACGTGCCGTTCACGCTCTCGTGTTACGGCTGCGACTGCGACAGTCCGCAGTCCTACGAAGAAGCCATCCGCGACGGGTGGACTCTGATTCAGTTCACTCCTGATGGCGTGGCTGAAAACTACCTCGGACTTTGTCCGGAGTGCGCTGTTGAGTGGGATGCCCCTGGAGTGTCTGGGGGTGACCAAGCCTTGAAATCTAGTTCAGGAGATTGCAACGATGGCGAAGAAACCCGGGGTGATGGGACGCGAATAGAACTATTTGTTAACAGACTGCATGATTGGAGTTCGGAGAATCCGATGAATATCTACAACCGAAAGGGTTGCAGTGACAAAATTTGCTATGAATCATTGCTTTGAGCATAGAAGGATTCACTAGGTCTTACGATATGTTGGAAAAGAACTTCTCATCAATCATGTTCTCGGATAGGATCTAGCAGAATGCTGTTCGGTGCTTTGGGTATAAAGGAAGCAAGACGTTAGTCAAGTGTATATTCAGTTTCTACGGAAAAGCTGCCGATGTATCCATCAAATTTAGATTGCCGTTCCTTAACCAATCCATTGTGCGAATAACCTGGATTAGATGAATAGACGTGCACCTTATTGTCGATCAAATCAAACGTAATGTCTTGAGCTTTATTTTGCGTGATTACATTGTAGCCAGTGTAATAAGTTAGATGCCGAGAGGGCGCTTCGCCAATTACGATGAACTGAGGGTCAAGTTTCTCCATCCATCTGCGCGGAATTTTTCCCGATTCACGTCCGTGGTGCGCCGCGAAGACAACAGTAGTCTTTTGAAGCAGAATGTGGTCAGCGATACTTTCCATGAATTCAGTCTCTAGATCGCCAAGCCACATGAAACTGGCTCCATCCTGTAAGGAGTAGCGGATTACAGCAGATGTGTTGTTATAGCTTTTGCCGGCATTGCATTCCGCAAGAGCTTCTTTGAAGTGTATATTGGAAGTGTCTGGCCACAGAATACTGATTCCGGATGATCCGCGTTCTTCGTCGGCCTCATTCATCCATTTTCGTGAGCAGTCTTTAGATATATAGAATGCATTTTCGCCGTCGCGTAGTTTGCAATACCTCTCAAATGAATTGGTATTTTGAGCCTTCACGGCCGCATTCTTTACGGCATAAAAATTCGAGATCGGCATATTGTCATCGAGTAGCTCAATCCCCCCAAAATGGTCCTCGTCTGGGTGGGTGGAAATGAACCGAACAATACTTTTGCTTCTCGACGCTTCTTTTAGCTCTGTAATTATTCTCTTAAAATTCTCTTCGCTTAGATCGCAGTCAATTATAGTGAAATTGTCTGATCCATGGTTTATATAAAACATATCGCCATTGCCAACGGCAAAGCTTTTAATAACAGGCACAGCATCCTCCTCTTTCTGTGTTCCGAAATTGTGTTCATTTCACGAAGTTTAGGGGTTGCTCGTGATTCACACACCCGCAGAAGTTCGTGCACAACTGAATTCTTGCGGGTTGGCAGAAGCACATCTCTTACTTCGTTAGATATCCACGCTCTCTTAGTTTGCGGAAGTTATAATTGAACTTTTAGTGGAGTTTGACGAGGGGAATGTGTCACAAGTTGCTATCAATCGCTCAGCATACGCAAAAGCTGTGACTCGAACCCAGCTTGGCTTGATCCGAAGCAGCCACCAAACAAGCATCCAAGCGCTGATTAAGCTGGCGGTAGCCGGTAAGGAATAGGGCATGCCCGATTCCGATCTCAGATATGTGACCAACAGCGTTGCGATCAGAGAGCATATTGAAATGACTATCCCGGCTTTCTTCATGCCCCACAGATTTCTCCGAAAGCCGTAGTTGACATTCTCCGCATGTACCAGTGGAAAATCTCTCTTGTCTCGAGTCCGTTCGCGAAGATATTGTGCACAAGATTCGTATACCGCGTCAGCTGCGGTTGGGTTGTTCTTTTCTGTAGTGTCACTAGGCATAGGCAGATTTGGTAACAGACTGGAAAGCGTTCGATGATATCGGGCCTTTGTGTTGATATCTAAATATGAATTCCGATGTCTCAATATTTGTGTAGTCGGCTTACCGCCCCAGTGCTCGAATAGCCATGGCTCTAAACGTTTTCCTTCGTCACGTCCAAGTTGCGCAATTAGGGCTGTCAATCCAAAATATGTAACTATTCCAATCAATAAATGCATCTCAGAGATATCTGAGAATATACTTACGATTGCCAGAGCGAATGGTAAACTTACCAGTAAAGCAGGTTTGAGTCTTGCGCTACGATCGTAGTCACTACTAATCAGTGTAGTTAAAGACATGGGTTTATTTACGTTGTTAGAATAAAGTGGTGTGTGAACGATAGTTGCTCAAGTCATTAGTATCTGTTGAGCTCTGGTCGATCTTTCGGCACATTGGTGCTGCATTCACTAGATCGCCCAAGGTTCGCTCAGTTTCCATGCCCAAAGAGAAGTGCATAAACGATCAGTGATACACAAGCGAACTCAAGTTGCACCTGCGTGGTGTGAAGTATGAAATTGTTCGCGAACAGAATCGGAACCGGTCCGTTGGGGGTAGGCGGGTTAAAAAATAGCAGTCATCAACTTTGGTCCTCTGTAGCCGAATAAAGTTGATTGCCAGCAATGCAATTATCGCGCCGTACTATCGGGGGATTTGCATACCCGCGTCCTAAAGCTTTGAAGCATAAGTAATTACTGATTCCTGTCCCCTTCTGCTGTGAAACTTTTCACGAAGCATCAATTTCAATTCGTGTTGAAAATGGCAGAAGTGTCTGTTCCAAATTGCCGGAGTGGCAGTTTTGCTTGTATGTCGAAAATTTCTTTGCACTTGCCTTACCGAACAGTCGCCATTTGTGTGATCGAATGAGGCCGGACTAAACTTTTTTGACCACTTCCCTAGATCAATCATCTAGTTTTTTGCGAAAACTGCAAAAAACGCTTGAAATGAGTGTGCGGATTTTGGTACTAGCTCGTTCGTTACTGGAATCATGGACGATTCGCGGGAGAGGCGATGCTAGCGATTGAACAATGGGCTGAGGGGCGTTCGTTACTGCTGGCGATGGTCTCGCACATGATGGCAGTCAATGCGAGTGCTGCTTTCGATATCATCCAACTGGTTCGAAGCGAGGCCTTTCTTGCTCATCGTCGCGCCTCGGGTCTGCAGACTGCAGCTTGGCATGCTTGTTATCGCAAGCCCTTCAGTGTGGAAGCGGCAGCTCTCTCGGCAGTTCAATGTCTTGATGCAGGCATGAACGAGCAGGAAATTTCTGAAGACTGGCACGAGGTCTGCCATTTCGGTACTCCCTTATTCCTTCAGGAATTGACCCGATTATTGGTTTTCGGGGGTGTTACTCAGCGCGAGTATCGACTCTTTAGCAGACTGGCAAAGCGTTACTATCAACGGTCTCACTTGCCACTGATGCAGAAGATGTTGCGAGACGAGTGTCCTCCACTTCTGGATTCCGAGAGAGTGATGGCGAAGCCCGAGATTCTCTTCACTTTTTCAGTCGCTTTCCCCTGCTGGATTCACTTTCGCAAAACACCTTGGGAGTTGTACCTAGCGGCAAGGTGTGGGGATTTTGAGGCTTTCGAGTCTCTGGCAAGGCTCGATTCCAGCATTCTCCAGGAGCCTCGTTTAGCCTCTCAAGCGGCTCGACTAGCGCTTCATCATCCTGATCAGTCTCGGCTTCTTCTGAGGGCTGCTGAGCGTGGTATTTCTGACACGCTAACTCTGGCGAAAGTGAAGTTCTTCCTGGGTGGCTTTTTGTATTCCATGGCCGAACAGATGGAGAGATTCGCCAAACGGGAACCGATCTACGAAGCTGTTCTCCAAAGTGCTCAGCCAGGCTACGAACGAGAAGTGCGTGGTTGGGTTAGCAAAGAGCGGCGAAAGATGGAGCGTGTAAAGACTGGTTGCCGCCTCACTTCGATGGATATTCGTAAGCTGTTCGATGCGGTCGCTCGGGATAAGGGGACTGGACTTGTCGATCCCGATTTTGATCAACAGCCCAATACCATACACCAGCGTTTGGCGCGTAACTGCTGGCCGGTGAGTGACTTGCTACAGAGTGACATTCGGCGCGCTGCGTGATGCGAGGGGCTTTCAGCCCTTGATTCGCGATCGTTGCTTCCATGTCAAACCGGAAGCAAAAAACACCGATCGTGCCTCGCCAATACGGCGAATTTCTTGTCACAGAGGCCATTGTGGAGCGCCGCAAGCGTTCCAAGCGTCCTGAGAGCGCGAAGGCCTTGCCGCTTTTTGATGCGGCTGATGGTAAGCAGCCTGAAACGCCTTGGGCGTGCGAGCGGAGCAAGAGCGAGCGGGCGGAGCCCGCCGCACTGCCCGCCGCCGCAGGCGGTGGGCTCTTATTTCAATCTAATGCGCAATGCTGTGACAAAGATCCTTCTGAATCCCTGCCTTCTGTTTCCTCCCCTACTCCTACCCCCTCCTTCGATTCCTTCCCTCCTGATCCTTCCGTCGTCTACTCCCTTGATGAAATTAGTCGTCCTCTAGGGACGAAACTCATCCTCCGTGGCTGTGGCTGTCGTAAGTGGCACTGTGCCGACTGTGGCCCAAGTATGGGCTGGCGGCTACAGTCGAAGCTGATCGAACGCGTAGGGCACTTTAAGAGCGTCCTGGGGATCACGCTCACCGTCGATGGGAGTTTGTTCGAAAGTCAGGAGCTGGCTTGGCAGTACGTGATGGAAGAACGCCTGCTTTCGCGGTTCCGTCGAGAGCTCGAACGCTTGGGCTATCTCCACAGCAAGCATTACTTCTGGTCGATGGAGTTTCAGAAGAAAACCTTCCAGTCCCACTGGCACCTGCTTTTCGATGCTAAGCATGTCCCGTATGGCGTCGTCGTCGAAATCTGGAGTCGTTTTCGCCCGAAGTGGGCTCCTCCCCTCGCCGAGCCGATTACAGCGGAAAACTATCAAGGAAAGGCACCAGCGTTTGGAAGTGTCTGGATCAGTCCTCCTGGGCCAGCGCACAAGGCCGCCTTCTATGCCACGAAGTACTTGATCAAGCATCCCGCCGAGGGCTATCCCGATTGGGTGCTTGATCGTGTGGGACGGATGCCGAGGTTCGGGCATAGCAATGGGTTCTTCCCTCGTCCAAGCAACCACGATGCCAGCTGCTTCTGTGAAGAATGTCGTGGAGAACGGGCACCTTCCCCTGTCGCTAGTAAGCCGCGAAAGCCGAGTAGCCAGCCAGCAGCGCGCCGCCGTGAAGCAAAAACGATTCGAGAGCGAATTGCCGCGTGCAAAACTACTTGCTCCATCGTGGAAGTCGAGCAGCTTCAGCTTCCCGATGGGTCGGTGGTGGATGGTAAAGGCCGATATGGCGGAAAGCTCGAAATTCCCTACGCCGAAGTTCGCGAGTACATCGGAGCCGAAAACGATAAGCGGTCGGCCCTCGAAGTTGATCCATACACCCTCGATGAACTGCAAGCGAAAGCGAGAAGCAGTCAAGATCGTCAGGAGAATCCCTCATGATTTCTCCTGGTCCATCTCACGAATCTGTTTATCCCTCGTGGATCGATGCGAAACTCATCGAGCTGACGATTCTCACGTGGTCACCGTTCTACGGTCGCGAGTTGACTCGGCAAGAGGCGATCGAGATACTCGTCAACTTCGGCATGCTCATCGATACGATCAAGGCAGAAGAATCATGAAGCGATACGTGGCACTGGCGCGAGTTTCCAGCCGTGAGCAAGAGCGAGAAGGGTTTTCGCTCGAAGTGCAAGAGAGTGCTCTCGAAGGATTTGCCAAGCGCTCGGGCGGAGAGATAACGAAGCTCTATCGATTAGCGGAGACTGCCAGCAAGCAGGAAGCGCGAACGTCGTTTCGTGAACTCCTGGCCTATGCCCGTGAGCATGCTGCGAATCTGGACGGGGTTTTGTTCTACAAGGTCGACCGAGCGGCCCGAAATCTCTTCGACTACGTCGAACTCGAGCGACTCGAAGCCGACTATGGCTTGCCTGTGATCTACGTGGCACAGCCGACCGAAAATTCTCCTGCGGGAAGAATGCAGCGTCGAATTCTAGCCAATATGGCGACGTTCTACACCGAGCAGCAATCGGTGGATGTGCGTGAGGGGTTGGCTCGCCGAGTGCAAAGTGGCCTCTTCGTGGGCAAGGCTCCGTACGGCTACACCAACAAGCGACAGGATGGGCGGAGTGTTGTTGTCGTCGATCCGAAAGCAGCAGCTGCCGTTCGTCGTGCCTTCGAACTCTATGCCTATCACAGTCACACGCTCGATAGCCTCTCGGCACAACTCACGCGCGAGGGGTTCGAATACTCGCCTACTCATCCTGGGTTCGTACGCAGTAAGCTCCACATGATTCTGCGCGATCGTGCCTATCTCGGCGAAGTTCGGTATCGCGATGCCTGGCACCCTGGCGTTCATCCTCCGATTGTTCCTGGGGAGGTTTTCGAGCGGGTGCAAGAGCTGTTCGGGGTGAAGACCTACCATGCCAGTGAATCGGTCTACGGTGGTGCAATGATTCTTTGCGGCCACTGTGGCAAGCCCCTGGTGGTGGAAGTGAAGCGAAAGACTTCCAAGACAGGGACACGCGAGTATCGGTACTATCGATGCGCTCGCTACAACGCCGAAGAGCATCCTCGCGTTCGTCTGGTGGAATCGGAACTAGATCGGCAAATGCTCGATCTGTTTCAGAGGATGCGAATCGAAGATGAGGGAGTTCGCCGCTGGGTGGTCGAAGTGCTTCGTGCAAAGTCCAAAACTGCGGAGCAAGATGCGACGGCTGAGCGCGATGAGCTGCAGCGAGAACTCGACGCTGTTCGGAAGCAGAAAGATCGATTGCTGAGCCTGCGTCTCCTTGATGAGATTGAATCGGAGACTTTTGCCGCGAAGCAGTCGGAACTACGTTCCAAGGAAACGAAGCTGCAAACACGACTCGAAGGAACTTCTCGTCAGCAGTCGGAAAGAGGCGATTTGGCGGTGAAAGTGTTTGAACTTTCGCAAGCTCTTGGGGCTAAATGGCTTGCGGCCGATATCGCAGAAAAGCGACTACTTCTAGAAATCGTCTGTTTGAACTTGAAGCTCGTCGACGTAACTCTAGTCCCAGCAATGAGAAAGCCCTTCGACATGCTCGCCGAAGGGCTTCTTGTCTCATCAAGTCGGGGTGACAGGATTTGAACCTACGGCATCTACATCCCGAATGGTGGAGTGCAGCACTGTAGCAATGTGTAGTTATTTGTTGGCATTCGGGGAGAACTGACTGCAATTCAACTGAATGTGGTAGTTATCACAGAAGTAGGTGGAAATCGCAGATCTGCCGCGAATTTAGGCTGAAAAGTGGAGCGATAAAGTCCAAAATGCTACTTGTCATCCGCAAAGATCACGATGAAATTGGGCTTGGCTTTATCAGCACCAAAGACAGGCCACGCAAGCAGCAAAGCTGCTGCCGCGAATAGGAATGTACGAGTCATGGCGCATGTAATCCGTGTCAACTGGGAGAATCACTGATTGTAAACTGCTCAACATGCTGCCACCACTTTTTGGAGTTCAATTGCCAAATTGTGAAGTTCAGCGCAGCCGCGAAGTCGCGGTCCAATCCTAGAGCCTGTTATTGACTTATCTGCTTGAAATTGCTGTAGTTAGGGGATGAAACACACGACAGGGAAGTCGTATCCCAGCGACGTAACGGATGCGGAGTGGGAATTCCTGCTCCCTTACTTAAGCCTCATGCGCGAGGATGTGCCGCAGCGCGCCTATTCACTGCGCGACCAGTTTAACGCCATGCGCTACGTGGTGAAAACAGGAATCCAGTGGGACTTCCTGCCGCATGAAATGCCTCCGTGGCGGGCCGTCTATCAACAAATGCGACGCTGGTTCGAAGCGGGAGTCTTTGAGGAAATTGCGCAAGACCTCAGGCTGATGGTGCGTCTTTTGGAAGGACGTGACGAACAGCCAACCGCTGTGATCATGGATGCTCGAACGCTGCAATCGACTCCTGAAAGTGGAGGCCGCGCGGGATACGACGGCGCGAAGAAAAAGAAGGGTTCGAAGGCCAATATTGCCGTCGATACACTGGGAAATCTGCTGGCGGTTTACATCACTGCAGCCAATGAGCAAGACCGCGACCAAGTCGCCATCCTCTCGCAGAGAGTGCAAGAGGTGACGGGCAGCAACGTGGAGATAGCGTACGTCGATCAAGGCTATACGGGCGCCGCAGCAGCCGAGCAGGCTGAAGCATCCTCGATAAGATTACAAGTTATAAAACATACCGAGACCAAGCGAGGCTTTGTCCTATTGCCACGCCGCTGGGTTGTTGAGCGCACCTTTGGTTGGCTGAGTCGCTTCCGCCGTCTCGCGCGTGATTATGAGAGACTCACCGTCACGCTCACCAACTTCCACTGGCTCGCCTTCCTCACCATACTCCTCGCAAAAATCTACAGACAAAGTCAATAACTGGCTCTAGGGCAGATGGGAAAGTTGATAACTCCGCATTGTCGAACTGGTCGGTGCTATCGAATCCATCAACCTGCACGTCGTCCAGTAGCGATGCCCCACACGAGAAAGACGGGCACAACGCGAAGTTAGTGGCAGTGCATGTGGCGGCTGTTTGGGACAAGTCTACCCAGGTGCATGAAAGCCACATCCCCAAGGTCGCAGGGGACAAGCAAGGCATTCGGTCTCAAGGTTGGAACCTGTCACTATCGGCTTTCTTCGGTTCTTGGACGACAAGCACAACGACTGGTCGGGAAAGCCCAACCAAATCGGCTGTCGAAGCAGTTCGCGCAATCAACGTGTGAATTCCGAGCGGAAGTGGGCCGATCTCAAGCGTCAATTGGTGATCCTTCATTTCGCCCGTAGTGAGCAGGTTACCGCCGTCATAGAGTTCGATCTTGCCATCCGCAAGCGCGGAGTCGGCAGCAATCAAGACGGCGATACGATCCTTAACGCCATAAGTGCTGAGGGGTCGCTTATCGCCTTGGGGCATTGGCGAAACGATCCGCAAAAGCGGCTTGCGCGCAACGAACGCCTGCCAAACATGGGCCGTTTGTGGACCAGGTAGCCAGCATGCGGTGGACTTCGCATCCGAATAGCTCTTGGCGGGGGCGATGGTCGCGGCAGCGGAGGTCCATGTGGTCGGATTGCCATACCAAACCGAGTCGGGATCCACGGGCCGCAGTCTCACGGGGCCATCGACCGGCGAAGCATCGGCGGGAAGCCTTTGACGAATCACCTCATCAAAGAAGGGCCAGAAGAGGTTGTTAGACTGTCCCCATTCGTGCTTTCGGTCCCATTGAACGGTGATGGCCCACTTCGAATCGAAGTCGGTTCGACGTTTGGGTAACAGCTCTTCGTGTTGTGACATCTGCCTGCCATCGCGCTCGCCGAAGATGCTCATCATCGGCACCCCTGACGTCCGCCTTGTCTCGGGCCCCACTTCGAGACAAGCCAGTCCACAAGCAATGAACCTGTCAGGCAGTTGCTCGGCCAGAGAGACGCACATGCCAACTCCAGCCGACATACTTGCAGCGATCAGCGGAGCATGTGCGATTTCGGGGTGCTTGCTCTGAGTTGCCAGATCTTTCAGCCCGGCCAGGAGCGTCGCACCAAACTCTGCCTTATCAACCCGCATGAAGTTGCTGCCCACGAGTGCGAACTTCCAGTGGCGGCACATCGCACGGGACTGCTCTTGCTCAACTCCCGTGATATTGAAGGGCATCAAGTAGATGCCGCGAATAGACGGTTCGTCTTCGGGCAGCCAGAGCGAGAAGACGACATGGTTGAGGCCGCCGTCAATTCGATCGACAGACTTCTTGGGCTTCTGAAGCGGAACTGCCGTCTGGTAGATCGTCTCGCCGGGTTTGCCTAATGGGGGCAACGGCGGCGGTTCTGCTGCGAAGACAGTGAGCGCAGGGGCGCAGAGGAGAAACAAAAAGAACCAAAAGCGAGACATAGGCCCACTCCGAGTCAGTTTACGCCTATGCCAGCAATTCCGAGATGACACCCGTTTGATCAACGTCCCGCAGGCCGGGATCGGGCACGCCAAACTTGTCGCGAGGTTTGCCAACCGCATGCAGGAGCGTGCAATAAAGATTGGCCATCGTGCGGTGGTTTGGGGTCCCGTAGTTGGGGAACTGCAGATAGCGTCCGTCAGTCTTCAGTTTGCCACCGAGATTCCCGATCAGTACTACCGGCCATTCATAGAGGCTGGGGTGATGCCCTTCGCCGGAATCACTTAGATAGACGAGCAGCGTATTGTCCAGCATAGTGCCGGAACCTTCAGGTGTATTTTGTAGCTTAGCGACCAGTCCGGCGATGAGCCTGGTATGGAAACGCCGCAACTCAACGAAGCAGTCCTCTGACGATTCCCTTCCATAAGCATTGCCGTGACCGATCCCATGGAGATCGGGAATGTTAAATTCGGGAAACTTACCGAACTGCTGCCCCCCTCCACCACTCGCCAGCGTGACGACGTTCGTCAACCCAGCCACGAGTGCCGCGCCGGCGATTTCAAACTGCGCCTCGAGAATCAAACTGGAGACACTGGTCGTCGCCTTTTCACCGAGCTTGGGAACGACCTTCTTGAGCTCCTCGGTTTTGGCGACGAGTTCGCGTTGTCGATTGTGCAAGGTCTCGAATGCTTCGAGATAACGATCAAACTTCTGACGCTCGTCGCCCACCAACTCGGCGCGGGAGCGGCGGACATCATCGGCCATGAAGTCGAGCAGATTCGTGCGACGGTCAAAGGCAGCTTTGCCTGAGCCCTCGGCCACGCTGCCAAAGAGCGATGCAAAAGCTAAGTCGGGCGAGCAGATAATTGGGACTTCCTTGCCCGGACCGGCTGCCGAGACTCGATAATTCATGGGCCCCTCCCCGCCATTGAGTCCCACAGCGACATGAGAAAACGTGCCGGGTAAGGCCTCGCCAATCGCTGAGTCGATGGTTTGCATCATCGCTCCCCGGTTCGCTCCATAGGCACCGAGTGCCCCATGATTGGCCGAATGGTCACTGATGGCGATGCGTCCTGAGAGACCTTGAACGAAAGCCATCCGATCTTTAAACGGCGTGAGCGGCTCTAAGGCCGAATGCAACTCCTTGTCGTGCAGCGTGAGTTCTTCCAGCTTGTCGTTGGTAGGTCGTTCATTTCGGCCATCGGGCCGACGTTTGACACCCACAGGCACAAGATGATTGGGATTCAAGCCGTTGCTTTGGACGACGAAGACAACTCGTTTGCGGAGCGCATGCTGCTCATCACCGGCGGCGTGTGCCGCGAGCTGTGCGAGGATCGGTGACAGCAGTGTAGCCCCAGCGCCGAGGGTGATCCCCTTGAGCAAGCTGCGACGTGTTAGTTCGGTGCTCATTGTGGGGCTCCCAAAGTTGTTGGCTGCGGATCAAGAGGTGACGGGGTAGCGCGAAGCAGGAATGAATCTGACGTTAGCAGTGAGACGACAAGAGCCTTGAAACTTCCTCCGCTTTCCACATAAGAGCGATCGGCTTGTTGCAACGTCCGAGCATCTGCCAGGGTTTCGTTGCGACCTAGGAAGTAGCGGAACGCATGCCGCACAAAGACTTGGCGCACACGATCCGAATCAGCCAAGCGGAGGACCAGTTCACGCGGATCGCGGACGGTTCCATCGAGCCGCGCATCTCCGCTATTGGCAATCGTTCCGGAGGTGTCGAGCGCCACTTCGCGAGTTATTGGCCCCAGTTGTTTCCCCTTGTTATCGACGTTTTTCTCGGTAGCTTCGAGGTCGAGCACCGCTTCCGTCGAGCGGAATCGGCCATAGTGATCGAAGTTCTCCAAGGGCAATCCGAGTTCATCCATTTGCTGATGGCACTTCCAGCACTTCGCATCACGCGTGACGGTAAGTCGATCTCGATAGGTGCGATGTTTATCATCGGGAACTTGGGCCACCACGCCAATCGGCAGATCGGGCACGGTTCCTCCGAGCAAGCGTTCTCGAATCCAGCGGCCGCGGCGAACGACGTCGTTGTCAAAATTCGTGCTCCAGGCGACCAACCAACTTGGTTGCATCAGAATGCCCAGCCTCTGGCCTTCGGGAAGCTCTGTCGGTTGCTTCTGGGGCCATTGCTGAAAGCCATAAACGGCATCGACGCCTCCGAGCCATTCCGGCTTGTTCTTGGGGTTTTTGTCCGGTGGTGGGATCACATCGAACGGCACTCCGACCAGCGGTCGATCGGGTTGGGACTTGTCGACCTTGGTGTTGTAATTCACAAACGAGAGTCGCGTGGTGAGCAATTCACGCAAGACATCTTTGTCTTGCTCCAGGATATGGAGTACCAGACGATCGGTGTCGCTCACCAATACTTGGGGAACATGCTTGATCTTGTCGGTCGGTTTGTCCTTGAAGACATCTGGGGCGCGGTGGTATTCGAAGTACTCTTGGAAAAACCGCAGCAGTCTCGGCTTCTTGATTTTGGGATCATCCAAAATGCGCTTCACATGAGCGGCCACCTCTTCCCTGGTGGTTAGTTCACCTTTTTCAGCAGCCTGCATGATGCCGCTTTCTCGACGGTCTCCCAGGGCCAAGCTCAATGCGCGGGCTAATTCCAGCGGCTTCAGCGCTTGCCGACCGGAATCACCTTCGGTCGCTGCACCGACTTCGGAACGATACATCGCATCGGCACGTAGCAGCACCGCCTGAAGCATCGTCTTTACGGCGGCGGGGCGATCTCCGTCCGTCGCACATTTTTCATAGAGAGAAAGGAATCGTTCAACTTCGCTGGCATCCGCTTTGCGGCCAATCGCTAAGCGGAACTGTGTTTGCACTGCGGATTCCAACTGCTCGCGACTCGGCACAAGCGCCGGGTCCATCAGTTTGACGAATTCACCGATGGTGTCGTTCTTGCCCTGAAGTTTGCCCTCTTTGATCACGTGGGCCGTTTGTCCCGCAACGATGATTTCGGCGTTCCGCAGCAAGACTTCAGTGCTCGGTTCATCAATCGAGTACAACTCGGCGAAATCCTTAATGCCGCGTTCGGGAATCACTGTGAACGGCTGAACCAATCCGTCGGCGCGTCCCCGATGCACTTCTCCTACAAAGCCTTTGTAGCCATCCGGGCTGAGCCGCCACACTCGTGCGGAAGTGGGCGCATTGCCTGTAGCTAGATTGCCGAACAATAACTCGTGTGAGATCAAATTCCCTTGGTTCGGCAGGGGGAGCCGCTGTTTGCTCGCTTGCAGAGAAAGCCACTCCAGAACCGTGGCTAACTTTTCGCGGGGGATTTGGGGTTCTTCCTCCGGTGGCATGAGTCCCCCGCGAAGTTGTTCTCGTACCATGTTCCAGCGAGCAAGATCGTTGCTTTCGTTGGTTGACAAATCGTCCAGACGGACGTCACCCTCCTGCTTGTTCGGGCCGTGACACTTCATGCAGTGCGTCTTGATCACTTGCCTAACAAGAGTGGCATTCGCGTCTTCCGCCGCAATTGCAGCGTGGTGTGTAGGAGCAACTAGGCACCATGCAACAAAAACGCACGACGAGAAGACGTTACAGACTCTGTTTATGTCGCTGTTCATGTCGGGTCAGCCTTGATGATTTAATCGGCAACCGAAGAGGAGGCGATGGGAATCGTGCGCAGGAAATATTCCTGCCAGGCGGTGTTCGGGCCCCCATTCGCCTTCTCGCCAGCATGGGCAATCGTCGTGTGGAACAGGTCATCGAAACCAGCCCGCTGCGAAGTCCAGCTCTCGCCCCTCGCTGTTGCTTGCAATGGTGCCTGGTCGTCTACTTGGAGCGGTGCTCGCTGCCGAGCGTCGAGGCGACCTGCGGCCAGTTCAGTGGCACGCTTTTCGAGGAATTTTCGCATCTCGAAAATCTCAAAGATGTCGTCGGTGGTGATGCCAGCCACGTGTGCGCGGCAGTTGTAATGTCGGTGCACGAGCCCCTCTTTCGCGAGTTGCTGTAAAGCATCGTGAATTGGCATGTGGCTCACTCCAAATTCACGAACAACGCCCAGTTCGCTTCGCTCAGTTCTCGAAGCAAACTGCCCCGAAAGAAATTCCTTGGAGCAGGCGATGATAAACGGCCTCGCGAAAGCAACTCATTCGAATAATCGATAGGACGCTCCGCTGCCGCCCCGACCTTTCGCCGCAGTTAATCTTTTGTTTCCACGGAATCAGGCTTGCCAGCGGAATCGGCTAGACGCAAAACTGCATGCACTTTATAAATCGTAGTGAACTGCACAGTGTCTGTCAATCAAAGCGCACTGGCTGTCCGATCCGGCGACGAGAAAGTGAGCTGCACCGCTGCCGAAGGGAGGCTGTCGGTGCTGTGCCCCCAACGATTCTGGCAATTGCACGTCCGACCGGAAATTAATCCCCCATAATCTCCCCGCATAGCTACGATAGATCAACGCTTCGCTTACCCGTCGCCCGTTTTGTTTTATGGATCAGCAGAATGAAGGTCGCTACATGATGGGGACAAAGTTTTCGCTGGTATTGGCTGGGGGGACGTTTGTCATCGCAATAGCGTCGGTGCTTGCGGAACCACCTAGCGAGCCGACGCAAGCCGCTGCGGCACCGATCGCCGTGAAGACCGACGCTCCCGATGCCGACACGGACCAGACTGTCTTGCGCGATAAGGCCATGCGGGTGCTGGAGACTTACTGCTTCTCCTGTCACGGATCGAAGAAACAGCAGGGTGATGTGCGATTCGATGCGCTGGAGACGATTGATCCTGTCGATCAGCAGAAGCTCTTTGAAAACGCCAAGAGTGCGTTGCACTTGCAAGAGATGCCGCCTGAAGAGGCGAAGCAGCCGAGCGAGGCGGAGCGTGCGGTTTTGATGCAGTGGCTCGATAGCCAAATCGTTGGCGAGGCGGCGCAGGCGCTGGCGGAGAAGTTACTGCGATTCGAATACGGCAATGTCGTTAATCACGACGATCTTTTTTCCGGCAAGTATGCCGACCTCCCCGGCTCCTCGCCCGACCGTCGTTGGCTGATCAGCGAGTACATCTTCAACGAAAAGGTAAATCGTCTTCTCGACTATCGCCCGACCCGGACCATCTACGGCAAGCAGTATCCAGTCCAGGGCGACAGCGGGATTCACTGGAGCCCCAAGACCGAACAAGGCAACAAATTCCGCCGGACGATCACCAACCCCTTCCTGCTGCCGAAGAGAGACGGTGTCCGATACTCCAGCCATGATGCGCTCACCGCTGGTCACCTGCTGACGATGATCGGCAACGCCAAGATCATCGCAGGCCACATGTCCTCCGAATCAACGATGAAGTCGCAATACCCGGCGATGTATTCGCTGATGCAAACCGAACTCGAGCAGCGCAGCACGCTGCGCTCACGCGAGCAGTTCCTTTCCACCTACACCTACATGGATCGCCTGCTCAACGATATCTACGGGCAGCAGCACGCCTCCTTGCTGCCTCCCTTGAAGCGGCTGGATGTGCGGTACCCAGAACCTGTCATGAAGAATGGCAAGGCGTTCATCGAAACCAATCTAGGCCTGCTCGGGCGGAACGATCTCATCGACCTCACCGCGGTTTACCGAGGCATCCACGCCTATCAGGGTGAAGGGGTCGAGTACGACCAGATCATCGAGCAGTGTGAGCGGGAATGGTTCATGGAAGGGGTCGTCGAATCGCGCATTCATAACCGGATCTCGATGATGAAGGCCTTTTATGTTCTCTGGGACATGGAAGGGATATTCAAGATCGCATCGAGCAGCCAGTATTCCCGGCCCAAGTATGTGCCGCTCAGTGATGCGGAAATGGCCGTGATCGTCCAGTCGATTCAAAAGCACCGCCAGCAGGGAGACACCTATCAGGACATCATCAACAAGTGCATGGCCGACTGGGAGGCTTCGTTCAAGGGACAGCAGCATGCAAACTCTGCGTCCGACCATACGCTCTTGTCGCAAATGGTGATCCAGCTCTACGAGAAGATTTTTGAGCGTAAGCCGACCCAGGACGAAATCGAGAACAACCTCTCGATGCTCCAGTCATTCATGGGCAGACTCGGGCGCCAAGCGGCGATCGCCAAGCTGATCGAGTCGATGATCCTGAATACGGAGTTCGCTTACCGCTATGAATATGGCCAAGGTGAGGCAGACCAGCACGGCCGAAGGATTTTGTCCCCGCGTGATGCGAGCTACGCGCTGGCTTACGCATTGACCGATTCGAGCCCCGATGCAGGGCTGGTCAAAGCGGTGCAAGAAGGTCGTTTGAGCACGCGCGAGGACTACGAGCGCGAAGTCCGGCGGATGCTGAAAAAACGCGACGTTTGGACCATCATCGACGAGGGGGTGCAAGCTGCCAATCTCAACGCCAGCGTGACCAACCAGCCAATCCGCAAGCTTCGGTTTTTCCGCGAGTTTTTCGGCTACCCCAAGGCGATGAGTGTCTTCAAGGACGATGTTCGTTTCGGTGCCGGTCCCCATGAACCAGCGCTCAGCCGGTTGATCGACGAAGCGGACATGCTGGTGGAATACGTCCTCCACAAGGATAAACAGGTCTTCGAAGAACTATTGACCACCGACCAATTCTATGTGTTTCACTCCGGCGATCCGAAGGAGATGCAGGCCGGTTCTGATCGATACCACTCGGTTTACAACTACTTCAAAAAATACGACTGGAGGAATTGGACCCCAGCTGATTGGTACGAGCACAAGCCCTTCTATTCGCAAAACGAAGCCCTGAAGTCGCACAAGGTGGTGGCGGGTAACGAGATTGTGAATGCCTCGCAGGACGATCCGAAACTCGGCAGCTATTTCAAGGCTTTCCTCGTGCAGATGGAGAACCTCGAGAGACGATTTGGTGAAGGCCAGCAGAATGCCGTCCCTTATCACACGTTTGGCCGGGGCTTTTGGCGACCCAACGTGGTGCTCGGCAGAACCGGCCAGCAGATGCGTGGTCATGAGGCGACCAGTTACTGGAACATCGACTGGCGCAGCTGGGACTACCCGACTCAGCAACCAGTATCGATCCCCAACCGCAAAGGAATCCTCACCCACCCGGCCTGGCTGATCGCCTACTCACAAAACCTCGAGACCGACCCGATTCACCGTGGAAAATGGGTCCGAGAGAAACTGCTAGCCGGAACAATTCCCGACGTGCCGATCACCGTGGATGCTGTCATCCCCCCCGATCACACGAAGACGATGCGTCAACGGATGGAAGGCCGCACGGGAGCCGAGTTCTGCTGGCGATGCCACCAGAAGATGGACCCGCTCGGTTTCCCCTTCGAGCTTTACGACGACTTTGGTCGATTCCGGACCGAGGAGAACCTCGAACACCCCGAGAACCTTATCAAACCCGCTCCGAAACACAATGCTCCCGTCGAAGAGCTTACGTTCGGGGCCCACCTGCCGGTCTATAAGACGCTGCCGGTTGATGCCCGTGGTATGCTCAGTGGAACGGGTGATTCGGCGCTTGATGGTGATGTTAAAGATGCGTTCGACTTGATCGACCGCCTGGCGAAGTCCGACAAGGTTCGCCAGTCGATCATCCGCCATGCGTTCCGCTACTTCCTGGGGCGCAACGAGACCCTTGCCGATTCCAAAACACTGATCGATGCCGAAAAGGCTTATCTCCAGAGCAATGGCAGCTTCGACGAAGTGATCGTCGCGCTACTCACCTCTGACTCCTTCATCTATCATAAGTCGCCGACGATATCGCCAATCCCAGCGAAGGACTAAGGCATGCTGATCAACCGCCGTGAATTGCTAAAGACGACCGCCCTGGGCACCACAACACTGGCGTTCACGCCATCGTTTAACTACCTCCTCGCTGCTCCTGCTAGCGCTGTGCCGGCCCGCGATTCTGGTGTCCCCCACCGGTTTGTCTTCATCCGAAAATCCAACGGCAATCTCCCCTTCCAATTTGCCCTCCCCTCGTTTTCTGCCGAAGAAGCGAAGATGGACAAAGAGAAGCAGGCGTTCGAGGTGTCGCTCGATAAGCACGAACTTCCCGAGTGGCTCCGCGGACTCGATGCTCACAAGCAGAACATGACGGTGCTGCACGGCATCTCCATGTCAGTCTCCGGTGGCGGGCACTACTCGTACTCGGGCTGCATGGGAGCGTACAAGGCAGGACGCGACATCCTCAGCAACATCAAGTGGGCAACGGTTGACTTCGAACTCGCCAAACTGTTCCCCTCCCCCTTTGGCCACGTGGAGATGTCGCTGGCGGTCCCGCACGGACGTGAATTCCGGACCGGGATTGTCTCAGGGTACTCCGCCCCAGCCGCCAATCAGCGCAACTATTGTTACGCCGATCCGATGACCGCTTACAACGAACTTTTCAAGTCCGTGCTGGATCAAGGAATGGTCGCCTCCGATAACACCTTGCTGGACTACCTCCGCGAGGAAGAGTCCCATCGGCTCCAGGGGTTGGATGGCGAAGAACGGGTGAAGATCGACAACCAAGTTCGGGCCCTCGAAGCGATCCGTGAGCGTAACGAGAAGGTCACGGCGCTCGGTGAAACCATCAAAAAACACCTGCCGAAGCTCGATCCGATCCACGACAACGGCGGACGAGACGCGACGCTCCCCAGCAAGATGGCGGCTTACACCGACGTCATTGTCGCCGCGCTTGTGTCGGGCCTGACCAATGTGGTGACCTACACGATTGACGACTTGGGGACCGACATCAGCACCCTTCCCGAGAACGAAGAGAAGACCAGCATCCACGCGATCGGCCATGGCCAAGGGGGCAGGTCGGACGAAATGCGCAGCGTGATGCAAACCCACCACATGAGGCAAGTCGAAACCCTGGTCAACAAACTCAAGGCCGTCCCCGAAGGCAACGGCACGATGTTCGATAACACCACGATCATCTACATGCCCGAGACAGGCGCGGGACACCATAGCCCCGACACCGAAGCTCCCATGGTGATCATGTCTGGCAAAAACTCGAAGCTCGACCTAGCCGGCCGATACATCCGTCTGCCGTTCCATGGCACCGAGGGGCACAAGACTCTGAGCAACTGGTACACCACGCTGCTCAATGCTTACGGTAACCCGATCAAGCACTACGGCGATCTGGACCTGACCATGCAGCGCAACCGACTGGACCAGCTCGGTGCGATCAAGCGATTCCTCGCCTAACGCTTTCCGCAGGTGCAAGCCTTCACGTGCTGCACATTTCAACCCAGCCTCAGCCCCACCGCGCAGCGCACGATTCTGACGCGGTTTACAGCCGACCACAGGTCAGCGGCGATCTCTAGTCCCAACATTCTCGGCGCACTATCTCACACTGGGCTAGTGTCTGTCGCACGGACGAGTAGCGCGCGTGGCAGCAAAAATCCTCGCGCAAATTGACGAAACAGCCGCACCAAAAAAGTGAGATGCGCTCGACCGCGATGCTGAAGCGCTCGATAGATCGATCGGCGACGCTGGAGGATAATGCGCAGCAGGCTCAGGACTTACGGGAGATAGAGACCAAGCCGTGGAGCAGGTCGCCGAGAAAATTCACGTTTTTTATCGATTCGGTGTCGAAAGGTCTCCGGAAGCTGTGTTTGTCCTTGGTAGGAGACTCGACGCGTGACCAATTCCGACAGCCAATTCCCTGAAACCCATGCCAGCTTGTTGCTGCAGGTGCAGGCTGGGGACAGTCAGGAAGCGTGGCTCGAATTTGTCTCGATCTATAGTCCGATCATTTATCGTCTGGCTCGCCGCCGTGGACTACAAGATGCGGATGCTCAGGACTTGGCTCAGAAGGTTCTGATCTCCATTTCCCGATCGATTGAGCACTGGCAGAAAAACGAAGAGTCGGTTCGTTTTCGCCACTGGCTACGACGCGTTGCCAAGAACGCAATCTGCAACGCCCTGACGCGCCAGCCCAAGGATCGCGCTGGTGGCGGTACGTCGCTTCAGAACTTCCTTGAAGAACGAGCCGATCCAGACCACTTTCAGGCTCGCGAACTTGAGCTCGAGCATCGCCGCGAACTCTTCTTGCGCGCCGCGGCAGCCGTAAAAGCCGATGTGGCGGCGGAAACCTGGCTGGCATTTCAATTGGCCGTTGTTGAAGGGCTTCCCATGGAAGAGGTCGCAGCCCGGGTGAACAAATCGGTGGGGGCCGCCTATGCAGCGCGCGGTCGAGTGATGCATCGTCTTCGACAAGTCGTGGATGAAATGGAGCAGCGCGAATCATGAAGACAAGCCAGTGTGATCGAAAGCGGATCGACGACTTCTTCCAGAAAGTAGAAATTGACTCGGACCCAGAATTGACGCAGCACCTGCAGCAGTGCGAGGTGTGCCGGGAGTATTTTGATTCCCAAGCTGCGCAACCTACCCTCTGGCTCGAAGCGCAGAAGTTGCTCCGGCCAACCGAGTTTGATCTGGCCAGCTCCGCCGATTTCTCAGCTGGCGGCCTAGAGTCTCGTGCGACTCCATCGACACTTGCGATTCAATCGATCCTCGATTCACTCGCTCCATCGGAGGATCCGGCTCGGCTCGGGCGTTTAGGTACCTACGAAGTATCAGGCGTTGTTGGTGCCGGTGGCATGGGGGTCGTACTCAAAGCGTTTGACCCTTCGCTGGATCGCGTGGTCGCGATTAAAGTCTTGGCACCCCATCTCGCCAACAACGGCACCGCTCACAAACGCTTTTCCCGTGAAGCGAAAGCGGCAGCGGCCGTTTTGCATCCGAACGTCATCCCCATCCATGGTGTGTCGAGCGAGACTGTGCTTCCCTACCTGGTGATGGCGTACATCCGCGGGGGCTCACTACAAAAACGGTTGGATCGCGAAGGTCCGCTGACCACGGTAGAGATACTTCGCATTGGATCGCAGGTTGCCGCAGGACTGGCTGCGGCACACGATCAAGGACTTATCCATCGAGACATCAAACCAGAAAACATCTTATTAGAAGATGGCGTTGAACGTGTCACGCTCACCGACTTTGGTCTGGCCCGCGCCGTCGATGACACTTCCGTGACACGCGAGGGGACAATCGCCGGAACACCTCAGTACATGTCTCCCGAACAGTCGCGTGGGGAATCGATCGATCAAAAAAGCGACCTCTTCAGCCTAGGGAGCGTTCTCTACACCCTTTGTACCGGCCGTCCACCCTTTCGAGCCGACTCCTCGTACGGAGTGATGCGGCGAATCAGTGACGAAACGCCGACGCCGATTCGTGAGCTGAATCCCGATATTCCGGATTGGCTGGTCGGCATTATCGCGAAGCTGATGGCAAAGGAAAAAGCCGAACGCTTTGGTTCCGCCAGCGAGGTCCGCGACCTCCTGGAAGCATGCTTGAGCCATGTTCAACATCCGACCGCGGTAAGTTTGCCATCCCGATGGCTGACAACGCACAAGACACTCCCTAGGAAAAAGAACACGCTATTCCGCACACATAAAATGATTGGAGCATTATCGATGTTTAGTTTATTGATCGTCCTAGCGCTGGGCTCATTCCTATTTCAAGGCGACACCGAGACGTCACAGAACACAAGCGAAACAAAAGATGTCAGTGAAACAACAGGCGAGGTAGTAGGTCACGGCTACACTCGCAAGGGTGAATTCATTTACTTTAAGAACCAGCGGATCGACCAAGCTGGCAAGGAAGATATTGACGAGTTCGCCAAATTCATTGGCCACCCCCTGAAGCTCTGCTCCAACGTCGATGCAGTAAGTTTTAAAGCCCTAAGCGAAGAGTACTCCAAAGACAAGAACAAGGCCTATTATAAATGGATCAGCCAAGATCATTTTTGGGTTGTAGAACTTCCCATGGCAGATGCCAACAGTTTTGAGGTAGTCGGGTTCAACTTCGGCAAAGATGGCAAACACGTCTGGTGGTACGGCAAAGTGCTGCCAGGGGTAGATCCGCTGACGGTAGAAATTGTTAATGATGGTTTTGTTTGGAAGGATGCCAAAAGTGTTTGGTATCAGCACGAGAAAATTACTGATGCCGATGTCAACACTTTTAGGCATCTTGAGCAAGCCTTCTACTGCGACGCAACTCGAGTCTACTGGTCGTCGACGCCTCTCGAAGGTGCCGATCCCAACACCTTTCGTACTTTTGGCGATGACAGTCCATACGGTGCTGACCGACATAGCGTTTGGAAAGGTGCTACCAAGATCGCGGGTCTCGATAGCGCAACATTCGAACCCATACATCAGTCGATCTACAAGGACAAAAATGGCGTATATGCCAGTGGCTATCCTATGAAAGATGCGGATCCGAAAACGTTTCGAAAAGTCGCGAACCTTGATCAGCACTTTACGGCCTTATTTGCGGATGGGGATAAGTACTACATCTTCCTCCCGTTTCGAGGTGAGGTTTTTCTGCTAGAACCAACCACCGACTCGCTAAAAGTTAGTCGCCAGATCTGGTCCCCTGGAGCTCCACAGCATCGAAAGGCTGGCGTTGAGCCCGTCGCTATCTCTGCGGCTGAACTCACCGCCGATGGCTGGAGCAAGCATCACGTTGCAACGCAACTGGATGACAGTGCCGTCAAGTCGCTCAAGGATCAAGAATCACACCTGTTTACCATCTATCAGGAGCAGTTCACGAAAGCCTGGGCTGTTTTGCGTGATGGGCCTATTCCAACGAGTCAACTCCAGGGAAAGACAACCCGAGCAGAGCCCACAGGTGGCAAGACAGTAGACGAAGCTTGGCGAACCGATCTTGTTGCTTTCGAAAAGTTCCTCAGTGAGCTTGTAGCCAAGGGGCGGGTCCCGAGTAAGCAGGAGTTGGCCAATCGCATCAAGATCAGCCCGCAGGGCAAACTGGCGAACTCCGAGGTCCTGCCAGTTACCAAAGGAGCCGGTGGATTTATTGATCTCAAGTCTGGCCAGGATACGGTGCAGTTTCAAGCGAATGAAGCTCTCCAGGGGGAGAAGGTGACTTGGGAATTTAAGCTCGGCCGGGATGTTTTGATCCGCAATGGCGGTATTGTGTTGACACCGCAGTCAATCACCGATCAGGATGCGAAGGATCCGAAAAAAACCGCCCCATACCTGAGTGCCATTAAGGCGAGTGTCCCTCGTGACCAAGCAGCTGAGATGGCGTTCAAGGCTGGAGATCTCGTTAAAGTGGAAGGTACGATCGGCGATTCTTCGAGCAACAAAGGTACCGCTGCTCTACTGTCGCCGTCGGGCCCTATCGTGGTGTACCATTCAGATGCTGCTCCTCATCCAATCTTCTGGGTTGGTCTGCAAGACGTGAAAATCACAGGACCTAAGTCGAAGGGGATACCTTTACGCAAGCCGGCTGAAGAGATCGTTAAGGTCGCAAAAACTGCGCTGCGGGCAGTCTTTCAATACGACGAGCAGGCACTCAAAGACATTTACGCCAGTGAGGTGCGACTGCTCCCCGGGAACCGACTCTTTCATTTTGGTCTCGAGCTTCCGTCGGAGATGACTCCCTCGGGAGTTATTGTCAAACGCGACAATATGCTGCCTGCATTGAAGAAACAGTCAGAACGAGATCCTCCCCCTGAGCCTGTTGTTGCCTTGTTGGTGGATGAGTTTCGAATCGAACAGGTAGTTGTGTCAACTGGTGAGTTTGTTACAGAACCAAATCAGCCTAGCGACTCACTGGTTGGTAAGTTGCAATTTACGATGGAAGAGAATGACGTTCTGGTCAAGGTTTCAGTGCCTAGTGCATTTCGGTATTTGCAATTACGGAAAATAGACGATCAATGGAAGATCGTAGCTGAGTATTAATCCCAGAACACGGCCTTAAGTAGGGTAAGCCCGATTCAGAACTATCTTAGAGGTAAATGCCAATATCTGGATTCCACGATAGATCCTGGAACCCATTTTTAAAACCTTCTGAGACTGATAAGTCCGCAGGCGAGGAGGAGGAAGGCCTGCACAAGATGTGCTGATCTATTCGTGGCGTACGAGGAGACGTCAACAAGTTGCCGTGCCAGCAGATCGTGCATTCGATGATCCAGCGGCGGCGGTAGCGGTGAAGCTTGCGACCATCTTGCGTGGGAGGTTTGGTGCGTCCAGAACGATGCGCACACATTGAGTCCCAGCCTTCCCACCGCTCTCTCAAACTTCATTTGCCATGGGGCTAATTTGCTATCTCGCTTCGCGCTGAATCTCTCCCCAAGCCGAAGTGCCTCTGATTCTCACAGCCACTCAGACATCGGATAAGGAGATTTCTGCTTGGGACTTATCACGAGAGCACCACCAGAAAATGGGGTGGGGATCTGGTTCAACTCTGGAAGCCATGAGTCCCTCGGGTCCCTTGCGAATTTCTTACGGGGGCGTTGATGCCGGTTCGGTCGGTGTTGGCTATCGCTGAATCCATCTCATTGCTGGCCGATGCCCTCGAAGTCCGGTAAATCGCTACTCGGTTCTCGCGAAAAAAGCGGTGTTTCGTGGAAGCTACCGCCGACAGCCTTCGTCGAAGTACCTCGGCTAGTCACTTCCCAGTTGCGCTGCTGAGGCTCTATCATGAGCGCCCGCGAATGATGCATCTCCCTCAGACCAGTTGTTTATCGTGAATCACACTATGTTCGCTCGAAAAACTCCTTCATCTCCTCTGCAACAAGCGCTCGTTGTTTGCGGTTATGCCTTCCTCACTTTGGGAATTGAAAATACCCTCATGGCCGAAAAACCACCCGTCGCTCCGATTAAGACTGTCGCCGAAAACTACCACGGTGAAACGATTGTCGATCCCTATCGATACATGGAAGATTTCCATAGTCCCTTAGTTCAAGAGTGGGTCAAGGGACAAGCGGAGTTTGCGGCCAACACTTTAAAAACGATACGCGGACGCGATGCCTTACTCGCGCGAATTGCCGAACTCGATGCCGGTACGCCTTACACGATCTCGAACATAACCTGCCGGCCCAACGGTGACTTGTTTTACTTCAAGCAGTTAGCCTCCGAGAATGTAGCGAAGGTATTTTTGCGCGACGGGAAAACCAGCCAGGAGCGGCTGCTGATCGATCCCGAAACATTTCCCAAAGCGAATGCGGATGATCATTTTACGATCAGTTTTTTTCGCGTCTCGCCCAATGGATCGCAACTGCTCTACGGATTCGCGGCTTCGGGTAGCGAAGAAACCACGCTCAAAGTGTTCGATTTGCTTACGAATGAAGATCTGCCGCTGGCCATCGATCGAATAGAAGCTGAGTACGCCTTACCCTCTTGGATGCCGGATGGAAAATCATTCACGTACAGTCGGCGGCGAGATATCGCAGCCGATGCACCACCGACCGAGGGTTATAAATTCACACAAGCGTTCCGTTACACCATCGGTGATGCAAACGAAAAAGCGACGATGATTTTCGCGCACGGGGCCAACGGTTCGCCCGCTATGGCGGAGATGGATTTCCCTGCCGTCATCCTTCCCGCAGGCTCTACTTGGGCGCTTGGTCAAGTGAAACATGGCGACGAAACCGACATGTCACTCTACGTCACGCCGCAAACTGCTTTGGGTTCGCCCCACGTAGAGTGGGTGAAAATTTGCGACCGAACCGATCAAGTTACGGGCTATGCCGTTCGCGGCGATGACATTTACCTTCTGTGTGCGCAAAATGCTCCGCGATTTAAAGTCCTTCGCACTTCGCTGCGCGAGCCGAGCCTAGCCAAGGCTGAAACGATTGTCCCCAGCGGGGAATACGTGGTGGATTCGTTGGCGGTCGCCCAGGATGCACTTTACGTGGACGTACTCCAAGGAGTCTCCAGCCAAGTACTGCGAATCCCTTTTGAAGCGAACGCTCCTACTGAAACGATCACCTTGCCTGCCGATGAGCCCTCCGGCACCGTTGCGGTTGCGCATCCTGAAATACCCGGCGTGATGATTCGCACTCGCTCATGGACACAAACCGGACATTTGTATCAATACGACCCCGTGGCGCGATCACTATCGGAAACAGGGTTGCAACCTCAAGGAAAATATGACAGCCCCGATTTTCTCACTTCCGTCGAATTCATGGTGACGAGTCATGATGGCGTGAAGGTCCCGCTATCGATTATTCATCGTAAAGACATTCGTCTGGATGGATCCAACCCCACATTGCTCTCGGGTTATGGTGCGTATGGATTCACGCTCCCGATGCGATACGACCCTATTTCACTCGCTTGGCTGCAACGAGGCGGAGTATTGGCGTTCGCACACACTCGCGGTGGCGGAGCATTCGGCAAACAGTGGCATCACGCTGGACGTAAACAAACCAAAGCAAATACTTGGAAAGATTTCATTGCTTGTGGCGAGTATTTGGTGCAAAAGGGCTATACGTCGCCCAGCAAATTGGCAGGCAAAGGTGGCAGCGCAGGAGGAATCTTGATCGGGCGAGCCATCACCGAAAGGCCCGATTTATTCGCGGCTGCCCAAATCTCAGTTGGGTGTACCGACATGTTGCGATTCGAATCCACGATGAATGGACCTCCCAACATTCCAGAATTCGGCACCATCCAGAAGGCCGATGAATTCCGCAGTTTGCTGGCGATGAGTACCTTCCATCACATTCAAAATGGCGTGAAGTATCCCGCTGTGATCTTGACGCACGGCATCAACGACCCGCGTGTTGAACCGTGGCAATCAGCCAAAACAACTGCCCGTTTGCAAGCCGCTAGTTCTAGCGGAAAACCGATCCTGTTTCGCGTCGATTATCACTCTGGCCATGGGATCGGCTCGACAAAAAAACAACGCCAGGAAGAACTCGCCGATGTCTGGTCGTTCCTGCTCTGGCAGTTTGGCGATGCATCTTTTCAAACGCATTGAAATGCGAACCAGTCGGTTCTTTAAGATTTCTAGTACGCCCGTCGGATTCTGCGTCGGTTAATTTGCAAAATGCCCTATTCCCCTTGGAATATGGAGGATGTTGGCCTCCCGTAGGGAGTACTGCGCAGATAAAATCCCAGAATTAGAAACCCCAAGAATCGCCACAACGGTGTGCTTTGCCTGGTGGTTTTGCCTTTCGTAACCTTGACGGCAACCTCCTAGATGCGCCCTATTTTTCTAGCCTCCTGCGCCGGATATTGCACGGTCACGAAGGACAGATCGACCAAGCCAGGCAGGGGCAACTTGGTCATGAGGATGAGACTCGAGGGGGAACGTACTTAGTTCCACTGATAGGGCTTGTTCGCTACGAGTTCCAGACGCTTGCGGGCGGCTACTTGCTTCTGGGCCAGCACATAGGCCTGCTGATAGATACTCGCCTCGGCTGTTGGCAAACAGCATGACACTGTAACGAATCCCCCCTTGGTGATCGCGACATTTTCCGGAGTCAATCGACTGGCAACGATGCTGTGAGCAGGTAGGCGATTCATGGCGGACTCAGTGGCAGCGAAATTTGAAACATCAGATCGATGATCAATTCAATTGCAATGAGCGTGCCACTCATGCAAATTCCCTCGGCCCGCCAAACTCGCCAGATTACGAGCAACTTCGTGATGCTTCAACAACCAGTGCTGCAAACTTTCCGAGCCTGGCAACTCCAACCGCGCCATTTGTAAGCGAGTGCCATCGCTAATCGCGGCCAGCCATCACCTGTGCTGGAATAGAGCCCGCGAGCGACGCAATCGGAATTTGCCATCAACGAGCCGGACACTCTCCGACGCGCATCCTCGGCAGTCTGCCCCTGAGAAGCTCGTCAAGAGTGACCAATGAAAATGGGTCAGATGCTGGGCATTACATGAAGACACTAAGCAATTGAATCAGCCGACCCAGCATCTATCAAAGAAGAGCCATCATATTTGATAGTCAATGCCGCACTTCGACATAATCTGCTGCCATTCTTCTTTGGCTAAACGCTCAGTCACTTGCTTTTGCGCTTGCTCGTGGGCGGCCATCACAAGGTTCATTCCCCAGCTGCCGTCAGTTGGGCTAGATGCCATCGGTGGCGGGTTTGGTGCCGCAAATCCCGGCAAATAGCACACGGCGAACCCACGCCATTGCAGCGGAGATTCTGGGATCTTCTTTGATTTTTCTTGGTCCATATAGGCTCGTATTCGGTTGGTCGACATCCTAGCCCAACCTCCCATCTTGAAGGAGAGTGTTTAGCAACTTGATCAACATTAAATATCGGAGTTTATCAAGCCGCGCACGGGGAGTGACCTAGGATTTGTTTGACATGATTCTACTCTAGCGACGAAAAAATCGTTATAGACGGAAAATGTTATTGACGAAATTACTTCGACATCATTAGTGTGATGTCCTAACGCTGCCGACCCGTCTATCGGGAGGCCTCTTTTAATGCCCCCCGGCGTTGCTGACTGAACCTGTTCAGAGGCACGCGGATCAGCCTGTTGATCATCCTTGCTTGCCCAGACTCATTTTCGAGTGGCTCTGCGATTGATCCAGGTGAAAGGAGTCCCCTCCGTGTCGACCGCAATCATGATGGAACGTTTCGCTGCTGGAACCACCACCACGGCAACCCCAGCAGCTCCGACCACAGTGCCAGCTAACTGGTGCGTGGTTCCACGCTGCAAAATGACCTTCGAGAAGTGTGCCGGTGGTTTCAAGATCCACTGCAAATGCGATGACAGCGTTGCTGCTGCCACCCTGCAGAACCTCTGCAACATGCTCGCCAGCGGACTTTGCAGCTGCTGCTGCACTTGGAACGGCATGGTCATGTGCAACGTGAATCTCTGCTGTGGCAACTGCACCTGCGAAGCCACCAAAGATGGCGTTTGCATCAGCTGCTGTAGTGGCGATCAGAGATGCTGCGACATGCTCCAAGCTTGCTGCGAAGCCCTTAGCTGCTGCTGCGAAAGCGGATGCTGCTGCTATGTTTGCTTTAACGGCACCCCTTGCTGCTGCTGTTGCTAATTGAGAATCAGAAACGACAGATCCGAGCTTGCTCGGCCAAGTCTTTCATCTTCAAGTGCCGAGTCCTACCTGACCTGCAGGAGGACTCGTGTCACTTTCTTGACGCATGCTGCGTCTGCGCCACTCGGGTGCACTTGGCGAAATCTTTCGCACCTACCCGCCACCTTTCGCCGTGATATTTACTATCGCCAGACTATTTCACGGCCGCTGCACTCCTCGATAACGGCAATCTGCAATTGGATACTGAAAAAAAGAAGCAAAGTCGCTTAATGCAAGACAAAATGATCGATTTGATCGCGATACTAAACATTTCGTATCTTTGGCACGCCACTCGCTACAACCGTCATCCGATGCAGTAAAAACCTGCTGATCGACAGATGCAGAAGCGACTAGCCAGTCGTGTCACCCACCCGGCATTTGCAAACCCGGTATGCAGCGGCACGAGCAGTTTTTTCAGCGATCGCCGATTACCAGTCAGACTGCGTCACACGGATGTAAGTTCCGAACCATCGGACCAAAAATTCTCTACTAGTTGCGTTGCTCACTGGATTTTACCGGAGGCGATCGCGGCGACTCTCCTTTGGAGTCATCGCATGTTTGCTGTTCTCACTCGCCATCCAGGCACACTGGATCGACTGGCCGCTTCACTTCAGAAGCTGCCACTCGCCTCACGCGGCGCTCACTCACTCGCCAGCCGCTGTTGTTTCGCCTCGCTTACCCTGAGCCCTGCTACCAGGCCAGGTCGGTGTTGTTGTTAGAGGCCATCGCGCCTCCCCAAATCACCGGTGGAGTCACTCTCTGACTTCACCTCTGACTGACCTCATCGACTTCTCCAGCCTAACGTCCCAGCGTTCGCCATCCCTCGATGGTGGATCAGCAAACGACAAGCTGTGGATCGATGATCAGTCTCCCAGCAACTCCCCAGGCTCCAGCAAAATTTAATCCGGAAATCACCCATCATGAATACGCGACCAATCTCCCTATCGAATCAACGCCACGCCTTTACGCTTGTTGAACTGCTCGTCGTCATCGCGATCATCGGTGTACTAGTAGCACTGCTACTTCCCGCCGTCCAAGCTGCTCGCGAAGCGGCCCGTCGCATGCAATGCAGCAACAACCTGCGACAAGTGGGGCTCGCGTCACACAACTTTCACGACACACTCGGCTTCCTTCCCCCCGCCTTCATCGGTGACAACTCCGATACTCCAAATGGCTGGGCGACTTGGGGCGCGCTGGTACTCCCTTACATGGAAGGGGGCAACCAGTTTGCTAAATGGGATGTAACGCGACGTGCGTCGCTTCAGCCGCTCGAGGCCTATCAGCCACAGATCAAGGCTTACGTATGCCCCTCGCGTCAACTGCCGGTCCTGAGTGTCAATGATTTCGCGACCCCTGGAGGCTCCCTTTCGGATTACGCTTGCGCGTTCGGAACAGCGGCCGACTACACCTCTTCCAATGGCGCGATGATTCCCAACATGCCATTCGTTGTGCTTGATTCCGCGAGTGGCGAGTATCGGGTCTCTAAGTGGTCGGGGCAATTGACACTGGCCGACCTAACTGATGGGACTTCGAACACGTTTCTCTATGGCGAGAAACATATCCGCCCTAACTCACTGCGTGGGAAAAACGAAGATCGAAGCATTTTTAGTGGCGTCCGCAACACACATCGTCGCATGTGCGGAATCGCAGCCAATGGCGATCAACGCCCACTCCTCCCTCCTCAAGTTCAGGCGGCTGCTTTGGCCAACAGCAGCTTTGGAGGACCTCACCCCGGGGTGTGCCAGTTTGTGTTCGCCGACGGTAGCACTAAACCGGTGCGGATTACCGCCTCACTCGACACACTGACCCGCCTAGTGCGGCGCAACGATGGCGAAGTGATCGCTGGGGACTACTAATCGGCTTCGAACACATCCGTACCAACTGAAAAATGAATGCTATGACGCCTACTCACGGATCACTACCGCTACACCGACAGACTCGGCAATTCCTACCAGCATGGCTACTGCTGGCAACCTTGCTTGCCACTGGCTGCGACTCGGGTCCGGCAGTTTATCCCATTCATGGAAAACTGACGGTTTCCTCCGGTGATCCCTCGCCTCTGGCAGGTCACAGCATCGAGATCGTGAGTCGGGAAAACAATCAGATTCGATCGTTTGCCTCGATTAACCCCGATGGAACCTTTGAGATCGAGTCGCTGATCGAAGGCAAACTTGTTAAAGGCGCCTTGCCTGGCGACTATGCCGGAAGAGTGATTTTTACAGACGATCATCCGGCCCAGCGCCATCAAGCCATGCAACTTGTTCCTCCTAAGTATCTCAACATTGACTCTTCGAATCTCTCTTTAAAGGTTCCAAGCGATTCCGATATTGAGTGGAACCTCGTTCCTTAAAGAAAACGTGCAGCGACAATCATCACTTCGAGACGAAGCAATGATCTCACGCAGCCCCACAATATGTTAAGCCACTGAAACATCTTTGTAGTATCAGCTCCTGAGCTACAGTTGCTGAGCTACCTCCAGGAATAAACACGATGCTTGTTTCTCTAATATCCAAGTGCTCTCGAGTTGCACGGCGAAGAGCGGTACGCAACATCGAGATACTAGTAGCTGTTGCTATCAGCATGGCCTGCAGCGGCATCGCGCTCGCCATTGAAGCCCCCGAGGTCGATCCACAAAAGATCGAGTTTTTCGAAAAGGAGGTTCGGCCGATCCTGGTGAGCAATTGCTACAACTGCCATTCGGCTGATAACAAAGCAGCTGGCGGGTTGCGTGTCGACGACCATCTGGGGCTGCTGGCGGGCGGTAGTAGTGGCCCGGCAATTGTCCCTGGCAAGCCTGATGAAAGCATTTTGATTCAGGCGATTCGCTATGAGGGGTTTGAGATGCCCCCGAAGAAGCGACTCGCGGACGATGAAGTGGCTACTCTCGTGAAATGGGTGGCGGATGGTGCTGTATGGCCCGTCGAGCAGATTGCCACTTCGATCGGCAAACCGAACGAGCAATACGACAAACTAAAGACGGAGCACTGGGCTTGGCAGCCGCTGGCGCAAGCGAACGTCCCATCGGTTCAAAACACCGCTTGGCCTCGCACCGAGATTGACCACTTTATTCTCGCTAAGCTCGAAGCTGCCAACCTCAGTCCCGTCGAGGATGCGGACAAGCTGTCCCTCCTTCGACGCGTTACGTTCGACCTCACTGGACTTCCTCCCACACCTGAAGAAATCGATGCCTATGTCGCCGACGAATCGGCAAACGCCTTTGAGAAAGTGGTCGATCGACTCCTGTCTTCACCAGCCTATGGCGAGCGATGGGGCCGCCATTGGCTCGACATTGCCCGCTATGGCGAATCGACCGGTTCGGCTCGCAACGTCCCTTATCCTCATGCCTGGCGCTACCGCGACTATGTCATCAAGTCGATCGGTGAAGACAAACCCTACGATCAGTTCCTAAAGGAGCAAATTGCCGGTGACTTGTTGCCCGCAATCTCCCCAACGCAGAAGGCGGAGCAACTCACGGCGACAGGTTTTCTGGCACTTGGCGTGAAGGATGTGAATCAACGCTTTAAAGTTCGCTTCATCATGGACAACGTCGATGAACAGATCGACACAGTGACACGAAGCGTGCTCGGACTTACTGTCAGCTGTGCTCGTTGCCACGATCATAAGTTCGATCCGATTCCCACAGCCGACTACTATGCGCTGGCCGGCATTTTCACCAGCACCGATTTGTGTGCCGGCGTGCGAAACAAAATGGGTGGCGGCGGATTGGACTACTACGACTCGGCGATGCTTATTCAAGTGGGCGTAGCGACTGGCGAGAAGGCCCATGTCACGGCTCAAGTGGAAGAGCTTCAGGCAAAAGTCGAAGCGGCTAAGTCTGAATTCGAACGGCTGCGTGACTCAGCTGAAGGAGAAGAAAAAGCTCCCAACGGTCGCCCCAAACGCCAAGTGGCGCGACAGAAGCTCAATCGGCTTCAGCAAGAACTTTTGGCGCTCACCGATCCGGCAACTCAGGTCGATGTCGCCCACGGTGTCCGCGACGCCAAGCAGATTGCCGACACGCAAGTGCGCATCCGCGGCGAAGCTGAACGGATCGGACCGGTCGTCCCACGTGGTTTTCTGTCCCTCGTGAATGTTCCAGATGCTCGCCCTATGAACACCTCGCAGAGTGGCCGCTTGGAACTCGCCGAGTGGCTCACCAGCAGTCAGAATCCGCTCACCTCGCGAGTGATTGCCAATCGAGTGTGGCACTACTTGCTTGGCAAGGGATTGGTGCAAAGCGTCGACAACTTTGGTGTGACGGGCGACACACCTTCGCATCCTGAATTGCTCGACCATCTTGCTGCGAAGTTCGTTGCTGATGGGTGGTCGCTCAAGAAGGCAATTCGAAGCGTCGTCCTCTCGCGTGCTTATCAGCTTAGCGCTGCTGCGGGCGATTCGCAGATGAGTGTCGACCCAGCCAACAGGCTCGTTTGGCGTCATTCGCCTCGTCGACTTGAAGCGGAAGAACTGCGCGACGCGATGCTCGCCGTCGCCAGTTCGCTTGACGTCAAGAATCCAGGGGCGTCGCCAGCAGCAGAGCTCAAGATGATGGAGATTCGCAACAATGGACCTGAAGCTGCCAAACTTTCCGACCTCGCGCTGGCTAGCAAGCATCGCAGCATCTACTTGCCATTGGTACGAGGTATCGTTCCCACTTCTCTCGGCGTCTTCGACTTCGCAGAGCAAGGGATGGTAACTGGTTCGCGCGATGTCACCACGGTCTCGACGCAGGCTCTTTACTTGCTTAACGATCCGCTCGTAAGGCGTCAATCGCTCGTGCTTGCCGATCAGTTGCTTGCCGATAGCACACTATCAGATGAAGCTCGACTGTCTGTCGTCTATCGACGCACCCTTGGCCGCACTCCTTCGAGCGAGGAGCTTCTTCGAGCTACCGAGTTTCTCGATTCTTATGAGCAAGTCTGGCTCGCCGCAAAGAGCCAAGCTTCTGCCGACGCGCCGGAAGTTGCAGTCGATCAACCAGCAGAAACAACTGCCGATGCGGCGACTGCTAACACGAATGCTGCTGCTAACGCCACAGCAAATGCCATTGTCGATCCCGACAACGTCGATCAAACCGACCTGACGGTGCGAAACGATTCGGTCGAGGCTGCAACTAGCAAATCAGCTGCTCTCGCAGCGTTCGTTCAAGCGATTTTTGGATCAGCTGAATTTCGCTACGTGAAATAGAGTTGCCGAATCAACCTCAACCTGATTGAAGCGAGGAGAAGCGACTTAGTGAAGTCGCTTCGACCACCAACCCCAACTACCGACACATCGCTCGGCTACAAAAAATGTCAGCTGCGCGATCATTTGCCAAGGATACCTTCCATGCTGTCGCAATTCATCACTCAACATTCCAGCTTCCTCATCTCGCGTCGCGATGCACTGCGAAGCGCGGGGGCAGGCTTCGGCTATCTCGCACTAGCGGGACTGCTGGGAGCGAACGCCCCTCGACTTGCCTCGGGTAGCGAGCCACCTTCGGTCAATCCCGGGCCTCTTGCTCCGAAAGAGTCTCACTTTCCTGCGAAGGCGAAGCGCGTGATCTTCTTGTTCATGCAAGGCTGCATCTCGCAAATGGACACCTGGGAATACAAGCCCAAGCTGCAAGCCTCCGATGGTCAGGTTGGTCCTGGTGGCGGAACGCTCACCGCATCGAAATTCAAGTTTGCCCAGCATGGCGAAACGGGAACTTGGGTCAGTGAGCTGTTTCCAAATCTGGCCAAGCAGGTCGATAAGTTCTGTTTTCTACGCGGACTGCACACCGATACACCAGCGCACCCACAAGCGGTCATTCAACTTCACACCGGTGCTGCCATTGCGTCCCTCACACGCCCTTCGATGGGGGCTTGGCTGACCTATGGACTTGGCACCGAAAATCAAGATCTTCCTGGCTACATCACCATCAATCCTCCACCGAACTTTGGCGGTGCAGTGAACTACGGTAGCGCATTCCTACCAGCGCATTACCAAGGGACAAAGATCAACGATCAAGGCTATGTGCCGAATCTCAAGGCGACAACGGCAAGCGACCTGCAGCGCCGACAGCTTGACCTGCTGCAGTCGATGAACAAAGACCTCGCCCGCGATCCAGCTGCCCCTACCGAACTCGATGGCGTGATCGAGTCGTATGAACTGGCATTCAAGATGCAGGGAAAAGTGCCAGAATTACTCGACATTTCGCAAGAACCGCAGCATGTGCTCGATGCCTATGGTGTCAAGCCGGGACCCGCAGGAAGCTTTGCGCGACAATGCTTGATGGCCCGTCGCTTGAGCGAAGCGGGGGTGCGATTTGTGGAGATTTGCCAGCCAGGCTGGGATCATCACAACAACTTGCATAAGGGGCTCATTAACGGCTGCGCGATGACCGATCAGCCCTCGGCCGCACTGCTGGCAGATCTCGAGCAACGCGGCTTGCTCGAAGATACGCTCGTGATTTATGGCAGCGAGTTTGGTCGACTTCCAACTTCGCAAGGAGTGGATGGTCGCGACCATAACATCACCGGCTACACCATGTGGCTCGCTGGCGCTGGAGTGAAAAAAGGATTCTCCTACGGAGCAACCGACGACGTGGGCATTCATGCGGTCGATGGCCGAATGCACACCAACGACTTCCACGCCACGCTGCTCGCGTTCTTGGGGCTCGACCACGAAAAACTGACGTACAAATACGCAGGTCGCAATTTCCGCCTCACCGATGTTGCCGGTCAGGTGGTGAAAGAGATTTTTGCCTAACTGGGTTCGCCGTTAAAACTCGGCTTTGTCGATCTCAACAGGTGTGGGACCTTACTCAAGAGCCCCCGCCTCGGCGGCGCTAATCAGCCCATCATGATCGGCATCGAGCTCGTCGAATTTCGCCAGCGGTCCTACAAACTCACGACGGGAGACATCGCCGTCGTGATTCCGGTCCATGCCGCGATGCCACGTCGGCCGAGCAGTTTCGCGCGCCTCGAGCAGCGCTATTGGCTTTCCCAGGCTGGCGACTAGAAATAGCTTGCGCGGAAATTTGTCGAGCTGAATGGTCCCGTCGCGCAGCGATTTCGATTGCTCGACCACCTCGCTTAAGCGGCGCAGTTCGCGGCGCGAGAGGTCTCCATCGCAGTTGGTATCGAACTGGTTAAACAGGCTGCGGCCGGTGTCGATGATTGTCAGGAGTGCCAGTCCCTCGGCTATCTGGTGCTGAAGTGCGAGCCAGGCATCCCGTTCGCCTTCAGTCAACTCGCCATCGGCGTTGCGATCGAGTAGCGGAAATAGTGGATCGAGGGGAGGCGATGAGCGGGCCTCTTCGCGGTCGATTGCCTTGTTGCGCGTCGTATCGGCTCGCGCCCAAGCAGCAGCGATCCCTTTCTCGGCGTCGATCAGCACCTCGCCTAGGCGGCCTCGACTCACGCGTGCGTCGATCCAGCAATCGGTTGCGACAAGCGTTCCGCGCGGTGTTGGTGAAGAAGCATTGGGGGAGAGTTCGGCATTCCAGCGCAGTGGCGAGGGGAGGCTTCGCCACGCGGTAAGTTCAGCCGCTGTGAGCTGCGCATCGCCATCGGTATCGAGCTGCTGATGGATCTCCGGTGAGAGACCACTTTCGGCTGCATCGAGCTTGGTGTCGCTCTGTTTGTCGCGGAGCGAGACCAGCAGCGCGGCCCAGTGCGTGTCCTGTAGATCGATCGGCAAAAGGAGCGTCGAGCGTGACGAGAACTCCTCCCGATCAGTCGCTGCATCGCGCGGTGGCAGCATCCCGAGCGTCCCTGTCGCTCCGGGATACTCCCAATGACGAAGTAGTTCGCTCGACGAAAGAAGCTCATCGTCGTTGGTGTCGAGTTGCATCAGAGATGCTTCGATTCTCGCAAGTTCCGCTGAATCGAGCGAACCATCGCCACTGGTATCAAGTGCGCGGAGCATGGCGACATGTAGATCGTCCTGACGGTCCGAGTTTCCCATTCCCACAACGGATTGCCCCAAACCATGACGACGATAGTAAGCAGCCATCTCCAGCACGCTTACCTGGGCATCACGATTGGCGTCAATTTCCTCGAGTGAAACGTGACGGGTGGAGTTAGGGGTGAAATTTCCCCAGAGAATTTGTCGTAGCGCGAGGGGCGAAGGGAGCAGTGCCACTTCGTCGGCATCAAGCATCCCATCCCCCGAGCGATCGCAGAACTGGTGCAGCTGATCGAACGACTCGTCCCAAATCGTGGTGAGACTCTTACCCTCCCAAGTGAGCTCAATCTCCAGCAGCTCAAGTGAGCTGGCAGATTGCACGACAAGCTGCACGCGCGAAGCGGTGACTGTTTTTTGATCAGCGGGCTGGGTGCCGACTAAGCAGAGGGCGAGCAGAGCGAGCATGGCGCCGTTCATAACAGCTCCTTGATGAGGCGCGCTTCTGGATCGGCAATGCGAATCGGACGCCCGACGTTCGAAGCATTTTGCTTGCGCGGATCGATGCCGAGCGTGTGACAAATCGTGTGAATCAGATCGGGGACTCCCAGCGGCGCATCGGTGATTTCCATGCCGTCGGCGCTGGTCTTGCCGAGTGCTTGACCACCACGAATGCCACCACCTGCGAGAACGGTGCTCCACGATTTGGGCCAGTGATCCCGTCCACTGTTTTCGTTGATCTTGGGTGTGCGCCCGAACTCTCCTTGCCAGACAACAAGGGTCGACTCCAGCAATCCACGGTCAGCTAGATCGTTTAGGAGTGCGGCGAAGGCGTTGTCGACGTTGCTCGAGAGCTGCGCGACCTGCTGAAAGTTATCGCGATGCGTATCCCAGCCATCGAGCGTCACTTCGACGAACGAAACACCGCGCTCGACAAGGCGACGTGCGAGCAAGCAACCTTGCCCAAAGAGTGTGGTGCCATAAGCGGCGCGCGTTGCTGCGGACTCTTCCTCGAGCGCGAAAGCGCGACGTGCTGCGGGCTGCATCATCCGTAGCGCGCCAGCGGTTGCAGCTTCGATACCTCCGAGCACTTCACCTGTACGGCGCGCTGCTAAGGAGCGTTCCAGGTCGGCGAGCATAGCCAGCCGCGTTTGCTGCGAGGCATCGTCGAGCGATGGATGCGGCGCAAGATCGGCCACTTGCAAATCGGCCGGAACAATCGCCCGTTCTCCGACGAGCAGCGGCGCGGTGCTGGAGCCTAAAAAACCGCCACCCACCGTGCGCATCACGCGCGTTGGTGCCACGCTGATGAAGCGTGGCAAAGCCCCCTCCGCATCACCAATTTCATGACTAATCAAGGAGCCAAGAGCTGGAAACTGAATAGCCCCCTGCGGAGCATAGCCGGTACGCAGGAAAAACGATGCGCGCTCGTGGTCCCCTTCTTTCGAGGTCATCGAGCGCACGATCGCCAGATCCTTCATCCGCGCGGCCAGTTTAGGAAGATGCTCCGAAATCTGAATCCCAGGAACTGCGGTCTCTATCGTGCGGAACGGACCACCGGTCGGCTTGCCTGGCTTTAAGTCCCACAGGTCCATCGTGGAGGGTCCACCGTTCATCCAGAGCACAATTACATGCTTCGCAAGAGTGGTTTCCTGGGGCGCTCCCTGGGCCAGTTGTCCGAGCCAACTTGCAGAAGCGGCAGCAGCTAGTGAAACGCCCCCTACCGACATTGTGCGGAGCCAGTCGCGACGATCGATTCGTGGAGCTCGCATCGGCTAAATCCTGCTACTTTCCGTGAAATCTCTCAAGTGGGAACCGTAGGCCTATCACGCTGATGCATCGCGAGCGCGACGCTCGTTCCTGGGACAAATTGAAAACTGGAGCCGCGAAAAAGATTCTCGCACTAATCGTGGGGAGTGGAACCTAGTTCATGGGGGTACAAAAGCTCGCCATTATCGCGCGTGATGGCTGCCAGCAAGATGTAGACATCGAGCGATTCGCTGACGAATCGGACTTTCCCATCGGCATACAACACATTGGCGCCGCGCTCGTGAAAACTGTAGACCGCGTCGTCGTTGGTGCAGTTGACTGCGCATGGTCCAGGCCAGTCGCGGCCATTCTTTTGGTGACCATGCCCCTGGAAGTAAGTCCCTCCATCGGCCCAAGCGCCAAAGCCTCGCTGCTTGTACATCGGCTCAGCTTCTTTCTCGCGAAACACATACTTGGCAGGTGTTCCTGCCACTTCGGCCATGAGAGTCGTGCAGGAAGTTCCATCCCGAATTTCACGTGGCGGGCAAACTCCTTCACGCGAGAGAATTCCATTCACGCGAGTCGACTCGGGGAGAAAACCCGATTCGCGCACTTGGGGCGAAATGCGATTAGTCGCGAGATAGTCGAGCACAGCTCCACGGTAAGGATGCTGATTTCCCGGAAGCGTGCCGACTGCTATGCGACCGGGATAGATTGCCGAGGGACATTCAAACTCACGTACTGGCGTAGCGATCGCTTCGGCATTCAGCGGATCGCTCCAGAAGACAGAGAAGTCATACTTCTCGGTAATCGCTTCATGCCCCATGTAAGGCAAGAGTCGCACCACCCAGCCATGATTCACGGGAATGCGCGTGAAGACGGCCGGGTAGTGCCCCTGCTTATCGACATACTCTTGAAATCCCTTTCCAAAGGCTGTCAGGTTGGCAGTGCACGACTCTTTTCGCGCTAGTTCGCGCTGCTGAAGTATCAGCGGTGAGCCAATCGAGCCTGCCAGGACAAGCAAGACCAGTCCGATCATGCAATCGGTCCGCAGCGAGCTATCACGGTTGGTCATAGAAACCTCTCGATGCCTTACTACTGAATACCGATCCATCCGACTGAACCAGCTCACTTGATATCCCACGGACCGAGCTGTGTGGTTGTTTCGTCGACCACCGCTTCAAACGCGGGAGCCTCGGGGCGCGAGAACCTCCCTTGCAAACGATCAGGGCTAGGTCCTCGCGCATCGGGGTCGAGTGGCCAGTAGAGAGTCACCGCATAGCGGCCTTGCGGGATGCCGTCGTTGGTGTCGTAGGTCGTGACCTGAAACGTTCCATCGGGCAACACGCGCGCAAACGGAACATTCCCCTTCGACATCCCCACATCGCCGCGAGGATGAAACGTGAGGTAGGCCCCATGGGCGGGCGTGCCTTGAACCGAAAGCTGGCCTGTTACGGGAATCACATCGACTTCGGCATAACTGGCACGCTGACAGCCGATGGGGAGGATTGTCGTCAGCATAAGGACCAGCAGCATCACGATTGAGCTGCGATGCAGCAAAAAGATTTGCATGACCGATCTCCTTAGGGAAGTGAAATCGGCTCGCCATCACTGGGACGAATCAGTAGATACATCAGCTGAACAGGAATGGTCTTCGACATGAACTGCGCCGAGCCATCTCCCATCAACACATAAGCCCCACCGGGATGAAACGAGTAGATCCCTTCGAGATTGCTGCAATTCATCGCGCAGGGGCCATAGCGTGTGATTCCATCGTGGGTATAGCCACTGTAAAAGATTCGCTGGGGAGCGGCCCATGCTCCCCATTCATTGAACCAAGCTGGCTTGGAAGAGTCGGGGAGTTTTTTTCCTGCCGCATAGTAGTCGGGGCGACCAGCTAATTCGGAAATACAAGCAGTGTTGGAAAGTCCGTCCGTCACATCGGCCATGCGTCCTTTGTTGGTATGCATCATCCCCGAGTCAGTCGATGGGGAATACTGCACAGGATCAATATAACCGACCAAGGCTTGATAATCGCCCGAGCGACTCGAGGTGGGAGGATTTCCAATGTCATTGATGGTGGCATTCGTATTATTCAGTATTAATACAGGACCACCTGGCGTCGAAGGACAGGAGAATACTTTTAAGACCTGCTGAGTAGCCACTTCATTTTCACGATCCCAATAGTCGAAGCTAAAATTATAACTATTCTGCAGGGTAGTTTGCTCGAGGAACGGTAGCACTAAAGCGCACCAGCCATGCCGTGGCTTACTGACTCGGTCGAGTGGAAATCGGTTGTGCACATCATGGTAGTTGTGGAGCGCAAGCCCCATTTGCTTCATATTATTGCCGCAACTCATGCGCCGTGCCGCTTCTCGAGCCGCCTGAACAGCAGGCAGCAAGAGCGCCACTAAGACTCCTATGATGGCGATCACCACCAAGAGCTCTACCAGCGTGAAAGCCGATCTGCGGCGATGACGCTCAAAATGCAACCAAGTCATTTCTCAAATTCCCCGAAACGTTGGGATATGCTGGGTAATCGACCAAATGGCTATAACGTCCATCTGTCGACGCCTGATGTTGATACAAATACGAGAGATTCGACAAAGAATCGCAAGCTGGGTTCTGGAGTCTTTAAGGAACGATTTGAAACTCGCTACTATTGAGGAGTGCCCAGAGCAGATGCGAGATCGTGCGCCGACGAGCATCTGAGTTGGTTGTGGGATCTAAATACTTAGAGAGGATTTGTTGCTCGCTCATGGTAGGAAAGCGATTGAGAGTCATCAAAAAGAGTGACTCCAACTGCTCGGTTGGGCCCAGGAACGGTGCATCGGCAATTGCCAGGACTGCAGGACTAGATTTTGGATCAGTCACACGCGCGATGAGCGAGCCGTTCATGAGCGTGAGTGACTGGGGAATCGATCGTGTAGCAGCACGTGTCGAGTCGTCTTGAAAACGATCGAGAAAACTCTCGCGTTCCGAGCGATCGTACGACACGCTTTCCTCCGCACGCTCCCAGGGAATGCCAGCGGCAACATGCAGACTGATATCGAGCTGCTCGGCGTTTAGCAGTCGCGCGGCAGGTGAGGTGAAGTAAGGAAAATCAGCTCCTTCACTGGCTCGAGTGGCTGAGTCGTCAGCCCCTTGATAGGCACGTGAGTTGACGATCGAGGCGATGAGAAGTCGGGCGTCGAAATCGCTGGCAACCAGTGCGCGCTCAAGTTCATCAAGCAGTTCGGGATGCGTCGGTTTATTTTCGTCGGAAAGATCATCGAGAGGCTCGACAATTCCTCGACCGAAATACTTGGCCCAGAGACGATTGACGATGGCGCGAGCAAACAGCCGATTACTCGGCGATGTGGCCCAGGCGGCAAACATCTCGCGACCGGAGTCGCGATTTGGCTGCTCGGGCCACTCGAGCGTTTCCGCTGTGAAGAGCTTGGCTTCGACCACACGATCGCTGTTAGGAATCTTGATTTTCAGCTCACCCGCTGCAGCTTCGGTTCCAGCGTCTGTACGAACAAAAAATGCCGCCGTCTGCCAAAACTCTTCTTGGCTCCATCGCGAAAAGGGATGATCGTGGCACTGAGCGCAATCGAGATTAACTCCCAGAAAGGCGCGCGATGCGTTGGCAGCAATTAGCTCCGGTTGATACTGCGATATCGCCAGGAACGAGCGTGGCGCATCCTCGAAAGTAGCAGAGTTTGTCGAGCCTTTAGATTGTGGCGAGATTCTTTGTGGCGCAAGCAGCTGTTGGGCGATGGTGTTGAGCGGCTGACGACGCGCGATGGCATCGAGCAGCCATGCTTCCGCAGGCCGCGCGAGAGGGGCGAACTGCGGTGTCTCGGTCTGAGGCATCCAAGACTTACGCCAAAATCTGGCTTGCTCGCGGAGGTGCGTGGGAGTTTCCAAAAGTCGGACGATCAGCTGGGCTCGCTTGTGTGGGTCGCGATCATCTAAGAAGGTGCGGGTCTCATTCGCAGTGGGGATCCGTCCGACCAGGTCGAGCATCACGCGGCGCAAGAAGGTGGCGTCAGAAGCTGGCAAAGGGGCGGGGAGCGACGCATCGGACCAAGCGTGCGATAGATGAGCGTCGATCTTCGCTGTTAGCTCGGGCTGGTCGATTGCCCAGAGGGTGTGCGCGACAGTTTGCAGTGCGAGCAGCAAGGCGAGTGCGGCGAGCTTTGCCCTCGACAGCCACGCAACTGCAGCCGAGCAGCGAAACGTTTGCGCAGCCAGCCTGATCAGGGTGCCCCCTGACGGATTGTGCCCCATAGAAATACCAGCCGACGCACGGACCCACAAAGGTCCATCAACGCACTAGAGTGATTCGTCGCGTGCTGGCTGAAACTAGCTGGCAGATGGGTTGATCGAATGCAATTCGTGCGCCGTGACGCTCCGCCCTGAGCATCCGGAATAGCAACCACCATATTTCCTGCTGATATTTGTTGACTTAACCACCCATACGATGGAACCCAAAGACTATTTCGGTGGAATACAACTTTGAATGAACCTTTGCCATCGTTTTGAGCGAGCACTGAAGGGCTTTCAGATTAACTGCGATCCGGGGGCTGAGTGACGTTTGGCGCGACACCGGTGTCGCGCCAAGCGAAAAGCTTCTCGCTAACCCAGCCCATGGCAGGTGACGCCTGAAACCGTCGGATTCAGCCTCTTTTCCTCGACTTTCTCTTCGAAGACGGCCGATTCTAACCCCATCGACTTGACATACATCACTAAAACGATAAACTTAGTCGCATCGCCGCTCCGACAACGGGGGCGATTGATAGTCAGCTCTATTTCTGAGCGTGCTTGCTCACTGGGAATACCGGAGGCAGCCGCAGACTCGCAGGAGTCTCGCATGGCCCCCTTCGCATCTTTTGCCCAGCTTCCATCGCCGCAGGCGAAACCAGCTTTTGGCACCTCTGTGGGTCGCCGATCGAGCGTTTGGTGCTTGAGCCATTTCCAACTTGCCAGTAGCCGCAGAGTCACCGCTCAGCACGCCTCAACTGCTTGCCAGATTGCGGCAAAGCGACGCTAAAGTCTGCAATAACTACTTAATAACTAACGATTTATTTCGTTCTTCTTATTACGAAAGTCTTCACGATGTTAACTGCGTCTTCCTATCGCTGGCGACGAGGCTTTACGCTTGTCGAACTGCTCGTTGTGATTGCCATCATCGGGGTTTTGGTCGCGCTGCTGCTACCAGCCGTTCAAGCGGCGCGCGAAGCGGCCCGACGTTCGCAGTGCAACAACAACCTGAAACAAATCGGCATCGCCTTTCACAACTATCACGACACGCATGGGGTCCTGCCGCCAGGCGCGATTCACTCCAATGTGAACGTGAGCGCGGTGGCTCGCGCGGGCTGGGGCTGGGGAACATTCATCCTTCCGTTCATCGAACAAAGTGCGCTCTACGAGAAACTCCAAGTCAGCTCGCGCGAGCTGCATCAGGTGATGAACAACACCACGCTTCGACCGATCACACAAACGAAAATTCCCGGTTATCGCTGCCCAAGTGGCGTTTCGCCCGACCTGAACGATCAGCGGCTGTTCACCAACTACGACAACACCGCCGCTGCCACGTCGAACTATGTCGGCGTTTCCGGAACGCGCTGGGGCGGTGCAGAAGACTGGGTTGTCAACGGCCAAGATGCTTTTGGCGCGCTCTGGGTTTCTAGCCGCATTCGGCTCGCCGATTTCACCGACGGCACAAGCAACACCTTTCTCGTTGGCGAACGTGAGTGGGACGACCTTGCCGCCGTGTGGGTGGGTGTGCGCAACTACAACGGCACGGGGGATAACGGCATGCGACAGAACATGGGGCTCGTGAACGTGAAGCCCAACATCGGTGGTGATCCCGGAAAACATGGTTTCTCGAGCAAGCATCCCGGCGGCACGCTGTTTGTATTTGCCGACGGTCACACCAATTTTATTCCTGACACAATTCACTTCGACAACACGAATCTGAATGCCAACAACGGCAATACCGCCAACATGGGAACCTATCAGCGCCTCGGGCGTCGCAACGATGGCGAACCAGTTTCTATTCCTTAATCAGGTCGCTCGATTGCCTGTAGTCTCGCTTCTCGAAGGTGTGGAGATTTGTGTTATGAATCGTCGTTATTGGCTGTCGCTGCTACTGGCAATTTTGGCTGTTATTGGGATCGGCTGCGGTGGTCCCAAGCTGGCCGAGGTGGAAGGGATCGTGCTCGTCGATGGACAGCCGCAAGCGGGCGTGACGGTTGAATTTCAACCGGAGCAAGGGAGCCCTAGCTTTGGCGAAACGGATGCAACGGGCCGATACGAGCTACGATTTTCGCGGCACAAGAAGGGAGCCGAGATCGGCAAGCATGTGGTGCGCATTTCGAAGGATTTCGACGCCGACGAAAATAGCCCACGTGTGGCAGGTGTGAAAACGGTGATTCCACCGCAGTTCAACGATGAAACGCAGCTCGCCAGCGAAGTGCAAGCGGGCGAGAACAAGCTCGACTTTAGCGTGACGAGCTTGCGAACCGCAGTGCGAGCGAACGTACCGATTCGCTCGATGTCGGAATAGCTCGCTGGCAACGATTCCTCTTGCCTCTTGCACACATGGCATGCCAGGCAACCGTTATTCGCCGTAACGTGCGCTTTGGCCGGTGGCGGCCAGCACACTGGCCCACAGCGGACCGTCGAGTTCTACTTGCTGTTTTTTGGCAACCGCCATCGGAATGGGGACGTGCAAGAACTTGCCGTTTTTGTAGCAGATCAGCACGTCGGTCTTGCCAGCCATGGCCGCATGAGCGGCGTGTCGCGCGAGTTGATCGCACAGCAGCATATCGTCGCAATTAGCCGGCGCACTACGAATCATGTAACTGGGGTCGATGTACTTTAGCTCGACCGGACGATTCCGTTCCCTAAAGAAAGTCGTGATGCGATCCTTCAAGTAGACGCCGATATCTTGAAAGCGACGATTGCCTGACGCGTCGTGAGTACCGGACGAGGCGCCGAACAAATGCTGCCCTGCCCCTTCCGCGACGGCGATCACCGCGTGACCACGACCATCGATGCGCGAGCGGAGCGCCTCGAGCAAACCCCGCGGGCCATCGAGTTCAAAGGGACACTCGGGAATGAGGCAATAGTTGACGTCTTGACTGGCGAGCGTGGCATTGCAGGCGATGAAACCGGCATCGCGTCCCATGAGACGTACGAGTCCTATGCCGCGCGGCGCACCTTGCGCTTCGACATGTGCACAGTCGAGCGCCTCGACCGCTTTTTCCACCGCAGTTACAAGTCCAAACGTTCGATCGCAAAACGAAAGATCGTTGTCGATCGTTTTGGGAATTCCGACGACGGCGAGCTTCGCGCCACGCTCTTTCGCTTTCATAGCAATCGCATGAGCGCCACGCTGGGTGCCATCGCCACCGACACAAAACAGCACATCCACGCGCTGCTGAAGCAAGAAGTTGAGCATCACCTCAGGATCGCGCTCGCCGCGACTGCTGGCGAGCATCGTGCCACCTTGATGATGGATATTAAGAACGCTGTCGGGCGTTAAAACAATCGGCGCGTGCCCCATCGACGGGTCGAGCCCTTGATAGCCATACGGAATGCCCAGCACCACGGCCACACCGTAGTTGAAGTGGAGTTCGAGGAACAAACTCCGAATCACGTTGTTAAGGCCCGGGCAGAGTCCGCCACAAGTGACCACCGCACAGCGGGTGAGTGCTGGCCGAAAGAAAAGGTGCTCGCGTGGACCAGCCGACTCAAACAGACGCTCTTCGGCCGGCGGATGGACGAGCGAGAACTCGACGAACTCGCGAATGCGGGCTTCAGGCGAGACAAAAGTGCACAGATTCTCGCCCGGCTTGCGAGCGCGACGAATCGGCGATGGAAACTCTGCGGTACCGAGCGAATCGACAGCGATGTCGTGAAACGTTGTAGCCACGTGCGACACGGAACACTCCCCCACCCACATGAAAGTTGCGCGGCAAATCAGCTGCCACAACCGACCGCTCCGATCGTGGGAGAAGAACGATCGTCGATCTGCCAGTGGCATTAGCGTGAGCATATTTCAAACGCCGGGCCATGAACATTGCTTGGCGCGAAAAAGCGGTCCGATTGCATAATCGCTACAGGCGGCCCAGGTCTCACCGGAAGGTGGCTCTGTGGTGGGGTGAAATCAGTCGCGTGCCTGCGATCGGCTGCTTCTGACCTATGCTTGGGTCGCAAGATGCTGCGCACTTTTTTCGCGCGCGACTGCTTCCCTCGCTATCGATTCTCCTTGCCACGGAGCATGGGCATGAGTGCTGTAGATACCCAAGGTGCTGCTGGTTCGAGTCTGCTCGCTTCGATTCTGTCGGACGACTCGTTTCGCCCCGCCGAGCCCCGCACTCTCGAAGAAACTGGCCTGACAGCTGCGCTCATCGAAACGCTGATTCTTAAGATCCTGATGCTCCTGGGTAGCGCCAGCGGACGCTCGATTGCCGAGCAAATCTGCTTGCCGATGGGTCTGCTCGAACCGATTTACAGTTCGCTGCGTCAACGCCAGCTGATTATTCATAGCGGCAGCGCGCAGCTGAACGACTACAACTACACCCTCACCGATCAGGGTCGTGCTCGGGCCAAAACTGCCTACGACGCTTGCGCCTACATCGGTGCTGCTCCGGTTCCGCTCGAAGATTATGTGGTGAGTGTCGAGGCGCAAACAGTTCGCGCCGAGCGTCCTCAGCGACGCCAACTGCAAAAAGCATTCTCCGATATTTCGGTCGAACCCGAGATGCTCGACATGCTCGGGCCGGCGGTGAATAGTGGCGCCGGTTTGTTTCTCTACGGCGCACCAGGTAACGGCAAAACAACCCTCGCCAAGCGGATCACCATGTGCTTTGGTCAGCACATCTGGATCCCCAAGGTTTTGATCGAAGATGGTCAGTTTGTAAAACTGTTCGACGCCGCCTATCACGAACCGATGCAAGCCACGTCGAACTCGATTTTAAAGACCGCCGAACACGATCGACGCTGGGTGAAGATTCGTCGTCCCACGGTGATCGTGGGTGGCGAGCTTACGATGGACGCTCTGGAAATTCGCCACGACGCGCGGAGCAACGTCAGCGAAGCATCGCTGCAACTCAAGAGCAACTGCGGCTGTCTTTTGATCGACGACTTTGGTCGTCAGCGGATGGAGCCGACCGAACTGCTGAACCGCTGGATCGTGCCGCTCGAAAACCGGACCGACTTTTTGACGCTCGCTACGGGCAAAAAGATTCAGGTGCCCTTTGAGCAGCTGATCATCTTCTCGACAAACTTGCAGCCGAAGGATCTGACCGACGAGGCATTCTTGCGCCGCATTCCGTACAAGATTGAAGTGAAAGATCCCACGCGCGAAGAGTTTCACTTGCTCTTCAAATTCACGGCCAAACAGCTGCACTGCGAGTTTCGCCCAGAAGTGGTCGACGATCTGATCGATCGGCACTACATGACATCGGGGCGTCCTTTACGTCGCTGTCAGCCTCGCGACTTGATGAACCAGGTGCGTAATTTTTGCGTCTATGCCGGGATTCCGATGGAGATGCGCACCGAGCACTTTAACCGCGTAGTGCCGAGCTATTTCACGGTCGTTGCTGGCGACTGATAGCCGCAGTGGTTCAGACAAATACTTAGCCGAGTTACCGAATCTGCAGCAGCCGAGCGAGCGGAAAATGCGGCAGCTTACTTGTACAGAATCAGCTTGTCTTGACGCGTGCGACGAAGTCGATAGACCTCGCCGCCGTGAATGATCTGCACCTCCACGCGGCTACCAAGAATCTCTTCGCTCGTCCAGCTTTCGCGTGTGGACAGCTCGGCCTTGGAATCAGCGCTAACCACTTCGCTGCTGGTCGATTCACCACTCGGGGCGACGGCTGGTCGACTGGCGGCTGCGGGAACGGCAGAGTTACGTGCTGCTTGCTCGGTCATAAACGACCTGATGCCTGTGATCATGGGAAATGGTGCTTGGCGGATGCGGGGAGAACGTTCGCCCGAAGACTTTGCAAGCGACAAGGGCCTGCAAATCTTCACCGAAAAAACACTGGGTAAATCTGCTGCGGCCCCGTGAGGATGGAGCGGAGAACCACATCCAGCACGGGGCATCGCAGCGGCACGAGGAACATCATCTGGCTGCCTGCTCTTGAAGGATGAATCTCGCACAGCTCGCCACCACGCGATTGCCATGCAACACCATCGCTCAAGCCGATCTTGCGATCACCACAAGCAGCACTCAGTCGATCACACGTAAAGTGTTTTGGACTTCAATTTCGGATCGTCTTCTTACGACTACTTACCCTGCACTTGCTCGGCAGCAACGCGAAGCGTGAGGGTGGTGTAGTAGTTTGTTTCGGCGAACTTCTTACCATCCGACTCGCCAGCTTCTAGCTGGATGCTCTTGGCACGAATCGAGTAGAGACCAGCACGAGGAAGTGGAATCTCGAGTTTGCCTTCTTCGTTGGTGGTGTACTTCTCTTCGACAGCAGCGGCGTCGACGACCACCACTTCGCCACCACTCACAGGCTTCCCTTGCCACATCACCACAAGCGAGCACTTCCCTTCGCTGACAAAAGGGACGACATCGAGACTGAGCGATTCGTCGCGGGCCAGTTTGGCAAAGTCGGCCGAGCTCGCATCGAGATACTTGGCCAAGTACATGAGGCGGAAAACTTTTCCCTTCTTGTCGAGTACGCCGTACTCGCACTTGGCTGAAAGGCAGGCCGCCGACGAGTCGACCGAGGCGACCCAAGTGCCACCCCCATCAACGATCTCTTTGGAGAGCTTGACCGGCTCGCTGGTCCCCGCGGTGGTCCGGATGCGAACTTCGGTTTTGGCGACGTTGTCGAGCAGCGCGGCATCGTCGGCTTCAGCGAGTTCGCCAAACCAAACACAGATGCTAGGAGCGCCGGCGGCATTCTTATCCACAGCCACCCACACGAAGTGGGCCTGCGCCAGTGCGGCGGTGAACATCACGAGCACCAGGCTGGCGATGGTGGTACGGAAGAGCGAGGTGCGAAACGGAGCGTAGCGATTCATCGGCAGGAATCCTTGAGCAATGCGTGGTGAAACTCCCGAGGGAGCAACGTGGGCCTTAAAGGAGGGAGGAAGGGGCTGTTGATCCAGCCCTAGCATTTCCGTCCAACGACCAGTAGCAGCGGCATGGCTACACGAACAGGATTGGCTCGCCGATTTAATTGATACTGAGTCTCAGTTGCGAGTAATTTAAAGATTTCCCCTTCCTGTGTCAAGCTGCTGAGTGATTTTTCTCCAAAAGTCATGTGAAAAATCGGTTCCACCACCCCATTCTGCAGATTCCCACCTTCGACAGCCGATAACAGCCCAGAAGTCGCGATAGTTGACCTACATGAGCAACATTGGTAGGATTCCCCGTTAACACTCTGCCTCCAGCATGGTGCGAGTTCTGCTATGAGCGCTGCTTCCGTACGATCTGTCACGCCGCCACCTGCCTTCCAGCCGAGCCTTCGCGTGTTCTCGCCCGACCCACCCGCTGTCCGACCAACGCCTCAGCAAACCGACGACGGTAGGCTGGTGCTGACTCCCGAACTCTCCGCCGAAATCGCTCAAGCCTCCGCCGAGCTCGAAACGGCGACGCCGCAGGAGATCCTGCGCTGGTCGATCGCCCGGTTTGCCCCCAAATTCACCATGGCCACCGCCTTCGGACCTGAAGGTATGGTGATCCTGCATATGCTGTCGGAGTTTGCCCCCGAAACACCGATTTTCAACCTCGATACCGGCTATCAGTTCCCCGAAACCCTGGCTTTGCGAGACGAAGTGGCTCGCCGCTATGGCATGGAAGTCGAGCTCAAACGAGCCACCCTTTCGGTTGAAGAATACGAAGCCCAAAACGGGGGACCGGTTTATCGCCACAGCCCCGATCGCTGCTGCCATAACCGCAAGGTCGAGGTGCTTGAGAAAGCAGTCCTCGGGCAACATGCCTGGGCTTCAGCGATTCGTCGCGACCAAAGCCCCGACCGCGCAAAAGCGCCGATCGTGGGGTGGGATAAGAAGTTCGGACTCGTCAAAGTCAGTCCGCTCGCCAACTGGACAAAAAAGCAAGTTTGGACCCACATCACCGAGCACAACGTTCCCTACAATCCGCTGCACGATAACGGCTACACCAGCATCGGCTGCTGGCCTTGCACCCGTGCGGTTGGCGTCGGCGAAGATGAACGTGCCGGACGTTGGAGCGGATTTGCCAAAACCGAATGCGGTCTCCACTCGCAATGATCGTTTCCGCCAAAACCGAGTATGCCTGCATCGCCATGCTGGAACTCGCTGCGCGCGACGAGCGTAGCGAACCGGTCCGCATCAAAGATATTGCCGACCGGCATGGCATTCCTTCGCGGTTCCTCGTGCAGATCCTGCTGCAACTCAAAACCGCAGGGCTCGTTCAAAGCGTTCGAGGAGCTTCGGGGGGCTACCAGCTCGCCCTTCCCCCTCGCGAAATCACCCTCGGCACGGTGATGTCGGCGGTCGATGCTCAGTCGGCACGTGTGGTGTCGAGCCTCACTAGCGATAGCCCCACCACTCGCGTTTTGCACGATCGGTGGCAACTGGTCGCTGAAAAGCAGCGGGAATTGCTCGAAGAAGTCACCCTGGCCGATTTGGTGACCGAGCTCCGCGGTCAGACGTCGGGCATGTATTATATCTAAGGGTCACTGCACGCCCCGCTGGTCCAGTGACTGCTCGACAACCGGGCGATTGTTCCCACTTCTTTTTGCTCTCCTGCTAATGATTTGTCTCGCGGCAGCCATCTGCCTGTAGCAACTTGCTTTGCAGCAGCGCAAGTGACATGTCCTCTCTTTTTGCATGAAACGCTAACGACTCGTGACCAACATCCTTGAAAAGATTGTCGCCAAGAAACAAGAAGAGATCGCCTCGCGCCGCTCGCTGATTCCGGTGGAAGTGCTCGAAGCAGCGGTCGCTGAAGCTCCCCCCGTACGCGATTTTTTTGCGGCCCTCGCCGCCCCGGGACCGATCAAGCTGATCGCAGAAGTGAAGAAGGCGAGCCCCAGCAAAGGGATCATTCGCGAGAACTTCGATCCCGTTGCCATCGCCCGCGAGTACGAAGCTGCTGGTGCCACTTGCCTCAGCATCCTGACCGACGAACCGTTCTTCCAAGGGAAGCTCGAGTACCTGGCGCAAATCCGTCAGGCAGTCAACATTCCGCTCCTGCGCAAAGACTTCATCCTCGATACCTACCAGCTTCTCGAAGCGCGCATGGCGGGTGCCGATGCGGTCCTGCTGATTGCCGAATGTCTCGACGACTGCAATCTCCGCAAGCTGCACAATGAGGCGATTGAACTCGGTCTCACGCCGCTGGTCGAGTTCTACGATCCCGAGAATCTCGACCGCGTGCTTGCTGCCGGCGCGACGCTGATTGGCGTGAACAATCGCGACCTCCGCACCTTCGTCACCGACCTTGGCCACACGATCCGAATGCGCGACAAAGTCCCCCTCGATGCCGTGTTTGTCGGCGAAAGTGGCATCTATACGCGCGACGACGTGCTACGTTTACAAGAGGCGGGGGTCGATGCCATGCTCGTCGGCGAAAGTCTCATGCGACAACCCGACATCACTACCGCCGTGAAGACTTTGCTCGGCACGCTTTCGTAGATCTGCAGGAATACCGTTATGCCTTCGATGATGGAAAACGTCTCGACGATCAATAGTTTCCTGCGCACCATCCTTGTTCTCGCATTCCTGGGAATCAGTGGCGGTGGCGGTTTCTACGCCTGGCAAACCTACACAGCCAAAGATCGCGAAGTCGCCAAGACCGCGAAAGAACTCGCCAGCATCAGTACGAAGCTCGTCGAAACCGAGCAAGCACTCTCGTCGGCGCAGGAAGACATTGCCGCCAAGAGCGCCACCATCGCCGCGCAAGGGGTCACGATTCAAGAACAAGGTGAGAATATCGAGCGACTCGAAACTTCACTCTCGCTGCTGAAGGTCGACAAGCGTCTCGCACGTATCACTGCCATCGATCAAGGTACCGATGCAACCACCGGCAAGCCGTTCACACTTGTCGAGTTTGTTGAACTCGGAGAAGACGAACAGCCGATCGACACCCCTCGCCAGTTTCGCTTGCAAGGGAACGAGGTGTATGTCGATTTCTGGGTCGTGAAGTTTGATGACAAGTATGTCGAGAACGCCGACCTCGAGCGGAGCACATCAATTTGCCTCTTCCGCCGACTCTTCGGAAACGAAGAGCAACCCGAAGAAGGCTTTCCTCTCGATCAAGTCGGTTCGCGCCCCAGTGCTTACAGCCGAGGGAGCAAGATGACCGACTTTGAGAAGAAAATCTGGGGCGATTTCTGGAACATCGCCAACAACGAGATGGTCGCTGAAGAACTCGGCATTCGCGCGGCTCATGGTCAGGCCGTGTCGATGAAAATGCAAAAGGGAAAGAGCTACAAGGTTCAGCTCCGCGCGAGCGATGGACTTTCGATCCTCCCCGACGAGAAAGCCCCACCTGTGAAGCCGGTCACCCCTGAAGCATAGCGCGAGACACGCATCGCGCAGCTTCTTTAGAACAGCTTCTTCGTCTGGTCATACTTGGCAAGTAACTGGGCCAGTTTGCGTCCCGTGACACTCAGTGGCTCGTCATCGAGCGCATCGATGCGGGTCCATTTGCAATGCTCGGCGAGCTTCTGCTTGGCCCGCGACGACTTGCTCCCTGCCTCACGCAGACTCGCCACCATCGGCCGCAACGTGATGCGATATTTGGTCACGCCATGCTTCAGCGATGGCCACTGATCGTGAATCATCGACGCAATTCCGGTGAGCGATTCTACACGCTCGATGAGATAGTTTTCGAGGTCGGTCTCTGTAGTGGATTTTGCGCCAAGCATCGTTTTTTCGAGCGAAAAACGAGGAAAATCCCACAAACCAGCCCAGCGCTCACCGGGCTGACATTGACGCAGCAGCACCTGCTGTCGATCTACCACCAGCACCGCCACTTCAGTGAGATATTCGTACACCATCCGCTTGGAGAGGAGCGGAATTTGCTCGACCGCTTGCTCGCGGCGCGCGACACACCAAGTGCTTGCCGGGCACTGATCGCACGACGGTGTTCGTGGCGTGCAGAGCGCGCTCCCTAGCTCCATCATCGCCTGGTTGAAGAAGCCGACCTTTTTATCGGGCAGGATTTGCTCGGCGATGTTCCACAGGAATTTCTGCCCCGCTGTCGACGTCGCTTCGCGCGTGTAGCCCGCGAGCCGCGCGTAGACACGAATCGTGTTCGCTTCCAAAATCGGCAGCTTCGCGTCGAGACCAATCGAGAGGATTGCACCAGCGGTATAACGCCCAATTCCTGGGAGCGACATCACCTCGTCGAGCGTTTCGGGAAACTGGCCGCGAAAATCGTGCACAATCTTCTTGGCCGCGGCATGCAAGCTCCGTGCGCGGCGGTAGTAGCCCAGCCCTTCCCACTGTCGCAGCACTTGCTGCTCGTCAGCTTCAGCGAGATGCACTACCGTCGGAAATTCCACCAGAAATCGCTGAAAATAGTCGATCACCGTGGCTACCTGCGTCTGCTGCAGCATCACTTCGCTGATCCAGATGCGATAGAGATCGCGTGAGCGCCGCCAAGGTAAATCGCGCGCATGCTCGGCAAACCAAGCGAGCATACGCTGCTGAAATCGCGCCAGCGCTTTTCGATCGGTCTCGATCCAAGTCTTGTCGCTCGGCGAGTCAGGTTCGCGGGAAGCACGGCGCTGAGGCATACAGGGGTTCACCCGGTCGAGAGTTGCTGAAAGTGATGCTAAATTAACACTCACTGCCTTCGAGCGTGAGACCACGTGCCGTTTCTCCTCAGCATGTCGCGCGGGCAGCTTCTCTCCGATGGTTCGGTCCCCTTACCTCGCAGATATTGCTCGTAGAAGACGCTCGATGAAACCCACTGCTCTTTGGTTCGCAACCTTTGTGTTCTGGCTCGCTTCGCTCGCTAGTGCCACGTCCCTCGCTCAAGTAACAGGTCCGATGAAACTCACGTATCCTGCGACTCTTCGAACCGATCATGTCGACACCTATCACGGCGAGCCAATCGCCGATCCCTATCGCTGGCTCGAAGACCCCGACTCGGCGGAAACCAAGGCCTGGGTGGATGCCCAAAGCGAAGTCACTCGCGGCTATCTGGACACAATTGCTGCCCGCACGGCAATCCGCGCTAAGCTCGAAAAGATCTGGAATTTTGAGCGGTTTGGCTTGCCTGTAAAACGTGAGCATCGCTATTTCTACTCGCGCAACGATGGCCTCCAGAATCAGTCGGTGATCTATACCAAGCTGGGGCTCGATGGCGAGCCGCGCATGCTGCTCGATCCCAACACACTGAGTAAAGATGGAACCGTCGCCCTCTCGGACTGGACTGCCACCGACGATGGCAAACTGATGGCTGTCGGGATTTCAAGCGCCGGTAGTGACTGGACCGAGTACAAAGTGCTCGACGTCGAAACAGGAAAGTTTCTCGACGACCATTTGAAGTGGATCAAGTTCTCCGGCGCTAGCTGGACCAACGACGGAAGCGGATTCTTTTACAGCCGCTATGACGAGCCGGAACCAGGGACCACCTTCACCGGAGCGAACCACTATCAGAAGCTTTATTTCCACAAGCTCGGAGATCCGCAGTCGAGTGACACGCTGATCTACAAGCGGGACGATGAAAAGGAATGGGGCTTTGGTGGCGATGTCTCGGAAGATGGAAAACTGCTTCTCATTTCCGTTTGGAAAGGGACTCTTCGCAAGCAGCAGCTGTTTGTGAAGCGGCTGGATGTTGCGGATGCTCCTGTGCAGCAGCTCATCACCGGTTTCGACGCCGAGTATCACGCCATTGGCAACATGGGAGATACGCTGCTGGTTTACACCACGCTCGATGCTCCTCTAGGACGCGTGATCGCCTGCAACATCAATAACCCCGCACGAAACTCCTGGAAAGAAGTGATTCCGCAGTCGAACGAGCCACTCAAGGGAGTGGGCTACGTCGGCGGGCAGCTCATCGCCCATTATCTGAAAGATGCGATCAGCGTGGTGCGGCGATTTCAGACCGACGGAACGCTGATCGGCGATGTCGAGCTTCCCGGCATTGGCTCAGCAGGTGGTTTCGGTGGTCGAAGCGATGCGACCGAAACCTTTTTCACATTCACCAATTATGTGACCCCCGCTTCGATCTATCGACTCGACTTGGCAACAGGCAAAAGCACGCTGTTTCAGACACCCAAGGTCGACTTCGATCCCTCGAAGTACGAAACAAAGATGGTGCAGGTGCCGAGCAAAGATGGCACGCTGGTGCCGATGACCATCGTCCACAAGAAGGGACTGGTGCTCGATGGCACCAATCCGACAACGCTGTATGCCTACGGCGGGTTCAACATTCCGCTGACACCTGGGTTCTCGGTCAGCACAGCAGTTTGGCTCGAGATGGGTGGCATTTATGCAGCCGCCGGTTTGCGCGGTGGTGGCGAGCGTGGTGAGGCGTGGCACGAAGCGGGGATGCTCGATCGCAAGCAAAACGTGTTCGACGATTTCCACGCTTGTGCCGAGTGGCTGATCAAGGAGAAGTACACCAGCCCCAAGAAGCTGGCGATTCGAGGAGGGAGCAACGGTGGTCTGCTCGTCGGTGCCGCGATGACACAGCGTCCCGAACTCTATGGCGCGTGCGTACCTGCGGTCGGTGTGCTCGATATGCTCCGCTTTCACCAGTTCACCATCGGCTGGGCATGGGTGAGCGAGTATGGCAGCAGCGCCGACGCGGAGCAGTACAAAGTGCTGAAAGCCTATTCGCCGCTGCACAACCTGAAGCCCGGTACAGCCTATCCACCCACGCTGGTGATGACCGGCGATCACGACGACCGGGTCGTACCGGCTCACAGCTTTAAGTTTGCTGCGGAACTTCAGCATGCTCATGCGGGGGACGCTCCGGTTTTGATCCGAATCGAGAAGAGTGCCGGGCACGGGGCCGGAACCCCCACCAGCAAGCTCATCGATTCGGCAGCCGACGTCTTGGCGTTCCTCCACAAAGCACTGGCGATGCCCGACCAGCCTTTTGGTGATTAAACTAGTAGCGGCGACCTGCCCAGCTGCGGTCGACCGCAGTATGTCACCGAGGCTTGCCTCGAAACTAGCTCAGCCCCGGGGCTCATGCTGGCCTCAGGCAAGTTTTGAGGAATAACTGGGTACTCGGGGGGCGAAAAATTCATCCGTCCCGCGTCTTTCGCAAGGCGCTGCGGCAACTTCTTCCCCCCTCAAAAAAATTCCAACTCGCAGAACCGCGAGATTTTACGATTCCTTTTGGTTTTCCCACCGCAGTGGCGGGCTATTTTCCACAGCTAAGGTGGTCAGCCGAAAATATTTCGGTTATCTTACTACACACCTTAGGGGACACATCCCCAGGGTGTTCGTCGAACCTCCTCGTGCAATGAAGCATGGGTTTGAACGGGTAACGGCCCGCTACGCTGGAGCAAAGGTGTCTCGGAATGGTCAATAAAGCGCATACGGCGACGGCCCGCCGGATTGCGGCACGGTATAACGCAACCTTCTCTCCTAATGGACCTTACGACATTGTTGGTGCCGACATTACGATCGAAATCGAAACCTCGGCCACCCTTGCCGAAGGGGTCGAGCGGCTGCAGGGAGCCCAAGGAGCTCGCTATATCGCTGTGACAAACAAGGAAGCGATTGTGGAAGCCATGCGGTTGACCGCCGGAAGCGGCATCGGCGTTATGGATCCCAACGGCGAAATCATGAAGCAAGCCGGAAACGGCTAGCCTCCTGCGCCCTCTCGCTGAGCCGGCTAGCAGCATCGCCGATGTACCTTGCCGTAGCACAGCAGCGTTGACGGACGATTCAGCACCGCACTCTGCCACGCGCCGAGCCAACCGGAAACGATTGTAAAATCCGGCCCAAGTTTCCCTTGCATTGGCGACAAAAATCTTTCCCAATAGAGGGGTCGATGGATGGCTTCCGTCCGCCGAATTGCCGGGAAGCCTCGAAACCCTCTTGAAGGCGCGATTCCGCGTGCGGTGCAGCGATGCCACAGCCTGTGAACTCTCTTGAACGTCACGCAAGAACTCAGCTCGTCGACACACTAACGAGCCGCGGAATCGACCGCCGCACACTTCTCAAAGCGGCCAGTTTGGGCCTTCTCGGCTGGTCGCAGAGCGGCTGGCTGAGTCACTGGAACAACCTTCGCGCTGAAGAACCGTCGGCAATCACCAGCCCGCCCCCCAAACGCCACTGCATTCTCCTCTGGATGACCGGCGGGCCAACACAAACCGACACGTTCGACATGAAGCCCGATCACGCCAATGGTGGCGAGTTCAAACCAGCGTCGACGAAAGTGCCGGGGCTGGTCTTCAGTGAGCATCTTCCCAAACTCGCGGCCCAGGCCGATCGCTTGGCAATCGTGCGGAGCCTCAGCACCAAAGAGGGAGACCATGGCCGTGGCACCCACTTGATGCGGACCGGTCACCCACCAACCGGCCCGGTGCAATATCCGAGCATCGTTTCGTCGCTGGGCAAATCCCTGGCCGAGGTCGACAGCGAAATCCCCCGCAGCGTGAGCATCTCGCCGTATCGCATTTTCAACCAAGCCGCCTTTGGACCAGGCTTCTTAGGGCCCCGCTATGCGCCGCTCACGGTCGCAGCTGCCGACAGTCCAACCGCTACGCCGATGACCGACAGCGCGTATGCTGAGCTCACCGTCGACGATCTGGCGGCTCCCGCTGGCATCAGCCTCGAGCGACAAGCGCGTCGCGCCGAACTTTGGCGCAGCACCCAGTCGCGGTTTAGCAAAACGCATCCCGGCACCGCTGCCGTCGCTCATCAAACGGTCGTCGAGCGGGCACTCAGCCTGATGACAAGCAAAGCTTCGCGCGCCTTCGATCTCGCGGAAGAGCCCTCGAAAGTGCGCGATGCCTATGGAACAGGTCGGTTTGGTCAGGGGTGCCTGATGGCGCGACGACTCATCGAGCAAGGGGTCTCGATGGTCGAGGTGACACTCGGATTCGACCAAGGCAATCAGCTCGGCTGGGATACCCATGCCGGCAACTTCGAAGCGGTAAAACGCCTGTCCGCACAGCTCGATCAAGGCTGGTCGACCCTCATGACCGAACTCGACGAGCGTGGGCTTCTCGAATCAACCACCATCCTCTGGATGGGCGAGTTCGGTCGCACTCCCACCATCAACCCACAAGCAGGGCGCGACCACTTCCCCGCTGCCTGGAGTTGCGTGCTTGCTGGCGGCGGCATCAAGGGTGGCCAAGCCTATGGAAAGACCTCCGACGACGGGAACGAGGTGGTAGAAGGAAAGGTCGACGTCGGCGATATCCTCGCCACCTTCGCCACCGCTGCTGGCATCAATCCCACCAACGAAAACATCAGCGACCAAGGCCGCCCTATCAAAATCGCCGAAGGCAAACCGATCAACGACATTCTTAGCTAGTATCCTCAGTTGGAACCTCCCTTACACACCCACCTACTGTGATGGGTGGCACTGCTGGCTTGTCCAGCAGTGAAACGTAGAGCAGACTCCTGTCTACCTAACTGCATTACAGTATCCAAGACTGACTTCTCCATCTCCTATGAATACTCACGCTAAACGCCTCGCCTCTCCAATCTAAACCGCTAATGTCACTCCGCGACACTACTTCTCTCCGCACACCCCATCCACCCCACCGAGGCTGGTTCGACTATTTCCTGCAGCATTTCTTCGGCCGACTCCCCTACTCAATTCTGTTCACGATACTCACGCTGATCGCCATCGCATTTTTGTTTCGGATTGTTTCCTGGCTTACAATCTAAATAGCGTCACCCAGCGACCACCTTGCAACACTCCTTCAGCCTCCTGTTTTTTCATACACAACATTTTTGATAAGACGTGCCATGGCCCCTGAAGATGAAAAAGCACGAATTGCTTCGATTGAAGAATTCTTTGAAGACAATGGCTTTAGTGACAAAGCAGCGGCCAAGAACACCTTTATCAAGCACATCAAAAAGAAGTGTGGCAAAGTGGGAGCCCACATTAAGGTTGAGTTCGCTACCAAAGACCTCGAACGATTTACAATTCACGGCACTGTTCGGCTCAAGGAAGATGCCAGCAAACTAGCCCGCACAAGCGACGAAGAAGCGGTAGGCCGAGCCATCTGGGTCTATAGCAACAAAACCTGTCGCTCTCCCCAAGAATGGAAATGGTGGTTTAAGGAAGGTGATGTCACCTTTCAGGAACTCAAAAAGTTCTGCCGTGTTCTGGCTGCAGAAGTGGCCGAGTGGGAGTATGAGATCGAAAAGCTGAAAGACTGCATCTGCAAAACCACCAAAGGTGCCACCAAGATCAGCAGTATCGCGTAATGGTGTCCGTGGATTTGTCATCACTCCACGAGGTAGTAGCGCTGCCCTAAGCGATCGGTGAGGCAGCGCACTCAGGAAGCGCATACGACAGCTTATTTTCGCTCTCCACCACCCAGCCTTTTTTCTGGAGAGCTTTGAGCAACATTTGCAGCTTATCTTCAGCAAGTTGCTTCTGAAACAGAGCGTGGACGAGACTGTGCAGTCGCTTCATGGTCCGAGGTCGGGACGCACCATACTGTCTGAGTTTGTCTGCCACGATTTCCAAGCGTTCGTCATCCGTTGTGGCACGAGCAGCTTTCAACAAGGGAATCTCTTGAAGGCTCGTCCACCTCTGCGCGGCGATCTTCTTACTGCGAAGATGGGTGATCAGCGGATCAAACCCCTGGTCTTTCGACACAAAATGGAAATATCCAGTCGGGTCTTGCGCTACAAGCTGCCCCACATAGAAGGCGATGTGAAAGTCTAAAGCATTGCTTCCGGTGCTGGTAATTTTGACATACTCACCACGAGAACCCAACTTATGCATCGAGGCTGCGAGTTCGAACGACAGCTTCGATTGATTCGCTCCGATAAACAGCAGCACCTTGAAATGCTCTGCGTCGAGCCCATTCAAGTTGCTTGGCTGAACATTCTCGAAATCGATCAAGACATGTTGGATTCGCAATGCCGCGCTACCTCCCCGAATACGCTCGCGCCGAACTAACTGCGCAAAGGCCCCGGAGAAATGTGCGCAGTACCTCTTGAAGCGTAGTTCAAAGACGGCCCGAAGGGAGTAAAACGCCGCCTGCAAAAACCGGCCAGCCAGCGATTTATCAGCCGCACAATCACTACATTCCGCTCACGCAACCCAGCGATTTGCAGCGATGCGATCGACGCAAGGCTACTTTTTGGTGCGGTCTACAATCGCTCCGCTGGTGAGCGTATCAGCCGAGGGTTTAACGCCGGGATAGTCGCGCCAGAGCCAACGGAAAGCGGCCGGAAGGCGGACGCCCCCATGCTTGCCATTGTGGCCCCCGTCGCCGAATTCGTAGACATAGTCATAGCCTGCAAAAGCAAGCGACTTGGCCATCTGCTGATTCGCGAGCGGCCAGTGGCCGAACAGATTGTCGAGATCGCCCGAGCCATCTTGCAGATAGACGCGCAGCGGCTTCTTCTCGGTCTTGCGAATCCAGGCGTGATAGTTGTGACCTTCCTGAATGTTGGTGAAGCTCCCCACGTGGCTCACCACTTTGCGGAACGAATCGGGACGCTCCCAGGCCACGGTGAACGCGCAAATTCCTCCGCTGCTGATCCCGCAAATCCCCCGCCCTTCCGGATCTTTCGTGATGCTGTATTTCTTCTCAACTTCGGGGAGGATCTCTTCATGCAAAAAACGGGCGTACTGATCGCCAAGCCGATCGTATTCAAAGCTGCGATTCTTTCGCGACTTGCCGCCAGGGGCTGCTGCGGGAACTTCCCCCGGCGCGACAAACACCCCAATCGTCACCGGCATAGCTTCCTTGTGAATGAGGTTGTCCATCACAATCGTGGCACGAAACTGCCCATCTTCCTTGGCGTAGCTCATCCCATCTTGAAACACCATCAAGCAGGCTGGCTTGCTCGCATCGTACTGAGCCGGCACATACACCCAATACTTACGCTCGGTGCCGGGATAAACCTTCGACGCGTTCCACTCAAACGCTTCGAGTTTTCCTTGCGGCACCCCCTCGTGTCGCTGCGATTCCTCACCCAGTACGTAGTCGTCAGCAGCCGACACCACAGAGGGGATCAGCAGCGATCCAATCGCTAGCAGCAAAGCAAACGTTTTCATGGTAGTAGCTCAGGTGGGAGAGGTCAGCCGGTTGTGGCTCCGCAAACCGTGCGGGCCGGGACCACGAGTCTAGCTCAGCCGAATAGGGATGGCTAGTTCGCTCCTATTGGCTAGCATCGGCAGTGGGATCGAGCGGATCCGACTCTTTGGCAACTCCAGTTGCACGTCGATACCGATACCGCTTGTCCGTATGCTTTTCAGCTTCGAGATCAATCAATTGACTCCAACGTTTCCAGACCCTGAGCAACTCGCCTTTTTCATTAGGTCAGGCACCCCGTACCTGACAATGTTCTAAACTATCGCCAAAGGGTGACCATGACTGCAACCTTAACATACGGCAATATCGGTCACGCAATCTCGTGCATGCAACCATACGAAGAGTGTCTGGTACGGAGTACCTGATCTAGTTCCTCACCAGCGAATAATAATCACTCTTTTTAAGGTTGCTAGAAAGATTCTTGAAGCAACATTTTCACTGATATGCTCCGCGCTGCAATAGATGGTGGAGATATCCTTAAGCCTTGCGGCGGTTATAATCCCATCGTCTGAAAGAGAACACCCCTCCACGTCCAAGGATTTCAGATTCTGGCAAGTGCGCACAATTACGTCGACAGCATTGTTAGTAAGATCTGGATTGTTTCGAAGGCTAAGCTGAGTCAACATCTCGATGCTCGGCAAGGCGGACAGAAGATCATCGCTGACACCACAGCTTATCAACCTCAACGCCTTCAGCTTTGGCAGTCTAGTGAGAGCCCGAAGATGATCAGGCTTAAGTTCAATTTCCTCAAGAGTCAAGGTCGCAAGATCAGGAAGCTTGTCACCCCAGTACGATATGTTCGCAGCCGATACAGATTCTCCTTTAATTCTGAGCGTTTTTAGCGAGTGTATCAGAGCGATTGAAGAAAGGCTCGATTCATCGAAATCACACGAATCGACTGTAAGCCTATCGATTTTCAGATCACCAACTGAAGCTAGACATTCCTCGCCCACTTCGCACTTAATAACTTGGATAGAGGACAGAGCGTCGCATCCGCTGAGGTGTTGCACGCTATCAACCCTCATTCCTTCGAGAATTAAATTCTTCAGCGATTTGCACTTACCCAAATTGACCAACACCGGACTGTTGACGGACTTGACGCTACACTGTCGAATGGAAAACAAGAGTAAATTCGCTGCACCCAGCTCAAAGGGCTTTTCGGAATTAATACGGCACTGACTTAAGTAGAGGTGCGTCACCCTCCAGTTCTTTGCTTGCTTTCCAAGCGACTCGCTATCCAAATCGCAACTCTCGCAGTGAACCTGAGCAGTTCGACCTGCTCCAAGCCAACTGCTCACACTTTCAACATTCTTCAGATTGCAATCGATGAACTTCGCAACCAGAAATTTGTCGCTGGCAAGTGCCAGAACACCTTCCTTGGATTGGCAATACCTTCCGAATGCATCATTGCGTTCCGTTGAAATGACTAACGTATCATTATCATAGAGATACGTCGCAACATAAAAGTATATCTCCTTTTGTTCGCCAACATCTTCTATGGCGAGAGAATCTGAACCGCCTATCAATGCAGGCACTAGCAGAGAGGCCAGACATGCGAATTGCTTCGAGAAAAACATTCCTTGTATCCTCTGAAAAAACGCTACACCCATGAATCTATCCGCAGGTTAGCAATTCAGTCCTATACTAATCCCTTATCAATGTCGATCCCAACGAGACTTCGGCAAATAATTGCCTCCACTACGGTAGCACTTGCCCTGCAATTTCTGGCAAGTCAAGGGAATGGGGCAGAGAAGAGCCTGAAGCAATGGAGTGCTTTAAGAATCGCTGCTGGCGGCGTTGTCAGGTCCTTGAGAGAGGACCATGAGCTAAGGGCATGGGTGTAAGTCGATGTCGGTCAGTAGATCGGCTACTCTGTAGCTGACAATCGAACAGCCTTTCCATCACCATCCGCTGTGGATGTGCTACACGTGGTACAAGGAGCGAATCTAACAATTCTTGAAGTGGCTACGGTTGGTTGGTTGTCAGGTACGGGGTACCTGACCTACAAACTTAGACGCCCTACGAATGACGGAGGCAGATGTCCGGTGGAACCGGACCTACTAACTGCGTCAATCCCAACTGGTCGTCAGGTACAGGGGTAGGCGATCTACGAACTAGCTAAACAGTTCGGCGATGGGGGTGCCGCCGTCGGTGATGGGGACGGGGCGGTCGCCGGCGTAGAGTTCGTGGCGCGGTTGGATGCCGAGGGCGGCGTACATCGTGGCGTGGAAATCGGGGATCGAAACGGGACGATCGAGCGTTTTCATCGCCAGCTCGTCGGTCGTGCCGATGGTGATGCCATTGTTGAGTCCGCCGCCAGCGAGGACCATGCTGTAGCACTTGCCATGATGCCCGCGTCCACCACCGCCGTCGAAACCAGCGGGCCGACCGAACTCGGTGGCGACGACGATAAGTGTTTTGTCGAGCAGTTTGCGCTGCTCGAGGTCGATCACCAGAGTGGCCAGGGCACTATCGAGTTCTTTAATCAGCTCGTGCTGATTCTTGATCCCCTCGTTATGCACGTCCCAGCCAGTGCCGTTGAGGAAGTTGAGGTTGTGCGAGACTTCGATGAAACGGACGCCCGATTCGACAAGCCGCCGCGCGAGCAAACAGCGCTGACCGAACTCGCCGCCATAGCTGTTGCGGAGATCTGCCGACTCGCTATGCAGTTCGAAGATTTTTTTGAATTCAGGCCCCGAGAGACGGAGCGCTTCGCCGATGGTGGCATCGTAGTTGGTGATCAGTGAATCGCCCGACGCGCGGCGCAGGGATTCGCTCCGCTGACGCGCCAGCAGTTGCTCGCGACGCGCTGCCCGGTCGGCACTGATTTCAGCAGGTCGGCTGATTCCACTCGGGCCATTGCCAGTTTCGGTGAGATAGATGTAGCTGTGCTTCGCGCCGAGAAATCCAGGGCCGCGGGTGACGTTCGGATAGCCGATCAGGACGTAGGCGGGGACCCCTTCGCCAGCCGCTCCACGCTCGTGAGCGATCACCGAACCGACGGATGGATAGACGACCGTTCCGGATGTTGGACGTCCCGTGTGGACGCGATTGGTGGCTGCAGCATGCTCGTCGATCACATCGTGATGCACTGTGCGAACGATATTAAACCGATCGAGAACCTTCGCACACTTCGACAAGTGCTCGCACACCTGCGTGCCAGGAATGGCGGTATCGATTGCGGGGTAATAGGAGCCCGGCTTCTTGGCTTGGGGATCACCGAGTTGCTTAGGGTCCCACGTATCGATCTGCCCTGCTCCGCCACCAAGCCAGAGAAAGATGCAATGCTCGGCTTTACCGAGTTTGAACTCGGGCTTCGAGGTTTCGTCGCTCGCGCGGAGTGAGCCCCCCATCCCAAGTCCAGCAGCAAGCGCGGCAGCGGAGAGAAATCGTCGGCGATCGTTCGGCTGTTGGTTCATGGGAGTGGTTTGGAGGTGGAGGCTTGAGTTGGATTGGAAATTCGGCCTATTGGCAGAATAGGGCTTGAACCTTTGAGAGGATCGTTGCGCTGGTTCGTAGTTCATGCACTGGCACGGCCTGTGGCACCCGCGCTGTCAGGTACGGGGTACCTGACCTACAAGTCGGTTGCGGCAGGCACGCGGTCTGATCTACGGTACGAATACAAATTCGGGGGTGTTGAGGAGAATCCAGACCATGTCCTCGGCACGCTCGCGCCAGTCGGCGGTGAGACGCGTTGTGGGTGGATCGCCAGCTTCGAGTTGCTTTTGCAGATCGATGCGCACTTGATTCGACTCGTTGCTCAAGTGATTCGACCACGAAACGCCATCGCGGGGAATTCGCTTCGGCATTGGTCCGGCAGGTTTGCCCGTGCGACGCTCGGAATAGCCGGGGGTCAGCAGCTCGACATATATCGCCGATTCTGCGGCGGTCGGCTTGCGGGCGAGCATCTCGACGAAGACCTGCTCGACAAATTTTTCGATCGGTTGATCTTCAAGAGCGAGGAGCGTAAAGCGGCTGTCTTCCGACAGCTGAGCGATTCGCTTGGCCGCGACACCATTGGCCAGCGTGGCAGGTTGAATCACAGCCGGTTCACTCTCGCGCATCGTCATGGGATCTTGTCGCGAACCGCGCCAGCCGAACGCTTCGAGCACGTTGATCATGTTCTGAGCGCCGGGGAGCGAGAGGCTTGGTCGATCTCGTTCATTCGACAAACTGGTGAACTGCCAACCGCGATCGGGAATTCCGAGGCTGATCGATTGTGCTTCGTTGCGAGTGCCATCGACGTCGATGTTTAGCTCTTCGACATTGAGACGTTTACCCGCTACCGAGTACATCGAGTCGAGCACTTGTTCGGCTGTCATACGGCGGCGCATCGGAGCAGCAAACAGCCGAGACTGAGCGAGCGAACTCGTAGGCTCACGCTGATAGGTATCGCTATTCAAGATCAATCGTGCGAGCGATTTGGCGTCGTAGCCACTCTCGATCAGCTTACGGGCGAGGAACTCGAGCAGTTCGGGATGAACGTTATCCCCCTGTTCCCAATCGTCGACCGGCTCGATGATGCCGCGGCCGATGTAGCGATGCCAAAAACGATTGGCGAGAACTTTAGCAAAACGTGTGTTGTGAGGAGAGGTGATGCGCACGGCTAGTTGCTCGCGCGTGTCGCCCGGAGATTCGAGCAGCTCTTTTTTGAGCTCGCCGACGTAGTGATCGACAAAGGGCCAGCCTGGCTCGATCTTCTCGCCCGGCTTGAGAGTCACCTTCACCACCAGCGACTTCAAGGCGGCGGGATCGCCTGGAATGGTGCTCGTTTTGGGGAGAGTTTGTGTACCACGCCCCAGCATCGCGGCGAGGTTGAAGAGGTCCTTTTGTTTCCACTCGTGGAACGGCGCATCGTGACAGCGAGCGCAGTTGAGATTGATGGCGAGCATCGCACCAGCAAGGACGTGCGCCTTGGCTGCAAGGGGCGCATCGTTTTGACTAGCGACCGCAAAACCACCGGGGCCACCGTAGCGATCGCTCCCTTCCATCAGGATCAGTTCGGTCGTAAACCGATCGAGCGGACGATTGTCGGAAAGCGCTTCGTAGAGCCACCAGCGGAACGGGCCGGTGTTGTTGAGCGTCGGGTTCACGATGTTCGGATTCTCGGCCAGCACATCCTGCCAGTAGCCCATCCAGTGATCGGCCCAGCCTGGTTGCTGGAGCAAGTGATCGATCAGCAGAGAGCGTTTGTTGTCGCGCGTATCGGCCAGGAAACGCTCGACTTCGGCTGCTGTGGGGGTGATGCCCAGGACATCGAGATAGAGGCGCCGCACAAACGATTCGTCACTTGCGCGGGGGGCAGCGGTGAGCTTCGAATCGGTCAGCCGCGAAGCAACCAAGCGATCGATGTCGGTAGACCCTTCCAGAGCTGGAATCGCAATGGGCTCGAGCGACCGCAGATACTCGCGGGCATAGTCGTGACGAGCATCCCAGTATTTCGCATATTCGGCCGATGACTGCTGACGTCGCGTCCGATTGATCGAAGCCAAGAGCCCCTGCTGTTCAGCTTCAAAGGCCAGGTAGCCTTCGTCGGTGAGTGGAATTTTGCGATCGGCATCCGGGGCGACCACCACAAAATCATCGCTTCCCATCGGCGCAACTGTGAGGCTTGCTTCCCCCAGCTCGGGACGACGTTTTTTGCCACCCATATGCAGTTGCAGTTGCACGCGATGCGTCCCTTCTTCAAGCTCAACTTCAAACAATGTTTCGCGATCACCGGGCTGAACCACGCGGATGCTCGGGGAGACTTTGCTTGTGGGTTTTAGGTACGGATGGTGACCATCGTCGCTGGCATGCGAAAACGGATTTTCGCCCACTAGTTTCCCATCGATGAAGAGCCTCGCGCCACTGCGCGATCGGACGAGTAAACGATGTTTTCCTGCAGTGAAATCGATATCGCTCGTCATCCAGGCAACATGTGGATTCCCTCGATCCACACGCACTCCATGTCGGTTGTAGTTGTTGGGCAGAGCAAACGCGGCCATTTGATCGATAGTAAAGCGCTCGCTGGGACTGGGGTGAATAAAGTCCCAACTGAAGGCGTCGGGAATGCCTTCGAACACTTCCACCAGCACTTTACCTGCCGGGACTGGGACATTGGTGAGATAGGGATCGGGCTGCACCATCTGAAAACGGGCTGCAATGCGTTCAGCAGGAAGTTCGCAACGGTAGATCGCCACTTCGTCGATCAAACCGGTGAAGGAGTTGGAACCAGCGGTCCCTTGCGCGCTGCCGATCCAAAGTTCGTCGTTATCAACGACAGGCCCTTCGGCCGAGGGACCACCGTAGTCCCAGGTTCCTTTGCTCGGTTTGCCGTCGATATACCCCCGAATGGAATCGGGCTTACCGAAGACATAACTCACCGCCACATGGTGCCACGCCCCAATGGTGAAGTTGCTGGTGGTGTTCCAGCGATGCCAGTCGTCGGTGGTGCCACGGCGATTGTCGCTGCTACGAAACAGGAACGAGAGACTCGCCCGTCCCGACTCGCCGTTAACGCGCAGTCCATAGTTCTGGTTGTCAGCCGCTTGTCCTTCGAGTCCGGTGCGACCTTTACCGACGATGTACGACTGCTGACCATTGGCGAGCTTTTTGACGTAAACCCACGCCTCGATGGTGATGGCATCGCCGAGGTCGAAATCGAGGGGGCTCTTGTCACCGGGATCAGCGACCCGAATCGCGCTGGCGGAAAATTCCGCGGCGGTGTTGTCCGTTGCAAAGAGTGGGAACGTGATCGGGCGGGGACCACTCTCAGCGACGTTCACCTTCCCTTGGGTGGTCGGCTTCGTAAGTTCGGCAGATCCGCGACTGGCCCAATCGGACATCGAAAACCAAACGACTGGCTCGTCGGCTGCCACAATGTCGGCATAGGTGAGGGGCTTGCTCGGTGCCGATTCGGAGTCGTTTTGAGCGAGCGCGAGCGACGCAAAACATCCCACCCAAGCGAGTAACGCGATTCCGATCGATCCCCAACGCATAGTTCCGTCCCCAAGCCAGCTAAGAAGCAGTCGGTCGGCACATATCCAGCTTGGAAACTAACCTGTTTTTGCTTGACTCGCAACCATTTCCTGGCTCAAGGGGAAATTCGAATGCCGCAAAACCGCACACAAGAGCGGTCAACCCTCCACTGCCTCGAATCAACGGCCCACGATGCATGCATGTAACCAACACGACTGTCGGGGTCATAAATTGATTGACACGCACCATTTTCGCGGGTCATACTGCCGATCTACAAACTAATGAGCGGCTGTTGATCGATAGCCGTTTTCCTGCCACGACGATCCGCCTTCCTCGCGCCCCGTACGACTCCCCCACTCGACCTGCCCACCCTTTCCACTGGATTCCTCGTATGTCGCGACGCAAACCCAATGCTGGTAGCCCGTTCTGCTCGGGGCCGATGACACGTCGCAGCTGGCTTTCGGCGGGAGCGATGGGGGTCGCAGGGATGGGGCTGAGCGACCTTCTGGCCCTGCGTGCGCAGGCAGCTGAAGCGAGCAGCGAAGCAGCGGCTCGCAGCGATACGGCGGTGATCTTCCTCTGGCTGCCAGGGGGTCCGCCCCACATGGAAACCTACGATATGAAGCCGGATGCTCCGGCCGACTATCGTGGCGAGTTCCGACCGATTCACACCAACGTGCCTGGCATCGATGTGTGCGAACTGCTGCCACTGCACGCCAAAATCGCCGACAAATACACCCTCATTCGTAGCTGTGCCCACGAATTTTCGGACCACGGCGGCGGCCATAAGCGGTTCATGACTGGCCGCGATCCGCTGCAGCCCACAGGATTTGTGAACGACTATCCCGCTGTCGGCTCGATGATCGCCCGGATGCGCGAAGGCCAAGGGGACGGCGGCTTGCCGAGCTACGTGCTGGGAGTCGATGGCGGACGCCAAGGAATCGACACCTTCAGCCTCGGAACTGCTTATCTCGGTCAGGCTTACGCCCCATTCACCGTGCCGGGCGACCCCAGCGATCCGAAGTTCCAGGTACAGAACCTGTCGCTGGCGAAAGAAATGGAAAACCGCCTCACCGACCGGACGACGCTCCTTTCGAGCCTCGATCGCATGCAACGCAACGTCGATGCTGCTGGCGACCTCTCGGCGATGGACAAGTTTTCGCAGCAGGCTTTGCAACTCCTCACGAGCGACAAAGCTCGCAAAGCGTTCGACTTATCGCTCGAGGATGAAAAAACGCGCGAGCGTTACGGCAAGCATGCCTGGGGGATGCGCGCTTTGATGGCTCGCCGACTTGTGGAAGCGGGCTGTTCGTTCGTCACGATGGTGCTCGAGAACCCGTATGTCTCGGGCGTCAGCTTTTTGAAGAATGGCACCTACAACTGGGACTCGCACGCTGTCAATTGTCATCTGTTCGACGATGCCCGCGTGCGGTTTCCGATCTACGACCAAGTCGTGACCGCCCTGATCGAAGACCTCTATGCACGCGGGCTCGATAAACGCGTCTTGCTGGTGGTGACCGGCGAGTTCGGACGCACTCCACGTCTAAGCCAATCGGTCGGCTCGCAAACCGGCGTGATGCAGCCGGGTCGCGATCACTGGCCAGGTGCGATGTCGATGCTGGTTTCCGGCGGCGGCATGCGTACGGGGCAAGTGGTCGGTAGCACCAACGACAAGGGAGAACATCCCGTCGATCGCCCTCTCTCGCCCAACGACCTCTGGGCCACCGTGATGCGTCACCTGGGGATCAACTGGGAAGCGACGATTCCCGATCACAGCGGCCGCCCCATGCCCCTCTTGCCCTTTGGAACTCCGATCGCCGAGCTGGTGTAGTGGCTGCAGAATCGTGGAGCAAAGATCGCTTCGATGGCGATCAGCGAACCCGACTAGAACTCGATCGTTTTGATGGTGTCGCCGCCACTAAGCATGGCACCCGTGAGGCAGCGATCGGCTGCGGCGAGCAACTGCTCACTCGGGAAGTTTTTGCTCGGCAAGGCGAGGGTCGCAATGCCGATGGATAGCGAAATCGAAGCGGTCGCTACGGACGATTTCTCGCCACGATCCGCCGATTCACTCTTGCGTTTCCACTGCGACTGAAGCTGCCTCAAAACGCTCGTGGCAGCCGAGCGCTGATAGTCGAGCAGCACCACCGCCCATCGCGCTGAAGCGATCTCGATCACGCGTCCTTCACCATGCACGGCTTCGTAGAGCGCCAGCCCCACTTCGTGCATCAAACCAGCAGCGGCTGAGGTTCCCAGCGTGTAGCAAAGATCGGTCGCCCGATCGATTTCGACAAAAGCGAGGGAGACCGGCACCCGACTGTTGCGTGCTTGAGCAATCGCCGAAGTCACGAGCCCTGCAAGACCTGGATCGAAGTTCGAAGTGTTTGAGCTGCGCGATTCGCGCGCGACGGAGTGCGGAAGACTGGCTGCTGCTGTAGTGACAGTTCCACTAGAGGCAACTGCGCTGCTGCTGGTCGATCGCGCGGTGGTGGCGATCTGCTCGCGGAGGGCCAGCGTCGATTCGAGCAACTGCTCCTCGACACCGGTGGCGATCATCTCGCGACTCGCTTCAGCCGCCACATCCGAGAGCGCGGCATGCGCTGCGATCAGCAGCTCGGAAGTGGTTTTTCCGCTTGGAAGTTCGAGATTTAGAACATTGGCGAGTTCGCCAATGCGCTCGTCCATCACCTGCGCAATGGCCTGTACAGTTTCGAGGGAAATGCCGCCGTATGCTTTACCGGCGAAGAGCAGTTCGTGGAGCGCCGAGCCATAAGGCTGCTCGGTCATGCGCACTAACAGTTCAGCGAGATGCAGCGTCATTGCGATCGGCTTCGCGGGACCCGACAGCCGCAAAATGGGCTCGCAATCAGGGCGCGCGGCAATCGCCGTCGTCATCGTTTCAGGCAAGCCCCAACTATCGAGCAAGCGACTACTCACCACCAGGTGATCGAAGCCGAGTGCGTCGAGTTCGAGGTCGAGCAGGTTGCCACCATGCTGCGCCACATGATCGAGGAAACGGGTGAAGCTCTCACCGAGATCTTGCACCATCGCGAGCATGCCGACATCTTGCAGCAACCCCGCGAGGAACGCTTCGTCTCCCGAAATTCGAAACACGCGCGTGGCGAGTTCGCGGCTGGCAATCGCTTTCAGAAGCGAGTGCTTCCAGTAACGCGCGAGAACTTGCGCATCGACGCTCGACTGCAAATTGCGAGGCAAACTGAAGCCGAGCACCAGCATCTTCAGGGGCTTCACTCCCAGCAGCGCAAGAGCCTGATTCAGGTCGGTCACTTGGCGTGATAGGCCGAAGAGCGAGCTGTTGACCACTCGCAAAATGCGGGTCGTGAGAGCCGGATCGTTCTCGAGACAGAGCTTGATCGAACGGGCATCGACCGTCGGCTCGCTCGTAAGGCGCAGCACTTCGGCTGCCACAGCCGGCAGTGTATAGAGATGGCGCACGCGGGCCACGTAGGAGGCAAGCGTCGCTGCGCTGTTGGTTTCGTTCATGGCACGCGGGGAGAACGGCATGAGAGAAAGGAACATCGGGGTAATTTCCCCGAGGCTGCTAGCGGCCCATTGCCGTGTTCAGCTTATTACCCGAATCGGTAATGCTGTCGTTGGCTGCCTGGCCAATCAGCACCACCCCCGCAATGCAAACCATGATGATCATGGCGAGCATCACCGCGTATTCGACGGCGGTTGGTCCATCTTCTTCGCGGAGAAAGTTGGAGATCCATTGCATGACGATCGCTCCCTTTCCAGTGGCTCGCCCATCGAACGGCTGCGGCACCGCACGCAACCCGGCTCGAAACAATGGAGCGGATATCGTGCGCGCAAACCTGTGGAATGCCCGGTAAGGGAACCGTAGGTCACGAAATAGCACATGGCAAACAGCCACTAAAGAACTGTGCTTTATTTCTGGCTGAGCAAGTGAGGGTGGTAACGATCCCCTCAAGCGATACCGAGCCTACTCAGAGATCGCCAAACACTCTAACGCAAATTCTCGTAAGGACTTGCGTAGGTCGATGGGAGCTGGCCGGGGCGGACTGCTGTGCGAGGAGCAGCCGACCGGTTGTAGCTCGAAGGAGCTACTGGAGTGGTGCGAGCTGGCGCCGGCAGAGGTTCCGCACCATGAGTAATGACAGCTCCACTGCTGCCACACTGACAAGGTCCCACACACGTGGGGCAACCATTGCGGCTGTGATAGCCGTCGCTCCACCCGAGCCCAAGCGAACGCATCGTGGCGTTCCACCAACCAGCGTGCGACGTCGAGGCAGTAACGAGCAGCAGCGCGATGCAAACAGCAGCAGGCCAGTGACTTACGACATTTTTTCGCGACATAGTGCCTGCCTCCGTGCAAGGGTGCGGCGGGCGGCTCGAGGCCTCGCCCCGAGCATCCCACCTTCGAAGGCTTATCGCACTTACTGGGGCAGTTGCTCCAGAGGACCAATCGCGAACGTTGCAGTCCGGTTAAGCGGATAGTTCGCCAAAACCCGCTTAATGTCGGCAGTCGTCACGCGCCGGTAGCGATCAACCACCTCGCGAACCGTCAGATACTTGCCTCGCTGAACCCAGCCGCCCCCCACCGAGAAAAGCCGATTCGACGGCCGCTCGGCCTGCAGCACCAGATGGGCACAAATTTTGTTTTTGGCCTGCTCCAGTTCCTCTTCGGTCACCCCATTTTCCTGCACTTCCGCCAGGATATCGGCGAGTTTCGCGAGGTTGGCTCCGGTTTGATCGGGAACTCCCGACAGGCTCGTAAGGAACAGCCCCGCTCCTTGGAATTCCATGCAGCCAATCGCAGCGTACTCGGCTTCACCGGTGTCGATGAGTTCCCAAAACAGTCGACTTCCGGAATCATCGCCGACAATCGTCGCAAGCAAACGAGCCGCGTAACGGTCGTCGTCTCGCGCGTCGGGAGCCATGGCACTTTGAATCACGTACTGCTGAGCCGCGAGCGATTTCTGCTCGACCTTGGTCGTCAGCTGCGTTTGAAACGGCGGTGTTTCGCGAGGTGCTGCTTTCGGTTCCCACTTGCCACATAGCTGCTCGGCGGTTTTCACCAACGCATCGAAGTCGACATTGCCAGCCGCTGCTAGCACGATGTTTCCGGGGCTATAGCGCTGCTCGAAGTAGGCCATCATCTGGTCGCGCGTCAGAGCAGTCACACTCTCAACCGTTCCCAAAATGCTATTCGCCAGGGGATGATTTCCCCAAAAAACACTGACGCATTTTTCGAAGGCGTTATACGGCGGCTGATCCTCGTACTTTGCGATTTCCTCGAGAATCACCTTCTTTTCGGTGTCAAAATCTTCCTGACGGAGCGCCGGACGCATGATGTCGGTTAGCAGTTCCACGATCGGCTGCTGATCGTCGGGCAACGTGGTGGCGTAGTACACCGTCTGCTCTTCGCTCGTGTACGCATTACTGCTGCTCGACAAATCATCGAGTTCTCGATTCACCTCAAAACTGGTTCGCTTGTCGGTCCCTTTAAAGACCATGTGCTCGAGAAAGTGGCTCACCCCCGCCACTTCGGGTGATTCGTCGCGAGCACCTGTCTTCACCATGTAGGCATACGCCGCCGAATACGCATCCGGGCTCGTCTCGGCCACAATCTCGAGGCCATTGGCGAGCTTGGCATGACGAAACGCGACAGGCGACTTGCTCGATCCCATGCGGGTGAAATCCTTGGAAGAGGTGAACGATCGACGAGCGGGGAAAAAATTCGACCTACGAAAACCGCTGTCGCCGACCTTATGCACCCATTTTAGCCGATCAGAGCGACGACTACAGGTGCTTACGGCCCCTTAGTTCTTTGGGCGGGTTCGGACCGATAAACTGCACCGAGAATCTGCTCTTGTCAAACGAATTCCGGCGCGTATATTTTGTCACATTCATACTTCGCTATCGTTATTGGCGATCGGTCACATTCATTTCGTGGCCGATCGCTTTTTCTTTGCGCTCACGCCGCTTCAGCCCAACCTCTAGCGCCACGCTCGCTCGTGAATTCTCCGCGAGCAACTCCCAAACTGAAGTTCGCCCTCCGCCCCCCTTTTGCTACACTCCTGCTGCCCGATTGCTGCCCGATCCGAGGTCTCGCGACGCTCGATCCCTGCTAGCACGCTTCTTTCTGTTCCCACCTTGCCTCGCGTTCCTTGCCTCCTCGCTGCAGAGTTCCACTCATGCCAGTAATCGTGCGACAGGTCGTGTGGGACATTCTGCAATGGTTCACCATTGCAATCGTCTCGCTCACCGTCTTCATGATGCTGGTTTTCGTTGGTCAGCAAGCGCGGCTGTACGGCCTCGGCGCCCTCGCCATCCTGCGGCTGATTCCTTACATCCTCCCCAACGCCCTCGCGTTTGCTGTTCCCGGGTCGATTCTGTTCACTGTTTGCGTCGTCTATGGCCGGATGTCGAGCGACAACGAAGTGGTCGCCATCAAGAGCATGGGCATCTCGCCGATGGTTGTCGTTTGGCCCAGTCTCGCGCTCGCGTTTTTGCTGAGCCTGGTCGCTGTGTGGCTCAACGACGTCGCCTTCAGTTGGGGCGTGACCGGCATGCGCCGCGTGGTGCTGCAATCGGTCGAAGAGATTTGCTACGGGATGCTCCGGACCCAGCGATCGTACAGTGGGCCTACGTTTCAAATCATTGTGAAGGACGTTGAAGGCCGGAAGCTCATCCGCCCGATCATGACCTTCTCCGAAAATAACGATATGCCCGCCTTCACCCTGCGGGCCACCGAGGCGGAACTACGCTCGAACCTGCAGCGCAACACGCTGGTGGTGGTGCTCACCGATTGCGAAATCGACTTCTCCAACGGCGCTCGTGTATCGAGCCCCGGCATTGTCGAGCGCGAAATCAAACTCGAAGATGCCACGCACAAACGCGTTGGCGGCGATAGTCCGACCAATTTGCCACTCCGTCAAATCAGTAGCGAAGTCGAGCTACAAGAAATCGAGATCACGAAGCTCGAGCAATCGCTCGCCGCCGAAACTGGCATGAACTTGATGACCGGCAATTTCTTCGAGCTCTCCCCCGACGCTTGGCAGCCGAAGAAGAAAAAACTCGAAACTGCCCGGACGCGACTCTATCGACTCCGCACCGAGCCATGGCGACGCTGGTCCAACGGATTCGCTTGCCTCGCCTTCGTCATGATCGGCACACCACTGGCCATCACGCTCCGCAACTCCGATTGGATGAGCACCTTCGGACGCTGCTTTTTGCCGATTTTGATCGGCTACTATCCGTTTCTCGCCTTTGCCCTCGAGAAAGCCAAATCGGGCGATCTTCCCCCCTATTCGATTTGGATCGCCAACATCGCATGCGCGGCTGTTGGCTACTGGCTCATCAAAAAGGTGCTCAAAAACTGAGCCGCTGCCCCCTTATGGTCCCGCGCTCTCGCGGCACCATCTACGACTTCTTCGCCGGGGGCTCTTCGCCGAACTCGAGCGACTTTTCTTTCCACTGTTTTTCCATCCGCTCGCGAACCGTCGCCCAAGCGCCGTCCATCAGCGGAATCGCGCAGCCACCCTGCCCTTTGCAGTCGTTGAGTGCCGGATTTGCTCCGCAGCCACCTTGGCCTTTGCATTCGTTTTGACCACCGCAAGTGTGAGCGGCAATCGTCGCGCAAGTCCCTTGACCACGACAGCTGTTTTTGCCATCGCCCCCCAGTCCTTTGCAGTCGTTGAGCCCCCGACATGTGTGTAAATCTTTGGCGGAGGCTGTCCCCTCCGAGGGATTGGTCGAACAGCCGATCATCGATCCCAGCGCAAGTCCGCCCAGGATGGCTGCTGCTTGCTTCTGAAAATCACGCCGCGAAACTTGCTGAGACTCTCGCATCGCCTGCCGCCATTTCTCGCTGAAGGATTTGCCGGTCGATTGCCAATAACTCTTGCATCAAGTGGCAACCGCATCACGGTAGAGCGATTCACACTAATCTTGTCCGCGCTTGCCAGCAACGGGACTGAGCTTTCATCGTCGCGAGTCGGCAAATTCGTTCAACGCAGGTGTAGCATCCCGCTCGATGATCCTCGATACTTCGCTTGCCGGATCCCGCCTCTCACGCTTTTCGACTCGCAAGCCAGGATTCCTCCGATGACGACTTCCTCGTCTCTCGACATGCGTCGTTTCGCGCTTCGTGCCGCACTCGTGGTTTCGCTTGTCCCGACGCTACTTTTCGCCGCTGACGAGGCGGCTGAAAAACTTCCGCCGGGGGTTTTAGTCTCGGAATTCATCGACAACCCCACCCCCACGCCCCAATGTCACGCAACCACGATCGCTGAAACACCAGCTGGCTTAGTTGCAGCGTGGTTCGGTGGCACGCGCGAGGGAAATAAGGATGTGGTGATTTGGGTCGCCCGTCATCGCGAAGGAAAGTGGCAGCCTCCTGTGGAGGTTGCGAGTGGAAAGGTCAGCGACACCGAACGTCATCCCACTTGGAATCCGGTTCTCTTTCAAATGCCAGACGGACCTCTGTTATTGTTCTACAAGGTCGGCCCTAGCCCCAGCACCTGGTGGGGGATGTTGACTTCGAGCAGCGACAACGGCGACACCTGGGAAGTTCCGACGAAACTCCCCGCTGATATTGCCGGACCGATCAAGAACAAGCCGATCTTGCTCGACAATAAAACGCTACTCTGCCCCAGTAGCACGGAAGACAACGGGTGGCGTGTTCATATGGAAATGACCACCGATGCTGGCAAAACCTGGACGCGCACCGAGGCGTTGTGCGACGGCAAAAGCGTGCAGGCGATTCAGCCGACCGTGCTGCGCCACGGCGATAAGCTGCAGATGCTTTGCCGCACGCGGCTGCCGGGCAAGATTGTCGAAAGCTGGTCGGAAGATGGTGGCAAAACATGGAGCAAACTCGAGTCGATCGCGCTCGTGAATCCCAACAGCGGCATCGACGGCCTCACGCTGAAATCGGGCGAGCACTTGCTGGTCTACAACCACACGCTGATTGCCCGCTCGCCACTCAATCTCGCGCTTTCGTCGGATGGTAAAACCTGGAACGACATCCTCGATCTCGAAACAAGTAAAGGGGAATATTCCTATCCCGCCATCATTCAAACGAGCGATGGTCTGGTGCATATCACCTACACTTGGAAGCGACTCCGCGCCAAACATGTGGTGATCGATCCCTCGAAACTACGAAGCGTGGCACAGTAGCGCTCCGATTTCGCTGCACACTTTTCCTTGCGAATTCGGCGCACCGCGCGCTACGTAAAGGTTGCACGCGCGCCAGCGGCAGACGATGCTCAGTAGTAGGGACCACTCGAACTCTTGGGGGAGTTTGTTCGCATGGCATTGTTGCCGATTCGCCCACCACAGCCGCTGGGACTTGCGCCTAGCTTTGGATTTGGCGATCGCCTCGGACTCGCGACGCTCGGTCATGTCGATGCGATGCGCTCGCACAGCGGACCGATCTTGCCGGTCTTTGCGCAGCAATCGATGCGCGAGCTCTCGCGAACCGGTCGACGTCCTGCCGATGTCCTTACCGACACCACCTTTGCCCTCGAATCGACAGGCTATACCGGCATCTGGGGCGCTGATGCCGACCACATCACCACGCAAGAACATCTCAACGCGACGGCGGGAGCTGGCTTCACGCTCTTCACCATCGATCCGACCCATCACGTCGATCCGCATGCCGATAGCTATGCCCCTGCCGTTCTCGAGCATCGCTATCGCGACCTGCGCGACGATATCGGCTGGGCCGACGACTATTTTGGTAAGCAGTATGTTTTTGCGGGGGAGACCGTTGTCTTCGAACCACTCGCCGTGAAACGGGCAGCGGTGAAATTCGGCCTCGCGATAGCGCATGCCATAAAACTCGCCGCGCATGTCGATCGGCTGGTCGCCAAAAAAGGTTCGCAGTACGAACTCGAGCTTTGCATCGACGAAACGCCGCAGCGGACCACAGCGCTCGAGCATTTCATCATCGCCGACCAATGCCTGAAGTCGAGCGTGCGACTCACCAGCATCGCGCTTAACTATGTCGGCGATTTGGAACCGGCCATCGACTACCAAGGCTCGCTTGAAGAATGGACGGAGGCGCTCCGGCTTCATCGCGCCGTAGCGGTGGCGCTCGGGCCCTACAAACTGAGCCTGCACAACGGCAGCGATAAGTTCTCGCTCTACAAAATCCTTGCCAACGAGACCCAGGGACAGTTTCACGTCAAAACGGCGGGTACGAGCTACCTCGAAGCGCTGCGTGTCGCCGCGCGTCGCGAACGACGCCTTTTCCGCCGTATCGTCGACTTCGCTCGCGGACGTTTCGAGGCCGATCGAGCCACCTATCTCGTCAGCAGCCGACTATCGCAAGCCCCTACCGCCGCTGCGATCAGCGACGATGCACGCCTCGAGCAACTTTACCTCGACGAACCGGCGGGACGTCAGATTTTGCACGTCACGTTTGGCAGTGTCCTGACCGATAGCGCGCTCGGTCCCATGCTGCGCGATGTGCTCGTCGAACATCCCGATATTCACCGCGAAGTGCTCGCCGCGCATCTCAAAAAACATCTCGTCTCCCTCGAGAGTGGCCTCCCTTAGCGGACACCACTGGCCGCTCTCCAATCGGTAGCCCGTTTTGATAAGCCCCGCTATGATGCAAATCTCGTCACCCAATTCCTCGCAATCCTGAGCGCCGCAGATGTCTTCCTCATCGATCACGCAAACCCAGTTTGCTTCCGCACTCTCGACCCTTTCGAGCACTGCTGATGCCGTCGAGGAAGTGGCCCGTAAAGCGCTCACAGCACTTCAGTCCTCAGGTCCCCGAACGCCCGATTTGGGGCTTGTCTTTTTCTCCAATCACCACGCCCCCGAGGCTGATTTTCTCGCCAAAAAACTGTGCGCACTCCTCGGCACCGAGAACCTGATCGGCTGTAGCGGCGAATCAATTGTAGGAACCGGCGTGGAAGTGGAAGGCTCCCCCGCCATCTCGCTCTGGCTCGCCAGTTTTGCGACCGGCACAGCCACTCCGATGTACCTCCATCTCGAACAAACGGCCGAAGGGGGTGTGATCGATGGCTGGCCCGAAGCGATCAGCGGCGAGTGGTCGGGCGACACGTTCCTGCTGCTACTGGGAGAGCCCTACTCCTTTCCAGCTGATCTGCTGCTCGAGCGTTTGAATGAAGACCGCGCTGGTGTGCCGGTCGTGGGTGGCATGGCAAGTGGCGGAGATAGTCCGGGAGAACATCGACTGATCCTCGGGCCTCAAACCTACGCCGAAGGTGCCGTTGCGGTGCTGATTCAAAACGCGGCTAAACTCCACACCGTGGTGTCGCAAGGTTGTCGCCCGATCGGTAAGCCGTTCATTGTCACCCGTGCTGAACGGAACGTGATTCAAGAACTTGGTGGGCGTCCGGCGCTACTGCAGCTCAAAGAATTATTCGACACCCTGCCGACGCGCGAGCAAGCCCTCGTGCAGCGGAAGCTCCATCTCGGCCGCGTCGTGAGTGAATATCGCGACCACTTCGAGCAGGGAGACTTTCTCGTACGCAATGTCGTCGGCATCGATCCCCAAGCAGGAGCGATCGCCATCGGGGACTACATTCGGGTCGGACAGACAGTGCAGTTTCACGTGCGCGATCAAGATGCTGCTGACGCCGAACTCAAGCAGCTGTTAGCCGTTGCCAAAAGTGGTGCCGCAGGGGTGCCAGTTGGCGCGCTCCTTTTCACCTGCAATGGACGTGGCTCGCGGATGTTCAAAGAACCTCATCACGATGCCGCTTGCATCGCGGAAAAACTGGGAGACATTCCTCTCGCCGGGTTCTTCGCCGCCGGGGAAATTGGTCCCATCGGCGGTCAGAACTTCGTGCATGGATTTACCGCCAGCATCGTGATTTTTGAATAGCCTCGCCGTAGTTCACTTTTCACTTTGGCTGAACATTCACCGTACAGGTCTGGCCCGACGGGTCGTAGTGTACGTCGACTGAAATCTGCAAAAACTGCTGGAAAATCGCGATTTGTGACTCACTATGCGGTGTGAGCGTCGTGGTCCGAAAGCATCCGCCGCGCTGCGCATCGCTTGGCTCACTAGCTGCTGAAAGCGCGAGCAGTAGTAGCAGCTGATCGGCCAAGTGGGGCCCAACCGGCACAGCGGCGCGCAGGTAATGCTGCACCTGACTCACCACCTCTTCAGCCACTTTTCGAGCACTAGCGCCGAGCCGCCCAAAGCCGATGAATAGCTCGGTGACATGTTCACTTTCGATCGTGGCGTAGATCACGTTGCCTGGCCCTTGCGCGCGAACTTCTTCCGCGTGACAAACGTCGCGCGGCCAACCGAGCGATTCTTGAAGCTCGGCGAGTTCGCGCAGCGCAATCGACTTCGCTAGATTCGACACCATCGCGACGGCGCATTGCCGCATCACAGCGCCACGCTCGAGCAGATCGAATCCCACAAGCGACTTGGCCGGGGTTACTTCCACAAGCATCTTGCCACCCCCTGCAGGATAGAAACCAGGTCGCTCTAGCGTTGCCTTCACGAGTGGCCCCATGCGCTGAACGAGTGGCAGATAGACGCGCTCGAGGAATGGATAGGGTGGCGCCCATGGATTGTGCGTGCCACCTTCCAGTACCAAGCGCGAAGGAGCAGAGGCTGTCAGTAGTGCGGGAAGAATCGTCTGCAGTACAAGCGTCGCGCTCCCCGCCGTGCCGACACTGAAGTGATACTCTCCAGCATTCACCGCGTGAGGAGTAAACACTAGCGACTTCGATCCGATCGTAGCTCCCTCGACATCGGCATTGCAGATTTTTGCTGCAGCTTCTAGCGCCGTGAGATGCTGGCGCAGGAGCCCTGACTTCTCTCGCCGAGCGCGAATGTTTTCAATCACCATCGGCTGGCCGGTCACCATCGAAAGCGCGAGCGACGTGCGCAGCATCTGCCCGCCCCCCTCTCCCTGCGAACCGTCGATCAGAATCGTCCTCATCACCTGCTCACTCACACTTCTCAGAGTTGTTTTTCGGGTCTATTTCCAGCGTTTTATGAACAAAAGAGCCTCGCGCGGCACATCACCGCGCGAGGCTGAGTTTCATCACCTCCAAGCGTACAACTAGCGCACTTGGCCAAATTAATCGTCGGCTGCATCGCCATCTTTGATCACGAACCGAGCCTTCAGTCGAGCCACTTCAGAAGCAAGTCCCGCGAGCTTTACGCTGCGCAAAACTTCCTCGAAGTCCTTGTACGCCGCCGGAGCTTCGTCCTTCGGGTACTGCCGACAGTTGGTCAAAATATCGTGATCGTCGAACGACTTATCAATCGACTGCTGATCGAGCGCTCGAATCGCTGCCTTACGCCCGAGCACACGACCTGCGCCGTGGTTCACGCTAAAGCAGCTCAGCGCTGCCCCTGCATCGGCCACCATCACTGCCGAACCTGCTTGCGGATTACCCGGGAGCAAGATCGGATGTCCGGTGTTCTCGTAAGGAGTCCCCTTCAAGGCATGATGCCCTGCCGGGAATGCGCGCGTCGCACCTTTACGATGCACCCACGCCTTGCGATTCTCAACGACCTCTTCCCGCGCGATGTTGTGACTGATGAAGTACACCAGATCCCCCTTCACGCCAGGAAACACTTGCTGGAATGCTTCGAGCACTTGCAAGTTGATCACGAGGTGGTTCAGTGTCGCAAAGTTCGCACCGAGCGACATGTCGTCGATGTACGCATTTCCTTCGTCGGAACCGAGCGGTGCGTAGACCAATTCGCGATCGTTGCCCGGCAGCGGGATATCCCACTTCGCGAACTTCGATTGCAGCGTCTTGAACTGATGCATCGCCAGGTTATGGCCGATCCCACGCGATCCGCAGTGCGACAAGAACGCAACGCATCCGTCGCGCAGACCAAACGTGTCAGCCACACTTCGCGCTCGCGCGTTATTCTCAATCTGCACCACTTCGCACTCACCAAAGTGGTTTCCTCCACCGTACGAACCGATCTGCTGCAGCTTCGAGCGGAGATCGCGAAACGTCCCGATTTCCTCGTGAAATTCGACCCGTTGGGCCAGCGCTACACTCGTTCCATCGTGCCCCACGTGATGCGAATCTTCGCACCGCGCGGCCCACTCCGGAGGGATTCCGAGTGCCTGACAAACGTCAGCCGAAGCGCCTTCGGCGAGAAGCGTGCGTCCCACATCGGTGTCCACGCGACGACCATGCTTCACGCTGCGTGCACCACGTCCCGCACCGGTCGGAATTCGGTTACATACAGCCATGATTAGTTCGCGTCGCACCCGTCGATCCTCGATCGCGTCGGCCGGAAGATCCAGCTGCAAGAGACTCATTGAGCACTTGATATCAACCCCCACGGGACCCGGGTAGATATGTGATGGCGAGACCATCACGCAGCCGATCGGCGCACCGTAACCGAGGTGACCATCAGGATTGAGCACGACATGCGAAACCCCCGGCGCTCGCCGCGAATTGATCGCTTGTCGAATGCAGACTTCGTCGAACGTGTTGCGGATCGCTTCCGTTCCAATCACAGTCACGGGAGTCACATGGTCGCCAGCTGGCAGGATCGCCGTCGCTTCACCAGTTGCAATGATCTGATTCATCGTTTTATTTTTCATGTGATTTCAAGGAGAATACTGCCGCCGCGACAAAGTTTTGATGAAATGTTGCGCGCTCTATCCACTGAGCTACGGCCCTAAGAGTGGTCTCACTCCGCAGTAGAGCCGGTGGGGATCGAACCCACGACCTCGAGGTCCATAGCCTTGTAATTCCACCGGCATTCGCAGCAGCAGTATTCTCCCTGATGATTCTCGTTCCTACCCAACAAAAAAACTGCAAGACATAGGTCGCGACAAGAGTTTGTAGAAAGACTTTTTTGAGATCACTACTCGAGCAAGTAGCTCGAGCGCTCGATCCTCCAAGGATGTACTTCCTACGGCATTCGCTTCCTACGCTGCTTCCAAACCAACTTATTCACACGCAGCTACACTAGCTCACCACCCCGGCAGCCGGGATCCCCTTCACTGACCAATCAGACCACGTACTGGATCCCGGCTGCATCCACTCCCATCACTCATGGCCAGCTCAAAGAGCTTTTCGAAGGGAGGCTGGTTCACCCGAAACATTGCTGTTTTTAGGCTTTTTCCGACGATTGGAGCTCGATTGCATCGATCTGCTTTACGAAGTAATCGGTTGCTGTACGTCCCTCGGCAATCTCGGCGAGCAGCGTAAAAACGTGATCGCTAAAACCACCGATATGGAAGATTTCACTGCGCTCGATCGCTTGCGTTGTCTCGCCTGGAACCAGGTCGAGACAGACAAGCTTTGCCTGCGGATTTCGTTTCTGAAACAACTGCCATTGACGCATCGTTTCCGTTGCGCGATGACCTTTCCACTGGCTTTGCGAGTCGATCCACGATTCGTTATCCGAAACGTAAATCACCATCGAAGCCTTCAGTTGGCGAGCATTCGCATGCGCTAGCGCCGCACTACAATTCGTTCCTACCGAAGGGAGCGAAGCGAGCTGCTGTGCTTGCTTCATCACAGGTTGCTGTCGATCGAGCTTAACCAGGATCACATCGTCCGAGAACGGAATCACTTCCGCTTCCGGATTCTTGCGTACGATCGAAGCTGCGATCAGCGCCGCCACATCGATGCAGCGCACTTTCGACGTCGCCGAGCCGCGATTTCCCGTCGCAGGCGAGCGCATCGAACCCGAGACGTCGACCATCACTAGCACCTTTCCCTCAATGCGAGGCACGTTGCTAATGGCCAGTTCCATCGCCTCCCCCAGGGCTGCTTTGATCTTGGCCGGCAACGTTTCATTCATGTTTAAATAGGCTGCCATCAGCTGATACGGAAACACGCGTGCTTGCTGAATGGCTCGCGGATTCCGCAGCCGGTTGGCAATGCATCGCACCAGTTCTTGATCTTGCAGCACCCCATGGCGCTCGAACGTATTTAGGTTCATGCGCGTCGTTTGCCACGAGGCATTTCGCGCAATCCGCTTCCAGTCGCTCGGGGTCAGCGGCAAATGGGTGAGCATGGAAAAAGGGACATCGGGGAGCTCATCCTTTCCACGAATCACCTGACGCTTGATCCGCTCATACTCCTGAACGATTGGCGGCAACGCCCCTTCCTCATACTCACGACCAATCAGCCAGGCATACAACGCCTCGCGCGATGGTGTCCGAGGGACGGGATGAACCATCTTGACGATATCACCCAGCGAAGGATCGTTTCCTACACTTCCCACAAACAACGCCTGATCACTACGAGCATCGAGCCACTCGCGCACTAGCCGCTTCGGTCGACTTCCGAGACTCTTGCGCCCCACCACTCCTGAGCGGATGATCTGCACAAAGTTGCGGAGCATCTTGGGCGAATCGATCACACGCTGAAACAGTTCAGAGGTCACCAGTTCGGGCGACTTGACGGTCAGTAGCGCCACCAGCAAGGCCGGTACATCTTTCAAATAGGCTCGATCGCGCGAGTAGATTGCGGCCCGCGCGATGAACTCCGGCGAAACTTTCTGTGCCAATCGGAGCACCGTAGCGAGGTGCGTTTCCGCATTGGCATAGCACGTGCTACCGAGCATGCCGGTAGCCACATACTGAGCCAGCGCTTGCTCGGCTGTCCGCGAATAAGCGAGCCCTCCGGCCCGATTGAGCACATCAGCTGCGGCGAAGAACTTGCCGACGATCGACTGAAACAACGACTTCGATGCCATGATTTGGATTCTCCTGCTGCGGGCCGATTTCTGAGCATGCCCGGGGCGAGAGAACAGAATGCACAGCGAGTGCCAAACTTCAGATATTCCGCCAAACAATTCGCAAACCACTACAGATATTGGGCTTAGAGATATCCGCACCTTTGGTCTACAACGCCAACTTTCGCCTAAATTGATCTTTAGCGATCGTCTCTTATAATTTTGGATATGACGAAACAACGAAAACTGGTCGTGGTGGGGATCTTTGGGACGCGGCTGGACGCCGGGCATGCCAAATCGCGCTGGAACCGCTGGCGCCCCACTGTCTCGGTTTGCCAGCACGAAGATTTGCTCGTCGATAGGCTAGAACTAATTCATCAGCCGGGCGAAGAAGCTGTCGCCGACACACTGGTTCGGGACATCGCCAGTGTCTCGCCGGAAACGGAAGTCCGTCTCCATCCACTGAAGTTTAACGACGCTTGGGATTTCGAAGAGGTCTTTGCCGCCCTCCATCACTGGTCGCGCGGGATGAACTTCCGCCCCGATACGGAAGACTATTTGATCCACATCACCACCGGGTCGCATGTCCAGCAAATCTGCCTATTCCTCCTCGCCGAATCGCGGCACATCCCTGGACAACTCCTGCAGTCCTCCCCGCCGCTGCGAGCCGCTGAAGCGACCGGCGCCTATCGCATCATCGATCTCGATCTCTCGAAGTACGATGCCCTTGCGACCCGCTTTGCCGAAGAACAGCAGGAAGGACTCTCGTTCCTGAAATCGGGAATCGAGACCCGCAGCCGCACGTTCAACACCCTCATCGAGCGGATCGAGCGAGTCGCTATTGCCAGCAGCGCGCCACTCTTGATCACCGGTCCCACCGGCGCGGGCAAATCGCAGCTGGCAGCGCGGATCTTCGAACTCAAGCGACGTCGTGGCCAAGTGCGCGGCAGTTTCGTCGAAGTGAACTGTGCCACTTTGCGCGGCGATCAAGCCATGTCATCGCTCTTTGGACATGCCAAAGGGGCATTCACTGGCGCGACGACCCCGCGTGCTGGATTGCTTATGGCCGCTGATCAAGGGATCTTATTCCTCGATGAAATCGGCGAGCTTGGGCGCGACGAGCAAGCGACGCTGCTGCGCGCGATCGAAGAAAAACGCTTTCTCCCAGTCGGCTGCGATCGAGAAACAGCGAGCGACTTTCAGCTGATTGCAGGAACCAATCGCGATCTTGCAGCGGATGTCCACGCGGGACGCTTTCGCGAAGATTTGCTCGCGCGCATCAACCTATGGACCTTCCGACTGCCAGCCCTCGCCGAGCGCCGCGAGGATATCGAACCCAACATTCAGTATGAACTCGACCGCTACGCCGCACGGACCGGACAGCAGGTGACGATCAATAAAGAAGCGCGACAAAAGTTCCTGCAGTTTGCGCAGTCTCCGGCTGCAACATGGTCGGCCAATTTTCGCGACCTCAATGCGGCGATCACACGCATGGCGACACTTGCCCCCAGTGGCCGGATCACCACCGACGAAGTGCACGACGAAATCGCTCGCCTCGAAAGTGCCTGGCAATTTTCGGGGAGTGATTCAGGCAAGTCATCGCGCGACGATCTGTCGCTGCTCGTCGAACTCCTCGGCGACGAGAAAGTCGCAACGATCGATCTGTTCGATCGCGCGCAGCTCGCTGCTGTCGTGCGAATCTGCCGCGAAAGCGCGTCACTATCCGATGCTGGCCGGAAACTGTTTGCTATCTCACGGCTAGCCAAATCGCAGCCCAACGATGCCGATCGACTCCGCAAATTCCTAGCCCGTTTTGAGCTTAGCTGGACCGATTTCGCTGCGTCGCGGTAAATGGCATTTCATGCTCGGAACAAGCGAGAGAACATGAAATAGTCGCGAAGCATGGTAAGCGGCGCGCTATTACTTTTCCTTGAGCGCGGCGCTGATGCGACTCGCAACTTGAATCAGATTATCTCCTCGCAAAGCACCCTCGAGCAGTTGCGGCAACAGCTGCGGGGTACAAGCAAAACATGGAATGCCAAGCGCGGTAAGTTTTTTCGCTACAGCTTCATCGTAGCAAGGCTTGCCACTGTCGCTGAGCGCCAAGAGCACCATCACGCGCACTCCCGCAGCGCGCAGGTCTCCGAGCCGCCGTATCAGCTGCGCCTGATTCCCCCCTTCGAACAAATCGGTGATCAACAGAAAAATCGTCTTCGAAGGTTCCTCGATGAATTGCTCGCTGTAGCCCACCGCCTTGTTAATATCGGTACCACCCCCCAACTGAATGCCAAACAGCATGTCGACTGGATCGCCTGCACATTGCTCGGTGAGATCAACCACTTCGGTGTCGAACGCCATCACATGCGTTCGGAGCGCGGGGAGACTGGCAAAAATCGATCCACAAATAGCACCGTAAACCACCGAGTCGGCCATCGAGCCACTTTGATCGAGGTTCACAATCACGGTCCATTTGTGCGACCGCTGTTGTCGCGAATGAAAGAAGACCCGCTCGGGAATAATCGTCTTCAGACCGACATGATAGTTTTTGAGATTGCGACGAATCGTCGACTTCCAATCGATCGCGGCAGAGCTTGGAATGGGAGAATGCTCGCGCCGATTCAGGACACCACGCACGACACTTCGAATCGGCTGTTCGAGGGCTAGTTTGATTTTATCGACGACACTTCTCACCACCTCACGCGCGGTCTCTTTAGTACGCTCCGGTATCTGCCCCTTCAGCGACATCAGGGTCCCGACAAGCTGCACGTTCGGCTGTGCGACCTTCAGCATCTCGGGCTCGAGAAGGAGCTGTTTTAGTGACTTACGCTCAATCGCATCTTGCTGAATCACGGAGACGACATCTTCCTGGAAATAGGTGCGGATATCGCCGAGCCATTTAGCAACGCGTGGTGCCGACGCATTTCGCCCAGCAGATCGTGCCCCCGATAGTCCCGCATCGGTGTCGTCGTAGATTGCGCCGAGCGCTTCATCCATCTCGAGTTGCTCGCGCGAGAGACCACAGCCCCCTGCACGCATGCGGGAGAGATCTTTATCAGCTTCGGGGCCGAGAATCAGCCGCCACCGCGCGAGTTGCTCTTGAGTGATGCTCATGGGAGACACGTTTTCCTTCGAATTCTGCTGAAAATACTCACAAATCGCCAAAGTCGAAATCGTTCAGCGACTCGAGTTTCTCTTCTTCCATCGGGGTCAAAGGCTGCTCGATCAGCTCACTCACAGCATCGGTCGAGAGCTGCCAGTAGTGACTTAGATTCTCGACAATCTGCCGTTTGTTCTGGGGAGTGAAGGTGCCGAACACGCGTCGCAGCGAAACGAGCGCGCGTTTGAACTCCTCGTCGTCGAGTGCGCTTATGTAGTCGGCAAGCCGCTCCCAGAGCGTTTGCCTGGCCAGCAGCGCGTAGCGATTGCGCATCGCCAGTCCTTCGAACCAGCCAGCGCCGAGTTCGGCACTCGCGCCGGGTGATAAACGCCGCGATACTTCGCGCGATAGATCGGCGCTCGTCATCCGCTCACGCTCCAGCAATATCGCGGTGGCATAGCCCGACAAGAGCGCGTTTTGTGTATCAGAACGTGCCAGTCGCTCGAGTGAACTGAGCCAGAGTTCCCCTTCTACAAGGTCGGTGAGCTGCAAATAGACACGATGCTGTTCATCAATGGCCAGCAGCACGCTGCGAGCCATCGTGGTGTCGCAGCTCGCAGCATCAAACAGAGCAATCGCTCCTTGCACAAAGAGTTCTTCGATGAGCGGCAGCAGCACTGAAGCATCGACTTGGCGCATGTCGCCATACTGCACGACAAACGCAAGTTGCCAAGCTGCTGTCGCCAGCGCACAAAACTCGCTCGACTCGGCCGCGAGCTCCTGCAAGCGACGGCGGGCATGCTCCATCGCACTGAAGAGCCCACATTCGCAAGCGTGCCGCACGAGCAGCGCTGCTTCGTTGATCGACGAGCACTCCTCGAGCAACTGTTTGAACTTGGCTTGTGTCGCCAGTTCGATCGTTTCCCCTAGCAACACCGCTTCGACCAGCGCGATCTCTGCTTCAGGAGACCAGCGGAGCACCCATCGCTCGGTCGGTGAAACATCGCTCGAACGCGAATCGCGATGCGGATTGACAAACGTGATGCCGAGCATCACGAGCCGATGCAGAAACGACGATCGAGCGAGATCGAGAAACGCTGCCTCCTCGGATTTCACCTGTCTGTTCTCGCGAAGATCGAGCGTCAGGTCCTGAGCAACCGTGGTGCGATAGCGCTCGAGCTTCAGCCGCTTGAGCTCGCGCTCGAAGTCACTTTGAATCGACGTACGGCTGGTGCCATCGGGCAAGCTGCCGATTCGGGTTCCGACATCGACCTGGGCAATAGCATGCTTGATCGACGCAAGTTCTCCATGCCCCAGGAGCGCGACAGCAGCATCGTGCAAATCGGCGAGCGTTGGTGCCAGGCCATCACGAAGGGCCGAGAGTGTTTTGGCGAGTCGCACGCCGTCGATCACTTCGGCGGTGCTGCGATGCGTACCGCCACTACGAAGCTGGCTAGCGATCGACGACAGATAGTCGGGGGCCAGTTTCTCGAGTGATTGTTGGAGGGTGCTGAGCGCCGTATTGCGGCGCGGGTACTTCCTGCGCGGCAGGGTATTCCAAAGGAGCTCGAAATAGGCCGGCGCGCGATTGCCAGCGCCATAGCCCGACTGCGATGAAAGTTTGAAATAGGAGTAAGGCATGAGGGTCAGCAGCGTTTCGCGGCGCGGGAGCGAAGCGAGCTCACGATCGGTCATCGGGGGAAAGCTGCTAGTGAGGACTGGCGCATGAAACGCGCCGACCACCGCGACAATCTTCTCGGGGGGAGTTCCCGAAGCAATCGCTGCTGCAATTTGCCGGCGCATGTACGCCTCGCGCACCAAGTTTTCAGCGCGCCACGCAGGGGCATCTTCCTCCAGATCGCGGAGCATCCCTCCGAGTTCCAGCGCAGACTGGCGAAACGAATCACTCGCTAGATTATGCTCGAAATGACGCTCCCAGTAACTCTCGTAGTCGCTCTCTCCCGCGATCGTCGCCACCTGCTGATAGATCGTCGCGCGATCAACCTCCACAGCGCTAGGCTCCTGAGCAACAGCCGCAGGCTCTAGCTCCGTATCGACTCCGGCTGTAGTCTCGGCTTCGTCGCGTAGTTTTTTCTCGAGCAGCAGCGCCTGCTGATCCGCGAGTCCTAAAAAAATATCGCTCGGCAGGTCGATCAATTCGGCTCGGGCACCCTGTTCTTTCGCCCACAAGAGCGCCTGGTATTCGGGGCTGTAAATCGCCAGGGGATAGACAATAGTGCGCACTGGCGGCGTGCTGGTGTACGCCAGGAGCGCAACCGGTGGCTCGACGGCGGACATCGTGAGTTCGAGCGCGTAGGGGGTGGCGTCGCTCGGTCCTTCGATAAGAACCAGTTCGGGCTGATGCTCGTCGAGAAACTCGCGCAAATGCCAAGCCGCCATCGGCGAGAGATGCCGGACCCCAAAAACGTTGATCTCGCCGCTCACGAGTTATGCTCCGAGCAAGCGTGGTGCAGCTGTTGCCACTCGCTGTCGCGCTTCTTCATCACGTTCGTGAGGTACTCTTTCCAAACGGCAGCATCTTTCTCTTCGTCCTTGACGATCGCCCCTTGTAGTCCGGCAGCAAGATCATCAGGCAAGACTTCGCCCGTTCCAAAATTGGCGGCGAGTGCCATGCTTCCGGCGAGCACTGAAATCGCTTCTGCCGTGCTGAGAACCCCACTGGGGGACTTGAGCTTGCTCTTGCCATCGAGCGTTTGCCCCGTTCGAAGCTCGCGGAAAATCGTCACGACACGTTCGACCGCTTCATCGGTCGGAAGTTCGGCGCGCAGTTCGAGGCTCGTCGCAAGTTCTCGCACTCGTTTACGCACGATCTCCACTTCGGTCGCCAGGGAAGAGGGTGTCGGGAGGACGACAATGTTGAAGCGACGCTTGAGAGCGGCCGACATGTCGTTGACACCCCGATCGCGCGTGTTGGCGGTAGCGATGATCGAGAATCCTTTTTGCGCAGCCACATCGCGGGCGAGTTCAGGCACGGCGAGGCGTTTTTCCGAGAGGAGCGAGATCATCGCATCTTGCACTTCGGAAGCGCAGCGCGTGATTTCTTCGAAGCGAGCGAGTGAGCCCTCTTCCATCGCGCGATAGATCGGACTTTTGATGAGCGACTGCTCACTGGGTCCTTGCGCGATCAGCATCGCGTAGTTCCAGGTGTAGCGGATCTGCTCTTCGGTCGTACCAGCAGTCCCCTGCACCACTTTGGTGGAATCGCCGTTGATGGCGGCGGCCAGATGCTCCGAGAGCCAACTTTTGGCAGTTCCCGGCTCACCGATGAGCAGCAGAGCGCGATCGGTCACCAGCGTAGCAATCGCGATTTCCACGAGTCGTGGAAAGCCGATGTATTTAGGGGAAATCTCGCAGCTTCCTGCTTTTCCGCCACATAAATAAGTGTGCACCGCACGGGCCGACATTTTCCAGCCGGGTGGACGAGGGTGGGTATCGTGAGCGATGAGTGCTTCGATCTCTACGGCGTAAGGCACCTCCGCTGGCGCGCGAAGTTCGCTCGTTTTCAGTGGCGCAGCTGTGACCTCCGAAGTGGTAATCGAAGCCGTTTGTTTCTTAGCCATAGCATTTTCTAGCGAGACAAGTGAAGGGAGGAACGTTGTGCGATCGACGCGAGGTTTAGGCCTTGGTCGCTCGCCCCTTGAGGGCGTCGATCGCAGGAATTAGCTCCCCCAACCATTTATCAGGGAGTTCTTTAGCGATCGCCTCAAACTGTGGTGCCGACTCAGGTGGCAGGAGTGGAATCAGCCGGACGCAATCGGAAAAACCGTAGGAGCCATAGGATTGGTGCGCCGCTTTCATGAACTCAAGCAGCTTGAGCATCAGTTCGGTGGCGCGAGGATGCTCGGTATAAACGATCGACTGAGCCAGTTGTCGATAGTCCCACCAGTTTTTGGCAATGGCATGGATTTCGTCGATCTTCCGCGACAGATATTCCATCGCAGCGGAGTTGCCTGGGAGCGCGAGGTAGAGCACCAGCTCGGTGTTCTCCGACTTCATCGCTTCCTCGATCCAGCGGGGGTCGAAACGTCTGACCGTCGTAAACCATTCCTCACGCGTACTGTGATGGTTGTGCCCCTGACGAAACTGCAGCTTGATGCCGCTAGAGATCTTGCTGGCTCGATAATTGGCCTTACTTTCGCCTTTGGCGGGGCGCTTCTTTTCGTCGAGAACGACGGTTAAGTAGTGACTAAATTGGTGGAATAGCTCCGCCGGTGTCAGCAGCTGGAAGCCAGCGAGGAAGGCCTCCTCGAGCATGTCTCCTTGCAACTCGGGGTGCAGCTCGAGTAGCGCACGCTGCAGTTTCTCCGAGCCTTGCCGCATCATCCTAGCGATATAGAGCGGGGGCTCTTGGGGGATGGGTGCGCGGACAGACTTGAACTTATTGCGACTGGCGAAGATCGCGAGGATCACAGCATCTCCCTGCTCGCTTGGATGAGCGGCGAGAGATTCGAGCAATGCAAAGGCTCGAGGAGCAATCTTCTCCACCTCTTTGGGATCACTGGCTGCGATTAATTTCTCGAAAGCGGCCTGAGTCTCGTCGGCTAGCAGAGGGGCAAGAAGCGGGCTCTGAGATAGCTGAATGGTCCGGGCGGAAACGATCACGTCGTCCGACTTGACGACGCGCATCAGCTCGGCATCGGCCGCATCGCCACCGAGATCAACGAGTGCCGCAAGCGCAGCAGCACGGGTCTCTTTGTTGCGGGATTTGCAGAGTAGCGTTAGTCGCTCTCGATCTTCGCGGGAGCCTCCCAGGCACTCGATAGCAGCCAGTTTCACCGGGGGCGAACCATCGTCGAGCGACTTCATCACAAGGTCGCGCGCCGCTGTGGGATCGAGTCGATGGAGCACCTTCAGGCGTCGCGCATCGACCATGTTTCCCTCGAAATTGAAACTGTTTCGTACGAGCGTGATCATCGAGGGTCCAATCGTGGGGAGAACCTTGTCGGCGATCAAGTCGGCAATCTCGGGATAGGGATCGCCCACCGCTCGAGCGAGCGCGAGTCGCAGCCGAATATCGCCGAGTAAGTTTCGCTCCAGCGCATCCTTGATCACTTCGATGCGGCCACCTCCGGTGGTAGTGAGGGCATCGAGGATCGGGACGAGCATCCGCGAGCTCAGCTGTCCAGGTGTACGTGGCGCCTCGAGCACCTCGAGCGGCGCCATGGTCTCGGTCGGCTTGATCGTCGGAGGCAAGGTATCGCACTGCGTGGCGCGGAGCGCGTGGACCAGGGTACTAAGCTCGTGCAGCGCCGGTGCCGACGACTTTTCGTCACTCTCGAGAAGCTTAGTAGCAGCAGCCGAAACCTTGGCAAACACCGGTGCCTTTTGGGCGAGCGATTCAATGGCAGGAAGCAGCCTCTGGAGACGAAAATCCCCCGGCGCGAGATTGCTGCCAGCGGTCGCCAAACGTCGCACTTCCCCGTAAAGTTGCTCGAGAACCGGAAGACTCATCGCGCGGCATCCATGATCGAGAGTGTGAGTGGAGTGATCGCCATACCACCGAGGCGCGTGGTAGTAAGGAGGCTAAACCGTCAGCCGAATCAGTTCGTCGTGCGTGACGATCGAGAGTGGCTTGGCGGTGAGCAGTCCCGCGTCGATGTCGTAGGAGAACCGCGCCACGAGGACCTTCCCTTCGAGAGCGGCAGGTGGCAGGAGCGACAGAAGCTCGCAGCTGGGGGACTCGCTGAGATCGCTTTCGTCGGTAAGTAGGAGCCGATTCTGCTTGGCATCTTCCACAATCAATGCCTCTCCAATCTTGCCAATTCTGGCAAATTTCAAGGCAAAAACGGGATTGTGATCGGTCAGCGGCTGTCGCAAATGGTTCTTCACCTCTTTGACGACGGCTGAAAAATCGGAGGCCGCCAGCTCGAAGATGCGCTGATAGTCGCGCGGCTCGACGATGCGCGCCTCGTAAGCTTCCCAGCGGACGCGCGGGTTCATCGTACCGGGATAGACGGCGAGCTCAGCTACCACGGCAACGCGCGCGAAACTATCGTCGGCCGGAATCATCTTCGCCGCTTTGTAGGGACGAAAATTCTGCGTCACTTGGATCTTCCCACTTGTGAGGTTAATCCAAGTGCCGACGTCGACAAAAGCCTTCCGCGCTGCGTCGTCGTGTGTGTGAAACGCGAGCTGCATCAGTTCGACGTTGGTCTCGACCAGTCCCAACTCTTTGAGTTCGCGCAGCTGCCAGATTTGCCCCGTGAGCATCGCGATGTTCGATTCGGTATCGGGCAGCTTCTCCGGGTTGTCGATGCGGCTTTGCAGATAGGCCTTCCCTTGTCGCGCGAGTGCGCCAAGCTTGGTGAGTTGCTCAAGGGCCAGCGTGAAACGGGCATCATCGCTCACTTCCTCGTCCGGTTTCCTCTTGCGCGAGCGACGCGAAGCACCTGCCGCACTTGTGAAGAGCTGCGCGTAGCGATCGAGCATCACCTGCGCTTCGGGCAGATAGCCGGTGGCGAGCTGCGGTGAGATTTTGGTTTGCACTTCGTCCGCTGCAGCCTCGGTGACATTCCCAAGCCCTTGGCGCATGTGGTCGAAAGCGAGTCGCTCGAGGATCTCGAGGCCATCGATCTGCGCTTGAAACTTTTTGGCAAGCGCCGACTTGTTCACCTTGCGAGGCTTTGTCTCCTCGACCTTTTTCTTCTCCACCCGCTCGGCCACTTTTTCCCGTTTGGCAGCGATCGTTGCAGGGATCTCAGCCGACGTGAACTTCTCTCCCGCAGCGTAGGCAATCAGTAAACCAATCGAATGCTTGCAAGGAAATTGACGGCTCGGACAGCTGCAACGGTAGACGGCTGCCGTCGGAAACTGGAAATCGGCGCTGCAGAGGTAAGGCTCCTTGCCACTCCCTTGGCAGTAACCAAACAGCAGCGTTTCGTCAGCAGAAATGCAAAGTTCGGTGAACTTCTTTTTCAGGGCCAGAGCACGGCCATTCTTCACGGCGTCGGCATTGGGTGCGGCTGCCGTGATGAACGCATCGTCGATCGAAATCATCCGTGGAACCTCAATCGGGGTGTGATCGAAGCGAACGCTCGGCGCGACAGATCGGAGCGAGGAGCCACTCATTATGGGGGAAGCAATTGCCACCTGCCAGTCGACGCGCCGAAGAAATGACGCGCACCAGTTTCACCTTGCTGCGAAGTGCCACGCCCCCCTATATTCGCCCCATGGAGAAGCGTGGAACGAAGTCCGAACGAGCGAAAGATCGCCCCACCGCAGCCCCGGCTCAGGGGAAGCAGGAGCGACCGCGGCTGATGCCTCCCCCCGAGGTCTCGCTGGGGCTCGAGGATTTTGCCGCGCCAGCCGATGATCAGGGGCTCAGCCTCGAGGAACTGGGGCAAGCTTATGCGGCGATGCTGCATCAGGGAGCCGATCCCTACCCACAGCCTGGCGATCCACCAAGCACCCCAGCGACCACGACAACCACCACAGCCGAGGCCGCGCCGACGGAGCTCGAAGAGCCTCCGCGGGTGATCGATGGGACCGACGACGATGGGTGCGAAATCACCCCCCGCAGCATTTTGGAGGCGATTTTGTTCGTCGGTCATCCGCAAGGAGAGCCACTCACGAGCACACAAATCGCAGCGCTGATGCGCGGCGTTCGAACTGCCGAAATCGACGAGCTGGTGGTCGAACTGAATGAAAAATACGACGAGCTCGGAACCGCTTACACCATTGCGTCGATCGGCGCCGGATATCAGTTGCAGTTGCGCAGCGAACTGAGCCCTCTACGCGACAAGTTCTATGGGCGTGTCCGCGAAGCAAAGCTATCGCAGGTGGCTGTCGATATCCTGGCAGTGGTGGCGTATCACCAGCCGATCTCGCAGGAACAGATCGACAAAATGCGTGCGAAACCTTGCGGCGGCATGCTTTCGCAGCTAGTGCGGCGCGAACTGTTGCGCGTCGAGCGCGATCCCACGGCGGGACCGAAAGCGAAGCCTAAATACGTGACGACCGATCGATTTCTCGATCTGTTTGGTCTCGAAAGCCTGGCTGAACTTCCGCGCAGCCACGACCCCGAAAAGTCACTCTGAGAAATGCTACGCGGCCGCCCAGTTGCAGTGCTACCGGGCGTGCTGTTGATCAAAACCATCTTGCGATCGATGCACCGATCGCTGGCGAGCTTCTACCACTTCAGACCGAACGCTTCGCCCCCACCGCCACTCTTCCCAGCGCCACCCTTGAGAGGTCCCGAGCGTTTGGGAACGACCGGGGCACGTGGTGGTTCGTCGACTTCGGGAGCTGCTTCGGCCTTCGTCTTTTCCGACTTGGCAGGAGCTTGCAGTGTGGCCTTAAGCGACAGCGAGATCCGCTGATCCTCGGCGCTGACGGTCAAGATCTTCACCTCGACCTCTTGCCCCTCTTTCACCACGTTTTGCACGGCATACACGCGGTTGTGAGCCAGCTCCGAGATGTGGATCAAGCCTTCGACACCAGGCGACAATTTTACAAACGCGCCGAAAGCGGCGAGTCGCGAAACGGTCCCCTTGACGATGCTGCCGACCGGAAATTTCTGATCAATTCCGGTCCACGGATGTTCCTGCTGATTCCGGAGCGAAAGTCCGATCTTGCCCGTTTCGGGATCGATCTTCTCGATCCGGACGCGCACCTTTTGACCTTCGGTGAGAATCTCGCTCGGATGCTTGATGCGATCCCAGCTCATTTGGCTGATGTGAATCAGGCCATCGATCCCACCCATATCGACGAACGCGCCGAAGTCTTGGATCTTGCGAACCACACCTTCACGCATGTCGCCAATGGCGATCGATGCCATCAGTTCCTTCTTGGCCGATTCCTTCTCACGCTCGAGCACTGCCCGGCGCGAGAGCACCACGTTACCGCGGCGCTCATTGGCTTCGGTGATCACGCAGGTGATCCGCTGCCCCACCAAATCGCCGAGGTTCTCGACGCGATAGAGGCCAGCTTGGCTCGCAGGAATAAAGCCGCGCACACCACCGGCGATTTCGCATTCCAGACCACCGGTGTTGGCGGCGACGATCTTGGCATCGACCAATCCACCTTCGCGGATGTCGGACCAGTTGCCAGCCACCAATTTGCCGCCAGCGACCGAAACTTCGTAAAGATTGTCTTCTGTGTTGAACGAATTCACGACCACATCGAGCATCGAACCGACTTCCGGAGGAGTCGCGAACGAGCGGAGCGAGGCGACCCCTTGGTTCTTGCCGCCGAGGGCGAAGAAGACGTTGTCGCCATGAATCTCGACCACTTGCGCCCGATGCTGCGAATCGGTTTCGACGGTGCTCGCCTTCGTGGCAAGCCCACCATCGCTCACCAGTTCGTTGAGCGAGAGTCCGCCGAGCGCTTCATCGATCTCGGCTTGCAAATCAGCCGACAGAGGTGCGCGACGATTGGCAATTTCGATGGCCGGCTTGGGGCCGTAGTTTTGCTTCGCTTTGCGGGCCTGCTTATCGCGGGCAGCATCGTCGGCCACTTCCTGGGCCTGGGCCGAGAGTTCAGCGTCGCCTGCTGGTTGGTCGGACGAGGAGGCCTCTGATTTGGGTCGGTCGCCCGTTGGCTTACGCTGACCGACCGGAAGAGGACCGCGCCGCGCGCCCAGCGGACCAGAGGCGGAAGCATCGGAAGCGGAAGAGGAATTCGAGGGATCGGTCGACATACAGCACACGCAGGAACCTGAGGAATTCAAAACAGCCCGAAAGGGACGCCTTCCCCGGCAGAAAAATCTGCCCAAGGAAGCCTAGAATCTTAGCATCGATCCCGCCTCGGCGAAAGCTAGAAGCGGTTCGCAAGCTCCCCCTCCCTGGTGATACAATTCCACCTCACTGACGCTTGGTCTGATTTCCCCGATTCTTTTGGGCATCTGCGATGAAACTGAACCTCCCCACCCTTCCAATACCTCGCAAACTTGCCGCCCGCCTGTCAACAATTACCGCCGCTATTGCCTTGGCATTGACACAACTAATGTTTGCTCAAGAGCCGCCGATGGGGCCGGCGAGTCCGATAAAGGATTCGACGCTGGAGGTACTGTTTCAGCTGACCGAACGGATCTACAGCGGAAGCGAGCCAAGCACCGAGGAGCATTTTGCGGAGCTGGCCAAACGCGGAATAAAAACGATTGTGAGTGTCGACGGTGCCGAACCGAACCTTGCGCTAGCCCAGAAATATGGGCTGAGCTACATCCACCTGCCGATGGGCTACGGTGGAATGGGGCGCGAGCAGACGCTGAAAATCGCTCGCGCGATGGAGATCGCCCAGGGACCGGTGATGCTCCACTGCCATCACGGGAAGCATCGCGGCCCCTCGGCTGCGGCGGTCGCCTGCATTGCCGAAAAGAAATGGACCAACGACCAAGCTGCACAGTGGCTCAAGCAGGTCGGCACTTCCCCGAGCTATCGGCAAATGATCGCCGATGTGCAGAGCTTCACCCTTCCCACCACGGAAGAAAAAGCAGCGATGCCGCGCGAGCTGCCAAGCAAAGTTGCGCCACCACCACTGGTCGATTCGATGGTGCAGATCTCGCACGCTTGGGAAGAACTCGCCGCGATTGGCAAGCCACCGAAAGCTGGCACACTGGCGACAAAAGCGGAGCTCATGCACTACGCCGACGAGTCGCTGCAGCTGATGGAGCAGTTTGTGGAACTCGCCCGCGATCCAACGATTGCCACCCTGCCCGAGCCGTTTCAAGTCGAGCTGAAAAAAAGTGTCGAGGCCGCAACAACGCTGCAGACGTCGCTCGCAGACCTCGCGAAATCCGACCAACTCGACACCACCAAGCTGGCCGATCTACCGAAGCTTCACTCCGCCATCGGCACCAGCTGCAAAGCCTGCCACACGCTCTATCGTGATAATAGCGGCGCTCAAGCCAAGCCATAGGCTTTCGCGCATCACCAACGAAGCCACCCCCGCATGAGTATCTCGTCGCGAACCCCCGAAGGAACGCCTCATCGCTGTCCCGTATGCCGACAAGAGACGGCCATCGAATCGTCGACACATGGCGATGCATGTTGCCCTGACTGCGGCACACTCCTCTGGTGGTTTCGTGATAAAGCACCGAACCACGAGGTTTTGCTATCCACTAGTTTCGAGTCGCTCGAAATCGATTCCCTAGCGATGGCGGAACTGGTGATGCAATTAGAGGAACACTTCGATATCGATGTTCCTCCCGGCGATGCGGAGCACATCCTCACGGTCGAAGATGCTATTCGCTACATCCGGCAGTATCGCGCCGACACCTAAGAAATCGCTAGTGGCTATAGGTTCTCGCTTGTCAGCAGTTTTACGACGGAGGCTGTCAGCACTCGGTAGCTGAAACCTGATAGCTCCAGGAGATGTCTCTGCATGCTCCTACTGCCAGCGTGATGGGAATATGACACGCTGCAGCAAGCAAAGCTTACGCTCAAGCGTTGCTAGTTGCCGCCACCCATGCCAGCGGCTTGGGGAGCGGGTGTAGGTGGCATCGGGCTCGGTGCGGCTGGGGGCGCGATCGCGGCGGGATGAGCGCTGCCACCGGCAGGTATTGGCTGTTGATGCGAAGCGTTGGCGATCGGATTCTCTTGCTTCACCGCTTCTTCGCTCGGAAGTTGTGGTTTGATGACCGGCGCGAAGTTCTGCTGCTGAGCAATCGCTGTTTCCATCTGCTTATCTTCCAGACGCTTGAAGACTGTTGCATCTTGATAAGCCTCGAGCGCAGGAGATTCGGCAAACGCGTTTGACGGCGTGGTGGTGATCAGGCGATCGATCGGCTTGGCTTTCGCTTTGCCATAAACCGGACCACGCTGATAAGGACCGAGCCCTAAAATCCAGAGGTCGCGGGCTTCGCTCGAACCACTCGCCACTCCTGCTTTCCACATCGGCTCGCGCGTTTGGCGGTCGTAGGCAAACACACCAATCTTCGCGGCGCCACGCTGATGGTTACGCCGGCCGAACGAAAGTTCCGGCAGCGAAGGGATCGCAGCGGGGCTCCCTGCCAGTAGCGACGCTGTTCCTAGTGCCGCGCTTCCCGGGACACCATAGGTCACTTCGTTGCCGTCGTTCCCCATCACGCCGAGTCGCGCTTCGACAATCACGTCGGCATCTTCGAGCTTGTCTTGCAGCCGCAGATCGTACGACATCATCTGCTGACGCAGCGAACTGATTACATATTCGACATTGGCGCTGCTGGCAGGCGAAAGAGCCTTAGGAGGGAGATACTTCGTATCGAAGAACACTTTTTGGCCCGCCAGCGGACTGAAATCGACCTGGGCCACCGCTCGATCGACCGCATCGGCCACCACCATTTGTTCGGTGGCGATACGCGAGCGAGTGATGCCACAACCTGTTGCCAGCACAAGGCAAACGAGAAATCCCACGCGCGCAATTCGGCTGCCCAGGGGCGAGCAAAATCGAACTAGTGGCGGGAGATGCATGGCAGGCTCAGCTGGGACCATCGTGAAACCGGCGAGTCTTGTAGCAGGTTCGCCGCACGGCGTAAAAGCCAATTCTGCAAGCCGGCGGCCTCCTTTTTCGGCAATCAATCTTCCCTTGCACGCTTGCAGTGGCCTCCGGCGAACCCCACAATACCGCTGCACGTCGGCTGGCCTTTGCAACCGTAAAACCGCTTGTTTCCTCCCAGGAAGCAACGCCACCGAGCCTCCGGCGCAAGCATTTTTTCGTTGATTCAGCCGGCCACGTTCCGGCATCCTCTCAACCCTTGGAGCATTACTTATGCGTCGGTACTTTCCTCTGATGGCACTCGGCCTGGCACTTGCGATTACCCAAGTGGCGATGTGCGCCGATGGCAATCCCGCTTACACCTCGGCCAGTGAAGCTGGTGTCGACTACACGATGCAAGGCGAATACGCCGGCACCGACGTCGAAGATCACAAATGGGGCGCACAAGTGATTGCCCTCGGTGATGGCCAGTTCGATGTGATCGGGTATCTCGGCGGCCTCCCCGGCGACGGCTGGAAGCGTGGCGACGAACAGAAGCGTGGCAAAGGCGCGCTGAAAGATGGCAAGGTCCAAGTGACCGGCAACGAATGGACCGCCACGATTGATGGCGAAAGCCTCGTGGTGATCTCGGGCGACGGCAAAGAAGTTGCCAAGCTCAAGAAGGTGAACCGCGAGAGCCCCACCCTCGGCGCCAAGGCTCCTGAAGGAGCGATCGTGCTGTTCGATGGGACCACGGCCGACAACTTCAATAACGGCAAGCTGATCGAAGAAAAGCTCCTCGCCGCCTCCAATCCCGAAAGCAAGCAAAAGCTCGGCGATCACACGCTGCACATCGAGTTCCGCACCCCGTTCATGCCTAAGTCGCGCGGCCAAGCTCGCGGCAACAGCGGCGTCTATTTGCAGAGCCGCTACGAAGTGCAAGTCCTCGATTCGTTTGGACTCGATGGCAAAGACAACGAATGCGGCGGCATCTACCAAGCCTCGCAGCCGATCGTCAACATGTGCCTGCCACCGCTTGCTTGGCAAACTTACGACATCGAGTTCACCTCTGCCAAGTACGAAGGTGACAAGAAGATTTCCAACGCTAAGGTCACCGTGAAGCACAATGGTGTGACGATTCACGAAGGTCTCGAGCTGAAGAACGGCACTCCAGGTCGCGCCAAAGAAGGCCCTGAAAACCTCGGCCTCTACCTGCAAGATCACGGCAACCCGGTCGCCTTCCGCAACATTTGGGTGGTCGAGAAGAAATAGTCGATCGCTCGTCGATCCACTTCCTCATTCGCTTTCGCAGCCCGCCCAGGAATTCACCTTCCTCGGCGGGCTGTTTTTGTTCTTGGCACAATGATGAGTGATTGGGATGTAACAGTTTTTTGTTGCCGTCGCATCAGTTCCCTTCTTACATTGCAGAAGCACTGCGCCTTTTGTTGCTCCATTTCGCCAAGGTATCGATGTTTTTAGGAGAGAAGCATGTCCTACTCCGCCGACCAAATTGACATCCTAGCCCGCGACTGGTTTCGACGTTGTCGCGAGAGCCAAATGGCGCATTTTGAGTATGGCAGCCGACTAGAGGCTTACCACACGTTTTTAGGTGTCCCGTCGGTCGCACTCTCAACGATCGCAGGCACCGCTGCTGCTGGCTCAATCGCAGGAACCGAAGAAGCCTTCTTACTCGAAGTTGCCACGGTGATCCTGAGTTTGTCAGCCGCGACACTAACTTCCCTCCAGACGTTTTTAAATCTTCCCGATCGCGTAGCCAAACATCGGGCTGCTGGTGCTGCCTACAGTGCCCTCCGACGAGAACTCGAGATCTTCAAAATGCTCCCTCCAGAATCGGGGAGTACGCGAGAATTCTTTGAAGGAATCCGAAAGCGTATGGATGAACTTTCCGCTAACGCTCCCGGAATTCCATCCTCGTTCAAAGCTGAGGTCGACAAAAAACTGCAGAGCGAGATGTATCCACGCATCTTCTCGTTTCCTGCATCGCCTCCAGCAACAACCGGCTAGAAAAGGCTGTGCCAGTGCAATTTGGCACTGCTCTGCGGAATCGAAATCGCTCAGCTGCTGGCAAACGCGAGCAAGTCGGCGTTGAGCTGGTCTTTATGGGTGTCGGTAATGCCGTGCGGAGCACCGGAGTACACGATTAACTTTGCATGCGGCACCAGCCGCGCTGTAGCGCGACCGGCTGCCACAATGGGCACGATCTGATCGTCGTCGCCATGCACCACGAGTGTCGGGATGTCGAACTTTTTCAGATCTTCGCGGAAGTCGGTTTCTGAAAAGGCCTTGATACTGTCGTACGTATTCTTGTGCCCTCCCATCATCCCCTGCATCCAGAACGAATCAATCATCCCTTGCGACGGATTGGTCCCTGGGCGATTGAATCCAAAGAACGGACCACTGGCGATATCGAGATACAGCTGCGATCGATCCTTGAGCGACCCGGCGCGAATCTCATCGAACACTTCCCGAGGCAAACCATCGGGGTTGGTGTCGGTCTTTAGCATGAGTGGCGGCACCGACGAAACGAGCGCCACCTTCGCGACACGCTGAGTGCCATGACGTCCGATGTAGCGAGTTGCCTCGCCACCACCAGTCGAGAAACCGACAAGGATGATTTCTTTCAGATCGAGCGCCTCAACGAGTGTGGCGAGATCGTCGGCATAGGTGTCCATTTCGTTCCCATGCCAAGGCTGACTCGATCGGCCATGTCCACGGCGATCGTGCGCGATGCAGCGAAAGCCGTGCGATGCCAGGTGAAACATCTGCGACTCCCAGCTGTCGCTCGAGAGTGGCCAGCCGTGACAAAACACCACCGGCTGTCCCGCGCCCCAATCCTTGTAGTAGATGCTCGTCCCATCCTGCATGATCATCGTGGCCATCGCTTCATCTCACTTCGCTGGCTAGAGTTTGCAAGTCGTCTCTCACTCGAGCTTAACCGATTGGAGTGTCACGCGTGGCAAGACTTCGCCCCACACGCACTAGTGGCTCTCGCCACTACTGCTGTGGCTGGCTACTGGTGGATGGAGCATCCGCTCGGTAAGTGCTAAGGCAATAGCGGAGAAAAGGAAGGTGGCATGGATGATTACTTGCCACATCACCAGATTCTCGGGATGCTGCATCGCTTCGACGTTTTGAATGGCAACAGCCGCCTGCTCGACCATCTCCGATGCGTGGTGGGTCGACTCTGCATGCGAGTGAGCTTCCTGGCCACCAGTGCGTAAGATATGCCCGAGTTCGATAAAGGTCTTGAGGAGATGAATACCCGAGACCCCTACGAGTGACGCGGCCAGTTTGATCTTCAGCGTGTTCGCATTGGTGTGATCGAGCCACTCGGGCCGATCAGGATGAGAATCGAGATCGATCTTGCTAATGAACATCGTATAGCCGCCGATGATCACTACGTACACCAGATTGAGCACCATCGAAACGTCTACGAGCCCGAGAATCGCGAGCAGCATCGCCTCTTCGGTGAGCTGGTTCACCTCCATACAAAGGTGCACCACTTCCATCACGAACTTATAGCAGTAGAGGCAGGATGCTACGATCAACCCGAGGTACAGCGGCATCTGTAGCCAACGGCTCGCAAAAATCGAATTCTCGATCAATCGTTCTAAACGGCTTGTCATGGATTACTTCCTTGGGATGCGATATTTCGCGCCCAATTTAGTGGAACAATCCAAGCGAGAATACCCTGCCAACGACGGGAATATGGATTGATTCCGCGCAGCAACCGTTCAGCCCGAGAAGCGCTCTCGCTTAACTACAATTCGCTCGACGAATCGAGGAACAGACGATCATTACCCCAGCAGTTTGGCGCTGAGCTGGGTGGTGGCGGCGGCGATGAGGCGATCGCGAATGGTGTCGGCTTCGGCGGCGGTGAGGGTGCCGTCGGTCCCGCGGAGCGAGAAGCTGAAGAGAATCCGCTTCTTGTTTTCGCCATCGCGCGCGGTGTCGCGGTAGGTATCGCGATACTCGAGCGTTTCGAGCGCCGGTCCAGCAGCAGCGCGAACGACCGATTCGAGCTGTTGCCACCGCAGCGGCTCGTCGACAATCAAGTTCACGTCGCGCGTCGTGGCGGGATAGGGACTCAGCGGCGAGAACTTTGCAATCTTCACCGCATGCTTGGCGAGGAGGCTCAAACTAATCTCCAGCACCGTTGTTTTTTCGCGCAGGCCGAACGTCTTAAGCCCTTCCGCTGATAGCGAACCAATCACGCCGAGCAGCTGGCCATCGAGGTGTAAGGCGACGTACTGATAGCGCGTCATCAGCGGATGTTTCAGATCGCTGATCGTGATCTTCGCAGCTGGATTGATTGCCTCAACGAGCGATTCGGCGACACCCTTCACACTCAAAAAATCACCGCCGCTCACAGCAGTGAGGGTCCACTGCTCTTGGGGAAGTCGTGGTACCGTGGTGGCAGCACTGTCGCTGGCTACGAGTGCATCGGAGAGATAGATCCGCGCGGTCTCGAACAGCTGACAATCGGGATTCGAGAGCGATTCGTTAATCCGCCGCGCGTCGAGCAGCGAAGGTATTACACTGCGCCGCAAACGATCGGCACCTTTAAGCATCGGCGTGGCTGCAACCAGCGGCTCGGCTGTGCTCCAAGGCGAAATCGTGTTCGACCAACTCTCGGGGACCACGCTGGCGGTGAGGGCTTCACTATAGCCACTACCGGTCATCACGCTGCGAACCTTTTCAAGCACGCGATCAGCATCCGATTTGTGCGACGCTGCCATCGGCACGCGGGCATCTTCGGGAATATGCTCGTAGCCATGAATGCGGGCAACTTCCTCGACCAGATCGATCTCGCGCGTCAGATCACGCCGCCACGAAGGAGCAATGGTGGTGATCGATTCAGTGCTGAGATTCTGCTCGGTGCAGCCGAGCGCGGTGATGATGCGGCGAATCTCCGTCGGCGCGATTTCAATTCCCAGCACTCGCTTTACTTGCGAGAAGCGAAGCGTCACCGCAGGCTGTTTTGGATTAGCAATGCTGACATCCACGACACCTTCGGCCAGTTCGCCACCGGCGAGATCGATCAATAGCTCGGCACAGCGGCGGCTGGCCCAGTCGACTCCTTCGGGATCGACACCGCGCTCGAAGCGGTACGACGAGGGACTCTTAAGTGTCAGTTTGCGCGCCGTTGTGCGGACACTCAGTGGCGCGAAACGAGCAGCTTCGATCACGATGTCGCGTGTCCCCTCAGAGACTTCGCTATCGGCACCACCCATCACACCAGCGATGGCGATCGGCTTCTCGCCATCGGCAATCACGCACATCGCAGGATCAAGTGCATAGCTACGATGATCGATCGCGGTGATCGTTTCGCCACTCTTCGCCCGGCGGACAATGATCGTTTGTTTGGCAAGCTTCGCCAGATCGAACGCGTGCAAAGGCTGGCCACATTCCATCAGCACGTAGTTGGTGATGTCGACCACGTTGTTCACCACGCCGATGCCGAGCGTACGTAGACGCGACTGCATCCATTCCGGTGACGGTTTGATCTTCACGCCACGAACGACGCGCGCGATGTACTGCGGCGCGAGGTCGGGACATTCGACGATCACGTTCACGAGGCTGGTCGCGAGTGATTTGTCGCTCGACTTAGGCCTAGGATTAGGAATCGTGAGTGGCACGCCGTAGAGCACCGCAGCTTCGCGCGCGATGCCGTGATGTCCGAGGCAATCGGGGCGGTTGCTCGTAACTTCCAGATCGATGGCGAAATCGCCCCCGGCGACCTGCTCGGTCGATTCGTGATTCAGCCCCGCCATCATCAGGCGTGTGGCCAGCTCATCGGGCGTGACGCTGAGTTTGACGTAGTCGGCGAGCCAGTTCCAAGAGACGATCATGATCGAGCACTACCGAAAAAGTTTGATTTGTAGGGCAGACTATCAATGGTTGTCAGGAGAGATTCGGGTGGCACTGCTGGCTTGTCCAGCAGTGAGCAGTTCAAGATGACATTGACAACTAGTTCTGACCACCTCGAGCCGTAGATCAATCTCTCAAAACTAACCTTTTGTGAGACTCGCACTGCTGGACAAGCCAGCAGTGCCACCCAGATTTCACCATGCACCCTAGAACTGCTGCAGGAAGCGGATGTCGTTTTTGTAGAACTCGCGAATGTCGGTGACGCCGTGACGTCGCATGCAAAGCCGCTCGATACCGAGACCAAATGCAAAGCCACTCACCTTTTCAGGATCGTAGCCGACCGCTCGTAGCACATTGGGATCGACCATTCCAGCGCCGCCGAATTCCATCCAGCGCTCGCCCCACTTCATGTCGACTTCAACACTTGGTTCGGTGAACGGGAAGAAGCTGGGGCGAAAACGAATCTGCACTTCCGGGCCCAAATAGCTGACGGCAAAAAGTCGCAGCACGCTTTTCAGGTCGGCCATCGTCACGCTGGTGTCGATCAGCAGGCCTTCCATCTGATGGAACATCGGGTAGTGGGTCGCATCGGCAGCATCGGGACGATAGACGCGCCCAAGCGAGATGATGCGAATCGGTGGCTGGCGATTCTCCATCACACGGATCTGCACGGTGCTAGTTTGACTACGCAGCAGTAGCGGACTTGCCGTGGGTGCGGCGACCGGGCCGGACTGCGTGGCGACCGACAGGTAGAAGTTGTCGAGCGGATCGCGTGCCGGATGTTCGAGCGGGATGTTGAGCGCTTCGAAGTTGTGATAGTCGTCTTCGATCTCCGGGCCATCGGCGACCGAGAAACCGAGACGACCCATGATGTCCTTAAGTTCGTCGATCGTTTGCGAGAGTGGGTGCAAACGTCCGAGGCGCACACGGCGACCAGGAAGCGTGGGATCGGGAAGTGGTCCGGAGGGAGCAACTTCTTCGCGCGCTTTGAGATCAGCGGATGCCTTCTCAAACGCGGCTTCGATCGCTTGCTTGGCTTCGTTGAAGCGTTTGCCAGCGCCGGGCTTGTCTTCCTTGGCGACTTGGCCGAGCCCCTTTTGGGCGTCCTTGAGCTTTCCCGATTTTGCCCCGAGGAACTCGATGCGAGCCTCTTCGAGAGCGGCGGGAGACGTAGCTGCCGAGAAGGCTGCGACGGCAGCGGCTTCGAGAGCATCGAGCTGGCTAGTGAAGTCGGCGAGTTGCATGATCGTGGCCTGCCAGTGAAGCGCCTTGGCAAAAACCAATCGCTCGTCGCTGAGCACACCCCGCTGCGAGTTCGTGGCCCCGATGGAGTGGCCCGCGATCTTGGCTATGTGTGCCGCTGCCGACCCAAGCTATCGTGCCGGAGGCGAAGATTGCACGAGGAAACAGCCGCGTTGCTATTTCCTCAGGCGTAGAGAGACATCGTGGGACCTCGCGCGGTTCACGCCGCTGCGACATGTTTCGCAGTAGCGTGCGGACGAGGGCTATACATCAGAACCGAGCGATCGTGAAAGCCTTAGGCTTCGATCTTCTTGGCACTGATGAGAGCGTCTTTCACCAAAGCGAACACGGCATCGAAAGCTGCTGGATCGCAAACGGCGATTTCCGACAGGCTCTTGCGATCGAGTTCGATCTTGGCCATGCCCATCCCGTAGATGAACTGGCTATAGCGGAGACCACGCTCGCGGCAAGCGGCATTCAGACGAATGATCCAGAGCTTGCGGAACTCACGCTTCTTGGCGCGTCGATCGCGAAACGCGAAATCGCCGGCGCGGAGCAGCGTCTCCTTGATCGTACGGAGCAGCTTGCGACGGCCGCCGACGTATCCCTTGGCTCGTTTACGAAGACGTTTGTTAGCTCGCGTACGAGCTGAACCCTTCATGGCACGCATGGAAGTAATCTTTCAATCGGTGGTACCCCTAGGCCTTTGGCAACCGCCAAATGTTCGTCGCCCGTGTACGCATCGCTTGGCCAGTCGTCGCGAAGAGGCTCATTTCGATGAGCGTTCGAAACAACCGCCGATTTTGGAATAGCCCGCGAGACTGTTTTGGGCACCTTCGTTGAGGTGAGCGAAAACTTGTCTTGCTACTCCGTGGGTCGATCTCAGTCGTTAGTTTTCGCAGGACAGGATCTGTCCCGCAAACCACTACAAGCTGTAGGCGCCCAGGGCTGCGACGATTTGGTGCGACATCGTGGTCTCGAGCACGCGTGTGCCACGGAGGTTACGACGGCGCTTCTTCGACCGACGGGTGGCCAAGTGACTCGTCCCAGCAGCGCGGTGCTTGATCTTACCGCGGGCCGTGAGGCGGAATCGCTTCTTGGTACCCTTATGGGTCTTCATCTTGGGCATGACAACAACTCCCTGGCCGGGGTTCCAAAGCGGAACGCAAGGCCGTCAGTTCCGCTTCTTCTGATGCGCACCGCGCACGCGGCGAGCGCAAGAACAAGCGGAGTATCGGAAATTCGGAAGCCCCGCATTGTAGATTTCCCCCCGCCAACGCAAAAGGGGGAACAGGGAAGAAAAGGGGCAGGATTCAAGGGACTTGGGTCGAGAGGCGGGAGATGAGGGAGCAACCTCGCCACAACTACTTTAACTGATTGCACTTATGCCTCGACTACAACTCTCGCCACGGTTTGCAAGGCATTCTAGAATGCCAACACAACTCTTTTTTCTGCAGATACTTACGACAACAAACGAGCTAATCCTCTGCCACAGTCAGCAGATCACAAATCCGCCAACAACCGCTTGACGACATCCATTCTGAGCCAACGAGCAGGTCGGCCAAAAGCGTAGACGACCAACAGCACTTATGCTCGCAAGTCGACAACGAATTCACGCGAGCTCGATGGCATTGCAGAATGCCGACCGAGCTCGCAGAACCTGAATGGGGTCTCTTTTCTTACTCCGCCAGCCTACGGAAGAATCTGAGCAGGCAAGCCTGGCGGAAGTTGCTCTAGTCCGCCACCTTGCTCGCCCGCACCTAGGACAGCATCGAGGCAAGGCAGCACGATGTTGGCCCCACCAGCAGCTGGAGGCGATTGTGCGGCTGGCTTTTCGCAACCGCACGGCGTAACCGACACTTCGATGCTATCGAGCATCTTCACCACGGTCGCGTTTCCGAACACCAAATAGCCGGTGATTTTCAACGTGAACTTGCCATCCTTCGAGAGCGGCTGCACTTCTCTCATCTTGGAGTTAACCGCGCCCCTTAAATCACCCATACTGATAGTGCCAAAATACGAAGTGCCAGTAGCGACCGCGACATCAATTTCTTTGGTATACAAAGCCGCCGCACTATCGGGCTTGAAGGTCAACGCTGTTCCATCACCAGCAGTCGCCGTGATCTCTGCAATCAACTTCACCTTCCCATCATTCACAAAGAAACGATCGTTCTCTGTGCTAACAATAACAGGATTAGGTTCTTTACCAATAACTTGAAAACCGTCTGGATCACAGCAGAAGTACAGAGCACCTAGAGATTTGGTATTGAGGAAGCTAAATCCCTTGGGCGCTGGCGCGGCGGGTTTCGAGGGAGTGACACTAACAAATAATGGATTCGAAAGACCAGCGGGGGTGCCGACACGCACCTCAAACCCTTGATCGATCGAGTGACTCTTGTTGAGCTTGGTAACTTTCACACGCAACAACTCGCGACTGATCACCTCCAACTCGCCTGTTGGATTCTCGGAGGCTCCGAGGAAGTGACTTTCTTGACCACCGACGATCACGTGCGTCAGCGTTGGATGGAAGTTCTTTCCGGTTAGAAAGAATGAAGCTTCAGACGTTGTCGGGGCACCACCTTCTTTGGCAGGTGGGGAATCGGCCTGTAGATACGACAGCCCATAGGTTCCGGTGATTTGTGGCTTCAGCTGCACGTCTCCCTTACTGAAGAGCGCGGTGCCACTTTGCTCATACTCATAAGGAACATCAACAATGTGCGTCTGCATACCAAGCATCTGTTCGAGTTGATCGACGCGGCTGACCATTCGCTGAATATCGCCCGGGCGATAACAACCATCATCACTCAAGTTACCCAAACACATTTTCATCTGATGGACTCGACCACCCTGGGCGATCATTTCTTCGTAGCTACGTTTGGTAACTCCTGGATGGGCTATGCTCTCCCAGTTGGTAGTAACATCAAAACTCACTTCAGTAACAAAGCTAGGCATTGCAATCAGCACTTCACACTCGCGCATTCCTGGCTCGAGCTGACGATGCTTGAGATCGTAATGCTCGGTCGGCCCGGTTGACCAGATCGTTCGCACAAACGAGCCAATATTTGTCGATTCCGTTGGCGGAGCCTGAACACGGGGATAAAAGTACCAGCCAAATGTGTCGTTTCCATGCGAGAATCCGACGCAAGTGCGATTGAGGTCGATCGTCGCAACATCCAGCCCCAGCTGTCGGCTGTAAGCAAGCTTTTGCGCGGTATTAATGCGCCCTTTAGCTACACTATAAGCCAATGCCAATTGCATCTCGCGGCGGCGAGCAAAGGCATCATAGACATTCTGCTCTTCCACTTGTGGATCGATTGTAAAGACATGCAGCGGGAAAGCTTCGCGAACGATCGTGCGCCACAACTGCACTCGTGGTGAATTCGGGTCGGGAAGATCATTTTCTCGGTCGTGTGCATAGAACTGAACTTGGTTGTAACGCACCATTTCAACTTCAGTTCGCGACACTTTGCCCTTCAGCTCCAGATCCTCCACAATCTTTAGCAGGTTTTGATTGAGAACACCTGATTGCAATGCAAGGCACCAGCTGACTGCTTGAAAATTGACATCCATTTTGGTTTCCGCAACATCTAAATGCCAATGGTCTTGATGACCCTTGACTTGGTCGATTTGACCTTTGGCGGTGCAGATCCCAGCTTCATGAATGATTTGCTGGCCTAGGGAGTAAACGTTCTGCGCCTCCATTGCCGAGTGCACCTGGCTTAGGTAGCTAAACAGAAACTCACGAATTTCTTGCTCTTGTAAATCGAGCGGCTGATCACGGCGATACTTGTTGCTCTCTTCTAATTGGCAGTGCAATGACTGTAGGCATTTATCTCCAACAAGTCGCTGAAAGTTCCCAACTGGCGGTGCGGTGGGAGCGCCAGATGCTGATTCGACTGCTGCATCAGGTCTGTCTGCCATCTGTGACAGGCTGTGCTTCGCCGCGCCAATGGGAGCTTTGAGGGATTCAGCGGCCGTTTTTGCTTCTGGGGTCGACATGCCTCCGCTGAGAAGCGCAAAATGGTGGGCGATCAACTTTTTGAAGACACAATCGATTGCGTCTACGATGCTTTCATCGGCAGCTTCTTTATCTGCCTCGATTAATGCCTTGAGTTCAGCGATAGACGTTGTGAGAGCCGTTTTTGCATCCGATGCCGGAAGTTTACTCACGCCTTTCTCGATGTTGCCGACTTCCTCTTCGAAGTCTGCTTTAGCAGCTTTAACTTTCAGCTCGTGAGCTTGTTTCTGTTGCGCACTGCTAGCTGGGGCAAGAGCGCCCGTAGGTTGCGCATTTGCTTGGTGAGTCGCCGGTGCACCTGCGGTGGGGCATTTGTGCTTGTAGTCTCTCAGAATCGGTGTCAAAGCGTCTACTAGGTCGGCGATGACGAGCTTGGGGAAGGTGTAGCGGAGATGGGCTTCGTCGACTTCGAGTTGAGCGCGGAGGGAGACAACAGCGGAGTGGCCACGATGGGTTTCTCGACCGGGCAAAACCGAGACGGGAACGCGGAACTTATAAAGTCCATAACCTGCAGCTCGGCTGTTGTCGTCACCCATATGACGACGGCGAAGCGCTTGGCAAACATCAATATAGGTGGCGTGTTGTCGGGCCAGTTCCGTGGGTTCCACACCAATTCCACCACTAGCCGAAGGAGGTGCGGCAGCTTTGGCTTTCGAGATGAGATCAAATAGCGCAACGTCATCAATGTCGGCATAATGAGGATCGATCAGCGTTGGCACTATGGTGGTATTGTTTTGGGGTGCCGCTACTGCAGTTCCACCCGCAGGTGCAGCGCCGCCACCGAGCGATGCTGCAAAACTGGTTGAACTTTGAAATTCGGCACTATCGCTGCGGGCGATGTAGGCTTGTAGGGTTTCATCAAACTTCTTGGTGCGCTGTGCCAGCTCAGCATCGAATTCTTGCAAGAAGTGCATCAAGTTGCCGTCGCCCCAAACATCGGGCTTTTTGACGGTGATCGTTCCGTCGCGACGCAGGTCGTCTTCAATGATGGTGAGATCGCGCGCAAAACCCATAATTGGGTCGACTGCGGCCCGCGATTGCAGATCGGCATGACGACGCTTGAAAGTGGCGTCGACAGCAGTGCTGCGGTGCCGGCCGTCGGGCTGTCGTTGCCATGGATACGCACAGCCTGCAAACAACAATGAAGTGGCCAGCAAAGCTGCTGCCAACATGCGGAACGAAATCATTTTAATACCCCCGTCGAATCATGCTTCCCAATCGCTAAGGTCAGCGAACTTAGACCGTAACGATTGCTTCGGTTTTGCGACGTAGGCAAGTTGAAGCAAAACTACCGATTTGTGGGGATATTATCCCGGCTAAAGTCGATCTGCAGATTGCTGGTTAGAGCTTTGGAACCACATCAACCTCGAGGAACAACGCAAACCCCAACCTTAATCCAGTAGAGTATTTGATTCGCCGATACCCTCACGCTTTACTATGAAAAACGAGTTGCTAGGTCCTATCCTTGGTTGCGAGCCTCTCCAAACCGTTACGAGGGGGTTCTACTGAAGACAAAGATCGAACTTAAGGGTGGTTTATTTCACAATAGCATCCGCAATGTCGGCGTTCGATGCTGCGGATTGGGGATTGTGCTAGCAGCGGTGGGTGCGTAAGGGGTGGGCAGGGATGGGGCGATGTTCGAGGGGATGATTGGCGGAAGTTCGGGCGATTGCCTGATTCTTGAGCGGCTGGTGTGCCGCGCTCGTTGACAATGCACCAGGGCGGATTTAGCATGAAACTCCGGTGGCTGTTTTTCTTCCCTTCCAGGTAGACTTTTTGCCCGTTTGGCCCATGAAACCGTGTGGGCTGATTAGTTTCGTGGCAGCGGTCTGCTAAATCCTCTCTAGTACAAGCAGGGTCGTCCTTGGCCAGTCCTTCCCGTAGTGGAGTATTTTCCAAGGCGACGGATCGCCGCGTTGAGCTCTTTACCGAAAGCGTCAGCTTCGATCGACGGCTCTACGCTCATGACATCCTGGGAAGCTGTGCCCACGCCACCATGCTCGCCAAAGTGGGCATTCTCACCAGCGACGAGTGCGAGCAAATCTGCACCACGCTGAAGGCGATTGGCAGCGAGATTGAGTCGGGCAATTTTCCGATCCGAACCGAACTCGAAGACATTCACATGCACATCGAGCAGGCGCTCATCGATCGCCTGGGAGATGTCGGCCGCAAGCTGCACACCGGCCGCAGCCGCAATGATCAGGTGTCGACCGATTTGCGTTTGTGGGTTCGCGATGCGCTCGATCGGGTCGATGGCTTGCTGGCCAACCTACAGCGGGCTTTTGTCGGTCGCTGCGATGCCGATTTCGATGTCATTTTGCCGGGCTACACGCATTTGCAGCGGGCTCAGCCTGTGCTCGCGCCGCATTACTGGCTGGCGTATGCCGAGAAGTTTGCTCGCGATCGCGCACGGGTTGCCGATTGCCGAAAACGTACGAATATCTGCAGCCTGGGTGTCGCCGCACTGGCTGGAACCACCCTGCCGATTGACCGTTTCGAGACCGCTCGTTTGCTCGGTTTCGACGAAGTGGCGGCGAATAGTCTCGACGTCTCCAGCGATCGCGATTTCGTGCTCGAGAGTGCGTTTGTCCTGTCGATGATCTCGGCCCACCTCAGCACCTGGGCCGAAGAGTGGATTTTGTGGTCGACGGCGGAGTTCAACTTCCTCAAGCTGCCACACGACTTCTGCACCGGCTCGTCGATCATGCCGCAGAAGATCAACCCCGACGTGCTCGAACTGACGCGCGGGAAAACGGGTCGCGTGATTGGCAATCTGCAAACGCTGCTGGTGCTGATCAAAGGTTTGCCGCTGGCCTACAACCGCGATCTGCAGGAAGACAAGCCTGCGATTTTCGATTCGTTCGACACGGTCGAAATCTGCCTGGAACTGGCTGCCCCGCTTGTGGCTGGCGCAACGCTGCTGCGCGATTCGATCAACGAGCGGCTCGATCGAGGGCACCTCGATGCCACCACACTGATGGAAGAGTGCATCCGCCGGGGTATTCCGCAGCGGACCGCTCATCACTTGGTGGGGACGCTGGTGAAAATGGCGATGGCCGAGGGAAAACGACTCTCGGATTTGCCGGCTAGTGAGTATGAAAAACTCGACTCGCGCCTCGATGCCAGCGTGCTCAAGGTGCTGGGAGTGAAGGCTGCCATCGATGCATTTAGGAGCTATGGTTCCACTGCTCCAGTTGAGGTGCGCCGCCAGATCGATCGTTGGAAAACTCGGCTGGAGGCCGAGGGTAACGCTTCGCAGGATTCTTCCGAGCTTGCGGCCGCCGCTTCAAGCTAGTTCGTAGCATCGACCGCCAAGAGTAGGCCTCCATGACCGTCATTATCCCTACCACGACCAACCGGCGATTCGCGGCCCGCGCGCGAAAAGCGCAACTTTTGTCAAAACGCGCGCCTTTTTGCGCTGTTGTTGCGCTGCTAGTTGCCCTGGCAACCGGTGCGTATGCGCAAGATCCCTTCGACACCCCTTCTGCGGGTGGGGCTCCGATGCCAGGAGCTGGCGACCCCTTTGGGGCAGGTGGCGGGACTACCAAACCAGCGGGTGAAAAGAAGGCCGACGAATCTCCGATCGACGAGCCGCCAGTCATTCAGCAGCTGCGCGACTCGAAACCCGACACCGCCACCAAGCTGCTGGAAGCCGCGCATGCCGTGCTGCTTTACGGCCGCCCCGACGAATCGAAGCGCTACTTGTCCCAGCTGCTCGGCGCCAAGCTGCCCGAAGCCCAGTTCGCCGAAGCTGCGAAGGAAGTGGGATCGGCTGTTCTGCTGCGACTCGCAAGCGACCCCGCCATTCAGCCCGAGGGGAAGCAAGCCGCCGATATGGCCTTCGCCGCAGGGGCAAAAGTTGCCGCCGATCCGGCCCTCATTGCCACCATGATTCCGCTGCTGGCGAGCGACAGCCCGGTCGATCAGCGCCGCGCACTTTCGCAGCTTGCCGACGCCGGCCCCAACGTTGTCGCGCCGCTGCTCAAGTGGCTTGCCGATCCTGCGAAGAAGAACGACGCCAAATACATTCGCGCTGCACTCACTCGTCTGGCGACCGACACCGAAGAGCCGCTGCTCGCCGCGCTCCAGCACCCCAACGACTCGGTTCGCGAACAAGTGATCCTGACGCTCGGCATGATGAAGTCGCAGCGCGCCGTACCACAACTGGTTGGCATCGTTGGTCGCGACGAAAATCAAACCGACACACAAGCCGCTGCAGCCTGCCTGCGACGCATCATCGGCAGCTCACCCAGCCGAGCAGAAGCTGCCAAATATTTGCGACAAGAGATCGCCGAGCTCTTCGCCGGAATGTTTCCAATTGCAGCCGATCCCGATGGCAATGTTCCCCACTGGACCCTCGATGCGAAGACCGGCAACCTGAATGTCGCTCCCCTTCCACGTAGCGATGCCGCTCTACAACTAGCCACCATCCTGGCCGACGACTTGGCCGCGATCGACAGCGAGAGCCTGAGCGCGAAGAAGCTGCAGCTGATCACCGCGCTCGAGCAAGCGAAGATCGCCAGCGGATATCAGCAGGGACTCGATCTGAACCTACCTGCAGTGAAGCAGGCACTCGATGCCGATGTGCTGCTCGTAGAACAGTCGCTCACTGAAGCGATGGCCATGAAACGCCCGCTTGCTGCTGTCGCGCTCTGCGAAGTCCTTGGTCAGAAGAACGAAACCGTGCTGCAAGGCTCCGGTGGTTCGAAGCGAGCCCTCGCCGAAGCACTCACGAGCACCGATCGCCGCGTCCGTCTCGCAGCAACCCTTGCGATTCTCAAAATTCAACCGCAGCAGCGTTTTGCCGGATCGAGCTACTTCATTCTCGCCCTGCAAGAGCTGCTCGCTACGACCGGCGATCGACGCGTACTGATTGCCCATCCACGAGCAGTGGAAGGTCAGTCGCTCGTCGGTTTCATGAAGGAACTATCGTTCGATGCCGAGTCGGCCACAACAGGTAAACGCATTCTCGAATCAGCGGTGCAGAACCCCGATTACGAAATGCTGCTGATTAGTACGTCGATCGATCAGCCACCAGTGGTCGAGCTTGTACAGTGGTTGCGCCGCGACTATCGCACTGCTGGTCTGCCAATTGGTGTGATGGCACGGAATGAAGAACTCGACGAACTTCGCGAGCGATTTGCCGATGATAAGCTCGTGCATGTGATGCCGCACATCCTCGAAGTGGGACATGCTTCGTTCGAAATCGACCGGATGATCACACGGATGGGACGGGCGTATGTCACGCGCGACGAGCGGATGCAACTCGCCCGCACTGCCACCAAAGCACTCGCACCAATGCTCGCCTCGAGCACATTGATCGACCGGTTTGAACTCCGTCGACTCGAACAGCCGCTGCTCGAAGCAATCACACGCTCGACACTCAGTCCGCAAGCGATCGATTTGCTTGGTATCCTCGCAACTCCGAAAGCGCAGCTGTCGCTGGTCGAGTTTGCCAGCGAGCCCTCGCATGCCGCTGAAGCGCGCGACCGGGCCGCCAAAGCGTTTGCAGCAGCTCGCAAGAGTCGCGGCTTGCTGCTAACCCAAGCACGCATCCTCGAGCAATACGCGATTTACAACGCCAGCGAAACCCAAAGTAAAGAAACTCAGGCGATCCTCGGTAGCATTTTGGATGCGATCGAAGATACTCCTGTCACCCCCACCAGCACGACGAGCAGTAAGTAGTCACCACGAATTTGAGCAACAACGTTTTACCGAGAGATGCGGCTGTGTGAATGCAGCCACTTATCGACGAGCGCTTCGGGCGGAAGCACTGGTTGTAAGTGGCAAGCATTGCAGAGCCGAGAACTTGCCTGTGGCAGTCCCAACAGATCCACAGCAAGCCGCTATAAGCCAACCACCACCGTTCGAAACACTCACCCCCATCGCTCGGCGTTTGCCTGAAAGCGCCAGCCCAAGAGCAAAGGCATCACGGGCCAGCGATCCCCACGCATGTCCACTTTCCGCCCCAACCACAGCGATCATGGCCCGACTATTGCGGGCATCATCGGCGCAAGTCCTGCGATGGACGCCGTGTATCGCCTCACGCGCAAAGTGGCCCGCACCAACGCCTCGGTCCTGATCTTAGGCGAAACAGGTAGCGGCAAAGAACTGATCGCCACATCGATCCACCGACTGAGCAATCGCGCGCAAGGCCCTTTTGTGCGTGTCAACTGCGGCGCACTGAGCGAGAGCCTGCTCGAAAGCGAACTCTTCGGGCATGTGCGCGGCGCATTCACCGGCGCTGTGAACAACCGGACCGGACGCTTCGAAGCAGCCCACACCGGCACGATCTTTCTCGACGAAATCAACAGCACGTCGCTCCTCTTGCAAGTGAAGCTGCTGCGTGTGCTTCAAGAACGCGAGTTCGAGCGCGTCGGCGACACCAACACCATTCGCGTCGACACACGTGTCATCGCGGCGAGCAACCGCAACCTGCGCGACGAAGTCGAAGCGGAACGATTTCGCGAAGACTTGTACTGGCGACTCAATGTCGTGCCGATCGATATTCCGCCACTGCGTCAGCGTCGCGAAGATATCCCCGCGCTCGTCGCCCACTTTCTGAGCGTCTACAGCGAGGCGAACAACAAGCACGTCGTCCATATTCAGCCCGAAGCGATCGAAGCCCTGCAAGACTACGACTGGCCCGGAAATGTGCGCGAACTGCAGAACTACGCCGAACGTGCAGTGGCGATGGCCGACGGCGACGAACTCACCCTCGAACTCCTTCCCGATGCCGTGCTGGGACGCCCCGAACGCCGCGGTGGACGGGCCAAAGGGGGTGGCGACTACGACTCGCAAGTATGCGACGTGGTGAACACCGGTATCAGCACCGCACCCAGCGACGAAACCAAGCTCTACGAGCGCGTCGTCAACAAGGTCGAACGGGAACTGATCGTCCAGGTAATGCAGGCTTGCGGCGGCGTGCAAACCAAGGCTGCCACGAAACTAGGCATCAACCGCAACACCCTCCGCAATAAGCTTCAGGAATACAACCTCGAAGCGAAAGAAGAATAACCCGCCTCAATCAGCAATCTGCGGCATTCTATTTCCCACTCGGCTCCTTCACTGCCTAATTCTTCGGTTGCACGCTACAATAGAGCAAGCGGGCTTCAAGGTCCTTCCCTCCTCCCGCATTACCTTCCCTTAGCCCCTCAGCCCTTTCCAGGGCCCCCGGCCCTTTTTCTCATGCTCTCCGGCATCTCACTCGCCTGCTTTGCCACAAGCTACCTGATTGTCCTCGCGCTCGAGGTCTCCAGGCTCGTGGTGCGCGTACCGGTGCGCTGGATCGTCATGGTCGGCTTTGCTTCGATCGGGCTCCTCACCCACACGATCCACCTCTACAACCGCGCTCAAGAAGGGCTCGCCACCGGCGCACCCCTGTCGAGCTGGTACGACTGGTATGTGCTGGCCAGTTGGATCATGGCGGCCACTTACGTCGGCCTGGTCACCAGCCGGCCGCAAACCTCCGTCGGCATCTTCATGCTGCCGGTCGTCCTGGCGCTAACCGGTGTCGCGAAGCTCTATGAGAAGGCCCCCGCTTTCGATCGGACTGAGGCGATGCATATCTGGGGGATGTTCCACGGACTGATGCTCCTGCTGGGAACCGTCGCTGTTTCGCTCGGCTTCGTCGCGGGACTGATGTACCTGGTGCAGTCCTATCGACTCAAACTGAAAATCACGCCGCAACCAGGGCTGAAACTGCCGAGCCTCGAGTGGCTCGAAAAACTCAACAAGCAGTCGCTCCTCTGGTCGAGCGCTTGCATCGCGCTCGGCATGCTCGCCGGGGTGGTGATGAATGCCATCAAGTCGGCAAGTGATGCCACAGCGGTTCCTTGGACCGACAGCGTGATCCTCTCGTCGGCGGTGCTGCTGGGGTGGCTCGTCGCTGCGAGTCTGTTTGAATTCACTTACAAGCCGGCCCAGCAAGGCCGAAAAGTTGCCTACCTCACGGTCGCTAGCTTCGTGTTCCTCGCGCTTGTCTTCTCGATGCTGGTTTGGGGTAATACCAAACATGCAGCACCGCGCGCAGCGACGTCGCCAGCCACAGCCGCGGAGGGACAACCTTGAAACTGCACATGGTGGGGTGTAGTCACCATAGCGCGTCGGTAGAAATCCGCGAGCGACTCGCCTTCAGTCGTTCTCAGGCGGAAACTGCGCTCGAACAACTTCGCCGCACCTATCCCGAAACCGAAGCAGTGCTGCTGTCGACCTGCAATCGCGTCGAGCTCTATCTGGCGGCTGAAACATCCGAGCAATGCCCGTCGCATCACGACCTGGTGACGTTCATTGCCAACTTTCATGGCCTCGATCCTAGCCAAGTCTTCAACGAACTCTTCGAACATACAGGCGAAGATTTTGTACGCCATCTCTTCACCGTTGCTGCGAGTCTCGACAGCATGGTGGTGGGGGAATCACAAATCCTTTCGCAAGTGAAGCAAGCCTACGAACTGGCGACCGAAAAAAGTTGCGTCGGCCCTCTCACCAACGCTGCCTTTCAAGCTGCTCTGCGGGTTGCGAAACGGGTCGCTACCGAAACCGCGATTCAGCAAAAGAGGCTGAGCATTCCGAGCGTCGCTGTGGCCGAACTGGCGAGCCAGATGTTCGAGCGCTTTGACGATAAACAGATCGTGGTGATCGGCGCCGGCGAGATGGGTGAAGAGACCCTCCGCTATTTGATCGACGAAGGTGCCAAACAGATTTCGATTTGCAATCGGAGCCTCGCACGAGCCGAAGAACTGGCCGCTAAACTGGCTGGCAAGCCTGAACCATGGAACAAGCTCCACGATCTGCTGGCCGATGCGGATCTGGTGGTGAGCGCCACCGGCGCCACTGAACCGATCATTACGAAAGCCGACTTCAAAGCGATTTCTGCTCTCCGGTTTCAAAAGCCGCTGATGATCCTCGACCTGGCGATCCCGCGCGACTTCGATCCTGCGATCAGCAAGTTCTCGGGGGTCTATCTCTATTCCATCGACGACCTAGCGAAGGTTTGCGAAAGCAACCGAGCGCAGCGCCAAGCCGAGTGGCCCAAAGCGGAACGGATTATCGAGGAAGAGACTGCGCGGTTCATGGCCGACCTGAATCATCGCAGCACCGCGCCGACGATTAAGCGTCTCAAAGCCCGCGCCGATGATGTCAAACGCGAAGAGCTCGCGCGACTCTTAAACAAACTCGGCGCGCTCGATCCCAGGATTGAAAACGAGATCACCACATCGTTTGAGCGCCTCGTGAATAAGCTCCTCCATCCGCCGCTAGAATCGCTGCGTGAAGAGACTCGCACCGGAACTCAGTCGGGCTTGCTCGACGCTCTTAAACGGCTCTTTCAGCTCAAAGATTAAGTCGCTTCGCCATTCGAGCAGCGACTTAAAAATCGGATGCAACTGCGAACCTTGCCCTGCTAGCAAATGACGAGTCTGCGACTCGCGACCCACTCTTTCAAGCTAGACGCTCGGCTCTATTTGAGGTATCACCAAGCAGACAGCAAGGTGAGAGGTGCGTGGCGGCCTCAGCTTCCTTGCATCATTGATGAGCAGCGGCAGCGCAAGGATGTGAGTATGGCGACCAAGTGGCATACCAACTGGAGTGATCGTCGTCGCAGCGCTGCCATGACAACAGCGGCCGCTTGCTGCCACCAGCTATGGGTGACCCTGGGTGGGGCGATGATCTTTCTCGCGACTCTCAGTAGCGCGTTTGCTGATCCGCCGACACCCTTTGCCGACGAGAAGCCGACGGGTGAAGAACAGCGACTTGCCTTCGCAGACAACCCCGAACTTGCAAGCCTGCTGCGAAGTGTGCCGCCACTTTCGAACTGGCATCCCGCTTCGCCCGCAGTTTTTCAATGCCACACGCTGATGTGGGGCGAGAAGCTACCCAAGCTCGACAAGCCGTTTCGTGTGATCGTCGAGCGCGATGGTGACTTCAGTGGTTTCATGGCCACCACGATGGACGGTTTTCCGGTCACCTATCAATCGCAAGGGATCATCCTGACCAAGCCGCAGAACGGTTCGAAGCTGGCAACGAACTCGATCGGTGGCTTTCAGATGCATGCGGAGGTCGGCGAGAAGTATAAGTACCTGCTAAGCATCTCGACGGAAAAACGACCCTGCAGCGTGATGATTAACCTCCCGAGCATGATCGAAAAACTGCTGAGCGCACCAGTTGAGCGGATCGAATTTCGGCGCAATAACGAGCTGATCATCGAGCGTACTGAAGCGGGCAACATGGTGATCCTGCGACTCGAGCTCACTGGCGCGCGAGCTCGCGTTTGTTCGATCGAAATGCTAAGCCCTCCACTCATCGTGGCGACCTATCCTTTGTATATCCATCGCAATCCTTCTCTTTCGCTACGCGAACTGGGTGCGGCGATGAAAAGCGAGGGATCGATGCATGAAGCTTTGCGCGGGAGTCAGCTCCCCAAGCTCGATCATAAAACGATGCTCCAGGTGTTTCCCGAAACGTCGATGATCGAGCTCAGCGGCGACGAACGCAAACTGATGAACGCAATTCACCTTTCGTTCCGGCGACAAGGTTTCGCGATGAGCTCGAATGTGACTGATCTGATCCGCTCCAACTGCCAACAACTTCAATCGCAACTGCAAGACAGCGAAGTGCTCGCCTACCTCGAACTGACGCAAACCGCCTTGAAATCAGGCAAGGAGCGTGCCAAGAGCGATTATCCGACAACATCGCTGGCGGGGGACCCGTATGAAATTCGCTGGAAACATGAAATTGAATTCGGCCCCCAAATCGTTCACGACTGGCACACGGCGCTGCTCTCCCTTTTGGAGAACGAATGCACCCTTCCAGCGACGAAGAAGCTGATTTTTACGGAGCTCACTCAGCTGGGCTGGACCGTGATCGACAACACACGCATCCTGCATCTTCGCGATCAAATCTACGCGGACGAAAAACTTTCGGACGATCTGCGACGAGCGATTGACTGGGAACTTTGCGAGCTCCGGCGCGAGGCAATGCTCGGCACCTTATCGACGACCAATGGCGCAGCAAACGCCGATGCAGATCCGCCAGAAACCACGACGGATGAAACCACGAAAACCTGCGACTGCAGGGGGCGGCCCCACTAATGTCTCTCACTTCCATCGCGAACTGCTGCGTGGCGCTGCTGCTGGCTAGTGCCGCCGGAGCGCTCGGGCAAGAGATCCCGTCGCCGCCGTTTGTTCTGCCTAGCACCGAGCGTTTGCACGCTGGCGCGCAAGCTGGCACTACCGAGTTCGAAGCGCACCTGCTGCTCGTTATGCCTGATAGCACCGAGAACCAGCAAGTGCGTCGCTTAATCGTGCAGCGCAGCGGCGAAAAGACGATCGCGATGGTGATGAACGAGTATGGTTTTCCCCTGCAGTACATGACGCACGATTGGCAGCAAGAGCTTGCCGTCTCACGCGAGATGTTGCAAACCACCTATCGTGGCGGCGCACTCAATTTTGAAGTCTTGCCCCGCTTCCAAGACGATCGCATGCAACTCGACTACCAGGTCAACCCAATTACCGAACAAGCCGAGTCGAGCATCTCCATCGACATCCCCAACTTTCTGAAGATGGTGGAGAAGATCCCAGGAGCTCTCGAGAGTGTGGATGCCACCCATCGAATCGGAAAAAAAGAGCGACCCAGCGGCACGATTCTCCTGGCCACCGATGCCACTGAAACGCGAAACATCCAAAGCCTTTCTGTGGTCAGCAGACAGGTGCAGTTGCACCTCTATCGGCTCCGGATCGGGGGCACGCTCGCCATGCACTTTCCCGAGCAAGAGGGTTACGAGCCTGCCTGCTTTGCGACGCGAAAAACGGCCCACGAGATTACGAAATCCAATCAACAACACCAGCGTATGCAACTGCTGGCGGTGAATCGGTCGGAATTGACCTTTGCCCAGCTCAGCGATAGCGACGAACTACAGTTTGCTGTGAAGCGAGAGCCAGCATCACTTCGAAAAACAGAGGCTCGGCAAGAGCTGTTTCGGCTCGTGCGTGCTTGGCGCGAGGACTTTGCCAAACCCGAGCGTTTTGGGCATCTCGAGAAGATGGTGGCGCTCGTCGAAGAGTCGATCGATCATCCGCTGGATCGCGCAGCAAAAGACGACGCCTCACAAAACACACCGCCCAGCAAGCTGCTGCTCGACCCGTGGGTTTTGCGGTGGGAGGCTGAAGTTCGCCTCGGACCAGCAGCGGTGACCGACGTCGGCAAGATTTTGGTGCACGAGGCCAAGCTTGCCGATGCCGCGGTAGAGACCAAACAATTGGCGCTACGGTGCCTCTGCCGAATGGGGTGGAGCTATGGGATGTCGTCCGATATCTACGATCTTTGGAGCGGCGCGAATCCCACCCTCGCCGAACAGCCTGTCGTTAGCGCCATCGATTGGCGTCTCGTGGATCTCCGTCAAAAGTCGATCCAGAAGCATACCGCAGTGATCACCGAGCCGAACTAGTGAGTGATGCTGCGTGCCGCAAGGACGAGTGGCATGCATGGGATCGTTAGTCCTCGCGAAAATTGGCGACCTAGCCGGCACAGCAAAAGTGAGACGCGCTCTCCTCGCAAAATGTAGCGCAAGAAAAACGCACGGATGAACCATGATGTTCAGCCGTGCGTTGGTGTTTTCGAGCTGTAGCTTAAGGGGTGGCGAGCACAAGCGGCGATGTGCGCCGTTGGATCACGAGGAAACGACCTGAAGCAGTCGAACGAATTGGCTGGGGTTATTCCCAGTCCTCTTCTTCTTCCTCTTCTTCATCCTCGTCGTCGTCTTCGTCATCCCAGTCGTCGTCTTCTTCTTCCTCTTCCTCTTCTTCTTCCCACTCCTCTTCCTCTTCTTCGTCGTCCTCTTCGTCGTCCTCTTCATCCTCGTCTTCGAAGTCTTCGTCGTCTACTTCTTCCCATTCGTCGTCGAAGTCTTCGTCGGCGTCGTCATCGTCGTCCTCATCATCTTCGAGGTCGTCGTCGAGTTCTTCATCTTCTTCATCGTCGAGGTCGTCATCGTCCTCGTCGTCGAGTTCTTCCTCCTCGAAATCATCGTCTTCCAAACGTGGCTCGACCACGAGACCATACGCGTGGCGTGCTTTACCCAGTTCTTCCTCGAGGAATGCTAGTGCCGAGGTTCGGACGCTCACGATCAAACTCCTTGCTGTGGGTGCGTTATGTTTCGTCGTTTGTGTATTCGAGTTCGGTGCTATCGCCAAGGGGGGCTGGCGATTGTTCCTCATGATTCTCGTCGTCCAGGTCGTCCGATTCGTCGCTGGACTCGTCCTCAAGAGCTGCCTCCGCAGCAGTCTCGAGTGGCGGTGGAGCGGCGGATGCGACCGGCAAGGATCGCATGAGGTCGGCCCGTGGCAGATCGTCGATAGTCAGGAGCCCGAAAACTTGGAGGAATCGTTTAGTGGTGCAGTATAAAAAAGGTCGCCCGAGGTCTTCGCTCCGACCGCCAATTTTCACCAGATCGCGTTCCATCAGCTGACGCAGGATTTCTCCACAGCTGACGCCACGAATGGCCTCAATATCGGCGCGAGGGACAGGTTGACGATAGGCAATTACCGCCAGGGTTTCTAGGGCGGGTGGCGAAAGTCGTACTTCGCTCGGCACATGCCCTAATCGGCGTAGCCAGCTGGCAAACTTTCGCCTTGTTAGGAGTTGAAATCCACCAGCCACTTCTTCGACCCGAAACGCGGTTCCCGACTCGTCGTAACGACGATTGAGGGCTCGGACCAGGGTCCGGGCACGCGTTCCATCGGCAAGGCTGGCAAACTGGGCAAGCTTGCGGCTCGAAAGGGGTTCGCGGGCCAGCAGCAGCACCGCTTCCACTCGGGTGATCGCCGTTTCGGCAGATTCGGCTGGGAGCTCATCGATCGACTCCTCAGCGGGTGCCAAAAGTGCCGGGCTAATGCGCGTAACACTCTCCTGCTGCCAGACTTGCGGCAGCTGATAGCGCACGGAGGCACTCGCCAGAAGTCTGGCGGGAACCGTTCGGCGCTCGGCTGTGGGAGAGTTACGCATCAGAGCTCAATCGGATCGCTTGCAGGGAAACCAAGGGTCGCCACGTTGCCTTTATCGGCGGGCGAGTCGGAACTTGCCAGTGGGGCACCAAAATCGGTCGTCTGCTGGCATGCTATCGCCGGCAAAGTTCACCGCTGGCAAATCACGGCAGGATCGGTTTTGGACAGAATCATAGCAAGCGGTCAAGCGCCAACTGCTGACCAGATTTCCACTTGCGCGTTTTGGCTCAGGGGAAGTGAAAAACCGACCTTCGCACAACCGCCGACTCTCCCTATACTCCGCCGCCTCAAGTCTCGTGACGCCGGCGACCAAAACTGCCGCCACGACACCCATTAAATCAATGCCCAGCAAGGAGTTACGCCATGCGATCTATCGCCATCCTGAACCAAAAGGGAGGGGTCGGAAAGACCACCACGAGCGTGAATCTGGCGGCTGCTTTGGCTGAATCGGGCCAGCGGGTGTGCGTGATGGACCTCGATCCGCAGGCGCATGCCTCACTCCATTTGGGCGTGACACTTCGCGAAGGGGAACGAAGTGTCTACGACGTCCTTACCGGCGACCTGCTGCTGGCCGACGTTCGCAAACAACTTGCGCCGAATTTGTGGCTCGTTCCGGCCCACATCGACCTGGCTGCAGCCGAGGTTGAGCTTGCTGGCGAAGTGGGTCGCGAAGTGATTTTGCGCGACAAATTGGCACAAGACGACCAGCAGTTCGACTACATGATCATCGACTGCCCACCCTCGCTGGGCGTGCTGACGATCAACGCCCTAACGATGGTCAAAGAAGTTTTTCTCCCCATGCAGCCCCACTTCCTGGCCCTGCATGGTCTTTCGAAGCTCCTCCGAACGATCGAAGTGGTGAGCAAGCGGCTGAACCGTGGTCTCAAACTGTCGGGTGTGCTGCTCTGCATGTACGACAGCGGAACGCGCCTCGCCGCCGAAGTGAGCAGCGACGTCACCGAGTATTTCACACGCGAACGCACTCCCGAATGTGTTTGGTCGGAAGCTCGAACATTCCAGACCCGCATTCGTCGCAACATTCGACTGGCAGAAGCTCCCAGCTTTGGCCAATCGATTTTCGAGTACGCACCTCAGTCGCATGGAGCCGACGACTATCGCGAACTGGCTGCTGAAGTGATGGCGAGCACCGCTGCGGGCAAAACCGTTAGCTCCCCCGCTGCTCCGATCCGCGCTGCTGCCTAAATCGCTCCCCTTATTTCTTCGCGACCGGTGCCGAACTAGCTGTCGAGAAATTCGACCGAGCCGGTCGCCAAATCGTAAATCGCCCCGACGACAAGCACATCGCCCCGGTCCAATGAGGCTTTTGCAGCCGGGTAGCTCGTGATCTGCTCGACACTCGATCGAACGTTCAGCTTCACCGCCTCCGCAATCAACTGTTCGAGTGGCATGTCGAGATCGAGCTTTGCCAGCCCTGGCTCAATCCGCTCGATCAACTTGGTGATGAACGGCGGCTCTTTCGCTTGGCCACGTTTGTACTCGACGGCGGCAGTCACCGCGCCACAGCCCCCATGTCCCATCACTACGATGAGTGGCGTTTTGAGATGGACTCGCGCGTACTGAATACTCCCCAGCACATCGTCGGCGATAATGTTCCCGGCCACACGAATCGTAAAGACTTCGCCGAACCCTTGATCGAACACGAGTTCAGGAGGCACGCGCGAATCGCTGCAACCAATCACCACGGTGTGAGGATGCTGCGAACCCACCAGATGCTTACGCCACGACGCACTTTCGTGGGCATGGCGTGTCTTTCCCTCTACGAATCGCGCATTCCCGGCGATCAGCTGCTCGAGCGCTTCACGGCCACTGGTGATCGGCTCGCTTGCCGGTTGTTCAGCGTTCGCCGATTCACGCGCGTTCGGCTCACTCGTCTGGTCGGCGATTTTTTCTGGCGCACATCCGGCCAGACCGGCCAACGACAACATGCCTGCATTGTGCAGCCACTGGCGGCGCGACGCTTCCACTCGAACTTTGTCTGGCTTCATCTGCTACCTGATTCCCCGGCGCACAACTGCTGCGCTCACTGGCCCACCATAAAGTTTTCTTAATAGCCGTGACGACGGCTCGACTACTGCGGACCTACGGGGCGTGTGCGACCGTCGGCGATGATGGTGGCGAGCAACTTTTGGAGCTTCTCGAGCTCCGCAGGAAACTCGGCTGCGACATTTTTTGTCTCCCCCGGATCGCTGGAAAGCCGAAACAGCTGATCCGCTTCGCGCGCTCCCGGGCCCTTCTTCTTGCCAGGCAAAGCGCCGCCACGAACGAGTTTCCAGTCCCCCGCACGAAGCCCCAGCTTGGTCCCACCATTGTCTTGCTGCAACACATACTCGCGCCCCGCCGCTGCTTTATCACCCAGCAGAGTGTCGAGCAGATTCAAACTATCGAGGCAGGCATCTTCGGGAATCTTGGCGCCCGCTAGTGCTGCAAATGAGCTCGCGAAATCGATCGTCGAGACCAGCTTGTCCGAGACGCCACTCGCCACACGACCTTTCCACGACACAATAAACGGCGTGCGCGTGCCACCTTCGAACACACTGTATTTTCCGCCCCGAAATAGCCCCGCTGCGGCGTGTTTGCCAATCAGTTCCACTGCCTGATCTTTGTAGCCATCGTTGAGGACAGGTCCATTGTCGCTGCAGATCACCACCAGGGTGTTCTCGGCGAGCTGATGCTGCTCAAGGACTTTCATTAGTTCGCCGACACACCAATCAAACTCCAAGATCGAATCGCCACGCGGGCCCATACCACTCTTTCCCACAAAACGCTCGTGAGGCGTACGGGGGACATGGATATCGTGTGCCGCGAAGTACAAAAAGAAAGGCCCCGCTTTGTTCGCTTCAATCCACTGGGCCGATGCCTTCACCCACTCGTCGGCCAGATCCTGATCGCGAAAACGGGCCTTCATCCCACCCGTATAGAAACCGATGCGGCTGATCCCGTTATGAATCGTGCCGTTGTGACCATAGTCCCAGTCCATCGCGAGTGTCGAGCGGTGCGAGATGCCCGTGGGATGATCGTCGCTCGGCTTTTCATCACCCACCCACAGTGGATCGGCCGGATCGAGATTCCTGACGCGATGATTTTCGACAAACACCTGCGGCACGCGATCGTTAGTGGTCGGCAGCAGCAGACAGTGGTCAAACCCAATCTCGAGCGGCCCAGGTTTGAGCTCCCCATTCCAGTCTGGCTTTCCGACGCCAAGTCCGAGATGCCATTTGCCGATGCAGGCCGTGGCATACCCTTGCGACTTCAGCAGCGAAGCCACGGTGACCGTTTCAGGTTGAATGAGCGCTGGAGAATTCGGGGCGGCGATGCCGGTCCCCTTTACGCGAAACGCATAAGTGCCGGTGAGGAGCGAATAGCGTGTCGGTGTGCAGGTCGATGCCGAGCAATAGCCGCTCGTAAAACGTAGCCCTTCCGCCGCGACCCGATCGATGTGCGGCGTCGCAATCGTCTGGCTCCCATTGCAACCCAGATCGCCATAACCCAAGTCGTCGGCGATGATCACAATGATGTTGGGCTTCTCGGCCGACGAAGCGATGGCGGCAACAAGAATTAACAGCCCCGAAGCAAGCAGTGTGCGCAGCGACATCGGCAAAACTCTCGTCGTAGGATTCTGGTCCCAAGCACCTCGGATCCAAGCGATCCGAGATTCCTAGCGACGAGTATAGTCGATCGCGATTGGCCTTCGCCAATACAGCAGCGGAGGGGGCCATCGCAGATACGATTTTGCGATCTACTCCCCGTGATGACCGGCGGGATGCGAGGCAGGGCGAATCGATGGAGCGGGATCTCCCTCGAGCGAAACGCGATGGCCACGCGGCTCGAGATTGCCAGCTTCGTCGGTAGCAATCGCCACGATTTCTGGAAGCTGAGCTGCCGGAAGAACCACTTCCCACTCGGCAAATTCTCCGCGCAGGGAAGTCGCCAGCTTATCCCCCACTTTCACCTGCGCCACGGCGGAATCGTCGGTCGCTACGCCCCGAACAACGAGCATCCCATCGCTCCCTTGGGTGCAGCTGGTGACCACCGTCACCGGCGGGCGTGTATCCTTGCGCTGAAAATTGGGGAACGACGGCCCCTTCTCCGCCATATGAATCGTCGGCCCATGTCCACCCATCGGGAAGAAGATCGAGTGCGAGTGAATCTGGCGGAAGGCGATGTTGTCGTACTGATGCAAGTCCATCACCGAGCGCCAAATTCCATAGTTGCAATCAAACACATCGAGACCATCGACGCTCACCGACGGCGCAAAGGTGTGAAAGGCCCAGTGCGTATCCCAGGCTTTGAAGTTACGAATCCGAAACGGTTCGGCGGCGCTGGGGCCAATTCCTTCAGTCGTGCCGCCGATCGATTTCGCAAAATCCTCGGCCGACTTTTCCTCGCTGAATTGTCCGTAAGTCAGTCCACGAATACCACCAAGATTCAGGCCAAACCGACGATGGCAGTGGACCTCGTTATCGTCGAACTGCAGGAATGGGAGCGTGCGAATGTCGACCTCTTTGGTCGTTCCATCGGCCTGCAGCACTTCCAAAACAGGGCTGAATTTGGCGGTCTTTTCCGCTTCGAAGCGAAAGCCATGCTGATCGCATTCGGTGGCGACATTGCGTGTGAAAGCGTTCAGACTATTGGCCCACCAGAACCCGGCCCCATCGTTCAGATCGAACGGCAGGACTTGCTCGGGAAGAGGCGCGCCATTGAGCGCCTGCACCGCCAGGTTGCGATCGAAAAAGTTATAGACTTCGGTTCCATCTTCAAAGAAGAATCCGTGGCCAATGCTTTGAAAGCCTACACAGTCGCGAACCACCAGATACTGCGTTCCGTGCACTGTGATCCAGCGATTGTGGCTATCCCAAATCGACGCGCCGATCACGGAACTGCCACGCATCGAGTCGCTCACCAAATGGAAATGGATCGGGTAGCGGCCGAGCACACCTTGCTTTCCCAAGTGACGAAACTCAGCGTAGCTGATCGATCCTGAAGAGCCGTGGTGATACATCGTGTGACCACGCGCACCGGCGGGATCAGCCGACTCGATCACCACATTCCGTGTCAGGTTTGCAACCTCGGCGCTATACTCCCCTCCGCGGTGCGTTTTCTCAAGCGGTTTATCGAGCTCAATCGTCAGGCGTGCTCGGCCCGTCATACCCGCGTCGGGATTGGACTCTATCAAGGCAGCCAGATGCCGCACTTCCGAAGCAGGCTGATCGGTAACATGTTCCGATTTCACCCCTGCGCTCGGCTCTTGGCGAGCGGTGCCAGTGATCAGCAACTGATCCCCGGCTTGCCACTCTCCCACCGTATCGGTGAGGAACAAGCGGGTCGCGCCGGCATCGGCTGTGCGCGTCAATTTTGTCCAGGTCCGTTTCATCGGAGCGCCGTGGATCTCCATCCTCCCGCCGCAGCAAACAATCGCTGGCCACGATTTGGCATCGGTCCCCTCGATCGCATGTAAACGAATGAGCGCGCGAAACTTCGTGGGAATCGGCATCTCGGGCGTGCCAATCAAGAGCGCAGCCCGCTTCGCGCCGGACGTTTCTTTTTTCCCGTGATCATGCTGAGCAGACGCTGCTGTGGGGCTGCAATCAAATCCTTGTTCCAAAATCTGATCCCCCGCTTCCACGCGGAGCAATCCGACCTCGAGACGCGTATTGCACTCGACCGAAAAACGGAGGGTTCCCGAAACATGAATCGAGCGAATCACTTCCTTCGACACGACGTCGTAGAGCACTTCGTGACCACTATGGACCAGCACAATATCCCCTTGCTGAGGAACCCGCGCGAGATCCCATGTCGCAGCTGCTGACCAAGAGCCGCTCTGCACCGATTTCAGCACCGATGGTTCAGCTCCCTGAAGAGGTGCGTGTGTCAGCAGCATTAGCAGCATGGCGATCGCGCTGGCAAAACAGCCGCTTCGCGCTGGAAAGCAACAATGCATCGAAGTAGATCTCGTGGGGGATAGTGTGTGTAGTCGTGTGTGTGAGCAAGAGCGCGCTCATTGCGCTGGAATTTGAATTGCTGGTATCTGGTTCTCTCCCGCAGCGATTTCGATGAGCCCCAGTGGTCGGTATGGACTATCGAATCGGCCCCGAAAACGATCGGGAATTGTTTCGCCACTCGCGAGTATTTCCTCGCGCACGGCTGGTGGAATTCGTTCATCGGGCCAGGTGAGGGTGATGACCCACCGTCCGGCTGGCGCACCGTCGTGCTGCACATAAGTGCCGAGCTTAAAGCGCCCTTCAGCATCGGTGATACCGTTGGGACGGAATGGCGAAACAGCCGCACGCGAACCATCGGCTGCTGCAGAGACCATCTCCTCGGGATAGAGAACGACCGAAGCACCTGCGACGGGACTTCCCCCGAAAAGCACTTGTCCCGAAGCTGGGTGGAGTAGTTCGCCAGTCGCTTCGGATGCACAACCACCCGCCGTGATTACCAGCACCACTGCGGCGATGCATGTGAACGCCTGCAGCCTTTCCCAAAGATGTCGCATCGTCATGGCATCATCACCGCTTCGCCACCCAAAGGAGACCCCAGCGCGCGAAACGTATCGCCATCGATCGTTTCACTCAGGAAGCGAACCGAACCATCAGCGAGTCCGAACATGCATCCCGATGGATGAAAGCTGTACGGCTGAAACTGATTCGTGCAATTCATCATGCACGGACCTTTTTGCACGAGTCCATCGGCGGTGTAGGAGTTGAGCGCCATTGCCGTGTTGCCCGCCCAAGCCGAGAACAAAAAGATCCCCCCGGCTACGGGCGTAATCGTTTTGCCATGCACGTAATACTCGGGGCGCCCGCCAATCTCGACGAACCAAAAGGTGTTGGAGGTGCCATCGACTATCGCGGCCAGATTGGGACAGAGTGGGCCACCTCCGGTTTGACCCACGAGTTGCCCATTCGTCGCACGTGCAAAGCAACCTTCGAGCACCACATTCGCCGTGTTCCGAACGTTTCGCACCGGATAGTAGTTGTTGACCGCTGCGGTTCCGGTGGGTGTCTGTGTGGTCGACGAGATGTCGATCAGATTCACTTTCTTCTCGCCGTTGGTCGACGACGGGCAGTAGTAAAACGGTATGCGTGTGTTGATGGCGACTTGATTGACAGGATGATCAAACCCCATGTCGTAGTTGTAGATATTGTTCACATTCCCTTGCTCGGCGAATGGAAGAATCAAAGCTTGGAGGCCGTTGGAGGTGCTCTTCCCATCGGTGTTGGTGAAGGTGGCTTGGCTCGGCGGGAGCGCTAAATGCGTGTCGTGATAGTTGTGTATCGCCAGATTGATTTGCTTCAGGTTATTGCTGCATGACATGCGCCGTGCGGCTTCGCGGGCTGCTTGCACGGCTGGAAGTAGCAGCGCGACGAGCACACCAATGATGGCGATCACTACGAGGAGTTCGACAAGCGTGAAAGCGGGCCGATGTGGAGGCCGCCGAAGTGGCGTAGCGAATCGAACGAGCGCAAACGACCGGCACAAAACAGCATGGGCAAATTGCATGGAACCAGCAGGCATCGCAAGAGACGGAGACCTGTGGCTGACGGCTGGCTAAGGTCGCAAATGATGCGTTAACTTCGTAGCAATTCTGAGGCCGAGTGGAATTACAATTTGCTCAGTTTCAGCGAAGTGTCAGTTTAGCGAGCTTTTCGCATCGCCATGCGCGCAATGCTGCCTGGTAGCGATGCACGAGAGTGCGATGCCGAGCATTTGGTGTCGATCGGGCCGACAGCGGCGCTCGATTGCTCGACACCAATGCTCGAAGCTGCCAGCGAGTGCTACTCAGCGTCGGCGGTGGTCCAGCTGTTGTTAATCAGTCGCTGCAGGGTGCCGGTGGGATTCTTCTTTTGAAGTGTCGCCGGAAGACGATGGTCGCGCACACCGTCGTAGCACGCGAGCATTCCAAAACGTCGCATCGATGCCGGAATGCCGACGGCGGTGAAGCCGGGATGGCCGGTTGCGGGATAGGGACCGCCATGATTCATCGCCGAGCTAACAGCGACGCCTGTCGGCATTTTGTCGTTGATGAGACGTCCCACTTTTTGTCGCAAGATCGGCGCGAGGAGATCGTACGAAGGGTCATCGGCGCCGCCAGTATGCGAGTAGATGCAACCGGTGAGATTCCCTTCGAGCTGCGCGAGAACTTGCGCCGCTTCACTATCGGAGTCGCACACAACAATCAGCGAGGCGTTGCCGAATGCTTCCGTTTGCAGCGCGGCTGCATTGCGCAAAAACTGTTGCCCCGAAGCTCGCAAAAGCGTGTTGGCATAGCTGAATCCTTTGCCTCCACCACTTGCACCACCGACCAGCACCTGCGCGCCACTTTGCGTCAGCGTGCTGACACCAGCGGCCAGCGATTTTGCCACACTGGCCGAGAGTAGTGTGCCGACCGGAGCTGCAGAAAACTTACCCACGAGTTGGGCGATGAACTTTTCTGTTGCTTCGCTCGCAACAAGCACCACAAGCCCAGGATTGGTGCAGAACTGCCCTGTTCCCATCAAGCAGCTGGTGGTGAATTGACCGGCGATGTCGTCACCCTTTTCTGCCAGGGCGCCGGGCAGAATGACCACAGGATTCACGCTCGAAAGCTCGAGGTAAATCGGTTTCCCCGCGCGATCGGCAGCGGCCTTCAAAACCAAACCTGCATGGCGGCTTCCGGTATAACCGATCGCGCCGACACGCGGGTCGCTCACCAGTTTTTCGCCATCGGCATGCGAAGTTCGGTAGATCAACTGCACCGTGGCTTTGGGAAGCTTGGTGGCTTCTACAGCAGCAAACGCTTCCCGCGCGAGGAGCATCGTGGTGAGTGGATGCGACGAATTCGCCTTGGCTATGACGGGACAACCGGCGGCAATCGCCGCTGCGAAATCGCCACCGCTCGCGCTGTTAAACGCTAGGGGAAAATTGTTGGGACCAAACACCACCACCGGGCCAATCGCTTCCAGCTGCGAGGCAAGGCCAAGCTTTGTATCGATCGTCGGGAGAGCCCAGGCGCCGTCGCGTGCTGCAGCAGCCGCTTGGCGTAATTGTCCCGTGGTACGCGGGAGTTCATTTCCTTCGAGACGTGGATTTTTGGGGAGCGCGGTTTCGCGACTGGCCGTGGCGACGAGTTCGTCTTTCGCGGCTTCGATTCGAGCTGCAAAAGCCTCGAGAAACTCGGCGATTTTCGACGCTGGAAGTTTTCGCAGAGCCTGAAATGCCTCGGCAGCAGCGGTGAGTGCTTCGTCGCAATCGGCCCAAGTGCTTACAGGAAATTCTGTCTCGATCGGCTCGGCCAGCGCCGGATCGTACGACTGAAACGTGCCACTTGCATTCGCTGCACGCCACTTACCAGCAATCAACACTTGAGCCAAACTCATCGCTATCTGCTTTCTAGTAACAATGCTCAGCCGCACACAGGCAGGCTGAACATCGAACCGTCAAAAAAATGCACCATCGCCCGACGGACCACGCTACTGCGCTACCCTTGCACCACAGGATTGATGAGGGTGCCAATTCCATCGATCTTGATTTCCACGAGATCGCCGGGATGCAGCGTGAAGCTGTTGTCGGGAACGATGCCGGTACCGGTGAGCAGGAACGCACCGCGCGGGAAACTGTTGTCTCGCGAAAGCCAGCTGATCAGATTCTCGAACGAGCGTGCCATGTGATCGACACTCGTGCGACCATCGTAGACCGCTTTCCCTTCGCGATGAATCAGCAGTCGGATACCGATATCATTCGGTGAGGGCATCCCCACGGCCAGGGTGATCCAGGGGCCAAGTCCGCAGCACTGGTTGTAGCACTTGGCTTGCGGCAGATAGAGCGGGTTATCCCCTTCAATATCGCGGCTGCTCATGTCGTTGCCGATCGTAAAACCCACCAGCTGCATTTTGCTGGTGAGTACGAGCGCGAGTTCAGGCTCGGGAACGTTCCACTCCGAGTCTTTGCGAATTCGCAGCGGCTGACCATGCCCCGATACGCGATGCGGCGACGCTTTGTAAAACAACTCGGGACGAGGCGAGGCATATACACGATCGTAGCACGATGCTGCGGTGGCCGATTCTTCCATCCGCGCCGTGCGGCTCCGCTTGTAGGTCACACCTGCTGCCCACACTTCTTGATGATCGATCGGCGCGAGAAGCTGCACACTATCGAGCGGAAACTTCTCCCCCACGCGTGTCAGAAACTCAGCCGTTTCATAAGGATTTTCCGATTCCAGCACTTCATAGAGCGAGCGATACTGGCCACCCGAAAGATCGAGCGGAAGCAGATCGTCTCCGACCAAGCGGCCGACATTCACCTGACCTGCGGGAGAAAGAAATTTTGCGAGTTTCATGTTGAATCGTTCCGGCAAATACTTCGTCGATACGAGGGTCGATGAGAAGCTCGGGGAGGGGTGGAGAAAGGCGTAGCTGTTCAGCAGCTGTCGATGATACCCGCCCCGAGCGGACTACAGAAAGTAGTGGCGCGCTACTCGAGCGGAATTACGCCTAGAAATGCGCGAAGCTTCTCGAAAAACGGCGATTTCGCGAGGAAAAAGAATCGCGCACTAGCGATAAGGCTGCCAGCGCGGGCGCGCTTGTGGCATCGCAGCAGGATCGCCGAGCGCCGCAGGTGGCATCAGCAGATTCGGAGCCCCCGGCGTTTCGACATCAGCTGCCGCGCCGTTCTGCCGAGCCACTGGCTCGGGACGAGCTGCAGGAGCAGGTGCTGCATCCCCAGCACTGGGTTGGCGAATCACAGCCGCTGGATTCGATGGCTGCGCTGCATTGCCAGTGCGTGAGGTGCTCGCTTCTCGGGTGCGCGGTGCCCAGCGATTCGAACTCTCCCCTGCTCCGGCCACAAGCACTTCGCGGTCGGTTTCGAGCAAACGACCATCGGATGTTTCGTAGCGCACGTATAGCCGCAGCTTGCGATTCGTAGGAGGCCGCGACGGCCAAGGAAGCTTCAGTAAAATGCCACCCGCTTGCGGAGTCGTTTCGCGCAGCTCGTCGATCTCTTCCGGAGCAAAGTCCCAGCGTGCAATGCGTGCCTTCTCACCTTGCTCGGCAGGATCGAGTAGCACCAGCGACATCGGGCCAGCTGTTGAAAGCGTTTGCTCGAACCGATTGCGGGGCTCGACCAGAATCATCAAACCATCGTCCCCTGGCTCGCTATCAAAATTAGCACCAGCTGTCATTTGTGGATTGAGTTTCACATGCGTGATCTGCGGATCGAGCCGCGACTCGTCGCGCGATCCAATCGGTTCAGGCGTACTCGGAGCTGATTCCGGCGGTGGCAGCACGTCGGTCTCGATCGTCGGAACTGGGGGCGTTTCGAGCTTCGGCACGTCGACTTTCGGCCTATCCGCCTTGGGCGTGTCGACCGGGGGAGTTTCCGCCTGGGGCAACAACGATGGCTCGGACGCTTCAGGCATTTCGATCATCGGAACTTCGAGTTCCGGCAACTCGCTCGTCGGCTTCGCTGGAGGATCGAGCGAAGGACGGTTGCTGCGGCGCGGCATCGGCGCGGGAGTGCTGCTCCCCTCACTCATCGGAATTTCGATTTCCGGTATTTCGATCGAAGGTGGCGCGAGGCCACCTGGTTCCATGGGTTTGGTCGAATCACCCGCATCGGAAGGAAGATTGCGCGGCGCAAAAAGCCCGCCAGGACGCTGTCCTGCGCTACTCGAGGGTCGACGACCTCCCCCTTTCAAACGATCGAGTTCCGCTTCCAGCTTGTCGATCTCAAAACAGAGCTGTTGATTTTCGTCTTCCAGCAAATAGTACGAGTTCTCGAGTTCGCGATACTCGCTGTTCACTTGCTCGATGTGCTGATTGACGTACGGACGAGGAGCGCAGCCAGCTAGCGACGCCAGGAGCAAAAGCCCCGGCAACCACGGCTGAGCAAAGCGATTCGAACTAGTCCACAGCCAACTCAACGTCGATCTCTTTCTCTCGAGTACCACAATTCCGAATTTCCACGGCCAAGCGGGCTCGGCGAATCCGCGCGCAAGCTTGGCGAAGGATAGAGGCGATAGCGGCGTGTACCAAGAGAGGCCCAAGGCCGACAAGAGCAATCGCGCGTAAAACGCCACCAGCGAGTGTGCTAGCAACCAGCACAGCTACCGAGCAGCGGCTTCTGCAAAGAGGACGACGAAAGTTACGATTCCCAGTCGGAGCTATCTATTGCTCAGGCTCATCACCTAGCTCTACTTCAAAGCAAATTTGGCGACTTCACGGACTACAGTGATATCGTCGGGAACTTTCATGACGCTCTCAGCTCGTACCAGAGCGAGACGGGCATGTCTCAGCGCACTTTCGCGGAGTGAGGGGTGACCGAGTTCCGCTAGTGATTCGAGCCCCTTCAGTAGTCGCACAACCACTTCGACGAGCCCCGCACCATCGCGGGCAATGCCGGTAAAGGCATCGTCCAACATGTCGTCGAGCGAAAGTTCTGGCACCGCAACACGGTCGAAATGGACCGGCATATCGCCCGCTGCTTTGCAACACTCGTTCCACATCACAAACAGACGGACAAGGGTGCCAGTTACGTCGATGGCGGTACCCGGATCGTTGACCGCAGGCGAAAGCGCGCGGCTGGCAATCTCTGACAGAGCAACTAATCCAAATCGAGGATCTTGATCAAACACTCGCGCATCGCCAATCGCAAACGCAGCACCAATCGCTTCGGCATCTTCGCCTGAAACCGCCTCGCTTGATTCCGAAATAATCCAAGCCACAGGCCGATTCGGAGTGCAAAAAGTGCCAGGGAGAGCCGCCACAACGATCTTCAGATGCGAACCCACCGCGCGAGATTGCATTGCGGAGACATCGACACGTCGCACGTAGCCGACCGCTTTTGTATAGACAGCATGGCTCGTCGCTGGTGGGCTGTAGAACGCGACACCGCCGAGGCGAGCCATCGCCTGTCGCTTGCGCAAAGCGCCGTCAGTTGCTGCCTCCACCTTGTCGACCGTGTTCCCTAACCGACCGAGTCGAGCGATGTTGTCGACCCACCAAACGAACGTGACAATGATGGTGGTCACCACCACGAGCGACAAGGTAAACAAGACAAACTTGCCAGCTCTTCCATCATATTGACCATTCAAAAACGCCACGAGCGCGACCACACTATAAATAAATGCTCCGACAAACATCGAGAGCGCGTTTTGTGAAACATCGTCGGCGATGATCAGTGGAAACGAGCGCGGCGTCGCAGAAGTGCTGGCGGAAGCGTAGGCGGCCACCATCGACGAGACGGCGAATGTGGCCATCACCAACATGCTCGAAGCCATGATCGTGAGGAGTGCTTCGTTCGACTCCTTGGTGATCTCCGGCAGAAAACGCCCGAGTGCCGACCGATCAAGAAGATTCGCAAGCAGGACCGCGCCAATCGACAGAACGCAGATGATCAGAGGCTTAATCCATAGCCGCTCGCGGAGCCGATTCTTCAAAAAACTCAGATAATCAAGCATCATTCGCTCCGCTCGCACCAACCATCGTGCGGCCCCAAAGAATTCGCATACAAAAACAAACCTCTCAACCTATCTCAAAATTTTGCCCTAAGCTCAAACGACGTATATCCTCAATCATCGATACCCAAACAGCGTGATAAGCTGCCTCGTAGAGCGACTTTGGCTTGTTTCGATCGTATGTGCGATGCAACCAGCGGGAATGTCAGGTGCTGAGTACCTGACCTACAAGACTACTGGCTGGCGTGTCCAGCAGAGTGCATCTTTTAAAACCCCAAACTGTATTGAGCTACGCACAACACAGGCACTCAGTGTACATGACATTGTTCGCTAGATAACGTACTACGTGAGACACCTCCGATTTTTAAGTAATCGCAACCAGTCCACAAAAAAACGACTCCAAGCTGGTGAGCATGGAGTCGTTTGTTGTGGATGAGATTATCGGTTGTCAGGTACGGGGTACCTGACCTACAAACTGCAAGGCAGGCGGGAGCCTGCCCTACGTGTGGGGCACACTGCTGGTTGATCCAGCAGTGCCACCCCAGAACTATCAGGCTACTAGCCGACCGATTCGGGGGTTTCGCTATAGAGGGAGGCGAATTCCTTGGCGGTGCGAGCTTCCCAGCCCTTCTTGTGGTAGGCGTAGCCGGCGATCAGCGGGAGAGCGAGGGTCGCTTCGCTGTAGACCATCTGTTCGTAGGCGGTATCGACCTTGCCCCAGCTCGAGGCTTCCTTGAGCGTGCTGCTCGAGAGAGCACCGTCGCGCACATCGGCAATCGTAATTTGGATCGCGTACTTGTGCATCGCTGGGTATTCGTGGTTTCCTTCCGACGCGAGCAAAATGTCGGCAGCCACCACGATGTCTTGCGCAAAGTTCTTTGGCACGCCACCACCGATCATCAGCAAACCGGTGCTGGGGTTGGCCAGCTTGATTTGCGTCAGTTCGTAGAAGTCCTTCGCCGAGTCGAACGAGGTTTTTGCTTGTCCCTTGCGCTCGTGGTAGTGAGCTACGATCCCCAAACCAGCCGAGCAATCGGAGAAGGCGGGGCAGAAGATCGGCACCTTCATCTCGTAGCAAGCCTGGATGATCGAATCGCACTTGGCGTTGGTTTCGAGGTGCTTGCCCATCTCGTGGATGATTTCGCGCGACGAATAAGGGCGTGGCGGAAGCGCGTCGGCGATCTTCTTCACGGTCTCGTCGCAGATGCGGAGCTCATCTTCGTCGATCAGCGTGTCGTAGATGCGGTCGATAGCGTGATCGCGGAGCATGCCGTCGTCCATACCACTCTTCAGGCGTTCGGCGGCCATGTAGTGGCGGAAACCGAGAGCTTCGAAGAAGTCTTGATCGACGATGTTCGCGCCGGTGCTGCAAATGGCATCGACCATGCGATGACGCACGAGATCGATGATCACCTGCTTGAGACCAGCCGAGATGAGCGAGCCAGCCAGGCAAAGGATGATGCCGCACTCGGTGTCGCGCACCATGCGGTCGTAGATGTCAGCCGCGCGACCGAGATCGCGGGCACTGAAGGCCATCGACTGCATCGCTTCGACCATCGGCACCACGTTGTGCTGCTTGATGTCGATGTGTTCAACGGTTTGCGAGAGAAGTTCTTTTTTCGATACCTGCCACGTCATGAGCGTGTCTCCTGAGGTCCCCAGAAAGACGCCAGCTGTGCCGGCGCAAGTGGGACCAACAACGGTGTCGGCCGGCAGTCCGCCAGCCAGGGAAACGCCGGCCAAGGCCGCCAGCGAGGGCAGGGCAAAAACCCCAAGAATCCGTGCAGAATTCAAGGTATAAATCATACCCCCTGCCAGATCGAGGACTAGGGGCAATCACGGGAATTTCATCTGCCACAAACTTCGCAAATGCGATGCTTGAACTCACTTATTCGCACGCTGCGAGGAAATCTTGCGGCGGCCTGAAATTTTTTGCCTCGCGAGACGCCCTGCTCCCGCAGAATTTTTTCCTTGGGACGGAAGTGTACAGCTCCGTATATTCAGCGTCTGCGGTGTGCTGATCGTGCCGCTCCCTGCCCGGAATCTTCTCACCGACCGCTCACGAAAGTTTCCTCATGAACCGCGTGCAATCGATGCTGCTGCTGGCGATGCTGACCTTCGCCCTGACAGGCCGCGCGACCACTTTGGCAGCCGACCAACCGACCTTCGGGGCGACTCTCGAGGGGACAGCGCCACTGACCATCGAGGGAGATATCTCGTCGCAACTGGTCGACGGTGTCGATCGGTTTTTGCTCAAACAGCTGGCCGAGTCGAGCAAGCTGCGCGACAAGAATTGGACGGTCGATTATTCGTCGATCGAGGCTTACAGCAAATCGCTCGAACCCAAACGCGCGCGACTTGCGAAGATGCTGGGGGCCGATGAAAAGCGGCTCTCGGTACCATCTTTTCGAAAGATATTTGTCGACGACGAGATGCTGGACATCGTTGCCAAGAGCAAGAGTTTTGTAGCGAAGTATGATCGACTGCCGGTTTTGGGATATCCGCGATCCGACTGGAATGATCAGCCTGCATTGTTTGTCGAAACTCTCTCTCTGATCCCAACCAAGCCCAAGGCCGAGTATGTAATTATCATTCCCGATTGCGATCAATCGCCGGAGCAACTTGCGGGACTCGTGCCTGGACTGGATGAAGAGCAGCAGGTGGCTCGCCGACTCGCAGAGCAAGGGTTTATCGTTTGCATGCCAAGTCTCGTGAGTCGATCACGCGAGAAACGCCGCAATGCCGACCTCACCCATCGCGAGTATCTTTATCGCTCCGCTTTTGTACTGGGAAAGCATTTGATTGGTTATGAAGTGCAGCAGGTGTTGGCGATCGTCGATGCACTGAAAAGCCCACGTAACGACAGAAACATCGGAGCGGCGAGAGTAGGCATCATCGGCTATGGCGAGGGAGGAATGATTGCCCAGTATGCTGCGGCGATAGACACGCGCGTGGATACTGTTTGTGTGAGTGGCTACTTCGACGATCGCTCAACAGTTTGGGAGCAGCCGTTAGATCGCAATGTATTTGGGCTCCTCAATGAATTTGGCGATGCCGAACTTCGGGCCATGATCGCACCTCGGCCCTATATTCTGGACTTGGGGATCGCGCCAGAACTAGAACTTGCCGGAAATGGCGGTGCGCCTGCGGTTCTACGACGACCGAATCTTCTCAAGGGGGCTGCAAATCGCGAATTCAATCGTAGCCAGAAACTGATCGCTTCCCTGCGAGAACTCACCAAGTTCCCACACCAGGAACTTTCGCCGAATGTATCAGACGGCTCCCAAGAAATACCATTCTGCTCGTCTGCTACTACCGATGCGTTTCTCGAAGTACTCACAGGAAATCGACACTCTGCTCCCACGAAATTCGGTGACTACGACTCTATAAACACATCCGCCGCAACCATCAAAGCGCGCGAGCGACGTCAAATCGTTTCGATCGATGCCTATAACCAAGCGGTGCTTGCAGAATCGTCCTATACACGCAAAGAGTTCTTCGCGAAGCTCGATACGTCGTCTCCCGAGAAGTTCAGCGAGACGGTTGAGCCCTACCGTGACATCTTTGCCAAGGAGGTGATCGGTCAGTTCGATCTGCCTCTGCTCCCACCGAACCCCCGCTCGCGAAAACTCTACGACACCGAGAAGTATGTCGGCTATGAAGTGGTACTCGATGTGTACGACGATGTCATCGCCTACGGCATCTTGCTGCTCCCCAAAGACCTGAAGCCAGGCGAGAAGCGACCGGTGGTGGTGTGTCAGCATGGTCTTGAAGGTCGACCACAAGACGTGATCGAGGAGCAAGGAAACGCCGCCTATAAGAAGTATGCGGTGCAGCTCGTCGAGCGCGGCTTTATCACCTTCGCGCCGCAGAATTTGTATCTCGGCAAAGACAAATTCCGGACACTGCAGCGAAAAGCAAATCCACTCGGCAAAACACTCTTCTCGATCATCGTGCCACAGCATCAGCAGATTGTGAACTGGCTCGGCACGCAGTCGTTTGCCGACCCAGAGAAGATTGCGTTTTATGGTCTGTCGTACGGTGGCAAGAGTGCCATGCGCATTCCGCCTCTGGTGAAAGAGTACTGCCTTTCGATCTGCTCGGCCGACTTCAACGAGTGGGTCGATAAGAACGCCTCGACGCGCGGCAACTACAGCTACGTCTGGACCGGCGAGTACGAGATTTTCGAGTGGAATCTCGGCAGTACCTTCAACTATGCCGAGATGGCCACCCTCATCGCGCCGCGACCTTTCATGGTCGAACGTGGACACTTCGATGGGGTCGGCATCGACGAGAACGTCGCTTATGAATTCGCCAAAGTGCGGAACCTCTACCAAGCGCGCCTCGGCATCGGAGATCGGTGCGAGATCGAATGGTTCGTTGGCCCCCACACCATCAACGGGAAAGGGACCTTTGACTTCCTGCACAAACACCTCGACTGGCCCGCGCCGAAGTGAGCCAGGGTTCATGGCTGCCAGCAGAATGCGTGCTAGCAGTTGCAAGGTTTCTGTAGTCGTTATTTTTTGACAGAGTTTCGCCAAAGTTGGAGCCGATGCTGGTCGATACTCTCTGTGACGTTTGTAGGGTCTGGCGCGATGGGTGCGGTTGTACTGCCCATCGGATGCTGACCAACCAAGTGGCGAGGGATGGATCCTTGCCAGTTTCGAGCGCTGGAGACGCAACGATGACCATCCGCCCCAAACTTTGGCTTCACGCTGCTGCCGCAGTGGTTCTTGCATCGGCTGCGATCAGCAGCACCGGGTGCCAGATCACCGAAGGTGGTCAAACCTTGCCTAGCGCGTACTACGACAAAGACGATATCCAGTACTACGCTCCTGGCCCTGAGTTCAAACTCAGCAAGGAAGCTGCCGCGATGAAAGCCTACAAGGCCGACCTCGAAGCGCAAGCCACTCGCAACAGCCGCTAGTTCGGCTGGCAAGCTCCTTGACTATCACTCGCTAGCAGTCGTCAGCACTGCTAGCCCATGGCTGTTCCGCGCGATGTGTTCCTCGCTAACCACGAGCTGCATGATCGTGCGTTTCGCCGTTTCTTGATCGCACTCGCTTCGGCTCGCGCTCACGAAATGCTTGCGGCAAGCGCTCGGACTCCCTTACGATGAAACGTAACGAAAGGAGCCCTGCCGTGATCCATTTTCTTCTGCGCCGTCGCCAAGCCATCTTCTTCGCGGCCGGACTCGTGGCGAGCCAGTCCCTCGCGTCCATCGCTCTCGCTCAGCAGCCCACCACGGTTCAGCTCCCGACGTTTCGATTCTTTTCGGTCAGCACCACCGTTTCGGTCCCCGATCGAGGGAGTACCTACTTGGGTGGCATCGGCAGCAGCGGATCGCGTTCGACTTCACGCGGCATCGGTCCGCTGGCCAATCGAGCTGGGACTCACGACACAGGTGCTTCGGGCATGAGTGTCTCGGCCACGATTCACGACTTCGAGGCGATGGACAAAGCGCTTCTCGCGGAAGCGAGTCTCCACCGAGCTCCATGGCGTGAGGGGGTCGATATCGCCGCCGAGATGCGCAGTATCGAAGCACGCCGCGCAGCCACCAGCGAGGCTCTACCGGGAAGTGTCGCGTCGATCAAAGCCGAGAAGGCGGCTGAAGAAGCGGAGAAAACAGCCGAGCTGCGCGAACTGCTCACGAAGGCCCAGGCGTACGAGAACCAGGGGAAGCCGGCCGTCGCGAAAGCCTTCTATCAGATGGTTGCCCGGCGTGGCAGCGGCGAGCTCGCCCGCTTTGCCGCCGAACGTCTACAGGCTCTCCAGACGACGCGTTAAAACGTGATTGAGCCAGCGGAGAAGCATCCGCTCTCTAGCTCACCTGCGCTCTCAAAAAACCAAGCCTTCCGCAAATAAAAAAAGAGTGGCACCGCCAGATCACCAGCAGTGCCACTCTTCGATTTTCATTGCAACCTAGCGCGATCAGCTACTCAATCTGATACGCCTGGCCACGCAGCTTGACGAGCAGCTCTTCACCCGCCTGCTGTGTTGCGAGGATCGCATTTTCATCGGCGGTGTTCTCGCTCACGAGCTTGAAATACTCGTCGCTAAACCGCTTAATCTTTTTGATCTTCGCAGCATCTTTCTCTTCGCAAACATCGGTCGCGTTGTCGGCGATCCAAAGTTTTCCACGACGATAGAGCGTACTGTTACCAGCATTCTGCACGGCCGAAGCGGTGACTTCTTCATCCGTCTCGACGTTGCGGAACCTCGCAGCGCCACCGCCACCACCTAAAGCAAGTCCATCAGCACCACGAGCGTTGGCAGAAGCAGGTCCGGCAGCATACGGGACACCGGCAGCCTCTTGGAGTTGCTTTTTCTCAGCTCGCTGAGCAAATCCCGATTGACCACCAGCTTGGTCAAGTTGCTTGAGGCTGAGATTCGCGCGATCCAGATTGCGGCGCGAATCGGCCAGTTCTGAAGGCTTCGCTTGATCGTCGGCCAGAAACGATGTGTAAGGGGTCAGGATGCCGTGCTTGGTCGACAGCGCCACGAGCTCCTTCACCAGTTCATCGTTCATTCCCTTCAGATCAATCTCGTCGATGATCTCGCCAATCCGCCGCATCGCCCACAGCTTCTCCACAAAACCGTGCGTTTGATCGATCGATTTTTCGACGAAACTGGCAGGGAAATCGAACTTCTTGTCTTCTCCCTTCAGCTTACCGCTGAGGGTAATTTTGGCATTACCGCTCTTCTTATACCGCCCCGCAATCACCAGCTGTTCGCCCGAGAAGATGTCCATCACCTGCTTGGGATACATACGATTCACAGCCGACGACGAGTCCCCTGCTCCTTCGATATCGATGCTCACCTTCACATCGGTTAGCACTGGCGAGCTCATCTTCGAGTAGAGACGGCTTACCGAAGCTTCCAAGTTTTCGTCAGGACGCACGTATTGGCTCTGACCAAAGTTTTCGCGGCTCATACGATCGAGCAGTCGGCTGTTCACGTCGTAGCCAACGCCAAAGTTGATCATCCGTGCGCGGTGCACGTTCTTTTGCTTCGCAAGTTCAACAATCTTTCCTTCGTTCGTTTCGCCAGCGGTGGGGAGACCGTCGGTGAGGAACAAAATGTAGTTCGGACGATCGCTACCCGTGAGCATGGCAAACGCCGAGTCGAGCGCGCCGCTGATGTTCGTGCTTCCACCGGCATACAACCCGTCGACATACGCCAGCGCACTCTTGCGCGTGGCATCGTCGAACTTCTGCAACTCTGGCTTGAAGCTTTCCACCGTACTGTCGTAGGCCACGATGTTAAACGTGTCCCCTTCGTGCAGATTGTTCAGCACATAGCGCATCGCTTCGCGGGCTTGCTCGATCTTCTTCCCCTGCATGCTTCCACTTCGATCGACCACGAAAATCACGGTCTTTTTCGTTAAATCGACCTCCCCTTGCGAGTGATTGGGGCTCGCCAGCATCAGGAAGAAACCTTCATCGGAATTGTCCGGACGATATGACAGCACACTCGCGGCGAGTGGCGCATCTCCCACGTCGTAGAGCAACCGAAAATCGGTGGTTGGCAGATAGTTCGACGCTTCGAATTTCACCGTGGCATGCTTTTCATCGGGACGCTTCACGTCCACGGCATGCGTCGGGCTATAGACACTCTTGATTGCAATGCTGCTCTCGATGGTCGCTTCGAGTGAGACTTTTTCGATCGGCGTATTGGTGTAGCGCGCGGTCGCCATCGGAATCAGCAGATCGGTCAAGCGATGCTCTTGACGGAGCAATTGGCTGAAGCGAATCGTGACCTTGCGTTCCGCACCAGGTGGTACCGGAAAGACGCTCGTTTGAAACATGCCGCGGCCAACCCATTCCAGCAGCGCGGGGTCTTGGCTCCGGCGAACGTAGCCTTCGTAGATCTCGCGAGCTTTCTTCGCCTCGAGCAGTTTTGCGTCATACTCTTTGCCATCCACTAGGAAAGTCATCCGGTCGATCGCTCCGTCATAAGGGAGCGGAAAGACGAGCGAAACTTCCATCTGCTGGCTGCCGGTATTCACAAAACTTTGCGTCACCTGCACCTGGGCGATTTGATCGACCACCTTGGCGGTGTATGCGAGCTCTTTGATCTTGTACGACATCGTCGGGGGTGACGGCGGCGTCGGCATCGGACGTGGCAACGGAATTGGATGCGGATGATTCACAATCACCAGCACCCCCTGGGCCATCGCCAGCGAACTAGCCAAAGCGACGAAAACGAGCGGCAACAGCGCCGGCATTACGGCGGCGAGCATCGCTCGCGCAGCACGCGCCAAGGGAAAGTGGGAATTTGCCCAAAGAGTTGTCATCGCCTGTTCCTCCGAGATAAGAGCCGGTGTGATCTTCCTGTGAGAGCCCCAGGAAACATTCCACCAGCCGACAAGAGTTGCCCACCGATGAGACGACGCACCCAGCCTGTTGGTTTTCAGTCCCGCGAGGGAATCAGCCTCGAGGCAGGTGATGCGCGACTCATTCTGAGGCGTTTGCCACTCGCGAAGCAACCAGCGTGACAACGGTGTTACGCTGGGGCGTCAAACGGGCGAGACGAGGCAAGCTACGTAAGCCGCCGGTCGAACGGCTTCACTTCAGCCTCGGTTGCTGGAAGCGAAACGCGGGCCAGCAGATCGGCTGGCGTTGTCGCCACACGCAGCAGGTTGTGCGTTGCAGCTGTCATGAACCGCTGGCTCACCGCGTGCTCGAGAAAAGCCAAGAGTGGCGTGTAGTAGCCAGCTGTATTCAGCAGACCGATCGGTTTTTGATGAATCGCAAGCTGAGCCCAGGTGAAGACTTCGAACAATTCTTCGAACGTGCCGATTCCCCCGGGAAGTGCGACAAAAGCATCGCTCTCTTCGGCCATGATGGCCTTCCGCTCGTGCATCGAGGTCACCACGCGAAGTTCCGTGACATCGAGGTAGGCCACTTCGCGTTCGGCCAACATCTGGGGGATCACCCCCAGCACTTCGCCCCCTGCTTTCAGCGCGGCATCGGCCACTTCCCCCATCAAGCCGACGTTGCCGCCGCCATAGACGAGTCGTATGCCGCCTGCGGCAAGCAACTGACCAAGCTCTCGCGCATGCTGGGCGTACTGGGGGTCGTTTCCCAAACTACTTCCACAAAAAACACAAACGCTGCGGAGCTTGGTCACAGAACTACCTACTATCAATCCGAGAACCTCGAGGGGACCGGCCTGAATCGAAATCGACGCTAAGCCGATTCGATTCCCGGCTTGGTCTGTTCTACCACGAAGCTGGCCCGCTTCACGAGTGGTGCGCCGGGCCGATCGACATAGGGAACCGTGCAGAAATCAGTGGTCCACTTCTCGGGTGTCACTTCGCAGCGCACATACCCGCGCTCTGCATTGTGGAACTTTACGAACGGATTTTCGGCAATCGCGGCAAGCACACTTGGTGTTGCTTCGGCGCCGTTACCACCCGAACTAATACTGGTCCCAACGAACTCACTAGCCACCACCTTCGAATCGAGGTTATCGAAATCGGCAATCAGGTTATTGGCCCAGTTGGTATGAATGTCGCCTGTCAAAACGACAGGACCAGGAACTTTAAGATCATTAAACGCTTTTAAGAGGCGGCGACGATTGATCTCATAACCGGGCCACTGATCCATACTAAAGGTCTGCTCGGGACCCGCTTTACGATCACTGCGGGCCATCATCACCTGCTGCGCGAGGATATTCCATTTGCTCTTGGTGGTCGCAAGGCCGTCGAGCAGCCACTTCTCTTGCTTCTCTCCCAGCAGCGTTTGCTTCGGGTCGAGTGCTTCAGAGCACTGCGGCTTGTTCCCATCGCCACAGGGCTGATCGCTCCGATACTGGCGTGTGTCGAGCACGTCGAAAGTGGCCAGATTTCCGTAGTGCAGCCGACGATAGAGGAGCATATCGGGCCCCTTCGGCAAGCAGGCTTTGCGGAGCGGCATATGCTCGTAGTAGGCCTGATAGGCACTAGCGCGCCGCGCAAGAAAATCTTCCTTCTTGACGTTCGCCTCTTCCGAAATATCAGCTGCGCAGTTGTTATCGAACTCGTGATCGTCCCACGTTACAATCCACGGCACTTGCTGATGCATCGCCTGTAAGAAGATATCGGTCTTATATTGAGCATGACGATTGCGGTAGTCGTCGAGCGTATTAATCTCGGGGCCGACATGGGTGCGAAGTCCATCAGGACGTCCCTTCCCCTCATAAATATAGTCACCCAAGTGAACTACTAAATCTAAACCATCCTGGGCCATATGCTCATAAGCAGTGTAAAGCCCCGATTCCCAGTGCTGACAGCTCGCAAAAGCAAAACGCATCTTGCTGGCCACTGTCTCGATGGTCGGCATGGTGCGTGTGCGACCAATGGGGCTCAATTCGCCGGCCGCTTTGAAGCGAAAGAAGTACCAGCGATCGGGCGCGAGGCCATCGACCTCGACATGTACACAGTGACCCCACTCGGGCGTCGCGGTGGTGGTCCCTTCGCGGACGATTTTTGTCATCCCCTCGTCGTCGGCAACTTGCCACGACACTTCCACCGCTTCCTTGGGCATGCCACCCCCTTCTAGCGGTTTCGGGGCAAGCCGCGTCCAGATCACGACACTCTTCGAATCGGGATCTCCCGACGCAACACCGAGCTGAAACGGGTTATCGGCCAGGTTGACGTTCTTAAGCGTGATGCCAAGCGCTCGGTCCGACCACATCGCAGCAGCGGCGAGTGAAGCGGTTCCGAGCAAAAATCCCCGGCGGCTGACATCGATGATGCGGCGGGCCATAGAAATTTTCCATTGCGAGTGTGATCGGTCGAGAGTCCACACGCTCGCTGCTGGCGGACGCGTGGCGGTCGCTGAACCGGGCAGCATACGGGGAGAGGTTGGCGCGCTCTACCCTTAGCGAAAACATTCGCGGAAAATTCAAACTTTGTACTACACAATCGAGGGAGCCAATCAGGCCCCAGCAGCGGCGCGACGCTTCTCGTCGCCGACAAGCTTGTAGTGCATGTTGATGTAGGCCGAGCGCATCAAACGGGAGTAGCCACTTTTCTTCAGCTCGGCTCGCTTGACCTCGCGCAGCTGTGGAGACGAAAGTCGCAACCCTTCCTCGAACTCGCGCATCGCGCAGCGCTCGGCATACGGAATGTCGTCCTTGCGTTTCTCGATGCGCATCGAAGCGACGGCATAGGGAGCGGAATAGCTACGCAGCCCCACGAACGTTTGCATGTTGGCAATAGCGTGCTCGAGTGTCAGCACAGTGCGACAAGCGGCTGTCGACTCCGCTTCCACCACAAGCACAAAAACGAGCCCGCAACTGGCCAGCAGCAGTTGATTCACTTCGTTGATCTGCCCGCCAAATGGGACCGCACTTGCGAGCTCTTTGGCGAGATCGGTAGCCTCACGTGCACGCTCGACCCAGCGATCTTCCGCATGGCGGCTCATCCGCACCCATCGTCCGGTCACGTCGTTACGAATCAAGCGTGGCTCGTACATCGTCCCTCCCTGTGGTGCTAATCAAGGAAAGCTATCCGTTCTGCATCCCAGCATGGACTTTGGGAATTGTACTAATCTTCTCCGAAAACTCGCACACTTTTTCTGATGATTTGCGGTAGGTCGCCGACCTAGGCACGAGCCCGCTGCTGTCACTTTTCTCCTAGCTGCCTCACGACATCAACCGCCTGCTATCGCCACCAGCCGAGCTCTCCTGTCTTCCCCTTGCTGACCAACTTCATGGCGGATGCTAAACTCGAAGTCGGCTGGCAATGCGGGGGCTGCTTCTTTCCGAGACGAGACTAGAAACACCGCCCCCATTTGCAGCAACTTCTTTCTAGATAGCCACTTGGCCCTGGTAGCTCAGAGGATAGAGCACCGGTTTCCTAAACCTCGGCAATTTTTGCGATGGCGTAGGATGCCCCGCTGCAAGGATTTCAGCGGGATTTAGTAGAAATTAGGGAGCAAGCAATTCGCAGTCTTCTTGCGAAAGTGGTCACAGTTGAGGTCACATGTCGCAGTCGGCGATGACTACTGCCCGGACATTGGTTCCTCGTGCCTCGGCCTCACCATTGAAGCCAAACGCAAAGCCATCTGCATCCTCGCGCTCCGTGCCAGCCTCCACGGCCTCTGCTTCGTCAATGTCGATTGCCACAACTGAATAGAGGTACTCGCTGGGAGCGACATCGCTCAAAGGAATGGGGGCGACGTCACGCATCCGCTCGGCATAGAAGCCACGCTCGCAGCCCTCATCTAAGTCGACTCCACACACGAGTGTCTTGCCGCGATTGACGAGCGGCTGCATGGCCACGGTCAACGGATCGAGCGGCTCACGATCAATGTCGCGTATCCGCTCGATCCGAATCCACCTCCGCTCGTAGCGCGGACGAAAACCGATTACGTTCGTCCTCGAGCAAGTCATCGAGATCATCAGGATCATCGTCAGGCTTGATCGTGAACTGTTCGGCAGCTCCGGTGGGTGGACTGACGGGTGGTGCACCGGCAGCTGGGGCAGGATTGGCGCTCGCCTTCTCCGCTTCGTACTCTTCCATCATTCGCGTCAGGAACTTGAACTGAGGGGTTTCCTGCAGCATTGCCATCAACTTGGGAAGGTCAGCTTCCATCGCAGAATCCTTATCGGCCGTGTATTGCACCGGCTCTTTGGTGAACGTGTTAGAACCGGCAGCCATCGCTGCCACGGTGTATTTCTCGACAGTGGCTCCTTCGTGAGGGAGCACCGTGAATTGACCTTGCGAATACTTGGCTGGCATTTGGAGCCGAGGAGCCTCAGCGCCGACTGCAGCGACCGGATGAAAGCGCATCCGGCCATCCTTGAACGTCCACAGCTCGACGCTGCGGTACGGTTTGGTATTGAGGACCTGCTTGGAATCGCGGAGGTGATACTCGTCGGCGAAGATTGCCCAGCGAGGATTTTCGCGACCGATCATGCCAAGTCGCATTGGGCCGCAGTAGCCGAGCACATCAGGCTCTTTGCCATTTGGGTCGGCGCGATCTGGCGTGTGATGCGATGAGAGCGCGGGAAACGCACCGATGTCACGAGCCTCGCGACCATGCTGGCGAACGATTTTGGTGAGCTCGCGCACGGTGTACTTGCGGGGCTGACCGTCACTGCCGATCGTCTCATGCTCGGCAAAGATGCAGTGCTTGGCGGATGGCTCAAAGCGATCGGCCGTGAACTTGCTGCGAGCTACCTTCTCATCAGCGCTCTGGCCACGATGCGCTGCCCATGAACTCCACACAAGCGAGTTTCGCTCGTCGGGATCTGGTACACGAGAAATCAGTTCCCGATGCGCACGAATGGTGTATCGCTCGAGCGACTCATCCGCTTGCGGAACTGGTGCTTGTGGTAGCTGTCTGGAAGATGAAGTGACCAAGTTGGCATTGCTTTTAGACCGCTATGCCTTGTTAGATGTCATTCTTCAAATACAAGAGGTTCTGTCAAATGGCCACAAAAAGAAAAGTACTCATTGCCCCCCCCCCCCCCATTTGAGCGTTGATGTGAGCTAGTCCTTGTGATCAGTCTCTTTGACGATATCGTCATTTGCCGTAGGGGGTAGCTGCAATTCTTTTCGCAACCGCTCAATCGTCTCTAATGCGATAGACCTAGCAGACCGGCGATGCCTAGACTGTGAATGAACACCTCGAGCAGGCAACTCCTCAGTGCTGTCATCGTCGTCGTGATCAACTTCGTTGCTCATTCGCGCACCAGTCCTTTCGCTTTCCAATAGTCAAATGCTTCTTGTGAGTTGTTTTTTGCCAAAACTGGGTCCGTCAATACCAGTTCACCAAAGTAGGCCCACGCTTCTTGAGGAGATTGTGCCGCTTCCTTGCCGAGATTCTTCTTTTTAACAAACTCCTTTCGCCAAATCTTCTCCCAGTGCTGGCTTTCTGAAATATAACGCAATCCATGATCAATAGCGTGACAAAACTCATGCGCATACATCTCTGCCAAAGTCACATTGTCTGCTTCACCTGTTTCGCGACCGCCGTTCAGGTAGATTCGACACTCTTCGTAATTATAGCATCCGATTGATTCCTCATTTCGATCTAGATGTTTAGTGGCCTTCAGAAAGGCGTCATGGGACTCGTAGAACGAAACTCTCTTTACAGTTTTTAGACTGAGGTAGATTGCTCGATCTGACATGCCGTCCAAAACTTTTTGGGCAGATTTGCGAAAGAGAGTGTATCGCTCTGGATTGACCTCTTTAATGGGTTCTAGGCCGCTTTCCACGATGCTCGCTGCGATTTCATTCATTCTCTTTCGGGGCATCTTCTTTCCGGCCTTCAATACTTCGGTGATGTGTAAATTGGTCCCTGGACCAGCCCATTGTCCATCGTTGTCAGGTTGCCCTCGTTCCTGATGTTTCCAATGATCACTGGTGTAACGATCTGGTCCGATCACTAGGGCTCGACCGATCGAGCGAAACAGACGCGATCGAACCGAATAGACTCCCTCGTGCGCCCCCGCACTCGGCTGTTGATAGCGCTGAACTCTCCCCCGCTCGGTGAACTGCTCGGGTGAGTACTCCGGTACATCGTCCCGCGAAGCACTCCCCCCCAACCACCACCCGCTGATGACGGCAAACGAATGACACTGGACTGTGATTCGGCGGAGTTGACCGCAAACGAGTGGGCTTGATGCCATGTCGTATCGCCCCAAGGTGGCACCCACAGGTAACGTGTAAAGAGCCGGGTTTCGTGACTCTTGATCAGCAGCACATCTTGTAGCGCCCAATCCCCTGAGAACTACGAAGGGAGATGGCTGAAGAGCTGCAGCAGGCGATTACAGAAAGAGCGGTGCCAGCTTCAGCAGGATGCCGAGCGCGGTTTCGACGTTCTCGCGCGAGAAGAGCCGCTGCGTGGTCGCGCTATCAGCTGGGGCGGCATTCACCTTCTCGAGGATGCGGCTGATGTAGACCTCGTCGTCATGCACGACCGAGAGAGCACCGACGCCGCGCAGGTCGTCGACGATGTCGGCTACCTTGTACTCGGCAGGGATCAGGGCATCGACCACTTCGCGAGCATTGGTGGCAGCTTGTGCCTTTTCGCTGGCGGTGAGACCAACCTGCAGCAGGTCGGTGTGTTTCGAGAGGACGATCAGACCTTGAAGTCGAGTGAACACGGCAAAGCTCCATAAGAGTGAAGCTGCCGGAACTGCGAGCGCACAAAAAACGCGAGCACGCTCACAGCAGCAAAGGCTGTAAGGGTGCCCGCGATCATCGACGGGCTGGTAGGGCCGAGGCCCAAGTTCATTTAATGGTAGCTAGCTATGCGAGTGTGTCAAGGCAAGCTTCAGAATGCGTGCGTACCGACAGAAATAATTACACGCGAAACCATGCTGCTTCTGGCTCCAATTGAATGACTTGTTAACCATCAATCTGTCGCTGACAGTGCGGCTGCAAAGTTCTGCTGCTCGTAGATCATTGCCTGAGAATAAATCTTGAGGGATAGTGATTGATCAACGACCCCTGGATTCGCTATCTGGTAGGACTGGAGAAAGTTTCCGATCGCATACGCCCCACTAAAATCGTTATTGCCATTCACCCATGGAGCATAAAGATTCTGAGGATCTGGAGGTGAGAGCTGCTCTCCCAGCCAAGCCCACAGGCATTCGCAGGGCAACATGGCGATGAGGCAATAAATTGGATCAAACTTGGTAGCGATGTAGCTCTCGAACTGAGAATACTGTTGGCAGACATCGAAAGGAATGATGCTTGTGGCATCTTTTACTCGCCAAATCTGCGGAAAGGTTGCGTTGTAAGTCTGATAGCTGTTGTATTTGGCGGTTAGAAACTGCTGTAATGTCACATCACTTGCACGTTGCGCGGCTGATTGGTAGTCCGGTGCTCCGTTAAAGCAGTAATAGGCGTCATTCACATTGAAACCGCCGTACACGACTGGATCGAGAGTCCCGGCCTTGACTCCCTGAATAAAGGGCGTTTGTAGAGCCTGCTGGGCAGTCTGAATACAAGTGTTCCACAATAACCAAAAGAGGGAGTCAGACGGCGGAGGGTCGGTACAAAGGTTATGTCTGGCTATGATTTCATCGGTGAGAACTATCCGACGTGGACTCTTCATCAATCGCTCCTTCAAAGGTGATGGGCGCTAAACACAAACGACGTCGTTGATGTCACGGTACCGAAGAATCACGTCTGACGATAGCAAAACAAGAACGAAAACGGCAGGACCAGAACTGACAAAACTTGTGAAGCATAAAGAAGAACAGCCAAGCTACCGGTCGCGCGGGAGCAGACGCCCAAACACAACACTATTCCCCGTCGCAAGAGTTGCCCGTCCAATGCGGCCTCTGGTGGGCTGCCTCGGCAGCCATATCACGATGCCCCCTTCGCCTCAGCAATCAAGTGAATGATGGAAGCGGGGTTGGCGATCCAGAACCCGTGAAATCCATCCGGCAATTGTTCGATCTCGTCGCACCGGACTATCCCCCAATTTTCAAGGGCTTTCTCGGCGGATACGAGGTCGTCTGTTACCACTTCCAGCCAAACCTCGGCTTGGCTCAAAGTCGGAACGCGATCGATCCACAACTGCTTATCACCGAATGCGAAGCTCACCGCTGCATCATTCGCGGTCAGTGTCGGCAAGGCTATCACATCTCGATAAAAGGCCACCGTCGCCTCGTAAAGATGTGATGGGACTTTCATCGCGATGTTGCGGCCAGCCTTGAACATGACGTACTCACGACGCTTTAGGGAAGCGAACGCCCCAGCTCAGCAGCTTCTGGTTAGGTGTCTGGGCTGCGTAGCAGTGGGACTACCGAGTTCAATTCCACGAAGACAGCCGTGTGCCAAGCCTGCTCCACAACTAGTGGTTTCCCCGCAGAAGCCAACTCGACCACAAGACGAGTACGTGTCACCGTACCGCCCTGACCATCTGTGTCGAAGCTCCCCTCCTCAGATGACTCGACTCGCCACGACCGCACTTCTGCCCACTTCAGCAGGAATCGATCGCCAGCCCAACACCGCAACTCCGTGATACCGTGCTCGTCCGCAGCGATTCGAGTCGCGGCTGCGTGAAGCAGCATACCAATAATCAGGCAGAACCCGCCCACGAGTCCGGCGGCTTCCCAACCTGTGGCCCTGGCTTCTGCAGTCACGTCCGGCACGAATTGTAGTTCCGGCGAGGACCATAAACGTCTCTGTATAAATGCGATTGCGGATACCGCAATCATCCCACCCCAAGCCAATCCGGTAAAGAGAAAGAATGGGTTCGTCAGCCGTCTCTCATCTTAGATAACACGCACGCTCACCATCCTTCCACTTAACGCTCCGGTTGACCGCTTTGTTCGCGGAATCGTGGAATTGCGGAGGCGAGCCCTGTAATCGCCACGAACTCCTCAAATGAGTCAGCGACCTTGATCCATTGATTGCCAGCTCGGCCCCATTGTAGCCGGAGAACACATGGTGATTCAGCCGATCGTCGATAATCGAGCACGAGTGGCGCGTCCGACCCAAGGCCAAAGTCTCCGATTGCGACCGCCAAGGTATGATCAATTCCCAATGGTGCGGCATGTTCGGAAAGCCAAAACCTATCGCCGCCATTAATGAGCATCTGAATCGTGCATTGCGGCAAAGGATAGAAGTAAACCGTGCGTTCACCTGGCGCCCAATCGCGAATAGACTCTGGAGCGAGAATTGGATTCAGGTTCTGCGATTCCAGGTTCCCGCGTTCTGAAGGCCAGATTCCGTTAGCCGCCAAACGCAACATGAATTCCGGTACGACTAAGCGGCCATCGATCATGCGCATTTGTTGCTCCGCGAACGACAATCTCACCCGCCGCCGGGGCGGAGTGAGCTGTGAACTCCAGAAAGCCTACATGCCCCGCCGGTCAGGGTCAGCGACTGGTTCGGCGTGCCTTATTGTACTCGGCGAGATCGACCGCCATGGGGAAGTACTGCCGGAAGCTCTCGCCGATGGACCTGTCCCGGCACAGTAGCAACGTGCTGGTCGAGTCCCAGCACACGATCTCGACCTCGGCCAGCGGGTGCTGGATGCGCGGCTCGTCCACCCAAAAGCCCGCGTTGCCGTCCGCGTAGGGCACGACCGCTAGCCGGCACAGGTCGAGCGACACGTCCGGCGGGAATCCGGACAGGACCGCCCACACGAACTGCATGTCGTGCTCGGCGACCAGCCGCGTCAGCTCCTCGCCCGTCCGCCAGTGCGGCTCGCTGCCAATGAAGGGCGGCTGCTCATCATCCTCGTGAACGCCGAGCCAGCCGTACTCCAAGTCCGTGATGAGCCAATTGAAGTCCCGCTGACGGTCACCGATGGCTCGGAACACGAGCCGCAGGTCGGTGAAGTACGGCATCTCGCAGCGGCCTTCGAGAAGTGTCTCCACCGCTGAAGCCCTCCCTCGCCTAACGACCAAGGTAACCCGGCGGCGGCCAAGAACCTTTGATTTCAAAACCCACCCGAACCGCCGCTCGGGTTGATCGCCTTGTTCGGAAGCTTTTGTCAGCCGCATGTTCTTAAAACGGACGGCCTTTCTTGAATGGGAACTGGGGCCAAGGAATGAGTGGCTGTCCAATGGACTGCGATTCCCACTGTGCATTGATATATTGTAATGGAGAGTCGGCAATTTGACGCCAGGTGACGGACGGAAACATTGTGATTGCCCAATGATCGCAGTCCCATGAAATGTACAGATCAGAGTCAGGAATCCATGACAGAATGTGCTCTGGAGTGTAGCCGTCACAACTCTCTACCAGATTGACGACTGGAACCGCGTAATAGCCTTCAATACCTTTGTTCGGATCGGACGCAACGTCGTGCAATGATTGCCCATCAACCCACACTTCGCCCAATTCGTGTTTGCCAAGCGGCAACAAGATAACTTGGCCACATTCACATTCGTGAACTGCATACTCAAGTTGACGCTTTGCGCTGAGGAAGTCGGTTAGATCGTCTGGGAGTGTAATCATGCCCTGTCCTTTGTCCGCTTCCGAACATTTGAGTTTAGGGGGGGCCGCACGCCATTGCCAGGTTCATGCGCAGTCCGTCACGGTGTCCCCTTCAACGAATTGTTAGCCACCGTACGCCTCCACCCACCTAGCTTCTCCGTGAGTAGTGACGCTTAGGCCGGTGGCCGTAATTTGAAGATTCTGGCCTGTTTCAAAATTCAGCTCAGCCACTACCTGACCATATGCATTGAGCGGTACTGGCAGCAAACCAACCAACTCGCCTTGAATTGACACACGCCCATCCCAGAGCCGACCCTCAAGACCTGACTGAAGCTGTGTCTGGGTGCCCGAGAACGTGAGTGTGGCGGCCTGCAGGTAGCCATTCCCAGCAGTTACCCCAGGCTCACCCTCAGACTCGTGAATGTAGGCCTCTGAAAGCTCGACCACGAGGCAACTTTCCTTGACGTGCACAGAAGCTACGGTTGAGTCGTGGAATTCGAGGGCACGCTTCATAGGTGGCTAACGGATAAAGTTCACCCGCCGCCAGATTCACTCTCGGCCACGCTAGACGTTACGGCGGTCATGTGCAGCGACTTGTTAGGCGGTTTTAGCTCAGGACAGTTACTATGCAGTGAACAGGCTTTCCGTGACGTACGATCACATACCCTGCACGCATCGCGAGCGTCCAGGGATTGATCAAGAACGGCCAAATCATATCCCCTGGCTGTATCGTGTCGCGAATGCGATGCCATTCGGGCGAATCAGGCAACTCTTGATCAACATCTTCCGTGCCGAGTGAGCGACCAAACCAGCGGAAACTCGGCGGGGCATGACGCAAGGCTTCCCACCAAAGCTGTTGCTCATCGCCGCGGAGTGTGACGTACCAAGTTCCACGGCGGACAAGGAACCAATAGAGCCAGCGTAGAACGCCAAGGCGATACCACACGCTTCGCTCGCAACGAACTACTGCCGCTGCCACCACGGATACCTTTGAACGCCTAACGCCAAGGTAACTGGGAGGCGGAGAACGACTTTCCATTTCAAAACCGCTTGGCCCGCGGCTCCGTGTGCAACCGATTGTTGTCCGGCTTATCACATCAGTACGAAGCATCCGTCAAGCTGCTTCATTATAGTCGAGCGTGCAATAAGGCCTACCGTAAGGGATATCTTCTCCATCGGCATTGAAATTTGCGACGATTATACCACCCTTGATTTCGTCACCTGGCGTCAGTTTCGGTTGAGTCGATAGAAATCCAGGGCCCGTCAGGCGCAGTGTGCATCCGCCACGCGAGTCACGTGCTATCGCAAATGGCGTACCGGCATCGACATATCGGTCCCATGCATCATCTATCCACGCAACGAATACCAGCGAGTGTTCGCGGAGTTGCTCAGGAAAGATCGTCGCTTTACAGGAAAATGGCATCGGAAACTTGGATGAGCTTGAATCGGATAACGAAAAAGATCACCTGCCGAGGTGGCGGGTGTGACATTGAACTCGAAACGATTCTAGTCGCCTCCACGGTCAGCTGGAGCGGCTTATTCGGCCGCTGTGCTACAGGGGAGGTCGAACATGCGCACCGATCCGTCTTTGCTCTGCACCCGAATTGCCCCTTCCAGGACCCATCGAGCAAACTTAGCGTCGTTCTCGGGAAGGACAAACTCCGCCAGCTTCGGCATGGGCAGATTTAGCGGTTCATGGAAATCGTACACCGTCACTTGATGCGGACAGGCCCAATAGCATCCGATGATCGCCACCTTCGTCCGATCCGGTGACGGATGGAACTCAGTCCAGATGAACGGGTCATCAGGCGATGAGAACCCAGCCGTAAGCCCATCCGTTAGGTCGACGACCGTTTGTCCCTCTAAGTCCTCCGAGAAAAGTAGGTAGTCGTGCCGGCCCGAGATACCCAAGCGTAGAAGCAGCGGCTGTCATTCCGCTTGATACTCGCCACCTCATGCTCATCGTCGATGCGACTGACAACCACGACGGCGAAGTCCGCGCCGTGCTCGTCTTCGTATTCTGCTATCTCAAGCCGGTATCGACCGCACGGCGACAACTCGGTGACCGGTTGGGCTGGGGATAGCCGTGCTGATGCCAGCGCACGCACAGTCGCCTCACGGACTTTCTGTATTTCGTTCTTCACCGCTGTTGCACCCGCGCGAGGCTTCCTGTCTTAAGGCCGAACGACTAAATTCACCCGCCACGCCAATCAGTTTGCCACACCTGACCGACGTGGCCGTGGTCGGGTGCAATGGCTTGTTATGCCCAGCCGTAGAGGACAGTTCGCATCGCAAACATGCCGGCCAGACAGATGCCGTACCAAGCGATCGAATGCATTAGCAACTTCCCAACGCCCCGCCAGCCGCGACTCCACACAATGTAGCCAGGCACTACAATCCCGGCCAAGATGAAAAACCAAAACCGAGCAAGGAGCGGAATGGGATGGCTACGCGCAATGGAGTCAGCCACCGCCCATATACACATGACCGTGCACATGGCAAGCGGCACGAGGATTTCGAGCACCGACGCCGCGGGATAATAGGCGCACCGAATCCCCCAAACAACCGCGAGCACGTAGAAGCAGCCGAGGAGCCACCAGTGCAGTTTCGACCGCTGCGGAGGGCCGGTCTTCGCAGGCGTTTCGGGCAGCGGATTCAATCAACCTCCGAGGCATAACGCTTGCAATCACCCGGTTGGCGCGAGTGACGTGGTAAAGTGAACTTGGCACCGCCGCCAACTCGGTGTGCATTGCATTGTTATTGCCCTACTCGACTCTACGTTTCCATCGGTGGATGTAAGCCGAAATCACCATCTTTCCACCCGTGAAACCCCATGCACATCCCATCGCCGTCAGCGAGATTGATTTCCGCTACAGCTTCACCAGTGTCCAGATCAGTGAGCTGGACAGAAACAGAAAGGTTTACGCGATGTTCTTCGTTTTCAAGGGATCCAGAAACACCGTCGATGATCATCATGATTCCATAGACTGCATCATCAATTGCTTTCAATGCCGCTGAGCGCGCATCGTCACTGAGTCCAGCCTCGAGTTGTTCGATTGCATAGTTTCGCACATCTTCAAAGATGATAAGCCCGGCTGCATTTTGAATCCAGAGATCGCGTTTTCGTTCATCGCTCGGAGGTCGCGTCAATCTTCTTTGGTGTGTTGCCATAGGGGATTTGGTTCAATGCTATCAGAGTGATTGCCTCACGGTTGATCTCGGGACTCTGTCTTGGGCAATAACGATAATGTTAAGCTGCCCCCGCCCACGTTGGACGAGCACCACGCAAGCCACTTGCAGGGCGGGAGTCAGCTTGAACGCCTTGTTCGGCCTGTCTTTACTGCCACAGAGCCTTCGATCGGCTAATAATGCCGACGACTCGCTCGTCGATTCCGCGGCCAATCCGCCACACCACCCGTCCGTGCTCTAGCCAGAGAACAGCACCCCAGCCTTCGGGGACGCCAACGCCATCAAACGTGACGAGCAGCCCAAGCGACGACAGCCACCCCTGACCGACATCGGATTCCTCGTCTACAGCGAACGCCTCGACCTGCAGCCCGATCTCGGCAAGACGCGCCACCGCCTCGCGGAAGTTTGCGCGAGCCGTCCGCTCCGGACCAGACCACGGGACGGTGAGGAACACCATCGCTCGAGGTGCCGCGTTGATGGCGGCGATCATCGCTTCGTCGGTACCCTCCTGCACGATCATCCGCCCCCCCACTTCCGCCGATCTACAGCAGCCACATGTCTGGCGAGTTCGAGTAGCAAGCCATCCCCCAGCTCGCATTCGGCGAGAAGATAGTTTCCTGACCAGTTGTCCCAGCCGGCAGCTAATGACACACCCTCCCTGACGTACGAAGGCATTATGCCCTCGTCACAACCGATGACCGGCTGAGACTCCGTCAACAGTGTCCGGCGTGTAAAGCCCTGGGCAGTCAGCCAGTCAACCGCGAGAAACCACTGCGGAGAGTCGTACGCCTCGAACTCCAGCAGGTTGCGGCCGTTAGCAGCTTTCAGAAGCAGCGGTGTTTCCATCAGTGGCCTAACGACTGCGTTCACTTGAGGGCCGGCTGCAAGGAACGCGAGGTCTCGAAAAACCGTCATGCCGGCCCGTTAAGTGCAACGCTTTGCTCGGGCTCCGCTGTCCTTTCCCAAACGCGAAAATCGAAATCGTAAGGGCAGCCCAAGATGATGTACCGCCCGTCCGAAGAGAAGGTCGCAGCCGCCCAATCGCCGGAGAAGTTCTCGAACGTGGACGACCAAACTTCCTTTCCATCCTTGAACACCGATACCGTCTCGCCTTCTGGGTTCAGAACTAACTGTTCGACATTCGGGGCAGAGAGAATCGGGCGGCCGGGGTACAAACCAATGATGTCCCACTCCATTCCTTGATAACGGCACACCCCGCTGTCGGGGTCGAACAGGTCATACTCGGCGTACTCTGGGTCTGTCTCGACGGTGATGGGATGACCGAGTCGGACCAGGTGTATGCCCTCATAGGAAACGACCAGCACTGTGTCATCCTTCGGGATTGAGAACCCGATCATCCGCTCGCAGATATCGGGAACCGACAGTCTTCGCCACGCCGCCGCCAATGTGCGCCCCCTGTTGCCGAACTTTCAAAATCACCCGGCGGGCGCGGTTGATTGCCTATTGTGAAAATGCCCGATCGCCCGCTCGAGTGCATTGTGTTGTTAGGTGTCCCCGCTGGAAGCAAAAGCCTCGATTCCGCGTGTGCAGGATCGTAGCGTTTGAACAAGTGGGGCATACAGCGATGCCGCACCGTCGCGCGCTGAAAGGAAATCGTACCAGGCGAACAACCTCATCACTTCGTCCGCATCTTCCACATATATCTCGTTCAGGCCGTCTGATTCGTCCCGGAGAAAGCGGGTAAGCATGAACGGCAAGATAGTCAGCCGCTCTGCATCCGACGCTTCGAATGGCTTCAGGGAATCATCGGCATACACGGTAACATTTCGGCGTATACCCGAACTCCAATCCAGAGTCATAGCGCCGTTGACGTATTCGACAAAGGGAGGGAGAAGCCTCTGGATTTCACGCCAACGGCCGACGCTAACATCCCCGAGCTCGTGCTCGTAACTTTTGTAGAACAGGATATGTCCCACTGTACCCCCGCTTAACGCCCAAGCTCAGCGGACCGGCCCGCCGAGAGAAAGCCTCATGATACCGGAAACCTCGGCGGCGGGCCGGGTCCGCTGCAGCGCGAGGTTAGGAGTCAGACCAGCTCGATCTCGTAACCTAACGCCGCGGCACTCCGACGCAAGAGCCCCTCGGTCGCCCGCTCTTGCTCGCCGGAATGGTAGCCGATGAAGAGGCCCTCGCCGGGCATCGCCACGAAGCTCAAGGCTCGCTCTCCCGACGGCTCGTCAGCGACCGTGACCCAGACCGCCTCCGGCTGTGCCTTGCGGTGGGCCTCGACGATCTCGTCGGGGGCGCGCATGCGGAGGAACTGAGCAATCATGTCGCCGACATGATCAGCCCCGGCGTCCCGGTCGGTATCGACGATGGCGAACTCCTCGCGGAGGCGACGGACGACCTCACTCGGGGTGAGATAGCTCCGGCCGGACTTCGGCGAGAGACGATGGGCCATTAGGGTAGAGCCGCCTAACACCGGAATTAAGCCGACCCGCGAAGCGGGTTCGGCTTGAATGAATTGTTAGGCCCCGACCGCGTACAGCCGGAGCCAGATACTTGCCTAGCTGCCACTTGGGTCGGCTCTGAACACTCGACGACGATACTCGTGCAGCCCAGCAAGCAACACATCATCCTCGGCACTGAAGATTTGAGGGCAGGGATCGCTAGGCAGAATAGCGTTTACAACGATCTGACCGAGGCGCAGGTCCGGCTCGCGCTCCCAGATCTCTCGCAGCACTTCAAGGATCTGCTCAATTCGTTGGGGATCGCGCATACGGGGCCTAACGTTCTGCATCACCGGCCGCCGCTGGTGATGAACCATTGTGAAACCAAAGCCGAACGGCGGTCCGGTGCATGCGGTTGTTCTTCCGAGTTCACGATTCTCGGCGAACAACCGGTAAGTTACTAGCGCAGGATGATTCAGTGGGAAAACGATTCAGGTATTCCCCAAATTCGACCATTGCGGCTTGAAGTGCCTTGATGACTTTTAATCGCCTAGATTCCTTCAAGAGGTGTCCCGGCAACCGTTCAAACCACCGTTGACTAACGTCGCGTTCAAATCCATGTTCGGTGGTGTCGAGACGTGAGCTCGGACGTAACTTCTGCTGGTAGTACTCCAAAACCGGCTTGATTTGGGCAACGCTACCAAATCGGAAAGTAAAGCCGCAGACCTCGACGCAATATGTCCACACCGGGATGAGTGCTGGATTTGGCGATACGTCATGTGCGGGTAATCCGACATACGCATGAAGATCGAAGTGTTGCGACCAGTGACCCTTTCGCTCTTCTTTCCAAATCCGAGCCATTGAAACGCTTTATCTGGAAAACGCCGAAAATCAGCCGCTGCCAACGACTGATGCTTTAATTGAATCCGGCCTATACGGCAGTCTGCTGCATTTGCTCGTTAGGCGGCGCCCGCTGCAGCCTGCCCCGTACAAATCGCCTCGAGAATGATACTCGACAACCCCGTCTTCAAAACACTATCCATTGGTCGCAATTCTTCGGCTGTGCTCTCCCAGCGGGAAGCTTGCCCAATCTGAAAGATTTCGGCCCGCGCCCATACTCGCAGCGCGACAACGTTCGATTCGTCAAGTGAGAGTACGACCCACACCTTCTCGACTTCACTACCTCGCCATTGCCTGATCTCGAACCGGTGACTCCACGAAAGAGAATCATTCTTATAGTGGTACGTGCGCGCTGACTCGTCAACGATCACGATTCCACGTGCAATCAAGATAGCCTGTTCTCGACGCAACAACTCGTCCAGCAGGTGTTCTGCTTCACGAAACTGATGCTCTACTGCGGTGATCATTGCTGTCGCCTAACGGATCAATATTCACTGGACGGGCCAATGACCAGCTTTCGAATCACAGGGACCGTTGCGGCCCCGGTTCAGTGCAGTGTTTGGTTAGGCAGCAGCCGGGTCGCCGCATCACCAGTTAAACCAAACGACGAAGCGAACTCGGTCCGCGCCGAACCGTTCTTCGAGAGTACGAGCGAACGCAAACGATAGCGTCCATTGGCTATCCTCGGGCGGCTCCTTCAGTGCGTAACCGCGAATCTCATCCCACAAAGCCCATGTGTAACCGCCCATTTCGCCGGTGCCGAACTTCGCTTCATGTGCTTCGATCTCGTCGAGAGCTCGACGGACTTGCACGGAAGGGTTCGCAGGCACCCCACGGGCAGCGGCGATTGCGGCGACCGACTTTTCGCCGCTCACGCACCCTTTGGACATGCCAAAGATCTGTTCGGTGTCCTCGTCCGCGACGTCGACGATCGCACCGAGATTGACTACGCCAGACCATGCGTGCTCGTCTGCCGTCTCCGGCAACCGTGCGACCTCGATCCATCCTTCAATCCAGAAGGGCATCTGCTGCTGCCTAACTTTCTGCCTCACCGGACGCCGCTGGTGATGAGCCATTGAAAAAACCAACGCCGAACGGCGGTCCGGTGCATGCGATTGTTTGCTACTCCCAATAGTCTTCCCATTTATCCGCAAACGCTTCCTTCAGACGTTGCATGTAGGCATTGGTCTTGATCTTTGCCATCCAGACTTTCCCGTTAGGCACACCCTTGCAAACCACGCCTTCAGCCACGCCGAATCGACCTTCACGGACATCGTCCGCGAATTTGCCGGTTAGCTTACCGCGATAGACCGTCCGTGCAATCGGGAGATTGACCAGATCCTGTACGAATTGGGCTGGCGAAAGAAAACCGTCCGCGGTTTGCACGTCAATGATGACCAGCCGTTTCGTGTCAGTCGAAAGGTGCTTTCCTGCAAAAGAGTGGTCACCGAGGAACTCCGTAAAGACAATCAGCTCGTTTGCGCCGTAACAATCAAGACCGGACAAAACTGAAGACAGTTGTTCCGCAAAGGCACCGAGTTAAATGCTGCGATTCCTTGATCATCAAGGTCAAACCGATCTTGACGTGTGCCGAATGCATACCAACCGAGCGTAGCATCCCAGACCCAATGGATGTTGGTGCCATCGTATTTCTCGAATGCAATGCAAGTGCCAAGCGGTGCATCACCACTGTCGGGCATCTTCGGATAGACGAGATTAGTACGAGCCACAGAAGAGGTACTTAATCTTGGTAGCGAACGGCCAAGGCAACCCGGCGGCGGCCAAGAACCTTTGATTTCCCCCCGACCCGCCTCTCGGGTTGACCGCCCTGTTTGCGCCGCTACTTAGGCGCAGGCCAGCGTTTCCCACCATTAAAGCAGATCTCCTTCAGTTGAGGCAGTGCGTCCAACAAGGCGTCGTATTCTGACGGATAATAGTCATCAGAGAGCCAGAGATATTCCAATTTCTTCAACTGCTTGAGAGGCAACAAATTACGCCGTTCTTTCGGAAGGCGCACAAGCAGAACAGCAAACTGAAGTTCCTTGAGTGCAGAAAGTGGATTCAATGACTCGACCTGATAGCGGGCGCTAATCTGTCCATCGATGTAGATTTCTCGAAGTTCGGGTAGCGTCGAAAGCGGCTCCAGCGAAGTGACTCCCATGGCTTCGCTGACACACAGGGAATGCAGCCAATCCATACCTCGCACGAATTCCAGAGACTCCTGTTGCCGATTCCACCCCAACACCAGCGTTCGGAGATTTTTCAGGCAAGCCAACGAAGGTATGTCTTTGCATTTTGGCAGCGTTAATTTGACATGCTCGAGATTCGGCATACTCGCAAACGCTGGAAGCCATTCTTCATGCAGTGGAGAATGAACTCGACGAATCTCTCTAAAGCGTGGAAGGTCGTCGATGTGTTTCGTCTTGCGGTTGAGCCATACAGACCGAACGTCGGACGGCAAGTCTGCGACGTCATCGCATAAGACCATACCTGGAGGCATTCCCAAGTAGGGAGCTCGATGCGTTGCTGCGAACTCTTTGATGTAATTTCGGGTTGGCATGCAGCTTCTACGGCGAACGGTAGCGGTAACCGGGGCGCCGCCACAAAACTAGGATTTCAAATCCCGCGTTATCGGCGGCTCCGGTTCACCACTTTGTTCTGTCGCGTTTAGTAACGGTTTGCATTTAACTTTACATTCAGCGGTCGTCGCCGTTGGATTATAGCCTGGAATTCGGCCAACCAGTTCAGGAAATGCCGAAGTCAAGGCCGCCCACCCTGCGGTGCGACGATGCATTTCATCGGATGCCAGCAGTGATTGGACGAATGATAGTTCGCATTCAATGTCGGAGCCACGTCGGTTGAGTTCAAGCAGTAGTATGTTGGGAGTCAGGCAGGCGGGGTCATGGAGTTCGCCGACCAATTGTTCATCGGTCATGCGTTCAAATCGTCGTGAGATCCACCTAAGGCAGACGATGAGAGGCATCTGTCCAATCGTCGCACCCAGTACGAATCCGATTGGGATGCCGACAACACAACCAAGTATGCCAAAAGCGTTCCATCCGGTTGATCCGAGAACGACCGCGCCACCCACAGCGGCAATCAATCGAATTAGGTCAAACAGGGTAAACATGTCATTGACGTGTAAGCGGTCTTAGCGACAGAACGTTCTGCATCGCCGGCCGCCGCTGGTGATGTGCAATAGTGAAACCAAAGCCGGGACGGCGGTCCGGTGCGTGCGGTTGTTTGCTGATGAAGTGCAGTTGGACGTTGCCAAATCGCCATCAACCAAAACAAGCGAAAGACTGCGATGACCATGAGCGATCATCGATTGGGAAAACCGCCGATCGGCGACTACGGTCTATCGGTTGGTTCGTCGACATTTTGATTCGAGTCACTTCGCAGTTTTGGAATAAGGTACCACAGAATATAGCCAGAGTCGATCAATTCACCGGCATCACACGAAGCCTTGATTGTCGAACGGAGTTCCACAGAGTCAGCAAAGCCATATTTGGTTTGTAGTACATGGCGGGCAAATCTCTCCATGCGATAGAAATCGAGCCCATCAATTTGTCCATGTTCGCCAAAATCGAAGTCAACGCTGAATTCCGGTGTCTTGACAGCGCATCCAAAGCCGTGAATGAAGTACTGACCGCCATTCGCCAACTGTCCCATCTGCGGAACATCGTAGGCGACCCAATCAATCGTCGATTGTGGTCGAGGTATGCCTATCGCCTCTAAAGATTCGACCGCATATCGAACCGCGTCCTGATAGTCATGGATCAATCGAATCAACCGAGCGTCAATTGCAACTGCTCCCGTCGAAGAACAACTTGTATACAGAACTCTACACATTCCTCTGAGGGCGTATTCTGCTTATCTCGGGGGGTAGTGTCAACGAAAGTCAAGAAAGGTGCGATAGGCTCCAACTTATCCCGACTTCTGCAAAATCTGGATGATCTAGAATCGTCTTAATTCCTCCGTCCCAATACCGCGAACTATGGCTTAGCTGCCCACATTTACAGCAGCAGGACTTCGACGCAGGTCGCTGATCTGCACCGACCGGAAAGCCGATTCAATACCCTCTAACTGGTAGTGCTCGTCTTGATCGACGTTTTTCGTCCGGCCGTCAGCACCACGTAGTACAGCTTGTCGGTTCCCAGACGGCTCACCGGTCTCTGCCTGATCTTGCTCACCACCACTCGATCACCCGGTCGACAGCGATGCACTTCCCCCCAGAACTTCCTTGACCATGCTCGTCGCCTCCTAGAGTTTGCTTTCTATCTGTCTGAGTAACCGCTTCTTTTCAGCGGACTGGCGTGCTTCTCGTTTCGCTTCCCGCTCCTCGGACTTTTCAATCATCTGCTGCAGTTTCAGCAGCACGGTTCGCTTGCCATGGTCATGTGCCTGCAGCTCGAGCAATCTTTGTCGTGACGCATCGAGTCTCCAAGGTTCTGACGCTAATTGGAAAAGCAGCTGGCATCGAGGTGCAAGCCGCTGTCGGATCCCCTGCGGAGCGGCCCCAGAAGACACGAGGAGCTCCGACCAAACAGGAGACACGCAGCAGCAGTTACCATCCCCCGAAGTATGCCAGTGCCCACGATCTCCGCCGCACGTGTGCTGACCGGCTGGAGGAGGCAGGAGTTGACCCGCTGGTGATTGCCCGGATCATGCGGCACAAGAGCTACGAGACCACGCGTCGATTCTATGCCACGGGGAATGTGCAGCGGGATGCTCGGAGGCTGCACGAGGTACTGACCGGATTGACGACGGATGATAAACTTAGGGGGCTCAGATTGATAGCGGAAAGCGATACTCGTCACAGGTGGTCACAGTTGAGGTCACATCCCGCCATCGAATTTGACGTAAGTCCTTATCTGCCCTGGTAGCTCAGAGGATAGAGCACCGGTTTCCTAAACCGGTGGTCGTGGGTTCGAATCCCGCCCAGGGTACTACACTAAACTTTTACAAATCAACAACTTACATTCACAGCCTCGCAAGAGGCTGTTTTCGTTTCTTGGGACTATTTCGACACGAATTTGACAATTATTTGACAACAGGTTACGATCACAACCTGTTGTCAAATTTCGTCCGATAGTCGGAGTCTCAAAGATGGCACGCATTGCAGCAGAAGAACGCCAACTCTCCTACCACGAAAAGGGCCGCTGCTGGCGAAAGTTCTATCGTGGGAAGATGCACTACCTCGACCCGCGAGGAATCAGCAAAAGCGACGATGCCAGCTATCGGCAAGCCCTACGAAATTGGGAGCAAAAAAAGTTAGCAATCGACCTAGAGGAAGCGAGCCAGAACGCACCCTCGACCATTACGGCCCTGAGGCTCGCTGAAACCATCAAGCGACTTCCTACCCCCGACCTCGAAAGCCTAGGACTCGACCCGAGCACCATTGCTGCCTTGAACGTAGAAGCAGCCATGAGGGGACAGCCCGAGGGCTCACTAAATTTCGGCCCCCGACAAACCACAATCGCCGGACTTGTCGACGCTTACATTTCGGCAAAACGGGCTCTAGCCAATGCAGGGGCAATCTCGCGGCAGATGCTTATTGAATACGAACACAACGCACGTTTTTTCGGGGAGTGGGCAACGCAAACCGGAACCATTCATACCGACAGCATTGATTCGGGATGCCTTGAGCGATACCGCCAATTCATCCTCAGGCTAAAAAATCCCGCGTTTGCCAAACGAGCAGAGACAGCACCACTGGGAAGACTAACGATACGCAAGAGACTTGCACGCCTCAAAAGCTTGATCGAATGGGCCTACGAAACGGAACAACTCGCGATGCTCCCCCGCAACCTAAAGGGACTCGCGAAGCTCCGACTCGAAAACCACGAAGAGGCGGAGAAAACCGCAGACGAATTGTTCTGGACCGTCGAAGAGGTTCGGGAGCTATTCGCAGCAGCAACCCAGCGAACGAAGCTCTACATTTTGCTGGCCGTGAACTGCGGTTACACCCAAACCGACATCGCCACGCTTCGCCATGCCCACATCGACTGGCAAACGGGAGTTATCTCGCGGCCCCGACACAAGACAAAGGGAAAGCAAGTTCACAAGCTATGGCCCAGCACGCTGGAGCTACTCAAAGCCGAAGCCACGAAGCCAGACAAGAAACAGCAAAGCAGCGGGCTTGTTCTGCTGGGGGAAAACAGACTACCCCTGCTCTACCACTCTGACACGACCACATCAAAACAAGACACTATCCGACTCGCTTTCTCGGTACTCCTTAAGTCGCAAATCAAGAAGCGACTCAGGGAGTCCTCGCCCGAACTGTTCAAACTGGCCAAAAGAGCCAGCAGCACCATGAGCAAGGAACAACTGAACGAAATCAAGCGAGAGCAGAAAAGGCGGGCCGATCAAATAGATGCAGCAATCAAGGAAGCACTAGCAAACGAGTCTCGCACGTTCAAAAGCTTCAGGAAGACCAGTGCAAACCTAATAGAGAGGCAATTCGGCGATGGAAGCAAACTTGCCGATCAGTTTCTAGGGCACACCCAAAAGGCAACGAAGCGATTCTATGTCGACTCTCACTATGAAAGCCTGTTCACAGCTATTGACTGGCTAGGAGAGCAATACGGGCTTGCTGAGTGAATTACTCGCCCGCCCCCCTCTCAATACTTTGCCACACTCGGCAGATATAACAAGGCGGGCCGACCCTCTCACTGAATAATCTGCCGTACTAAGCACATTTAAATTATACATTAGTCCACTCAAGTGGAGTTTTTGAAAAAGTCAGGCCGACGATTGAACTTATAGGGATAGAGAGAAGCTAGAGGGAGAAGCACACACTGCCTAGCAAGTGGATTATTCTGCCACGATGGACCCGTACACCTCCCTAGGGTGTTTTGGGACAGTCTCACCGCTACAAATTCGCTCGACCGATGTTTTTGATACTCCAGTCATTTTTGCAATGTCGCGATAGCTCATTCCAGACAATTGCCGCAACTGTATGATTCTCTGGACTGGGTATTCTTCAGGGGGCCTGCCTCCCTTGCGGTCAGGGAATAGCTGATTGAACGCAAGCTTTCTCAGGCTGGGAAGTTCATCAGATGAAACCAATGGCAGGACCGAAACGAAATCCACAGGATACGCCTCTAGCTTGTGCGGATCGTGACAGAGACGCTCCCAATCGTGGGCGAGCACAGGCAAAGATCGAAACTCAGCAAACTCTATCGCCTCTCGCAGCTTCTTGCATACGCTCCTGCCATCTAAACCGGGTGCTCGAAATACCGCCGAACAATTAACGCCAAAAGCCAAGAGCGCCTTTTGCATTCCCAGTAGCTGATAGTCTCCCTCACGCTGCCGACCGCTCTGCTGAGGAGAAGTTCTAACGAACATTACTGCCTCAGACTCCCAGGGGTATGTTGAGGCGAGAAATATATTGCTTGACGATATACTATTGTCTGATAACATAAATGCACCAATCGGTTGAGTTCTAACGCGGACCACCGAACCTTGCCCCACAAGCTGTTTGCAGCAACTTGTGGGGCTTTTCTTTTTAAGACTGCGGAGAAGCTACGGCCCCGCTTTCGATACCCCGACTTAATACCCTGTAAATCATTGGTTGCGTGTAGGGCTTGCCGTCGAAATTGACTTTCCCCATTGAATTCAAGAGCCCTGCTTGCTCGACCTGGGGAATTCCTTGTTCAGTCCACTCTCGCAAAAGCGGCAAAACATCTTGATAGTATTCGATTGCCTGTTGGGTACGCCGAAGCCCTGCAAGTTTGCGACGACTGATTGCTTCCATTAGAAGACCTCACATTAAAGAGAGTGGCGACAGCGGGTCGCAAGAAGGTTAATTCATCAATATAACATGACTTAAATAGTCGTCAACGCAATTATTGCAACAAATATAATGTTTTCTCTCTCAATAGTGCATCTCAGTGTTATAATACTAAGATATTTAACACTCACAGGAGACCCACATAATGACAGAGCAGCTACTAACAACAGAGGCAACGCAACTACCAATTGAAAGCCCTCAGGCGGAAGGCTTGACAGCAGAGGCTTCGAGTCTACCCAAGCAGTACAGCGAAGCGTATCGAATGAAGTTGGCGGGGTGTTCGATGCAAGAAATCGCCGACAGCTTCAGCGTAGACAGAACGACAATCTGGCGATGGTGCCAGAAAGTAGAAGCAGAAGCTCAGGCACAGATTGCAAACGAGCCTGTTTTCAATATCATCGTGCGAGAACTGGCAAGACTGACCGACCTAGAGGAACAAGCTCGCACCGCAGCTGAAAACGCTAAGTCAGATCGTGCGAAAGCAATGTATATCAGCGAAGCAAGGCGGGCCGCTGTTTCTCGGCAGTCCCTGCTGCTCTCGACTGGCATCATTCCGAAAGTGCCCGACCAGATTTTCAGAGTCACAGCTACAATGAAACCCAGCGACCAGCAAGAACAGCCAGTCGAGCGACTGAACCGCGAAGAGGCAATCGCACAGATCATCAGCAGGATGCAGCATTCCCAGTTCGTTACGTGAGTGCAATCGATTGGAGAAAGTCAGATTGCGAGAGTACTGCACTTGGCAATTGCATTCCCCCCTATCACTACTACAATTAGTGACTACGGGACATTCCTATGCAGCGATCGAAGCAGCTTGAGTTTTTCAACATGAGTAACGACGAAACGCGAGAAGAGAGCGAAGCAGAGTCGCCCCCCTCAATCACTCCTCAGAAAAAAGAGGGAGCGAAGAAACCTTCTCCAAAAAAGAAATCCAGCGGCAAAAAGATCGAGGCTCCACCGGAAGTGAAGCCAAAGGAAAAGGCAGCCAAGTCACCCAAGAAGAAGGGCAAGGCTACTGCTCCATTTTATTGGACGTTCCCTAAAAACTCGCTTGAAGACGCACTTCTTGTTGCGAGGGCCATTGAGGACAAGCACGCTGGCAATCCGATGCGGGCTGCGGACTTAGCTAAGGCAGTAGGCTACAATCTCCCATCCGACTGGCGATACCTGGACCTACTGAAATCTGCCAACCAATATGGATTGGTGTCTGGCACCGGGCAACACGCCACCGTTTCATTGACCGAGATCGGACAAGATGTAGTTGCCCCTAGCTCGCCCCAGCAGCGACAACAGGCACTACTGAAGGCATTTCGCAACGTCGACGAATTTCGTCGAGTCGAAGACTTCTACAATGGGAAGAAGATTCCAGAGGATGAGTTTTTTGAGAACACGCTGGTTCGAGAGTTCTCGATCCCACGCGAGCGAATCAAGCCATTCATAAACGTATTCACCTCGAACCTCCGCTTCCTTAACTTGTTCAATCCCCGTAGATCGGAGCAAGTCGAACCAACCTCGGTGACCTACCCGCCGACTACGCCACAGCCCTCAGACACGGAATCGAATGCGGAATCGACACGGGTTCGAGAGTTCCTAGACACCTGTTTCATGATGATGCCTTTCGGCACTTGGTTCGACAAGTATTACAAAGAAATCTTTGCACCCGCAATAAAGGACGCTGGATTTGAGCCAATTCGGGGCGACGAAATCTTTACAACGGGGACCGTCGTTGAGCAAATATGGGAGCAAGTACAGAAATCGACTGTTTTGCTTGCAGACCTCAGCGATAGAAACGCTAATGTGTATTATGAACTTGGGCTCGCTCACGCGGCTTCTAAGCCTGTAGTTCTTACCGCATCCAAAATCGAGGATGTGCCATTTGACCTACGACACCTTCGAGTAATTGTTTACGACGTTCGAGAGCCTGAATGGTCTGTAATGCTCCGCAAGAGCGTTACAGAGTACCTCAAAAACGCAAAGGCGGACCCTGCAAGAAGCATACCGCAGCCTTTTCGCAATTCAACGCAGCTACTTGGCAAACAACCCCTCACACCTTAAGACTAGAAGACTTTTTTCCATGAGAAGCAATAGCGATTATGGGCTAGAGCGTTTTGTTCGAGCCGCCCACAAGATGCTTAACGACCCTGCACGTTATGGCGTGAATATACTGGATGTTTACCTCTCAGTGTGGAGCAATGAGGCAGCAATTGAATCGTCACAAAATATTGCTAGGCAAGCCGCTGAAAGGGGATACATTGTTATCAAGAAGAACAGTCAAATGATTGATAGCGTAACGCCTAGCGGGCTGGAATTCATTGGCATCACAAATGCGGGTTAAACCGACGAAGCCTGAAATCTGGCACCGCCCTCTGTCTGTTCGAAACCTACTTTTCTGCTATTCCTAGAACTTTTTACTTACACCGCTGCTAGATACCGAATGACGGTGCGGCGGGAGACTCCTAGAGCAGTAGCAATCTCTGTGTGATTCAAGCCCCGACCTAGTAGCTTCTTTGCTCTGTCGGGTGTGCTTTTGGTAGTTCCTGACTTTCGGCCCCGATACAGTCCAGCCTCTTTAGCTGCTTCGATGCCCGCCTTTTGGCGTTCTCTACGGGTTTCCTGCTCCATCTCTGCTACTCCCAGCAGTACCGCAGCGAGCATTTTCCCCACAGTGCCGCTAAAGTCGATTTGCTGAGTCACAGAGACGACCCGCAAGCCTTTCTCGCACCAATCGCATAGAACGTTGATTCCGTCGCGTAGCTTGCGAGAGAGCCTATCTAATCGCCAGACGACCACAGCACCAACTTCGCCCCCGAAGATAGCTTGCTGAAGCTCGGTAAAGGCGGGGCGGTCGAGTGTGTCGCCTGTTTCCTTGTCTACATACCATCGAACAGAATCAGGGGGCACCCCATTACCGATCAACCACTTTCGCACCTCCCGCCTCTGTCCTGCTTCGTTCTGACCAATCGTTGAAACTCTGATGTAAATTGCTGTTGCTTTCATCGTAGGCACCAAACTAGAGAAAGGTTTCGAAGTGTGCGTTTAGAGTATACGCTTTCTGTCTCAGTTTCAGCAAATCGAAAGCACTCTGTTTCCAAGCTGTTTTCAAGTCTGAGTCACAGAGAATCGCCCGACACCCTAATTGTCACAGCTGAAAGCTCGATTGCTCGATTCGACCCGACTTCCGACACTTTGCCACTACCCTGGCAATTGCCATCCAACAAGTGCACAATTCCACACGATTGGAGTCGGGCCGAATTGGGGACAGAACACCCAAGAGAAGAGAGATATAGGGAGCAAGTCGGCAGGAAAGCCTGTGTTCCTTCCTGCCGACTCGCTACAACCTACACACCACAAGCCATGCTGTTTCCTACGTGTGGGGAGAACGCATTCCACACGTCGCATCGCTCGCAGCTAATCGACCCGCCCTCAAGAACCAGAATTGAAGGCGGGCCGATGTACTCAATTGATCCTAAGCACCTTGATAGTTACCATTCGAAACCACAGGGACAGGACCGGAAAACAAACTGTCAAGGAAAATCGAAAGTCAAGGCTTGTCCGGTTTTGATTCCTAGTCGACCAACACCCTTAACGTATATTTCGTGCGTTTTTTGATTTCCGCCAATTCGTAAAACATGGATACTCCAAATGGATGCCCCGAACACCACCGACTGGATACAGGCAATAGCGACCATAGTGATTCCGATCGTAAGTGTTGTACTGGCTCAACGAGTGACGACCGAGCACTATCGAGCAATTGCGACAATGGATTTGCTTCGGAACATCGTTCTGCACTGCCAGCAGCTAAAGCATGAAATGCTTGACATGTTTCAAGCTAAATGTGCCTGCAAAAAGATCCGAGGGCTTAATGAACAAAACAACAACTCCAAGAAAAGGATAATACAGGGAATTAAAAATGGAGAGGCAAGCTTAAATGCACATCTAGAACAGGCCCATGAACATGAAAAGAGCATTTTAATGCACATCCAAATACAAGATGAAATTTTTGCCTCTTCATTCAAGAGAGGTAGACAAATTGAAGCTCAAATTGACACTGACATACTTACACTAGGATTTCTCCTGCAAACCAAGGGAAGCAAATGTGGAGAAGCATTGAGGAAGTACCTTAGATTCTTCATAAGCTACACCTACACGACCGCTTGCCAAGAAGATTTCAATGATTTTCAGCAAGAGATTCACAATAGGATATGTGCGGTGGTCGACGAGGTGACGAAGCTGCAGAAAGCCTCGATTCAGGATGATTCTTAAGTCGTTTATCGCTCTCGCTGCCGTAGTCGTTTCTCGAAAGACTCAATATCGTATTCAAGCTGACTTTTGACGATGTTCTTGAGTTTTGGTTGCTCAAGTCGCCCGCGTTCATTTGCTCGGTAGTCTTCCAGAAACTCGCGGCCCTCGACCTCGGGTACGCTTTGCAAGAGCGAGCCAGGCGAATTCGCCGCAGCATGCTCGGGTGCGGTGAATTCGTCGACTACCTTGCTGGCAATGCTCCAGCCAGTGCCGTAGTTTTTTTTCATTCGAGCGTGTAAACGTTGCTCGGCTTGTTCTCGCGTTTCGGCATACACCCAAACGAATTGCTCAGGCTTGCAGCGAAACCGAAAGAAGCTTTTGACTGAACTCGGGAGCAATGCCCGAAGCTCTGAGAGCCGACTTTCAAGCTGGGAGATTTCTCGGAGAATTTCGGTACGGTTGATAGATGCGGTTTGCATTTCTGCGATTCCTTAAATACGACTGGCAACTTAGAACTTTGTAGGACGTGTATTCGGCCCCGCAATTTCCCATGTACTCATGGAAGTGCGACAAGGCTTCGCTCCGCGATTCTGCCTCTGTTTCAAACTGGCAAGTTTCCTTGCTTCCTGTCATGCAGTAGTGAACGCGGTAGGGCATGGCTTATTCATCAATCCACGGGACTATCGAAGTATCATCGAGCAGTACGACGGTTCTTTCTTCCCCATCGCTGAACACCACTCGAACCACCGAACCGGCAAGCCATCGATTCGAGTCGTCGGGGTCGAGAGCAAGGGCGGTAATGCTTGGGTTCTCGGGGTCGACGTTCAAACGAATTCGGTCGATAGCAGGCTGTGAAGCTTTGGGCGGTCTGCCGGTTCTCCCTTTTCCTTTCGTTTCGTTGTCTCGCATCCCGGTTCTAGCCATCAACTCGCTACCAGCTGGAACCGCTGACTTGGCAAGTTCGAAGTGAAACAGGGAATCGAAAACGTCGTTTTTGCTCATGGCAAAACCTCGCTTGGTGGTGTGGTCGATTCTGCTTGCCCCAAGTGCCGCGAGGGCTTGGGAGAGAAGTAGTAGGCGAGCAATTCAAGCACGGGCAAACTCGGCACCCCGCCACCACGTAAGCGGTGAAGGTTCGAAACCGATATTCCGGTGTCGCTCGCGATTTCCCGAAGGTCACAAGTCTGCAAGTGCTCTCTGACTTTGAGCACCACAAATTGCAGGCAGAAAGCCAAGTCGGGCGAATCGGGGGTTATTGGGTTTGCAACCATTGGGGAAACAGCCCTTGCATGAGGTCATCGGTCGATGAATTGGGAGCAGTCGAAGCAGCCGATTTCTGTACGACTTCCCGAGGCTCTGAACTGACAACGTCGGGCGACCATTGGGGGAGCAATGCGGAGTCATCAAAGATTGCGTTTAGGTCACAGGGAGGAAGCTCGATTGACTTGGAAACCTGCTGGCGGTGTCGGGCTACTTCTTCAGGCGATACACGTTCAGCGACTCCGAAACCGATTAACTCCCCTTCGACAATCACTCCTGCGATGCAAGCAGACTTTTGAATGTCGATCTTCTCACCTCGAATCGCGGGGTCGAACTTGCCAGTTTTTCGGAAGTGCTGAATCTGGGCGAGTGTCGGAATCGGATTGGCGATAGGCACGGGTTAGTCTCCGTTGAGTTTTGATTGCAGTGTCTGAACGTGAGCAGTAAGGGAGTCGAGTAGTTCGGCCTGCTGAACACTCAGCTTGTGAAGCTCGACCGCAACGAAAGCCAACTGGTCGCATTGATCCAGCAGTTGCAAGCCTTGCGTTCGCTGCATCCCCTCAAGAGTCGCTTCGCCGATTCGCTGGATTCGCGAAACCCGAGCAGTCGGGCCGAACTGAGATTTGCAACGGTCGATAGCTCTGCTCATGGCATGAACTGAGTCAGTAGCCAAAAGCATTCCGACGTGTGGCGACCGCTGGGAGTCGACGACGAAAACTAGATAAAGTTGCAGCTTCATTGGCTCACCAGGGAAACAGCGAGTTAAGCGAGGAATTCGGGCCTGTCGAGACTTGGGAGTTGTGGCGGGCTTCGCCGTCGTCTCGTTCGATGCCAGGGTTAGGGCAATAAGCCATCACCTCGCGAACTTCGAGAGCCGACTTTGCAATCAGCTGTTTTGTCTGAACTGCTTGCTCCGCTACGACTCGGTAGATTTGCGGCAAGCTCGCTTCAAGCTCGGCATCGGATAGCCCGTCAAGTTCGATACCGCGCTCTCGACAAATTGCCGCAAGAAATGGGGGAACAAGAACGGCCATTGTTGAGGCTCCAGACGCATGGGAAGCAACGGACAGAAATAGGCATCAACCTGCCTTAGTTCCGTTGGTTTGAAGCACCTAGAGAGGCGGTGCTTGTGTCTTGATCTTTGTCTTTATCGTGGTCGATTCGGTACAGGCAGATTTGACGTAAGTCGCGACAGAGTCGCTGAAAACCTGCCCCAATTGTCAAACTATTTTGACAATCTCATCTACACTAAAAACCCGAATCGAGCCTAAATTCTAACATATTAGATAGTTATGTCAAGCACAAACACCGGTTTCCTAAACCGGTGGTCGTGGGTTCGAATCCCGCCCAGGGTACTTGTTTGAATCGCCGCTGAACCAAGAAAAAACAAAAGGCGGGGGCAATCCGTGGTGGACTGCCCCCGCCTCTAACGTTTCTTGATCGAGGTTAGTACTGACGCCTAATTATCTGGCAACTATGAACTAACCATCTGAAGAGCATTAGTCACCCAAAAGTCCGCCACCGATATTGGGAAGAACGTTGGGTACACTGGGGACGACGTTTGGAACATTCGGTACCTGGGGGACAACATTCGGCACAGCAGGGACTGCTCCAGGAACTTTGGGTACAACACCTTCTACTGCCTCGGTCGCTCCGGATGTCAAACCTTTCACGACAGGGAGTGCTTGGTTGGTCGCTGGAGCCAAGGCGGCTGTTGCACGAGGTAGTTTGAGTGCGGTGCTAGGTAGCTGAACGGCTGTTTTGGTAGCTGTATTAAGATCTACCGCGCCAGCTGCTGAGTTCACCTTCAAACGATCGGCGGTAACCAGATCGAGTTGTTTGAGATTGGCATCAAGTGCCACTCGCTGATCGGCTGAGACTGCGACAAAACCTTGGGGGTTGGTCGAACGCAGTAGATCGATCGGCTGTCCGAGGACCGAATTCACCGCTCCACCTGCCACGCCCGCAACCTCGGGCAACTGAGCTTGCTTAGCCAAATCCACAGCTGGCCGCAAAGCCTCATCGGCTGCGATTTTTCCGAACGAAGCAGCCGATTGCTTCAGGAAATCGACCCCTTCTGAGGCCTCGCGCCACACACGAAACGAAAGGACAGGATCGACCACTCCACGTGTCGCTGCCACTGTGTGCCAAGGTTGAATCCCCAGTTCACGGAAGTTGTCGCCATAGTAGTCACCGAACAAATAGGTACTAGCTCCTGCGCGAACAAACAAGTGATTCGCTAATACGCTGTTATTAATGGCCACACTAGGAGTGAATCTGAGTGCAGCTCCATTTGTGCGTGCACCCGCTGCAATACGAATCGGCGCGAACAACTGTCCGCGAATCGATAGTGGGTAATCCCAATAGCCCGGCACATAAACATAACCGGCTGATGTGGCTACATAATGCGATGGGACCCACAAATAGCCCCGTTGATAGGGAGCCCACTGCCCTGCATGCCAACGATAGTCGTTATTATAAGGTTCCCAGTACCCAGGAATCCAACATTGATTATTGTCGATTGCTGGCGAACTTGGACCATTATCGAGCGATTTAGGTGGTCGTTTATAAAACCCTAACTCGGCGTCGCTAGCTGCCGCCCAAAATCCGCTATTCCATTGATAGCCCCCTTCCACTTGGGCCCACACACCAGGGACCCAGCGCATGCCGGGTGGAGCCGAACGCCAGGCACCGGTGATCCACAAAAAGTCGTTGGTGGCTTCATCCCAGGCCCAGTAGCCCGGCGCCCAAATCATGTTGTTCCCTGCAGGTCGCACCGCCGGGGGAATCTCGTCGATGTCGGCTGGTGGCTCTGTTGGGATAACCGCGCTGGGTGCTGCGTTGAGCTGAATCTGCTGCAGGAAAGCTTCGTGAACCGGACCTCGCAGTACGGCGCTGAACTGCGCATCGGCGTCAACGGTTGCTTCAGCTGCGGCGTCTACCTGGGGGGCCACTTCGTCTTGCGCGGGGGTTGCTGGCACTTTTGTTTGAGCCTGCACGCTCTCAGCGGCGACCCATCCGGTTACCACAAGGGCCGCAACGCCAAGACCTGTTCCTACCATCTTCAGTTTTGCCATCTTCATTGGATGCTCCTTAGTGAGAGTCTGCCGCTAAGCCCACGCTGGGGCTCGCAGCGAAACGCCAACCAAAAGTCCAGTTGGTGGGGAGAACCATTCTCCACTTGGATGTCGCACATCGTGTCGCCAAGTTTCGCGTCAAACACCCCATCACTGTGACAGGGGGTCACAAAACTCGGTCACTCAGGCCTGAGCGGGTCTATCGTAGAAGTGACCACCCACGAGTCCAGTGCGGCTACCCGCTCCTGATCGACTCACGCTCCCTGGCAGCCCAATTTAACACCCTAGAAAATGCGCGTAATCCATTTACAAGATTAGACTTAGCGATAGCCAACATCAGCCGCGACAGGGTCCTTCTCCCTCGCTAGCAGGTGGCCAAAAATCTGCTAAAAAGTCCTTACATCGGTCGAAACCTGGCAGCTGATGGGTGTTGGCGGCTCGTTTTCAATAGCAGCTGACAGCCGTCCTACGCTATTCCCCGCGACCTGCCAAAGTCAGCCCCAGAATCAAGAAAAACTAGATTGACATGTAGCGATGTTCCGATATATTTACCTGTAGAAGGATCAAACCATGTCACCCGCTAAAAAAGCCAACCTCACCAGCCTCGAAGCGCTCGGTCAAGCTGCCGAGTGTCTGAAGATCCTGGCCCATCCCCATCGACTTCGGATGGTGCAAATGTTGCTGGCCGACCAATACACCGTGGGCCAACTTGCCGACGCTTGCGAGATTCCCAGCCCCATGGCTTCGGAACACTTGCGGCTAATGCAGCGTTGCGGATTTCTCTCCGCCACCAAAGATGGCCGATTCGTCTACTACTCGATTGCCGAACCTCACCTCGCCAACATCATGTCCTGCATCGAAGCCCGCTTCGGAGCCCCCTCCTGAACCCGCACTAACGACAAAGTCTTTTTTTAGACAATAGATCGACATATCCCGACATTTCTACAAAACACTCCACCAGTATCGCATTCGAAGGAACCTCCCATGACCGCCACCATTTCTGCTGAAGAACTCAAACGACAACTCACCTCGGGAAAGAGTCTCACGCTCGTCGACGTACGGACCCCTGTCGAGTTCCGCGAGATCCATGTCCAAGGTGCAAAAAACTTTCCCCTCGATCGGCTCGACACAGCCGCCATTGCTGCGGAGCGGAAAGTCGAAAGCGAGCCGCTCTATGTCATCTGTCGCAGCGGCAGCCGGGGTCGCCAAGCGTGCGAAAAACTGACAGCCGCTGGCGTCGCCAATGTGGTGAACGTCGAAGGGGGCACCGTCGCCTGCGACGCTGCTGGTGTCGCCGTGGTGAAGGGAAAGAAAGCGATCTCGCTCGAGCGACAAGTCCGCATCGTCGCTGGTTCGCTTGTGGTCGTTGGAGCCGCCCTCACCCTCGTACACCCTTACTTCGCCGCCCTCCCTGCTTTCATCGGTGCCGGGCTCGTCTTCGCTGGCATCACCGACACTTGCGGCATGGCGATGATGCTCGCCCGCATGCCTTGGAATCAGGTCGCAGGGGGCGCGTGTAAAGTCGCGCTGCTGTTGTCGTTGATCACGCTCGCTTCCACCGCCCAGGCAGTCGATCACACCAAGGATTCGCTCGACACCGTGAAGCAGAATCTTGCCCAGAAAAAAGCGGTGATTATCGATGTCCGTGAACTGCGCGAGTGGAAATCAGGCCACCTTGCAGAGGCCTCGCTGCTGCCACTCAGCGAACTCGAAGATCGCTTGGCCCGCGAACCCGAAAAAGTGCTCGCTCAGCTTCCTCAAGACAAAGTGATCTATCTCCACTGCCTCATGGGTGGTCGCTGCTTGCAAGCTGCAGAACTCCTCCAAGGGAAGGGTCTCGACATTCGCCCGCTTAAGCCCGGGATCAACGATCTTTTGCGAGCCGGATTCCCCGCTGCCAAGTAAATCCAGTAGCCCCCATTGCGCTCACCATTCCCACCTCACTTAGCGAAAGCTCCTGCCATGTTACTCAAATACTTTTATGACACCGGACTGGCTCACGCTTCTTACATGATCGGCTGTCAGCGTAGTGGCGAGGCGATCATCATCGATCCCAGCCGCTCGGTCGATCAGTACCTGGAAGCAGCGAAAGCCGAGGGACTGAAGATCGTTGGCGCAGCGGAAACGCACATCCATGCCGACTTTGTTTCGGGTGCGCGAGAACTTGCTCACCGCGTGGGGGCCAAGCTCTATCTTTCCGATGAAGGAACAGCCGACTGGAAGTATCAGAACCTCGAGGGACTTAGCGCTCAGCTCGTGAAACATCACGACAAGTTCTATGTCGGGCGGGTCAAACTCGAGGTGCTTCACACACCTGGTCACACTCCCGAAAGCATTTCGTTCCTCCTCACCGATGAAGGTGGTGGCGCATCGCAGCCGATCGGAATTTTTACTGGCGATTTTGTGTTTGTCGGCTCGATCGGCCGCCCCGATCTGCTCGAAACAGCTGCCGGAATGATGGGAACGGCAGAAGTCGGCGCACGTCAGCTCTACCACTCGATGCTGGCGTTCCTCGAACTTCCCGATCACCTGCAAGTCTGGCCCGCTCATGGTGCCGGTAGTGCTTGCGGCAAAGGACTCGGCGCAATTCCATCGAGCACTGTTGGCTATGAAAAGCTCATCAATCCCGCACTGCAGTTTCGCGACGAGCAAAAGTTCGTCGACTACATCCTCGCCGATCAGCCGGAAACACCGTTTTACTTTGCAGTGATGAAGCGTGTGAACAAAGTGGGGCCTGCTCCCCTTAGCTCGCTTCCACCGGTCGCCCCGATCGATCCCAGCCAGCTCGCCACCCTTGCTACTCGCGAACTCGTCGTCGATACCGCAGCCGCTAAAGAATTTGGCGAGCACCACGTCGCGGGAACCATCAACATCCCGACAGCGATGCTTCAGCAGTGGGCTGGGTTTTTGGTGAACTACGAAAAACCGGTTTACTTCATCACCACAGCCGAGGCGCTCCCAGCACAGCTTCGCGCTCTGCGATCAATCGGCATCGACAATGTCGCTGGCTATTTCGAAAGTTCGCAGACCACCGATTATCGCCAGGCGAGCTACTCCACCATCCCCCCTGCTGAACTGCAGGCTGCGATTGAAAGTGGCAAGCTGCGGCTGATCGATGTTCGCGCGAAAACCGAATTCGACGACTACCGAATCGCTGGAGCCGAGCATCATTTTCTCGGCCGGTTGTTTCGCGAACTAACCACCATTGCACGCGACAAACCGCTCGTCACGCAGTGCCTCGGCGGAGGACGCTCGGCCATTGCCGCCAGCATCCTCGAGCGCGAAGGTTTTTCCGTCATCAACATGCAAGGTGGCATCCGCGCTTGGCAGCAAGCGGGCCTTCCAACCGTGCAGTCGTAGTCCACTCTGCTTCTGTGCTCCACCATGTTCACCTCTATCGTCGCCAAGTGATCTACTCATGATCTGGGCCCTCACCATCGCACTCGGAGCTCTCGTCGGAGTTTCCCTCGGCCTGACCGGAGGAGGAGGCGCAATCTTTGCGGTTCCTCTTCTCGTCTACGGCCTTGGATTCGACTCGCGACAAGCGGCCACCATGTCGCTGGTGACAGTCGGCATCACGTCGCTGATCGGACTCCTTCAAAAAGCAGCCCAGCGACAACTCGAATTCAAAGTCGGCCTGTTGTTTGCCATTGCCGGAGCCCTTGGAAGCCCGATCGGTGTGATGCTTGCCGCCCAGCTTCACGAAACGCTCCGCCTGGCGCTGTTCGCAGGGCTGATGCTCGTGATTGCCTTCCAGATGTGGCGCCGCGCATCGACGGTGCAGCTGGAACTCCCACTCGCCTGGCATCGCACCCCGACAGAGCAGCGTGCGGTCACCTGCCAGCGAGATCCGGAAGGAATTCTGCGGATAACCTCCCCTTGCGCCCTGCTGCTTGGCGCTGTCGGCATCGGCGCTGGAATCCTCTCGGGAATGTTCGGAGTGGGAGGTGGATTCATCATCGTCCCCGCGCTCGTTCTGTTCAGCGGAATGGCGATGCGCCGCGCTGTCGGCACCTCGCTCTTGGTCATCACCATTGTCAGCCTCACGACACTCCTGCTGCAAACGCTCGATGGAGTCGAAATACCTCTCATCACCACCTCTCTTTTCTCCGCAGGGAGCATCGCTGGCCTGCTGCTGGGGAGCGGACTCTCTCATCTCCTGGCTGGACCACGGCTGCAAAAAGTGTTCGCCACCATGATCCTGCTCGTCGTGATTTTCATCATCACCAAAACGGTCCTCACCTAAAACATCCCCGCAGCTTCCTATCGATCATGCCCCACTCTACACGCACCGCTTAAACCCTGGTCGAGGCTCCCGATGATCGCTCCACAAGAGAAAACGCACTATCAAATCCTCATCCTCGGCGGCGGCACCGCTGGCATCACCGTAGCGGCTCAGCTGCGGCACAAGCTGCAAACCTTCGACGTCGCGATCATCGAACCATCGACCAAGCACTACTATCAGCCCCTCTGGACCCTCGTGGGTGGAGGTGTTTTTCCCAAGGAGCAGAGCGAGCGGCTGGAGGAGTCGCTCATCCCGTCGGGGGCCATCTGGATTCGAGATTCTGTCGCCGAGTTTGCCCCCGAACAAAACAGAATCACGACGACATCGGGCAAAGCGATCAGCTACGACTATCTCGTGATCGCGCTCGGGATTCAAATCGACTGGGATAAAATTCCGGGGCTTCGCGAAGGACTCGGACGCAATCAGATCTGTAGTAACTATGCTTTCGATCAAGTCGATTACACGTGGGAATGCTTGCAGTCGTTCCAAGGTGGGAACGCACTCTTCACGATGCCCGGAACTGCGGTGAAGTGTGGCGGCGCACCGCAGAAGATCATGTACCTCGCAGAAGATCACTTTCGACGACGTGGCATTCGCAGGCAGTGCAACATCCACTACTACTCGGCCCAAGGCGCGCTCTTCGCCGTCGAGAAGTACCGAAAAACGCTCGAAAAACATGTGGTCGAGACAGGGATCGAGCTGAATCTAAAACAGAACCTCGTCGAAATACTCCCCGATTCCAAGGCAGCGATTTTCGAGCATGTCGAAACGAAAGAGCGCCGGCAGGTGGGATTCGACATGATCCATGTCACACCACCGATGAGCGCGCCGAGCATCATTCAAAAAAGCACGCTGGCTAGTAGTGCTGGCTGGGTCGAGGTCGATAAGCACACGCTACAGCACCCACGTTTTCGCAACGTCTTTACGCTCGGCGATTGCGCTGGCCTTCCGACTTCGAAAACAGGGGCCGCAATTCGCAAACAAGCGCCAGTCGTGGTGGCGAATCTGCGCAGCGCACTCGCGGGAGAACCTCTCGCGGCGAAATACAATGGCTACACGTCGTGTCCAATCGTCACCGGTTATGGAAAACTGATCCTCGCCGAGTTCGACTACGACGGGAACCCACAAGAGACGTTTCCGTTCGATCAAGCGCAAGAGCGATGGTCGATGTACCTGCTGAAGGCCTACGCACTTCCCACCCTCTACTGGAACGCGATGCTGCGAGGCTGGGCCTAATCGCTACTCCCAGAACATAGCGCTGAGTAGTGTCGATTTCCTTGGTAGACTGGCGGCGCATTGCTTTGCGAGCAACGTCCCCAACTCTCCTCGAGGAACTATCGAGATGCGTTCTCTTCCGCTATCGCTTGTTTCACCACTGACATTCGCCTTCGCCTACTTAGTCAGCCTCACTTGGTGCAATGCCGAAGAACTGCGCTGCGACGTGCTGGTCTATGGCGCAACCCCCGGCGGCATCGCCGCCGCCCTTGCTGCTGCCGACGATGGCGAGAACGTGATTCTCGTTGAGCCGACCGAGCGCATCGGGGGCCTAGTGACCTGCGGACTCTCGCATACCGACTATCACGCTTACGACGGCCTCACCGGATCGTTCCTCCAGTTTTCGAAGCGCGTCGAGGCCTACTATGTGAAAAAGTACGGCCCTGACTCGCAGCAAGTGAAAGACTCCTGGCGCGGCACGTTTGGAGAGCCGCACGTGAATTTGCTGATCTTCAAGCAGATGCTCGCCGAGCGCAAAAACATTCGCGTGGTGACCAATGCTGAATTATTACGGTGCGAGGTAAAGCCCCTTCATCTGATCGACCCCCAAGCGCCGCTCGGACCACCCAAGATTATCGAATGCCAATTCGATCAAGGATTGGCCGAGTCACTTGCGATTCGCGCCGAGATGTTCATCGATGCTTCGTATGAAGGTGACCTGATGGCGATGGCGGGTGCGGAGTATCGTGTCGGCCGCGAAGCGCGCGATGAGTATGGCGAATCTCTCGCCCCCGAGCAGGCCGATGATCAGTTGCAGGCCTACAACTTTCGCTTCATCATGACGCAAGCTGCTGAAAATCGTGTCACCCCGCTCGCTCCACCCGGCTACAACGCCGACGACTTTCTGCCGATCGTCGAAGTGCTCAAAAGTGGCAAAATCAAGTCGATTTTTGGCTACCCGAACGACTGCATCTTCAAAGCCCAACTACCTCCGCTCCCCAACAGCAAGCACGATATCAACGACGTTTCGAAGTCGGCCATTCGCCTTTCACTACCAGGCATCAATCGCGCGTGGCCCAATGGCGATCGCGAAACACGGGCGAAGATTTTTGCCGAGCACCGCCGCGATCAAGAGGGTTTGCTCTACTTCCTGCAGAACGACGAGCGCGTGCCGGCCAAGTTTCGCGACGAAGCACGCACCTGGGGCTGGTGTAAAGATGAGTTCGAGTCGACCGGTCATCTGCCACCGCAACTCTACGTGCGTGAAGCGCGGCGGATGGTGGGGCTGTATGTCTTCCGACAGTCGGACTGCGAGAATGCCCCCGGCGATGCCCGCGCGAAACTGTTTACCGACGCGATTGCGATGGGCGAATATGGCAACAACTGCCACGGCACCGCGCACGAAGGTCCCCGTTTTGGCGGCAAGCATACGGGCGACTTCTACCATGCGACTCCCCCGTACCAAATTCCGTATGGCGTGATCGTCCCCACGGAAGGCGACAACCTGCTGGTGCCAGTGGCTGCCAGCGCCACGCATGTTGGCTTTTGTGCCCTGCGGCTCGAGCCCATTTGGATGTCGATGGGTGAAGCGGCAGGTCACGCCGCCCACTTCGCCCGTAAAGAGAAGGGAGATACTCGCGACCCCGCGATCATTTCGCAGGTCCAAGCACGATTGCACGCCACCGGCGCGGCGACGATCTACTTCAGCGATGTGCTGCCAGGCGATGCTGATTTTGCGGCGGCACAGTGGCTCGGCACGGCCGGCGGATTTCATGGCCTTCACCCCCAGCCTGCAAAAGTGCGCGGCGCGAGCATCGTCGGCCAGTACAGCGAAAGCTACCCGGGTCACACCGCCGATCTCGACCAGCCGCTCGACGAGAAACTGGCTGTAAAGTGGAACGAGATTGCGGAGGTACGGCAGATCGACGTCGCAAAACTCCCGCGAGCCGATGGCAAATTGACGCGCCGCGAGTGGCTCCGGGCTGCTTACAAACTACGAACACCTCCAAAGCCATAACCAGCTTCGCGCCACTGTCGCTGGGGGGTGAACTGTGCACAACTGATGAACACTTTTTCGACAGCTTTGTGGCAAGGCAGAGCTGTGTGCTACGCGCCCTACCGCGCACGCATTGCCGGAACATCCGGAACACCCAACGCAAACTCCGGCCCTTCTCTCAGCCGCATTCTTGCCGCAAGTAGCAGCATTGCGCAAGCAAGGTGGTACTTTTAAAAGTGAGTCCTGCCCACCTCACAATGTTGTCCCCTGATGCCCTCGGCATTGTATTCCTAACATTGCGCGACTCACTCCCATGATCATTTCAATGATTGTTGCCACACTATTTTTGCTACGTATGTTTCACTCCGGTCGCCACTGGCTATCCAAGTTCGCGTTTGCGCCGACATCCCGTTTTCTGAAGTCGTCCGAGGGGACGACATCGATGGAATACGCGGTCGTTCTGGCGCTGATCGCTGCCACCTTAGTTCTCGCTGGTCAAGCGATGCATGGTAGTGTCTCGAGTTCGCTCGTCGCTGCCAGTGCCGCCGTTTCGTCGGCTGTAACGACTCCTGCTCAGCTCTCCACGACGACGACTGCTCCTGTCGCTTCAACGTCAACAACAGCAGCTCCCTACTACGAAGCATGGCTGCAAGTTTCGGCCTGGAGCTGTTTAGTGCTCGCCACGCTGCTGGCCATTTACACCCGTTATCGCAATGCACGCTTGGCTCGCGCTGTGGCCACGGTCGACTGCGATCCTGAGCCCACTACCGATCAGCCCGAGAATCCTGGTTACAGCAAGCGTCAGGAGATTCAGCGACTGCTCCGGCAGTCGATGGGACTGGTGGGTGATCATGCGATGAAGGTGCAGCACGTGATGTCGCAGCGCATTCTCTCGGTGACACCGCATGTGCTCGTCAACGACCTCAAACAGTCGCTCGCTCGCGCCGGTTTTCGGCATCTGCTTGTGCTCCGCAGTGCAGAACTCGTCGGGGTGATTAGCGACCGCGATCTGCATACCCGCAGCGGCCGATCGGCTGGTCAGATCATGACCCGCAGCCCGATTACCGTTACGAGCGAAACCTCCGTAACGCAGGCGCTCAGCATCATGCTCTCGAAGCGGATCTCGAGTCTGCCTGTCGTCGACAACGGCGTGGTGCGAGGCATTCTCACCACCACCGATGCGATCATCACGCTGCAATGTCTCTTGCGACTCATCGACCAAGAGATCCAGCAGGACAAGAAGCATCCTGAACATGCGACCCTCCCCGACCTGCTCGAAACGAGCGATCCATCGGTCATCGGTGCGCTATCGATCGCCAGTCACTTGACGACGACCGACAGCAGCATGCTGACACCGACGTAAGCTGGTTGCTACGACCTTGTCGTTGTCAGCTTACTGCCGAGACCTCGCAGCGCGGCGGCGATACTACTGGCTCCAGTCACTGGCGCTTGGCAGCTGAAGTTTTGGCAGATATAGAGTGACAGCTGGCTCGACTCTTTGCCTTGTACTAGTGGCGCCACAGGGCTGCTGGCATCGACCGGCAGGCCCGTCATGAGAGCTGCCACCACTTTACGCGGCGCATAGATTTTGCGAAGCGCGCGTGCTGTTTCACGCACTTCTGCTTCGGGTCCTGCAAGGACGATCTCGCTCGTTGGACCAACAAGCAAATCAGCCGCTTGAATCATCACTGCCGAGGCGGTGGGATTCGCCGTCACGGAACCGGAGGCAGCCAGAATTGCGCGCTCGGATGCCAGCAAATAAGCCTGTTTTCCGGTGATTTTGCCGAGCCGAGCCAGAGCGAGTGCTGCCATGCTGCTGCCGCTTGGAACACTCCCATCGTGCATATCTTTAGCGCGCGTGATCAAGGCTTCGTGATCGTCGGCGGTGAAGAAAAACCCCCCGCGCTCGTGGTCAGAAAAGTGGGCGATCATTTGATCGGCAAGCTCGACAGCGGCGCTGAGCCAGCGCGTGTGAAAGTCGGCTTCGTAGAGTGAAACGAGTGCATGAACGAGGTAGGCATAGTCGTCGAGATACGCAGCGAGCTTCGCGCGGCCATGGCGCCAAGTGTGAAGTAAACGGCCATCACTATCGCGCAGATGCTGGAGCACAAAATCGGCGGCTCGCTGTGCGGCCAGCAAATAACGAGGTTCATCGAGCACTCCTGCCACTTCAGCCAGAGCATCGATTGCCAGCGCATTCCAGCTCGTCAAGATTTTGTCATCTTTACCGGGATGGACTCGCTTTTCACGAACGTCGAACAGAATCGCCCGATCTTCGGCCAGCTCATTCGACAACACTTCGAGCGGCATCTCCCACAAGCGACTCCAATCAGCAATCGAGCGGCTGAGATTCAAAATGCTAAAGCCATGTTCGAAGTTGCCACCTGGCGCAACATCGTAGACCTGACAAAAACGGCTGCCTCGCTCGGGACCGAGAACTTCGTAAATCTCGGCCGGTTTCCAAACGTAAAACTTCCCCTCTTCGCCTTCGCTGTCCGCATCCTCGGTACTGTAAATGCCCCCGAGCTCATCGGTCATATCGCGCAGGAGATAATTGCATGTCTCACGCATCGTGGCAGCAAACTTGGCGTCTCCCGTAGCCTGATAAGCACGCACAAGCGCTCGCAGTAACAGGCTGTTGTCGTAGAGCATTTTTTCGAAGTGCGGAACGAGCCAGCGCTCGTCGACACTGTAGCGCGCAAAGCCGCCGCCGAGATGATCGTAGATACCTCCAGCCGACATTTTTTCGAGAGTCACCAGGGTCATCTCGGCCACATCAACACGCGCAGAGCGTTGCCATTCGAGCAGTAGCAACTCGAGATCCATCGAGTGGGGAAACTTCGGCGCGCTACCAAATCCGCCATAGCGGCTGTCAAATGCGCGCGACAGCCGCGCTGCGGCGGTCTCCATCCAACCGTCGACCATCGAGCGAGAAACGGAAAGTGGCAGCTGCGCGGGGGTGTTAGAAGTCGCCAGTGAACCGAGATGATCGGTCAACTCCGTCGCTTGCGAGAGCGCCTGCTCGCGCCGATTTTTCCAAGCGTCGATTACTGCGCGAATCACGCGACTGAAGCCGGGCATTCCCTGGCGGTCGGTCGGCGGCCAGTAGGTCCCTCCAAAAAAGGGCTTCCCTTCTGGAGTCAGAAAAACCGACATCGGCCAGCCACCGCGCCCGGTCATCAGCTGCACGGCATCCATGTAAATCTGATCGAGATCGGGTCGCTCTTCGCGATCGACTTTGATGCAGACAAAATGCTCGTTGAGATAGTCGGCGATCTCTTGGCTCTCGAAACTTTCGTGCTCCATCACATGGCACCAGTGACAAGCGGAATAGCCGATCGAGAGGAAGATCGGTTTGTCTTCGGCGCGCGATCGCTCGAGTGCTTCGCTCGACCAGGGATACCAGTCGACCGGATTATTTTGGTGCTGAAGCAGGTAGGGACTCGACTCGCTTGCTAGTCGGTTGGGCATGGTCGTTTCGCAGTGTTCGAGAGGCTGCATGCAAGTGGCACGCAGAGGGATCGAAAATCGTGTGCAGTTGGACGGTGGTTAATTGTAGTAGTGTAGTGATTCCGCACGCAGCGGAGTCTGTCGGCGGGCGGAAGTGCAAGTTCGGAGCGATCCCCCGAAAGTGTCTCTTCTAGAAACTGGGGAACGATTTTGCCAACCGGCGATGGACTGCATCGCGAGCAACATTCTTGCAAAACACGCGAAAAACAGCAGAAAAAAGATCTACGATTTTTGAGGTCGATTCGGGCTTGGCAACGAGGCGAGTCGCGCCTACTATTCCACTCCCACACACGACAAGCCGCTGTCAGCAGCGACCGGAAGTGGACTGAAAAAATTTCTCGTTTGGCACGCAAGATTGTGGCAAGCGAGGCGAAGAAGTTTCCGATACTAGAGGTCAGTCGGCGAGTTCACAACCGGCGGTTGTGCTATAATTCGCAGAGCGAGTGTTGTCACAAAACAAGCGATTGATCGCTTGTGCTAATAAGTAATTTTTACGAAACAGCGATACAGCCTTTGGCAAGATTTGACTGAGGGATCAACTTATCCGGGATGGCCTAGATCACTAAACGGCAAGTGCAGAAGCACGCCCGATCTCGCCAATCTCCCAGCGACTCCATTCCGTCGCAATCGGCCGAGGGCTTGTTTCACTAAGTAGAGCCCCGGAAGAGCAATCTTCTGGGGCTTTGCTATTTCTTGGCCGACTTTATTGCTTCTAGGCCGATCTTCAGACGCTTCCAGCGTGATGAGCTTGTGAACTAAGTGGCCTCCTGCTGTAGCGATTGTGCGAATTTCGAGGGGCAACTGATTCGCGTGACAGCCGGCTCTACGATTTTCTCGAAAACGACCACGACCTCCCGCAGGATCTTGACGTAGGTTTGCTGTTGCGAGGATTACTCGCGCTGCTGGTGCACCGCACCTGCTGGCCGTTTCCTTCGAGCGACAAATCCTCTGGCGAGCCCTGGCGATGCTCTTCTCCTTCAAGACTTGGCAGCACGACCGCAAAGCAATGTGGGCCGCGATCTATATTGCTGGCGCGTTTGTTGCCGGTGGTGGAATGCTCGAGGTCGTTTGCCTCTCGACACTGCTGCGATCCCACAACTCGCAGACCGCAGCTGTTCCAAGCTCGGCAGAGACCAACGGAACTGACAGCAGTCTCGCGGCCAGTTCCCCGCCAGGGAGAGACGAGAAACAGCGGCCTGTTGCTCCCATGAGCGAACAACTAGCTGTGGCGACGAGCCCACCTGATGCCGTGCTGATTACTCCGACGCCTGGGCTCAGCCACTAGCTGACTCGACGACGAATTGCATCGGATAAGAAGATTTACGAAATCGACTGCTGATCGCTAGCGGTGGTGGTATCGCCCGACGCCACCAAAATGGCATCGCGACCTTGCTCGAGCGTTTGCTGAGCATTCTGCATCGCGAGGACTTCGAGCGCCTCTTCACGCGAACCGTAGTGCGGCCAGATTTGCGAAAAACGAGTCGCTACGAGAACCTCGCTGGCGATTGAGGAAACATTGCAGAGGACCAGTTTTCGGTGCTGTCGTTTCGTGTGCTTCCACAAGTGGACCATCCACTCGAGCATCGTGCTTCCGAAGTATGGAACACCCGCCAGATCGACCAGCACATCGCGCGAACCGGTCTCTTCGAGGCTTTTCTCGAGCGCTTTCCAGGTGGCGGCCAGATCGAGGTCGCGGTGCACACCAAACTTGTAGGTCGGTACTACTAGCAACACATGATCGGTCGTTTCGACATGCAGCAGTGGTGAATCATTCATGGTTGTCATGCTCCTTCGCGACTGACACTCGCTCGTTTGATCATGGTCACTTCGTTGCCGGTGGCATTGAAATGCACTTCATCCATGAACGTGCGCATCAGCAAGAGTCCACGACCACTCACTTTCTCGATATTCGCCGGATCCGTTGGATCGGGAAGTTTACGAGGATCAAAGCCGGGTCCTTCGTCCCGGATCACGAACGTCGCTTGTTCGATCGAAACTCGGAACGACAAATGTAATCGTCGGCTTCGGAAGGGCTCCATGCAACTGCGAAGTGCCAAAAGTTCTTGATATTCGACCGGATCTCCTTCGCGCTGTTCGCTCGTGAGTTCGAGATTTCCGTGGAACATGGCGTTGCGAATTGCTTCTTCGAGAGCGATCGAAACGCGTATCACACTCGAGTCGTCGCACAGACCAACGCTGGTCAGCAAGCTTTGGGCATAACTAATCAGGGGAGGTATCAGTTCGGGATCGCTCGAGAGTTCGAACAGCAGCGCACCTTCGCGCAAGCATGCCAGCAATTTTTTGTGAGCGACACCATCAGCCACCCGTGCTAGTACGTCGAGCACGGTCGGAACGAGCTGCTGCGCGAGATGTGCCTTGGGAATGTAGGTGGTGGCTCCCGCCGCAAGTGAGTCGACAGCCGCTTGTTCGGTCCCTGCACTGGTGACCACGATGACCGGGAGGCTGGGATATTTCGTAGTGACCGCTTCCACAAGCTGAAGACCGCCCGACTCAAATACTTCGCGATCCGCGCTTGTTGCTTTCGTCCGCGAGCGCGACACTTGTGCAGACGCATCGATGCCAGGCATCATCAGGTCGGTGATCACCAGATCGGGGAGCATGGCTTCGAGAGCCGCCAGCGCTTCGCGAGCCGAGGCAACCGACTGTACTTCGAGTGCGGTCGAGCGCTCGAGAAGTCCCGCCACGAGATGTCGGTCGACGGCTGTATCGTCGATCACGAGCACTTTTGGCATTGCGCGATTACCCTTGCGTGCGTGATTTTGGGGCGAGAAGCGATGTGACAAGAAAAAATGGAGCGAGCGGCTGATAAGCGTCCCCACCAGCCGCGAGTGCGGCGTTCTGGCTACCAGTAGACCATTCTCGAAAGAATTCTACCAGCCTTGCTCAGCGTAACGAGCCCTGCGCTAACCCGCCCTGAAGATTCCATCAAGAATTGTCGCAAACTGGCTCAGCCAAGGCAAATCGCCCACCGAAGCGAGCGGCTGAGATTGGGTGGCTCATGCGTTGCGCCGGTAATTCGTGCGGAAATTGACGAAGAAGCGTTCTCAAAAATGGAAGACGCGCTCTAGCGATCAGACTCGATGATGGCGAGGACTTGGCCGATGTGAAGCGGCTCGCTGGTTCCGACAAGACGCTGGGCGAGAATGCCGGTAGCGGGAGCGGTGAGTTCGACCGCGATTTCCCCCGCGAGAACTTCCAGCAGCTTTTCCCCCTCCACCACGCGCGAGCCTTGGGGCGCGAGCCAAGCGATGGTGCGGAGTGGAACTCCACCGAGGTCGAGCGATGGCATCGAGAAATTGACGCGGCGTTTCATCGGAATCCTTTCGCGAAGCTGATGAGGTCGCCTGGTTCGATTTACAGCTGCGGCGACTCGTGCTCGGCCATTTCGCGAGCGTGATAGCTGCTGCGAACCAGTGGTCCGCTGGCAACTTGCGAGAACCCAAGCTGTTTGGCAATTGCGCCGAGCTCGTCGAATTCTTCGGGGGGAACGTAGCGCACGACTGGCAGGTAGTTGTCGGCCGATTTAGCACTCGGCATCAGGTATTGGCCAAGTGTCAGGAAATCGCAGCCCACGCTTCGGAGATCGGCCAGAGTATCGAGCAACTCTTGACGTTCTTCGCCGAGACCGAGCATCAAACCACTCTTCGTTTTGATCGAGGGGTCGCGCTCTTTAATGCGCTCGAGCAGTCGCAGGGTCCAGCGATAGTCGCTCTTGGGACCTCGCACTTTGCGATAGAGCCGAGGGACCGTTTCGGTGTTGTGATTGAAGACATCGGGGCGGGCATCGATGACACGATCGAGCGCTTCGGGGCAGGTGACGAAATCGGGAGTGAGGACTTCAATTGCCGCGCCGGTTCGAGCACGCACCGCTTGAATGCAGCGCACATAATGATCGGCACCACCGTCGCGCAAATCGTCGCGCGTGACGCTGGTAATCACCACATGCTTGAGCCCCAGCCGAGCGGCGGCTTCGGCGAGCCGTTCGGGCTCGTCTTGCGAAAGTGGTGCGGGGCGTCCGCGATCGACGGCACAAAAACCACATGGCCGGGTGCAGACTGCGCCGAGGATCATGAACGTGGCGGTCTTTTGCGAGTAGCACTCCATCCGATTGGGGCACTTCGCGTTGTCGCACACCGTCTCGAGTTTGAGTTCTTCGAGCAAACCGGCGGTGAAGTTGCCAAAGTTTCCTTTGGGGACCTCGCGTTTCAGCCAGCGAGGCAGACGCATCAGTTGCTGGGGATCGGGCGATTCGCTCGATGAGCAACCCGAGTTAGGAATCGAGACTAGCGGCAGTTCAAGCGGCGAGTTCACGCGAGGTATCCGGCAACTGAGCGAGGAACGGATGCGACTGATGGAGGTGAAACGACTCGCAGCCAAAAGCTTCGGCGAGGTGGTTCACCAGGAGTCGCGAGGTGGACTGTATTGTAGCTCCTCGCGCGTGGTCCGATAGTCGACAGTTCATGCTCTCGCCGCGCCGAATCGACGGCACATTAGCCCCTTGCAAAGCTGTTGTCGGGAAGGTGATCACTCGGCTGGCCGAGGAAACGTCGTTGGTGATATTCAGGAACATCCCCTGCTGCGTCACCTGGCGCCGAATGGCGAGTCCCAAAGCGGCCACAAGTCCGCCTGGGCCAAGCACATGCTGACTCGCCGGATGGAGTCGCGCCGGAAATCCTTGCTCGGCGAGTGCACGGACCACACCGTGGCGAAATTGCGTGGCAAATTGGCCAATGGTCAGGCGATGCCAACGGAGCGGAACGATCGGATAGATCGCCAGCTGACCCTCTTGATGCCACAGGCATCCCCCACCACGAGGGACATATTTGAGCGACAGGCCACGTCCCTCAAGCTCGGTCGACGAGAACTGAATGTCGCTGCGCACCCCACCTCGGCCGATGCTGACGACCCCCGCATGCTCGCAAAGCAGGAACGTGATTCGTCCATCGGCCCGCGAAATGGCGTCGTAAGCCAGACGCTGCTGAGCATGCTGCGCATCGTCGAAATCGACGCGTCCCAGCACGTAAAAGCTGGCCGCGAAATGGCGTTTCGCTCGGCGAACCTGTCCACTCGAGGTCATGTCCATGACAGTTCTGTTAGCAGCAGTTCCAGACTGCTAGCGGCGCGCAATGTGGGCCACTAGACGAGAGGTGGAGGAAAGTTAGCAGAATTGAAAGCCTTGCAGGAAGAGCAGTTTAGCGCCGCGCGACTTCGCCAGACGCAACTCTCGAGCGGCATTTTCCTGCCGTAACGAGCTGATCTTTTGCTAGAATGCTTCGAAAGAGATACTCGCATTTAGCATCGGCTGGACAATCCCCTCCTGGCGACCTGCAACACGACTGTTATGGCAAAGAGCGACAAAAAAACGAAACCTGCACCCAAGGCGGCACAAAAAGGGGCGGCCAAAGCAGCTCCCAAGAGTGCCGATCCGCCGGTGACGCTCGTCGCCGAGAATCGCAAAGCACGCTTCAATTACGAGATCCTCGACTCGCTCGAGTGCGGCATTCAGCTGGTGGGTAGCGAGGTGAAAAGCCTCCGCGATGGGAAGCTGAGTCTCGACGAAGCCTATGCCCGCATTAAAGATGGGGATGTGTGGCTGGTGGGTGCCGACATCGCCGAATACAAGCAGGCGTCGATCTGGAACCATGCCCCCAAACGTCCACGCAAACTGCTGATGCACAAACAGCAGATGCGTAAATTCGCCGGCACCAGCCACGACAAGGGGCTGACCCTTGTTCCGCTGAAGGTCTACTTCACCGAGCGCGGAATCGCCAAAGTGGTGATCGGCCTCTGCCGAGGTAAAAAGCTGCACGATAAACGCGAGACACTGAAGAAAAACGACGCCAAACGTGATATCAGCCGTGCCTTTCGCAAGAAGGTGTAACGCGTCGGCCCGGCGGTTCTTCGATTCTTTATGCAGCGGCGCGAACCGCTGCGAGCCAGATTGCGTAGAGCCCCCAGCCTCGTCGTCTCGCAATTCACTTGCACGTGCCACACTTCGCGCCGTGTCAGTCACCTGCTACGTTCGCCGACTATGCTTCAGCTGACCAACATCAAAAAGTCGTATCGCGAGCCGGGTGGCAATCCGCTGCCGGTGCTCGACATCCCTTCGTTCCGCGTCGAATCGGCCGAGCAAATTGCGCTCGTCGGTCGTAGTGGTGGTGGCAAAACCACGCTGCTGCATATCATCGCGGGGATCACGCGCGCAGATAGCGGATCGATCGTCCTCGACGGTCTCGAGCTGTCACAGCTCTCCGAACCGGGGCTCGACAAAGTCCGGGCTCAGAAGATTGGCTACGTTTTTCAAACGTTCAACCTTCTCTCCGGTTTTTCGGCGCTCGAAAATGTCTTGCTCGGGATGACGTTCGGCAAAGGAAAGTACGACAGCGACCGAGCGCGACAGCTGCTCGCCAAAGTGGGGCTCTCCCATCGTTTGGGGCATAAGCCGCGGCAACTGAGCGTCGGCGAACAGCAGCGCGTTGCAGTGGCTCGCGCGCTCGCCTGCAAACCAAGTCTGCTCCTGGCCGACGAACCGACGGCCAATATCGATCCGCGGAATCAGCAACACATCATCGACCTGATTCGCGAGTCGTGCCGCGACGAAGGCGTGTCGCTCGTCATCGTGACCCACTCGTCGGAAGTGGCTGGTCAGTTCACACGCATCGAGCGGCTGGAGCAAATCAATCGAGCCATTGCCGATGTCGTAGCAACTACGAAGTAAAACGTTTGCACCTAGTTTGCCCCGCGCTTGCAGCTGTTGTTTGTAGCTCTTGTTTGCCCAAGGATTCGCTTCCGATGTCGCTCTTCTCCATCGCATTCCGCAGCATTGTTCAGCGCCCCGTGGCCAGCGCGCTCACGATTCTCTCGATGGCGCTCGGCGTGATGATGGTGGTGATGGTCTTGTCGGTGTTTGGTGTCGTCAAGCGTAGCTTCAGCAACAATGCCAGCCTCGGCTACAACATGATCGTCGGGGCCAAAGGGGGCCAAGAGCAACTGGTCCTCAACACCGTCTTCTATCTCAGTAAGCCGGTCGAAAACATTCCTTACACCTACTATATGGAGTTCCTCCGGACCGACGAACGGACCAAACTTCTCGAGCCATCCCTCAAGCGCATGGCGTGGGAAGAAGCCAACGCTGCTCGTGCCCGCTCGCTCTCCGCCACAGGTTTTCAGAGCAGCATCGACGAGGTCCTGCAAGCTGCCGCGAAGGCCTCGTCGAGCATCGACGAGCGCGGACAAGGTCTCGAGCGCGATGGAAAGTTTGGCATGCTCACCGAGCTTGCGATTCCGCTCTGCTTAGGCGACTACTACGATCGTTTTCGGGTCGTCGGCACCACCCCCGATTTTCTCGACAAGCTTGTCTATCGACCTGAAGAAGGACTGAAGTACGAACTGGCCGAGGGTCGCAATTTTGTGCATAAAAGCGAGGAAAATGGCTATTTCGAAGCGGTCGTCGGCCACACGGTGGCGCGTGAAATGGGGGTCGGTGTGGGTGACGAATTCTCACCTGCTCACGGCGATCCGACCGGACACATGCACGAACGGAAATTCAAAATCGTGGGGGTCCTGAAGAGCACCGGAACACCGAACGATCGCGTGGTGCTGGTCAACATGGAAGGCTTCTACTTGATGGAAGACCATGCCAAGCCTCTCGAAGAAGCCCCCAAGGAAGAACGTCCGGAACTCACCGACGAAGAAGCGATGCAGGCGATGAAAGCGAAGGCCAAGCTGGCTTCCGCCGTGCAGCGCATGGCCGATCCCGATCCACTGCCGGTTGAGCAGCGCGAAGTGACGGCGCTGTTGCTGAAAGTTCCGACAATGATAGCTCCCGGCATCGAGAATGCCGTGAATGAGGGGCGCGATGCGCAGGCCGTTCTCCCTGTCGCGGTGATCTATGGCCTGTTCGAATTCATCGTGAATCCGATTCAGTGGACACTGCTGGTGCTCACCGCCATGATCTGCATCGTCAGCGGCATCAGCATCTTGGTGAGCATCTACAACTCGATGAGCGAACGAAAGCACGAAATTGCGGTGCTCCGCGCACTCGGCGCTGGACGCAGTACGGTGATGACCATCATCTTGCTCGAAGCGACCTTCCTTGCACTTGCAGGTGGAGCCGTGGGATGGCTCACAGGTCACACACTTGTCGCAGCTGCCAGCCCGGTGATCGAAGACAACACCGGCGTTTACATCGGGTTCTTCTCAGCCGATCCGATGGTCGATGTGTTTGAGCTCCTCCGTGGCGAACCGAGCGAAACGCTGCAGCTCACCGTTCCTGTCGAGTTGCTGCTGATCCCCGCGCTGATGGTGCTGGCGGTGATCGTCGGTATCTGGCCTGCATTTGCTGCCTACAAAACCGACGTCGCGGCATCGCTCGGCAAGTAGCTCGGGGGACTAAACGAGCCCCCATTTCTTGCGTAAAAACCACTCGCTTCCCATCAGCGAGACCAGCAACAAGAGCATCGGCCAGGCGGTCGACGGAGAACCTCCCAGCTGCTCGCGCTCGATACGTTCTTCGACCTCTTGAGGGCGCTGACTCAGCTCGTCGAGCATCGCAGGTAGCTCTTCGAGCGCGAGGCTTCGGCCCCCTGCATCGCGAGTCCAGGCAGCCAGTGCATCCATCGCAGCGGGATCGGCGGCAGCTATCGACAGCTCGACGTCGCGATCGACCACCAGCAATTCTGCGCGGGAATTGCCGAGCGGTTTGCCATTTTGCGACGCAGCCACTTCGACTGCATACGGGCCGCTCTCTACCAGCTGTACTTGTCCCGACTGTAGCTTGCGATCGCTGCTGAGCGTGATCGGCTGACGCTTTCCATCGGGCCGAACAAGCACAACGTCGAGCTTGGCATCAGGAATCGGATCCCCCGCAGCTGTTCGAGCGCCCGCTTCAATCCGGAGTTTTCCACCCGGCGCAAGTCGGCGCTGATCGAGCCTGACCCACACTTCATCGCGCGCCAGATCATCACGGCGCACGAGCCACAAAATCACCTGTCGCCAAAATCGCTTGTGCTGCTGCTCGAACCCATGCATCTGCCAGCGATAGGTCGATTCGCCAGCAAACGCCAAGACCCGCCCGCGACCATACTCGCCACTCACCAGCAGCGGTTCGCCGCGCGCGGTTTCGAGCAACACCCGGACACCAGGAATCGGCTTCACTCCCACAAAACGATTGGCCCAAGCCAAAGGAGGGAGCGGCTCCCATGCAGCAGCCATATCGGACGACGGTGAGATGCGGACCACCGGATGATCGGCTGCAGGTCGAGCTTCGATCGGCCCAGCGATGAAGAACTGATCGCGCTCTTGCCCACCAAAATCGGCTCCTTCGAGTCGATCGATCTTGATCGGCAGAACGTCGGCCAACGGTGTTCCAAGATAGTGGCCAGGACCAAAACTCGAACGCCCACCGATCATCAGTAGTCCCTTCCCCTGCTCCACCATCGTTGCGATCGTCGCCAGATTTTTTTCACCCAGCGCGCTGGCGTCGATATCCCCCAGGATGATCGCGTCGTACTTTCCGTCCTGAAAATCCTGCGGCAATTCAATCGGCCAACGCGAGCGAGCACGGCGGTCGATGATGCGATCATCGAGCTCGATGTCGGGAGAACTATTTAGCGCGCGGCGCAGAAATTTCTGTTCAAAACGCTTATCCCCATCGAGATACAAAACCCGAAGCCCCCCCTCACGTACCGTGAGATAGGCGTCGAGCATGTTGTTCGACGTGACGAGTTCACCAGGCTGTGTCGGCATCGAAACTTGGAGTCGGTAGTTGCCTGCCACTTGTGGCACGTAGCTAAACTCCACTTCCACCTGCGAGCCCTCAGCAGGCTGACGCACCATCTTTTCGCCGATCACCTGCTGACGATTCTGGGCATCGAAAAGGGTGAGTCGCACGGGGATATCCCGGCCGACATAGCCGCGCATGCGGAGCAGGCTTTTCACCACCAATTCGGTTTTTACAAAGACCGTGAACTGCTCGTCGAGACGCTGCACCGCCACATCCTTTGACGTCGCTGCGTCGCCGACGGGACCAATCGTGACCGCATACAGCGGAGCTGCAAAATCATCGCGCAGCTGACGCGCCGCCTCTTGTGATTCGACTTGCGGATCGAACGCTGTTTGCACACCATCCCCAAGCAAAAACACCGCCGCGACACGCTTCCCTTGCTCGGTGCGAATCGCCTGAGAAAGGGTCGTGCCGAGATCGGTTTCACTACCGGTTGGAGCGGCGGCAAGCTTCACGCGACCAGCTGTATCGACTTCGATCTGCTGAAGCGTTTTGTCGTACTGATAGAACTTCAGGTCGGTCGTTTGCATCAGCCGCGCAAGCGCGTCGCTCGACGCCTGCAGGGCAGCAAGCTGTGCGTCGTAGCGTGAGGTGCTCGACGTGCCACTGGGCAAAAGCATGCTGCGACTTCCGTCGGCCATGATGATGGCGACTCCACGTCGCGGCGTTTGATGCGTGTGCTGCCATGTTGGACGAAGCATCGCAATCAGCAGTAGCAGAATCACGGCGATGCGCAGAGCCGTGAGCGACCAGTAGCGGCCACGCGTGAGGGACTTTGGTGGTGGGAGCAACAGCACGAGAACCAGGAGTGCGATCGCAACCGCAATCACCACGGTGGTGGTGCCAACGATCGGCTCGGTCGTAAGCTCTGTGAGCGCTGCATACATGAAGGGAATTACATTACTGTGCATCACACCACCTCGCCACGATAGAAGCGACTGGTGAGAAGTTGCTCGAGAGCAAACGCAATGACAAGCGCGCCAACTAGCAGTGGATAGAACTCGCTGCCAATGCGATCGGTGCCAACGACGCGTCGAATTTCATCGCGATTGCGTGCGAAGTGAAAGCGATCTTTCCCCAATAAATCGTCGAGTTCGTCTCGGGTAAACCGCGTCAGATCGGTCATCGCGGCCGGGAGGTTCACAGCGAAACCACGCACCATCGGACCACTTTTGGTTCCTCGCAAACGATAGTTGCCCGGCTGGTCGGTGAAGCGAACGACGAGACGATCTTCGCGCGCTCGAACTTCCTGAGGCTGATCGAGCGGTGTGAAGAGTTGATAGCGATCGGGATATTCCGCTGGATCGCAATCGAGAACAGCTGCTTCGCCGCACATCACGTTCAGCTGCGACTGGCCAGTTCCCGCGAGGTGCAACATCATTTCATTGACGAGCACAAAGCAAGGCCACGCATCTTCGCCGGTGGCTAGTTCGTTCCAAAGTGGTGGCGAACCCGGCGCGATGCTCCCCGAAATTGGCGTGGTCATGGTCATCACGCTGCCACGTCCGAGGCGATGTTCGACCAGGCACGGCTTTCCATTTCCGTAGGGAATGAGGGCTCGCGCAGTAGGCTGAAGATCATCAAGATTCCAGTGAAAAAACACCGGAAATCGCTGCCAGGGAACACTCGCCTCGAGCTGACGCAATGGCGCTAAAATTGGATGATCGTACGATTCGGGAGCGAGATAGACTCCCGCCGGAGCGCGCGTTTGTCGTGAAAGCTTTCCGCCAAGCAGTGAGGTAACGAGCGGTTGCTGAAACTTCGTCGGATCGGCGCCAGGACCAAGAAAGACCGCCAGCCCGCCTCCCTGCGATACGTAGTCAGTGAGCTGCTGCCACGCTTCGGGGGCGAGTGGCGTGGGATCGACGAGCGCGACCGCTTGATAGAGCGCGAGCTCCTTCGAAGCAAGTTCTGCGGGGGAAATCACTTCGGTACGAAAGCGTGCTTGACCTGTTTCGCGGAGTGGTGTCGGCGCGATCGCCTCGGTGATGTAAGTCGTCGAAACACCACGTGGCGCTACCACCAGCACCGCAGCTGCATCACGCACTTCAATGGCAAAGTAGCGACGATCATCCACAGTGAGCGCATCGGCCGAAGCGATTTCAATTACCCCTTGATGCACGCCGGGAGAAAGTCCGCCGACCACAAAGCGAAGCGTCTCGCTCGTGCCATCGGCCAATGTCACTTGGCGCGTGCTGCGGAGGACCGAGGGAGGAGTGATCAGTTTGCCATCGCGTATCACAGGCAACGTGGGATCGGACTCTTCGAGTTTGAGATTCACCGCGCGATCGCCAGCAAGCGCCGCGCTGCTGATCGTTGTCTCGATCGCCAACTGACCTGCGAGGGGAAGCTGCTCGGCTTCGAGCTGCAAATCTCCCATCGCAATATTCTGAGGACGCTCGACCCCTACATCCACGACATACAATTGCACGTCGCTATTGGAAGCCAGCAGCTGCTCGATCTCGCTTGTTTCCGCTGGATTCCAGGCGGTTTTTGCGAGATCTGTCACAACATAGATTTCTTTGCGAAGCAGCTTGCTGCTCTTAGCGAGCTTGACGGCTCGGCTGAGCGCCGACGAGAGGGAGGTGACGTTGCCCGAGGATTTGAGTCGCAGCGCGGCGTCGCTGGCTGCCGCTCGATCCACCGCAAACGCGCCACTTCCGGCACGCAGGTCCATCACAGCCACCGCACTATCGTCGGGCAACTGCTCGATGAGCCACTGCGCCAGATCGCCTGCCACTGTAAGACGCGTTTGGTTCTGACTCTTTAGTTCCATGCGCGGGCTGTTGTCGATCAGCAGCACAGCAGCCACGGGAGTCTCTTCATCGCCGAGAACAGCTTCTCCCCCAGCCAGTGCGCGGGCTCCCACGGTGAACGAAGCGAGCAGCGCAATCGCGGCCAAACTTGCCAAAGCAATGGTGATCCACCGCGCGAGCGAGCGGACGAGCGACGTGGCGGCGAGTGCACCCGCCAAGAGCGCACCGACCAGCAGGATCGAAGCGAAGATCCAATTGCTCATCGAGCTGCTGGCTACGCTAGGACGCGCGAGGGCAAGGGCGGCAAGAACAATCGCCGCGCAGCGAAGTACCAGTAGAAGTAGATGGCGAAGCTGCAGCCGACGCTGATTCGCCAGCTGTCGAAGCTTCAGAAGTCGCAGTGCCGGAAAGACATAAGGCTGCGGCCTCTGCTTCATCAGCAGGTGTAGCAGGATCGGTACTGCGATGAGTAGCGCACCGGACAGCAGCGAAATGTTTACAAAAGCCATAGCTGCTACTGCACCGCACCAGGCGCATCGCTGGGAATCGGCGGAAACGGGGTGTCGACGAGGGGGGTGACGTCGCGACGAAGATTGACGCGTTGCCATTTAACGCAAAGTCCGTCGCTATTTCATCATAGCGGTATTTCTGCGCCGGTAGAGAGTTTCTCGCTCGCGAGGCAAAAATCTCGTGCGCCGAACCTCCACCAGTTGTAGCGGTTATGGCGAACAATCATGAAGAACCGGCAGCGCTGCTCATCAGCGAAGTGTACAGTCGGCTATAATCGAATTACCGAGGTTTGGGGGCGTCGCCAGGACCGGCGATCTCGCCACAAGCTTCTTTTTGTGAAGGAGCAACTGCTCCGATGAAACGCCAATCACACCGCAGCCATTCGACACTCGTCGCGCCTCGTCCTTACGCCCGCATCTGGTTTTGGTGCGTGCTTCTTCCGGGGCTATTGCTCCTGGCACTCGCGCCAAGTTCGCGCGGAAGTTTGCTGGCACAAGCCGATGCCGAAAAACCAACAGCCGATCCGGTGAAGCTCGAACGTTTGGTGGTGCCACTCCCCATCGTGGGGAACGTCGACACAATCGTCCGCTCGCAAATCGATCGTTGGCTGAAGACGATCGCAGCCGATCAAGCCAACGTCGACAAACGCCCGCTCCTTGTGCTCGAATTTCGTCCCGCTGTCGGAACTGTTGGTGAGGGGAGCGAGTATGAACGCGCACTTTCTCTCGCACGTTTCCTGGCCAGCGAACGACTAGGACGCGTGCGAACCGTGGCGTTTGTTCCGCAGTCGATCGAAGGACATAGTGTGCTACCGATCCTGGCCTGTGAGCAACTCGTAATCGGTAAGGATGCAGAGATCGGTAACGCCGGGCGCGATGAAGCGGCGCTCGATCCCACAGTGCGGCGCGGCTATAGCGAAATCGCCGAACGACGACAAACGATTCCAGCAGCCGTTGCGCTCGGCATGCTCGATAACAAACTGGCAGTCACAATCGCGACGACACCTAATGGTCGACGTTTTGTACTGAGCGAGGAACTCGAAAAGCTTCGCGCCGCTGGCGAAGTGACGCAAGAGGAAACGCTATTTCACGAGGGAAAGTCGCATAAACTCTCGGGACGCCAATTGCGGCTCGAATTCAGTTTCGCATCGCATCTGGCAAGCGATTTACGCGAACTAGCCACAGCACTCGAAGTTCCGGTGAACGATCTGACGCGCGCGAGTCTGCCAACCGACGGCTGGAAGCCGATCCGCATGCAGCTGAGTGGCAACATCACGCGCGGCGAAGTGAATGGGATCATTCGCGCGCTCCGCGCGCAGCTGGAACAAACCGACGCCAACTTGCTGCTGCTCGAAATCGATTGCACCGGTGGATCGATCGATCACAGCCGACGACTTGCTCAGGAGCTTGTCGATTTACGAAGTCGTTTGCACACTGTGGCGATTGTCGAGAAGCAAGCGCTCAGCGATGCAGCCATTGTAGCTCTCTCGTGCCATGAACTTCGGGTGACGAGCGAAGCACGTCTGGGTGGCGCTGGTGCCGCATCATTTACGCCGCCACAGCTAGCCACGGCCAAGCCTGCCATCATGCAACTCGCTGAAGCGCAGAGTCGCGATTGGTCGCTGATGATGGGTATGATCGACCGACGCCTCGAGGTTTTTCCCTGCACACGCGAAGTAACGGGACAAGTCCGTTTGCTCTCCGAAGAAGAACGCGAAGCACTCGAAGATGCTGCTGCGTGGAAGCGTGGCGAAATGCCGGTCAGCACCCTCTCGGGCATTGTTGGCAGCGATCTTATCGCATACGGACAGGCGACACCCATTGAGCAAAAAAGCGATATTCTGAGGGAATTTCAGCTCGAATCTGACCCGCCTCTTGTTCAAGAGAGCTGGGCTCTCGAAGTTATTCGCTGGATGGCCGACCCACGGATTGCTGGCCTACTGCTATTTGTCGGTTGGTTCGCGCTAATGTTCGAAATGTCGTCGCCAGGTGTTGGCGTTCCTGGATTCATCGCCGCTCTTTGTTTCCTGCTCTACTTCTGGTCGGCGTTTCTCAACGGCACCAGCGGCTGGCTCGAAGTGATGCTGTTCCTGTTCGGAATCATTTGCATCCTCGCCGAGATTTTCTTCATTCCGGGGACTGGATTCTTTGGCATCGGCGGCGCGATTGCGGTGATTGTCAGCATTGTGCTGGCGAGCCAAACCTTTGTGATTCCATCGAATGTCTATCAGTTCAAGCAGCTCCCCTTTTCGCTCTCGATGGTGGCAGCAGGACTCGCGGGTGGCATTGGTGCGGTTGTCTTCATGCATAAGTTTTTGCCACACACACCCTATCTCAAGCATATGATGCTGCTCCCTCCCACGGGCGAAGAACTCGAAGCGCTCGAGCAGCGCGAAACGATCGTCGACCTGGCTTATTTGGCAGGTAAGCAAGGTGTGACCACCACGAAACTTGTCCCTTCTGGCAAAGCTCTTTTTGGTGATGAGCTGATCGATGTGCTGAGCGACGGCGAGCTGATCGAACTCGGTACGAATGTTGTCGTGAAAGAAGTGCTTGGCAACCGTGTGGTTGTTAAACGTGCATAATTCCCTCGGAAAACGCTGTTTCTATCCTTAGGAAGAATCTGCTGCGATGGATGCCGCAATCTGGGCCTCGTTACTGCTGATTGCCGCACTGGTTGTGCTCGTGCTGGAATTCATCATTCCCTCAGCCGGCATTCTCTCGATCGTTTGCGCCGTGCTGTTTATCGCCGCGATCGTAGTGGGCTTTGCCGATAGCGTTCTCACCGGCGCCACGATCATGGTGGTGGAAGTGGTGTTGATCCCGGTCGTCTTAGCACTCGCCATCAAAGTGTGGCCCCACACACCTCTCGGTCGCAAGATGCTCCTCACCCCTCCCGAGAATCCCGACGATGTGCTTCCCGAGCGTTTGCAATCGCGCGAGCTCGATCGCTTGATTGGCAAACGTGGGATCGCCAAGTCTTTGATGCTTCCCAGTGGAGCCATCGAAATTGCAGGGGTGCATTACGACGCCACCAGCGAAGGGCAAACGATTGAACTGGGAACCAAAGTCATCGTCGTCAAGGTTTCGATGAACAGTTTGGTGGTCCGTCCCGACACGACGATTGTCGCCGAGCTCAGCGACTCGTATCAGCCTAGCCGAGCTGCACAGCCTTCAAAGCCCAACCAACCCGAGAGCGATAACCCGCTCGATCAGCAGATGCCTGATCCCTTCGCTTAGCGCACGAAAAAAGCCTGTTTCCCAAGGCAAAAACCTCAGAAAACAGGCTTCAGTTTCAGTAATAACTTTCGTCTCACGAAAGTTTTGATCGACTACAGTTCCGAATCGTCGCCGTTACCGAAGAAGGTCTTGATGGCTTCCTTCACGGCAACACCGATAGGACGAAGCACACCTTCTTCGATCGACATCTTGGCCGAAATGCCACGTTCGACAGGCTCTTGGCTGAAGAGAATCTTGTCGCCTGCATTGGCATCTTCCACAGCCTTCACCACGAGCGGGAGGAGTGGACGTTCGTCGATCGAAGCCAGGAACTTGAAGATCGGCAGCATCGCCACGGTGACGCGCGATGGTGGGACCGTCTTGTCAGCCGAGGTGGCCGAGTTGTCGATCACTTGCTTGAGCAAGCTTTCGCCATTGCGACCGAAGGCGACGTAGAGGGCAGTCTTGCTCGTGCCGATCGTCCAGATAGCCTTGTCGCCAATCACGTCGCGAGCTTCCGACCAATCTTCAGGAACTGCTTGCGACACAGTGTGGAAATTCACACCACCGTGCGACGAAACATTGGCCTTGAGTTCGGGGAGATCAGGTTCGCCTTGGGCATCGACAGCAAGGTCTTTGAAGATCTGTTCGAATTCAGCAGCCTTGGCAAAGTGACCACCAGCAACCACCGTGAAGCTCTTGGGTTCGAGCATGACCGAGAAGCCGCCGTCGATCTTGCCATCCTTGAGTGCTTCGTCGAGCAGGTCGAACAAGCGCGTGGCATATTTCTTCGAGCCTTCGCGTCGTTCGGGGGTCAGAACAGGGTCGTTCTCGATGCGATTGAGCAGATCTTTGCGGGCCGCGGTCAGCGTGGCGGCGAACTGCTTCACATCGTCTTCGCTCATCTTGCCACTGAAGTTTCCGTGCACCGCAGCGCCAGGCATGATAAAGCCGGCGAAGTTGGTTTTGGTGTCGCTAGCGAGGGCAAATTGCTTGGCCAAATCGCTCCCATCGATCGCCAGTTGCTTGACTTCGAACGTCAGCTTTTTGGTCGTTGGGTCGATCGTCAAACCAAAGAGCATTTCATCGGTTTCGTTGACCTGCTTTTCGAGCGCGGTCACCAAACCACGGCCAGTTTTAGCGGCATCGTCGGGATTGACGTCGGGACCAACGTCGCTCAGCAGATCGAGGCTCCGTTCAAAAGCATACTTGATTTCGTCCATGCCGGCAGCGAGCACATCTTGAGGGATGTTCTTCACCAGGATTTTGGCGGCGATGGTATGGGTCTTCGGCATATCGCCAAGCCATGGGGTTGGATCTTGAGGAACGGTGGCAAGCATCGCCTTGTTACGAGCGGCGAAAGCCCAGCCTGCTTGTTCCTTAACGAACAGCTTTTGGCCGTCGTCGAATTCCATGATGCCCCCTTCAGTGCTCAGGGGTTCGCCAATTTGTGGCTCGAGAACGGTGAGGAATGCCTTGAGGTTGGTGACGGGGAGGAAGATCAATTCTTCGATGTCACCTTCGTGTGGCAGCAGCACGACGCCGATTGGCTTGTTGGGGTCGATGCCCGGGGTGTAGAGGCGGAGCAGAGCTACAACGCTCTTCCCTTCCTCTTCGACGCCAGCAGCGGCAGTCAGATATTTCACATCGTCTTGCAGTTTTTTCACACCGGCGATCGAAACGACGGCGATGGGCTTGGCATCGGCTGCCACTGCTGCCATGGCGCTCGATAGCAAAATCGCGATGGCACTGGCGGCCGCCACTACGGTGCGAGTGAATCCTCGCGACAGACTTACACAGTTCACGTTTAACTCTCCTGGGGAAACATCGGCCGAAAGGGCCAAGCGGTCCGCCACGATTGGCAACCGCATCAATGGTCGTGCAGTTCTATACCCACCTGGCGGTGGTTTGGTTTTGCCGCTTCTGTGCGACAAAGGAACAATTGCCAAAAGAATCGCTGCCACCTTAAGGGATGGGCGAACGTTCAGCGCCGGTTACTGTCGCCTGTTCGCGGGGTAAGTGCAACAGGAGATAGCACTTTCCACCCATTTGTGCGCCCGGCCCGAGTGCATTCAGAACGAGATTTCAGCTGCCATCAGCAGGCGGTCTGCTCTTGCCGCTTGGCCAAGGGTGATCGATTCTCGGGCAGTGCGCTGCAGCCAAACTGTCCAGCACGGGAGGAATTTTTCCGGAGAATCCCGCGCCTTTTGCGCAGCCCAGATCGGCGCGCGAAAAGAGATGGAAAACGTAGAAAGAGGGTGATGCGGAGTGCTTTTTAGCGTTCGCGATACACGATGCGACCTTTGGTCAGGTCGTAGGGCGAAAGCTCGACGTTCACTTTGTCGCCAGGAACAATACGAATGAAGTTCTTTCGCATCTTTCCAGCCACGTGAGCCATCACTTCACTTCCGGTCTCCAACTGCACCCGAAACCTTGTGTTAGCAAGGGCTTGGGTGACAGTGCCACTCACAATAAATGCTTCTTCTTTCTCAGCCATTCAGAACTCCCGGCAGTGCCGCCTACACCTATGCACCAATCTCGATAGCTCGATTATAGGTGCAAACGGGGCGGCGTCCATCGGGCTCCCGAGGCCAGAAATGCGCAAGGGAAGCCGGGAAACCTAAACCATAGGGCTAAGGGTGGTGGTTGAGAACCTAGCCCCTCCGGGATACACTGGAAGGCTGGTTTTTTGTGGGCTCGTCGGTGGTCTGATCAGCACCAACTGGCATGCCGGTTGCGGCAAGGAGCGGCAATTCTCGTTACGCGTGTGGGAGATCGTGATGTCACTTGCAGCCAAACTGGTGGTCGTCGGAGGCGAAGTGAAGACAGCGGAGATTAAACTCCGGCTGCCTTCGACCATCGGCCGAGGACGCGACAGTACGATCATGCTGCGGCACCCGCTGGTGAGCCGTCTGCACTGCGAACTGTACGAGCAAGATGGTCAGCTGATGGTGCGCGATCTCGGCTCACTCAACGGCACCTTCATAAACAACCAGAAGATCACGGAATCGTCGCTCCCCCCTGGTGAACTCCTGACGGTCGGAACTGTCACGTTTCGCGCGGTCTACGATTCGGCCGATACAGCGGCGAGTGCTCCACCCGCAGCGGCTGCCGAGCGAACCGCCACCTCTGCGCATCAAGCTACCACCGTCCGAGCACCTGCCAAAAGCAAACCCGAGGCTGGTCATCACGCTGGAAATGGGAAATCGGCTCCCCCTCCTTCCATCACTCCTCCCTCGGGAAGTGATCTCGGCGGCACCGAGCGAGCTGATGCCACGCTCGAAGAACTCGACGACGTGGAGGAAATTCTCGATCCCACTTCGCTCGGCTCTGGCGCCATTGAAAAGACCGAATCGATTGAAGAGATCGAGACGATCGAAGATGAGGATGAAGACGACCTCAACGACTTCCTCAAGAACATCAAATAGCTCTTAAGAGCATTAAATAGGTGGTCGGATCTTTGCGAGTGCCTCGGGCGGTGTCTCGCGGAGCGATGCCCACCAGCTAATCAGTAAAACGACGATGATGGTCGGCAGAAAAATCTGATGTAGCACAACGAATCGGTTCTTTGTCTCCTCAAGATACTCTGAGCGCATGGCTGCGGAACTCGGGCCAAGATAGCCTGTCAGATTGGCGCTGAAGGTGAATCCCAGCAGCAAGAGAAGGCAAGCGATCTGCATCACCGTTGGCACTGGTCTTGTACGAATGCCCCGCTGAGCCACCACGCCGATCGCGAGGGGAACTCCGACCCATACGAGGATCAGCATGCCCTGTCCACTCCAGCGATGAAAATCGGGAGTCGCTTCGCTGCGAAAAATACCCGAGCCTAGGACCGTGGCCTGTACGGCGAGCGTGGCCAGCGCGATCGCCTGTCCTAATTGCCGCGCGAGCTCACGTTCGTAGCGCGAGGCGATCCAGCCGACCGCAATCATCATCGGGAACAGCACCAGCCGAATCGAGTCGCTCACGCGGTGGCTCCCAGCGCTGCGTGATACGACACTACTCCACGTAGCTTTTGTTCGCCGATCGAGAGCATCTGAAAATACTCGGGAGGTACGCCTTCGAGAACACAGTGGGGATCGTAACGAAATCCAAATCGTCGGTAAAACGTGGGCTCGCCAAGCACTACACAACCATGAGCATCGAGTTCACACAAAGCCGCCAGGCCTGCCACCACCAGGGCCGTTCCAATTCCTATCCGCTGATAATCGGGATGGACCGAAATCGGACCGAGCCCGAACCATTGCAGTGAACCATCCGTGCAGGTGATGGGCGAAAAGGCGATGTGACCGACGAGCTGTCCCTCGATTTCAGCTACAAGCGATACTGAGAGTGCGTCGGCGTTTCGCAGCGCATCGACGATGAAATGCTCGGTGTGACTGGTGTGCTCCGCATCTCGAAACGCTCGCTCGGTGAGCGATCGGATGGCAGAGAGGTCGGCGCTCGTTTCGGGCCGAATAGTCGGCGAGGCTAGTTCATCGCTTGGCACAGAATTTCTCGCGCAGGACGTGGGAAACCACCCTCGACAAGATAACGCGCCGCAAGGTTTGCTGGCTATCGACGAGCGATTTTCGTGCTACTGACAAGCGCTCGAGGTCAGGAGCGGCTGCCAATCGATGTCGCTGCGGCAATGCAGCCGCGCTGCCAGCTGCGCAAGGTCGCTTCGATGCTCGATGATCGACGCAGCCAGATGCGCGAGCGACAAACTCCCCTGCTCCACACAGATCACCAAATCGCTATCCGCCTGCGCTAGAAGGGTTGGATCTTGCGTGAACTGATCTTTCCCGAGACGCTGTCCTACTAGCGATGGTGTTAGTCCGGCGGCACTTTTCTGCGGGACAAGGCAGACCAAGCGACGCTCGCCACCAAAGCGACTTTCGGTCGGTAGCATCGAAGTCAGACACTGCGAAAGCACTGCATTCTTGCCATCCGCACCGTCGCCGCTCGAAGGATCGGTGATCAGCAACCGCGCGAGATCAATCTGCTCGAGTCGCGCCAACAGCACCCGCCGCAACTGCTGCTGCATCGCTGCGAGAAGCACTTCGCGTTTGTCGTTGCCACCCATGATCATGGCGCGCATGCCGCCAGCCGGTACGATCGTCGATTCCATCAACGATTGATCAACTTCAGCCGCGAGGGCGTCGAGGTTCGATACTAGTTGCTCCATCACAGCTTCTTTGAGCTGCAACAGTTGCTCGGCTTGGGGGCTCGCTTCGCTCTCACTTGCTTCCGCCACTTCGCCAGTGATTTGCTGCGACAGATGCGTTAGTTCTCGACCAAAATCAAAAAGCCAGTCACTAACACCCAGAAGCGAGCCTTGCACGGCAACCACAAGCTGCCCGGTGAGGGCGCTGTTGGTCTCGATCATCCTGAGTCGGCACAAACGGAGTACTGCGGCTTGCACTTCTGCAAGCGTTGGCTTCTTGACACCACGGCTCGACTTGGGATCGGGGTGGGCAATTGACTGGAGTGCACGTTCGATTTGAATCGACTCTTGTTCCATCCGAGTACGCATTTCGCGCAGCTGTCCGCTGATCCCCTTCAAATGCGCTTCGAGCCATTTCACGCTCTTCTGCGCACCACGCAAACGATAGTGAGGATCTTCGAGCATCATCTCGAACCACTTGCGACAAGTGGCAGTGAAGGGAGCGACGAGGCGCGGCAATTGTTCCTCAATCGCCAAACGGAGCGGGCTGGGCTGAATCGGCGCTAGTTCATCTCCGAGCACGCGGCGTCCGAACAGATCTCCCACCGCAACGAGCCACGGATCAATCGGTAAATCAGCGCTATTGCCACGATGTTTCAAAAGCGCTGCAAAGACTTGCTCGGGATCGCCCCCCAGCTGTTCAGCTGCGGCGGCGTGGAGCAAATTCATCAGTGGTTCGAGCGTCAGACCGGCCGACTCGACCAGCTGAGCCATTTGCGATTCCACTTCCTTTTCCCGCGACAAAACGGGGGGCGTGACTGTCGTGCTAGGGGATGCACCAAACTGGCGGGTCGACTTCTTGGGATCGGATTTTTTGACATCACCTTGCCAGCGCTGCACCACAGCTTCGCCGACGCGAGCCGCGATCTTGTCGAGCGCAACATCGTGCGAAAAACCAATCTGACAAATGCCAAACGTGCGTAGCCAACGCAGCTGCGAGTTATCGACGCTGCTCATTTCGCGCCGGCAACCTTCAAAGAATGCAGCCGATGGCGATTGTGTTTCGATCGCCAGGAAGTCAGCCACTTTTTGACAAGCCGACTCATACTGCGGAGCGCTCATCTCCAGTCCGAGCGTACTGACATAGACGTGATCAAACGGCGTTGTGCCGATGGAAGGTGTCTTCAGTCCCAGCGCACCATCGCCAGGATAGACCGCTTCACGATGTTCGAGCTGCGCGAGTTCTTCGAGCAGTGCGAACGAATTGACTTGCGCAAGCTGCTGCGACTGTGGATTGCGATTCGTACCCGACAGCAGCACACCACTCACACCAGCATGCGCGTGACCAAGTTCGGCCAAGACTTGCCGTGCGGCGTAGCCAATGTCGATCACCATGCCGCTTCCGGTTCCGCCAGCGATCGAGGCGACCACAATCACGCGGGGTGAAAGTTGGTTGCTGCTACCACTGGAAATTGCCAACTTCATGACTTGTCGCAGCTTGGCCCAAATCAAGTCCGACGAGTCGACCATCGCCAAACGCCCCAGAGGACGAAGCCCTTCGGTTTGCAGCGAGCGCGGAATGTTGTAGAGCCAGCGGCGCGAGAGCCACTCGAGAATTTTTCGCGAATCGGTGCGATAATCCTGCGTTTTACGAAGGGGAAGATGGACCGTATCTTCGGGATCGAGCGCTGCACTGCCGGTCTGCGTCACAGCGCGCGAGAGGTCGCGCGAATCGGTGTCGAGCAGAATCATGGCTGCTTGCTGTTCTGCAGGAAGATCAGCCTGGCGTTTCCGCAATGCACTCAGCACCCGCCCTGCTGTGCCACCAATCCCAATCACGATGGTGGGTGGAGCCACTTGCTGCGGCTCGACCTTCAGCGGAGGAAGATCGATCGCGGGAAGAGATGCCTCGAGTCCTTCGAGTGAAGTGGTCCACGGACCACTTGCACGCGGCTCACCCGTGTCGCTTCCGTATTGCTGAACCAGGTCGCTCGCTGCATCGAGATCGCGCTCGATATCACTCGTGCCACGCGATGTTTGGGCTCGGCCATCGCGCGACGGAATTGCGCCGTGCGATTGATGCGCTGTGCGGTCGGTCACATTACCTGAGTCGCTGGCGCCATCATGGTTTTCGGATGGTTTAGCAAGTGCGTGGGCCTGTGTCTTGCCGAGGGTAGCGCTGTCGCCAGTCACCGGTGTTGCGGGCGAACGTGGAGCAGCAACAGCAGCTTCTGCCGCGCGGCGCGGAGCGCTCTGCAGCATCTCGACCAGTTCGCGGCAGCTGTTAAAGCGGTCTTTCGGATTCTTCGATAGCGCGCGCCCCACCACCGTTTGATCGTAGGCCGGGAGTGGCAATAAACGGGGACGCGCATTGAGATGCTGGGCAGCGAGCTGCGCTGCTGTTTTCCCGGGAAATGGCAGCATTCCCGTCAGCATCTCTTGATACACAATCGCCAAACTATACTGATCGCTGCGCTTGCTCGGACGCCCTTCAAACACTTCAGGCGGAGCATAAACGGGTGTCAAACCACCCATCATCGAAGCGGTGCAATCTTGAATATCTTTCACCAGACCGAAGTCGGCCACCTTAATGCGGCCACCCACGATCAGCATGTTCTCGGGTTTCACGTCAAGGTGCTGCAGCGAATGCTGCTCGCTCATGTAGTCGAGCGCGTCGGCGGCATCGTGCAGATGCTGCAGCAACTCTTCGCGAGCAATACCGGTCTGTCCCGCTTTGCGGCACTGCTCGTAACGATCCTTCAAACTGCAATCGGCAAGTTCGGTAACGATCAGCAGTTGACTATCGACCACCTCGATCCGCTCGAGCGAGAGCAAGAACGGATGCCGGACACCCTTGATGCGATTGAGCGCTTTGAGCTCGCGCGCTGCACGGTCTTCATCGAGCAAGCCGTAGACGAACTTGATCGCCTTGATCAGCTGCCCCGGAGCTTCAGCCGTCCAGACTTCGCCGTAGCCGCCAGCGCCAATGCGCTGCACAACCCGGTAGCCAGGAATCGGTTCAGGTGATCGTGAAACGAGTGGGGAAGACACCGCTAAGTAACCTCAGCCTGCAAGGGGCTTACCATACCTATCGAGGATCGCCGGCACCGAACGAAGACGTTCGTCGAGAAACTTTTGCCTTGCGCGAGCAGGCGAAATTCGCTCACTCGTAGCGCAAGCGCAGGAAGATCCCGGGGCTTGTTCGTACAAAGAAGTCTTGCTTATTTTTTGGCAAGCGACGAAGAAACGGCACGCAGAGCTTCGCTCGCTGGCACTCGTTCTCAGCCCGGCGCGATACGACGCGCATGATCGCTACAACAGGCCCCGCAATCGGCTGTCGGGAATGGGCTGATGCGCTACAAGATCGTTTCTGCCGACCACTCCCTTAGGTAGGAAGCCCAACGCCAGGGATGGGCCATTCAATTGTCGTCGGCCGGCCGTAATGATCTCCCTGAGCATAACGACAGCCGAGCGAACGACAGGTTTGTGCTTCGTTATCACTATGCACACCAGCCGCCACCAGTTGCGCGCCGATCTCCCCCGCAGCTTCCACAAGCGCTTTGATCTGACGCTGACGTTCGCTGCTGCGATCAACGCCTCGCGCCAGCGATGGCGAGAGCTTGATAAAGTCAGGAGCGAAGTCCTTTTGACTTTTGATCTGATGCTGGCCCCCTGCAAAACCGACGTAAGCAACTCCTAATCCGAGTGCACGAAGACGATCGACAAAGTGGCGAAAGTACGGAATATCAACCACCGCTGAATCGGGAATTTCTGCCACAACACGCTTGCCACCACTCACCGACGTGAGCGAAGCAAGAGACAGCGGCAACGCATCGGCTCCCACTTCGGCAGGCTGCAGATTCAGCAGCAACCACTGCGCGCCGGGCATCGTGGCGGCTTGTTCAGCTGCGAGTAAACGGTGCAGCTGTTGGGCTCGCTCGGTGAGTCGACAATCGGTCGATTGCAACAGACGCTCGGCAGTGGTGGGCTCGAGTCCCGCGAGTTGCGGCCGGCGGATCGCTTCATACCCAACAGTGATTCCATCGCGTAAGTCGACGATTGGCTGAAAACGATTCCGTGCCGCGCGATGCAGCAGCATCTCCTGCTGCGCTCGTACCGCTTTCACGAGCAAAATAGCCGCATCATCGACACCATCCGACATCGTTTCACAGGAATCCATCGGCTGCGTTACGGTTTTTCGAGTCGCCTCATCTCCCTTGGAATGAAAGCTAAACTCGACATCCGCTATCACCAACAAATCGCCATCGTGCAGCACCGTTTCGTCGATCTTCTGACCGTTCAAAACGGTACCGTTGGTACTCTTCAGATCGCGGACGCGAAACTGCGAGCCGTCGAACAAAATCTCGGCATGCTCGCGTGATACTTTCGACGACAAGATCTGATAGTCGCACGATTCGTTCCGTCCCACCGTGAACGGAAACTGCTCGAGAGGGATCTGTTCCACCTGCCCCGAGGAGTCGCTCCGCTGAAGCCACGGAGTGAGCGTTTGCGTCGCGGAAAGCATCTTTGTGCGCATATGCACTGCCACCTTGCCCGCAGAAATGCGCAGCCATCATGCCCGCGCATTTCACCGATCGAGAGATGAGAAAAGAGGCGTTTTCCTGGGATTTTCACATGAATTTCCCAGACACCGAGCGCCTGCGGCCAGCCAACCCCGCCAGCGAGTGGCGAAAGTGAACCGCAACGCAAATCTAGCTCACGATTCGGCGCGAGGCCGAATTCTCGACAAATATTTTTTCTCAAGGGGCAAGCTGCTCGCCACCACAGAAGCGCCTGGTGTTTTCTTCACAAAACTTGATCGCACGCCATTTTTGTGACCTACACTTTCGGTGAACCCAAAAACTCCGTGGCCTAAGCACCCTCGGCTCAAGAGCTCCATGACGCACGCTACCGCAGAACTATCAGCGACCTCCAACTCCAGGCCGTTCTCACTGCTTGTGGTTTCGCCCGATCGCAAGTTGCTTCGTCAACTTGCGAGATTTCTCGACGTGTTTGGCTATCACACTCGCCAGGCAGCCGACGTGAATCAAGCGATTGCCGCAGCCCAGTGCGGACCTGTTGATTTTCTGATCGCCGATGCGCTCACTCCGGTTCCTCCCGGAACACAGCTCTGCAAACTGGTCCGAGCCCAGGCCCGAGGTGGCTATACCTACTCGCTCCTCGCGCTTGCCGATCCCACCGTACAGCAAGTGACTGAAGCACTCGAAGCTGGTTTCGACGACTTCCTCGCCCGGCCGATTGTGTTTGGCGAATTGCTCGCGCGTCTTCGCGCTGGAGCGCGGGTGATCGAGTTCGAACGCCGCTTAGCCACCCAATCGGGCTGCGATCCGGTCACGAAACTCCCCGATCGAAGCTTGCTCGCCAAGTTCCTCGCTCAGCCGATTCCGGCCCCGTTTACTCAGCGGTTCCTGGCTATCCTCGATCTCGATTCTTTCTCGCGAGTGCCGCGTAATGCTGGCGCGGAAGCGTCGCATCTGCTGCTTCCGATCATCGCCGAACGTCTCTGCTCGCTTGCCCCCAGCGGAAGTTTTGTAGCCTCGCTCGGCGACGATCATTTCGCGGTGACCCTCGATACCACGAGCGAACACGATGCGATCGCTGCTGCTCAGAAAATGATCGACGCGCTCGCTGCCGAAACGTTTACGATCGGCACCTCGACCGTGCATCTCACCACCAGCTGTGGGTTGGTCGAACATCGTGCGTCGCAGCAATCAGCCGATGCCACCCTCGAAATGGCCGAGAGTTCGCTCGATCTCGCCAAATCATCGGGTGGCAACTGTGTGTGCACCTATCGCGAGGTAGATCACGACGAAGAAGCTTGGGCCGAACTGGCTGCTGCTGGTCGCTTGTTTGAAACGACACTCGCTCGCGATGTGATGTCCCCCTGCCCCCTCCTGGTGCACCTCGACGAGACTCTCGATCAAGCGCAAGCGATGATCAATCTCACGCGGCTGTCGGCAGCTGTGGTGGTCGATTCGGAAGGTCGTCTCGCGGGACTATTAACCCAAGATCAACTCACGGCGCTCGATCCACGTCCTACTGGAAAACCACGAGGGGGGAGCAGCACGCGGCTCGTCCGCCATTTGATGACCAGCGATGTCCCCAAGTTCGACGAACGAGCGACGCTCGCCGAATTGCTCGAGTTTTTCACGGGAAATTCGAGCCCCTTGGCAGTGATCGTGAGCGAGAAGAAACCGACCGGCATTGTCTTTTGTCAGGCTCTCGCCGCTCTCAACGAGCGCCTAACCTCGTCTCATTTTGCTCCACTGCAATCGATCACTGAAACGAGCGACTATCTGCTCGTTCCCGATCTTTGCCATGCCGATACTTCTTGCTAGAGTCCCGCGCTCTAACTTCCGCTTCCTCGTAACTGGTACTGTCACTCCACCCCTTCATGCTGATTTGGCGACGATCAAGATGATCTCGCGATGGATCGACCAACTCCCCGAGGCTCCCCATGCAACTCGTACTGTTCGAGGATGAGTTCGTACCCAAACTCTATCCCATCACGGTTGGTCGTCCTGCCTTTGCAACGACGGTGGGAAGCTATCGCCTGATCGACTGGATGTCGTTTCTTGCGCAAGATGTTGGCGCGAAGATTCGAGCTGTCGTACGACCTCATCTTACGACGATCTTACACATCGATTATCCACAGCTAGCTGCAGTCCCATCACCGGGCGATCTTCCTGTGCTCCTCGTCAATGCACGGATGGTCCCTTCACGAACGGTGTGCGAGAATCTCCTAGCGCTGCTAAAAACGGGTCAGTCGGGACTCGTGCGAAGTGGCGATGCGCTGGCAGCAGCGCTCATCACCGACCCGGCCCTCTTGCCCCCAACTAGCAACGATCTGAAGAAGTTTCTCGACTATCTCCACTCGAGCGTTTGGGCCAAATTGCCAACGATTTCCGGCAATTTTCCGCTACTTGACTACCCTCACGACACGGTCCGTCACAATCTGTCGATCATCGACGAGAACCTCGCGCATCGACTTGCGCGCGGCAACTTCCAAGAGATTGCTACCGGTGTGTTTGCCGCTGAGGGGGCGACGCTCGGTGCCTACTGCGTAACCGATACGTCGAAAGGTCCGGTGCTGCTCGATCAAGGTGCCACCGTCGGGCCCTATACCTTGCTGCGCGGCCCAGCCTATATCGGACCCAAGTCACGTGTTCTCGAACACTCGGCCATCAAGGATGCTGTTTCGCTAGGACACACCACCAAGATCGGTGGCGAAGTCGAAGCGTCGATCGTCGAGCCTTACACCAACAAACAGCATCACGGATTTTTGGGACACAGCTATTTGGGAAGCTGGATCAATCTCGGTGCGGGAACATGCAACAGCGATCTCAAAAACACCTACGGCATGGTGAAGATGGAATATCGTGGCGAGCATGTACAAACCGGGATGCAGTTCGTTGGCTGCATGATGGGGGACTATAGCAAGAGTGCAATCAACACCGGCATCTTCACCGGCAAAACGGTGGGAGCTTGCTCGATGGTCTATGGCTTCGTGACGACGAATGTCCCCAGCTTTGTGAACTATGCTCGGCTGTTTGGTCAAGTGACCGAGCTTCCCCCCGATGTGATGATCGCCACGCAGCAGCGCATGTTTCAGCGGCGCAGTGTGAGCCAGCGCCCCTGCGACTCGCAGCTGATCCACGACATGTACGAGCTCACGCGGCACGAACGTCAGCTCGCGGGTGAACCGCTATCGCTCTAACGATCGTTGGGCCTGCGCCGCGCGACCAGTGCCACGCTCACCCACTGCTTAGAGCGCCAGCTTCACGACTTCGCCAATCACGCGAATCAACTCTTGCGACAACTGGCTCGCCTTAAGTGCCTCACTTTCCACAGCTTAGCGCAATCTTTTGCGCGTGACGGTGCGACTGCATGGGATCGTTGCCAGCAACGCTAGCGGCGTACGGTTCTTTGTAAAATTTACGCAATCTGGCCTCGAGCGACGTTGCTCGGTTTTGGCCGTTGGTGGTACAGTGCCCGCGATCCAGAGTCAGCCCGAGCGCGCTTGTTCGCCTCGATCGGCTGAAGGAGGTTCGAACTTCAGGACGAAGCTCGAGCGGTGCACAACTTCCCGTAGTGCACCACGGTTTGCGACAGGGAGGTCGCTGTGTTTTCCCGCTTATCCATCAAATCGAAACTGCTCGTCTGCGTGGCGCTCCTCAGCGTCGCCACGTTGATCGTTGCCGTCAGCGGTTTTCGCGGGGTCTACAGCTATCGCCAACTCGCTCGCACCATCAGTCTACGTGCCAGCGAACTCCCACTGGCAGGCGACCTTTCACGCACGCTCAGTGATTTGCGAGTGACCCTCAGCCGCGCACGGCAAGTCACGTCACTCACGCTCGATGGTGAAGCGACGGAAATCGATATCGTGGTGCTGCGTCACGAGTTTCGCACAAAGCTCGATGCGGTCGAAGGAAAGCTTCAGCAGTACCGCGCACAGCTCGAGACGGAACTGCCCAGCGATCCACGTTTTGGCGACCGATCGCACGAACGTAAAACCATCGACGCGATCGAACGATCACTCAAAGAGCTGGCAAGTTCCAAGGATCAGCCCGACTGGATTCTCGATCCCGTGCGCGTGATGTCCCTTTCGGCACAAGCCGACGAGGTGTATGAATTGTCGGCCTCGTTGCCGCAAGAACTGCATCAGCGTATGCACGATTTCGCGAAGGAAATCCGGATCGAATATCGTACCTGGATTGTCGCAACGTGGGTCAGCACGCTACTAGCGGGCGGACTACTGTGCGCGATGTTTGTGCTCTCTTACACCTGGATCGTAGCGCCGCTGCAGGTGCTCATCGATGGCTCGCGGCGCATTGCCCAGCGCGACGATTTCGATCACCGCATTTTTTTGAAATCACGCGATGAAATGGCCGAACTGGCTAGCGCGCTCAATGAAATGACCGCGCGTTTTCAAGAGATTCGTCGCGATCTCGATGATCAAGTGAAACAGCGCACCAAAGAAGTGGTGCGGAGCGAGCAGCTCGCCAGCGTCGGCTTTTTGGCAGCTGGCGTGGCGCACGAAATCAACAATCCACTCGCTTCGATTGCCTGGTGTGCTGAGTCGCTCGAATCGCGGCTGTACGACATTTTGCATGACGATTTGACCAAGCCCACCGAGCAACAAAGCGCTGAAATCGCCGTACTCCGAAAGTACCTCACGCGTATTCAGGACGAAGCGTTCCGCTGCAAAGGAATCACCGACGGCCTGCTCGATTTTTCGCGCCTCGGCGATGTCGAAAAACAAGCCACCGACCTGGGCGAGTTGATCGAAGGTGTGATCGAGATGGTGCGCCATCTCGGCAAATATCGCGAGAAGCAAGTCGAATTCACTTCCGAAGGACGCGTGGCTTGCCCCGTGAATGCACAAGAGTTCAAGCAAGTGATGCTGAACCTGATTACCAACGGCCTCGACAGTTTGGACCCCGGCGGGATTGTGCACGTGACACTCAAAAAGAGTGGAAATTCGGCGGAAATCCTCGTTCGCGACAATGGCTGTGGCATGTCCCCTGAAGTGCTCGAGCACTTGTTTGAACCGTTCTTTACTCGGCGGCGCGATGGTCAGGGAACTGGCCTCGGGCTCTCGATTACGTATCGCATTGTGATGGATCACGGCGGGAGCCTGCAGCCCGCCAGCGATGGACCAGGTAAGGGTTCGCGCATGCGACTCCTCTTGCCACTCGACGCCAAGGATAAGGCGACTCATGAAAGAGACCATGAAAAACGACAAGCCGCTTAATCGTCTGAAGATCCTCTTCGCCGACGACGAAGCCGCCCTTCAGGAACTCATGAGCCTCGAGCTCCCACGCATGGGACACGAGGTGACGGTGTGCCCCGATGGACCGACGGCTGTCGCTGCGCTCGAACTCAATACTTACGACTGCATTATCGTCGACCTCGATATGCCAGGAATGAATGGCATTCAGGTGATCGGTAAATGCAAGGAACTCGCCCCCGATACCGATGCGGTGGTGCTGACCGGCAAAAGCTCGTTCGACTCGGCGATCGCTGCGCTGCGGTTTGGAGCGTTTGATTATCTGACAAAGCCCTGCAAACTCGTCGATCTGAAGGCACTGCTCCACCGAGTCGCCGCCAAGCGCGAGTGGGTGAACAAGTGCCGCGCGCTCAAGCATCAGCTCGAGCGTCTCGAAGGGAAGACCGAGCTGGTAGGGTCTAGCCGCGCGATGGATCAGGTGCGCAAGCTGATTCAGAAAGTGGCTCCCACCGGCAGCACCGTGCTGGTGCTGGGTGAAACGGGAACCGGTAAGGAACTCGTCGCTCGCGCGGTGCATCAGCAGTCGCTACGTGCGGAAAAGCCGTTCGTCGCTGTGAACTGCGGAGCACTTCCCGAGAGCCTGATCGAAAGCGAACTGTTTGGGCATCGCAAGGGTTCCTTCACCGGTGCCGACGATCACCGGGTTGGACTTTTTGAAGTGGCCCACGGAGGAACGATTTTCCTCGACGAAATCGGAGAGCTTCCGAAGTCGATGCAAGCCAAGCTGTTGCGCGTGCTCGAGAGTGGTGAAATTCGCCGCGTCGGCGACAATAACGCGTTCGTGGTGGATGTGCGTGTCGTTTGCGCTACGCACCGCAATTTGCCCGAGATGGTGGAAGCGGGCGATTTCCGCGAAGACTTGATGTATCGCATCAACACCTTCGAACTGCATATTCCCCCTTTGCGCGAGCGGCTCGATGATATCGAAGATCTCGCCAGCCACTTGCTCCGGCGGTTCCTCCCGACCCTCAAAGCGGGCGACACTTGCTTTACCCCCGAAGCGGTTCAGCTGCTCGAAAAACATGGCTGGCCGGGGAACGTTCGGGAACTAGCCAACGTGATTGAGCATGCCTCGATCTTGTGCGACAAGGCACCGATCACACCTGAGAACTTGCCGCAGCGACTGAGTGGACGAATCAAGCCGCAACTCACCCGGGCACGTATCGCGGGACCGATTTCGCTCCGCGATCTTGAAATGCAAGCGATCCACGAGGCACTCGATCGCCACAATGGCAATAAGCCCGAAGCGGCGGAAGAACTCGGCATCAGCCTCAAAACGCTCTACAACAAGCTGAACCAAACCACCGCGCTCGAGAAATCGGCGTAGCGATCGTTTGGGAAATCGATGCCAGGCTCTTAGCGAGCAACCTTGTTGCGCGATCTCAAGAAATGCTTGAGGTCGCTCGAGAGTCGTCGATATAGGGCGCAATTCGAGCGCCCCTGTCCAGACCGTAAGCCAAGGAGCTACGGCTTCGCTCGATCAGTGCTCGCAAAAGCTCTTGGCGCTCAGGAGCGTTTACTTTCCCATGTTGCGGACGACACCGACGACGATGCCGACGACGTTGGCTTCTTTCAGGTAGATCGGCTGCATGGTGCTGTTGGCAGGTTGCAGACGGACCCCCTTGGCCTCGGGGAACCAGTATTTCAGGGTCGCTTCCCCTTCGGGACTTTGTGCGACAACCATCTGCCCGGCGTTGGCCGACTTTTGCTTCTTCACGACGACATAATCGCCGTCGGAGATATGGGCCTCAATCATCGAGTCACCACGCACCTGTAAGACGAACAGGTTCTTTTTCGAGAACATCTCGGCGAAATCGATGCGCTCGTTCTGCTCGAAGGCGAGGTTCGTCAGTCCAGCCGCTACGGTGCCAGCCAGAGGCAAGCCTTTATCTTCGGCGACAATTTCCGGAGCGAGTTCGATCGCACGGGCCACGGCCCGATCTTGTTTACGAACGCGCTGTAGCAGCCCCTTCTTTTCGAGCGCTTTGAGGTGACACATCACACCGTTAGGGCTGCGAATGTCGAAATGCTCGCCAATTTCGCGAACCGTCGGGCCATAGCCACGGGTTCGGATCTGCTCCCGAATGAACTCGAACACCAGCGATTGACGCTTTGTGAGGGTGTCGGTCAATGTGTCGGCGGCACTGTTCATACATTTTCCTTTGAAGGCATTCCTCTTTCGGTGGCGGGGGCTCCTCCACTGGCGGAATTCTAATATACCGCTGTTCACTTTCAAGCCAAATGTTCAGTTACTGGACAAATTTCTTCAGTTTCTGACCATACGTGTCCTCTGCCTCTGTTTCTCTAGGGGATTTGCACAAACTTTTCCTAGCCAGGCCTCGTTTTTTGCCTCGGTTCGATGGTGTTACTGTACACCTATTATCTATGGCGCGTCTGCGTCCCTTTTCAGCACCACTCGCTCGCCCCGTTGCCAGATCTGCCCCTGTGAAGGAACATTGGCAGGTAACTTTGGCACCCGAGAGCGTGTCTCTCCCGATCTACTGGCCACGCAACGCTGTCGCCGCCGTGCGAGGAACCTCCAATGACCGAAACACCGCCCCCCTTGGTGGGTGTGATTATGGGAAGCAAGTCGGACTGGGAAACGATGCGCTATGCCGCTGCGATTCTCGAAGAGTTCGGCGTGCCTCACGAGTGCCGCGTTGTTTCAGCACATCGCACCCCCCAGCTGATGGCGGACTATGCTACTGCTGCTCAGTCGCGTGGCATTCGCGTGATCATCGCGGGTGCTGGTGGAGCTGCTCACTTGCCTGGCATGGTCGCATCGCAAACGGTGCTGCCGGTTCTGGGTGTGCCGGTCCAAAGCAAAGCACTTTCGGGACTCGACTCGCTGCTATCGATCGTGCAGATGCCGGGCGGAATCCCCGTGGGCACTCTCGCCATTGGTGAAGCGGGGGCTCGCAACGCGGGGCTTCTGGCGATCCGCATCTTGGCAACCACCGACGATCTCCTCCGCGCGAAGCTCGAAAAATTCCATACCGACATGACCCATAAAGTTTTGGGAGATACCCTTCCGTGACCTCTCCGATTCTGCCCGGTAGTACCCTTGGTGTGCTCGGAAGTGGTCAGCTCGGTCGCATGTTCGCCATTGCGGCGCGGCGACTAGGTTACCGCGTGCATGTCCTCTCGCCCGACGACGATACTCCCACGGGACAAGTCGCCGATGTGGAGTTTCGCGCATCGTATGACGATCTCGACGCAATCGAAAGTTTTGCGCGAGGAGTGAGCGTGGTGACATTCGAGTTCGAGAATGTACCTGCTGCCACCACAGCCGCTGCGGAAAAATATGCGCCGGTTCGTCCGAGTGGTGAAGTGCTTCACACGACTCAAAATCGGTTGCGCGAAAAGTCGTTCCTCAAGCAGTCGGGCATTCCCGTCACGCCATTTGCGCCGGTCCGGTCGCTCGCCGATCTTTATGCTGCAGCCGACTTGCTGGGCGTTCCCGGTGTCCTCAAAACAGCCGACTGGGGCTACGACGGCAAAGGCCAAGCGAAGATTTTTGCGAAGGATGAGATTGCGAACGTCTGGCCCAAGTTCGAGTCGGGGGAAGCGATCTATGAATCGCTAATCGACTTCGACTGTGAAGTTTCTGTCGTTGGAGCGCGCGGCGTAGCAGGAGATTTCGTCGCCTACGGGCCGATCCTCAACACCCACGCCAATCACATTCTCGATCTGTCGATCTGCCCTGCTCCGATCGATCCCACAGTTGCCACCGAAGCGATCAAAATCACTCGCGAGATTTTCGATCGATTAAAAGTGGTGGGTGTGCTGTGCGTCGAGTTCTTTCTCGACAAGAGTGGCCGCTTGATGGTGAACGAACTGGCGCCACGACCTCATAATTCGGGGCATCTGACGATCGATGCTTTCTCGACCTGTCAGTTCGAGCAGCAGGTGCGTGCGGTGTGTGGATTGCCACTCGGCTGCACGCGTCAGCATCGCCCCGCAGCGATGGCCAACTTGCTCGGCGATGTCTGGGCCGCTGGCACACCGCGCTGGGATTTGCTGCTCGCCGAGGAAGAAGTGAAGCTACATCTGTATGGCAAGTTTCAGCCCCGCGCTGGACGCAAGATGGGGCACCTCACCGCCTTGGCCGACACGCCCGAAGCCGCCGCCCACGCCGCCCGCCACGCGCGTGATTTGCTGGTGGGGAAGTAGTTTGCAGGTCCGGTTCCACTGGACATCAGATAGTGGCAAGAAGGTCTTGGCCGGTATAGATGGCCCTAAGGACTGACGAATGCAATTCGTGGCGGATGCCCTGAGCGTTCGATACACTATACTCCGCTGGGAAGATTAGGGAGTCAGCAAAAGATACTGCGGCAAAGACGTTAAATTGATGGAATTGTTCCAGACATGAGTGTACCTCCGCGCCACCTCGCGCTGAATCTGCGAACGATATTCCTAGTTACCACACTAGTTGCTATTGCGCTAATTCCGTTCGCGCATCGACCGACTAAAAGAGTAGATTTCGATCCTAGCTTGGTTTTTATCAAACAAAAACACGGCGAACTACCTGGGGTGTACGAAACAACCGTTCACTTTGAGAAACATTACCAAGAGTTCTATCGTGATTATGAGCCCTTCGGTGACCTTGACGAGTTCATGGCTTCTTCGGATTTAGGGCTAAGCGTTCGATTTAGCTCGCGGGACAAGAGCAAATTACCTATCCCTGAACAAGCCCTGAAAAACTATGAATCTCTGTTAAAGATCATTGGACATGACGAGATCGAGTTCGTGAAGTGGATGGACCCAAAGTCAGATTTCTGGTCCCAAGCTCCTGCTGAAGAGCATATAGACCGACTGCGAGACTGGCATCAGATACGGCGATCTCTTTCACCTTCTCACAAGCCGTCACTTTCTGCCTCCGACCGCAAAAAGTATTCATTGCTACAATGACTATTCGTGACGTTCAATCTTCACACCTGACCATCAGAATCGGCGAGAATTCTTCGACTGTGCAGCCGGCAATCTACTGATGTCGTGTTTTGAGTCGCACTTGCGTAATCACCGCTTTATTCAGGTTTCTCGTTCGAAAGCTTGAAGTCATAGAGCACGACTTCTTCGACAGCGGTGTCAAAGTCCCAGCACTTGAGGAAGGTGCTCTTAGCTGCAAGCGATGGCGCCTCTTCGGACAACTCGAAAAACAGACTACTCCCTTTCTGCCGCACAAGTGCACGAAAGTAAAGTGTGCTGTCGAAGTTGTTCACCACCGAAAGAAATGGTCGCGTTGCCCCTTCTCGCGGCGGTGGGAACGGCGATGCTGATGTCAATTCCAGCTTCATCACAACCGTCGCCTGATGGTCGTCGGCTACCTTCGACTTGGCAGGCTGCAGAAGTCGATTCCCTTCACGATGGAACTCGGTAATCAGCTCGTCTCCAAGCTGAATGCTCACCTTGTCCTTGATCGTCGCTGGATCAATGGCTGGAACCGTCACGAGATGCGTATAGAAAACTTTGCCATCCTCATCGCGGAGGATAACCTTGTCGCCAAACTCCACCGACAAATCGTTAGTACCTTTGACGATCTTGGAGATCTCTTTCGTCCAGAGATTCTTCGACGCGTCAAACAAATACACGAAGACAAAACAGCCCTTCACTCCGGAAAACGGAGAGTGCCAGGCGACGAAGACTTGGATCTCGTCGGTCTTGAACTGCGCCGTGCGAACGTTTGGTGGGTCGACGACACCCATGAGGTCGCGGTGATGCGCCTCCACAGCTTTCACAATCTCGGCCGTCGTCTTCACTTCTTTGGGAACGGAGGATTGCTCTTGCAGCGAATCATTCTCCGCAGCCCCAACCGAGAGCGGCAGTGCGAGGAGCCCGATAGCAACTGCAACGCGAATCGAAAACATGAACATGACTTGACCCTCGCGAAAAATGACAGTGCACGACGCTGTCAATCATACGCATAGCATCGGCAGACTGATGCATTGATCGTGTATCAGTTCCGTAACATCGCGCTGAGCGGGCTCTAGCGTTTGATACGTCGCTATAGGCTCGGCTGGTGGAACCGGCCCTACAAGTGATCGGCATCTATCTACCGAAATCACTCGATTCCCTTGGGCAGTTCGACCTTGGCGTCCTTCAGGACTTTGTTGAAGGTGTCGCGGGGGGAATCGGTGTGAATGAAGCCTTCGGTAGGCTTGCCGTCGATGAAGACCTTGCTGCTATAGCACTGAAAACAGATAACGATGTCGATGGTTTTTCCTGTGTGCGAAAGACGAATGCCATGTCGGGGCATAAAGCAGGCGGCGACAATGCCATCGGTGTTGTCGGCGACTCCTTTCTGAAGTGCTGCGACGAGCGAGGCACGCGTTTTGGCGTCGTCGATAGAAGTCTTCCCTAAGATCTTCCAACCTTGAAAATTGGTATCGTGGGGTTTGTCTTCGACGTTGGGATTGAGGGAATAGAGCTCGAATGTTTTCGATTCCTGCAGTGCCTTCGCCACGCTGGCAGGAATTTTTGGCTCTGCTGCACATGCGGGAAGTGCCACTGCTCCAAGTACCAACATAAGGAAAGCAGCGAGGAGTGTTGGAAGGATTCGATTCATGATGACACCAGACTTTGTGTAGGGGCAGAAGCATCGGCTGAGGAAGCTCGGTTCCAATATGGCCGGAGGAAACCGGCCCTACGAATCGACTATTTCTTTCCACGGCCGCTGATGTAAGCGATCAGGTCGCGGACTTCGTCGGACGAGAGCGTTTGCAAAAGCCCCTCGGGCATCAGCGAAACATTCTGCTGTGTGGATTGCGAAATCGAATCGCGCTCGATAATCAGCCGCTCTTTCTGTGTTTGAAGTGCGACCGTTTTATCGGACTCCGGAATCACCACACCGGTGACAACGCGACCATCGTCGAGCAGCAGAACCGACATCTTGAAGTCGGCGATCACGGTGCTGCTGGGGTCGACAATGTTCTCGAGTAAGTAGTCGAGATTGTGCCGATTTCCACCCGTGAGATCGGGTCCGATTCGACCACCTTCACCAAACAGCGTGTGACAATTGGCGCACTGTTTTTGGTACACCACACGTCCGCGCGAGGCGTCGGCGCTGCTCAAAGACTCGTCGGTCAGCGAGGTTTTAAGGGAAGCGATGAGTGCCTTCTTTTCGGCAGACGATTCGCGCGTTTCACCCCACACTTTCGTGAGCGTTTCGATCAGTTTTTCATCGCCGAGCGAGCGAATCTGACGGGCATGAAACGCAGTGACTTGCGTCCGAGCAATCCAGCCTTTGCTCACTGCCAAGAGCAAATGCTCGGCCCAGGCGGGTCGCGCGCAAAAGGTGTTGATCGCTTCCTCTTGAGCTTCGGGACGAAGTTTCGAGAAGGCGGCAGTGAGTCGATCGGCGGTCTCGGGCTGATCGTAGTAGGCAAGTCCTCGGACTGCTTCGACCGACAAGATGCGATCGCCAATCCAGTTGAGCAGCAGCGGCGCGATTTCCTTATTCTTACTTTCGACAAGAGCGCGCACTGCTTCGCGGCGCGCTTGGGGATCGGCACCATCGTCGCGAGCAATTTTGAGGAGCTCGTCTTGTGCACGACCGTCGCCGAACACCATCGCAAGCTCGCGCGCGAGCCGCTTGATGTTCTCGTCGGGGCTCGACGACAGTTTTGTGCTCACTTCGCTCCAGTTCGCAGGAACCGGTGCTTTTCGCCAACCTTTGAGTGCATCGGTCATCCCTTCGAGCAGCACGGTTTGCTGTTCGGGATAAGGCGAGGCGCCGATGGCGATCACGAGTTCATTCACAGCGGCTGGCGAGCGCTCGAGCTCGCTCGTGACGCGTCGCGCAATGTACTTCGAAAGTTTAGGAATGCGTGTGGCAATCGCGATTTTCACACCACGCGAAAGATCACTCGCCACAGCCGATTCGGCGGCATACCAGATCATGAGTGGCTGCGTGATGTCGCTGGCATCTTCGCTGCGCATCGCTAGGGATTCGACGATTCCCCAGCGATCTTTGGGGGGCAATTTCGTCGCAGCTGACGCAAGAAACGAGCGGACAAGTCCACCCCGATCATGCCGCGCCAACTCCACCAAATGCTGCAAATGCGCGGGCTCGATTTGGCGATCGTCGACCAGCATTTGAATAGCCGCGACACGCATCGGCTCCAGCGGATGCAGTAGCTGTTTGTCGATTTCCTCGTCGCTGATTTTGCCGAGCGTGAAGAGCGTTTGCATCGCGCGCAGTTGATGCCGGTAGTCACCACTCTGGGCCAGAATTTTCATCAGTCCTGGAACAGCATCGCTGCTTAACCGATCGGTCAACAATTTCTCGCGCAGCACGCGTCGCGCTTGTCGCGCGTACCACTCGTTGGGATGCTCGTGGTAAGCCACCAGTTCGGCATCGGTCGCTTTGGCCAAATCGAAGTTCGCCGGAAGTACAGGAACTTTCGATGCGGCGGGACCTTCGTACTGAATCTGAAAAATGCGTCCACTCGTGCGATGGATTCCATCGTTCTCGTGACACTCGCCGGTGTCGGACCAGTCGGCGATGTAGAGTTCACCACGTGGACCATAGACGAGTTCGATACCACGAAACCAAGGGTCGCCACTCTTGAAAACATCGGGCTCGTGACGACCGACGTAACCACAGCCGACACGCTCGAGGCGTTCGACATTCGCGCGACGTCCGTGGAAGTTCATCGTGAAGAGCTGATTGTGATACTGGGGCGGAAACATTCCCCCCTGATAGATCATCATGCCGCAATGAGCATGCCCGCCCCCAAGTCGATCGGTCTCGCCCGTGGCGCTTCGTTCTTCATGCCACTGTTTTTTAGTGTCCCAGTGATAGTGGTCGGCGCAGGTGTCGATACGCTCGTAGACATGCGGGGCAAAATCACTGCCGTACATCCGTCGATAGTTGGCTCCTGGCACCACATGAAACAGGTGGCCAATCACGGTGTTAATGAAGAACAGCTGACCATCTTGATCCCAGTCGTGTCCCCAGGGATTGGTCGTGCCGTGGCACACCACTTCGAACTTTTCGGTGATCGGATGATAGCGCCAAATACAGCAGTTGATGGGCGTTCGCTGCGATGCTGTGGCACCTGGCACACCCACTAGCGAGGTCGCTTGAATGCCATGACGACCATAGATCCAGCCATCGGGACCAAATGAAAGTCCGTTGGCGATATTGTGTCGCACCGAGTCGTTATCGAAGCCATCGAGCTTCACGACCGGCGGACCATCGGGCACATCATCGCGATTGGCATCGGGGACAAAAATTAGCTGCGGAGCGCAGAGCATCCAGACGCCACCGAGCCCCGGCAGCGCGCTAGTTAAGTGCGATGCTTGGTCGTAGAACACGGTCCGTTTTTCTGCATAGCCGTCGCGATTCGGGTCCTCCAAAATCACCACGCGATCGCGCAAGGTTTTGTCGAAGTTCACGTTTCGATCGCTGTAGGTGTAGCACTCGGCGACCCACAATCGACCACGCTCATCCATCGACATGCCGATCGGCTGATGAATGGCAGGCTCGGCTGCGAACACCGTGGCGCGAAATCCCTCGGGCATCTCCAGGCGGGCCAACGCTTCTTTGGCCGTGATCGGGTCCTCGGCATGCGTGTTCTTCAGCTCTTGCTCAGCAGCGGGGAGTTGGACCGTCAGCCCGAGCAGGGCAAGACCACCGACCAAGCCCCGTACGACAGAAAAAAATCGATCCACGTGAACACTTCCTGGAGAGTGAATGGGAAGACGCGAAGCGCCACAAACCTACTCCCTGCGACACGAAAGCTCAAGCAACTCGCCACTCGTCCTTTGTAATCGACTGTACAGTTCCGCCGAAATGTTTTTCGCAGGGAGTGCTCGTGCCCGACTTTTCCTGCTTCGCGCCGCGCGACTCCCGTCCACGACCACGCGCATCACGGTATACTACTTGGCTCTCTATTTCCGCTTCCCCATCGCACTTGAGCACGCCCCATGTCCCACGGCTATCCCGGCGCCGGTTCGCCTCCTCCTCCGATGAGCCTTCAACCGACAGAAGGTTGGCACTGCAGCCACCTTTACTACAGCTTTAATCGCGCATCGCTCGCGCAGATGTCGGAAAGCGAAATCCGTTTTGGTCGCGACCAGGTGATCGCTGCCCTCGATCCCGAAGGACCACAGGCGACATCCCGATTACAAACGAGCATCGTCAGCGGACACAAAGCCGACTTCGGCCTGATGCTGATGGACGCCGATCCACTCAAGATCGACGCCGTGCATCAATCGCTGATGGCGAGCCAACTTGGCCCAGCCCTGACGCTTGGCTATTCGTTTGTCTCGGTCACCGAGATTTCGGAATATGTCCCCTCGGTCGAGCAGTACGGCAAAAAACTCGTCGCCGATGGCGATGCCGAAGGGAGCCCTGCCTATCAGGCCAAGCTAAAGGCCTATAGCGATCGCTTGCCGATGATGAATCGCCAGCGACTCACTCCTGACATCCCCCCCTATCCTGCCACCTGCTTCTACCCCATGAACAAGAAGCGCAAAACGGGGGAAAATTGGTTCACCATGTCGTTTGAAGAGCGCAACAAGATGATGGCCGAACATGCTCGCAGTGGCATGGCATTCGCCGGCAAAGTCTCGCAACTCATCACGGTCGGCGTTGGTTACGACGACTGGGAATGGGGAGTCACGCTGTGGGCTCGCAACCCTGAATATCTTAAAGATATTGTTTATAAGATGCGTTTTGATGAAGCGAGTGCTCGCTTCGCCGAATTCGGGCCATTCCTCGTGAGCTATATTAAGACCCCCAAGGAAATGCTCGACCATTGTCATATCGGCTGTTAAGCATCTTTGTAGCAGCAGTGCCGACCTAGGTAAGTCACAAGCGATCTCTATCAACCTTCTAGCATCGTCGGAGTATTGAGGAATGAGTAATCCCTATCTCAAACCCGACGATCCTCGTTTTCAGCCGAAGAGCCCGCACGATGCAGCGGGGAACAATCTGTTTGCCGACAACGAGATTGTCTCGGCGCAGCTGGCCGACGGATCAGCGCCCAGCACTGCCGGGTCGAGCACTAGTTCCGGAAACTCAACCCCCGACAATTCCAACCTATTTGCAGCGTCTCCAGCAGGAAGCTCTCTCCCCTTTCAGCCCACCTACATTGCGGTGGGCAAGCCTCGCATTCGGATGCTCGTGGTCCTGGTGGGAATCGGCATCTTCACCGGCGTGATTGCACCGACGCTCTACTTTAATGGCAACAATATCGGCTGGGGAACGATGATTTTGGGGCTGCCGACCACCGTTACAGCGATCTTCATCGGCTACAGCGACCTGCGTGCAATGCAACTGGGGGCTATGCACAACGATCGCATTGGCATCGTACGATTAATTTTCTACTTTGCCGTCGCCTTCACGATCATCATCGCTCTCGAGATCGCGGGGCTGATCTTCGCAGGTATGCAGTTCGCGCCGTTTCTCGACGTTTAACGCTCGCCCTAAGTGCGACGCTTGCGACAGGCGTCGCTGCAGAACTTCACCTGCTCCCAGCAACGCTCCCATTTCTTCCGCCACGCAAATGGGCGGCCACACTGCACACAAATCTTCTGCGGCAGATCGCGTTTGTCTGGCCGTTTTTTTTGAGCTACTTTCGCGCTCCTTCATCTGCATATTTCCCCAATAGGTCGACTCGCATCGCTTGCCAGCTGCCGCGCCCTGAGCGGTTGCCTAGCTTGCTACAGTATCACTGGCTACGTTCTCACTGCCACACTCTTGCACCGACCTCGAGCATTTCCACATGCCCCCTCTTCAGCGAACTCGCTCCAAGCCTGGCACACGTGGCCCTTCGTCGGCGCGAAATCTGGTGCTGGTTCTCGGCGATCAGCTCGATCCCCAGGCGGCAGCCTTCGACGATTTCGATCCCAGCCTCGATGCTGTTTGGATGGCGGAAGTCGACGAGGAATCGACGCACGTTTGGTCGCACAAACAGCGGATCGCTGTGTTTCTTGCCGCGATGCGCCACTTTCGCGAGCAGCTGCGCGCAAGTGGAATCACGGTGCACTACACCCAGCTCACCCCCGAAGTGACAGCGAAGCAGCCGCCGAGTTCGCTCGCGCATCAGCTGAAGATGGATCTCGAGCAACTGCGCCCCGCCAAGCTGATCGTCACGAAACCAGGCGACCATCGGGTCGAGCAGTCGCTTCGCGCTGCTGCAGACGAACTGCCGATTCCAATTGAAATCCGCGAGGATCGGCACTTTCTCAGCACCCCCGCAGAGTTTGCCGAGCACGCGCGCGGTCGCAAACAGCTGCGCATGGAATTCTTCTACCGCGAGATGCGCCGCAAGACCGGCTATCTGATGAACGGCGACCAGCCCGAAGGGGGCGAGTGGAACTACGACAGCGAAAATCGTGAGGCCTTCGGCAAGAAGGGTCCACCTCTGCTCGTCGCGGCACCCAAGCTCAAGCACGACGCACTCACAGAGCAAGTCCTGACGCTCGTTCGCACTCGCTTTGCCACACATCCTGGCAAGCTCGAGCGATTTCTCTGGCCAGTCACGCGCGAGCAAGCACTTGTGCTACTCGAGCATTTCATCACGCATCTTTTGCCTCAATTCGGTCGCTACCAAGATGCGATGTGGACCGGACAAGCGAAGCTGTTCCACTCGCAAATTTCGTCGGCGATGAATCTCAAACTGCTCGACCCGCGCGAAGTGATTGAAGCAGCCGAGCAGGCCTATCGTCGCGGCGATGTGGAGCTCGCTTCGGCTGAGGGCTTCATCCGTCAAATCCTGGGCTGGCGCGAGTATGTACGAGGGATCTACTGGCTCTATATGCCCGAGTACCTCGAGCGCAATCATCTTCATGCCACGCGCACGTTGCCCGACTTCTACTGGACTGGCGAGACCCCGATGCGTTGCCTGCGCGAAACGATCACTCAAACGCTCGAAACAGGTTATGCCCATCACATTCAGCGGTTGATGGTCACTGGCCTCTTCGCGCTGCTCGCTGGCATCAGACCACAAGAGGTACATGCCTGGTACCTGGCGGTTTACATCGATGCCATCGAGTGGGTGGAACTTCCCAACACACTCGGCATGTCGCAATATGCCGACGGTGGAGTGATGGCGAGCAAACCGTACGTGGCGACCGGAAAATATATCCAGCGGATGAGCAACTACTGCAGCGGCTGTCAGTTCGATCCCGCCCTCTCCACCGGCGAGAAAGCTTGCCCTTTCACCACCCTCTACTGGGATTTTCTGATGCGCCACGAAGCACTGCTGAAGAAGAATCAGCGCATGAGCCTGCAAGTCAAAAACCTTGCCCGACTCTCATCCGACGACAAACAAAAAATCCGCGATCAGGCCGAAACATTTCTCCGCAAACTCACCCCCACCAATTCCTCCCAGCCAAGCAATCGCTAATTGCCGGTTCTCACACATTTAGAACTCTGTGCGAAGCGCGGCCCCTCACAACACAGGAGGCAAATTCACCCGGCAATAAGTGTGGCCATACCTGCGAATAGTAGGTAAGAAAGCAGTGCATTTCCTTTCACACACCATGCGCCCAGTAAACTCTCCTCGCATCCGCTAATGCTAGCATACATTCCCAAGTTCACGCGAACGCGACTTCTTCTTTTAGCTTGGGCAACTCTTTATTTGTCAGTGGCAGCGGCTCCTCTCTTGGCTCCTGCTGTTTTCGGAAGAGAGAATTCCCGTCAGCTGGAATTCATCATTCCACCTCTCATTATGATCTTCGCAGGTGGTGCAACACTCCTGGCAATTTGGGCAGCACTCGCGCCAGTAAAAACCATTGAACGGATTGGCGCTCCTCTCTCTATCTTGATTGTCTATACATCGATCGCCACGGCACCTATGGGCGCCAATCTCGAGGTGGCCTACATCCAGATTGCTACGATTATTAATTGGGTCATCCTTGTGACTGCAATACGTGTCACTCATAAACCACATAACATCCATTTGAAGCCCCAAACACTTGACACATCCGTGATGGAGCAGACTGAGCAGCAATATAGTCTCTTCGATATGATTTGGTGGATGACAATTTTAGCTACTGCCTTTGCGGTAGTCAGAATTTTTACCCCTAACGTCGCTTTGTTGAACCCACAGTTCGATATCATCGCGGCCATTCAGATGACGCTAATGCTCTTGTTTATCGCCACCGCTCCACTGTTTGTTGTGGCACTTTTGGGAATAACCAACTGCTTAGATTCAAAGCGCCCCTCGCGGTACCTCGTCGCATTCTGCCTCGCGATGCCGATTTCAGCAATCTTCGGCATGCTATTCTTGTTAATGCCTAACCCTCGAACTAGCGTCATGACATACGTTCACATCTTTTGCTTCCTCTACTTTGCATTTAGTTTTATTAGTGCGCCATTCTCCTTGTTCGCCCTCACACTTCTCTCTTTTCGCCTTGTAGGACTGAAGCTGGAGAAGGTTTTGAAATTGCCGATTTCGGCACCGCTACTTTCAAACAAACTTGCAGGCAAAGTTCAAGAGGAGAGCCTCCCTCCCCTTGAAATGCCCACCCTATCCGAGATCGATTCCGTTTTCTCGCGTGATTCGATCCCCACCTTCACGCGCCACAACCCCACCATAAGCCTTTCGGATCTTGATAATTCCGCCCATTTTCACCCCAAGTTGGCGATTGAGGGAAACGTTTTCCCAGGCGTTTCTAGTTTGCAAGCTTGGTTGCTTTTACTGGTGGTCCTACATCTTGTGGTTACCGTTGCGGTGGCTGCCTGCTATCACTGGTCGATCAACGATCGATTTGCAAACACCGTGGCTGCAATGGCCTTACTGGGAGTAGGAAGTGCCCAGCTTGCGCTCTTGGCGATTTGGAGTGCTTTCGGCACGAGCCATCCTCTCCGCCGCCTCGTGGCAACGCTGGGGATGATGTTCGTCATCATCCTTTTAGGAACCTTAGTGATCGAGAATCGACATGTCGCCATCACACTGCAATGGACTGGAGTGATCAGCTCTCTTTTAATGTTGGGAACATTATGGTTCGCGCATCGTCGCAGTAAAATTCGATTGATTGCTCCGGAGGTTTCGGCAGAGGGAAATTCTCGTAAGCATTGGTTCACGGTTGCTGAACTAGCCGGATGTTTGTTCGGAATCGGAACGCTTGCCATTTTTTCCAGGCTCACGACATTTCCGGCCTTTTTCTTCGATTCTGATTATGGGCTCGAGATTCCAGCACTCTTTTTCTTCGTGTTCATTGTCTACATCTTTCTGGGTATCGCATCGACAGCCGCCTCATTTGCCTTAGTTTTTGGAACCCTGCAGACAGCATCGATTACCAAGGGACTCAGGCAGTTGAGTTTGGCGTTGCTCTTTAGCTGGAGTGTGGCGGTCGGCATTATCCTGGCTATCATCTTCCCTCGAGGGGTCTCGATCACTTGGAGTCACATCGTTTTTGTGATCGCAGCAGCTTTGCCCAACGCGCTGCTTATGCTTGGCACAGCTTTTTTCTTCCGATTGCTAGGGATTCATGCGGTGCGGGTCGCTCGAGTCATGCCTCCAGATCCCGCAGTGCTGAGTAATTCTTCCCACGAACCATCGTCGCGGTGAGCCTGAGGGGGGAGCGAGCGACGGTTTCCGCGGGGGGCTGTTTCCGGCTACAATGCCCCGATTCTGATTTCGCGGGCCAAAGCATGGTTTGAATCGACTCCCTTTTCATGCGCAAGCAAGAACCGACCGACACTTCTGGCGACAACGACTATGGCGTGCCGATTCCGGGCAACGTTCTGCCGGAGACGTCGTGGGCCAAGACCGCCATCAAGCGTTTGCCACCGGAAGGGCCCCTCGATTTCGCGGCGATTTTCGGGCGCATCGCCCCTGTGGTGCTCGACCTTGGCTGTGGCAATGGTCGCTTCACCATTACGTCGGCGCTGAAGCGTCCTGAAATCGATCACATCGCCACCGATATCCTGCCGATGGTGATCCGCTATGCCACGCGCCGCGCGAATCAGCGGGGGCTCTTCAACACACGCTGGGTGGTGAGTGGTGCCTACGAGTTATTAGATCTCTATATTGCGCCACAATCGGTACAAGAGATTCATCTTTATCATCCTCAGCCTTATCACGATACCAAAGAATCTTATAAGAGGCTGATCACACCCGAGTTCATGACGATGGTGTATCGCTCGCTTCGCCCCGACGGTCTGCTCGTGATTCAGACCGACAACAAGCCGTACTGGCAGTATGTGCAAAAGGTGCTTCCAGGGATCTTCGACTGGAAAGAGCAAAAAAGTGCCTGGCCCGATGCGCCGCAAGGGCGCACACGTCGCGAGATCTATGCTCGCAATCATGGGCTGCCGATTTATCGCGGCTATGGCTCGCCGCTAGCAGGTTTTGACGCTCCGGCGCTGGAAAAATGGGCTTCTTCGCAGCCTTTGCCCCGGTTTGCTACATCGGGCCGATAGCGCAGGCCGATATCAGTGTCGTGCGCGCTACCTTAGCTCCTGTCCCGAGCGATGAAAGCCGCTCCCACATACGCTCTGGTGCTTGCTAGCAGCTTATTTGATAGCAAACGCCCCTGGGTGAGAACGGGAGAGAGCCTTGTCGCTGCAAAGATGCTGCCGTGTCGTGGATTCGTGACCAACTCGAGCGTTTTCGCCAACAGCCTGTGATTGGCTATCGCGCGGATCAATCTCCCCTCGCTGAACCGACAGCCATCTCAGCACTCGCGCTGCAAGCACATCAGTTACCCTTGTTTGCCGAACCAGCCGCCGACTGGCTCGTCGAGCGACAGTCGCTCCAAGGTGAAATCGGTGTGATGCCCGGCCACGAAGAACCCGGCTGGGCCACAGCTCTGGCCCTCATTGTGTGGCATCAAATGCCACAGCGTCACAAGTATCTCGGTCCCATCGAACTGGCGACGCAGTGGCTGCTCGAAGCGCGTGGTAAAGTGCTTGAGCCCGATACTGATCTGGGACACAACGTCGAACTGGTTGGCTGGTCGTGGGCACCGAACACCCATAGCTGGATTGAGCCGACGGCGATGTCGATTCTCGCGCTCCGCGCCCTGGGACAATTGCGGCATCCGCGCACGCAAGAGGGAATCAAGCTGCTCATCGATCGGCAACTGCCGGCAGGTGGATGCAACTACGGCAACACGTTTGTGCTGGGACAACTGCTCCGCCCTCACGTACAGCCGACCGGTGTCGCGATGGCCGCACTGTCGGGACAGATCGACACCAGTGGCCGCTTGCCACGATCGCTCGCTTGGCTGCGGCGTCAGTTGAGCGAACAAACCACCAGCTCTTCGCTCGCCTGGGGACTCTTGGGACTGGCTGCGCATGGCGAATTGCCCGCCAACTATCAGCAGTTTCTTGAAGCTGCCGCAGCGCGACAAATCGCGCACGAGAACAGCCCCTACAAACTTGCGATGCTGCTGCTCGCTGCCGCTGGCGAGCGGGCATTTCCGTTCCTTGCTGTTCCGCGCCGACTTCCCCCCATCGACGCTGACGACGCTGACGACGCTGCTGCGCGCCGCAGTTCATCCGCCCCATCCCTGGCTCTCGATGCTGAGATTTCGCCATGAAACACGCTTCCGACTCCTCCGCAAGTAAGTCTGGTAAGCCCTCCTCGGCCGATCACGCAGCCAAGCAGGCACCGATGGGAACCGACATCACAACGCCCCCCGTCAGCCGCCGACTGCTGCTGGCTGGTGCAGCGTGTGGCGTTGGGCTCGCGACGCTCGGCATTGTGAAGGAGACACTGCGCGAGCGAGCGCCGGTCTTTATCGCCAAGAACCAGCGCTACGACCAAGGGCTCGAAACCACGATCAAAGAGGGGCTCTTGGCAGTCGGTATTGCAGCCGACTCACTGCGTGGCAAAAAGGTGCTGATCAAACCGAATCTTGTGGAACCAACGCGCGATGCTCCCCATGTCACCACTCATCCGGCAATGATCGTCGCGACCGCTGAAGTGTTTCGTAGCTTCGGCGCCACGGTCGGTGTCGGTGAAGGCCCCGGACATGTGCGCGACACCGAAATGGTTCTCACCGAATCGGGTGTTGGGGAATATCTCGCTGCGGCAAAGCTTCCGTTCTATGACCTCAACTACGAGGATGTCGGCTGGGCTAAGAATCGTGGCCGTACATGTAGCCTGGCGGGCTTTTATTTTCCTAAGCCCATCCTCGAAGCCGATATTGTCGTTTCATTACCCAAGATGAAAACACATCACTGGGTGGGGGTGACCGGCGCGATGAAAAACCTCTATGGTGTCATCCCTGGTATTAAATATGGTTGGCCTAAGAACGTGCTCCACCATAATGGAATACCTCAAACCGTTTATGATATAAATGCGTCGCTTCCCAAGACCATTGCTATTGTCGATGGTATTGACTGCATGGAGGGAGATGGCCCGATCATGGGAAGTCGCAAACAGATGGGGCTGATCTTGGTGGGACTTTCACCAGCTGCTGTCGACGCCACGATGTGCCGCCTGATGCAACTCGATCCTCTGGAAATCAGCTACCTGCAGCTGGCGGGAGGTCGACTGGGGCCGATTCGCGACCGCTACATCACCCAGCGTGGCGAAGGGTGGCAAGGGCTTGCTCAGCCGTTCGCCGTACTCGACCGGCCCCACCTTCGGATGCTGCAGCGCCCGATCGGAGCCCTGGTTAGTTAGTCGTAAACGGAGCCGTAGCTAGCATCCGAACCTATTGACAAACAAGTACTTACGCACGCGACAGAATAGCATAACATTCGTGGAATTCGCTCCTCTTGGGCCAGTTGGCGAGGGGCGCGAACCGACCTATAATTGAGAGACTGGGCGAAACTTCGCAAGTGAAGCATTCGCCCTGGTTTGCGGTTATGCTCGGGGTGGTTTGCGGCCACACAAGGCCCTTCACTCCGCTGCGACCTAGTTCTGCGGCTCAGTTTCGTTCTCGGATTTCGATTTTCCACGATCGACTCGACGAGTGATCGATTATCAGAGGCTCAGCCTCGAGGATGTTTCGCACCATGGCAAAGCAAGGGCCTCGCAAAAAGCTGCCGAAGGAAATCGCGATCATCAACGCCGACAATTGCACCGGTTGCGAGTCGTGCTTGGAAGTCTGCCCGGTCGATTGCATCAACCTCAAGGAAATGCAGCACGGGGTGAAGGGAAATCAGGCGTGGTGCGAGATCGATATCGAGCGCTGCGTCGGTTGTGAAGTCTGCGTCCATATTCCGCAGAAGAAAACAAATCCCTACGAGCTCACCGTTTGCCCGTGGAATGCCATCGAGATGGTTCCGGTCGAACTCGCAGCCCAGGTAATGGCCCAGGTCGGCGGCCCACCAGAATACATCGCTGCCAACTGGGATCGACTCGTTGGTACCGCTCAGCATTTGGCCGAGCTGAAGGCTCAGGCTTAACTGCTGTTTCTGTGTGCTTAGAGCGCGTCGACGATGCGAGTGTACGACCAGACCACGACGAGCCAAAAGAGCCATAGGATCAGGATCGTGTAGAGCAGCACGATCACCGACCAGACGATCTTACTGGTGGTTGAGAAAGCTCGGCTTGCCCACAGCAGTGGCAACCCCAGTGCGGCAGTCACGCCAAACAAAGTCCCCAGCACCACCCAGCGGTTGTCGACCAAGCCTCGCAAGGTGGTCGATTGTGGCTGATTCGCTGCGGGAACCGCCTCGGCAACTATCTCGGAGTGCACTTCCATGTCGGGCTGCACCTTGGTGGGCTGATCGCTCGTCATCAAACCGCTACCTTACCTGAGAATCATGCTACGAAGCCGCGCGGGTCTTCTGGTCGCGCGCGAGCTGCAACTCCATCTGACCGATGAGTGTTTGCAACGTGCGGCGATAGGCGAAGTATTCTACTTCCAGCTGATGTCGCGGTGAATCGACAAATCGAATACCGCCGCGAAGATCGCGCGAGTCGCTCGTTAACTTTTGGCGAAACGTGGCCAGGGCCGTTGCCCCGCACTCTTCCGCTTCGATCAGCTGCGCCATGAGCTTCCCTTGCCAGTAGGAAAGTCCCCACAATCCGCTGTTCGGCTGAATCAGTCCGGCGAACATCAAACTCGAAATCTGGCGATGAAAGGCCTGCAAATAGAGCTCGCAGCGACCGCTCTGGCCAAACACGTGATCGGTGGAGAAAAACGGAAACGAGACTTTATAACCTGTCGCCAGGAGCACTAAATCGAACGCCTCGCGCGAGCCATCTTGGAACAGCACTTCACTGCCTTCGAAGCGGTCGATCCCGGGGCGCACCTGCACCCGACCATGCCCGACGAAGTAAGGCAACTGCGAGTTGATGATTGGATGCGTTTCGAACAGGTCGTGATCGGGACGTGGCAATCCATAACGCTGGATCGGTCCGACAGCCACATAGAGCAGCAGCTTGGTGATCCAGCGACGAATAGCAAGTGGAAGTCCCCAGCGATGGAGTCGCTCGCCACCCGAGTCGGTCGGCCCACCGAGCAAAAACTTGGGGAGGAAATGATAGCCGCGCCGCAAGCTGAGGTGAGCACTCTTGGCATACAGGGCCGCTTCGACCGCGAGATCACAGCCGCTGTTGCCTCCACCGATCACCAGCACACGTTTGCCGGCCAAGATGTCGGGCGTTTTGTAGTCGTGAGCATGCACCACCGCGCCGGTGAACTCGCCTGGAAATGTTGGAATCAGCGGATCCCAGTGATGACCTGAAGCAACGATCAGGCGCGGATAGGAAGTTCGATTCCCTGCGCGATCTTGCACCGTCCAGCGGTTGTTTTCGAGCTTGGCCGAAGTGACTTCGGTTTGAAAGGTGATCTCGTCATACAGCCGATGATGCCGGGCATAGTCGCGCAGATAAGCGTGCGCTTGCCAGTGCGAAGGATAAGGCGGAAATTCCTTCGGCATCGGAAAGTCGGGGAACTCGGTCATGCGCTTCGACGAAATCAGATGGGTCGAAGCAAACACACTGCTGGTCGGGCGACCGTAGTACCAATTTCCCCCCACATCATCCTCGCGTTCGAGGATCACCAACGGAAGCGATCGCGCGCGAAGCTGTCCCGCCACGGCAAGTCCCGACGGTCCCGCGCCGATGATGCACGTGGCATCGCTGGAGCGTAGTTCGGCGTCTTCGGTACGTTTTTGTTCACTCGGCAAACTCATCCTGCCATGATGCCTGCGGAAGTCGCTTCACTCAAGCGGACGGCACGCGTGGCGAGTTCAGATCGGCCCAGATCGACCGATTTTGGCCGATTTTCGGCCGGTGCAGTTCCGTACGCACCAGAAAAGGGACTCGGAATCGTCCGCAGAGCGAACTAGACTGAGAATATGGACCCTCTTTTGTCACCCCCCGTCGCACTCCGCATTCGGGTCGCACCCGAGCCGATCTCGATCACGAGTTGGCCGCTGCGCGACGAGCCGGTGAAGTCGATGCTGATGATCGTGGCCAGTGGAGCAGTGGTGACGCTCGTAACTGTTGCCTCGCAAAGCTTTTGGGTCGGCATCGCAGCGTTCATTTTGCTCGGCTGCACGATGTGGCGCACCATGCTGCCGATTACGTATTCGATCGGCCAAACAGGGGTGCGGATGGAGCTGCTTGGGCGGTCGTCGCTCATTCCCTGGGGGGCGGTGCAATCGATTCGCACCTACCCCAGCGGTGTGCTGCTCCTCCCCGATCGCCAGCAAAACTTATTCACGCCGCTGCGTGGCGTGGTGATCCCGCTCCAGGGACACAAAGCGGAAGTACAAGCGCTGCTGGATTACTACCTGCAGCAGCCCGATCCCATCACCCACCATCGCTAGTGCCAATTCTCCGCTACCGACTTAGTAGTTCACCTGGAACTGACAGCGGAGCAAATCTCCTTCAAACTGGCGATAGCTCAGCTCGCCCGAACGGTTGATCGCCGTGGTATTCGTGCGATCGGTAAGGGTGTAGTTGAGAGTCAACTCCATCTGCGGATTGATCTGCCACTCAGCCCCCGCTTCCCATTCCTCGATGAAGCTAAACGGGGCATTACGCTCGGGCTTATAACCACCCTTATACTTATTATAGCGCAGAAACGGGATCCAGGTGCCATAGCAGGCGGTCTCATAACGATACATCATCATGGCATAGCCACCATAGAGATGGCGCTCGATCACTTCCGTTTGAGCATCATTCAAGCCGGGGCCACGTCCCACGTTCCACTCCGCCTGGAAGCCGAAGGGCTGGGGATAGTAGACGAAGGTAGCTGCGATTCGTTCGTCGCGAATACCTGCTTTTCCTGTGTTTCCTGACGTTCCATCGGGTGTATCCGAGACAACACCACCTCCTGGAAAGATGGTCGAGCCGAGGACCGTGTACTTACCGGTGTAAGCCTGGATGCCAGTCTCCACGCATTGACCATTTTCAAACTGCCAGGGAAGCGTGAGACGCGTGACAATATGAATATTGTCATTCTGTTCTTGCAGCGATCCACCCTGGCCGTTGTGAGCACCGAACCCAAACATACCGTAGTTACCCGAACCTTTAAGACCTTCGTCGAGCACCATCTTAAAGAAGTCTTGGGCATACTTAGGAGTGTAATAATAGAAGACACCTAGATCGCGTTCGTTACGTACAGCGCTGTTGAGTGCATCATTACGGTCGAGCACGAGGCGATTCGAACTCGATTGCAAGTTTTCCCAACCGTAAGGAATCTTGGACTGCCCGACACGAATACGATGGACTTTGTCGATGTCGAGGTAGCAGTCGGCATACCAGTCGCGAATTTGCGTGAACTGATTGGCATCGGTGCTGCCAGGCACGCTCGAAGCGAAGTCGGGCTGCAAATAGACATACATATGATCCGACACATCGCCCGAGAGAATCACGCGGGCTCGGCGGATGAGGAAGTTCTGATCGTCCCCCACGGAGCGATCACCAGTGTGCTGTGCAGGAGCACCAGCAGGGTCTTCGTCGAGGATGCCGTTGATGCGGAACTGGGCATAGCCGCGAATGCTGAGCTTGTCGTACCACTTTTTGGGCTTCTCGCCGGGCTTTTGCACCATATCACGCGAGTGATAGGTCTGCTGCGCGATGGTTTCGATTTCGGGATCTTGGACCCCCTGCCAATACTCGCCGAGACTTCCGAGCGGCGCGACATCGGGGTCTTGGATCCCTTCGATCGGTATATGACCGGCGGCCAAAGCAGCTTCCACGCGCTCGAGACGTGCCATCACATCGTGCGGATGGGGTTCGCCCGGCGCGGGTGGCAGCGGCATCGGAGCAGGAGGCGCAACTGGCATTCCGCGGGCTGGATCGACGACCACCGGCTGTGGAAATCCGATCGGCTGCACGGGTGGCGTGGCGGGAGTCGGTTGCTGCCAAGCGACCTGCGCCACCGGCGGCTGATAAACGCCAGCTTGGGGAGCCGCCATTGGCTGCGGTGGTTGCGGCGCGAATTGCGTCGGTGGCTGCTGCACGGGCCACGAGACAGACGGAGCAGGCAGATAGCTTGACTGCGGAGCCTGCGCAAACGAGGCAACTGGCGTCAATAACCCAAGCATCGCAAGAATCGCAATTTGACCAAAAGCCAGTGACAACGGGCGATGGCGATTCTGGGGCAAGTGGGCGATGCGGGTCATTGAGAGTAACTCAGTCGATAAAGGATGAGTGTGACGGTGTCGCTACCTTCGTTAATATCGCTACAACCGGACCTGTAAGTTGACTGAATTCTGCCCAGCCTCGACCATCTCTTATGACCTCGCCGGAGCTTGAAGATCGTTTACTTGCGAGATGCTTTGAAGCCTGATTTTCCGGAGTCAAACCCTCGTCAAACAAGTCCTAGCGTCACCTAACAAACACCCCCAACTGGGGGCTACTTCATCTATTTTTAACGTGAACTTCACGTCCCCTAGAATGGAATGCGACCAGATCAGGGATGGCGTGATCTGGTGCGTGAGCGCCGATTTTTCGAAGCTTACGAAAAAGTTATCTTGTGACTCATTCTGCACCCAACCTCCCAAGCACCCCATACTGAGCAAGCCACCACGAAAGCGACGGGCTGTGTCAGCACCTGGGCCTGCTGCAGTCGGAGAAGCGGCTTGAGAAACTCACAATGGGAGCCCAACCTGCACGTATTTTGGGGGCCGATTGCGGGTAACACAGCGGATCAAAAAGTTTGCGGCGGGGTGGCTGACGAGTTAGTATGATTTGGTGGTTAGGGCAGAGCCCCAAATGGGCTGACTGCCGAACGACCACCGGTCGCAATCGCCACTCCCTGCGGCGAGTTGCACTGCTCGTTGGACCTCTCTTCGTTCGCTCCCCTGCTTTGCAAAAGGTGATTCACGTGGAAGAAGCCTCTACCCTGGCGCTCTCGCCATCCGGTGTTAGCAAGTCGCTCCCAGCGACTGCACAGCCTGCCGCTGAAGTCCTTAACCGCTTGGCCAGTGATGTTGCCCGCGACGCCGAAATCAGCCCTGAAAACTACCTCGCTGAATCGATCGTTCCGTTTGGCGGCGAATAGTTGTGCGTCGCCAGCGCGGGGCCATTTTCGAGCGCCTGGTGGGGCTCGAAACCGAGTATGCTCTCCTGCGACCAGCCACCGCCGATAACGATGGCTATAGTCGTTTCGAGGTGTTTCGCGCGCTCGTAGCCTCCCTTCGCACACGCATCCCTGCCGTCGCAGCACAGCACTTCAAAGAAGGTGTGTTTCACGCTGCTGGTGGTGCCGTTTGGTTCGAAACCGAGCGGATCAGTAGCGGGGGAGGCCTTGTCGAAGGTTCCTCTCCCGAGTGTCGCGGGCCGATGCAGGTGCTCATCTGGCAGAAGGCTCAAGATAAACTGCTCGCAGCTGCCCTCGACGATGCCACCGATGGTGAAACCAAGCTGATCAAGAACGATCGCGATGCCTTCGGCAACGTTTACGGCGCTCAGGAAAACTACGAAGCGACACTCGCCACCGGCTGGCGACTACTCGCTTGGCGGGCATCGCTCATTGCGATTTTTCCGATCGTGCTACTCACCTGGCTATCGCTTTGGATCATCACCGGCGCGGTGATGCTGTATGCCCTCGCCGCAGTACTCGTCTACCTGGCACTCGAACGCCTGGTACGACGACCCCAGCGACTCGCGATGCTGCTGTTTGGCTGCTCGTTCGAGCGTCTTGGGGAAGCTGGTCCCACCGGTCCGCAGTGGATGGAACAATTCCTCTCGGTGGTGGTCCGCGTGATCGCCGCGCCACTGGCAGGTGTGCTGCTGGCCATTATCGCCGTCACTTCGTTCTGTGAACATCGCAAAAAGCTGCTTCCGTTTCTTGCCAGCCGTGCTGTGATTGGTGGCAGTGGCATGATCGATGATCAGGGGCGTTTTTTGCTTGCCGACAAAGCTACCGCGATGAACTGCTCGATCGGCTTTGGTGGACTCCTGGGTGATCGACCGATCTTCACCTTCGGCCACTTCTACAAGACGATTTTTTCCGACGCGTGGATGGCACCCGGCGAGTATTTCCGCCTCTTCTCCCCACGTCAGCGATTGCAAATTGGACTCGGCGATTCGAACCTCTGCGATGTCTCGCAATACCTGCGCGTCGGCACCACGCTGCTGGTGCTCGACATGATTGAAGCAGGCGAGGCAACCAACTTGCCGCAGCTGCGCAGCCCCCTCCGGGCGTGTCGCAAATTCACCTCCGATCCGACACTCCAGGCAACCGCGCCGCTGCGAGGTGGTGGCGAGATCACTGCGCTCGAAGTGCAGCGAGCCTACCTCGAAGCATGTCGCCAATTCCTCGCTAAGCACCCCGAAGCGCCGGAAGAAGCGTTTCAAGTCCTCTCGCTGTGGGACGAAACACTGAAGCAACTCGCTGGCGATCGCCAAGCACTGGTCGGGTCGATCGACTGGGTCACTAAACAGCGGCTCATCGACGAGAACACTGCCGGCGTTTCACCCAAAGTGCTCAAAAAAATCGACATCAAGTATCACGAACTTTCGAGCGAAGGTTATTTCCAAAAACTGCTCGCCGTCGGGCTGATCCGGCAGCTCACCACCCCTGCTGAGGTCGAACGCGCGATGCGGTGCCCTCCGAGCGGAACACCGGCAGCGGTGCGTGGTCAGTTCATTCGCGAGTTCGCAAGTGGCGATAAACCGATCACCGCCAATTGGCACTATGTGTTGCTTGGTCGAGGTCGGACTCGCCGCATCATCAAACTCTCCGACTATCGACCGCTGGCCATCGCTCGCCCACAGCGTCCCCGTGCACAAGCAGCGCAAGATATCGACACCGAATAGCAGCTAGACTCGCGCGATAAGCTCACAACAATTGCGCAGCTGCTATCTTCTCAAGGCTTCCAACAGCGGCACTTCCCTAGTTGTATCCTAGCGCAACTCGATCGCCCTACTTCCGAGAACTGCATGAACGCCGAAGATCCCAAGTACCAAGCGGGTGAGCCGCTTCCGCTCGAAAGCTTGCCCAGCGACGTCATTATCAGCAGCGACACACGTCGCGAGAATCGCATCCCTCCTGGTCAATCGCGGACGCGCAAATGGCCTATTCTCGATGCCCACGGCACGCCGCAAATCGATCGCGCTAGTTGGAAACTCGACGTGTTTGGGCTCGTCGATCAGCCTTACTCACTATCGCTTGCCGAGTTCCAAACGCTGCCGCGCGTAAAGGTCTACGCCGATTTTCACTGCGTCACGCGGTGGTCGCGGCTCGGGAATATGTGGGAAGGTGTATCCACGCGCACCCTCCTCGAGCGGGCTGGTGTCAAACCCGAGGCTCGTTATGTCGTCTGTCACGCCTACGACCGAGGCTGGACCACCAACCTGCCGCTCGCCGATTTTCTAAGCAACGATGCGCTCCTTGCCGACCTGCACGACGGTCAGCCGATCTCGGCCGATCACGGCGGTCCCGTACGCGGCATGGTTCCGCTCCTGTATGCCTGGAAAAGTGCCAAGTGGATTCGGGGCATCGAACTCTCGGCCTACGACAAACCGGGCTACTGGGAACGTGGCGGCTATCACAATCACGGCGATCCTTGGACCGAAGAACGCTTCAGCGGCTGGTTTAGCTGAGCAGCACCTCAGCTGACTCTCGCCTCGCAGGTTTCGCCATTGACGTGCGGGGTTTGTTTTTGCTACTGCCCAATAGTCCCAAAAATAGGCAGGTTTTTAGCAAGGAACAGACCGATGATGGCAACTTTCTCGACGATGGTGCGGGCGATGCTCGCACGCTGCGGAACTTCACCACTGGCAACTGCTGGCGCGATGCTGCTGGCACAAGGACTGCTCGCTGGCGGCGTTTGCGCGGCGGAAGTGAAGGATGTGTTTAGCGCCGATGTGAAAGTGAGCATCGTTTCGTCCGCTGGCGCGAAGCGCGAACTGGCCACCACGGTTTCGTCGCAGCCGGGGGGCTCACTCTCGACCACGCTCGGTGGTGTGAAACAGGGTGGTGCTGAAGAACTGGTCGTCGAACTGTCGGTCGATCCGATCGTTGGTGCAGCCCCGGCTCAGTACAGCGCCAAGTTCAACTTCCGCAACAAAGCGGGACAGATCGCAGCGCCCCAAATCCTGACGCTGGAAGATCGCACCGCGATCATCGAAATCGGCGCTGCTGGTGAAGAACAAATCCGCTGCGAAGTGACAATCCGCCGCTAGCGCAGGATGCGTCTGGCTCATTGCCCCGACGATTTCGCGGGCCAGTCGTAGCTCTTCTGCTGGCGCGATCCCGTAATGCGTATCGCGCCGTCGCCATACACCTCCACAAGCGAATAGCCACTGCTCGTCGCTCCCGAGCCTTCCACCATCGCGACCATCGTGGCGTAGTGAATCCCACCGATCTCGCGTAAATCATTCTTGTGGCTATGCCCCTGAAACACAGCGAGCACTTTGCCCGACCCTTCCAAAACGGCTCGCACTTCCTCGGCATTCTTAACGCCGTGATCGTTTTTCACATCGAGCCGCTGATGCGCGAGCACCACCACAGGGCCCTTCGCCTCGGCTAAATCTTCCTTCAGCCAAGCGACTTCGCTGGCCGGAATGTTGGCATCGTTCCATTTGAAATTGTCGCGCCCATATGCCTCTCCATCGGCCCGGTAACACGCATCGAGCACCACGAAATGGACCCCGCCACGATCGAACGCATAGTGAGGCTGCTTCTGCTCGACACCCTCGAGAAACTCGGCTTTCGTCAGCGTGGTGACGCAGTGATTGCCGAGCACACAGTGCTTCTCGCCCGGCAGCGCAGCGAGCTCGCGATAGATCCGCGCGAGCCACTTCTTCTCTTCGTCGATCGACGTCGCGGCGTCGACCAGATCCCCAAGCTCGATCATCAAATCAGGCTTTTCTTTTTCGTAGTACGTCGCAGCTTCCGCGAGCTTGTCGAGCGTTTCGCGATAGTGCCGCGAACCGGCCGCTGGCTTATCGGCGTAATGCAAATCGGTGACGATCCCCGCGCGCACCAGAGGACGTGGCGCGTCGGCAGCGAGCAGATCGCACGCGGAATTGCTCGCTGCGCAACCAGCTGCGAGTAGCAGCAGTGAACCATCGGCGAGAAACTTGCGACGTGCTAAAGAGGTGGGGATCATGAGCGGGAATTCTCTCGAGAGGCAGCGGGGAGTAGCGCCAGCAGTTCGCTTAGCAGTTGATCAAGATCGCTGCTGGTGTGGGCGCTTGTCAAACTTATTCGAAGGAGCGACTGGCCCTGAGGAACACTCGGCGGGCGAATCCCTGGGACCCAGATGCCGCGTTCGCGCAGCTGCTGAGCCACCTGCATAGTCCGCAGAGGATCGCCGAGCACGATCGGAATGATTTGCGACGCGTCGGGCAATGGAATTTTCTGCGAGCCGGTTGCAGGAGCCGAGCATTGCACCTGAAAGCCGCGCGACCGAAGCTCAGCGCGAAACGTTTGACTCATCGCCAGGAGCGACGCGCGAAGCGCGGGCTCTTGCTCGACGATCTCGAGCGCCTTTAGTGCGGCGGCTGCGGCAGCTTCCGTTCCTGCGGTCGAAAAAATGAAGGTCCGCGCGGTCGACATCAGGAGATCGATCACGCTCGCCGGACCGACGATAAACCCTCCGCTGCTGCCGAGCGATTTGCTCAGCGTGCCGACCCGCACAGCAATGCGCGACTCGAGTCCCAGAGCCTCCACCACGCCACTGCCACGCGCGCCAAAAACGCCGGTCGCGTGAGCTTCATCCACTACCAGCATTGCCCCATGCTCTTCAGCGAGATCAGCCAAAGATTCGAGCGGAGCGATATCGCCATCCATACTAAACAGCGAATCAGTGATGATCAGCTTGCGTCTCACACCAGGGCGACTGACCAGAAGCTCGCGCGCATGCTCCACATCGCCGTGCCGATAAATCGCAATCTCGGCCCCCGCGAGGCGGCAGCCGTCGATGATGCTGGCGTGATTGCGTGCGTCGGACAAAATCAGGTCACCACGCCCGACCAGCGCGGTCACCACCGCCACGTTGGCGGCATAGCCGCTCACCAACAGCAGCGCACGCTCGGCATGTTCGAACTGGGCAAGCCGCTCGGCAAGCACGGCGTGGTAGCGGCCAAAACCGGTGACTAAAGGGCTGGCGCCACTCCCTACCCCCACTTCGTCGATCGCGCGGCGGGCAGCTTCGCGCAGCCGCTCGTCGGCAGCTAGCGCCAGGTAGTCGTTGGAACCGAAGTTCAACAGCGTGCCGCGACTCGATGCAATGCGGCTGGCCAGCTGCGGCGAGGTGCGCGTGACGAGCGACCGGCGCAGTCCTTCGCGCTCGAGTCGCGCAAGTTCGTCGTGAGTCCAGTCGAAGGGGGAAGGCATCGCGCAAACGCCAAAGAACGGGCCAAAAAACTCGGTAACTGTTGGTAGCCAAGCAACTTAGTGTAGCGAGAAGTGCTTGCGCTGCGAGCGACCACCTGCTACGATTCGGCGGATCTGCCTCGCGGAAGATTCTCGCTTCCCCTCTCGCGCTACCAGGGGCTAGTGGCGTAGAATCGCGACACATCGTTCTGCGCGTCCCTCGTTTCGATCGACCCAACCCATGCCCAAAACCATCGCCAATCAGCTGATCCAAGGTGACTGCGTTGCTGGACTTGCGTCGCTTCCAGCAGGCTGCGTCGACCTCGCTTTCGCCGATCCACCGTTCAATATCGGCTACGACTACGACGAGTACGACGATCGTCGCGCCACCGACGACTACCTCACCTGGTGCGATCAGTGGCTCGCCGAAGTTTCGCGCGTCCTCAAGCCCGACGGCACCTTTTGGCTCGCGATCGGCGACGAATATGCCGCCGAGCTCAAAGTCGCCATGCAGCGGCAACACGGCCTGCATTGTCGCAGCTGGGTGGTGTGGTACTACACGTTTGGGGTCAACTGCAAAGCGAAGTTCAGCCGCTCACACGCCCACCTGTTCCACATGGTGAAAGACCCGAAGAAGTTTACGTTCAACGTCGACGAGATTCGGGTTCCATCGGCGCGCCAGTTGGTCTACGCCGACAACCGCGCGAACCCCAAGGGACGATTGCCCGACGATACCTGGATCTTACGTCCACAGGACTTGCCCGACGGTTTTCAGCCCGACGACGACACTTGGTACTTTCCCCGCGTCGCCGGAACGTTCAAAGAACGGGCCGGGTGGCACGGCTGTCAGATGCCCGAACAGCTTCTCGGGCGGATCATCAAGGCCACCAGCAATCCTGGAGAGCTTGTACTCGATCCGTTTTCGGGAAGTGGCACCACCCTGGTCGTCGCCAAAAAATTGGGCCGTAAGTATTTAGGGTTTGAGCTTTCGAAAGAATATGCAGCCCGCGTGACCGACCGACTGAAAGAAACCAAGTCGGGGGACGATCTCAATGGCGCTGCTGAACCTTTAAAGAGTGCTCCCAGCACCGCCAAAGGTAAACGCGTAAAGTCGCTCCCAAGTAAATAGTCTTAGAAGATCTATCGTTTTGATACAGACGATCTCTTAAGAAAACTTACGGCTAAGTACGCTCCCTTCTCGAGATTGACCTTAAAATCGATCGACGACACGATTCAATATCGAATATTGACAGAACCTCCCAGTATTTTGGCTTTGATGTTATATGCCCGACAGTTTGCGACAGGAAATCGCATCAGCCGCTCACACGATCGTCATTAAAGTTGGCACACGATCGATCACGCATAGCGACGGAACGCTGAACACCGAGCGCATTCAGCAATTGGCCGAAGATATCACGCGCTGCTGCAACGCTGGCAAACGCGTGGTGCTGGTGAGCAGTGGTGCCGTCGGCGCAGGGATGAGTCTGCTGGGCCTGAAATCGCGCCCCACCGATCTCGCGAAGCTGCAAGCGGTGGCTGCGGTTGGGCAAGCGCATCTGATTCAAACCTACGACAAAACCTTCAGTCAACTCGGTCGCCGCGCTGCACAGGTGCTGCTGACGCTCGACGATGTGAAGGATCGCATCCGCTACCTGAACGTCCGTAACACGCTGCTGTCGATCCTCGAACTCGGCGCTGTGCCAATCATCAACGAGAACGACACGGTGAGCGTGGACGAACTGATGACCACCTTTGGCGACAACGACCGCCTGGCAGCAATGGTCACCAACTTGATTCGCGCTCCCCTGTTGGTGATTGTGTCGGACGTCGAAGGACTTTACGACGGCGATCCGAGCCTTTCCTCCTCGCAGCTCATTCCGACGGTCACCGCCATCGACGAGCGGATTCTTTCGTTCGTACGCGACAAGAAAACGGGGCTCAGCAAAGGTGGCATGGCAAGCAAACTCGAAGCTGCGCGAATCGTCACGACCGCTGGCGAAAATGTGATCATCGGCAACTGCAAGCGGACCAGCATCCTGACCGAAGTGATGTCGGGCGAACTGGTCGGAACGCTCTTCGCTGGACAAGGAAAAGCGATCAGCCCGTTCAAACGTTGGCTTGGTTTCACCGCCGTAACGCGCGGCAAATTGCAGCTCGATGCTGGTGCGCGTAAGGCGATTGTGGAGCAAGGACGAAGCTTGCTCGCAGCGGGAATCTCCGATGTTCAAGGGAAGTTTGGCAAGGGAGATGTCGTGGCACTCTGCGATGCCGAAGGGCAAATCATAGCGCGCGGCCTCACAAACTATAGCGCCGACGATGTCGAGCGGATCAAGGGACTCAAGAGCGCCAAGTTTGCACAGGTGCTCGGCCACTCCCCCTACGACGAAGTGATCCACCGCGACAACCTAGTGCTGGTGTCGAAGTAACCGTCTCAGGGCTGTCGCTCGCACCCATCCAAGAACGCACTGTGGCCGCTGCGCGGGTACTCGCGCAGCGGCCTGGCAGTGTGGGGAGGGGACGTGGTCGGTCTCCCTAACGGTGTTCTAAGCGACCGGTCAAGCCGGTCCAGCATCTTCGTCGCAGGCAGTTACTTCACGAGTTTCAGCGGACGTGCCTTTGCGATCTTGCGGAACGTTTCCGACAGCTGATCGTGATACTGCTCGATCGTCGAACCACCCGGCACATTGAAGTGCGTTGAGTTGGTGATGGTCGCAACCTGCTCCATGATGTCGGTATCAGCGTTCGTCCCCAAGCTGAGGGTCACGACCGGATACTTGCGACTGTCGTGGGCACACAAATTGGCTTCGCTGATCAAATAGTTCTCAGCATTCGCGATGCTATACGATCCATTACGCCAGTTCGCCTGACCGTCGGTGATCAGCACGATCATCTTGAAGGCGTTCGGCCGGCCATGCTGATCGAGATGCAACCGGGCCGCATTCAAACCACCACCGATGTTGGTGTACTCGTGGTAGTGGCCTGCTTGACGCTGATTGGCAATCGTAGCCACTTGCTCCACCTCCAACGTCAGTGGCACTTCCACCATGCCTTCGCCGTTGGGTGCGTTGTAGACCGCAAGTCCGACACGATCTTGCACTTCCACTTCGGTGATGAAGTCCATGAATATCGCCAGCGAATCTTTCAAGGCACGGACCGGCTGGGCATGCGTTTTCCAGAGCACTGGTGTTTGTGCGTAAGAACGTCGACTTTCGAGCCAGTAGTTCATTAAGTTCAAATAGCCATATTTATAACGGTAACCGGCATTTTTATTGGAGTTGCTACTCTGTTCGCAGTAGTCAATGTAAGCATCCCAGCTTCCATTATAAGGATAGGAGACACTATTTAGACCGAAAGCCTTCTTCACCATGTTATTCATGTTGCTGCTGGAGAAGTCGAAAGGTTCGCCATAGTTGGTCCCTTCACCACTTAGGTTATTGCCCGACTTCACCCAAACTTTGGTGATCTGCTTTCCACTGTTGGTGCTAGAACCTTGGAATGTGCCGGTTTTCGCGGACAGCCCACTGAACGTTTGCCTCGTCCCGCCTGAGAACTGCAGCACTACGTTTTCGAGATTCAGCGTGCTAGTGACGTATACAGATGTGTTGCGATACTCGACGTAGATTTGGGGTTTGGAGCCATCCGTTGGAACTGCACCCTTGCAGTTGGCCCATTTCGGCTCGAAAGTCAGTGAGCCATAGGTGGGATTACCGATGTCGGCCCAGCATTGCTGGAGGTTCGACTCCACCCAGCTGCGCCCCAGTTTGCCGAAGGCTTCGAACGTGCTGTCGTCGTTCATCGAGCCGGAGAAGTCGAGCACCACCATGATGTCGCGTGGCTGATACATGGCGACCGATGAAGCCCGGATCGAAAACGAATCCTTCCCCAAGATTTTGCCGAAGAAGGTCGGCATGGTGGGATATTCCATCGAAACCGAGAGGGTCGAGGGAAGGGTGTTGGTTGTCTCGAACGAGCGGGTGCTGGCGTTCCATTCTCCCGCTTCCACTTCGAAGTCGTCGCCATGCTCGGCCACGAACTGGGCGATTTTGGCAGGGACTTCTTCTTCGTTGACGAAGGTCATCGAGCTGCCCACGGGATTTCGCACCAGATACTCGGTCGCTTTGGCCTGAGCGATGTCGGTCCCTTCGACAAGACTCCCTGCTCCGGCCAAGGCAGCAGCATCGACCGAACGCTGCAGCTGCGTTTGCATGGTGTACATGTAACCGACATCCACCGCGAAGGCGATCATGCCGAGCATGACCACCATGAGCACTGCGGTGAAGACAATGATGTTGCCGCGACGAGCGACAGGATGGCCGGGCAGTGGCAAACGGCGACCACTGCGATTTTGGGAAGCAAGCGACATGAGAGATTCCTCCCCCGGAGCGTCCGGGTGCACAACAGCAAGCAGATGCAGTGGTTCGCAAGTTGGCGTTCGTCAGCTGGCCTCACAGCCGACAGAAGGACCGGGAACAACCATTCCCAGCCCGTCACCAACCCGCTGCCAGCGAGCTAGTGATCTTCCGCCAAGAAGAACCATAGCTCACAAAATCTATGCGTGAGGTATGCAATTAAATCTATGGAGGTTTTGTTATTCAGGTCGTAACGTTTCGCCGATCGGCAATCCGATAGGCCAACCCTTCCCTTGCTAGACGTAAGTTTCATCAATAATTAGCTTTAGAAGCGGCTGCTTCCTCCGTCTCCCCCAGTTGCCGAGGTGGGGGCACGATCGCTACAATCCGCCTGACCTAAATCAAGGCACCGTAAGGTGTAAGCGACGAACTGGGGGCTTCTTTCATGGGCTCCCGAAAAAAATCGTCGATCAGGCTCTAAAAAATTTTCGGTAGCGAGTGTTTCAGGGCGGTTGCGCTGAGAACTCGGCTGCTGGTTACTCGTACGATCTGCAAACTGGAAGGTGAACTCTCCTATGCAACGCACTTTGGTTCTTTTGAAGCCCGACGCCGTGCAACGACGCCTGATGGGTCGCATCCTGACCCGCTTCGAAGACAAGGGTCTTAACGTCATTGCCATGAAGATGTTGCGCGTGACGCCCGAGCTGTCGGCCAAGCACTACGCCGAACATGTCAGCAAGCCGTTTTACCCAGCCCTGGAGAAGTTCATCACCGCTTCGCCGATTGTGGCGATGGTGGTAGAAGGTCTCGATGTGATTCGCGTGGTTCGCGAAATGCTCGGTAAGACCAACGGTCTGATGGCCGCTTCGGGAACGATTCGTGGCGACTTCTCCAGCAGCAAGCAGATGAACCTGGTGCATGCTTCGGATGGAGAAGAAGCAGCAGCTCGCGAGATCTCGCTCTACTTTGCTCCGACCGAAGTTCATCCTTACACCCCTTGCCTCGTCGACTGGTTCAAAGCCCCCGACGAAGCGTAAGTGCACAGGTCTGCGAGTTTTTCGCGCCCCTCTGCACGGAAGACGTAACTTCGAGCCTCGCGCGGCGAGCATCTGCTTGCCCAGCGAGGCTTTTTCGCGCGCTAACCGGGGCCAATCTCCCTATTCCGCCCTTTTCGCCTCCTGTCACTGGGCTCAACTGCTCTTTGCCATTTTGCCCGGTTGTGCTACGACTCGCAGTTGCCACGGGGCCGGTTTGGGGCAATGTCGCGCGCGGAGGATTCGCGCGGACTCAACGTGCAAGTGCAGGGACGCCACGATGTCGCGATTTTGGGAAGCAATCAAGCGGGCAAAGCAGCGAGTCAATACGCGGCTGGCCATTCTTATTGTCGTGATCGCCGGAGCTTCGTACGGAGGCTACCTCGGCATCGTTCGGCTCACGCAGTCGAAGCCAGTTTCCCCTACGAAAAAAGTGGTGACTGGTGGTGGCCAAGTGGCACCACCTGCGGTCGAACTGGAAATCCCTGGTGCTCCGCCAGCGGCAGCGAACACGCAGCAAGCGAGTTACAACGAAGCCTCGCTCTATCCTTCGAGCAGCCCCTCCCCTTATACCGTTTCTGACGCCCCTCCTGCTGCTCCACCATCGAGCGGCGGCTATGGCTACGACGATGCCACCAGCCCAGCCACCGAAGTTCCAGCTGCACCAGCGACTTATGGTGTAGCTGACGATTCGCCTGCGGTAGCGGCACCCTCGAATCCTTATCGCGAATCGCTGGCGAGCAACGAGACGGCAGTCGTGACCGAAGAGCCACCAGTCGCACAGCCTCCTACGGCTTTGCCTGCGGAAGATCCGTACGCCCAAGGGAGCTCGAATGCCTACGGCACTTCGCCAGCTCCTGCCACAGCATCGCCCTATGGCGCAGAACCAGCTCCGCTCGCGGAGAGCTCGCCGCCGCAGTTCGCCCCAGAAACAGCAGCGGGGTCGCCAGCGGTTACAGAGCCCGAACCTTCGGCCTACGGACCTCCCTCAGCTTATGGTTCATCGCGCCGCGCTGATTTGCCTGCCGATAGCGGCGCACCTGTCGACGCCGGTTCGACCTACGGCGCCGCGGCTCCAGCCTATTCCAGCAGCTCGGCTGAACCGCGTTCACTCGCTCCTCAAACGATCGCCATGTCGGACGTTGCGGGCCTGGGTGTGCCGGGCGAACGAGAACTCGAAGGGACGCAAGCTCCCGCCATTTCGGTCGAAAAACTGGCACCCGCCGAGATTCAGGTGGGTCGACCTGCAGTGTTTGAAATTCGTGTACGCAACGCAGGTCAGTCGATCGCTCGGCAAGTGCTGCTGAGCGATTTTGTACCGCAAGGAACAAAACTGATTGCCAGCGAACCGCAGTTCACGCGCGGTCCCGAAGGCTCGCTGCTGTGGCAACTAGGAGACATGCAGCCCGGCGATGAAAAGCTTGTGAAGCTCGAACTGATGCCCCTTTCCGAAGGTGAAATCGGTAGCGTAGCGCAAGTGACATTTGCTGCGATGGCAACCTCGCGATCGCTCTGCACCAAGCCAGCGCTTGTGATCGAGCATACCGCCCCGGCTCAAATTTTAATTGGCGAATCGATGACGATGGCGATCACGGTCACCAATCCAGGGACCGGCGCTGCCACCGGCGTCGTCGTGGAAGAAGATGTCCCCGCTGGTCTTTCGCATCTGGCTGGTAGTGAACTCGAGTACGAAATCGGTACGCTGCGTCCCGGCGAATCCAAGCGACTCGAGCTGAGCATCAAAGCCGAAAAAGCGGGCATCATTGAAAACACGATTGTGGTTCGTGGTGAAGGGAATCTCGCCGCCGAACATAAAGTAAACATTGAAGTCTTGGCCCCGCAGCTGAGTGTGAATGTCGATGGTCCGAAGCGTCGCTTTCTCGAGCGGCAAGCGAAGTACAACATCTCGGTGGGAAATCCTGGTACTGCAGCGGCGCGCGACGTCGAGCTGGTGGCCTATTTGCCCAAGGGGATGAAGTTCGTCGAAACCGATTCGCGCGGGCAGTACGACGCGCAGCAGCATGCGGTGTTCTGGAGCCTCGCTGAACTTCCAGCCTCGAAAGCAGGAACGGTGCAGCTCACCACCATGCCGATCGAAACGGGCGAACTAAAACTGCGTGTCGAAGGTCGTGGCGCTGTGAATCTGCAAGCTTCGAGCGAACAACTGGTGCAGGTCGAAGCTGCCGCCGAACTGCTCCACACGATTGCCGATCTCTCCGATCCGATCGAAGTGGGAAGCGAGACGGGCTACGAAGTACGCGTTACCAATGTCGGCACTAAAGCAGCCACCAACGTGCGTATTCTGGCAACACTTCCTCCCGACATGCGAGCCACCGGCGGCGACGGCCCTACGCGGGCCACAAGCGATGGCCAGCGCGTGCAGTTTGAACCGCTCGCGCGGCTGAATCCGCAAGAGGAAGTGGTCTTTCGCGTGACAGCTCAAGGGCTAAAGGCGGGGGATCAACTAATTCGCGTGCAGGTCTCGAGCGACGAATGGCAAACGCCCGTCACGCGCGAAGAAAGCACCCGTGTGTACGACGATCGCTAGTGCTGAAGCGGCGATAGCATTTGCGCGGCGCGCTGCTCCGTGAGAATGACTTGTTACAAAACTTTCGTAGCATCGACTCCGTCTAGCTGCATAATCACGCACTAGGAGGACTCGAAGATGCCTACGAAGCTTTCTCAGAAGGTAGTGGCCACTGCACTGCTGCCCGGAGTGTTGCTCTGGAGTCTAGCGCTCTGGGGATCGGTGCTGCTCGGCACTAGCACAGCGCAAGAGCCTGCCGAGAAACGCCTCGCCCGCGAAGCTAACAGCAACTCGCTGATTCGCGAGCATCGTAAGGCAATTGTGCTCAGTAACAGCTCGTCGTGGTCGGGCTGGCCTGCCGACCGTGCCTTCGACGAGAACCCCAAGACGAGCTGGTTCACAGCTCGCGGCGATGCGGCTGCTCTGGGAACCAAGCCGTGGATCGCGGCTGAATTTCCCGCCGACGTGACGGTGAAACGAATCACGCTGCTGTCGAATCGCGAACCACCATGGGAAACCGGCTACACGATCCTGGTCGGAAGGCTCGAACTGCTCGATGGGGATGGGGTGGTTCTCTTTTCGCGCGATGATGAGCTGGGGGGAGAGCGGGCCGATATGGATGTGCGGCTGAAAGCGCCACTCGCCAAAGTGCGCAAGATTCGCTTCACCTCACTGCGCGATGAAGGGGACCAAAACCCATACGACGATATCGCCATCGGCGAGATTCTTGTCGAATAGCCAGTCGCACAGCAGCAGCAATGACCTGGACATATTCGGCCCCTTGCGGTACTCCTCGTCACGAGAGCGGCTGTAGCGATGTTGCCGCAAACGCAGCTTCCCAGCGAACCCGAGTCTGAACTATGGCAGGCATGAGGCCTTCGATGAGCGCGACGCCCCTGTTCTATCCGAAACAAACCAACAACGGGCTCTATTGTCAGCTGCACGCAGCAGGGCATCCAACCGCAGAAATCCTGCGTGTGCAGCATGCCTACCGCCTCTGCTCGAAGCTGTTCAACGGTCGATTTCGTAAGACCGAGCGGGCGTTCATCTGTCACGCTGTTGGGGCCGGTTCGTCGATGGCACACTTCGACCGGCGAATCGATTTGATCATCGCCTCGATGCTGCATGCGGCCTACGACAGTGGGCAATTTCCCGATGGACGGATTGGGCTCTCCGATGCGCATCGCCATTGGCTGAAAGCGCAAGTGGGAGAGACCACCGAGCGTTTGGTACGCGACTATCTCGAGTTGCCATTTGGTCCGGGAAAGCCCGAGCAACATGCCCAAACCGGATATCCCGAAGAGCAGCGCGAAGTGATGCTGATGGCGCTGACGCACGAAGTTGACGACATGGCCGATGCTGGCTTGGCGCTCGCGCCGAAGTATGGCGCATCGATCGTCGCGCGGGCGGAGGCATGTGCGTATCTCGCGCGGCAACTCGGCCAGGAAGCGCTGGCGCAAACCTTAGAAGGTCATGCGCAAACTTATACCGACATGGCCTGGACCGCTGAACTCGAGGCTGAGCAGCTCGAAGGCTTTCGCATCGCGCCGAACATGCTCACTTACATCCGTTTGCAGCGCGACAGTTGGCGCGGCAAAGCGGTGCAAGTTTTCTAGGAAAGACTCGCCGCACGCTCGGAAAGTTAATCGAGGTGGACGTTATGCCTCGTCTTAAGCGGCCGACGAGATGCGCGCTGGCTCGGCAATTGCAGTTGGCAATGCAAGGGGCGAGTTCGTTGCTGCTGGTCGATGCTTCGTGGTGACCGACCACGCGCGCCGCTGGGAAGCTGCTGTCCGATAGCCGCGCACGAGCTCCCAGAGTCCAAATCGAAGCGCGGCTGCCCGACGATTCGCGCGGTAGGCCGACCATGCTTGCGACCAGCGGCCACGAAAAAGATCCGACAGCAGATGCCGCGTGACGTGATAGCCGGTGATCTCGCGATACTTCGCACACAGCTCGGGGTTAGCCTGCAGCAGTTCGCCGAGCGCTTCCACATACCCTTCGCGTGGAAGCGAAATCGAATCGACCGAAGGATGCTTGACCCAGTCGACATTCGACAGAAGCTGGGCTCCTCCTAAGCGCGACAATCGAAGCAACACTTCGCGATCTTGCAAACGGAAAATCGTAGGATCAAAGCCACCTGCGGCCAGCAAGTGATCGCGCCGCACCGTGATGCTGGTGCCAGCGATGCAAATGCCGTAGCCCATCAACGCCTGCTCGAGCTGCGTGCCACTTAGCAGCAGCGCCGGATTCACAGCATCGACACGTCGCTGGCGTTTGTGCGTTTCAAACGAGCTGAGTAGCAGTCGAGCGTCGGCCTGAGTGGTACAGATCTGGCTGAGCCACTGTAGTCGATGCGGCAGGAACTCGTCGTCGGAATCGAGGAATGTAATCCACGAACTACGCGCAGCCTCGATCCCCACGTTACGCGCCCAGTTAGCGCCGCGATGTTCTGCGAGCTCGATGAATCGAATGCGCGGGTCGCGAAGCGACTTGACATAGTCGCGCGTCGAGTCGGTCGAACCGTCGTCGACAATCAGATGCTCGTAGTCCGAGCATGTTTGCGCTTGCACGCTCCGAATGGCGCGCTCGAGCACCGGACGCCGGTTGTAGGTCGGTGTCACGACAGAAAATCGAATCGATCGCTGGGTCATCACTAGTGACTCTCGACATAAGCAGGAACATGTTCGGGACGTTCGACGTCGAGTCCGGCCACGCGCTGTAGTTGCCCGAGAAAGGCGAGTCCATAGAAAGTGCAGCCGATCGCTAGAGCGGCAGGTACTTCCCAAATCGGCATCGCCACCCTGTGACGTAGCGTGAGAATGCGGCGCACCGCGCGGCACTGCATCTTGAACGAGAACTTGAGAGCGCTCAGCAGGCGACGCAAACGTGAGGGGGATTTCAGATCGGCATACTTCCGATCGGCATCGCGCCCCGTAACCATCGCGCGCCACACCAGGAAGCGCCAACCTTGCAGCGGCTTGTGCTCGCAAAGTGCCTCAGCGCGGTGCATCGTCACACCCGCTTGCTGCATCTGGTGCATCAATTTCGTACAGCCGACTTTGAACCCATTGTCGATCGGAATCGGATTGGCCCGAATCCAAGACCCTCGAAAGGCACAGTTGTTTACATTCAGGGCGCGGCGCGACACGCTCCGCAGATCACCCTCGCGGAGTGGAAAAACCCAGACGAGCGCCAAAGTGCGTGAAAGAAAACCGGAGTGCCCCAAATACGTGTGGCCACCCACCACCATCGTCTCAGGATTGGTGAACCCCGAGAGGAGCGCGGTGAGCCAACCGGGACGAGGAAAGGCATCGGAGTCGAGCATCACAATCACTTCGCCACGCGCTCGCTCGACGCCAGCGTTCTTGAGTTCGTAGTAGCGTCCCTCGGGCAGACTCACTAGCTGCAAATCGGAAACGGCGAGTAGCGCTGGAACCTGCTGCTCGATTCGCGCAGCAATCGCAGCATTCTCATCAGCTGCGCCTGCATGCACGATGATTACCTCGGGGCGGCCCGGCATGCGCTGAGTCTGCTCGCCGATTTGCTCCGCCAAAAGCTCCAGGATCTCTCCCCATTCTTGGGCGCTGACCATGGCAGCGTTTTCCATCTCCACGACCACGCTGAAGGGAGGCTTATCGCCAGTTTTGCTACCGACCATGCTTACCTCGCCACGCTGTGACAGTGCCATTTCGCAAGGGAGGCGAGCCAGCCACGATCCTACGGCTAGCGCACGATGCCGCTGCGCAGCTGCCTGCAGCCGCACACCCCCTACAATCACTTTCGACACGACAACCGGCAAGATTTAGCCATTTTGGCGGGTGCAAAGCCCCAACCGGTGCCGCTAGTGATGCTGTCACAGCACTCGCTCCTCCGCGTACCGCTATCGCACTTTCGTCCTCCAACCGACTTGTTTGCCGTGGCGCCAAAGAGCTGCTGCTAGTTGCAGTCGAGCGCCGCTGCGAGCAGACTGAAGACTTCCGTCCACAAGGTCCGCCCCCTTTTCGAGTTGTGTGAGCTGGCATGCCGCTGCGGGTGAAATGTCCGTCAGGTCACGTTCTGATCGTGCCGAGCAAATGCGCCGGAACGATCGTCCGTTGTCCGCGCTGCGACGAAAGTGTGCTGGTGCCACTGGAAGGAAGCGCGGCAGTCTCCCCTACAACTCCGCCGCCAGCGGACACCATTAAGCCAGCTCCACCGCGACCACGAGCCGCTGCTGCCGAAGTGAAACCTCCTCCGGTCACCGCGCCGCCGAGCGCTGCTTCGCCGGCGGTCGCCCCGCCGGTGATTGTTCCTCCGGCGTCGACCAGCGAATCAGTGCCCCCACCTCCCGTGCAGTCGACCGCGACCCCGTCGCAGCTGCGCGAGGCCAATCGCGAGCTGATCGAGGCAACGGAGCGTGAGAAGAAGCAAAAAGAACTGCAGCGCCAAAAGCTGCTCGAGAAGCGCGCCGCCGAGCGCCGTGCGGAAGAGAAACGTTTAGCGCAAGAGACTGCGGAGGCCGAGCGCGTTCGCGCCGAGCAGTTGGCAGCCGACAAGCTCGAGCGGGAACGCATCGCGCGTGAGAAACGTGCGCGAGAGCGTGAAGCACTGCTGCGGGCAGCCAAGCTCGAAAAGCAACGGGCCGCCCGTGAAGCGGAGGCAGAGCTCGCAGCAGCCAAAGAAAAAGAAGCGGCCGCGATTCGCGCCGAACTGGCGCTCGCAAAAGCGCAGCCCGAAGTGCCAGTCACTCCACAGCCCGCTGCGGCTCCGGTTGCGGCCGCGATCTCCGAGCCTGCGGATTCCCCGACGATCGGCAGCGAGGTGCTGATCATCGATGGCTCGACGACAAACGCCTCCCCTACCGAGCAGCCAATCACATTCATCACCGACACCCGCTCTACACCCACCGACATCGAGTTCGTCGACAGCACGTTAGCTGCGCCGCCTCCCAGCGACCTGTTTCTCGAAACCAGTGGTTTCACCGAAGCAGCGGCCAACGCGTCCTCCGAGCCGCTCCAGATCACCGATTCGGGCCGAGGCAACGTAGCGGCGGATGCCGCTGCTGCAGAGGTCACGATCGTCACCACGACACCAACAACCTCGAGCGAACTGGCGTTTGTCGAATCGCTACCGGCTCCCACGTCGCCGGCCATTCCAGTGATTGAAGTCGATGTGACTAGCCCACCGACCTCACCGGGCGAAGTAAACATCACAGCTTCGGGCGAAAGCACCCTGGCGGTTGAGGCGATCGAGCCACGCTCTCCTGCAGCGAAGTCGACATCGCAGCTAACGGTCTCTTCTGCGAGTGCGGCTGTGCTGCCAGTCGCCGCGAGTGTTGCGTCGGCTGTTCGCTCGTTGGCAACGACACATCCCCTCATTGCACCGGCCAGTTCGGGCCGACGCACTTCGCGCGCGAAAACGATCGCCTGCTATCAGCTGGCGGCGTGCGTGATCATCGCCTCGCTGTTTGGCCTGGCGCCAGCGATTTGGGATTTCGTCGAGTACCTGAGTGTCCCCGATTCGGCCTTCATCGCACGCTGGGCAATCCTGCTCGTCGTCGCTGCCGTGATTCAAACCGGCTACGCGATTTACTTGATTCAGCTTCCCGACTGGAGCACCGTCTGGATGGTCACGCTGGCATGGCTTGCCACTGCCACGGCCTATGCAATGGGTCTTGGGCTCACCCTGATTTCGGGCGGCAGCTCGGCGATCGTGACGGCACTGCAACTCGGCGACAAACTCGAAGGGGGTCGCGCGTCCCTCTGGTGCCTCTGCATGATGAGTGTCGCGATTCTATTGGCCTTCTTTGCGGGACGACTCAGCGTCCGCTGGCGCACGAGCGATCAACTGCACGGCACCTACGCCAACTAGTGCGCAGAGCAAAGTCGTGGCAGGTTCACGATGCTCCGTAAGCCATTCGGGCTAGCTGCTTTACTCGGAGGGATTGTCCGAAGACTCTCTCGACGAAAAATCATCGTCTGGCGATTCGCCGCTCTGTGTTTCGTCCGATTCACTCGCGAGTGGCATCTCGAGGGCAGTGATCCGCTTGACGAGCATCGTCGCATAGCTGGCGCGGCGCAGCGAAAACGACAGCAGCAGCTTCTGTTTTCCAGGATAGCGCTCGTCGGCTTCGGGAATCGCTTCGAGCTCATCGGCCCGCACAATCGCTGCGCGATCGCCCTTCGAGAAGAACGTGTCGCGCGGATACTTCACGCGCAGCTCGCGCAGCGTCATCCCATCTTCGGCAAGTACTTCTGCAAGTCGATCGTAGAGTGGTCCTGGTGGAAGATGGAGCCGCGCGCTCGGCAGGGGAAGCATCAGATCCTGAAGCTCGCGCTGCGACTTCGGATCGAGCGTATGAAACATCGCCAGTCGACGTGGCCCGATCGTTTCTTCAAACAGAATCGACGCGGGAACAACATCGCGAATGACGCTCGAGAGCAAGCGATTCCAGATATCGCTTTGATAAGCCGAAAGGAGCAAGCTTCTCAGATCATGCTTCAGCATGGTGAGCGCCCGTTTGTAGTCGGGCTTACCGATCGCCAATTGCTCGGCGATCTGCAAACTGAGCCCCATCGGCAACAGATCGACCGCTTCGCCGAAATTGCCCCAGTGCTCGCGCAAAATCTGCTTCTGCTCACGATCGCTCGGTGAGTCGTGGGAGTTAGGATCGGCCACAGCGAGGAACAAAGCCCGCTCGTGATCTCCTTGGCACCAGGCTTTCGCGACAAACTCGCCACTCTCTCCCAGCGAGCCAAAACGTTGCTTGTCGAAATAGTTCGGCAGACCAAACTCGTTTACTTCGCGCACTGCAGCCACCGATCGCGCGAGATCAGCGTCCGACAGATCGCGCACAATCACGAGAAACTCGTTGCAGACGATATCGCGCGGGTGAATGGCCCGCGGTGTTTGTCCGACATAGCGCACCTCGAGACCATCGATCGAGAGATTTTTGCGCGGACCTTCGAAAATCGAAAGCCCTTGCGTGGTGCATGCGTGCTTGTCTTTGAGTCCGGCGAAGACAAGCTCTTCGCGCGGGATGCGCCAAGCTCGCGCCACACGATCGACAGCCGAAAAGGTGGTGATCGACGTTTTCCGCAGCTCATACAGCGCGTACTTACCGCCAGTCGGTTCGAGCGAGAGGATTTCATCGACCTGGAAATCGGTCGGCAAACATTTGATGCGCATGCAGCGTGGTGCTTTCGGTTAGCCACGAATCATTCAAGCAGAAGCTCCGCCAATAGAGTGTACCGCAGAACGACCTCAGGCGAAGTCGTGCTCGCTAGCGAGTCGCAGCTTCGATCCGCATCTTGCGGCGGCACATGCCAGCGGCATCAACTGCTGTTGTTCTCGAAAATCGTTACGGCATATAACAACAGCCCGCAAGCGAGCGGCTGATCGCTCTTAGCCTCCGAATTCGGGAAGCTAGTCAGCGAAGGTCGGTCAAGGAGTCAGTCGTCGCTGCGGAAAAGTCTCGCCGCGTTTGGAAGGAGCCCGAATGTCCGCCACCCCTTTGCCACAATCGTCGTACCTCATCCCCCTGGGCATGATCGGTCCGCTGCTGCTGTTTGCCGGTTCGACCACCCTCTCTACCTCAACATCAACCTCAGCTTTGCTGGCACCTGCTCTGCCCGCTCGTGTTCCGTCGGAACCTCGAGCACGCACCGGTGCCACCCACTGGGTGTTTGAAGACAAACCTGCCACCCCAGCTCAGACGCCTCCTGCCCCAGCAGAACCAGCGGTGAAAACGGCTGCTGAAACGCCCTGTCCGGCAGCAAGCAAGCCTTCGGCTGAGCCTGCCAAGCATGCGGTGGAAGAACTGCGAAGTTCGCGGGGAAGTTTGCTGCAAGGCTCGATCCTGAGCGAGATTGCGGGCTCCACCCCCACAAGCGACGCCCACGAGTTCGAAGAAGCCATGGCCCGGGTTGCTTCGCAAGCCGCAGGGACAGAGCCACCGACAGCCGCGCTGATCGCCAATCCCTACTATGAAGTCGAGTCCCCCGAAGCAGTTCCGGCTCCAGCTCACGAGCGGGTATACGACACCGCTCGCCAATTGGAAGCGATTGCCTGGGAACTCGAGGCTGCAGAGGAATATCCCCAGGCCGATCGTTTGCGAAAGCTGGCGGGAGATATTCGCGAGCAAGCTCGCCAACTCCGCTCCAGCAGCGAAAATCGTTGAATTGACAATGGATAGCAAACTCAGCCACAATAGAAACTTAGCGGACGCTTCGGCTGATCGTCGGTAACCCCCTCGTCTCTGGCCCCAAGTTCAGCCGAAGTTGACATCTCCTCTCGCCGCTCGGCGGGTGGGGTCCTCGCACGTCAAACCGTGGTCGTTAACGACCTTGGTAGATGCTCGCCACGAACCCCACTCTCCACCAACTTCTCGCAACTTACTCGAATCTTTACTTCCGGAACGTCGCACGCGTGCCATCGGCCGATTACCCTCAAGGTATCGCTCGGCACTGCGGTCGACCGTCCGTGGATGGATTGTGTAGGGGCGCGATGGTGCCCGTCCCCTCGGTTTCAAGCGCTGACTGATTCCATGTTCCGTTGTGGCAGGCTATACCTTTCACTAGCGGAAAGCATGATCCACTTATCCTAAACCCGCTTAACTACCCCGATTTTGCAACTTGACTGCGTCGCGGCTATGGAGCCCGCGCATTTTCCTTGCCGGAGTTCGAAATATGGCTCGTAAGGGCGATTTCACCGAGATTCTTCTCCGCCGACGCGTTGTTAGCCAAGATCAGCTGAACGAAGGCCGGCAAGTTGCCAAAGACACCAACGCCAACCTGTCGGATGTGCTGATCCGTCTGGGTTACGCCTCGGGCGAGGATGTGATGCGGGCTGTCGCCCAGGAGCATGGCCGCGAATACGTCGATCTCAGCGAAGTGACGATCCCGGAAGATGTGATCGAACTCGTGCCAGAATCGGTGGCTCGCGAAAATGCGATCCTCCCTCTCTCGGAGGACGAAGACAGCCTAAAGGTAATCGTGAGCGACCCTTACGACATCGACACGATTGAAAAGCTCCGCTTCATTCTGAACCGCAAGGTCGATATCGCCCTGGCACCTCGCGAAAAGATCTTGGAAGCGATCAATAAGTACTACAGCCAAATCGAAGGTGAATCGGCTGACTCGGTGCTCCAAGAGTTCACCGATACGGCCATTGATTTCACCGAAACCGAGGCGACCAAAGTCACTTCGAACGAAGCGGTCGACGAAAATAGCGCGCCGATCGTTCGTCTGGTGCAGCTGATGATCGGCGAAGCGGTGCAGCTCCGCGCGTCGGATATCCACGTCGAGCCGTTCGAAGAAATCGTGCGTATACGCTATCGCATCGATGGTATTTTGCACAAACGCGATTCACCCCCCCGACGGCTATTGGCGGCGATTGTCAGCCGCATCAAGATTCTGGCGAAGATGGATATCGCCGAGCGTCGCCGTCCTCAAGACGGTCGTATCAAGGTGACCGTGGGTGAGAAGGAACTCGATCTTCGCGTCAGCATCATCCCCACCAACCATGGCCAGTCGGTCGTTATGCGACTTCTGGACAAGGACAATATTAAGGTGGGCGTGCGGCAGCTCGGGTTCAGCGAGGACATGTTCTCGACGTTCCAGAGTCTGATCAAACGTCCCAACGGCATTGTGCTGGTGACCGGACCGACAGGTTCGGGAAAGACCACCACGCTCTACGCCGCGCTCAACTCGATGAACCGGCCCGACAAAAAGATCATTACGGCCGAAGACCCTGTGGAATACTACCTGCCGGGGGTCAATCAGGTGGAAGTGCGGCACAGTATTGGGCTCGACTTCGCCCGCATTATTCGCGCGATGTTGCGTCAGGCACCCAATGTGATTCTGGTGGGTGAGATGCGAGACTCGGAAACCGCATCGATGGGTATCCAGGCTTCTCTTACTGGACACTTGGTTTTCAGTACACTACATACGAACGATGCGCCCAGTGCTGTAACACGCATGACCGACATGGGCGTTCCCGGGTATCTGGTCGCCAGCTCGGTGATCGCGGTGCTTGCCCAGCGTCTGGTGCGTCTGAATTGCAGCCGCTGCAAGCAACCCACCACCCTCAGCGAAGCGGTGCTGAACGACGCCGGCATCACCCCCAAAATGGCAGCTGCAGCGACCTTCATGAAAGGCCGTGGCTGTGGTCACTGCAACAAGAGTGGCTACAAGGGTCGCCAAGGCATTTTCGAATTGATGCTCATCCAGTCGAAGATCCGCGAGCTCATCTTCAAGAACGCTTCGAGCACCGAAATTCGCCGCATGGCGATCAAACTCGGCATGAAAACCCTTTACAGCGACGGCATTTACAAAACGTGCAAAGGGATAACGACCCTCGACGAGGTCTACCGTAACGCCAAACGGACGGAGCAGGACGTTTTCGAATAACCCACCCTCCGACTGGCCGTTTGCTTACTCCCGCGCGGCACTAGCCTGCCCGGGAGTCTCGAAGCCGCTGTGGGCAAATGCCATGCAGCAAGTTCTGATTATGCTGCTCGTCCCGCAGACCGCACCCTGCCTGACAGTGCCCGATATAGCACACTACCTGAAAGAACCATATACGGCGCGGCGGTGTCCCGCTCGAAGGTCCCTGTTTCCCGCGTCGCGTTTGTGCGGAATGTTCCGACAAGGTGCCCCTTCGAGGAGATTTTGCTCCGAAGTTTGGAATCCGGACCTCCCCGAGTGATAATGCTTTCGTCGGCGGGATGCACCTCTCATCTTGCGGTGCCGGAACACTCGCCCGACAGACTGCTTACTAGTTTGAAGCCGACACCTGCCACTCTTGCGGTGCCCCCTCTGCCCCTGCGACGCTTCTGCGTCGTCGAGGTTCGCAGTGCACACCGACGGTAGTAGGATCGATTCGAGACGACAACCACGCGGCACCTATATTCCCTTTATCCATGCCGCGCGGATCTGTTTGTCTCAGGATCGTCCCAGAGCAGCTGACCTATACTCCTCTCATTTTCAGCAGCCCGTACTCTCATCTCCCTCAGTCACGGTTCTCCCCTTTCTTCAATCAGCGCCTTGGCACGCGTAATCTTCACGCATCAAAGCCACCGGCGTTTATATAGTTGTGCTCTCTGAGCCCTCCAGCCATGCGAGGTCTATGCATGTGCCAGCCTCGAGGATGTGAACGCTGATGGCCACGATTCTGATCGACAAACTGTTGCAGGCTGCTGTGAAGCAAGGGGCGAGCGATATTCATATCGTGGTCGGCCAGCCTCCAGTATTTCGCCTGCACGGCCGCATGCGAAAGCTCGAAACCAAGGTGCTGGAAGCTGACGATGCGGTTGGGCTGATGAAGTCGATCGCACCCGAACGAGCCCAGCGCGAACTGCAGGAACGGGGTAGCGCCGACTTTGGTTTCGCCTTCGGCGACCTGGCCCGCTTTCGTGTTTCGATTTTTAAGCAGCGCGGCTTTGTCTCGATGGTGCTGCGGCAAATCCCCAACACCATGCTCACGCCGCAGCAGCTCGGGCTGCCCGACGTTTGCGTCAAGCTCGTGATGCGTCCCCGTGGTCTGTTCCTTGTGACTGGCCCCACCGGTTCGGGGAAGTCGACCACGCTGGCGAGTCTCGTGAACTACATCAACGAGAATGTCGACCATCACATCATCACGATCGAAGATCCGATCGAGTTCTATCACTACCACAAGAAGTCGACGGTCAATCAGCGCGAAATTGGCGTCGATGTGCCAAGCTTCTCCGAAGCGATTCGCCGCGCTCTGCGACAAGACCCCGACGTGATCCTCGTCGGCGAAATGCGCGACTTGGAAACGATCGAAGCTGCCATCTCCGCCGCTGAAACGGGGCACGTGGTGTTCGGCACGCTCCACACCAACAGTGCCCAAGGCACCATCAACCGTATCATCGATGCCTTCCCTGGCAACTTGCAGGATCAAGTCCGCACGCAGCTCTCGACGTCGATCATCGGCGTGGTGGCTCAGTCGCTACTTCCCAAAATCGGTGGTGGACGCTGTGCAGCCTACGAAATCCTCGTCGTTACCAGCGGTATTGCGAACCTGATTCGCGAAAACAAAACGTTCCGCATCAACTCGGCCATTCAAACTGGTGCCAAGCTCGGCATGCAGCTGATGGACGATCACTTGTTCCGCCTGTGGCGCGAGCAGAAGGTGTTGATCGAGGATGTGCTGGGCAAAGCACAAAACCCCGACGACTTGGCAAAACGCATTTATGCCGCTCAGCAAGGTCTCGACGACCCGACCAAAGAACCCGATGAACCAGGCATGCGCAAGGCCGGTGGTCACGGCCACTAACGCCGCGCGATCGATACCAGCCCAACGGACCACAGCCGCAACGGACCGAAGCCCGCTTTCCATCACGAGATTTTCACAACGCCGCTTAGCATAGACGTAATCACATGGCCATTCGCCGCATCGGACAAATCTTCGTCGACATGGGCTTCATCAGCGATGACCAGCTCGAGATGCTGCTCGAAGAACAGCAGCAGCGACCTGGCACGCTCTTGGGCAAACTTGCGCAAGAGATGAGCCTCGTCAATGAAGAACAGTTGGTGCAAGCGCTCGCCGAACAGATGGGGATGCAAGTGGTCGAGCTTGGGGATATCACGATTCCCGGCGACGTGCTCCACAAAGTGACCGAGTCGATGGCGCAGCTCTATCGCGTCATTCCGATCAAGTTCAGTAGCAACGAACTGACGGTGGCGACGTGCGATCCGCAAAACATCACGATCCAAGACGAACTCCGCTCGATGCTCGGCTACGACATCCGTGTGGTGATCGCCTCGGAAACCGATATCAAGAAAACGCTCGATCGCTACTTCTCGTCCGACAAAGATACGGTCGATAGCATCGTTGGCGAGCTCGAAGCCGACAGCGAACTGAAGAAGGCGATGGATGCCGTCGCTAAGAACGGCGCAGTCGATCTGACGAGCGTCGAAGCGCTGGCCGATAGCGCGCCGGTTCGCAAGCTGCTGAACATGGTGCTGCTGCTGGCAATTAAGGATCATGCGAGCGACATTCACTTCGAACCGTTTGAAGACGAATTCCGCATCCGCATCAAGGCCGATGGTGTGCTGTTTGAAATGGTGCCACCGCCGCGGCATCTGGCGTTTGCGATCACCACGCGCATTAAGGTGATGGCGAACCTCGACATCGCCGAACGACGCATGCCTCAAGATGGTCGTATCGAACTATCGGTCGGTGGTCACTCGGTCGACCTTCGCGTCAGCATTCTGCCGACTCTGTTTGGCGAGAGCGTGGTTATGCGAGTCCTCGACCGTTCGGTCGTTTCGCTCAACCTGGCTAAGGTGGGGATGGATGCGCCAACCCTCAAGCTATTCCGCAGCGTGCTCGATCGTCCCAACGGCATCGTGCTGGTGACAGGTCCGACAGGTTCGGGCAAAACCACGACCCTCTACTCGGCACTCAGCGAACTCAACTCGGTCGAAGACAAACTCATCACCACCGAAGACCCGGTGGAATACGACATCGATGGGATCGTGCAGATTCCGATCGATCACGAAATTGGTGTGACCTTCGCCGCTTGCCTACGAGCGATTTTGCGACAAGATCCCGACATCATTCTGGTGGGTGAGATCCGCGATCTCGAGACCGCCGAAATTGCGGTGCAAGCCTCGCTGACAGGTCACATGGTGTTCAGCACGCTCCACACCAACGACGCGCCGAGCACTGTCACACGCCTCAAAGATATGGGTGTGCCGACGTTCCTTATCACTGCCACGGTCGAAGCGATTTTGGCCCAGCGATTGGTGCGCCGCATCTGCTCGCAGTGCCGCGAAGAAGTCGAAGGCTCGGAAGAACTGCTGGCCGAAGTGAAGTACACCGCCGAACAACTCGCGGGGAAGAAGTTCTACCGTGGGCGGGGCTGCGATGTCTGCAACAACACCGGCTACAAGGGACGCGTCGGTCTGTTCGAACTGATGATCATGAACGACACGCTGCGCGACATGGTGATGCAAAACGCGTCGATCGACGATCTCCGCACCACGGCCTCCAGCTTTGGCATGTCCACGCTGCGCGACGTCGGCATGCGGAACGCCTTCGATGGCACCACCACGCTCGACGAAGTGGTCCGCGAAACAGTTCAAGAAGCGTAGTCACCGGCGAGCCGATTGCGACATCGGAAAGCCAGCGAAAACATAACACCGATCCACCGTATTACAGACACAACCAAATTCACCCCCACCATTTCGTTCATCCCTCCCGTTAGACTCGTTTGGGAAATTCGAAGAAGGGACTTTAGCCATGCCAACCTATCAGTTTGAAGCGATGGACGCGACCGGCCAGGAAATCCGCGACGTCATCGATGCAGCAACTGAGGAAGAGGCACAGAACACCATCCGTCAGATGGGCTACTTCGTCACCAAGATTGCGGTGAAGAAGGGTGGCACTGGCCCTGGTGGTAAAGGGGCCGGCCCGGGCTCGAAAAAGAAACGCTCCTTTGCCTTTGGTGGCGCGAGCAGCAAACAGCTGTCGCTCTTCACCAAGCAGCTGTCGATTCTTCAAGACGCCGGTCTCCCGATTCTGCGTAGCTTGCGAATTCTCGAACTCCAGAGCAAACCTGGCGCTCTCAAAAACGCGCTCATGGATGTGGGTGACGAAATCGAGTCGGGATCGACTCTTTCGGAAGCGATGGCGAAGAGCCCGAAGGTCTTCAGCCGACTCTACATCAACATGATCAAGGCGGGTGAGGCAGGTGGTGCACTCGAAGTGATTTTGCGCCGCTTGAGCGAGTTCCTCGAGCGTAGCGAATCGCTGAAACGCAAAGTCAAAGGGGCCATGATTTACCCAGTGGTGGTGGTGCTCGTCGCCATCTCGATTCTGGTGTTCATCATGCTCAAAATCGTGCCGGTGTTTAAGAAAATGTTCGATGAGTTCGGGCTCAAACTCCCTGCTGCCACCGAACTGCTCATCAACATTTCCAACTGGGTGGTGAACTACGGCTGGTTCAGCATTCCGCTGATTCCTGTGGTGGTTTACATCTTCGTGATGCTGCTGCGAAAGTTCAAACATGGCCGCATGGGCTTCGACATGTTTGTGCTCAAGCTCCCGATCATGGGAATGCTCATCGAGAAGAACACCATGGCGCGCACCACGCGAACACTCGGCACCCTGGTGGCGAGCGGTGTGCCGATTCTCGAAGGGCTGAACATCACCCGCGAAACCGCTGGTAATGCTCTCTTCGAACGTCTCTATGGCAAGGTCTCCGACGCCATCCGCGAAGGTGAAACGATCGCCAAGCCACTCGCTGCCAACAGCCGACCTGGTTTTCATCCGGTCGCCCTCTTCCTCTGGGTACTGCTCGGTGCGAGCGTGCCGCTCGGCATCATGTGCATGCCAGGGATGATTAAGAGCGTCGGGCTGCAGCCACTGCTCTATGGTGCTCTGCTCGGCGTGATGGCGGGTGGCATTTACTACTTCCTTCGCATGAATCACCGCATCGTCGACGAACTGGTGGTGAACATGGTGGACGTGGGTGAAGAGACGGGCGAACTCGACACCATGCTCTACAAAGTGGCCGACGTGTTCGACGAAGAAGTTTCGACACTCACCGACGGTTTGATGAAGCTGATCGAGCCACTCCTCATCGTGTTCCTCGGTGGTGCGGTGGGCTTCATCGTGATCTCGCTCTTCATGCCTCTGATTAGCTTGATCCAAGGTCTGACCTAAGACACAACCCAAGATCGCTCCCCACTCGGGCAGCTTTCGATATTGACCGGGAATCGAGCCTCCTCAGCAGCTCGATTCCGAGGGCCAGGCGCGCGAGCTGCGTCTGGTCTGCTGTCGGTGCTCAGCACGTTTTGATTCCAGCAGATTCAGCAAAAAACTACAGGTGGTTGCGACTTTCGAGCGGCATTTCTCGTGCGGCTCGACACCGACGCAGCTCCCCTCCCCTTATCCACGTTTGCGTTTTTCGGCGAAGGAGAATCCGGCTATGCAACTCACCTCCACCACTGCGACGAGCCCCGCGCGACTCGAATGTGTGGCCCGTTTCTCCGCGCAATCGCGACGGCGTGGTTTCACGCTTGTGGAACTGCTCGTGGTGCTCGGCATCATCGCCGTGCTGGTGGCCCTGCTTGTTCCCGCAGCGATGGCCGCGCTCAACACAGCGCGTCGCGCGTCGATCGCGTTTAAGGTTTCGCAGCTGGCCGACGGCATCGAAAAATACCGTGCCGCGCACGACGACTATCCCCCCAGCAGTCGCGACGTCGGTGCCATTCAGCGTCACTTGCGTAAATGCTATCCCAAGATTACCCCGGTTTACTTCAATGCTACGGTCGCCAAACTCACCGATGCCTCCATCAATGGCATCGACGAAGGTGAAGCTCTCGTGTTCTGGCTGAGCCAAGTGAACAAGTCGGCGACCAATCCGTTTCCTAGCTTGATGACTCCTGGCATTGCGATTCCCTCGCCAGAAGCTCACTACGTCTTCAAGGAAACCGACTTGCAGGACGACGATGGGGACGGCTTTCCGTCGTTCGTTTGCCGCGAAGCGAAGGACACCTACTTCCTCTATCTCGATGCTCGATCGTACGACGAGTTCATGGACTACTCGAACGCCAGTTCCCCTGCCTTTGCCGAGAGTCGCGCGGTGGGTGAGGCTCGGCCTTATTTCTCCGACACGATTGCCAACAGCGCGGCGACCGATGCTCGCCAGCGCTACAAGCTGATGAACCCCACAAGCTTTCAGATCATTTGCGCGGGGCAGGATGGTGAGTTCAACCTGGGTTTCAACGACGACGACAGCGACGTGAAGCTCTTCCCCAGCGGTCTGAACTACAGCAATTCTGATCGCGACAACATTACAAACTTCAGCGATGGCCGACGCCTGATGGACAACATTCCGTAGTGGATCGTCGCCACTGATCGTCTTCGTTTGAGCCCCCGACTGAGCCCGTTTTTCTTATCACCTTCCACACCCTGCGAGAGAGCCTTATGACTGGCCAACCAATCCAGCAGCACACGATGGTGCGGCGATCGCGGCGTGGTTTCACGCTCACCGAATTGCTGGTCGTGATTGCGATCATTGCGATTTTGGCCGGGCTGTCGTTCGCCGGGTTGCAAGGTGCGACGGAACAAGCGCGCGAAGCACGCACCCGTGCGGTGCTGGCGAAACTCGATCAGCTGATCATGGAGAAGTACGACACCTTCACCACCCGCTCGATTCGCGTGAATCCAGCCTTTCAGCAGAGCGGAATGTCTACAACGCCACAGACTTTCATTGCTCAGGTGCGGCTCTACACGCTCCGCGAGCAGATGCGACTCGAACTTCCCGACCGCATCAGCGACCTCTGCACCAACGCCGAACGGACTGGTGATTTTGCCGATCTGACACTCAACGCTGTCGACATCTTCAATGTCGAGCGAGCTTCGATTTCGGGCATCGCCTTGAACCCCGGGATGCCTTCGATCACACGAACCTACAAGCGTAAGGCTGGGATTGCCATCGCCAATGGGAGTGGCTGGACGTCGGAGTTTGGTGGGGCCGAATGCCTCTACCTGATCGTCTCGACGATGCGTGATGGCGACAAAAGTGCGCTCGAGTTCTTTCGCTCGGAAGAAATTGGGGACGTCGATGGAGATGGAATGCCTGAGTTCCTGGATGGTTGGGGGCGTCCGATCCTGTTCATCCGCTGGGCACCAGGCTACGTCAACAACCCCGACAATGGCCGCTTCGCACCAACGCTGCAAGTCAACAACGGTGTACTATCACCCGATCCGTTCGATCCTCTGCGGGTCGATCCGCGCTGGGGCCTTAACACCAATCCGTTCTACAAGCCCTATGCACTGCGGCCACTCATCATGTCCGGTGGGCCTGACAAAGAGTATTCGATCTTTGTGAATACCCGCGCGGCGATGGATCTCCCCACGGCGAGTGATCTTCCGAACGATCCCTACGTCGGTTTGGGTACAGCTAGTGGAATGTCGGGCGATCCTGATCCGACCAACGGCTATGGCGACGACCTGACCAATCACTACCAGGGAGGGCTCTAAGTCATGACCTCTTGGTTCTTCCGTATCGTGACATCTTTGCCAATCGCATCGCAGCAGCGCCGATCGAAGCGATCGGCTGGCTATACGCTCATCGAGCTGCTGGTGGTGATCATCATCCTGCTGCTGCTACTCGCGCTGCTGTTGCCGATTGCCTCGTTCGCGGTTAAAGACACCCGCACTCGTTCGGCCGCTTCCCGTTTGCAGAATGCGTTTCACATCGCTCGGCAAATGGCGATTCGCGATCGGCGTCCCTGTGGCGTCTACTTGCAAGTCGATCAGCAACTCGGTGGCGCGGGAGTGTTTCAAGTCACCAAGGGCTACTTTGCTCAAGAGGCACCTCCCTACAGCGGATCGACTCTCGGCGTGCGAGCGTACAACGGTCCCGGTGCCGACATGACAATATCTACAAACGATGACGTGCTCATGTTCTCTGACTCTTCCGAGAACAATTATTTGTCGGCTTTAATCAACCATCAGCCAGAGACGATTCTGGTCCGCTTTGATTACAAGGGAGAGTGGTTCGTCTATAGCTTCGATGTTATGAGCAGTCAGTTCATAGGGGGTTATCCCGAACGGGCGACCAGCAATGCTCGTCCACCGACCGTGGCTGGAACTACGGGCTATCCGTTTCAGATTCGACGATTGCCCAAACGAACGGCTGCGGCCTTTGAGCTTCCCGATGGAACGGCCATCGACCTGGCATACAGTGGGTTTGGTCGCACCGGAACCGAGTTCAGCAGCGGCAGCTATCTCTTTCCGGCGGACGACACCACCTCGAGCGCGATTGTCGTGATGTTTAACTCCGACGGCGCAATCGAAAGCATCTATCGCGGTGCAGAGCCGGGGCGACCTCGCAGCGAGAGCATCAACTTCCTGCTCGGCGACATCGAGCGGTTGGGGGTGGCGGGTACCGAGTCGAATTTGGCACGCTCCGAAAATCTGTGGTTTCAGCTGCGCGGTCCCTTGGGGATCCCGGTGATTTACGAAAACAACCCCGACGCTGCCCTCACGCTGCAAGCATGCCGCAGCCTGTCGGACACGGCACAGTAGGCAACTTTTGGCCGTCGGCACGGCGAGCAGGAACGAACCATATGAACTCACAACGCACCTACCGACGAGCCCTCTCGCACCAGCGGTCGGCTGTCACGATTTTGGAAGTCTTGTTTTCCATTCTCGTGGCCACCATCGGCTTGCTCGGAGCGGTGGCAGTGATTCCTGTCGCTGCCAGCCAAGCCCGCAAAGGTCAAATTGCCGACGCCTCGGCGGTGACTGGTCTTTCGGCGATTCACGAGTTCGATGCCCGTGGCATGCGCAACACCCAGCGGTGGTTTTGGTGGGACGGCAATGCCTACCAAGGGGCCAGCACGTTCTTTGGGGGTAGCTCGTCGTACTGCATCGATCCACGCTTCGTCGCCGACAATGCCATCAGCGGAACGTCGACCACGTTTCCTTACGGAGCGTCGGGCATTCCAGCGATGCCGCGGCTGAACCTCACCAGTTCCGCAGCCCCTCCTTACACCAGCGCGATGTCGTCGATTCAGGCGAATGTCGAGTTCGCGTGCGACGACGATCTGGTGGTGCTCGAGCCAACCGATCGTTCGCTCCCCGCCGCGCAGCAATATCCGCGTGACGATACGCAAGCGATCCTGAGTGGTCGTCGCCAAACTGGTGGCCTGATGTCGTGGTTTGCCACCATCACCCCAAAGCTCGATCGCTACCACTCAGCCGCAACCGCTACCAACGAATATCTTCTCTCGATTGTTGTGCTGAAGAGTCGTCCGATCAATCTTCGGACGTCGGACTATGGCGATCAGGAATGGACTGTCAACGTCACGGCGTTCAACAGCATTGGACAAGTTGGCGGTCATGCGGCTGGCGCGAGCGTGGCGCTACGGGGTGGCGATATTCAAATCTCGGCTCCCACGGCTGAGATGCTCGACATCAAGCGCGATCAGTGGATCATGCTCGCCGGCACTGCCACAGTGATCGATCCAGCGACAGGTACAGCGGGTTCATTTACGGCGAACCGTTTTCAGTGGTATCGCGTGACCGATCTCGACGACGAGCCGGTGAACAATGGTGCCAACTGGGTGCGTGATATCACGATTGCTGGACAAGACTGGAACACCGATCTCAACGGCGACAGCAGCCCCGATCCCTGCATTGCGGTGATCGTTCGGGATGTGACGGCGGTGTACGAGAAGACGATCCGACTGGAAACAAACTAGTCGGTCGTCGGCGATGGATGGTCGATTGGCTTTTCCCCTGGCTGTTCTGGCCAGATTGTAGTTGGTGGCAAGGCCCGGAACCCTTGCCCTGTTATGGAGAGAGAACGATGGCAACTCAGCACCACGCGACGACCGGCATCTGCACCCAGCAGAGCTCCCCGACGAATCGCCCGCCATCGCGCGGACGCCTCTCGCGCCAGCGACGTGGTGTCGTGCTGCTGCTGGTGATCAGCCTCCTGACGCTCTTCATCTTGATCGGCGTGACCTACGCGATTGTGGCGTCGACCTACCTCTCGGCTGCGAAGAGCACCGCCCTGATCGACCAAGTGGGAGACCAGCCACAGCTGGAGCTCGACGAAGTCTTCACCAACATTCTGAGCGACACTTCGAACAACAGCACACTCAAGGGAACCTCGCCGCTGCTCGACATGTACGGCACCGACGGGATCTGCGGCGAACTCACTTCGGTCGGCACGTTCGACAACGGTAATCAAACGATTCGGTTCAGTGCTTCGTCCCCCACGACGTTCACCGCGCCACCACCCTACACCGGAGCGACGTTCTCCAATGTCCCTGACTACTACAACGGCCGGGTGATCACGTTCTGGCGCTACAACGGCTCGGAAGCGCGTCCGATCAGCACGCGCGTCATGCAGTACGCTCCGCCCGATATGTCGGGGAGCATCACCATGGTGGTGGCGGCCGACTTCACCAACTCGGGCTCGATGCTCGCGGCTCCGCAAATTGGCGATCGGTTTGTCATTAACGGGGCCCCGTACAACGGCACGGGAGCCGGCTATCAAGACTCCACTTCCCCCGCGCTCGGTTTGGAAGTCGATGTTGCGGGGACCAATCGCCCGATCGCACTTCTACCTCACTTTGCCGGACATCCTGATCCCGATAGCGCCATTCAATCGGCCAATGCAGGTGGTTTCGACGAAAGCTACGATGCGGTCGATTTCCAAAACTTCTTCCTCGCGCTCGATCCACCAGGACTTGCGCAAGAAATTGCGAACTCCTCACGCACCTCGCCTCAGATTCCGTCGTACCATCGTCCCGACCTCGTGAATTACTGGACGAACGCCGTCAGCATCACTTCCGACACCGACATCCTGACGCACAGCGACTTGCTGCGGCGCGTGATTGCCCGCCCGATGCCGTGGGACCATCCGAACTTCACCGGTAGCAATCCGGCATTTCCCATCGGTCAAACGAACTGGATGAGTGCACTCTCCAACGCCTCCAACTTGCAAGGCATTTGGGACGTCGACAACGATGGGGATGGAGTCCCCGACAGCATTTGGATCGATCCCGGTTTGCCGATCATCACCACCCCCGATGGGCGCAAAGTGAAGCGGCTCGCAGCGATCAAGATCATCGACCTCGACAGCCGCCTCGATATCAACGCCACCGGCAACCTGGCGCAAACCTTTTCCTCCAATCATCGGGCTGCTCAAGGAATCACGCTGTTTGCTTTGGCCGGTCAAACCCCCTCTGCCCCGTCGCTGGTTTATCTGCCGCGCGGACTTGGCTATGGTCCTGCGGAAATCGACTGGCAAAGTGTGATTTTTGGTAGCGACGACGCTTCGTACACCGCTGTGCTGCAAGCCCGCTATCAAGGGGCGGGAGAGACTCAGCCCGGTACGCTCGGCGACGAACTCCTCTCGGCCCGGCATGCGATTGGCATGGTGCCGAACAACTTGACGAATCCTTCGAGCTACGCCAGTCCTCCCGATGTCTACGGTCGTGGTGCTGTCGGTACCGACCATTTTGGACAACCGGTCTACGGCTTCACGGGGGATAACGAAACGGTAGACGACCCGTACGAAGTGCAGTACGACCATACTCGCGCAACAGCCGACCGTCCGTTCGACGTGAGCGACCTCGAATGGCTCCTCCGTCATCACGATTCGGGTGTGGGACAAAAGCCGACCCGACTCTCGTCGTCGGCTGCTTCGACGTACCTCACCGCAGGGGCTCCTGGCTCGATCGACGCGACACACGCGAAACGTCAACTCCTGACGACGATGAGCTCGCACGTTCCTGTCCCACCAGGACCACACTTGCGCGAAGAGCGGGCCACAGGCTGGAGCACCAATGCCCATCGTCGCACGCTGCTCGATCTGTATTACAAACGCCTCCTGGGAGCAGGAGATTTTACGAAAGCATGGGCGCAGCTCGTTCCGTTTGAAGCACGCCACGGTCATCCGTTCAACATCAACCGTCCTTTCGGCAACGGTATCGACGACAACAGCAATTCCGTTATCGACGATCCAAGCGAAGCATTAATCGCTAATGAATTGCTTTTTGGGACAGTGAATTTTGAGAAGTTCAATGACAGTTCGTACGCAGGAGACTCTGCCGATCAACGTCAAATCTACGCTCGCCACCTCTACACGCTGCTGATGCTGATCCGCGACAGCGGGGGTGCCACCTGGCAGATTCCCGAGGATGTGAACGGCGACGGACCGACTGATGCTCGCGATACCGCGCATTATCTGGCTCAGTATGCGGTGAACGTCGTCGATTTCCGCGACAACGATTCGATCAACACTGGTTTCGAGTACGACGTGAATCCGTTCGATGGTTGGGATGTCGATGGTGATCTCTCGACCGACGAAGGTGCCAATCGGGGTGTCGTGTGGGGTGCCGAGCGTCCCGAACTGCTGATTACCGAAACGCTGGCAACGCACGACCTGCGGACCGAAGACTTGATGGACGAAGAACCCAACGGCGGCGAAACTGCGGCGCTCGTGGATGCGACCACCGATCCCGATCCTGATTTCGATCAGCGCTTTCGCCCTTCGGGCTCGTTTTTCCTCGAGCTCTTCAATCCGCACTTCGACTACACCAACGCCACGAATGCGACCCAGCAAGGGGTCCATAAGCCGCTCGAAATTTACGACGGCAATGGCGGAGTAGCGCTCAACCGCATTAGCGCCGGTGGAGCCGGTTCCCCCGTGTGGCGCGTGATCATCGTGCAAGGTGCGGCCCGCAATGAAAATCCCGATGTCCCCGCCCCCGAGCACCTGACCGGTGCGGCTACCGGCGCGGGAGAAATCGAGCGGAGCATCTACTTCACCGATCCTGCGGCAGGTGTGGTGCCAACCAATCATGGTGTCGCCTTCTTCCCCAGCTCGTCGAATCAGCAACCTTCGCTGAAGCCGGGACGTTATGCGATCGTCGGATCGTCGGGTGTGGCCGATGCTGGTAACTACACCACGTACTTTGGACGAAACGCGACCGATCCTGCCGACGTGGCGAACACGCGCCGCTTGGTCCTGACACCCAACGCCAACGCCGACACCAATCAGCTGGCGGTGAACAACTTCGAATCGGCACCGAACCCAGCCACGGTGAACTATGGCACCGATGTCGCCCCGGTGATTGCGATTCCGATCGATAGCCCACGTTCGATCAGCATCTCGGAACCTGCGCAGTCGGGCTATCCAGTAATGGCTGGTACGAGCTCAGCTTACACTTCAGATCCCGTTGCTAATCCGATCACGCAAGGGACGTACGTTCCACCGATCGATACGCCGCTCGATAACAACCGCACCGACGGTGCCCCGAATGCCTGGGACACGCTCAAGGACTGGGGAACGAAAGAGCATTTCCGCGCAGTCCATCTGCAGCGGCTTGCCAATCCACTCCTCCCTTGGAACTCGCTCACCAATCCTTACCTGACGGTGGATACGGCGAGCGTCGATCTCACCGTGTTCAACGGCATCGAGAACAAGGATCACAACTCGTTCAACAAGGATGAGCTGAACTTCCAAACGGCACAGCGTGGTGGCGCGTTCCCCGAAGCACCGGGGCTCGATTCGCCGAACGCCGCGATCTATCGCAACCTGTGGCTCCAAGAGCCAGCGCACGGCAACGTGACCGCCGATTCGCCCAACGAAGGTGGCGCACAGACCCACATCTTCAACAAGCAGCTGTTCCACACGCTCGGCTATCTCAATCGCCGCTATCACCCGTACTTCGATGCTTCGGCCAGTGCCGGGGTCTATCTCGGTGCTCCTTCGCCGAGTGGCATGGGTGGCAATTCAACCTTCCCTTGGCTGACGTTCCTCAACCGTCCGTTCGCCAGCCCGTATGAAATGATGCTTGTGCCATCGCAGTCGCAAAGTCGGCTCCTGACACGAGTGACCCTCGCGCCAGCGATGTTCGATCCGTTTGACCGGACGAACTACGCTGTCCCCTACTCGCATCTCTTCAACTTCTATCAAAGCACCACCGATGCCCGGACTGTCGATGGCCCGATGTTCTCGCGGCTGCTCGACTACGTCTCGATCCCTTCGCCTTATGCCCACTCCGACCATGCGTTCAACATGCAGTCGTTCACTTCGGCGACTTACCCGGGGGCGAACAACGCCGCTACGTATCGTCCGCCGTTTGCGTTTGTCTCCCGTTTCCGTGAACCGGGACGGATCAACATCAACACCGTGAGCGACTCGCGCATTTTGGAGGCGCTCTTCAAGGGAATGCCGCAGTACGATCCGTCGATCAACGGCGCGTTTGTCGACAAACTGCTCCGGAGCCGCCAAGGCTACACCGGTACGATTGGGCAAGCCGACGTGAACTTCCCAACGATCTTCGCGCAGCCTTTCCGGGCGCAAGACGCGGGAGATTTGGCGCCGCTTCAGAACATGGAAGAGCGGGCGATCAACGCCGGCCTGATGCGCCGCGATCCCGACGTCGGCACCACGCCGCTGTTCACCAAACCGAGCACCGGCGACCATGCCGATTCGACACGCAATCCCTACTTCCGCTATCAAGGGATGCAGAAGGTTGGCAATCTAGTGACGACGCGCAGCAACTGCTTTGCCTGCTGGATTACGATCGGCTACTTCGAAGCGGAACCTGCGCCGATCGATGCGGCCCATCGCGACGGCTATTCCCTTGGCCAAGAGATTGGTTACGACTCGGGGGAAGTGCAGCGACATCGGGGCTTCTACATCTTCGATCGCTCGATCCCGGTCGGATTTATTCCGGGCAAGAAGCTCAATACCGACGATGCCGTGCTGCTGCGGCGCTTTATCGAGTAGCACAGCTGAGTAGCCGCAACTGAGCAGCGCAGTCCGTGACGCGAGCAGCTCCGTAAGCCACTGGCTGCGGAGCTGAGCGAGGGCTGGCCTGCTTTATTTTTTGCCGAGCCGGCGCTGCTGCTGAAAGAAGCGGGTGAGAATCTCGCCCGATGGTTTGGCGAGAATGCCGGGAACGACCTGACAGCGGTGATTCAGCCGCTCGTCGGTCAGCAGATGAAACAGCGAGCCGACCGCTCCTGCTTTGGGATCGGTGGCCCCGTAGACCACGGTTGGCACACGGGCTTGCAAGATCGCACCCGAGCACATGATGCAAGGTTCGAGGGTGACGTAGAGGGTGCAGCCTTCGAGCCGCCAATCCCCCATCGATTCGGCCGCTTGCGTAATCGCAATCATCTCGGCATGGGCGGTGGGATCGTGCAGCGCCTCGCGCTGATTGTGAGCAGCAGCGATGACACGCCCTGAATGCACAATCACAGCTCCCACCGGAACTTCATCTTCATCGAACGCAGCCGACGCTTCGTTCAAAGCGAGCTGCATATAGTAGTCGTGCGTCAGGAGCATCAAAGCCGTCTTGGATGGCGTGAGAGAAAGCGGAGCGCGAGGTTCACGCTAGTTTTTAGCAACTCGTGCGAACGATTTTTTATCGACCACTACTTATCGTTATCGGTTACCGAGGGCTCTTTGACCTCTTCTGCCTTGGCATCGGCAGGGAGCTTAGTGAGCTTGAAATTGCGGTAAGCAGTCTTCGTTTGGTACGAGGAGAGGCCGAGCGGCTTCGAGAGATCGACTTCACTGCGGGTCGAGATCTTTTTGTCTTTCAGATCGACGCTCGCCAGGTTTTCGTCGTCGATGAAGGCTTGCAGCTTACCACCGGCAACACGGACCCGGATCTTGTACCACTGATTAGATTTGAACGTGCGAAACTGTGTGGTTTCGTTCTCGGAGGCGTCGTAGTTGTTGATGCTCGAGATGCCGACAATGCCACCGGCCCAGCCTCCGACGATGAAGCTCGCATGCGAGTCGCGTACGGGAAAGGTGAGTCCGACGAAGAAGTCGATGCCATCGACGCGCATCGCTTCGACGGTGATTTCGTACTGATCTTTGGGAAGCGGATCTTTGCCGGTCCAGGTGACACCGGTGAGCGGGTCGCCCATCGCAAATTGGAGCAAACCTTTCTCGATCGTGACTTCCCCTTCGCCACCAAAATTGGTTTTCTTCCAGTTGGTGAGGGTCTTGCCGTCGAACAGGTCGATGGTGGTCGACTTCTCAGCAGCGGGTGCTTGGGGCTCTTCGGCAGTCGACCAGCGCGCGACGAAAAGTGGCAGAGCCAGGAGGAGCGCGACGAGTGGCCGAGAAAGTCGCAAGTGAGTCATCGGAGCGGGCTCCTGGAGCGGCGGTGTGGGTGGGATCGATGCGAAACTGGAGCAAGTAATTATGACAGATTCGCTGCGCGGAGCATAGCGCGCGGCTACCAAGGACGACCAGCCGACTCTTCTTGCAGGGCCCAAGCGACGTAGCGCGGGACTTCGATCTCGATCTGACGGGTCGGCTGATAGCCGAGCACACGGGCCGATTTTTCGAGGCTGGCGTGTGTTCGGAGCATATCTTCCGTGCGCGAGGGGAGCTGCTCGATGAGGGCGCGGCGGCCAGCAGCGGCCTCGATCATGTCGATCAGCTGACGGACGGTGATCGGCGCACAGCTTCCCAGATTGAACGCTTCTCCGGCGACAGCGGTGGCGAAGTGAGGGTGCTCGAGCGTTTGCAGCAAACCTTGGGCGATATCGGTGACGTGGGTGAAATCGCGGAGCGCCGAGCCATCGCCAAACAGCTTCAGCGGCTCGCCCCGCAGGATCGCGCGTGTGAAAGCCGCGAGCGCTAGTTCGGGGCGAATGCGAATGCCATAGGCGTTAAAAAATCGGAGCGAAACGAACGGAATCTGATACAGATGATGGTAGTTAAAACCGAGCTGCTCGGCGGCCCGCTTACTCACACCGTAAGGGCTGACCGGATTGCCCATCGGCGCATCTTCGGCAAATGGTGCTGCAGCTCCACTGCCATATACCGTGGAGGACGACGCAAACAGGAACTGCTCGACGCGATGTTGCCGCGCAAGTTCCAGCAGCACCAGGGTCGCCTCGATGTTGTTCCGCAGGCATTGACGAGGATCGCGCAAACTTGCCGGGACACCTGGCGAAGCGGCCAAGTGGACGATGCTGCGTACCGCATGCTCTTCGAGCAGTTTTTTGAGCGCGACAGCGTCGAGGCAGTCGGCATTGGCGATCGTGATACGAGGGGAAAGAGCGGCGAGGTGCGCGGCGATATTGCGTTTGACGATAGGGCTGTAGTACGGATCGAAATTGTCGACCACAACGAGCCGGTGCGAAGTTTTTGCCAGCAGTAGCTCGACCAGGTGGCTTCCGATGAAGCCTGCCCCACCAGTGATCAAAACAGCCATGAAACCATGATCTTGTACGAAGAGTAAAAGCGGGGCCGCATGCGACAGCCGATCGACATAGGACGTTATAGTGGGAAACTTAGCTGTTGTGCGAGAGTGCTAGTGCATGCCGCACCGCGATGTAACGTGTGTGTTGCTCGATTTTTTGAGTCAAATCGTGGCTCTGCATCGAGAGGCAGGGAAGTTTATGAATCCTAGCGGGCGAACATCGATTGCCACGATCGCTGCGCTAGCGGTGCTGATCTATTGGGGGATTTTGTTCCTGGGGACGCATTTGCCGGGTGGTTCGCAGCTCCCCTTCACGTGGTTTGACAAAGTGCAGCATGCCAGTGCGTTTGCGATGCTCGCGCTGCTGCTACTCACGGCGATCAGCTTGCGGGTTCGCGCTGGCTGGATTGCCACGCTAACGGTGATTGGCATTTGTGCCGTTTATGGCCTGGTCGACGAACTTTCGCAGCAACTGGTGCCGCGGCGCACGTGCGATTTCTATGACTGGGTGGCCGACGTCACGGGGAGCTTGATCGGCTGCGGCATTTTCTTTGCCGTGCGAGCCGCTTGGGCGATGCTGCGAGCGACGCAGAGCCCAACGACCTAGGGCTTTGGTGGCGGAGTTGCCGGGGTCAGTCGATAGAGCGAGAAGCTGCGCTGGTGTCCCTCGATAAGTGGCTCGAGCGCGATGGGCTCGATGATCTTGCGCTGCACCAGTTGCTCGACCAGCTGGGGGTGGAAGCGTGGATCGTAGCCATAGTTCCCCGCGCTTTGGTAGCGCGCGATCTCGGCCCAATCGACGAGCAGGTAACCGACGCTGCGCGATGAAAATGCGAGGCGAATCTCGTCATCGGTGGGGCCAATCGTCCAGTCGCATAGCAGACACGGATTGAAGCAGACGTTGTACGAGCAGGGGCGCTCGATATCAAACGGCGCGGCGTCACCCACCAGCAGCACACCTAGCTCATCGCGCGGAAGCACTTGATTGAGGATCGCATGACTCTCGCGCACGCGGCGCGGAAACGTGGGATCGCCCCCCTGCGTTGCATCGACGCGAAGTGCAGCGAGTGACACGAACCAGCGGTTGTCGGCTGCCAGCGGCGAGGCGAGGATTAGCGCGCCATCCATGAGCAAAATCAGCAGTAGCGCGAGGAACCCCCATGATCGTTTTTGCAAAATAGGGAGCGCTGGATCGATCGCGCACAGCTTCAGCAAGTTGTCGCACGCGATGGCCGCAAGTAGCGCCGCGAGGGGCAAGATCGGTAGCAGGAATCGATCGAGTCGATGCGATACCAGCCACCAGATGGCAAGGCCCCAGAGCAGCCACAGAGCGATGGCACGCGAGGGGCCAGCGGCGCGGACGGCGAAGAGGATTCCGATGACAAACAGCGGCAGTGCGGCGCTGGCGTACTCACCAGTAACCAGTGCGCGCCAGAGGCTGCTGGCGAGCTGCGCGGGAGTGTAGCGATTGCCCTTGTCGTCGCGCGGAACTTGATGAGCACGTTCCCAGCGGCTGATTGCTTCGTCGTCGAAGGGCGGAGCGCCGAACACCGAACCAGCAAGGGGATAGACAGGATTTCCGGTGAAATAGAGGTTTTTTCCATACCACGGACCGATCGTCACGAGCGATGCCGCCAAGAAAGCAGCGGTCGCGATCGCTGCTGACCGCCAGGCTGCTTGTGAATCGTTCTTTTGGCTTTGCGTACTATGCTCTGTCGTTTTTAGAACGAGTAACGCATCGCGCACGATCCAGACGAGTGCAGGCAAAAGGACGAGCGCGAGGGCCGGATACTTACAGCAGCAGGCCATGCCCGCAGCGAGTCCCGCGAGGATCGCGCGCTGGGTGAGTGACACGTCGAGCAGTAGCGCGTGGAGTGTGAGGAGAGCAAACGAGGCGAGCACGCCATCGTTCAGTCCGCCTATCGAAACGTGCAATGCCCACGGATGCGAAACGTAAATCGCCACGGCGAGAAGCGATGAAAGTCTGCCGAGCGACAATCGCCGCGCGATCGAGTAGATGCTCCCTGCTGCAATCATGCTGGCGACAGCCATCAGCAATTTGCCGGCGAGCGCGCCATGCCACCAATCGAGATCGCCACGAAACAGATTCATCGCCACGATCGCCGGAACTTCGGCCAGGAGTGGCATGTTGCCATAGACGTTATGCGTTAAAAACGAAATCTGCCCTGCTTGATACCACTCCTTGGGAACTTGCAGGTGATACTCGCGGACGTCGAAATCGTGCGGCGGCAAGATCGATCCCCACAGCGTCACGCCAATCAAGAGGCCGATAATAATCGCGAGCGCGCGCTCGGTTCCTGTCCATGCTTCCCTCGGATTTTTGAGCGAAGCGGAACTTCTAACCAGCGCGAGCCAGCCACGCTGGTGCGCGACGAGATCGACCACGGCGATCAGCCCGAGAAGCGCTAGTCCGATGCCGAAGTAAATTCCCTTCGTCGTGAAGAGCCCTACCACGAGCACGACCGTGGCCAGCATGCCGTAGCCCAGTAGGGCGCCGAATACGAGGCGCTCGAGAGGCGTGAGCGTTCCGTCGATGCCGAGGAGTCGTCGCGCGCTGTTGCCAGCCAGAAGCATCAGCGCAGCTGTAGCCAGCGCGACGAGCAGGATCGGCAGCCGGTCGAAAAAACCAAGCGTCATTTGCCCCGCGCCAAACCACTGGCCGATGAGCAAGTCGGGATTCAGCAAGTAGAGCCACAACTGCTGACGCAGGGGCTGCTGCGCGAAAAACAGCAGCATCAGTAGTCCGATGCTACTGGCCAGCACGATGCCCATCGCTGTGGGGGCTGTGCGAGGGGAAGAGATCGGCGCGGAAGCTCCTACCGAAGTAGCTGCTGCCCTTGTTTTTTCGCGTTTTGCCAAGTGAAAAAGTCCCGATCTCTATCGTGCGGTCGCGGGGCGCAGCACGATCCGCCCGAAATGGGGATCGCGCGGGCCGACCTATCACTGCAAGTTGTGTGAACTATGATTGTATACTCGTAGCCTCCCGAGCGAGGAATCGTGCGGGCTGTAACGAATTTAACGAACCACCATGTGGGCGAGGCGGAAACTGTCTTGCTCAATCTCCCCTCCCTTTGCTGCTGGTGAATGATGCCTGGAACTTCTGCCGAACGACTCCGCGGTATTTTTACGCCCAACATCGTCCCCCTCGATGCCGATGGCGAGATCCACGAAGGCGAACTGCGCCGCTATGTCGATTGGCTCATCGACTCGGGTGTACATGGGCTTTATCCCAACGGCAGCACCGGCGAGTTCACGCGCTTCACAGCGGAAGAACGTCGACGCATCATCGAGATCATGGCCGATCAGACAGCTGGTCGTGTGCCGATTCTCGCCGGAGCTGCGGAAGCCAACACGCGCGAAACAATCAAGGCGTGCGAGTACTATTACGAGCTCGGCTGTCGCGCCGTCGCGATTGTTTCGCCCTTCTACTACAAGCTGACCCCCGCTGGCGTGTACGCCTATTTCAAAGAGATCGCCGACAACTCGCCGATCGACATCACGCTCTATAACATCCCGATGTTCGCCTCGCCGATCGATGTGCCAACGGTGCAACGCTTGGCAGAAGAATGCGAGCGCGCGGTGGCCATTAAGGATAGCTCGGGAGATCTGCCGCACATGATGCGCATGATCGCTGCCGTGCGACCACTCCGCACCGATTTCAGCTTCCTCACCGGCTGGGATGCGGCGCTGATGCCGATGATTCTGGTCGGCTGCGATGGTGGAACAAACGCCACCAGCGGTGTGGTGCCCGAGATCACGCGCAAGCTCTACGACCTGACGGTGAGTGGCCAAATCGACGCCGCACGCGATCTGCAATATCGCTTGCTGCCGCTGTTCGATGCGATGCTCTACTCGGCTGAATTCCCCGACGGTTTCCGCGCGGCGATGAAGCTTCGAGGCTTCGAGCCCGGTCCAAGTCGTCAGCCGAAGTCCGACGTTCAGCAGTTGCAACTGGCGAAGCTCAGCGATCAGCTGCAATGCTTGCTCGCCGCCGAGGGCTTCACCTCGCAACCATCGGGTGGCTGCAAGCCCAAGCCAGCGGTGAACGAAGACGAAGTTGCCCGCATCGTGCAAACGGTGATGGGTGAACTGCGTAAGCACGGCGTGTAACGCACTGACAGCTTCGCGCGGGATGCTGCTCTTAGCCGAGCAGGTCATCCAGTGGCGGAATGTGCCACAACTGCGAGGGGAACAAGGTTTCAGCGAGTTTCGCGGCTGCAGCGGAACTCGCGTCGAGCTCGCCACGAGCAATCGCCGATTCGACGCTCCACTGACCGAGCAGAAGCATGCCGAGGCAAGTTTCGCTGAGCGTAATCGACGGCGATGTGGCCGCTGCTTCCACCAGTTTCACGCCGCTGCGATAGAGCTGCAGTCGAAACTGTTTTTGCGGTGCTCGTAGCGAAACTTCTCCCGCCGATTTCTCGCGGGCTTTGTTCACACTGCCGATTCGGAGCGAAAGGGTCGCGGTTTTCGTATCGCTGATCTTGGCGGCTCGCGCGGTGATGGACGGGAGCGATTTCTCGAGCAGCGAAACGGCGCCGAGCGGCAGCATCATCCATTTTTGACCGCAGGTTTGCTGCGGCGTCACCGTTTGCCCCCCGGCCGCTCGCAAATGTTCGTGCAGAGGACTCAGCAGCGGCGCATCAACACGAATATTCCCGCGATCACTCTCCAGCACATCGCTACAAACACGGGCGAGGAGCTGTTCAGCCGCTTCGGCATAGCCAGGGAGCACGAGATGCTCGACAAGTCGACCTTCGCGAGCAAAGGCATAGCCCACGATCTTTTCGCTACCGAGCGCATTGCCAGCTTTCGGATCGCGCACCGCAGCAACGAGCATCGAATCGCAGGCCCCTTTTCCAAGGAGCCAATCCCAGTACTCATCGCTCCGCACAGGCCAGCCCCGCATCGTGGGAGCAGCGGAAGCGTAGAGCTCGCGGAGCGAAACGTAATCGATACGTCGAAGAGGCCGGACCACCACCGGAATGTTGCGTGTCGGGGTGCGACCATGAGTAAAGGTGATCGGCGCATCTTCGTCGTCGGCAAACAGTTCTTTCTGATTGCTGCTCGACCACAGCGCGAGCTTCGCGAGGACTTGCCGGGCGTCGGCCAAGCTCGACCACTGCAGCGAAGCCTCTTGCCAGCGGAGTGCCGAGAAGAGCTGGGGGAACTTGGTCCGCGCCAGCAGTAGCGTGACACCTTGCTCGCGAGCCACATGCTGAGCTGCCGAAACAAGATGCCGGGCCAACCCACGTCGCTGCCAAGGGGCCGACGTCACGAGCTCCGACAGCATCATCGCGCGGACGCGCTGGCCATCGAACTCCAGTGTGCGTGGCACCAGCCGAAGGTGCGAGACGATTTCGCGACGATGACGAATCACCAGCCGCTCGGAAGGCTGATAGCCGGGTTCGTCGAGTTGGGCAGCGAACTCAGCCGTGGTAGGCGCATGAAACGCCGCCCGCAGAAGCTGATGAATTTCGATATGGTCGGCTGAACGTGCCGTTTCGACAGCGGGCCACGCAAGATCGGCGAGCGACGAATCGGTGACGATACCAGTTTGACCCTGCGGACCACGAATCGCATCGAGGCCACGTCCACCGACAAAGCCCGTGCCGGAAGGCTCGAGCACGCGGCTGGTGATCGGCCTGGCATCGGCGTCGGTGGTGGTGATCGACGTTTCGATGAATTTCGGACGGGACGTGCGCGAACGATTCACCGACGTGGTTGCAGCTGCTCGCGATGAAGCGGCACGGCGAACGGAGCGTTTGGCAACGGGCGGAGGACTAGCCTGCGAGGAGGCAGTCAACGATTTTGTCGATGGCTGCTCGACCTGCGGCTCAGCGACTGATTGCCGCGCCGGCGATTGAGTTGCGATCGAACGTGAAGTCAAGTCTTGCGACTGCCGCTGGTCGGTCACCGAAGCATGTGGCATCGGGCGACTCCTTCCGACTGAAAGATTCGATCCATCGGTGGATGCAGTGGGAGAGGACCGCACCAAACTCTTCACAAACTACGAAAGTCTTTTGCAAAAGTCCAGTAGGACTTCCTGCAATATTGTTGAAGGAAAGATGACGAACGAATACTCGCGCGATTTCCAGACCTTACTCTCCTTGAGCGCGTGCACCAACTGACTCCGCTCCTGGGCGAGCTGACGTTCGTGCGGCGCAAGCCCAGCCGCGAGCGAGTGATTAAGTTGCACCAGCTTCTCGTGCCACGTTCGGTTCCAGCCCGCCGCCAGTCCCGCCTCAAGCACCATCATTTTCTTGCGTGCAAGCGCTGTCAGTTCAGCCGACTCTGGTGGTGCCTCGCGCCCCGGCAGAAGAACAAAACGTTCGCCGCGGTAGTGGATTTCCCGCATCAAGTTCGTCAGACTCGCAATCGACTGACTGATCTTCGCCGGTGATTCGATGTCGCGAGCGACCGGCAAATGCGTCGTTGCTGTGCAGGTGAGATAGGCCGGTGGATCGAGCCGCAAATAGCGCCGCACCAGGGCGTCGGTGAGCTCGTCGTACTTCGCGCCCCCAATGCCGTGCAGGAACAAATCCGAGAGACAGATCCGCGCGAACATGGTGGTCACCAAGGCTCGTGGACGAATCTTGATGCCCCGCGCTTCGAGCAACTTCCAAGCAGAAATCGACGCTGAATAATTTTCTCGCTCAAGGGGAAGAATTTCACGAATCGATGCGCGATCGCTAAGCTCGATCCCAGATGCGGTGCGCCGCATGAAGAGTCGGCGTCGAAGCGGCGCTGCCGATGTCCAAATCCAGAAAGGTGTTTCGAGCCAATCGCCATCGACCACCAAATCGGGAACCGGATGCGAGCGACTACGAATCCGGTTGGCCTTGCGGTATTCCGCGAGCGAACGGTTGTAGACGTTTTGAAAGGACTCGATCGACGTCAGGATCAGAAGCGCGAACTCGCGAAAGGAATCGAAGTTTGCGACCACACTGAGTGGCAGTTCGAGCGTCTCGAGGCCGAGATCTTGCTCGAAGCGATGGCGCGCCTCGGCCAAAATCAGCCCCAGCCGACCATCGACACCCGCGCGATCGGCAGCCGCCATCGCGTAGGGCCAAAGGCGATGGACAATCGCGTCGTCAGCCTGCTGAGGCAGCAGTGGAGCGAGCAGATCTCCAGTGCGGGACGCGAAACTATCGAAGAGTTGGCGATCTTGCAGACGACGCTCTTCAAACGGAATCTCGGTCGACGGCGTATCGATCGGAACTTGAGCGACAGTCACATCGTGCTGGGGAGGCACATCAGGTGCTGCGTCGCTGCTGGTCTCGCGCGGAACAGCAATCGAGGCACTCCGCAGCGTGTCGTTGTCGACCACCAGGTTAATCGCGATTCCGCCAGTCAGCTTCCCGAGCGTGCTGAGGGCGAAATTTTTCAGCCAGACACCTGGATGAAACAAGTTCGGCTGATGTCCCGACAACAAGATTGGTGCCGTGTTCCCATCGGGAAGAGTCGCCACGCTGCGATAGACGCTCGTGTAAGCCACAGCTTGATCGACCAGCTCAGATCGCGCCTCGCGCGCAAGACGCACCAACTGCTGATGGAGCGCGTCACCCGAGGCTTCAAGCGCTTTCCATTTTTCGCGATTGGCGGCTAGTAGCGCCGTCGCTTGTTCCGCTGGCGGGTCGAACAGCACGCTTCGATCTTCGCGCGGCGCACGGAGCTGTCGATGTCGAATCGGGATCTCGAGCATCAGATCGCTGGCGCCACTCGGTTTCATACGCGTCGGAAACTCGCTCACAAACAGGCGCTAACTAGTGGGGGAGCAGGGACCAAGCGTGCCTGATCGATTGCCAGCTTCGCAGCTCGATCTACTCTGCCGTGCAAACGTTCCCCATGCAGAACGAGTTGCGAACACTCGGCGCTGCCATCGCGCGATCGAGCGTCAGATGATAATACTGCAAACGGGTTTGGGCGTCGTCGAGCACACCACCGAACGAGCGTTTCTCGTCGAGGTAAATCAGCGGCACAGGAAGTTCGATCACGCTGAGCCCCGCAGCAGCGACTTGCACCCAAACTTCGAGCGGCATCGCATAGCCCGCCTCTTGAATATCGAGCTTCTCGAGGGACGAGACGCGGTAGCACTTGAAACCGCAGAAGGCGTCGGTCAGTTTCAGCCCGAGCCGATTGTTCAGTTCAGCGGTCACTTGCTCGTTGATCCGGCGGCGCTGCTCGGGTGGGGGCGTATCCCCGGCAAACTGCCGGAGGTAACGACTTCCCGAAACGATATCGACCCCGGGGACGCAGCTCTCGAAGAAGAGAGGAATTCGCTTTGGTTCGTGCTGACCATCGCAGTCGATGGTGACGAGCATCTCAAAACCATGCTGCTTGGCATAGGCAAAGGCTGTCAGGAGCGCTGCACCATAGCCTTTGTTTTCGTCGTGCTTGGCGATGCGGATATCGGTGCGGCTGGCGAGCAGTTCGCTCGTGCCGTCGGTCGAGCCATCGTCGACCACCAGGACTTCTTTACAGTAGCGCTTCACCTCGTCGAGTACGCCACTGACGTACTTCACTTCGTTGTAGACCGGAAGTGCGGTGAGCCAGCGGGGAGACGACATCCTGGGATTCCTTGACCAGTGGGAGCGAGAGCGAAAGCCGGACCGGTCGCAGGGGGTGCGAAATGGTCGTAAACCGACTTTCGCATTCTAGGCACCCAAGGAGGTGAGTCAAACTTCTGTCCTGCCCAGGAGGGGAATAGTTGCGAGACAAAGTCGCTTAGCTGCTCGGGATATAGCGACAGGACCAGTAGCAGCGGACAGCTGGCCGACTGGCGAGGTCGATCTAGGCCACCCCTAACGACCTTCAATTCGGGGAACCAGCCCCTTGTGGCCGAGCTTTTTCTCTCTTGACGCGAGGTGGGGATTTCAGGGATGTTTCCGTCCCAGCGTGCCTACGAGGGGCGGGAAGCGACGGATGCTTCTTGCACGGCGTGAAAACTCCAAGGAAGTGAGTTGCGAGATGAAACGGTGTTTTGTGCTTGCTTTGGTAGCGGGCTATTTGGTGATGACGGTCGGTTGTGGTGGGGGTGCAAGCACCACCGAAACGAATCCTCAGGACAATGCCAGCCCTACCGGAGCTGAAGTGGCTCAGCAGGCTCCGAAAGAGCCGGTTGCTGTGGCTGCCGATGCAACGCCCGATCAGGTGATCTCGGTATTCCTCGATGCCTTGCGTGTCGGCGACTCGGCCACCACCGCCAACTTGCTCACCAGCAAAGCGCGGGAAGAGACGGCTAAACACAATATTGCTGTCGACCCCCAGAGTGCTCCCGGCGCTAAGTATTCCGTAGCTCCAGCCGAGTTCTTGGCCGACAATCCTCACGGCGCTCATGTCCGGAGCAGCTGGACCGAGACCTACCAAGATGGCACCGTGAACTACGACATCGTGTGGGTGATGCGTCGTCAGAAAGAAGGCTGGCGCATTGCGGGCATGGCGCTCGAACTCGTGCCAGGCCAAGAGCCAGCGTTCCTGAACTTTGAAGATCCGACCGACATGCTCGCCAAGCGCGATGCCGCCATCGCCGCCCAAATGCCTGCGGAAAATCAGGCCCAGCCAGGAGCTGTCGGGGCGGAAGGTCAACCTGCTCAAAACCCGGCTGGCCAGGCTCAGCCTTTGAATCAGGCCGACTTCACCGGTCAACCTGGCGTCGGTCCGATCGGCAGCGACCCCGCTGCACCGGGCCAATTCCAGCAACCACCTGCCGAGTTCCCACCGCTGCAAGCGACCCCAGGCACTCCCGGCAACACAGCCACGCGCTAGTGCATCGCCTCGCCGCGACTACTGTCTATCCAGATAAGTAGTAATTTCGCTCGCGACGCGCTGCATTTCATAGAACTGAATCAACCACGATCCCTGTCGATGCAAGTCGGCGGGGATCGTTCGTTTTCTTGGCTGCCAGCAACCCAAATCGCTCAGAAAGGTGGCTGGCTGCGAACTTTGGGGCATCCGGGACGTAAAAACCAGATCGCTGGTCGCCAGACGGACGCCGAGGCCCGGCTTACTTGGGGAAAAAATCTTGAAAGCGTGGATTCTCGGAGCGGCTGCTAGCAGTGCGGTCTGAGAGTTTGGGTAGGCGAGTCGGTTCTCGCTTGGGGAATCCCTACTGGCGATCTGGACAATTTTCGAAGAACTTTTCCGCTATTCTTTTGGGACTTAGGACCGCACGTGCGCTGGCCGCTCGAACTGCAACTGTTTTGTTGGCGGTTACTTAGAGCGACATCTACAGGCGTCAATGGGCGGTTAATGCGGGAAACTGCCGGGCAGCCTAGGGAAACTAGACAAACGCTGCCGATGGAGTAGAGTTAGTCCGAACACAGCGCATCCCCCCCACAGTCAAAAGCATTCCCATTTTATGCATTTTGACTCCTGCGGCTTGACAGAGGGTGCACCCGTGTTAATGTAACGACCTAATCTGCTAGATCACTACATCCTTCGCAACCGTCAAAAGTTGACACAACAGGGATTTGGGATGTGGGCCGTTTAGCAGATTGCTTTGTTTTGCTTCGCAAGTTCATCAGCCGTCACGATGCGAGGCCCCCCTTTGGTTTGGACGGCTAGTGAACTCAGTGTTCGCTTACGGTACCTGTAAGTCATTTGGTTTTTTTGGAGGATTCGAGGATGAACCGCATTGTAGTTTTGGGCGTTGCCATTTTCTTCGCCCTCGTGGGTGTTGCTCTCGTCGGTGGCGAAAAGAAGGCTTCGGCCGCTCTTGGTTGCCACGGTTGCAGCAGCTGCGACGCTTCGGCTTGCAGCGACAGCTGCTCGTGCTCGTGCCGTGGTAAGCTCTTCAAGGGCCGTTGCCACCGTAGCTGCAAGTGCAGCAGCTCGTGCAGTGATTCGTGCAGCAGCAGCTGCAGCGACTCGTGCAGCAGCAGCTGCTCGTGCTCGTGCCGTGGCAAGCTCTTCAAGGGCCGTTGCCACCGTAGCTGCAAGTGCAGCTCGGCTTGCGATTGCTCGGCTCCAGCTTGCAGCGGTTGCGAAGGCGCCGCAGCAGCTCCAGCCGCTGAAGCCCCAGCCGAACCAGCTCCAGCTGCTGAAGCTGCCAAGTAATTTAAGTTGCTAAAACGCCCAGGCGCGGGGCCGCTTCCCCTGTTGGCGGCTGGCGGCCTCGATCGGCGCGAATGCAATCACGAAGGACCGGACGTTCCGCATGGGATGCCCGGTCCTTTCCTTTTCTTGACCCGCTGCGGGCCGCCTGCTTGGCGCCCCAGCTTGCAGTCCATTTCCACTTACTCCACGTCTGCCGATTAACTGGCCCCCCTTCGAAACCTTCGTGAAGAGCACTGCTAGCTGCCGATAAACTTCCCGCAGTCGCTACGTCTTGCCATTTTTAGGCAGGGCGCGCTCTCGCAACGGCCAGCTCCCGGATCATCAGCTCCCCCGGATCAACCGATGTCGCAAAAGCCAACTTCTGGCGATTCCCCCGCCACCAAAAGCGAACCTTCGATCGTTCGCTCGCTGGTGTCGCTGGCGATCGTCATCCATTTCATTTGCGTCGGCGTCGTGCTGGCCTCGAACCTGCGCCGCTCTCCCCTGCAGTCGCGTTTGGTCGACATCTTTGGGTCGTACACGCAGACCTTTAACTTCGACCCCGACTTCACCCCCTACTACTACACCTTCGGTCGCCCGATGGACGACGACTCGGTGATCGAGATCGATCTCTACCCCAGTGGAGACGAGCCTCTCGCCGGTCAAGAGAAGATCAAAACCGTGGTGCTTCCCGAAGCTGGTTCAGGCTTGCTGGGGGACAAGCAGCGGCACTTGGCTATTGCCCGGGTGCTGGCCTTTCATGCCATGCCCGACATCGAAGCGGTCGACGTGACGAGCGAAATCGCTAAGGCGGTGGGAGTTCGGGTCATGCTCGAGAACGGTGCCCGCCGTGCTGTGGTGCGGTGCGTGCAGCGGATGAGTCAGCCAGCCGATCTCGCCGATCTGCAGCCAGGATTTCCTCCCAACGATCCCACAGCAGCCCCTTACAACGTCACCGTGTACGAAGCGGACGTGTGGATTCTCGAAAACGGAACCGCTGGCACGTTGCCTCGCGCCGCTCGTGGCGAAGTGGCCCCTGGTCGTACGCCTCCCCCGGCGTCGAGCAGCAGCGGAGCCCGTCCTAGCAGCACGCCTGCTCCTCCCAAAACCAGCGGCGGCAATAGCGGCAGCGACAGCAGTAGCAAATCCGCTCCCCCCGCCACTTCCAACACCTCCCCCAGCAGCGAACCAAAGAACTAATCATGGCAGCTGACGTGCGTAACTACTGGGAATCGCTGACGACTGAAATTGGCGAGACCTGGAATCGATTTTGGTTTTCCCCCACCGATCCGATCGCGCTGTCGACGCTGCGAATCATCGTCGGCGCGGTGGCAACCCTCTATCTCGTGTCGTTCGTGCCGCAGCTCGATCACTGGCTCGGTCCACAGTCGATTTTGCCGGTCTCGAGCGTTCGTGTGGTGCTTGGTGAAGGGGTCGAAGAGCCGATTTTTCGGACGTCGTACCTCAATCTCGCCAGCAGTTCGACCGACGTGACGATCCTGCATCTGATCGCGATGATCGCCGCGATTTGCCTGACGCTCGGTGTAGCCACACGCATCTCGTCGGTGGTGACGCTGATTGCTGTTCTCTCGACGATTCACCGCGTACCGATGATCAGCAGCCAGCTCGAGCCGGTCCTCTCGCTGTTGCTCTTCTACCTCTGTTTGGCCCCGTGCGAAGCGATGGCTGTCGACGGCTGGCTCCTGAAGCGGCTCGGCTACACGAAATACCTGGAAACAGCGTCGTCGACGCGCACCGCCTGGGCCGGTGTGGTGACACGCATGATTCAAGTCCATTTGGCCATGTTCTATGCCATGATGGTCACCACGAAGCTCAACGGCGAAGGTTGGTGGGATGGCAACAGCGTTTGGTTTTTGCTCGCGCAAACCCACTCGCGCCCGCTGGATCTCACGTTCCTGCGTGACTATATCTACGTGCTGAATGCCTGGACGCATGCCGTCGTCGCGTTCGAACTGAGCTACAGCGTGCTGATCTGGAATCGCCTCCTGCGGCCGATCATCCTGGTCTGGAGCATCCTGATGTGGACGCTGCTGGCCCTGGCCACCGGCCTGTTCCTGTTCGCGATCACCATGATCATCGCTGGCCTGGTGTTTGTGGAACCTGCCACCGTGCGGCGCTGGCTCCGTCAGCCGGAACTCGCTTAGTTAAAAACACTCGGTCGCAACCGACGAGGGGCCTCCCCGCGACTCGCCTCTCGTCCCTCTCGTCGGCTACCGCTGCGAGCACTACACTACGGGAAGTCTCGGACCCCTCCGGCCCTTCGCTGCACTTCCCTATGCCGCTTCGCAATCTGCTCGTCATTTTGCTCGCTGCTGCCGTCTCGATCGCCTGCTACTGGCGAGCGAGCCGCAATCGCTACGTCGATAACCTGACGCAAGCGATGAACCTCATCGAATCGCAGTATGTCGACGAAGTCGAGCTACCCAAGCTCTACGAAGGGGCCATGGAAGGGATGGTCGATCAGCTCGACCCTTATAGCGGCTACACCAATCCGGCCGACTACGAAAAACTGCTCGAAGATCTCGATCAGGAGTTCGGTGGCATCGGCATTCAAGTGGAAGTGAAGCCCGACACCGGTCGGCTGACGGTGATGAATCCCTTGCCGCGCACCCCTGCCTATGAAGCGGGGCTGAAAGCGGGCGATGTGATCCTCTCGATCGGTGGCCAAGATACCAAGTCGATGACCATCAACGACGCGGTTCGTTTGATGCGCGGCAAACCGGGCGAACCAGTGACCATTGGTGTCTTGCAGCGCTCGAGCGACCGCCCGATCGAACTGACGATCAAACGCGCCATCATTCCGATCGAGTCGGTTTACGGCGACCTGCGAAAAGCGGATGGCGACTGGACCTTCCGACTCGCTTCGCATCCTGAAATTGGCTACATCCGCATCGCTACATTTGGCGAACGAACGAGCGACGAACTGCGTGTGGCGATTGAATCGCTCCGCAGCGGCGAGCCCAAGCTCGCAAGTCTCGTGATCGATCTGCGCGGCAATGCGGGGGGACTACTCCGGGCCGCGATTGAAACCTGCGACATGTTCCTCAACGAAGGACGAATCGTCAGCACCAATGGTCGCGGCGATGTGCAGCTGAGTGCCTTCGACGCTTCAAGCGGGGTCGAGTTTCCGACCGAGTTGCCGATCGTGGTGCTGGTCGATCAGTACTCGGCATCGGCGAGCGAAATTGTTGCCGCTTGCTTGCAGGATCACGACCGCGCGGTGATCTGCGGCCAACGCTCGTGGGGAAAAGGAACGGTTCAGAATGTGATCGAACTTGGCTCGGGAAAAAATCGCTCGGCGATGCGTTTGACCGTGGCCCGCTACCAGCGACCCAGTGGCAAAAATATCCATAAAAAGACCGGCGCCGTCGATGCCGATGACTGGGGAGTGCGCCCTAATCCCAAGCTCGAAGTGAATCTCACCGATGCCCAGTTCGAGCAGCGTTTGGTGAACCGTCGCAGCCGCGATTTGCTCAGCGCCGAAGATGCCGCTGCTGGTAAGCCGACGAGCGAAACAGTGGCTGAAGCTTCGACCGATGTTCCCGCCACCATCGCGCCGCAAGGGGAAGAACCACCCTCGTCGACAGGTTCGTCGTCGGAGAGTGAAACGCCAAGCGACGCGACGAGCGAATCGCCGAGCGAAACCTCAGAGACCAAGCCTGCAGAGAACCAGCCCGCCGAAGAAACCCCTGCAGCATCGCCGAAAACGACCGACAAGCTTCCTACGCCCGATCCGTTTGCCATCGATCCGCAGCTTGCCAAAGCCATTGCCTATCTGCAATCGCTCGAAAAGAAATAGTGCGGCTGGTTGGCCGTGCTGTGCGAAGCTCAACACAGGCACCCGATGATTTCAGGAGCACGCACTTAAGCGTGCTTAGCTCTTGGGCTCTTCATCAGCGATGGCGATCACCGTGGGCTGCTCGACCCGTCGATATTCTTCAAACGCCAAGCGAATCGACACGCTGTGATCCCCTGCGTTGAAGTTGATTTCGGTCTCGCTGGCAAGCGCCACATCGCAGTAGGTTGTGAGGCCGAACAAACTGCCAAATGGTGGAATGCTCCCCGGCGCAAGCGACGTCAGGGCGAGAACTTCCTCGCGCGTTAGAAAACGCAAACTTTTGCCAAGCTTCTGCTGACGCACAAGCTTGCTCGAAAGCTTGCGGCTGGCAGGCATCACGAACATCACCACCCGATCGTCGAGCTTGCAAATCAGCGCCTTGGCACCGCTCGAAAGGCTCGTGCCACGCACCGCCGCTGCTTCCTCGCTCGTGAAGACCGGCGCATGCTCCATCACGGCATACTGGGCCGAGGCGGCATCGAGCTTGCTCCGCAATCGAGCAAGAATGGTCGAGTCTGACATCAAGCGAGCTTTCTGAGCCGAAGATCGGGGGCCGACTGCGGGGCGAGCGGCTGTCGCCAAGATACTGGCCACCCTCGCGCGGGCAAAGCGGCTGGCATAGGCGGGCCGATCTCTTCGCGTTCTTCTGCAACAGCAGCGAGTCTCGTGACCATAGGGTTCTGGGGGGTTTGCCTAGCGACCGGGCATGGCCGGGCGGAATTGGCTAAGGCGTAAGCAGTTAAGTCGATTCCCAGGCACGAGTTGCCAAACACGAGAGGCTCGGCAGACTCTCGGATGAAGATTTCCCACCGAGACGACAAAAAGTTCGCAAGTTTTTTCTTAGCAAACACTTAGAACAACAAGACTGCCTCGCAGAGAGCCGGAGTAGTGCCTTGCAATTGGACGCAAAATGCGTACTTTGGGATCTTAGCCAAATTGTCGGCCCAAAGTTTGCCTATTCGCTACCAGATGAGGCCCCTCATGCCTCGCGATCTGGGAGGTTTTGGCAAACTTTACCGTGCGAGGCTGCAGCTGGAACTTCGCCCAGTGGAGGGAGGCAACCTTCCTGAGGGGGTCGATCGCAACGGTTCGAGGGCGATTTCGCACTCGAACTGGCCAAGTTTTTGGCAAGGTCGACCAATGGGTGGCGAATTCTAGTTGGGTCCAGCGGAAGCAGATGGCTTTGGCAGAGCGAGCCGCCCCTGGCAGCTCGAAACGATTCGATTTTCTGTCCAGGCGGACGACAAGCAGGATGGCTTCGGAGGACAGTAGCAGCAAGCACCACTCCCTTACCTAGAAACTGATCGCTTCCAGAGCAGAAAGGTTCGAACCTTTTCGCTCGCGGGTGCGTGAAGAGGGTGCGGACTGCTGGGGCGCGTTTAGTAGCACACTATGAGTGAGTTTTTGATTTACTACCGAAAGGTCGATCCCACCACGTGGGCCTACCTTTCGTCGCTGCTCATGATCGGGTTGTACTTTAAGTTCAACCGGTTCTGGAGCGTGCGCAATCTCGATCTGGTGCTCCTCATCTTGCTGGCCCCTGGTCTGCTGATGGTGCACATGGGTCGTCAGCAGCGCCTCGCAGCAGCCGCTGCGATCGGCAGCGGCAAAAGCTCAATTCAATACGTCACCGTCGATCCGCCGATCATCGCGGCGCTCAAGCCGGTCACTTCTTCCGTCACCAGCAGCGCGCCAGCGATTGGCAACTCGGCCGAACTCCTTTCAGCCGCCGATGTTCCCGCGCTCCCTGCCACTGGCTCTTCCTCAAGCGAACCTACGTCGACGCAAGCAAGCGAAACTCCTGCGGAACCTTCCGTCGCCACTGCTGGTACAGAAACGCCACTCCCTTCCACAGCGGGTGGCGATAGTGGCACGACACTGAACTCGAGCACCGCCCCCGAAGCAGTGGCGCCCCTATCAGCCGGCGAATCGCTCGGCGCTACTCCCGAGAACGAAGCGGGAGCGAAAGAAACCAAAGAGAAAACCGCTTCCGCGCGCGGCCGCGCTACGGAATATGCCGGCTATCTCACCCTGTTTGGCGTGCTGCTCGTGCTGCTGGTGCGACTGCTGCTCGATCCCACGATGGTCCGCCGTCCGCTGCTCGAGCCCAATCTCACCAGCGGCGGTTTGCTGTTCCTCGGCTGTGCCCTCTTCCTGTTCTTGATGACCAACGTCATCAGCAGCAAATTGACCGCCGACGAACTACGTGGCGCACGAGGCGCTGAAGCACTGCTGACGCGTCACGATTCGGCCAGCAGCAGCGGCCAAACGCTCGAAGACTATCGTCGCCACGGACCGGGCTACAGCCTGCTGCATGTGCTGCCGAGCATCGCCACCATGCCGTTTGTGCACTCGGCCGACGAGCGCCAAGTGGTGGCCTATGCTCCCGCAGCTCGCACCATGGCGATCCTCGCGCATCTCGCCGTGGTCTCGGGGCTGATCATCATCGGCTATTGGCATTTTGAGAACATTAAGATGGGCATTGGCGCTGCCACGCTCTATCTGATGCTCCCCTACACCGCACAAATGACCGGTCACGTCGATCACGCTTTGCCCGCCGCACTATTGATGTGGGCCATCGTGTTTTATCGACGCCCCGCTGTCGCAGGTATTTTCATCGGCCTGGCGATGGGAGTGCTCTACTATCCGCTCTTCCTGCTGCCACTGTGGATCAGTTTCTACTGGCAACGTGGGGTGGGTCGATTCCTGGCAGGTGTGCTGAGCAGTCTGTCGGTGATCGCCCTCTCGCTGCTGTTTGTCTCCGAAGATTTTGCGAGCTACTGCACTCGTCTGCAGCAGATGTTTGGTCTCTGGATGCCTGTCACCAAGGGGCTCGATGGAATCTGGGGACTTGGCTGGGACCCCTACTATCGTTTGCCAGTGATTGCCGCCTGCGTGGCGATGAGTGGCGGCCTGGCGATTTGGCCAGCCCAGAAGAATCTCGGTACGCTCCTCAGCTGCAGCGCGGCGATGATGGTGGCGGTGCAGTTCTGGCACGGCTACGGCGGGGGTCTCTATCTGGCGTGGTTCCTGCCGCTGCTGCTCCTCACGATCTTCCGCCCGAACCTCGAAGATCGCGTCGCCCTGACGGTGCTGGGCGAAGGCTGGTTCATCCGCCGGCGAATGAAGCTGGCGCAGATCAATCGGGCTGCTTAACGCCGTCGCGACTCGCAGCAGAACCACCACTTCGTGTATCGATCCATGTCATTTGTTTTGGGTGCCACTGGCGTCTCCCCAGTGCCGAAGTTGGAACCGATGCTTTGGGCGAAATCTGCCTAAAACCGTAGAGACCATCTACACTTCTCACCGGGCAGAGCCCAGTGGCACACTGGATTGCAGCCTGCTCCTTGCAGCATGACATTGGTTGCTAGACGAAGTACTACCTCTGATGCGCGCCAGCATAGCGCGACAGCACCGACACGACTGCTACATGCGTTAATATGCGGGCAACTCGTATAATCGATGAAGTTCCACTCGGTCCTCTGCCGACTTCTCATGGATACGCCCTCGTAGCATGTGCGCGCCTGTAGCTTTTGTGCGCCTCTGCGAGTGTCTCCTCCTTCTCGTGGCAGGTGATCGACATGAAACGCCTCCTTCGCCTTGGCTTGATCGTCGCCATCGCGCTTGCGGTCACCGCCTGCAGCAAGTCGTCCGACAGCAAGACCACCACGCAGCGCCCCCTGACGTCCGATTCGGCAGCGTCGCAGCCAAGCAATCTGCCAGCACCAGTCGACGTCAGTCAAGAAACGCCCTCCGCGAGCGGAGCGAGCCCCTATCAGCCAGTGGAAGGCCCGTATCAAGCTGCCGAGAACCCAGTTCCCTACAGCGCGCCGGACTTGCCCGGTACTAGCGAGCCTTTCTCGACCACGCCACCAGCCACCGATCCCAGCAGCCCCGCGCCACTCGAACCGGTCACCGATTTTGCGCCGGGCCCGACCCTCAGTCCCGAGCTGAGCCCCCAGCCCACCCCTGAGCCAACCGGCAGCGGTGGGAGTTTTCCAGCGGCGGATAATCCAACCTACGCGCCGACAGCCGAGGCTCCAGCGATCGACCCTTCGATTCCACAGCTCGCTGCGCCTGACGAAACGATCACCGATCCAGCTCTGATCAATCCACTTCGCACGCTGAAGCGGAGCCGCTATGGCACCAGCGGAACGGTGATCGAGCTCACGCCCCAAGCGGTGGTGCAAGACGCTCCAAGCGCGATCGACTCGGCTGATCCGCTCGCCGAAGCGCCCCGCATGGCGCAGCTGAATCCGCTGCGCATTGGCCGCTCGATGGAGCCACGTAGCTTTGCTGGGGAATCGATTCCGCAGCTCCCCGGCAGTTCGTCCCCCGATGCCTCGATTCCAGAATCTTCGGGCGATTCGGTTCCTGAAGGGACCTTCCCATCGCCTACCGACGGATCTCCCGAAGATCAGCCCGCCACCGAACCGCAACTGATCGAGCCCCCCAGCACCACGCCACCACCGGCAGGTTTGGCGATTGCACCCGAAGCAGCCATGCCCCCGCAAGCGCTCACGGCTCCCGCAATGTCACTGCCCCCACCTGCTCCAGTTCCACTTCCCGCTGGCGCTGCGCCACGCGTTTCGGCAATGATGAGTGAGCCTGAATTGATGGAGCCTGGGAGCGAAGATATCGAGCCGGGCTCTCCGCTGGATCTTCCCCCAGCAAGCGCCCCTGTTGAAACGGTGCGCGTTAGCCCCAATGGCTCAGCTGCTGCTGCCCCCCAAAGCATGACTGCCAGCATCACTCCGCTGAAGGCTCCCGCTGTCGCGCCGAAAAAAGAAGACGACAAACCGTACGACACCGTGAAGGTCTTCTACGGCACCGATCGTGCGCCGGTGGTTCCTCCGGTCATCACCTTCGTCGATCACCTGCGACGTTTCCAAACAGCCATCGGCGCACTGGTGCTGATGCTCCTCACCGCGCTCATCGCCTCGCTCACCAAACGAACTTCCATTTGGAGCATCTCCATCGGTTCGGGTGTGGTCGCCGGCGCGCTGGCTATCGTGGCTGGTTATCAAAGCTATAACGCCACCGTGGCTGCTCGCGATACCATGCTGCGTTACTCCACCGATCGTAGTAAGCATGGTGGGCTCCAGCTTGGGATTTGCGAAGTCACGATTCCCAAAACGCACAAGCGCGGTGAACTCGAGGGTCCCACGATCCTGAAGCTCGAAGTCCGCGAAGATCTGTCGAAACATATCATCTTGAAAAAGACGGAACGTCTCGGCGATGCAGTCTTCTACGATCAGCTGAAGGCGCAAGTCGACGCCAGCCCGAACAAAGAACTGTTCGTCTTCGTGCACGGATTCAACGTCTCGTTTGAAGATGCAGCACGTCGTACCGCGCAGATGGCCAAGGATATCGACTACCAAGGTGCTCCCGTTTTCTATAGCTGGCCCGCGCACGACATGTTCATCCTGACCTATCCGGCGGATGAAAATAACGTGGCCTGGACCACGCCTCACCTGAAACGATTTTTGATCGACATTGCTAACTACACTGAGGCGAAGTCGATCAATTTGATTGCCCACAGCATGGGGAGCCGCGCCCTTTCGCAGTCGCTCAAAGAGATTGCCACGCAGTATCAAGCCGATGGCCGTCTCTTCAATCAAGTGATCCTGGCTGCCCCCGATATCGATGCCGACGACTTCAAATACAACATTGCTCCGGCGATGAAAGAAGCGGCCAATCGTGTCACGCTGTATGCCTCGAACAAAGATCAAGCGCTCGCTGTTTCGCAGCTTGTCCACCGCTATCCTCGCGCCGGTGATGCCGGCAGCGATCTGGTGGTCGTCGACGGAATCGACACCATCGATGTGTCGGCAATCGATCGCAGTCCTTGGGGACATGCGTATTACGGCAGCAGCGATCCACTCCTCGACGATCTGAAGATGCTGTTTGCCAGCGGACTATCGCCGCTCGATCGCAAACGGATTTTCACTGCCGAACTCTCGGGCAAAAAGTACTACCGGCTTGGGGCAGAAGCCTCCTCGACCGCCACCAGCGGCATGCCTCTCTCGCGGTAGCGACTCCGATGGAGCGAGGCTACCCCAATGGCCTCGCCGCACAGTTTGTGCTGTAATCGATCTCACTGTGAGCCCATCATCTGCCATTGTGATTGTCTGCGACCTCGTCCCTGCGAGCCTTCTTGCGCCGTGGGGCTGCACGTGGCTCGAAACTCCGTGCACGTCGAGACTCGCCAGCGAATCGCTCCTCATCGAAACGCACTGGGCCAGTAGTGCCTCGCTCGCCACACTCTACGACAGCTACTGGACCGGTAAGCATCCGCTCGAGAAGATGGCCGTCGCGAATCCCTCGCTCATCGAGCGTCTGGCTCAAAAAAAGATCGAGCAAACGCTGATCACCGACGAGCCTCAGCTCGTTGCGCTGCCGGCAGCGCAGCATTTTTCAGAAGTGATTCACCTGCCGCCTGTCGAAGAAGCGGTGCCGAGTGAAGCGGTCGATGCGACCGGCATGTGGCAGCTTGCGCAGCTGGCCATCGAGCATCTCACGACGAAGAGCGCCGCACGGCAAGGCTCGCTCACCTGGATTCATCTGCAAGGGCTTCTTGCGCCGTGGGATGCGCCGACCGAGTGGCGCACTGAACTTGCCGATGAAGATGATCCCGAGCCACCTACCACCACCACGCCCCCCGTGGCGCTCGTGACCGAAGCGACCGATCCCGATCTGCTTCTGGGATGGCAACAAGCGGCCGCTGCGCAGGTGCGTGTGCTCGATCAGGTGCTCGGTGAACTGATGACCGCCATCGACACGCTCGAAGGGGATCCGCTCGTGATTTTCACGTCGCCGCGCGGCTATCCCCTCGGTTTTCATGGCCGCATCGGCCCCACTGGCGCGAGCCTCTATAGCGATCTGCTTCACACGCCGCTGCTCGTCCGTTTTCCACGCGATGCGACCGGCAATCGCCCCGGCAAGCTCTATCGCGAGCAGAACCTGACACAGCCCGAGCAGCTCTATCAGCTTCTGCTTGAGCATGTGGCGCTTGAGGATCGCGAGCCGACTTCGACACTTTATGCCATGGCGCATGATCTCGACTTCGTGCCGCAGGAGCGCGCTGTGACAGCCGAGCGCGACGAGCGTTTGCTCCGGACACGCGCCTGGCAATTGCTCGTACGCAAGGTCGCCGGTGACGAGCAGTTCGAGCTGTTTGCCAAAGCCGACGATCGCTGGGAAGTGAACGAAGTGGCGCGGCGTCTCCCCACTGTCGTCCAGCAGCTAGCAGCAGAGCTAGCAAGCTTCGAAGCTGCCGCCGAGCAGCAAGCACTTACCACGCTTCCCAAGCTTCCCGAAGTTCTCGCCGATCAGCGGCATTAGGGTCTTTATTGGCGGCAGACAGCATCGCGGCTGCGTAAATTCCGCTGTGGCCGAAAAAACCTCTTCTCCCCTATACTTGAAGGGTGAGTCTTTGCACGTCGGCCCCTGTTTGCGCCGTGTGAAGGGCCAACAGAATTTCTTTCCCGTTAGGTCACAGCATGCCCGGACAAGGATGTCCCGAGCAGACGGTCGCGCACCACGCGACACGTCGCGAGCGCACGAAGCGCATCGCAGTAGCCTTGCTACTAGCGATCCTCTTCCTCTGCGCGCCCGGCATCCTGCGAGCGCAAGAGCCGAGCGCTCCGACGTCGATCCATGTGCGACTCGCTTGGGGCGGCACACTCCCCCGCGCGTGGCAAGGGACCATGCATCTTTCCGAAGGGAAGCTGCGATTCCTGCAGCCGCTCGGGCTTGAAGCCGATTCTCCCGGCAGCATGCAGCTGGTCGACGAAAATATGCTGCGTGTCTTCCCGCGCACACCTCGCAGCTACGACGGCTGCGATCTCGAAATCATTGCCCCGCCGACGGCGACCCTGACGATCGAACTCGAAGCCGAAGGGCTCGCGCCGCGCGTTCCGATCGAGCTCCCTGTATCGCAATTGGTGGCCGGTCTATCGCAGTTTGATATCGACGACCAAGGGAATCGCTTGCTCCTCGAACGTGTGCCAGGCGATACGCTCCGGGTGAAGCTCGAGAAAGATTCGCTCGTCTTCTCCCCCGGCGACCGACTCGGGATGAACGTCGCGCCTCATGCGCTAGGACTGGCTGCCAGCAGCACCTATCTGCTGAGTGTCGCCATTACTCCCGCGCGACAAACCGATCCCCTCACGAGTGAAACGCACGACATCAAAACCGATGCAGCGGCGCAAACCGAAGGGGTCGATCTTTCGATTCCCGTTCCCGACGGCGAAGGGGTCTACGACGTCACGCTGAGCTTGTTCCCGAAACGACTCACCTCGAGCATCGTGCGCGGCGCGCCACTAGCCGAACGGCGCGTGCAACTGATCGTGATCGACACCGTGGCCGACAACAACCGCGCCACGCGCAACTGGAAACTCGAATACGACTTCGATCCCGCGCAGCCCAAGTGGTGGGAACGGATCTCGCGTTTGCCTTCGTTCCGGCTACTTCCTGGCACACCTCAAAAACCGATCTCCAGCGGCGATAGCAAAACGCGTAACCACCTGGGCCGCACCTGGGTCGAACTCGCCCCCGGTGGATGGCAAGCCTATCCCCTCAGCGTCGCCACGCCTGGCGCGCGGCATCAACTCGAAATCGATTTTCCGAGCGATATTGCGTCGACCCTTTCGATCAGCGTGATCGAGCCCAACAGCGCAGGGCAAGTCACGCCGCTGGGGCTCGATAGTGGCTTTGACGTTCAGCCTCTCGCGACATCGGCCGGGGAAATTCGCAAGCATAAGCTCACGTTCTGGCCCCGTACAAAAACCCCTTGGGTGCTCGTCGCGAACCGACGAACCACGCCGGCTCCCTTCGGAAAACTGACCCTCTCGAGTGGCGAAGGTCCTTTGCCGCGCCTGGCAGAGAATAGTTTTTCATCGGGAAATCGTGGCTATTATGCCCTGCTCGAGAAGCCTCTCTTCTGCGAGAACTTTGGGGCCGAAGATGCGCTCGATCCGGTTACGTCGCGCAATCTCGAAGATTGGCAAACGTTCTATCAAGGTGCCACGCGGCTGGTCGATTATCTCCGCGCGCATGGCTATCAAGGGGCGGTGATACCGATCCTCTCCGAAGGGTCGACGATCTATCCGTCGAAACTTTTAGAGCCAACGCCGAAGTACGATACCGGTGTCTTTTTTGCGAGTGGTCAGGATGTCGTACGCAAAGATGTGCTCGAACTTCTGCTCCGCTTATTCGATCGCGCGGGACTCACGCTGATCCCCGCGCTCGATCTTTCGTCTCCCCTTCCAGCGCTTGAAACCATTCGCCTCGGAGATCCGATTCGCGCGATGGGAATCGAGCCGCGCGGCGCCGATGAACTGAGCTGGATCGAGCGCCATGGAACACGGCGCGGCATGGGAGCCTACTACAATCCGCTCGATGGTCGCGTGCAAAAAGCGATGGTCGATGTGGTCGACGAAATTGCCACGCGTTATGGAAGCCATCCCTCGCTCGGCGGCCTATCGCTCGGCGTGCGCGACTGGTCGTACCTCGTGGTGGCCGACGAACTGACAAGCTGCGACCCTGCGACTTTGACACGATTTTGCACCGACACCGGCGTCGAAATTCCCGCAACTTTTGCGACCTCGCCTGCAGCGCGCGTGGAACTCGTCACCGGTCCCTCACGCGAGACATGGCTCACTTGGCGCTGCGATCAGATTGCGATTTTGCTCGAACAAATGCATGCGAAACTCGCCGCGCGACAGCCGACGGCCAAGCTGCATCTCGCCGCGCACGAACTGCTGCAAAGCAGCCTGACCGAACAAGCATTTCGGCCCGCTTTGCCCAGCAGTAGCGAGCCCATTGATTTTCTGCGTAAGCTGGGACTCGATTCCCGTCGACTCGCGCGCTCGGGAGGCATTGTGCTGCCACGGCCGCAAAAGTCGCTCGCCACTCCCGCGCCGGGACACGATCTGCAGGAGCATCTGGCGCATCACGCGCCGCTCGATCAACTCCTCGCGCGCAGCAGTGGTGGCTACGCTTCGATTTTCCACGAACCGATGCCGCTGCGACTCACGCAGTTCGATCAGCAGAGTCCGTTCGGTGCCGACAAAACCTACACCTGGCTCGTATCGCAAATTTCTCCTGCGGGAGAGTCGCGTCGTCAGAAAATGATTCATGCCATCGCCACGCAAGATGCGCGAACCTTGATCGAAGGTGGCTGGATGCTGCCGCTTGGTCAGGAAGAGAGTCTCGCGCGAGTGATGCAACTGTTTCGCGCACTTCCGGCCGAACCGTTTGATACCGTACAGCCGCGCAGTGGGAGCAAAAACACACAGCCGATCGTCGTCCGCACCTTGCGTCGCGGCGAGCACCTGACGTTCTACCTGACCAACGATTCTCCTTGGCCCCTCGATGTCGAAGTCGACTTCGATTCCACTTCTCCCCTCGAGATCGTGAGTCTCGACCTCTCGCAAAATGGCGTGACCACACGGCAAGGAAACATCACCACCTGGAAAGTGCGGCTCGAGCCGTACGATCTGGCTGCGGGAACGATTCTCTCGAGCAAGGCGAGCGTCGTCACGTGGCGCACCAGTGTGCCGACGAGCGTCGCCGTGATGCTGAAAGACCAAGTCCGCGATATTCGCCTGCGCGTGAACTCGCTGCGAGCTGCTGAACCGCGCGAAGCGCTCGCCAACAGTTCGTTCGACAAGCCTTCCGGTGGCTCGGGCATCGATGGCTGGGTGCATGCGACCGGCCCAGGAATCTCTGTCGCTGTCGATGGTCGCGAGCATTATCGAGGTGGCCGCAGTTTGCACGTCATTAGTCAGCCTCCCACCCCAGGTGCACCCGCGCCGGTGGTCTGGATTCGCAGTGCTCCGTTCGATCCACCGAAAACAGGACGGATCTCGGTCCTCGCTTGGATTCGTGTCGCCGATGCGAAACAGCAGCCTCGTTTGCGACTCGCGATCGAGGGTCGACTCGATGGAAAAACCTACTATCGCCGCGCGAATGTCGGCGCGTCGGAAGATGATCGTCCGGTGAAGCCGCTGCAGGAGGGTTGGGCTTCCTATCGATTCCCCGTGAGCGATCTGCCGCTGTCGGGTCTCACCGATCTGCGGATTGGCTTTGACTTGATGGGAGCAGGCGATATTTGGATCGATGAAGTACAGGTGTTCGACCTCTGGTTTGAAGATGTCGAGCGCGATGAACTGCTAAAACAGACAGCGACTGCCGACTTTCAGCTGCAAGCGGGACAAGTGGCCGATTGCCAGCGGTTTGTCGAAAGCTATTGGCCACTGATGCTCAAAACGCACATGCCGCTGCAAGATTCGCAGCTCGCCGCGCGCGATTCGATACCTCCCGGCACTCTGCCGCGCGCCAGTGATGCGGGAAGCAACACCAGCTCGCGCCCCGTCATTCCGGCCGCTCCTGCTGGCAGCAGCCCACCCGCAGCGCCAGCCCAAGGGACTCGCGGCAATCCTCCGGCGTCGCAGGCAACACCCACCACCCCTGCGCCAGCTGCCGATCCTTCGATGCTCGATCGCATTCGTAATCTGTGGCCCAAGAAGAGCTGGTTCTCGAGCGAATAGCTTCGAGGCACCTCTCACCAGACAGATTTCAGTGCGGCGAAGTCACTCTGTCACCTTGACGCTGCGCGCCTGCAGGCGAATAGTGAGAGTGCTCTCCCCTCCTCTTCGGGCCTCTCCTCTTTCATACGCATGCACCATGACACGAGCACGGCTGGTAATTCACGGACTTCGCGCTGCTGATCCGGGCGTTCGTGAAGCGGTGAAATTGGTGCGGGATAGCGGCGTCGATCTCGACGTACGTGTGACGTGGGAAGATGGGGACGCCACGCACTTCGCGCGCGAAGCGCTGCAGGCTGGCTACGACCGCGTAATCGCAGGCGGAGGCGACGGCACCGTGAACGAAGTCCTCGCCGGGATGATCGATTGCAGGCTTGCTGCCACCGCCGTTTCCACCACCGCACTTGCGATTTTGCCACTCGGAACAGCGAACGATTTTGCTCGTTCGGTCGGCATTCCGCTGCAAGATCCCGCCGCTGCACTCACATTTGCTTGTACCGCTGCCCCCTCGATGGTCGATGTCGGCTGTGTGAACGATCGGCTGTTCCTGAACGTTGCCAGCGGCGGTTTTGGCGCTGATGTCACCAATCGCACCCCGCCCCAACTGAAGAAAGCGCTCGGCGGACTCGCTTATTCACTTGTCGGCATCGCAACAGCGCTCGAACTCGTTCCCTACCAATGCACCCTGCAAAGCTCCGACGGTACGAACCCTCCCACCGAGCAATTTGATGTCGCCATTCTGGCAGTCGGCAATGGTCGACAGGCAGGTGGTGGCTATCAAGTGACCCCGCGGGCCAAGCTCACCGATGGACTGCTCGATTTGGTCCTCGTTCCAGCCGTGGAAGTGAGCAACTGGATGGCGCTCGCCGGGGAATATATGAACCCCGGCCAAGAGGCGCTCGAGCACTTGATCTATCGCCAGCTCGATGCGTTTGCTTTGTCGTTCGATCGCGATCTGACACTCAACCTCGATGGCCAGCCGCTCGTTGCCACCGAATTTCAGTTTCGCGTGCTGCGGGGCGTTTTGCCCCTTGTGATTCCAGCCGACGATATCAACTGCGGCGCGATGCTCTCGTAAAGCTTCTCCTCACAGGGGGCGCTACGTGGTCGCTTAGCGCTCGCGATGTTTTCGCACACGATCCTCGAACATCTCGCGCCATGCAGCCGCGAGTTCTGGAAGCGCGGCAAGCTCGGTGGCCAAAGCGATCTCTTTCTTCTGGTGGTAACCAACATCGTTCACACGGGCGATGGTCCAGGTGGGATGTTTGCGCGCGACAAGCGTCAGCTCGAGTCCAGCGGTCAGTGTTCCCTCGCGCACCACACGCACATACCAGCCACTCTTGCCGTTCCTAATCACCTGCGCGGCGAGGTCGGCGATCCGCCAGCGACGCGAAAGTTTCCAGCACGGCTGTCGGGGCTGCGAAACTTCCAGCAGCACGTCCCCCGCTTGCCACAGGTCGCCGATACAAACGTCGTTCTCTCCGAGCCCGGTGATCGACAGGTTCTCGCCAAAAGCGCCGCCGGTCATCTCCCCGGTCGCCAGCAGCCCGCTGCCCCGCAGATCGCGGTTCCACACCGGATAGTGATCTGCCGAGTAAGCGAGCACCGCTTTGTCGATCCCTCCGTGATGCACCCGGTCGGCCACACCATCGCCGACGATCCCGAGCGATTTGGCCTGCACCGGACCTGCCACAGGGAGTTTGTAGAAGCCGGTTCGCCACGGGGTGTCGTGCTCGTCGGCAGCCCCCTCGGTGCCGCACTCCTGGGGAAGTCCCACTTGGATAGAAACGATACGCGGCGAGCTAGCAGCGGCGGTCATACGGGGCTGTTTCTGGGGTCTGGAGCCACGAGGCTTCGAAAAAACTGGCTACCCCATCATACCGGCGCGATCAATTTCCGCGGGTTCGCAAGAGAAATCAGATCTCCACAAAAACTCGCAAACAGAAACTGCAAAACAACTTAGGAAGTAAATCGCCAGCAATTCGACTCGTCGCGAAGTTTTTTCTCACGCCTGTGCGAACCTTTTTTCCGATGAGTCGTCTAGCTCTTATCTACCGGCAAGTTAGACGGGAAGGCGACGCTTCCGCTGCCTGGCGAGTGCTCCACCAAGGGGCGACTCGACCGATCGCAGAGACGTGTCCGTTGCCTTAGCCCCCTAGTGGCGGTATACTTGAGCGGTTACTGGCTCAAGCTGTTTTGATAGGTTTTGCCTCCGCTCGTCGGTCGCGGCTGCCTCGTGCAATCGCAGACGGATCAGTGCGACCAAGACCCGGCAGGAACACCAGTAGCAATCGGCGGCTCATCGATTATGGGTCAAAAGGCACGATTGGCGGCATCGTAACCCCAGTCAGCCTTGGATTATTTCAGGTTCTCTCTCGCACGGTGCCCACGAAGGCCCAACGAGGAGGAAGTAGCCATGCGTATCGTCAACACCACCATCGCCATCGAAACATCGATCGTCACCGTAGCGCGCGAAATCGTCGCAGCAGTGGCAGGCCTGGTAGTACGCGCAACGGCACTCCCACTCGATGCGCATCTATCGGGCAGTTCGGATAGTGATTCGCCGTTTGGTAAGGGCAAACAAAGCCCACCCAATAAGCGACGCTCATCCTTGAACCATCCTAACCGTGCCTATCTGCCCGCCATGGCGCAGCTCCTTGGAGCGTGTCGCTATGAACAGGGCATGCAATGGCAGTGGCGTCTGTGGCAAGGGAGCTGGCAAGGAATAGGGTAGCTCGATAGTCAGCCGGTAAGCATTAGCACCCGCTAAACACCGTCTGGCGAGCATCCTTCCTCACTAGCCCCGAAAGCAGACGTCAGCCGAGCCCCACTCGCCGCTTCCTTCCTGGACGCGCTTGTGATTCTCGCCGCTGCTGCTGCTTTTTCTATGTGCTTCAGTCGTCCGCATGCCGCCACCACTCGTGGTGCCGCAGGTGTGCGTGACGCTTGCAAAAGAGAATCCAAGCAATGATCACCGCAATCGAAGATGCAGCCCGAAATGAAGTAGTCGATCTCGTTCTCGCCGCTCAAACCGGCGACCGAGCCGCTTTTGGTCAACTGTTCGAGCGTTTCGAACGCCACGTCCTTACCATCGCACTGCGTCGACTCGGCGATTACGCCGAAGCGCAAGAGCTGTGCCAGGACGTGTTCATCCAGGCCATGACGAAGATTGATCAGCTCCGCCAGCCCGAAGCATTCGCCGGCTGGTTGCGTCAGATCACGACCCGCATGGCCATCAACCGGATGGTGCGTCGAGCTCCCGATCGTTCCACCGAGCCCGAAGCTCTCGACGCCTTTTGTGTAGAGAACGAAACCCCTCTCGAAACAGCCATCGCCGGCGAGCGTCAAACGCATGTCCGCGAGGGTCTCGATCGGCTGGGGAACCTCGACCGCGAAACGCTGATGGCGTTCTACGTCGATGGTCGTTCGCTGCTCGAAATGAGCGACGATTTCGACGCCCCCGTCGGAACCATCAAGCGTCGTCTGCACGTCGCCCGCAAGCGACTGGCCCGCGAGGTAGAAGAGTTCGTGGCCTAACGTAGGGTGGCTACTAGCTGGCTTGTCCAGCAGTGAGGTAGGGCCGGTTCCACCGGCCGCTGCGCCGGGTGGCACTGCTTGAACTGCACCGTGCCGGGTGGCACTGCTGGCTTGTCCAGCAGTGTCCCTCTGCCAAGCCAGCTCCACTACCAATATCCACAACCAAAACAGCCCCATGCGAGTTGCAGCGTGAAGCCGAGGAACTTCATGCCGTACTCGCATGTTGGCGTTTCTTGGGAGAACTTATGCCCAAACATGGGCCCCTCCATGTGGAAGCGCATTGTGTGTCTTGGGATCAAAAATAAGGCTGCGATCCATGCAGCCTTATTCGTGAACTTCGACACCAAGGAATCGCTTAGCCAATATTACGACCGTTAAACCCCCGCTGCTTGCGGATCAGTCCGCCATTATCCTCGCCTCGCCGGCGAAGGTTTAGCAGCCGTTTGTTTAACTGAGCCGCATCATACTGTTGGCCAGGTGGTAAGTGCTGGTTTACCAGTTTCAGGAACCCCTCTGAGAGTTCCGGGTCAGAGACGATCTCATCAGCAGTATGTGGTACTGCCGCATATTGATCACAGATTACTCTGTCCGAAGTTCCGCCGTTTCCGGCACTAGACAATTGCGTTTTCATAAACAATACTCTCCAATGCCCTCAACGAAATGGTCAGTAGCTTCCACGAGGGCAAAACGGAAGCGACTGAACTAAATGAAGCCGTTGCCTGTAGACGCCAATCCGTCAGGCCACGGCTTTTTTTCTGCTTACAGCTGCGACACTTCTGCCCCCTCTTCTTGGGCATCATCCTCTCCACCTGAATCGTCTTCGTCTTCGACGATATCTGTCAGGGCAAAGTACAACAGACGAGAATCTTCGTCCCTATGTAGTTCGTGCGTGTGCGAAGATTTGTAGTCGATACTGTACTTATCCAAAAAATTTTTCGCACGAATATACGTATTCGCACGACTTTGCTTGATCTCTATTGCTCCTTCACACCTTTCCTTTACAAGCCCCATCCCAACTACACGGACTTTTGGATCGAAATACAAAACACAGAAAGCCGAAATCGCGAATACCAAAGCGATTGATAGCTCCCAGGTTGAATCCAATTTGCCCTGTTTTCTGCCGAACAGTCGCGCGGGCAGCGAAACTCATGTCGGTTTCAACGAATTTTTCAAATACAAATTTCATCAATCACCTTCCCTTGCTGCATCGATCATAACATCGAAACCTGCAGATGCAAGAGCTTTTTTCACGTAACCACACCTTTTCACACACACTCTCCCGCCGATTTATGCACAAGAAGATAGATGTGCGATGTTTTTCTAACTGGAGAATCGTTGCGAACTGCAGGTATGCGAAACGGTACGTCGACGCGCAAAATCAAAACACCCCGAAAGAACTGTAAATCACCCTTGCGTGTTGTTGTGTCAATCTATTTCCACTTTTTCATCCGCTGCGAAAGTCTGAAGGGATCCGATGCAGCCTTTCAACTGCGACTAGGACTGATTTAAGAAATGCGGCAGCCGCCGCTTTCGTGCCAAAAGCTAGGTCAACTAGGGAGAAATGAGTTGACGCTCACCATCATCGAACACGAAGCGGTATTCGTGTGTTTGTTGGCGCCGCGGCATGGGTGGAGTGCCTGAATGTGATGCTCGCACCATCAAAACCATTAGCTCGAAACGCATCGTGTAGACTATTAACCGAATGGTCGGGGAATGACACACAACGTTAACGAACGCTACGATCCTCTAGCTCTTCATCGTTTTATGCAGCTCTTGAATAGAGGCGCGGTGAGTCGCACAAGCGCCGCTTCGATGGTTGGTTTGTCGTAGGCGCAGGTACGAGTGCGCAGCAGCTAGTTATGGCCCGGTGCCATGGGGAGATCATCGGTCGCTGCGGGTGCAGGATCGGTGGCAGAGCACTCTACCGGCCGGGGTTCCAGCCGTAGGTTTGGTCGAGGGCGAGTTGCACAGCGCGGGTGATCTCGGCAAGGCGGACCGGTTTGCTGAGGACCTGAAAAGCGTTCGCTGCGCGGGCCTGCTGTTCGGTGGCGGGGTCCATGGCGGCCGAGAGCAAAATGAAGGGCATTCGCATGTCGACTTTGCGAATGGCATGCAAGGTTTCGAGACCTGTCAGCCGCGGCATATGCATGTCGACGAGGAGCAGATGGACCACCTGCCGCTCGAGGATGTCGAGCGCCTCTTGGCCGTCGGCGGCTTCGATGGTGTGGTAGCCACGATCCTCGAAGAGGTCGCACAAAGTGGTGCGGAAGTCGCGATCGTCGTCGGTAATGAGGAGCGAGGGGAACTCGAGTTTCACAACTGCACTCCTTTCCAAAGCGAAGATTTCGGTGGCACAGGGAAATAAGCCCCAGCACCTGAAAACTGGTCAGCCGCTGGTCGCCAAAATGACCGGCTACGGCCCGCTGTCACACTAGCAATGCAAAGCGAGTGCCATCCGCTGCTGGTCGCAACTCTAGCTCACGCCCTGCGCCGCTGCTGATCGCGGCAACTCCAGCTATATCCTACTGTTAAGAAAATCGGGATGGATAGCAATGTCAAGCTGGGTGTTCCTGCCTAACTTGCCCAAAAATCCCAGGAAAATGCCTGCAACCGGCCTGATAGCACCTGGGCGCGTCGGCTAAGAGCCTACGACCGGCGAAGGCCGATCGAGCGACACCCCACACCCAGGGGAAGCCGAAAAGTGGCAAATTCCTCGTTCCACACGAACCCCCGTGGCGATGTCGGAGGCCAAAAGGGCCGCCCCATCCATGTCGACGTAGTCCAAGAGCGGCAGCAGCTGAGCAATCGCCGAAATGCCGACGGTCGACTCAGTCATGCACCCCACCATCACCGCGAGACCCAGCTCGCGCGCTCGCGCGATCATCGCTTTAGCCGGCGTGAGTCCGCCACACTTCACCAGCTTGATGTTGATGCCATGAAAGGCGCCGGCACACTTCTCGACGTCGGCCAGCACCTGGCAACTTTCGTCGGCCATGAGCGGGAGTGGCGACTGAGGAAGAAGTTGCCGCATCGCTTCCAGCTGATCGGCTGGCAGTGGCTGCTCGATGAACTCGACGCCGAGCGTTTTCAGCTCCTCGGCCAGTGGAATCACTTGCTCGGCGGTGAGACCACAATTGGCATCGACGCGGAGCACTGGATTTTCTCCACGCGCGGTGAGATCGGCGCGCAGAGCGCGAACGATCTCGAGTTCTTGCCCACGGCCGAGTTTGATTTTGTAGATCGGCCAGCCCGGCATCTCGCGCAGTTTGGCGACCATTGTGTCGATCGTGTCGATGCCGATCGTGAAGTTCGACGCGGGAACCTTGTCGAGCGATAGCCCCCAAAGTTCCCACACCGGTTTTTTCTCGAGCTTGCCGCACAAATCCCAGGCAGCCTGATCGAGCGCGCAGTGGGCGAACGATTCGCCAGCGAGCAGCATCGACATCATCCGCCAAAAGAGGGCCGGATCGCTGCCGTCGTACGACTCGATCGAACCACGCTGCGCTTCGAGCACCGCTGCCATATGCTCGATCGTGGCGCCGTAGTACGGATTCGACGTCGCTTCGCCAAAGCCTGAGAGACCTTCGTGCTCGAGCTCGACAATCAGCGTCGGCTGCACGGTGGTGGTCTCGCGACTGATCGTGAAGCGATGTTTCAGCGGAAGATCAAAAGCGTGGAGCTTGAGTTGCATCGAGCGAGAACTTGTTTGCGAGTCAGTGCAGGTAAAAATAGCGCCAGCAGAGCCAGCGGCAGCTTACTCGTTTCGTGGAGAAAGATCGAGCATTTTCAGCATTCCCCGATTTCCGGCGACTACCACGTGAGTCTCGGAGATTTCTGCGATCGAGAAAATCGGGCCTTCGAGGGCCGCAAGTGTGGCGACGATTTTGGTCGTACGAAGATCGACCACTACCACCGAACCATCGTCGCAGCCAATCGCCACGCGATCACTCGTCCCCAGCTGACAGATCGCGAGGGGGGCGCTCGCCAGTTTCGTAAAGCGAACCAGTCTGCCAATGGTCGGCTGCCAGAGTCGGACCGTCTTGTCGGCCGCGATGCTGACCACTTCTGCGGGCCGAACAGGCTGTTTTTCGAGTGGTTTTTGAGCATTTTTGAGTAGCACTAGCGCCCGCACTTCACCGGTGTGCTGATCGAGCGTCCGCAGCAGATCGTGCGACGCGCCTTCCCACAGCTTGAGCGACTGATCGCGCCCGGCGGAGATGATGGGCGGCGCGGTTGTGCCGCGCTGGGCGATTGTCGCAATCCAGTCGGCGGCGAGCGCTGCGCCGCTATGCGCATCGATGGTGCCGAGCAATTTTCCCGCGCGCGAAACGCGGACTAGTTTGCCATTGGCTAGCGCCACGATCAGCTGCGCGCTATCGGGGGACCAGCGAGCGGTGAGGGCCACATCGTCCCCTACGCGCAGCTCTTGCACGAGTCGCAGCGAGGGCCACTCGCGCAGCTCGAGCGCGCCACTCTCTGCGGGCGAGCCACCCGCGACAACCAGCAGCTCGCCATCGGGCGCGAGCGCCAGATCGTGAATCTTCTCGAGCTTCGTCGCAATGCCGCGCTGCGGCTGCAGGGTCGCTCGATCGTAGCTGAGCAGTCGATGCTCCGACGCAGCGACGAGCATCGGCGGAGGTTGCACTTGCTGATCTGCATCGCTCCGCGCGCGTGGTGGTTCTGCCACCATCAAAGCTGTGATCGGGCCGCGTACGGCTGTTATGTCAGCGGTTTCTGCTGCTTCTTGCGCGCTGGCAAAGTCGATCAAAAGCGCAGCACCAAGCGCGAGCGATAGGCAGAGACTTTGCAACCATCGTGCGTGGGGCTTCATGCCGCCGATTGTCGCAGGAGAAGTTCGCGCGGTCCATCGCCGGGCGCAAGGCGAATGACAGCGATCAGCATGTAGAGCGAAATCGCCATGTTCCCCAGCAGCAGGATCGCTACCAGCCAGCCGAGCCGCGCGAGCCACGAGCGTTCTTTGTAGAAGACCCAGCAGTAGAAGGTCAGGAAGCTGAGGTACGCATCAGCAAGGGTCGCGATGAACCAGGGATCGCTCACCACCGCGCTCGGCACTGCGGTGATGCTCTCGAGGAGCGTAGCGCGAACCGTGATCGCCAGGAGCGTTACAAAAAAGAGGCTGAAAATGAGGATCAAAGTGGTGCGCATCGGTTCCGCCTTGCGTCGAACGGTCTGAAAGTTCTTTCAGATCACTGTAGCGTGGCGGCGACTGTAGCGCAGGAGTAGGGACTCGCGCGACTATCGCTCCAGCCAGTCGAAACGCGACGTGTCGCACCCGGCCAGAAGTTCATCCACGGCCGACCAAAGCTCATCGCGATCGCGAGCACTGCTACCAGTCAGGCTGCTGGTGAGCTCGTCCATCTCGCGCACCAGGCTGATCGTTTCTCCCAGCAGCGCGAACTCGGGAGTCAGATCTTCCGCCAAAAACTCACTCGTGGAGGCCGAGCTCTCGGCGCTAACTGCCGCGTAGGACGAGCTCGTAGTGCTGCTGCTCACAAGCGTCACCATCTCGGCGGAAGTATCGGCAGCCAAGTAATCGCTGGTCGCTTGGTTCACCTCTTCTGGCAGCAGCGAGCGGCTCGCCGATGAAGAGGTAAAGACCTGCTGAATCCGAATTGCGTCGGCCACCACACGGTCGTTCGCCTTGTTATTGAGCGTGACCACGAGGGTGCCGCTACTCACGGTGAAGGTGCCGATCACGCGCCAGTTGCTACCAGCGTCGGAGATGCCGGTCGACGAGTTCTCTTGATTCACCCGCGCCGAGCCGAGCAGTCTTGTTCCGTCGTAGAACGTGTAAGGAGCATCGGTAGCATTCGTCTTGCTTGCGCCCCACGTGGCACTAATTTGATACGTCCCCGACGGCAGGCTGCTGAACGTGTAAGTCGCCACGCTCGAGCCGGGCCCCTTCGCGGCGAAATGCGAGTCGCGATCGCGCCCCGCTGTGCTCGTCGTCCAAGCCCCCGAAGTACGAAAACCAGCAGCGCCGTTGTCGATGATCCTGGCTGCTGGTGGCGCGGTGACCGTTCCCGACAGATTGATGCGAAACGTCGATTCGTCGCTGTCGTTGCTCCGCAGATTCAGCACGCCTGCAGGGCTGCCGACTGTCGCGCCGGTCATGCGGATCGTAAAGGTGGTCGACTGGCCCGGCGTGAGCGAAGTGCGCGTGATGTTCGAGACGAGCGAAAAACCGGCGGGCAGCGAACTGCTCAGCGACGTGAGCGACAAGCTGGCAGTGCCGGTGTTTTTGATCGTGAATGTGCGGTCGACAGCGACGCCACGCACTGTGGAACCAAAGTGCACGACACCCCCGGTCCGAATCTCGCTCGTCCCCATAAACAGGCTGATTTCGGGGGCCGCCGGCGTGGTTGTGCCACCCGATCCGCCACTCGTCGTCGAGCCACTACTGCCGCCAGCAATCGTGCCGCTGAGCGTGTAGCGACCGACGTTGCCATAGCCGCCGCTGCTCTTCACCGTCACGAAGTACGTTCCCGAACCCACCGATGCCGCAAGCGATGCGTCTTGGCTCGTCGAAGGATTGCCACTGACAATCAGCACGCCGCTGCTGTTGCGCAGTTCCACCACGCTGTCGAGATTCGCGCCGATCGATGCCACTGCGACATTCAAACTGACCGTGCCACCGGTGGTGGTAAACGAGTAGACATCGATATCCGAATTGGTGCTGATCACTCCCGCGCGGCTGACACTTCCGCTCGTCACCGTCAAGGCTGTCGCGGCGGCTTGCGTGTTCCCAGCATCGTCGGCGATGTAGCCAAAAGCGTTCGTCGAATTGGCAATGATCGCCATATCGTCTTGATACGACGAGGCGCTATTGCTCGTCGCGCCGTTGTGCCAGGTGGTGCGCGCCGAGTTGTAACCGACACCCATCACCGGTGCCCAAGCGCTGGTCCCCGACGAATACTCATCCACCAGCGTATTGCCGTTCCAAGTCGCCTGGTGCGAAAGACCCAGCGTGTGCCCCACTTCATGCGACACCGCTTCTGCCACATAGCGCGGGTTGCCAGTGCCGAGCGCATCGGAAAAGACATACGCGGTGTTCGGCGCACTGTTGGCAAACGAACCGACGTAAGCCACACCACCCGCCTGCTGACCGAACCAGTCGCTCCAGTTGCCGCCAATCGCCACGCGCACCGCCACCCGATCGCCAAACGATGGTGGCTCGACCGTGGTGACGTTGATGTTGAACGGAGCAAAGTCCTCCGACACACGCGCCCAGATCTCTTGGATCGATGCGAGTTCGGAACTGCTGAACGTCGTCCGGTCGCTATCGCGGCTGTAGACCGGCGTGACGGCGTTCGACCATTGTCCCCACGTGCTTTGCGAATGGCCGTTGAAATCGAGATAGATCGTCGCTGCGGCCCCCGCACGACTCGAGAGCTGCGGAATGCTCGAAATTGGGCTGCTGGTCGCCACCGTCGTCGTCGAGGTTGTGCCAGTGGTAGTCGACGATTCCGTCGTCAGGTTCAGATCGCGACCGGTGCAAATCGGGCACGCACACCAGAGTCCGTTGGTCGAGACGAGCTCGCTACTATCACTCGATGCGGCTGTCATCAGCAAACGGGGTTCGAGCGATTCCACCTGCAGCTTGCGACTCACTTTTTCCTGCTTCGCCGCATGCTTCCCAGGTTCGTGAGAGGCCGCACAAGAGGAACGTAGAGGGGCTCGTTTGCGAAGAGACATAGAATCGCATTCCTGCCAAAGTTAGCGCGGCGCAGCGGCCACAATCAGGGTCAGCCGGTGCCACGAAGGAGCAACAACTTAAAATCAACGAGCCAGAAGTCGGCAACCCGATGCAGGGCTGGGCGAAGGTTTTGGTCGGGCGAGCTTGCGGCTCCCAAATGCCTTGCCTAGCGAAGCATCGAAACACTAGTTCATCTCCCTTCGGAGTCAAACGAAGGGACGAGTTCCACGCCAGGGTGTCACATGCCAAGTCCCTGCTCGCCGGCTATCCGCGGTGGTTGTTACCGGAATAAAGCGACAGAGCGGCGACTTGCTCCTCCCCCGCGAGCGGGCACTCTCGCGCACGCACACGGCATAGAGCGACCGAGCGTGGGCGGCTTTCCGCCAAACGGCGAAAGCCCAAAACAGTCGTTATTTCTCGGGAATTGGCGCAAGAATGAGCGTCTGACGACTCCCAAACCATGGCGCAAGAGATATAGATCGCATGCTGGCGGACCTCCCTGCCGCGAAGAGCTGATCGAGAAAAGGGTGCCGCAGAGACAAGCTCCCTGTGCCAGTGGCGAAGGGCTACGAGTGCTCTGCCTGCGTGGGGTCGATGTCTTCCTAACATGCGACCCAATGGGGCCCGCGCTCAATTGCCAAGCGACGCGCCACAGGATGCTCTTGGTAATTCAGCATCGCTGTTTGCTGCAAGATTGGTTTAGCACTTCCTGAGGAATCGCTTCACTTTTCTGCAAAAATTACTCAAGAGTTCCTAAGCAACTCTTGCACAGTAACAGCGGCATGGCGACGCCAGCGGCAGCAGTGATATTGCCAGAACTTGGCTGCTACCGCTGGGTGATGCTCGAGGAGATAGCAGCAGCGCTGATAGTAGACCCACGTCGCGCCACTGCTCTGCTGGCGAGCAGCGGCGGAGGATTTTTTAGCGAGCCAATCCCCAGAGCCTAGCTAACTTTCGGCGCGGCGAGCGTAAGGGTGAACCGATTTTGCGGCGACTCGTTCTGCTCGCCACGAGTGGGGCTGTAGTCGCGCACTTCCACCGTCTTGCCATCGCTTTGGAACTCGAGCAAGCGGAGCCAGCCATCGCCGCCGTTGGGTTTCATCTGGAAGTTCACCAGCATTTGCGGGACTTCACGTCCTGCTGGCGTAGCAGTGATGGTGCGCCCCAGGCCGTCGCCAAGCACGTGACCATTCAGCGTGCAGATGAAGTTCTCGCTCTTGGCCACGAGGCCCGACCAAAGTTCCTCGCCATCGCTCACATCGTCGGCGGTCGCTTTGGCGACCGGATAGCTGTGCGGATTCCAGGTTTGCTTGGCGCCGAACTTCTTCCAGTCGTAGCGAGTTTCGTCGTAATACATGTAAGCGTGCGTGATCAGGATCACTTCGCGATCGGCATGCTTGGCTGCCACTTCAGCCGCCCAGCGGACCACATCTTTCCGAGGGCCAAATTCGAGTGCGATCACCAGGAACTTGCGTCCCCCGGCATCGAGCGTGTGATAGATATTCTCGAGGCGCTCGGGCTCTTTGTCATACACGCCACCGAAGTTCGGCGTTTGGCTGATCTTCTCGAGCTTGAAGTAGTCGTTGTAGCGCGTCGTGCGATCTTTGCAGCCGCCCCCTTCGCTGTAGTCGTGATTTCCCAGGGCCATGAAGTACGGCAGATGGCCATCCAGTTTTTCCATCGCCGACTTGGCGACTTCCCACTCGGCCACGGTGTTGCGATTGGTCACATCACCCAGATGGAGCACCGCCACGATGTTGCGGTCGGCTTTATGCTTGACGAGCCACTCGGTTTGGGCGTGGAAGTTGGCGGGGAACTTTTCGCTGTAGTTCTGCGTGTCGGGCAAGACCGCGATCGTGAACGAATCTTTGGCGACCGGCGGAAGGTCGCCAGGGACCAGTTTGGCGTCGGCGTAAGGCCCTGGCTTAGGCTCTTGGGCGGATGCTTCGCTCGTGGAGAGTGCAGCGGAGCCAACTCCGGCGGCGAGCATCCAGGCAGCCGACTGCTCGAGCATCGTACGACGGTTTAGTTCTGACATGGCAAGGTTACTTTTGTAGGCGAGTAGAGAACGCAGGGAGGGCTGTGCAGCGACCCGCACGATGTCATGCGTGCAGCGAGCGAGGCAGCATCCACGAAAGTCGATCCAGTGGCAGTGCCGCGACAGCATTGTGAATCGCCCACGTGTATCACGCAAGCAAATGTTGATTCGATGAACATCGTGTGAGTGTTCAGCGCACTGCACAGCAGAGCTGTACAGTAGACGAGCTTCAGTGGCACGCGTGCAGCACGCCAAGCTGCTGGCCAGCCCCGGCCGAAGAGGTGGCCGGGGAGTGATGGAGAGATTCGCCGCTGGAAAAGCGGCTGGCGTTAGCGTGCGGGGCTGACAGGCGCGATCGCTTGCCGTTCAGGCAGCTTGGGGCCGAGCGCCACGCCAATCCAGCCGTCGTGGAGCACAAACTGCGTCACTTGCAGGTCCCGGAGTTCGGGAGATTCGGCCAGCTGTTTGTTGACGAGACTCAGCTTGCGATTGCGTGACAAAACGCGGCTGAAAATGCCACGCAGTGCCACTTGATCGCCGAAGCGGAGTTTTCCACCGATCAGTTCGATCACACCATCGCGGGCCAGGTTGGCATCGAGTTGATCGGAGGTCGGAACGTAGTAGCCACGGACCGTGAAGTTGGTCCACTTGCTCTTGCCGTGCGACAGTTCTTTGAGACGAATTGTCAGCCGCAAACGGCCGTCGATGCAGTCGACTTGCACCGGATCGGTGTCGGCAAAAGTGACCATCACATCTTCGGGAAGATCCTCGGGCACAGGCACCACTTCTTGATTGAAGCGGGCAGTCACTTCCTTAAACAGATCGATCAGATCGACCTTCCGTCCGTGAAGCTTCAGTTGCTCGAGGACGTTGTTGAGCGCACTGTCGTGTACCTGCACACTCAGCAAACTATCGCCCGGCGCTTGGGGGCGTGGCGTGTGGGCCGAGACCTGATGGCGGCCTGCCAAACGATAGCGAGCGATGAGGCGTTCTTCGGTCGTTTCCATGTCGACGGCGGTGGGATCGAGCTCGAGCTTTTGCAGCGGGCTCAAAAGTTTGGTTTGGAAATCGAGCTTCGCTTTTTCGAGTTTCGCGGCGACTTCTTCGTCGAGCTTGCTCGTAGCGCGGCCGACGATTTTGTGTTCCACTTCCATTTTGGCGAGCGGCGCAGCGGCGTCGTACTGACTGCGGGCAATCGAGCGGACGAGGTTGCTCACCAGCGGAATACCGTCGAAATTGGTTTCGAAATCGGTGAGCGAGTTATTGGCGTCGGCCTGGGCTTCGGCGCTGAAAATCCGAATACCTTTGCGATCGACCGTCAGCATCTTGCGAGCACGGTAGGTCGACAAACCATCTTGATAGAACGTCGCGGGACCTTTCGACGAAGCGGTCGACGAGGCGACTTCACCGCGTGCTTCGAGCCCCATCCGCCAGCGCAAACGATCGGGAAGCAGAACGAGTCGCAAGCGTGTGCTCGTGTTGCTCGCCCCTTGAACGTAGGCACCTTGAATCTGGTCGTACACCGGCTCTTGCATCTGCTGTTCTTGCGGCAACAGACGGTTGATGAGCGTGGCCGAAAGAGCGACCCGCACGTTGGCATTGCGGTAGAACGCGTTCACCGTTTCGGCGAGTTGGCGAACCCGCTCGTCGTTGGAAAAACGGATGTCTTGGTAGGCGTCGGCTAGTGTAGCCGATTCACTTGCGAGTCCATCGTGCTCGAACTTTTCGATCGCGAGGACGAGCCCGGCGAGATCGGCAGGTTCATCGGCGAGCAATTTCATCTGCGTGACGAGCTGCTGAACGGCGGGCTGATTTTCGAGGTAGTACGATTGATCTTCGGCCAGCTGCGTGGAGTGAATGCGGTCGAGCATCAGCAGCACGAGCTTTCGCTGCTCGTCGACGCTGACATCGGTCGCGCCGATCTTTTGCAGCGCTTCGTCGATCAGCAAATACTTGCGCCAGCTGGCAGCTCCCTGAGCGGGAAAGAGCCGGTTGACTTCGGTAAGATTCCGATTCCAAACCGCGAAATCACCCACTTCGGGGATCTCGGGGGGAGTAACGGCCAGCTGATGCACGACCGACCAAATCGCGTGGCGGCGAACGATCGCATAGCCTGCACGGAGCAAACGTGTGCGGTCTTCGTTTTCGGGATAGTTGCGGGCGAGCTCTTTCCCTTGCTCGGCATCGGCTGCAAGACCGTTGAGGATCTCAGCCGCTTGAGGGTCGTCGAGGGTTGGGAGTTTCGCGAGGGCTTCGAGCTTCGCCACAGCGCCGAGCGCCCAATCGGAAGCAGTGGGCTGGCTAGCGGCCACCGTTTGTAGTTGTTCGACTAGCGATTTCGCGAGCGCCCAGGGCCCCGTGGAAAGCGTTTCGGCGGCTGGTTCGAGCGGCGCTGCTTCCCCTTCGAGCGCGCTCGAGGCGGGGAGGAGCGATGGTTGCAGCGACGAGCCAACCGCATCGTCGTCGTTAATGCTCGCGCGGGCAGGTGGAAGCGCCGGAGTTTCGATCAGCGAAGGATCGAGGTCGATCTGTTCGGCGACCAGAGGTCCGGTGGGAGCTTCCTGAGCTGGCGCTTCGACATCGGCCAATGTTTTGCGAGGGGGAGCGGCTGGCTCGGCTGGTTGCTCGGCGGCAGGCACAGCTTCAGCAGGCGCTGCTTCCGTGGCTGGGGCACGCATCGGCTGCACGGGCATCGGCACGACAGCGGGGCGCAGCACTTGGGTGGGGGCTTCGAGCGGCGCGTACTTATGCTCGGGTCGCTCGATGCGAGCTGCGGTTCGATCGGCGCGCGGTGCTGCGGCGCGATCGATCGAGGTCTCGACCACGCGCGATGCCGACGCACTGCTCTCGATGCGGGCTTGCATCCACGACGGCGCGGGGAGGCTCAGCACGGCAAGTGCAATGGCGATTGCCAGTAGTGGCCACGAAACTTTGCTCACCAGCCTGGTCATCATGAAGAAGTACTGCCCATGCGCAAGCGGAAGGTTGCCTGATAAGAGCCGCCGCAGGGCCCGGGGGGCACGCGACAACTCGCACGTTCAACTCGCAAGCGCCTCACTACCCAGTGGACGCATCGACGACGAGAAGCGGTTCTCTTCGTTAAGATCGGCGAGATCGTAGTGATCGGTCGAGTTAAGCAGTCGGCACCTTGTCAACTGCTGCAATCGACGCAGCTTCACACGACTAATGGCAAGCAAACCGCCCCAATCGAGAATTGGCCGCTAGCAGCGAGAAACTATGCCGACCGCGCAAAGATTGCCGAACCGGTAGATAGAAGGGTTCAGCAGCGTGAAGCGTTACACCAGCACCGTGTCGTCGTGCTCGTAGGCCGGAGCACAGCAGCAGAGCATCTTCAGCGGCTGACTGCTGGTGCAGAGGATGCTGTGGATCTTCCCAGGCGGAATCGCGACCGCGTCGCCGGTGAACACCGGTCGCTCTTCACCATCGAGCCGCATCAGCCCACTGCCGTCGAGGATAAAATAGATCTCTTCGGTGACACGATGAAAATGGGCGGCTGTCCAGCGTCCGGGATAGACCACCGCTTCCGCGAGACTTTGATTGCGGATGCTCGAATTGCGATGCGCCAGGATCTCACGAATCTGCGAACCATCTTTGGTAATAAACGGCGTGGTGGATTGGATGTTCACAACTTCCATCGAACGCTTGGCCCCCGACTATCATCCGCCCAGAACGTAAAAAGTAATGATCTGCTGCCTGGCTACGAATCGAAGATGCTGAAGCTCGGTCCACCCGCTCGTTGCGAGTTTCAGCCTGCCTGTCTGGGGCAAGTATAGTCGCGCCGCTAGCCAGCTAACATCACAGGCGACTGGGATCGGACGCGCGATGTCGAGCACGCTGTGCTAGACAAAAACCGGCGCGAGCCAGGCCCGTCGCATGGCGCGAAACTAGCGCAGCGTTTCTCCGCTGCGGATGCGAGCCGAGAAATCGGGGCTCTTTTGATAGCGCGTCGCCAGATCGGTGATGCGCGACCGCTGACGCACCGTTTCAAACGGAGCGCTCGTATCGATCAGCTTCAGGTCGTACGCCAGCCGATCGGCAAACCCGGGAAACAGCACCCGGTAGTCGTGGGGGACCAAACCGGGCGAGATGGCGTTGATATGCCGCACAATGTTGGTGGTGCAGTTGTTCGACAGTGTGTCGTAGAACTCTGGCTTCTCTTTGAGGCTGTTCACGCGTTTCAGCACATCAACAAACAGCAGCTGCGATTGGCGCGGTGTCGCGGTGCTGCGGTAGACATAGACATCGCATTCCCGGTAGGTGGTGCGCACCGGAATCAAATCTCGTTCGGTCGCCAGCACGTACGTCAGCTCGAACTGACCAAACAGCCCGAGCGCGGCGTCGTACTGCTCTCCCTTTTCGAGTCGCACCTCGGCCGAGGCTCCCAGATACTCGCCATTCTTAAAACCAAAGCTCAGCATCGTGTGGGCGATGGCCCGGTTGTTGTTGAACGGCACCATGATGAAGTCGACCGTTTGCACATCGTCGAGCTTATACGTCCGGTCGATGTGATTCACCAAACTGTCGCGATAGGTGAAGAACTCGCAGTCGCGAATGTTGTGGATCGTGATCTTGTCGCCACTGGTTGTGGCATACGGAAGCACCTTCAGTTCGTCGACCCAGTCGGCATCGTTGGTCGGCTGTTTGGCATGCGTGAGCGAAGCGAGCTGCACTTTCGTCGTCTCGAGCGCGCTGTTGACCTGCTCGCGCGGCGAAGGCAACGTCGTGGGAAGTTTGACCGCCGGCAAACCTTCCGCCGGCATTTCGATGGTCGGTAGACCCAGTTCTTCGAGATTGAGAGGGCCTTCGCTCGCCAGTTGCCCACCCGAGCGACAGCCGACCTGCGCCGCGCAGAGCACCAATATCAGCGCGCAGATTCTCCGCCCGAGAGCAGAAAAAAGTCGGCCGTGGCGCGCAGTGGTTTGCATCGAGCGGGAGTTATCAAAACCGCCTTGCGCTGGCAAGATCAGTCGGCTTACTCGAGCACTGGCATCGCTAGCAGTTTCGACTTTCGAGGCTCCGCGCCGAGCACGATTGACTTATACTGGAGCCATGACCAGTGCAACGAATAAATCGATCTCCGGCATCGAAGCGATGGTGGAACTGCTCGCCGGATTGGGTGTCCGCTATGTCTTTGGAAATCCAGGGACCACTGAACTGCCCCTCAACGATCTGCTGGTGACCGACCAGCGGCTGCAGTACATCCTCGGCCTGCAAGAGGTTCCCGTGATGGGAATGGCCGATGGCTACGCGATGGCCTCGGGAACGATTGGTCTGGTGAATCTGCACATCAGCTGTGGCCTGGGGAATGCGATGGGCATTTTGTACAACGCCTATCGCGAAGGGACGCCGCTGCTGGTGACCGCCGGTCAGCAAGATCGCCGACTGGCGTTCGACGAGCCGATTCTTGGTGGCGACATGGTGAGTGTCGCGCGCCCCTGGACCAAATGGTCGGTGGAAGTCAGCCGCGTCGAAGATTTACCCACCGCGCTGCGTCGCGCTGTGCAGTGCGCGCTCACCCCTCCCACCGGCCCGGTTTTTTTATCCCTTCCGATCGACGTGCAACTCGAGCGGAGCGATAAGCTCGACCTCGCGCCGATTCGCTTACCCGATTTTCGGGTCCGTCCGCCGCAAGCCGCCATCGCCGAGGCCTCGCGCGTGCTGCTCGAAGCGCGCAACCCAGCCATCCTCGCTGGCAGCCGCGTTTGCGAGCGGTCGGCTGTCAGCGAGCTCGTCACCGTCGCCGAAATCTTGGGCTGCCCGGTCTACAGCGAACCTGGCACCACGCATGGCCGGCTTGCCTTTCCGTGCGATCATCCCCTCTACGGCCAAGGCTTGCCCCTCTGGTCCCCCGAAGTGCTCGAACGGCTCGCGCCACACGACTGCATCTTTGTCACCGGCATGGACCTGATGCGGCTCTACATGTTTCACGAGCCATCGCGCCCCCTGCCGCCGAACATCAAGATCGTGCATCTCGACGAGAGTAGCTGGCAGCTCAACAAGAACTACGCCTGCGACGTGGCGATTCTCGGCGACACGCGCGAAGGGCTCGCGCTCCTGTCGAGCGAAATGCGGCTGAAGCAAACCTCGGCCAAGCAAGAGGAACTCCACGCGCGCCGCCAGCGCACTGCAGCGGCGCATCAAGCGGCGCGCGAAAAACTCGAAGCACAAATCGCTAGACTCGAGCCCACGACCCCTCTCTCGCCACTGGCGGCCATGGCGGCTGTCGCCCGCGTCTTGCCCCCCGATATCGCCGTGGTCGAAGAAGCGGTCACCACCACCGGCACCACACTCGAGCGGCTCGGAGCCATCAAAAACACGACCGGCTATTTCGGCCATCGTGGCTGGACGCTCGGCTGGGGACTCGGCGTGGCGATCGGCGCCAAACTCGCCTGGCCCGATCGTCCCGTCCTCGCAATTCTCGGCGAAGGAGCAGCGCTCTACGGCATCCAAGGTTTATGGACCGCAGCCCGCTATCAGCTCCCGGTCATCTTCCTGATTTGCAACAACGCCCAGTATCAGATCCTGAAAATCGGCGCTCGTGGACTCGGTCTCCCTCAAGCGCTCGAAGGGAATTTTGAAGCGCTCGATATCGCCGCGCCCGAGGTCGATTTTGTCAGCCTCGCGCGATCACTAGGGGTCGACTCGATGCGCATCACCTCCGCTAGTGAACTAAGCGAAGTGCTCGCCGCCAACTGGAATCGTCGCTCGCCACTGCTGATCGACTTGCCAATCGAGCGCACCACGCAGCCTCGCCTCAATTACGGATAATCGCGTTTAAATAGCGGCGTGCTCAGCTGGCTCCACCCACGAATCGCCCACGTTTCCCCAACGAATCGAAAGTCTCGATGAATCCACTGCTGCAACTGCGCTCGTATGTTTGGCTCGTCGCGGCGATGGTGGCGATGGCCCCCAAGATTTCGCGCGGTGAGCCTCAGCTTCTCCCGGCAGCTATCGAGCCGGGCAAAAGCTACTTCAGTCGGCACGAGTATGTCGAATACATCGCAGGCAACTTACCGCTGGTGATCTCGGTGCCGCATGGCGGGCGTCAGAAGCCGAGCGATATCCCCGAGCGCGTGGAGGGGACACTCGCCTTTGATCGTAACACCCAAGAGTTGGCCCGCGCGATTGTGAAAGCGATTCACGACAAGACCGGTGGCTGGCCCCATGTGGTGATTTGCAAATTATCGCGCACGCGAGTCGACTGTAATCGCGAAATCAAAGAAGCAACCGCTGGCAATCCTTCCGCCACCATCGCTTGGAACGACTATCACAGCCTCATCGAGCACGCGCGAAAAGGAGTCGGCAAGTCGCATGGGCGCGGACTCTTTATCGACCTGCATGGGCATGGTCATCCGCCGCAGCGTTTAGAGATTGGCTATCTGCTGAGCCAAACGCTGCTGCAGCTCGACGACGAGAAACTGAGCGATCCGAAACTGCTCGAGCGATGCAGCCTGCAATCGGTGGCGCTCCGCGGCCGGACCAGCTTCGTCGATCTCATTCGAGGGAAGCAGAGCTTCGGGACAATGATGGAAGCGCAAGGCTTTCCCGCGACTCCGAGCGCGAAGACGCCTCATCCTCCAATCCCCTATTTTCGCGGCGGCTATAACGTCGATCGCCATGGTCGCGATGGCGCGCCGCTCGCCGGATTTCAGATCGAATGCAACTACACCGGCGTGCGCGATACGCCTGAAAACATGCAGCGCTTTGGCCAGGCCATCACCAGCGTGCTCGAAGCGTACTATCCCATTCACTTCGGAATCGATTTCGCCCCGGCACAGGTCTCTGAACAGCCCGGCGCTAAGCCTCGAGAAGAGCCTCCGGTGCAGCCCCATTCCCAGCCCGCAGCCACGTCCGCAGCACAGTCTGCCCCGAGCACTCCCGCTGCTACAGCCGAGCCCCTCGCACCACGCCTGCGACCACGTCTCCGCTCCCGCATGCGTGGCGGCTGCGAGTGAAATAACAGCCCCTTGGCACAAATCGCACATCGACACTCAGCGTGGCAAGCAGGGGCCTGCCCTACTGCTTCGTCAAACGATCAAAGTCAGGCAGCAATGAGCAGGCTTCCATCCAGTGTGCCACTGGGCTCTGCCCAGTGAGAAGTGTAAATAGGCTCTATGTTTCAGGCAGATTTTTGCCCAAAACATCGGTTCCAGCTTCTGCACTGGCAAAATGCCAGTGGCACCCAAAACACGTGACATTGGTCGATAGACGAAGTACTACGGATCTGCCCCAACACTTTGTCCCGCCTCCCGCCTACTCACTCCCACTCGGTGCGGTTGAACTTGTGGGTGCCGCTGAGGAAGAGGGAGTCGCGGAGGTAATAGCGGAGGAGCATATCCTGCGCGCTAGTGACCCCGATCCGGGGAGAGCGCGCGAAAGCGCAATTTGTTGCGCTGTGGCGCGCGTTGGGCGCGTGCCGCGCGCGGACAGCCGAGGTCACGCGCGGCGCGAGCGGGCTGTTTGCACAAAGCGGGGATGCGAGGCTGACAAGGCTCTCTAGGCTCTCGGTGATCCAGAGCTGCGACCCCAGCAGCAGATCGTGCTTATCGAGCGACCGGTCGATCGCCAGCGCCTGGCAGAGCCGACCAGGCCCCCGGGCCAGGTCGCGGAGCAACTTCAAGGGGAACTGCGGGGCTCTATCCGGCGTAAGGAACTGGCCGCGCTCTGAATTTCGTGATTCACCCGCATCAGCCCCCGGCAGGTCGATTCCGCGATGCTGGGCCATGCTGGCGAGCCCCACCAGAGGCTCGATCGCCCGGATCAGAACGGCGGATGGTTTCCCCTCACGCTCGGTGACGACATTCAGGCAGTGCCGCGCGTGAATGGCGTAAACATAGACCAGCCCGGCCCTTTCAAACATCGTGCTGTTCTTGCGCGTCATCCCTCGACTGGCATGACAGGCCGGATCGCCGGTCGCTAGGTAGGCTTCGGTCTCGACAATGCGTCCGGCGAGGAGCATGGATCCCAACTGTCCCCTGACTTGGCGGACTAAAATTTTGCCAAGTAAGTCGCGGGCCACGACTTCTGGTTTTCGGGCAAAAAAATGCTTGCCAAGTGATGTGTTCATCTGTACAAAGAAGCAGGTGACGTGTGGTCAGGTGTTCAGTAGGTTTTTCGGGTTCGGGGAGATGTTAGGTTGAGGTAAATAGCAGCATGCTGGTACACTCATTGCTAGCACTGAGTGAGTTTTGGAAGTGGAGAAAATAAATTCGTGGTGAAAGCACAACCTGTTGTGCCATCACGGGGTGGAAAGTCACAACTGGTTGATTTTCAACGAGTTGCGTCTTCACACAAACCTCGCGGGAGGGTCAGGCGGCTCGAGGGTGTTGGTCGTAAGTCGTTGCTATCATGCAACCTGCGACTAAAAAAAATGATGCTATTGACGCTTCGTTTCCGAACACTACAACAGAACGCCTACCAAGGGTTGTGGCGAGTTTCTTAGACTCCACAATAGATGGTGTACCACGGAGGGTATTTTCCTGCCTTTGCTGGCCTACCCATCTTACCGTTCAGGATGCTTTTTGACCCTTTCGCGGTTGTCCCGTCCGAGTCTTAAGCCTCTCCCAACACGTTGGTTTTCTATGGTGTCCTTTTGTATCATTGCATGAAGCTACTTGTCTTCACGAAGAAGCAAGTTCGGTTTTTTGCAGAAGGAGCTGATGCATGGCGAGTGTGAGCACGCCCCGGTCTGGTTCAACCCCACGTGGTGGCATGAAGAAGATAGACGCAATTCGCGAACTTCAGAAGGGCTTGCGCGTTGAGCCAACCTTCTGCCCAGCCGACCTGGCTGACCCGTTTGACTCGGTGAATTGGGAGCTCCGTAGCGCCCAAATCAAGGACGAAAACGGCAAGCTGATGTTCGAGCAAACCGACGTGGAAATCCCCGCCGGGTGGACTCAGCTGGCCACGAATGTGATCGTCAGCAAATACTTTTATGGCGAAAATGGCACCGCTGAGCGCGAACGAAGCGTCAAGCAGCTGATTCACCGCGTGACCCGCACGATCGCCGACTGGGGGATCGAAGACGGCTATTTCGCCTCGGCTGAAGATGGCGAGCAGTTCTATCGCGAGCTCACCTGGCTCTGCCTCAATCAGCACGGCGCGTTCAACTCGCCAGTCTGGTTCAACGTCGGTCTGTTCAATCAGTACGGCGTGACCGGCGCGAAGTGCAACTGGCGCTGGAACCCTGAAACCGGCACCACCGAACAGCCCGAGAACCCCTACGAGTATCCGCAAGGCTCGGCCTGCTTTATCCAAAGCGTGGACGACAACATGGAAGCCATCATGCGATTGGCGACCAGCGAAGCGATGCTCTTTAAGTTCGGCAGCGGCACCGGCACCGATCTCTCGACCCTCCGCTCGCACCGCGAGAAGCTGTCGGGTGGTGGCAAGCCAAGCGGCCCGCTCTCGTTCATGCGTGTCTACGACCAAATCGCGGCCGTGGTGAAGAGTGGTGGCAAGACCCGCCGCGCTGCCAAGATGCAGTCGCTCAAGGTGTGGCACCCCGATATTCTCGAGTTCGTCGAGTGCAAGTGGAAGGAAGAGCGCAAGGCTCACGTCCTGATCGAAAAGGGTGGCTACGAAGCCAACTTCAACGGCGAAGCTTACAGCAGCATTCTGTTCCAGAACGCGAACCTCTCGGTCCGTCTGACCGACGAGTTCATGCAAGCTCACGAGAAGAACGAAAAGTGGGCGACCCACTGGATCACCGACGCTTCGAAGGAAGGTCCTGTCTACGAAGCACGCTGGCTGCTCAATCGCATGGCCGAATGTGCCTGGCAGTGCGGCGATCCTGGCGTGCAGTACGACACCACCATCAACAAGTGGCACACCTGCCCGAACTCGGGTCGCATTAATGCGAGCAACCCTTGCTCGGAATACATGTTCCTCGACGACACCGCGTGCAACCTCAGCAGCATCAACCTGATGAAGTTCCGCGAGGCCGATGGTTCGTTCAACGTCGATCGGTTCAAGACCGCTTGCCGCTTGTTCTTCATCGCGCAGGAAATCCTGGTCGATCACGCCAGCTATCCGACCGAGCAGATCGCTCGTAACAGCCACGCTTTCCGACCACTCGGCCTCGGTTACTCGAACCTTGGCAGCTTGATCATGAGCAACGGCCTGCCTTACGACAGCGAAGCTGCTTACGGCCTGTGCGGTTCGGTCACCGCCCTGCTGCATGGTGCTGCGAACCTCGCGAGCGCCGAAATGGCAGCCGTGGTTGGTCCGTTCGAAGGCTACGAAGCCAATCGCGAACCGTTCCTCCGCGTCATGCAAATGCACCGCGATGCCGTGGAAGATATCAATCCTGCTGGTCCTGCCGACCTGCAAGAGGCTGCCCGCGCCACGTGGGATCAGGTCCTCGCGCTTGGTCGTCGCACCGGTTTCCGCAACGCACAGGCAACCGTGCTTGCTCCCACCGGAACGATCAGCTTCATGATGGACTGCGACACCACCGGTATCGAGCCCGATATCGCCCTGGTGAAGTACAAGCAGCTCGCTGGTGGCGGCATGCTGAAGATCGTCAACGGCACAGTGCCGATGGCACTCGGCAAGCTCGGCTACGACGATCCGCAGATCAAGGGCATCCTGAAGTACGTCAACGAGAACGACACCATCGAAGGTGCACCCGAACTCGCCGACGAGCATCTCGCCGTGTTTGATTGTGCGTTCAAGCCGGCCAATGGCGTACGCAGCATCAACTGGCGTGCTCACATCCGCATGATGGCAGCGGCTCAGCCGTTCCTCAGCGGTGCGATCAGCAAGACGGTGAACATGCCGACCGACGTAACGCCAGCCGACATCGGCGACGCATATACGTGGGGCTGGCAGTTGGGTCTCAAGGCTTTGGCGATCTACCGCGACGGTAGCAAGCAGAGCCAACCCCTCAACACCAAGAACGACGCGAGCAAAGAGAAAGAAGCTGCCGCTCCAGCCGAGAAGGCAGTTGCCAAACCTCGTCGCGAACGTCTGCCCGACACCCGTCAGTCGGTTACGCACAAGTTCAACGTCGGTGGTCACGAAGGTTATATCAACGTCGGTCTTTACCCAGACGGACGCCCCGGCGAACTCTTCATCACCATGGCGAAGGAAGGTTCGACGATTGGCGGCTTGATGGATGCCTTCGGCACTGCGGTCTCGATGAGCTTGCAGTATGGTGTGCCGCTGGAAGTGCTCGTCAACAAGTTCTCGCACACGCGGTTCGAGCCGATGGGTCACACGACCAATCCCGACATCCGCATCGCGAAGAGCGTGGTCGACTACATCTTCCGCTGGCTCGGCATCAACTTCCTCGACGGTTATCGCGAAGCCTCGCTCGGCTATGCTGCCACAGCAACCACCAGCGATGATCAGCGCTCGCCCGCCGCCACGAAGGCTGGTGGGCCAACTGCCGCAGGAAGCACTGCAACTGCCAGCCTCCCTGCTGCTCCACAACCTGCAGGCAAAGAAGCCACCACCAGCAGCACTCCTGCTGCTGCCGCGACCAGTGCGATCACCCGATCGGCTGCCGCTGCTGTGGAAGCTGCTCGCCCCACGGGCAAGCCAGCTGCTGCGAAAGTGGAAGTTGCCAGCCTGAGCAGCAAGAACGGGGTCGACACCGACCTGCTCGAACGAGCCGGTGTGGCGATGAAAGTCGACAACAACGGTGCTCCGATTGGCAGCCGCAGCGAACAGTTCGCTAAGTTCCAGTCCGACGCTCCGAGCTGTGGCTACTGCGGTAACATCACCGTGCGTAACGGTAACTGCTACCTCTGCCACAACTGCGGCAACAGCATGGGCTGCTCGTAAGTCGTAAGAGTTTTGTAAGTAGCGTGCTTGGATGAATCTCGCCATTCATCCAAGCAAGTGGGTGGCACTGCTGGCTGGCCCAGCAGTGTGCATTCCGTAGGGCCGGTTCCACCGGCCGTCTGCCGAACAGACTCGCGACTAATAAACCGAAAGCTGTGCTGCCTCATCGCAGCACGGCTCACTCATCCGCCACCAGCAACAACTTTTGTTCCCCTGCTGGCGGAGCATGCGAACGATCATTACAAAATGTGACTTGCCAGCCGCATCTGCGGATCGCAAGTGACTAGCGATAACGAAAGCACTTGTTCACCGACCATCCAACCTGGTAGTCGTCACTCGACCTTGCTACCAAGACCGATGCCTGCCCTTGCTCCTGCAATAGGAGGCCCAGAGCAGGCATCAACCGACATGCGGGTTGCTCTTATGGATTTGGGACCAGGACGTCCCGAGCAGCCCGCCTGACGAAACCCAAAACGCCTGGCACTTTCGATCCACTCGAGAGTGTCAGGCGTTTTCTTTTTTGGAAATTCTCCAACCCTCGCCGCCAATCGCTTGCGCCGCGAAGCAGGCCTCGCGCCGTCCAAATCGTGCGCGACATACCGCTATACTTAGTGTGTCGCGTGCGACGCACCGATCCACTTCCTCACTCTCTTCCGTGCGATTTCACACCCATGTCCAAAACCATCTTCCAGCGGATCATCGATAAAGAGATCCCGGCCAACATCGTCTACGAAGACAGCCTCTGCCTCGCTTTCCACGATGTCAGCCCGCAAGCGCCGGTGCATGTGCTGGTGATTCCCAAAAAGCCGATCGTCAACCTCGCCGATTTCGACGATGGCGATCAGGCTCTCGGCGGGCATCTGCTGTGGGTCATCAAAGTGGTCGCCGAAAAACTAGGGGTCGACAAGTCGGGCTATCGCGTGGTGGCTAACGTCGGGCCCGATGGCGGCCAAAGTGTCGACCATCTCCATTTCCACATCCTTGCCAAACGGCCCCTCGCCTGGCCGCCAGGTTAATCGGCGCATCAATATTCTCGCTTTGGTAATGCTCGCGAGCGCTATAATTCGCAGCTTCACAACACCGCCACTCGCCAACGCCACTTGAAAGCCCCTTTCATGACTACGATTGATGCCTGGGTAGCAGCGTCGAAGAAATCGAAGTTGACGCGCGAGCAGATCGACCTCGGACCGATCGGCGCGGAAGAGGTGGAAGTTGCTGTCGAACATTGCGGCATCTGCCACTCCGATCTGTCGGTGCTCAACGACGACTGGGGAGTCTCGTCCTATCCTGCCGTTCTGGGACACGAAGCTGTTGGGCGCGTCACCGCGGTTGGCTCGGCTGCCAAGGGGCTGAAAGTGGGGCAGCGCGTTGGGATCGGCTGGAACTCCGGCAGCTGCATGCATTGCCGTCCGTGCAAATCGGGCAAGAATCAGCTTTGCTCGCAAGCGCAGCCTACGATCATCGGCCATCGGGGCGGATTCGCCAGCCACATGCGGGCCCACTGGGCCTGGACGATTCCCCTGCCCGAAAACCTCAACGTCGCCGAGTCGGGGCCCCTGCTCTGCGGCGGCATCACCGTGTTCAACCCGATTGCCATGTATGCCCAACCGACCAGCAGCGTGGGGATTGTGGGGATCGGTGGCCTGGGGCATATGGGAGTGAAATTCGCCGCCGCTTACGGCTGTGAAGTCACAGCATTTACGTCGAGCGAAAGCAAGTTCGACGAAGCACGCTCGTTCGGTGCCACGAATGTCGTCTCCAGCCGCGACTCCGCAGCGATCAGCCAACTCGCTGGCAAGCTCGATCTGCTGATCGTCACCGTGAATGTTTCGCTCGACTGGCCGGCCCTCCTTAGTGCATTGGCCCCCAACGGTCGGCTGCATGTGGTTGGCGCGGTGCTCGAGCCGATGTCGATCCCCGCCCTGCCGCTGATCTTCGGCCAGAAGAGCATCTCCGGTTCACCCACCGGTTCGCCGGTCGATATGGAAGTGATGCTCGAGTTCGCTGCTCGTCACAACATCACGCCGCAAACCGAGCACTATCCGATGAGCCAGATCAACGAAGCGTTCGAGCGCCTCGAGTCGGGCAAAGCTCGCTATCGGATCATCCTCGATAGCGATTTTAATTAAGTAGACCTCCGAGAATCATGAGCTGCTTGAGCTACCGAGCAGTCCGGAACAGCTTGGCGGTTCCGAAGCGAATCCCTTGCAGGTTGGCTTGCTCGATGGCATGTCGCAGCGGCCGACTGAGGAAGTGATACCCAAACCGAACAGGTCGATAGACCGGCAGCAGATCGAGCTCTCGGAGCGCCGGGTCGGCCAAGATCGACTGCTCGATTTGCGTGATCGAAAGCGTCGCCTCCCACTCGGGAGTCGGCTGCGGAAGGTGGAGCCAGAAGTAGCCCGCAATCGGCTGGCGGCGGTGCTCCATCGGCAACGGGTAGTAGCGATGCGGTGGAAGCTTAAACCCTTCCAGGAGTCGGCGAAACCGCTCGCTGATGATGAGTCCATACGAAGGGAGTGGCGACGACGGAATCAGGTCGAGCAGTTTGCTTTTGGCCTCGATCATCACGGTATGAAAATCGGGTTCAAAGTCCGCGAGCCGATCGCCAGGAATCTGACGAACCGAGTTGGGCCCAGCGTAGTCGTACGTTTTCCCCATCGTTTGATGAGGTGGATAGGGACCACCAAACGCCGTGGGATCGACGTCGAGCGTCGACCATGGAAACTTCGTCGCGCTGGGACTTTCCATCGATGCCACCTCGCGAAATAAGACTCGCCGAGCCCAAGCTGGCGAGTCGTCGATTCCGGTCCTCAGCGAGGGTTACTCAGCAGTGCTCGATGCTGGTTCGCGGAAGATCAGCTGCGCGAATTGATAGAGATCGCTCTTCCAGACTTTGAAATCGTGCTTCCCGTCGGCGATCACGTTGTAGCGATGCGGGATCTTCTTTTCCTCGAGCATTTTGTGCACATTTTCGCTGATCCGGAAGAGACCATCCTTATCGCCGCACGCGACGTAGAGGAGCCGCAGTTGTTTGGCCGCAGCAGCTGGATCTTTGATCAACTCTTCGGGGCGCTTCGTGTTGGGAGCTGATGAAAATCCACCGACCCAAGCAAACGTATCGAGGTTTCCCAGGCCAAAGTTGAGCGACTGACCACCCCCCATCGACAGCCCTGCGAGCGCACGCGATTCGCGGTCGCTCTTCACGGAGTATTGCTTCTCGATGAACGGAATCAAATCGACGAGCAGCTCTTTTTCGAACATCGCAAACGCTGGCGACTGCCGTGGAATCGGATCACGCGCGGTGAGCTCTTTCGAGGCGCGACCATTCGGCAGCACAACGATCATGGGGACCAGTTTTTTATCGGCGTAAAGATTATCGAGAATCACATCGGGCGCGCCGTGACGGGTCCATTCATTCTCGTCGCCACCGATGCCATGCAGCAGATACAGGACCGGATATTTGATCTCGGCTGAATAGCCAGGAGGTGTATAGACCCGAGCTTTGCGGTCGATGCCGACGGTGCTCGAAGCATACTCGACCAGTTCGATCTTGCCGCGCTCGATCCCCTCTCGCCGGACGTCATAGCCCTCGGGAGGAGCGGCGAACTGAGGCTCCACGCCTTGCACTGAAGTCGTCATCGAGAGGATCGCCACAAGCGCACTCACACAAAACAGCCGTTGCTGAAGATGCATCACAGTATCCTTAGGGAGAGGAATTGGATTTGGATCGCTTGGTGCTGGTGCGCGGCGCGGACTTGAGCGACTCGGCCACAGCCGCAGGAGCGAGGGACTCAGCGACACGCCCCAGCAGCTTCACCAGCAGTGCGGTATTTCGCGGGCCGAGCGCTTCTAACATCCGCACGCGAATCGGCTCCCCTGCTCGGTGCAACTTGCGGAACATTCGCTTGCCGGCTGGTGAGAGGGCTACCATGCGTGCTCGCGCATCGGTCGGATGTGCTTCACGCTCAACGAGACCTTGCTCCTCGAGCAGCACGAGCATCGCCCGCACGGTGTTGGGGTCCGACGGCATGCGCTGCGCAAGTTCACGCTGGGTGAGTGCCTCACCATGGGAGAGGGTCGCCAGCAGAACAAGCTGATCAGCTGTCACTCCATGCTGAGCAAAACAGGCCTCCGAGCGGCGATGGAGTCCGAGATAGGCGGCGCGAAGCGCCATCGGAAGTTGGTCTTTAGGTGTCATGGTGCTCTTCTAGTTCATACGTTTACGTACGTTCCATCATATAATGTACCTGAAAAGACTCGTAAATACAATCAAAGTGCGCAGGCATACGATCAAACCGAGAGCTTAGAGCACTTTCGGCCTCCAGGTGAAGAGGGTTTTGGGGTGTATTTCCCGCGAAATACGTATGCCTGGATTTAAGTCGCTGGCAACTGCCGCCGCGTGCGAAAGGCGTGGATCTCGGAGAAACTCAGAAGACGCGTTTGCGACAGGCAGGCATGGCCGGGGAGATGTAACTCGAAAGCGAGCGTCCCATCGGTCGTTTCCCAAACGGTATTCTCGTGCGCTTTGCCCCCGATGATCCACCAGATTCGCTCGCCTGCAAGTCCACTCGGCTGCGTGAGCGCGGGATAATCGTCGCGCATCACCCGCACGAGCGCTGCGAGATCGAGTGGTGGAAGTTTCTTCCACTGAGCCAGCGTCAGCAGTTTCTCGATCGCAGGCTCGCTCCAAGGGCGAAGCGCAGTGGCCACGGCAATGCGTTCCCACTGCGAAGGGAGACGCAGCAAGATCGCTACATCGTCGTGCGTTAAAAGCTGCCGCGCGTGATAGAGCACGATCTCGGCGTGCCGCGCGGCGACCATCCCGAGCAGCGACGACGCTTGCTCGCGCCACACCGGCCGGAGCAGCAGTTGCTCGAGCTTGCGCGCGTCGTCACTTCCGCACGCCTGGGCGAGTCGCGAAAAAAGCTCTTCCCCCAGCGTGCCAAAAGCGACGGCTGCAAAACCGACAGGCCTGCGCCGCAAACTCAGTTCCGCATCGTGAAAGAGTTTGCATAGCTGATCGACATCGAGCTGATCCTTGCAAAAATCGAGTGCCAGAATCGCGCCGGTCGCCACTTCGATCTGATCGTCAGGCACGAGCGCAACCAGCGCCGCACACGCTTCGTGCTGCTGATCGGCCCGCAGCGTATCGATCCAGAGCTTGACGTTATCGAGCGCATCGGTGGCCTCGCGCGCATCAGCATACGGCCCCACTCTTCCCAGCAACCGCTCGCGAACTTCGGATAGATTCATCGAAGCGACACCCTGCGATGCATCGCATGAAGGAAGTGCAGTTATGAAGTGGAGACACAATCGTGCGGTTCACGAGCCGCTACGACCACTCAGCGCGACAACTGAGGGTCGTACCCATATCGATCCGGCACATCGCGAGCATTAACTGCGGCGTTTGGGGCCACTTTTTACGAAGTCGCGGCGCTTGAGTTTTACCATGCGACCATCGGGATGATGCCAGACGATCCCTTCGATTTCGCGACCTATCAGATAGTCGCGCAGACCCGCAAAATCGCGTGGCGCATCGTCGAGACGATCTTGACCATGCGGAACGAGCTGATGCGTTTCAAATCGATCGGGGTTCCGCTGAATCTTGGGGCCCACCAGTTCGTAGGTTCCATCAGGCAGAGCGGCTGATGCCGCCAGCGCTTCGCGATGCCATCGATCGTCGGGGCCATCTCCGACCGGCACCCAGCCGGGCCAATGGCCGGTCAATGTGTCTGGGTCTTGCGTCGGCTCAAAGTTCGGAGGAGGCGTTTTGCCAGCTTGGGCGTCGTAGCGTTTGTAAAGCTTGCCCTCGCGCATCAGACAACAGGTGCCGTCGTACTTGCGAGTCGCAATCCCCTCGCCTGCGAGGACCCAAGCAGCCTCGGGAACCACTTCGTCACGCACCAAACGATCCGTCTCGTAATTACGCTGAAACAGCGTCACTATCTTGCGCATCGGTCGAATCTCCGTCTGGAATCCGGGTTTTCGTCACAAGGTCCAAGACCTACCTGAGTCTCCGAAAGTTCGCGCCCAAGGCTTACGAATGACAGGAACTCTATTTCTAGAGGGCAGCTTATTTTTTGCCAGCGGCTGCTACGTCTTATTTTGCAAGTTCTTCAGCGCCACAAGTACAGCCAAGCAGACGCGAAAACTCCGCAGAATCACCCAGGTTTTCGCCATTTGAGGAATATTCTTCGCTCTTAGGTGCTCTCTAGTTTGGTCGACCTGGGAGGCGACGAGGATGAATGTGCGCGTACTTTTGCGGATCGTTCTCGGCGGCGCGCGACGCGTACTGAAATGGTCGCTGCTCGGCTTGGCCGTCTACCTGCTCGTCATCGCCGTGGGGCTGATCCCGGTCAACAATCACTTCACTCCGACAGAAAATGGGATTGAGATCTTGGTGATCTCCAATGCAGTGCATGCCGATCTGGTGATGCCAGTCCGGACCGACGTGATCGACTGGTCCGAGGAGTTCGACCCGCACTGTTTTCCTGCGGAGACCAGCCACCTTTCGCATGTGGCGATTGGCTGGGGAGATCGAGGCTTCTTTCTCGAAACGCCGACCTGGGCCGATCTGAAAGTATCGACCGCTGCCCACGCGCTGCTGTGGCCCTCGCAGAGCTGTTTGCATGTCGGCTACACGAGACCCGAGTATCTGGGCCAGGCAGCGTCGGTGAGGATCTCACGCGATCAGTATCGCCAACTTGTCGCGTTCATTCGCCAATCAGCGGCACGCGACAGCGAGGGGCGTTATCGACACATCGAAGGCTATGCTTACGGCCCAAGCGATGCGTTTTTCGATGCCAATGGAAGCTATCATTTGCTGAGCACTTGCAACTCCTGGGTCGGTCGCGCCCTCCGCTCCGCGGAAGTCCGCACCCCCTGGCAATCCTCGTGGCCCCAAACCCCGCTGCTTTATTTGCCAGTGGAGGGTGAGTAAGGGAAAGAGGGTAAAACCTCTAATATGCACTTACAATAACATAAGAACTGTTCGCTAATGCTGATTTCACGACTGGAAAGGGAGTGCATGTCCCCAGGCAAGGAATATTACGTCAAACAGTTGGCAACCGTGAAAGAAAAGCGGAGTCAACTAGGCAGCGACAGCCCAATATCGAATGCGTTGACAGACGAGCTACTAGACGGCATTGCCAATTTCATTAACGCAACACCATTACATGAAATTAGCTACTCCAGATGGCCGCTAACCTATAGCTACTGCTGTGCGCTTTCAATCAATCAGCTTCGTGAGTTTAACGACGATATTTGCTTAGTCCTTTCAAAATGCAAAAGCAAAAGCGATCGAAAGAGACTTGTTGGATTCCTTTCACATCGAGCAGACAAGGACGAAGACAAGGACAACACTCTTGGAGTATGGTTTGGCGAACATTTTGATATCTGGACAAAAGCTAATGCCATCCGAAGTGGACTCGGCGTAGTTTTTGACGAGAAATTACCGAGTTCAAAAAAGAATAACGATATATCAGTTATAATTAATGATCGAAAAATCCGCCTCGAGTCGACAGTGATATCGGAAGCCAAGGACATAAGGCAAGCATGGAATACCTTTCGAGAGCAGCGGAAGCGAAGCTCAGTCCCGAGCACCCAAGGACTTACCGTCGAGGAATTGCGAAAACTGCAAGGCCCTAGTCTTTATACTTCGGTAGTGCGAATCTACAGAAAAGTATTCGACAAACTCGCCAGGAAATTCAATCCGATCAAGAGTCAGCTCAGTGAGTCTTCGCCAAACATACTTCTACTCTCATGTACAAAGACAAGTAGGATCGCAAATTCAAAAGCTGTGGATTGGGCACTAAATGAGCTTTTTCGAATCTATCCCGACCTCTCTTCAATGTGTAGCGAATTGCCCGACTGGAGTGTCAACTTCCCAAAATGGCTAAAAACAGAGGTTTTTCAAGACCAAGAGGTTGATGAAGCCAATTGGAGTAGGTATGAGGCATTGCGTGATGCTATCAGGAAAATCAGCGGCGTACTTGTTTTCAACGGTAATGAGCTATGTCACTCTAGAATCAACTACAATGCTCTTCCAAAGTGCCTTGTAAGCCATGAGGAGATGCTGCGGACCGAAAGAATTTTTACCAATTGTTCAGACTATCTTCCTTAATGCCGGCTTCGGGTTAGCCAACCTACGGGAGGCAGGCGGGAGCCTGCCCTACACAAATGACCAAGGCGCATGAAAAAGGCCAGTAGAACTGGGGAGTGCTACTGGCCTTCAAGGTTTTAGGTGGCAGCTTCAGCTATTCAGTAGCTGAAGCATACTAGGGAGCTGGGCTCGCACTAGGCGGGCTTTTCGCCGCGGCGGCGGTAGTTAACGATGTCCCAAGCAAGGCCGGTGAATTTCAGCACGCGGATGGCTTGGTAGGTGATGTCGAATTCCCACCACTGATGGCCGTGAACAGCCATGCGTGGGTAGGCGTGGTGGTTGTTGTGCCAGCCTTCGCCGTAGGCCACGATGGCGACCCACCAGTTGTTGCGGCTGTCGTCGGTGGTTTCGTAGTTGCGATAGCCGAACATGTGGCTGGCCGAGTTCACGAACCACGTGGCGTGCAGCACGCCGACGAGTCGCAGAACCACGCCGTAGACCAGGAACGACATCCCCATGTAGTGGCCGCCGATCAGGTAGCCCAGACCGTAGAACACAGCTCCGCTGACGAACTGAATCGGCAGGAAGAGGTTCGAGATCAGGACGAGGCCTGGGTCTTTGAGCATGTCGGGAACCCACTTCTCGAGGTGAGCTCTGTGCTGAGCTGGTGGACGGGTGACCGTCAGCCACTGAGCGTGGCTCCACCAAGCTCCATCGTGTGGCGAGTGAGGATCGCCTTCTTTATCGCTGAAGGCGTGATGTTCGCGGTGGTTGGCAACCCAGTCGAGGGCCGAGCCTTCGCCAGCGAGTCCGCCGATGACCGCGAGGGTCCATTTCACAATCGGATAGGTTTTGAAACCGGTGTGCGTCAGCAAACGATGGAAGCCCATGCAGATGCCGAGGCTGCCAGTCATCCAGTGCATGACGAAGAAAGCGGCCAGACCAGCCCAGCTGAAGTAGAACGGAGCTGCGAGGGCTCCGATGTGCAGCAGCACCAGCCAGGTGCAAGCGGCCCAGTTATAGGAGGTGCGTTCGCCAATGCGATCGCGCTTCTTGGGAGCTTCGGCCTGCTTGCGTTCTTGACGCTCGCGGACGGCAGCATCTTTTTTCTTTTGACGCTTGATCGCCAACTTGCGGAGCTTCGGTGGCAAGCTCAGCGTATCCACACCGTCGATAAGGTCGTTTTCTGACGTAACAGTCGCCACGTTGTAGTTTCCTGCGAGAAAGTATTTCCAGCCGCTCTCGGTCGACCTAAGCCTTGGGGAAACCGAGTCACGTGAGCAGCTGATACCAATCGGCGAGCTACGCAGCGTGTTGCAAGCGATGCACTTGTCTGGTGCATGTTGGGGATTGTAGGAGCCATCGGCGGGGCAAGAGTATTCGTAGCGCTTGGGGGTGGTAATAGTTATGTAACGAGCGTTACCAGCCACCCCTAAAACAGCGCAAACCCTTCCACAACAGCGACTTACAAACAACACGCCGGCGGGCAAGCATCGCCGGAAACTTCCGAGAAAACTCTTGCAAGCCACGTTTTGGGCTTGGCGAGGTGCGCGAGAAATGGCGTGCGATCGACTGTGCACCCCACGAAAGAACGCGCGACAGTTAGGTGGGCGAAAATCGTCGCGCGGCAAACTCGTGCAGCGCAAGCTTATTTCGCCGCTGGTTTGATCTCGAAATCGATCGTGATGAACTTCTGATCGATCACGCGATCGAGTGGTCGCAGCTCGTCGACCTCAAACGCCTTGCCAAGCTGATTGCCAGCGAGGTCCTCGAGCACCGTATCGATTCGCAGCTGATACGCTCCAGCGGGCCAAGGGCGACGCGGAACGAGTTTCCAAATTCGGTCGTCATTCTCGAGGCAGATGACGCCAGGAACCGGCTCGCCATCGGGACCGAGCACTTCAATGGTTCGCTGCAAAAGCGCGTGATCCATCGAACGATCAAACTGCAACTTCAGCGGAAGCTGGGACATCGCTTCCAGCGGCTCGAGCTTCCATGACTTATGGTCGACCGCCGTTCGAATCGGCTCGACGATTTCGAAACTCTTTTCGTAGCTGCTGACCAGAGGCCGACCATGGGCATCGAGCAGCCCGCGATCGATTACGAGTTTATACCTGTTGCCGACTTCGAACACCGGGCCGATGATCTCGCGCGGGGCAACACCCTGCTTGATACGACCGGGATCGACGAGCAGTGTCAGCCGCTGCTGAGCCCCGTCCCAAAACTCTTCCCCGATTTCGAGGAACGGTTCGACGATCACTTCTCCTTGGGCGTCGAGCAAACGGACATGCTTGTAGACATCCCCCCGGCTCATTGCGCCGCTGAAGTGAACATAGAACTTCAGCTGATTTTCGGGGAGCTTATCGGCCGTCGGATAGACCTGACTGACGCTCGAGCGCGCGGGAAGTTTTTTCGCATCGGTAGTGATGGTTTTGGTGATCGATTCGCCGGTGCCGAGTAGATCGAGTCGCAGTGTCGCACGAAATGCTTGCCCGGCGCGAAGCGGATAGATGGGAACCAGTTCAAGACCGGACTCTGTCGCGATTACCTTGGCACCGACATTCGGGAGCGGCTGTTTCGCCGCAGGATCGATGATGGCGAGCGAGAACAAGTCGCCAAGCTTGCCACCCGCTTTTTCAAACGCCACGATTTTCCGCACATCGAGCGGCTCGGCACGCACCACCATTGCGCTGTCGTCGAAAGATTTTCCGAGCAGAATCTCGGTGGGTGAATCTTCGCCGCGCAGCGCCGCAGCGATCGAGAGAGCAAAGATCAGCGTGCTGCAAAGTCCCCAGCAGAACATAGCGATGCGACGGTTCACAGGCGCGCTCCTACAGTGCAAGCTCGGTTAGCGCAAAACAGAAGGCCTCAAGCAAAAAGCTACGCGACAGCCGATCGCCATCGCGTAGCAAGGATTTGCCAGGTAGTGTCTTCGTGCCGACTAGGGGAGCGGAATGCTTTCGAGCTTCACCCCAGCCGTGGTTCGCACGAGCAAAAGCACATCTCCTTCGCCGAGGCGATCGAGATGTTCGACCCCTTCGAGTCCTGCCAGTGTCTCGTAACCAAGACCTGCTTTATCGTCGATTTTCGAGGTGATTCCTTCGACTTTTTCGATTTCGTCGGTCGACATCTTCATCACGCCGCGGGCCGAGTTGGCCATGAGCAGATAGGTCCGTCCACCCTTTTCATACGACACGATATCGAGCGGCCGATTCCGATTGCCGAGCTCGGCGATCGTGGTGCCGCGCAGCTTGGTGCCAGGCTTGAGATCAGCCACTGGGAGCTTCACGAGGGGCGTGCAGGTGTAAGCAGCGAGCAAGTGGGGCTCGCCACCGAACATGAACGGGGTGAAGGTTCGAACGGGGGAGCGCGTTTCATAAGCGCCGTGGGCACCGTGATAGATTTCGACAGCGGTCGACGTGTCGGCCGAGGTGAACGGGAATGCAATCACGCGCATCGTCGAGGCGAACTCTTCGTTCGAAAGACCAGCGACGTAGAGTTTCTCTTCAACGAACGCCAAATCGGTGATCGATTCGAGACGCACTAGATTTCCGCGACGATCCTTCTGATCAGGACCTGGCGCATTCTTGATCGCAATGACGGCGTAGTTGACGCTCGCCAAATCGACAGGAGCAACTTCTCCCTTGGTGTTCACCGTGACGATGGCGGGAAGCGCGTCGGGACCTTTGCCGCGCGATACCGAGACATAGGCCACGTTGGTGCCAGGCTGCACCGCCATGTCGTTGATCAATAGATCGCTGGCAGGAATGCCGAGCGCGGCTGCGATTTTGGCATCGACACCTTCCAGCTTAAAGCCAGCAGGTTCGCTGGTGCTGCCAGCAGGCACACCGATGGCAAACAGCTGAGCGCCGATCGGATCGCCGACGAACAGCACGCCAGCGGGGCCGAACGTTAGAGGTCCGGCACTTTTGAGTTCGGGTTTACCTTGTTTTTCGAGTCCAGCAGGAGCATCGGCTGCCGATGCCATGCCTGCGACAATCAGCGAGCATGCCAGCATCGAGCCAGCGAGCAAGCCGCGAAACCATGAACGTTTCATGCCAGAAATCTCCGAATAGCGAGAGAACAAAACGGTGATTCAATCGAAAACACGCAAACGCTCCGTAGCCCTTGCGCGCGTGAGTGCTGTACGAACAACTATCCTGGGTGGTTCGCGCATGGTACCAACTTCGCCCACCAGAAGAAAGGATTTCCTCGCCCCTCGAGCTGCTGCGATAGGCAGGAAAATCTCGCTGTCTACGCACGATCCAAAAACAATCCTGCAGCAACGATCTCGCTTGCAATTGGAGCGACAGCAACCGAGCATGACACCAGTTTCGTCGCTGCTCGCTCCCCCGAGCCCCTCTCTTCGCGAAAGACCCTTTGCATGCCGACTCCCAAGCAAGTGCAACAAATCAAGCAACTTTGCGGCGACTATGCGAGCGAGGAATTGCTCGAACACTTCGAGCTGGTCGCAGCGCTACCGAGCGCCGAGATGGTGAACTTGCTAGGCCCCAAAGAATGCCTGACGCTATCGAAATCGCTGCGCTCGTTTCATCCTGTCGCCGAGAGGCTCGGCGGTATTGTGCTCGATGATCCCGACACGAGTAACCATCATCTGCTGCTGACAGTAGGCCCTTGTGCCGGCGCCGTGTTGTACCTCGATCACGATGGCGATACGCGAATCGTGTACGCCGACCTGGCGAGCTTTCGCGAAGCGGCCCAGCAAGCCATGGAAGAAGAGAGTTTTCTTGGCGATTTGCAGGAGCCTGGAGGTGTGATGCTGAAAGATCAGCCGCAGCTGAGCGCGCTGGTCGCCGAGCTGCTGGAAGAAGAGAGCGAGGAGAGCAGTGCGGTGATTCTAGCGCTCCTGCCGTCGCTGAATCTGTCGAACAAAGCGCTGTTGATGAAGCTCGCCAGCAGTAGCGATTTTTTTGTGGTCGAAGCGCTCGCGATGGCGATTGCGCTCCGTCCGAAGAAATTGCTCAAGCCGATCGCCGAGCTTTGTGCCAAGCACAAACACCCGCAAGTCGCTCGCGCTGGTAAACAGGCCCTCGCCAAAATCAAATAGCGACCTGGCTGCGTAGCGGTTCAGTACTTTGTTTAGCACTTTTGTCGGGTGGAACCTGACCTACGCTTCCTGCACCACGCACTTGCAAGGAAATGCGGGCGAGCGACTTATTCCCAGGCGGCGTCGCCGAGCTGCTGCTGCACGGCGAGCCAGCGTTCCTCTTCGCGGGCGAGTTCGGCGGTCTTCAGCTGCAATTCTTCGTGCAGTTTCATCGCCTCTTTGGCGTCGGTGCAGGTTTGCAGCTTAGCGTCGATCGCTTTCTTTTCGCTATCGAGCCGCGCGATCACGCGCTCGATGGCCGACATTTCTTTCCGGAGCTTGCGCTCGTCGATCACTGGCTCAGGAGCCGCTTTGGCGGCGAGTTTATTACCGCCGGAAGCACTCACGGGGCTCGCTGCCTTCTTGCTCGGCGCGGCGCTGTTGCCACGACCAGCGGCTCGCTCGCCGTCGTCGATTTCTTTGTTCACGGCGTAGAGATAGGCTTCGTAGTCGCCACGATAGTTCACCACGCGCCCATCGCGAACTTCGACAATGCAGGTGGCGATCCGTTTCATGAAGTGGCGATCGTGGCTCGTGAAGATCACTGTCCCCTTGTACGCGCAGAGCGCATCGGCGAGTGCTTCCACCGTTTCGACGTCGAGATGGTTTCCCGGTTCGTCGAGGATCAGCACGTTGTAGTCGCCGAGCAACAGACCAGCGAGGCAGAGACGAGCTCGCTCGCCACCCGAGAGGACGCCGATCTTCTTTTTCACATGCTCGCCACGAAACAGAAGCGCGGCAGCCACGTCGAGAATCTGCTGTGTTTTCGTTCCAGGGCGAGCCCGGTCTTCCAGGAAGTCCATCACCGAATGTTTATCGGGGAGGGTCGTGTACACGTGCTGAGCATAGACCCCAATGTTGCAGCCAAAACCCCACTTCACTTCCCCGGCGATCGGCTCGAGCGACTCGACGATCGTGCGGAGGAAGGTGGTCTTTCCTTGGCCGTTATCACCGACGATCGCGGCCCGCTGTCCATGGTCGATTTCGAGGCCAATCTCGGTGGCGATCGTCCGATCGGGATAGCCAATCGAAACATCCTTGCAGCGGAGCGCGGGCCCTTTGCGCTGCTCGACCTCAGGCGCTTTGATCGACGCTGTGGGAGCATCGGCTTCGATGTCGATGGTCTCAAGGCGCTCGAGCATTTTGCTCTTGCTGCGGGCTCGTGTGGCGGTGCTAGCGCGGGCTTTATTTTTGGCGATGAATTCTTCGAGCTGCTTGCGCTTGGCCAGCACAGCAGCGTTGCTCCGCTCGTCGTGTTCGCGGCGCTCGCGCTGATACTCGAGGAACGAATCGATCTTGCCGGGATACATCGTCAGCTTGCCGTGCGCCAGTTCCAGCGTGTGGGTGCAGGTGGCGGCGAGAAATGCGCGATCGTGCGAAACGATCAGCGCTGCTTCGCGAAAGCCGCGCAAAAAATGTTCGAGCAAAATCTGCGTGCGCAAGTCGAGGAAGTTGGTTGGTTCGTCGAGCAGCAGCAAGTTCGGTTCGTGCAATAGCAAGGCGGCGAGTTTCACGCGGGTTTGCCAACCACCCGAGAGCTTGCTGACTGGTCCTTCGAGGTAGGCCCCTTTGAGCTCGAACTGCCCGGCGACTTCACCACACTTCCAGTCGGGCTGATTACTGTCGCGCATTAAAAACTCGAGCGCCGATTCGCCCGGAACAAACGGATCGTGCTGACGCAGGTAGCCGACACTCAGCCGCGGATGATGCACCACCTCGCCACCATCGAGTTCTTCTTCCCCGAGTAAGCAGCGGAGGAGTGTACTCTTGCCGGCGCCGTTGCGTCCGACAAATCCGACCTTCACATCGCCGGTGATCGTCACTTCGGCATTGTCGAGCAGCACCTGTTCGCCGAATCGCTTCGTGGCATTACGAATTTGCATCAGTACCGACATCAGAACCACTCATTCCAGCGATAGGGGCGACGATCCGAGGATTGACAAAACAGGCGATGATCGACTGCTGAAGCTGGTCAGCTGGAGCCAATCGCGACTCCCCTGAATCGTAGAACTTTCCGCGAAAATCGTAAAGGCGGCTCTCCTGGCTGCCGATCATCGAATCTTCACGTGGCACGCTATTTCTCGAGAATTTCGTGCTCAAGCGCCCCGAGAGAGCCACGAACTGGCGCTGCACCTTCGGCCACAACGCGGGTATGCTGTGACGAAAGCTGGTCCGGCGACTCTCCCACGCCCGCCGCCGAATCGATTTCCAAGCAACAGGACGCAGGTGAATTTTCGCTCATGGCTGACCAAGTAATCACCGATCTCGACACCCTTCGACTGCTCGATAAAACGCTCCTCGACGATCTATGGGAGAAGACGGCCGGCGCTCGAGCTTGGCAGCGCGGCAACGCGCGCTCGGCAGCGCTCCAGCAGTTACTCGCGCCGATCACCACACCGACCGACAGCACACTCGCCGCGCAAGTTTCGTCGGCGATCGATCGTCCCCTCCTCGGGCAGATCTGCGAACTGCTCGAGGCAAGCGGGAGCTTTAAGATTCGTCTCGAGCGACACACGCTGCGCAGCGAAGGTCCCGACGAAGTAAAAATTCTTGTCCCGCGCGCCGCCATCACTCCGATGTGGCCCATGGGGACCAACGTTTGGATTCGCGATCTCGCCAAAATTGCTTCGCGCTTGATGTCGGCCGCCTCGAGTGGCATTCCGCAAGCCGCTGTCTGGCGACAAGATGGCCTCGAGCTGTTGATGTCGGGTGTCGCGCTCCTGTCGACCCCGGCACAGCTGCGGCGCTTCGAAAATATTGTGAAGCACGAGGGCGACCCACATTTGCTGCACGCCGATCTCTGGCCCCACATTTTTCTGAACATCGACAGCAATCTTTTGGGAGAGACCGACGAGTCGTGGTCGCACAAGCAAGATGCGTGGCAGATGCTGCTCGTGTATGTGCTCGATGCGCTCGCCGCTGGTCATGTGAAAGAAACGAGCCTTACAGCAAGCGAGCGTAAGTTGCTGGGGCTGATCGTTCCGTTCCTGGCCAAGACCGAATACTGGCGCCATGAAACGAGCGGCTCGTGGGAAGAACTTCCCGCCGTGCGGACGAGCGTGATTGTGTGGGATGTCGCCGTGCTCGATCGCATTGCAACCGCAGTGCAAGAGGGTCGGCTTTCGTTCCTGCACGAAGATTTCGCGAAATATCAAGCCTTTTTGCCAGCGCCGCTGACCGGAACCAGCCTCGCATCGTGCTGCCAGTTGCTTGCTGAAGCAGGGGCCAAACAGCTGCTGGAACTTCTGCCGCATGAGTCCCCCGGCTATGCCAGCGATGATCCCCGCTATCGCGATGCCGATGCTGCAGCGACCTATCATTTGCTGCTCGATGCGCCGCAAATGGTGGCCCGCTATGCGCCTGCTCCAGCGGATTGGCTCGCAGGTATTCAGCAGCAGATTGTCGCCGGGCTTTTGTCGCTGCAAGATCCGGTGACGCGCGGCATTCGGCGCTATCGAGGAGATTCGTACCAAGGCCATAACTACTTCACGCACGAGACGGTGGCTCGGCTCGAAGCGATTTGCGGCGGTCCGTCGGGAGACGCCAGTGGCCTCGAAGCATTTAAGCTGCGCGCGTCGGTGATTAAACCGGGCTATGAAGCGGCTTGGTGTCATCCTCTCTGGCAGTTGGTGGGCTATGCAGCTCGTGAGTCGTCGCGCACACAAGCTCCCGAGGCGATTCTGCTGCGGAACGAACTGCTGCTGCAAGGACTCGGCGCGCTCACCGGTGACAACGAATGGACCACCGAGAAAACTGCCGAAGGGATCTTGCGCAACATTCCGATCGAGCCACTCCGCTTCACAGAAGCTTGGCTCGCCGTCGAACATGCGGGAGAAATTCGCTACATTCCCTCGCCACACACGCCGCTGCAGTGGTGTGTGGCTGAGGCGATGAACGCCTTTTCGCTCGTGTGGCAAAGCATGTCGCTCGACGCTGCAAAATAGAGGACCGCCATGCGACTCTTCGAAGGAACGGCGTGGGACAAGCCACCCGTTTGTGATCGGTGCGGCAAACTCGAGAAAGAGTGCCGCTGTCCGCCGCTTCCTCTCGCGCCAGAAAAACAGCCGCTGAAATTGGCGATGGAAAAGCGCGCGAAAGGAAAGATGGTCACCGTGGTGCGCGGCTTCACCGATATCGATCTGCATCAGCAGGCGCTACTGGCCGAGCTCAAAGGTGCGTGCGGTGCCGGGGGATCGATTTCGGAAGAAGGGATCGAAATCCAAGGAGATCATCGCGATCGGCTCCGAAAACTGCTCGTCGCCAAAGGGTTTCCCGTGAAGGGATAGCGCGGCTGTTTTTCGCGAGCGGAGCAAGAAAAAGAAAACACGCGACATCAGGTAGGATCACTGACACCGCGTGTGAAGAGGCTCAGAAGCTGGAAGTACATCGGAGTGTTAACTCACGGATGAACGATTACATGGCTACTAAGTAAATCTCACTTTCTTGCTGAGTTCGTTGGGTGTTTTCATCAGCCGACTCGAGCGACGAGCAAGTTGCTCGCGTGAACTAGTTGCCGGCCTCTTACTAGTCTAGTTGTCAGCATAGTTGCGAGCGGCAGCCACGTAACGCGAACGGGCTTTGTCGCGGCGTTTGGCCATCGAGCGCCCTACCATTCGGCTCGCAGCATCAGCAGCTCGGCTGACCGCTTCTTCGACGGTGGCTTCGCACTGACGAATCGTAAACTGCTCGCCACGATCGAGCTGAATTACCAATTGACACGTTTGATCGATACCGCCGCGAGGTCCGTTTTCGTCCGTCAGCAGCACGAGCACTTGCTCGATCCGCGGCGCGAACCGCGAGAGAGCAAACAGCACACGTCGCTCGGCGAAATCATACAGCTCTTTCGAGATAGCTGCCCGGCGATTCGAAATCACAATACGCATCGTCATACCTCCCAAAGGTTGCCACCGGCCGAGGCTTCTCAGCCAGCTTGGTTTGGCGGTCGCGAGCAACGGCTACTGGCCACTTGCTCTCGGTCACCCGGGAAAGACGCTTCTGGGCGTCTCGTACAACCAACTTTATGCCGCTAGGCTATGTATCGACAAATAGAAAGCGACAAATCCTGACATCGATTAAACCTATAGGCTGCTTGCCGCAAGCATGCATGCTGGTTGCTGGGTCGTGAAACCGGCTTTATTCGCTGGTTTTCGAGGGGTAGAGCGATTTAGAGGCAACGATTCCGGCGCAACGATTTTGCTAAGACGCGTGCCTGCTGCAACGATTGCACAACTTGCACATGCTCGCGCGCAGGCTGCACAGCCGAGCGGCAGCGAAGCGCGACACTTAGCTAACGAGATCTTCAGCCCACAAGGGTCTGCTAGAGGCGGAAAAGTGCATCTCTGCGGACAGCAGAGTGACGCGTGCGGCAGCGGCTCACTCCGTAGAAATTCCTGCGCAACTGCGCAAGAAATGCGTAGGAATTGCTAAGCACTTGAAGCAGCAACTCGCCAAGAGTTTTTGACGATTTACTTCGCAGAGATCGTCAGATTGCGGAGTTCGCGCGGCAGGGGGAAGTGCACATCTTCGCTCCGAATCGAGCGGCTTTCAACAGCCGCCCCAAAGCGATCGCGGAGATATTCCACCACCTCTTGCACCACCGATTCTGGGGCACTTGCGCCGGCGGTGATCAGCACCGTTTGGGCATCCGAAAACCACTCGCCATGAATGTCCTGCGCGCCGTCGATCAGGTAGGCCGGTTTCCCATGCTCTTTGGCAATCTCTTTCAGGCGCTGCGAGTTCGAGCTGTTTTGGCTCCCCAGCACCAGCACAATATCGGCCTCTTCGGCAAGCAGATGGACCGCCTCTTGGCGATTCTGCGTGGCGTAGCAGATGTCTTCCTTCGGGGGGCCCACAATCTGCGGAAAACGGGCCTTCAGCCCCCGAATAATTCGGTTGGCATCGTCGACCGACAGAGTGGTTTGCGTGAGGTAGGCGAGTTTCGTGGTGTCGTCGAACGGCAGGGCGTCGATCTCGGCCTGCGACTCGACCAGCACAATCGCTTCCGGCGCTTCACCCATCGTACCAATCACTTCATCGTGACCTTCGTGGCCGATGAGGACGATGGTGTATCCCTCTTTGGCGAACTTAATCGCCTCGAGATGCACCTTCGTGACGAGGGGACACGTAGCGTCGATCGCGGTGAGCTTACGATCCCGCGCCAGCTTGCGAATCGCGGGGGAGACACCGTGCGCGGAGAACAGCAGCGTGCTCCCCTCGGGAACTTCCTCGAGGTGATCGACGAACACCGCCCCTTTGGACTTGAAGGTGTCGACGACGTACTTGTTGTGCACGATTTCGTGGTAGACGTAGACCGGCTTGCCGAACGCTTTGATCGTTAGATCGAGGCTTTCAATCGCCATGTTCACGCCAGCGCAAAAACCGCGGGGAGCGGCCAAAATAATCTTCATCAGTGGCATCTTCCTCTCTCCCCTCATTCTAGCGGCGACGTCTTGCGCGGCACACGCCAGTATAGACCGTAGTCTGCGGGGAAGAGATAACCTACGAGGAATGTTTCTTGCATCAGCCAGCACGCGGCAGCTTTCCGGAGCGACACTACTTGCTGCCTGCTGCAGGGACGGCTGGTGCCGCAGTTGCGGGGGCTGGCTTCACCGGAGCTATCGGAGCAGGACTAGCTGGCCCAGGTGTGGCTGGCCCAGGTGTGGCTGGCGCTGATGCGGCTGGCACTACGGGCGGTGTTGCCATGGGGGGCGGGACCACCACCGGCGGAATCGCTACCGGCGGATGCAACTTCAGCAGCCGCTCTGCCTGCTTGGCATACTTGTCGCGTGCGGCAGGGATCAGCTTCAGCGCGTTGTCGGCATAAATCTTCTTCAGCACTTCCTGGGGCAACGACACGCCGTAGATCTGCCACAACCCTTGCGGCGGAAACGGCTTCTCACTGTACGAGAAATACTCGTCGTCGGTTTCGAGAAATCGCCAATAAGCGTGCAAACGCTCTTCGGGCCACGGTCCGTCGGTCCCCAGTAAAATGCGATCCTGATAGCGTACAAAGAACTTACGCGCGGTGAACGGCTGGCGCCCTAGTTCCGAAATCCGCGACGCAATCTCGACATACAAGTTCGGATGCTTATCGAGCCACTGCGACACCGTGGTGAGGTCTTCGCTGTTGCTGGCGACATGCGCGCCGATGAACGTCGTTTGACGATGCTTTTCAATCACCCGCAGCATCGCCGCGAGCAAATCCTCGCGCTTGGGATGCTCGGGACCATAGAAACTCCAGTCCTTGTGGCGACTGAGTTCTTCCCAGCGCTCGTTCTTCTCGTCGATCGGCTGAAAAAAGGCAGCCGGGTCGGCGACATGCATGATCACTGGCAGCCCCAACTGGCCACAGGTGCTCCAAATCTCATCCCAGCGCGGATCGTCGATTTTTAGATGCTTTCCATCGGGACCTTTGTAAGTGAGTCCGAAATCTTTGAAGATCTTCAGCCCCGCAATCCCCTGCTCTTTCGCCGCTTTCAGATCGCGGGCCACACGCTTCGCAAAATCTTCGCGCTGGCAATCCCACGAAGCAGGATCGTCGTCCTTACCACCGGGACCTTTCCAGTCGATATGCGCGAAGACCACAAACCGGTCGCTATGCGGCTTGAGGAACGCCAGATGCTCGTCGAGTGTTGGGCCGAGCGTGGCATCGAGACTCACGGCCAGCGCGATGTTCTCGCGATCCATCGTCGCCACCCAGTCGTCGAGCTGCTGTGCCGTTTGTTTGATCTTGAAACGCAAATGGGTATGAATATCGATCGCAGGTACACTGGCGTGCTTCAGCAGCGTTTGCTTGACGCGCAGCATCGGCTGCGGCCGAAAACTTTCGAGCAGCAGCTGCCGACCTTCGCGACCATCCAGCGGCGGTGCTGCCGGAGTTTCCGCAGGGAGCGTTCCCGGAGCTGTTTCAGGACCCTTCGCTGGTTCCTGAGACCGAAGCGCAGAGGAGTGGCCAGTCGCTAGCAGCAGCAGGGCCAGCAGCAGAATGCAGATCGAGCTTTGGCTGCATTTTTTCCGGCAAATCCTTGTCAAATACGACATTTTGGCCCTACCCCTCCCTACGCGAAAACCGCCCCATGATCCGGACCGTACATCATACAGCAGGCTCCGAGCGCCGTGTGACTGCCGGGCATGAAGTCCTCCCTCAGTAGAACTCCCCTCGGCCTTCCCCATTCTCTCCCTCCTCGCGCCACGCCATCCCCACTTGCTGACGCCGCGCGCTAACCTGTGATACGATATCGGACTCACTCCTTGTGGACGACCGCACAACGTATGTCTGCCGACTACACGCAGCAACAGACTCCCGCTGATCAAGAGCGGTCGAAGAACCTCAGCCTCAAGCGCACCCAACCTCCCACGCAAGTGCCAGGTTACGAAGCGCAGCGGCTGCTAGGGGCAGGTGCCTATGGCGAAGTGTGGGTCGGTCTCAACACCACCACCGGCCGTCAGGTAGCGATCAAGTTCTATGCCCATCGCAAGGGTGTCGATTGGTCGCTGCTGGCCCGCGAAGTCGAGAAGCTCGTCTTTCTCTCCGCCGATCGCTACGTCGTGCAGTTGCTCGATGTCGGTTGGAATGCCGAGCCCCCTTACTTCATCATGGAGTACATCGAGAACGGTTCGCTCGATGATTTTCTCCGCACGCATGGCCCGCTGAGTGTCCCCGAAGCGGTCGAGCTGTTTGAAGAGATCGCCACCGGCCTGTCGCACGCGCATGGTCGTGGCGTGTTGCACTGCGATCTCAAGCCGGCCAACATTTTGCTCGACACCGATCATAAGCCCCGCTTGGCCGACTTCGGACAGTCGCGGCTTTCGAGCGAGCAGAAGCCGGCGCTCGGCACACTCTTCTACATGGCACCCGAGCAAGCCGATCTCGAAGCGGTTCCCGATGTCCGCTGGGATGTTTATGCCCTCGGCGCGATTTTGTTCTGCCTTGTCGTCGGACATCCCCCTCATCGACATCCCGATGCCGTGGGGCAGATTGAAACCGGACAAACCCTTGCCGATCGACTCGCCCGCTATCGCAAACTGATCAACACATCTCCTTTGCCTCCTGCGCATCGGCGCGTCCGAGGAATGGATCGAGCGCTCGCGGATCTGATCGATCGCTGTCTTGCCCCCGACCCGCGCGATCGTTTCGACAACGTGCAGGAAGTGCTCGACGCGCTGCAAGCTCGCCGACGTGCGCGGGCCCGTTTGCCGCTGATGGTGCTCGGCTTCCTGTTGCCGATGGTGCTGATGTTTGTGATGGCGATTTTTGGTTCGCGCGCCTACGACCGGGCCCTCGAGCAAACCGAGACTTTGGCGCGACAACGGGCGCTCGAAAACAACCGATTTGCTGCGGAACTTGCCGCAGAACGAGCCACCGGCGAACTGGCCGACTATTTTGAAGTGGCCCGCGATGAAGCGGCCCGCAGCGAGCTTCGCGAAGCACTCGCGCCGGTCCTCACCTCGCAGCGACTGGCCGACCTTTCGATGCATAGCGCGAGCGACCCGCAAGCGACAGCGGCCCGCCAACGTTTTGTCGACGACAGTATTCGTCAGACACTCAATCGCTGGCTCGAGACACGCATGCAAACCTACCGCGCTCTGGCCGACAAAGACCGCCGCGCGCCGCAGTTCGCGAGTATCTTCCTCACCGATCCGCGCGGCACCCAAATCGCCGCTGCTCACGACGAAGAAGTGCAATCACAATCGATTGGCCGCAACTTTGCCCATCGGAGCTACTTCCATGGTGGCGTCGACGAAATGGAGCCGTTCGACACGGTCCCCACTTCGCCGCAGCATATCGAGCGGACGTTCCTCTCGGGCGTGTTCAAAAGTAGCACGACCAAGCAGTACAAAATCGCCATCTCGACTCCCCTCTACCGCGAAGTGGACGGGGTGAAACTGTTCGACGGTGTCCTCACCATCACGCTGAATCTCGGCGACTTCGAGTTCTCGCGCCTCTCAAGCCCCTCGCTCGATCGCTTTGCGGTGCTGGTCGATGGCCGCGCTGGTGAAGAAGAAGGAACGATCCTGCAGCATCCGCTGTTCGATCAACTTCTCACCACGCGCAAGAGCTTGCCTGAAGAGTTTCATACGCTCCGCGTCCCTTCCGAAGTTTGTCAGGGGGCCGATGCTCCGGCCTACTTCGATCCGCTCGGAAAACATACGCTCGGCAAAGACTTCGACCGCCAATGGATCGCCGCAGCCGCGAAGGTTCGCTCTCCTTCAAGTTCCGCTGGCGGCGCACCGTCGGGACTCGTCGTGCTGGTGCAAGAGGATTACGGCGCGGTGATTGAACCGGTCCGTCAGATGGGCTCGGGACTACTGCGACTCGGCCTGATGGCCACCCTGGTGGTCGTGGCAGTGAGTGGCGGATTATGGGGCCTGGTGGTCTACCTGTTTCGCGAAAAACGAACGCGCATCAAACGTCGCTCCCCGATGGCCAGCATGCCTACACCGCAGCAGGAATTGCCGACACTCGTGGCCGGCGCACGTCCGCGCAATATCGGCGACGAGAAAACGATCGACTCCTGACGCATCCCATTTTCCGACGTTTTCCCCTGGAAATACGTTAACTTTTAGCGCCGCGAAGTTTCCCTACTCCGACAGGACCAACGAGCGAGCATGGCCGAGCTCATTGCACAAGGCGTACTTCCTCAGCATCGTTGGCGACGCAAGTTGCCGGTTGGTAATGCGGTGCTGGGTCGTTCGTCGGGGATCTGGTCGACCGAATGGGACGAGCGCATTTCGCGGCGGCATGTGCTGATCGAACCGCGCGGCAAAGGGCTCGTTGTGTCGCTCCTGCCCGAGGCCCGCAATCCGGTTTTCTATCGTGGCGAAAAGAACGCGCGCTTCGAGCTCCAAGTCGGCGAGCATTTTGTGATTGGTGGAACCACCTTCACGCTCGTCGATGAAAAAGTTCGCTTCGTCGCACACGACCGTGACAGTAGCCCGGTTACCGAGCTTACGTTCGCTGCTGAAGAGCTTCGCCAAGCTCCATACCGGCATGCCGATAAACAGATCGAAGCTTTGAGCCGCTTGCCCGAGATTGTGGCCAGTAGCGCGAGCGACACCGAACTGCTAGTGCGGCTTGCTAGTTTGCTGTTGGGAGGCGCATCGTCGGGCGATACGGTGGCGATCGTGATGATCGATCCTGCTGCGCCGCTGGCTCAGCCGACCGTGCTGCACTGGGATCATCGCGCGCTAGTGGCTGGAGAATTCACACCGAGCAGCCGGCTCATTCGCCAAGCGGTGTCGACGAAACAAAGTGTCCTTTATCTTTGGGGCGCCGATCCGAGTGCCTCTGCAATCGCCGCGACAGCAACCGCCAACCCTGCCTCGAGCGCAACCGCAGATGGGGCGAATCAATGGGCCTACTGCTGTCCCATCACCTCCCCTGCTTGCCCCGGCTGGGCGATTTACGTGTGCGGAAAACTCGAAGCGCTTCCCACGAGCGACGTCGATTATGCCGACGCCATTCGGGACGAACTGAAGTTCACCGAACTGGCTGCGGCGACAATCGGTGGACTCCGCGAGGCGCAGCTCCTCGGTCGCAAACAAGCGATGCTGCGGCAGTTTTTTTCGCCACCGGTTCTCGACGCACTCGCTGCCGATCCGACCGATCAAGTCCTCTCGCCCCGCGAGACCGAGGTCACGGTTCTGTTTTGCGACTTGCGCGGCTTCTCGCTCGAGAGTGAGCGCTATGCCGGGCGGCTTACACAACTGCTCGAGCGCGTGAGCCAAGCGCTCGGCGTGATGACGCATCACATCCTCGAACAAGGAGGAGTGGTGGGGGACTTTCATGGCGATAGCGCGATGGGTTTTTGGGGCTGGCCCCTGTCGCAAAGTGATGCTCCTCTGCGAGCTGCCCGCGCGGCACTGATGATTCGCGACAGCTTCTCAGCCGCTGCTGCCAACAGCTCGCCACTCGCCGATTTTCGCGTCGGCATTGGACTTGCCACCGGCACCGCTGTCGCCGGCAAGATCGGTTCGATCGATCAAGTGAAGGTGACTGTGTTTGGTCCGGTGGTGAACCTCGCCTCGCGTCTCGAAGGGATGACTAAAACGGTGCGCGTGCCGATCTTGCTCGATCAGCCAACCGCCGACGCCTTGCGCGCTGCCACACCCACCGACATGCGTTTACGACGACTCGCCAAAGTTCGCCCCGCAGGACTCGCCACCCCCCTGGAAATCACCGAACTGCTGCCGAGCGAAGCGATCTATCCGCAGCTGAACAGCACGCATATCGGCGCCTTCGAATCGGCGGTCGATGCCTTTGCCGAGCGCGACTGGAATCGAGCACTCGCTCATCTGCACGAAGTCCCCCCCGATGATCTGGCGAAAGACTTTCTCACCGTCTTCATCGCGCAGCATGGACGCGTTCCTCCTCCCGGCTGGGACGGCGTGATTCCGATCCTCGAGAAGTAACGTCGCGATCATTTCCAGCGATCGCCACTCGGCTCGGCCAGAGGATTTTCGAGCACGATCATTTCTTCGTCGACCGCGCGCACACCGGGCGTACCGACCCGAAACACGAGGCCGCGTAAATCGGTTTTCGATTTCGTCTGCCCCACCACAAAACTACTCAAATACCCGAGCAAAAGTGAGAAAATCGTGCCGAACGTGACGGTCCAAATATCATCGAGACGCGTCGCGAAGGGCCAGGTCCAGGCGAGCCACGGCCACTGATTCACCCCCATCAGCCACAAGGTGAAGAGCGTGCCGACGGTCATTACCAGCAGCATGCTGGTGCCCGTTGCGCGGCGCGTGAACATGCCGAGCAAAAAGACTGCCAGCAGCGGCGCGCCGAGCGTATTGACCACGGCAATCATGATGCTGAAGACTTCGTTCATTTGCGAAAGGACAATCGCGGCAAGCGTGGCGCCGACACCAATCACCAGCGTCAGTGGCTGCGCAAGAAGCAGTTCATCCGCTTCGTTTAGATCGGCTTCTTCTTTCTGCAAGCGTCGCGCGAGCCACGAACGACCGATCCCGTAACGCCTGTGAAAATCGAGCACCAGAAGCGAGCAGATGCTGTTGAGCCCCGAATCGATCGACGACATCGATGCCGCAAGTATCGCTGCCAAAATCAGCCCCGCCGCACCCATCGCCAGTTGATCCGACACATACTGCGGCAACATCTCCTCCGGTGCCTGACGATGCACAATGATTTCGCCGGTTGAGGGCTTCCGCATCGCCAACTGCTCGACCATCAACTCACCGGTGCTGCTATCCACCAGCTCGTCGGCTGACGCGAATGGTCGCTTATCGTTGGGCATCAAGATCCGCTGTTCGCTCACCAGTTCATCGATGGTGTCGAGGGCGATGCTCTTTTCGCTTCGCCGAAACGGCAAGAGTGGGGTTCCACTCGTCGGGTCGAGCTCTTCTTCTCCCGTCACGCGATTGGTCCGTCGCGCGGTTCGTGTCTCCTCGCGCGTGATCGACTGCTGTGTGATTGTATCGAGATTTGCGACCCACTCGGGACGCATCGCGCGGGGATGCGTTTGGTAGAACGTCAGCAAGCAGAGACCGACGTAGGTGAGCAGGCACATCAGTAGCGAAACACCAAAACAATTGAGCAAGAAAGAGCGCTGTGAATGCTCGGTGGAACGTGACGAAAGAAAGCGCTGCGCAGTGATTTGATCGGCAATGTAGAACGACAGCATCGCGAGAAAATAGTGCAGCAGAAAACCCCACACGCACCAGCGATTGGTCCAGCTGAACTGGAACTCGCCTAAGCTCAAACGCCCCATTTTGGCGGCGGTTTTCATCACTTCTTGCGTTCCACCATCGAGCGTCATCCAGACGCTGACAATGATCACCAGCGTGCCAATGAACATCACCACAGCCTGAATCACATCGGTCCAGATCACCGCCTTCATGCCACCGAGGAAGGTGTAGATCGTGGTCACAATTCCGAGAGTCACCAGCAGCGGCCAATCGGGAATGTTCCAGCCGGTGGCGATCAGCAGCAGCTTGCACGGCGCAAAGATCACACCCCCGAGCCAAAGCATGCGCCACGCAATGAAGAGCAGACTCGCCACCACGCGCACGCGCGAGTCAAATCGATACTCGAGATACTCATACACGCTGCTGAGCGAGAGCCCCCGATAGATCGGCAGCACCACTCCCGCGATGATCGGAAACGTGAGCCAAACCGCCAGTGGCATCAGCAAAATCGCGAGCCCCACTTGATAGGCTTGCCCCGGGAACCCGGTGTAGCTGAGTGCCGAAAGCAGTGTCGCCAAGAGCGAAACACCGAGCGGCATCCAGCTAAAGCTGCGACTTCCCAAAAAATACTCGTCGGTACTCGTCTGCTTTCCTGCGAAGTAAAGTCCCAGCAAGACCATGAGCGCGAGGTAGCCGAGCAAGATTCCATAATCGACAGCCGACACCACAGCGAACATCAAAAGGCTCCCATCCCGCGCGAAGTCGATGACACTGCTTGGCACTCGACGACCAACTGGCCATCGTCCCGTTGCCCACCATCGCCTCACCAACTCCTCGCGTCGAGATTGTCATCCCCCTGTGTCGCCGTCGCAAGGGTTGTCGTAATTCCTCGCGCGCAGAAAAAACCAGCGAGAAGCTAAGCTGCTCCTCGCTGGTTCGTGTCGTTGGATTAAATCGCGCTCGATGATTTCGGTGGTCCGCACAGAAATCCAGCGTATTTTGAGCGTTTGACGCTCATTAACTTACGGAAGCTGAGCCACTTCACCCTGTGCACGGGTCACCAGTTTCGCAAACTCGCGAATGTTGATGCTCGACGAAAGGAAGCGTACCGAGCCATCGGCCAGCGCCACGTTGATGCCGCTTGGATGAAAGCTGTAGGCCTCGGCCGTCCCTTCGCTACCGTAGTACGAATGGGGAAACGATGCCGAGCCGACATCCTCGCCGTTGGTGCAGTTGATCGGGCATGGTCCAGGGAGCGTAGCCCCATCGAGGCTCGAACCATCGAGACTGAAGTCGCTCGCAGGACGTGCCCAACCACCCGCATTCACACGACGATTGGGCAGGTTTCCAATCAACTTGCCGCGCCGATAAAGATTCGGACGACCAGCCGATTCGGCATACAGCAGTGTGTTGCTCGTACCATCGGTAATGTCGGCCAATCGAGGCTGACCATTCTTGGTGAGCACGCCGTCACCAGCAAAATCCACCAGCCCTGCCGTCACCAAGCGCTGATCGACACCAATCGTTGGGCTGTAGTCGGTCACCGCCACAAGGTTCGCCGCCCAGGGACTCGCTTCAGGCAGACCGTCGAGTCGTTTGGGATCAGGGGTCGACGTGCAGAGGAAACCTGGAATCTGCTTCGACGTCACCGCCAGATTCACTGGATCGCTCCAGTTCTTCGTCTGATCGTAGGCGTTGTAGGCATTCCCTTGCTCGATAAAGGGGAGCAGGAAGGTCAATCCGGCGATACGGGGCGAGGTCGTCAAACCACCGGGCCGAACACTCGAGGGGAGTGCATTCGTCGTATCGTGAAAGTTGTGTGCGGCGAGTCCCAATTGCTTCAGGTTGTTGCTGCACGACATCCGACGAGCTGCTTCGCGAGCCGCTTGGACGGCCGGCAATAGCAGCGCGACCAGCACGCCGATAATCGCGATCACCACGAGGAGCTCGACGAGGGTAAAGCCACGATACTTATGACTACTTTTTGAATACTTACTGACGATCATGGGGATAACTCTCCACATCTTCCTGATGTTTAGTTGACTTTTTACTAAATAGTTCGTAATAACTTTCCGCCTCTGGGGAGCAGAGGAGAAAGCCTTTTTTGCAATTAAACTGTTGCTGCAGCCCGTAGCTGCAAAACGCATTTTTTCCCGCAGAAAAACAGATTTCTGCCAAGTGATTGGGAGCGATTAACGACGCAAGTTGAGCGGAGGCAGATCGGCTGTCCCTTCCGCGACTTGAATCACCAAATCGGAGGTTGTCGGCTGGCTATATTTCGGTGGTAAAACGTTTTGGGTCCGGACATAATCGCCCCCCACTTGGTGAACCGGTGTCCACTCCACCGTCAGCACATACTCGCCCGCTGGGGCACCGTCGCCAGCGTCGTAGGTCGTCAGTTCAAACGAGCCATCTTGCTGAATCTGAGCCGTTGCACGAACGTCGCTCGGCTGCGACAGATTTTTCGGGTGAGCGACCACAAAACCGCCACGGATCGGCTGTCCCTCGAAGGCAATCTTTCCTCTTACGGGATAGACCTTCAGCCGCGAATCGCCACTGCTACATCCCGTCACGATCAGCACTGCAAACATGCAAGTCGCCGCGCACATCGCGCGAGTTGTCGTGGAAGGGAAGTTCAAGTGGCTCAGAAAAGTGGCAAACTTCGTCATCGGTCTAGTCCTTCGGCTGATACCAGCGATGCTGGGGATAGGTGAGGGGTTGTGTGTGGTGGGGAGAACGTCAATCGCTCGACGCTTCGTCAATCACAACACTCGATACGCGACTGCGAAGTTTTCCCGAAAACGGTGGATCAACCTCCAAGAGATCGATCACTTGCGTGACACCGGGAACGCGTCGCGAGTAGGAATAAAGAAGTTGCCGCTGATGAAAGCTCGGAACTTGTCCCCGCAGAGTAATCACTCCGCGGTGCGCTTCGATCTCGAGGCGGCAAGCAAAGGTGAGCTGTTTTTGGTGGAGGGTTTGTGCAACACGCTGTTGCAGGAACTGATCGGCGGGGGAAGCTAGTTGTGTAGGAAGCGAGATCATCGGTCTAGGGTCCTGATAACAAATGTCTTGGAGCGGGCGAAGTGAACGTCGATGGGACAGGAAGATGACAACAACAGGTGCACCCACGCAGGTCGCGACAACACATCGCGCTACAACCTGTGCCGCGAGTCATCGCGCCGAAGTTGCTGGGTTGGGTTCTGTTCATGGCATCGCTCCTGGTCGCTACATCGATTCCTGGGGAAGGATCGTTCTACTGGTCGCTCATAAGCCACTGGCCCGATGAACGCTCGATCGACAGCGAAGGTTGACTCGCAAATTCGAGTCGTCCCAAGTCGATCGCTCCGCTCGTCACCTGCACCCGCAAAGGTGTTTGACGAACATCACTGAACTGCTTAGAAGCAAGATCTGCGCCAAAGACATAGTCCTCGCCACGAATCTCCGGTTTTTGAATCGAAATCGTGACAAAATAGTCGCCGGGCTCGATTCCAGGCCATATTCCTCGGGAAATAACGCGAAAACGCCCCGTCGCATCGGTCGTTCCGCGAGCCACCGGAGCAAGCGACTGACGCTCATGGAAGGTCGCGACCGCACCTGTCACGGGACGCCCATCAAATACGATGGAGCCCGTTACGGGATAGCGAGCCGTCATCCCTTTGCTAGCTCCCAAGAGGATGAGCGCGGTGAAGAGCACGATCACCACGAGCGCAGCAAGGCTGTGAAGATTCCACCGGCGCGTGGGACGCGGAGCTGCCATCGACATAGGGCTGCTGGTGCGAAAGAGAGGCTGCCACGCCATCCGCGAGAGGACTCGTCGGCGCGAATCGAGATCGACGATCCGCGATGAAAACGTGGCAAGAGTTTTGGAGACAGGCCTCTCCCCAGCAAGGAGTCGGCACGCGAAGAGTTGGCGAGCGCATCGCTCGTCAAGTGATATGCGTTAAGAGCTTACTTGACCGACTCTTTGTGACGGAGTCGTCGTTTTTCCGTTCGATCGAGTTGTACGACAACCCCATCCTGCACGATCACCGATAGCACTCCGAACTTGAGTCCGCGCAGCGCATCGGCAATCTGACGGAGTACTGCTTCCTGTGATCGATCACCACGAGGATCGTCGCTGGTGTTTTCAATAACAGAGGCCACGGACGCGCTCCTTTGCACGCCCTGTGAGGCGTGCTGTATGAGTTCAGACATTCAACTATTCAATTTGCTTTTTTAAATCTGATAGTCGGGGACAAAGACCCGCACCTTTTTGGGAGAGACAAACACCGTCTCCCCCGGCAGCAAGTTCAGCTCTTGAAACTTTTGAGGTGTCAGGTCGACGAGAATGTCGTGACCATCACCACTGCGAAGTCCCACGCGAGCCACCGCGCCTGCAGCGTTCACACGCGATACTTGTGCCGAAAGCGATGCTTTTCCATTGGAAATTCGAGCAATTTCGAGTTCGTGCGGTCGGACGTACAAATTGGCCATGCGCGGCTGAACGTGTGGATACTGCGGGACATCGATCGTCAGTTCCCCCAGCTTGGTTTGCCCCGACGACAAGCGCGCTTGAAACACATTCACGTTGCCGAGAAACTCCATCACAAACTCGCTCGCAGGATGCTGAAACACTTCCGTAGGAGTTCCGACCTGCTCGATGCGGGCTTGATTCATCACGACCACCTGGTCGGCCACTTCGAGTGCTTCCTCTTGATCGTGAGTCACTAGCACACTCGTTAAGTGAATCTCGCTATGAAGTTGCCGCAGCCATTCGCGAAGCCCTTTGCGAACCTTGGCATCGAGCGCGCCGAACGGTTCATCGAGCAGCAGCACCTTGGGCTCAATTGCCAGCGCTCTCGCAAGGGCCACACGCTGCCGCTGTCCACCTGAAAGCTGCGAGGGGAGTCGCGAGCCAAATCCCTCGAGCTGAATCAGCTTCAGGAGCCGGGTCACGCGGTGATGAATTTCGGTGCTTGTGTGGCGCTCAGCGCGCGGCTTCACGCGGAGCCCAAACGCGATGTTCTCGTAGACACTCATGTGCCGAAACAAGGCGTAATGCTGAAACACAAACCCGACCCGCCGCTCCCCGACTGAGCGCGACTGGACATCTTCTTCGGAGAATAAAATCTTGGGCGTTTGGCCACTCGCGGTACGTTCGTCGGGGGTTTCGAGGCCGGCGATGATTCGCAGCAGCGTCGTCTTCCCCGAGCCCGATGGACCGAGCAAAGCGGTTAGTTTTCCGCTAGGAATCGCGAGATCGACGTCGCGCAGTGCTGAATAAGTCCCAAAGGTTTTCGAAATATTTCTTAAGTAAATGCTCACGACTTTAAGCTCCCTCTGCCGCTGACGGCTTGAGTATTTCGGACCGTTCTCGCGCTAACCGCCACTCGACCACCGACTTGATCACCAGGGTCACTAGTGCCAAGAGTGTGAGGAGCGAAGCAGCTGCAAAAGCGGCGACGACATTGAATTCGTTGTAAAGGACTTCGATATGCAGAGGGAGCGTGTTGGTTTTGCCACGGATATGTCCACTGACGACCGACACCGCTCCAAACTCTCCCATCGCGCGAGCACTCGCCAGGATCACTCCATAGACGAGCGCCCAGCGAATGTTCGGGAGGGTGACATACCAAAACGTTTGCCAGCCACTGGCTCCCAGCACGAGTGCCGCTTGTTCTTCGTCTGTCCCCTGCTCTTGCATGAGCGGAATCAGTTCCCGCGCGACAAACGGGAAGGTGACAAACACTGTTGCAAGTACGATGCCAGGCACGGCAAAAATGACTTTGATCCCCCACGCGTCGAGCGTTTCTCCGAACCAACCTTGCATGCCGAAGACGAGCACATAGATCAGTCCCGACACAACTGGCGAAACAGCAAACGGCAAATCGATCAGCGTGACGAGGATGCTCTTGCCGGGAAAATCAAACTTGGCAATGGCCCACGCAGCAGCCAGGCCAAAGACCAGATTCAGCGGCACCGCAATGCCGGTCGCAACAAGCGTGAGCTTGATGGCGGACCAAGCAGCTGGATCTTGAAACGACTTGAAATAGGCGGAAATCCCGCGGGAAAACGCTTCCCAGAAGACCACTCCCAGAGGCATCAACAGCATCAGCGTGAGGAAGCTGAGGGTGATCGCAATCAAGATGGCGCGGACCCACAGAGGTTCGTTCAAGCGATCGGGAATCTTTTTTCCGAGGGCGAGTGAACTCATGGCGACTAAGCTCCTCGCAGCACGCGGCCAGCGTGCCATTGAACCAGGTTGATGATCAGCAGCAGGACGAACGACATCAGCAGCATCGTGGTAGCGATCGCCGAAGCGCCGACAAAGTCGTACTGCTCTAGTTTGGTGATGATCAGCAGCGATGTGATTTCAGTCTTCATCGGCATGTTGCCGGAGATGAAGACCACACTTCCATACTCACCCAAAGCGCGTGCAAACGAGAGAGCAAAACCGGTGATCATCGACGGGAGAATCGCCGGGAGGATTACGCGCACAAAGGTTTGCCAGCGATTGGCGCCGAGACTCGCTGCCGCTTCTTCGAGGTCGATCTCGAGTTCCTCGAGCGCGGGCTGAAGCGTACGAACAACAAACGGAATGCCGATGAACGTGAGCGCCACGATGATGCCGAGCTGTGTGAAAGCAACTTGCACGCCAAGAGGCTCGAGAAGACTGCCAATCCAGCCATTTTTGGCATAAATCGCGGTAAGTGCGATCCCCGAAACAGCGGTGGGAAGCGCAAACGGAAGATCGACGATGGCATCGACGAACTTGCGTCCCCAGAACTGATAACGGGTGAGGGTCCAGGCCACGATGAACCCGAACACAAGGTTGATTGTGGCAGCGACGAGCGAGCAGAGGATCGTCACTTTGTACGATGCCACAACGCGCGGCTCACTGATTTTTTGCCATACCTCGGTCCACGACGACGTGAAGCTGCGGAGCATCAGTGCGGCGAGTGGAATCAGCACGATGAGCGAGAGATAAACGAGCGTGTAGGCCATCGTCAATCGAAAGCCGGGAATCACACTGCGTTTGGGAAAGGTCAGCCACATGATTCAATCCTGCTCCTTCGGAAGAGACATCGCTTGTCGATGTCTCGCTCGACATCCCTGTTGCAATCGGCGCGCCAAACTCAACGTGATTACTGCGGCTGATAGAGTTGATCGAACACGCCACCGTCGTCGAAGTGTTCTTTCTGGGCTTTTTCCCAGGTTTCAAACGCCTCTTTGATGCTGAAGAGTTCGACATCGGCAAACTGCTTGCGCTCTGCTTCTGAAATCAGTTCCTTGAGCGCGGGGCGATAGAAATGTTTCGCAGCGAGCTGCTGGCCATTCGGCGAATAGAGATGCTGGAGGTAGGCAGCAGCGATCTCTTGTGTGCCATGCTTTTCGGCATATTTGCTGACCACTGTTACCGGCGGCTGCGCGAGGATGCTGACCGAGGGGACCACAATCTCGAACTGGTCGGGTCCCAGTTCCTTCACCGCGAGGAATGCTTCGTTCTCCCATGCCAGCAGGACATCGCCGAGTCCGCGCTGCACGAACGTATTGGTGGCACCTCGCGCGCCACTGTCGAGCACCGGAACACGCTTGAAAATCTTTGCCACAAACAAACGTGCCTTGGCATGAGCTGCTTTCACTTCCTCCGCTGCCTTGGGATCGCTCAGTTTTTTGAGGTCGCCAAGCTCTTGCTTCAGCACATAGCCCCATGCGGCGAGGTAGTTCCAGCGAGCACCACCACTCGTCTTGGGATTGGGTGTGATGATTTGCAGGTCACCCTTCACCAGGTCGGACCAATCCTTGATTTGCTTCGGGTTCCCTTTGCGAACCAGAAACACAATCGTCGAGGTGTAGGGGGCAGAGTCGTGCGGCAAGTTGGATTGCCAATCGGCCTCGATGAGTTGGCCTTGCTTAGCAAGGGCATCGATGTCGTAGGCAAGAGCGAGTGTGACGACGTCGGCCTCGAGTCCTTCGATGACCGCGCGGGCTTGTTTGCCCGACCCCCCGTGCGACTGATCGATCGTCACCGCTTGGCCATGCTTCTCGAGCCAGTAGGCGGAGAACGAGGCGTTGAAGTCGTCGTAGAACTCGCGCGTGGGGTCGTAGGAGACGTTCAGCAGCGTGACAGCCGGCTTTTGATCACCAGCAGCTTGTCCGCTCGTTTCTCCGGTGCTCGATCCGCATCCAGCCAGGGTGAGCGACCAGAGAGCAGCGCAAGAAGCGGCGCTGTAGGCAACGTGCCGAAGGGCGTCGCGACGGGAGAGTGGAGTCGACATGGCAAACTTTCTGCTAGCAGAGCTTGGTGTTTTAATGGGAGCGAATCGTCCGCTCAGAAAATGTAACAATGCAACTTCGGTGCCACTATTATTTTGTTGATCACCGTACTAAACTATCGTCGATGGAGAGTGATATCGGCCGTATGCGAGCATATTTGCTGGATTGGCCGTGATATAGAACGGCCACAAACCGTGATTAGCCACGGGAGGAACGATGGAAACGCTGAGTCCACTTCTACTAGCAGTTTGGCGAGAGACTTGCCGGCACATTGAACTGGGAGAGGCAATGGAGCGCATTGCTCCCTTGCTAGCTCCAGCCATTCCGGCCCAGGCGATGCTGGTGCGGCATGTGGCGGTCGATCGGAGCGTGATGGAGACGCTGGCCGCCGTGGAACTTGCCGGGACCGAGCAGGCGGCGATGCCCCGCAGCGAGATGGCTCCGGAAGTGCTCGACGGAATGCTGGCCTGGTGGCATTTGCGGAGAGTGCGTCATGCTGCGGCCGACGTGATCATCCGCGAACTTCCGGCGCTCCTCCCTCCGGAAACTTCGGGGGATGTCATTGCCGTTCCGCTCGCGTGCGAACATGGACTGTTTGCGGTGATGATTTTGGTGTCGCGCAAGGGAGTCGTGTTCACCGAGGGGCATCAGCAACTGGCGCTCGCGCTCGCGGAGCCTTTGGCGGTCGCTGTGGAAAATGATCGTCGGCTGAAAGAGCTCGTCGCCTTGCGCGAGAAAGTGGAAGCCGAGAATCGCCGCCTGCTTTCGAAACTGGGGCGGAGTGATCTATCGGAAACAATCGTCGGCAGCGAGAGCGGACTGCGCGAAGTGATGGAGCGCGCGACGCTTGTGGCCCGCGCGGATGTTCCGGTTTTGCTGCTCGGCGAAACGGGGAGCGGCAAGGAAGTGATTGCTCGCGCCGTGCATCGGGGTTCGCGGCGCGCCGAGGGTCCGTTCCTACGAGTGAACTGCGGCGCTATTCCTGCTGAACTTGTCGACAGCGAACTGTTTGGTCACGAGAAGGGAAGCTTCACCGGCGCCAGTGCGATTCGCAAAGGTTGGTTCGAACGCGCAGATGGTGGAACCCTGTTTCTCGACGAGTGTGGTGAACTTACACCCGCGGCTCAAGTTCGTTTGTTACGCGTCCTTCAGGATGGAACGTTCGAGCGCGTCGGTGGCGAGAAACAGCTGCATGTCGACGTGCGTGTGATTGCCGCGACCCATCGCAACTTGCAAGGGATGGTTCGTGAGGGAACGTTTCGCGAGGACTTATGGTATCGCCTCGCGGTGTTTCCCGTACATCTGCCGCCTCTTCGTGACCGGCGCGAAGATATACCAGCCATGGCGATTCATTTCGCGGCCCGCGCCGCTGCGCGCTATGGTCTGCGCCCTTGCAATCCGACCGAAGAGGACATGCATCTGCTGCTGAATTATTCCTGGCCCGGGAATGCGCGCGAACTCGGCGCGGTGATGGAGCGCGCTGCGATCCTTGGCAATGGGCACTCGCTCGACGTGGCGACAGCGCTCGGCAATGTTCCCGCACTACCAGCCGCGACGAGCCCACCGGCGCAGCGCGCACCAGCAGCAGTTGCAAGTAGCTCAGCCTCGCGCGAAACAGTGGTGACGCTCGATGAAGCGAATCGGCGTCATATTCAAAGTGCGCTTGCAGCGACTGATGGACAGATCGAAGGGCATCGTGGGGCGGCGAAGATCCTGGGGATCAATCCGCATACGCTGCGAGCCCGGATGAGAAAACTGGGGATCGCCTGGCAGACATTTCGTCCATCAGGCGATGGCCCCAGCAGCGCGACGAGTTAGCGACGTCGCGCGATCGGTTGCACAGGCATCGTCGTCACCAGCAGAACTGCACGAATCGCTTAGAAACTCGCTATTTCCAGCGGATTTCGCACGTTTTCGGCAGTTTGATAGCGACTAGGAGAACCAGCGGCGCCAGCCGAACCGGTTACCACGTCCGAAGATATTCTCGACTGCGGCGAGATCGATTTCACATCGCACAGGGCGGCATGAGGCATCGTCGTCGTCGCTCTCTTCTTCACTGTCGTCGTCGACAATCGTGTCGATTGGTGCTGGCGTGCAGTCATCCTCTTCGGTGGGCGTTTCATCGGTTCCACCTGGTGTTGGCAGCTCTTCGGTCGGAGCAGCGGCCACTTGCAGGGTCACCGCAGCGAGCATGCTTTCGAGCTCACCATCGTTGATCCAGTAGGTGAAGCCATCGGTTCCACTGAAGCCTGCATTCGGGGTGTAGACGAACGAGCCATCCGCTGCAAAGGTCACTTGCCCATTGAGAGGCTGCTGGAAAATGGCAGCCGTGAGTGCATCGCCATCGAGGTCGCTATCGTTGCTCATCACGCCGTTTTCAGGGGTCGTGGTGAGGGTCGAATCGGCATCGAGGTGATACTCGTCGTTCGAAGCGACGGGGCGCGAGTTTTCACTCGTCACCACATCGATCGTCACGGTCACTGGCGTGCTCTCACCAGTAGCATCGACAGCCGCATAAGTGAAGCTGTCTTGCCCCACGAATCCAGCAGCCGGTGTGTAGGTGAAGCTACCATCGGGATTGAACGTCAGTTCGCCCGACGATGGCGGCGCCACCAAGAGCGCGGTGATGGGGTCCCCTTCTGCATCGGTGTCGTTCGCCAGCACACCAGGTGCTGCTTGAACGAGCGGCGTATCGACAGTGGTGGTGTACGCATCGCCGGTGGCGACAGGGACAAAATTGTTCGACAATCCAAGCACGTTGATGGTGACGGTGGCAGGAGCACTCACCGAATCGCCACTCCGAACTTGATAGGTGAACGTCACCGTGCCGACAAAGTCGGTGGCCGGAGTGTAGACGAGCGAACCATCGGCAGCGAGCGTGAGATCGCCACTCGAAGGACCTTCGAGCAACTCGGCGACCAGTTCGAGTTCCCCTTCGGTCGAGTCGTTCGCGAGGACACCTGGGGCATCGATCGCCAGGACAGCGTTGGCATTCATCGTATACTCATCGCCGACAGCAACGGGGGGCGTTGCTTCCACGACTTCGCCCACGTTGATCACCACTGTAGCGACGTTGCTTTGCGACATCGAATCGCGGAGCTGATAGGTGAAGTGATCTTCACCCACATAGCCAGCGGCTGGAATGTAGCGAAGCGAACCATCGGCAGCCAGTTCGAGCGTGCCGTGCTGTGGCGGAGCAATCACATGCGCGGTGAGCGCGTCGCCATCGACATCGCTGTCGTTAGCCATGATGCCTCCGGCGGCATCTACCAGTAGCTCTTCGCCGCTGGTCACCTCGTAGGCATCTCCTTGCGCCACAGGCATATCATTGAGCGACTGCACTGTGATAGTGACCGAAGTTTCGACACCTGGTGTACTACCGTTGCTGGCGATGTAGGTGAACGAATCAACGCCGTTCCAGTTGGCAGCAGGTGTGTAAACCAGCGAGCCATCGCTCCCCAGCGTGAGGGTTCCGTTGGTCGGTCCGGTCACCACTTCGGCCGAGAGTGTCAGACCTTGTGGATCGAGATCGTTGGCCAGAACACCCATTCCAGCATCGAGCGAGAGGGTGCCATCTTCTCCCACGCTATACATGTCACTCATCGTGACAGGGGTATCGTCGATCGGCGCTACTTCGATCGAAACCGTTTGCTCGGCCGAGGTAGTGACACCATCGGAAACGACAAACGTAAACGAATCGCTACCAAAGTAGTTGGCGCTCGGCGTATAGATGAACGAACCATCGCTGGCCAGCGTGACGGTGCCGTTGGTCGGACCGTTCACAATCTCGACCGTGAGGGGATCGCCTTCAACGTCGGTCGCACCTTCCAGAACACCAGGAGCAGCGACTTCGAGCACCGTATCTTCGTCGATCGTGTAGCTGAAGTCGGCACCGACGGGAGCGTCGTTCACCGCAGTCACTTCGATCGAAACCGTCTGTTCAGCCGAGGTGGTGACACCATCGGAGACGACAAACGTGAACGAGTCGCTGCCGAAGAAGTTGGCACTCGGCGTATAGATGAACGAACCATCGGCATTGATCGTCACGGTGCCATTGGTCGGACCCATAGCAATCGCTGCGGTGAGCGTATCACCATCGATATCGGTCGCTCCTTCGAGCAGACCTGGCGCGGCAATCTCGAGCGACATATCTTCTTCAACACTGAAGCTGAAGTCGGCGCCGACAGGGGCGTCGTTCACCGCAGTCACATCGATCGATACCGTTTGTTCGGCCGAGGTGGTGACACCATCGGAAACGACAAACGTGAACGAGTCGCTGCCGAAGAAGTTGGCACTCGGCGTATAGATGAACGAGCCATCGGCATTGATCGTCACGGTGCCATTGGTCGGACCCATCGCAATCGCTGCGGTGAGCGTATCACCATCGATATCGGTTGCCCCTTCGAGCAGACCTGGCGCGGCAATCTCGAGCGACATATCTTCTTCAACACTGAAGCTGAAGTCGGCGCCGACGGGGGCGTCGTTCACTGCAGTCACATCGATCGATACCGTTTGCTCGGCCGACTCGGTCACTCCATCCGACACCACGAACGTGAAGGTATCGAGACCAAAGAAGTTCTCGTTCGGGGTGTAGATGAACGAGCCATCTTCCGACAAAGTGAGCGTGCCGTTGGTGGGGCCGGTGCGCACGATGGCAGTCAGGGTTTCGCTGTCGACATCGGTCGCACCTTCGAGAATGCCAGGAGCGAGGATTTCGAGTGTCGTATCTTCTTCCACGCTATAGCTGAAGTCGGCTCCAACGGGGGCGTCGTTGACAGGGTTGACGTTGATCGTCACCGTGGCCACGTCGCTCATCGTTTGACCGTCACCCACCATGTAGCTGAAGCCATCGACGCCGAAAAAGTTTTCGTTCGGCGTGTAGACAAACGAGCCATCGGCGCTGAGCTCCACGGTGCCATTGACCGGCTGCGAGACGATGACCGCGCTGAGCGTGTCGCCATCGGCATCGGTATCGTTGGCGAGCACACCGTTGCCTTCAGCGGTGAGAAGCGTATCTTCATTCACCTCGTAGACATCGTTGCCCGACTGCGGCGCATCGTTCACCGAAGTGACGCTGATGCTCACCGTCGCTTGACCGATGGTGGTGCCGTTAACGATGGCGGCATAAGTGAAGGAATCGTCGCCGCTGAAGTTAGCGTTCGGTGTGTACACAAACGAGCCATCTTCAGCGAGTTCGAGCGTGCCGTTGGTGGGACCATCGACGAGCGAAACGCTGGCGTTCTGACTGGCCGAATAGTTGTCGTTGGCCAGCAAACCAGCACTTTCGGTGATATTTAGCAGACCATCTTCTTCGAGCGAATAAGCATCATTCGTCGGCAAAGGGGGTGTTTGCTCGGGGCTGACGCGAAGCGTAACAGCGGCGAGCGAGCTGCTGCTGGTTCCATCGCTCGCCTGATAGAGGAAGCTATCGACGCCGGAGAAACCAGCGTTGGGGGTGTAGACGAAACTGCCATCGGCGTTGAACTCGAGGGTTCCGTTGGCGGGACCGTTGAAGAGCGACGCGGTAAGGGTATCCCCTTCAGCATCGGTGTCGTTTGCCAAGACGGCACCGACCGATGAGGTGTAGGGCTGATCGACGAGTGTTTGAAACAGATCGTTGACCGCCATCGGCGACGCACCCGAAAGCACGCTCCGATTTTCGAGTGATTCGATTCGCAGATTTTTGCGAAGTGCCGAACGAACATTGCGACGAGACTTACGAATCTTCGACATGCTGGCCTCCAAGTGCCTGCGACGAATGTGCGAAGCGATTGCGCACACGAGTCGGCGTGGGACGTTCGCAGCCGATGCCTGCGAGAACGATGTAGCCTGCATTGAGAACGGTGGAGTGCGCACACGAACTGGCAACCATCGAGCAGCGCGAGTCAGAAGGGATCGCGTCGATCGATGGGCAGATTGCGAGTGCAGGGTTTCTCAAGGCACGGGAAATCGCTCGCGCTAGTAGCAGCTGCGAATTTCAGAACAGCGAGTCATCGATGCCGCTGAAGCGAGCGCCTGTGTGCTACTTGCGACGATTCCTGTCGCGACACACGAGTCACCACTTCGCACCGATCACTCCAATTAGCCGCATCCCGGCGGCATCAGAAACGCGAGGTCTCAATCCATTCCCTGAGACCTCGCCTAAAGACTGCTGTGAGTGGCACGAATGACCACTCAGAGACAGACAATCAACTCTCCAGAATTCCGGCCCGCCGATCTCTTGCAAGAGACCTCTGCGGACAATCTCCATGCCATGCTATGACAGCTTTTTCCCCTTATTTCCCTACGAATACGCATGGTTGATAGGATCCTTGAATCGTGATGACTCTTCCCATGACTGGCCCAGTTCTAGGCCAACTCTTGCAGAGTTCAAGCAGACTTTTTAGGGAATTAGCAAAAAGTTTTTATCAATCTCTTTGCGAGTTTCGTGCCATTTCGCGTAGGAAATGCGCGGCGCATAGTGGCAGCAAACGTACTGCTATTAGTGGTCGGCACTGGCATAGCCGCGATGCGTGATATCGCGCTCCACCCCTTTGGCCGAGCGATCCCCACTCGATCGGCAAACTGCATGAAAGGTCCCTGCCAAAACGTGTGAACTGGGCAAGCTCGGCGCTTATCAACAGTTTTTGAAGAGGCGCGGGGACGATGAATTTTTCATCACAGCGATTTGTAGATTTGTCTTGAATCGCAGAGGGCCTGCAGAAGAAATGACAATCGGCCCCGCGCAGCAATGCAGCGACTTCACGCGACAGTTTCATCGGCGAACTTCGATCGCTTGGCCGCTGATGAGCCACTGCTGCGGCACTGGTCGATTAGCGGGTAGCTTGCCATACTTGCATCTGCTGGTGCGAGATGCCGGATGATGTGACAGCCGAAGGAGCATGCGATGAGTGGCGAAGTGTGGCAAGTGATCACAACCACAGCAGATGAGCAAGATGCGAAGAAGCTGGCCCAGGCAGCGCTCGAGAAACGTCTGGCGGCCTGCGTGCAAATTGGGGGACCAGTCGAGAGCAGCTATTGGTGGAACGGCCGGATTGAGTCGGCTCGCGAGTTCGTGTGCGTCTTCAAAACGACGAGCGCCGCGTATCCCAAGCTCGAGAAGTTGCTCCTCGAATTGCACCCCTACGAGGAACCCGAAATCGTGGCGACTCCTGCCGTGGCGGTCAGCAGCGGCTATAGCAAATGGATCGCGGCCCAGCTGAAGCAGAAGGCCTAGCGCGCTCTTAAGACCCGAGCAGCAATGGCTTTCGGACGACCGCTACTTCTTGGTCGTCTTGGTTTTCTTTTCCACCAGCACGCGATGACTGGGGCGGCAGACCACCACCAGCCCGAGCACGATGCAGAGCAAAAAGAGCCCCCAGCCAACACTCACCTTCGCCGTCGAGGCTTGCGCCAGCAGCGGAAAAAAGCTCACCATCAAGTTCGAGAAGATCGCGAGGCTGGTGATCATAACGGGCTCAGGCCGGGGCTATTTTCGCAGGAAACGGGTACGCATTCGAGCGGACCGGAAAGGTCGCAAGTGGTTTTCTAGTCACCACCTACAGCGTGCAGCTCGCGAGCGCTGCGGCATCTCGGGCGGTCCAGTATTTTCCTTACTGTAACCTGCTCGCGAGCCGGTTGCTACTGTTGCGTTCTCTCGAACAGCAGCTCGCTTACAGCCCGAGGACGTCGTACATGCTGTAGAGTCCCGGTGGTTTGCCAGCGATGAACTTGGCAGCGGAAAGTGCACCGGTGGCATAGCAATCGCGATTCGATGCTTTCACCGTCACTTCCAGCGTTTCCCCGAGCAGGCCAAACACGATCGTGTGTTCGCCCGGGTTATCGCCGGTCCGAACAGCGTGATAGCCGATCTCGGTCGAGGGGCGTTTGCCAGTCATTCCGTGGCGACCATGCTTGGCTTCTGGCAGGTCCATCACCCCGGCGATGATCTCGCCAAACTTCAGGGCGGTGCCGCTGGGGGCATCTTCTTTATAGCGATGATGGCGCTCGATGATTTCGACATCGACGCCAGCTGCCTGTGAACGCAAAGCGGTGCCAGCCATAGCACAGAGCTTCATGGCCAGGTTCACCGTGGTGCTCATGCTGGGAGACCAAACGATCGGAATCACCTCGGCGGCCCGGCGGATCTCGTGCTTTTCTTCTTCGTGCAGCCCGGTGGTGGCGACAACGAGCGGAATCCGCTTCTCGACACACGTTTTGACGATCGAGAGACAGGCTTCTGGAATACTGAAGTCGATCACGGCATCGACAGCGGTGTGGATATGCGACCCGAAGGGGACATTGAGCTCAACCACCCCGGCGACGAGCCCGGCATCTTGTCCGATGAGGGGGTTATCGGCCCCTTCGAGCGCGGCGACGATGGAAAGCTCTTTATCGACACTCCCGAGGGCGATCAACCGCCGCCCCATGCGGCCCGCTGCACCGTGAATCGCCACCCGAACTTTGGAATTGGTCGTCATCGCTTGGATCTCGAAAAACTGAGCCTGCGCAAGCAGAAAACCGACGCGTGGCAGGCAAGATGGGGAATATAGCTAGTGGCGATTCGACTCGAAAACGCCACCAACTAGCAAGGGATTCTACTAAGAATAAAGCTGAATGGCTTTCACGATCTCGCCCAAATCGTTGGGAACTGCGACCGCGCGATTGGCAAAGCTGGCGCGTTTAACTCCGCGGCTGCCAAGCACTTCGTTGAACTTGTCTTGATCGGTCGTGTGATAGGCCACCGTTGCGGTGGGATCTTTCAGCTGATGTCCGGTCAGGATGCAAACGACCCGGTCATCGGGCGAGATCACCCCTTGGTCGCGGAGGAGTCGAGCGCCAGCCACACTCGCGGCTGAGGCTGGCTCGCAGCCGAAACCACCAGCGGCAATTTTGGCTTTCGCGTCGAGCATCTCTTGATCGCTCACCTGACGCACCACCCCATCCATGAACTCGAGTGCTCGCAGGCACTTACGCAAGTTCACCGGGCGATTGATTTCGATGGCCGAGGCGATGGTGTTGGCCTTCCGCCCGAGCTGATCGAGTTCGTTGTAGTAGTGGTGGGCGATCTCCATGTTGGCATGTCCGCCGTTCCAGCGGAGGCCGCGACGCTCGAACAGTTCGTACAGCGTGTCGGCACCGGCGGCGTTGATGACGGCCAAACGGGGGACACGGTCGACCAGTCCGAGGCTCTTGAGCTCGGCAAATGCCTTCCCAAAAGCGCTGCTGTTACCCAGGTTACCGCCCGGCACGACGATCCAGTCGGGAACTTCCCAGCGGAGCGCCTCGAGCACGCGGAACATCACCGACTTTTGGCCTTCGAGGCGGAACGGGTTCACGCTGTTGACCAGGCAGATTCCCAGGTCGCGCGAAACCTCTTGAACGCGGGCCATGGCGTCGTCGAAGTCGCCGGCGATTTGCACCGTAAGTGCACCGTAGTCCAAGGCTTGCGATAATTTGCCGTAGCTGATTTTACCACTGCCGATGAAGATGATTGCCTTCATCAGTTTGGTGGCGGCACAGTACATGGCGAGCGAGGCGCTGGTGTTGCCGGTCGAGGCACAGGCGGCTCGGCGGGCACCGATCGCACGAGCGTGCGTAAACGCCGCACTCATGCCGTTGTCTTTGAAGCTTCCGGAAGGGTTCATCCCTTCGTACTGCAGGTGGAGCCGGCCGGGCTTCATGCCGACGTAGCTGCCGACGCTATCTGTTTGCTGCAAAAGGGTTTGTCCTTCGCCGACGGTCACCACCAGGTCGGGCGAAGCGAAGGGAATCAGCTCGTGGAAACGCCAAATGCCACTGAACCGGAGGGGCTCGTAGCGGCGGGACCACATCTCTTCGAAGTACTTCAGGCTCTTAGGAACTTGCGACCGGCTCCAGTCGTAGCCGATGTCGAGCAAATCGCCGCACGTGGGGCAGCTGACGCGCACTTCTTCGCACCCACAAACGAAATCGCAAGTGGGGCTGATGCATTTCTGAAAGGCAAAGTCGGCAAGTGGCACGGCAGCAACTGCTTACAGCGAAAGTAGTTCGGTCGACAGGCTAGGCACTCCCAGCCCGGTATTCAGTCTAGGGGACCCCGAGCAAAGCCGCAAGACGAACGACGCTGGCATCGCTCGGCCCCTGCTGAATGCTGGGACTTCATCGACCCGCAATCGCGTCACAAAGTTCACGCGCCAGTCGACTTACGCTGCAATGGGGGGCCGTAGAACTTCGTCTAGCGAGCCCTATCAGACTTAAACCCAGTGTGCCACTGGGCTCTGCCCAGCGAGAAGTGTCATGGGACTCTATGTTTCAGGCAGATTTGCCAAAAACATCGGTTCCAACTTCAGCACTGGCAAGATGCCAGTGGCACCCATTCAACCTGACATCGATTGATAGACGGGCCACTGATGCCCTGTTACCGACAGACTTTTGGACCGGATGGCAAGTTGTTACCCAGTCAAAGCTTGTGGCCATGCTGCAAAGCCTTTGCATGCTTGTCCTTCTGCGTGCTACGCACTTCGTCGGGCAAGCATGGCACCCTTTTTGTCGAGCATGCGTGGCACCGATCTTCGTCGGGCATGGCACCCATCTTTGTTGGGAGCCGCTCACGGCTGGGCAAGCCAGCCTAGTTTCACTTGGGTGCCTGTGTTGTGCGAAGCTCAGCACAGATTTGGCAGCAAGATGTCAAGGAAAAAAGGGTGGCTGGGGAGAACAGCCGCGAGCGAGTTATTCGCTACAGCACCCGCCATCCCTCCAACTTCTCACTTCGCTCAACAGCCGCGATTCACTATATTCCAGGCTCGGGAACGAATCGTCTTAGAGCGACGCGCGCGAAAGCGCAACTTGCGCAACACCACGCGCGCCCTTCGGGGTCGTTTCCCAAGTTCTGCTCCTCCGCGGCTGGCCGATGTGCTCGCCTTCCTCGATAAGCCCACCCATGACAGCCACCACAGCCGACACCAAGACCTCTGCCGCCGAAGAGAAACTCACCCCGGAGCAAAGCCGGCGCGAAACGATCGAGTCGATCATCATGGCGATCATTCTCGCCGTGGTGGTGCGTGGCTTCGTCGCCGAGGCGTTTGTGATCCCTACCGGGTCGATGGCCCCGACACTGCAAGGTCGTCACAAAGATGTGGTCGACCCGATGTCGAGCTATCAGTATCAAGCGACCGCGAGCGAAGAACGAACTTCGACCGGCGCGCCGACTGGCAACTATGTAATCAGCAGCACCTGCCCGATTTCGCGCTATCCGCAAAAGCTCGACGTGATCAACGATCCGGCCGACGACTCGTTCAGCGGCGACCGGATCATCGTGTCGAAGTTCAGTTACGATCTGAAAGATCCCGCGCGGTGGGATGTGATCGTTTTCAAGTGCCCTGGCCAAGCGACGCAGAACTATATCAAGCGACTGGTCGGATTGCCCAACGAAGTGATTCGGATCGCAGGGGGCAATGTCTACACCGCGCCACGACTCGATCCCGAGGCCGACTTTGTCATCGCCCGTAAACCACCACACAAACTGAGCGCGCTGCTGCAGATTGTCGACGACAGCGACTATGTTCCGCCGCTGCTGGTGGAAAAAGGTTTTCCGAGCAAGTGGATCAGCACGACCGGCAGCAGCTGGAAACCGGCCGCCGATGGAAAGAGCTTTTCGATCGAGCCGACGGCGCAAACCAACTGGATGCGCTGGCGAAACGTGTTCCCTTCGTTTGAAGAGTGGTATCAGCTAGAGGTCGATGGTCGACTCCCAGCATCGGCGAAGGAGAAAGAGGGACAACTCGTCACCGATTTCTATGCCTACAACAGCAGCGAGTCGATCAGGCAGAAGTATCAGCATGCCACGTGGCGACTCGAGCCCGGCACGTTCGATAACGAGCAGTACGACATTTCGGTTCCTGGTCCTGGTCAACCGATGGATGCCTCGAACGCTGGGATGCACTGGGTCGATGACTTGGCACTCGATGTCACCGCCGAAGTCACAGCGGTCGAGCCGGGAAGCGAGCTCACGCTGAAGCTGGTGCGAGGTGGCGAGCATTTCCACTGCACGTTCGATCTCACCAGTGGCACGGCGAAATTGTCGCGCACTTCGAGTCGCGGCGAACCGATGGCCTTTGAAGCCCCTGCAGGTAGCGAGGACGCAGCCAAAATCGCTGACCCTGTCGCCCAGACTTCCGTGCGCGGCACCGGCACGCATCAGATTCGGCTCTCGAACTGCGATCATCAGGTGCTGCTGTGGGTCAATGGCAGCGTGGTGAAATTCGATAAGCCGACGACCTACGCCTCGGCCGAGTTGATTGCTCCGTACTGGAGTCTCGAAGAAGCGGGCGATTTGCAGCCTTGCGGAATCGGTGTGAAACAAGCGCAGATGACCGCCAAGTCGCTCCGCGTGCTGCGCGATAAGTACTACATCGCGGTGAGCCGTCAGCTGGGTGAGGGGACCGAGACGAACGACTATCAGAAGTCGGTGCCACGCAGCGACATTGGCCCGTGGATCTCGGAAGCGACGGCGATTCAGGAGATTTTCAACACGCCGAGCAGTTGGAGCACGAGCCCGCTGTTTGACGACGACAATCGCCGCTTCGTCGAGTTCACGATGGAGGAGGATCAGTTTTTCCCGATGGGGGACAACAGCCCACACAGTTTGGATGCCCGACTTTGGGCCGCCCCACCTTACGTGACGCGCGATCTGCTGATCGGCAAAGCGCTCGTGATTTATTGGCCCCACACCTGGAATCGTCCCGTTCCGTTTTGGCCCAACTTTCAGCGCATGGGATTCATCCGCTAGTGTGGGGCTCGAGAGCTGTCGATCTCGTCTGACAACGAAGCGTCTGGCAGGGAATTGTTTGACAAGGAAGTTGCCATGAGCATTTTGGTCGCCGAAGGATTGGTGAAATCGTACGGCAAGCGGCGCGTGGTCGATGGGGTGAGCTTCGATGTCGACGAGGCCGAGATTGTCGGTCTGCTCGGCGCCAACGGGGCCGGTAAAACGACCAGCTTCCGCATGACCTGCGGCATGATCGACCCCGATCAAGGTCGCGTGACGCTCGGCGGCAAAGATGTCACCGCCTGGCCGATGTTCAAGCGGGCTCGCGAAGGTGGCATGGGCTATCTGGCGCAAGAGTCGAGCGTGTTTCGCAACCTGACGGTCGAGCAGAACATGCTCGGCGTGATGGAGCTCTTGGGGTTCGACTATAAGACCCGCAAGCGGCGCTGCGACGATCTGCTCGAACAGTTTCGGATCACGCACATTCGCAAATCGCGCGCAGGATCGCTCTCGGGTGGTGAACGGCGACGTCTCGAAATCGCCCGCTGTTTGGTGAGTAATCCACTGATCATTTTGCTCGACGAACCGTTCACCGGGATCGATCCGGTGACGATTCAAGGGATTCAAGTGATCATTCGCGAACTGAAATCGCGCGGCATTTCGATCCTGATCACCGACCACCAGGTGCGCGAGACGTTGCAGATCACCGACCGGAGCTACGTGGTCGACAAAGGGACGATTTTGTGCCACGGCACTCCCGAAGAAGTGATCACCAATCCCGAAGCACGCAAACGCTACTTTGGTGAAGGGATGGATATCGGCAGCACCACAGCCGCGATTCGCTCGCCTCACTTCGCCGCCAAAGAACAGCCCCCTGCCCCGACACATGCCATGCAGATGCAGCAGGAACTGGCCGCCAAGATGGCCGCCGCGAGCACAGCTCGCACGTCGCGCGCGGGGGTCGATATCCACGAAGACGAAACACTCCGGGCCGACGACGAGTAACTCCCATGCCACCGCCAGATGCCCCCGAGTTTCTGAAGCTCCAGCTCCCGAGCATCGAGGCCGCAGGCGAGCGGTGGCGCTTTCTCGAGCAACTCCCGGCGCTTGATCCAGATAAACCGCGCGGGCTGATCCCCCGCACCGACGACGCTGGTAAGCCCCCCGCCGGTCGTCCCGCACGAACCGCCGCCGAGGTGACGATCCAGGAGTTCGACGGGGGACGTGACCTCGTGTTTGCGAAGGTCAGCCGCAGCCCGCAGTGGCCGGTCGATGCCGACCAAAAACCATTGCCGGGGGTGATCGAACTCGCCTATCCCACCGCTGTGGCTGGCACCGATCTGGTCTACGACCTCGCGACCGAAGCGATGCAAGGGAAAGCCCGCCCCTTCTTTAGCGATCTGACCGAAGCCCGCGATCGGCTGTGGGCGATCACCCCGGTGCAGGTTGAGCAGCTGTCGGCCAAGGCGCTCTATGCCAGCAGCCCCGGCGAGGGGCTCATCATCCTGAAGGCCACCGTCGGCGACGCCTCGGGGGAGGCGATCCCGGGCCGATTTCCCCTCACCTGGTCCCTTCTCGATCCCGCCAGCAAGCTGCAGGCTCGCCATTACACGCTCACCGCCGCAACAGGCCGCCTCCACCTACAAATCTTTGTAGACAAACCACTTACGACCGGCAAATGGCAGCTGAAGCTCCGCTCGCAAGTGGCCGGCCTCGAGCAAACGATCGACCTGGTGATCGCTTAGCCTCGACTCGCTTTTCGAAGGCCGAGGGGTCGCAATTCGGGGCGTCTAGCGAAACTAGGCGAATCTATGCCCCACAAAGTGGCCGATAACGAGAAAAAGCTTGAACCGATCAAGATAACTTGATACGATTCGGCTGCCCTCCGTCCTCGAGCGCCTGCTCGATGGCACCCGCCCCCATGCCGCGGAACTGGCCCCTCGACCTGCCAGCCCGCTCACCGCCAGCCAATTGGAGTCGTGTCATGCTCACCATCCTGGGAAAGAGTGACCGAGCTGCTGCCTGCGACCGAGTCACCCGGCGCGATTTCCTGCAGATCGGCGGCATGGCCCTCGGTGGCCTTACGCTGCCGCAGCTGCTGTCGGCTGAAGCCCAAGCGGGGGTCGGACGTTCGCACAAAGCGATCATCAACGTCTTCCTCCCTGGTGGTCCGCCGCATCAAGACATGTGGGACATCAAGGCCGACGCTCCCTCGGAAATTCGAGGCGAGTTCAACGCCATTAAAACCAATGTTCCCGGGATCGAAATCGGCGAGATGTTTCCGCTGATCGCCGCCCAAGCCGACAAGGCGATCTTCATTCGCACCATGGTGGGTGCCACCGGTGGTCACGACGCCTATCAGTGCATGACCGCCCGTCCGCTGATGCCCGCCCCTGCTGGTGGCTGGCCTTCGGCCGGCGCTTGGATCAGCAAGCTCAAGGGGCCTGTGAATCAAAGCGTGCCGCCCCACCTCAGCCTCTGCTATAAGACCGACCACGGCCCTTGGGGCTACGACGGCGACGGCGGCTTTTTGGGGATCGCCCACGCGCCATTCAAGCTGGTTGGTGGTAAGAGCGAGACGAGCAAAACCGACAACATGGTGCTGCAAGGGATCACGCTCGATCGCCTGCAAGATCGCAACAGCCTGCTCGGAGCGCTCGATCACTTCAAGCGCGACATCGATAACTCGGGACGGATGAAGGGGCTCGACACCTTCACCGAACAAGCGCTCGGCATTCTCACTTCGAGCACGCTGGCCGATGCGCTCGACATCAGCAAGGAAGATCCCAAGGTCCTCGAGCGCTACGGTCGTGGCGAAACCAAGTTCCGCGACGACGGTGCCCCGAAGATGACCGAGAATCTGCTGATCGCGCGACGCCTGGTCGAAGCGGGTGCCCGAGTCGTTTCGCTCAACTTCAGCCGCTGGGATCACCACGGCGACAACTTCAACGCGATTCGCCAAGATGGTCCGCTGCTCGATCGGGCCGTCGCAGCCCTGATCCAAGACCTGCACGAGCGCGGGCTCGATCAGGATGTTTCGGTGGTGGTGTGGGGCGAGTTTGGCCGAACCCCCAAGATCAACAGCAACGCCGGACGCGATCACTGGCCGCAGGTCAGCTGCGCGCTGCTGGCTGGTGGCGGCATGCGTACCGGTCAGGTGATTGGCGAGACCAATCGCCTCGGCGAATATGCCAAGGATCGCCCGGTTTCGTTCCAAGAGGTGTGGGCTACGCTCTACACCAACATGGGCCTGAACCTTCGCTCGATTCGCGAGTTCGACCTCCGAGGTCGCCCTCAGTACCTCGTCGACGACGGCGTCCAGCCACTCAAAGAAGTCGTTTAAGCGACTCCATTTCCCACAGACGCGCCCCATCAGCGTAGCCGCGAGAACAGAGTACCCCCGGTAGCTCGTCTACCGGGGCCGACGAAGTCGGCAAGAGACACGCTCCCAAGCGGCTGCGAATGCCAATCGCTATCTTCGTGCAGTCTTTGGGTGCCACTGGCCAGTGAGAAGTGCCAAACAGGCCTCAATCTTTCAGGCATCTTTGCCAAGCAGCCCCCATTAAACTTCTGCACTGGCAACATGCCAGCGCCACCCAATCAACCTGAAATTGATCGATTGACGAAGTAGTAGGGCCGGCTGCACCGGCCACTGAACCCAGCACGGCAATAGGCAAATCACTCACAGCTCTTGGCCGGTGGAACCGGCCCTACTGAGCAACAACGAGTAGCACTGCTAGCGGCGGGGATGAACTTGCCGCCAAGATAGAGTTGTGCTAATTCCCGCTGTGTGATCGCGGCGCTGCTAGGCGTGCGACGCGCGGGGCAGTTACGCAAACGATCGCCGGCTATGAACATCATTTTCGTGTGGCTCTGGTCCTTTGGGCAGTTGCCGCTTCCATGCTTCCAGCAGCCGCGCTGGTGCTACCGACCTCGCGCGCTTGCAGTGCTGCTCACGGCGCTGCTCGGCCTCAGCAGCTTGCGCTCGGCGAGCGCTCAAGTCTCCACCGATCCGCTGTGGCCCGGTCGTCAAGCGCCGACGTACAGCAGTTCGCCGCAGCCTACGCTGGAGCGTTTGCCTCCTGTGGAAGAGGAGCCTCTCGGGGCGGGCGAAGCGCCGCGCCATGATCCGGCCAATGCTCCTGCCGATAGCTGGGGAGAGCCTTCGCTAATCGAGCCCGATGCGAGCGAGGCGTGGCTCACCACCGAGCCCCCCGAGACGATTTATCTCGAGGATGAAGCGGTTCCTGCGCGCAGCCGACCGATGGGTGCCGGAGGTGGAATGGGTGGCATGGGGGGCGGGAGCCGCAGTCCCCTAAGCGCGTCGGCTTTTTGGATTCCGACGAGCAACCTGCGCGACGCGCCAGGCGATTTTTCGGTGCATGGCGAGAACCTGCAAGTGATGGTCCCCGTGGCGATTGGCGCAGGACGTTTCACCTCCCTTTCAGCGCGCGTTGGCGCCAGCAGCTATAACACCACGGCCGAGCTTCCGGGATCGCCCGGCACGCTTTTTCCCGAGCAATTGTGGGATATCAACGTCGGTCTGATGCATGTGCGCGAGCTCGAGAATGGCTGGTCGCTCGGCGGCATGCTGAACCTCGGTTCGGCGAGTGACAAGCCGTTTCATAGCATCGACGAGATGAACCTTAGCATGCTCGCGTTCCTGAAAGTGCCAGCCGGTGAGCGCGACGCATGGAACTTCGCGCTGATGTATGCCCCGCTCGGTCAGCTCGCCTTTCCGATCCCCGGCATCAGCTACAGCTGGAACCCAAGCGACCAGTTTTCGATGAACATCGGGCTCCCGTTTTCGCTCCGCTATCAGCCGAGCGAAGTGTGGAGCTACGAGCTGAGCTACTTGCCGGTCACGAATGTCACCGCCACGGTGCGGGCGCAAATCGGGCCGCGGTGGAGCCTCTACGGCACGTTTCAAACGCATAGCCAGGGGTATCAGATTGCCAACCGCGCGGACGATGAAGATCGGCTGTACGAATTCGATCAGCGGCTGCTCGTCGGGAGCCGGATGAACCTCGGCGAGAGCTGGGCGCTCGATTTCTCCGGAGGCTATTTGATGAACCGAAGCTATTACTACGGCGATTCGTTTTTCGACGACGATGTGGGGTTTGACGTCGAGAATGGTGCCCTCGTGCAGCTGCGGCTCGAATGGATCCCCCGTTTTGCGCAGCGCTCGTAGCTCGGTAGGTCACCTCGATGGGTGCCACTGCTGGCTTGGCCAGCAGTTCGAACTGGGGCAGCCCCGGTAGCCAAGCTACAAGACTACGAGGCTTGGCCGGTAGAACCGGCCCTACGATGTGGGCCAGTGGCAGCCCAGCGCAGCCCTCTTTTTCCGTATTTTTTGCTCGACGCTTGGCGGGTCATGTGATGTAATCGGGAAGCCTGGCGGCGCCTGAGCCTGCAGCTGCTTGGCCCGCGCTGCTGCCCCCCTTCCACCATCCTCTCCGGGAGTCTGATCGATGTCACGCCTATCGCGCCGCACGGTGCTCAAAGTTGCTGCTGCCAGCAGCGTGTTTCCGCTCTTTACGATCTCGGGGACCAAAGCGTCGGCCCGAGTGATCGGTGCCAACGATACGATTCGTGTCGCCATCGCTGGTATCAATGGCCGTGGAACCGCGCACATCGATGGCTTTGCCGGCGCGAAGAATGTCGAAGTCGCTTACCTGGTCGATCCCGACACGCGGATCTATGCCAACCGCACCAAGCTGGTGGAAGCCAAAGGTGGCAACACGCCCAAATGCATTCAAGACGTTCGCCAAGCGCTCGACGACAAAACGATCGACGCCATTTCGATCGCCACTCCCAATCACTGGCACTCGCTGATGACGATTTGGGGCTGTCAGGCCGGCAAGGATGTGTACGTCGAAAAGCCGATCAGTCACAACGTGTTTGAAGGTCGTCAGTGCGTGAAAGCAGCCGAGAAATATGGCCGCATCGTGCAGCACGGCACGCAGAATCGCAGCAGCCAAGGGAAGGCCAACGAAATCGCCGCTGTCCATTCGGGCAAGTATGGCGAACTGCTCGTTTCCAAGGGTTATTGCTGCAAACCGCGCTGGAGCATCGGAACGAAAGGGCCGGGAACTCCGCCTGAAAATTTCGACTACAACCTGTGGCTTGGCCCTGCTGCCGAGATGCCGTATCACGGCAATTTGGTGCACTACAACTGGCACTGGTTCTGGGCGACTGGCAACGGCGATATCGGCAACCAAGGGGTGCACGAAATGGATATCGCGCGCTGGGCCATTAAAGATGCGACGCTCCCCACCAGCGTGATGAGCATGGGAATTCGCGCGCTCCCCGATGGGGAAAAAGATCAAGGCGAAACACCCAACATGCAGCTCTCGGTGATGGAGTTCGGCAAGGTGCTGCTGGTGTTTGAAGTGCGTGGTTTGGTCGGCAAGAACAAAGACTATCCGCAGCAAGTTGCCAACGAATATTACACCACCGAAGGTGTGATCAAGGGTGGCAAGTTCTATCCCAAGGATGGTAGCGAGCCGCAAGAGCTCAAAAGTGACTACTCGATTAAAGTTGCCCCGGGTGGTCCTTTCGGCAGCTTCCTCAATGCGATGCGGACCCGCAATCCGGCCGAAGTGAACTGCAACGCCGAAGTGGCGCACTACTCGTCGGCGCTCTGCCATTTGTCGAACGTGTCGCAGCGTCTCGGGACTCTCGAGTCGATCGACAAGGCCCGCGCTGCCGTGGCGAACATCGACTCGGCCAAGGAAGCACTCGCCAAGCTCGAAGCCAACGGTGCTGCTGTCGGCGCGAAGCTCGAGCAGCTGAGCGTCGGCCCCAAGCTGACGTTCGACCCGGCGAGCGAAAAGTTCGTCGATGCTCCCGAAGCCGACAAGCTCCTCACGCGCAACTACCGCGAAGGGTTCGTCGTCCCCACCGAGGTTTAATAGCTGCTTGGGTTTGAATGGGCGTAGGGCCGGTTCCACCGGCCGCGAATCGATCGCTGCGGTGGAACATCGCTAGATCCTGTGTTGAGCTTTGGCGCAACACAGGCACCCAGCGCGGCCAAAATCGGCTATGCTTGGGAGAGGAAAACGTAGCGAATCGCCTCGCGCGGCATTGGTGTCTCGCGCGCAGGGAGTCGCGACCGCGAAAATTCAGCCAGGCGTGCCGTATGTCGTTCGAAGATCGTTTGAAACAGGCCATCGAGCGTGGCCAGCAGCTCGGCGTCGACCGCCTCAAAGTCGAACAAGCACGCACCTGGAGCGAAGAAGATTGCCGCCGCCGGCATTCGCAGCTGCGGCTGTCGCTCTCGGAGTACATCGAAACCTGCGTCAAACGCTTGCCCGATTATTTCCCCGGATTTCGCTACGAAACGATGTACGGCGAACTCGGCTGGGGTGGCGCTTGTGCCCGCGAAGATCTGCGGCTGTCGAGCGGCTCGCGATCGAACGAGTACAGCCGACTCGAGCTCACGATTCGCCCCTACTCGAATAATCTCCGCGTCGTCGAACTCGCCGGCAAAGGGACGATCCGAAACAAAGAACTTTTCAGCCGCAGCTTCTTCGAACCGGTCCAAGAGGCGGAAGAACCCAAGTTCAAACAACTGATCGATGCCTGGGTGCTCGAATACGCCGAGCAATACGCAGCTAAGGGCTAGTTCCTCTTCCCTTGGCACCTCGGTTTTTCCTCTTAGGGGACGAGCGTTTTCCGATAGCTCGTTCTGGTGGTGCGTGGGAAACTTGTCGGCTTCTGCCGAGCGTGCTATCTGCCAGCCCATGCTGCTGGCATCTCGAGGCGCGGATTTCATCAAAAGTGCTTGCTCAGCAACGCTTTATTCGCATAACTAAATTTTGATGAATCCGAAATTCGCGCGTAACGCCCGCGCGCTCTTCGGCCATAGAGGGTTGTCGGTCGAGGTGGTCGTGCTCCGCACACGACGCTGCGACCCACAGCCCCTTGCTCGCCAGCCGTCACTCCCCTCGCATCCAGCCTCGAACAGGAAGCCGACCCATGCTCCGAATCACGTCGTCCGACCGCTCGCCCCAGTGCAACGGCATTTCGCGTCGCAGCGCGCTCAAGCTCGGAACCCTCGGACTCGGCGCTCTGGGACTCTCGAGCTTCAACCTCTCGCATCTCTTCGCGGCTGAAGAGGCGGCTGGCATCCGGTCGTCGAGCAAAGCGATCATCAACATCCATCTTGGTGGTGGTCCTTCGCACCAAGATATGTTCGATCTCAAACCTCTCGCGCCAGTTGAATTCCGGGGCGAGTTCAATCCGATTCCAACGAACGTCAGCGGCATCGAAATCTGCGAGCATCTGCCGCTGCTGGCCAAGATGGCCGACAAGTATGCGATCATTCGTTCGCTCGTCGGCATGTTCGACGATCACAGTAACTTCCACACCAACACCGGCTATGGCCGCAACGATCTGCGGAACGTTGGTGGACGCCCCAGCATCGGCAGTGTGGTGAGCAAGATTCTCGGCCCAAGCGGCAGCGGCGCACCGGCCTACATTGCCTACACCGATGATCACGAAGGCTACCTCGGCCCGACGTACAAAGCCTATCGCCCGCAAGGTGGCGATCTGAAGTTGGTGGGTGGCATGACCGCCGACCGACTCGAGTCGCGCACCAACCTGCTCACGTCGCTCGACAAGATTCGCCGCGATGTCGATTCCAGCGGCCAGATGAGCGCGCTCGATTCGTTCACGCAGCGGGCTGTCGGGGTTGTCACCAGCGGCAAAGTGGCCGACGCGCTCGATCTCGAACAAGAGGACAAAGCAGTCCGCGAACGTTATGGCCGCGATGGCGAAGTCTTCCTCCGCTCGCGACGCTTGGTCGAAGCAGGGGTCCGGGTCGTCACGTTCGACTGGGGTGGCTGGGACACGCACGGCGACAACTTTAATCAGCTCCGCCGCTTGCTCCCCAAACTCGACGCTGGGCTCAGCTCGCTGATCCAAGACCTGCACGATCGTGGCATGGATAAAGATGTCACCGTCATGATGTGGGGCGAATTCGGCCGCACGCCACGCGTGAATTCTGGAGCTGGCCGCGATCACTGGTCGCGCGTTGCGATGGGCTTCATGGCTGGTGGCGGCATGAAGTGTGGCCAGGTGATCGGCAGCACCACCGAAAACGCCGAAGATGCCAAAGATCGCCCCGTCCAGCTGCAAGAGGTCTTCTCGACCCTCTATCACAACATGGGGATCAACGTCGATTCGACCCGCCTGATCGACCCCGCTGGCCGACCCCAATACCTCACCGACATCCGCACCCCCATCCGCGAACTCATCTAGTCGGCCGTGTGGCTACTAGCTGGCTCGTCCAGCAGTGTCGTAGGGCCGGTGCCACCGGCCACAGCATCGCGCGCGATCTCATGCGATGCCTAAAAAATCTGGGTACCCCCGGTAGCTCAGCTACCGGGGCCGGCAACGTTGGCAAAAGCCCTCTATCGTTCTCACCAGCCACAACATCGCGCGCACCTCTCGGCCGGTAGAACCGGCCCTACTGATCGCTCCACGAAATCTGGAGGGCTACCCCGGTATAACCACACTGATATCGATCAGGATAATAAATCATAGATACTCTGATATCAGGACGGACCGTAAAGTTGAGGATGTGCTTCTCTGTGGGAGCTATTGCAATTCGCCTCTTCAAACCATCGATCTTTTGCTGCTCTACTAAAAGTGATTGAGCCAATCGATCAATCTCAGCCACCGCTTCGAGCGAATCTGCCCTTTTCGTATGAAACTCAAGCACTTCCAGAAGATCACCCGACTCGGTGCCTGAATAGAGCTGAAAATCCGCCTTAAAATCCAACTTACGGCGGTCAGGCAACACAATCTCTAACTGCCGCGGCACATTACTTTCCCAGTCAGGATACGTCCCCTTTCCTTGCCTCTCGAATCCAAGCTGGGCAGGGCTCGGTGGACTCTTTATGTCGATGCTAAACACTTCCTTGGCAGGTGGAACGCATGCTACCAAGGTCAACAAGAGACAACATACAAGCTGACGCCACATGCTTACGAGCCTCCGATTTTTCAACTGGACGGATGCGTAAGACGCAACTCGATCCGTCGATCGCTTGATGTAAATCGCTCTCACAACTGCCCGAATACTTGGGTCGTAGAATATCCCTTCAACCGAATCCCTCGCGTGTCCGCAACATTCTTTGTACCCACGTGCCACTGGCCGTAACTCCTCTCGCTGCCGATCGGCCTGATCCCGTAGAATCACCGGGCATGCTCCCCTTCGACAACGAATCTCAAAGCCGCTCGCAGCATCTGCTGAACTTTGCCTGGATGTTGCTCGTCGCGATCGGGCTCGCGCTTGTCGCCGCGCCGTTCCTGGCCATCGCCGTCGGCTGGTACGACCTCTTCACCACCACCGATGCGACCGGCCGACCCGCCACCGGACTAGCCCCGCGTGTGCTCGGCACTCTCGTCACGCTGCTGGCCCTCCTCTTCGCGACAATTCTCGGCAGCAGCTCGACCGTGGCACTTCGTAAAACGCTTTGGCCCACCAGCCAGCCCGGCCACACACTCGCGCTGCTGCCAGCCGCGTTTGCAGCGCTCGTCACCATGCTCCTCGGGGCCTACCTGCTGCCGATCAGCTGCTTCACCTTGGGCCTGCTCCTGCTGCTGCTCGCCACTTTGCTGGCCAATCCCGACTGGCTCCTCGCCTGGCTGTTCACCAGTTCCTAAGCACCTCTGCCACGCCCTGCTGGCTGCACACCGGCACTGGAGCGCAGCGCCTGATTTTCCTCATTTTTGGTTAGGCGGAAGCTCCTGGCGCAGGCTATACTTCCGCGCGTGAGGCGGAGCCCCAAAGCGGGGCTGTCAGACCATCGACCGAGAGACTTATGAGCTACAACATTCATCTGTTCCATCCCGACGTGAAGCGTGCCGTGCTAGGGGGCGAGCCGCTCGAGAAGGTCGCGCGCACCTCGATTCCACCGGCGGTGCGTGAACAACTGGTCCAGCAGCTGCTCGCCGGCAACTACGAACTGCAGGCCGAGAGCCCCAGCTCGGTCGAGTACATCCACAAGAACAAACAGTGGTCGATCAAAGTGACGGTCACCGCCAGCGAGATCGCCCTGGCCGTCCCCTACTGGGACGACGCCGAAAACGCCATCGCCGAAGCCCATAAAACCGCCAGCGAGCTCAGCCTCTCCGGCTCCCTCGTCATCTACATCCCCCAAGCCCAAGCCTGGAGCGAATAGCTTACCACCCATTCGGCATGGCACTTTTGTAGGTGCATTGAAGACTCGATAGTTGTAGCGGTTGCCTAAATCAGCCAACGATTCGGTGAGAAACTCGCATGAACTATGTATCGATTCTTCAGTTTCGACTTCGAACGCTTTTTGTCGTGACGGCTCTCATTGCCGCCGCGACACTGCCAAGCTATTGGCTAGTATCGAAGCTCCTTCAGCCACAACATCGTGAATTCCAAACGGGTGGAGGCTTTCGCTTCACCACAATAAATACTGCGGTATCGACACCCGACGGTGGGACAATTCTTCGAACTGGCAGTGGCGTTAGAAATATCGAAATGTCTTCAGGCGACTAACGGATGCTATCGATCGGCGATGTCGTTACAGCTGAAGTCATCTCGGTACAAGTGTTTGGAGTTTTTTGTCGCTACGCATCCCGAGAAATGCTCGTGGTAATCCCTGAGACTTCGTGGATCGCCTCCTTCAACTCCTGTCTACAATTTGCCGCCGTTGGTGATGAACTCGAGGTAATTGTCCTCAACATCGACCATCCCACCGGAAAAGTTGCCGCGAGCGTCAAGGCGATTCATCCCGATCCTTGGGAAAACGGCACCATTGTTGTGGGAAAACTCTACGAAACCAAAGTCGTGCGTTTCGTGGAATCAGCAGATCGAGCTGACCATCAGCCTGGCTACTTAATGGAGCTCGTCCCCGGTGGCTACGCCATGATTCCTGCGGAAAATCGTCAACTACCCATCGGACAAACCATTGTCGTGCGATTGCTCGCTGCTGATTTTCGTCATCGATCGGTCATCGTCGGCTGGGCATGACCAACCATTGGCGGTGTTGCACACCACAATCCATCTAACCCAATGACGCCGGGTGTCACTGGGCTCTAAAAAAATCTCGCCATTCGTAGCAGTACAGTGTGAAAACGCTCTAGGGGCTGACTGATGAAAACATCTTTGTTTCTTCTGCTGACACTGCTGTTCACCACCTCCATTTCATCGGCGGACGAACTGGAAGAGCTATCGCGCGACCTAGATACGGCCCTGGAAAAACAACAATACGAACAGCTTGAAAAACATTGGAACCAACTGCAGGATCGCTTTGGAAACCAAGAGGGGATCACGCTGCTGAAAAAGTTCGTTGCCAGCGATGACAGTCGATCCGTCAGCAGATTTGCAGCCGCGATGATGGTCGCAGAAACTGGAACACTTTCGAGAATAGGCCCTCGGAAGCTATGGAACACTAACCTTGAGGCCATGGAGCTTTACTTAAAAAACAGCGGGCTGCTTCGTAAGGATGCTGGGAGGATCAAGATCGATGACGAGATTGCTTCGCTCAAGGTTTCGGCTACGATCGAAGCGATGGAAAATCCACCCGTGCAGTTTTTGCTTTGGAAAGTGATCGTCGACTATCAGTTGTCCTTTCGACTGTCTGATCGCAACGAGATCGTCATCTATCGACCATCACTGAAACCATAACCCCATGACAACCGCACCGGTGCCGCTCGTTCTCTTTTCGGGTCTGGCGGCAGATGCGAGTCTGTTTGCGCCGCAGCGGTTGGCGTTTCCGCAATTGATCGTTCCGCCGTGGCCTGTTCCGATCGCTGGCGATACTCTTGAAAGTTACTGCGACCGACTGGCCGACGATTTACAGTCGCACCGCGATCCGATTCTTGGGGGCGCTTCGTTTGGTGGCATCATCGCATTGCATGTGGCCAAACGACTTCAGCCTCGCGCGGTTGTTTTGATCGGCAGCGTGCGAGCGCCAGACGAACTACCCCGTATCGCGCGCGCTGGCCGCCCGCTAAAACCGCTGGTGCCGCTCATTCCGGTTTCGCTGCTTCAGCTAGTCACTGCGCCGCTGACGACACGGATAGCACGTCGAATCGCGCCCCATTTTGCCGGGTTGGCCAGGCAGTTTTATGACTGCGATCGGCGGGTTTTTAAGTGGTCACTTGCGCGAATCCTCGACTGGTCAGTGGCGCCGCAGCTTGATTGTCCGGTCCTGCAAATACATGGCGATTGCGACCGTGTCATGCCGATTCGCTACACCCATCCCGACACGATTGTCGCCGGCGGCGGCCATGTCCTATCGCTCACCCATCCAGCCGAAGTGAACAACTTCCTGCGTGCTGCGATTGCAAAGTATGGAGGCTGATGGCATTTACTGTACGCGACGCGTTTGCTTGCCTCGCGTCAACGAGGTCCACATGCTCCTCCTGCTTCGCGAGAGGAGCATGGCACCCGGCATGATTGCGAAATAGCAACGCTGATTGTGTTACAAGCGAGCGAAGCTCACCTCTTTTTCGGGCTGTTTCGCGAAACGAAAAACAACACCAGAATGAAATTCGCTATCAACCAATCACCGCCAATTCCCATCCACCACTTCGCCGAGAGTTGGGGATCAATTGAATTTCTGTAAACGATCGCCAGAAGTGCAAAGAGCGTTCCGTTTACAAGAGTGAAAAACAAAAGATCTCGAGTAGTAAGCCGAGGCATTTTCGATCCAGTGGCACACAGCGAAAGATGGTTGCAGAGTGGTGCCAAAAAGATGGCCGGTGGAACCGGCCCTACATCGGGAACGATGAAGCTCGAGGGGGCGTTTAGCCTTCGAGGCTGAAGACGGCGATGCGGCCGTGGCCGCAGAGGAAGAGTTTGTCCCCCGCTTCGCTGAGCGCGCCGGCGTGGATGTGCATCGGGGCTTTTTCCCCTTTGATCACTTTCTTGCTGGCGAGATCCAGGCAGTAGATCAGTCCGCCATTGTCACCGCCGGCGCCGATGAGCCACTGATTATCGGGGGCAAAATGGAGGGTCTCAATCAGCCCCTTCGCCTCGCCGACGAATTCGTGCAGCTTCTCGCCCTTTTCCCAGTCGAACGCTTCGACACGTGCGGGGCCGTCGAGGTGATCGATGTTGCCGATGTGGCCGATGCCGCCAACAACTATCGTTTTGCCATCGGGCGAAAACGCGACGCTCCGCGCGCCGCCGATGCTATGAATCCGCTGCTTGGGGTCCCAGGTGTAAAGGCCGGGAGCGTCGACCGTCGCCAGCTTCGCGCCACCAGAAACATCCCACACGTTCACCCGGCCAATCCGGTCGGCTGAGGCCAGCCGCGTGCTGTCGGCCGAGAACGCGCAGGCATAGAGCATCGAAGGAAAATGGTTCGGCGTTCGCTCGTCGTGGCCACGCAGTTCGTGCTTTTTCTCGCCAGTGGCGGCGTCCCACAGGCGGACCACCATGTCGTCGCCGACGCTGGCGATCCACTTCCCATCGGGGGAAGCTTTCACCTGGCGAATCCACTTGCCGTGGGCGTTTTCGATCTTACGCACGATCTCGCCGGTGGTGATATTGCGCCAGATCAGTGAGCAATCGTAGCTGCCGCTGACGAGCGTTTCGCCGGCGAGCGCGACACCGGTGACGTAGCTCGTGTGCCCCTCAAGCGGCTTGAACTCGACCTTGCCCCCTTCGACCAGCGGATCGACGTCGTAGACTTTGCCGTCGCTATTGCCGACAAACAGCCGCGAGGAATTCGGGACGCGTGTGAGGCTCAAAAAGATTCCCGGATGCCCAGCTTCTTTCAGCATCTTCAGATGATCGGGGTGGTTGGCCATCGGTGGAATCCTTCGTAGCACAAAAGCGTTTTTGATCGACTCAATCGACTACCGCGTGAATTTTGGCAGACTCACTTAAGCGAGCACGTCATTCACAGGATTGGTCCCAGGATCGGTGAGTGGGAGAGGGCGAGCGCCGACGAAATAGTCTTTGTGATGATTGATGCCGAGCGCTTTGAAGATGGTGGCAAACAGCTCGGCGGCGCCGATTTTTCCTTCCGCCACTTCGCGGCCATCGTCGGTGCTTTTGCCGTAGACAGCGCCCCCTTTAATGCCGCAGCCCGAGAGCGAAACGCTCCAGGCGCTGGCAAAGTGATCGCGCCCCAGGCTGGCGTTGATTTGCGGTGTCCGGCCGAATTCGCTGAGCGTCACGACGAGCGTGTTTTCGAGGAGCCCGCGGTCGCTGAGATCGTCGAGCAAGGTGGTCATCACATGGTCGAGCTCGCTAACGAGTTCGAGATGCGTTTCGAAGTTCTGTCCGTGGCTGTCCCACCAAGCGCGCGAGACTTTCACAAACGGAGTTCCCGCTTCCACGAGGCGGCGGGCGATGAGGCACTGCTCGGCGAACAGAGTGGGGCCGTACTTGTCGCGCATCGCCTGCGATTCTTTCGACAGGTCGAACAGCTCTTCGCTCGCCATCAGTCCGCGGACGCGTGCGTAGGCTTCGTTGTGGCTGGCCATCGACGACGACGTTCGTGCGCGAATGAAACGCTCGTTGAGGATCTTCCGCAAATCGGCCCGTTCTTGATGGTCGACATCGGACAGCTGCTCGAGGCGGCGCAAGTTCGGTGGGGTGCTCCCTTCGGTGAGGAACATCGCGTTGTAGCGTGCGCCGAGAAAGCCAGACTGGCTGATCGCGCTGCCGCGCCCTTCGGTGGCGGTGTAGAAGCTGACGTAGTCGGGAACCTGGCTATCGACCCGCCCCAGTTCGCGGGCGATCACCGCGCCGAGATCGGGATACTTCACCGTCGGTTCATCGCGCCTGCCGAGATGCATCAAACGAGCGCCGCCACCATGGTCGCCATTGCCGGTGTCGAGCGAGCGGATGATGCAGGTGTTTTGCATGCGCTGCGCTAGTTTGGGCATCAGCTCGCTGATGTGCACGCCCGGTATGTTGGTCGGAATGGCGCGGAACGGACCACCGTTGGCAGTTCCCGGTTTGGGATCGAAGGTCTCGAGTTGACTTGCGCCACCGGCGAGCCAGAGCAAGATCACCCGCTTCTGATTCTTCTTGAGCTCGTCGGCCATCGCCTGGCTTTGCAGCACGTTGAGCACCGTCATATCGCTGGCCACGAGCGTGGTCGCAGCAGCGGCTCCGGTGAGGAAGCGTCGCCGCGAAAGGCCACTCAGAATCGATGGATTTTGGCTCATTATCAGGATTCCCTTCGGTTGTATAGCAGCAAGTCTTGGAGACTTGTGGGGGGACTTGTTTTGCTAAAAAGGTTGGCCGGTGGAACCGGCCCTACTGGATCACTGCTGGGCAAGCCAGCAGTGCCACCCTCCGGCCAGCGATAATGTGTTAGTAGTTGAAACGGAGTTCGCTGCTGGTGATGAGGGACCAGATCACTTGCTTCACCGCTTCTTTGCGGCGATCGCTGCGGGCATCGAAGTAGGTGCGAATCGCTTCGACTTCGACACTTTCGGGATTTCGCGCGGTGGTTTGCCAGACTGCGGTTTCGGCGCGCTCGGCAGTGTTGTCGATTTTCTCGAGCATCCCCACCAGCGTGTCGCCACCGTCGCGAAGAAGTTCGTTTTGAATTCGGTCGCTGTTGGAGAGCAGCAGCGCTTCGTCGACACTCACCTGAAACTCTTCCCCCGGAAGTTCGAACAGACCAGCCAATCCACGGGCGCTGCCTTCGGTCTGCTCCATCCGTTTTTCGAGTTCTTCGGCCGAGAGATCGGCGGGAAAACGTTCGGGAGCGAGTGTCGCCAAACGGAGTGCGGTGGCATATTGCCAAGGCTTGAGGGGACGCACCAGCGCGGCGGCAAAATAGTCGTCAGCAGGTCGCTCGCTCGACGCTTCCCAGCGGCTGCTGCGAGCATAGGCCTCGCTCAGCACGATGCCGCGCACGAGCCGCTTCAGATCGTAGTTGTGCTCTTGAAAATCACGCGCAAGCCAGGCGAGCAGTTCGGGATGGCTGGCCGGGTTCTCGCTATGCATCTGATCGACCGGCATCACCAGCCCGCGACCGAGCAGACGATTCCAGGTGTGATTCACAGCAGCGCGAGCGAAGAACGAATCGTCGCGCTTGGCCAGCCCCACCTCCACCAGCTTCGCGCGGCGCGAAAAGGCCGGCGCAGGGGGCGTTTGCTTCTCTTTCTTCAGCTGCTCGAGCAGTTCCTTCTCCGCTTTGCGCGCCGCTTCGTCGGGCTCGGCCGAAGCTGGTTCGTCGACCACTTCACTCGTCAGGAACATCAGCTTGGCAACCTTCGATTCCCCTTCCACCGTCTTGTAGTCGACCAGACCGTAGCTCTTCTCGCCGATCCGATCCCCCACTTCAAACGTGCGGCTGAAGAACGACTTCATCCCGAAGTAATGCTCCTGCGTCCAGTCGCTCACCAGCGGATGATCGTGACACTTGGCGCAGCTGACATTCACCCCGAAGAAGAGCACACTCGCATCGGCGGTCAGCTGATCGAGATCGGCCGTGCGCGAGCGAATGAACTGAATCGCCCCCTTCTGCTCGGTGTCTCCCTCTTGGCCGACGATCATGTCGCGAAACATGTCGCTCCAAGGCTTGTTGTTCTTCACCGCTTCGGCCAGATAGTCGCGAAGCGAACCGCGAGCACCCTTCATCAGCAGCGCGTCGAGTTCGGCTGTTTGCTGACGCACAAACGACGGCGTGGCGAGCAGGCTGTCGACCATCAAGGTCCGTTTGGCCGGATCGGTGTTGGCTTGATAGGCCCGCACTTCCGCTGCGATGGGAGGACGCCCAACCAGATCGAGCATCGTGCGACGTAGCAAGTTGGCATCGTCGGCCAGTGGTGCCGGGGTGATGCTCTTGGCTGCGAGCCGGGCGGTGATGTAGTGGTTGATCGCCTCTTCGATCGGCTTATCGGCGGGGAGCAGATCCTCGGCGGAGGCCCACGAACCGAGCGTCAGCGCCAGGAGCGTGGCAAGTGCGCAGCACGCAAGAGAAAGCGAACGAGGCATGGCAATTCTCGGCGGGTAGGTAGGACGCGAGGCAGGCAGGTGGGAATCGGTGGTGGGCGGAAACGGTGCACTACAGCAGAACCGGGCTCGGTAGCAGCCGACAGCGGCGTTTGGAGCGCCCCTCGATCGATCGACACTAACTTATCGGATCGCCCGAACGATTGCCAGCAGAAAAGGCGAAAAACCCGCGCCGCTAAGAAACCCTAAGGGGAGATCGTTTCCCGTTAGTAAGTTAGTCCCTCAGGGCAGGCTCAGCCAATCCGCATCCAGCGACTTGCCTTTTAATGGACGCAAGCTGCAAGATCGCGGACCTCAATTGCATTTTTCAGTTTTTTTTGCAATTCGCGCGGGTCATTTGTTCGCTGTGTGCATTATAGTGGAGCTGAATTGCAAATTATCGCCGAAATTGCAATTTGCGCACGCCGAACTGCAACTGGGATCTGTTTTCTCGAGGCGGAGGATCACTCGATGGACATTGCACGGTTCTCAGCCGCCTCGCCGGGCCAGACGATCGAAATCCGCACCCCTGCACGCGACTGGGCCTTCCTCCCAGATGCGTTGCCCCCTTGCGACTGGCGAATTCCCGAGCATCTCTGGCCCCTGATCGCCGACGCGCGCGAAGCTTTGGGGACTCTCAACGGCATCGGCCAAACGCTTCCCGACCCCACGCTGCTGGTCCGTCCGCTGCAAAATCGCGAGTCGCTCGCATCGTCGAGCATCGAAGGAACGTTCGTCACCCCCGAGCAGCTGTTGCTCTACCAGCTCGATCCCGAAGATCAGCCACCCGGCAATCACCAAGCTGCCGACTGGCAGGAAGTGGCGAACTACACTGCGGCGCTCCAGCAAGGAGTGCAGCTGCTGGTCGACCTGCCGATCTGCAACCGGGTGATCCGGCAGATGCACCGAGTGCTGATGCAGGGAGTGCGTGGTTTCAGCAAGTCGCCCGGTGAGTTTCGCAAACGACAAGTTCTGATCGGCTCGCAGGGAAGATTCATCCCGCCACCGGCCGAGCATGTCGAGCCACTGATGTCGGACCTCGAACACTATGTGAACTTAAAACCCTCCAGCACCGAGCCGCTGATTGCCTGCTTCCTGGTGCACTATCAATTCGAAACGATTTACCCGTTCGAAGATGGCAACGGTCGTGTCGGTCGCGCACTCCTGGCGCTCATGATCTACAAACTACTCGGGCACTCGCATCCGTGGCTCTATCTCAGCCCCTATTTCGAAGAGTATCGCGACGAATACATGCGTTATCTCTTCGAAGTCAGTTCGCAAGGGGCGTGGAATCAGTGGATCGAATTCTGCCTGCGTGGCACGATTCATCAGGCGCACGATGCCCGCCAGCGCTGCTTGCAATTCAATCAGCTGCGCAAGACTTTTCACAGCCGAATCTCGGCCCCCACAGCGCGCAGCTATCGGCTCATCGAGTCGCTTTTCTCAGAGCCAATCGTCACCATTCCGTCGGTCGCGCGGAAGCTCGGCATCGCCTATCACACCGCGCAGGAGGACATCAAACGGCTCGTCAATGCCGGAATCCTCGCGCCGCTGGAGCATCGCCGGCCCAAGGCATTCTCTGCCCAGGCAGTAATCGACGTCGCCTATCGCTCGAGCGACGTGTAACACTCTGCCACCCTAAACTCTGCAGCTGCCACCCTATTCCGCAGCTGGTGCGGTGGGGGCTTTCCAGCTGTTGTCGCGGCCGAAGAACATCATGTGCTGCCACGGCAGGCCGTCGAATTCTTTCACCAGCTTAAAGCCGTTGGCGGGGAGCTCTTTGAGAATCTGCTCCTTGCTCATCTTGTGCTCGGCTTTGATCGGCACTTTGGGGTCCTCGCTCCGAAATTCCACCAGCACGGCGAGCCCTTTTTCCGACAGCGAGTTGCGAATCGCGGCGAGCATCTGCTCGGGATGCGAGAACTCGTGATAGACGTCGACCATCAGCACCAAATCGAGCTTTCCTTTCGGCAGCCGAGGATCGGTGAAGGTTCCCAGGATCGGCGAGAGGTTGCTGATCTCGGCGGCATCGGCCCGCTCGTTCAGAAATTTCAGCATCTCGGGCTGAATATCGACCGCGTACAAATGCCCTTCAGGTCCGACCATTTTGGCGAGCTTCAGGGTGTAAAAGCCGTTGCCACAACCCATGTCGCAAATCGTCATCCCTTGTTTGATGCCGAGGCTGGTGAGCATCAAGCTGCAGCGTTCCTCTTGCTCGCGATTGTCGCGCGTCAGCCACTCGGCACCCAGGTAGTGCATGGTTTGCGCGATGCGGCGCCCTTTGTACTCGACGAGCGCCGGAGGACCGGTCCGCTTCACCGGCGCTTTGGGAAGATCGTCGAGCGGCGTGCTATCTTGCGCGATCGCGGCCGTGCTGAGCGCCAACAGCAGCGCGAGCAGCAGTGCTCGGCCGACAAAGTTTCCAGCTTCATGCGGATGACAAATTCGTAAGCTCATCGCCACAGCTCCAAGGACTTTGCAGCTGCGCAGACGCAGCAGTGCAGGTCCATCAATAATGTTTTCGAAAGGTTCGGCCCGGTGCATCCCCGCGCTTGCCGCAGGGCCTTGTAGGGCGTGCACCGCTTGTCACACTCTCCGGGCGTGCGATGATACCAAAGCTCCGCCCGATCGACGATCGCGCGGCCCCCAAGCTTCTATCGTAGAGTCCCCGGACCACTGGCCGCAAGGAACTTGCCTTCCCTGAAGTTCCAGCGGGCTGGCGCACCTCACCTCGACGCATCGCATTTCTCGTAAGGCAGACGCAGTATGAAGTACCTCATCGAACAGAAACTACTCGCCTGGGGCGACGACTTTACGATCCGCGACGCCGAGGGGAAACAGATCTACTTTGTCGACGGGCAAGGGATCAGCTTTGGGAACAAGCTGTCGTTTGAAGACCTCGAGAAACAGCAGCTTGCGTTCATCGAACAGCGCGTTTGGGCGTGGGGGAACGAGTACGACATCGAGCGCGACGGAACCCTGCTCGCGCGCGTCTCGCGCAAAAGCGCCAGCAACTCGCAGGCGATGCGTTTCTTCGTCGATGTGCCGGGGCCTGAAGATCTCGAAGCGGTCGGCAACTTTATCGCCCGCGACTACAAATTCATCCGCCACAACGTCGTCGTCGCCACTGTCCAGTCCGACGAGAGCACCGGCGGCATTTTCGTCGACGTCCCGGGCAACGAAGACGCCGTGCTCCTCCTCTCCGCCGTCATCGTCATCGACCTCGTGAGCCAAGAACCTGTCAGCAGCGCCAGCCTCTTCCGGGAATAAGAAGGGGTGGGTCTAGGAACTAGGGTCTAGAGGCGAGAGGCGAGGGACGAGAGAAAAATACTTGGGTGCCTCTGCTGTGCGAAAATAAACCGTAGTAGTCTGTCTAGCGATCAATGTCATGTGGCTTTGGGTGGCTACTAGCTGGCTTGTCCAGCAGTGTGAATCGCAGCTGAGGATGACATTAACCGATAGACGAAGTAGTAGGGCCGGTTCCACCGGCCAATGCCGGTTGCCATGCTCCTGTCGCGAGGCAGCAGGAGCATGCTGAAGCTGAGAGCGATCATCTAGTGCGTAAAGCCAGCCACACCGGCCAGTGCTGAAGTGCCAAACAGCCCCATCGCCAATCTAAGTCCCCATCGAGGCTACGCTGGGGCGTCCAGGGAGGCAGACAGACGGGATAAAGTACTTCTGAAACTTCTTCAGAAGTGCGACTACCCCTTCGCGCAGTTCGAGGTCGCGCTCGTCGGTGAAAATCGGCACCACCGTATAAACCCGCACACTGCGGCCGCTGGGCAGTTCTATCGGCGCACAGTCGATCAAGTCGGCAACCAGTAGCAGGCAAGTGAAATCGGTCCCCGCACCAAGCGGCACAGGCGGATCGTCGCTGGCGATGATCGTGTGCGGACCACCGAGCCAAGTCGCATTCAAGTGCGGCAAGTAGGCAATGTTTCGCAGCCACTGAAACGGCCAGCTATACGGCGAATCCTCTTGAAGCGATTCTTTCCACTTCCAATCGCCCGGAAGATGCATCAGTAGCTCGGCATACTCAAACGCTTCACTCCCCTCGGGGACCGTCATCGGCCGCGCACTCATCCCCGTCGTGAAGATGGTGAGAAACGGCGACTCTTCCCCCGCTGGAATCACATGTACCCGAACCTCGACCTCGGCGTCGACCGGCACAATCTCTTGCAGCGCATGGGGCTCGACCGGCCCGAACTCGCCAGCGATCGCTTGAATGATGGCCTCGCGATCTGCATCACTGAATTCGGAAGTTTCCGCTGAGACAGCAGCAGGCTCCTCTTTGGGAATTGAAAGATCAAGTGCCACATCTTCTTCATGCGGCATCTGGCAACCAGCTGCACGCAGCATTTCGGCGATTTCTGTGCGTCCCTGCTCGATGGCAAAGGATAATGCATTGCGGAGGTTTCTGCTCAAGGTCCGGAAGGTGTAGTGAGGATCGTATCCAGCCGAAAGAAGAGACTGCACAGCCTGGACATTATTGATATTCACTGCACTAATAAGGGCATTGCAGTGCGGGTCCAGTGCGAGTTCGGCACCTCGCTCTAAGAGCAGAGCAACCAACTGAAAGGAACGTTCAGGATTCTTGCAACGTACTGCTTTACACAATGCATTTCCACCAATGGGGGCGATTGCATTGATGTCAGAACCGGCGTCAATTAGTAATCGCACAACCTCAAAATTGTCGCTGTCGCTGATGGCATTGTGAAGCAATGTCCCCAGTGCTTCGTTGTGCAGAACGACTTGAGGAACCTGCGCTAGGATCTCTCTCAACTTATCAGGATCATCGTCCCAGACTGCCTTCAGGCAGTCGGAATAGGCTTGCTCAATCGTATCCACATTGATCTCCTACGAGAGCTTGGCGCGAATCAATCTCACCCACGAGGCAGGTCGCCATGTCGCCGGATTCTACGAGAACGAATTAGGATTGTCTCGTATTTTTACAGTCGCTGCATTCGACTCGTCTCCAAGCCTGGTTCAGCACTTTTCGACCTGCTGACATCACAAATAGAAGACGAACAGCCATCTGTCGAACTCGCCGCCGAAGTGTGGGGCCGACGGGCCCAAGTGGGGCATCGTCATGCTCGATCAACGAGCAGAAGACAGCATGGTTTGCCAATCAAAAGTGGCGCGAAGATGGGATGCTGGTCAGGTGTTGGCTACGGTGTAGTCGGACCTACAAGACGAAAAGATTGTTGGGCAAACGTCTCGCATAATGGAGGGCCTGCTTGGCACTTCAGCACTGGCCAGAGGCCAGTGGCACCCGAGGGAGGCTTGCCGTGGAGGTCGCACTCGCGGGGCTTGGCCGGTGTGGCTGGCTTTACGGACTAGATGATCGCTCTCAGCTTCAGCATGCTCCTGCTGCTTCGCGACAGGAGCATGGCACCCGGCGTTGACTTGGAGGCAGGCAGGAGCCTGCCCTACGCGGCTGGCCAGTGGCAGCATATAGCTGCAGTCTGCTGGAAGAGTGTCTCTTGCCGACTTCGTCGGCCCCGGTAGGCGAGCTACCGAGGGTACCCTGTGTAGCCGACCTACAAGAGTAAGCTTCAGCATGCTCCTGCTGCTAACGCGACAGGAGCATGGCACCCCGGCGATGGAAGATCTCGGGTGGGGCATGGCCGGTGCAGCCAGCCCTACGGTTTTTCTGTGCACAGCACAGCCACCCAAGTATTTTTCTCTCGCCTCCCGTACCTCGCCTCCCGTACCTCGCCTCCCGTACCTCGCCTCCCGTACCTCGCCTCCCGTCCCTCACCTCTCGTCTCTCGTCTCTCGTCCCTCGCCTCTAGCTCCTAGTTGCTGGCCCCTACTCCCGTGTGATTTGGTGGAAGCGTTTGGTGAGCTTGAGGGTGATGGGGCCGACGGTGCCGTCGCCAATCGGTCGGCTGTCGACTTTCACCACCGGGATGATCTCGGCGGCGCTGCCGGTGAGGAAGACTTCGTCGGCAATGTAGACATCGTGCTTGGTGAGGGCCATCTCGGCAACTTCGATCCCAGCTTCGCGGGCGATGTCGAGCACCGCGCCGCGGGTGATGCCGTCGAGAATGCCCGAGTCGAGCGAAGGGGTCATCAGCTTCCCCTTCTTCACCAGGAAGATGTTGTCGCCGGTGCATTCGGCCACTTCCCCCTTGGCGTTGAGCATCAGCGCCTCGACACAGCCGGCCTGAAGACCTTCGATCTTCGCCATGATGTTGTTGAGGTAGTTCAGACTCTTGATGCGCGGGCTGAGGGCGGCGCTATGGTTGCGGATGGTGCTCGCCGTGATGATCTCGAGACCCTTCTCGTAGAACTCGGGCGGATAGAGGGCGATGTGATCGGTGATGCAGATCACTTGCGGATCGCTGGTCCGGTTGGGATCGAGTCCGAGCGAACCGGCGCCGCGGGTGACGATCAGGCGGATATAGCCGTCGCGAATGCCGTTGATTTCGAGGGTCTTATTGACGACCGTTCCCATCTCTTGCTTGCTGATCGGAATCTGCAGCCAGATTGCCTTGGCCGAATCCCACAAACGATCGAGATGCTCTTCCAAACGGAAGACCTTCCCCGAATAGCTCCGCATCCCTTCGAAAACGCCGTCGCCGTACAGCAGCCCGTGATCATACACGCTGATCTTGGCGTTCTCTTTGTCGTAATACTTTCCGCTGATGTAGATCTGCAAAGCCATGGGAGAAGACTCGGTTTGACGGCCAGCAGCGGGTTGCTGACTGGGAAGGGAAGAAGTGCGCATGGTTTTTGAAAATACCTCGCGACGCTCTGCCCGGCCGCCTCCCGAAGAGTCGCCGAGCGCTCGTGCGTCGCTGAGAAGCTATGGATTTTACCTAGGCAACCGCGCGTGCATCAGGGGGAAGTGGCGCCTGGGGAGAAAAGTGCGGCATTTCTCGAGAAATTCGCACTTTTAGGGCCGAAAACTAGCCGTGATCGACCACCCCTTCGACCAGCTGCACGCTCCGATCGGCCGCTTTGGCGATCGCCTGGTCGTGGGTCACCATGACGATGGTAAGACCCTGCTCGCGGTTGAGGGTTCGCAGAATTTCGAGGATCCCCTCCCCCGTTTTTCGGTCGAGGTTGCCGGTCGGTTCGTCGGCCAGCAGCAGCTCGGGCTGCTGAATCAGCGCGCGAGCAATCGCGGTCCGCTGCATCTCACCCCCCGATAGTTCCTGCGGCTTATGGGTTAAACGATGCCCAAGACCAACCAGTTCGAGCAGCTCTTTGGCGCGCTGCTGATGAGCGCGGCGATAGCGCAGGTACTGAAACACCCCTTGGCTGATCATGATCGGGGTGAGGACGTTTTCGAGCGTCGAGAGCTCGGGAAGCAGATGATAGAACTGAAAGATCATGCCGAGCTTTTGATTGCGAAGCTTATCGCGCAAGCGCGGCGCGAGCTTGTCGATCCGCTCGCCGGCAAAATGAATTTCACCCTGGTCGGGCTGGTCGAGTGTGCCGAGCAGATGGAGCAGCGTCGTTTTGCCGCAACCACTTTGACCGACGATCGAAACGAGTTCTCCTTTTCGCAGGTCGAGATCGACCCCGCGGAGCACCGGCACTTCGATCTTCCCTTTGCGATAGCTCTTGTGGAGCCCACGTGCTCGCAAAATCGCCGGAGCGTTGCTCTTGGTCGGCTGATCGATGCGGGTCGATTTCTCGGCTCCTGCGGCGTTTGGTTTGCCGGTGGAGTTTGCATGCTTCTGATCGCTGCGAAGCGAGCTTAGTAGTCCTGCCATAAATCAACCCATCCTTGCCACTAGTGACTCGTCAACGCGTCAGGGAACTCGCGAACTCTCGTGCATCCTTACACCACTGCTGGGCAAGCCAGCTAGTAGCCACCCAGTAGCCAGCTAGTGGCCAACCAAAGGGCTTTCCACTATTCGTAGCGCAGTGCTTCGACCGGATGCATGCGTGCGGCACGCAGCGCGGGGATCACGCTGGCGAGCACGGCAATCAGCACCGCACCGACCATCACGCCGAGCACGGTCGAGGGCTCGATGACGGTCGGTATTTTTTGGAAGTAGTAGACCGTCGGATCAAACACCTCTTGGCCGGTAATCACCTCGATCAGCTCGGCGAGTTGATTGATGTAGACCACGAACAAGAGGCCGCCGATCATCCCGACACCGCTCCCGAGGAGCCCGAGCGCGAGGCCGTAGTTCAGAAAAATGCTCATCACGCCGCTGCTCGGTGCGCCGAGCGCTTTGAGGATGCCGATGTCGCGAGTTTTCTCGACGACGATCATGAAGAAGGTCGAGAGAATGCCGAAACCGGCCACCGCGATGATGAGGAACAGCAGGATGTTCAGCAGCGTCGTTTCCATCTGCACGGCTGCCAGCAGCGGCCCTTGCATGTCGCGCCAGGTTTGAATGCGGTAGGGAAATTCTTCGGTCGGAAAGCGGTCGCGCAGTCGGTCGCGAATGGCGACGAGGTTCGCGCCGTCGCGCAGCTTCAGCTGAATGGTGGTCACAGCTTCCGCGCCGGTGGTGGGATCAACCATGCCGCGCTTCTGCTGCAGCGCTTTGAGCGGAACGAACGCAAATCCGCTGTCGTACTCGCTCATTTTGCTTTCGTAGAAATCGACGACGGTGAAGTATTCGCTGAGGGCTTGTGGCTTCTGACCAGCCGAAGCAAACGCAATTTGCACATCGTCACCAGGGCGGCACAAGTAATAGTCTTGCACTTCCCCTTGAGCATCGCGCTGCCGCACGCTGCCGATCGCGATGCCGAGAATCACGCCGGTATATTGTTCTTTGATCGGATCGAACGCTTCGACCGGAGCATCTTGCTCGGCAGCTCGCGTGGCAAATGGATCGGACGGCAGCGGAATGCCACCCGCCGACGAACCAGGGCTTTGCTTGGCGGCTTGCAGCTGTTTTTGGGTCTCGAGGTATTCGCGTTCGTAGCTCACTTTCAGGCGGCGATACTTCCAGCCGGAAGGGGGCATTTCGTGATCGACATTGCCGTAGCCCTCTTCGCGGAGTCGAAACGTCAGCTTCTCGCGGTTGCCGGGATGGAGCAGATACTCGCGAAAATCGCTCACGTCGGCATAGGTTGCTTCGTCGACACCGATGAGGGTGACTTGACGCGGAATCCATTCGCCGCGCACCGGAATGTTGATCATCGCTGGCACATGCACAGCGGCGGTGATCCCCACCAGATCGTCGCCGACGATCTGCTTGATCTCGTCGATATGCCACTGCGGATTTTGGAATCCATCTTGGCTGTGCGATTCCATGATGATGTCGGCCAGGATGCCGTGGAGCCTGACGTTCATTTCGCGCGTGAAGCCAGCCATCACGCTGTTGACGACGATCAGTGTCCCCACGCCGAGGGTGACACTCACGATCGAAGCGAGCGCGATCCAGCGTGTGCGGAGATAACGCCACGAGAGGAGAAGCTTGTACATAAACGGGCCATCCTTGGCAGACGAACTAGCACGAAACCGAGCTCGAGTAGGCTGATCGCCGAGAACATCGAGTGGTGGTGATTATGGGGGATCGTGCGAAAACTCGGAACATCAGTTTCACCGCCGAATTTCCGCAGCGAAACGAGCCTCAGCGAAGTTCCGAAAATCGAAACCAGCCGAGATGCGTGTGCTAGTTAGGGAGTGCTAGCTGCGTCGGGCCGGTTCCACCGGCCGGTGCATCGCGTTTGCAAGAAATCAACATTCTGTGCCCGCTTCGATTCGCGTATAAGCCACGCTGCCCGCACAAATTTTCACTGAACCCATCGCACCTAAAAACAAGAGATCGCAAAGATGATGACGATCGAGCGAATCCGGCAACATAAGGCGGTGGCGTGGATCTGCTTGGGCATGCTACTGGCGACTGCCATGCTGACGGGCTCTGCGATTTGGCGATTTAACAGTCGCACGAACCGACCTGCGGTCGATACGCAAAGCGTCTCAGAATCCATACATCCTAGTGGGCATCTAGACTACGCTGCCATGATTAAACAGGCTCGCGCTGAAAGCGATATCGACGCGGAAAGAGCTTCAAAAACTACAGATCCTACTTTGGAATTGAACTACTACGCTGCCATGATTAAACAGGCTCGCGTTGAATGCGATATCGACAAAATGTTTGTATTACCCGGCGCCACGCTTAGCAACGAAGACCTTGCCAACCTGCGTTTTTTCCCGAAGCTGAAATCTCTCGCGCTGCAGGTCGATAGCCTCGACGACCGCTCCCTCGAACATATCGAAAAACTACCGCAACTCGAGCGTCTCGATTTACGCGGTACCGGTCTGACGGATGCCGGACTAGAGCGACTGGCCGCAAAAAAATCGCTCACGAACGTCTCAGTTGCAGGGACAAAAGTAACGAGAGCCGGTTACGACAAATTCTGCTCCCTCCGACCAGACGTCAGTGCCACGATCTATCACAGCTTGGTAACCTGCGATCCCTACGACGAATGAAGCTTCTGGGCTTCGGCCGGTAGAACCGGCCCTACGCGGAACACTGCTGGACAAGCCAGCTAGTAGCCACCCGGTAACGAGCTGTACACTCGCTCTATTCCTGCTCGGGGCGGAGCAACGGGAAGAGGATCACTTCGCGGATCGAAGCGGTATTCGTCAGCAGCATCACGAGGCGGTCGATGCCGATGCCAAGTCCGCCCGCCGGTGGCATGCCATGCTTCAGGGCGCGGATGAAATCGTGGTCCATCTTGGCCATCGAATCTTCTTCTGCCATGCCGTCGAGCTGCGTCCGAAACAGCTGATCCTGCAGGTCGGGATCGTTCAGTTCGGTGTAGGCATTGGCGACTTCCATGCCGTAGACAAACAGCTCGAAACGCTCGGCCACTTCGGGCTTCTCGCGCTTGCGCTTGGTGAGGGGGCAGATGCTCGCCGGATAGTCGGTCACAAAAATCGGACCCACTAGCGCATCTTCCACCTTCTCTTCAAAGACTTCGCTCTTGATCACATCGGGGTGTTTGCCTGCGGTGTCGAAGCCGAGCTTCTCGGCGAGCGCTTTGACCGCCGCTGCGTCGCTCGGATCGACCCCGGCATGCTCGGCAAACAGTTCGTCGTAGGTCTTGCGGGCAAACGGCGGGGTGAAGTCGATGGTCTTTTCCCCCCAAGGGCGGACGAACTTGCCATCGGTCGCGCGGATGGCGTTGCAGATGATCGACTCGGTGAGGTCCATCATCGAGCGATAGTCGCCGTAAGCCTGGTAGACCTCGAGCATCGTGAACTCGGGGTTATGGCGTGGGCTTAAGCCTTCGTTGCGATAGACACGGCCGAGTTCAAAAACCCGTTCCATGCCACCGACAAGCAGCCGCTTGAGATGCAGCTCGAGCGCGATGCGAAGGAACAGATCGATGTTGAGCGCGTTGTGATGCGTGGTGAACGGTCGCGCGGCAGCACCACCGGCGATGGCGTGGAGCGTCGGCCCTTCGATTTCGCAAAAACCTTGTTCGGTGAGGGTGCTGCGTATCGAGCGGACGATTTTCGTCCGATCGAGAAACCGCTGGAGCACGCCGTCGGTGGTTTGCAGATCGACGTAGCGCATGCGGTGGCGCAGTTCGGGGTCGGTGAGCCCCTTATGCTTGTCGGGCGGTGGGGCGATGCTCTTGGTGAGGAAGTGGAGCTTCTCGGCAAAGATGGTGAGCTCCCCCATCTTCGTGTAGCGCAGTTCGCCGTCGACGCCGATCAAATCCCCGAGGTCAAAACATTCGGAGATCGCCCAGTCGTTCTCTCCCACTTGCGCGCGGCCGATGAAGAGCTGAATCCGGCCGGTCCAGTCTTGGATGTCGACGAAGCGGAGCTTACCGGTGTCGCGCGAGAGGACGATTCGTCCCGCAGCGCGCACTTTGGGGCCTTTGAATTCCCCTTTTCCTTGGGCAGCGACCCACGCGCGGAAGTCGATCGAAGGATCTGCTTCGCGGTCGGGGGCAGCGATCACTTCCCCTGATTCAAGGTGAAACTGAACAGCCGACTTTTGTGCGCGAATCTCACCCAGCAGCGTCCGGTCGTCGAAACGCTGTCCCCAGGGATCGACCCCCAGGGCGACGAGTTTCTTCATCTTTTCGCGGCGCGACTGTTCGTGAATGCCAGCTTCAGTGGCGGCATCCATGGGCTCTGGCGTATTCTCGGACATCGTGATTCCAGGGACTAGTGCGGCGGGCACGAGCTCGAAAGTGCTGGCAATAAAGTGATAACCAGCAACATTTTATTGCCATGCGGCTAGGGAGCAAGGAGAGGGACGGGAGGTTCGCTTCGAGCGCCGCGGGGGCTCACCGGGGATGCTACGGCAATCCAAAGCTGACAATCAGCTGCAACTGGCTTGCGGCGGCCAGATCCTTGGGAGTGATCAATTGGCGGTCGACCGGCACCGGTCCTTGTTCGATCTGGGTGATCGTTTTCTCGAACGGCTGCCAGCGGAGATCGCCAAACCGGACCAGCTTGCCGACCGTCTCGCCCCCGCTCGCATCGCGATACGCTTTATAGATCAGCTCGCTGCAGTAGATTTTTTCGTCGTCCATCTGATAACGCACATCGTAGGGCCGACCTTGATAGGCACGTGTGGCTTCGAGCAGTTGGGGGACGAGCGGCTGCAGGTCGTCGCGCCAGCGGTAGACGGCAAAATGCTCGTCGCGACCGCGCATGAGAAACTCCGAGAGGGGTGTTGCGCCGACAGCGGCATACGCTTCGTACACCACCCAGTTGCCATCGAGCCGAGCAACGATGCCACAGTGCGAAAAGGGAGACTCGGTCGCTCCCTCGATGGCGCTGACCAGTGGCGAATGGGGAAGCGATTGAAAAATCACATCCCCTTCCCTCGGCTGATAGCGGAGCCGCGCGAGGATCGCTGGCCCATACGTGGCACCTACGACCACAAGCGCGAGCACCACAAAAACTGCCAGGAGCGCCACGAAGATCTGTCGCTCCCGGGCGCGTCGCGAAGGGGCTGGCATCGAGAACTCCTCACGTAGTTTGACAACCATGCCAAGGAGCAGCGCGACGCGCAGGCTCCTCTACTCCACTGGTGTGACGAGCGAATCGAAGACGCGGACGGTTTTCCAGTTCGCTTTGCACTCTTCGATGAACTTCAGGTGACGGGGGTGAGTGGCGTACAGATCGTGAGCCGCTTTGTCTTTGAAGACCAAATGCAAAGCGACATCGAACGTTTGATCGTTCACCTCGCGCGCAAACTCTTCGCCACGTGCACCAGCCGAGTAGTACACCGTTCCTTCGTGTTTGCTCAGGTATTTATTGCATGCATCGATCAAAGTTTTGCGCGTTTCGGGGGTGTTGTCTTTGAGTGTGAAGAAGACCATGTGGCCGATTTGTGGTTCGGCAGCCTGCAGCGAAGTTGCGAGGGACGAAGCGAGGAGCGTGGTAGCCAGCAGAGCCATAGTCAGCAGCGAGCGCATGGGAGAAGTCTCCAAAAACAGCCTGAAAATTCGAAGAAAACGAGGCTGTAGTCTACTCGATCCGGGGAGTGAATTCGAGCAAGCTGGCCCTGTGTTGATGAGGCACACTGGCAAAGCCAGTGGCACCCGAGAGTAAGGCCAATGCAGCCGGCCCTACCTTGCTGCTCTACCAACCGGGGCCGACGAAGTCGGCAAGAGACTCTCGCCCCAAAGTCTGCGAATTGCGAGGAGCCAATGGTTATCTTCGAGCAGTTATCGAGTCGTACAAGACTCCAGCAGCTGCGCTGCCCCGGTAGCAGAGCTACCGGGGGTACCCACAGTCAGGCCGACCTTACGGTTCGGCGGTGGTGGTGCTGTTGAGAATCCGGTCGCCGCCGATCTCTTCGGCTCGAAGCCATAGCGTTTTGCCCACCAGATCCTTGCCGTCGGGGAGCAGGAAGGTGAGGGTGCTGCGTCCCGGCGCTTGGTCGATCACCTGACGAATCTCGCGACGACGACCAGGAGGAAACAGCGTGCATTCGAAATTCACCGACTTCTCCGACAGGTTGGTCATGTGCTGCTCGACCACCAGCATCCCATCGCTTCGCAGACGTGTAGAGAGCTCGAGTTTGACATCGGCCAGACCGAGCGAGAGGCTGCGATAGACGCGGAACTTATAAACCTTGTCGACCGTCAACAGGAACTCGAGCGCCAAGGGCTGATCGCCGCTGCTGGCGTCGGGCTTGAGCGCGATCGTCATCTTTTCCGACAGCTGATCGTCGCTCGCGAGCTTGAAACGCTTGGCCCGAGGATCGGTTTCCCACGAGGCTGGTGGAATGAGAGTCACTTCCCCACCTACACCGCGCGGAAACGGGTTTTTCACGGTAAATTCGATCGTTTGTTCGCGCCCGAACGTACTCGCGACACGCGGCGAAGTGAACGACAAACCGATCTGCCAACGCGCGATCGGGTCGACAATCCCGGTGACGAACGTCGGTACGGGTCCGACCAAAACTTGGTGCTGATCGCGGCCATCGACACTCTGGCGCTCAAGCTTGATCTCGCGTCCCCAGAGATCGATCTGTCGCAGGTTCTCGCCCAGCTCGATCAGTTCGGTCGTTGGGGTGTGATTCCAAATCATCATCACCGCCTCGCCATCGCGGCTGAAGACATGGTTCTCACTTCCGCCCGGAAGGGTGAGCGAGCCAAGGTATTCCGCTCCCGAGATGGCGCTCGAAGTGGTGCGCCACGGCAAGTAGAGCTCGGTGGGTGTGGCGTCGCGATGAAGCAAACCACACTGGTCGTCGAACGGCTCGGGAACAAACGCCATCTCTGCCCCACCGATGCGCGTCGCGAGCATCCGCCAAACGAGATCGCAAGCGCGGGTTTGCATCGGATAGTCGGACTTCGGAAGGGGTCGCAGTTGCACCCACCGCGCGAACTTCTGCTGCGCTTCTTCCTGCGCCGTGCGTGGCGGGATTTTTAAGTACGCTTCGATCTCGGCAGGTGTGAGCGAGGGCTCGCCACCGTACGACAAAAACGACCAGGGGGGAGTCGCCGCAGGAGGAACTTCGTTCATCCATTTCCAGCAGACACCGAGCTTCACTTCCTGACCAAAACGTTGCAAATGTTCCTTGATTTCCGTGAGTTTGGTCGCCGCTTCAGGAAAACCGACAAAGCTCGTATCGCTGTCGCTACCGAGTTGCCAGTAGCGCACTTTGAGCGACAGCCGCGTCATCACCGGATCGACGACGGGATGCCACAATTCGGGTTCGATGAAGACCGACGCCACCGGCAGCGGACCCTTTTCGCGGAAGACTTCGCGCAGCTCTTTGGGAGGCTGATCGAGGACCCCAATCAGGTCGATATTTTGAATGCTTAAGCGTTCGGCAAACCAGCTCACACGATCGATGCGTTCGCTCTTCGCAGTTTCGCCCCAGACCGGAAATTTGGCCCAGTGCAAACCGGAGTGCGAGAGCAGCGTCGCGAGATCGTTCATCGAAAGCTGCGTGTCGGCATCGGGAAGCGACCAACCAAATTGTCCATCGCTGGCAAAGGTCGTTTCGCGGAGCACAACGAAGCTGGTGCGCTCGGTGAGGAGTGTCACGCCACGACTCCGAAGCTGCACGCGCACGCTATAAAAACCGACGTCGGTCACCATCGGCCGAAAGCGCGTCGAGCCTGCGAGTCCTTCCAGCTGCTTGCCGCTGGTGGTGGTGAGCGACGTTTCGCTGGCGAGTGGTTTCGTGGCGGAAATCCCGGGCCACTGAGCACCCAGGTTGAGTGTTTGACTCGACGTAGAGAGCACTTTTCCTTCGTGATCCATCAGCTCGAAGACGAGTTCCGGACGAGGGTCGTCGATCCCCGAAACATCGCACTGCACTTCCGCATCGCGCGGCTGGGTGAATAGTCCCGCCGTGGTGGTGGGATGAAGTGTCATGCGCGGCAAGCGAATGAGCGTCACATCGTCGAACCAGGCGCTGCCGGTCAGATCTTCGCGCAGTTCGCTCGGGATCAAATGGAGCGTCAGGACCGCTTTCACCGCGCGATTGGTCGCTGGCGCGATCGGTCCGATTTGCACGCGCTGCCAGGTCGTGTCGCCACTGAGCTCGGGCGATTTGTGTGTTTCGAGCAACTGCCCTTCGGCATCCAGGAGCGAGAGGCTGATGAAGGCAACATCGCGCGCCAGTCCGCGTGTCTGCAGATTGGCGGTCGCAACGAACGAGTATTGCGGGCTGATTGGCGTGATTGGCGTCGAAATCGCCGCGCCACCGCCGTTGAGCTGCATCTCGAGTACGCGCCGCGCGCGGGGCGCATCGGGATCGTCGACAATCTGCACTTTCACATACTCGGGATAGCCTCGCCCACGGCGACGGGTCCACCGATCGGGCCACTGATCGCGGTTGATATCGGTCGGGTTTTCGAAGTCGCACGACAACACCACAGCCGCCGCCGGCCACTCGGTGGTCGAGACGATCTCGGCTGCCTCACTGCCCAGAATGCAAAAGGTAGCTAAAATCAGCGGCAGGATCGTAATGTGTGGTTTCATAGCTTAGCGACGATCGCCCCCCATTCGGGCCCCTGCTCGACAGCGATTCGAGTGCATTTAACATCCAGCGAGATCACCTACCGACATGTTGCAAATCAAAGTTGGCGTTCAACTTGCCAGTCTGCGACTCCCCTTCAGGCAAGCTTTGCTCACGGCTCGCGAAATGGGAGCCGATGCGGTCGAAATCGACGCCCGTGAAGAGCTGAAAGGTGAAGAACTTTCCGTCACGGGGATCCGCCAGATTCGGAAAATGCTGGAAGATCTGAATTTGCGGGTTGCAGCGGTTCGTTTTCGAACGCGCCGCGGCTACGACGTGCAGCAAGATCTCGACGAGCGGGTCGATGCGACGCGACGCACGCTCAAGCTGGCCTACGACCTGGGGACCCACGTGGTGATCAATCACGTCGGTCGCATTCCGGCGGAAGTGACTCACCCGGCGTTTCAAACGATGGTCGACGCTTTGACCGACATCGGTCGGCATGGACAGCGTGTCGGCGCGATGCTGGCGGCCGAGACCGTGGCCGAAAGTGGCGCCGATCTCAAGCGGCTGATCGATGCGCTTCCACCAGCGTCGATCGGCGTGAATCTCAACCCCGCGCCACTGATTATGAATGGCCAATCGCCGCGCGAAGTGGTCGACGCCGTGGGGCAGCATGTGCTGCACATGAACGCCACCGATGCCACCCGCGATCTCTCACTCGCGCAAGGAATCGAAACGCCGCTGGGCTATGGAAGTGCCGAAATTCCCGAGCTTTTAGCGGTCCTCGAGGAACATCAGTATCGCGGCTATTTCACCGTCGAGCGGCACCAGTCGAATGCTCCCCAGGTCGATCTCAAGCAAGCGATCACGTTTCTGCGTAATCTATAGCACCTGCCGATCGGCAACCCTTCGAACCCTCTCTCCCTTCACCTGCGAAATCAGCTCGAATGAACGATTCCGTTCGCCGCTATACCCCTTCGATGCTCGCTCAACTGGCGAAAGTGAACGTCGCCCAAGTGCGCGCGTGGCATCGTCGCGGTTGGTTGCTGGCCAGCGACGAGCGGAACCGCGTGAAGTACTACGACTTCTCGGAAGTGGCTGTCGCGCGCCAACTCGCCACGCTCTATCGCGGCGGCTTAACGCCCGCTTCGATCGAAAAACAGCTGAAGGATTTGAAGGCCCGTTTTCCCGGCATCGAGCGCCCTTTAGCCGAGCTTTCGATTGTCGTCGAAGGGAGGCAAATCCTGGTCCGTCAAGCGCGCGGCTTGAGCGAGCCAGGTGGTCAGCTGCGGATCGATTTTCGTGGACTCGACGAAGAGGACGACGCTCAATCGGGCGCGCCGTCGGTGATTGCGAGTCCCGCGATGTTCCTTCGCCGGGGCCAAGAGTCCGATGAAGCCGCTCCCGAAAATCTCGCAAAATGGGCCGAAGAACTGCAAGAAGTGGGAGAGCTGCGTGCGGCTGCCGACATGTATCGCGCGGCGCTAGCTGCTGGTGGACCGACCCCGCGACTCTGCTTCGAACTGGCCGAGTTGCTCTATCGACTCGGAGAACTCGGTGCCGCGCGCGAGCGCTATTCGATGGTGATCGAGCTCGACGAGAACGATGTCGAAGCCCGCGCGAATCTCGGCTGTGTGCTCGCGGAACTAGGGGAAAAATCGCTAGGAATTGCGGCTCTTTCGGGCGCTATCGATTGCGACCCACAGTATGCCGACGCGCATTTTCATCTCGCACGATTGCTCGACGAAACCGACGAGCCCGACGCCGCGACGCGCCACTGGCAGGCCTTTTTGGCCCTCGCCCCCGACAGCCCCTGGGCCGAAGAAGCTGCCGACCGTTTGCAGCTGTAGCCAGCGGACTGCACCGCTGAACTTCTCTTTCGCGCAGCTCGGCGCATAAAAATACCCGCGACTTCTGCGGACAGATCGTCGCGGGTAGTGAGGCGGTTTGCGCTGCACCCGCTAGGTGAGGCCTACCTGATGAGCAAAGTCCGTTGCGCTCGCCGCCGAGCTACGAAGTTGCCAAGCTACTGTTTGTTGAACTACTACTAGCTGAGCAATTACGACTGCGACTTCGCCACTTTAGCTTCTCGAACAGCACGCGAGGCGTTGTCGAGAAAGTTATCGATTTGATTCAGGCCGCGCATCAGCATGGCGTGACCATCGATATCAATCGCATCGATTTTCGAATCGTCCATCGCACGCGCGAGAGCTGCAAATCGAGTTGCCTGTTCACGAATACGTTCTTGAACACCAGTGATTTTCTGACTGGAGTAGGGCTCTTTGCGCGGGCTTCGCAGGGAGGCATCGTCCCCCCCCACCTTCTTCACAGATTTCTTCTTGGCCATAGGTAGAAAACTCCTTGCCAGCACTGTAACTGCTATCACCAAAGTTGTAAAGCATTTACATCAAAATCTTTCACGATCTCGGTAAGTATTCTGCAAAAAGTATTGAAGAGATATTCGCGACTGATGTACAGCAGCATATACTGTACGTGTGTTTACTAATGAGCTGCGAGTGGCCCAGTTATCCACCGCCGCAACAGCCCGTTTTGGGAAGGCTCGGAAAGGAGCAGAACCATGATCTCGCGAGTCGATCCGCAGCAGCAAGCGCGTGCGAAACTACTGATTTTTCAAGGGATTAGCCACCTTTCGATCAGCAAGCGGCTGGGGCTTCACCGGGCCACGATCGCTCGCATCGCCCGGGGGGATCTCGAGGCGCCCGAGCCCCGCGAAGACCATCCTCCAGGCTACGACGAACGACAAAAACGGCGCTGTCCAACCTGTGGGCACCTGGTCTATCTGTGGCCCTGTTTGGCCTGCGAACTCGAGACTCCAACGGGTCCGCCAGATGCAGTTCCCGCTCCCCCACCTCGGCAGGATGAACGCCGACGGCGGGCCGATCGCAGTTTTCGATAACTTCCTAACACTTCCGAACGAATTCTTTACGAATTGCTCAAAGGAGCTTCACGATGTCTTTAGAACACACTGTCTCGCTACTCACCACGCTCGTCGGGCTTGGCGTCTCGATCCTGCTGGCCAGTATTCCTTGGGCCTACGGCATTCATGGTCGGCTGACTCGCATTGAGACGACCCTCGCCGAGTCGCTGCCACATAAGCCGCGACTGGAGGAGATCGATCGACGGCTCGCGCGGGTCGAATTGCTTCAGGAGCGCGACGCCACCCAGGCTTGAGCAGCGCGCTCGATTGTCCCCTGCCCCGTTTTGGAAAGTGATGAGAACCATGTCGAGCCCCACACTTAAGCGTGAACTTCGGTGGATGAAGGCCACGCTGCTCAAGCGACACCCGCTCAAGTTGCGTGCTGCTGCCCCGCAAGATCGAAAACGAGTCGAGGAGCAAATCGAGCAACTCGGCTGTGTGACGCCGATCATCGCCCATCCTCGCGACGATGGTTCTCTCGAGATTCTCGACGGGCATCTGCGCGCCGAGATCGCGGGAGAGAACCTCGTCCCTGTCGTCGTCCTGGAATGCGACAACGCAGCGTCGGCACCGATTTTTGCGGCACTTCAGCAGCGAAGCGATCGGCCACAAGTAACGAGTCGTTACGCGAAGAAAACGCCTGCCGATTTGGTGCGTGACGCGGAGAAGATTCCCGCTTCGTATCAGTTGCTCGTCGATTGTGGCGCGGAGCCGCAGCAACGATTGCTGTTTGATGCACTCGAAGCGCAAGGGCTCCGCTGCCGCGTTCTCACGCTGACGACCTCGTAGCAGATCACGCTTGATTCACCAGTTCACTGTTTACCTCTCCCTTGCCAAAGAGCGCGGGCAAGCACGAGAGTCGTACGTCGCTGCGCACTCGGCAAATCATCGAAAGGGACGACCATGACACGCTTTGACATTCATCTTTGTTCGCAAGTTCCGCGCACGTTTCGTTTAGCAGCGCTCGAAGGAACATTTGGACTGGAGTGCGCAGAAATGTCGCATGAACGGATCGAGGCCGAGGTCCCCTCGCTCGAAGAGTCGTGGCGCATCGGCGCTATTGTGGGCCCGAGCGGAAGTGGCAAGACGACGCTCGCCAAAGCTGCTTTTTCCCAAGGATTTCGCGATATTTTGCCTTGGCGGGGGGATGTCGCGATGATCGATGGGTTGCCCGATCGTCCCCTCGCCGAACTGATGAGTCTGCTCACTTCGGTGGGACTCGGAAGCCCACGCATCTGGACGCGGCCGTTTCATCAACTGAGTAGCGGCGAGCAGTTTCGCGCCCATCTAGCTCGAGCATTGGCGGCTCCTGTCGACGAAGCGCGTCACTCGGTGCTTGTCGTCGATGAGTTCACCAGCAACGTCGATCGGACCACCGCGCGGAGCATCGCAGCGGCTGTCGGTGCAACGCTGCGGCGGAATCCTCAACTCCCTCGGCTGGTGGTTGTCACCTGTCATCACGATATCGTCCCGTGGCTCTCGCCGGACTGGCATGTCAACTTGAATAGCGGGTCGGCAGTGCTCGAGCGCACGCGTGTCGCGCGACCGCTGGTGAAGCTCGAAGTCGAGCGGGCTCCGCAAAGCATGTGGCAACAGTTTCGCAAGCATCACTACCTGCATGGCGACCTCGGTCGTTCGAGCAGTTGCTACATCGCCAAATGGCAAGGAGAACTTGCGGCGTTCCTCGCCGTGGTTCCTCAGCTCGGTCGCGCGGGTCAAAAGCGGATCTCGCGCATCGTCACGCTGCCACAGTTTCAAGGACTCGGTATTGGAATGCGACTCGCCGAGCATGTAGCGCGCGAGCTATCTGCGCGCGGTCATCGTGTGACAATCACTGCCAGTCATCCGGGAGTGATTCGTCGCTGCAGCAGTTCACCCCACTGGAAATTGCAGCGGTACTCGCGGACCGGCAAAGCAGCGCCTCAGCAGTTCTGCGAGCGAACGATTGCGTCGACGATTCGTCGCCCTAGCGCATCGTTTCAGTACATCGGTGTCGTCGATTCGCAACCAGCCGCGCGTGATGAAAACGAGGTGCGCTCGTGACTACATCCGGCGAGAACAAACAGACAAAAGCAGCCGAAATACGCGAGAAATATAAGGAAAAACGCCCCTCGGCGCGTGATATGGCAATCGTTCGCCGATCGCTCTCGGGCGCGACCCAGCGCGAGATCGGTGCCGAGTTTGGACTTTCAGCAGGACGCGTTTCGCACATCATCGCAAAGGTAGCAAAGTGGATGGCAGCGAGGCCGCGCGAGCTGCACTATCTCGATTCAGCCGACCCGCTTTCGCTCACCGAGCGCTGGCAACTCGGAGAGAATTTGAAACTCGAGCAACTGCATCAAGCGATCGCCTCGCTGTGGGATGAGTGGGATCGATCTTGCAAGCCGACCGAGACTTGGAAGGTCAGCTGCGTCGAAGGAAAGGATGAACGAAAAATCGAGAAGACGGTGAAGTCGCGTGCTGGAGATCCGCGCTACATCGGACTGATTCGTCGACTGCTGGAAGATGTAGACCAAGCGCGCATGCGCGCGATGAAACGACACTCGCGCCACAAGGAATCGACCGATGCAACCACTCTGGAACCTGAGCAACGACGATTGGCAATCCATCGCATCTTGGAGCTCGCACGCGAGCGAAACCGAGCAGCAACAACTGGTGGAACTGATCCTCGGCCGGAGTCTGGCGACTGATCCCCTCGCGAGCTACTGCCCCCACGTGCCATGGCCACGTCAGCGCGACTTCTTGAAACGCTCGAGTCGCGAAGCGCTCTTCGGCGGCGCTGCAGGTGGTGGTAAGAGCGAGGCGCTCTTGATGGCGGCTCTGCAGTTTGTCGATGTGCCGGGCTATGCAGCGCTCATTTTGCGACGCGATACGCGACGACTCGAACTCCCTGGCGGGCTCATACCACGATCGCACGAGTGGCTGCAAAACACCAGCGCTCGGTGGAGCGCGATTCGCAAAACATGGCTTTTTCCCACGGAAAACGAGCCTGCGACGATCGCGTTTGGCTATCTCAGCAGTCCCGATGACAAGTATCGTTACGCCAGTAGCGAGTTTCAGTTCATCGGCTTTGATGAGCTGACGGAGTTTCCGGAAGACGACTATTTGTTCCTCTTCAGTCGCTTGCGGCGAACGCGCGATTTGCCTGTGCCGCTTCGGATGCGCGCGGCGAGTAATCCAGGCAATCGTGGTCATCAGTGGGTGAAGCAGCGGTTCATTACACGCGAAGCGATGGAGGCTGCCTCTCGCGCACGCGATGAGCAACTCGCCACGTCGAACGATCTGTTTTGGAACGAAGGTCGCGCGTACTTGCCTTCACGCATCATCGACAATCCATCGCTCGATCGCGCGAGCTACCTGGAAAGTCTCTCGCACTTGCCACGCTTGATTCGCGAACGTCTGCTGCATGGCGACTGGAGCGTGCAAGAGGACTCGCTGATTCGCGCAAACTGGCTCCGCTACTTCACGCACCTGCATGGGATGCTGCACTTCGAAGGTGGTGTGCTCGGCGAGCGGGCCGCGATACATGAACGCGATTGTCAGCGGTTCATGACGATCGACCCCGCTGGTACGAGTGAAGATCGAGCCCGGGAATCCCGCAGTGGAACTCGCTGCTATAGCGTGCTACAGATTTGGGATTTAGCCCGCCAATCGCGGGGGGAACTACTATTTTTGCGTCATCAGGTTCGCGCGCGATTGGGCTTCGATGAACTTTGCCATACGATTCGTCAGCTGCACCAGCAGTACGCGCCGCAGAAGATCTGGATTGAGAACGAGAAGCTCGGTCAGGCGGCTGTCGATGTGCTTCGAAGAGAATTGCCAATCGCGACGATTGCTACCCGTGGACGCGATAAAGTAACTCGCGCGGCGAGGCTCATCACGAAGCTCGAGCGACGTGAAATTTTACTGCCGAGTGAGATGCTCCCCTGGAAGCAATCGCTGGAAGCGGAAATGCTCACCTGGACCGGACAAACGAGCGAGCCCTCCGACCAGATCGATGCCGCTGCCTACGCCGCAGAAATCGCCAGTGAGAAGCGCGCCGCTGTGGTGCTAATGGGTTAGCACTCAGCCAACTGCTCGCTATTTTTTATCGTCGCTGTCGCCCAGGCCGAGTCGTGTCAGCCAGCGACCGCGCGGTTGTTTTTTGTTCTTATCGTTGGCATTGTTGTCGCCAGCCTGTGCGCCGCCACGATCGCGATCAAATGTTTGCAAACGTTCCTCGAGCTCGGCCCGATCGCGCGCCAGCTTGGCACGTTCGAGAGAGATTTCGAGTTCCATTTTCATGTGCTGCTGACGACACGACTCTTGCAGTTGTTGCAAGTTTTCGCGCTCTTGCTTGATCAGCTCATCGGAATCGAGCATGCCGGCAATCGCAGCGGCACCAACTGCCAAACCGCCAATGCTGCCCGATTGATTTTCGAGTAAACGTCGCAGTTCTTCGATTTCGCGATCCCGCTCGGCAATCTCATTGTTCTTCTCGGCGATCGCGCGGTCGGTCGACTCAATCGCTTGTTTTACCGTGAGTTTATCCGCTTTTTGCTGCGGATCATGCTCGTCGTAATCGTTCTCGAGTTGCTCGAGCAGACGTTTCTTTTGCGCTTCCCAGTCCATGCCGGTCGACGAAACAACTTTCGCAGGACCACTGCCGCCATCCTTGTGCGCCTTGGTCAACTGCTGCTGTAGATCGTCGTTCTTTTTGCGCAGTTCGCGCAGATCGGCGGTCGCCATTTCGAGACGTCGTCGCAGGTCGTCGATCGCGGTGCCATCGCTCGCAGCCTCGCTCGCGCTACGACCACCTTGCAATGCTTCGGCGAGTTGCTCGCGCAGTTCGCGATTCTCTTCCGACAGCTGAGAAATCTGTTCTTCCAGATGACCGGTGTCGACTTCGAGACTCTGCGAAGCTCGCTGCTGCATCGCAAAGCGACGCTCTTGCTCGTCGAGTTCGCGCTCTTGCTTCTCGAGTTTCGTTTGCAGCAGATGTTGCTCGGCCAGCAGTGTGGCGTGGGCCACTTCGACCTTCTGGCGCTCGAGGCGCGCTTCGGTCAGTTGCTTGGCTAGATCGTCACGCTCGGTTGCTGCTGCGACCCGTTCTTTGCGAAGTTCGTCTTCACGACCGCGAGCCCGCTCGAGTTCTTGAGCTCGTTCGTCGAGCTGCTGCTGTCGATCCTTCAGCTGCTCGCGCAGCAAGTTCACTTCCGCCAGTTGATCGCGCAGTTGGTCGCGCACTTGCTGCGATTCGTCGAGCTTTTCGCGGAGCGAATCGAAACGATCCTGCAGCTGCGTCAAGCGATTTTGCAGCTCGGAATCAGCGATATTTCCAGCGTTTCCGCTACTTGTTTGCTCGCGTGAACGGGCAATCTCGATCTCTGCTTGAGCTTCTTTTTTACGCACCTTCAGCTGCTGCGCGATCGCCTGTCGCTGACGGTGGGTGTGCTGCTCGCGCAGTTTCAGATCGCGTTCGCGAGCTTCGATCGTGCGGGCGAGCTCGTTGACTTGGGCCTCGCGCGAGGCGAGTGATTGTTCGGTTTGCTGCGTGAGTTCGCGGAGCGATTCGAGGTCGGCCTCGAGCTGCACGCGATCGGCTTCGAGCGCTGCTGAAGCTTCGTCGAGGTTCGCTTGCCGGGCTCGCACTTCGGCATCAAGCGCGTCGACAGCCGCCTCGCGCCGCGCCAGTTGCTCGAGCTGCTCATACGAACTCTTGGTGGTCGTAGCGAGCGAGTCGGCCCGCTCATCGAGCTGCGACAGTCGCAGGCTCAAGCTACTGAAGAGTTCCTCTTGTCGCGCCAGCAAGGCATCGTGCGACTGGCTGAGGTGCGACGCTTGCCCCGCGAGTTCAGCGCTCTTTTGATCGAGCTCGGCACTGCGCCGCACAAGTTCTTCCTGCCGGGCTTCCAGTTCCGCGCGACGTCTGGCGAGATCTTCTTCGCGCGTTTGCGAACTTCCGGCGTCCCGCGCCAGTTCATCGCGCTCGCGCTGCAGGTTCGCTTCGAGGTGCGCCAGTTCCGCGCGCTGACGCTCGAGCTTCTGCTGCTCGCTTGTCGCGGTTCGGGAAAGATCGGAGAGCTCGGTCTCGAGTTTCCGACGGAGGTCGGCCAGCCGCGTCCGCTGCGCCAGCGACATTTCGCGCGCACGCTGACGATGAGCGTGAAGTGACCGAGCAAGTTCGCTCGACCATTTCTCGGCGGGAGGTGCCTCGCGGAGTTGTTCGTCCATGGTGATTCCAAATCGGCCTGGGCAAGCACTTCGAAGTGGCGCAAAGGGGTGACGCTCGACCAACTGCCAGCAGACATCACGACATGTCGGTCTGGCGAATCATCGGGCGTGGCGAAAGTTTGCCTGCCTAGGGTTCTATAGGTCGCATCCGTCGAGCGGTCAAAACCAACCGACGAAACGGGTGCCGATTGTGCCGAACGTGCCGCTTTCCGGGGATAAAATTACGTTTCCTGCCCCCACACCACCCACCAGAGCCCCCGCCCTGCGGGGATTCGCGTTGTCGCGCGCCGCAGAAAGGCCTATACTGAAGCGTCTCGACTCTCGGCGACTCGCTCTCGAAGGAGTTTCGGTTGTCTGTCAGGCGCAGGATTCTGTTTGTCTGCAGTCCGCATCGACCGGCTGATGCTTTACCGTCCGAATTGCGTAGCAACTCGGAAGTGGTGGAAGTTCATCATCCGCTGCGGGCCATCGCGAGATTGATGCGCGAGAAGTTCGATGGCGTGTACGTCGCCGCTGAACATTTCAACGAAGCAGTCCGACTCGGACGCCTCCTCGAAAACGATCGCATCCTTGAAGGGATGCCCGATGCCGTCGCGCTCCTCGATGCCGATAGCACCATCCTCTGGGCCAACGAACGACTTCGCAGCTGGAGTCATCGGGGCAACATCGTCGGCGAAAGCTTCTTCCAGGCACTCAGCAATCCCGAAGTGGTCGGCTCCGAGCTCACCCCCTTCACGTCGGCGGTGCGACTCAACCGCGCCACAACCTCGACCCTGAAGACGAGCGACGGCCGCTACCTGCATCTCCACGCCGCCCCGGTCACCGATCCAAAAGAAAACACACGCCACCTGGTGGTCACCGCGCGCGATGTCACCGTCGAAACGCAGCAGCAGCAAAAACTGCACGCCATTCAGGATGCTGGTCGCGAACTGGCCGACCTGAAGCCCGACGAAATTTTCGACATGCCGATCGAACAGCGCGTCGATCTGCTCAAAGCCAACATTCTGCACTGTACGAAAGATCTGCTGAAATTCGACGTCGTCGAGATTCGCCTGATCGACGAGAAGAACAACCAGCTCGTCCCGCTGCTCGAAATGGGAATGGACCCCGAAGCAGCCAATCGCATTCTCTACGCCGATAAAGAACGTAACGGTGTCACCGGATTTGTCGCGGCGACCGGCAAGAGCTACCTCTGCGAAGATACCGCCAGCGATCCGATGTACCTGCAAGGGGTGAAGGACGCCAAGAGCTCCCTCACCGTTCCGCTAAAACTGCACAACGAAGTGATCGGCACGTTCAACGTCGAAAGCCCCCAGCCGGGCGCTTTTTCCGACAGCGATCTGCAGTTCCTCGAGATTTTCTGCCGCGATCTGGCGGTCTCGCTCAACACACTACAGCTCCTCGCCGCGCAGCGTGCCAACGCTTGCCAAGAGAGTGTCGAAGCGATTCATAGCGAAGTCGCACTGCCGATCGACGAGATCCTGAGCGACGCCATTTTCGTCACCGAGCGCACCGAGGGACTCCCTCCCGAAATGCAAGCGCGGCTGCAAACGATTTTGCGAAACGCCCGCGATATCAAACGGGTGATTCAAAACGTCGGCCGCAAAATGGCCCCCGCCGACGCTGTCCCCGCCGCTCAGCATACCCAGCAGCGCCCCAAACTGGTCGGTCGCCGTGTGCTGGTGGTCGATGCCGAACAAGCGGTCCGCAGCAGTGCCCACGCGCTCCTGGAACGCTACGGCTGTGTTGTCGAAACCGCCCAGCGCGGAGCTGAAGCCGAAATGCTCTACCAGCATTCGCTCCGCGATGGCCGCTACGACGTCGTCCTCACTGGCACCAAGCTCCCCGACATGAGCGGCTACGACCTGATGATGCGACTCAAGCGGATGGTCGACCCCGTTCCGCTGATCCTGATGAGCGAGTTCGGCTGGGACGCCGGTCACACCCTCGTCAAAGCGCGCCAAGCGGGACTCCACACGCGCGGCAACATCATGAAGCCCTTCATCCTGCCGCAACTGCTCGACACCGTCGAGGTGATCATCGAATGGTCCCTCCTCCCCATCGAAGCCCCCGCCCAAGCCTAATCGCCGGTTCCACCAGCCACGCCTGGGGCACTGCTGGCTTGTCCAGCAGTGTGAGGCTCCATCGCAGCGCGACATTCATTGATCTTCGAATTGCCCCCCTTTTCGTAGGGCCGGTTCCACAGGCCACGCCTGGGTGGCACTGCTGGCTTGTCCAGCAGTGTGAACCGCAGCTGAGGATGACATTAACCGCTAGACGGCGCAGTAGGTCACGGTCCCCTCTCAGGGACCTGACAATGCCGAGCGCCACTATTCTGACAAACGCCAATTGCTTCCCATCTGCCGAATCGGTCGCAATAAACCGATCGAAGCATCAACCGTCAATCCAAAGGCTAGGCGAACTCCTGTCAGCTCCCTGAGAGGGGAACTGACCTACGACACTGACCTACGCATCTCTCGATCGCCTTCCCTCTCGTCATTTCTCACACAATCCGAACAAACTGAGCCTGGCAATATGCTACTCTTCCGTAGCCAACTTCTGCCCCCTAACCTCTCCCCCCTGGCCCCTCCCTCGCCATGTCTCCCGCATCACAAATGCTGCTGCTTGTCGCTTCGCTCGTGGGGCACGGCGCGCTATTGGTCTGGTGCTACAACCGACTGCATGCCCTCGACTGGTCTCGCTCGCGCGTGAAGCTCATCGAGCGCACCATCCTGCTCGTCAGCCTCTTGCTCGCGCTGGTTCATCTAGCGCTCGCTGCCGATCGCGAGCTCTGGCTCGATCTCGGTCTGCTGGCCCATCCGACCTGGGGACTCGACGATATCCTGCTCACGATCTACCCCCTCACAGGTCTCGTCGCCCTGCTCGTCGCGATCCCCCAGTGGCTCCTGCCGAAGCTAAACGTCGGGCCCCCCGCGATCCTCGTCGCACATACCCAACGGCGCCTCGATCTGCGACAAGAACTTCAGCCTCTTCCCCTCGGCACGTCGCGCGGCCGATTCGCTGCTGCGATTCCCTTCACCGAAATCCTGCAGTTGCAAATCGAGCGCAAAACGATTCGTGTCCCGCACCTTCCCGCCGAGCTCGCTGGTCTCACGATCGCGCATCTCTCCGACCTGCATCTGATCGGCGATCTGACCGAAACTTTCTTCTCGCGGATCGTCGACGAAACCCTCGCCCTCGATGCCGACCTGATCGTGATCACCGGCGACATCCTCGAGCAAGAGCGCTGCTTCGATTGGCTCCCTGGCACGCTCGGCCGACTCCGCGCCCGCGAAGGGGTCTACTATGTCCTTGGGAATCACGATAAACGACTCGCCGACCCAGGTGATCTGCGCCGACGACTCGACGCGCTCGGACTCACGCCGGTCGCCGGACAAACACTCCACCGCACGATTCGCGGCTGCTCGATTTCAATCTCCGGGAACGAGCTCCCCTGGTTCGGCCCCGCCCCCGACTGCAGCAAACTCGCTAGTTCAGAGCGCCCGTTTCGGCTGCTCCTCACCCATACGCCCGACCTCTATCCCTGGGCGCGCGAGCACCAGTTCGACCTGATGCTTGCCGGCCATAATCATGGGGGGCAGATTCGCTTCCCCTACTTCGGCGCGCTCGTCACGCCGAGCCTGTTTGGGAGCCGCTATGCCGGTGGCCTCTACGACGAAAAGCCGACCGTGCTGCACGTCAGCCGCGGCATCTCCGGCCAACATCCGCTGCGCTGGAACTGCCCTCCCGAACTTCCGCTCCTCACACTCCTGCCGCGCGAATAGCCTGTAGGTCAGGTACCCCGCAGCTGACAACGCCGAGCGCTACTCTCCTAAATACGCTCCGTTGTTATTCTGCTCGCCCCCGTAGGTCACGGTCCCCTCTCAGGGACCTGACAACGCCGAGCGCTACTATTCTGTCAAACGCCGATTGCTTCCCATCCCCGAATCGCTCGCAAGCTACCCCATTGGGCGACGCAGTTACGAAGCATCAACCATCGCTCAAAAAGCAATGCGAACTCCTGTCAGCTCCCTGTGAGGGGAACTGTCCTACGCGAATGAACAATTACTACGGAGCAAACTTAGAGTACTTCAGCGTACTCAGCCCCACCACAATCTGATTCCCAACACCTTGCAAATCACCGCTGAGGCAAGTGTGGCAATCGTTGCGAAAATTGTGGGACTTACGGAAACTCCAAATGCCACGCTCAAGGTCACAATCACCAAGACTGCTAATGGAGTGGCACCACACAACAGGCGGAACCAAGGCGGCAAAGAATTAGGTCTCTTACGCGAGGACATTTAGATATCCTCCAAATCGACGACCTTAGAACTCAGTGATGGAATTGAGTCGAGAGCCTCAAGTCCTAGGTCTACTTCTACCAAATGACCAGTTATGTTGGTCATCAATTCATTAATAAGTTCAGGGAGAAGCTGTGCAGCAGTTGACTTAATTCCGATTGGAGCATCGATGACACCGCACTCTTCGTGGTGTACACCAAACGTAAGTCTCCAGGAACCTCCCCACCTCTTAAAACTCAAAACATTATCGCCTAAACTAACTTCGACTGGCATTTTGCTGGGAAGTTGCTGTAAGAACTGTTCAACTTCCATCAACCGATTCGATAAAGCCGTCGCCTTGGACGCAAACTCTTCGGTCGAATCTTGAAGTGAGCGCAAATTCATCGCTCGCTTTTCAGCCATAATTACCCTCCAACTAGCCGCAAGGCCTGCCACAACAGCAACAATTTGAAGTGCACTTAATTGCGCAAACAATTAAGATCGCCGTTTTACAACAGCAGCACTATTTAGAAAATGCTTGACCCCTTACGAGGTATTAGCAACCGCATGAGATTACCTAATCCACTGAACGCTTGTCAATTGCTGACGCCTTTTTTTTCGAATTCGTCAGGCTCCTTCGACAGCCAGGAGCCTCCGACGAAATTCTCCTGACTACTCCACCCGCTCCACAATCAGCGGCGGCGATTCCACCGGCTCGTGCGAAAACGTAATCGCATGCTGAATCATCGGCGCAACTCGGATCAGCTGATCGTCGCTACTAAACACTCGCACGATCGGCTGTCCCTCGCGCACTTCATCCCCGATGCGGCAAAGCATCTCGATCCCGGTCCAGTGATCGAGCCGATCGGTCTGCACCTTCCGCCCGCCCCCCTTCTCGATGATCGCCAGTCCTAGTTTCTCGGTATGGATGCTCTGCACAAAACCGGCCGAGCGAGCCTCAATCACATGCCCACCTTGCAGCGTCGGCCAATGCTCGCTGTCGCTCTCGCCACCGATTCCAAACTTCGCTTCCATCAGCTCGCCAAACGCGTCGATGTCGCCCCCTTGCTCTGCCACCATCTCGAAAAACTTCATCAGCACCGCGCCGCTGCTCACCTTTTCGGCAAACAGTTCAAGCGCGCTCTCGAGATCCGCCGCAATCCCCGCCCCCACCACCAGCTCAGCCCCCAGCTCGGCGGTCACTTGCCATAAGTCGGTCGCGCACCGGCCGCGCATCGCCTCGATGCATTCCCACACTTCCACCGCATTCCCCGCAAAGGATCCGAGCGGCTGATTCATATCGGTCAAAAGCGCCGTCGTCGTCACGTTCATCCGTTTGCCGGTATCGACCAGCGACCGCGCAAGCGCCCGCGCATCGTCGAGCGATTTCATGAACGCGCCGCTGCCATACTTCACATCGAGCACCAGCCGATCGAGCCCCGCAGCAAGCTTTTTGCTCATGATGCTGGCCGTGATCAGCGGAATGCTCGGCACCGTCGCCGTCACATCCCGCAGGGCATACAGCTTGCGATCCGCCGGCGCAATATCGGCCGACGCTCCGGTAATCACGCACCCCACACGCGCCGTGATCTCCTGAATCTCGGTGAGCGAAAGGTTGGTCCGAAAGCCTGGAATCGACTCCAGCTTATCGAGCGTTCCGCCAGTCGCTCCGAGACCGCGCCCCGAGATCATGGGGACGTAGAGCCCGCATGTCGCCAGCAGCGGGGCCAGGATCAGCGACGTCTTATCCCCGATGCCGCCGGTGCTATGCTTGTCGACGATCTTTCCCTTCAGCGTGGGCCAAGCGAGCGTCACGCCACTAGCGAGCATCGCATCGGTGAGCGCCGCGATCTCTTCGGTACTCATCCCCCGAATGTAGATCGCCATCGCCAAGGCCGACATCTGATAGTCGGGAATCTCGCCACTCGCAAAGCGGCTGATGAACCACTCCACTTCCTCGCGCGTCAGCTCGCCACCATCACGTTTTTTCGCAATCACAAGACTTGGGGTGAGCATCGGGAGGAAGGGGCTAGAGGACGAAGGGGCCAGAGGTCAGAGGCGAGACCAGAGACAGGAGGCGAGAGTCGGGGGACAAGAGTTTTGTAGGGCAGGCTCCCGCCTGCCGCAACCCGGTTGGCACCAGTCACCATGGGTACCACGGGTAGCTCCGTAGGGCCGGTTCCACCGGCCGACACCACTCTTATCACAACTCGCCACTATTGACATTGCCTGTTACTCGATCCGTTTCCACCCAACCAATCTGGCAATTCGGCAGCTTCGCCTTTAGCGCCTTGGCATCGTCGAGTGTTAGTTCGTCGGTAATGCTGATCAAAAGACTCCTCAACTGCTCAGAACGCTCGAGATGTTGCAGCCCTTTCCCTGTAACCTTGGATTGCCTTATCTCCAACAGTGTCAAGCCTGGCAAACTAGCAATGGCTGCGAGGCCTTCATCGTTAATGTTAGTAGAGCTGGCGTCCACAAGGCGAAGATTCTGGAGCTCGCATAGTTTCGCGAAACCTGTGCCGTCGATGGGGCAGCCACTGACCAACAACACCTCAAGTTTCTCATTTCTTGACAGAAACGTCAGGCCTTCATCGGAAATCGAATGAGCGTCGAGTCGCAATTGACGGAGACTACGAAACCTACCGATGGTCGGCATCGATTGGTCGGTAACACTCGTTCCCAACAGTTCGAGTTTTCTCAGTTTTGGCAAATTGACAAGCGACTTAAGCCCAGCATCCGTGATAGCGGCAACATAAATCTCCAACGTTGCAAGATTCTCTCGCTCTGCGAAATGTTGAAGCCCTTCGTCGGTGATACTTGAACGAATTACTTGTAGGTGTTGAACCGATGGAATTCCGGCAACCGCTTTTAGGTGATCATCTTCGATCTCAGGTCCCCAAAGGGAGATACTAACCAGCTCACGACAACTAGCTAGCCGAGCAAGTCCAGCTGGCGAAATGCTCGTCTTCGAAATCGAAACCCCACGAAGCTGATGAACCTTTATGAGCTCATCGATGCACTTATCAGTAAACGCTCGGCCATGCAGTGAAATATCTCTTATCCCATGAAGCTGATGAACACCCTCAATATCATCGCCTGATGACGTCCCTCTAGCAGTTACCGTCAGTACATTGGCTCCAAAATTCTCGCCAAATAGATACCGAAGCCATCGCGGCTGATTAGATTGTTGGATCGAACCGTCGATTACGTTCGGATACTCACTGTGCACTTGATAGTCGTAGTAAACCGTTCCACCAGCATTCACAATGCGATCAATTATCGGCTTTTCTCGTCGCGCACGAATAATATCCCGACCGAGCCAGGCAAAGAGCGCGGCGGCAATGGTGGTGACGATCAGGATCGTTCGCAGACCGAAGCGAAAATAGCGCGACATTGTTTGTCCTCTTCGGTTGGGTCGGCCTAGCGTGCTGCGGGGCAGTCAGGTACGGAGTACCTGACCTACTAATCTGGGTATCGATTTATGCTAGCCGGATACGAACTTCACACTGCTGGGCAAGCCAGCAGTGCCACTCAAGTCAGTTGAGGCACCCAGGCCAGCAGTGCCGTTTATCGTAGCACTGGCCTGAGGGTGAGTCCCCTCGAAGTGACGGTTTTCTCGCGCGCCCTGGTGAAGTAACATGGCGGGACGAATGCTGCGATTTTTGTCACACTTTTTGGTGGCATTTTGGCAGCTGTTTTCTCTAAGCTCGCCAGTCAGCCTCCTTCTGCCCGCCACCTTAGCCCACCGGCACGACCATGAATCTCGATCGACGTCACTTCCTCCACTCGTCGCTGGTTCTCGGCAGTTCGGCGGGTCTTGCTGGACTGACTGCTCTCGGGGGACTAAGTGGCTTGGTGGGACCGACCGGACAGGCCCTCGCAGCGCCGATGTTCGCCGATAATCCGACGTTTCAGCCTCGCGCACTGATGGCGACCTGGCAGCGCGATCCGACCACCACAATGACGCTGCAGTGGCTCGGCACGAGCAAAGAAGATGGGCTCTCGCGCAACCTGTGGTATCGCCGCAGTGGCGACGACGCGTGGCTGGAAGTCCCTCATACAGCGCGCCCCTTTCCGCAAACCGAGCTGTGGCAATTTCGCGCGGAGCTCACGGGCCTCGCGCCCGATACGACCTATCGGATTCGGATCGGACTCGATTCTCCGCAAGCGAGCATCCGGACGATGCCGGCCAAGGCGACGAGCGAAATCACGTTCATTTCGGGAGGGGACAGCGGCACCGGCAGTGCCTCGCGACGGACCAATAAACTGGCTGCGCTGCAGTCGCCGCGCTTCGTGCTGCTGGGAGGAGACTTAGCGTACGAAAATGGAAAATCGGCCGATACGTTTCTGAAATTCCTCGACCACTACGCCGCCGATCTGCGCGACGACAAAGGGCATTTGATTCCGCTGGTTGCATGCCTGGGAAATCACGAGGTCGATGGAGCGTACGATAAGCCGCGCGAGAAAGCGCCGTTTTTCTACGCCATGTTCGACGGGCTCTATACCGACACTGGCTATGCGACGCTCGATTTTGGGGACTACCTGTCGCTTGTGCTGCTGGACTCGGGTCACACATCGAAAGTGGTCGGTGACCAAACCGACTGGCTCCTCCGAACTTTGAAAGAGCGCGAAGAGCGGCCCAATCTGTTCGTGGCCAATCACGTGCCGATGTATCCGTGTGTGCGTAGCGCCAATGGGAGCCTCAACGAAGCGATGCGCGAGCATTGGTCGCCACTGCTCGAGCGCTACAACGTCGACGCCGTGCTCGAGCATCACGACCACGCTTTCAAGCGGACACATCGCCTGCTCGACGGCCTGATCGACGAGCGCGGCATTCCGTATCTGGGGGATGGTTCGTGGGGACAGATTCGGAATCCCGAAGGGCCCGATAAGCGTCCGTTCCTGGCGAAATCAACGCAGTCGTATCACCTGTCGCTCCACCGCATCGAAGGGCCCGACCGCTATCACCTGGCTCTCTCGGACCTGGGGAAAGTGGTCGACATTCTGCATACCCGCAAGCTCGCCCGGACGTAGCGCGATCGAACATTGCGCGGCGGCTGCGGCCAAGCATCAGTACCAGGGCCACATGCGCCGGAGGACGAGTCTTAGCCAGACGAAATACATCCTCAGACGCAACAGCCGACTTTCGATCTGCTGATCGAAACCGATCTGTCGACCGATCAGCTCATCTTCGCCGTTTTGCAGGCCACAGCCGACGCAAAACGATGTTTCCGGCGGCAAAGGCTGACGGCAGCGGGCGCAAAGTCGCCCCCGTGTTTGCTCGTTGAGATGCGACACCAGTTCTCCCTCGTCATCGCTCTGGAGGAGTATTTCGCGCGGTCAAATTATTAGTAGGTCAGATGCCCGCAGGGAATCTGACGGGAGAGGTGCCGGCAAGCAGTGTTCAGTGTCAGGTACGGAGTACCTGACCTACTACTCCGCCTCGAATTCAATGTCATGTGTTTTGGGTGGCTACTAGCTGGCTTGTCCAGCAGTGAGAGTCGCAGCGGAAGTTGGCATGAACCAATAGACGAAGTACAACACATCGACGCTGATCTACGCTTGTCGCAAGATTTTCTCCATCGCTTTTCCTTGGGCGAGCTCGTCGATCAGTTTGTCGAGATAGCGGACTTCGCGCATCAGCGGATCTTCGATGGCTTCGATACGGACGCCGCAAATCGTCCCTTTGATCAGCGCGCGATTGGGATGGAGCGCGGGAGCCTTGGCAAAGAAGGTTTCGAAATTGACTTCCTGCGCGATCTGCTTGGCGAGCCCCGCCGCGTCGTAGCCGGTGAGCCAGCTGATGATTTGATCGACTTCGGCCTGGGTCCGCTGCTTCTTCTCTGCTTTCTGCACGTAGAGCGGATAGACCTTCGAGAATTTCATCGCGCCAATCGATTGCCTGGCCATCGTCATCGTTCCCATGGATATGCTTCGAGGAAAGTCGCGCTTGCACCACCGTTTGGCGACTTGCTGTCCGTCGATGCCGAGTGGTTCTGGCGCGGCTAGCGCGACGCATCCAGCATCGGTCGAAAGCCGGCGGCAATCAGCCGCTTGCCATCGAAGACGGGAGGCTGATCGGTGAACTGCATCCGTGGATCGCTCGTCACCCGCTCCATCCCCGCGTCGCGCGCCTGCTTATCAGGCCACTCGATGAACGACATCACCACTGTCTCTTCACCACTTGCGCCCGCAGCTTTCATGAAGCTCCCATGTTCGACGATTTCCCGCGCGGTATCCACCCCATGATAGGTCGCTGCATCTGGTCCCGCTTCATCGAGCCAGCACTCCACCACCCGAATCGCCCCACACTCCAGCACTACTTGCTCCGAGATCCGCGCCAGCTCCTCATAAGCAGCCCGATTATCTCTCGGTACCGGTGCCAAAAAACAATCAAAATAGGTCATAGGATTTATACCAATACTAAACTCAGCGATATAAAACGAATCGCGAAACAGCCTACCAGAGACTCGTGCGATTGGATCAACAGTCTTGTGCCATCGCGTAACTACGGGCGAGGAGAAGCGTCTACTTGGCTCGCTGTCATGTTGGCCTTCGTGAATTTGGTTAATTCATCGACCGACCAGAATCCATCTTTGTCGAGATCAGTGGTTGCGAATATCCCCTGTTTATCAGCTGGAAGCTCGCTTTGCTCAATCTTTTGATCGCCATTTTTGTCGAGCGCCTCCAGCGTCAAGCGAACGAGCTGCGCCACCTCATCCTTCCCGAGAATCGCTTCGATCACCTGCACCGCCTGGGCGAGATTCGTCCCTCGATAGCGAACCACATGCGCCTCATCGAGCACAAAATAGGTCGGCAGCGACAAGGCCATCCATCGCTTTTGAAGCTTGCCGTCGCCATCCACCATGGTCGGCCAGTCGATCGATTGATCGGCAATGAACATTTTTAATGCCTTCTGATCTTCGTCGGCGCTAACTCCCAGCAGCTGAAACTTGCTCTCCTTATACTTCGCTTGCAACTGCTTCAGCTGCGGCACTGAACTGACACAAGGGGCGCACCATGTGGCCCAAAAATCGACCAGGACAACCTTGCCACGATAGTGACTGAGATCAACTTCCTTGTCACTCAACAGTTTTCCCGCTAGTCCGGTCGCGGTCCCTCCCAAGCGCAAGTGCTGCATCGAAAAGATGGCGCCGTCGGCCAGATCGCGAATGGACGCTCCACCAACGACTCGCTCCCCATGCCGAGCTGCCAGCTCCTTGAATGCCGCGATCACTTCCCCCATCCACTTCCGATCGTCGAGCTGACGCAGCTGCTCGACAAGCGATTTTCCGAGACGCTCTTCATACACCCCCAGCCCGCCGGTTGAAGCCTTCATTTGATCCGACAAAACCAGCAGTTCGCGATCATGGAGCGCTTTGCTCAGCTCGAGCAGCACGCGCAGCTCCTGGGGCTGTTTTGCTCGCAGCAATCGGTCATAGAGCGAAGGTGTCCACTGGCGTGGCTGTTGGTTAAAGAGCCACTCGATCGTTCGCTCCGAGGTGCCGTGGTGCTCGGCAAGATACTCCGATGCCCGCAGCGATACAGCCGACGAGCGGGGAGAAGCGAGAACCCACTGCAGCACCGCTTCAGCCTCCTGGCTCTCGAGATCCTGCTCGGCCAAGCGCATTGCCTGCTCCGCTAATCGCTCCCGGGCCGACCAGTAGTCCTCCTGACTCTTGATTTGACGTTCCGCCTCCGCCAAGCGCCGCGCAGCTCCCGCAAGGGAATCACCCACCTCTTCCCCCCGCAGAGAACAGGTCGCGAGCGCCACCACGAGCACCAGCATCACGCTCGCGACTAGACGTTTCCAGCAGGGCATAAAGCGTCCCTCCAGCATGGCCAAATACCTACCAAGAGCAACCCTCAAGCTATTCGCCGCAGAGGTGCCAGCCTTGGGGATCGCACCCCAAATAAAGTGCCCCCCTCTAAAGATCACGGGCGAGAAAATGAAACTTATAATCCTTGAGATCAATGGAGTCGAGCTTGTCCTCCACCACGCGCAGCACTTCGATTTTATGTTCCATGGATGCTTGTTGCTCTGGCGCTGCAGAACTGAGTGTCGACTGATACTCTTCGATCACCGCCCTTATAGTCGCAAGCCCTGCCGCAGCGCGAAACCAGCGGGGACGATCACCAGCGGCCACGGTGTAATCTTGCAGCGAGGGGCGATCATACGGGTCGGCATCGCAGACCATGATGAACGCAAATTCTTCCGCGTCGATCCCTGCATTGGGATCGAAATCGAGCACACCCGCCACGCGAATGAAAAGACGTTCGGCTCTAAAATTCGCCATCAGCAATCATCGCTTCACAAAGAACAGGCATCTCACTCGGCGGGAATTTCAGCTGCAGGGCTCTCGAACTTGAGAAACACCCATTGCTCGAATTCATCGCTACGACGCGCATCGGCTGGCACGGAGAAAACTGGCACCCTGCGTGCAGTGCGCCACTCGTGACGAGCTTCGTCACGACCGGACCAACTCACGGAAGCACGAATGATATTCATGAGCGTGGTCTCATGCGTGGTGTGACTATGGGCAGGAAAAGTAACTGACACGACAACGGCGTTCTGGGGATCTTTCTCTAGCGCAAATTGGGCCTCGAGATTCTGCCCTCGACGTTCACTGATCCTGGCGCTCACGAGTTTCACGCGGCGATGATCCGCTATATCGCCGGTCTTCACCGTCGGAGTCGCGGGAGCCGCAGAGACAAGGCCAATCGCAACTGCGATAAACAGAAGTGTCACAATGGTTCGCATGTATCACCCCGCTGGCTGAACAAAACCGCAATGCTGCCACATCCGAATTACTGGCAGGCAGGAGCCTGCCCTACGGGACTTGAATCAATGCTGTCGATTGCCGTTGGCGGTATGATTGGGGCACATCAGCTTCCATGGGCTAACGCTTGAGTTCACCCGCCACCTGATTGACTTTCCATCACGCTAGGCCTTGCGGCGGTCGGGTGCAACGACTTATTCGGCGTTTTTTGAGAAGTTGCATCTTATGCTGTTCTTAGACGATGTTTTGGGCAATACGGATGCAGGGATTCCCCTTTTGCATCGAAAAAGCCTGCCTGATAGACGTGAATCAGGCCCTCGGTTAACTGAGCAAGCTGTCCACAAATCTGTTCACAAATACGGGCAAGTCTCGCTTGGCCCAATGAGCCCATGATCGGCGTGATCGTAATCGATTGACACGTTTGGCGTAAATGCTCGATGACACTCTCGCCATTTGGTCCATTCCACGATCGCAGCTCTGCATCCCAACCTGCTCGATCCCAGTTGTAAAACTCGTCGCCGGATACAAGTCGACCGACAAGAATCGCCGGGGCCGATTCATGCAAAAAACGCAAACCGCCATCTTGCCATCCACCGCGCTGCAGCAGTTGGCCGTCGTACGTTAACCCGGACACGCGAGGCCGGACACAATTCAGAAGTGCAGTTGGAGACGGAATTACGTCCAGTTTGCCGTGCACTACGTACCAATGCCGAATTTTCACACCGACATCCTCCGTCTATTTGCCGAACGTAATGCCGATCAGTGGCCGAGCCGGCACGCGCCAACTCTCGAACCACAAGAAGCTTACCCGCCGGCTCGGTCCACTGCATCGGCGGGTTATGTTGTGCCGCCAGTGGGCCGCTCTTCAAAAAGCTTTGCCATGCGGTCCCAATACTCACTGCCTTCACCGCCGCACCTGCAATGGAAATTCGGGTCTTCAGTGAAGCCGTGCGGACCCCAACCTTCGCCTACAAAAGTCGGACACGCGAAGTGCTCAAAGACTGTTTCGAGGTGATGGCGCGACTTCGCGTTGGCGCAAAGTCCCCAGTCAGAGTTGAACGGTGCGAAGAACGAGCATCCGCCGCATTGCTTCTCGCCGTTCTCGCAAGCGATCCGAAGCGCGGGTTCGTCAAGCCACTTTGACGCGTAGAGGTTCCGGCTCGCGTCGTTCGACCAAGTGTTGGTGATGATGATGTTGACGTTCATTGGCACAACACAACAAAAGATAGACAGAATTCTGCATATTCAGTCGCATTATTGATTCTGCATATTTCTGGCAGTCAATGTCAACAAAATACCTGGAGGGGATATTTATTGAGGAGGAGGCGGGAGCGGAGAGGCGCATGAAAAAGCCGTGCGGGACGTTTGGGGGTGTCGCGCACGGCGGGGCTTGGTTGTGTCTGGTATGGGGCAGCTGACCTACATCATGGGAGGCGGGCGGGAGCCTGCGTTATGGAACTCGATTGGCATCCGCAGCGGCTGATGACTCCAATGCTTGGCAGGTTCGGCCTATCGCTTGGTCCCGTTCACAAAAGTCTCTCCGGATGACTTAACGACGATTCTGTCGCCGGGCTTTAACTCCCCACCATCGGCGCCGTCGATTGTCAGTTTCCCATTTTCGATCCGGAGGTGATGAGTTTTACCCCAGCTGAAGTCGTAGAACTCTTCTGTCACCACCTTACCTTCGCCGCGGGAATTGGAGTGCAGCGACGCGCCGCCCTGCGTGTTTTCAATCTCCACGAAATATCGACCACCGTCCAAATCGTACTTCGCGTAACTCGGCAGCGAAGTGGATGGACCACAACCCGTCGCCAAGAGGCACAAAAACAGACTTACCGATTTCACACGACCCATCACGCAATCCTTATTGAGGCCCAAAGTCAACCATCACCCGGCACGCGCGAGCAAGGCCACCCTGTGAAACATGCCCGATCACTTGCTCGGGCGTAGGGCTTGGTTATTCAGTCAGTTCGAATTGTGCAGGTCTTTGAACCAGAACGAGATTGCCCTTTCATTCAGCCCGCAATCGGGCTTGTAGTGACGGAGTGGATGCGACGAATCCTTGGCGTAGAAATGCGATGGCATCACGGACTCACGAATATCGTAGGTGACCCAACCATCAAAATAGGACGCTGCGTCCAGCTGAAAGATTCCGGCAATCGCCAGTGCTCCTAGGAAATCCTCGCGTTCAAACTTATTGCTTGGGAACAGTCCTTGAATAAGCTTTTGCAACTCACCTAGTTTGGCTCCATTGCGGTTTTGGAGTCGATTCAGCGTTTCAGTAAGCATACCGAAATCTTCATCCTTGGGGACTGGTTTTTCAGTACTAGCAAACTGCTGGAGCGTGGTTAGGGATGTTTCCAGATAGTATGCACGTCCAAGATTGCCAACCAGGAGCCTCCCGCTGACCTTGGTCTTTGACGGTGATGGTAGACCGCAAATGAAGCAACTAGCGTCCGGACCAGCCTGAAACACCTGCGTAGGTGCGTACTCATGACGCGGCAGCTGACGGCAGACCGCGTATGCCGGAAGCACGCCGCGCCAATCAAGCCTCCGGCTCGAAAGGCTGGCAATAAATGCACGCGCGACGTCTATGCGATCCAATGCTTCAGCGGCATCAACACACGCGTCAACCAATTCATTATGCGTCATTGATCGAGCACTGGAGTCGTTCACGCTATAAACTCAGCCTGGATAACCAATCGTAGACGAAAACCTGCCTGATCCACGCCCATAAGTATTTGGCAGATCACCGAGGATGTCAATTGATTCTGTTCTTGGCGCAGGTTGATGGAGCCAAGGAGCGGATTTGCTCGGCACATGAAAAAGCCGTGCGGGACAATAGGAGGCGTCGCACACGGCGGGGATGGTTGTTGGTAGGTTCGGGGCAGCTGACCTACTCAACTGACCGCTGATGCGACGCTCCTCGCTGGCAAATCGCCGCGCAGCTCCCTCCAGCGAAGCATCCAACCCCTGCCCCCACAACGGACAACTCACCAGCACCGCCCAAACCACCAGGACAACGGTCGCAACCCACTTCTCCCAGAATGACATTAGCGACAATGCCTCCTAAAGGCCAAGCGACACAGCAAGTTGAACTAACTCCGATCGATCGCACTCCAACAACGACTGTTCAAGTTCGATTCAAAATAGGAGTCGATCACTTCCAACAGCGAACCTATCTCACAGAACGCTCCGTCTTCATGGCAAAACGAAAACACCTTACTTCCTTCGGCCTTTCGGCGACGACCTTCAGCAAGCAGGTAGTCACCTGTATCCGTTCGGTAAAATGCCAGAGCATCTGCTAATTCAAGCGGCGATTCATCGTCTACCAAATCGAACGACCCAGCGTTGAAGTCCAAATCCCGCGATCGTACAAACTGGGAGGTGAGCAACGCATCATGGCTCTCTAGAATCCCATCCGTCGCGCGATAGACTTCGCTCAGGGGATAGGGGAGCAAATCAGCCCCGCCACCTGTTGGCAATCGAAAATTTCGCTGCCGCTTCACCTTGCCAGCGACGCCGCAAATCGTCACCTCTGCTTGTACTCGGCCAGCGAACTCTGCTCGATGCACGGTCAGTCCAAATCTGCCATCGTCGCACATCGCCCTGAGCCAACGTTGAAGTGAGTCTAGCTTGACGCTATCCGCAAGCTTGGCGATATAACTGGCCGGATCGGTGAGACATTCCCTATATCGCTCATCAACCAAACTCTGAAACGGCTCTGGAATCGCAGCCACATCAATACCAGGAGGCACGAAAAGAGATTCGTCGCCATTAGCGTTGCGGAAAGTCTTGCAGCTGGGTTGGTTCATTTCAGATACCAGATCACATTATTCGACCGATCTCTACATCTACCACTTCACCAATCGTTCTATATCCCCAACCCAGCGATATCAACAACTGGCAATCAACGACAGCTACCTTGAGTCGAATATCCACTGGCGGCAAGCTGCGACGCAGGCAGGACAGACGATCGTCCAAAACCCCTGGCCAAAAGGAAATTGTTCCTCGCGAACTGGACCGAAAGATAGAAAGCCGTTACCGGGAATCGCCTGACCATCTTCCAGCGGCAAATGGTGGACATCGCACCAAAGAAGTGCGTCCTGGATTGGGCCTAAGTCTTGAGGCACTCCCGCGTACTGTTGGCTGAATTGATCCCAAAGCTGCTTCTGCCAGAAGCGGAGATCCGCGCGACGTTGCCGGTACGAAAGGGATGACTCTGACTGTTTATCAGCGCGCAACTGCAATGCAAAACGCCGGGCCTTGGTTGGTCCAGCATAGTCCCTAAACAAAGTGCGAAGTTCTTCTGCGGTCATATTGGGTAGGTGAAGTTGGCATTACCGAGTGAAACGCGTCAACCCGGCCATTTCCGGGTCGCGTTCAACCGTAAGTTATCGGGTGTTGTTTCGCAGCCTACGCAGTGGCAGTGGCAACTTCGCCGGAGTCGCAGTCGAGCACGATGACTCCTTCCTCCTTATCGTCAAGCTGTGCCACCATATTCCCAGCCCGATCCCAAACGGCCGAACCCCCTGCGCATTCCGCCCCATCGAGCAGACCAAGGCAATTCGAGAGGAGTGTCGGCATACTCAATTCAGTGGCGATTTGCGAAAGCCTGTGGCTGGCTTGCTTCACGCCTTCAGCCGTTTTCGCTGCACTGGCCACATAAACTGTGGCACCTGCTTGATGCGCCCCAGTCGCATGCTGTGGCACCGACAGTTCAAAACAAATTGCCAGTTCTACCGGTGGCTCGTCCAGCAGGAGACTCGGCGAACCTCTTCCAGGCTGAAAGAAAGGAACCTCGTCGGGATGGAGATAGCTCTTGGAATACACGAGAGGCGGGAGGACTGGGCGAAATAGAAAGGTTGAGATACAAGGGAGGTCTCCGGTGTCGAGCGGAGCCCCGACGCCAAGAGAGATACCGCTTGCATTGCAGATCGCCTGCAGAGGCTGCAAGCGCGTGTCGCTCGGCAAACACGCGAATTCGCCAGCCAGTTTGGGTTCATACCCGGTGAGCGACAGCTCGGGAAAGATGACGAGCTGAGCACCCAGACTTGCGGCAGCTGCTGTCAAAGCAAGATGTCGATCGATATTGCGCCCCACCGCCCCGACAACAGGCCTCAATTGCACAACGGCCAGCTTCACAGTTCACCTAATTCCTGGCGGCAGAACGGATCGACGTTCAGCGATTGGTTATACGACTGGCCGCGCCCCCGTGAAAAGCCCCTTCAGCTTCTCAAGCTGTTGCACAAGACCAGTGACAGGCAGATCGCCCCCGAAGCAGGCAAGCGACGATTGGAGGTTGGTTGCAAGGTAGTTCAGTGGCACAGCATCGCCAAACGATTCGATTCGCACACGAGCACCTTCCAGCAGTTTCAGAAACGCACTCTCACGGGCCTGATCGCCGTCGAAGTACGCATCAAAATCCTTACCGATATAGACACCTGGTCCGACCCAGTCCCATCCGCAAGCGAATGCTGCAAGCTCGGAATTGTCGCAGGCCTCAGCCTCTGAAAGCAAGAAGTGACGGATTACCCACAAATCCATGTCGTGGATTATCGCATGACGGTCGCGGTACTTAATGATTTCGTGGCCCACCACCCCTCCAGCCTAATAACGAAACAACTTCACCCGCGAAGCCGATCACTTTGCAAACACCCAACATCACTGCCATGGTCTCATGCAACGACTTACTAGATGGCTCGATTGCGAGTTTCGTCTCGATGGAGGTTTGCCAAACGAACGATACTGGATATTACGCCTTCGTAGTTCGCTCGACTGAACGCAAACTCTGCTGAAGGCGCGATGCTGGAGCGACTATCCGAAAAGTCCTTGAAAGATACGTGATCGGCAGCATAAATCACGCGACATTTTGCGTGGCCACATCCATATTCTCCACACTTACATACCGCGATCAACCGTATGTCGGCTTCGACTGGAATCTCGCCAGGATAGGGTGGAATAGTCGGCAGATCGGCATCGATGTATCGCTGAGGAATAAATGTCCCTGGCGCGACGACGAGTTCTCCAAGAGGTCGCTCGTCAACCTGAAGTTCAAATGCCACATCACCACAATCATCCACGACTCGAAAGCTAAGTCGATTCAATATTGTCACCCAACAAATAATTGGCAGAGTTCTATAGATCCCACTGCAATATTGATTCTGCAGATTGCAGAGGGCTGTCAACAAAATACCTTCTTGGGCAGCTTTGTTTCCCAAAAATACAGGATTGCACAGCACATGAAAGATCCGTGCGCGACGAATGCGTATTGTGAAGCGCGGCAGGAATTGGCTCTTGTCGGTAAGGGGGGACTTACATCCAGAGCTTGGGCGTGTGTCAATCGTCCGTAATGATCGTTCCCTTCTCCCAGAACTCCTCGAGCTTCCGCCAGTACCGCAACGAGACGGGGCGTAGAAATTCAAGGAACTGGTCTGGCTTGGTTTGGGAATGCAGGGATGTGTTCTGAAGACTTTCAAGGATTCCTGTCGTTGCCGCTTCGCGAACGTACTTATCGCCCTCGATATGCAAGCGTTCGATCATTTCAAATGCTGCTTGGAGCCGTAGTCGGTCCGCCGTTTCAAGTAGTGAAATCACATATTGAGCGAAACCACCGAGTGCAAGGTAGTAGGGTATTTCCGATTCGTCTTTCCACTCGGCGACGAATGCGTCATAGTCCGCCGCAAATGCCGGGCACGATGAAACAATGGCCTGCATCATCTCTGCTCGGTCGATCATCACGCTTCCGCCGCCCTACACCAAACAACAACTAGAAACACAAGCCTACCCATTCCACCGCATTGATTATTCTGCCGCTCGTGATGGTGTGTCAACAAAATACGCTTTTGGGACACTTTGCTCCGTGAAAAGCAAGATTGCATCGGCGCATGAAAAAGCCGTGCGGGACGATTGGGTCGTCGCGAACAGCGGGGATGGTTGTTGGTAGGTTCGGGCTAGTGACCTACAAGGTTGGGGAGAGCTGATATTAAACGCAGCAATTCACAGCGAGAACACGTCGTGCATCGCTCAGTCAAGTCCCTACTTGGCGACTGGAACGAAAGATCGATACACCGCAATCGGGTGGACTGTCACATTCGGATATCGTGAGTAACGCATGAATGCTTCAAGATTGTCCATCGCTGAGAAGATCGCCCTGAACCCACGCTCAAACGCCACCTGCTCAGCCGATTCATCTGCTGACTCTTGAAACTCTGCCATTGGATCAAAAGCGGTTTCTGTCGACAAATCTGGAATCGACGTTAACAGTCCAAAGACTGTTAACGGTACATTCGGACGATTGCCGTATCCATAGAGTAGATGCTCTGGATCCTGATCTACAAAGCAGTCTCGCTTGAGATTACACAACACTTGAAAAGATGGGCAGGAAGGGAATGGATACACGCGGAAGTTGATTCTGGAGGCCATAAAGGTGTTAATCCAGAGCTTGATACCGTTGAGGAGCCACTTTTCCACACCAAGGATTTGAGGGGCCGTAAGCGATTGGAGCGTCGCCTCCATAGATTTTAGTTGCTGGGTTTTCACTGACCTCTTGTTACGGTCACGTTCTCCATTTGCTTGCAATCGCATTGTTTCAATATTGTTCTGAAGCTCCTTATACTCAGGCGATTGCTTAACCGACTGCATGCTGCATTCAGAAATAAAATTGACTATTTCATTGAACTTCTCGCTGATCCCCAGGATTCGAGGATAGTCCTCGATAACGCTAGCCCCCGAAGCCTTTACGTATGGGTGAAAACAGATTGCTTCGCGAATTGCTGCTGGATTGGATTCTTGGTGATCCAAAGTCGTCATGAGATCCACTACTAAACCAGCATCAGTTAGTGCGTTGTCAACTGAATTCAGAACGTCATGGTGAAGAATTTTTGATTCCAAGACGGATCTTTTTCCCGTGTAGTCAACTCCAAGATTTGCCTCCGCCACTTTAGGGATTCCAAACGACACAGCTGCCTTTTGGCCGCGGCCCACGTCATCAGAAATGGAAACTTTCTCGCGCAACCCTCCCTCGAACTGACTCCAAATAGATGCTGCTTTTTCAAAGTCTAAATAGAGCAGATCGCGTATGTCTTGGTGCAGCATTTGATTGCATATAACGAATAGAAGGGAGAATTTAGCGGATCCAAGCCCGGGAATTATTCTATACATCCTGGGGGGGTCAACGAAATACTACTGAGGAGAGTTTTTTGTTTAGGAAAGACGCAATTTGCTCGGCGCATGAAAAAGCCGTGCGGGACGATTGGGTCGTCGCGCACGGCGGGGATGGTTGTTGGTAGGTTCGGGCTAGATAACCTACTTTATGGGTAGCAGGCGGCAGGGGACACTGCTGGACAAGCCAGCAGTGCCACCCACAATTCGTCAGTGCATCCAAAAGTTGGTGTTTGTCGTTGATTGTTGTCAGGTACGGGGTACCTGACCTACGTCATTGCGGCAGGCCCATTAACAAGCAGCCTACTTTTTGCTGTTCTTGAGAGCAGCTTGGGCGGCGGCGAGGCGGGCGATTGGCACGCGGAATGGCGAGCAGCTGACGTAGTCGAGTCCTGCGCGGTGGCAGAATTCGATCGAAGCTGGATCACCACCATGTTCGCCGCAAATGCCGATCTTGAGGTCCTTCTTCGTGCTGCGACCCTTCTTCACGCCGATTTCGACCAGCTGACCGACACCCGATTGATCGAGCGTTTGGAACGGGTCGGCGAGGAACAGATCTTTCTTCATGTAGTCGGGCAAGAAGCTGTTGATGTCGTCGCGGCTGATGCCGAACGTCATCTGCGTCAAGTCGTTCGTACCGAAGCTGAAGAAGTCGGCGTACTCGGCCACCTTGTCGGCGGTGAGAGCAGCACGGGGGATTTCGATCATCGTGCCGACGAGCACGTCGAGCGTACCCTTGAACTTGTGTTCGGCCTTCACGGTTTCGATCGTCTCTTCGGTCAGCTTGCGGAGCATGGCGAGCTCGGCAGCGGTGCCGACGAGTGGGATCATGATCTCGGGACGAGCGTCGATCTTCTTCCCCTTGCAAACGATCGCCGCTTCGATGATCGCCCGGACCTGCATCTCGAGGATTTCAGGATAGGTGACGCTCAAACGGCAACCACGGTGACCGAGCATCGGGTTGGATTCGTGCAGCTGAGCTACGCGAGCCTTGATGACGGCGGGCTTCACGCCCATTTGCTTGGCGAGTTCTTCTTGGGTCTTCGCGTCGTGTGGCACGAATTCGTGAAGTGGTGGATCGAGAAGGCGAATGGTGACAGGCAAGCCCTTCATGGCGGTGAAGATGCCGGTGAAGTCTTCGCGCTGAATCGGCAGCAGCTTGGCGAGGGCCGCCTTGCGTGCGTCGAGTTCGGTGGCGAGGATCATTTCGCGCATCGCAGCGATGCGGTCTTCACCGAAGAACATATGTTCGGTGCGGCAGAGGCCAATGCCCTCAGCGCCGAATTCGCGAGCACGGCTCGAGTCTTCAGGGCTGTCGGCGTTGGTGCGAATGTTGAGGGTGCGGTATTTGTCCGACCACTTCATCACGGTGGCAAAATCGCCGCCGAGTTTGGGCTCTTGCGTCGCCATGGCGCCGGCAAACACTTCGCCCGTGGTGCCGTTGATGGTGATCACATCGCCAGCGCCGTAGGTCTTGCCTTTGATCATCATCTTCTTGGCTTTTTCGTCGATCGTCATTTCGCCTGCGCCGACGACGCAGCAACGACCCCAACCGCGAGCCACCACAGCAGCGTGGCTGGTCATACCACCGGTGCTGGTGAGAATACCAGCGGCCGAGTGCATACCGGCGACGTCTTCGGGGCTGGTTTCTTTACGGCAGAGAATCACCTTCTCGCCCGAGGCAGCACGTTCGACAGCTTCTTCAGCGGTGAAGGCGAGCTTGCCCACAGCGGCACCTGGCGAAGCAGGGAGACCGATGGTGAGAACCTTGCCACCTTCGCGAGCCGTTTCAAGGGCCTTGGTGTCGAGGCTGGGGAGCAGGAGCTGCGACAAGTCGCCAGCGGGGATGCGCATCACACCTTGTTCTTCGGTGATGAGCTTCTCTTTGACCATGTCGACGGCCATCTTCACAGCGGCGGTGCCGGTGCGCTTGCCGTTGCGGGTTTGCAGCATGAAGAGAACACCCTTTTCGATGGTGAACTCGATGTCCTGCATGTCTTTGTAGTGCTCTTCGAGGATCTTTTTGATCTCGAGCAGCTGCTTGTGGATCGCCTTGTTCCACTTGGGCATTTCGGCCACAGGCTGAGGCGTACGAATACCAGCAACCACGTCTTCGCCTTGGGCGTTGATGAGGAATTCGCCGAAGAATTCATTCTTGCCTGTGTTCGGGTCGCGGGTGAAAGCGACACCGGTGCCGCTGTCGTCGCCCATGTTGCCATAGACCATCGACTGTACGTTCACAGCGGTGCCGAGCAGGCCGCGAATGTTTTCGACTTCGCGATACTTCACTGCCTTATCGCCCATCCAGCTCTTGAACACAGCACCGATGGCTGCTTCGAGCTGTGCATAGGGATCTTGAGGGAAGTCGTTGCCGGTGTACTTGCGATAGACTTCTTTGTAGGCCTTGCAGAGTTCGATGAGGCCTTCGGCTGGCACATCGGTATCGAGCTTCGCTTTGTACTTCTTCTTGATGCCGTCAAAGATGTGTTCGTAGTGCTCGTGATCGACACCCATCACAACGTCGCCGAACATGTTGATGAGGCGGCGGTAGGCATCGTAGGCAAAGCGTTCGTTGCCGGTGGCGTTGGCCAGACCAGCGGTCGAAACGTCGTTGAGACCGAGGTTCAGAATGGTGTTCATCATGCCCGGCATCGAGAGCTTAGCGCCCGAGCGAACACTGACGAGCAACGGATTCTTGTCGTCGCCGAACTTCTTGCCGAGCTCTTTTTCGAGCGAGCCGACATGCTTGCGAACTTCGTCCATCAAACCATCGGGCATCTTGCGTCCGCTCTTGTAGTAGAGGTCGCAAACTTCGGTGGTGATGGTGAAGCCGGGAGGAACAGGCAGACCGATCGACGTCATGTCGGCGAGGTTGGCACCTTTGCCGCCGAGGAGGTCTTTGCTCAGTCCTTTGCCTTCGGACTTGCTCTTGCTGAAGTAGTAACACATCTTGCCGCTTTTGGCGGCAGGCTTCACTTTGGCCATGCTAAAAATGCTCGCTGCTAAAGAGAGGAGGTTGCGACTCGCCTGAGCGTTGGGGCTGTCGCGATCTCCGGTTTCACGCTCGAAATCTTACGCTCGTAAATTGCATATTTGCTTGCCGGGCCGGACTGCGCTAGCGATGGTCGCGCTCAGCTGCGAGCTAGAGAGCCTGCACCAATACAGTGAGGCAGATCGCGACGAGTGGCGACGCTTGATAAACGCTCGACTCGCACGAACCAGCAGCGGAGAGTGACCGGCTGTCGACAGGCTGGCGTCCCCGTGATCCCATCCTGAGATCGCCGCTGGGCATCGCATTGTGTCGTCAACCGCCAGAAGATCGGCCTGCTATCAGGCAAAAAATGAACAGAAAATCTAGCAGCGAAGTGGTTTAGCGTCAATGAAGGGGGGCTGCTGTGGGACGCGAAAAATCCGCAGCGAAATGAAGTTTTCGGGAACGGAGAGGGGGACAAGCCGTAGCGCGCAGCGGCTCGAGCGGAAGATAACCAGCGGCGCCGGGCTCGCGCACATCCAGCCGCCGATCCCCGCACACTTCGCCCGAGCCACTGGCGGAACGGGGTGCCGTTGGTCTTGTACCAGCCGAGAGCAGGGCCGAAGGCCAGAGCGGCAGTCGATGTGGCGACCAGAACGGCCGCTGGGCTCCCGAGGTCCCGAGGGTGAATCGAACCTGGCCACTGCATCGAGACCAGCCAATATGGCAGCCTGAGTGACCGCTAAAGAGGTTTACGGCGCATTAAGTTCACCTTGCATGCAGAAGCGCCAGCCGCGATTTACCCGCCCCTTGGTAGTTAAAAGTGCTTGCAACTGCACGCTTGGCGACGCACAATCTGGCGCACGACGCCCTGCCCCGCTCTCCCTCGAATGGTCCTACCACGATGCCTGCCAGCCGCTTTCTCCGCCCCATTTTGCTCGCGCTTCTTGCGCTGCTGTTCTGCACCGCCGAGCTCCCTGCAGTCGACCCCGCCACGACCCCATCAGCCGATTCTAGTCAGTCTGCCGCCGCGGCCCAGCTTGGCATGGTCGACCCACCCCTGCCAGATGGCACCGAGGCGGGAAAAGCCCAAATCGGCGGTTTTCGCGTTCCTCAGCCGCTAGTGGTCGAGCTGTTTGCCGCCGAGCCGCAACTCGCCAGTCCGGTCGCCATCGGCCTCGACGAGCAGAACCGGGTCTACGTCGCTGAGGAGTTCCGCTTCAACCGGGGGACGGAAGAGAACCGAACGCGTCCCTTCTTCTTAGAAGATGATCTGCAGTTAAAGACCACTGCCGATCGGCTGGCGATGTACGAAAAATATGCCGACCGCTTTGAAGGTGGCATGAATTGGTTTCGTAAATATAGCGATCAAATTCGCCGCGTTGTCGACACCGATGGGGATGGAAAAGCGGATCAATCGACCGTGTTTCTTACGGGACTCAACGATCCGCTCGATGGACTCGCTTCGGGTGTGCTGGCGTATCGCGGCAACATTTATGTGACAAACATACCCAAGCTCTACGCCCTGCGCGACGACGATGGCAATGGGGTGGCCGACGAAAAACATGCAATTCTCGATGGCTTTGGAGTGAACTGCGCGTTCCTTGGCCACGATTTGCATGGGCTGGTGATCGGCCCCGACGGTCGGCTGTATTTTTCGGTCGGCGATCGCGGGTTTCATGTCAAAACCAAAGAAGGAACCACACTTTCACAGCCTCGCCGTGGCGCAGTGTTTCGCTGCGAGCTTGATGGCAGCAAGCTCGAGGTAGTACATACCGGCCTGCGCAATCCCCAAGAATTGGCGTTTACAGATAAGGGCCAACTCTTTACCGCTGATAATAATTGCGACAAAGGAGATCACTCGCGATTGGTATGGATCCTTAAAGGTGCCGACAGTGGTTGGAATATGGCCTATCAAACTATTCCACAGCCTTATGAGACCGGTCCTTGGCATGCGGAAAAGATTTGGTATGTCGATGGAGAACCCTCGACGATTGGAGTGCGACCTGCATGCTATTTACCACCGGTCGGAAAGCTCGGCGCAGGGCCAAGTGGACTCGCGTTTCATAGTGGTGTCGGCTTTGCACCCGAGCTTCGAGGTCGCTTCTTTCACTGCAACTACACCGGCAATGGTGGAATCGAATCGATTGCCATCGAGCGGAGCGGATCGAGCTATAAAATCACGAAGCACGAAGATTTCCTGAAGCCGATTTCAGCGACCGACTGCGATTTTGGCTACGACGGAAAACTCTATGTCTCCGACTTTGTAGGACTCGATTGGAGCGGGAAAACCCGCGGCGGACGCATTTACACAGTCAGCGATCCTTCGCAAAAAGAGCTCGCAATTACGAAGGAAGTGCAACGGTTTTTTGCCGAAGGATTTGAGAAGAAACCGAGCAGCCAACTCGCCTCGATTCTCGCTCACGACGACTATCGCGCGCGACATCGCGCTCAGCTGATGCTCGTGGAACGAGCGACCGAAGAAACGAAAGCCTCGAAGACCGAAGCGTTCGATCTACTCATGGCGGCAGCGAAGTCGGATGAATCGCTCAAAGCCAAACTGCATGGCATTTGGGGGCTCGGAATCTTAATACGCACCCCGCACGCGATTGAGCTAAATCAGCGTTATGATGCCGCGACTCTGCTCCTTGCGACTTTAGACCATCCAGACATTGATATTGTGGCTGCTACATGCACAGCCCTTGGCGAAGCTTATTCTCTGTTTCCCAAGGCATTACAGACGGGAGTCCCAGCCAAGCTTGAGGCATTAGCTGCCAGCGACGACCCGGCGCGAGCATTTCATGCACTCATGGCGCTGGGTGATTGCTGCACAACCTTTAAACTAGCAACCGTTCTTCAAACGCAGTTGCCTCGCACCGAAACCGACTCCTACTTGCGACATGCGGTGGTCTATTATTTGGTTCACTCTGCATCGATCGACAATATCGTTGCACTTGCGAAATCAGAGAATGCCAACGATCGACTCGTCGCCACCCTGGTCCTGCGTTGCTGGAGCGATCCGACAGAGCTCGGCTGGAAGCGAGAAAGTGATGCGAAAGTTGCCACGGCAATCCAGCAACTGCTGGAGGATGCCGATTTAGTCGTGGCCACCGAAGCTGCTCGAGTTGTAAACGACTTGCCCATCCCAGCACTGCTACCCGCACTCGCCAATCAAGCGCAGCGTCTGACACAAGGCTCGCTGCAAGTGCCCGATGCACTCGCGCGACGCGTGATCGAGGCCAATTTCGCCCTCGCTCAAGAGGGCTCGCTCGACCAACTCATCGCGATGGTTCAGTCGCCACTGTTCAGCGTGACGGTACGCCAAGAAACGCTCGCCGCACTTCGCGTTTGGGATCAGCCCTCGCAGCGCAATCGCGCGACAGGCGTTTGGCGCGAGGTCTCTGGCGGTAATCAGCAGCTACTGGACAAACGACTCAAAGAAGAAGTGCCGCGATTCCTCGCTGCGGCTAGTAGCGATCTCATTCCCCAGATCATCGAGTTGATCGATGCTCGCAAACTCGCCACCGACGACACTTCGATTGTCGATATCGCCACGAACGATCGACTCCCAGCGACGGCACGAGCCTTTGCCTTGAAAATCCTGGTCGATCGCAAATCGCCACAAGCCATCGCGATCGCCACCAAGTTTACAAGCGATCCAGTTCCTGCGATTCGTGTCGCAAGCCTTGAAGCATTTTTGACGCTCGACCAAGAGCAAGGTATAGCGAAACTTCTCGCGCGGATGAGTTCGGCCGATGCATATCCGAGCGAAAAACAAGCGGCGATTCGCTTGCTGAGTAAGCTCGATAAACCCGAAGCAATCGCTGCTGTAGTGCAGCAAATTGAGGCACTGAAGTCGGGCGAGCTTACGACGGCACTCAGGCTCGAAGCCATCACTGCTGCTGCTGAGCCCAAGGTGAATGAGAAGCTTTCTGCCGAAGTGAAACAATTGCTCGCTGATCGTGCGAAGCTTGCGCCCATCGAGCGTCTTTCGACCACACTCGAAGGTGGTAATGCCGATCATGGTCGCGACATTTTCTATGGACACGCACAAGCGCAGTGCGCACGCTGTCACAAAATCGAAGAGCGTGGCGGGATCGCGGGACCGGATCTTTCGGGCATCGGTTTGCGAGGATCACGCGAACATCTTCTCGAATCGATCATCACACCCGATACCAAAATCGCTCCCGGATTTGGCACCATCAATCTGCTGCTTGCCGATGGAACTACCGTGACCGGCGTGATCAAAGAAGAGAACGAACAAAGCATCATGCTCGAACTAGCCAGCGGCGAAAAACGGTTGATTGCTGCCGAGGATATTGAGCAGCGATCGACTCCGAAGAGCGCGATGCCGCAGATGCTGACGGTCCTCAGCGAGTCGCAGATTCGTGATCTGATCGAGTACCTCTCGCAACAGAAAATCGGGCCAAAACCCTCGGTATCAGAGTAGTTTTCGCAACCATCCGAGGATCATCGCGATACGTTCAACTAGCCCGATGAGGTTACAAACTCTCGAGGAAAAAGAGAAGGTCATCGAGTTCCGCTGCTGCCAAATCGCGTGGCAGCTGATGACCGTGCACTTCAAACACATCGCGCAGCTGTTTCGCGCGCGAGTCGTGCAAAAAAGCTTTCCCCTGCCCAACGCCGCGCAGCGATGGCGGATTGAATTTCTTCTGGCCGAGTTCGTCTTCAAGCCCCACTTCCACCGATTCTTGAATGGTGAACGTCAACGGCGGTATGTGGCATCGCTTGCAATCGAGCGATTGAAAGAGTTGCTGGCCGCGCGCTTGTTGTGCTTTGTCGTCGGCTGTTTCAGCGATGCGAAGTGGCGGTGGAACGGCGAGCGTATGCAAATAGGAAGCAATCTCCGACACGCTGCTAAGCGGAAGATCCTTCGGCATTTGCATGCTCGAGACGAGTGACTGCTCAACTTGCTGCGTGAGGTTTTGATGCTGACCGGTCCACGACCAGCGATCGGTGAGCGAGGTGCCGAGGAGTGTGAGCGTGCGCTTTGGCGCGCCGATGGTGGCATCCCCTTGCGTGTCGCTCTTGAGGCCATGCGTGTGACCATCGATGTGACAACTATGACAGCTTAGCGAACCCGTCGCTGATGTCGCGCCGCTATAAAACAGTCGCTCACCTTTCAGCTGGGGCCAAGCCTCATCGATCGTGGAAAGCTGCACCGATTCGCGCGGCCACGACTGCTCGCTATCAACGATCGAGATCGAATCGCTCAAGTTATCGACCACGACGAAGCGGCCATCGGCCGTGGGACCTGCGATCGATAGTGGCCGTTTTCCTAGCGGAATACTCGCGTTTTTCGAAAAAGTATCGCGCGCGAGGATCAGCAGCTCATCGCGACCGGCGAGTGTAATCAGGAGCTGATTCTTCGTTAGCACGAGCGACGATGGGTCGGCTGCACCACTCGCGAGAGTCTTATCAAGATTCACGACCAAGCTCGGCTCGAGTCGCTGCCCGGCGTCTTTGCTACTGATCACTGCTGGGAGGCTCGACAGCTTGATGGCACACAACTGGTTCTGCAAAAGTTTGCCACTCATTTGATGCTCAAGCGACGTGGGAAGCGTTTCGTCGAGCAGTTGTCGCGTAAAAAGAATGCGCGACTCGCGCTCGTCGAGCGTTAGCCCGCGAAGCTGATGTCCGTCGACTGCAAAGCGCGTCGCGATCGTCTTGTTAGCAAGGTCGATGATGGCATAGTCGCCACCAAAATGATCGGCAACGAGCAGCCTGCTTGCATCGATAAACAGGGCTTCGCCCGGATTGAAAGGAAGCGCAATCTCGGTGATGAAGTTCCGAAGCGAAAGTCCATTTGACTGCAAATTTTCCGCAGCAGAATTAACGTCGAGCTTGGCAAGCAGCGAGGCGTCGACGATCGAAATCGTGCGCTGCCACAAGCTGCTGATCGCGATGTCGCCACGCTTGCTCACAGCAATCTTGTGCGGCGATCGCGCGAGTCGCGTGCGAGCAACCAGAGTCAGTGCGCCATCGCGCGGAGTAAGTTTCGCGAAGACAAGTTCACTGGCTTTACCATCGGTGATCGCGAAGAGATCGCTATCGCCGACGCGCGCGATGGCTGTGAGCGACTGGCCAACATCGATCGACTTCAGCTTGCGTGCTTCAGCCACATCGATCACGTGCACTGCGCCGCTCGATGGTCCAACGACAAGGATCGTTTTGCCATCACTCGATACGGCAGCAGACGTGGGTCGTACTTCTAGACCATAGTTTGCGCCGCGCGCAGCGATCGGCAGTAGAAGCACCAGTAGCGCGACGAGCAGTTTCCAAAACCGATCCACAGCAGACATCTCCAAGCAATGGCAAAGCACGAGTATTGTGATCGATGCGCTACACTTCCAGCGTCGAACTTCCCTTCGAAAGATCGAAGGCGATGGTGAGTTTGTCGCCCGACTGAAAGTACGTTCCGCTGCTGATTTTCCGTAGCGAATCGACTTTTGCGAGCGTCTTCATGCTCTTCATGCCACTCTTCGCGTCGATCGTCACCAGCTTCACCGGCGCGTCGGTGGCGCGCTTGGTTTCGATGGTGAAATTGGGTGATGCAAACGGCGCACGAAGCAGAATCGTATTCTCGGTGCGCGTGATGCTTGTGAGCTCTTTCGCAGCCCAGTAGCGCGAGAGTTCGCTGAGCTTCATCCAAATCAGGTTATCGTATTTCTCATGCAAGCGCGCGACGATGTCTTTCAGAATCTGAAAGCCAAACTTTTCGCCATTGCAATAAATTCCCGGCCAGTGGCAGACCATGCAAGCAGGTTCGCCGCGGTCGATCACCTCCACCATGCGACCACTTTTTAGATCAGCGGTGATGAACTGATCGACATGTCCGATCTCGAGTCCATCCCAACCACCAAACCAATCGCCGGTGCAGCCGATGATCGAGACCACGCACTCGGGATGATCGGTACCCAAATGTTTTGCATTCTCCACGCGCGGCACCACGCTTTCGCTGCCGGTGTAGAGATGACGAAAATAGTGCGGAATTTCTGCGTTATAAACGTCGCGGCAACTTTGCAGCGACGCGAGCGAAAGTTCTTTGAGCGCGCGATTGCCAAAGCCACCCGGGGTCGTGATTCCTTCGCACTCAAGTCCCGCTTGTTTAAGCACGCGCAGTGCATAGCTGAGATAGTCCGTCAGCTCGTCGACACTCTTGCCATCGGTCCAGCGCCAATTCTCCATGAAGCGCTCGCTGCGTTCTTCGTAGGGCCGGCCGGTCTTGGTATTGATCACCCAAGTGTGCGAAACCATTTCGGGATGGATGTCCCAGTTGGGGGTGATTTCTTTGCGCACGAGGTCGAGACTGTCGAGCAGTTCTTTCTTACTCCAACCTGGCATGTCGCGATCGACCCAGCCCACGCAAGCGGGATACGGCACGATGCTGTACTTCCCTTTCACCCCGTGCTCGGTGCAGTAGTCGGCGAACTCGCGCACGAACGAATCGGGAATCTCGCGCGGCAGCTTGCGCCAATCTTGCTTGTAGTTATTGGGAAACACCTCGGCGAACTGCGGGATCGCGAAGTGGGCGAGATTCACGAGGCAGGTCGAGTCGTCGATGATCAGATTCACCGGTACCCGCGCGAGGGGCAAAATCGCCTGCACATCAGCGGATCGCTCCGGTCGCTCGCCCGGAATCGTGGCCCACGCTTGATCGCCCCAGGCCAGCGCGCCTAAGGCGCCAACCGCACTCATTTCCAGCATTTTTCGCCGAGAAAACGTGTGGTTTTCGTACCGCATCGCGACAACTCCGAGAGGTGTTTCGAGTGAGCTAAACGAGGCAAACAAAATGACTTTACTATTCCATCGACAACTGTCGATCAGTACAACGGTAGTATACCGAGATGTACATCAGACCCCGCCAAAGTTTTCTCGGAAAAGTTTGCACCCCCGCCGCCGAAATTTCCCACGGATGACCTCGCCATGTTTGACACGTTTGGTCGCCCTACGAACGTCAGCCGACGCCGCTTCCTCGCACAAACTTCCGTTCAAGTTGGCGCGCTGGGGACCCTCTCGATTGGCAGCTTCGCGCGCGGCGAGACAGGCAAGTCTTCCGTAGCACCGAAAGCCAAGCGGGCGATGATGATTTTTCTCGCAGGTGGCGCTTCACACTTCGAGACGTTCGATCCCAAGCCCGATGCGCCGCTTGAATTTCGCGGACCGTTTAACGCCATTAGCACCAAACTCCCTGGCATTCAGTTCAGCGAGAATCTACGCGAGCTCTCGAAGCTCAACGATCAATTCTCGCTCGTCCGCAGCGTCTGTCACGAGAATAGCGGCCATGGCGGCGGCCAACGCCAAGTGCAAACGGGCTACAAGAGTGCTTCGCTCGAAGACGAATTGCCGCACGACTATCCGGCGGTCGGGAGCGTGGTGGCGAAGATGCGCGGGCCGATGTCGCAAGGTATGCCGACGTATATGCATCTGCCCAACGGCAACGATGGCGGGGCGAAATTCCTGGGGAATGCGTACGATGCGTTTCAGGTGTATAGCACCGGTTTGCCGGTGGGAATTCAGCTGCGAAGTTCGGTGAAGCTCGATCGACTCGAATCGCGCGTGGCACTACGCAAATCGCTCGACCGCATGGCGCGCGTGGCGAGTGAAGGTCGCGCAATGGAGAGCATGGATCAGCTGGAGCGGCAAGCGCTGGAGATGATCACCAGCCCCTCTGCTGCCGATGCGTTCGAACTCGACAAAGAGTCCGAAGCGATGCGCATGCGCTACGGCAAGCACGAAGCGGGCCGCTGCCTGCTACTCGCCCGCCGCTTTTTGGAAGCAGGCGCGGGAATCGTCACCGTGCGCATGGGAAGTTGGGATCACCACGGCAATGCGGGGGGAACCGTCACCAGCGGAACGCTCGAAAACGTCCCACCACTCGACCAATCGCTCTCTGCATTTCTGACCGACATGACCGAACGTGGCATGCTCGACGATACGATCGTATGGGTCTGGGGCGAATTCGGTCGCACCCCACGGATCAACAACAGCGCCGGTCGCGACCACTGGCCGCAAGCGATGAGCGTGCTGCTGGCAGGTGGCGGCATTCAGCCCGGCCACGTGATTGGCAGCACCACCAGCAAAGGGGAACATCCGGCCGACTCCCCCTTCTCGCCCGCCGATGTGCTGGCGACGGTCTACAAACAGCTCGGCATCGACACCAGCCACCAATTCCTCAACACCGCCGGCCGCCCCATCTCCATCCTCGCCGAAGGCAAACCGATCCGCGAGTTGCTGTAGGTCATGTATGTCGTCGCAATCACCCACTTATTTGATACCGGAAGAATGGATCGACGACCTTGAACCCTTGCCAACTTACGAACACTTTCGCCACCCTGGTGCCGATCTCGATTCCGAGTATGCGAGGAAGAATTTTGAAGGGCTCTCTCGCACACAAGCACTCGTTAAGTTTCGCGACTGCCCGTTTACTCATCAAGAAGATTTTCTATGGATGAGTCCACCGGCATTTCTCTTTTATTTCCCGGTGATTGAGCGCTACCTGTATGAGTTCGACAAAGCTGAACCAACGGACTTCAGTCCGATGGCTTCATGTATTGCCAATGCCATCTCATCGCAGTTGAGTTATCTGCGGAAGCTACATCAGAGGGGCATTCCGCTGGTCCCGCCTGATTCAGCCGAATCGCAAGCGGCAAGGATGACGAGCAACCATAAGAAGAAACGTAGCGACGCTAATGCAAGCCGCAAGCTAGACCTAGCCATTTTAGAAGCTCGCATGCCTCGTTCCATTGCAGAACGATCGCAACGGTTGGCCGACCATGTGCTTAGCAATCCCACGAAATTCGCCCTCAATCGAGAGGAAGAGCAACTTCTCGCAAAACCTTGGAGCAAAGTGAAACTCAACGCACAGAAGCTATTGAATCTACTCAATCCATAGTCGCCAAAAGATGGCTCTTCCTGACCTCGCGACGTGCGTTTAACCGCCGAAGTTTGGCTACTTGCCATTTATGCCAACAGTGAGCCTCATATTTCTTGCAGAAGATCGCTTGTTAAGTTGCACTGGCCCCACCGGTTAAGGTAGTAGCAACCAACTTTCAAGCGAAAGCCGGGCGATGGACAATCCCTACAGTATTTCAGACACGCCCTTGCGTGACGATGGCAAAAGAGGGCGGCGCTATCCACCCTGGTACAGCGTTGTAGCTTTGCTGCTGCTCATGATGGCATCTATACCGATCCTGGTATCTCTACGCTATCAATCGCGACCACCAGTCGTTCGCTTTACGATTCCCAATGGGTTTCGTGGTCCGTTCGTCGTTCGTGAAACCGAGGGCGGTATCCCTCCCAAACAAACCTCCAATCATCAGTATAGAATCGAAGTTCCACCGTCTGGAATTGCCGTGATAGGGAAGTGTCGCCTCTTTTTCCAGTGGCACACACTGGTTCCTGTTTACGCCAGCGGCGTCTCGTTACCCTACGCGTTGTCGCTTGATCCACCAGAAGATCGAACAACCGTTGCTCTATGGGGTCTTCACACCTCCGGCAATAAAGATCACTGGTACTTCGTAGGCACTCGGTCCGAAGTTGTCGACATGTATACCTCCGACCTCTCTGTCGAGGACGGAGCAATCGTCGTCTACAATCCCTACAAGTCCCCGTAGGTCGGTTACTCTCATAACCGACAAACAATCCAGCCTCGATTCTCTTGCGCTCACGACGTGCTTTGCTTTGTTAGCGAGCCAATCGAGCAGTGGGCTAAAATGGTGCGTCTAGAAGCGTGTCGGCTACGGGAGTAGCCGACCTACGGGGCAAAACCTACGGGGGGGGCGATTGGCTTTTGGGATGCTCGTTTTTTGCGGCGGCGCTGTCGCCAGAGCAAGGTGCCTGTTACTCCCAGGAGCCATGGGCTGAGCGAAACGAAAATGTAGAAGATGCGCAGCGGAAGCCCACCGATGGTTCCGTAGTGGAGTGGCAACACCCACATCATGACGGTGTCGGCGCGGGAGCGAGTCGAGGGATCTTCGGTATGTTCAATCGCCCCGGAGTACGGATTGATGACGAGTCGCACTTCGGTCAGACGCGTTTCCATCTGCTCAGGCATATTCAGAAAGACACGATAAGGATCTTCGGGTTTGGCGGGAACGTAGAGTCGATAGAGCTCGTGGCCGGGATAGTTCTCCATCGCTAACTCGACGGCAGCATTGGGGCTGATCGTTGGGCCGGTTTGCTGCGTCACCTTCATGGGGCGCGTTTCACTCGGTTTCGACCACGTGATCAGGCCGACAATCGCTTCAGCCTGCGGCCAAAACACCATCGCTGCACCGGTGGCCCCGATCACGAGCAGAAAGCAGGAAACGTAGAACCCGGCCACACGGTGGAGGTCGAAGTTGGTCCGCTTCCAACCGGTCGACCAGTTCACGAGCAGGTAGCTCCAATTGAGCGCCCCTACCGGCCACCACAGCACGATGCCACTGATCGAAAGCAAGCAGACGGCAATCGCCGAAAGCCCGGTAATCCAGTAGCCCACCTTTCCTGCCATGAGATTCACATGCAAATGCAGCACGATGCTGTGCAGGCCGCTGGTGGCCCGCGAAACTTCGAGCGCTCGCCCTGTGTAGGGATCAAGCACGATCTTATTGCCGAGTTTCGTGGTCGCGGTTACCACCCCTGTTTTGTCGGGAGGAAACACGATGCGTGTCGGAACGTCACCCTCGGGCAAGGCGCGCTGCATCGACGTGACGATGGCGTCATAGCTCAGCCTCTCGCCCCCAACGGCCACTTGGTGGCTGATTCCCGAACCGACTTCGCTCAGCCAGGTTGGAAAGACCAAGAGTGCGCCAGTGGCTCCGAGTACCAAGAGTGGTAGCGAGGCCAAAACAGCCAGCAGCCAATGCACTTTGCGGAACCACGACTTGAGTTGCGGTGATTTCATGCTTCAATTCATCTGTATTATCATTTGAAGCGCGAAGGCTTTAGGAAAGAAAGCCACCAGCGGGTGTGGGTTTGATGAAGGTCTTAGCGAAGATCAAAAGGAGGCAACTGATTTTCGCCTTCTGTGATCGTGACCGTCAGATTGGAAGTGGCTGGATTGAGATAGCGACCTCGAAAGCGATCGGGGCGCTCTCCCATGAACATGTTCTCGCGTTCTTCCGGCGTGCGAGGCTGATAACTGGTGTCGGGCCATTTCAGCGACACTCGGTAGGTTCCGACGGGGGCACCATCGTTGAGTACATAGGAGGTCAGCTGAAAGGCCCCCGAGGCATCCGTCGTTCCGTGCGGATAGATGGCTGCTGGATCATTAGCCCCGGAGGGATGCAGCGTCACCACGACCCCTGCTGCTCCTTGGCCCAGGTAGGTGACTGTACCTTGGGTCGGAAATACCGGCTTATTTCCCGCGCTGCTGGAATCGCCGCAGCCAGTATAAGTTGCGACAGCGACGAGCGCAACCACCGCCGATCTCGCGACCCAGTCCCACCACCGACAGCAACGCGGCATGCTCGCACCTTCGACCCGACTGAACTCGCTAGAAACGGGATGACCGCGCATTTAAACGGCAATTAACTTAAGGGGCCGTGACAACTTCACCACCATTGTGCGATCCGAGTGCACGAAAAGTAGTGGCATCGATCGTTTGGTTAATCAGTTTGACGGACCCATCCGCAAAACCAAACATGGCTCCACCAGGATGGAAGCTGTAAGGCTGAAACTCATTGCTACAGTTCATCACACAGGGGCCGGGACGGGTGAGTCCATCGGCGCTGTAAGTATTAAGGGCCATTCCATTGTTGCCTGCCCAAGGTGCATACCACAGGAAATCAGTGGGTATGGTCGGCTGAATCTTTCCCTTAATGATGAAGTTTGGCTTGCCACACATCTCCATAAACCAAAAAGTATTGCTGGTTCCATCCGTGATAGCGGCGAAATTAGGATCAGTGGCCCCTAAAATCCCGGTTACTGCGGCGCCGGCGGCATCACGAAGATTGCGCACTGCGTAGTAATCGGTCACGGAGCCCTTGCCGTCCGTCGTCTGAACGGTTCCAAAAATATTTTGGATCGTGACGGTTCGAAATCCACCAGGCGAGGATGGACAAACATAGAACTTGACGTGGGTTTGAATGGCGGGCTGATTGTCTGGGTGATCAAAGCCCTTGGCATAGTCGTAGCGCGACTCGAGATTACCCTGTTCGGCATAGGGCATGATGAGGGTCAACACACCATTGACCGTCGAAGTGCCGTTAGGTGACGTAACCATAATACGTCCAGGTGGCAACTTAGTGAGCGTGTCGTGATAGTTGTGGATGGCAATTCCAACCTGCCGCAGGTTATTACTGCACGACATGCGACGAGCCGCTTCACGCGCAGCTTGTACTGCAGGAAGCAACAGGGCCACCAGCACGCCAATAATGGCAATGACCACGAGCAACTCAACCAAAGTGAAACCAGAGCGCGGCGTTTTCACAGCAGTCCCCATCCCGACAGCAGAAGTTCTAGACCCCAAAACACAACACCACTCCGGGCGCAACGTAGGCGCGGGTCGAACAGCAACCATGAGGCTGGCGGATGGGCTGGCAGGTGGCAGGTCGAACGCAGGTGGGTGGTTTGAAACAGATCTCCCGGGCCGAGTGGCTGAAATCAGACAGCCAGGCGATAATGAGAACCTGTCTCAACTAACTCGCAGTTTAACTACGGCGTCTACGCAGTCAAGTGGGAGAGAGGCGTCGCCCGCAGCTTCTATCCGAACCCAAGGGTGCAACGCGAGCGATATGGGGGAAGGTTCGAGCTGCGAAGTTGCCGGGGTTTACTGCTTGGCGAGTTTCTTTTGGTAGCTGGCCACGAGCATAGGCTGGAGGCGGGCGAACGATTCGGCGGAGGGGTTGAGGATGCAGATGTAGTGCATCATGCCGTATTCAGGGTGGGGCATAATGGTGTCGAGGGCAGTGAAGTCGCGCGGCTCCTCTTGAAAGCCGAGCGAGCGGAAATCGTCTTTCGTGAGGCTGATGTTGAGTCGAAAGACCCCTTCGCGATCGAGGTTTGAATAGCTGTCGTGCGCGCTAGTGGTGAGAATGGTGGCGAGCGGGAGCCGTTGGTCGTCGCCGACAAAGAAGAAGCTCGTCCCCTCTTGGTCGAGGCGCGAGATGTTGCCGAGGCTCAGGATGAAGGCAGCGATTTGGTCGGGTGTCATGCAGCGAGTTTAGTGGGATTGTGGGGCGAGGGCCAGCGATAAAGCAAGTTTAGGGTCGCGCAGAAGTTCAGCATGCTCCTCCTGCTTCGCTGGTAGGAGCATGGCACCCCGCCGTAATAGAAGGAACACTCGCCTGCAAGCGACGTGAAAACCCAGCCATCATGGCAGAGCCTACTCCCGTCAGGTTCCCTATGGGCACCTGACCTACCAAGGGGAGGCAGGCAGATGTCCGGTGGAACCGGACCTACGAAGAGCAGTGCCACCCGAAGCCAGGAGTTACACCCAAGCTGGTGTTAGCTGAACCGAAATGCTTGTTAGGCGGCGCGGGAGTGGGATTGAGGGGTGATGCCGAGGACGTGCTGGGCAATGTAGTCGGCGGCGCGGCGCGAGGCGCCGGTTTGACTGACGCGTGAGCGAAGTTCGGCCAGGTCGTCGATTCGCTGTTGGCGGAGCGGTTCGTCGGTCAGCCACTCGATCACATGCTCGGCGACTTCAGGCGATTTATCGCGCCAGGTGGGATACTCGGGGAGGAGCACGTGCGCGTCGAGGGGATGATGGCGGTCGTAGGCCGAATTGGTTCCCGCCGTGATGTCGGGGGCTGTTAGCAGATTCACCAGCGTCATGTAGCGAATCGCTTGCAGCATCCGGACCATGCGTGAGAAGAGCCAACTCACCTTGTAGACCATCACACTCGGCTGAGCGTGATACAAGAGCTCGAGCGACACCGATCCCGAAACCGCAATGGTGGCGGTCGCGGCGTGGATGAGCTCGGGAGTGCGATTGACGTAGACGGGGAAAGTAAGACCTGCAGCAGCGACTTTTTCACGCGCGACAGCAGCCTGCTTGTCGTTGTAGCTGGCAATCGCGAACTGAATGTTCGGCACTTTGCTCGCCACGATCTTCGCCGCGCGGAGCTGCATATCGAGGTTGTTTTTCACCTCCTGCATCCGGCTCCCGGGGAGGATCGAAACGAGCCTCTTTTGGCTTAAATCGAGCGACTCGACGAACGTGTGATCGAGCGAGCGTGAGGCGAGTTCGTCGTAGTAGGGATGGCCGACGTAGGTGGCCTCGACCCCCCGATCGCGAAACCATTTTTCTTCGAACGGCAGTTTGCAGAGGGCATGGTCGACGAGCGTTTGCACCTTCTTCACGCGCCAGGTGGCCCAGGCCCAAACTTGCGGCAGTCCATAGTAGACCACAGGGATGTTCAGTTTTTTGGCAGCGCGGGCGACGTGCCAGTTGAAACCGGGATAGTCGATCAGCACCACGCAGTCGGGCTTCTCGGTTTCGAGATGCTTGACGACGCGAGCCAGCAGCGCGCGGAACTCGGGATATTTTTTCAGAACCGGCAGGAGCCCCATCACGGCGAGGTCGGACATGTCGCGCAAGAGCTCGCAACCAGCGGCTTGCATGCGGGGTCCGCCGAGACCTTCCGCGCGCAGCGCAGGGGCAAGCTGGCGGAGGTGGTTGATCAGATTACTTCCGTGCAGATCGCCGCTCGGCTCACCGACCGAAAAGAAAACTCGCATCGCCGATCCTTGGCTGGGAGAACACTCGCGCGCTCGTTGCGCGATAAACCACTGACATTTGCACCTGGAAGTATCGCCGATAGCTGTCGTTTTCACCTAGAGCAATCAGCAGCGGGGCAGAGAGCTGCTAGCAACAAAAAACGCACGCGAGCACTTCCTCGGGTGGAGGCGAGTGCTCGCGTGCGTGGGGTAATTCGTCAACCTTGATCCGGAGATCGAGAGGTTACTTGGTTTCGGCCTTCTTGGCCTCGAAGCCTTTGTCGAACGACTTGTCGGCAAAGAGGAGCGAGACGGCGTCTTCCGATTTCTCGGCCTTGGCTTTGCAGTTCATGCAGCAGAACTTGACGTCGATGCCACCGACTTTGACGTCGGTACCATCAGCCAGTGGACCGCCCGAGATGGGGCACTTCACTTGGGTGAATTGCTTGGTGGCGACGAGCTGGTGGTTGGCTTTGGCAGCATGCTTGGCAGGGTCGGCTGCAAAACCTTTCGAGCAGTTGCCGCAGCAGAAGAAGACCTTGGCGCCACGATATTCCACGGCGTTGTCGGCCTTGGCATCTTTATTGGCGGCCATGATGCACTTGATCCCTTCAAGCGAGACACCATCGGCGGCACGCAGGACCATGGCAATCGCAACAACGGCAAAACCGGCGAGCATCAGAGTACGAGATTTCATCGGGGGAGTTCTCCTGGAGAGAAAAAGTGCGGTAAAGCACGCCCAAGAGCCCAAAGTGGGCGTTTCGGCGCGCGGTAACCTTGCGGTGAATACACGTTAATTAACGGACGTGGCAAGAGGAGTCAAGACAAATCAGCCATTGCTGATGAATTGGACGAATTTGGCTAGCTTTCGGCAACCTATCCACGAAACACGAGCCCCAGCAGCAGCAGGACGATGGCTGTCAGCAGCATCACTAAGGCATGCGATCGTGCGACGCTGCGAGCCTGCTGGGAGAGTCCAAACCGCTCCCCCTCTCCATTCCAAAGCCAGAAGCCGAGTGGCACAGTCACTAGCCCAAACAACCCAAGCTGCCACATCGAACTGCCGTGACGGAGCATCTCGCCGCAGTCGCCAATCTGGGCCAGCGAGCCGATCGAGATATAAAGTCCATTGGTAACGAGGCAAAATGCCGCGAAGAACCGAAGCGTGTAGGTCATCGGAAAACGGACCCAGGCCGCAATCTGCCAGAGCAGCACCGGTGCCATCACGCCGACAATGGGACCGCACCACACCACCACCAGTGGCGCTGGGTTGTGCGACAGATCGGTCCGCGAAATTGAGAGCGGATGCAGCAACACACGCTCGACCTTGGCTCCGGTCGCCAGCGCTCCCAGCACATGCCCCAGTTCATGCACTTGCTGCATTCCGAGCCAACAAGCCAGCAGCAGCGAGCTGATGAGCAAGCATTGCCAAAATCGATTCACAAAACGGAATCTTTCCAGTATCCACTTGGTCGCAACCAGTGATGCGTATTCATTAAGCTGCTGGGTTCTAATCCGATCGACCGAGCTACTATAATCGCCAACCACAGAAGAGACGACCATCTAAAATCACTGCAACAACTGTTTGTTCGGAAGCGTCGCGCTTAGATGCTCCCCTACCTTCAATACCTGCTACCGATGGTGAAGCTGGCTGATGTTCCCGCACTCCTCTTCGTTCGCCGCATGCCAGCCGCTCGACCAGATGCTTAACGGAGCATCATCTGCCGCTAGCAAATCTTAGCGACGCGGCCTCGCACACTCACTTCAGCCCGGTTTTTCCCAGCCGTTTTAGCGGTAAGCGTAGCGAAAAACGACAGCCTGGATTACTCTTTTTTCGGTTGCACCCCTACTTATCCACCCTTACAAAGGAGGGCTAACTGGTGCGTCGGGCACAGAAAGAGAGTGGTTGCATGAGCGGTGGATTTGACCCGTACTACCAATGGATGGGAATTGCTCCAGACGAGCAGCCACCCAACCACTACCGCTTGCTGGGGATTAGGCTGCTGGAGTCCAACCCCGACGTGATTCAAAACGCTGCTGATGCGCGAATGATTCACCTGCGAACTTTTCAGTCGGGTCCCCACTCTCTTCATTCTCAAAAGCTACTCAACGAAGTGGCCGCAGCTGCTCAATGCCTGCTGATCGCTTCGCAAAAGAAGAGCTACGACCAGCAGCTCCGGTCGTCTCTCGCACTGGCACAACAGACTGCGAATCCACCACCTCAGCCCCTCGTTAGTCCGCCGCTTGCAGCAGCAACTCCGGTGGCACGTCCGCTGCCAGTTGCGACGCCGCTTGCAGCCCCCCTGCCTGCGAAGACACCACCTGCTGAAAGCCAGCCAAGCTTCACCGCTGGCACCTCGCGGCGCGTTGCACGCAAAAACAATCCACTGGTTGCAATGTCGATCGTGGTGGCCGTTTGTGGCGTGGGACTGATCGGCGGACTCGTGGTTTGGGGATACGGATTTCAATCCAATCCGACGGGAGAGCTGGCCGAAGCTCCCCAGAAGACAACAATGCTGCCGACACCACCCTCGCCACCTAATCTTCCCCCAAATTTGCCGTCGACCACCAGCACAACCACGCCAAGCACTCCGCCAGCGGGTGAGCAGCCGCCGCCAACAGTTCCAAGCAGCGATCCGAGCGAGGCGTCAGTCGATGGAAGCACGAGCCCCGAAACGGGACCTCTGCCGCCTCCCGATCCAACTAGCAGCACACCTGTCGTAGCTCCATTCAAGTATCTGAGCGAGCTACCCAAAGTCATTCAGAATGCCTACGAGGAACCAGGATTGGTCGTGCGTGTGCAGGGTGTCGATTCACCTCATGGGTTTATGCACCATCCGCATTCCGACTCGATCACCGTTTGCAATGTCGCGCTCGACGGAACCTATCAATGGCTCACAGGGGCTGCTGTATTTAATGATACAGCGACCAAAGATGCGCGCACTCCCGCCATCATGTCGATCTATGGCGATGGCAATCTACTGTTTCAATCTCTGCCAGTCTCGAAGGCGCGGCCGATTCAGCCCTTCGCAGTACAGATCGCGGGTGTCAAAAAATTAGTGTTGAAAGTCGATTGCCCTGGAAGCTTCTCCTACTGTCACACCGCCTGGTTCTCTCCGATGCTGAGTGTCGCCCCCAACAGCCCGAATGTCGAACTGGCTCGTCTGCTCGAAGGAAAAAACTATCCCGCCCCCAGACCCGTCGTCGCTGCACCCAAATGGTTTGGCCTCCACGCGCCGAAACAAGGGATCTCAGCCACGCAGCTGAACCCTGCTCGTCCGATGTACCTCATCGAGCTCGAGCATGTCGATTTCGCTGCCTACAACGACGGCCCCAAACGCGTAGTCTCGCTGAAAGGGAAGCGTTCAGCGCATGGCATCTTCATGCACCCGAACAACAAAAGCGACGCTCGAATTGTTTACCGACTCGATCGCAAGTTTCACACCTTCACCGGCGCCGTGGGGATCAGCGATAAGCTCGACGACCGAGCGTTTTCCGATCAAACTTTTTCCATCCTCGGCGATGGCAAAGAACTCTGGAAATCGCGACCACATCGCGCGATTTCTTCATCGCAAGATTTCCAGGTGAATGTGAGTGGCGTTGATCTACTCGAGCTGCGCGTGGATTGTCACGGAAGCAGTGGCAAAGCGCACGCCGTTTGGTACGCGCCACATGTCAGCCCGCTGGACGATCGATCCAATGCCGAACTCGCTCAGATCTACCCCCAGTATCAACCGCTCGAGCAAGGGCCCAACGAGCGCAGCTTGGCCGATCTGGCGAACCCCAACGCCAGACCTGTCGATCGGCTCCCACCACCTTCCACGGAAGCGCTCGCCAAAGCTCGCGAACTGCTCCACGAAGTTTTGGCTACCGAGTTTGCCGCTGCCAAAACAGCGGAGAAAAAAATGAAATTGGTCGACGATCTTCTAGAAATAGGATCGCTCCCCGATCAGGCTGTCGCCGATCAATTCGCTGTGCTCGTGGAAGCCTTGGAACGAAGTTTCACGTTCGAACAGTTCTCTCGCGCCGAGTCCGAATTGCTGCGGCGGTATAACACCCCGCTGCTGACCGAACGCCTAACAGGCCTCAAGTCGTGCGTCACGCAAGCGCGCCCCGATCACGTCACCAAGTTTGCTGAATCTATCTTGCGCGCCGTCGACGACGCTGAACAATCGCAAGCCTACGAACTGGCCGTGGAGTTCAGCGACGTTGGGCAATCGCTCGGTAAGAAAACTGGCGAGCGGAAGCTCACCAGCATCTTCGTCGAACGCTCCCAACGATCGGGCCGATTACAAGTCGCACATCGTGATTGTGCGCCGCTGCTGGAATCGATGGCGAGCAACTCGCTCGACGACGCCGGGAAGTTCAAATGCGGGCAGTACCTCGCGCTTGTCCGTAGCGACTGGCCGGCGGCACTTCCGCTGCTCGCTCTGGGGAAAGACGATCCCTCGATCGCCAAAGCGGTGCTGAAAGACATTGCCGCCCCAACCGCTCCCGACGATATCATCGCGCTGGCCGATAGCTGGTGGCAACTCAGCGAGCAAGCAACCGAGCTGTCGCAAGAGGGTTATCGCAAACGCGCGATTCACTGGTACCTGAAAGCCAAAGAGGCTGGCGTGCGCGGCCTAGGCCTGGAAAAAGCGACGCAGCGAACCTCGACAACGTTGGGCGATTGGCTCGCAGAGTGGCGGCCCAATTCACCCGAAGTCCTGTTCGCCAAGCAAGTGGTCGGCCGTTATCGCACCTACCATATCGATATCGATCGTCCCGGCGCTAAGCGTCACCGCGAACAGCTGATCACCATCAGCCCCAGCAACGAAGTCCTGAACGAACAGGGGCAGCACTTTGGCATTTGGCGACAAGAGGGAGCCAACCTCCGCATTGAGTTCGCCGAAGAAAGCTTCGGCTTTGCCTTGATGCAGATCACCAAGAATCGCGTCCTTCAAGGTCGTCATCTACAAAAACATGACGGCCGCCTCCGAGGCTACGAAATGATCCCCGAGTAAGCGATTTGCAACTGCCCTGTAGCAGAGATCCGACCGTTCGAAGCTGCTAATTTTATAGAGCCCCAGGGATCAAGAAACTAAAAAACGCACGGGAGATTTTGGGTCTCGCGTGCGTTTGATTTTTGGTGCGTGAAGTTCACGACTAACGGGAGCCTGACTGACTGATTAGTACAGGCAATTGAGTACTGGCCAGGCACTACCAGCGCTGGGCAACTTGTTGCTTCATGAAGCCGAGGCTGTCGCGCGAGAGTTGTTCTTCGCTCTCGAACATACGGCGCCAGATTTTGGTGGCGGCGGCCAGTTCAGGGAGCGCCAGACCAAACGCCTCGACCACCATCCAGCCGTTGTAGCCGATGTCGCGCAGAGCGTCGAAATTCTCTTCCCAGCGGACGTTCCCCTTGCCGGGAGTGCTTCGATCGTTCTCGCTGATGTGCACGTGGCACAGCATATCGGCACAGCTGTGGATCGCCTGCGCGATGCTCTTCTCTTCGATGTTGCTGTGGAACGTGTCGTACATCATGCGGCAGCGGGCGTGACCAACTTCGCGGCAAAAACGGGCCGAATCGGCGTGCGTATTGAGCAGATACGTCTCAAACCGGTTGAGGCATTCAACACCGAGCGTGACATGCACGGTCCCCGCATGCTCGGCCACTGCTCGCATGCTTTCGACACCCCACTTCCACTCGTCGGCGGTTCGTCCCTTGCCACTGAACGATCCGAGGGCCGAATGATAGGGGCCAACCAGAGTCACCGCGCCGACAGCAGCGCAGCAGTCGAGCGCCTTCTTGTTGGCGTCGATCCCCTTTTGGCGAATCGCAGCATCGGGGCTGATCGGGTTGTCGGCTTCGGTGCGGACCGTCACGGCAGTTCGCGCGAGGCCAATTTCGTCGAGAATTTTGCCCCACTTGGCGTAGTCGAGATCCATGTTGAAGATCGGCAGCTCGACGCCGTCGTAGCCCAGGTTCTTTAGCAAATGGAGGACGGGAATCATCTCGTCGCTCAGTTCGCCGGTCCACAGCAGCAGATTCATGCCGTACTTCATCAGTTAATCCTCAGAGGGAGAGTCGGACGCCTAAAGGGTCGTCGAAGTGGGAGTGAGTAATTCGTGACGGCGAAGCCACACAGCTTCGCGCATGTCGGGGAGTAGTCGCTTGAGTCCTTCAGGGAGCGGTGGAAGTTTCACGCGCCGCATGACCTGCTCGAGTCGCCTAAAAAGTTTGTCATCGTCGCGATAGTCGTACAAGAACCGCTCGGTCAGGAATCGGGGCAAGAGCAGCAGGAGTCGATCGGTGGGGCGCGTCGCGAGCTCGCTAACCATCGTTTGCAGCTGGTAGGGATCGAGATGCGCCAGGGCCAGGTAGTAGTCGTCGAGTCGCTGCGGATCCTCGCGATCGAGCGCCGCATCGAGCATCAGTTCGACCAAAATATGGCCGAGAAAACTCGGGCGGAGCCCATCGTCGGCAGGCAACTGATCGCGAATGGCGAGCGTAAATTGCCAGCTGAGATCGCTGAATGCCTGCGTGGTATGGAACCAGTCGTCGTCGGCCAGATGCTGCAGCACCCCGCGGGCAAATCGGGCTTTCGTCTGGTCGGTGGGGGTCGCATGCGGCTCGACATTTCGCCGCCGCATGCGCACCTTTCGATCGATCACACTGAGCCAATCTGGGGCGCTGGTGCCCGCCAGAAAGTAAGGATCAGCCGTAAATCGCCAGCCATGCGCCAGGTAGTTCATGGCCTTAGTTTACACGCTCGAGACCGACTACACCTTCTGCCAGTTGTGCTCGGCAGCGCTCTTCAGCACAGCATCGCACACCTTCTGCGTTTCGAGCGAGTCGCGGAACGTGGGGCCCGCTGGCTTGCCGGTCGATAGGCTCTCACAGAAGTCGGCCACTTGATGCACGAAGCTGTGCTCGTAACCAATCGCCAGACCAGGCACCCACCACTTGTTCATGTAGGGATGATCGCCGTCGGTCACATGGATGCTCGACCAGCCTCGCAAGTTGCCAGCGTCGCGATAGTCGAACCACTGCAGACGATGCAGGTCGTGGAGGTCCCACTTGATCGAGCCGAATTCGCCGTTGATTTCCAAGGTGTAGAGTGCCTTGTGACCACGGGCATAGCGGGTCGATTCAAACAGACCGAGCGAGCCGTTTTGGAAATGGCAAAGGAACGAGCAAGCGTCGTCGATCGTCACCTTTTCCATCTTGCCGGTAAGGGTGTGCTTACGTTCCTTGATGAACGTTTCGGTCATTGCCGTCACGTCGCTGATCCCACCGTTGAGCCAGAGCGCGGTGTCGATGCAGTGCGCGAGAAGATCGCCCGTCACGCCGCTGCCAGCGGCTGCCGAATCGAGCCGCCACAGCCCTTGACCACCTTGCGGCAGGTCGGCCGAGATCGTCCAGTCCTGCAGGAAGTTGGCGCGATAATGGAAGATGCGGCCGAGTTTGCCTTCGTCGATCAGTTGCTTGGCAAACGTCACGGCAGGGATGCGGCGATAGTTGTACCACACGATGTTGGCCACCCCTGCCTTTTCGACAGCGGCGCACATCTCTTCTCCTTCAGCGACGTTCATCGCCAGCGGCTTTTCGCACAGGATCATCTTCCCCGCTTGGGCAGCGGCAATGGCGATCTCTTTGTGCAAGTTATTAGGAGTGCAGATATCGACCGCATCGATATCGTCGCGAGCAATCAGCTTGCGCCAATCGGTTTCGATGCTCTTATAACCCCACGTCTCGGCAAAAGCCTTGGCTTTTTCTTCATCGCGAGCACAAACAGCCTGCAGCACAGGGGTGTGCTCAAGCTTAAAGAAATTCGCTACGCGGTTATAAGCGTTCGAGTGAGCTCGGCCCATGAAGCCGTAACCGATCATACCAATGCGAAGAGGTTTTGACATGACAATCTATCTCAAAGGTTAAATCAAAAGGTATTGAAGGACGAACTAGGAGGTCGCTTCTCGATGAAGCGGATCAGCTCCAGCCATGTGCATCGCGTACGGCGAGCATCGTCTTGAGGATCGTGTTCCAGGTGCTTTGTTTTTCGAGCATGTCGTTGGGGAACATGCAGCCATCCCAGCAGATATGCTTCAGGCCACGCGACGAAGCACCTTGGAGCCAGGCACCGGCGGTTTTGACGATGTCGAGCTTGCCGTTGGGGTCGTCGGCGGGGCAATGGCGGCCGGTCTTGTCGTGCGAACCGGTGCCGTGCACCGATCCATCGTTCTGGGCGACGTGGAAATCGAACGTCCAGGGACGGAGCGCGTCGGTCATGGTTTTGAAAGCGGCGTCGAAATCGGCCTGGCTATAGCCGGGCTTCAGCAGAGCGTGATGCTCGGCGTTATAACCCAAGAGATACAAATAGGTATGCGCTTGGTCAGCCTGGAAACCAACGGTTTCGGGCATGGCAACTTCTTCGAGCAGCGCGAGCATGTTCTTCCACGAGTGCATGCCGGCCCAGCAGATCTCCCCTTCCGCCGCGAGTCGTTCGCCGTGATCGGCAGCGACCTTAGCAGCTTCGCGGAAAGTGGCAGCGATCTTGGTGGTATTCCCCTTGGGATCAGCATCCCAGTGCGAAGGGCTGTCGGCCGAGTCGATGCGGATCACGCCATACTTGCGGACCCCATGCTCGTTGAGAATCTTGGCGATACGGCACGCCTTCTTCACGGCGAGAACGAAGTTCGCACGATCTTCGTCGCTACCCATCGCAGAGCCGCCGACCGTGCCGGGCCAAACGGGAGCAACGAGCGAGCCGACATTCAGGTTGTACGAGGCGATTTTATCGGCCATCGCCCGAAGCTGATCGTCGGTCGCATCGGGATCGGTGTGGGGATGAAACAGGAACAGATCGACGCCATCGAACTTCTGACCATTCACTTCTGCGGCAGCGGTGAGCTCGAGCATCCGCTCCAAGCTGATCGGCGGATGATCGGTCCCTGGCTCTTTGCCCACGAGTCCCGGCCACATCGCATTGTGGAGTTTCGGATAAGTCGGAGAGGCCATCGAAGAGGTTTCCTATATGGAGTTGAATGATTTGTCAGTGTCGAGCTAAGCAGTGGTAGACAAGTGCTGCTGAAGACTCTGCTTAAGGAGGTAATTCTGGTGGGGATGCTCCAGCAATTTGCGGTCGCTATCGTGCTGCAACCGACCCGGCCACCAAATGGCCGGGTCGTGGCATTGCAGTGCATACAGCAGCGAAAAGATTGTCAGTTTTGGATTCCCACTGCTGGACAAGCCAGCAGTGCCACCCAAAGTCGGCTTGGGACGGAAGGGAGACCGAAGCCGTCCTACTATTTCTTGTAATCGCCGATGTTCGGGAGCTTTTTGTGGACATCGGGGCCGAAGTAGCGGAGGCCGACGAGCGGCTCGCTGCCGGTGTTTTCGATTTCCACACCGCCGGTGGCTGCTTCGTGGCTGATGAAGACTTCGTCTTCGGTCTCTTGACCAAAACGAATCATCGCGGGGGTTTGCAGGGCCAATTTGCCCATCTTTCCCTTGCCTTGCACCGTCACCCAGCCGCTCGCGCCGGGATCTTTGAGGGTGCATTTGCAACCTGGTTCGATCGTCAGTTCTTTGGCCGAGAAGAGCTGCTCGCCATCGACCAGACCGTACACGATCCACTTGTCGGTGTAGCCTGGGCCACTCATCTTCTTGTCGACGATCGGCTCGAGGTAGTTATTGTCTTTGAAGTTGGGGTCGACGTTCTTTTCCCAGTCCAATTGACCGATAATAAAATCGAGATCTTGGTGCTTGTCCGCTGGCATATCTTTCACCAGCAGAGCCCATGGCACATAGCGGCCTTCGACAATGTTTTGATACATACCAAACACGTCGCTCCCCCATTGTGGCTCATAGGTGCAGAGAGAGCCGGGAGCATGCAGCACGCCTGGAGGAATGAGCCAGCCGGTGCCACGTTTCAGGCGATAGGCCTTCGAAAGATCGAGGATGCCATTGTCCCCTTTGTTCCAGTTTTCCAAGCATTTGCGGAGCTGATCTTTGGTGGTTCCTGGTTCCAGGCCCATGAACGTATAGCAAAAGTTATTATCCACATTGTTATATTGTGGTGGGAAATAATAACTCTCGGGCTTTCCTTCTTGGCCAACCTTTTTGGCATCGGCAAAGCTTTGATGCATATGGTGCGGGATTGGGCCCATATTATCAAAGAACTTGGAATAGACAGGCCATTTGCCATACTTCTTAAACATGGTGCGGCCAATCAGGCGGGCACCTTGTTCGGCAACAGCATCCTTGAGGAGGAAGTGCTGGCCTTCAAAGCTGGCGAAGCTGAGACCTTCGTGCCAGACGCGGCCGTCGTTGGCGGCTTCGGTGGTGCTGGAGAACCAGCGTTCGTCGATACCACCACGGTCGGCACCGTAGGCGTAGAGATCGCCGGGGAACAGCTTGATGCGGCGTCCAGGATGGAGGAACGAGCGCGGAACCCAAGTCGGTGTCAGACGGAGCAGACCTTCGCCTCGATCCAAAGCCCGATCGAGCACCTTAGCAACGTTGTCACTCTTCACGACGTTTGGAAGAATCATGGCAGCAAACCAGCTCCTGGCCGAAAGCACAAAAGGGAAAGGCTCGCGCGGCGGAGAGGAACTTTCCCTTGCCGTGCGAAGAACGCCCACCGGACAACGCCGGTTGCGGGCGGAAAATGAGCCCAAAAACGTAAGGCGTTGTTGTATGCTCTGAGGGGCCGATGGGCAAGTAATCAGCCCCGAAAACCACTACAGTGGCGGCTGGTTTTCCGTGGTGGCATGCGCGCGGATCGGTCACTAGACTATCGGCTGACCTGCATCCGCCCGCTGCGGCAACCAATCTTGCATGGAGCCTCTCCCATGGCCGTTCGTACCTGGAAACTGATCGACCGTCACTCGAATCTCCTCCGCCGAGCTGAGCAATTTTCGGTACAAGCGAGCGACGTGGGACTGGGGGAAGGACGTTTCTACGCCCTTGGACACGCCCTGCAGAGTGGTTCATCAGCGGGCGTTGATATGCTCGAAATCAGCAACGGCGCAATCACGGTCGAACTGCTGCCGACTCGAGGCATGGGAATTCGCCGGGCGTGGAGCAGCACGCCCAGTGGCGTCGCGATATTTGGGTGGGAATCCCCCGTTCGAGGCCCCGTGCACCCAGCGCTAGTGGATCTGGGGGAGCCCAGTGGTTTGGGGTGGCTCGATGGCTTCGATGAGCTCCTTGTCCGGTGCGGTCTCGAGAGTAACGGAGCCCCTGAGTTCGACGAAACGACCGGTCGGCTCAAGTATCCGCTGCATGGCCGGATTGCCAACAAGCCAGCCCACGAACTGACCCTCACGATCGACACCGATAAGGAAGAAATCACACTTGTGGGTGTGGTCGAAGAAGCACGCTTTCACTTCCTCAAGCTTCGGCTGACCACCACCATGACGCTGAAGCTCGGCTCGCACCAAATTGCGATTCGCGACGAGATTGAGAATCTCAGCAGCGCGCCGGCCGAAGCACAGATGCTGTATCACGTGAACTTTGGTCTGCCGCTGCTCGATGCTGGTTCGCAGGTGATGGCCCCAGTTAAAACGCTGGTGCCACGCAATCCGCACGCCGCCTCGGGCCTGAAAAGCTGGAACAGCTACCTCGCTCCGCAAACGGGCTACGAGGAGATGGTCTATTTCCTCGAAATGCATGGGACCGAGCATAGCGTGACCGAAGTGCTGCTGAAGAACGCCCACAGCACACGTGGGGCCAGCTTGATTTACAAGACGAGCGAACTCCCCTGCTTTTCGCTCTGGAAGGACACCGGGAGCGCTGTGGATGGCTATGTCACGGGGCTCGAACCTGGGACGAACTATCCCAATCCGCGATCGTTCGAGGGGAAGCACAACCGGGTGATGAAGCTTGCCCCGCTGGAGAAAAAATCGCTCCATCTCACGCTCGAACTGCACACCACCGAGAAGAGCATCGCAGCGGCTGAAGCCCGCATTGCCAAGCTCCAAGCCGGGAAAGAAACCAAAATTCACGACGCGCCGCTGGCTGATTGGTGCGCGTGATCAGCCTCCAGCGGGCGGAATCGCGTGACGTGAAATCTCGCTAGATCTGTCGCTGTGTGTGTCTATAATCGTGGCACGTGCGGGGAGCCTGCCGGGCAGGTTGCGCTCCTACGTTTTTCACACCGAAAGAGGCTGTCTGTTATGAAAAAATATGTTGCCGCCGCGATGCTGGGTCTTTTGGGCTGCGTGATTGTGGTGCGAAGTGCACTGGCGATTACCGAAGCACAGTCGTACGCCTGTCCTGTGGTGGAATCGCTCGGGCTTCAGCGGATTCCCTCCGATAAAATTGGTGGACCGCAGCAGTATCGCATCACGGAAGATACGATCAAGCTTCTCACCCAATTCTCGAAAGACAAGCGCATCGTCATTGTCGAAAACGACGGCTCGATCACGGTGAAGTAGAGCTAAAGCTCAGTCTAGCCAAGAATCGAGATCAGCTTCAGCGATCAGTCCCTTGCAGCGGTGGCTGACGGTGCTGCTACGTTTTGCATTTGCCAGCGGCGAATGATCAGCCAAACCAGCGGCGTGGCGAGGGCAGCGAAGGGTAGCGCAATTGTGAGCTGCCACAGCAGCGCGAGTGTCGTGGGGCTCAATAGTTTGCGGCTGGTATCGAGCACAAGGATCTGCGAGGGATCGATTTTGGGATAGGCTTGCTCGAGCACGATGATCTCGGGGGAGCGGAGCTGGTGGATCGAGTTCACCACGAGCCCGGTGAGTTCGGTTTGCTGACAAAACCTCTCGACCGAGGCTTCATCGGGTGCATCGGAAGTTCGCACGATCACGTGAAACTCACGCTGCAGCTCGGCATTTTGATCGGGATAGAGTGGAATCCAAACCCGCGTCCACTGATCCCCTTTCTCTTCGTAGATCCAGTCGAGCCCCAACCGGAGCTGCGTCACGGTGACGTGAATATTGTCCCCCGGGCCACTCGCAATTAGCTGCTGGAGGGTGATCTTTTGCGGTGTGGGACTCGCTAGACTGGCCAGCGTTTGCTCTTGCCACAGCGCCAGGCCACACAGGCCGGTCGCCGCCAGTAGCAAGAGGACGAGGATCAACACCACGGCGTCGATCTTTTGGATGGTTTTGAGTGACATCAAACGATGGTTGCAGCTATTCCGAGAAGGTTCGGCGGCAGACGCCTGCTCTTTACGGGTTCGCTCTTCAGCGAATGAATTGGGACTATTTAGGCTTCTCGGGGCGGAGGAGAAACGAGCCAAAGTCACCCTTGTTTCCGACGGGAGTTTCGACCCCTTCGTAGGCGAAGGGTCCAACCGTAGTGTGCTGGTTGGGACCTCGTTGATAGGTCACTTCGTAGAGGTCTTTTCCGTCGCGATGACGAAGGTACTGGAGCTTATAGGAGAACTCGTTCGGCTCCCCTTCGTGCAGCGTGTTGGAGATGGAAGCGACTGTGTTGTCACCCAATGTCAAAACAGTCTCGCTACCATCGGGAGCAATATAGACGAATTCACCACCATGCACTCGGGTTGTTTCCAGACCGTCTTCAGACAACATCTCGGCTTTCACGCGATCGTCGGCCACCGAAACCGGCGGCGGAGTGGAGGGGGTCGGCGGAGCAGCTGTTGGAGCCGTTTCGCTACTACATCCCAGTAGCACGCAATATCCCAGCAGCGACAGCACAGCAACGTCTAGTCCGAACGGACTTCGTATCATGGTGTCATCCTCCTCGTCAGGCATCGATTTCGTGGCTGGTCACCCCATGTAGCAGTGTGCTTGAACCAGCTAGCTGAACTTCTCTGCAACTGCAGAGCAAACTGCACTTCGCACGATGTTCGCCGTTTTATTGCAAACAAGAGAGCCGACAGTGCATTTTTCTAGCGGAGCTATTTCGGCGCGGGCTTCGCTTCGGGCTTCTCGTCGACGGGAAGTTTTTCCATGGTGCCGAACAGGTGGCCGGTCACTTTGCCGTGACGCCAGGTGCCCGCGTACATGCCGTCGTAGAGGACCACGCGACAGCTGAAGGTGCCGAGGCCGGGAATCGCCATTTCGGTCATCGAGAGAATCGGTGTGGTGCCAGCCCACTCGATATCGATCGGAACGGGGATTTTCGTCTTCTCGTTCATGCTGGCCGAGAGCATCCACAGATTGCCGTCGGGCATTTTGGTCGCTTTGTGAATGACGTACGACTCTTCTTTCGCCCCACCTTCTTTGCCGATGGTGGTGAAACGACCGGTGAGCTTCATGCCGGTCAATTCTTTCTCGAGGTTCTTGATCAGCTCCTCAGCGGTGGGCGTTTTTGCTTCAGCGGCGGCGGGGGCAGCCTCCTGAGCGTGGAGCGCGGGAGCCACGAGCCCCAGAGCGAGTGTCGTGAGCATTGCCCAAGAAAGATGACGAAGCGACATCGGGAGTTTCCTTGCGAAAGGGAGGTTTAGCAGAGCAAGCTGCTGCTAAGTTTCGCTCCTTTGCTGCGGCATGGCAACTCGGGAAGGAAGCCTGATGACAGCCGAGGGGTCAAGAAACGACAACGGACGGCACCTGGGTCGTGTGCCGTCCGTCGCGTGAATTGCGGCTGCTGCCGCTTATCTTATCGCCCCTCGAGAGGGGCCGAATCGCCGCTGCGCTCGTGTCAGTGTCATAGGCTTGGCTACGACATTTCCACTTCCGCATCGTCGATGCTGATGTTCTCGCCCGAGTCACTGGCATTGTCCGGGAAATCGAAGCGTCCGCCACGACGGTAGCCCAGGCCACTTTCTCGACGTTCATCGCGCCGAGCGCACTCGATGCACTCGATGGCATAAGGAACGGCTTGCAAGCGAATTAGCTTGATCGGTCCTCCGCAGCTGTCGCAGAGTCCGTAGCGTCCAGCACGCATCTTTTCGATCGCGCGGTCGATCTGCATGAGCTCGCGACTTTCAACCTCCACCATTTGCGAGCCGATTTCGGCATTCGCATCGGCGAGGCTCGTATCGAGTTCGTCGACGACGCCACTTTCGCTGGTGTAAAGGGACTGGACTTCGCCGGCGATCGTACGACGCAGTGCATCGCGCCGGGCGATCAATCGCTGCTGCATCTTCTTAATGAATTCGTTGCGTTTCATGGCTGTGCCTCCCGAGATCAAATTCACTTCCGCAGCAAATTGGCTGACGTGAGTGGCGTTGACCTGATGATGTGTGACTCTGACCTTCTCCTTGTCCTCGAAATGAAAGGGGGTTTGCCGAATCTTTCGGTTCGCCTCTGTTCCGCTAGGCTTCGCCCTCGCGAAGCTGTCCGACCTGATGAAGAAGTGTCGGTTTGCCTCTTCGACTTCTTCATCTGTCCGTTGCGTGCCATTCATACGCAGGATAGTTCGGCTGGGTTCTGTAAATCGATGGTCGATTTTTCGTCATCGATTCATCGAGAAAACCGAACTGTCGCTCGCCAGTGTCGGGGCACCTTTTTCAGCCTAGGGCTTGTGAAAGGTGTCACGATCTGGGGAAGCAGAACTTTCCGCTGAGCGGCCGCCTCTGGCTTGCACCAGCCCCGTCCACAACCACCCTAACTCTGCTATTTTCTGGCGAAAAACGCTGAAAAGACGGCTAAACTGATGATTTGCCGTGCGCCGCAGCGTGCTCTTTCGTGCATGCCAGCGGGACTCGCTAGACACACGATCGAGCAGAAAGGTTCTCGTGGTCTTCGGCTCGTCGTCCTGAGGCTGATTTGGAGGGTGTTGTATTATTCGGTGGCGAACAGTCTCTCTTGGGGAAAATCGGCCCAGGAGCGGGAATTGGTCGCGCGGGGCTCGATGCTGTCGCTATCACTGCGAGCCCGATGTCAATTTTTTGAAACATCGAAAACTCTCCTGCAGCGCGGCAAATCTGGAAACAGAGGGAGGCTGTGAGTGCCACTAGAACCGGGACGAGGTTCTAGCGACAATTCGCTGGCACTAAACGATGGCTCTGCGGATTGGCTTGCGAGCGCACGACACGCCCCGACGATGGTGACGAGCATGCTGGGAATGACGATCATCCGCTGGACGATTCGGATCGCGATGCTGTTGTTCGCGACGGCGATCGCGCTGCGCATCGTCAGTGGTGCAAGCTGGCGCACTTCGGCGGAACTGTCGCGGTCGAAACAGATCTACCGCACATGTTGGTCGCTGGGAGCTTTGTGCTTCGTGGCCCATGTGGTGGCGGCGATGCACTTTTTTCATCACTGGAGTCACGCCTCGGCGCTGCGTGTCACGGCCGAGGAAACGGACAAGCTGATGGGGGTGCGATTTGGTGAAGGGATTTACTTCAGCTACGTTTTTCTCGTCCTGTGGGTCGCCGATGCCGGGTGGGTGCTCGTGAACTTTCGGAGCTACTTTGCTCGCTCGAGTCTTCTGAGTTGGTCCCTTACCGGCTACCTGATTTTCATTGCTCTCAATGGAGCGGTGGTGTTCGAAGGGGGCGCAAGTCGCATCGGGGGTCTTGTCGCCACTGCTATTCTTCTCTTACTGGCAGTGCGGAGCTGGCTCCTGAAATCGCCTGCAGAGCGTGCTACCGAATCGTTACTTCCTCTCGCTTCTGAAACCCGGCCGTGAAAATCGCTTACCTCACCAGCGGCGCTGCCGGCATGTTGTGCGGCAGTTGCTTGCACGACAACACGCTCGCGCGCGAGATGATTGCGCTCGGGGCCGACGTGCAGCTCGTTCCGCTCTACACGCCGATTCGGACCGATGAGATCGACGTAAGTCAAAAACCGGTGTTTTTCGGCGGGATTAACGTCTACCTGCAGCAGCATTTTCCACTTGCGCGGCACTTGCCACGGTGGCTCACGCGCTGGCTCGATCAGCCGTGGATCATTCGGCTCGCCTCGCAGCGAAGCATTCAGATTAGCGCGCGGGAGCTCGGTTCGCTTACCGTTTCGATGCTGCGTGGTGCGGAAGGTTTTCAGGCGCAAGAGGTCGAACGCCTGGCCGACTGGCTCTCAGGAGACCTGAAACCCGACGTCCTCGTTTTCAGCAACATGCTGACAGCGGGCTGCGTCCCCGCGATCAAAGCCAAACTGCCGGTGAAGGTGCTCGTCACGCTGCAAGGCGACGACATTTTCCTACAGGATCTCGTGGCACCTTATCAGCAGCAAGCGCTCGACGAGATGCGCCGGCTCTGCAGTTCGATCGACGGTTTTTTAGTCCACAGCGACTACTACGCGCGCCACATGCAGGAGATTTTGCAAGTTGGCGCGGAGAAGTTTCGCGTGCAGCCGCTCGGAATCGACGCGAAAGAATTGGCCGATGGAACCAAGCATGCCGATGTTCCGCTCGCGGCGAGCGACGATCTAACGATTGGCTATCTCGCGCGGCTTGCGCCCGAGAAAGGGCTGCATGTGCTCGCCGATGCGTTTGTGCTACTTAAAAAAATGCCCGGCATGGAGCGAGCCCGACTCCGGATTGCTGGTTGGCTCGGCAAGCAGCACGAAGCGTATGCCACGAAAATTATCGCGCGACTTCAAGCTGAAACCGGCGCTGCTTCGATCGATCATGTCGGCGAAGTTTCGCGGCAAGAGAAGCTGGCGTTCTTGCGTTCGCTCGATGTGCTGTCGGTCCCCACGACCTATCGCGAACCCAAGGGGCTGTTTGCTCTCGAGGCGCTCGCGGCCGGTGTTCCGGTCGTTTTGCCCGAGCATGGTGCGTTTCCCGAGATGATCGGCGCGCTAGGGGGTGGAAGTCTCTGTCGCCCCAATGATCCACAGCATCTGGCCGAGAAACTCGCCGAGATGCTGCGCAATCGCGAAGCGGCCCGCGCGATGGGGCGCGATGCCCAAGCGCGTGTGCTTGTTTCGCGAAGTGGTCCGGCCATGGCTTCGGCAACTCTCGCTGTGCTGCGAGAGTTTGTTTCGTAGTCACACACGCCGCCAGCCGCTATAACCGAGGAGAGTGGTGCCAGCTCTCACTTCCTCTTCCCTGCGACACATCCTTCACGATGGCACCCGCGAGTGGGCGAACTTCTCATGGACCCGATTGTCGAGCAACTTCAGACAGCGCTGCGCAGCGACGTGGCGAAGTCGCGTTACTTGAGCAGCTATCCGCTCGACTCCCTGGCGCTCCCGTCGATTCGACTGATGACGGAAAGCGTGGCCCAGATAGAACTCGGACTTGGCGAGTCACGCATCGGAGGCCTTCCCGATGTGCCACCGAAGTTTGTCTGGCCGCGCTGGAAACCCCGTTTGCCACGCCAAGATCGATACAACGCAATTTGGGACCCCGAAGATCCGCAGCCCCTTTCGTTCATCGCGCAGATCGATCTCGATTCGCTTCCGTCGATCGACAACGCGCTCCCTTCGCGCGGGTTTCTCTATTTCTTCTACGACGGCTTTTGCGAACCGTGGGGCTTCGAGCCGAACGATCGTGGCTCGTGCCGCGTGATGTACTTTGATATCGATCGCGAGGATTTGAGCCGAGCCAAGTATCCAGCCGACTTGCCCGAGGAGTTTCGGTACTCACCGACCCGCGTGTCGACGAGCATCGAACTCACCCTCCCGAATTATGCCGACGATATTCCCGAAAAGCCCCCGGCCAGCGAGAAGTATCAAGACCTGCGCGAATCGCTCGCTGCCGAGCCCCGCGATGTGCAGCATCGCTTGCTGGGTCACCCGCAAGTGATTCAAAGCCCGATGGAGATTTCCGTCCAAGAGGCGACGAGCGGCTATCAGCAGAAAGAACTGGCGACCTACGACGACGAAATCGTGGGTGAGGTGCTGAAAGGGGCGGTCGATTGGCGACTCTTGCTGCAGATCGACAGCGACGATAACCCCGGCTGGATGTGGGGAGATTCGGGGAGGCTGTACTTCTGGATTCGCCAGCAGGATCTGGCGACGAAGAACTATGCGAGCGCCTGGCTGATCCTGCAAAGCAGCTGATCGCTGCGGGCCTAATCGCCGATGGCCTAATCGCCGACCGCTAAGTCCGCAGCGCGCAAAAAAATGCCTCCACAGCTAGAAGTTTCTAGTGGGAGGCATTTTAACTTGAAGCTTCGCCTGGCAGCCCGATCTTGCGATGTAAGTGCCTGGAGCGAAACGATTTAGTGCGGTCGAGAGGGTTTGAACCTCCACGCCCTTTCGAGCGCCAGCCCCTCAAGCTGGTGCGTCTGCCAATTCCGCCACGACCGCGGCGAACCTCCAAATGTACATCCCGGCTGGTTGTCGTCAAGGGACCGGAACCAAAGGAGAATAGTTCGCGCGGTTTGCTCGGCTCGTCGGCTTAGACTTCGTCTTCGTAAACGACAGCGGCGGGGCGTCGCAGGGCCGCTTTACGGCGTGGGCGGTTCCGCACAATCGGGCCGTCCCCTTCGCGGAAGTAATAGCCACCTAAGAGTTTATAGAAAAACAGGATCACAAACGATCCAGCCGTGGCCACGGCAAAGCCAGCCACACTGATGGGCGTGACCCGTGTCCCTTGGGGGCTGAAGAAAGTCAGTACGCCGCAGCCGATCACGGTGCCGCCAATCCCCATGGCGAGGGTCGCGACAGCTCCCCCCGGGTCTTTGCCCGGCATGATCGCCTTGGCGAGGAGTCCAGCCAGGGTTCCAAAGCCGATCCAAACGAGCACATCGTTGGCCCACTGCGACACGTTCTGCAGAAACTCGTTGTTCTCTTCCATCGCAATGCCTCTGGCGTTAAGTCGTTATCCTGCTGCAGTTTGAGTAGCGATGAACCACCCCAGTCGCGGAGACATGAGCGCACACACAGGCAGAACCACTCTCGGTCGATATCGACCACCACAGGGCGGAAACTTTGGTTCGCGCGGCAAGATGTATCGGCTTTGCAGGAAGAAACGGATATCGAGGTCGCTAGGTGCTCGCCAGCACCTCGTGCAGCCGAAAGTGGAACTTGCCAAGTTTCCCCCCATAGTTGCCAGCGGTGATGGCCAAAATCGGATGCTCGGCTGCTGCCAGCATGCCGACGCGCATCGCCTCGGCGACCGCCGCTTGGGTGGTGCCGTCGATCACCACTTCGAGCGCCGTGGTGCAGTCGGGATGAAGCTGCGACTCGACGCGCCCCTTCAAGGTGGGACATAAGAGCTCATTAGTGCTCGCGCGGAGGGTCTTATATTGAGATCCCACCTTGCTACCACTGCGCGCCACACCCCCTGGAAATGGTGTGATTACTCCTGGGACTTTGGAGATCGCTTCGACAGCCGCTCTTGATGCATTTAAGACCGTATTGAGATGGGTAGCTTGAAGAATGAAATTACCACCGGCCACACCGCGCTCGACACCCACCGACTCTTCAATGAGAAACTCGCCTTCCATCACCGGAATGCGCCAGTAGCGTCGACCGGCGATTTGCTTACTCTTTTGAAACCCATCACCGAAAAAACGGAGGTGTTTCCCGAGTGGAAGCGATGTTTCGGTCCCCGAGAGCCCACTAAAGACAGCGGTGCTGGGGCAGGTCATTAAACATTGTCCCGCGCGATTGGTAACCGCTTTACCAAGCGCATCGGAAGAGAATCCAAATAATAAGATATTGGCTCCCACACGTCCGTCGGGCGTTTGGGAGGAATCTAAATAGTTTTCAACTCCCGCTTCGGCATCACAAGCAATCACACTGGTGGCATACCCTGTAAAAGCTTGAATGGCAGCTGCAAGCCAATGCGCATCGTGCGCGGTGATGATCACACGGGTGTAGCGCATGCCAAAAGCTTCGGCAAACGTATCATCGATCGTCACGCTACCCAGTTTCACGTTCGCTAGTTCCTTCCGGTGGTCGTCACGGCTCAATCGCGCCGGTCGCAGCACTTTCCTACGACGGCGGAGCGAGAAATTTGAATCTCGGCGGCACCATCGTGGGTAATGTGCTCGGGCAATCTCTCGCAGGCTCGCCAGTCACAAGTTTGCCAGTATAGAAGTTCGCGCGGGAAGATGCTGCGGGAAGTCGCGGCGGTCGCTTGCAAATCGGGTGGTCTACGCAAGTTTTGCGGAGGCCGGATGTAACAGTCCTCCCCGGTGCCGACCAATGGTCTCTGTTCAGCGAGTGGTTCCGGTAGACGAAGTGGAGCAAGTCGTAACGGCGACTCAGGTTCCATTACGCTCTAGCTAGGGAGTGCCAGTTACACACCTACCTACCCCTCGAGAGCTGGAGATAGTCGAGAAAAACTTCGTTTCGCAACTACCACTGTCTTCGCAGCTTACGCACGCGACACCGTTTTTCTCTTGAACTTTGCAATTGCATCGACTAGCGAGATACTCGATAATTATTGGCTGGGGAGCTTTCGGATGATTCGCCCCCTGTATGTTTCGACCGCAGCTGCTCCCGATGGAGCGCCGACTGATTCGTCCAACCGCCTCAGCGACCGATACCCACCTACCACGAGGCCAGCGATGTCGGAAGAGTTTGATCCGTATCGCAAATGGCTGGGGATACCGGCCAAAGATCAGCCGGCCAATCACTATCGCCTGCTGGGGATTCCTCATTTTGAGGACGATCCCGACGTCATCGACAACGCCGCGACACGGCAGATCGCGCACGTTCGTACGTTTCAGTCGGGTAAGCATGCCGCGCAGTCGCAAAAAATCCTCACCGAGCTGACCCAAGCACGCCTCTGCTTACTTCAGCCGGAGAAAAAATCGGCATACGACGCCAACCTGCGCGCGGAACTCGCCGCTGCTGGTCGGCTCTCGGGCGAGATTCCTCCCCCCGCAACCGTTCCACCCATGGCAGTGCCACCGGTCGCGGTGCCACCGATTGCTGGGCCGGTACTCAAACCGAGCGATGCCGCTCCACCACCGCCACGCGTCAGCTCCAAGCCTGCTGTTCCGCCGGTCGTCACCACTCCGATCGTCACTAGCCCGGTCGTGAGCACACCTGCTCCCCCTGTCACCGCCACATCGGTGCCTGCCGCAACAGCTCCTGGCGCGAGTGGCATTGGTCGCCGACGCGGAACTCCTCCGGTCATCATTCCGCCACCATTCGATTTACCACCGGCACCGCCAGTTGCCGCAGTAGGGTCACCCCCTGCAGCGCCAGTGATCGCTGCGATGGTAGCTCCGAGCAGCAAGAGCGAACCTGTTCGCAAACCGGCAGTGCGCTGGCGCACCGATGGCGAAGGTCCGCACGATGCCGAGGTCGCTCCGGTGCCGATTCCGATGCAGGCTGTCGCAGCACCTCCGATCGCTGCTGTCGATAAACCCCAAGAGACAGCCCCACGCCCCGCAACATCAGCCTCCTTCCCCTGGCCGCTGATGATCGCCGCTGGCGCAGGTGTCGTCGTGCTGATGTTCCTCGGCCTCATCGTGCTGGTGGTTGTAGGCAGCGCGCTGACAAAGGGACCGAATGTCGCCAGTTCGAGTGATGCGCCAGCCGCTGGGGCGAGCACCACGCTTGCTAGTAGTTCAGCACCCAGCAGCAGCCCGAGCACGATGAACGCTTCGAACGAGCGTCGACCCGAGCGCCGTCCTCCCACGCGACCTGCCAATGCGGGTGACGACACGCCGACTCCATTTCCGATCGGTTCGGGAGTCCCTGCGGAAGAATCACCGGCGACGGAAACGAGTGCTGCACCAAGCCCCTTGCCCGAGCTTCCGCGAGGGGATGACTCGATGCGATTCGCGACTCCCGAAGAGCGGATTCGAAGTGAACTGTTCCAAGCGCGGAGCGCGATTGGAAATCGAGACAACGATCATTTTCGCAGGCACATGGCCGAGGCCAATCAGCTGATCGATCGTCATCCATCACCTCCGGAAGAGCTGGTGAAAGAGGCCGCGCATCTGCGCGATGCCAAGAACAAACTCGATACGTTTTGGACAGCGGTCCGCGAGTCGGCTGCCAAACTTCCCGATGGCACGATGCTCAGAATTCGTGGCGAGCGGATCGAGTTCTTGCGCCGCGAGGGATCGATTCTGTTTCTGAAAACGCAGGACGGGAGTCAGCTGGAGCGCGAAGTTCGCGAGCTTGATCCAGCCACTGCGATCGCCATCGCATTCGGTGGCAAGAAACCCGAAACGGCCGAAATTCGGGCACTTTCCGCCCTCTTTTTGCTCTTCGATGCCAAGGCAATTGCCGACAGCCGAGCGACCCACATTGCCCGGCAGCTTTTCGTGTCTGCCTTTCGTTTGGGACTTCGAGATGCGACGGCTGAAGCAGAACTCGCCACGCAAGGCTTTCGCTTCGATCCCGAAAATCTTCCCCCACCTTCACCTGATTTCGATGACGTGGACGAACAAGCGGTCGTGAACTAACAGATGCATACAGAGCATCTTCACTATGCGCACATGCACGAGCGATTCTTCACGAGCGCGCGAGAAGTTCTGCGAGTTGCCTCGCGATTGCTCGAGGATCATTCGACTGGTCGAGCGCGGCGAGTATCTGCCGGAACGCTTGCTCGAGCTCGCGCGAGAACAACAGCGGACTTCCCTGAGCAAGTGGCGTTGGCACCAGTTGCTTCTCGAGGAGAGCGAGCAGTTCACGAATGCCTGCACCTGTCAGCGCGCTCGCGGAGAGCGAAGGGGCGCGTGCAATCGTGGTGTTGATCGCTGCCAACTGCTCGAAGCTGCACTGAGGAGGCAGGTCCGATTTGTTTCCCACCACGATCAGCGCGGCGGTAAGACGTGGTAGGACCTGCGCGAGAAACGCCTGGTCGTCGGCGGTGAGGGGCGCACTTTGATCGAACACCAGTAGCGCGAGATCGCACGTCGCGATGCTGGCGAGCGTCCGCTCGATCCCTTCGCGCTCGATCGGCTCCGAAGTCTCGCGCACACCTGCGGTGTCGGAGATTTCCACTGCATAACCACCCAGCGCAGTGGTCACTTGCACCACGTCGCGCGTCGTCCCTGGCTGATCAAAAACCATCGCCCGCGCATAACCGACAAGCTGATTCAGAAGCGCGCTCTTACCAGCGTTCGGCCGCCCAACGATCGTCACACGATAGGGCTCGGTTAAATGAATCGCTTGGCGCGCGGTGGTCAGCAGGTCCTTGATCTGTCGCCGAGCGCCGGCCACATCACCGCGCTCGAGCGAATCGATCATGTAGCGCACAGCGCTACTGAGAGCCCCGCGTGTTTGATCGAGCAAGTGCGCGGCGGCGAGCGAGGTCTTGGCGCGCGTGAGACGCTCCATCGCTTGTAACTTCAGGGCATCGCACGTGCTGCGGGCGACATACAGGGCAGGATCGACCAGCACGCAACCTTCGCGCGCGAGGGACTGCGTGATCCGCGCGACAGCCGACCGGCCGCCGTGGCACGAAATCTCGGCAGCATCGGGGGCCACCAGCGCGACCACCAGTTCCTCTTCAGCCTCTCCGTCGAGATCAGACTGCCAGTGTCCCACGAGCACACTTCCAACACGTTCTTTCAGGGGGAGTGTTTGCTGTTTCGTTCCGAGAGGCCGAAAAGTTCGGGCGAGTGTCGCGAGGGCTGCTTCTCCCCAAATCGCGATCACGGCTATGGCAGCTGCCCCCGCTGGCGAGAGAACGGCAAACAGCGGCGCTGAAATATTCGGGGAGGGGGTTGCCATGGGGCAATAATTCGAGGTTATGGATGGTTCAGCGGCGCGGCCGGCGCCCGAGTGAATCGTTGCGACTCTCCACCCATGCGTTCACGCAGTATCACGACTTAACTTAGCATCATGGCAAGTGTACCCGACCTAAGGATTCGCGTCCTCCGCGACCTGCCGGTTCGAGCCGATGGCGAATTTGTGCTGTACTGGATGATCGCGTTTCGCAGGCGGCGCTCGAACTTCAGTTTACAGCGAGCGGTGGAGTGGGCTCGGGAACTGCGCAAGCCTTTGGTGATTCTCGAAGCTGTTCGAACGCGCTACGAATGGGCCAGCGACCGACTTCATCGCTTCATCATCGAGGGGATGCAAGACAACGCGCACGATCTCGGTGAGCTACGGCAGTCGGGCGTGGTCTATCATCCCTACGTCGAGCCGACGCATGGTGCCGGCGCGGGACTTCTTGAAGCGTTAGCTAAGCGAGCGGCTGTCGTCATCACCGACGACTTCCCCTGCTTCTTCCTGCCGCAGATGACGAAAGTCGCGGCGCGGAAGGTGCCGGTGCGGATGGAAACGATCGATGGAAACGGCATTCTGCCGATGCGAGCCGCCGACAAAACTTTCACGATGGCGTTTCACTTTCGTCGCTGGCTGCAGAAAAATCTCAAGCCTCATTTGGCCGAAGAGGCGTTTCCCGAGGAAGATCCTCTCGCCAGAGTGAAACTTCCGGCGCTCAAAAAACTACCGGCCGAGATCACCGAGCGCTGGCCGGCGGCCGATTTCAAACAGCTGCTCGGGGCACGTGGTCTCGCGCAGTTGCCGATCGATCACAGTGTGACGCCGACGAGTGAAGTGGGTGGAGCGGCGAGCGCTGCGCGGGTGCTCGAGCGTTTTCTCGACAGTCGCCTGAGCCGCTATGGCGAGCGGAACGAGCCCGATGCCAACGCCGCGAGTGGCCTCTCCCCTTGGCTTCACTTTGGGCATGTGAGTGTGCACGACATTGCTCGTCGGGCACTGGCGCGCGAAAGCTGGTCGCACGCTAAATTGTCGGCGAAGACCGATGGAAAAGCGGGAGCCTGGTGGGGTGTTTCAGCAGCATGTGAAGGCTTTCTCGACGAACTGATCACCTGGCGCGAGATCGGTTTTAATTTCTGCTCGAGGAACGACAACTTCGATCAGGACGAATCGCTCCCCACTTGGGTCCAGAAGACACTCGACAAGCATGCCGTCGATCCGCGCCCGAATCTCTACACCCTCGATCAGTTCGAGTCGAGTACGACCCACGATCTGCTGTGGAATGCCGCACAGCGTCAGTTGGTGCGCGAAGGCCGCATTCACAACTACATGCGGATGCTGTGGGGGAAAAAAATTCTCGAGTGGAGCACTTCACCGCGCGAAGCGCTCCGGATCATGATCCAGCTAAACAACAAATACGCGCTCGACGGCCGCAATCCCAATTCGTACAGCGGGATTTTTTGGATCCTCGGTCGCTACGATCGCCCCTGGTCGCCCGAGCGACCCATTTTTGGCAACATTCGCTACATGTCGAGCGACAATACCGCCCGCAAGCTGCGCGTGAAGAACTATCTGAAGCAGTTCGGGAGCGATCTCCCCGCTGCGAGTCAAAAACAGATGTTCTAGTGCGTGGCGCATGGACGAGTCATCCCCGCCAATTGCGGCTCTCAGCAAAACTTTTGCCATGCCTGAAACCAGTGACTCTGCGGCCAACGAGCAACCAGCGCCGATGTTCTATCCGCAGCGCATCGTCCTGATTCAGATCGAGCCCCCGCATCCACCGCGCGGAACTCCGCTATCGAAAGCAGTCGGCAAAACAGGGATGATCGCGCCGGTCGAATCGCTCGTGAAACTACTCGGCAAGCATTGTCGACTCAGCGACTATCAGTGGCTCGTCGCAACCAACGAACCGACGCAAGCGATCCATCAAGAGTTGGTGCACGCCGGACTCGATAACGTGCTGGTGATGGCCATGCAGATCGAGATTCAGTGGCGCTGCAGCTGCCTCGATCAATCGCCGATGGATCAGCGGATGTTTGGCGGAGTTGCCCATTTCTTTGAAGAGCTTCGTGGGGATGATTCGGTCGACAGCAGCGCGCTTTAACTACGGGTCGCTTGCGCTACAGCTTTTCGACCACGGGCGCGGGTCCCAGTTGTGCGCCGACTTTCAGCCCATAGCCGTTGAGAAACTCGGCCGCAGAGAGGACCCGTTTACCGGCAGGCTGGAGCGACGTGACCACCAGCAGTCCATCGGCTGTCATCACCGTGAGCTTGCCGTGAGCGACGTCGACCACCGTTCCGGGCGGAGCGGCGCTTGCTGTCTCGGCCGGTTCGGCTGTCGCACGATCGATGATCAGCCGCAGCGGCTGTTGCCCCTCGCGTAGCCAGTGGGTGTAGCTGCCGGGCCACGGTTTGAAGGCCCGCACCTGACGCGCGAGGAGCACAGCGCTCCTCCGATAGTCGAGTTCGCCATCGCCCCGCGCAAAGCGCGGCGCTTTGGTCACGAGCGTAGCATCTTGCGGCGTTCCGATCGGCGAAGTGCCATCCCATTGCTCGAGCAGGTCGATCGCTTCGAGCACCGCAGCGACTCCCATCGTCGAGAGTCGCAGTTCGAGCTCGGGCATCGTCTCTTCGGGGCCAATCGGCGTTTCGCGGACAGCCAAAATCGGTCCCCCATCGAGCCTCGGTGTCATGTGAATCACACTCACACCGGTGGTTGCGTCGCCAGCGAGAATCGACCAATGAACCGGCGCACTGCCGCGATATTTCGGCAAGAGCGAGCCGTGCAGATTAATTCCACCCAGCCGCGCTGCGGCAAGCGCTGCAGGCTTCAGGATCTGGCCATAGTCGCAGACAATCAACAGATCGGCGGCCAGCGACGTCAGTAGCGCCACCGATTCGGGCGTGTTGATGCTCTCGGGAGCATGCACCGCGATTTGTCGCGCCACAGCAACATCGCGCATCGGGTTGAGCGATTGTTTTTCACGCCCCTTCGGCGTGGGCGTTGGCCGGGTGACGAGCGCCACCACTTCGTGACCACTCTCGAGCAGCGCTTCAAACGTGGGGACAGCAAACGGTCCCGTCCCCATCATGACCAGTCGCATCGTGTAGGCTCGCGCGGTTTTCGTAACTCTCGAACTTGTTTTGTCGCGATTCTGCGGAGCCAGGTTTTAGCAGTAGCGCTCGTGCCACTTCTTCCACTGCTCGGCGATCGCTTCATCGCTCGGCATCTCGCCGGTGCCACGCTTGCTCTGAAACTCGTCTTCGAACTCTTGCAGTTCCCCCCCGAGTTCCACCCGGCTGCTTTCACTCATCCGATCGGGAAACATCACGCCATCGAGATGATCGTTCTCGTGCTGAATGCAGCGGGCCAAAAGTCCACCCACCTCGGCCGAGATCTCTTGCCCCTGCAGGTTGTAGGCGTTCACTTGCACCGTCTTGGGGCGAACGACTTGGCCGTAGACCCCGGGAAGACTCAAGCACCCTTCTTCCGCTTCAGCCGAACCTTTGGGGTGACTGAGGACGGGGTTAATGAAGACGAGCTCTTCCCCCTTCCCCTTCTCGGCGGTGAGATTGATGACAAACAGCCGGAGCGGAAGGTCGACTTGATTGGCGGCGAGTCCGATCCCCTTCGCTTCGTACATCAGGTCGAACATCTGGGCGACCATGGCTCGCAGTTCGGCATCCACGCGCTTGATCGGCTTGGCCACTTTGCGAAGCGTGGGATGTGGGTAAGTGATGATCTGCAAGCGAGTACCTTCCTCTCGAATAAAGCGGCAAACTAGCGACCGATCACGCGCGCCGCTGCCGATTTTCGAATTATAGAAGCTCCCCCGCAATTCGCGAAGGGGCACGCGCCTGGCGACTGTTGCCATCGGCACCCTCGGCTGTTCATACTAGGAACGCCTTCTCCCCTTAAGTTCCACCAGCTCCCACGCAAGCCGCTGGCTCACCACCGCAGCACTGGACCTCTCCGCATCATGTCGCACCTGCCGAAGCTCTTGCTCCTTCTAGTTCTGCTCGTCAGCACCTCGGTTCTCGTGGCGGAAGATAACGCGTGGCCCGATTTTCGAGGACCTCGGTTCGATGGAAGCTCGACCAGCACTGGCCTGCCAACGGAGTGGAGCGAGACGAAGAACATTACCTGGAAAACCGCGCTCCCCGGCAAAGGTTGGTCGACGCCGGTGATCTGGGGCGATCAGATTTGGATGACCACCGCCACGGAAGATGGCAAAAAGCTCTCGGCGCTCTGCGTAGACAAAGCGAGCGGCAAGATCCAGCGCGAGATCCTGGTGTTCGAAGTGGCCGAGCCGGAGCCGATCAACGCCACCAACAGCTATGCCTCTCCCTCGGCGGTGATCGAAGCGGGGCGCGTTTATGTCCATTTCGGAACGTATGGAACTGCCGCCATCGATACTGCCACCGGCGCGATCCTCTGGAAGCGCGACGATATGAAGCTCGACCACAAAGAGGGACCCGGATCGTCGCCCCTGCTGCTCGGCAATCTGCTCATCGTCACCTGCGACGGAATGGATGTGCAGTATGTTGCCGCCCTCGACACCACCACCGGCAAGACCGTTTGGAAAACCGATCGCAGCATCGACCTCTCGGGGTTCGACGCCGACTTGCGGAAAGCCTATGCCACGCCGCTGATCGTCACAGTCGACGGTAAACCGCAACTCATCTCGACCGCTGCTCACGCCGCTTATGGCTACGACGCACTGACCGGCAAAGAGCTCTGGCGGCTGCCGTACAAAGGTTTCTCGAACGTCATTCGCCCGGTCGCAGTCCGCGATCAGCTGATCCTGAACACCGGCTATGTCAAAGCCAACTGGATTTCACTCAAGCTGCCACTTGCTGGCGCGATCGACGAAGCGTCGATCGGGTGGCAACATGCCACCGCTGTTCCCACCAAGCCCACCAGCGTCGCTGCCAATGGTCTGTTTTTCTCGATCACCGATCGAGGTGGCGTGGCAACGTGCCTCGATCTTGTGACTGGCGAGAACGTCTGGACCGAGCGGCTGGGAGGGAACTTCAGCTCCTCCCCCCTGCTGGCTGAAGATCGGATCTATTTGTGCGATCAGGAGGGGAACACGACGGTGATAAAGGCCGCGGGGACGTTTGAAAAGATCGCCAGCAGCACGCTCGCCGCGGGGACAATGGCTTCCCCGGTGGTTTCCGGAAAAGCGATTTACCTGCGAACCACCGAGGCACTCTATCGGATTGAGCAGGCGCCGTAGCGCGCTACAGGGTCAGCACCTATTACTTGCCGCGCGCGGCGCTCGATACCACCGCGCCGCTCGGGATGATCGCGGCGACGATGAGCCCCACGATGAGCGCTCCTACCAGCTGGTCGGCGATGTTCACCAGCGTGTAAATATCGGTCCGAATCAGCCAATTCCACTCGACGCCGTAGGTGGCGATCGCCCCGAAGAGCCCCACCAGAACGATCAGCGTCACCCGATCCTGATAGGCCATCGCTGCGCCGCGAATGAGCCACAGGATCAGGCTCGCGCAGGCTCCCATAGCAATGTTGATCACGATGCCGTAGGCAAACATCATCGGCTCCATTGGCGGCCCCCCTTCCTTACGAAAGTGGACGATCGCAATTGGTCCCGCCTGCCGTCGCTCGGCAAATGTCGCCTGTGTCTGCTCGTTCATTTTCCCCGCCGGGATCATCGGCAAGAGGTACGTGCCGGTCTGAGGGAGCGAACCCGACAGTACTTGACCGAATTGCACTTCATCAGCCGCCTGATCGAACGTGTGGGTATGCCACGGCAAGATGACCCACGAGAGAAAGCCCCAGAAGAAAAGTGCAAAGCCACTCGCAAGACTGGCAACCAAGAGGCGAGCCATGGGGGCGGCCCTTTCGGAGAAGGATGACACAAGGATGATCAATCAGCGCGCTGGCTCTGTCGGTCGATACGCGCCATCGAGTGCGGGCAGTTTCTGGCGCGGAAGTGCGCCAGCTTCTCGGGACTCGACTACGCGACAGCAGCGGCGCTTCTATACTACTAGCAGAACTCCCCGACTGTCGACTTGATCCTGGAAGGCAAGTCCCGACGATCGGCTCCAGAAGGAACCTGCACGTGCTGATTGCTGAACCAGGACAAACACCGTACGACCTGCACTTCTCGATCTTTGGGTTTCCAGTTCGGATTCATCCCTTCTTCTGGCTCGTCGCCCTCATCTTCGGGATCGATGGGGACGGAACGTTCGATGGCACCGAGATCGTGATCTGGATCGCCGTGATGTTCCTCTCGATCCTGGTGCACGAACTGGGACACGCCTTTGCGTTCCGCCGTTTCGGGATCGAATCATCGGTGGTGCTTTATGCGCTCGGTGGTGTCGCGGTTCCCGATGGTGGGGGATCGCGGAACGTTTGGAAAAGCTACAAACCTACCACCCATCTTTCGCCCCAGCAGCAGATTTTGGTTTCTCTTGCGGGCCCGGCTGCCGGTTTTGGCCTCGCCGCCATCACGATCCTGGTGATGCTCGCCGCAGGCGGAAATATTCATGTGTTCTATGGAACGCTGGGAATTCCGCTGGTTTTTGCCAGTCACGCGACAGCCAGCGCTTTGTCGGGTGCAGTCAACAGCCTGCTGTGGCTCAACATCATCTGGGGGCTCGTGAATCTGCTGCCGATCTATCCGCTCGATGGTGGTCAGGTGGCTCGTCAGCTGTTTCTGCTCTACGACCATCGCGATGGCTTCGTCCGTTCGGTCAAGCTGAGCCTGTTTGTGGCGGTAGCAGTCGCCGTGTTTGGCGCTCTCGTGATGCGCGACATGTGGATGACGATGATGTTCGCTTCTCTGGCTTACTCAAGTTATCAAATTTTGCAGCAACTCGGTGGGTATCGGGGTCCCTGGTGATGCCAACGACCTCGCGCGCGACGTAGCGAAGCGACCTTCGCAGCGCAGCGCGATGATGTCGATCAGCCGCCGCGAAGAGCGCGCATGATCGTCGCGCCGCTGCTCGGTGATGTCCAACTGTCGCGTGGCGGGGTGATCTCTGCGCTTGCACGCAAAAAATATTTCATCGCGCGGTGCGCGAGCGTCATTGGTAGCGCAGCGCGGTTCATCGCGCCACTTTTTTTCGCGTCGACGCATGCTCTTCGACATCTCTTCACGTGCCGCGCAGCGTACATCACGTGAGCCATCGCGCGCTCGATGCTGCGCATCGCACCACATGCTGCGTGAGCCTGCAGCCGATACGTTGTACTCACTGCGTCTCACTTCGAGATTCACTAGTTTTCCCCGAGAAAAACGAGCGAAATCGAGACTACTCGAGCACCTCGCGCAAGGCTCGAACATGCGCAGCGCGCAGAGAAAAAATGACTGGTGAGTCGTCGCGCTATGCAGCTCTGCGATGTGCAGTGCGGCATGCTGATGATCGCTGTCGCCGAGCATTCGAATGCGACGCGTGCTCTGCGCTCGAGGCGCGTGTGAAGTCTGCTGCAAGTGCGCTCGCGCGCATGTTGATCGCGCATGAAAGTGGATGATTGTTGCGCGATTGTGTGCATTTGCTCTTGACGATTTTGTACGCAATCGCAAGATTTAGAAAATCTCGTGCAAGTGGTAATGCAATACCAAATTTTTGCACGCGATCATTGCTAAGGATTTTAAGCCGCGAGCGAATGAAGCGAGTGACACACGGGATGTCACCACGATCTTCGCCCTGCTGAGGCAGGACCAAGCGGCTTGTGGCAAGGGATGGAGTGGGACATCACTCATCACTCGCCAGATAGTGGTTGGTGATCGAGTCTCTCTAGTCGGCGGCTCTTCGAGTCGAAGACTACGGGGATGGATCTTGGGTGTGCGATGTGTCTGCCTTCGGGCACCACCTCAGCTACCTGAGACGATGAAACATCGAACAGCCGGTTCTTCGGAACTAGTCGACGATGTTTCACAAACTCACGATGCTGGAGAGTTCGTGATAGGTGATGGGACCCGCAAGCTCCATCGAATTTTTTAGTGAAGGATGTTCTACAATGGCCAAGAAAAAAGCTGCCAAGAAGGCTGCCCCCAAGAAAGCCGCCGCTCCAAAGAAGGCTGCTAAGAAAGCCGCCAAGAAGGCTTCGAAGAAGGCTCCAGTTGCGAAGAAGGCCTAGTGATCAGCCCGCAGATCTTCACTTGTGGAAGGTCTGAAGCTGTCACTTAGACGCTTTTCTTCCAACAGCCAGGCTGAGGCCAGCGCTTCCTTAGCGAAACGGTCGGTTTGACTTGTCAAACAGACTGTTTCACGAAGCAGATTGCCTCGGCTCATGTCTTCGGCTGCCCGGCCGGTGTTCGAAAAAAGCTAGTTCACGGACACACGCAGCGAACACTTGCAAAGGTGTCGCTGCACCTGTTCGGTTATTATCAGCGTTTCGATATCTTCGCCGGTCGATTACCCTGAAAACAACGAGAAAGAGCCGCCTCGGCCAAAACTGGGGTGGCTCTAAGCTTTTCTTGAGGCAGTCTCTGCGCGTGGCCGTCTTCTTCGGGTGGCTGTGTTACTCCCAAGGGAGCAGCGAGCGGCTGATGAATCGCGACGAGCTGGCGGTCGGCTGTGTTGAGCTGTGCCGAGCACAGACACCCCAGCACTAACCACACAGCGCGCAACGCCTTCTCTCGCCTCTCGCCTCTCGCCTCTCGCCTCTCGCCTCTCGCCTCTCGCCTCTCGCCTCTCGCCTCTCGCCTCTCGCCTCTCGCCTCTCGCCTCTCGCCTCTCGCCGCCTTAGCCCAGCACGGGGAGTTGCATGACCGGCGGCTTCACGGCGGCGGCACTGGCCAGATTGCGGACCATCGTGGCGACGATCTTCGAGAGGTAGGGAGCGACGATCGGGTCGTCGAAGTTGCCGAGCGTTTTGCCATCGTCGCCGGCGATACGAATCTGCATGTTCAGCGGCACTTCGCCGAGGAACGGCACGCTCAGCTCTTCCGCCTTCGTGCGGGCACCACCATGACCAAAGATGTCCCACCGCTTCATCGTATCGGGACAGATGAAACCGCTCATGTTCTCGACCATGCCGAGCACGGGAATGTTGACCTTGCGGAACATTGCAATCGCTTTCACGGCATCGAGCAGCGCGACCTCTTGCGGCGTGCAAACGACAACCGAGCCAGTCAGCGGCAACAGCTGCGAAAGGGTGAGGGCAATGTCGCCAGTGCCGGGTGGCATGTCGATGATCAGGTAATCGAGATCGCCCCAGTTCACATCGCGGAGGAACTGCGTGATGGCGCCGTGGAGCATCGGTCCGCGCCATACCACCGCTTCACCCTTGGGAACAAGGAAGCCCATCGAGACCACCGGAATCGAGCCACTATAGATCGGCTTGATCTTGCCATCGACCGGTTCGAGCTTGCCATCGAGCCCCAGCAATTGCGGAATGCTGGGCCCGTAGACATCGGCATCCATCAGACCCACCTTCGAACCGGCGCGAGCCAGTCCCAAAGCGATCGAGGCCGCGATGGTGCTCTTTCCCACGCCACCCTTTCCGCTGCCGACAGCGATCACGCTCTTTGCTTTTAGGGCGATCGTACCAATCGCCACCGGTGGACGCTCGTGGATCGCCAGATTCACGTGCACGTCGGTCGCTTCGGGCAACTGCGCGCGAACGAGGTCCTTCAGATTCTCGGCGACTTCGTTTTTGATGGCTGCCGAGTGAGTTGTGAGCGCGAGGGTGAGCGAGACCTTGCTGCCACTCACCACGATGTCGCGAATCTGCTGCATCGGTAGTGCAGGGCGGCCAGTTTCGGGGTCTTTGAACTGACTAACGACCGAGGTAACGGCGGCGACATCGAGAGGCATAGCGGGCTCGCAGAGAAATCAGCGGAGGGTTTGGCAGACAAAATTCTGACACCCTGATTCTACCAAACTGTCTATTTCCTCTCGCAGGGGGCATCCACTTTTCGCAGGGGCATTGGGTGGGTAAATCGCGAGATTTCGAGGGGAATCATGGCAGAAAATAAGTCGCCATGGTCCGCCTAGCGTGACTCGTTTGGTCACGCAATGACGATACCCGGAGGGAGAAAGTCCCGAAGCCTCGAATGATCAGCCGAGATCCGTGCCCCGGCCCCACGGCAGCTCGGCAGCGAGCCGCGCTTCGAGGGTGGCGACTTCTGCGCGTGGACGGGGACGCAAATGACGCTCGACGATCCGCAGGAGTGGCGCGAGTTTCAGGGGGGACTCGATCACGTACGACGCGCCGGCATCGAGAAGCAGATCGCTGGCGTGGTCGAGGGGTGTCGAAGCGAGTGCGAGGATGCGTAGACCAATCGCATCGCGGCGCCAGCGGTCGATCATCTCGACGACGACGGCCAGATTGGCTGGCGAAGTTTCGATGGCGGCAATCGAATAGGGTCGAGCCGCTAGTTCTTCACCACAGGCCCGCAGCGAGCGCGTTTCGATCAATGGCAAACGGATGCCGAACGTGGCGCGACGAATCGCTGGTGCCCAGCGGCTGGTCGATTCGCAAACAATCAGTTTCGGCTGCATGGCGACGCTTCCCTTCACGATGGGCTATCGGGAAGTGGTTCGAAAATCACCGGCTCGTCGGCAGCAATATCGGCAGCAGTGGCTGGGGCGAGTCCCAACTGCGCAAGTCGGCGCAACAAACGCGCGCGACTAATCCCCAGCAGCTCGGCGGCGCGGCTTTTGTTGTTACGCGACTCGCGCAGAGCACGCTCGAGGAGTTGCTTCTCGACATCAGCCAGAAAATCGTCGAGCACAATCTTGGCCACCTCGCGCGGCGGATGTTTCAAAACACCCGCTGCCAAATGGACCCGGTCGGGGAGATCGGCCGCGGTTAGCTCTCGGCCCGTGGCCCGCGCACATCCTTCGCGAATCACTTGTGCAAGCTCTTCGATATTGCCAGTCCAGGAAGAGGCTGCGAGCAGTTCGATCGCAGCGGGCGCAACTCCCGAGAGCTGCGATGCACGCGACAGATTCTCTTGCTCGACAAACCAGTGAGCCAGGAGCGGCAGGTCTTCGAGTCGCGATTTCAGCGGCGGGAGCGCAATGGTGAGAGTGCTGAGGGCGAACGCCAAATCGCGGCGGAACTTCCCTTTTTGCGCTAGTTTTTGGAGCGAGTAGCGACTCGTCGCCAGCGTGAGCAAGTTCACCCCCGGAAGCAGCAGAAAGCTGGCGAGCTCTTGCTGGGCATCGGACTTCAGCTTATCGACCCCGAGGAGCAGCGCCGTCGGCGGGATGTTCTTACTCGCGCTCTCGCCGGATGCTGCTTCGCGCGCTAAGTGCCGCGAGATGATGCCGGTCAACGTACTTTGCAGCAGTTCGGCATCCATCACCGCGCAGTCGACAATCGGCAGCGGAATGTTTTTCCAGTCGCGAGCCAGGTGAATCGTGCGCGCGACATGCTCGCGCCCGGTCCCCTCGCTTCCAGTCACCAGCACGCGCGAATGCGACTTCGCAGCCAGAGCGATCTGCTCGCGCACGCGGCTGATCGCCACGCTGTTGCCAATCAGCTTATCGGTGTGATAGCGACCAAGCTGCGATTGACGAAGGGTCGCCAAAAGCTGGTGCAGCTGATCCGAAGTCAGTTCCCCCGAACCGGCGCGCGAGGCAAGTGTTTCATCGATAGCGGTGTCGGTTGCTTCGACCACCACCAGCGTGGCGGCTATGCCGCTAGGAAGCATCAACTGCGAGGCAGTCGCCATGCGGGGATGCAATTGGCCGGTCGTCGTGAGGAGCGAAAGTTTGAGCCGCTCGGCGTGCGGCTGAGGGGGGAGCGCGAGCGACGCAGCGACTCCCAAAATGCCATCGGCGGCGGTGCTGTAGTCGGCTCGCAATCCGACAATCTGCTCGGCGGTGATTGCCAGGAGTGTTTCGAGCGCTGGCGAGACGAAGATGATTTTTCGCGATGCATCCAAGACGTAAAGCGGAGAGGTCGCGTCGTGAATCAGCTTGAGGAGCGTTCGCGAGAGTGACGGTTTTCGCGGCATCGTGGCAAGCTTTGAGCGGGTGATGAGATCAAGGAGAAGTCCCTTGATTGTACGCTCGAAGTGCTGCCGAGAGGAAAAGTTTTTGACGTCTCACGCGGCAAATCACCGCGCTCAAAGAGCCGAGCTGCGGTGGCGTAAGATGCAAAAAGCAAAGACCAAAATCGAGCACAGCCACCCTGCCGAGCTTACATCTACCGAGCTGCAGTTTGTGGCGCGGCTTCGGTGGCAGGTGTCGCGGGAGTGCTCTTCTCGGCCTGGATCGGCGAGACGATGGGGACATAATCGGGCTTAGCGATCTGCTTCTCGGCGGCACCCGAGAGCGAAACGAGTCCCCCCGGCAAAGTTCCACTGAAGAGAACGATCGCGGCACACAGCAGCGACGCCAACAGAGCACCACTTCCACCAGCAGCGGCAGGAGCTGTGGTTTGCGGCTGAAAGAACATCACCGAGATGACCCGCAGGTAGTAGGCTGCAGCAATCGCCGCGTTGAGAGCACCGGCAATCGCCAAGAGGGTGAACCAGCGACTGGCAGCGATACCGGCATCGCCAGCGGCAAACTCGATGGCCGAACTGAAGAGGGTGAGCTTGCCCCAAAATCCTGCCAGTGGCGGAATGCCTGCGAGCGAGAACATGAAGACGGCAATCACGCCGGCGACAATCGGCTGCGATTTGTAGAGTCCGGCGAGTTCATCGACCGAGCGGACTTCTTTCTTTTCGCTACCGAGGTAGGCAACAGCTGCGAAGGTTCCCATCGAAGCGACAGCGTAGACGATGACGTAGAACAGCATCGCGGCGATGCCACCCGACGATTTGCTTTCGGGCAGAGCAATCGAAGCGGCTGCAGCAGCCAGACCGATCAGTAGGTAGCCGGTGTGAGCAATCGACGAGTAGGCCATCAGGCGGCGGAAATCTTTCTGCCACAGAGCACAGACGTTGCCGATTGTCATGGTGACGATGGCGAGCACCAGGGCGAGTTGCCAAGCGAACTCGGCTGCGATTGGCATGGCGATCAGGACGAGTCGAACCAGTCCGATAATGCCAGCCACTTTCGGCGCCACAGCCAGCAGACCAGCGTTGGCGTTGGTGGTCCCTTGATAAACGTCGGGGGCGTAGAACTGAAACGGAGCTGCTGCCAGTTTGAAACCAAGGCCAGCGAGAATCAGCACCAGCGCGAGTGGCAGCAGTGCGAGAATCGCTGGCTTTTCGTCGGCGGCAGAGGTAGCCAGCAGCGTTTCGCGAATCCCTTTGAATTCCATCGAGCCGCTGGTGATGAGGGTCGTTTCGCCGAGGCCGTAAAGGAAACTCATGCCGTAGAGCATCAGCGCCGAGGCGAGGATGCTGAGGAAAAAGTACTTCATCGTTGCTTCAGCCGACGCTGCATCGCGACGACCGAGGAACAGCAGCACGTAGGTTGGTACGGAGATGAGTTCGAGGCCAAGAAAGAGGAGCACTAGTTCGTTGGCCGACGAAACGATCATCACCCCCACGACCAGCATCATGAGCGTGCCGAGGAACTCGCTCGCCAAGCGGGTGTTGGCTAGTTTCGACGCGATGAGGGTGAAGCAAATTCCCACCAAGAGGGCGAGCCAGCGGAAGGCGAGGCTGGTGGGGTCGATGGCGAGTGGTCCGGTCAGGAGGGTTCCTGCTGTCCACGGGCTTCCGTAGGTCGCCAAGATCCCGGCAGCGGCCACGTAGCTGACCAGCGCAACGATCGTCCACCAGGCACGGCTGGGGGAGAACGCGCCGCCGATGAAGATCGCTGTAGCAGCGATGATCAGCAGAATTTCAGGGCCGAGTGCGGCAATGGTTTGCGTTTCAACGAACACTGGTAAGTTTCTCCACACGCTCGTCAGTTGCCGAATCTGGCGACGAATCTTTTGGCGAATCAGCCGAACTTGGAACGGTCAGGCAGGCAGCTGCCTTCTCTGCGGCGGGCACTTCGAGGGTCGCTTCGGTCTGGCTCGCGAGTTTATCGGAAGCTAGTTGAGTCGCCTGCGTCAGAGTGGGCTGCATGCGGGAGAGGAAATCTCCCGGACGAAGACCAATCCACAGCACAAAAACGCAGAGCGGGGCGAGAGCAAAAAACTCACGCCATTTGAGATCGGGAACGGTCGAGCCCGTGCCATGATCGTCGTGGCCATGTCCGTGTCCGTTATGCGAATGACTATCGTGACCCTGCGAAGCAGCGACAGCTACTGGTGCATGACCATGATCGTCAGCAGGTTCCTTCAGCGGACCGAAAAAGACATGCTGCACGAGCCACAGCATGTACCAGGCTCCCAGCACCACACCGGTGACGGCAAGGACGGCGATGGTCATCAGCTGCGAGAAGTTCTCGACACTCGACTGAGCCCAAGCACGCTGGAACATACCGAGCAGGATCATGAATTCGCCAGGGAAACCGTTGAGCCCCGGCAGACCGATGCTCGAGAACGTGAAGATGAGCATGAAGAACGAGAGCCACGGAGTTTGGCGAGCAAGTCCGCCGAGCTGTTTGATTTCGCGTGTGTGATAGCGCTCGTAGAGCATGCCGATGACAGCGAAAAGGCCGCCCGTCGAGAGACCATGGTTCACCATCTGTAGCACACTTCCTTGCACACCCAGCGGGTTGAGCGCGAAGAGTCCCAGCGTGCAGTAGCCCAAGTGGCTGACCGACGAGTAGGCAATCAGACGTTTCATATCCCCTTGAGCGAGCGCCACAAGCGCTCCGTAGATGATGCCGATCACGCTCAGCCAGAGGAGGTAGGGCATGCACGTGACGGTAGCATCGGGGAGCATCGGCACGCTGAAGCGTAAGAATCCGTAGACACCAATTTTCAGCAGAACGCCGGCGAGAATCACCGAGCCTGCCGTCGGCGCTTGCACGTGCGCGAGTGGCAGCCACGTGTGGAGCGGGAAGAGTGGCACCTTAATCGCAAAGCCAGCAAACAGGGCAATGAACACAGCCAACTGCCAGGCGGGTGGCAGCGGCGCATCGCGCAAGGTGGCTGTGAGTTCGGGAATCGAGAAGACCAGTTTCCCCACGCCCTCTTGCTGGTAGCACCAGACCACGATCACCAAGAGACCGAGGAACGTGAGCAAGCTGCCAGCGAGCGTGTAGAGGAAAAACTTGCTCGCGGCGTACTTTCGATCTTCGCTTCCCCAAATACCGATGAGGAAGAAGAGCGGAATGAGCGTGAACTCGAAGAAGACGTAGAACAGAATCAAATCGCGCGCGGTGAAGACACCGAGACAGCCGAACTCAAGCAGCAGGAGCATGCCGAAGAACAACGCTTCGCGTTCTTTAATCGCTTCCCAGCTGACCAGGACGGCGGTGACCATCAGCAGTGCGCTGAGGCCGAACATCCAGAGCCCGAGACCATCGAGCGCGAGGCTGAAGCGGATATCGAGCAAGCTGCCCGACTGGGCGAGCCAGGGCCAATCGACGGTGCAAAACTCGGCCCCTTTCGCCCCATCGGCGGGAAAGCTGGCGACGACAATCGCAGTGCACACGAGCGTCGCGAGCGTGACGCCCAAGGCACCGAAGCGCACGGCGTTTTTGCCCAAGGGGGCGAGGATCCACATCAGGATCGCGCCCGCAAGTGGCAGGAAAACAGTGGTGATGAACAAGCTGGTCATTTCTGGATTACCCCGCAGCCCAGAGCATTCGGGCGGCGATCAAAATCATGGCACCAAGCACCATGGCGAGCGCGTAAAACTGGACGAGACCCATCTGCAGCGAACGCATCAGCGAACCAATCGCTGGTGGAATCGCGCCGAACAAATTCACCAGGCCATCGATCAAGTTGCGATCGAGCCAGTAGCAAATCATCGAGAAGATCCGCATCGGCCACACAATCGTGACGCTATAAAGCTCGTCGATATAGAACTTGCCGAGCGAGAGTTTGTAAGGGGTCACGAAGCTGCCCAGCAGCAGTGGCGCGGCGAGCACGAGGCTGACAATCGCCAGCAAATAGCCGATCGTGGTGACGACAAAACCAAGCCCCACTTTACGCAGGCCGCCTGTCACCAGTCCGATGTACTTGTTCTTCTCGAGCGCCATCACCCACTGCGGATCGGTGAGCTGCTGCAGTCCTTCGAGATCGAAGATCCGTTTGAGGAACGCCACTTCGGTGCGGCTGCCGAGGTAGAGGTAGCACGCCAGTAGAATGCCGAGCCCCGCCGTGACAGTGCTGACACCAGCGACGTCGATGTGGAACTTGCCCACTTCACGCGTAGCCGCTACTGCGCCGACTGCCAGCGAAGGGGTCGTGCCGATGAAATCGAGCAGCGAGTTAGCGCCCCAGTCGCTCGTCAGGCTGATCCAAGCAGCACCGATCACCACAGCGGCGACCGACAAAACCACCAGCGGGGCGGTCATGATCGGCGGCGATTCGTGAGCGTGATGGCCAGCTTGATGCGGGATCTTCTCTTCGCCGTAGAACGTCATGCAAAACGCGCGGAACGTATAAAACGCGGTGAGAAAAGCCGTGAAGAGCGCGAGGTAGTACAGCGTGCTGTAGATCGTGCGGTGCGAAGCAAGCTGGGCATCGCTCCACTCAGCCACCGGAGATGCGTGAGTCAGTTCCACGACAGCGCCACTAGCGTGACCATGCGCGTGACCCGCAGCATGCTTCTCGGCTGCATGGGAGGCAGCATGTTCCGCGCGATGCTCGATTTCGTGATCGATCATGTGCATCTTGTCGTGCACACTCGCGAGCACCGCATCTTTGCTCCAGAAGCCAGCGAACGGAAAGACACCGGCCAGGGCTAAGCAGCCGAGCAAGAAGGTGGCATGGGTGTAGGGCATCAGTTTGCGAAGACCGCCGAACTGACGCATGTCGATGATGTTCCCCATCGCGTGCATCACGCTACCGGCACCGAGGAAGAGCAGCGCCTTGAAGAAAGCGTGCGTGAAAAGGTGGAACATGCCACCGGTGATGCCAGCGTAGGTTCCCGCGCCGAGGGCGAGGAACATGTAGCCAAGTTGACTGACGGTGGAGTAGGCGAGGACTCGTTTCAGATCGTACTGCGTTAAAGCGATCAGACCTGCGAGCAGCGCGGTGCTGCCACCAACGATCGCGACCGTCACTTGCGCAGTCGGCGAGGCCATGAAGAGTGGCGTGCAGCGAGTGACCATGTAGACACCCGCGGTGACCATCGTCGCAGCGTGGATGAGCGCGCTAACGGGTGTGGGACCTTCCATCGCGTCGGGAAGCCACACATGCAGCGGCAGCTGAGCACTTTTGCCGCAAGCACCGAGCAGCAGTAGCAAGCAGATCGCCGTGGCCAGTCCGCCAGTCACATAATCGCCGGTCGAGAGTCGAGTCTTGCCGAGCACACCGGCGACAATTTTGGGGAGCGTCGGTTTCGCATCACTGGCCGAAGCTTCCCCGGCGGATGAAAACGTTTCAACGCCAGCGAGCGCGGTCAGCTTCGGATCTTGCGACCACTTCACGATCTCTTGTTCGCGAGCCGCTGCAGGCAGGGACTCGATCACCGCTACCGATTCGATAGCGGCCGGGTCGGTGGCGCCGGTCGACAGCGTGTCGTGAAAATTCAGTGTGCCGTAGGTGCACCAGATCAAAAAGATGGCGAGCGAAAATCCGAAGTCACCGACGCGGTTCACCAGGAACGCTTTTTTGCCAGCGGCTGCTGCCTCGGGCTTGGTGTACCAGAAACCGATCAGCAAATAGCTGCATGCACCGACTGCTTCCCAGAAGCAGAAGAGGAGCACAAAGTTGCTGACCGAGACAAGCATCGTCATCGAGAACACGAACAAACCGACGTAGGCAAAAAATCGCCAGTAGCCTCGATCGCCATGCATGTAGCCCGAGCCAAACACGGCCACGAGCGAGGCGACGAACGTGACCATCGCGAGCATCATGGCGGTGAGGCCATCGGCACGCAGCGCCACATCGATGCGAAAATCGGCGGCATCTTTTTGCGCGCCAGCAGCGGGCACATTCGCCCAAGTCCAGAGGGTCACAACGCGCTCGAACGGGGCGACGACAGGAACCGATTCATCGGCTGCAGGATCACGCACGGCCACATAAGCAGCCTCTTCAGCAGCGGCTTGCTGCCCCTTGTAGACTTCGCCGAGCAGCACCACGCTCGCGATGAACGAGCCCACGATCGCGAAGATCACCGGCAGGTGGCTGTAGCCCTTGAGCACGCGAGCGCCGAGCAGGCCTACCAAAATGGCAGCTGCGAGCGGTAGTGCAGGAATGAGTACAAGTGCTGTGCTTAACGTGTCGCCCATAGTAGTCTCGAAAGCTGCGATCGATTCGTTGCGTGTCGCCGCTCGTCGTTATTCAGTTCATGTGGGTTGGAGGGTTGGCGGAACAGGTCGCCGCGATGGAACTCGCGTTACACCTTGCTGCGATGTCCAGCTTCTTCTTCGTCGATCTCGGGCTGGCGACCTGCCACGGTGAGCGTGGGCCAAATCTGATCTTCTTCTGTCTCTTCGGGAACTTGCGAATCCACAAAGGCAGGCTGACCTGGCTCGCGGAGATCTTGCCAAAAGGCGGCGTCGAGTTTGCCACTCCGCTGGGCGAGCATCAGCACCAGAGTCATGGCAATCGCCGCTTCGCAGGCTGCCACCGTGATGATGAACACCACCAGCGATTGACCACCCCAGTCGTTGTGATACCTGCCAAAACCGATGAGGGTGACGGAGACACCTTGCAGCATCATTTCCGCGCACAGGAACATCACAATCATGTTCCGGCGGGTCATGAAGCCGACCATGCCGAGCACAAACAGCACGGCACCGACCACCAGGTAGTTAATGAGTAGGCTTAGTTCGTTCATGCCTCGTCCTCCCCGTCTTCTTTACGAGGCTTGCCTTGAATCGCAATCGCAATCGCCCCCACGAGCGCTACCAGCAGCAGGCTACCCGCCACTTCAACACCCACCAGATGGCGGCTGAAGATATAGCGTCCGAGCCCCGCCACATGCTGGCGATCTTGCACATCGGGCACAAACGTCGGTTCGGCCAGTTGAAGCTCGATTTCGTCGGGCTTTTTGTCGCTCTTAGAAGCGAGCGCTAAGCGGAGCGACGCGGTCACATCGGCTGTGAGAGTCTTGAGCAGTTCAGCGTCGGGCTTTTCGCCACGAAAGACGACCGAAACCACCGCGGGCTCGCCGCTCGATTTCACATCGACCAGTCGCGTTCCAAACGCCGCACTATCCCCCTTCAGATGGCTCGCCACTTGCTGCCGTAGATCGGGCTGCTTGAGCCCACCGAGCAGCATGGTGAAGAGGCCGATAAAAGTCGCTGCTGCAATCACCGAAAGAAAGCGGGCTGCCGAGCCCCAGCTGATCCGGTCGTAGTCGGAATGCCCCGAAGGCTGCGCGAGCATGATCACGAACAAAAAAGTCACGACGATTGCGCCGGCATAGACCACGATGGTGGCGACACCGAGAAACTCGGCCCCTTGGTAGAAGAAGAGTCCCGCCGTTCCCAGAAGCGACATCGCAAACCAGATAGCCGAGTAAACCGGCGACTGCGAACCGATGGTTCCGACAGCGGAGCCAATCGCGATGAGCGCGAGGACCCAAAACACTCCTTGAGCGATGATCTCTTCCATCCCTTGGCCACCCAGCAGTGGCAAATCGGAGGCGAGCAGACCACCTGCGAGAGCAATCAGACCGATGCCGGTCCCTTTGCCATACTTAAAGTGCCGAGGCACGACGAGCCACAGCCCGATGGCGCCGACAAGGCAGGCCCAAAACGTGCGGCAAAGCAGCACGCTTTGGAGAGTGAGTGTCGAAGCGGCAAGCAAACCTTCCATTTACTTGGCCCCTTCTTGCGCTTTTTCGAGCTGCACCGACTTCATCGGTTCTTTGTCTTTCGTTTCGTCGTACACGCTCAGCAGCTTCTCTTTGTCGAAGACCATTTCTTCGCGGCTGCGACCGGTCAGATTGTAGAGACTCGTGAGCTCGATGGCGTCGACCGGGCAAGCTTCTTCGCACATACCGCAGTAGATGCAGCGTAGTTCGTCGATGGCAAAGCTTTGGGGATACTTATCGCGATCGCTCCAAGGCGATTCAGCCGCCACGATGTCGATGCAGTGAGCCGGGCAAGCGGTGGCGCACAGAAAACAGGCGACGCACTTCACGCGTCCCTCTTTGTCTTTGTTCAATCGGTGCACACCACGGTAGATCAGTGGGTTGCCAATCTTTGGCTCTTCCTCGGGATAGCTCACCGTCACCACGTCCCCCACCAGGGACTTTTTGAGGTGCTTGAACGTCGTGGTGAGACCTTGCACGAAGAGCGGAACGTAGAGCCGACCGGCCAGGCCGAGCTGCGGTTCTTCAATCCACTTGATGTTTGGATCGCTGGTTTTCATGACACGTCTACCGATGCAAAACTGGCTATTAGGTGGAAGGCGACTGCTGCGAATATCGCGAGCAGTGCTTGGCAAACTCAATCAGGCGATCTCTAAATCTGCGAATCGACTTCGTAGGAATGCGTGGCGAGCTGCGGGCGATTGTCGGTGACCATGGGGCTGGTCATCGCGACCACGAGCCAGGCCAAACCACACACCACCCAGGCAATTACGATCCCGACGAGCGCCCACACAAGGCTGCTTCCTTCGGGGTCGTACATACGACGGACTTCTTCAAAAATCGCGACCGCCACGAGGTTCACAATCCCCAGGGGGAGCATCACTTTCCAGGCGAGCGACATCAGCTGATCGAAGCGGAAGCGAGGCCAGCTCCAGCGCACGAGCATGAAGAACAAAATGACGAGGAAGATTTTGGCGTTCAGCACACCGATGCGGGCGATGGCGTGCAGCCAAGTGATGTCGCCATCGGCAGGTCCGGTGATCCCCCAGAAATGCCAGCCGCCGAAGAACAGCATCACGATCAGGAACGAGGCGGTGATCATGTGCAGAAATTCTGCGACGAGGAACAGCAGCAGCTTGAGGCCTGCATATTCGGTGTGATAGCCACCGATGAGTTCTTGTTCGCATTCGGGAAGATCGAACGGCAAGCGGGCCGCTTCGGCAAACGCAGCGATCACAAACACAATCAATCCCAGCGGCTGTGCAAAGGCATACCAAACCCCGGTGCGGGCTTGTGAAGTGATTAGCTCTTCGAGGTTGAGCGAACCGGCGCACAGGACGACACCCAGGATGCCCAGGCCCATCGGAAGTTCGTACGCAATCAGCTGAGCCGAGCTACGCAGACCACCGAGGAAGCTGTATTTGTTGTTGCTCGACCAGCCGCCAAGGATCACGCCGTAGACAGCGATGCTCGAGAGGGCGAACACATAGATCATGCCGATATCGGCCCCGGGCGCTACGACGAGATCGATTTTGTCCTTCACTTCCACCGGCCCGATGGCAAACGGCGGAAGCATGCTGCCGAACGGGATCACGGCGAACGCGGCGAGTGCTGCGGCGAGGATCGAAATCGGCGCGAGGATGTAGAGCCGCTTGTCGACATGCGCTGGTGTGTATTCTTCCTTGAAGATGAACTTCACACCGTCGGCCAGTGGCTGTCCAAGACCAAATAGCCGAATCTTCGTGAGTGGAATGCCGACACGGTTGGGGCCAATTCGGTCCTGCACCCAAGCTGCCATGCGACGCTCGAGAAGCACGAAGTAGGCAGCCGCCGTCATCAGGCCACCAATCATGATCCCGACTTTAATCATTGCTTCAATCATGATGACGACTTACTTAAGGCTTTATATGGCAAGGAGTTGCTAAACAACCCTTCAGGAACTTGTAACAACTGACTCAAAAACTCTTCAAATCTTACTGGCAAGGAGTGACACGTTAGGTCGCGGCTGTTTCGGCCAGCAGCTGTGCTTTGAGGTCGAGTCCCATTTCAGGTACGCCACTCGCAGCGGAGGCAAACGCGGTGATTTCGCGGCTGATATCGGCCAGCACGGCGGTGGACTGAAACAGGCCGGGTCTGCCGGTCAACTGCCAAAGCAATTGGCCTTCGACTTTCACCCCTGCTGGTGGACGAATCGCCCAGCGGAACGATTGCAGACGATCAGCGACGTTGACGTACGAGCCATCTCGTTCGGGGAAAGCGGCCCCCGGAAGGAGATAGCTGGCTAAGGCCGACAGCGGCGAGGCAAACAGGTCCTGTACCACGAGGAGCGAAACACCGGCGAACTTCGCTGCGGTCGCTTCGTCGATCCAGTTCCCCTTGTAGCCGCCACTGATCCAGACGCCGCCGAATTTGCCGGCAGCAGCCGCATCGGCCACTTCGTCGAATGTCATCGTCGGGCCACCCAGGCCTGCGATCACTTTTTCAACGCCCCGCTTGTTCGGGCACTTCTCGGCGCGAATCGTAAAACCGTTTTTGAATTTTTCATCTTCGCCGGCGACAGGGACAAAGCCGAGCGCGAGGACAGCTTGCGGATCGAGCGAGCGAATGAGGGTCGCTTGTAGGTAGGCTTCTTCGACCGTGAGATGCGGCGAGATGACGGCGGCCAATTTCCCGGCGCTTTGCAGCTTCGCGGGAATCTCCTTCACAAACTGCTGCCATTCGATCGTCTTGTAGTCGCCACCCACCTTGGCCTTGAGTTCGGTGAGACGACCTTCGTCGTGCACATGCTTCCAGCCGTAGCGACCTTCGTCGCACATCCACCACTGATTCACCGCTTGATTCTCGCGCGGCTTGAGGCGGTAGATATGGTCCTGGTTTTCATCGATCCGAATGTTGCAACCGGCGCTGCATCCGGCACAAACACCCGCATGGCTCTTCATGAACCAGACGCGCTGCTTGTAGAGGAAGTCCTTGTCGCCCAGCGCACCGACGGGGCAGAGATCGACAACGTTGCCCGACATTTTGTTGTCGAGCGGGAACTGAATCTCGCCGCTCGCGTCGCGGAAGACGTCGATTTCTTCATGAGCGCCACGATTGGCGATCATCAGTTCGCTCGTCCCTGAAATTTCGCGCGTGAAACGGACACAGCGGGTGCACATCACGCAGCGATCGACAAACAGCGTGACGGTGTCCCCCAGCGAACGCTTGCGCGAGTGGAATGGCTTGATATCCGCGCGACGCTCATCGCGACCATGCTCGAAGTGATAGTCCTGGAGCGAGCATTCACCCGCTTTGTCGCAAATGGAGCAGTCGACTGGGTGACGGAGCAGCAGATCTTCTTCCACCATCTCGCGGGCCGCTTTCACCTTGGGACTGTCGGTGACAATCACGGTGTCGGGACCGGCGGGCGTTTGACAAGCAGGGACCAGTTTGGGCTGCATGGCGACTTTGCCAGTCGCCTGATCTTTCTTCCCCACTTCGACGAGGCACATGCGGCAACTAGCGACCACGGTGAGCCCCGCGTGCCAGCAGTAGTGCGGAATCTCGACGCCCGCCTTGGCTGCAGCTTGGATGCTGTTGAGCCGATCGGTGGCGGCGATTTCTACTTCTTTTCCGTCGACATAAACGGTCGGCATCGAATGGTCTCTCAGGCTCGTCGGTCGCTAACTTGGTCGCAACTTCTACAGACAACTTCAGTGAGCGAATTAGTGAATCTGTAAAAGATCGAGGGCGGGGACAGGTTTCGTTTCGTTCCAGCCCGTGGGGTTGGTGCGCTTGATGAACTCTTCCAGTTCGCCACGGAACTTCTTAATGCAATTCTTGATCGGCCAGGCGGCGCCGTCGGCCAATCCGCAGATCGTGCTGCCCGGCATAATGCCGATCGTCTCGCCGATTTCGGCCAAGAGATCGAGATCTTTGAGGCGGCCTTGGCCATGCTTGATGCGGGTCATCATGCGTGTGGCCCAGCTGGTTCCTTCGCGGCACGGGGTGCACTGGCCGCAGCTTTCGTGCGAGAAGAACCGGCAGCTGTTCAGGAGGAAGTCGACCATGCTGGTTTGGTCGTCCATCACCACAACAGCAGCGGTCCCCAGACCGAGACAGCCGAACTTGCCAGGACCATTGAAATCGAGCGGGCAATGGAGTTCATCGCCGGTCAACAGCCCCATGCTGATGCCACCAGGGATCACTGCCTTGGCTTTGCGCCCCTTCCAAACTCCACCACCAAAATCGTTGATCAGGTCTTTCACCGTGATGCCGAGGGGCGCTTCGTAGCAGCCGGGCTTATTCACGTGACCACTTAGGCAGTAGAGCTTTGGTCCATAGCTTCCGGCGTCGCGCGGATTATTGGGATCGGGTGCGATGCCGATCGATTTGAACCAGTCGACACCGTTGCGGAAGATCTGCGTGACGCAGGCACACGTTTCGACGTTGTTCACGACGGTCGGCTTGCGGAACGCGCCTTCGACCGCTGGAAATGGTGGCTTGATGCGCGGCCAAGCCCGTTTTCCTTCGAGGCTTTCGATCAGGCCGGTCTCTTCGCCACAGATGTATGCTCCGGCACCACGATGCAGGTGAATGTCGAGCGTGTAGCCACTGCCGAGAATGTTTTCACCGAGGTAGCCCGCTTCGTAGCACTCTTCGATGGCGCGCTTCACACGCTCGTAGGCGGTGGGATATTCGCAGCGCATGTAGAAGTAAGCAGCCCGGGCTTGCGTGGCGAAGCAAGCGATGATGATCCCTTCGAGCACCTGATGCGGATCGTCTTCCATCAGGATGCGGTTGTTGAAGGTCCCCGGTTCGCTTTCGTCGGCGTTGAGGCAAAAATAGATCGGCCCGGGATGATTCTGGGGCAAGAAGGTCCACTTGAGACCGGTCGGAAAGCCCGCGCCACCACGTCCGCGCAGGCCACTCGACTTCACCGTTTCTTTCACATCGTTGGGGGTCATTTTCAGCACTTTTTTGAGTGCCGAATAGCCACCATCTCGCTCATAGACCTTGCGGGTATAGCTTTCGGGCTTTCCCACTTGGGCGAGCAGAACTGGAGTGAAACTTCCCACGACGAACCTCTTACGGATGATGACTGGCGAGCGTCGAAATTCGACACAAGCGAGCGTGTGACCGATCGAATGCTGGCTGGTTACTTTGACTAACGAAGGGACAGACCGACTGGGAGGGACAGACTTACTTGCGCTTTAGCTCGGCGACGAGCTTATCGGAATCGGGCTGCGAGACCGACTTGTGGAGCACCGTATCGGCCAGGATGCAAGGAGCGTGTTCGCACGCGCCGAGGCACTCGGCATATTCGAGGGTGATCTTGCCGTCGGCTGTCGTTTCGCCTGGGTGGACGTCGAGTTTGTGCGACAGGTGTTCGAGCAGTTCATCAGCTCCACGCAATGCGCAGCTGATCGACCGACAGACCCACATGCGGGTTTTGCCGCAAGGTTTCTTCTGCGGAAAATAGCCGTAGAAGCTGAGCGTGTCTTGCACTTGCGACGGGTGGAGTTCGAGCAGCCGGGCGATTTCGACCACAGCGGTGAGTGGCACGTAGCGGAGCTTTTCGTACACGATGTGCAGCGCCGGCAGCGTGACCGCTTGCTTCGACGGATAGCGCGGGATGAACGCCTTGATCTCGGCGATCATCTCTTCGGTCAGGACCGGCTTTTCAGGGGCGGTGGTGCTCATCGTCGGCGTGCAATCGTGCGGTGGTGATTTGGGTAGGAAGTGGTCGGCCAGTGGCGTTGTCGTTGAGCAGTCGGCTCGATCAGCGGTCGAGTTCAGCAGCAATGATGTTGAGGCTGCCGAGCACGGCCACCACGTCGCTGAGCGTGTGACCACGAATCAGTTCGGGGAACAGCGAGAAGTGAATGAAGCTTGGTGGACGGCAACGCGCTCGGTAAGCGACATCGCTCCCATCGCCGACGAGATAGAAGCCGAGCTCGCCGTTGGGAGCTTCGATCGCGCTATACACCTCTTCATTGGGAACGGTGAAACCGCGATTGAGCATCACGAGTTCGAAGTGGGTGATGGTCCCTTCGATCGTTTGATAGACCTCGGCCTTGCTTGGCAGTGCAGCGCGGTCGTCCATTCCAACATTGACCGGACCTGCGGGGAGGTTTTCGAGGGCCTGGGCGACAATTTTCAAGCTCTCGCGCATCTCGGCCATGCGGACGTAGTAGCGTGCAAAGCAGTCGCCGGCGGTGGCACAGCAAACCTGGAAATCGAGGTCGCCGTACGCCAGGTAAGGTTCGTCTTTGCGAAGATCGCGCGTCACGCCACTGGCGCGGGCCACAGGACCGGTGGCCGACATGTTCGTCGCACGCTCTTTGCTCAGGAGGCCAACCCCTTTCATGCGGTCGACGAAAATGCGGTTGCGGTTGACCAGCCGCTCCATGTCGTCGATCGTTTGGGGGAAGGTCCGGAGGAAGTCGCGAATCTTTTCGATCACCAGCGGAGTCATGTCTTGCGACAAGCCGCCGACGCGTGTGTAGCTGTTGGTGAAGCGAGCGCCGCAGAGCGTTTCGAAAATGTCGTAGATCCGCTCGCGCTGATAAAAGGCGTAGAGGAAAAACGTAAACGCGCCGGTATCGAGCCCCATGGCGCCGGTCGAGAGCAAGTGGTCGCTGATGCGGGCCAGTTCGCAGATGATCGTGCGGATATATTTGCAGCGAGGGGTAATTTCGATCCCCATCAGCTTCTCGACCGCACCATGCCAAGCCACATTGTTGGCCATCGGCGAGATGTAGTTCATCCGGTCGGTGACGGTGACATACTGGTTGAAGTCGAGGTGCTCGCCGATCTTCTCGAAGCCGCTATGCAGGTAGCCAATATCGGGGACAGCATCGACCACACGTTCGCCGTCGAGTTTCAGCACGAGGCGCAGCGTGGTGTGGGTGGCGGGATGTTGCGGCCCGAAGTTGAGTGTCCACAGGTAGTCTTCCGACTTGACGGTGGAGCTTGGTTTTTCGATCGTAGCCATCGCTTGTCTCACCAAACCTGGGAGGAAAACCTGGGTGGAGCCGCTGCCAACTTGAACTAAGCAACTTCGCCGGCAGTGAATCGTTACGCTGGCTAGTCACTGAACCTGCCAATCACTAGGCCTGATTGCGTGTAAGGACCGGGAAGTTGTGACGCTCGCCACGTCCTTGCAGCGGATAGTCTTTTCGCAGCGGGTGAGCTTCGAACTCTTCGGGCATCATGATCCGCCGCAGATCGGGATGACCTTCAAACACAATGCCGAACATGTCGAACGCTTCACGCTCCAGCCAGTTGGCACCGGCATAAAGCGGAACCATCGAAGGGATCGTCAGTTCGGGCTCGTTGAGGTAGACGCGAACCGTGATACGCTCGGCTGTTACCGTGTTGGCAAGCAGGTAGACGAGCCCAAAACGATCCTTGGCGTCACGAAAGTTGAGATAGTCGACGCACGTGACATCGACGAGCAGATCGAACTTCAGTTCGTCGCGCAGCATGGTCATGGCGCGCTCGAACGTGTTCTTGGCCAGCACAACGCGCGTTTGACCGGCAAACTCGCTCGTTTCCAAGGCTGGAAAGCGGGTCTTCAGTGCGGCAAGGGTATCAGCTGTGGCTGGCATAGTCGGGGTGTTTCTATCTCTGTCGCCTATCACTACGTTTGCTCTGCGGAACACTCCCGGGCTGAACTCAGCAGAGAGTGCCGCTCGACCGGGCGTTTAGCGCGACGCCAGCGGCGAGGTCTTCGCAAAATAAGGGGTGACGCCGTAAATCGGCAGCTCTTGCAAGGCACGTTTGCGTTCTTGCCGCGCTGCTGTTTCGAACTCCTCGCCGGTGATCGTCCCTTCGCGCTGAATTTTGTCTTGCAGGTCGATGATCGCCTGGGTCAGCTGTTCGGGACGTGGTGGGCAACCGGGGACATACATATCGACGGGAATGAAGCGGTCGATACCTTGAACAACCGCGTAGGTGTCGAACACCCCGCCGGTCGACGCACAGGCCCCCATCGAGATGCACCACTTCGGTTCGTGCATCTGCTGCCAAATGCGCTGCAGCACGGGGAGCATCTTCATCACCACACGGCCAGCGACGATCATCAGATCGCACTGACGCGGGCTGAAGCGGAACACTTCGGCACCAAAGCGGGCCAAGTCGTGGCGGCTGGCACCGGTGGCCATTAATTCGATACCGCAGCAAGCGGTTGCAAATGGCATGGGCCACAAGCTGTTTTTGCGGCACCAGTTGGCGAGCTCGTCGAGCTTGGTGACCATCACGTTTTCGGGCAGATCTATCGCCATTGAAACACCCCTTTCTTCCAGGCATACACCAGACCAAGGGTCAAGAGTGCCATGAAGAACATCACTTCGCCGAACACCAGACCACGGCCGAACGAAATCTCTCGTCCCAGCATCTCGCCCATCGCGACCATTTCGGTACCGATGGTGTAGTCGAGTCCCGCTTTATTCCTGCTGGCAACGGCCCAGGGATAGAGGAACAAGAGTTCGACGTCGAACAAAAGAAACGCGATTGCCACTAAGTGGAAGCGAACATCGAACTTACGATGCGCGTCGTGAATTGGGTCCATGCCGCTTTCGTAGGGCATGCGTTTGACGGCAGTTTGTCGTTTAGGCCCGAGCAAACCACCGACGGAGAGAAGCCCCGCTCCCAGCGCGGTGGAAGCCGCGACAAACAGGAGAATGGGAAGAAGCATCGAGTCCATAAACGTAAACGTCTTTGCAGCAAGGTGTTGAGGGGTGTGTGCCCGACTTTGTGAATCTTGTCACAAACACCAACAAAAAGAAAACCCGACCGCCCGTCGAGTTTCCATCGGTATGCTAACCGCGCGACTAGGCGGGGTCAATCAGTGCGCAAATCGGCCCCACCCAAACCGTGCTGAAATACCAAGTTGGGTGCAGTCGGCCAGCTCTCTCGCGCCCCGATTGGCATCCTGAAAGGCTCCCTTAGCGGCGCTGCGGTTTCCGCTAAAAGCCCTGCTATGGCATCGCGGCTGCCAGCAACTGCTGGCGTGAGGGCCGACAAACCATCAGCACTTACTGATGCAACTGGCGGCTGAACCAGCAGGGTGAAAGCAAAAATCTTCCAATTCGAGTGCGCACAAATGGGCAGCACGGCACAAATAGGCAGTTCACGCAGCATAGAGAACAGGTTTTCGCGTGCGTGGCGCGGCGGCGTCATTGCCACCGCTTATTCATCGTGTAGAATTGCGAACTTCCCTTACGGGCGATTAGCTCAGTTGGTTAGAGCACCGTACTCACACTGCGGGGGTCGTTGGTTCGAGTCCAATATCGCCCACTTCGCGCTCGGCCCACACGCCGAGCCCTGCTATTCAGCTTCAGGCCTTGTCTGAGCCACCGGTTCCGGCGAGGCCTTTGCTATTTCTTGACCAAGCGGCTCTTGATGCGAGCAGCCCCAGCTGCTGCCCGAGCCGCTTCAGTTTTTCTTGCATCGCTCCCGGCTGACCGTTAGGCTTGAGCAAATCAAGTCTCGATAGCCGCCGACTCACTGCGAAAGCGGAGAACGACCATGCTTCGGTACCTCTCAATCGGACTGGCCCTCTGGATGGGCATGCTCGGTAGCTCGATCGCGCGAGGTGAACAGCCGCCGGCTGGTTCCAAGGCGAGGGTCGAGCTGCGCTGGGTGGAAACCAAGCAGGTGGCCGATCTGACCGAAGCGGAAGGTTTTCAGTCGAGCTGCGATCCCGATTCCATCGTCTACCCGCATCGAAAGCCGGCTCTCGTCCTCACCGCTGTCGAGGTTGCTGAGGCCCGTCTCACGAACCACGATTTTTCGAAAAGCGGTCTGTCGAGGGCCAACTACTCGGTCGACCTGACCCTGACGAAAGAGGCTCGCACCAAACTGGCCGCTGCCTGCGAGGGGAATCAAATGCGGCTGTTGACCGTCGTTCTGGACGGCCACTACTGGGGCCTCTATCGCTACGAGAAAGATGCGAAAGCACCCTTCGTTCCCGAGGCAGCTCGGGCTGAATCGTTTGCCCCGAGTGTCGGCTACTTCTCGAACATGGCAGATGCGCAGCGGCTCGTCGACGCGGTGAAGTAGTCAGCCACGGCTTGGCGTCGCGATTCGATCGCATCGCAATTTTGACAGCGGCGATTTCGGCAATTTCCGCTGGGATTACGAGCGCTGCTCACGCTACTGGTCCGTGCGACAAGCACTAACTCTTTGCTTCGAAACCGGTGATGCTGCCACTGGTGCTGCTGCCGAAGCGATCGATCTCGAGCTGCATGTGCTGCGCGATCTGCACAAACAGATTGCCGAGCGAGGCATTGTTTTTTTCGTCCCCGGCAGCGATGTGCTGGCCATGTCGAAACGCGCCGCCTGCCAGCAGCGTGGGAACATTGTGCCAGTCGTGACTGCTGGCGTTCCCCAGGTTCGAGCCGAACAGAACGGCAGTCCGATCGAGCAGCGATTGCCCTTCTTCTTTCACACTTTTCAGCCGGGCGAGAAACTCGGCAAAGACGTCGAACTCCGCCTCTTCGATCACGCGCAGCTCTTCGATCTTTTCAGGATCCTTGCCGTGATGCGACAGGTTATGCCAATCGTTCTTCACCCCCGGAATCACCGGCACCGCATTCATCCCCGAGAGCTGAAAGGTGAGTGTTCGCGTGCTATCGGTTTGTAAGGCGAGCACGATCATCTCGTACATCAGGCGCTGCTTTCCAATCGCATCGTTGCGATCAGCCACATCCTTGGGGAGCGGCACATCGAGGGTTGGCTTGGGGCGTTTGGTCCAACCTTCTGATTGCTGCAAGCGCGACTCGAGTTGCCGCACCGATTGCAGGTACTCTTCAAGTTTCTGGCGATCGTCACTGCCAAGTTTCTGCTCGAGCTTTTTAGCTTGTCCCTGCACTGTATCGAGGATCGATCCACCTCGACGAATTTGCGCCAGTTCGGCCTCCATTTCACTCGGCGTGCCGCTGATGAACAGCGATTTGAAGAGCTTGGCGGCTGATGTCTCGCCAGGAATTTCTACGCCACTGGCGGTCCACGACATCGAGCGTCCACTCGTCGAAAGGACGAGGCAGGGATAGCGCGTTTGCGGACCCAAGGTTTCGGCAATCATCTGGTCGAGCGAGATCGTATTGCGAAAGCCCGCGAGCCCTGGACGCTGGGCACCGGTGAGCCAGGTCAGCTCCGAAGCATGGCCGTTGTTCCCCTGCTGTTCGGGATGCGAGAGTCCCGAGAAAACGGTGTAATCTCCTCGCAAATCGCCAAGCTTTTGCAAATAAGGGGTCGGCTCGTAATCGCGCCCCGATTTCTCCGGAAAGAAGAACGGCGCATGAAAACCGAGCGTGGCACATGCTGCCACAAACCGAGGTGGCGATTTGTTTTCATCGGCGCGAGCCAGTGGCGCGGTCATGGCATCGAGCAGCGGCAGCGAGATGAGCGCCGCACCTGCACCGCGCAAAAAACTGCGGCGTGCGATCGGCTGACGTGTGGTGACATAAGGGGCGTGCATAACAGTCTCGCTTACGATGGACTCACCAGCGGCTACTAGAGCAGAGATCAACGAACAGCATCTACTTCGAGCGGAAAATTTTACTGGCGAGGGCAGCATGCAACAAATCGCGTGCCCCGTAGCCATCGTCTTGCGTTTGCATGGCGATTGAACGAATCTCGGCGCGATCAGAAAATCCCATTTCGCGCCCCGTTGCAAACGTGAGGAGCTTGGTGACCAAAGCAACCGCGAGATCAAACTCGCGCGCTGCAAGTTGATCGCGAAACTCTGGGTAGCTGGCGAATTTCTCGCCGCTCGCCAGTTCGCCACTCGCATCGACCGGGGGGCCAAGTTTGTAGCGTACCTTTTGACCACGCACCTCGCGACTCACGCGCTCTCCATCACCAATGCTACGAAAACGCTCGCGATAGTTGCCAATGGGATCGAATGACTCAAGCGCAAAACCGGGTGGATCGATCTGCGCGTGACAAGCGCGGCAGTTGTCGCTGTCGCGATGCTTGGCGAGCAGTTCGCGCAATGTCGTGCTGCCACGAATATCGGGCTCCACCCCAGGAATTCCTGGAGGCGGTGGTGGCGCATGTTGGGCCAGAATTCGCTCCATCACATACACGCCGCGCACCACCGGCGAAGTGTTGGTGCCATTGGCCGAAACCTTCAGCACACTTGCCTGCGTGAGAACTCCGCCACGCAAGCTCCCCGGCGGCAATGCGACGCGTCGCAGATCGGGACCAGCCACCCCTTCGATCTCGTAGTGCTCGGCTAGCCGCTCGTTGAGCATGGCAAAATCGGACTTCACCAGATGACGAACCGGCAAGTTCTCGCGGAAGAGTGCCCGAACAAACAGCCGCGTTTCCTCGCGCATTGACCACTGCAAATAACGATCATGTTCGGGATAGAGCGCTGCGTCGGGATTAGTGAACTCGAGATCGCGCAAGTTAAGCCAGGCGTCGGTGAAATCGGCAATGCAGCGATCGAACGCTTCGCTGGCAAGGAGGCGATCGATCTGCGCGCGGCTGACCTTGGGATCACCGAGCAGCTCGCCAGAATTCGCCGCGCGGCGCAGCTCCGCATCGGGAAGTGTTCGCGCCAGGAAGTACGAGATTCGCGCTGCGAGCTGATGGCTATTCAGCTGGCCACTCGACTCCTCGAGGAACAGAAAATCGGGCGAGCAGAGGAGCGCAACAACGGCCGTCTTCAGCGCCTCTTGATGATTCGATCCGGCCGCCACTTGAGCATCGAAAAGTTTGGCAAACGGCTCGACGTCGGCTGCCACCACAGGTCGCCGAAAAGCTTCATTTCCAAGTCGAAGAAGCACTTTGCGAGCTGCCTCACTCGGATTTTCGGCAATCAGATTCGTCGGCGGAGTCCGTCCTCGATTGCCGCCGCGCTGCACGATCGGCTGCTGCTCGAAATCGCCTAGCAGCAGCGCTCGACCGCGCGCGATTTGTTCATCAGCCAGCGGACCTTCGAGTTCCACATGCAAGATCGCGAGCCCCGGCCCTCGGTAGTCGGCAATTCCGTTTTGTCGAATGAAGTTCCCTTCATCGATGAGTCCTTGCGGCGTGATCTCGATCATGTAGTTGGCATCGAGTCGCGCGGTGATCTCGACCGTTTGCGGCTCACCGGGTGCTAGGCTGAAATAACCAAACGTCGGCATCTCGACGCCCCGCGCAAATGATGTTGCCCCGAGCGCGAAGGTGATCGGTTTCTCGGATTGAAAGGCGTAGCCTGTGACCCGAATCTTATAGTTGCCGGTGAAGCGCGTATTGGCTTCGCGAAGCATTCCGGTGGGATAGCCAAGCTCGCGAAAAAAGACCACCGCACCATCATCGCGCTTCAGCCACACTTTGCCGAGCCACTGCTCGCCACCCCGTGTGTCGGCATAGCTAGCGCGTGTCACTTTGCTTTCTGGTGGCATGTGGCTTGCGAGGACTTCATCCCACGCAAGCATCGCGCAGTCGAGATACCGCTGCACTTGCACCATCGATGTGCCGAGCGCTTCACCGACGTTTTCAAACTCGTGCGATTTGGCATCGGCAGGCAACTGGTTGACCAGCTTCAGCCTCGTCCCCAGCAGATCGTTGATCGTGTTTTCATACTCGCTCCGGTTGAGGCGTCGCAGCACCGTTCCTTTGGAGCGCTGGTGAGCCGCAGTGAGTTTGTCGCGCAGCTCGTCGAGTACCGCTGTGCGTTCCGCTTCGGTGGGCTGCGCGGCCTCTTGCGGTGGCATTTCGCCCGAGGCTATTCGGTCGTAGATCCGCTCCCATTTGGCAAACCAGCGTGGGTCGGAGAGATCTTCCTGCACTGCCGACAGATCGAGCCCACCCTCGGAGTTTTCACCCTGGTGGCAGTCGTGGCAATATTTAGAAAAGAGCTGCGCGCGGGGGAGCGAAACATCAGCCGCTGCAATGTCGCTGGTGATCGCAAGGCAAGCCAGCAGCGGCAAGCTGAAAAGAGAACACGGGTTGGTGAACTTCATAAATCACGTGAGAGGTCGTGATGCCAGGAACAGCCGCCGCTCGTAGAAGGCTCGGCGTCGCTGCCTATTACTGTAGCTGCGCGCCGCTGTCGTCGCGAATCGTGCGGCAGAACTTTTGCCAGCTTCCCCACAGATCGGCCCCACGCATTCCCTGCTCAGTCACACGCCACGAGGGTGGTCCGGTAGAATTAGTTTTTCGTCTCGAGTTATGGACTTGCCGGTGAGCTTGCGATGACTGAACCACTGGGCACCTCGCTCTATCCCCCCGATCTGGCCGAGGAAGTGAAAAAACGCTGGGCAATCGCCGATCATCCTGCGCACTGCTTGCCCGATCCTGCGTCGCTGTCGCGGTTTCTCGACGTCTCCTATCAAGCCAGTTTGTTGCGCGAAGAAGGGGAACTCGTTCGTTGCCGATTGATCTATGGCTCGCCGCAAGAGTTCCTCGCCTGGGCTGACCGGGCCGAAGAGCTGGTGGTCCTCGAGTTTGATCATGCCTGCCCCCTCTCGCCACACGAGATTCGCAAATTGGCGTCGGCTGCAGCGATCGAGCGGTCGCTCTTAGGGGTAGAACTGCGCGACGATCAACTCGTGATTTGGGGACTGATTCTCACCGGCACACGCTGGATCAACCGGATGGATGGGGGACGTTATTTAGGTCAGCCCTTGCCATCCAACTTGGTGATTCAGATTCTCGGTCCTGGTCACCTCGTGATCGCCAGTGGACACGAGCGGGTGGTGGAGAACACAAGCTCGCTCCTCCTCTCGCAAGGGTTCGATCCGTTTCATTCCAAGTGGCTGCCGGCCAAATTTCGCGAAGCCCGCGCGACTCTCGTCGAGCAGCTTCCCGTACACGAGCAGATGACGCCCACGACACGCATCTGCGATTCGTTCGTGAAAATGGCTGCCCAAAGCATCATTCGCCGGACCCTGAACCTCGTTCGTCAGCGCAAGCATGGAGGGATGCTGGTCTACTTGCCTCGGGAGACCATCGAATCCGACATGCTGCATCAGTGGTTTCGGTTCCGCGTGATGTTCTGTCAGGAGGATTCAACCCTCCGCTTTCGGACCGTGATGAAGCGACTTCTCTCGCGGCTGCTTGTCCTCGGGAGCGAGCAAAATCTGTCGGTTGTCACTTGGGAAGATTATCAGCGCATTCAAGATCCGGAGCTCGCATCGCTCGACGAATCGCTCGTAGAATTCGCGCATCTGCTGGCCGATTTGATGAGCGTCGATGGAACGCTGGTCCTCAATCGCGAGTTTCAGCTGATCGGATTTGGTGGCGAAATTCTCGGCGATTTGCACGTGCTGAAGATTCACCGCGCGCGGGATCTCGAAGCGACCGAAACCGTTGTCGAACCGGCCGATGCCTCTGGCACGCGACATCGCTCTGCCTATCGGCTGGTCCTCTCGCTTCCCGATGCACTTGCGGTCGTCGTGTCGCAAGATGGAGCGATTCGCTTCGTTGCTCATCACGAAGGAAAGCTCACCTACTGGCCTTACTTGCCTTAATCGCGCTAGGCACTTCGCAAATCCTAAGGCTTGCTTTTGCTCGCGAGGCGTTTGAGCTGAGCTTCGAGAAAACCAAAAACTTCTTTGGTCGGCGCATCTCCTGCGAGACCAAGTTCGCGGTTGATCGTGCCGTGGGTTTTCCCTGCTGCAGAGTAAACCTTGGCCGACCCGCCTGCTTCGTTAATCGCTTTCGCGAGCGATTCCGATTGCAGCTTTCCATCGCGCCGCGAAGCGATATGCAGGATCAAAAAAGGTGGAATCTGCTTTTCTTTCGCCACATGCGAGATCGGGCTGGCATCTTTTTGCTTGAGCGGATCGGTGCCAAAAGCGTCGATGTACAACTCCTTGAGCGCCGGGAGCGCGGCGATTTCAATTTGCCGCGGCACGTCGTAGCCCGCACCATCGAGCAGCACAGCTCCTTGGATCGTCGCGAGCGACAGCTTCTCTGCCTCGAGATACCGGTGATCGGTCGACACCAGTGCTGCGAGATGCGCGCCGGCCGAATGCCCCATCACAAAAATCTTGTCGCGCGAACCACCAAATTCAGCCGCATGCTCGTGCACCCAGGCAATCGCGCGAGCCACATCGGTCCCTTGTTCGTGGTAGGTCACTGCGGGTGTAAACCGATAGTTGATACTCACCAGCACAAAGCCCCGCTCGTTAAACGCGGTGACTTTGCGATCGACGAGTTCCTTGCTCCCGCGCTTCCAACCACCACCATGAATCCAGACCATGATCGGCAAATCGGCCCCTTTCGCTGGGGCATACACATCGAGGCTGTTGCGGACCTGGTCGGCGTCTTTGGCCTTGGAATAGACCACATCCTGGAGCTGGCGTTCCGCCGCGACAAGCGGAACCTCGAGCGTTAAAGCGGTTAGCACAGCCGCCAGCAGCGCGCCAGCGAGAGCTGGAAAACGAAGCTCGGTGAATTCCGGTCGCAGTTGGCAGCCCATAGCTCAGTCTCTTCTGTACGCGTTCGATCGATCACGACTCCTCTCTTTAATACCCCAGCGGAGCCCCGAAGTTTCGGCCACTTTCTGCCCTCGCGCAAGAGACTTTCGAAAGAGCCGACGACCTGACTCACAGTAAGTTCGACTCTCTGGCCAGTCCCCTTTTGCTTCTCGTGTGGCGTAGCGGTACGCTTTCAAAGTGCCTGAGCCGGCGGATCCCTCTTTGAAAATTACCGCTACTGATAACCGGCGCATTCACCCAGCCAGCAATGTCCCGCAGGAGCCCACCATGGCGAAACGGAAGCTGAAGCAGATCTTTTCCGATTGGCAAAAAATAGCGGGAGCAAAAGGGGACCCGTGGGAAACCGAAGAAGACATGATGTTCCTGTTCGATTTGCTACCCCCCAGCGGCCAGGGTCTCGAGCCAATCTGTGCGGGACATCCGCATGGCGATCAGGTGCTCGAGCGGCTGCGACGCTTCTATAAAGATGCTGCGAAAGCTGGCGAAGATCCCGAGGAGGGAACCCTCTTCAGCCGCACCAAGGTGCGCCGCAAAAGCGATGCGAAGATTCAGGCCCTCATCCTGCAGCAGGTTGCCAACTGGCGCGAGATGGCACTGCTGGCCGCCACCGATCCCAAACGGGACCCGATCGTCAAAATCTTAGGGAATCCACCTACGCTCAGCCGCGCCGAGTCGCCGTACGACATCGAGGAGGACTTCGACCTTCAGGTCGCGATTGGCACCGACTTACCCTCGGCATTCGAGGAAAACGTCGCCCAAGCCCATCCCACCAAGAATCCACTTTGGTACCTCACCGAAGCGCTCTACACCTCGGCCGGAAACTACTACGCCGTCCCCAACTACATCCTTTGGCCAATTCACCAGGGGAAATCCACGCTGGCCGATCCCTATCTTCCCGGCTACGAGCTTTGGCTTCAAAACGTCCTGTTTGCCTACACCGCCAAAGGAAAAATCTCCTACGCCATCGATGAAGAGGAAGAATAGTCCGCGCGGCTACTCCGTCACGCTGATATTCGAAAGAATGGTCCAGCCATCAACGACCGGCAAATCATTGGCAAAACGAATGGCGGGACGGTCGGTCCAAGGATCACGAATCCCGAGGGCGAGCCGATAATTTCCGGGCAACAGATCGAGATCGAGCATTGTGGTTTGCGAAAACTCACCAGGGAGCCATCTTCGCAGGTCCCACTTGGTTGGAAACGTTCGGACGACCTTTCCTGCTGGATCAAGTAGCGCCCACTCGACCGACCATGGGTAGTAGAACGGTGCTACCCCAAGATTCCTCCCTTGGATTTCTAGACGTACTGAATCTTTCGCCTTCCACTTCTCGGGATACTTCACTTCGGTGATTTGAAAATCGTATCCCATCTGGCGAACCAATGCTTCGCACCGCTCGAGATAGTTCTCGGCATTTGACGCCTTGAGAGCCGGGCCATAAGGCCCCACCCAGGTGAAATGCGAGCGCTCGAGCATCGTTTGCGTGGTTTCAAAATCGCCTCCCAGCCAGCGCTCTGCTTCGCCCGGCACCATCTCCCCACCGACGACGGCGACTTTCCAGTTGTCCATTCGTTTCTCGCGTCGCAGTCCGGCCAAAAAACTCCAATCCTGGCCGTTGTCGACATCCTGAGGAAACATGTCGTCGTGAAACCCAATCCAATCTTGCGCGCCGGCATAGCCGCGGGCATAACGAACCATCAGGCACTTGTCAGGAAAGGCTTTGCGATAAGCGTCGATGACGCGCCGTTCGGTCTCAGCAGAAGCGTAGAGTTTGACTTGGGGGTAGGTGTGCCATTCTCCCCAAAAACCGAGTAACCCCAGCTGAATAAAGGCCACGCGAGGATGCTGGTTGTAGCGTTTTCCGAGGGCTGCAATCAGACGTTCGAGCCCCGCCACAACGCGCGGGTCGTCGTAGTCGGGCGATTTCCCACCTCCATGCTCTTGGTAGGCAGTCTCTTTCACCCCACGCTTACGAAGCCAATCCGGCAATCCCGAAGGCTTTGCGGGGTAATCGACATAGACCCGAAAGATGACGTGCTTACCGGCGCCAGCTTGGTCGTCCCACGACTTTTCCCACGCCTCGAAACGAAAGTCATTTTCCACAGGCTCCAGCTCGCGCCACGAGATGTACTGAAACACCATCGAATAGGGCTGCTGAATCTTTCCAGCGTTGGTGTACGGACACCACCCCTTGAGTGGATTATCGAGCGCTCCCGCCATCGGCTGGGGGCGGATAACGACCTCCTCGGCCAAGGCCAGCTCCGCCAACAGCGCGAACGAGAGCAAGCCACAAAGAGCGCGGATCGCTATCCAACCTAACCGGTTCATGGCTCGCATCCCTAGGGGGTCAATGATCGCAGCCGCGCACGAAAAAAGCCGCAAGTCTTGTGAGACTCACGGCTTTCGTTAAGTGGAGGATAACGGACTTGAACCGATGACCTCTTGCATGCCATGCAAGCGCTCTCCCAACTGAGCTAATCCCCCGATTTTGTTGGCGACTCGGTGCAGCAGCGATTTTCCGGCTAAGGAAAACAGAGCATGCAAAAGTCGTCTGGCCTGCGGTAGTTTATCGCGCCGGATACGTTTGGGACATATCCCACGCAGCCGAAGTTCGCCAGGAAGTCCGATCTCGCAAGGAGGCTGATCATTCAGCCACCAGGAAAATCGAACTGGGCCCGCAATCCTCGGCCGTAAGTCGTTGCAAGAGAAGTTTTTAGGACAGATAAGACGATCGCCAGATCGACTTCCTGGCCCCAATTCCTCAGCTAGACTACTTTACTCATCGGCCTTGGTGGCCGACGGGCATTACCGTTACAACCAGAAGAACGTGAAATTATCCGCAGTGACGTTTGTCGTCAAGGCACCGGCAGCGGTCCTTGAGGGCGTATTTTGGGGAAGCTGTTTTCGCCCAAGTGCACTGCTAGCATACGGTTACAGATTTCTCCAGCGATCAGCGCGATGGCCGGAGAGGTGTCGTAGTTCGGGAGCCTTTCTCCGTTGTCTGCTAAACGAATCCTGCTCTCGATCGTCAAGTACGGCATTCCTGTCGTGTTGCTCGGCACGCTGGGCTATTCCGCTGCGCAAGATCCCGAGTTCATTCGCCTGCTCGAAGGTCCCAAACGCTGGGAACTGCTGGCGGCAGCAGCCGTTGTCACGCTGGTGGCGGTGGCGGTGACCATCGTCCGCTGGCAAATCCTGGCGCAAGCCATCGGCCTGAGGCTCAGCCTGCGCGATTCGCTCCGGATCGGCTTTTTGGGCTATCTCCTGAACCTGATGGCGTTTGGTCTAGTAGGTGGCGACGCTCTTAAGGCCACGTTCTTGTGTCAGCTCGAACCTAAGCGAAAAACCGAAGCGGTGGCCAGCGTGCTGATCGATCGTGTGATCGGACTTTACGCCCTGCTGATGCTCGCCGCACTCGCCTCGCTGCTCATCGATTTCGAAGCGATCCATTTTCGCACAATCGAAGATGAACGCACGATCGGCACGCTGATCGTCGTGACACAAATCGGAGCCGCTGTCGCCACGCTGGGTCTGGTGCTGCTAATGATTCCTGGCCTCGCCGAAGCCAAGCTGTGGGATCGTTTGGGGCACTTGCCGGTAGTGGGAAAAGTTCTTGCCAAACTGATCGATGCCACGCGGATGTATCGCCGCCGATTCGATCAACTGGCGCTTGCGATTGTGATGAGCCTGGTGGTCCATTCGCTCTATGTGGCGATGGTCTACCTCGTAGCGCTCGGACTTGGCAGCACGCCACCCAGCATCGCGTCGCATTTTGTGATTGTGCCGATGTCGATGGTGGCCGGTGCACTTCCGATCGGCACGTTCGAAGCGGTGCTCGATACACTCTATCGCGGCATCTCGGCGGCAAGTGTTCCCGCGCGACAAGGGTTTCTCATCGCCCTCACGTTTCGCTGCATTCAGCTGGTCGTCGCAACGGTCGGCATTGGCTACTACCTGACGAGCAAAGGGGAGATGCAACAGCTGCTCGACGCCAGCGCCAAGAGCAAAGAAGAGCCGCCACTGGAGGGGCAGAGCACCGTCGCGTCGTAAGCTATGGCTTACAGCATGGCGATAGAAACAGCCGAATCTCCCTTGAAATATGGCTGTTTTGCAAAAAGCCAAGATTGCCCGAGCAGCTACTCGGCTGCTGCCTGCTTGATGCGGCCACCATCGTGGATCAATTTCGGAGCAGTCGCTTCGTCGAACGTTCCGCCACTGATCGTGGCTTCGCAGTAGCCTTCCACGCGGAGCTGCGATTCGCCGTTGCCTTGCGCCTCGCAGCTGACCACACGCACCCGCGAACTACCTGCCACCACAATCCCAGCGCGACCATTGTCGTTGGCGGCGATACCCATCAGATCGACATTGGAGCAGAGGTCGTGCGCGTTCACTCCATCGAGCTGAAAACCGCGCACCACCAGATCGCTGATCACCACGTTTCGCACATCGTAGAGCGTGATCCCCACAGGCCACTTCCCCGCGCGCAAATCGTAGCTCGAAGGCAATTTTCCTTCTTCCACGCGGAACAGCAGTTTGCCTTGCAGCAGCGTCCATTCCAGCGGCTTCAGATCACGAAGAGCGGCGAGATTCGAGTGACGCACCAAGCGCACATCGCCGAGCGAAAGTTGCTGATAGCTGCGCCTGGTGAGTTCGATTGAAAAGATATCGCCAGTTTCAAATTCCCACCGGCCATTCATCACCGATTCACTACCGTCGAGCACGGCACCATTGCCAATGATTTGGAATTTCTGCTCGCTCGTTCCGCTATTTTTTCCACCTTGCAGCGTGATCGATTCGCGGTAGGGCTCGCCCGTGTTCTTGATAATGATCCGGTCGGCGGGACCTGCCATGTAAAGAGCGCGAGCGATGCTGCGGCACGGTCCAGATGCCAGTCCGCGTGAATCTTCGGAAGCACCGTTGCGATGGTCGTCTCCCGCTAGGTTGTCGACATAAACGTCGCGAGCTGCAAGGTCGAGCGAACCGGCGAGCAAGGCACCAGCGGCGAAAATCCCCCAGAACCAGTTTTTGCAGCGCATGATCGTCACCATTCTCCAACTCGGGCGTGCTTTGTAGCAGACTATCTCTCTTCGACTGATCATCGGCCGACGAGAGCCAAGCAGCGCTGCGCGGAGCGTGAATTGCCTGATATAAGGCGTCGGTAAAACAATCCGCTGAAACGGTTTAGAGCGCGGCGCTCGCCCGACAACCAAGCGCGGCGCACCAAGGCTGAGGAAACGGACGCGAAATCGCTGTTGGTAAATATGAAGGAGGCTCATTCTAAGTGTGAATTTTACCACTTCTTCAGGGTGCGCTGATTGCGACACGCCCTCTCACACCCGAAACTACGACTTACATCCTCTCCACATTGTCCCATCTTCCGCTTCTGCTGCGAGACTCGCTCCATGATCACCTTTTCATCGCTCCGCCCTGCTCTGCTGTTCACAATCGCCACGCTGCTGTGTGGATGGGCCGTTCCTGTCGGCGCTGAGGAAGAGCCAGCAGTCATCACCCCTGCTGAAGCTCGCGCTAACATCGACAAAGAGGCCACTGTCGAGTTTGAAGTGAAGTCGACCAAGGACCTGCTCGAAACGCGCGGCGCTGTGTACCTCGATAGCGAATCGAACTTCCGCGATCCGAAGAATTTTGCCGTCTCGATCAAGAAATCAGCCGCCGCCGAACTGAAAGAAAAAATGATCGACGACCCAGCAGCCTACTACAAAGGGAAGAAGATTCGCGTACAAGGAACCATCAAAGATGTCGGTGGTGTGCCACGCATCGAAGTCACCAAAGCGAGCCAAATCACCCTCGTCGAACCAGCCACTGCGGAATAGTGAATTCATATAATTCACACCCAGCGCTCAGTAACTTCTTGCCGTCATCTCACCATTGCTTGTCGATCGGAGTCGCTGCAAACGGTGCAGCAACTCCTCTCTCGAATCGCCTTACGTGAGCGCAAGTAGCTAAGGGGCGACTTCGTAGGCGGAGAGGCTGGTTTGGGGGCGGCTGCTGTGGGTGCGGATGAAAAGCGTGCCGCGCGCGAGTGCGGGAAGTGGCCGAGTTCCTTCGGTGGCTCGACCCGACGCCATCACGGCGATTTCCTGAGGCTCTGCGGGGGGCGATCCTTTGGGGGCGAGCAGATCGACCGCCGATAGCAGCGTGAACTTCTCGGGGGTCGCTTGGACCAGCAGCAGTCGGCCATCGGCGGTGAGGAAGAGGAGTTTATCGTCCGCGCGAATGACATGAGCGATACCAAAATTGGCCTGTTTCCAGCGGACCTTTCCGGTGGCCAGATCTACACATCTCAGCTCGCCAGCAGCTCCATCTTCGCGGCCATGCGTGCCGTAGAGAAAGCCGTCGAAATGAACCGGTGTTGCGTACTGGCTCGACAAAACGTCGTCCGCTTCCCAAAGTGGCTTTGCTTCCACCGCGCCACTGCTTGTGACGCTCAGCTTCAGCAGCTTCGCTCCAATTCCATAACTGGCTGTTAGGAACAGCTGATCCTTGATGACGAGCGGCATCGCGGCATTGACGGTTGGTCCCGAGCGCCCGAACTCGGTGATGTTTTGATACTTTCCGCTGGCTGGATCGACGAGCACGGTGTCGAGGCGCGTGACAAAGATCACTTGCGGTTTTTGCTGCACCTGCCAAGTGATCGGCGAGGCATAGCTGGCTTCAAAGCTCGAGGTTTTGTAGCGAATAACCCCGGTTTTCAGCTCTAGTCCGACAATCCCTGCATTCCTGGCACCGACGTTCACAAGCACCGTGTCTCCCACGACAATCGGCGTGCTTCCCGCGCCGAAATAACCCTCGTCGGCTCCCAGATCGGCAAACAGACTTTGTGACCAAAGTTTCTTGCCGGTATCGAGACTCACGGCATACAAATCGCCAGCGGCTCCAAGTGCCACGACCATGTTGCCACTGATTACCGGGACACAGCGTGGCCCCAGATCGCTATCGATGCCGCCACGATAGTTGGCCTCGAAATCGGCTTTCCAAAGCGAGTTGCCGGTGGCGAAATCCAGTGCTTCGATGCGCTCGACTCCTTCGACACGATGAAAAGCGATGACACGATTGGCTTGCACGCTCACACCGGCGTAGCCACTACCCAGGGGCTTGGTCCAGCGTGCTTTGGGCCCAGCGGCGGGCCAGCGATCGGCCAGCTTTTCGTCGACCCCGACACCATCTCGATTCGGTCCCAAAATGCCAGGCCAATCCCCTCCCTGTGCTATCTCGGCCGACAGCAGCGCGGCCAGGAGTACCACCAGCCGAGGAAACTTGTCAGTGCAAAGTGATGCCAGGGGCTGGAGAATCGTAGTGAGGGCTCGGTGCATCGGATCGATTCTTTCCGGCGGAAGAGTGGGCTGAGTGGCGTGTCGGCTGCCGCAGTGTAGCGTCTAGGTGCGGCCGATTCCCCCTAGGGAACCGCCTGGTCAAGTAGAAAAAGGGAGTTTGTCAAAAGGGGGATTTTCTCTTAGTATAAGAATACTGCCCGAAGTAGCGACCAAGGCCATTTCGAGCGCACTTCGGCACCACCGGCAGACCGACATCGTTCAGCCGTAAATCCATTCCATACTGGCACTTAGATCGGGAGTTCGACGCGCGTGGCGAGACGGTTTCGACTCTTCGAGAAAAAGCGTGGCGACCGCCGCACCGGATCCAATCTGGTGGGGAGCGTGAGCGAAGCGCTCTTCTTCAGCGGAATTTTTCTGCTGGGGGTTCTCTCGCTGTCGGCACTGCTAGCCACCAAGTTCATCGACGAGTCCCCCTTCGTCACGGTTCGAATCCCGACGCCAGGTTTTGGCTTTTGGCTGATGATTTTGGTCCTCACGTCGTTTGTGATTCTTGGTGCCAGTGGACTGATTTGGACCGTCCTGCGGATTGGTGTTTCAGCCGAACGACGCAGCGCTATGGCACGGTCGGCCGAGGGAATTAATCCGCTCGAAGATGTCGCTCCACGCCATCGCGATTTCCCCACCGTTCCGCCCCACGATGGTCTCACGAATAGCCCCGGCATCGAACTCGCCTATCGTCTCCCCCCTTCGCAATCCCCGGGCTGGCGATTACTGGCCACCACTCTCTTTGCGCTTGCGGCGACCGGCGTCGGTTCGATACTGACCGTTTTGGCGGTGAAGAGCTTTGTCGACCACAAACCGGAGTGGCTGTTATCGCTGTTCTTGCTCCCATTCTGGGGCGTGGCAGGTGGCAGTCTCTACTTCCTGATTCGACTCATTCGCATCCACACCGGCATGGGACCCACGACGATCGAGATCTCCGATCATCCGCTGATCCCTGGCCGCGAGTATCAGGTTTCCCTTTCGCAGCATGGTCACATCGACGTTCGTAAACTGCAGCTAGTGCTGCGATGCGAAGAAGATGTCACCTATCGCCAAGGGACCGATTTGCGCAGCGAATCGCGCGTGGTTCACGAACACACCCTGCTGGTGGCCGAGAACATCAAGATCGTGCCTTCCGAGGCGTATCAACAAACGTGCTTGCTCGCGATTCCGAGCGACGCCATGCATTCCTTCGAGTCCCCTCACGCCGCTGTCCATTGGCGGTTGGTGGTCAAAGGACTTGTGGAAGGTTGGCCACCGTTTCAGCGCGGCTTTGCGATTGTCGTGCACCCCGGAGAAGCAACGCAGCGTGCCGAGCAGCAGTTGCAACAAGAGCCTCTTTCGCTGATGGTCCCAGCCTCGGTTTCGGCTGCACCACTCCCTTCGACTGCGGGAGCACGTGCCTGATGGACCCTCTCCTCAGTCTCTGCCTGGGTGGAGGCCGCAAACAGTACGCATCGGGGGACGAACTTGTCGTCGAGTATCAGATCGACGTCGTCGAACCTTCGGAAATCCAGGCGGTCGAAGCCTCCGTCTTGTGGTTCACCGAAGGAAAAGGGGAAGAAGATTTGGGAGTCCACTTCTTCGAGCGCCGGCTTCCTGCTGATGCTGAAGAAAGTGACCTGCGTCCCCTGCGCCGCTTCAAGACACGACTCCCCAACAGCCCGCTGAGTTACAACGGCGCCATCTTCTCGATTCGCTGGTGCGTTCGCCTGCGTCTGTTCCTCAAACGAGGGCGCGAGTTTGTTCTGGAGCAACCATTTACACTCGGTTCAGTTCCAGCTGTCGCGACTCCTTCGAAGTGACCTCGCAGCTGCGGTCGACCCACTAGAATCGCGGTTTTCCGCCAGGAAATCGTGGTTTATTGCCCGGCAACTTGGCTCACGCTCGATCGATTTCTATGAACGATCCATCGATCAATCCGTTCGCCACACGCTACACGCGCCCCGGTGAATTGCCTTACCTGCTGCCCGATGGACTCACGATCGCAAAGCTCGTCGATCGTCTCAAGCAGCAGCACTGGCGCGGCGCAATCGTCGGGCCCCATGGGAGCGGCAAATCATCGCTGCTGGCAGCTTGTCGTGAAGAGTTCCTGAAAAGAGAGCGAATACTTTCCGAGTATTCACTTCACAATCACGAAAGAACTTTGGCAAACTTATTTACAAATGCACGATCGTGGAACGATCGAACTTTAGTGATCGTCGATGGGTACGAACAGCTCAGCTGGCGCTCGACATTGCAGCTCGCGTTTCTCGTACGTATCCGGCGGGCGGGATTGGTGGTCACGGTACATGCCCCGACGAACCTGCCCACTTGGTACGAAACAGTTCCGAGCGCCGAGCTCGCCGAACAAGTTGCGAAACTGGCCATCCATCGCGCACTCGTTGACCCGCAAGCGACGCAAGAAAAACTCGATCGCGAAACGATCCATGCTGCCTACCACGGCGACGGCAACATTCGCGAAACCCTCTTCCGGCTCTACGACATCTGGCGGGCTAAGCAGTCGTAATGCTTGTCGTGAAGCATTCGGCGATGGTGCTCGCTGCATGGTCGAGCGTTACGAGTGCTCCCGCTCGAACATGATGAAGTCGGTGTTGATCGCAGTACCACCGCAGCGGGCGATGATCTTCGCCAGTTGCCCGCGATGATACGGACCATGCAGCGCCACATGGGTCAGGATGTCAGCCACCGATGTGGCAAACGAATCTCCTCGGCTGTTGCTATAGCGAATCAGCTCTGTCAGCCGCGACTCATCAAGCTGCGACAAGAATGCTTGATATCCCGCCTGATTTTCATCAGCTAGCGTCGCACATTGCTCGAGGCTGAGGGTGGGCCAGACGGCGTGCGTTGGCTCACGATGTTCGAGCCGCGCGAGCCACACATGCTCTGCTGCCAGCATATGCGCGAGTAGCGGCATTGCCTCTGCGTGTGCTTCAGGGGTCGCGCGCACCGCGCTAATCACTCGGCGACTGGCCCACGCTGCATAAGCAAGCAGTCGCTGAAAATAAGCTTTCATAGTGGCTTCTCCTTCTCGGCGATGCGCAGCGATCGCGCATCGAGACGACCATCGTACAAGCAACAACATCTCCAAGAGGTGCCGTGCAGCAGCAATGTTCGCGCAGAAGAATAATTGAAGCCAGCAGCTTCATAGGCAGACGACTCCCCCTTCGCAAAACAGGCGTTTTTCGCTGGAAAACGCACTGTTTCAACACTCCGAGCGCGGCGAGCGACAGATTGGGTCACACGCTCGCGCGCATCGGCTAGGAATCAATCGAGGGGGAGTTACTCTGCGATCGAAAGCAAAACTAGGCGACCAATTGCTGGCGTGTTTTGCTGGCTCGCGAGGCGCGGAAGAAGCCGTACTTCTCCAAAGCCTTGAAGACTTCTTCGAGGGTCTTCTCGCCAAAGTTGGCGATGCCCAAAAGATCTTCGCGTGTGCAGTTCAGAAGATCGCGAACCGTGAAGATGCCACGCTCTTCGAGGCAATTGGTGGTTCGCACCGTGAGGCCAATCTCTGCAGTGCTCATCTCGAGCCGCTCCTGCATGAGGCGTGCGTTTTCGTCGTGTTGGCTCAGCGGAATGCGCGTCCTGCTCATGGGGGTTCCTTCCCTAAATCAGATCGAAACAAAAATCGGGTTGTTCGGTGCCAAGTCTGTTGCGAGCAATCCTGCTCAAACCTTTACTTGGCTCTGACGTGGGAGAAATATAGCAGGCGATGCTCCAATTCCTAGCGTTTTCTGCACTAATTCTTGAGAAATTTTTTAAGAGTTGCTGTCACTGCTAGCACAGCATTACTGGCACAGGGGGCTTAGAACTTCGTGTACAATTTTCTATAATACTGATCAGTTGCAGTATCACCCGCGTAGCAACTTTGGAGGCGAGAATTCGGCTCTCCCGAGCATTGCCGACCGGCGCAGTTTTTTGAGCAGGATGGTTGTCATGAGCTTGTTCCCGATGGATCGACTGAGCGATGCTGCGAGTGACCACGCGCTGCGTTCTCCCCTGCTCGACTCGCTGACCGATGCGCAGCGGGCTGCTGTTTGCCACATCGAAGGTCCGCTGCTGATTCTCGCCGGACCTGGTAGTGGCAAGACTCGCGTCGTCACTCACCGCGTAGCTTGGATGCTCGCCAGTGGCATTCCCGCCCGGCAAATCTTGGCCCTCACATTCACGAACAAAGCGGCCGATGAAATGCGCGGCCGCCTCGAACGTCTCGCGCCGCGACAAGCGGTTTGGATGGGAACGTTCCATCGCTTCTGCGCGCGAATGCTGCGTTCCTACGCCGAGCTGGTGGGACTACGAGAAAACTTCTCGATCTACGACACCGACGACAGCCGCAAGATCCTGCAGATCGCGCTCGACGAAGAAGGGATCGATCTCACGCACACTTCGCCCGACGCGATCGCACAGGCCATCAGTTGGGCCAAGAATAATCTGGTAACGGCAGATCGCTACGAACCTCGTCGCGGTCATGCGATTGGAGGTATCGTCGAGAAGGTCTACCCGACCTATCAAAAACTGATGCTCCGCTCGAGCGCCGTCGACTTCGACGACCTCCTCGTGCATGTCGCTATCTTGCTGAAAGAGAATCCTGAAGTTCGTCGTCAACTCGATGAGCGCTATCGCTACATCATGGTCGACGAGTATCAAGACACAAATCTCGCGCAGTACACCATCGTTCGCGCCCTTTCGATCGATCATCCGAACCTCGCTGTCACTGGCGATCCCGACCAATCGATTTACGGCTGGCGTGGCGCGAATCTCTCGAACATTCTCGAGTTCGAGAAAGATTATCCGAAGGTCAAAGTCGTTCGGCTCGAACAAAATTATCGGAGTACGAAATCGATCCTGCATATCGCCGATCAGTTGATTCGTCACAACATCCGGCGCAAAGAAAAAGACCTTTTCACCGATAATCCCCAGGGAAATCGCGTTCGGCTTGCCACGTTTCCAACGCAGCGCGATGAAGCGGAAACCATTGCCGAAGAGATTGCTCACGAGGTTCGTACAGGGAAGCGACGCCCGCGCGATTTTGCGATCTTCTATCGCACCAACGCGCTCTCGCGACAAATCGAACACGCGCTTCGCGAGCAAGTGATTCCCTATCAAATCGTGAATGGGCTCGAGTTCTATCAGCGCAAAGAAATCAAAGATGTGCTGGCCTACCTGCAACTCGTGAACAACCCGCGCAGCGATGCCGCCTTGCTCCGGATCATCAACACCCCAACACGTGGCATCGGCAAAAGCACGATCGCCAAGATTCAAGAGGTGGCTCGCGACCGCGCTATTCCGCTGCTCGATGCGGCGCGCATGGCGGGGACCATCTCGGGACTCGCCAAAAAATCGGCGGTGGCAGTTGCCAAGTTTGTAGCGATGCTCGACCTGATCGGAACCAAAGCCACTGCGCCGGTTGAAGAACTCGTGGGCTATGTCCTGACCGAGACCGGTTATCGCGAAGTTCTAGAGAACAGCGAAGCAGAAGAAGATCACGAGCGCCTGGCGAACCTCGAAGAACTTCTGACAGCCGCCAGTGAGTTCGATTTGCGAAATCCGGGAGGAGCGGGGCTCGAGCAGTTTCTCGAAGATTCGTCGCTGGTAGCCGATACAGATGCATTTGAATCCGACAGCGACAAGGTCACCATGATGACCCTGCATGCCGCCAAAGGACTCGAATTTCCAGCGGTTTACATCGTTGCCTGCGAAGAAGGTTTGTTGCCACACGAGCGGAGTCGTCGCGATGAAGAGAAGCTCGAAGAAGAGCGGCGGCTGTTGTTCGTCGGCATCACGCGCGCGATGCAAGACCTCACCCTCACGTGGGCTCAGTACCGCATGTTCCGAGGTCAACAAGCGCCCGCAGTCGCGAGTTCGTTCCTCATGGAACTCCCCCGACACGAGATGGAACTGATCGGTGGGAACATGGGACGCGGAAGTGCGCCGCGCTATCTTGCCTGGGACGAAGAGAGTCAGCTCTCGCCGGAGGATGATGACCTGGAGTTTCCACCGCGTGAGCAGGATGCACTGATCGACGCGCCGATGTACGACGATGTCAACCAACTCGAGCCCGAAGAGATGCAGACTCGCAAGGCGAAAGAATCCAAAACCTTTAGTTCGGGGATCGTAACAGCTGCGGATCTTTTGGCTGGCAAGTCTCCCTCGGGAGGAATCTCGCCGTATGCTTTCAAACATGGAATGATGGTGCAACATCCCGAGTATGGCCCTGGTCAAATCGTGGCCTTGTCGGGCAACGGCGCGAAACGGGTTGCAAACGTGCGCTTCATGGAAGGTGGCGAAGAGCGAAAGTTTGTGATCGTGCACAGCAAACTCACACCACTCACCGAGTAGTCTCACCCTCTCTCCCAAACGTCGTTATTTCGAGCGGAAAACACGCGAATGTCGGACTACACCAAGATCGCTCAGCTGAAAAACGTAGCTGCTTTTCGTGCGCGCCTTGCCGAGCTTTCACTCGCGCTGCCCGTCGATGACAAAGCGCTGACAGCCGCCGAGGGTTCACCGCTAGCCGAGCCCCTTCAGTTGGGGCCTTGGAAACTCGCGAATCGGTTTTGTATTCATCCGATGGAAGGCTGGGATGCTAATCGCGACGGAAGTCCGAGTCCTCACACGCTGCGACGCTGGCGCAACTTTGGCCGGAGTGGTGCCTCACTAATTTGGGGTGGAGAAGCTGCTGCGGTGCAACCCGATGGCCGCGCAAATCCACTTCAAACCATGGCGATCGACAGCAATCGCGCGGGGCTTCGAGCGCTGCTCGACGAACTTTATGCCGGTCACGAAGAAGTAGCTGCTGGCGAGCCTCGTCCAGTAGTGGGATTGCAACTCACCCACTCGGGACGCTTCTCGCGTCCGAACGATAAACGACTCGAGCCGCGCATCGCCTACCATCATCCGCTCCTCGATGCCAAGTTTGGAATTGATCCGAGCGATGCCAGCGTCGTCTGGACCGACGATGATCTCGAGCGACTGATCGATGCTTATGTGGCCGGCGCGAAGCTCGCTTACGAGGTCGGCTATCAGTTCGTGGATGTGAAAGCTTGTCACGGCTACTTACTGCATGAGTTCCTTAGTGCGCGATCGCGGCCGGGAAAATTCGGTGGCGATCTCGAGGCACGATCGCGGCTGCTACGGACAATTATCGGCCGTATTCGTAGTGAAATACCGCACCTTCAGACACTAGTGCGAATCAGCATTTTCGATACGTTGCCCTATCAGACGAGCCGTGAAACGGGCAAGCCGATGCCGTATGAGCATTTGCTTCCTTACGACGTTGGCTTCGGTGTCGACAAGGATGATCCGACACAGGTCGACCTCGCGGAACCGATCGAACTTTTGAAATTGCTCGCGCGCGAAGGTGTTCCATCGGTCAACGTTAGTTGTGGAAGCCCGTACTATAACCCTCACATTCAACGGCCGGCGATCTTTCCGCCAAGCGACGGCTATCAGCCTCCCGAAGATCCGCTCGTCGGTGTCTTTCGTCAAATCGAGATGCATAGTCGATGCAAACAGGCAGTACCCGAACTTGTGTTCGTCGGTACCGGCTACTCCTACCTGCAAGACTACCTGCCACATGTCGCGCAGGCTGTGGTGCGCGAAGGTTGGATCGACATGGTGGGACTTGGTCGTATGGTTCTTTCGTATCCCGAGCTTCCGCGCGATGTGCTCCATCAAGCCTCGTGGGCTCGCAAAAAAGTGTGCCGGACGTTCAGCGACTGCACGACCGCGCCTCGCAATGGGATCGTGAGTGGCTGTTATCCGCTCGATCCGTACTACAAAGAACTCCCCGAAGCGGAGCAAATGCGCGAGCTTAAGCAGGAGCTCAAGGCCTAATGCTCTGTCATCCACTTCACGTGAAGCAAGTTACTAAATCAGCAATTTTATGCTTGTTTGGCGCTATTTTTTGGACATGCGCGGCACAAGGGGCTGAGCCAATCGCGGGCGACGCAACGATTCGTGGTCCAGGCGAAAAGCCAATCGTAATCACAACCACAAGTCGTCTGGCTGGTGCGATTCACTCACTCACTTGGAATGGCGAGGAGTTCATCGACAGCGTCGATCATGGGCGTCAGTTGCAGAGTGCATCGAACTTCGATTGCTCGCGAAAATTCATTCCGGAAGTTTTCAATCCAACCGAAGCCGGCTCTCGCGCTGATCATGTCGGGAATCGATCGACAAGCAAACTGCTGATGATCGAGGCGAAAGGAAATTCGCTCACAACAAAATCGCAAATGGCCTTTTGGCTGTTGCCCGGAGAGAAATCGCTCGGCAATTTGGCCTACAACGAAGCGCCACTTTCAAATCACCTCCTCGAAAAACGTGTGACGATTGGTATTCCTGGTTTTCCGCAAGTGATCGAGTACGACACCATCTTCACGGTCCCTGAAGGGGAGCATCACACACTCGCTCAGTTCGAAACACTCACGGGCTATATGCCGGTGAAGTTCGAAAAGTTCTTTACCTGCGATATCCAGAATCAAGGCCAACTCGAAGTGCTGGGGGATGGTCCGGGGGAACAAACCTTGCCGATCATTTTTGCGACCGAGCATGGCGAGCATGCGATGGGGATCTACGCACTCGATCAGCCTCCTCCTGATTTTGAACATACTGGCTATGGTCGATTTCGCTTTCGCGCGGAACGTGTAGTGAAGTGGAATGCCGTTTATCGTATTCGTAAAACTGAGGGTATTTCCCCGGGAAAATACGGTTTTCGTCATTATGTTTGTGTGGGAACACGCGATGACGTGCGGCAGATGATCCTGAAGCTCGCTACTGAATTAGCCCCGCGTGTCGATCGTCATCCGCTCGATGCACTTCCACCGAGTCTCGCGCCAGCCGATCAGAACCCTGCCTCTAAAACTCCCTAACTTGCGCTCAGTTTCTACTACAGTCGGCACCCCACTCTGTTCACGCTCGAAGCACTTCACTGCGAGGATCGCAACCCTATGAATCAGCCGCCAACAACTTCCGAGCATTCGATGAGTGGACTGTGGTGGCTGGTGGGTGGCATTGTGGCGGGACTTGTACTAGGGATCTTCTATGGCGAATCGATGTGGCGGGCCTCGGGTGGGCCCGATCGCAAACTGGCGACCATCGAGATGACTCTGAAGCAGAAGAACGAACTGCTCGTGGCTGCCCAAAAGGCCAATAATGCTGATGAAGTGAAACGTTTGGAAACACAAGTAGCGACACTCGAGTCGGAAGTCGTGCGCCTTACAAAAGTGCGCGACGAAGCGCTCCTCGATGTGAAAGCGGGCAAGCTAAGACTCGCGGATGTCGTCTGGAAATTCACGAAATTCCTTGGGGATTTGTTCCTTCAGGTCCTCAAGCTGCTGGTGATTCCCCTCGTCGTGACGAGCATGATTTGCGGCATCACCTCGATCGGCGATATTCGCAAGATCGGCAAACTTGGCAGCCGCACGATCATCTATTTCATGTCGACCACAACGGTCGCGGTGTTCATTGGTTTGATGCTCGTGGTGATCGTTCAGCCGGGTAAAGCAACCGACGATACGTTTGCCTTCAAGGATTCGAAGACTGCCTCGAAAGAAAATCGTGATGTGGTGGAAACTCTGCTCGCCGTTGTGCGCGGGGATGAAGGGGATAAAGGGAGCGGTATGTTCCCCGAAAATCTGATCCTCGCGGCAGCTCAAATGAATGTGATGGCGGTGATTGTTTTCTCGCTCCTGTTTGGTGGTGCACTCACGACGCTGGGAGAACGTGGCAAGCCAGCGATCGCGTTTTTCGATGCTGCGAATGAAGCGATCATGAAGATGGTGCATCTTGCGATGATCTGCGCTCCGGTCGGAATTTTTGGTCTCGTGGCGTCGAACATCGCTCGCAATGGTGGTGGCTCGCAGCTCGGCGAAGAGCTGACAAGACTCGGTTATTACGCCGCTGTGGTGCTCGGCGGTCTAGTGCTGCACGTCCTCTTTCTGCAACTCCTGATGTGGATGATGACCGGTCGAAATCCGTGGCAATTCATGGGGCAAATGAGTCGCGCGATTCTCACCGCCATGAGCACCAGTAGCAGTAGCGCGACGCTGCCGATCTCGATGGAGTGCGTTTCGAAAGCCGGTGTATCGGACCGAACATCGCGGTTCGTTTTGCCGCTGGGTGCCACCATCAACATGGATGGTACGGCGCTGTACGAAGCGGTCGCCGTCGTCTTCATTGCCCAGTCGAGTGGCATCGAACTTTCCATCGCACAATTAGTGGTGGTGATGCTCACCGCCACACTCGCCGCGATCGGTGCAGCGGGCATTCCCGAAGCTGGTCTGGTGACGATGGTGATCGTGCTCACCGCCGTCGGACTTCCGGTCACTGGTATCGGCAGCATCTTGGCGATCGACTGGTTCCTCGATCGGATGCGAACGAGCGTGAACGTGTTTGGCGATATGACAGGGTCGGTGATTCTCGACAAAATGGTAGGGTCGAGTGACGAACCAAACGCCAAGGTGTAAAACAATCTCCTCGCCTGGCCTTCGCCGCAGATGCGTGGCGATCAGCCGTCGAGTTGGCCAACGACTTTCTATAAGTGGGCTTTTACGATGGCAATTCTGAATCTTCTTCAGGCGACACTCGAGCAGTGGCTGGGTCAACTAAGCTTTGCCAGCGGACCTCCTTATGGAGGGAACCCGGGAGGGCAGTTTTCTCAATACTCGCCTAATCCGTACAACACGCCGAACCAAGTCACACCGTATGGCATGCCGGGGATGCCTCCTCCTCCACCCTCGAAGCCGTCGCGCACGTGGCTATGGATTTTGCTGTTCGTGGGTGGTGGCGGGTTGCTATTTGCCCTCTGCTGTGGCGGCATGATAGGCGGCAGCGTTTACTACGCCATGTCGATCGGCTCGAAGCAGGTGGAAGAAGATCCCGTGGTGATCCAGCAGTGTGGCGAGATCGAAAGTGTCACGTGGGACATCATCGGCACGGGCGAAGAAGCGGAAAACTACGGCGAAGATGTGATCGTGTTTCGCGTGAAAGGAAGCAAAGCTTCGGGCCGCGCGATTGGCATCACCGGCGAAGGAGCAGCCGACGATACGCACCTGTTCCGCGAAGGAGAACTCGTCCTCGATAGTGGCGAGCGGTTCCCGATCTTTCAGCAGCAGTAGCAAGGGTGATGGATCGAGCGCGATTGAAGTTGCGCCGTTGGACGATTATCAGGTAATGTCATCCTCAGTTGCGATTCTCACTGCTGGACAAGCCAGCTAGTAGCCACCCAAAGACACCTGACAGGATCGATTGACTGACTACTAGCGCGATGCAGAAACAGAGTGGCCGATCTCCTCCGCTGGTGCCCGAGGAGATCGGCCTTTTTTGTTGTTCAACCGAATTGTCAAAACGACGTGAGGCGCTCGGAAGAGCGCTTACGATTTGCTCTTGATCGCTGGTGGTGCGACCAGGTCTTGATCCATCCGCTCGACGTCTGGCACTTCCAGTTCACCCTCGGTCGCAAAGATGCGATACGACAGCATCAGGGGGTGGCTCTTGTCGAGGGTGTATTCGAAATAGCTGCCGAAGCGAGCGTAGTTGCGTTCGCTGAAGCGCGACTCCTTGGGGTTGCTTGTGTGGTCGAGATAGCAGACCGTGTAGCGCTGCTCGCCGACGACAAAACTAACGGCATTCCAAGGCAAATTGACGTGTTCCTTTTGCGCTGGCCAGTTGCGAAAGCTGCCTGGTTTGTCCTTGCCATCGGGGCGGAGGTAGTAGGTTTTGTCGGCGGTTTTATCAGGCACCGCTTGAGTGGCGCGGAACTGAAAACCGGCATGCTGCGGATCGCCGTCGAGCTTGATCTCCCCTTCAACTTCACTCTTCAGGAGCGAAGCGAATTCGACCAGTGTGCCGCCTGCGACGTTGTAGACCGTGAACTCGCGCTCTTCGCGAGCGAACACAGCACCATCTTGTCCGTGCCAGGCAATCTCGACCGTATGACGACCCATCACCGGTCCAGCTTCGATGCTCAAAAACTTCTCGTGCGACTGAAACTCACCCTTGTTGCAGTGCCAGGTGTCGGCCTTTTTGTTTTCGCCGTAGCTGATGCGATTGAAGCCAAAAAACATGCCGCGATGATGCGGGAAAAGTCCCCCGGGACCTTTCGTCAGCAGCACTTTGCCAGCGGGATCGTAGAGGTGGTGATAGGGCTTGAACGTTTCCGATCGCTTTTCTTTAGTCGACTCATCGAGCGCAGCATACATGTAACGCAGCACTGGTCGATCGCCGAACGAAAGTTCGCTGTACTGGCCGGCGGTATCGGTCCATTTGAATGAGGGTTCCGACTTCGCAGCATCGCTCGCAATCGTGGCGGTGTAGGTTGCGGTGGCACCCTTGGCGAGCGCTGGCACGACGAAGTGCAGCTGCGCGTGAAAGTTGCCCGCTTGCAGTTTCATCATCGGCGAGCGCAGACCACGCAAGCTCAGCTGACCGGTGATCTTGTTCCCTTTGTCGTCGGCAATAGCGACTGGTGCGCCCGCTTCAGCAGCGGCGCGAAACGCATCGGGAAGCACAATATCGATCGACACCGGCGTTTGCTTACGCTCGCTCTCCCCCGCCGAAACGACGTAGGTTTCGGTCGTCACTTCCGCCCCGAGATCTTGCACGAAAAGGAGCGTCGCCATGCAGCAGCCGAGAGCGCTGACCAGCGTGCGCCACCCACTCACGCGTCCGAACCAACCATCAATAGCCATACATCACCCGTCTCAGAAATCACGAAGAACATGGGGCAAGACAACGGGACCTACCCAGTCCAAAATTCTAATCGACTGTCGCGCAGGATGTGCGAATTTTTCTCGCGCTGGGTGACGAAAAGCTAGGCCTGGCCGCAGGTTTCGTCAGGAGGACGATTTTCCAAAACGGGGCAGAATGAGGGCGAAAACAGCTCTTGGAAGGGAACCAGCGGAGCCTCGGCGCGCGGCGCAAGGTGCGCGAGAACGCCACGCCTCTACGGGCGATAAACAGCCTGATGCGGGGCGCAGCAGCGCGCGAGTTGCGATGAAAAAGGGGGCGTAAGTCGAGCAAAATCGTGGCCCAGCGCGCGCGCCGCGCAACATGGCGCGCGCCCCTCGCGCAAGTCGATTGCGTAATTCAAGCGAATCACGAAGATTCCTGATTCGCAGCCGCGCTGCTGTCGGCCCCGGTAGCCGAGCTACCGACGAGACCATAGTCATGCTCACTGGGCAGAGCCCAGTGGCACCCGGTGTCAGGTACGGAGTACCTGACCTACTACTTCTTCTATCGGCTAATGTCATCCTTAGGCTGCGACTCACTCTGCTGGACAAGCCAGCTAGTAGCCACCCAGCCGCGCTTTGTCAGGTACGGAGTACCTGACCTACAAGATTGCGTCGCGCGATGTGCTGCGTCGGGCGAAAGCCGTTAGTGGGTTTCGGCGTGCTGCGGGGCGATGCCGTTTTCAGCGGCACATGCTTCCGCTTCGGGCTGATACTTAAACGGGGGCTCGGTGTGGTTGTCACCAAAGCTCACTCCCAGTGCGCGAGCAGCCAGAACAGCCGAGCACATCGGATGCACGGTGCTGAGCTGAATGGCGTCGATGATCGGCACACTCTCCATCGCTGGAGGCTGATAGCAAACCATGTGGCCGAACTTCTTCTCCACGATCAGCCGCACGGCATGCGCGCCAAACTGAGTGGCCACGACGCGATCGAACGTCGTGGGGGATCCACCGCGCTGCAAGTGTCCGAGGACCACCGTGCGGGTCTCTTTACCGATCCGCTTTTCGATTTCCGAGGCGACCACATTTCCAATGCCACCGAGGCGGACCTGCTTTTGCAGCGAATGGGCATCTTTCGTGACGAGCCCACCTTCAGGAAGCTCGGCCCCTTCGGCCACCACGATGAGGGTGAACTTCTTCCCCTGCTGTTCGCGAGCGAGCACCGCCTGACAAACACTTTCAAACGACCAGCTGATTTCGGGGATCAGAATCACGTCGCCACCACCGGCGATGCCGGCGTAGAGCGCAATCCAGCCCGCATGGCGTCCCATCACTTCCAGCACCATCACGCGCTCGTGACTAGCGGCGGTGGTATGGAGTCGATCGAGAGCATCGGTCGCGCAGAACACGGCGCTAAAGAAACCGAACGTAAACGCGGTGCTCGAAAGATCGTTGTCGATTGTCTTGGGAACACCGACGACCGGAATGCCTTGTTCGTGAAACTGCTGCGACACGGCGAGCGAACCATCGCCACCGACGCAAACCAGCCCACAGATGTTCAGCTGCTCCATCGTGGTCTTCACGCCCGCGACCAGTTCGGGATCGAGCTCGAGTCGGTCGTTCACCCCAACGGTGGCGGCAAACCGACCTTTGTTGGTCGAGCCGAGGATGGTGCCACCTTGCTGCAAAATCCCCGCCGTGTTTTTGGCGGTCAGCGGCACGTAGCTGACGGGATCGACGAGCCCTTCGTACCCTTTGAGGAACCCGACGACTTCATAGCCGTGCGTGTTGGCCGACTTCACCACGCCACGAATCACCGCGTTGAGACCGGGGCAATCGCCACCAGCTGTCAGCACACCAATCCGCTTCGTTCTTTCGGCCATCGAACAATCTCCTCTCGGGTGATGAAACTTCTCGAGCTTTCGGCTCGTTTTGCGTCGCTGTACTCTGTTAACTACGAGGCAATCGCAACCTAAATGGTGCACGTGCAAGCTGAGTGAGGCCCATTTGCCTTTCAGAGCGCGTGCCAGTACGAGCGCAGCGCACTTTGCGCGAGGCGATCGACTTGATCCGAGCGAATCGGCAAATCGACCTATCTCGAGCGCGGCCTGTAACTGTACGTTGCAAAACAGCAACATGCCGAGGGAAATGGTGTGATTTCACACCCGCTACGACCCGCAAAACCGCTGCCACTTGCACACTTGCTTCACGGCACCGAACATGGAGAGGAGAAACAGAGTTTCGTGGACCCACTGGCAAATCGCAAGTGGACTCCTGTCGACTGCCTTCCCAGCAAGCGCAGCTCGACCGATCGACTCCCACCCCGGCTCCTCGCATCGATAAGGATGCTCCGATGCTCCCGCCGCTACGATTTCGAACCTACGCCGCGCTGTTGCTGCTCGTCGCCACCCGCGCAGCGCTCGCCGCAGATGCCGGGCTGCTGAGCGCCGTGGTCGATCGCTCGCCGGTCGATGTGCTGCTGACTGCCGACGAAAAATTCCTCGTCACACTGAATCAAACCAGCAGCACCGCCACGCTGCTTGCCTGGCCGAGCGGCACCCGGCTCGACGAAGTGGCTGTTGGGAAACATCCGGTCGCCATTGCCCAGATTCCTGGAACAAGCGAGCTGCTGGTGAGTGGCCATCACGACGGCTCGCTCACGCAGCTGCGGATCGAAGCTGGCAAGCTCGCGCTAGTGCGAACACTCGACCTCGGGATGCAGCCGCACGGCATTGCGATCACCGCCGATGGGGGGCTGGCATATGTGGCCCAAACAGCAGCGGCCAAGATTGCGATCGTCGACCTCGCTGCCGGAAAGATTGTGGGGCAGATTGAATCGGGGCGCTGGCCGCGCGCAGTGGCTCTGTCGAGTGATGGCGCGCGCTTGGCGGTGGCCAGCAGCGGCGATCGAGGGATGTCGATCATCGACCCGGTGAGTAAAACGCTGCTGCAAAAAACATCGTTTTTCGGCCTGAATATCGGTCATTTGCAGATCGATAAGCAAAACGAGTATGTCTATTTCCCGTGGATGATTTATCGCAACAATCCGATCTCGGTGAACAACATCAAGCTCGGCTGGATCCTGGCGAGTCGCATTGGTCGGATCAAAATCGATGGCGCTTCGGCGCGCGAAACCTTTTCGCTCGATCCACCTGGGCTCGCCATTGCCGACGTGCATGGCCTCGCGCTCACCCCCGATGAAAAGCATCTCGTCGTCTCGGCCAGTGGCACGCACGAACTGCTGATCTACAAAAACGAAGGGCTGCCGTTCAAAGAACATGGGGGAACCGATCACGTCGATCCGGAGCTCGCCAAAGATCGGAGCCGCTTTGTGCGCATCGAGCTCGGCGGGCGTCCGATGGGGCTGCGGATCACGGCCGATGGCAAGGGAGCGATCGTTGCTAACTACTTCAAAAACAGCCTGCAGATTGTCGACCTCGAGAACCGCGAACTTGCGCGCGAAATCGACCTGGGACCTGCTCCCGAACCGTCGCTCGAGCGACGCGGCGAGGCGATTTTCTACGACGCACGCCGCAGCCTCGATCAGTGGTACTCGTGCCACACCTGTCACTACGAAGGTGGGATCAACAGCGTGACGATGGACACCCTCAACGATGGGAGTGGCGGGACCTACAAAACGGTGCTCAGCCTCGAGCATCTGCACGAAACGGGACCCTGGACGTGGCACGGCTGGCAAACCGACCTCCGCTCGGCGATGCAGAAATCACTAACCGAAACGATGCAAGGGAGCAGCGGCTCGGCGGCCGATGTCGACGCGATGCTCGCTTTTTTCAAGCAGCTGAAGTTGCCCCCCAATCCGTTCCGGGAAAAAGATGGCACCTTGTCGGCCGCCGCCCAGCGTGGCGAGCAGGTGTTTCACTCCCGCGCAGCAGCGTGCGCGACGTGCCACTCCGGCCCCGCCTTCACCGACGGCAAGACGCACGACGTGGGGCTCGGCAGCAACAAGGATCGCTATTCGGAGTTCAACACCCCGACGCTGCGTGGGGTCTATCAGCGCGTGAAACTGCTGCACACCGGCAAGGCGAGCACGCTCGAAGAGGTTCTCACTGGCGCACATGCGCCGAGCCAAGTCGCCGGCGAGCGCGACCTCACACAGCAAGAACTGGCCGACATCGTCGAGTACCTGAAGTCGCTGTAGCGCTCAATTTGTACTCTAGTAGTCCGTCGAGCGATCCATGCTGGGCAATCACTCAGGAGCAAACGCGCGCTCGATACCGCCGCGCGCGGCAATTGCGCGATCGATTTGCGCGATGATCTCGAGCGTGCGCTCAAGCGCCCCGAGCAGCTGCTGATAATGCACTTGATCGCTGCGCGTGAGCGTTCGCCCACGACGATCGGCGAGCCACTTTTGCGCGGGGGCATGCGCGCCAATGCGATACTCAAACACCTCGCGCGAGCAGCATGCCATCGACCGCTCGGCGCTCACCAAGACCTGCCCCGCGCTCCACTTCGGATAGCGCGGCTGAGTAACCAGCCCTTCACCAGCAGTAGTGAACTCCGGCGCAGCGTGCCGCAGCAGATGCACGTCGATCAGCTGCCGGCCGAGCGTCGTCAGCTCGAGCGCCAGGTCCGCTTCTCGCGGCACGATCACGCGCGGAAATTCGCGCCACAACGACTCCGCAAAACCTTGTCGATACGCGCTCGAAGCCAGCGTGGCATACAGTAGCGCCAGGCAAGCTGCCTCGTCACCATGCTCGCTCCCGCCGATCCCCAGGCGCGTCATTTTTTCGCGTATTTCACTCGAAATATTACCTTTTTTCGAGGGGACCCCTGCGGCAAACCGCCAGAGTGGAAAGAGCGATTCGCTCCCCCGGTTGTCGCTCCGCAGGATTCCATCGAGCGTGATGGCGTCGGTGATCCAGAAGAAATTCGCCGCGCGACCCGGCAGCATTTGCCGCCGCGAAACGAGGAGCCAGTTCGTTTGATCGATCACGTGCCGCATCAGTTCGCCGCGCGGCCAATCGATGAGCAGCGGATGCCAAAACAGATAGCGCGAGTCGAAAGGTCGATACGCACAGCGGCGGACATAGCGCGCGAGATCGATCCCCTGCTCTACTTCGGCGCGCAGCGCTGCGCGAACTGCGGCGAGCTTGAAGCTCCGCGTATCTCCTGCTGGATAGCGCGGCGAACGTGGCCGCGCGAAGAGAAGCGTTCGCAGCTCGTCGTCGCTCGCGCGCTCATCGACCAGCATCCCGATTCGCGTTAGCAACTCTTCCTCGGTGAAGGCAATCACCAGCCCATCTCGGGCGGTCACCACGGCAGTGCTGGTGAGCGGCATCACTTCGGTGAGAAGTGGCGCCTGGCGATACCAGGCATTGGATACCAGGTCCTTTGGCGAGCGAAACGGATAGTCGCTTCCGGCAGGGTGGAGTAGTTCTCCTGGCGTGCCGCGCTCCACCTGCTGCTCGAACGCCGCGAGCTTTTCGTCCACCGTTCCCCAGTAATCGAAGCGGCGCACGGCAGGCGCAAGCCCCGCGCGCGAGCGCAAAAAGAACGCGCCGATCCCCGCATCGAGTCCAAAGATGTTTTCGTTCGAGGCCATCTGCTCACGAAGCGAAATGGGCTGTTTTTCTAGCGTTTTAGAGATTTTTTCTGGTAGCTGCGGCGCAAGCTCGCCACTCTTGCGATTGCCATGAAAGTCGGCAATCTCGATTCGCGGAAACGTGTGATGAAGTCGCCGCCGCGCGAGGCGAAACGTTGTGTTCTCGAGCCAGCTATGGCTGGTCACCAGCGCCACGACCCCGAGCCCCGCGCGCTCGATGCACCACTCGGCGAGTCGCAAAAATTTAACGTAGTCGTCGTGCAGCCAGGTCTTCCGCTCGCCGAGTCGCTCGCCATCGAACTTCAGATAATCGCGCACTCGTTGCGTGATCCACTCGCCTCGATTTTGCGAGAGCGAAGCAAACGGCGGATTCCCGAGAATCACCGTCAGCGGCTCGGCGTGCAGCCATCGTCCGTCGTCGGCAGGACCCTCGAGCGCACTGGCGGTGACGATCGGAAGTCCCACCGGCGAGGTGAAACGATAACCGGTCCGCGCCAGCAGATCGACGATCCGCAGCGCCATCACCGCCGACGCTTCGGGGAAGAGTTCCACCGCCGCTAGTCGCGGGAGCAAATGCCGATCGATGTAGTCGTTCCACGCCTCGAGCGGCGCTCTGCCACACGCTTCCGCCTCGGCGATCACCGACTTATGAATCCGCGCGATTGCGGCGAGCAAGAACGCGCCGCTCCCTGCCGCTGGGTCGAGTATCCGGACCACCGGACCCGTAAAACCGTGCGGATTTCCCTGGGAATACGTGTTCCAGCAGGTTGTGTCGGCAAGTCCACCCGGGAGCTCCAGCTCATCGCGCAGCAGTTGATCGACGCGCTCGACCATCGCCGTAGCGAGCCGCTCGGGGGTAAAGAAAACGCCTCGAAACTTGCGGTGCGCTGGGGACCAGGCGGCCAGCAGCAGTTCCCACAAATGGGGCCGCTCGTGCTCTGCAATCATCGCCGCGGAGCGCGCCAGAAGCTGCCAGTTTGCATCGTCGCGCGCCAGACCGCGGCGCAGCTGACTCGCCACGTGCGCGAGCCAGGGCGGCGACGTCTCTGCGAGCCACGCCAGGGCCCGATCAACATAGTGCGGCACCACAGCTGGCCACTGCAAGCGCGCTAGCACCACGATGGTGGCCAGCTTCTCGGTGAGCGCATCGCTCGCGCGCAGATCGGTGGCAAGATCAGCTGCGGGGGTCACGCTGGCGAGACTCGCGAGCGCTTCGTCTACAGCGATTTCCCCCTGCAGCGACGCCTGGCTCAGCGCCTGCGCCACACCATCGCGCAGCGGTAGAAGTTCACTCGCGAGGCGGCGAATCGCGGCGGTCGTTCTCACGCACCTTGACCCAGCGGCAGCAATTTCGGCGTCACATGCTCGGTCACAATTGCGCCGAACAGCGTGTGCGGTGCGCACTCGTAAATCGCCAGCTGCACCAACTCTCCGGTCAAGCGCCGGTTCCCATCAAACACCACAATCCGGTCGCAAGGGGTCCGTCCGGTCAGCTGCACGAGGTCTCCTTCGACCTCACCGCGCGAAACAGCGCGGCTGCTGGGACCTTCCACCAGCACTTCCACGCGCTGCCCCAAAAACTTCTGATTTTCCTGCTCCGAAATCCGATTTTGCAGCTCGAGCAGTTCGTTGTTGCGGCGATGTTTCACGTCGAACGGAATGTCGTCGGCCAGCAACTCCGCCCCCTTCGTGCCGGGGCGTTCGCTGTATTTGAAGATAAAACTATTCTTGAAACGACAGTCGGAAACCAGCTGCTTGGTCGCTTCGAAATCGGCTTCGGTCTCGCCGCAAAATCCGACGATGAAGTCGCTCGTCACCGCAGCATCCGGAACCATCTCGTAGATCCGCGCCATCATCTCGCGATAATCTTCCACGCTATAGCCGCGCTTCATGCGTGTGAGAACCGTGTTGCTGCCGCTCTGCGCGGGGACATGCAAGTACGGCGAAACTTTGGGCAGATCGCGCACCGCAGCGAGCAGATCGTTGGTCATATCCTTGGGATAGTTCGTGACGAACTTCAGCCGCTTGATCCCGTCGATTTCCGAAAGGTTCACGAGCAAATCCGACAGCCGCGTGGTGCTCTCGCCACTCTTGTAGCGATAGCTGTTCACCGTTTGTCCGATGAGCGTGATCTCTTTGCAACCTTGGTCGGCGAGGATCCGTGCTTCGTCGTAAATCTGCTGTGGCGGACGCCCTTGCTCGGGGCCGCGCGTGCTCGGAACAATGCAGTAGGTACAAAACTTGTCGCAGCCGATTTGAATCCGCAAATAGGCCTGAAACGGCGTGGGACGCATCGTCGGATCGCGCAGTGGATCGAACGTTTCGTGACTCCGACGCACCTCTTCGTTCGCAGCATCTTTGCGCCCGAGACTTACCGCCATCTGCTTTCCATGACCGGCGGCAACTTGATCGATCAGATCGGGAATGCGGCTGAGCTGACCCGGGCCGACCACGAGATCGACATACGGCGCGCGATCGAACACCAGCTGCTGATCTTTCTGCGCCATGCACCCCATCACGCCGATGATCTTGTCGGGATTCGCCTTCTTGAGCGAGCGCAAACGTCCAAGCGCCGAGTACGTTTTGTTCTCGGCTTGCTCGCGCACGCTGCAGGTGTTGAACAGCAGCACGTCGGCCGACGCTTCATCGCGCTCCAGCTCGTAGCCCCGTTTGCGCAAACTGGCGACCACCATCTCGCTGTCGAGCACATTCATCTGACAGCCGACAGTTTCGATGTAAAGCCGTTTCATCACCGCACTCACTTCTCGTACTTACCAAAATCGCTTGCTACGAAATCACACACTGCCCCAAGGCTCCTCGATCGACCGAGCCCCGCTACGAACTCTTCCCCTTGGCACCCGCTGCTTGTTTCTTCTTCGCCTTCCGCTCGGCTTTTCGTTTTCGCTCGAGCTCTTCGGCCGCTTCGGCGCTCAGCTGCGTGATCAGCACCGTCCGCCGATGCTGCATCAACTTCACGAGCGACACCACAGCGACGTAGCTGCCAATGGCCAGCAGCGCGTAGTCCCACCACTGGAAGTTAAGCATGGCCCGGTTCCATCCGTTGTCAGCGTCGCGTCGAGGACGAGGTTCATCCGCCTCTCGCACCCATCCGTCGGGGGAGAGCGTCGTCGATCGAACGTCTGGCTTCGAGTGTACCTTGCAGCCCCGCGACAGCACCAGCGGGAAAAGCGGCTGAGCCGCACCCCGCCCCCATGAGCCATCAGCGCCCGCTAGCACGCATCCGGACCCGGAATTTCGGGGCGGAGTTCGCGAATCTGGTTCTTCTCGTCGACAAACACCACTTTGGGGCGGTGGGTGGCGACCTTTTCTTCCTCGAGCGTGGTGAACGTGGCCAGGATCATCAGATCGCCGGGACTCACCAGATGGGCGGCTGCTCCGTTGATGCAAATCACGCCGCTGCCAGCTTTTCCCTCGATGGCGTAGGTCGAAAAACGGGTCCCGCGGGTGACATTCCAGCAGTGCACTTCCTCGAACTCGGCAATATCGCTCGCCTCGAGCAGCGTCCGATCGATCGTCACGCTCCCCTCGTAATGGAGGTCAGCCTGCGTGACGGTGCAACGGTGGATTTTGGATTTAAGCATGCGGCGCATACCGCCATTTTACTTATCCACCCCCGCGTCGAACAGGACGCCCCACCCTCGCAACCCAACGTAAAAAACTTGCTGCTGAGTCGGGGGGGTGGCACAATTTGCCCCCAGTGTGAGGCGATCTGACTTTGCCCGGGTGGCACTGCTAACTTGCCTGGGTGGCACTGCTGGCTTGCCCAGCAGTGTGATCCACTAACCACCTGCCCACTTCTCTCCCTGTCTTCCAAGGAACCGATCGATGCAGCCGATCCATGCCACTGCTCAGCTCAACCTGCGGATGCAGCCTCTCGACCGGGGCGACCTGTTTGAAGATCCCCTGATGGAAGAGTTGGAGAGCCAGGAACTCGGGGAGGTGACCGGCGGCGGCACGATGATGCAGGAGTCGGGCGAGATCGACTACTGCGATATCGAGCTGGAGCTGAGCGACATCGAGCGCGCCGTTCCGCTGGTCTGTCAATTCCTGGAAGAGCGTGGGGTGCCACGCGGATCGAAACTCACCTACCACGTCGGGGAAACGGCGCACGAAGTCCCCTTCGGCCGGATGGAAGGTTTGGCGATCTACCTCAACGGCACCGACCTCCCCGAGGAGGTCTACAGCGAGTGCGACATCAACTTTGTCTTCGACGAGATCAATCGGCTGATCGAAGGCCGCGGCGCGATCCTCGGCCACTGGCAAGGCCCGACCGAAACAGCCCTCTACATGTACGGCACATCGGCCGCCGCCATGCGCGAAGCCATCACCCCCTTCGTCGCCGAATATCCCCTCTGCCAGCAATCCCGCTTCGCCCAAATCGCCTAGTGCAATAGAGAACTGTAAGCACCCTCGCCGAAACCGAACTGCAGAGATCTCAGAGAATCTTCGTATGCAGCAAACATCGCAACGAACGAATCACAGAGAGTTCAAGTACTTATTCAGATTTCTACACGACCTAACAACCAAAAGAACTGACACGCTTACACTAATGAAAATCTCACACACACCTTCCCTGAGAAGGCATAAAGACACTTGACATTACGACCCTAACCAAAAACAATCCGCTTGATACGTAGCTCCCGGCTGATTCAGCCTCCTCCAAATCAACTTACACCTAGCCAACCACGTACTGAATCATATGGCAACTATTGAATATAGCCTGTTTCGAATAAAGTTTATCCGACCATCACAGCAATCGTTTCTGTACACAGAACTTACACCCCAAGAAGTCTTTAAAATCTCACTCAAAGAGAGACCATCCATTCAACTGTCAGGCGGTAGAACATGGCACATTGGAAATGTACAAGACTACGATTCAAAAAACGGATACTTTGCGTTCGGAAGAACGTCTAAAACAACCAACACTACGTTCGACGATTCGACTGGAAACTTCGTAGAGAAGGACTTTGAAACTAGTCCGTATACTCACGTAGTGTTCAATTCCACAATAGGAATCTTAGGAATTGCGCACAATCACCGTCTTGGTCGCAGCTCCGTATCAATATCAGCGAAGCTAGAACGTGCGTTCGAAGCGACTTCAGTAGTAACCCAGAATAATATTGAGGTGGTCATTGCTCCGATTTCTGACCCGGAAGGATTCCTCAAGACAGTACTCAACGCCTATCGCATCCTGAAATTCACTGCACACTTCACGGGTCCAAATCCATTTGATGCCGACGAATTCTTTCAGCGACCACTATCTGTCTATGCTTCAACGGCCAACGCAAAGAAGGGTAAAGCAATGATTGCAGGTGAAAGCCTAAACAAAGACGTAGTCGCTGAAGTTGCACGTAGCACTGCCGCCACTGGCAACAAGGCGACTGCGCAGCTCAAGAAGTACAAGAACCAGGCTCCTGTAACGATTGGACTGACTGAGGAACCTATCAAACGACGCTTCGACGAATCGACGCACGACCCTCAAATAGTCATCAGTGAACTTAAATCATTATACGACCAGGTGAGGCACAATGATTGAACATCATATAACTGACATTGACGATTTAATTCGGCAACTCAATATGCTTCCGAACAACTTTATTTTTCGTGGGCAGTCAAATGCAGAATGGGACTTAACATCTTCTCTTGAACGTGCGATTGGAAATAACTGGTCAAAGGATATCTCGAAAAAATGCGAAGACCATTCACTGATTCAATTTCAGTCGAAGTTCCACCTCTACGACCGCATCAATGCGCAACCCAATTCTAAGTTGGCATGGCTGGCACTTATGCAGCACCATGGCGTGCCAACCAGACTGGTAGACTTTACGGAAAGCCCCTATGTCGCTCTCTACTTTGCGCTCGAGAGCTATTTGCCCCATACTAAGAGTGATCTTGCAATATTTGCGATTGATTACTCAGCAGTAATGGAGAAATCGCTTGACTTAATACGCTCAATAGACAGTGGCTTTAGTGAAACTCGGGCGACCGTCCATGGAAAACGCGATATGGTATTTCAGGATATTGTCGATCGATTCTCCTACGACATACTCTGGATTACTGAGCCATCCCAGCTAAACGCGAGACTTGACCGACAGGCAGGATCCTTTGTACTTTCCGGAAATGGCGGGAGGAAAATCGATAGCATTATTCGTTCGGACACCTATCAAGGCGCGACAATCATCAAGCTTATCATCTCGCACGAACTTTACAGCGACACTTTTGCGTTGCTACGAAAAATGAATATTACAAGCAAGAGTCTCTATGGTGATATTGACGGCCTTGCACGTTCAATTCGCATGGAGATGCAAGTGTACACCGCCCCCATATAAGGTATTTAGTCATTAGGTCAGGATACACGCATCCGACAGCAGTTGAGGCAAAAGAACAAGGCACGAACGCCATCTAACAACTTAGGTCACGATCCCTCTCAGGGGAGGACAATGCTACTTGGAGATCGCGATGTTACTTCAAGCGGAAATCAAGTAGCGGCTGGAAGCAAGGGAGCTGATTGAAGATAGCTCGGCGAGGCGTTGTCAGGTCCCTGAGAGGGGACCATGACCTACAAGACTATCGAGGACAGTATGGCCGGTGCAGCCGGCCCGACGATGGTCAGTTCGAGGACGATGAGGTTGCTGGTGGCAGGTAGTGCTGGGCGAGTTCGCGGAATTGGGTGAGTTGGTCGGTGATCCAGGCAGAGTCGTGGGCGAGTTCGCGGGCCAAGAGGGTGGCGACTTGCGGGGCGATCGCCAGGGAAGCCTGGGCGTCGAGCAAGAGCGAGCGGCTGCGGCGGGAGAGGACATCCTCGACGGTCCGGGCCATTTCGTGGCGGGCGTGGAACACCACTTCGGCCGGGGTGAGGGGCAAGCTGGGGCTCAGCGGAGCGCCGAGCGTGGGATCTTGCTCGATCAGTTTTTCGATCGCCGTGGCATCGGCGCCGTAGTGCGCAAAGGGGGAGGCCGACGGGACATACTGGCCCGGGCTGTCGCAAGCGGGATGCTCGGCTGTGGCTCCCCACAGCGGCAGGTCGCGCGTCAGGCAAGGCTTGGTCGCCAGGCCACCCACTTTGGCAGCGGTGGTCACCACATCTTCAGCCATGTGGCGATAGGTGGTCCACTTGCCGCCGGTGATGGTCACCAGACCGCTTAGGTCGGTGAGGATCGTGTGATCGCGGGCCAGCTTCGAGGTGCTCGATCCGCTCCCCGCTTTCACCAAGGGACGAATCCCGGCAAATTGGCTCAGCACATCGGCGCGTGTTGGCGGGGTGGCGAGGTAGCTGGCAGCGGTCTCGAGTACAAAATCGATCTCGGCCTCGCTGGCCTGGGGCTCGAGCGGAATGGTATCGATCGGCGTATCGGTGGTTCCGACAACGACCCGATCTTGCCACGGGATCACGAACAAGATGCGGCCATCGCGAGTGCGGGGGACCATCAAGGCAGTATTGCCCGGCAGGAATTTGCGGGGCAAGACGAGGTGAATGCCGCGGCTCGGGGCGACAATCACGCTGGCGCTCGGGTCGGCCATGCGGCGTACTCGATCGCAATACGCGCCGGTGGCGCTAATCACCACGCGAGCGCGGGCGGTCGCTTCTTCGCCAGTCTCTTCGTTGACGATCGTCGCGCCGCGAACCTTTCCCGATTCGATCAGCAGATCGTCGACCCGGGCGTAGTTCAGCAGCACTGCATCGTGGTAGTCGGCGGTGGTGGCGAGGGTGACGAGCAGCCGCGTGTCGTCGAACTGAGCATCGTAGTAGACCACGCCGCCACTCAAATCTTGCTGACGGAGGGTGCTTACTTTTTCAAGCGCCGTCGCGCGCGAAACGATCTCAGTAGCGCCGAGCGAGAGACTTCCGGCCAGGTACTGATACGCCTTGAGACCAGCGGCGTAGTACGGCTTTTCCCACCACTGGTACGACGGAACGAGGAAGGCGAGCGGCTGCACCAGATGCGGGACGCGGCGACACAAAATGCCCCGCTCTTCGAGCGACTCGCTCACCAGCGAGACGTTGCCTTGCGCCAGGTAGCGAACGCCGCCGTGGATCAGTTTGGTGCTGCGGCTGGAGGTTCCTTTGCCGAAATCGGCCTGCTCGACGAGGAGCGTTTTATAGCCGCGCGACGCCGCATCGACTGCAGCGCCAAGCCCCGTAGCGCCGCCGCCAATGATCAGCACATCCCATGTGTTTTCCGCGTTTTTCCGGCCATTTCCGGTCAATTTCACGCGGTTCCAATTCGCCTGACGATCGATCATCGAGGTTCTTCCCAACGTTTCGAGCGCTCGACGGCGTCGGCCCAGCGCTGGCGTTTTTCCCAGGCATGCACGCGCGACATGAGCGGCTCGAAGGCGCGATCGACTTGCCACTGGGCAGCGATATCTTCGCGCGAGGTCCAGAAGCCGGTGGCTAGTCCCGCGAGATACGCAGCGCCGAGCGCCGTGGTCTCGATCACCGCAGGACGAACGACACGGACGCCGAGAATATCGGCCTGAAATTGCAGCAGTAAGTTGTTGGCCGAGCCACCTCCATCGACCCGCAGTTCGGCGATCGGCTCTCTGGCATCAGCGTTCATCGCATCGAGCAGATCGGCAACCTGGAAGGCGATCGATTCGAGCGCCGCGCGGGCGATATGTCCGGCCGAAGTCCCGCGCGAGATGCCGATCATCAGCCCCCGCGCGTGAGGATCCCAGTGGGGCGCGCCGAGTCCAGCGAGCGCCGGGACGAGATAGAGCCCGCCATTATCTCGCTCGGTTTGCGCGAGCGATTCGACTTCGCTCGAGCTGCGAATCAGCTTCAGCCCATCGCGCAGCCACTGCACAATCGCGCCGCCGATGAACACGCTCCCCTCGAGCGCATATTCGAGCGACTCGCCGGTTTGCGCGGCGAGCGTGGTGAGCATTTTGTGCTGCGACATCAGGGCCGCTGTGCCGGTGCTACGGAGCAAGAAACAGCCGGTTCCGTAGGTGTTTTTCGCCATTCCTGGCCGAACGCACATCTGTCCGAAGAGCGCCGCTTGCTGATCGCCGGCAACACCGCCAATCGGAACTCCGGCCAGTGGCAAGTGAGGAGCAACTTCGCCATAGACGAGGCTCGACGGTTTGACTTCTGGCAGCATGCTGCGGGGAATCTGGAGCTCGGCCAGAAGCTGATCGTCCCAGCAGCCGCGCGTGATGTCGTACAGCATCGTGCGCGACGCGTTCGTGACATCGGTGACGTGTAGCTTGCCGTCGGTCAGTTTCCAGAGGAGCCAAGTATCGATGGTGCCGAAGGCGAGCTCGCCGCGCTCGGCAGCAGCGCGTGCGCCGGGAACATGGTCGAGTATCCAGGCGATTTTGGTTCCCGAGAAATACGAATCGATCACGAGCCCTGTTTTCTCGCGCACGATATCGGCGAGCCCGCGCTGCCGCAGCGTTTCGCAAAGAGGCGCGGTGCGACGATCTTGCCACACAATGGCCGGATAGATCGGCTGACCCGTTTGGCGATTCCACACCACGGTGGTCTCGCGCTGATTGGTGATGCCGATCGCGGCGACATCGGAGGGACGAATTTGCGCGCGGGCTATCACTTCCGAGACGGTGCCGATTTGCGCCGACCAAATCTCGAGCGGATCGTGCTCGACCCAACCACTCTGGGGATACGACTGCGTGATCTCGTGCTGCGCGACGGCAACGATCTTCCCCTCGACGTCGAACAAAATGGCGCGAGCGCTGGTGGTTCCTTCATCGAGAGCAAGTACGTAAGGCATGCTGCAATTCCTCGTGGCCGCAAAGCGTGCGGTGAGCCGAGAGAGAGCTTCCACCGCCACGCCTGATCGTACTGCTTATCTTACAGCAGAACACGCTCGCAGAGCAGAACATGGTCGCGGAGGTGGACCTAGTTGGTCTCGCAGCAGAACCTAATGGCCTCAGCTGCCCGGGTTCTGGCCGTGAGCGATTTCCCCTCCGGCGAGGTTCGGGCTACAATCCCCCACGCGCGGCTGCTCGACGCGTCACCGATCGTTTTACCCTCCATCGATTGCCAGCGAGCACCTAAGGAACCGGCTATGAAGATCGTTCGCTTCGTGAATTCGGCAGGAGAAATCAGCTACGGCGAAGAGCGCGGCGATGAAGTGTACGTGATCGACGGCGATCCGCTGACCGGCTGTCGCGTCACCAATGAAGTGGCAGAGGTCGAAAAAATCCTCGCCCCGATTGTTCCCAAAGCGATCATGTGCATCGGTCTGAACTACCGCAAGCATGCCGAAGAGGGGAAAGCGCCGATCCCAAAATTCCCGGTCCTGTTCATGAAAACTCCGTCGGCTGTCCAAAACCCGGGGGACCCGATCGAGCTCCCCCGCACCCTCGAAAGCACCCGCGTCGACTTCGAATGCGAACTCGCCGTGGTGATCGGCAAACGGTGCAAGAACGTCAATAAAGCCCACGCCCTCGACTACGTTCTCGGCTACACCTGCGGCAACGACGTGAGTGCTCGCGACTGGCAAAAAGATTTCGGCGGCTCGCAGTGGTGCCGCGGCAAAACGTTCGACACCTTCGCGCCCCTCGGCCCCTGCCTCGTCTTGAAAGATGCGATTCCCGATCCCAACGCGCTCCGCATCTCGACCAAACTCAACGGCGAAGTGATGCAGGACTGGAACACCAGCGACATGATCTTCGACGTCCCGACGCTGATCGAATTCCTCTCGGGAAGCACCACGCTCGAGCCTGGCACCGTCATCCTCACCGGCACCCCTCACGGGGTCGGCATGGCCCGCACCCCTCCGGTGTTCCTCAAGCATGGCGACGTGCTGACGATCGAAATCGAGAAAATCGGCATCCTCGAAAACCCCGTCATCGACGAACCAACCCCCGGCAAGCATGCGTGAGGAAGCGAGGGGCTAGAAGCTAGTAGCTAGAGACTAGGGGCGAGAGGCTAGGGACTAGAGAAGGCAAACACTGGGTATCCGCGGTAGCTCGGCTACCGGCGCAGACGAAGTTTGTGAGAGTCATTAAGCAAAAGCAGCAAATCGAGGAGCAGCAAGTGGCAACGGTTGCGATTTTGGGAGCGAGCAGCGATCCGACCAAGTATGGCAATAAGTCGGTCCGTGCGCATTTGAAAAAAGGGTATACCGTTTACCCGGTCAATCCCAAGGGGGGCGAGATCGAAGGACTGACGGTCTACAAATCGCTCGCCGAAATTCCAGGCGGAACTCTCGATCGCATCTCGGTCTACCTGCCGCCGAAAGTCGGACTCGCGATGGTTCCCGAGATCGCCATTCGAGGCTGTAAAGAACTCTGGCTCAACCCGGGAAGCGAAAGCGACGAACTCGTGACCGCAGCCCAGCTCGTGGGGCTCAACGTCATTCAGGCTTGCAGCATCGTCGCCATCGGCGAAGTGCCATAAGGCTGTTTTCGCTCGCACACAGGGCTCGCCTGCATCAAGATTCAGCTTGACTCCGTCGCATGTACATGCGTATACTTATCGGATGTAACGGACGACAACTCTGCAGGTGAGCTGGGCGGATGGATCGTGGCGCAAAAATCTCGGGACGCGGAACGAGCAGTGCGCCGAAGAACCGTTTCGAAAAACTCGCGAGCGAAATCGATCTCGAGCATTTCGATCCCCTCGACGAAGATCTGCAGCCGCGCAAAGTGGCGACCGAGCTGTTGCCCGATCAAGCGAAAACACTGATTCGCGAAAACGACAGCCCCGATATTTCGTTTCGCTATTCGATCAACGTCTATCGCGGCTGCGAGCACGGCTGTGCGTATTGCTATGCTCGGCCGTCGCACGAAACGCTGGGGATGAATGCGGGGATTGATTTCGAGACGAAGCTTTTGGTGAAGTACGACGCGCCGAAGCTGCTGCGCGAAGAGCTGAATCATCGCGCCTGGCGAGGTGCAGAGATTGTGATGTCGGGGGTGACCGACTGCTATCAGCCGATCGAGCGTCAACTGAAACTGACGCGCTCGCTGCTAGAGATCATGGTCGAAGCCAATCAGCCAACCGGCATCATCACCAAGAATGCGCTCGTCGCGCGCGATCTCGATCTGCTCGCGCAGCTGGCGACGAAGAACCTGGTGCACGTGGGCATCAGCATCACGTCGCTCGATCAGCAGCTGACGCGGTTGCTCGAACCACGCACGAGTTCCCCCGCTGCTCGGCTCCGCGCTATCGAGCTGCTGAGCGCCGCTGGTGTGCCGGTGCACGCCATGATTTCGCCGATCATTCCGGGGCTCAACGACAACGAAATCCCCGAGCTGCTCGCTGCGGTGAAGCGCGCGGGAGCACGTCGCGCAGGAACCATTTTGGTGCGGCTCCCTTGGGCCGTCGCGCCGATTTTCGAAGCCTGGCTGCGCGAACATCGCCCCACAATGGCCGATAAGATTCTCGAGCGGATTCGCTCATCGCGTGATGGCAAACTCAACGACCCACGGTTTGGCAGCCGCATGCACGGGAGTGGCGAGTATGCCGAAAACATCCGCCGCACCTTCGACCTGTTCGCCAAAAAACTGGGGCTCAGCGACTCACTTCCACCCCTCGACAGCTCGCAGTTCCATCCCCCCAAACTCCCCGGCACCCAGCAGCTGCTCTTTTAGGGGCAGCTCGCTTTCGCCAGCCAGCACCGCTCCTCGCCGGACCAAAAATCCTCGTTTCGCACCCCTTTCGAAATAAATAGGCACGCCCGAAACCTAACGACCGTTAAGTAGGTATGATCGGGTGAACCCAGGTGGAGCAAGCGAACCGAGTAGGAGTGATAGCGATGCGAGCAGCGTTGATCGGCGGCTGGATGGTTGCATGGGGAATCTTGATCTTGGCTCCTTACGCCCTGGCCGATGAAAAGAGGGAGGAGCAAAAATCCGCTCCACCCGCCATAACGTTTTCGCTGATCGATCTGGAGGGGGCGATTCATGCGCTTCAGCAGAACGATAGCAGACGGGTTCGGGCGTTCGTTTTCCTCTCCACCGAATGCCCTGTCTCCAACGGGTACCTCCAGACGCTCAACGCGCTGCATGCCAGGAATGCCAAATCTGCCAAGTCGGCTGAACTCTTCGGGGTTGTCTCCGATCCAACGGTCACGCGCAGCCAAGCCGCGCAGCACTTTGCGGAATACAAGACGGAGTTCCCGATCCTGTTCGATGCATCGGGGCTCCTTGCGCACGTACTGAAACCGTCGCATGTCCCCGAGGCCTTCGTGCTCGATCAGCGGGGAACTCTTGTTTATCGAGGAGCGATCGACAATGCGTGGGAAGCGATCGCGCGGCGACGCCCCCAAGCCGAGAAAGAGTTTTTGGCCGACGCCATCACAGCCGCCTGCCAAGATAAGCCGATTGAAATCGCAACGACTAAACCGGTTGGCTGCCTGTTCGAGACACCCCCTTCGGGCGACGAAAAAGCGACCGTCACCTACAGCCGCGACATCGCGCCGATCATTCAAACCCGCTGCCTGAACTGTCATCGCGAAGGACAGGTCGCCCCCTTCGCACTCGCCAACTACGAGCAAACCGCCAAGCGCGCCAAGCAGATTGCTCGAGTCACGCACGACCGAATCATGCCCCCTTGGATCCCCTCGCCAGGTCACGACAAATTCGTGGCCGAGCGATGGCTGACCGATCGAGAACTCGAGCTCTTCAAAGTCTGGTCCGAAACGGGTCGCGCCAAGGGAGAGGAGGCTGATTTGCCTCCGACACCGAAGTTCGCCGAAGGCTGGCAACTCGGTCAGCCAGACCTGATTGTGAAGATGACGGAGCCGTTCACCATTCCCGCCGACGGCCCCGACTTGCTTCAGAATTTCGTCGTTCCGATCACCATTCCCGAGGATAAGCTGGTTGCTGCCGTCGAGTTCCATCCCGGCAACAAACGGGTCGCCCATCACGCGGTGCTGTTCCTCGACGATAGCAAAACGGCTCGCAAACTCGATCAGGCAACCCCTGAGCCCGGCTATGCCAATTTCGGTGGGCCAGGATTTCTCCCCTCCGGTGCGCTTGGCGGCTGGTCAGTCGGCAATACACCCCGACCACTCCCCAACGGCATGGGACGCTATCTCAAACAAGGCTCCGACCTGATCGTGCAGATGCACTATCACCCGACCGGCAAAACGGAAACCGATCAGTCGGAGATGGGGCTCTATTTCGTGAATAAGCCGGTCGCTGAGTCGCTGAAAGAACCAGCCAAACTTGTTGGAAGCATCTGGATGGCGAACTACGAAATGGATATCGCGGCCGGTGAAAAAAACTATCGCCGCACCACGTCGTACACGCTCCCCCAAGAGGTGATCATGGTCGGCGTCGTCCCCCATATGCACCTCCTCGGTAAATCGATGAAGGTCACCGCGATACTACCGGACAAAAGCGTGAAGACGCTCATCGACATTCAGAACTGGAACTACCACTGGCAGGACGAATATTACTACGAGCGCCCCTTCAAACTCCCCGCCGGAACCCGGCTCGATGTGGCAGCTGTGTTCGACAATTCCGCCGACAATCCCTCCAATCCAAGTTCGCCGCCGAAACGTGTAACCTGGGGCGAGGGTACCACCGACGAGATGCTCTTCTGCTTCTTCCTGCTGTCCGCTGAAAAGACGGAAGACCTGATCCACGTCATCTTCGACAACTTGAAGCACGACACCCAGCAGCCCCGTAAGATGGTGGAACCATGATCGTAACACTACCTGCGGTTCGACCGCCCACCAACGCTACCGAGGAAAGCCTGCTCGATCACGCCCTGACCCTCTTTGCCGAAAAGGGGTACGAGGCGGCGAGCGTCAGAGAGATCATCGAGGCGACCGGTGTGACTCGCCCCGTGCTCTACTACTACTGCTCGAGCAAGGAAGACTTGTTCCAGCGACTGGTGCACTGGAAGCATGACGAGGCCTATCGCGAACTGGGCCGGATCGTGGAGGAGACGAAAGGCTGCCCCCACCGTTTGCGTGCGATCATTCGTGGATCGTTTGCTTTCTGTGCCGCCGATCCACGTGTTCCCAAAGTGATGTTCCAAACGACTTTTGGTCCGACGATACCGGGCATTTCCGAGTTCATGGCCGAGGTTGCTAAGCTCCGGTTCTTGATTGTCCATCAGGTGATGCAAGAAGGGCTAGAAGCCGGAGAACTCCAGGGTGGAGATGCCGCCTCGCTGTCGCTGATTTTTTGTTGCATCATGGATCAGCATATCAATGTGCTGGCTCGCATGCCCAAGCCTAAAAAGCGGCTGTCCCCGGAACTGGCCGACTCCCTCGTGGATGTTTTTCTCAACGGCTTGGGAGCGGGAAAGCGCAAGCAAGTTTCGCTCCCACCGTTCGTGGCCAGTCCACTCCTTTAACCGATCCGCGAGCAGCGATGAGCCAAGAACCTGCGACTTCAGACAAAGCGTCGACTGATCGAGAGTTGCATTCGCAGGAGAAGATCTGGAAGCATTTTCAGAATGCAGCGAAGGGGTCGTTTGAGCTGGCGTGGCCACGGCTCGATGCGCTGGTGCGCAAGACGGCGCGGTTGGTGGCGCGGCTGCCGGGCGAGCGAGCCAGGCGGCCGGTCGTGCTGAACATCGGCGTGGGTGATGGCCGCTTCGAGCAGCAAGCAGCAGCGCGAGGCTGGGAAGTTCACTCGCTCGACCCTGATGCCGAAGCGCTGGCGCGGCTGAAGTCGGCGGGCGTTACGACCCACGTCGGCATCATCGAGCAGTTGCCGCAGGAGGATAGCTCGATCGATGTGGTGATCGCATCGGAAGTGCTCGAGCATCTGACCGACGCACAGCGGCGCGCAGGATTGGCCGAAATTGCGCGCGTCTTACGAGCGGGGGGAACTTTTTTAGGGACCGTTCCGTACGCGGAAGACCTCGCTGCAGGGGAAGTGATTTGCCCCGACTGCGGCCTTGTGTTTCATCGCTGGGGACATCACCGATCGTTTCAAAATGGCGATATTTCGAGGGAATTATCGCCTTTTTTCAGCAGTGTGCAGGAAAGCCGCACGGCGTTTGTTTCGTTCTCGCGCGGGATCGTGGGGAATCTTAAATCAGTCGCGCGGTGGCTCCTGGCGAAGCTTGGTCAGCCGATCGCTGTCCCCTCGATTGTATGGCAAGCGACGAAGTGAAGCTCACGCACCTTGATACGCGCGCTCGAGCTCGGCGATATCGAACTTTTTCATCTGCATGAAGGCGGCGGTCACGCGGTCGGCTTTCGCGCGGTCGGGGTCGCTGATCATCGTGTGCAACACGCGCGGCACCACTTGCCACGACACACCAAACTTATCTTTCAGCCAACCACACTGGCTCTCCTGGCCACCATCGGCGACGAGCTTTGACCAGTAGTAATCGACGTCGGCTTGCGACTCGACGTGGATCATGAGCGAGAAAGCTTCGTTGAAGTTAAACGCGTGGGAGTAGGCGTTCTCCATGATCATGAACTTCTCGCCTTGCAAAGCGAACTGAGCATGTTTAACGGACCCGGCGCGCTCGGTCCCTCCAGCTTCGTGCCGCAGAATGCCGTCGATCGATGAGCGCGGGAAGATCGAGGTGTAGAGGTTTACCGCCTCTTCGCCACGACCATACTGCTCGCCGACGAACATGAAACTGGGGGTGATTTTCTGGCCGACGTCGGACAATTTGCCGAGGGCGATTTGCCAGTTCACGCCAAATCGATCGCAAACCCAGCCGTACTTTTCGCTCCACTCCTGCTTGGCAAGGGGCATCATCGCGAGGCCACCTTCGGCCAGTTTTTCCCAAAGACGATCGATTTCCTCTTCGGTTTCGCAGATCACGAAGAAAGAGATCGACGGATTGAGTTTGAACATCGGCCCACCATTGAGCCCGACGATCCGAAAGCCGGCGATTTCAAACTCAACTGTCAGCGGCGTGCCGACGTCGAGTCCGGTGAGCTTGCTGCTTGCTTCGCCGGTGGCGACGTTGCCGCAAAGTCGGCTGTTGTCGAACAGCGAGGTGTAGAGCCGCGCGGCATCGAGCGCCGCGGCATCGAACCATAAGCAGGGAACTATCAGCTGCGGAGACATCTGGGCACCTCATTTTTTCGTAGATCGCAAGCTCACACGGTCGCGCCGATTGATTTCTCAGGCGCGACGCCGATAGCACCGAAACGTGCGGTTACTTCTTCACCCGCTTGGAGACACCGGTCATCATGGTGAACCAGGTTCCGTCTTCCATTTGCATCTTCGACGTGGCGTGCACTTCGTCGGCTGACACGAACTCATAGATGTCGACGAACTTGGCAGTTTTCCCTTCGGCCATGAAGTTCGGACCTTCGGCGTAGAGCGAAAGCTTTTTGCCCGACTTGTCGACTTCTCCTTCGTACTTCCAGAGGTGGTTGAAGGCCGAATCGACCCAGGTGCCGACATACTTTTTCTTGGCCGGATCGTAGCCGAGGGTCAGCAGTCCGGTCATTTTTCCTTCGGGCATGCTGCAGGTAACATCAGCCACCATCCAATGCTCGCCGAGCAAGCGAGCCGTCAGCGACGCTTGGCATTTGGTCGTGTCATCGGGCCCCAGTTTGCACTCGTTAGTTCCTTCCCAAGTGCCGACGAAATTCTTCAGAAACGCATGCTCGGGAAGCGCCACCGGGGCGGGTGGAGCGGGTTCGGCTGCCAGTAGCGAGGCGACCAGCGAAGTTCCCAGGAGCGTCAGCAGAGCAGCGGCGAAGTAGCGTGACATCAGTAAGGTTCCTTCTGAAAAAAGCGGGGCAAAAATGGAGGATTGGGTGATTTTGGGGAGCGACGACTGACCCCTCCACAGGTGGTCGCCTTAACATATACTCTTGTACATATTCAGGCAAGTCGTTTTAATGATCCATGGAGGTTGCTAGTTTAAGGGCGCAGTAGCAGCCATGCATCGGCTGCAATGAAGTGTGCCACTGGGCTCTGCCCCGTGGGAAGTGTAAAGGGGCTCTCTATGTTGTTGGCAAATTTCGCCAAAAACATCGGTTCCAACGTCAGCACTGGCAAGATGCCAGTGGCACCCCATCAACCTGACATGGATTGAAAGGCGGACTGCTAGGACGTGGGTGGCATGGGTGGTGTGGGGACCATCAGCATCCATCCGAGGTTGAATTTGTCGGTCACTTGTCCGTAGAGGGGAGACCAGAAGGTTTCGACGAGTGGCATGTCGACCTTGCCCCCTTCGGCCAAGGCGTTGAAGGCTTTGGTGACTTCGGCGGCGGTGGGTAGTGTGAGGGCGAGTCGAAAGCCGGAGAAGGTCGACTTGTCGTCACAGCCGTCGGAAGCAAACAGTGTGATGCCGTGGATTTGAAACGAGGCATGCATCACTTTGTTCTCAAAACCGTCTTGCAGCATGCCGGGAGGTGCCGCCACCGGGGACTCGCTAAATCGCATCACCATGTCGACTTTGGCGCCGAGCTGTTTGGTGTAGAAGTCGAGGGCTTCTTCGGCGCGGCCGCCAAAAAAGAGATAAGGAATGATCGAGGTTTCGGACATGGAATTTCTCGCTACGCTGGAAGTGATCGGACGCGAAGAGAAGCGGGTAAAGGTTGCTAATCTGATTAGTAGTCGAAATCGTGCGGGCGAGATCGACAGCGTTTTTTTTGGGAGTCGTACTGCCTCTATCGATCTAGGTCATTGGCCTTGGGTGGCTCTGTTGTGCAAAGCTGAGCACAGCTTTGACAGCAGAGAACCGCACACTGCTGGGCAAGCCAGCTAGTAGCCACCCGGCGCGGTAGTGCCACTCGACGTGGTAGAGCCAACCGGCGGGGGCGAGATCGACAGCGTTTTTTCGGAAGTAGCGCGGCTTAGACGAGCTGTGTCAGTTCGAAAATCGGGCGGACTTCGACCCCGGAGATCCGAGCGCCGGGATGTTCAGCGGCGTAAGCGACCGCTTCTTCGAGGCTCTCGGCGGTGATGATATAGAAACCACCCAGCACTTCGCGCGTTTCGGCGTAAGGGCCATCGGTGATTAGTTTTTGGCCGTTGCGAACGCGGACGCAGGTGGCGGTCGAAACGCTATGCAGCGGCGAAGCGCTCAGGAACTTTCCCCGAGCATGCAGCTTGTTGGTGAGTGTAACCGCCTCTTGCATCGCCCCTTGGAGCGCGTCTTGGCCCAGTTTGAGCCACGCTTCTTCGTCGTCGTAGCAGAGGAACATGAACTTTTTGAGCCCGTGCCCTTTGGTTCGATGATCGAGGTAGCGCGACGGTGGGAGTCCCTCGAGCGTCATCAGCGGACGGATCTCGACGGTTCCCTTTTTCGCAGGGGGCAACTTCGCGGCGACCGCAATCGCTTCATCGAGATTGGGGACGTCGATCAGGTAGTAGCCACCGAGATACTCGGCTGTTTCGGCGAACGGTCCGGTGGTGACGAGCGTTTGTCCATGACGAACTCGCACCGAAGCAGCGGTGGTGACCGACTCGAGTGGCGACGCGGTGATGAACGCTCCACTCGCTTCGAGCTCGTCGCAGACCGCCATCGAGTCGCGCATGCACTCTTCCCGCTCGTCGGGGGTCCAGGCATCCTCGGCACCATAGATTAGAAGCATGTAGTTCATCGGGTCGTTCTCGCTCGAAAGAGGAGGTTTCTGAAGGGTAGATTTTAATCGATCGCGAGCCTGTTTGCCGCAAGCGATTCAGCAGATAGTCGATCCAGGCGCGCGGTGATCGACAGCGGAGCAAAAAGTGGCGAGAAAAGTTTGGGGCAGGTCGCGCAGCTCCCTTTGTGAAGCTAGTCGCCTGGCGAGCCGCAGCAGCCCAGTCCGATCGTCTGACCCGAAAGCCTGACCTGGTAGTACGTTACGCCGCAGCCATCGGCCGCTGCAGGCCTATTCCCCTTCGGCCCAGACGCGGAGGTCGTCGACCGTTTCGCCGAGTTCGACGTAGATGACGTTCGGGCGACAGCAGACGGGGCAATCCTCGACGTACTGCTGCTCGGTGCCGGCCGAGAGGTCGATCGGAATCACGATCTCTTCACCACAAGCGTCGCAGATGTACGACGCTTCGGGCTGCGCTAAACGCTCGCGACGACGGCGGGCGCGCAATTTTTTTCGCTTACGAGCGAGGAGTCGTTTGCGCTTCTCGGGATCGATCAAAACATGGTTCCGCTGAAATTGGTGATCGATTGCTTCATTTGCTTCCTGAAGTTTAGTGGGGTGGGCAAGTGAGCTGGGGGCTGCGGGGCGCTATTCTTTACGCCACTCGCCAGCGGCGCTACGATAGGGTACGCAAAACAGAAGCCGCAGCGGCAGCCAGTCTGTAGCCGGGCCCATGGCGAATCTTTTACTACTTCTCCGAGACAGGTGCGAAGGCGATGAGCGAGTATCGAGTCGAACGCGACAGCATGGGCGAAGTGCAAGTTCCGGCACAAGCCTACTACAGTGCCCAAACTCAGCGGGCTGTGGAGAACTTTCCGATCTCCGGCTGGCCTCTTCCGGCGGCACTGGTGCACGCGATGGGGCTCGTGAAACTCGCTTGCGCGACGGCAAATCGCGACCTCGGTAAGCTGACCCGAACCGGCAAAAACAAGCTCGACGATCAGCAAGTCGCCGCGCTGCTGGAAGCATGCCGCGAAGTGGCCGATGGAAAGCTCGACAAGGAATTTCCGGTCGATGTGTTCCAGACAGGCTCGGGGACTTCGAGCAACATGAATACCAACGAAGTGATCGCCAACCGGGCGATCGAAATTCTGGGTGGCAATCGGTTCGAGAAGGAAAAGCCGATCCATCCGAACGACCATGTGAACATGGGTCAGAGCACCAACGACATCTTCCCCACTGCGATTCACGTGGCGGTGGCGATGCAGATTAAGAGCGACCTGATCCCTGCGCTCGAGCGTTTTCAAAATGTCCTGGCTACCAAAGCAGCCGAGTGGGACAAGATCATCAAGATTGGTCGTACACACCTGGCCGATGCGACGCCGCTGCGACTGGGTCAAGAGATCGGCGGCTTGGCGCGGCAGATGGAAATGTCGATCCAGCGGGCCAAGCGGGCGATCGATTCGGTGCTGGAATTGCCTGCCGGCGGAACGGCTGTCGGGACCGGCATCAACACGCATCCCGAGTTCGGTCGCCGCGTGGCCGAGGCGCTGTCGCGCGAGACATCGATTCCGTTCGTCGAAGCGGTGAACCATTTTGAGGGAAATGCGCAGCGCGATGGGCTCGTCGAATGCAGCGGACAGCTCCGCACGATCGCCAGCACGCTGTTTAATGTGAGCAACAACATTCGCTGGCTCGGCAGTGGCCCGCGCTGTGGCTTTTACGAAATCCAGCTCCCCGATCGTCAGCCGGGAAGCAGCATCATGCCGGGTAAAGTGAATCCGGTGATGTGCGAAAGCATGATGCAGGTGGCAGCCCGTGTGATTGGCAACGATGCCACGGTGGCCTTCAGTGGCGCGACCGGTGGACAGTTTCAGCTGAACATCATGATGCCGGTGATGGGTTTGGCGACGCTCGAGAGCGTGAAGCTGCTGGCAGCCTCGTGCCGTGCGTTTGTCGACTTCTGTGCCCTCGAGATGGAAGCCAATCCCGAAGCGTGCGAAGCAGCAGTTGAGAAGAGCCTCGCGATGGTGACGAGCCTCAACCCGCACATCGGTTACGAGAACGCAGCGGCGATGGCCAAGAAGGCGTTTAAGACCGGCAAGACGATTCGCGAACTCTGCCGCGAAGATGGCGTGCTACCCGAATCGACGCTCCGTGAAGCGCTCGATCCCTGGAGCATGACCGAGCCCCACGAGTAGTTGTCAGCCGGACGATAAGTCCGATTGATTGGGCGACTGTGCTAGGTAGCTCCTGCTCGGCACAGTCCTCGCCCTGAAACGACAAAGCAAAACCCCGCTGACACCTGGTGAGCGGGGTTTTTGCGCTAGCAGCGGCTGAAAAATGCGAAATTCCACTTGCTAGCATGCTATTTCGTGGCTGATTGCATTTGACATGGTTGATCGATGCGCGGAAGATTCGCCCTGGTAAACGAGCGCGTTTGGGCAGGACGACCAAGTGTCGAGTCCCCGTGCTGGCGAGATCTGGCCGCTAGCAAGCGCTCGCAGCGGAGCGAGCTTTGCGCTGCGTGCGGCATCGCAGCGCGGCATCGAAAGAGGAAGAGCGCGATGGATCACGGACGACCAACTTCACGCCCAGGTGGCACTCCCTTCTTGGCTAAGGTTTTGGCCAGCTGTTTGATGGGAGGTCTGACGCTCGGCACGGTTTCGCTGGCGTCGGCGCAAAAACCGGCGGGACCCAAGCCGGCCACAGCCGACAGCGCGCTCAGTCCAGCGCAGCGCCTCCGGGCAGCCTATGCACTTTCGAGTAGCGCGAAAACCTACGACGACTTTGCGCAAATCATCGAACATTGCGAGCGAGCGCTCGGCACTGCGACGGGCGACACCGAAAAGTATGCCAAACAGCTCGTCAGCTGGGCCTACAACAAACGCGGCGAGCTCTATGCCCAAGAGGCAGAGACGCTGGTAGCCGATGGTGAAGAGCGGAAAGCTAACGAACTGGATAACCTGGCGCTCGACGATTTCGAGACCGCGATTGCTCACGATCCGGAGCGCTTTCAAGCGATTCACAATCGAGCGGTGAGCTATGTGCTGTTTGGCAAACTCGACCAAGCGCTAACCGATCTCGACCAGGTGATCAAGCTCGCGCCGAAGCATCCCTCGGCCCATTTCAATCGGGCAGAAGTGCAAAGAAAGCTCGGCAAACTCGAAGCAGCGCTGGCCGACTACACCGTGGCCATCGACACGAAAACCGGCGATGTCGAAGCGCTAGCTCGTCGCGGCGAAGTGCAGATGCTGCTCGACCGCTATCGCGAAGCGCTCGGAGATTTCAATCAAGCGCTCCGCTTTGCGCCGCAGCATCAGCGAACACTCACACTGCGAGGCGAGCTCCACACCAGACTCGGAAATTGGGAGCAAGCATCGCTCGATTACGCGGCAGCGGTGAAGCTTTTGCCGGGCGACACCCGTGCGCTGCGCGGCGCGGCCTGGCTCTTGGCGACCTGCCCTGCCGATACGATCCGAAGCAGCGAACTGGCCCTCGCATCGGCCAAGAAGGCAGCCGATCTCGAATCTGCGGTTGGAAAACCGAGCGTTGCCACGCTCGACACTTTAGCGGCCGCGCTCGCCGCTACCGGCGACTTCGAAGCCGCCGTGGCTGCTCAGCAAGATGCGATCACCGCCGCCACCGGGGCCGATATCGCGGTGCTCAAGCAGCGTTTATCCCTCTACAAAGAGGGCCAGCCCTATCGCATGCCGACACCCGCAGTGAGCAGCGAAGAAAGTGGCAGCGACGTCCCTGTCACCACGCCCCCTAAGCCGCAACCCGATCTCACAACCGATGCCGCCGACGGCTTACAGCGCTAAGCGACGAGCAGCAAGACTCGTACTTTGTCTAGCGATTAATGTCAGGCTGCAGTCAGCAGGCAACCATGAACAGGTTGAAGTTCAGTGTGCCACTGGGCTCTGACCAGTGAGAACTGCAAATGGGCTCTATTTCAGGCAGATTTCGCCCAAAACATCGGTTCGAGCTTCTGCACTGGCGAGACGCCAGTGTGAGTCGCAGCTAAGGATGACATTAACCGATAGACGAAGTACTAGTACATCTTGTCCGGTGGAACCGGACCTACTTCCAGAGGAAGCACTACTTGGGCGTGGGGCGGAGCGAAGTTCCGGTGACCGACGCCGCTGGCACCACGGGTGACTTGGTGCCGTAGGTTTGCCAGCGCTTGCTGCTGCGAAGGGTCAGCTGCATTTCCATCGCGCGGGCTGGTCGCAAAGTCACAGCCGTATTCATCGGCACCGGTGTACGGTCGATGAGCGAGAGCTCGAACTTTCGCAAAACTGTGGCGAGCAGCAGCGTCGCTTCGACCATGGCAAACTCGCGACCAATACAGCCGCGCGGCCCACCGCCGAAGGGGAAATAGGCATATTTCGGCAGTTCGGCGATCATTCCCGGGGTCCAGCGATCGGGATGGAAGCGGAGCGGATCGTCGTACCACCGCTCGTCGCGATGCACCACCCACTGACTCATCAGCACGTTGGTGCGGCGCGGAATGAAGTGCTCGCCGATTTGGCAATCGACTTCGCTGCGACGCCCCACGATGTAGGCTGGTGGATAGAGCCGCATCCCCTCGCGTACCACGCGCTCGCAAAGCTGCAGCTTCGGCAGGTCGAGCATCGTGGGAGTATTTTTTCCAACTACCTGCGTCACTTCGTCGGCTATCTTCGACTGCCAAACCGGGTTCTCGGCCAGCAGCTGAAAGGTCCACGACAGCGCGTTGGCGGTGGTCTCGTGTCCCGCCAAGAACATCGTCACCACTTCATCGCGGAGCTGACGATCGCTCATCCCTTGGCCATTTTCTTCGTCGCGCGCATCGATCAGCAGCGAGAGAAAATCTTCTCCGCGCGCGGCACCAGCGCGGCGCTCGTCGATCATCCGAAAAATCGCCGCGTCGAGTTTTCCGATCGCGCGCCACAGCCGATAGTTTCCCGGCGTCGGCACCCAGTGCGGGATCGGTATCGGAAACGCAAAGCGGCGTCGAAAATCGCGCGTGATATCGTCGAGGCAGGTCGAAATTTCGTCGAACCGCTCCCCCACTTCCACGTCGAGCAACGTTTTCCCCGCGATCGCCATCGTCAGCTGCATCATCGCTCGGTGAATGTCGACCGGCTGACCATCTTGCCAGCTCGAGAGCATCCGGTCGGCCAGATCGCTCATCGACGTGGTATAGCCTGCGATTTGCGAGCGGCTGAATGCCGGCTGAATCAAGCGCCGCTGCCGAAGCCACGATTCCCCTTCGTTCAGCAGCAGTCCGCGGCCGAGGAGAGGTCGCATGAAAAACTGGAGCGCAAAGTTCTTTTGAAAACGTTTGTTCTCGGTCACCAGCACGCGCTCGATATCGTCGGGATGCGACAGGAGCATGCTCCGCCTTCGTCCGACCCGAAAATAGGCTGCGTCGCCGAACTCGTTCTTGCACGACGTAAAGAAGCCGAGCATGTCGCGCCGCAAATCGGGCAAGCAGCCCCACAGCCAATGGCCGCGCGGACCAGGAAGCGATCGCGATGATGGCTTCGGTGAATTCATGACGAGTGCGTGCGTTCCTCAAAAAACAGTGCGGTGGTGCATCTCACAGTCTGGCCGAATTCTACGCACTCGCCGCGCGCCAAGCGAGCCTTCTCGGATGAAAGTCACCCTTCAATCATCGCTAGCGAGCTTTAGACTGCATGCATCGCTCGCATTCGCACACGCTCAGACTTGGCCCGTCGAGAGCCTTGCTCTACACACTCATTCCGGCGAGTTTCGCGGTGCTGAACGCCGCTTGAAAGTTGTAGCCCCCGATCGGGCCATCGAGGTCGAGCACTTCTCCGGCGAAGAAGAGCCCGGGTCGGAGCTTGCTCTCCATCGTGTGACTATCCACCTCTTTGAGCGAGACACCTCCAGCGGTCACTTCCGCTTTCGGAAAGCCGCGCGTCCCTTCCACCCGAATCGTCTGCCCCTTCATTGCCAGCGCTAGTTGGCTGCGCGAGCTCTTGGAGAGTTCTGCCGCGCGTGATTCGAGCGCTAAGCCCAAGAGATCGAGCATCGACTCCGCCAGCCGCCGAGGAACAAATCGGGACGCTACGGCGACGAGCTGTTTTTTGCCGCCGGTTGTGCATTCCACCTTCAGCTGCTCCTCGAGCGCTTCGAGTTTAATGTCGGGTAGAAAGTCGCAGACCAGTTTGAGCTGCGCGGGCTTTTCTTCCCCCGAGATTGCGCGGCTGACATCGAGCGCTGCTGGTCCCGAGAGACCGAAGTGGGTGAACAGCAGCGACGAACGTCGCTCGGCCAGGAAGGCTTTCGCTTTCCCTTTCTTCGGCTTTCCTTCGGTCGGCGGCGTCCCTGCAGCAGGCGGCTCCGTAGCAGCAGGCACAACGCGCAGCAGCATGTCGGGAATCGTGAGTCCGGTGAGCGTTTTCACCCACATGTCGGGGGTCGTGATCGGGACCAAAGCAGGACGTGGACGTACGATCGTATGTCCAAACTGTTCGGCCCACGCATAGCCATCGCCGGTTGTGCCGCAGCCGGGATACGACATGCCGCCGGTCGTAATCAGCAGTTTTTCGGCCGGAATCACGCGATTGGGGGTGGTGATGAGAAACTGCTCGCCATCGTGAGCAATGGCCGAGGTGGGCTCTTCGAGCGCGAGCACTGCGCCGGAGCGCTCGAGCCGTCGCATCAGCACGGCGAGCACGTCGGTCGCTTTATCACTCGCCGGAAAAATCTTTCCCGTATCCTCGACCTTCGTCGCCATCCCTTCGTCTTCAAACAGACGGACGAGCTGCGGTGGATCGAGCTGCGCGAGGGCCGAATGCAAAAAGTTCCCTTGATCGCCATACGCGCGCACGATCCCCCACTTGTCGGTCGCATGTGTGAGGTTGCAGCGAGTTCCCCCCGACATCAAGATCTTGACGCCCGGGCGACGATTCTTCTCGAGCAGCAGCACGCGCAAACCGCGCGCGGCGGCTGTTTCCGCGGCCATCAGCCCGGCGGCCCCTGCCCCAATCACCACCAGTTGCCACACGTCGCTCATCAGCAGCTGCTTACTCTTGTACTAGTTTTTCTCGATCTCGCGGGGCCGATCGATCAGCGCGGCGCTTCGTACACCAGTCGCCCGCCGAGATAAGTGGCGAGCACTTTCGTGCCACGAATCTCGGCCACATCGCACGTCAGCAGATCCCGATCGAGGATCACCAAATCGGCCTGTTTTCCAGGCTCAATCGTACCGGCAAACGTCTCCATGCGAAGGACCCGTGCATTGAGCGCCGTATAGAACCGGAGCGCTTGCGCGCGCGTTAAGCACTCCTCGGCATGCAATTTTTGATCGAACCAACGCGCCTCACGTGTGATCGTAGTGCTGATCCCGAGCCACGGATCGTAGGGGTTGATGCTCAGCAGCGGATCGAGCTTTTGCATGTGATCGCTGCCACCACCGACCGTGACGCCGCGCTCGATGAGTGTCTTCAGAGGCTGAAAATAGCGCAGCCGCTTCTCCCCAAACTGACCATGCAACGTGCGCGCGTCGAGATAGAGCCAGGCGGGCTGAATGTCGGCCACCACCCCCAGCTCGTGCATCCGCTCGATGGCGTCGGTTGTCAGAAAATTGCAGTGGGTGATGCAAGGCCGAGTGGCCGCGATCGGTGTTTCGGCATTCACCCGAGCATACGCTTCCAGCAGCGCTGTCACCGCACCATCTCCCACACTATGCGCGGTGAACTGCAAACCGGCGGCTGCTGTTTGACGGACCATCGCCACCAGTTTTTCATCGTCGATCATCCGGACCCCGCGATACTCGGGATCGCTGATCGAGTAGACCTCGCTTACTCCCCACGGCTCGCGCATGTAGGCACTGCCGGTGAGCATCCCTCCATCGAGAAACGATTTTACGCCGATGATTTGCAGCTGCTCGTCGGGCTGTGTGAGTGGATGCGCAATGATTTGCCGCAGCCGCTCTTCAATCGCTTCGATCTTCGCCGAGCCATCGAGCGCGTGCGACAAACGCAAACGCACACTCAGTCGCTGCTCGCTTTTGAGCTTGGAATAACGGGAAATATCGTCCCCCGAGGCGTTTTTATCTGCCACCGTGGTGATCCCCACGCGATTATAGGCCGCGAAGAGTTGCTCGAGCCGCGCGAGTCGATCGTCCTCGGTCGCAGTCTTTCCCGATGACTTCGTTTTCACGAGCCGCGTGCAGTTGCGCAGCAATCCGGTCAGCTCTCCTGTCGCACGATCCTTCTCGATAAATCCCGTTCCAGTCACCACCGTATCGCGCGTGATCTCGCTGAGCTTGAGGGCCAGCGAATTGCACATCGCATCGGGTCCGGTCGAGAAGAGGACCGGATGTTTAGGGGCGACTTCGTCGAGTTCGCGGCGCGTCGGATAGCGGGGCTCTTTCAGCCGCGTGATGAAAACTTGCCGCACCACAATCCACTCCCCTTCGGGAAGCACCATAGCGCGCGACTTGATATACGCGAGGACATCCGCGATCGATTGCATGTCGGGGACCGGATGATCGAACTCGTGCATACTCGCGCTCGAGGGATGAACGTGCGAATCGATCAGCCCAGGAATCACCACCTTGCCACCGAGATCGATCACCTTCGTTTCATCACGCACCAGCGACAGAATCTCTTCACTCGTACCGACGCGCAAGATCTTGCCATCGCGCACCGCCAGCGCTTCGGCCACACGAAACTGGTCGTCGACCGTCACAATCTTGCCACCCACGAGCACCAGCTGCGGGGAGATCGGCGCGACACCGTCGTCCGCCAAGGTGGTCGTCGCAGCAGCCGATAGTAGCGCGGCCAGCGCGAAACAGAGGCCCCAGAGATGCGGACAAAGAAGCGTGCTGGTTGACATCGCGGGCTCCACAGGGCGAGATAGGCTCGGGCGAGGAACGAATCGTACCCGACGACCGATAGCGCCTTCAAAGCGATTTTTCAGCGATTTTCCACCAAAATCCGCTCCTACAGGCAGCACAAATGGCACAAACGGCGACCAAACGTCGCCACAAATTTCGCTGGAAGTGTACAGCCACGTATACTGAAAGTGGGTCACGCAATCCAACGCGCATGACACCCATTGACCGACTTCCAACTGTGCCACGACTGGCCACAAGATAACTCCGATGCACCGGCGAGCTGAAATCTCGAGCAACGATCTGCGACGCCTTACGCGGCGCGCTTGGCTCGCGACGATGAGTGGCTCGCTCGCCTCGATCTGCGCGGGAAGCTTGCTTGCCGAGGAGCAGGCACCAACAGAGCGTGCTGCTGGGTCACTTTCGGCGCTGCATCATCCGGCGAAAGCCAAACGGGTCATCTTCCTTTGCCAAAGTGGCGCGCCGTCGCAAATCGATCTGTTCGATCCCAAACCGACACTCCTCGAGCGCGCAGGGGAAGAGCTTCCAGCAAGTGTCCGCAAGGGACAGCGCTTAACGACGATGACAAGCAAGCAGACATCGCTGCCGCTGATCGGGTCGTCGTTCACCTTCGAGAAGCATGGCGAATGCGGACGAAGTTTAAGCGAGCTGTTGCCCTACACATCAAAAATTGTCGACAAGCTTTGCTTCATCGACTCGATGCACACCGACGCCATCAATCACGATCCCGCCATCACGCTGCTGCAAACCGGACATCAACAGCCGGGTCGACCGAGCCTCGGTAGCTGGGTCAGCTATGGACTCGGAACGCTGCGCGCCGAACTACCATCGTTCGTCGTGATGCTCAGCGGAGGTAAACCTGGCGATCAGCCGCTGTATGGCCGTTTGTGGTCGAGCGCATTTTTGCCCGGCAAGCATCAAGGGGTACAGCTGCGCGGCGGACGCGAGCCGGTTCTCTACCTCTCGAATCCACCCGGTATCGATCGCGCTGCGCGACGCGCGATGGTCGACACGATGGCGGCGCTCGATCGCCTCGGAAGTCCACGGCTCGACCCCGATATCGAGTCGCGCATCGATCAGTATGAGCTGGCGCTCGGCATGCAGGACGCGATTCCGAAAGTGGCTGATTTCTCGGGAGAAACGCAAGAAACGCTCGACCTCTATGGCCCCGATGTGAAGACTCCTGGCACCTTTGCTGCCAACTGTTTGCTCGCTCGTCGGCTGGTGGAAAATGGCGTTCGATTCGTGCAGCTCTATCATCGCGACTGGGATCATCACACGAAGATCGACTCGCGTATTCAAGAAACGTCGCTCCAGACCGATCAACCTTCAGCGGCTCTCGTCGCGGATCTCGCGCGGCGCGGGCTCCTCGAAGATACGCTCGTGATTTGGGGTGGCGAATTCGGTCGGACTTCCTACTCGCAAAACGATCCCGAAGGGGGCTCGTTCGGTCGCGATCATCATCCCCGCTGCTTCTCCATTTGGATGGCTGGTGGGGGTGTACGCCCCGGATATACGCTGGGCAAGACCGACGAGTTCTCGTACAACATCATCGACTCGCCTGTTCACGTGCACGACTTGCAAGCAACGATCCTGCACTTGCTCGGGATCGATCACTTGCAGCTCACCTATCGCACCCAAGGACGCGACTTCCGACTGACCGATGTCGCCGGAGAAGTGGTGACGAAAGTCTTGGGCTAATCGAGAATTTGAGAAGCTCGTGATTCGGTGTGGATGTCGATTCGTTGGTGATGATTGCTGGACGGAGCGTGGCTCGTCGATCTTCAGCCGCTCTGCTCCTGCAGTCTCTTGAAACATGATCGGACAGGCTCGTGACTCTCTCCTCTCCCGCGAAACGATCCCCTGCGCAACTAGCTGCGGATGTGCGCGCGATCTGGCAGGCAGGTGTCGAGGGGGTCCGGAGCGATCGCCTGGTGCGCGAGAACATCGTGGTCGATGGAGACTACTTGCTCATCGGCGACGAGGAGCTCGATCTCGCAGTGATTCGTCACATCAAAGTGGTCGGCGCGGGAAAAGCAGGCGCGGGAATGGCGCGTGGTTTCGAACAAGCGCTCGGACCCAAATTGCTACGCGAAAAACAGGTGGGTGGCTGGCTCAACGTGCCGGCCGATTGCGTCGAACCACTCGAGACAATCACGCTGCATGCCGGTCGACCTGCCGGCAAAAACGAGCCGACTCCCGAAGGTGTTTTTGGAAGTCAGTCGATCCTCGAAATCGCTGGAAAATGCGGGGAAAACGATCTTTTACTGGTCCTCATCTCGGGAGGCGGATCGGCCCTGCTCCCAGCGCCGGTCGATGCCATTTCGCTTGCCGATAAACTGGCGCTCACCAAGCATTTATCGGCCAGTGGCGCGAACATCAAACAGCTGAACATCGTGCGCTCGCAGCTGAGCGAAATCAAATCAGGAGGTCTTGTGCGGCACTCGCGCGCAGGGCGAATCATCTCGCTCATCATCAGCGATGTGATGGGAGACCCAATCGACTTGATCTCTTCAGGACCGACCTGCATGGGGAGTGCGACGCCTCGCGACGCGCTCGCGATTCTCGAAACATTTCACGCGCTCGAAATCGCGCCGCAAGCCACGCACTACTTGCGCGAGAAGCAGCTGAAGGTGAGCGGTGCGACGCAGCATCGCGAAGATGACCGCGTGACGAATCTCGTGATCGGCAACTTGGCCGTCGCGGTCGACTCGGCCGGTGTCGAAGCCGAGAAACGTGGCTACTCGCATACGATGCACGTCGCGCGCGAGCTAGAAGGTGCTGCGGAAGAGGTGGGTCGCTATCACGCGGCACAAGCGCGCTACATGTGTGATACGCCGGGAAGCGATTGCCTGATCACCGGAGGAGAGCCGACTGTTTCACTTCCGCCGGAAGGAGCGCGCGGCATCGGAGGACGAAATCAGCAGTTGATACTCGCCGCTGCAGCCGATCTCGATCTGTCGTACGCAGCGCGCGTGGCGATGATCTCGGGTGGGACCGATGGTGAAGATGGACCGACGAATGCAGCGGGTGGTGTGCTCGATGAAACGTCCCTCACCAAGCTGCTGGCCGATCGTGCGGCGATCGATCGCGCGCTTGCGCGGTGCGATGCCTATCCGCTACTCACAGCGTCGCAAGGACTCGTCATCACTGGCCCCACGCACACCAATGTTTGCGACTTGCGAGTGGTGGTGGTCGATCGTATTCAGCCTCAGCCGCACAAGTAGTTCTGAGCTTATTTCGCAAGAAATACGTCGTTTTTCGCGTGCAAATTGCCACTACTGCTTTCCACCTGCGATCTTCAGCGACTCGCTCATCGAGCGCAAACGAACAAGACTGACGATGCCGACAATGGGTCCAAGCGCAAGGATGGCGAGCGCGATTCCCCAGCCCACTTGCGACTCGACAATCGGCACCAGACCGATCGTCAGGACGGTGAGCAAAAAGCCCGACGCTGTTTGCACCGCCAGTGCGCTGCCGACGCGCGCGGGATCACAAAGTTCCGAGACCATCGCGCTGAGCTGGGCGCTATCGGCCACCACACTTGCGCCCCAAAGTATCATCACGATGGTGAGCAGTACTGGATGGTCGATCAGAAAACCGGAGACCAGGGCGCAGCAGCCCGACGTAGCGAGGCAGACGATCACGGTGAATGTTCGTCCGACACGATCGGCGGCGAGTCCCGCCGCTACGCAGGCGATGCTCCCCGCCGCGACGAATGCGAAACCGGCCAGCGCTGCAGAGGTGGGTGAGAACTTGGCGCGCTCGTAGCTCTCGACCAGCAGCTTCGGTCCCCAAGTCCACGCGGCATAGAGTTCGAACATATGTCCGAGATAGCCGAGGTTCGCGCGGCGCACAGCGGTGTCGCTCCAGACGCGGAGCAGGTAGGTCCACTCGATGCGCGGCGCTTGTCGCAAATGAGGTCCGGGACGAACGAGCAGAAGCGAGATCGCCGCAGCGATGAGCGCCAGGAGCGAGGCGAGCACGAGCACGGTCGACCACGAGCCGATGTGCGGCCAGTTGAGTGTGATGGCGCGGAGCAAATGGGGCGACGCGCTGCCGATGGTGAGTGAGCCGACGAGCAGCCCAATCGCGAAACCGCGACCTTCCACCCACCACGACGCGACTAGCTTCATGCCGGTGGGATAGACCCCGGCGAGCATCACGCCGGTGAGCCCTCGCAGCAGTAGCACAAGCGCATAGCCAGCGACCGTTTTTCCGAAAACATCACCGATTCCTAGCGGAATTAGCAGATTTACAAGCGCTCCGACGAGCGCTGCGAGGGCCATCAGCCGAGTCGGGGAGACACGGTCGGAGAGGTTCAGCAAACTGCTGGTAAGCGCGCCGATCACGAAGCCGAGTTGCACGCTGATGGTGAGCATCGAGAGGGCGACGGGACCGAGATTCCAGGCCACTGCTAGTTCGCGCGCGACCGCCGATGCCGAGAACCACAACGACATCGCCAGGAGTTGTACGATTGCCAGCAGCGCGAGCTGAACCCGCGCATGCTCGAGCCAATTTTTTTGCTCCATCACGCCTCAAAGAATCCTTCAAACGAACGCTTGGTCCCTTCGATACCTCGGCGATAGATGATCGCGTCCATACCGAAGGAGAGTAATTGACAGCCGAGCGACTGGACACGGCGCGCGAAGGTGGGGTTCACCGCAATGGTGCCCCACGATTTTTTGTGCTGCTGGCAAGCAGCGGCGACGCGCTCGTAGGCGCTCCAGAGTTTTTCGCTCTCCCAGTTGCCGATCACGCCGAGCTCTTGCGACAGATCGCTCGGTCCGACGAAGAGCATGTCGACATCTTGGATGGCGGCGATCGCTTCGCACTCGGCGAGAGCCCCTTCGGTTTCGATTTGAATCGCGACCAGATTGCGCTCGTTGGCGCGCTGGGCAAGCTCCGCCAAACTGAGCGCGCCGTAGTCGGCATCGAAGCCGCTCGTGTTGAGTCCCCGCCTGCCGCGCGGGGCGAATTTTGCCCAGGAAACAAACGTTTCTGCTTCTGCGGCGGTATCGATGCGCGCCGCCATCAGCCCCCCGGTTCCCGCTTCGAGATTCGCGGTCGCTTGGGCATAGCCAGTCATCGGCATCCGGACAAACGAGTCCATTCCCTGAGCGCGGCAACAAGCGCTCGCCAGAACAATCTGCTCGTAGGTGGTCGCGGCGTGCTCTTGATCGATCCAACAGCCGTGAAAACCGCCAAGCATGCCATGGAGGTCGAAAATCACGGGATGAATCAGCCGACCGACGCAAAAGACGTTGACCGGCTCGCCAGCCTGGAGACGCTGTTTGATCGAGCGGAACGAGGGGGGAGCGCTAGCCATCGATGAAAAAACTCCTGACGCCGCGCGAAGCGTCAGGAGTCGAGTGACGACGAATCGCTACGGCCGATTATTGCTGACGCAAATCATAGCAGAGCATCTCGTCTTGATCGCGGAGGTAGAGCTTTCCGCCAGCAATCACCGGATGGGGCCAGCTCTCGCCGTTGCGCGTCTTGATCTTGAACTTACCGTTGAGGATGTACTTCTCGGGAGTCGCTTCGATCAGAGCCATCGTTCCGTCTTGATAGCGGAAGTAAAGCTGACCATCGGCATAGGCCACCGCGGCTGAATCGGAGCCTGCACCACGACCGGGACGCCACACTTCTTCTCCCGTTTCGAGCTTAATACAAAGGGGAAATCCGTTGTTGTGGCCATGTCCGCTGTAGACAAAGCCATCTTTCAGGATCATGCCGCCGTGATGATTTTGCATCTTGTCGGGATCGAGAAAGTACTGCTCTTCTGCTTCGAGACGATTCCCCTTGCGGACGATTTTCAGGAGCGCCGAACCGGTTCCATAGCCGCTCGATGCAAACACATAGTCGCCACTCACCAGGGGCGTGCTGCAGTTGGCAGTGCCGTTGGCGACGCCGCCGTAGTGCCACAGGAGCGCGCCGGTTTTGGCATTCACGCCGACGACACCACGTCCGACCAACGTGACGTATTGCTTCACACCAGCGGCGTTGCTGATGACGATCGAGGCATAGCCAGCTCCATCGCCCCCACGATCGCCGAGCGATCCGGTGATTGGCGTGGTCCAGACAGGTTTGCCGGTCTTTTTGTTGAGTGCGGCGAGCAATGCTTTATCGCCACCGGGAGTGCAGATGACGTTGGGACCATCGATCAGGGGCGATTCGCTATAGCCCCAGCCCGACATCATTTTTCCGCCGAGATCTTTGCCAAAGTTCACGCGCCAGATCGGCTTGCCGGTCGATGCCTGGCAGCAGGCGAGATCGCCATCGAGCCCGAGCGCGTAGACCATGTCGCCATCGACGGTGGGTGTGCAGTTGGGATCGCCACCGCCACCAATCGGAGTGGTCCAAAGGACACTGCCATCTTTCAAACTGGCAGCGATGATGCAGTTTTGGCCCTCTTTCTTCCCCATGGTGAAGAGGCGGCCATTGGAGACTGCGACACTGGCATAGCCGCCACCAAAACCTTTCGATTGCCACAGGAGCGGAGGTCCGTCGTCGGGCCAAGTTTTGAGGAGCCCAGTTTCGGCCGAGAGGCCATCGCCAGCAGGTCCGCGCCAGCGCGACCAGTCGCCGCGCTTGGCTTCTTCGACCGCGCTGCTGCTGCCAGCAGCGGCCGGAGCGGCGACGTAGACCACTTCGCTTTCGCCCGCGGTGACGAGCTGGGTTTCGCCCGTGGTTTCGGTCGGCTCGACCTCGCCGAACTCAGCGGGGGGCTGAGCGGCACAGCCGATCGCGGTGCTCCCGGCGAGCACGAGGAGCAGGAACCGTTCTTTGAGTCGCACAGCAGTCCGTTTCATGACAAGGGAGCTCCAAGCGGGAAAAACGTCGGGGGACGATCGTCGGCAACTTCGCCACCGACATTCAATCGTCGCGCGTGGTTCTACGATAGGTCAGTGGGGGCAAAACTCTTTCAGACAATTGATCTGCCCAGGCCTCGCGGCAGGGCTGCAGATGCAAGTCGAGCAGATTCTTGTAGCGAGAGCAAACCAGGTTCGTCTATCCTGTCAGCCGCACCACCTTGGCGGGGTAGATCGCGGTGGCTCAGCCCCCACAGGCCACAATCATCCATGGCCATCAGCCCAGCGCGTGTTACACCCCTCGGCTCCAGTTTTTGAGTAGCACCGTCCCTGCAGCAGCTTGACCTGGGCCACCTCGAAACCCGATTGAAGTGACACACTGATGGCCGACGTTGATGAGCGGGCGAAGGCAGCGGGGCTGCGACCAGCTGCAAAGAGGCTGCTGGGAGTTCCCGGGGCGATCGTGGTGGCGATCCTGCTCCTGCCGCTGGGAATGCTGGGGCTTTGCGGGGTGATCGGTTCGCCGCTGGAACTCATGCGTCAGCTGGTGAAGTCGAAGGAAGAGCTGATCCGGGACGCTGCTGCCGGGGAGCTTGCGCCGCTGGGCTACCAGATCACTGCGGGACCACTCGCCATCAACGAGCCCGCCGATCGCAGCACGCTGATTGACGGGCTCTGCACCGATCCCGCAGGAGCCGAGCATCGCTTCTCGATTCGTTTCGAGCGCACGCCGCACGGCCGCCAGTGTACCGAATTGATGATCGACGCCCGCCCCGTTCTTCTGAAACGCCCCAGATGAACCAACCGCTGCCTGTGGCGAGTTGGTTCAGGAGCACAAATTCATCCGCAAGCGCTGCGGAGCGCTACTTGCTTTGCACGTCGAACTGATAGTCGTTCGCGCCGCTGGTGGTCACTTCGGCCGTCAGCGTGGTGTTGGTGTTGAAGCGCTCGGGAATCACGTTCACTTGATTCTCGGTCTGCATCTCCCCTTCCCCCATCGTGACGGTTTGATACTGACAAATCTCGACGCGCCGCGCGCCTGCTTCGGCTTCCCCCTTAAACGCACCACCCACGATATCGACCCGATCGAGACTTCCGCTGCTCACCGTCCGGAAGAAGATCACCCCGGCTGGCATCGGCTGTCCATCGAGTGTCACCGTCCCGCTCACGGGATACTTCTTCGCCGACGCAGGTTCGCCGCTACAGCCAACCATACCGGCGAGAATCGCCACAGCAGCAATCAGGGGAACCAGCGATTTCATCCAAACCATCGAGCTAGGCATAGGAGAGGACCTTTCGTAGAAAAAAAGAGCGAGCCACTTCGACCGTCGAAATGGCTCGCTGCAAAAATCGTCGCGACCGCGAAGCGGCAGATACTAGAAATCGGTCAGTGGCAAACCATCGTCGCGAGTGACGAGGCGAGCCAAGTTGTCGAGCGTCATGGTTTGGTTCAGGAAGCGAACCGAGCCATCGCCGAGCAGTGCATTCACGCCACCAGGGTGAGGCGAATTGAGTGGAACGTTAGCCGAACCATCGCCACCCACACCGGTGGTGCCACGCGTGGCATGATCCCAGTTGTTCTTCATCAGGTTGATGCTGTAGCGGATCGTCGTCATGTTGAACGGACGACAATCGGCGTTGTAGAACGCAGGATTTCCGCCTGGGATACCAGTCGACTTAATACCAGCCGACCAGCCCCACTGATCGCTTCCGCGCCAATCCTTTTTGTTGTTATTCAGGTCGGTGAAGAAGTTACTCATCTCACCCACCACCAGCGTGTTGCTGCTGCCGTCGGTCATGCTGGCAAACGAGGTTTGGCTGAGTGGATGAAGCACACCGCTGGCACTCGTGATGCCATAGGTGCTGCTGGTTTCCGTGCGCGTTTCGGTGTAGTTCGGAATCAGGCCATTCACCGCGCCAGCGATACCGACATAGTTGGTCGTGGCGGTCGTGGTTTGGCTAACACAGAACTTCTGCAGTGGCGACGAAGGGCAAATAAAGCCCGGGATCACCAGCTTGTTACGGACCGCAATATTATTGGTATTGAAAATGCCAGATTGATTATTGAACTGCCAGTTGGAATAGACCGTTTGTTGTTCCATGAAAGGGAGCAGGTAGACGAGCCACGAGCTTCCCCAGCCGTTGGCGGTGGTGCCACCAAAGGGAGCTTGATCGCTCGCACCACCCGGTGGAAAGCGATTGTTGGTGTCGTGGTGATTGTGCAGCGCAAGGCCCATCTGTTTCAGATTGTTTTGGCACTGCATACGACGGGCAGCTTCGCGAGCTGCTTGCACTGCTGGCAGAAGGAGAGCTACCAGAACGCCAATAATGGCGATCACAACGAGCAGTTCCACCAGCGTGAAACCAGCGCGTCGTGGCGAAAAACGAGAAAAAATTGACACGAGCCATTACTCCACAAACTACGAGGAAGAGAGGTAGATGCGAAAATAGTCGTTCGCATTTCCACCGTACGAGTCGGACTTGCGCCAGCCTGAATACGACCCTTTAAAGTCGCTATCGCCTGTTCCACCCAAGCCAAGAGACGTTCGCACACTTGCCCGTGCGACTGCACATAAGAGATGCAGAATGACCTGGATTTCGTGAAGGCGAGGCTGACGAGAAATGAAAGGCCGAGCTAGTGGGGCGAGATCAGCACAAAGCCGACGATCTCAAGCTGCAGCACTCCAGTTCCATCAAGCAACGCCCCTATCATACCCAATAAATGCCTTGAAGGACAGTTCCGATCCCCTTCAAAGTGTCACAAGATTGCAACACGCGCTAGATTAATTGTAATCAAATAATTACATAAAATGATTTACATCTAACAATCTAGCTCGATCGAACCAGTTTCTAACGGCCGTGCAGGAGCGAAGCGGAGCGATCTCCCCTCCTGAAGAACCACTTTCGATCGCGCTGCGCGAGCGTAGTGCATTTTTGGCGCGATCATCTGCATGCAACAGTGGTCGCGATCTGCGTGCAGTCCGTCGCTTGATCAAGGAAAAAATCGGGGCGAGAAACGCCCTCCCCTTGCCAAGCCGATGAAGCAACGTCAAGAAACGAAGCAACGAGAGCGATTTACATCCCTCTCGTTGCGACAGTTCGTTGCTGGAGGCTTTCGATCCGTACGATCACGAACCTAGTCGAGTTGGTTAGGCTGGCCGTCGTCGCGAACGCTGAGGCGTCCGAGCACTGGCATCGCCGTGTTATCCGACAGCAGACGGACCGAGCCGTCGCCGAGCAGGATCATCACGCCCGAAGGGTGATTCGAGATCAGCGGGCTGTTGTTGCTCGAGTCGTTGCAGATGCCGGTCGAGGTGCAGGTGCCACCCGAAACGTTCGTCTTGTAGTTGATCTTGTAGCGAATCGTGGTGCAGTTGAAGTGACGGTTGTCGGCGGTGGTCGTGGCGTTGCCGTAACCCATGCAGAAACCGTAGATGCCCCCTGCATTCCAGGTCGGCTGGAACGTGTTCGACGTGTCTTTCATCATCGTCGACTGTTCGCCAACCACCATCACGTTGCTCGAACCATCGGTCATCGAAGCAAACGTCGTTTGGCTGTTCTGAAACAAAGCACCAGCAGCCGAGCTGTGGTTAGCTCCGCTGTTGATCTTTGTGCCATCGGTCCAGGTGGCATTGGTCGGCCACATCACCGTGTCGACCGTGCCGTCGACCGCACCAGCGATACCGACGTAGTGCGAACGCATCACTTTGCGAACACCACCGACGTCGCGATCCACGAATTCAGGATTGATAATGCCCGAGGGGCATTTGTAAGCCTTGATCACCACGTTGTTGTAAATCGGAATGTTGTTGGCATGCACGAAACCGGAGTTACCGGTGAACTGCAGCTGATCGTACAGCGGGCGCTGTTCCATGAATGGCAGCAGGAAAACCATCCACGACGAACCCCAACCGCCGCCGGTACCAAACGGAGCAACGTCCGAAGCACAGCCTGGTGGAAAACGATTCAGTGTGTCGTGATGGTTATGAAGAGCGATACCAACTTGCTTCAGGTTATTGCTGCAGCTCATACGTCGAGCGGCTTCGCGAGCGGCCTGAACAGCGGGCAGGAGCAGGGCGACCAGAACACCAATAATGGCAATCACCACCAGCAGTTCGACCAAGGTAAAAGCGTACCTACGATTCAGTTTCATATTAGTCCCTAGAAAAAATGACCTGCCCCGGAAAAATCTACTACTGCCTCGTGTAGTATCAACAACTCTTGTAGGCTAAGGTGTTGCGTGCGTCAATAAAATTATGATTGCGGGCGTTAGATTAACCTTATAACAAAAAGCAATTAATTCTATTTTTGACTTACACCCTGGCCCATTCGGGCGGTTTTGCGTTCCTTTCCCTAGAAATCTTGTGTATAGGAAAAATCACCATGAATAAAATACTATTTTCTCTTGGCGCTCTCGTTTTTGCCTCCACCCTCCTTATTGGGTGTGGTCCTAACGAGCCGATTGCGGTGGAAGTTTCGGGAACGGTCACGCTAAATGGCCAGCCGATGACCGATGGGAAGATCACTTTCTTTCCACCCGGCGAAGGGCCCACCGAGATGGATATTGTCAATGGCTCGTTCACCGGCAAAGCCAAAGAAGGGCTGAACGTGGTCCGAATTGGCCAGTATGTCAAAGGGCCTGTTCCCCCTTCGATGCCCGACATGGAACCACCACTCATCAACACCCTGCCACCGCGCTATAACACTCAAAGCACGCTCGATGCCAACGTCAAAACAGGTGGCGAGAATAAATTCACCTTCGAGCTAACGAACCCTTAAAGTGGCAGCCGAGTCTTCAAGCTTTAGCAGGCAGTTCGCACTTTGAAGATTACAAGATCGGTGCTATTTAGATCGCCCGATCATCTCACTACCAGCTGACCAGCACCGGCAGAATTTTTTGCCCATCAAACGACCAAGCGGCGATGCATGCTGAGCGCACCGCCGCTTGTTTTTTGTTTCTTGACAATACTGTCCGTCACTCTGACGCGAGCGGCTGTCAGCACTACACCAGTGCGCGCTCGATCAGCGGGGCCAATTTGCCGTGGGCTTCGATTGGCTGTTTCGAATCTTTCACGATGTCGTTGACATCCTCGGCCATCTTCCGCATCGTCGAGCCGATCATCGGGTTCTTGGCAAAACGACCGCGCGTCAGCTTGGCGGAAGTTTTCACCGCCCCACGTAGCGCGGTGGTCGATGTTTCGAGCTTCAGCACCATGTCGTCGATGAGTTGCTTGAGGCGACGGAGCCCCTCCTTATCGACCGGCACTGTCTTCAGCGAGCGAGCGATGTCTTTGGCATAGCTGTTGATGCCCGTGATGTACTCGCGCGTTTTTTCCACGGAGTTGGGGGATGACTTGTCGTAGAAGATCTGCGCGAACTTATCGAGTTCTCGCACGACCGCCGCTTCATCTTTCAGCCCATCCTGGAGTGTCGAGAAACCGATCCCGGCATCGCCGATCAGGTTCGAGGAAAGCAGGTTCAGCTTCTCGCGCTCTTCCAGGAACTTGGCCGCGCGACGTTCGAACGGATCGCTGACGTTTTTGATGAAATCCTTGTCGTTTTTGATCGTCTTGGTGATGTTGCGGACTTCCTTCACCACTTTGAGGATGGCGTAGGCCTTTTTGCCGAGCATGTCGTCCTGCATCCGCTGCGATTCATCGCGAATCCGTTTGAACGGCTCTTTGAGTTCGGCGGCCGGGGATGCGATGCGTCCTTCGAGACGATCGTCCATCTCCTTTTCCAGCATCCCCAGTTCGCGCTCCATGTCGGTCAGCTCGCGCATCTTGCCGGTGAAGACTTTGTCCCAGCCGTCGATCAGCAGCAGCACGCTTTGAATTTTTTCGGAGGCTTCGGGGACATTTCCCCCTTCATTGAACGCATTGAGTGCCTCTTGGATTTCCTGCTTGGCGGTCTCGACATGCTTGACCACATCCTCCGACAGCTTGCGAGCATCGGCGGCCATTTCACCGACGAATTCAGCGACCGATTTGGAGATCAGCTTGCTCGCCTTGAATTCCTTTTCCTTCTTGTCGCAGAAGGTGGCGAACTCTTCCATTGCCTTGACGAAGGCCTTCACATTCTTGGCATCCCCTTCGACCCCCTTGAGCGCTTCATCGGCCCCTTCGGGCGTGTCGATATCGATGGCGATGCGATTGTAGAAGCGGGGCTTGAGCGTTTCGTACGACTTCTCCGCCTTGTCGATCTCTTCGCTGATCCCGGTCTTCTTGATGGCCAAGAGCCCCTTCTTCTTTTGCCATACCTTCTCGTTGATGTTCTTGGGAAACAGGGGCCAATAACCGTCGATACTCATGGTCAGATACTCTTGGGAACGTCGAAAAAATGAGGTGGTCTGCGCTGGGAACACCCCAGCAGACACTACGCTCCGCGACGATTCACGTACGTCCGGTTCACACGACGGCAGGAGATGGGGACGGGCGAATTGGCAGACTGGCAAGGTTCCCCAGGTTCCACCCACAGGGACCACCAACTCCCGTCCTCCTTGGCGAAACTAGATTCGCTCGTTGCCAGCTCGATCTTAGTTGCATGGAGAAAAAAAGAGACGATTTTTTGGCCAAAATCGAGCTCCGCCCCATCGATTGCTGAAAAACCGCCTCCAGTGGGGGCTGTGCTCGATCGGCCAGAAGGATTTCAGCAGCGGAGATGGCATCCGTCTTATTTGTGAAATGTTTCACAGCTCAGCTGCGCTCGGCGAGGTGGCCCGCGGAAGCTGTTTCTGGCTGCTTGCGGGGCGTGGGTGCGGCGGTGCTAGCTGGGCGATGGGGGCTCGGTGCGGGGGTTCCGAATTACAGGGAATTCATACTCCCGGGGGCCGGTTGTGACTTGTCGGCACTGCGTGGTACTGATACCTTGAAACAGTGTGTAGGGACTGCAGAAGAAATGCCGATTAAGGGAAATGTCGGCAACATCCTGGTGGGACCATCGGCGGATGGGGTCTCACAGATGGGAAACGATCCCAATGGGAAACGCTGCCCAGCGCGGGGATGCTGTCCAGTCTCGTCGGTTTCAGGATCACAGGCTCGCGTTTGTTCCGTTTCGTTCATTCCGCCCCGTTGGTTCAGCCAGTGAGAATTGCCGTAGCTGGTTGCTCGCCCGTGTGCTTGCTGATGGCCTTGGAAGTTGACGTTCTCTCGCCAACCCCCTTGGGCTATGCTCGCCCGCCGCGAGTCGGTAACCTCGCCGCGTTTTGAAAGCGGCTTTTGCCACCCTGGTGTGGCTTTTAGGTTTTGCCGTGGATTTTCAGCTTCATCTTCAGACTGAGACCATCGACCACCTTGAACTGGCCGCGCCAGTGGTGGTTGCTCCGGGGGATAGTGTGGCTCGAGTGCTCGAAGTGCTCGCCGCTGAACGAACCGGAGCTGCTGTGGTGGTCGAGCGTGGTCAGCTGCTGGGTATTTTCACCGAGCGCGACGCCCTCAAGCTGATGGCCGACGGCGCCGATCTGCACCAGCCTGTCTCGGTTCCGATGACCAAACACCCCGTCACCTTGCGGCAAACCGACACGCTTGCCCGTGCGATAAGCTTGATGGCAGGAGGCGGTTTCCGTCGCTTGCCGGTGCTGGACCCGAGCGGCAAATTGCTCGGCATCCTCAAAGTGTCGCGCATCATGCATTATTTGGTCGATCATTTTCCTCGAGTGATCTACAACCTTCCCCCCACACCCCACCATAAGCCTGCGTCGCGCGAAGGGGCATAACCTGATTGCCCCGTCGGGAGATCCGATCCACGGTGGATCGGCAGTCCGAATTTCACGCAAACGCTATTATTCATTTTGTCTCGCTTCCCCAGGATCAAGTTGCGAAAGGGCACTTGGCCAGTCATGTCCACAACGATTGAATCGGCCGCGGTTTCGCGGAAAAGTGTACAGAGTATTCCATCAGCCACCGTACGTTTTGCGGGGGACTCGGGCGACGGTATGCAGATCACGGGTGACCAACTCACCCGCACCGCCGCATTGATGGGGAGCGACGTTGCCACGTTCCCCGACTATCCGGCTGAAATCCGTGCCCCGCGTGGCACGCTCGCTGGCGTGTCGGGTTTCCAAGTCCACTTTGCTAGCGAAGACATTTTCACCCCCGGCGATCAACTCGACGCCCTGGTGGTGATGAACCCTGCTGCTCTCAAGACGAACCTGGGGGACCTCCGCAAAGGTGGCATCCTGATCGTCAACACCGACAACTTCCAGAAGTCGGATCTCGAACTCGCCAAGTACGAGACCAACCCGCTCGATAGCGAAGTGCTCGAGCACACCTATCAGCTGTTCAAAGTGCAGATGTCCAAGATCACCCGCGATGCCCTCAAAGACATGGGGATGGGCACGAAGGAAATGGACCGCTGCAAGAACTTCTTCGCACTCGGTCTGGTGTACTGGCTCTACGGCCGCGAACTCGAACCAACGATCCGCTTCCTCGACGAAAAGTTCGGTGGCAAGCCCGAGATCGCCGAGAGCAACCGCCGCGCCCTGAAGGCTGGCTGGAACTACGGCGAAACGACCGACGCCTTTGCCAGCAGCTACAAAGTGGAAGCGGCCAAGCTTCCTCCGGGCACCTACAAAAACGTGATGGGGAACCAGGCGATGGCCTGGGGTCTGATGGCTGCCGCCCATCTGAGCGGCAAGGAGCTGTTCCTCGGTTCCTACCCAATCACCCCCGCCACCGACATTCTGCACGAACTGTCGAAGTACAAAAACTACGGCGTGAAGACGTTCCAGGCGGAAGATGAAATCGCCGCCATGGGTTCGGCAATCGGCGCCAGCTACGGCGGCTCGATGGGAATCACCACCAGCAGCGGTCCGGGCATCGCGCTCAAGACCGAAGGGATCGGCCTGGCGATCATGCTCGAGCTCCCTGTGCTCGTGATCAACATTCAGCGCGGTGGTCCGAGCACCGGCCTGCCGACGAAAACCGAGCAAGCCGACTTGTTCCAAGCGGTTCTCGGCCGTAACGGCGAAGCCCCTTTGCCGGTCATCGCTGCCCGCAGCCCGAGCGACTGCTTCAACGTCGCGCAGGAAGCTTGGCGCATTGCCACCCGCTTCATGACCCCAGTCATGATTTTGTCGGACGGCTATATCGCCAACGGTAGCGAGCCATGGCTCATTCCCGACGTTAACACGCTCCCCAAAATTCCTGTGACCCACGCTCCACCTTCGGACGGAACCACCAAGTTCCTGCCGTACAAGCGCGATGAATTGCTCGCTCGTCCGTGGGCCATTCCAGGCACCAAGGGTCTGATGCACCGCATCGGTGGTCTCGAAAAGCAAGACACCACCGGTAACGTGAACTACGAACCGGAAAATCACCAGCACATGGTGAACACCCGCGCCAAGAAGGTCGAGAACGTGGCTCTCGAAATTCCGCAGCTGGAAGTCGAAGGTCCTGATAAGGGGGACCTGCTCGTGCTGAGCTGGGGTGGCACTTATGGTGCTTGCCGCACTGCCGTGGAAGCTTGCCTCGAAGAAGGTCTGAAGGTGGCCCACGCCCATCTGACCTGGATGAACCCCTTCCCGAGCAACCTCGAACAAGTGCTTCGGAGCTACAAGAAGGTGCTGATCCCCGAGCTCAACCTTGGCCAGCTCCGCACCATCGTTCGGGCCAAGTTCCTGATCGACGCACAAGGCTTCAACAAGGTGCAAGGTCGTCCGTTCACGGTGGCCGAACTCACCACCGCGATTCGCAGCCACCTGGGTGTCGCCGACGCCAAAGTGGCTCCCGGAACAGCTGCCACCGCCGCGCTCGTCGGAGCGGGTGGAGACGACGCTGGCTAATCGCAACTGGCCAGCTGGCGAACTTCAGCTGCCGAACTTCAGCCGCCGATGGCACGCCCCTCGGTGGCCCAAGTTCTCAAAACCTACAAAACAATTCCTGAATCACTTTTGCCGAGATATTTACGATGTCTACCGAACTTCCGACCCTGACAGCCGCTGATTTTGCGAGCGATCAGGATATCCGTTGGTGCCCTGGCTGCGGCGACTATTCGATCCTCGCCCAGATGAAAAAAGTGATGCCGCAAATCGGCATCGCTCGCGAAAACACCGTGTTCATTTCGGGCATCGGCTGCAGCAGCCGCTTTCCCTACTACATGAACACCTACGGCATGCACTCGATCCACGGTCGTGCTCCCACGATCGCCACGGGTCTGAAGTGCGCTCGCCCCGATTTGTCGGTGTGGGTCATCACTGGCGACGGCGATGCCCTGTCGATCGGTGGCAATCACTTCATGCACCTGATCCGCCGCAACGTCGACCTCAAGATCGTGCTGTTCAACAACCGCATCTATGGTCTCACGAAGGGTCAGTACAGCCCCACCTCGCCGCTCGGGAAGATCACCAAGAGCACCCCTTACGGCGCGATCGACAACCCGCTCAACCCACTGTCGGTAGCGATCGGCTGCGAAGCGACCTTCGTCGCTCGCTCGATCGACGTGCACATCAAGCACCTCGGCGAAGTGCTGAAGAAGGCTGCTGAACACAAGGGAACGGCGTTCGTCGAGATCTACCAGAACTGCAACGTGTTCAACGACGGTGCCTGGGACTACGCGACCGACAAGACTTCGAAGTTCGACACCACGCTCGAACTTGAGCATGGCAAGCCGCTGATCTTTGGTAAGAACAAAGACAAGGGTATTCGCCTCAACGGCACCGAGCCAGAAGTGGTGGAACTGGGTAAAGGAATCAGCGAAGACGATCTGCTGTTCCACGACGAAAAGACCCCTGAAGCCACGCTGGCCTACCTGCTCAGCCGGATGCGTCACCCCGAGTTCCCTGAACCGATCGGCGTGTTCCGCTCGGTTCCAGCTCCGGTGTACGACGTCGAACTCAATCGCCAAATCGATCAAGCGAAAGAGAAGCGTGGTCCTGGCGACCTCAACGCCCTGTTCCAATCGGGCGAAACCTGGACCGTGAGCTAACTCGGCCACCGCTCGAGCAGCCGCTCGAACCTGCAATCCACCTTAAGGCCTGCTGAGCCCCGCGCTCCGCAGGCCTTTTTCGTTTTCTGGCGGAACCCGCAACCAGTCACCCCACAAGCAGTTTTGTACGCGGCGCGTCTGCTGCTGAAACCCGCATCGCTGCGACTCGACTGGGGTGGCCATGGCTTTGCGCTTGCCTCGGTTCACGATTCCAGCGATAACCGTGGGAGCCACCACCACCCCTCTCGGGAGTTAAGCTCATGCCGATGTGTCCTCTCTGCGACGCTGATGTGATCGAAGGAGCAGACCACTGCGACAGCTGCGGCAACTCGCTCACCGATTCGCACCTCCCTGCTCCGGCGACAGCAGTCGAGCTAGCGCTCTTAACCGAACGTGTGGCGCAGTTCCAGGATCGCTGGCCGCTGGTGATTCGCCCCTCGATGCAGGTCCGCGAGGTGCTGCGGCTGCTGGTCGACAACCACATCGGCTGCGTGGTGGTTGTCGAGCATGACCAGGTGGTGGGAATCTTCACCGAGCGCGATGCGCTCATGAAAATCGGCAGCCGGATCAAAGAGCTGGGAGATCACCCGGTGCGCGAATTTATGACCACCAACGTGCAGTCGCTTCCGGCGACCGCCAAGATTGCGTTTGCGGTGCATCGGATGTCGATTGGGGGCTACCGTCACGTGCCGATTGTCAACAAGTCGAACCAGCCGACCGGCATCTTCAGCGTGCGCGATATCCTCGAGTACCTCAACACACTCGTACAAAAACCGCTTTAGCGCAGCAGAGACTTGGGGCCTACGAGGCAAGCATTCTGGTAGAGCGCGATTAGTCCGTCTTTCGATTATTGTCATGCTCATTCGCACCTCTCACTGCTGGACAAGCCAGCAGTGCCACCCCCATGAACATGAAATGGATCGCTAGAGCGAGCGCTGGCCAGGAAGCTCTGGCAAATAGCTGCGGGTGAGCGACATCAGCTGGTCTACGGTGCTGGGATCTTGTGCCCAGCGTCGCGCAGCAAGAGGTCGGCACCCGTGGTCGACAAGCATCCCCGATGCCGCTTGAAACGCATCGTCGAGCGCGAGTCGCACATACGAAGCGGCCATCTTCTCGGGGGTGATGGCGAATTGGCTCTTCCAAAAATAGAGCCACCGCTCGATCGCCGAGAGCTGTGGGTAGCGCGCCAAATCGATCTTCACGTTCGTGACCCGGATGCAGAGGGCCCGCTTGTTGGTGCCGCGATAGTTCTCGGCGAGCCACCGCGTATAAACTTCCTGCGCCAATTTTGACTGGTAGTAAGCCTTGTCGACCCGAAAGCCACCTTGGCGGAACTCGGGATCGGTAAAATTCACTTTCAGCCAGGGATGCAGCATCAGTCCCTGAGACGAAACCATGATGACGCGAGCCGCTCGGCTGCGCGAAAGTTCGGGATCGAGCAGATGTGTCAGCAGCACGGGTCCGAGATGATTCGTGGCCCAAATTTTTTCTATGCCGTCGGGTGAAACGGCGGGGCTTCGCTGACCGAGATCAAACTCCGCTGCGTTATGAATCAGCAGATCGAGCTTTGCGAAGCCAGCCGCTCGAAAAGCAGCGCACCCTTCGCGAATCGATTGCTGCGAGGCAAGATCCATGACGATCATAGAGACGTCAGCTTGCGGCACTTCACGGCGGATGGTTGCCAGCGCTGCACCGCCGCGCTCGGCACTGCGACAAGCAATCACAACACGCACACCCACTGCTGCGAGCGCCATGGCCGCCGCGCGACCGATGCCAGCATTGCCTCCGGTGATGAGCCCGACTCGACGCTCCATCTGCGCTCACCTTCAACCTGTGCATACCCTCACTCGTTTCACGTCGCTCCCTTGCTATCGTACTGGGCTGCCAGCAGTTTGTGGAGTTGATCGGCCGCTGCGCGAATCTGGCTGCAAGCCTCGAGCCGGGCGAGCGACGTTTCGGGGAGGGCTGCTGCGCCACGAGCTGCCCCCCAGAGGCTCCCTGCGATGGCGCCGATGGTGTCGACATCTCCTCCCACCGCAATCGCCTGCTGCTGCATGTCGAGAAACGGCCGCTCGCGATAGGCGAGGGCCAGATAGAGCGCCGTGATGCACGACTCGGCGGCTGTCACACGGTTGCCCAAAGCGCTGCGGATTTCCGGGGCAGATGGCACAGCGCCGCGCTCGAGCCACTGCTGAGCAATCTCGAGCCGCGCGCGAAACGGAGCGAGCTGAACTTGCTCGCGCAGCGCAGCGAGGATTGCTTCGTTCGAAGCTCCGAGCGCGACACGACTTGCAGCGAGGGCCACGACCAGGCTCCCTTCCAGCGCCAACGGATGAGCGTGGGTGATCTCGGCCACTTGATGCACGCGCGCGGTGAACTCCGTCGGCTGATGTGCTGCGTAGAAGCCGACGACAGCCGACCGCATCGCAGCGCCGTTGCCATACGAACCGTTGGCAAAAATCGCTCGATTGGCCGAGCGCCATGGCTGGCCGCGACGAATGCGCCGCAGTAATCGGGCTGCCCCTGCACCATAGCCTCGCGACCAACGATAGCTCGCAGCAAAGCGCCGCGCGAGGTCGTCTTGATCGATCTGGCCCTGCGCGATGAGCGACTCCGTTACATCGAGGGTCATTTGCGTGTCGTCGGTCCAGCGCATCTCGCCATGCGATGTTCGGCCGATCATCCGCCACAACAGGCGCTCGATCGGTCCCCCTTCATACGGCGCGCCCAGCGCATCGCCGAGCGCTAGTCCGAGCAAACAGCCCGCCACCCGGTCGCGGTCGATCACGGCAGTTCTGCTATGCATTTTTGGAGCATCAGTTGGCTGCTGCGCGAGGCGGTTCGCCAGGAGTGTTGGTGGAGCGGAGCGGGCCACCCATCAAAAATTGCGCTGCAGCGGCGTCGAAATCGGCTTTTTTGGCGGCTCGCGCGGCGCGCTCTTCGGGGGTCATGTTCTCCTCTTCTTCCTCGGTCGGACGTCCCAGCTCGCGCGCCAGGCGATCGCGCAGCTCACGTTCGTTGGCCAGCTGCGGACCGCCGAAAAACAGATCGCGTGGAGTAAAGCCAAACAGCAGCAGCATGCCGATCGACATGAGCCCCAAACTGACCACCCCCGTGGCGACCGAAAACAGCATCAGCGCGGCACCGACGCAAACGGTCAACGACATGCCGCCGAGCACCATCCAGACGGAAGCCTTCCGCGACTTCGGCCGCACCGGTGGAGAGGTGTAAGGATTGGTATCCATGCGAAAGATTCCGAGGCTGAAGAAGCAAATGATAAGCGCTACGCGTAAACTTGAGACTCGTATGGCGCGCTACATCGCCAGCAGCACCGAGACGGCGCTCACCATCACAGCGACCAGTAGGATTCCAGCGACTAGCACGGTGTGGGACCAGAACGAGCTACGAATGTGAGAACTAATCACGAGAATCGAGGCTCCCACGGCACCAGCCGCTCCCATGAAGAAGAACCCCTCCAGCAAGCTCAAGCCCGATTTCCTAGCGAGCGCATAAAACTTGCCGAATTTAAGCAGCGGCAACAGCGCGACCACCACAGCTGCCAGCGGAATCACCCACCAAGGTTGCCGCGTGTAGTGGCGGGGTTCGCTGGCTTGATCATCCATCCTCTGCTCTTTCGTCGCTCGTCTTCCTCCCAACGGACGGGGACTTAGACTACTACAACGAGGGGGAGAGCATCAAGCGTTTCTTCGTTCGATTTTGCAGATGGCCGCTACAGGTCCTATAAGCACCGTTGTGATTGAGTGGCTATGCGAGACGCAGCTCACCAGAGCAGTTCGAATATCAGGACTGTGTTGAGCTGCGCACAACACAGCCACCCAGTGCACCTGCATTTCTCACATGGATAGAGAGGTGGCCTGCTAGACTGCTCACGACCTGACGATTTCATTCGTGCGCGAGGTGGCTGATCGATTGCGGGGTGGCTCGTAGGGATTGATATCCACCGATGTCTCCTGAGGGGGACTGGTTGCGATAGAGCAAACCGCATGCGTTCCAGCCTAACCAACTCCTAAGTCGCCGACAAATCGCTGGTGGTGAGCTCCACGGCGTGGAGCTGCTTGCCACTCATCGAAATCCAGCGGGCGGTGAGTTTTGCGGGGGTTTGCGTGGTATCGGCGGTCAGCTGCAAGAAGACGTTCGGAATTGGCTCTCCCCACACGAGCGCCGGATGAGGAATGTTGAGCGAGGGGATGATCCGGTCGTGCAGCGGCGAAACGATGCACTCGTGCAGCTCGTAGCCGACCCGTTTTTGCGTCGGATACTTCAGATGCCGCGAGACATGAATGTCGCCGCTGAGCAAAATCACGCCCGAGATTTTCTTCTCGCCGAGGAAGTCAAAAATCGCATCACGCTCGTGCGCATACGTTCCCCAGTCATCTTTCTCTTTGTTTTCCTTATCGTCCCAGATCATGCCGGTGGCGAGGACTTTGAACGGCGCGGTCGATTGCTCGAGCGCCGCCAGGAGCCACTCCCACTGCTTCTTACCAACGCACGTTGGCTTCTCGGGATCGACGGGAGACATTTCCGTTTGCGAGAAGTAGCGCGGGTCGATCATGAAGACCTCGACACCGCCGTAGCGGAACTTGGTGTAGATCCCATGCTCTCCATCGCCAAACGATTCGAGCGCGCGATACTCGCAAAACGCCTGGCGAATTTGAGGCTTGTTCTTCACCTTGCCGTCGGTGTCGTTCCCTCCGAAGTCGTGATCATCCCAAGTTCCCCAGAGTGGTCGCGAGCGGGCGAGGGCGTTGAGCGTGGGGATGCGAAGGAACTCGCGGTGACACTGGCGATTGAACGGGAGGTCGGTTTTGTCGATGTAGGGCGTATCACCCATCAGCACCAGGGCGTCGGTGCCCACCTCGGCGATCTTGTCCCAGATCTCAAAAAACTTCGTGCTCGACGCGCACGAACCAAAGGCGAGCGCAACTTTTGCCGGAGTCTCGGGGGCAGCGGGCGTGCGAATCTGGCAGTGGGGATCGGCCAGTTTGCCGGTCGCCGCCGACTCGACGATTGTCCCTTCGTAGGTAGTGCTCGGCGCGAGGTCGACGACGGTGAACTTCACGCACAGGTCGTGCTCGGCAAGCGCCTCGGCGCGATAGGTTTTGCTGGTCTCCTCACCGCCACTCGTTTGGGAGACGACCTGCAGCGCGACCGGACCAGGGGCTGCAGCGCGAAACCAGACGATCGCTTTCGTGGTGTCGACATGCCCCAGCAGCGGACCGATCGGCTCCTGGCTCTCGGTGGCGAGCAGCTCGGCTGGCAACGCAGCTGCCATCGAACCAGCAACTGTGGCGGCGACAAACGTGCGACGATCGATCGATGACATGGCTCGCGGCTTTCTCGTGCGTGGAATCAGTGGCGCAGGGGCTGTACTCATCAGCAGCACACTGTGCAGCACAGCAAACAATTCTCTTGGCTCCTCGCCCGCTCGTTAGCCCCACTATAACGAGGTTTTCAGCGAAAGAAAATCGTGACCGGAAAACAGGTCGTGCTACACACCCCTGAAACAGGCCAGCTACGCGCACAGACAACTTACCATTTAGGGTCCGTCGCACTTCATCCCAGGTTGCGAGCAAACTGGGATGAAAATTTGGTTCGGGATGCTCCTCGAGATGCACACTGCGGGACAAGCCAGCTAGTAGCCACCCGGTTGTGCATGTCACTGTTTGCAAGACCGACCCCTAGGTCACATTTCGGGGCGCGGAGTTGTCGCTGGCGCAGTTTTGCGAGCCTCGCTGAGGGCGACAGCCGCATTAAACGCTACACCCCCTTCAGCCCCTCCTGCAAACTGCCCGCAGGCAGCAATCTTCACGCATTCTCGCTGAACTTCGCAAGCGTTAGAGGTCGATCTTGGTGGTACGAGTCAGGAGGGCTCGGCACGTGTGGCTGCAGGCCGTTGGACCAGCAGCGATGCGCGACGGTGTTGCCATGGAGGTCGACCACTTCTCAAGTGCCCTCGTGCCTGGCTACTACTTGTGACAAACAACAAACCGCCCTATCTGAAAATTCATCAAGGGCCTGCCAGTGCGGACGCGATTTCGCGCGAAGTCGACGATCGCGAGTCGACCCTCTCGACGATGATTCGCGCGTTTGAGCAAGCGACGGGGTGGTCGCTCCTCTATCAGCCGATGCAAATGCCGCTGCATCGCACCATGTCTCCCGTGGTGCTCGGCGGCGATGGCCAGCCGGTCGCTCAGCTGACGATCGTCCCGGCGATCGATACCGGAGAAGGTTTTGGCGAGCACAAGTTCTCCACCGCTTCGATCGAGCATGTCCGTCCCCTTGCCGCGTCGATCGCGCAGCTGCTGAGCGAAAACAATCGTCTGAAGCACACCCTCTGGCAGCGCGAGGCGGAACTTGCCACCGCCATTCCGGTAAGTAGTCGTCCTTCGACCGAGCCGCAGCTCGCCAGCAAGATGCAATCGGTGCTCCGAAGTGGCGTGGAAGCACTGCATTGCACCGCCGCTGCGGCCTACCTGCTCGACGACTCCACCACCGCACTCAAGATGCGTTCGTGCGTTGGACTTCCCGAAACGAGGCTGATGGACCCCGCTCGTCCGCTGCGTGGTGCCGTGGCCGATCTCGAAGCGCTTCTCGGCCATGCCGTGGTGCTCGAAGACACCGACTCGATGCCCCACTGGCAAGTGCCGGAAGATTTTGGCGCAGCGGTTTGTGTTCCAATCTCGAGCAGCACCACACCGCTCGGCACGCTCTGGATGTTCAGCGAACGGGCTCGCGATTTTTCGAGTGAAGAGACGAATCTCATCGAGATCATCGCAGGACGTATCGCCGCCGATCTCGAACGCGAAGTGTTGGTGAATGCCGGGCGCGACTCGCGCGAGCAGAACAAACAGCTGCAACAAGCCGCGCAGTGGCAAACGGCCCGTCTGCCGTCGATCAAACCGATGAGCGACGAGTTCGACATCGCTGGCTGGACCGAACAGTGCCGCGATCTGGGTGGCGATTTCCACGACTGGCTCGTTCTGCCCGATGGACGGCTCGGGGTAACAGTGGCCACCGCTCACGATTCGCTGCTGACCGGCAGCTTGTCGGCCGCTGCGATTCAGGCCGCCACCAAAGCGCATGCTCAGTATCCGCATCAACCGGCCGCGCTACTCGAACGACTCGGCGAAACACTCTGGACCACTTCCGCAGGGGACCAGTTCGCCTCGATGGCCTACGGCCTGATCGACATGGATTCGGCAACCCTCGAACTGGCGCTCGCTGGCGACGCTGGTGGATTACTCGTCGGTTCGCAGGCGCATCAGCTGCTGCTCCCTTCCTCGCCGAAGCTCGGCATCAGCCCCGACCTGAAACTGCCGATGATCCGTCGACCGATGCAGCGGGGCGATCTGCTGCTGCTCTGGAGCAGCGGCTTGCAGCAGACGTGGCAGCGTCATGGCATGGAAGCGGCGCTCGAGGCAGTGCTGAATACCGTCCGGCGTCAAAAGCGGGAAACAGCCTCGGGACTGGCGCGGCGCGTACAGCAGCTTCTGCAAAGCTGGAACCTGAAGGTGCAGGACGATCGTTCGCTCGTGATTGTCCGTCGGCGGATGTAACCTGGGGCCGCTCGCCGCCACTATCTCGCGCTGGCGGCAGTCGCTACGTCCGTAAACCTCGCAGCAGGAACGATAGGCTTGCCCTCAGCCCCTGCGCTGCTGGGGGTACTGATTAAAGCGGCTGTCGCTCCTCCGCATTTTTCCTCAGCTACGGAGGGAAAGCGAAACTTTAGCGCCGCTGGCGGAGTAGTAATGAAGCCTGCTCGTTGACCCTGCTCGGCGGGGGCTCTAGCATGGCAGATGCTTCCCCCATTTTGCCCCCTCGCCTGTGCTGCCAGTTTCCGCGCCAGCATGTTCCCCACCTCCTTTCTATCGTAGTAAATCTTCCATGATCGGTAGCAAGTCCGGCGATCCTGCGATCGATGTGGTCGACCTGCGAAAGACCTATCGGGAAGGTTGGATTCGCCCCAAGCAGCAGGAAGCGCTCAAGGGAATTTCGCTGCGCGTCGAACGAGGGGAGATTTTTGGTCTCTTGGGAGGAAACGGCGCCGGCAAAACCACGTTCATCAAAATCTTGCTCGGCATCATCCGCCGCACATCGGGGCAGGCCACACTGCTCGGCTATCCCGCCGGAGATAAGCGAGGGCGGCAACTGGTCGGCTATTTGCCCGAGAATCTGCGAGTTCCGCGTCACATGACGGGACTCGTGGCGCTTGAGTACTACGGCAATCTCAGCGGACTCACGACAAGCGAAGTCCGCAAACGGCGCGGACCGCTCCTCGAAAAAGTAGGGCTCGCCGTTCGGGCCAAAGATCCGGTGCGAACCTACTCCAAAGGGATGCTGCAGCGGCTCGGTCTCGCGCAAGCGATGCTGCACGATCCCGACATCTATATCCTCGACGAACCGACCGATGGACTCGATCCCTCGGCACGCGCGCAAGTCCGTTCGTTCCTGGCCGACCTGAAACAGCAGGGAAAAACGGTCTTCCTCAACAGTCACATTTTGCAAGAGGTAGAACTGATCTGCGATCGGGTGGCGATTCTCGATCGGGGCAATCTGAAGCAAGTCGAGCGGGTCGAGAACATCACGTCGGGACGTCTCACCAAAAATGGGAGCGCCGACGCGCGAGTTGAGCTGATCGTGACGTTCGACCTGCAAGGTCCGCCAGAATTGATCGCTTCGGTTCTAGCCAGCACCGTCATCACCAGCCTGCAGCAGTTCACACCACTCGAGCAGCGCGTGGTGGCCAAGCTGGGAGATCAAACCGAAGTCGATGCCATCGTCGATCGTTTGCGAAGCGTGGGAGTCAGTGTCGTGGGGCTATCGCGTCAGCGCATGAGTCTCGAACAGCATTATCTCGAGATCGTGGCGCAAGCTGTCACCGAATAGAACGGGGCGAGGCAATGACGTTGATTCCCTACATGGCGATTATCAAAGATTCCTTCCGCGAGGCGATCAGTTCGCGCGTGCTCTGGATTCTCTTGAGCCTCATCACCCTTACGCATCTGACGTTCTTCCCCCTCACGTTTCTCGAAGTGCAAACGATTGGCCTGCGCTACGACAACGTCACAAACTGGCCCGGATTGATCGAAGAGGTGGTGCGCGACCGCAACACTTCGAGCCCGTCGCCATCGAAACATCTCTGGTCGCTTCTCTCGGAAGAGACGCGCGCCAAGATGCTCGAGCTCAAGGAGCCCAAGGCCGGGTCGGTCTCTGAAATGCGCAGTTTTCTCGGTAAAACACGCGAAATCCACGGCGAAATCGCCGGACTGATCGTCAGCGACAAGTTCTACGACAAGGCTGCCTTCTCCGACATCGCTCCTTCGATCGAAGTGCTGAAACTGCGCCAAACCGAGTATGCCAAACTCGCCGCCAACGACCGCCAGCGGCTGAATCGTGTCGCTTTTGAAGGGGCCTATCCCGAGTTCGTCAAGGCGAGTTCTCCGACGTCGCTGCAGCTGAAATATTTCGCATGGGATATCCTGGTCCCCCTGCCGGTCAGCAAGTCGGAGCTGACCCAAGGGGTCCTCACCTACCTCCCGTACCTGATCGACAAAGGACTCCTCTCGATCGGGTTGCTGGTAGCGATCTTGGTCACCGCGTCGATCATTCCGCAAACGTTCGAGCCCGGTTCGCTGCACCTGCTGCTGAGTAAACCGATCAGCCGCTCGCTGCTCTACCTCACCAAATTTGCCGGTGGCTGCGCGTTCATTCTTGTCTCGAGCGCTTATCTATTCCTGGGCCTGTGGATGATTTTTGGGACGCGCCTCGGCATTTGGGAACATCGACTCCTGTGGTGCATTCCGCTCTACACGTTTGTGTTTGCGGTCTACTACAGCGTCGCGGCCCTGGCGGGACTCATCTGGCGCAACACGATTGTCTCGATCGCGGTTGTCATTCTGTTTTGGGCGACATGCTTTTGCGTCGGCATCTCGAAAGACAGCATGCTGTCGGTCATTTCGAAGAATCGAATCCAGAAACTCACTGAAGTCGATGGCAAACTGATGGCCGTCGACGTGATGAATTTTCCGGCCGTGTTTGACAAGGAAAACAACCGCTGGAAACTCGCCATGCTCTCCAAAGAGCAGGAAGATACGCGGGCCGTGGTGATGCTGCTGCCAGTCCCGCGCCCTTCGCCTGTTCTCGGACCAGTCTACGACCCGAACAAGCAGCGGCTGATCCTCGGCACCACCACGTTTCGAGCGCAAGGGCGCATCGTGCTGGGAGAAGGTGACCCGGCCCAGTCGTTCCTCTACAAGCCAGGCCCTGTAGCGCCGGTGAATAGCCTCGCGCTGCTCCCCACCATCGAGGGGACACCGCTGTTGGTCTCGAGCTTTGGCCTCTTCGAAGTCGAAGGGGAACTGAGCGAAAAGGGGAACAAGCCGCTGAAGCTGCTCGGATTTACCGTGCCACTTTCGGAACGCGGACCACTCCGCGAAGTGAGCCCGGCCGTCTCGCCGAGCTGGGAAAAACCAGCCTCGGCGGCGATCGATGAAGCGAGCGACGAACTGGCCATCTACTCGCGAGGTCGTGTGATTCGTCTCGAGCGCGGCACGGCGCGCTATGATGTCTCGCAAGAGATCAGCCTCGAGGGAGAACCGCGTCAGGTGGGACGACTCGACATTGCCAAGAGCGGCATTCTCGTCGGTCGCGCCGATGGAACACTCTACTGGCTCGATCGCGAAACGCTCGAAGAGCGGCAGCAGTTCACGCCGGAAGGAAAAAATCAGCCTCGCTTGATTACCGCGAGCCCCGACGGCAATACGTTCGCCATTCTCTTCGAGCACGATAAGCTCTGGCTCTTCGACGCGCCGAGCGCCACGATGAAGCGGGCGAAAGTGCGCGGCCAAGGAGATATTTCGACAGCCACGTTCACTGAGCGCGGCACGCTGCTGGTGGCCGACCGCACGACGCGCGTCACCGAGTATGACCTGGCGACGATGAAGGTGGTTGCCAGCTATGCCCCACCGCTCGAGATGATGGAGTTCACCTATCGCTATGTGCTGATGCCGATCTACACACTTTGCCCCAAGCCGGGGGAGTTTTACAAAACGGTGCAGTACCTGCTGACCGAGCAAGCGACGCAGAAGCAAGGGGAAGACGAAGAAGCAGCGCAAGAGCCACTGCATCCGTGGCGCCCCGTGACCAGCAGCGCTCTGTTTATGGCGGTGATGCTGGCGATCGGTTGCCTCTACATTCACCGCCAAGAGTTTTAGTACGCGGCCGGCGATCTACACGCCGACCAAAATATCTTTCTCGGCAGCTTCTGCCGCTTCGACCGAAAAGCGTTTCTGGATTTCCAGGAAGTCCTGCTCTGCTGCGAGGAAAGCTTCGACCACAGCGGGGTCGAAGTGACTTCCGCTATCCCCCACGATGATCGATTTGGCGACCGTGTGCGTGAACGCTTCTTTGTAACAGCGGCGGCTAGTGAGGGCGTCGTAGACATCGGCCAACGCGACGATTCGTCCGCAGAGCGGAATTTCTTTCCCCTTCAAACCACTCGGATAGCCTCGGCCATCCCAGCGCTCGTGATGCGAGGCGGCAATGTCGCGCGCCACGGTGAGAAAGCGTGCGTCGGGAAATTTGATCAGTGCCGCATCGAGCGTCGCGGCACCGAGCGTCGCATGCGTTTTCATGATCGCAAACTCGTCGTCGTTCAGCCGACCCGGCTTGCGGAGGACACAGTCGGGAATGCCAACCTTGCCGATATCGTGCAGCGGACTCGTCAGATAGATCAGATGAATCAGTTCGCTATCGACTTCGTCGTGATAGCAGGCTTGCTCGGCGAGGCGCTGCGCGAGGACGCGGCTGTAGCACTGCACGCGCTCCAGATGATGGCCCGTTTCAGGATCGCGCGATTCGGCCAATTTCGCCAGCGCGAAGATCGCCATTTCGCGTGTTTCGAGCGAAAGAATCCGCGCGCCGGCACGAATCCGTACAAGCAGCTCGGCGGTGTTGAACGGCTTGGCGACAAAGTCGTCGGCACCGGCCGACATCCCTTGCACAATCTCTTCGGGACGCGCGTGGCTCGTTAGCAAAATCGCATAGATATAGCTGTCGAACCCGCCGCTGCGAATCGCCGCGCAAAGTTCGATGCCAGTCATCTCGGGCATCTCCCAATCGGAGATCACCAGCCGAGGCGCATCGACTTGCTTGAGGCGCGCCAGCGCCTCGCGACCGTTGCGAGCGGTTTCCACTTCGTACCCAGCGCGGCGCAGCGTGTGCTCGAGCATTTCTAGCGCGAGATCGTCGTCGTCGGCAATGAGAATTTTCATTCGGACCCTCGTTCTTCTTTTGGGCTGTCGGCCAGCTTGGGAGTGCGGCCTGTTCAGGTAGCATGGGACTTGCGTAGCACGAATTTTTTAGCGCTATGCTCGCTACCAGTTCAGTCGACTCACTCTACTAAGTGGCGTCAGCAGCTAACTCTCCTGCAAGCAGCGTATCGAGATGCGAAAGACAACGTTCGACTTCAAACTCGAGTTGTCCCAAACAACGGGCAGATTCATCGTGGCGCTCATCGTGCAGCGCGAGTTCCAACTGGGCAGCAGCGGTGCGAACACCAGCAGCGGCCAGGTTGGCGGCAGTTCCTTTCAGCGTGTGTGCCATTTTTCGGGCAGGCACGGTATCTTGATTCTTCACCGCTTCAGCCAGCCGCGCGTATTCCTCGGGAAGTCGCGACTGAAACCGACGGAGCATCGACCCGGCAAAGCCCGTGTCGCACGCACAGCGCGAGAGAAGCTCTGGTATCACAATCACCGGTCCAAGTTCTTCAGGCAGCTCGACCGGTGCGCCAGGATTCGCGGCTGTACTCTCGTCACTTGCAGCGCTGCTCGGCTCGGCTGGCGACTGCGTAGCCTGTGGCGGCGTACTCGTTTGCAGCGGGATCTTCTCGATCACCGGTTGCAGGTTGCGGGCAATCGTGCCGAGCAAAATCGCGCGGTCGACCGGCTTGGTGGTGTAGTCGTTCATCCCGGCAGCGAGGCAGACATCGCGATCGCCATAGACGGCGTTAGCGGTGAGCGCGACCACCGGCATCGGACCTTGAACCGCATGCGTGAGCGAACCCGATTGCTCGAGCGCGCGAATCTTTTTAGTAGCAGCAAAGCCGTCGAGTTCCGGCATCTGACAATCCATCAGCACCAGGGCATAGCCCCCGCGCACAAGCGCGTCGATCGCCTGGTTTCCATTGCTCACCACATCGCAGGCATAGCCGCTGCCGCGCAGGATTTCGCTCGTCACCATCTGATTGATTTCGTTATCTTCAGCCACCAAAAGCTTGAGGCCGCACTGTGCAAGAATCTCTTGCGGCGTCGCCCCTTCGGTGCGCGAGTAGGCTGGTGCGCTGGCCACTTCGCGCAACATCACAGGCTTCGTTGGTGCCGCGGGTGCAGGCAACGTCGCACTACTGTCGCTATCCGGCAATGCTGGCAGACTCTCTTGATGCTTGAGTACTCCCGCAATGGCGTCGAACAGACGCGATTGACGAATCGGCTTGGTCATCACTCCCGCGAGTCCCAGCGACGACCACTTCGAACGATCGACGAGCTGATCGACACTGGTGAGCATCAGCAGGTTGGTATCGCGCAGTAGCGCATCTCCCTTGATGGCGGCGGCCAATTGCAGGCCATCCATCTCGGGCATCTGATGATCGAGAATCACGAGCGGATATTTTTTTCCCGAGCGAACGGCTGTACGGAGCTGCGCCAAAGCCTGCAAACCATCGCGGGCCGCAGTCACGCGCATTCCCCAGCTCGTGAGCTGGTCGTGCAAAATTTCGAGATTCGTGTCGGTATCGTCGACCGTCAGAACGGCTAGACCACGCAAGGTTTCGGCCACCGGTGATCGAGGGGCGGTGTTAACCTGCGCCACTTCGAGCGGCACTTCGCACCAGAACGTACTCCCGTTCCCTTCGACACTATCGACCCCCACTCGCCCACCCATCAGTTCGATGAGCTGACGACAGATGGCGAGTCCCAAACCGGTGCCACCATACTTGCGTGTCGTGCTGGCATCGACCTGCGTAAACGGCGCGAAGAGTTGACTCGAGCGATCGGCTGGAATGCCGATGCCGGTATCGATCACGCTGATGCGCATTCGCGAGACGCCGCTGCTATGCACCTGCTGTTCGGCCCGCAGGATCACTTCCCCTTGCTTGGTGAACTTAATCGCGTTGTTCACCAGATTTATGAGCACCTGACGAATCCGCTCGGGATCGCCATACACGTTCGTGGGAACGCCGGGCAGAATGCGGCACGAAAGTTCGAGCCCCTTCTCGTTGGCACGATGACTGAACATCTCGGCGACATCTTCGAGGAGGCTATGCAGGTCGAATTGCACCCGCTCGAGCTCGAGCTTACCCGCCTCGATCTTGCTGAAATCGAGCACATCGTTGATCAGACCCAGCAGCGTGCCGGCACTGGAGCGCGCGATATGCACATAACGATTCTGGCGCTCATCGAGGGTCGTCGTCCCGAGCAGCTCGAGCATGCCGATCACGCCGTTAAGCGGGGTGCGGATCTCGTGGCTCATATTCGCAAGGAACGCGCTTTTGGCTTGGCTGGCAGCCACAGCTGCTTCTTTTTCCGCCTTGAGATCGGCGTTGAGCTTGCGCTGCGTGATCTCCTCGACAGTTCCTTCGTAGTACTTCACCTGCCCCTGTTCATCCCGGATCGCGCGTGCATTTTCACTGATCCAGATGATGCTTCCATCGGCCCGATAGACCTGCGACTCAAAGCCGATCACTACATCGGTTTGCTCAAGCAAGCTGCAGAACTCGGCGCGACGCGCGGGGTCGACATACAACTGTCGGCTGATATCTTGCAGCCCGGTTTGCATGTCGGCGACAGTCTCGAAGCCATAGATGCGAGCGAGCTTGGGGTTGGCGCTCAGGTACTCGCCACTCGGCGTGGTTTGGAAAATTCCTTCGACAGCGTTCTCGAAAATCGAACGGAATTTTTCTTCCGCCGTGCGTGCCGCTGCGATCGCTTGCTCGCGGGCAATAATCTCTTGATTCACGCAGTCGATCACGCGGTTGTATTCGGCAGCGATCTGTCCCACTTCAGTGTGCGGCTCGACATGCACTGGCTGCGAAAAATCTCCCCGCTGACGTTGCCGGTCCATGTTCACCAGCAGATCGATCAGCTCGGTGCTCGCCCCATGCTCGGTGACGTTGAGCCCTTGTAGTTCGTGATGCAGATCGGTGCGCAGTGGCCGGAAATAGTTGACCACCGAGAAGACACACCACGGCACCGCAAACGCCCAAGCGAAACAGCAGAGAACGCCAATTCCTTGAATGCCAATCTGATCGATGCGGCTGTTGCCGAGCGGAAACTTGTCGACACTCACAAACAGGGCTACGGCCAAGGTTCCCCAAGCGCCGCTCATGCCGTGGACTGGGACCGCTCCCACCACGTCGTCGATTTTGTAGCGTTCGAGCAGATAGGTACCGAGGACAGCGATCATCCCCGAGACGGCGCCAATCGTTACTGCTCCCATCGGCTCGACCAGATGACACGAAGCGGTGATGCCGACGAGTCCGGCGATCACACCGTTGATCCCTTGCGAAACACTCGGCAGCTTTTCGCAGCGCCAAGCCAGCAGCAAAGCAGCGACGCCACCTGCGGCGGCTGCCAGATTGGTGTTGACCAGGATGATTGGCACGCTGCTGTTGATGGCGAGTGTGCTGCCACCATTGAACCCGAACCAGCCGAACCACAGGGTGAGTGCACCGAGGGTGCTGAGGGCGAGACTATGTCCGTGCATCGGCTGCGTGCGATCGGTGAAGCGTCCGAAGCGTGGACCCAGGATGAGGGTGATCGCCAAGGCGCACCAGCCACCGATGGAGTGCACCACCGTGCTGCCAGCGAAGTCGATGAACCCCAGCTTCGCGAGCCAGCCGGTCGCCACACCTTCCACGCCACCACCCCAGGCCCAGTGGCCGAACACGGGATAGATGAGGCCGGAGACAAACATCGCCACCAGTAAGTAGGCCGAAAAGCGAATTCGTTCCGCCACTGCGCCACTGATGATGGTGGTGGCGGTGGAGCAGAACATCATTTGAAAAAGAAAGATGGCGAGCAGCCACGGCGTTTGGCTACCGTCGAGCAAGAACATCGACTTGCCGAAGAATCCGAAATAGCTGCTGCCAAACATGATCGCAAATCCGAACGCCCAGTAGATGAGGCCGGAAAGGCAAAAGTCGATCAGGTTTTTGATGGCCACATTGATGCTGTTCTTCGCACGCGAGAAACCTGTCTCGAGCATGCAAAAACCGGCTTGCATAAACATCACAAGCGCGGCGCAAACCAGCACCCAAATCAAGTTGGCATAGGCAGGGGCGGATTCCATACGAGTAGTTCCATCGCTGTACGCACACACAGCCGCGAGGGCTGTTTCTAGGAGTAACGCTTGCCACCCTTGGCACTGCTCTACAGCAGCGCGCAGGTGGCTCCACACGAGTAGTCCAGAGAGGCTGCGCGCAGCCTCCGCCAAGGCTTCACGCAGGTGAACTGCTTCCGAACTCTAGCTCCTAGCTAAGAGAGGGGGCCGGAAACCGTGCACTCGACGGAAGAAATTTTCGCCCTAGCGCAGCGCGCGTGACTTCTGTGATTTCAGCTAGCAGCCCCCAGGATCGATACTGAGACTTAATCGCATTTTTGAAGCTTTAGCGATTGATTCGATTAAGCGGAAACTTCCGCCAGGTCGATACCCAAGAGTGTTCTCCGACCCCCACAAGAGAACTAGAGCGTAGACGCAGCAACTCGCTGCTACAGGGATCTAGCAACACGACGCCAGCTACAGCGCTCTGAAAAACACTCCGAAGATTTGTGGTCCTGCTCCAGTCGCGCACTGCGACGAGGTGGTGTCCGATGTCCCAGCCGCTCGCAACTGTGGTGATCGTTCCTCGCGAACGATTCAGTCTGTCGATTGCTTCGCTCGAGAGCGTGGTGGCCAACTCTCCTCCCGGCACACCGCTGGTGGTTGTCGATGGGAATAGTCCCCACAGCATCGCGCGGGGGCTTGCCCAGCGGTGCGAGCAACACGGGATTCGACTACTGCGAAGCGATCGCTATCTCGCCCCCAACGCCGCGCGGAACTTAGGTGCCGCGCATGTCCGGACGCGCTACGTTGTGTTCGTCGACAACGATGTGATGGTCGAGAAGCAGTGGCTTCGGCCGCTCGTCGAAATGGCCGAGTCGAGCGGCGCGTGGGCGGTCGGACCGCTCTACTGTCAGGGGCTCCCCACTGCCAGCGAAGTGCATATGGCTGGTGGCGATCTGCGACTCGAAGCGACCCCCGCAGGGCATCAGCTCATCGAATCGCATCGTTTCCTCGGCCGCCGGGTGCACGATGTGAGAAGCGAGCTACGACCCGGACCGACCGAGAACCTCGAGTTCCACACGATGCTGATGCGGATGGAATATTTCGATCGCTTCGGGCCGCTCGATGAGAAGTTCACGTCGATGGCCGAGTATGTCGACGCGCTGTTGCCGCTGCATCTCGCCAAGTTGCCGGTAATGCTCGAGCCACGCAGCGTGATCACCTACGTCACTCCACAGCGATTTGCTTGGGACGATCTCGAGTACTTTCAGCTCCGCTGGTCGATCGAGTGGGTCACGAAAAACATCGCGCACATGCAGCAGAAGTGGAACCTCGAAGCGAGCGATCCCTACTGCGAGCGGCTGCTCGGATTCATGCGCTGGCATCGCCCGAAAATACTCGCGTCGCTCGAGCGTCGGCTGAGTAAGTGGATTGGCGTGCAGCGCGCGAGCCTGTGGCGCAAGGAATACCTTGTGCCTTGGGAAAAGCAGTATAATAGCTGGCGGTTTTCAAGCCGCAGCTGTGCCCCTGGCGCTAGGTTCAGTGGCGAGGCCAATCGCCGCTACACGCGACTCGTCTGCGAAGGGACGCCGGTCGAAAGCGATTGTGAAACAGCGCTGGAAAGCATGCAGTTGGCCGTCAGTCTGACGCATTAAGCATGCGCTCTGCGTGTCGCACAGACAGATGGCGCTGGCGGCGCAGATCATCCTTGCGTTCGTTGACGAATCATCCGCACCCTCAATGTGAGACGCACGCTTCATGACTGTGGAAAGCCAGCAGGATCTCGAGGGGATTCTTCGCGCGGGGCGCGTTGTCGCTATCGTCCGCGATGCGATGCTGCAAGCGATTGAGCCCGGGATAACGACCGCTGAACTCGACGAAATCGGCGCTAAGTTGCTCGAGCACCAGGGAGCGAAATCTGCCCCTCGTGTGACTTACAATTTTCCAGGCGCAACCTGCATCAGTGTGAATGAAGAAGCGGCGCATGGCATTCCAGGCCCACGAAAAATCGAAGCGGGCGATATCGTCAACGTCGATGTTTCCGCCGAACTGAACGGCTATTTTGCTGATACCGGTGGCACGGTCGTGGTTCCGCCACGGGCCACGGTGAAGTCTCGTTTGTGCCGGGCCACGCAATTGGCGCTCGAGCATGCTTTGGCTGAAGTTCGCGCAGGTGCTCCGATCAACCGGATCGGAAAAGCGATCGAGCGGACCGCAGAATCGCACCATTTTAAGGTGATCAAGAATCTGGCCGGTCATGGCATCGGCCGCAGTTTGCACGAAGAGCCGACAGGGATCGTCAGCTACTTCGATCGCCGCGATACCCGCCGATTACAGCTCGGTCAGGTGCTTGCGATCGAGCCGTTTTTGTCGACGCAAAGTTCGCACGTGCGCGAAGCTCAGGATGGCTGGACCCTCGTCGGACATCCGGCCAATCTTTCGGCGCAGTTCGAGCACACCGTGATCGTCACCCGGGGTGCACCGATCGTGGCCACCCTCGCAGAAACAGCCAGTTGCTAACGCTGCGCTACTATTCGCGACCCCGATGGCTTCCGGCGAGAATCGGCAGCGACGTGAGCAAATAATAGGGACGTGGCGTCGACATCTCCATCAGCAGATGGAGCTCCGAACGACCAGCTGGCTCAGCGGCGCGGCTCATGGCAATCGCACCGACATCAAAGAGCGAGGCTGGTTTCTCGAACTCCACGACGCGGGTCTTGGCCTTGTCGAGCTTCGCGAGTTCCAGCGCGCGATCGATCGCATCTTCGATAAAGCCGATCTTGTCGACGAGCCCATGCTTGAGCGCTTGATCGGCCGAGAAAATCTCCCCTGTCGCGAGCTGATCGAGCTTGCTTTCGTCGGCCTTGAAGCCAGGTCGACCCTCTTTGATGATCGACTTGAACCGGCCAAACGACTCGTTCACATATCCTTGAATGATCTCGCGATGCTCCTGCGGAATCGGCTTGGTCATCGTCAGCATTTGCTTCCGCTCGTGGCTGGCAATGCTGTCGTCTTTGATATCGAACTTGGCCATCAATCCGCTGATGTCGTAGTGTGGAATGATCACCCCAATCGAGCCGGTCGTGGTGGTTGGCTCGGCGTAAATCACGTTCTCTTGATCACCCACCGCCATGGAAACATAGTAGCCACCGCTGGCTGCCATGCTCCCCATGCTCACCACTAAGGGAATATCGCTTTTTTCTTTTCGCAGCTTCTTCAGGTGATGCAGGATGTAGTCGCTGCCGGTCACCGTTCCGCCAGGGGAGTCGACGCGCACCACAATCGCTTTCACGTTTTCATCTTTGGCGACGCGATCGATCTGCCGCTTTACAAATCCGTCACCTTCGGCAATCACCCCTTCGATGGAGATGATCGCGATTTTGTCGTCGCCAAACTTGTCGCCGGAGACAAATTTCTCGGTGATTCCGCCCGATGTGTCGAAATACTCCGCCATCGTCGACCACTGAGTCATCAGGATCAAAGCGCACAGAAAAAATGCTGCCCACCCCAGCCAACCGAGGAAACGGGAGAACGTTCCCTGCTGATAAACGATAATCGGCTGCTGGGAATATTGCGGTGCGTTGGCCATGACGAGAAAGCTCCAAACGACAAAAAGGATCGAAGGGCGCACGACCTAACGGCCGATTGACCCCCACTCTCAGAGTGTAGCATGCACATTATTCTAGGCAGCTGGCTCTGCGCGACAATGTACAATCGCGAGGCATTCGCCCTACCAGAGGCACGACCGCGCCATTCGCCATAATCCGCAAGTCGCGCCGTTTGACACCTTCGGTCCCCGGTCTGGTGTTGCAGCAAACAGGGTGAAGCCGGTAAGCTACGCGAGAGATTAGTGGCACGCTGCTATGCCGTGACCGCTTTCAGGGACGATTTTTCGACAGGCTTACGGAAGGGAGACTCTCGCTGTGTTTGTGGCGGCTTCGACGGAGTGTTTTCACGATCTTTCGCTCTCGGCGGCTCTCGATCGCCTCACCGACTTGGAATACACCAACGTCGAGTTGGCTATGTTCGAGGATGGCGACCAGATGAAGCCCTCGCAGATTGCGGCCGATGTCGATGCTGCGCTGAAGATCTGTCGCAACACGCGACGGCTCGACATTGCATCGTTCGATGTGCGCATCATCACCGACACCAAGGCCGAGCACTACAACCAGTTCGAGGCGATCTGCCGACTGGCCAAAGCTGCCAAGGTAGTCACCATTTCGGTCCCCAGCGGAGAGCTTGGCACCCCGTTTAACGAAGAGGTCGAGCACCTCCGTAAACTGGTCGACATTGCCACCCAGCATGGTGTGCGGGTCGGCATGAAGAGCCAGATCGGACGCCTGTCGGAAGATCCCGATACCGTGGCTGTCCTGTGCGACAACTGCAAAGGGCTCGGACTCACCTACGACCCCAGCCAATACATTTTTGGCCCCGCTTACGGCCGCAACACCGACAAGCTCATCAAGTACGTCTATCACACCCACCTGCGCGACACCAATCGCAAAGCACTGCAAGTGCGCGTCGGCCAAGGTGAAATCGAGTACGGCCGGATCGTTACGCTGCTGCAAAAAGCAAAGTACAACCGGGCCCTCTGCGTGAACATCACCGAAATGGCCGATGTCGACCACGTCGGCGAACTTCGCAAGATGCGCCTCCTGCTCGAGAGCTTGCTATAACTGCCACGCAGACGCAGCCACCTCGCAGCTCACTCGCTCCTTGCAGCTACGCAGGCGCTCCTTGCACTCTGCCGTGAGCTATTTCACTTCGCCTGCAGCTCGCTCAGTTTGAGGCGCTGCTGCAGGACGACTTGCCCCGAGGCTTCGCGAATTTGCAAGCGAAGCGTGGGATCGGCCTCTGACCAGTCGATTTGCACCGCGCCGAAGTTGATATCAAAGTAGGTGAGACCGACGCGATAGCGGTTCAGCTCGTTGGCAAACCGGACTCCCGATTTCGTCATGTTGCCGCTCGGCGCGTTGAGACTCGTGCTGGTGATATCAATCAGCGGATAGCCAACCCCCAGCGGATCATCAGCTGCCAGGCGCGAGATCTCCGAGAGATGCCGGTCGCCACTCAGCAGCACCACACCGCTGGCGCGCGTGTCGCGAATCAGCCGAAACAGCCGCTCGCGTTCTTTCGGAAAATTGCCCCACGTTTCCCAGCCGTTTTCGTAGGCAATCACCTGCACTCCCGAGCCGATGATGCGAACTTCGGCTGGCTTGCGAAGCTGCTCCTCGAGCCACTTCCACTGCGCGGGGCCGAGCATGGTGGCCCCTTCATCGGTGTTTTCGGCATAGATGCCGCGGTACCCTTCCCCGGGCTCAGCCGACTTGGTGCTGCGCTTCAGCGGGCTGCGGTGATAGCGCGCGTCGAGCAGAATGATCTGCACCCGTTTTCCTTCGGGGCCGAAGATGCGCGCCGAGTAAACCCCTTCCTGCTGGCGCCGCGCGTCGTCCTGGGGGACCTCGAAAAAGTCGAGAAAGATCTGCTGCGACTCGCGCCGCAGTGGATAGTCGGCCCCGGCATCGTTCCGCCCATAATCGTGATCGTCCCACGTTGCCAAGATCGGGCAGGTCGCTTTGAGTTTCTGATACCCGGGCTGCGCCCCGAGCTGCTCCCACTTCGCCTTCAGCACCTGCATGTCGTCGGTATCGCCGTAGATGTTATCCCCCAAAAACAGAAACGCTTCGGGCTGCATCTCGACCACCGCCTCCCAAATCGGCTGCGGCTTATCTTGCTTCGCACAGGCACCAAACGCGATGCGCGAAAGCGCTGGCTCCTCTCCCCTGGCATTCGATGTTGCCAGCAGCAAACAGGCGAGCGCCACGAACCACCGGCTACAGTTGCAGGAATCAAGCAGCATCGAAAACCTCGCTACAAACCATGCGGATGACGGATTTTTATCAATTCAGGAAAGGCGTTTGCTGAATCGTTCGCAGTTCAAAATTTACTTCAAGAACTCGCTCGTGACACGTTCGCGTTCGCGGTCAATCTGTTCGGGAGTAGCGCCAAGTCGACGCAAAATCGCCATGGTCATCGCCATCGCCACTTCCCCTTCGCCCGAGAAAACCTCCTCGGCCCCCGCGTGACGAAGCTTCGGAAGCTCGCGCACATACTGCGATCGAGCCAAGATCCGAATCTTGGGATTCAGCTCCTTCGCGCGGCGAATAATCTCTTCGTCGGTTTGACTCGTTCCCGAGCTGAGAATCAAGTTCTCTGCCTCGGCAATGCCCGCTTCAACCAGCACATCTGGCCGGCTGGCATCGCCATAAATCGCGGCGACGTCAAAGGTCTTAATGCGCCGCACGGTTTCGTGATTCAGTTCGATCACGGTCGGAGTAATGCCGTTGTCGAGCAGCAGCTGTGTCACCGTTTTTCCAACTGGACCATACCCCACCACAATCGCGCGATGCCGTGGCGACTCTTCGGAATCTTCCTCTTGGTCCGGCTTGGCCACCGGTTGCTGCGCCGGTGTTTTCCTCCAGCTCAACAGCCACTGATCAATCGGGCCAACCATCCGGTAGAGGAGCGGATTCAAGGTGATCGAGACAATCGCCGCCGCGACGAGGGTGTTGATCACTTCGTCGGCCATCACGTCGGGCACGATCTTCAGTTGCTTGCCCAGCGTCGCGAGTATGAACGAGAATTCCCCAATCTGCGCCAGGGCAATCGAGACCGACAGCGCCACTTTGAGTGGATAACGCATCAGCAGCACGATCAGCATGGCGGAGGCCGGTTTGGCAACGAGCACAATCGCAAGCGTGCAAAGAATCACCATCGGCGACTCGAGCAATTGCCGTGGATCGAGCAGCATGCCGACCGAGACGAAAAACAGAACCGCGAACGCATCGCGCATCGGCAAAGCTTCCGAAGCAGCGCGCAAACTGAATTCGCTCCGTCCCACAATCATGCCGGCGAGAAAAGCTCCGAGCGCCATCGACACGCCAAACACGGTCGCCGAGCCGACGGCGATCCCCAGCGCTATGACAAGCACCGTGAGGGTGAAGAGCTCGCGCGAACGGGTTGAGGCGACTCGATCGAGCAGCCACGGCACGAGGCGCCCTCCCACCACAAACACCACCGCCACCAGCGTCCCCATTTTCACGAGCGCAAGGCCGAGCGCAATCGCCACGCCCCACCCTCCTTGCGCGTCGTTTCCAAACAGCGAAGGGAGCAGCACGAGCGCCACGACGGTCAGCAAATCTTCGACCACCAGCCAGCCGACGGCGACATGTCCCACGCGCGTATGGAGCGCTCGGTTGTCGGACAGAACCCGCACCAGCACCACCGTACTGGCGACCGAGATCGCTCCCCCAAAGACGAACGAGATCGACCAGTCCCAGCCAAACAAACGTCCCGCTAGCGCTCCGAGCACCGTCGCGGTGATGCTTTGCACCAGCGCGCCAGGGACAGCGACACTGCGAACCGCCAGCAGTTCTTTGAGATGGAAATGCAGACCGACACCAAACATCAGCAGAATCACACCGATTTCGGCCATCTGCTCGGCAAGATGTAGATCGGCCTCGAAACCGGGCGTATGCGGGCCGACCGCAATCCCGGCCAGCAGGTAGCCGACGATCGGAGAGAGCTGCAGCTGCTGCGTGATGTAACCCAGCACGAGCGCGGCAGCCAAGCCACCGGTAAGGGTCAGGATCAAGTCGATATTCGGCTGTCCACCTCGGTGCGGCTGAGGCTCCGCCTCGTGTGGCTGCGCATCGTTTGCGACTGGGTGCGGGTTTGCTGCACGCACATCAGCCGCCGCAGGCGCAGCATCTGCCATCCACCCCAATAGCGCCAACATCAGTACAAAAAAATGCAATCGATCATCCTCGCGCTGCGGGTTGTCGTGAGATGCTCCTCAGAGGTGTTAGGTCATTATGCCTACCAGCCCTGATGCGCCTACCCGACGCCCGAACGTCGCTCTGCGCGATGGTGTGGGATGAAGCTAGTCAAGAAAGAGAGTAAGGCCGACAACATGACTTGCCGGCCTTACGGGAGAGAGCTGCGAAGATCACGCGGCGACGTTACTCGTTCGCGACAGGGTCGACCGCTTCGACATTGATCGTCGTCTCGGCGAGCGTAGTGAGATGCTTATCGGCGGCCCCTTCTTCGTCGAGAGTCGCTTGCAGTGCATCGGCTGCCTCATCGTAGCCCAGCAGCCGCGCGAAAGTCCGCACGCAACCATAGCCGGCCATTTCGTAATGCTCGACACGCTGTGCCGAGGCAATCAGCGCCGCGTCCATCACCGAAGGGTCGGCGCTTTCCGCCATCGTCTCTTTGGCTTCGGCAAGCAAACCTTCCATCGCCCGGCAAGTCTTCCCACGCGGACTGACGTCAAGCTTCTTGAAAATCGCTTCGAGACGAACCACCTGACCCTTGGTCTCTTCGAGGTGGTTGGTAAACGCGCTCGTCAATTCGGGGGTCGACGCTGCCTTGGCCATCTTGGGGAGCGCCTTGAGCAGTTGCCCCTCCGCGCTATACAGGTCTTTAAGTTCTTCGACATAAAGGTCGTGGAGTGTCGCTAGTTTCATAATTGTTCTACCTCTTCGTGGAAATATTTTGGGGAGGGGGGATGATCCGCTTGCCATCCATGGACTCAAGCCGATCGCAGAGCCGAGGGACCACTACATCCGGGTCCGCTCGCTCGAAACTTCAGAAACTGCAAGCTCGCCAGCGGTCGAGATATCCTCGGCCCCTGCAGCCTGGAAGATCTTTTTAGCGCGAGCAGTCTGCTCATCGGAGCTCGAATGGACCGAGACGAGCGTGCTTCCCGCCTTCAGTTTTCCTTCGTACTTTTTGGCTTCGTATTCAGGCACACCCATGCCGACGAGGGCACCGGTGACCGTTCCGACCACACCACCAATGGCTGCGCCACCGAGTGCAGCCATGATCGGTCCCGCAGCAATAAACGGCCCGATCCCTGGAATCGCGAGCGCTCCGATGCCGGCTAAAAGGCCGATCGTTCCGCCAATGGCGAACCCTGTTCCATAGCCGGTAACAGCTCCCTCGGGAGCCTTCGTGCTGTTCTGAATCGAGAGATCGGTAGCGCCTCGTTTGTCCGAGACGAGCACCGAGATATCGTCATCGGTAAACCCCGAAGCCTTGAGGCTCCGAATAATCGAGTCGGCTTGGGTTTCTGTCGCTGTGCAAATAACGGCGAGTGTCATAACATTCATTCCTTGATTCGTGAAATTCGATCTACAAGACAGGCATACAAAAAATTCGATTTTGTGATTAACGTCCCAGCATCTTGGCCAGGAAGAAAATGACGACCGCCCCAAACAGCCCTCCACCTGCGAGCAGGTAGACCAGGGAATAGCTGATGGCGGCCAAAGGTAAAACAACCAGCGCAATGAGGTCCATCAAGGATCTCCTTGGGTAAGTGAGCTGTGCTCAAACAGAGTTCAAAGAAATATGAATAGGCCAGGCCTCAAAGCTTAGCCCTCACGGCGGCCCTAAGACCGGAAAAAACTGCTCTTGGGACGTTCAATCCCAGGCGAGCTGTTCAGCTCATCGCTGAACTCATCGAGCGCTTGATCGGCTTGCTGTTTGGCATAGCCATAACGCTCTTGCAGCAGCCCGGCGAGCTGTTCGCGCTTCCCAGCTGCCGCGAGGATCTCGCTGTCGGTGAGCAGTCCCCACTTTTCCTTCACGCGACCTGCCATTTGCTTCCAGTTACCTTCGATTTGATCCCAGTTCATAGCTGCTGCTCCTTGACCGAACCGCTGACCAGACCTGCCCTTGGATTCAAAAAGCAAGCTGCATCGGCGATGGTTAAATGGTCGATTGATTGATGTGTAGATAGATGGATTTAAGGGAGGATCAGTCGGCCAATCATGGTTCGTGGCAATCGATGCGCGCACGAAAAAACCGATGTGACAAAGCTCCTTATTCAGGCAGCTTCACCACATCGGTCTACTCGTTAACAAGCCCCCTGGGATGAGCAGGTTGCTTTTTATCTAGTCAGCCGAATCGTTTGGAAAACGATAATTGATCATGAATACGACCACTAAAGCCTGGGGCCTCGATGATCGTGCTCGTATTATACGGTCCCCGGGTCGCGAGTAAAGGAAGATAATCGGCGCGAAGCTATTGCGGCCCCGGAGTGCGGCATCCATTTCGTCGCCGATACTGGTCTATTAGCTGCAAAACTCAGGGCTCACAAACTGGTTTCCGCGAGTTCGGTGCGGCTGATATTAATTTTTTAGTCGTAAAACTGGACTCGGCAGTCCTAAGGCTTTAGATTCTCTCGCAACTGCTGAAAATCGAGCGGCGTCGCGTTTGCAATCTACTCCAACCCAGCCTTTTGTGAGAATCATGATGGCTACTACAGTCCGCGTCGCCTCTTTTAACTGCGAGAACCTGTTTGCTCGGTTTGAGTTTAAACCCAATGTCGACTTGGACCGCATCAGTACCGACGGCTGGGAAATCAACGAAACCCTTTTCGAACCTAATAAACCCGAGGCTCGCAAAATCACGGCGCGGGCGATCAAAGAGGCGAATGCCGACATCATCGCGTTTCAGGAAGTCGAGAATCTCGATGTCCTGAAACGCTTCCGCAACCAGTATTTGGGAGGCTTTAAATCGTATCCCCATGCGGTGCTGATCGAGGGGAACGATCCCCGTTTGATCGATGTGGCGGTTCTCAGCCGCGAGAAGTTTCCGATCGTTTCCACGCGGTCGCATCATCATGTGAAGGCCAATGCCACGAGTCGGGGGTTTGTCTTCTCACGCGACTGCCTGGAAGTCGATATCGAAGTCGGGTCGCAGACCCTCACCCTGTTTGTGAATCACCTGAAGTCGATGATGGGGGGACGCGATCAAACGCACGAGCGACGCAAGCTGCAGTCGACCTGGGTGAAGAAGCTGGTGAATCAGCGGTTTGGTACCGACCCGGGCAACAATCCGTTCATCGTGCTCGGCGATCTGAATGACTATCTCGATTCGGCATCCGATCCTGACTCGGGGATTCGTAATCTGGTGAAATGGAATCAGGTGGAAAACGTGATCGAGCGTTTGCCTGCTGCCGAGCGGTGGACCCACTACTGGAACGGTGGCAACGAGTATCGTCAGCTCGATTATCTGCTGGTCTCGAAGTCACTCAGTAGCGCGGTGCAATCGGTCGAGATCATTCGGGGTGGATTGCCGACGCGCGCCACCAACTACACCGGCCCGCGTTTTCCAGGGGTCGGCACGAACGACCCAAAAGCGTCGGACCATTGCCCGATTGTGGTCGAGCTCAAGCTGTAGGTGGTTACTACAGGCGCGAAACATCGCGGGGAAGCGACCACCCCGAAGGAGGAGCGAAGCAAGCGGGCTGTGTTAGCAAACGGGCTGTGGAGGCGAGCAGACGGTGTGAGCGAGTCGGCCTCGTTGAGCTATACTAGCGACGTGAAGTAACCCACCGTCGACGTCACTAGGCCCACCGCCGTGCAACCTTCCAGCGAACAGTTTGATCCCTATTTTGCGTGGCTGGGAATCGATCCGGCAGAGCATCCGCTCCACCATTATTCGCTCCTGGGGCTGCCGCCGTTCACCAGTGATGTCGCCGCGATTTCGCGCTCGGCCGACGAGCGGATGCAGCACGTTCGGCAATTTCAAACCGGTCCGCGCGGGGCCTTCACCCAAAAAATACTGAACGAGCTGTCGTCGGCCCGCATCTGCCTCACCAGCAGCACGCTGCGAGCCCAGTACGACGCGCAGCTGCACAAGCTGCTTGCCGAGCGAGCGATCGCCGAACTCCCCCCGGCGCTCGATCAAAGTGGCGCAGCGGGTGGCCCAGAGCTGTATTCCTACGTGCCGGTGAATCTCAGTCCGCAGCAGCTGCCGGTCGGCACCTATGGTCAGCCTCTTCCTCCGCCGGGCCAGGCGATGGAAAGTGCGGCGGGACCACCTCCGGTGATGGCTCGCGGCACCACGCCTCCCGCTGCTGAGGATCCAGAGGCTGAAGAGGAAGCGACAAGCGACCCCGCGCGATGGCCGATTCTGCTCCTCACCAGCGCCGTTGTGCTGCTGGTGGTGGTGACGAGCGTGGTGATCTATCAGCGTTTCGGTCGCCCCAAGCCCGCGCCGATCGCCGCTGACGTCCCCGAGGAAATCGTTCCCGAAGAAGCGCCTCCAGCAGAACCGGCGATCATCGAAATGCTGCAAGAGGGTTCGGGGGAGGTGAACTTCACCCCGTCGGCGGCGATCGTCGAGGGTTCAGCCGCTGTGCAGCTCGACGGCCTGGCCAACGTGATCACCGGTTTTGTCGATACCGCGTCGGCGGCGACCTGGAACTATCGGCTGGTGAAACCAGGTTTTTTTCAGCTCGAAGTGACCTATCGCCTCGAGCCAGCGATCGACGAGGCCGCGCTGACCCTCGTGATCGGCGACCAAACGAAAACGATCACGCTTCGCCCTTTGGAATCGGCCGATGCCGTGAGCACCGACCGCTTTACGGTCGCCATCACCCGCAGCGGCAAAGGGACGTTGCGGCTCGCGCCCAAGACCGATCGTTCGGGAAAAGGGCTCACCATCGAGTCGCTCAAACTGATTCCGGTCGGCAGCACTACGCCTGGCCCGGAGATGAATTAACGCGACGAAGTTCCAACCTTCTTGCGCGCGGGAAAGTCACGCTGGCTCTTTTCGGACTATGTTTCCTGGAAGTGGCGTTCTCCGAGAGTAGGCTCCCCGACCGGGGCGCGTGTGCGCGATGCCGAGCGTAAGGAATGTAGCGATGATGCGGCCCTGCATGCTTGCCCTAGCGATCTTGGCGACATGGTTTGCCAAGAGCGAGTGCCGCGCCGAGCATCCACTCATCAAGCTACAGATCGACGGCCAGTGGCAAACGGGGCGTCCGGTGGCATGGTCCGACAGCGCCGTGCAGTTGCTGTCGCGCGATGGGCGTCTGCTCGAATTCGCCCCGCAAAAGGCGACGAACTTCAGCAAGGTCTCGAATAGCTTTCGTCCCTTCTCGCAAAGTGAAATGCGCGGCCAACTGCTGAAGGAATTCGGCAAAGGGTTCGAGGTTTCAGGCGTAGGGCACTATCTGGTGGTTCATCCCGCTGGCACGCGCGATCAATGGGCCCCCCGCTTCGAAGAGATCTATCGCAGCTTCCTGCAGTACTTCAGTGCCCGCGGCTGGCGGCTCACCGAGCCTGAGTTTCCACTCGTCGCCGTCGTTGCCAAATCGCAGGCGCAGTTCGTACAGCTCGCCCAACAGCAGGAGATTGATGTCTCGCCGAGCACCCTCGGGTTCTACTCGCTATTGAACAATCGGGTGCTGCTGTACGACGTCACGGCCGGAAATCCGAAGGCCGATTGGTCGATCAGTGCCGAAACGATCGTGCACGAAACGGCGCATCAGGTGGCCTATAACACCGGGGTTCACAATCGGTTTGGGACCACGCCGCGCTGGCTTGCCGAAGGACTCGGAACACTGTTTGAAGCCAAAGGGGTTTGGAACGCGCGGGCCAATACGTCGATCGACTCGCGCGTGAATCGCTATCGCCTCGAAGCGTTTCAAGCGCTGCTGAAAAAAGGACGTCCAAGCGACTCGATCTCGCAGCTCGTTTCGGGCGATCGGATGTTCCAGACAAATCCCGAAGCGGCCTACGCCACGAGCTGGGCGCTCGTCTTTTTTCTGTCGGAGACGCAGCCTCGCAAGCTGCAAGAGCTGCTGCAAAAAGCGGCCCAGCGCAAAGCGCTCGAGAACTACCCGAGCACCAGCCGACTCGAAGATTTCACCGACGTGCTGGGGACGAATCTCACGATGCTCGATGCCCAGCTCGTGCGCTACATCAGCGGACTGAAGTAGCGTGTCAGCTGCACCGGTTTGCGGTACACTTGCCTCCTCAACCAAAAGCCAACTTTTGAGGAGACTCTCCACCGATGCCCGCTTTCCGTGTACTCATCACCGACTATGCCTGGCCCGATGTTTCGATCGAACGGAGCACCCTCGCCGAGATCGATGCAGAACTTGTCGTGGCCGAGAAAACCGATGCGGCGTCGCTCGCCGAGCTGGCCAAAACTTGCGATGCGATCATGACCAACTGGGCCAAGGTCCCCGAGGCGGTGATCACCGCTAATCCAGCCTGCAAGATTGTCGCGCGACTCGGCATCGGTCTCGACAACATCGATGTCGCTTGCTGCACGCGGCTGAAAATCCCGGTCACCAACATCCCCGACTACTGCCTCATCGAAGTCGCCGAGCATGCCCTGGCGCAGCTCCTGTCGATGGCTCGCAAAATCGCTTACTTCCATCAAGCGACCAAGTCGGGAGTCTACAAACTGCAAGCGGGTCCCAAGCTGCGGCGCATTGAAGGGCAAACGCTCGGCATCGTCGGATTGGGGAATATTGGCCGAAAAATGGCCGAAAAAGCGCTGCCGCTCGGGCTGCAAGTGATCGCCACCAGCCGAAGTGGTCGCGATGTTCCCCCGGGCGTGAAGCTGGTCGACTTCGACACGCTGCTGGCCCAGAGCGACTACGTCTCGCTCCACCTGCCGCTGGTCCCCGAGACCAAGCATCTGATGAATGCCACGACGCTGGCGAAGATGAAGCCCACCGCCTACCTGCTGAACACCGCTCGCGGTGGTCTTGTCGATCAGAACGCGCTAGCCGCCGCGCTGCAGGCTGGACATCTGGCCGGCGCAGCACTCGACGTCCAAGACCCCGAGCCACCAGACCTGTCGCAGCCACTCTGGAACGACGAGCGCTGCGTCGTCACGCCGCATGCGGCGTTTGTTTCGGAAGAATCGCTCGCTAACTTGCGCTCGCGCGTCGCCAAGCAAGTTTGCGCCCGCTTGCTCGGCCAGCTTCCCGAGAACGTCCGTAACCCCGAAGTGCTTTGAGCTATGGGGAACGAGAGAGGGAAAGAGACTATGGCGCGCCGTTCGTTTGGTCGGCGATTGTGAAGCAGCGCCGGGGCGATCAGACGAACAGCTCTTTTAACGGCTCGCCGTGAGGCAGGGTGCGAATCGGGCGGCCAGCGTCGTTGAGGTAGTGCTTGGAAGTGTCGATGCCAAGATGGTCGTACATCGTGGCGAGGACATCCTGCGGCGATTTCGGATTGTCTTTGGGAAATGCCCCTTTGCTGTCGGAAGCGCCGAGGACCCGTCCCCCCTTCACTTTGCCACCGGCGATCGCAGCGCTGAAGACGTTGGGATAATGGTCGCGCCCCGCATCGTTGTTCACGCGCGGCGTCCGGCCAAATTCTCCCCACGCCACGACGAGCGTCGACTCGAGCAGCCCCCGCTGATCGAGGTCCTCGATGAGCGCGCTATAAGCTTGATCGAAGCGCGGCAAAAACCCACGCCGAAGCGAGTCGAAACCTTGCACGTGGGTGTCCCACCAGCGGAGATCGACCGTCACTAGCCGCACTCCCGCTTCGACCAGGCGTCGCGCGAGCAAAATGCGCTGGCTCCAGGCCGGTGCGCCGCAGCGGTTGCTGGCGCCGGGATCGAAGGCCGGTGAAAAGCCGTAACGCTCGCGCAGCTCCGCCGGTTCGCTATCGAGGTCAAACGCCTTCTGTGCAGCCGGGCTGGCGATCATGTCCCACGCCCGCTGGCTGAACGACGACATCCCTTCCATCCGCCCACTGGCATCGACCTGACTCCGCAGCCGATCGAGCCCCGCGAGAAGCTGTTTACGATCTCCCAGCCGATCGATCGACAGGCCTTCGGCTAGCTGGAAGTTCTGCACTTTAAACGGTCCCAGGTTCGCCGGGTCGGCTCCCGTTTCAAACGGCTGGTGAGCGACCCCCAAATAGCCGCTCCCAGTCCCGGGAACTTGTCGCGGAATCATGACATACGACGGCAGCTCACGGGCTTGGTGCGACATCTGCTCGCTCACCACCGAACCGATGCTGGGGTGGACGTTTTCGTCGGGATTTCGCCCCGGACCGTAGCCGGTAAAGCAAATCTGATCGCCGGTCGAGTGCCCCGCGTCGTCGTGGTGCAGGCTGCGGATGATCGACCACTTATCCATCACGCGGGCCGACTTGGGGAGCATATCGGTCAGCTGAATGCCAGCGACATTGGTCGGAATGGTCCCAAACTCGCCACGAAATTCGGCGGGTGCGTCGGGCTTGGGGTCCCACATATCGATGTGGCTTGGTCCGCCCCGCATCCAGAGCAAAATCACGTTCTTTCCCGAGGATTTTGTGCGAGCCGTGTTCGACGCGGCCTCGCTGGCTAGCAAATTCGAGAGCGAGAGGCTCGTCGCGCCGATGGCTCCCAGCTGCAACAAACCGCGTCGCGAGAGGGCCAGCTTTTGGAACTCACGGCACGATCGCGCGAGGGAGGGTTCGTTGCGCATGGGTTATAGTCCGGCGGGAAGGAAGGATCGGACAGGCGGGAACGCATAGCCGCTTGTTTATAGATCGGCCGTAGCGTTGAGTTCAAGCAGAATTTTGGCCGAGCTTACGAAGAAACCACCTTCAGCGGCTCGCTATGGCGGCGGATCGGGCACTGCGACAATCTGTTTGCGACCGCTCTCCCCGAGGGATAAACTCGACCTGCAGGGCCTGAAAACGCCGACACTTTCGCAAGGACCGAGTTCGATGCACCGCACCCCCTTCATGCTTTCGGCGCTCCTCACCGGGCTCCTGCTGGGCCTGCTAATCCCCTCCCTCTCGGCCCAAGAGACGCCGCTCCAGCGCGCCAAGCCCGAGCACTACGTCGAACTCGATGGAGTGATTCCCGCGCTCGAGACCTTGAAAGGACTCGGAGGTCTGCCGGGTCTCGAGGGGCTCGGACCGCTCGGGAACAAGCTTAAAATCCGCTACCAAATGACCTCGAAATCGGAGACGACCGCCAAGGTGGTGGTCTCGATCAGGTCTGGCGATGCCGACATGGGAACCCGCGAGATCGAACTTCCGCTCGATAAACCGGTCGACCCGATTTTGCTCACTCCCACCTCCGACGAAAAAGTCAAAATCAAATTCGAGCGGACCGTACCCAATCTTAAATATAAGATCGGCGACAAAGAGTTCTCCGGCGCTGCACATGTATATAAGGTCGAGATGGCTCTGTTTGGTAACTTAGAAGGAAAGGGGCTGGAAGGGTTTGATATCCCGGGACTGGAAGGTTTGAAGGCGGTCTCCGAAAAGTCGGTGATGGAACTAAGTTATTTCATGTCGGACGAAGCGCCACTGATGGGAATCGTGGCGATGAAAATGACCGGCGTTGCGCAGGCCAAATTCGAACTCGCCCGAGGAACCGGCGTCGAGAAACTCATTCCGCCCACGGCCGACACCATGCCCGGCGACACCGTGCCCGGCGATTCAGCGAGCATACCTCCCGGCAGTCCTGCGCCGTCGGGCGAATCGATGGCGAGCGATCGGCCTTATAAAGTGGGAGATTGGCTCGAGTACCAAGGGACGGAGAAGGTGAGTAAGAAACCAGCAGCGCTGCGGCATATTGTCAAAGAAGTGGGAGACAAATCGACCCTGATCACTGCGATTTTGTCGATCGACGACCAGCAGGTGAGCACGTGGGATTTTGAATTCCCGGTGGCCGATGTGGTCACTATCCTGCCGCAATGGGAAGTGATTGGCGACCTGTCGAATCGTCGGCAGATGAATAAAAGCGCGAGCAAGAACGTCAAATTCAAACTGCTCGAAAGTGTCGATGTGGCGGGGGTCGAAGAAAGCTATACCATCACGCTCGACACCCCAGGTAAACCCGATCGTGTGCTGGTGAATGTGGGGGCTTCACGTCTGGCACCACTCACCGGACTCGTCTCGGTTCGGATGCGTCACAACACGGCTGTCGATCTGCAACTGACGCTCGCCGACCAGAGCGGTTTTGTGGTTCTTCCCGAGAAGCCTGCAACGAAGAGCAAAACCAAGTAAATTAGAGTGTATGGACACACCTCCCCCTGCAGGCGACACACCGATCCCTGAGTTCCTGGCGAAGTTGCCACTCAAGGCAGCCGAGCTACGAATCTTGGCGGCCAGCGGCATGACGACCATGCTCGAGTTTGGGAGCATGGCCTATCTCGGTGGCGAGAAGTTTGCCTTGCCTTTTGGCAAGCGTGGCGAGCATGTGCGGAAAGTGATCCTCGAGCATCTCACGCCCGAGGAGCGCGAATTTCTCGAGCAGCTGCCACTTCCTACGCCGCAAGCGATCGGCGCGATCCTGCCCGATGAAGACTCACCGATCTGAGCCACTGACGGCCAAGTTCTCGGTGAGTCCTCTCGTTTTTCAGCTTTCGCGAATTACTTCGCGGCGAGCTCGTTTTTGACGATCTCGGTCGGCAGGAACGTGAAGTCGTCGCCACTGTAGTCGATGGTCAGCGAGCCGCCGGGCTGCACTTCCCCTCGCAAGAGGACCCGCGAGAGTGGATTCACCAGACGCTGCTGAATCACACGCTTCAGCGGACGAGCACCGTACTGCGGATCGTAACCCTCGTGAGCCACCGCTTCTCGGGCACGCGGAGTGACTTCGAGTTTGATTTCGCGCGCGGCAAGCTGCGTCGACAGCCGAGCCAATTGAATCTCGACGATCCGGCCGATCTCATCGCGCCGCAGCGGATGAAACACGATTGTTTCGTCGATGCGATTCAGAAACTCGGGGAGGAACTTCGCCCGCAGCGCCTCTTGCACGGCGGTGTTCATTTCCGCTTCGGTTCCACCTTCACGCGTGATCTCTTGGATCAGCTGACTCCCGATGTTGCTGGTCATCACCACGATGGTGTTCGTGAAATCGACCGTATTCCCCTGACCATCGGTCAGGCGACCATCGTCGAGCACTTGCAGCAGCGTGTTGAAGACGTCGCGATGCGCTTTTTCAACTTCGTCGAGCAGCACCACGCAGTAAGGACGCCGGCGCACCGCTTCGGTGAGCTTGCCCCCCTCTTCGTAGCCCACATAGCCGGGAGGCGCGCCGACCAGTCGGCTGACGTTGTGCTTCTCCATGAATTCGCTCATGTCGATGCGCACCATCGCACTCTCGTCGTCGAACATCACTTCGGCGAGCGCTTTGCAAAGCTCCGTCTTACCGACACCGGTCGGACCCAAAAACAGGAACGAGCCGATCGGTCGATTCGGATCTTGCAGGCCGCTGCGACTACGACGCACCGCGTCGCTGACAGCTGTCACCGCTTCGTCCTGGCCAATCACGCGCTGATGCAAACGCTCTTCCATGACGAGTAACTTCGCGCGCTCGGTTTCGAGCATCCGCGATACCGGAATGCCGGTCCACGCACTCACCACTTCAGCGATTTCATCCTCGGTCACTTCCTGCGAAAGCAAGCGCTGACCACTCGCGGGCTTATCGCTCTCTTGCTTGTTTTCCTCTTGTTTTTCGATCTGTTTCTCGAGCTGACGACGCTTCACATCGAGCTGATACATCCGCTGATATTCTTCTTCGCTCACCAGCTGACCGGTCGATTGTTTCTCTTTAATCGTCGTTTCGAGTCGGCTGAATTCGAGCCGAAGCGCGTCGAGATCCTGACGTACTTTGCGGACATCGCCGACCGAAAGTTTCTCCGCTTCCCACTGCTCGCGCAGCGAAGCGAGTTTCCGTTTCTGATCTTGAATCTCGTCTTCGATTTCCTCGCGACGCGTGAGCGCACTCTCTTCGGTCTCTTCGGCCAATTGGCGCGAAGCGAGTTCGAGTTGTCGCAAACGACGCTGCACTTCGTCGATCTCGGTCGGCACGCTCTGCAATTCCATGGCGAGCTTGCTGGCGGCTTCGTCGACGAGGTCGATCGCCTTATCGGGCAGAAAGCGCTCGGTGATATAGCGGCTTGAAAGTTTCGCGGCAGCGATCAGCGCCGAGTCTTTAATCTTGACGTTGTGATGTGCTTCGTAGCGCGGCTTCAGGCCTCGCAAGATCGAAATCGTATCTTCAACGCTCGGCTCGCCGACATAGACCGGCTGGAAACGCCGCTCGAGCGCCGCATCTTTTTCGACATGCTTGCGATACTCGTCGAGCGTCGTTGCGCCAATGCAGCGGAGTTCGCCACGCGCAAGCGCTGGCTTTAAAAGATTCGCCGCATCAGCGGCCCCTTCGGCAGCGCCAGCGCCGACGACGGTATGCAGCTCGTCGATGAACAGAATCACCTGACCTTCGGACTGCTGCACTTCGCGCAGCACCGCTTTGAGTCGCTCTTCAAACTCACCGCGAAACTTAGCGCCAGCGATCAGCCGACCCATGTCGAGCGCCATCACCTTGCGCCCCTTGAGGCTCTCGGGGACGTCGCCATCGACAATGCGCAGCGCTAGCCCTTCGACGATCGCCGTTTTACCAACACCCGGCTCGCCGATCAGGACAGGATTGTTTTTGCTGCGCCGCGAAAGGACTTGAATCACACGGCGAATCTCTTGATCGCGGCCAATCACCGGATCGAGCTTCCCTTGCACCGCGCGGTCGACAAGGTCGATCGCATATTTCTCGAGTGCCTGGTACTGAGTCTCGGGATTTTGATCGGTCACGCGGGCTCCTCCTCGAATCGCTTGCGTCGCTTTGTGCACATCATTTTCGCGCACTCCGACGAGCTCGAGCAGATTCTTGGCCTTCGATGCTTGTTTCGTAAGTCCCAGCAGCAGATGCTCGACGGAGACGAATTCGTCCTTCATCGTCGTCGCTTCTTTGAACGCCGTTTCCAGCACGCCGCGCAGCGCGCTACCAGGCTGAGGCTGTGAGCCTCCCGTGGTGCGTGGCATCCGAGCGAGTTCCGATTTCACCATCTCACTCAGCTGCGATTGTTTGACACCAATCTTGGCCAGCAGCGGCGCAAAGACCCCCTCTTTCTCCTCGAGGAGCGCAGCCAGCAGGTGCAACGGATCGATCTCCGGATGCCCTTTTTCCGCCGCCAAATTCTGTGCGGCTGCGACCGCTTCCTGCCCCTTTGTGGTGAGTTTCTCAAAGCGAAATGACATGATTGTGGTCCACCTTTCCAAAATGGCTGGGAATTTCTTTCCCACCCCTCTGCAATGCAACCATCGTGCCAGAACTGGCGACGAAGGGCCAGGAAATTAGGGATCAGGGGCCAGCGATCAGCATGCGGCGCGCCAGCGGCGCGTCTGCTAAAAGCCAGGAGGCTGCGCGCCAATCATCCCCGCGAAGCTGGGGGCGTTGTGGCGAGGTCTCGAGAAGCGAGCAAGAGGCGCACAGCAGCGGTGCAGGCCCGGCAGCGCAAAAGAATCTGCCAGGCGTGTCATGATGGTATCGATAGTCTCGCTAGGGGCGCGAGCAGCACGGGAGACTACTTGGCGTCGTCCTGCGCGCGATCCGTGGTAGCCTCTTGCTCCTGGTCGCTTTCTTTCCCTCGCTGAAGTTTTTCGAGCGACAGGGCCTCGAGTTGTTTCAGCTCGGCCTTCAACAGCTCTTGTAAATCATCGGGAGCCAGCTCGACCGCTTTCTTTCCATACTCGAGAGCCTTCTCGCGATTGCCAGAGAGCGCGTAGAACTGCGCTGCCATCATCAGCACTTCGGGGCTCTTACTCTCGAGCGCGAGCGCTTTATCGAGTGCCTTTTTTCCCATCTCAGCGAGCTTGGGATGAGGCGCCTCAGCGTTAACGCTCATCAAGATTCCGGCGAGTGAAATCAGCCCCATCCCATCTTCAGCCTTGTTCATTTTGGCAAGCTGAGCTTCCGCTACAGGGATCAGTTCGTCGTACTTCTTGGCCAGCGCCAAACAAATCATCCGAACACTTTGGAAATCGTCTGCTTGAGCCTTCGCAGGGTTAGCCTGGGCAATCTCCTCGAGCGTTGCCAGCGCCGCCACTGGGTCGGTTTCCATGGTCGTGATCACGGAATTGAACTTCTGCTGAGCCGCCGCCATCTGCTGGGCTTTCTCGACGCTCCAGGTCCCGTCGAGCACCTGCGGCAGCACCTGATCGAGCTCGCTCGGGTGCCCGATGAACGCCACTTTTCCATCTTTTCCTACAACAAACGAGCAAGGAATTCCCTGCTGTTCGGCGGCCTCCATGTACTGGGTCATCATTTTGTTATCGTCGCAAAAAGCGTAGCGAAAGTGGTATTTCGCCCCATCACCTTGAACGAACTCTGTCACCGCTTCGCTGCTGTTGGCTTCGTCTTCCGTCGTCAGAGCGACCACCACCAAGCCTTGCTTTTGGAACTTCTGAGCGAGCTTGTCGAGATGGGGCATCGAAGCGATGCAGGGACCGCACCAGGTGGCCCAAAACTCGACCACATAGACCGAGTCTTTTTGAAAAGCTTTGACCGGTTCCCCCTGGAGCCACTTGCCGACCTGCAGCGCCGGAGCAGCATCGCCGATCTGCAGTTTGGGACCGGTTCGCTCAGCAGCAGCTTGCGGAGCGGCTTTGCCTGCAGGCTGCTGCTGCGCCATCAGCTGAGGCCACCCTAGCGCTAGCATCAACGAAGCAGCAACGACCCATGTAACGATACGCATGCGTTATTCCAGTTTTCCATTCGAGGCAGAGATAAGACAACCGCGCGACAGGCTCGCTTGGCATACACCACCGCGCCGATCGATTTCGCTCTCACTCCTACCCCACACCACCGCCGCTGGTTTCCGATAAGACGGAATTTTGCGGCAAGGTCTCATTCATTGCTGAAGTGTGAAGTGCCAGCATCTGCTTTACAGGCGATGCGTGGTTCAGTACGCAAACGCCGATTGTTAAATATCATCGAGTGACTTTTATGCGTATCAGGGATGCCTACAATAATTCGCTCTGGAGCAATCCCATTCCGGCAAACGGGTTATTCATGAACAGCGGTGAACCGATAGGCTGTCTGGGGACGATACTCAGCATGCTGGGAATTCGTCTCCATGCTCCGACGAACCCCGCGATTTCTTCCTATCGCGAGGAGATCGAAGAGCCGATTGTGGCCGAGTCTGCTGAACTCGCCTATCGTGTGCGGGACGACTTTCTTTCCGCAGCAGAGTTTTCGTTTTTTCGAGTCTTGGTATCGGCTACGGGCAATCGCGTAGTGATTTGTTGCAAGGTTCGCTTGGCTGATATCTTCTACGTCGCCAGGCCGCATGAACACAAAGGTCAACAAAGCAGAATCCAGCAAAAACACGTTGATTTTTTGTTATGCGATCCTGTGACGATGCAGCCTCGCTGCGCCATTGAGCTCGACGATTCGACTCATGCGAGAAAAGAGCGGCAAGAGCGTGATGACTTTGTCGAGCGTGCTTTTGCTGCCGCCAAGCTGCCTCTCGTACGGGTGCCAGTGCAACGCGGCTATAACCCAGCGGGGTTGCTTTCGCTGATCGAATCGCACTTAAGCGATCCACCTAATCTGCCAACTACTCGCCCCTCGGCGACGGTAAGTGGTCCCCAACTTTGCCCCAAGTGCGGAGCCGCGATGGTCGTGCGAACCGCGAAGAATGGCCCTAATGCTGGGCAGAAGTTTTTGGGATGTTCGAACTATCCCAAATGTCAAACGATGGCGAAGTTGTAAGGCATCATCGATCGCACAATCGATCGCGCGCCAATCGACTGGAGTTCAAAGCTGGAACGCTGTTTAGGTGTCGGCTACGGAGTAGCCGACCTACGGCGAACTGACCATCACTATGGAAATCGACAAACGCACCAAACGAAAAAACGCCCGCGAGTGGTAGTGAGCCAATCGCGGGCGTTTAAGGTTGTTGCTTGAGTAGGTGGGAGCGGTTTGGGAAGGTGGCCTCTTGTGAACCCAGGTTGCGAGCAACCTGGGGTGAAGTTTTTGGGAGAGCCAGTTTTCAAGGAGAGAGTTTTCGGTTGGCGGGAGCCTGCTCTCCAGGATTGGCCGGTGGAACCGGCCTTACAAAGCTAGGCCCTAGTCTCTAGTTCCTAGCGTCAATCCTCTCATCTCCCGCCTCTCGTCTCTGGCCCCTGACCTCCGGCCCCTTCCTCCTACTTCTTCACTTCGAACTCGCCTTCGATGACGTCGTCGTCGCTCTTTTTGGGAGCGGCGGGATCAGCACCTTCGGCACCCTCGGCGGCGGCAGCAGCGCCGCCACGTTCGTAGAGGACCTTGCTGAAGGCGTGCGAGGCCTGCTCAAGCTGTTCGACAGCCGACTTGATGGCGGCGGTGTCGTTGGTCTTGGCAGTTTCGCGGGTCTTGGCGATCGCCTTCTCGAGCGGCTCTTTGTCCGCATCGGTCAGTTTCTCGCCATTTTCCTTGATCATCTTTTCAAGCTGCCAGCACATCTGGTCGGCTTGGTTGCGGACCGTGGCCAGTTCGAGTTTTTCCTTGTCCTCTTCGGCGTGAGCTTCGGCGTCGCGACGCATCCGTTCGATCTCGTCCTTCGACAAGCCCGACGATTGCTCGATACGCACATTGGCGCTCTTGCCCGAGCCGAGGTCTTTGGCCGAAACGTTGAGGATGCCGTTGGCGTCGATGTCGAATTTCACTTCGATGCGAGGGACACCGCGGGGAGCTGGTGGAATTCCTTCGAGGTTGAATTCGCCCAGCACGCGGTTGTCGGCCGCCATCTTCCGTTCGCCTTGGTACACCTTCACCGTCACACCGGTTTGGTTGTCGGCAGCGGTGCTGAATTCCTTCTTCCGTTCAGCGGGAATCGTGGTGTTCTTCTCGACGAGCGCGGTGAGCACACCACCTTCGGTTTCGATGCCGAGGGTGAGTGGGGTGACGTCGAGCAGCAGCACGTCCTTGCGTTCGCCAGCGAGCACCGAACCTTGAATGGCGGCGCCAATGGCGACCACTTCATCGGGGTTCACACCCTTGTGAGGCTCTTTGCCAAAGATGTCTTTGACGAGCTTCTGGACCTTTGGAACACGCGTACTGCCACCCACGAGCACCACTTCGTCGATATCCGACGGGCTCATCTTGGCATCTTTGAGGGCTTGCAGCACCGGCTTACGGCACCGTTCGATGAGACCATCCACCAGCTCTTCAAAACGAGCGCGGGTGATCGTCATTTGCAAGTGCTTAGGCGAGCCACCAGCCATGGTGATGAACGGCAGGTTGATCTCGGTTTGTGGCAGCGTGCTGAGTTCCTTCTTGGCCCGTTCGCAAGCCTCTTGCAGGCGCTGCAGTGCCATGGGGTCTTTGCGCAGATCGACCGAGTTCTCTTTTTGGAACTCGCCGGCGACAAAGTGGATCAGGGCTTCATCGAAGTCGTCGCCACCGAGGTGCGTATCGCCGTTAGTGCTGATGACTTCAAACACCTTGGTCTCGGCCGAATCGGCGCCAGCCACTTCGAGGATCGAGACGTCGAACGTACCACCACCGAGATCGAAGACCACGATCTTTTCGTTCTTCTTCTTGTCGAGGCCGTAGGCCAGAGCGGCAGCGGTTGGTTCGTTGATGATACGAGCCACTTCGAGGCCGGCGATTTGACCAGCATCTTTGGTCGCTTGGCGCTGGGCGTCGTTGAAGTAGGCCGGGACGGTGATGACCGCCTTGTTCACTTTGTGACCGAGATAGCTCTCGGCTGTTTCTTTCAGCTTACGAAGCACCTTCGCGCTGATCTCTTGCGGGGTCATCGACTCATCGCCGATGCCGATTTTGACGTAGTCCGACGCGCCGCCGATCACTTTGTACGGCACCATCTTCTCTTCCGACTGCACTTCTTCGTGACGTCGGCCCATGAATCGCTTCACGGAGTAAACGGTGCGCGTGGGGTTGGTGACAGCTTGTCGGCGGGCGGGTTCGCCCACGAGAACTTCACCCTTGTCGTTGAAAGCAACGACGCTGGGGGTCAGCCGACTTCCTTCAGCATTGGCGATCACTTTGGGTTCGGTTCCCTCCATGATCGACACCACCGAGTTGGTCGTGCCAAGGTCAATTCCGATGATCTTCTCACCTGCGGCCATGGGGGAAATCTCCTAAGTGTTGAATGGCGTGCGAGTTAGCTTTTCGTGATCGAGGCCTACAGGCCCGATCGCGGGTCAATGTCGTGAGTTACGCAGCCAAGGTTCTTTGGCGGGTCTTTGGTCGACTGCGTAAGACCACACTGGTGCGGTTTGACGCCTCGACGTTCGACAGACTCTCTATAGGCAACCACCATGCCAAGCGATATAAATTCCTGAAAATTGCGCCGTAAGACAATACTGACAATGCGCTTACAACTTAGAAGCTGACAACAAGCAGGGCGAACTCGGAAGCATGAAGCGAGCAATCTGCCATTTTGACACGTCGCGCTCGCTACAACCTGAAGTTGACTTCCCCCGGATTGTCAAATTGACACTACACTACTGGTCTTTCGTCGGCCCCTGCGCTCCATCTCCGCTCCTAGGCAACTTGCGGGGGTGAAGATCGGCTGCGGGAATCTGCCGGAAATCCCTCGGGCCCGAGCGCGGCTCGTTGACACCGCTCGGGCCGACCATTAGAAGAAACCCCGCAACACGACGGGGTAAACCGTGGTCGACTGCAAGCTTCCAGCCGCAGCCCCCTGTCCTGCCTGCACGTCGACGAGCTCCTCTCCGTTTCCGCAGCGAAAGTGCGTCTCATGTCGAAAAAACCAGCCGCCAGTTCCTCTCCTGCAGCCGTTCGCAAGGAGCTCGACCGTCTCGATCGCGAGTTGGTCAAACTGCTGAGCGACCGGGCGCGCACGGCGGTCAAATACGCGCAGTCGCGACAAGCGTCTGGTGGACCGCTGATTGATCTGTCGGACGAAACCGATCAGCTCGACGCCGCCCTGGCCCTCAGCAAAGGTCCGCTCGACGAACGAGCACTGCGCGGCGTTCTGCGCGAGGTGATCAGCGGCTGTCGTTCGCTCGTGCGTCCGGTCCACATCGCCTACCTCGGCCCGAAATACAGCTACAGCCACCTCGCTGCCATCGAGCGTTTTGGCGATTCCACCGACCTGACCCCCGCCGCGACGATCAAAGCGGTGTTTGAAGCAGTGCATTACGGGCAGGCTGAGTATGGGCTTGTGCCGATCGAGAACAGCACCGATGGGCGGGTGGTCGACACGCTCGACATGTTCGCCAAGTTGCCCCTCACCATCACCGGGGAAGTGCAGCTCCGAATTCACCATCACTTGCTGGGCAAATGTGCTCGCTCGGAAGTGACCGAGGTCTATAGCAAGCCTCAGGCCCTGTCGCAGTGTCGCGACTGGCTCGCCAAGAATGTGCCGCAGGCGAAGTTGATCGAAATGACAAGCACCGCTGTTGCCGCGCAGATTGCTGCCGACAAGCCGGGAGCTGCTGCCGTGGCGAGCCGCGAAGCAGGTGCCCACTATGGCCTGGCGTCGATCGATGCCGATATCGAGGACAACAAGCACAACGTCACCCGGTTTGCGATCATTGGAGGACAGCCTCCCAAGCGAAGCGGCCGCGATAAGACGGCGCTCATGATCGAAATTCCCCACAAGCCAGGCGCGCTGGCCGATGCGATGGCGGTGTTCAAGCGCGCGCGGCTGAATCTGAGCTGGATCGAATCGTTTCCGATGTCGGGGAGCAAGAACGAGTATTTGTTCTTCATCGAATTCGAGGGGCATCAAACCGACGGACGCGTGAAGTCGGCTTTGACATCGCTGGCCAAAAAGACCGCCAAGATGCACATCCTCGGCAGCTTCCCCCGCCCTCAGCCGCTCGATTAGCCAGTGTCGCCAGTGCAGCTCGGTTAGGCCAGCGCAGCTCGGTTAGACGAATGCAATCGGGTCGTGCTCGTGGGTGCTGGCCCAGATTTCTAGCGAGCGAAATTGCGACTGGAGCTGAGTGGCCAAAGTCTCGAGGGCAAACCGTTCACTGGCATAATGACCGACGAGCACCAGGGCGATGCCGCGCGCTTCTGCTTCGAGCGCTGTGTGGAAATTCACTTCACCGGTGACGAGCGCATCGCATTTCGCGCGCAGGGCAATCGGTAGAAAATCGCCGGCACTTCCGCAGGCGATGGCAACTCGCGTGATCGCCTGCGCGAGCTGACCAACATAGGCCACGTGCTCGATTTTGACCGCCCGTTTCACGCGAGTGATGAACTGCGCGAGCGTTTCGGTGGTGGCGAGTGATCCCGAACGTCCGGCCCCCAGCAGCGGATCGGCAGTTTGAGGAACGAGAGGCTGACTGCTGGTGAGCTCGAGTCGCGCGGACCACTCGGCGTTGATCCCCTGCTGGGCGGAATCGAGTGCGGTGTGGGGGCTGTAGATCGCCACGCCATGCCGGGCAAGATTCCACAGCAGGCTGCCGACGGTGTCGTCGGTGGTGATCCGTTTCAGCGCCCGAAAAGGGAGCGGATGATGCGCGATCACCAGATCGGCTTGACGCTCGATCGCTTCTGCAGCGCTTGCGGGGGTGATGGTGAGGCAGGTCATCACGCGCGCAATGGGCTGCGCGCGATCTCCCATCAAAAGCCCGACGTTATCCCACGACTCGGCCAAACCGGTGGGGGCCAGCGCTTCGAGGTAGAGGCAGAGATCTTGCAAACTCAGGGGGTGATCGCTCATCGATGTTTCCTGCTCGGCGTTTCCTACTCGGTGTTCCCGCGCGGAAACGACAAGCGATGATGGTTTGGCCTGCTCGCGCTGTTGATGCGATCCGTAGCGCTTGCACACTAGCGACGCAAGATCGAGGGGATCTCTTTGCCAGCCCCTTGGAGCTGCTGGACATCGAGCACTTTTCCCCCTTCGACGTCGAGGAAATCGGTTTTGCGCGAGTACATGAACTTCCGCGCTACATTGTAGGCGGTGCGTAGCCCCGTATCTTCCCGCCACCACCATTCGGCGTCGCTACGGCCACTCCCTTCGACAATCAGCAGCTCTTTTTCCGAGGTGTAACTGATCCGCCCGGCTCGCGCGGTGAACTGCTTCCCTTCGACAATCACATTGCCACTAGCGAGCAGTTCGATCCAGCTGATCGGAGTGCCGGTGCTCGAGCGAGCGAGCATCTCGGTGGTGGTGAGCTCGTCGCTGGTGAGCAGAACGCCGCGATCGCCCAGCTGCTCGACCGATTTGGCATCGAACTGCTGATCCCAGGCTGTGACCGGGCCGTAGATGGCGCGCACTTTGCGGCTGAACTTCACTTGCCGACGGGCGAACTCTCCATCGATTTGCCCTTCGTAGTCGACGCGAATGAACGCCAGTGGCGACTTCCCGGCAGGTGCTGGTGGCGGCACAGCAGCCGCTCCCATCGGATCGACCGTGATCGACGATTGCTCGCGCGTGCTGCTGACCCAGCCCGGCCCATCGGCGCGGAACTTACCTTCCACCATGTTGGCGGTGACCTTACGCGTGCGGAGCCGTTCGAGCGACGTTTGCTGGCCATACTCGTCGAAGCCATAGTGCTCGACGTAGACATTGCCATCGAGAGAAAGCTCGCGCAGATCGCCGCTGAATTTATTGGTCGTCAGCTGCTGAAAATCGATCGGCTCGGTGAGGTCGGCGGTGAGTGTGGCACCAGTAGCGAGAACCACGTTGGTGCGGGCTTCCACCGCGCCGCGCATCGTTACGCGCGTGCCGTCGAAGGTCATATTCTCTTGCCAGGTGACATCCACCGGCTCGGGCTTTTCGCTTGCTTCGGCCATCGGATCGACCGGGGCGCCAAGTTTCGACTGAGGCATCGGCATGGTCGCTTTACCGGGACCGTCGATCCACATGCGTCCCACCGCGCGATCGAAGTGGATCACTCCGCCGACGAGCGAAAGTCCGCGCGCCGAAACCGAGGCGGGACGTCCCATCACTTCGAGCTTCGCGCGCTCGAGTCCACCGCGCAGCTGCACAGCATCGCCGCGTAGTTTCATCGGCACATCGTCGGGCTTGGCGGTCGCCACTTCATCGAGTTCCACATTCCCTTGCAGCGCGAGATCTTCGAGCAGCGGCTCTTCCCCCGCCATGCGCACCTGCGCTTGGACGAGTTCCCCTCGGACCCGGAATTTCTGCAGCACAGCGCCAGGTGGTGCTGCTCCAGGAACTGGCGGTTCGGGGCCAATGGGTGGCATCCGTCCATCGGCGATCGGTCCACCGTGGGGTGGCGGTGCCACTGTTTTCGGAAGTGGCACATCTTGCGCAAACCAGCATTCGAGTCGCTTGGTGTGCGCGTCGAGCTGCGGCGAAACGAGTGTCACATTTCCGCTGGCCAAAATGCGGTCGGGCATCAGCGTGAGCGAGGGGCCAGCTTGTTTTGCTTGAGTAGGAGTTGCTTCGGCCGGAGCCACTTCAAACATCCAAAGATGCAGCTCATCGGACTGAAACATTCCCATCAGCGGATCTTCGAGACGGGCTCCACCCATTAGCGAGAGCACGTGCTGATTCTCTTGCGGCCGGAGCCGGAGTTCGGTTTGCCAGTAGGCACAGAGAGCGCGCGGCGGCGTTTGCGGCGCGCGGGGATCGACGATCTCGCGCTTCACGCGGCCAGGACCTTTGGCCCACAGCCGACCGATCTGTCGCGTCGGGCTCAGTTCGTATTCCACTTGCACGGCGTCGAGTTGATTGCCCAAATGTCGCAGCGTGACCGAGGGTGTACTCCGATCGGGACGAACAGCGACCCGGCCCGCAGCTGGTAAGTACTCGAGTTCCGCTGCCGTGACGACTGTACCAGTGACTGGTGATTCGAGGATGACCGGCCTGCCACTGGCAAAGAAGCGCTCGAGTTGCTGCGACATGCTCGACGATTTTTTGGGAGTGGCGCCGGGGCTTGCGGCGGTGTCGGTCGGCTGAAGACCGGCTGCATTTTCTGCGAGTGGTTCGCGATTCATCGTCGGCGCGGATTCCTCGACAAGTGCACTCGCGACGGGAACCACTTCCGAAAAGTCGAGCAGCAGGAGTTCGCACGTCAGCCGATCTTCGGGCTCGAGCGGACGAACGCGCACCACTTCCACACGATCGACCAGTTCGATGCGGCGCTCGAGGAAGTCGAAGCGCAGCGGACCTTGGCAGCGGACTTCGAGAGGTGGATCGGCAGGTTTCTCGGCGGCGCGGCTGGGGTGCTGCGCGATGCCAGTCGAAGGGACGACGCTCGCTGGCTTGGCATCGCTCGGAAAGAGACCACCCGAACTTGTTTCCAGATGCAAACGGTCGAGCCGCGCGAGTTCGAGCGACTTGAGTCCCCCAAACGCGGCTTTGGTTCCGGCGGTTCCTTTGGCCGAGGGCAACAGACGAATCGTCAGGTCGCGGCCTCGTCCAAAACTCTTGCCGTACTGAAATTCCACGTCGTGCGGCGTGAAAGCGCGCTCGTAGTCGATTTGCAAATTGCGGGTGGCGATCCGAATGTTGTCGTGAGCGCCGGGGGCTGAAGGGGGACTGAAGATGGTGATATCGCCGTCGAGTCGTCCGCCGAGAAGTTTGCCAAACTGGGCCGAAGCGAGATCGAGTGGCTCATCAAACTGCAGCACGGCCCCTTCAGGAACACGCATCACCAGGGGACGTCGCGTCGGCGCTTGTCCCGGTGCTGCAGGGGCCCCTTCCATGTAGAAGACGAGGGTGCAAGGCTTCAGCTCGAGCCGGCCATCGGACAGGTTCTTATAGTCCTTGATGAGGACGAGCCCATGCTCGGTCTCGAGGGTTTTCGGGTTATCGAGTTCCCACGAACCGGGCTCGAAAAGTTTGGCGAGCTCTTGATTGCGGAGACCGATCGCGCTTTCGCTGGGGCGGGGCCTCTCGATAGGGGGATCGGTCTCTTTGGAAATCACCAGCGGCGGCTCTTCGAGCAGCGGGGCGACACCGAAAGCATAGGCTCCGTAGAGCAATACCATGACCGCCCAAGCGGCCCCAAATCGTCGTATTGCGAGGAGAATATGCATAAAAATCGATGGCGGCTGTCGCGTGCCAGGTCAGTGGCAACCGGGAATCTGGGAAGGACTAGCTGTAGTAGGTCTGCAGCAAACCGTCCCAGCGGGACTGGGATTTCAGGATCATTTCAATCGTCTCGCGCACCGCTCCCTGACCACCGTTGAGTTTGGTGATGTGGGTGGCTGCGGCGCGCACTTCGGGAGCGGCGTCGGCCACGGCCACACCGAGTCCCACAGCGCGAATGACAGGCAGGTCGGTGAGATCGTCGCCGATGTAGCAGACCTGTTCGGGTGCCAGTTTCAGATCGCGCATGATCTCGAGCGCGATCGGCAATTTGGTTTCGAAACCTTGCCGGACAATCGCGATGCCGAGTTCACTGGCGCGGACCTTCACAATATGCGAGGAGCGCGCGGTGAGGATGCCGAACCGAAACCCGGCTTGCTGCCAGAGCTTGATTCCCATCCCGTCGCGGATATGGAACTTTTTGATCTCGACCCCTTGGTTGTCGTAGGCAATGCCGCCGTCGGTCAAAACGCCATCGACGTCGGACAGGATCAGTTCAATGCGTCGGCAAGAGTCGGTCAGTTTCATGTTCGTCGGTGATCGGCTGGGCTAGTCAGGGGTGTTCTGGTAACGAAAAAAGCGGGGGGCAACTTCTTGCGCTGCGAACTGTTTTTCTTCTGGGCACTATGTTCTTTTGCGTTATTTCTTCTTGGCACTGCTGCCGCGCGGCATCGGTGGAGCGACCAGTTTGAGCAGTGTCGGGCCATCGACCGCTGGGGCTTCGTCGTCGTCGCTGGCAACCAGCACGACGTCGGTGATATCGACGAGCCCGGCAGGTTTTCCATCGTGGTCGATCACCGGCAGTTCGCTGATTTTTTTCATCGCCAGCAGATCGCAGGCGGCTGCGAGCGAAGTCCCTTCCTGAATGGTGGTCGGTCTGCGGGTCATCACGTCGGACAGCGGACCGTCGATGGCAGCATCCCGTTTGGCTTCGAGCAAACGGGCCAGATCGCTATCGGTGAAAATCCCCGAGAGTTTGCCGGCATCGTCGATCAGCAGGATCGCGCCACTGCGACGACCCGGTCGACGCTGATTGACCAAGGCTTCGCGCAGCCGCTCGTTTTCGTGCGCTACGCGGCACTCGGCGAGGGGACGCATCACGTCGTTCACCGTGGCGAGCTTTCGTCCCAAACTTCCGCCGGGATGATAGCGGGCAAAATCGTCGGCCGAAAATCCGCGCGACTGGCTTACAACAATCGCCAGTGCATCGCCCAGGGCGAGCATCGCGGCGGTGCTGGTGCTGGGGGCAAGTCCCAGCGGACATGCTTCGGTTATCCGCCCCAGATCGAGCACCACCGTAGCGGCTCGCGCCAAGGTGCTGCTCGGCTGACCGGTGATGGCGATGATCGATGCGCCAAAATCTCGCAGCATCGGCAAGATGCGTGTGATCTCTTCGGTCTCGCCGCTGTAGGAGAGCATCAGCACGACGTCTCCTTCGGCAATCCGTCCGAGGTCGCCATGAATCGCTTCAGCAGGGTGAACAAAATGGCTGCGCGTGCCGGTGGAAGCAAACGTGGCGGTGAGCTTACTGGCGATTAGTCCGGCTTTTCCCATGCCACTCAGGATCAGACTGCCGCGGCAGTCGAGCAGCATCTTCACAGCGCTGACAAAATGGTGATCGAGTCGCGTAGCGAGCCCGGCAATCGCATCGCTTTCACTGAGCAAGACAGTGCGCGCGAGCTGCAGGGGATCGAGGGCCGCGCGAGGGCCGAGCGTGGAAGATGAAGCGGTGTGCATGGCACGTCGTCCTTGACGTGAAGGGGCAGCTAGAGCGTGGCGCGCCGACGAATCCCAAAGACGAATCAGCTGCGCGACGCTGGTATACCTCACGAGCCTCGAACAAGGCCCGGAGATTTCCGACGAGTAGTGTACGCGCGAACGAATCTTCACCACAACGCCAAAGCGACGATCGGCCGCGCGTGGTGCTGCTGGGTACTGGCTGATTGCAAGGCGTTGCTAGCGTGGTTGAAGCTGTCAGCCGCCGCGCAAGCGCAGGGCGCTAAGCCCCCTTCTCGGCCTTGCAGCTGTCGATCAGGAACGGAATCCAGCAGAAGCAAGGTCCGCTGATCACGATGAGGAGGATGAAGAGAATCACGCCGTTCTGGTTGAGACCGAGAAAGACTTCTTTACCCTGGGGCATGACTGCATCCTCATGGAGAGGGGCGCAAAAAACAACGAGGCCACTGGCACCACAGTACCAGCAGCCTCGTTGGGTTGTAACCATTCTTTCGAGCGACGCGAAGCAATTTTCCGAGCCACTATGGGGCAGGAAATCAGCCGCGACGCACGTGAAGTTTCGACTAAGCCTTGATCTTGGCCATCAGCTTGCTGGCGTTGCCAGCCTGGCCGAACTGCACCATGCGGGCTTTGCAAACTTCCTTCATGGCGGTGCGAGCTGGCTTGAGGTAGTCGCGAGGGTCGAACTTGTCGGGCGATTCGGTGAGCACCTTGCGGATGGCACCGGTGATCGCCATGCGGCAGTCGGTATCGACGTTGATCTTACGGACGCCGTTCTTAATGCCGCGCTGAATTTCTTCGACTGGCACACCCCACGTTTGTGGCATCTTGCCGCCGTACTTGTTGATGATGTCTTGCAGTTCTTGCGGAACGCTCGAGCTGCCGTGCATCACCAGGTGGGTGTTAGGAAGCTTCTTATGAATCGCTTCGATGCGATCCATGGCCAGCACGCTGCCGTCGGGCTTCTTGGTGAACTTGTACGCGCCGTGGCTGGTGCCGATGGCAACCGCCAAAGCATCGACACCGGTGGCAGCCACAAACTGGGCTGCTTCATCGGGATCGGTCAGCAGCTGATCGTGCGACAGCTGACCTTCAGCGCCGTGGCCATCTTCAGCTTCGCCATGGCCGCTTTCGAGCGAACCGAGACAGCCGAGCTCCCCTTCCACACCCACGTTGCGGGCATGAGCGAGCTTCACCACATCCTTGGTCACTTGCACGTTGTAGTCGAAGTCGGCTGGGGTTTTGCCATCTTCCTTCAGCGAGCCGTCCATCATCACGCTGGTGAAGCCGTTATCGATGGCCGACAGGCAGGTGGCGACGCTGTTGCCGTGATCCTGGTGCATAACGATCGGAATGTTCGGATAGAGCTCGGCAGCGGCGAGCATCAGGTGACGCAGGTAGGCGTCTTGCGAATACGAACGTGCACCGCGCGAGGCTTGGATAATGACTGGCGAATCGGTTTCGGCGGCTGCTTCCATGATCGACTGGATTTGTTCCATGTTGTTCACATTGAACGCAGCAACGCCGTAATTGTTTTCGGCAGCATGATCGAGCACAACACGCAGGGAAACTAGCGGCATCAGACGGCTCCTCGTAAGAAACTCCCGCCGGCATTTGGATGGGCGAGTCTGACATCCCGCGAGAGGCAGAGCCGCAGGTGCGACATCGCCGTGGGTGTACTGCCACGAACCAGTAGAGCAGGAAAACAATAATCGAAAGGAAGATTATCGACCGCAACGTGCGCCTCCGCAAGTGTCGCGGGCGACAATCTGCCCCACACTGCGCTGCGGAAAACTGGTCGCCCCAAACCGCCCTTAGAGGCGAATGAAATCGCCGGGGCAACCGTGAGCCCCCTGGAGCGTTACGCGTTTTTCACTCCACCGGGGTGGCGAGGGGGGCGGCGAGTTTGTCGGGGGCAAACAGGTCGTCGTGCTGCGTCTGTGCCACGCGCACCACCAGCAGCGTGCGCTGGTTGGTTCCACCGGCGGTCTCGACAAAGCAGCGTTCTCCCAACCCTTTGATGTCGGGGGTGGTCGAAACCAAAAGGACCTGCCCCGGGGCGAGGGTGGCTTGAAACCGGAGTTCATCGAGCACCAAACGCTCGCGGCCGATGCGCTGCAACAGCGAACCCTCTTGTCCCACCCACTGCGACTTCAGTTCTCCATGTTCCACTTCGGGGGTCAGGTCGAGCCGAACCCGGCCATCCCCTTCCAGGTAGGGCTTCAGGCCGAACAGGCACTGCGCTTTTTCGACCAGCCGACCATGCACCTGACCATGCTCGTACGTCAGCAGCGAGAGCGAATCGTAGGTTTTCGAGACCACCACTTTCGCGCGGCGTCCATGGCGACATTGCATGCGCCGCTGGGTGCGCGGAGTCTCGGTATCGGTCGTACTGACATCTTCCGCGCGCTGCTCGAGCCATTCTTCTTTGCCGTCGAGCAGGGTCCGCAGTTCAGCTGGCAAGCTTTGATTGAAGACACCGACCCGCAGGCCGTTGGCGAACAACTTTTCGCGCAGTTCGGTCGAGAAATGCTGCTCGTCGGCCTGTTGCCAGATGGCGGCATACGACTTGTCGTCGCTCGCCATTTGATGGGCAAACGCCACCTCGAGCACCACACTGTCGCTCGACATTTTCGCGGGAGGGAGCGCCGACGTACCGGGATCGGGCATTTTGGCAAACGGCGCGCAGCCAGCCATCGCCAGGCAAAGCCCGACGAGCGCCGCTCGCAAGTAGTCCGTTGCCGACATCCGTGCCGGTCTCCCGCCTCAAGATCGAAGACCACAGCGAGCGCCACATTAGCGCGCACCCCGTCCGGTCTCGAGGGCGGAAAACTACTAGCACCCCGCAGCACGGTCAATGCCGATTTACGTGCCAGCGAAGTTGCCGCTAGCACCAAGCTGCTGTCCCCTGCTGGCGGACTTCAATTTACACGTGCGAGGGAGTGCCGGTCGACATCTCCGTTTCGCGCTGCTGCGCGGGCTGCTTCATTGGCGATGCTTCCGCTGGCGACGACGCCCCTGTCTCGGCCGAAGCGCGCCACAGTTTCACCATCGCTGCCCAGAGCGAAGGTTCCACCGTTTGACGAAACGGCGAATCGGCCGGCAAATGAGCCATCAAACGTCGATGCGCTTCCGCCATGTTGTGATAAGGCAGCGATGGAAACAGGTGATGCGTGGCGTGAAAACGAAGCCCCACCGGGTTGGTCAGCATCACCAGGGGAGACTTGCTCGAGAGGTCCACGCTGTCGAGCATTTGATCGACGAACGTCACCTCGCCACCGGGACTCGCCCAGCGATGCGCGGCAAGCGTGCGAATCGCATTGACCAGCGTCAGTACAAAACCGACAGCCAATCCTTGCGTCAGAAACGGAATCGGCAGCCGACCAAAACCGAACCAAGCGATGCCAACGACACTCGCCAGGTAAGCAAAGCACAAACCCTCCTGCAGACGAATCATCCACTGGTCCGACTGCGATGGGAGCGGACGAATATAGCGCGGATCGACCACCAAACTCGACGCGTGCCGGTATACCCACTGCCGAAAACCAGGAAGCACCCAGGTGAGTGGCGTGATCAGTCCAAATCGAATGACTGCCAGCGGCGGATACCAAATCGCTTGCGACAAGAAGACGAGAATCCAAATCGGTCGCCACCGCGCGAGAGCCACATACTCGCCATCTTCGTGCGTTCCGTAGGTTTTGCGGCGATGGTGGTCGAGATGCGTGTAGTAAGTGAAGCTCGGCATCAAAAAGGGAATTCCCGCGAGGAGATTCCAGACGATGCGAAACGCGGTGAACTTCTTTTCTGGCAGGTGCGACAGTTCGTGGATGAACATCGCCGCGCGATAGTAGAGGGCACAGCAGATCGAGAACGTGAGCGCCTGCAGCGGCAGCTGTAGTGCCCAGTTGCCACCGGTCAGCGTCGGCATGTGACGCGTCAGGCTATAGCAGGCATGACCAATCAGGATGGTCGTGAGAAAGTCGGCCCAGTAGATGCGCGGGTTGGGGGTGAAGAGGTCCTTCACCAGTCCTCGCGCTTCGGCGAGCGAGAAGTTGCCGCGCACTTCGCGATCGCTACTGGCAGACTCGCCGCTCGCTGACTCATCGCCAGCAGGAAGCTTAAAATGGGGACCGCGAAGGCGAACAGGCTGTGTGCTGGACGCAGCCTCGACGTTTGATGACTCGGCACGGGACGACATCAAAGCACCTCTCCTGATCATCTGCAGTAAGCTGAGTTTCCGAAGCTAACGCCATGTCGCTCGCGCAGCCTGCAAACCTCAAGGGTGCGGCGGTTTTCCTCGCACGCTCGAGAGAGGCAAGCGCGGGGGAAATAGCACGGAGCTGACGTCCGGAAAGTCGCAATCGCCAGCAGCCTGGGTCCCGCCCGGTTGGTCGTCGGCTCCCAGAACATCGCCAGCGATCGACAGCTCGTGGGTAGCGACTGCGATCGTTGGTGCTCAGGAGTCGCATCGGGTAGGATGCGGCTGGCAAAACGCTGCTTGTGTCATCGTCAAAAAGGTTCCGGTTCTGCCGAAAAATCGGGTTGTGCGTGACACAGCCCCGGCGAAACGTCCCACGTTTCCGCTGACTCCCTGGCCAGCACTCAACCCAAACCTCCCAAACGACGCACTTTGCAATCGTAGGGAAGGACTCCAGTCCCTTCCACCGACCCGCCTCTGCTGGGCCCATTGCGCGGCTCGCTGAAACCTCGAGCTCGCCAGCTAAACGCTCCACTAGCGCATTTTCATGAAGGTGTAAGTCGCTTGCTATCTTGGCTTTGGAACCGAAAAAACAGTTCGCAGCCCCCTGCCGGGAATAGCTCGGCTGCTGCCGCGGGAAAGCCGCCCCTGGCCGCTTCGAGCCCGCCAGCGTCTTGCGACACTTGGCCCGGCGACAGCAACCTCGTGATAGCATCTACCCTGACTGATGCGATTTACCAAAAACTTCTTATCACACCCCTCGTTCAGGTGTATCCTCTCGCCAGCAGCGAGCAAACCGAGCCCGAAGTGCTGCTGGGTATAGGTCTAGCGCGGCGTCTTACGCGGAATCTTTCGCTCACCCCCGGTCTGTCGGTTCGAGGGAGCGACGACACCCCCGATCTGGCCCTCGAGCAGGTCGTGGCCAATCGATCGCTCCAAAATCCGACCCTGCAAATCACCGGGCGGACCGATTTCGTGGGTGGAATGCCCCGCACCGAACTCTACCTGCTGGTCCCTGGACGCTCGCGACCGGTGGTGATGGTGGTCGAGGAACGTTCGCTCGAAGCGCAGCTGGCGCGACTAGCAACCGAGATTTGCCGCGCGGTGGGGGTCGAAGTGAGACCCGCAACAATCAGCCGCTGGCAAGCGCTCGCTCCCCCTTCGGCCGATGCGCTCCGCGCGCTGGGGCAACTTGCCACCCGCTTCGAGCCCCTTTCGCGCGAGCGCACCACTGCTGCAATCTCGCTGGCACACGAGCAACCCGCTGTCACCTGCGCTTTGCACACCATCGACCCCACCGACGAGCGTGCTCTCGCCGCGCTCGAGCAAGGGGCGACCCACGACCCGCTCGATCCGCAGTTGTCGCTCCTCGCGTTTCAAGCCACTTGGAACGGTTCGCGCGGCGATGCGCGGGCACTCAAGCATCTCGATCGCGCGCTGGCACTGGCCCCCGCACTCGGAAAAGCGCATCTCTGGAAGTCGATCGCCGCGCCGCTCGGCCGCACCACGCTGTGGCATGCTGAACTGGCCTACCGCATGCTCCCCGGCAATGTGCAGGTGGTCGATCATTTCGAATCGCTCGTCGCCGAGCACCCCTCGCTCACCGCGCATCTCCCTGCGGAGCATCTGCTGACTTTGCGCAAGTCGCTTTTGTCCGAAGCGATGACGATCGATCCCACCGACGAAATCCGCCGCGAGCGACTCCGCGCCCTCACCAGCAGCTAGCGCTCCACCCACTTTTCGCCGCTCGACGCGAGCGCGAATTTGGTACACTTCGGCATCAGCCAAGTTCGCTTATCACCAGCATCCGCGCGATGCTTTTCTCCCGTTTTTCGCGAGACCTCTCCGATGAAAGCTGCCTACATCACCGCCACGGGACCTGCCGAAAACATCACCTACGGCGATCTCCCCACGCCGACCATCGGTCCCCAGCAAGTGCTGGTGAAAGTTGCCGCAGTAGCGGTAAACCCGATCGATACCTACCTCCGAAACGGCGCCAACTACTGGCCACTCCCAATGCCATTTGTGATCGGCTGCGATTTGGCCGGCACCGTGGAAGCGGTAGGGAGCGATGTGAAGCATCTGAAAATCGGCAACCGTGTGTGGGGAACCAATCAAGGACTTTTGGGACGCCAAGGGACCTTTGCCGAGTTCGCCGCTGTCGACGAAAACCTGCTCTACCCCATTCCCGATAACGTTTCGTTCGACACCGCCGCCGCCTGTGCGCTTGTGGGGATCACTGCCCACTTGGGACTGATCCGCGAAGCCAAACTCGGCGCTGGTGAAACCATTTTCGTGAACGGCGGAAGTGGCGGCGTCGGCACCGTGGTGGTGCAGCTTGCCAAAGCGATCGGCGCTCGCGTGATCGCCACCGCTGGCGATCCTTCCAAGGTCGATGCGCTGCTGAAACTCGGCTGCGATGTCGCCGTGAACTACAAGACCGAAGATGTTGCCGCCGCTGTCAAAGCGTTTGCCCCGGCCGGAGTCAACGTCTACTGGGAAACAGTTCGCGAACCCGACTTCGATAAAATCACAAGCTACCTCGCCGAACGTGGCCGCGTCATCCTGATGGCAGGCCGCGATGCCCGACCCGCTTTTCCGGTCGGACCGTTCTACGTCAAAGGTTGCTCGCTTCACGGATTTGTGATGTTCAAGGCCACGCCCGAAGAACAACAAGCGTGCGCGGTCGACCTCAATCGCTGGATGAGCGAAGGCAAACTGAAGGCCATCATCTCAAAGGTCTTTCCGCTGAGCGAAGCTGCCGCCGCCCACAAACTGCAAGAGCAAAACACCTTACAAAAGGCAGGGACGCTGGCTGGCAAAATCGTCCTCCATCCCTAGAACAACAGCCTGCTCGAGAACTCGCGATTTGATGCTGAACATTCGAGCGCGCCGATCGTTTCCGCTCTGAAAGCCCCTTCGATGCCACGCCGTAACCTTCTGCTCCTAGCGATTGCGCTCCTATCGCTTGCCGCACCAGCGCAAGCTGCACAGCCGCGCGAGCAGTGCGAACTGCAGTTCATCGACCGCGCAACGCGCACACCGATCTCGCTCGTCATCGCCAGCACCACCGGCAGTCAAACGTGGGTCAGCGACAACGCTGGGCGGATCTGTTTCGATGCCGGAGAACTCTTTGATCGCGAAATCTTTCTCGCGCTCTGTTCCCCCGGCTACGAAGCGACCGCCGATGGATTTGGCATTCGCGGCTATCGCTTCACACCCCAAGATGGGGCGAAGTTCACCATCGAACTCACCCGGACCAGTCTCGCCGAGCGGATCGGACGCATGACCGGCAGCGGTATCTACGGCGAGAGCCAAAAACTGGGGCACCAGCTCGACTGGAAAGAGTCGGGCGTGGTGGGCTGCGACAGCGTGCAGCTGACCACCTACCAAGACAAGCTCCGCTGGATCTGGGGCGACACCACGCTGCACCACTACCCCCTCGGGATCTTCGACGCCTCAAGCGCCACGACTCCGATACTGACCTCCGCCGATCTCGCCGCCCCTCTGAAAATCAACTACCGCTACGAGCGCGACCAGCAAGATCGTCCGCGCGGCACTGCCCCTGTAGCCGGCTCCGGACCAACCTGGATCACCGGCGTGGCGAGTGTGAAAGATCGCGCCGGTCGCGAGCGGCTGATCACCAGCTACACCAAAATCGAGCCACCTCTTTCGGTCTACGAGTGGGGGCTCGTGGTCTGGAACGACGAAACCCAAACCTTCGAGAAAACGCTCGAGCTCTGGAATAAAAAATCGGGCGAGCCACTCCCCAAACTGCTCCCCGATGGTCATGTGAGTCGCTACACCGACGCCGAAGGAAAACGCTGGCTCCTGTTCGGCAATCCCCTTCCGACGTTGCAAGTTCCCGACGCTTTCGAGAGCTATCTCGACCCGAAAACCTGGCAAGAGGTGCATTCGCCGAAGTCGCTCACTAGTGTCGACGGTCAGCGCGTGGAACTGCACAGCGGATCGATCGCCTGGCATCCCTGGAAGAAAAAATGGACCACCATTTTTATGGAACGTTTTGGCAAGCCGTCGGCCTTCGGTGAACTCTGGTATGCCGAAGCCGATTCGCCACTGGGACCTTGGAGCACGTGTGTAAAAATCCTCTCGCACGCGAACTACACATTCTATAACCCGCGCGTGCATGGCGAGTTTGCGGCGGCCGATGCTTCCACGCTCTACTTCGAAGCGACCTACACCGCCGAGTTTGCCGATAAGCCGACGATGACGCCCCGCTACAACTACAACCAATTGCTCTACAAACTCGACCTCGCTCTTCCCGCGATCGAGAAGCTGAAGATCGCTAAGTAGCGAGATCTCTCTCGCGGCGAACGAGGCCCCCAGTGATGTTTTTTCTCTTTGTTTTCGAGTGAATTATGAACGTGCAGGCCGAAGCAGCGGCGCAGATCAAGAACTATGTCTGGTCGGGCTATTACGACGTCGAAGAGATTTTTATCGGCATCGTGGAAGATATTTTCGAGCCGGGTCAGATCGACGAAATCTGGGCGCGCAAGCAGATTGAATCCGAATTCGCCAAGAAGCGCGAAGCCGAAAAAACATGGCCCGAAGAGACCGACTACGATCGCCTGAACGATGCCCTCGCGCTCCTCGAAGACGAAGGAATCTTAGCGCTTCAAAATGTGGCCAACACGCCGAGTGAAGGGCTCGATATCGTCGGCGAAATCTATGCCGAAGCGGGGGACGAAGAGTCGGGGCTTATCGGCTACTGCTTCTTCGACTGGCAAGATGTCGAGCATGTCCTGGCCGAGAAGCAGCTCTATCTCACGTTCGGCGCGATGGATGGTGAGGAGCAGAGTGGCATCGCCATTGGCGAGCGCGTGAAGCAGGTTCTCGAAGCGCACGACATGACAGTCGAGTGGAACGGCGAATTGAAGACGCGCATCGTCGTGCAGAACATCGAGTGGCAAGTCCGCCAGCAAGCACTCGAGGATGAAGCGAGCGAAGAATAAGCAAACGCGCTGGGTGTTTGCTTAGAGCGGGCCGTGCCAATCGCCCCGCGCGTGGAACTGGATGACGGCGTCGACCAGCTCGTCGGGACCGTCGCGTAGCACGTCGCAGGCCGGCAGACCAAACTCGGCCTTCACCCGCGCCCGTTCCGCAGCAGCTTCCGCAGCGCTCACGCGGCGGCTGTTGATGCCGATCCCAATCACCTCGCACTTCTGGTGCAGGTTGGCCATCGTCTCAAACAGCTGCTTGTGGAGCGCCAGCGGCGGGATTTTGACACTCTCGACACCGGTCACACACTCGCGACCAATCTCGTAGCACAACACGAGCGCTTGCGGAGCACAGCCGTGCAGCAAGCTGAGGGTGACGCCGCTGTACGACGGATGGACGAGGCTCCCCTGCCCTTCGACGAGCAGAATCTCGTGGTGCTGATGCTCGAGAATCATCTTCTCCGCCGCTCCCGAAACGAAGTCGGCCACCACACAGTCGAGCGGGAGTCCATCCCCTTCGATCATGATGCCGGTCTGTCCGGTGGCGATGAACTTCGCATCGCGGCCACGCCGTTTGAGGCCGTTGGCAATCTCGACCGACACCACCATCTTGCCGATGCTGCAGTCGTGCCCGACGGTGTGAACTCGCAAGCAATCGGGGCGAATTCCTTTGCGGCGGGCGATCGTTTTCTCGTTATTCTTGCGGATGTCGATCAGCTTGGTGCCAGCCACTTTCGCAGCGGCAACAAACTCGGGATCGTCCGACAGAAAATCATGCAGCCCCGCCATCACATCCATTTTGCGGCGCGTGATGGCGTCGAGAATCACTCCCCGCCAGGCCTGCGGAATCTTCCCGCCAGGTGGGGCGATGCCGAGCACCAGCATGTTGGCTTCGGGCGCTTCGTCGAGCGTGCCAAAAATCGGCACATCACCACCGGTGCCGAGCAGTTCCCCGGCAGTCCGTCCGCGCTGCGTGCTATCGAGTAGTCCCACTACCTCTTCGCGCTTGTAGCGCACCAGATTCGCCGCCGTCTTTCCAGCGTGAGGTTCGGTATGACCTTCCGTCAAACAAAGCATGCGGCGTGGCATAAAGGGACTGAACTTTCGCGCGTCACGAGTCTTGAAAAAGGTTTTGATAGAGAAGTATCGAACATGCTGCGGCTATCGGAACAGCCGCAGCGGAAGCGGTACGCAGGTCGCGAGCGACTTACTTGGGGAGCGGCTCGCCAGCGACGATCGGGGCGAGACGCACTTTGCGCCAGCGGACTTCGAGGGGCTCTTCTTTCTTCCCCACGCCGTGCACTTGCAGGGCAATAAAACCCTTGGGTGTCAGCGAGTCCTTCAGGTCGGCCGCAGGGACATCGTTGATGAACGTCTTAATCGAGTCGCCGTTGCACTCGATTCGATACTTGTTCCATTCCCCCGACTTGAATGCTTTGCGAGCCGGTTCGTTGTTCTTCAGATCGAACAGCCAGCCGCGACGACCTTCGTCGTAGATACCGCCACTGAAGCTGCGCGGGGAAGGATCGATTTCGACCTGATAGCCGTGCACACGATTCGCACCGACTTTGATCTTCTTCCCTTCGTAGTCGAACTCCATCGGCGACTCGAAATACTGGCTCCGAATCTGCACGCCGCTGTTGAGGGCCGGATCGACTTTGAACTCGAGCTCGAGCACAAAATTGTCGTACTCATTTTCGGTGCAAAGGAACGAGTTCGGTGTATTCGGCACGCTGCTGCCGACAATCTCTTCGTTCTCGACTTTGTAGTTGGCCTTGCCGCCGCGCTGCACCCAGCCGGTGAGATCCTTGCCATTAAACAGATCGGTCCAAGGGGCTTCTGCTCGAATGGTCGAGGGAGCGAGGGAGCCGAGCACGAGCAGCGCAAGAGTGGTGAGGAACAAGTGTTTCATGGCGAGCCAATCTCCGGGAGAGGATGTACAGGGGGCAAGGAGCATAGCATCGCTTACGCGTCGCCGTTTTGGAAGTAGCGCGAGCGCCGGAGCGGCGGAGAGTCCCCCGCTAGGTCGGCGCAGCAAAAAAAGGGGCTGCAGTGGCCGGGATTTCACTCCCACCGCCGCAGACCCTTTTTGGGATCTAGAGCGCACGCAACGAAACCGGGGGACGACGATGGTTCGCTAATCGCCCGAATTCGAAGGTGTGTCGCGACTTACCGAATGCCAGGCTTGAGGCGCTTCTGAATGTCGGTCTCGAGCACGCCGAACACAGCCTCGTGACGCTGAATGCTGAGCGAGAGAGCGTGCAGCAAGCGCTTGGCGGTGTAGTAGTTCACGATCACGCGCTGCGTGACGGCGATCGGAGTCTTGGGCATTCCCACAGGCTGTGGGTTGAGACCGAAATCGATGATCAGTTCTTCTGGCGAGCCGGTGACGCGGCAGAAGTTGGCATAAGCAGCGGCAACGTGCGAATCATCGACGTCGACCTGCATGGCTTGTTGTGGAGCTGCCTTCACTTCTTCTACCACTGGATTTTCTACGTTCTCTGCCATCGTGCTAACTTCCTCCCTCTGCGCCGCCGAAGCGGCAAGGTTTGTTGGGCGCGGGCTTCACACCGCACCGCTATCGCATGCAACCGCAAATTTCAATTGGTGATCGCCCGTTGTGGGTGTGAAGCCAGCCCACTAGCAATCAAGCAACTGTTAGTACCCAAAATCACTAGCACCAAGAGATCCGCAGCCAGTCAGGTCAGCTAGCGCTTGCGCCCAAACATGCCTGCCTATCTGCTGACAAATTTCTATCAACTTTCTGACGAATTTCTTACAATCTACGGACGTTTTTGTCACTCATTTGGCAACAATCGCTGCCAAGTTCCTGACAATCTCTGCAAGAGTTCTTCACAAGCTGGGCATCGATCGAAAGTGGCCGAGGCGACTCGCGACCCGTAAATTCCGGTGTCGAAGTTACAACTCGAAGTGGAAGGTCTTCGCTAAAAAGCGGTAGAGACGTTTCCCGAGTGGTTGCCATCCTGTGTAAATTCTAGCCTGTCCTTGCTGACCAACTTGAACATTTCCGAGTGAATTTCCGAGCGGAGCTGTCGCCTGGTACGACGTATGTAACGGTCGTGCCATTCCTAGCGCGTCGGTATAGGTATCGAGGCGTCCGCCCCCCTTGCTCGACGAACCGGCCGAAGCGACTTTCAGCTCGGTCGCGGCGATCTTTTCCACCTGGCTATCGAACGCTTCATAGGTGTGCGATTCGAGCAGCACACTCACCTGCTGATCCTTCCGGACGAGGTCGATGTACGACTGATCGATCACCATCACCGCTTCGAGGTTGCTGGTGTCCCCAATCACGCAGAGCAGATCGGTGGGGGTGAAGAGTGCGCCGACATTCCGCTCCGAGAGTGGGGTGCCGGTCCAAGTCTTCAGCCGACCTTCTTCACGACCTGCTTTGGCAGGTCGACTCGGGGCGGGAATCACAACCCCAGCCACCGGCGCGGTGATGGTCAGCCGCTTCGATTCCTCGAGCCGCTCGTTATATTGCCGCTCGGCGGCTTGCAGCACTTGCTCGGCGGCTTCGATTTGGTCGACCGCCGTGCTATCGGTAAAGCGGAGTCGATAGAGCCCTTCGAGGGCGTTTTTGGCTTCATCGCGCTGCCCCTTGAGGCGGAGCAATTCGATTTCCATCTCGGGGTTATCAAGCCGCGCGAGAACGGTTCCCGCTTCCACTTTATCGCCCGGTTTCACGAGCACTTCGAGCAGTGTGCCGGGGGTGCTCGCAAAGATCTGCACGAGCTCGCGAGGCTGCACTTCGCAGGCCGCTTTCACCGAGTACGGGAGCGGAATGAACAGGAGCAGTCCCACCGCGCCAGCGACCGACGCAAGGGTGATGGCGACTCGTGTACGTTTCACTTTATTCATCCTCCCAGGGGCCCGGAAAAATTTCCACAGCTCCATGATGGGCTGAGCGACGAGCCCCACAAAACCCGACAGCGCGATGAGTTGTCCCACCGGCTTCAGACCAATCGGCTCGAAGACTTTGTTCAGAAAAAACAGAATCGAGAAGACCACCACCCAGCGATAGGCAACCGCCGCCACGGTGAACAGTGCAAAGGCCCAGCGATTCCCTTGCGGCAAGAAGGGGTTCTCGGGCTGCTCGATGCCGAGACACCAGTACAGCAGAAATCGCCGCGTAATCTCCGTCGCTTTTTGACGCAGGTTCGGGATTTCGAGCAAGTCCATCAGGATGTAGTAGCCGTCGAAACGTAGCAGCGGATTGCCGTTGAACACGATCGTGCTGACCGAGCAGATGAACATCACGCTGAGCGCAATATGGTTGATCATCCCCGGTTCGCTGAACCACCAGACAAACGTGGCGACCGATGCTAAGAACAGCTCGACATACATCCCCGCTGCGCCGATGAACGCGCGGTGATATTTGTTGGGCAACATCCAGCTGTCGGAAACGTTGCAGTAGAGCGCCGGAGTGAAGACCAGCAGCATCGCGCCAAGTTCGTGGCATTCGCCGCCGTAGTGCTTGCACGAGAGTCCGTGCCCAAATTCGTGGAGCACCTTCACGCTCGCCATCGTGATCCCGAGCCAGATCCAGTTGCGTGGACCAAAGAACTCGTGAAACGCTGGCAGACGTTGCGTAAAGACGTCGACGTTGACCATCACCAGCGAAAGCGCGGCGACCGCCAGCATCAACACGCCAATGATCGCGGCCGGTGTGAAGAACCAGCCGGTGAAGGGATAGAGCCAGTTGAAAAAGCGTTCGGGATCGACACCCCGAAAGCGCATCGAGAAGACATTCGAGAGCTTGCCGAGCATCTCGCGCCACTTCTTCTCGTCGCGACGTTTGCGGAGCTGATGCCCTTGGCCTGGAGCTTCGCTAATCACCAGCCCACTGCGGTGCAGCATGCCGACGAACTGTAGTAGGTCCTGAAACGTGATCTTCTGCGGCTGATACTGCTGCTCGAATTGCTCTTTGATTTCGTCGAGGCTGTGATGGCCGTCGAGCATGCACAGAATCGCATACTCTTCTTCGTGAAATCGGAAGTAACTGAGGCCGACCGGTTCTTTGAGCACCCAGAACGTGGTGCCGTGATAGCGATGCCGACGGGCCGACAGGTCGGGCCGCATGCGCAGCTGCAGCGGACGCGAGGTGCTGCTTACCAGACTATCGGCGAGAGTGACCATAGAGACGTCGAGCGAGCGTTAGATGAGTCAAACAGAAGCGAACAGACGAATCCGAAGCGACGGTGTAATTTGATGGGGGCAGTTATTTGATGGGGGCAGCGGGCGGCGGAGTAGTCGGTGCCGCTGGAGCTGTTGGTGCGGGAACAGCGTCGCGCTTCACACCTGGAATCTGGCCCGTAGCTGCAGGGGCAAATGCGCCGCTACCAATTCCTGGCGCACCGGCGGGGCTTTCAACCACCGGCTTGAGCGTGGTGGTCTCGGTGGTGGAAGGTGTGGCCGCGATTGGCTTGCCCGCTGGCTCACTCGGAGGGGTCGCCTGAGCCGAGGTTCCAGGGGCGGCCGGTTTCGCAGGAGCTGGGGCTGGCTTGCCGGGAGCCGTGACAGGCTTCCAGTTCGATGGAGCAGCTGGCGCACCACCAGCAGCATTGCCAGGAGCTGCGCTACTGGGGACTGCGCTGCTCGGAGCCGCCGAATTTGGCTTGGCTTCGGTCGTGGGGACTCCGTAGGTGCCGACGTATGTCTTATCGATACGCAGGTCGGCGCTCGCACCGGGCTGAATCACATAGTGACCTTCGAGCAGACGATTCTCGACTTCAGCCCAGACACGGAACTGGCGGCTGCGTCCGGTCCCTTCGACAATCGGGCTCACAAAGTCGATCACGCCGCGCACCACTTCCGTCTTACCGCGCGACAGATGTACGGTTACTTCCACGGGCTTACCAGCCACCTCCGATGGAGTGGCCTCGTCGGCGAGAACAAAACCTTCCACACGGACGCGATCGAGGCGTACGAGTCGCAAGATCGGTTCGCCAGGCTGAACCCACTCACCCACCTTCTTGAAAACTTCCACCACCACACCCTTTTGCGGTGCGGCGATGCGGCGGCGCTGGATTTCGTTATCAGCCGCTTCGACCTGCGTGCTTTTCACCACGGTGGTGAGCTGCGCGACAACGCGATCGACCTCGGCCACTTTGATTTGTGCTAGTGCTCGGTCGAACTGGAAGCGCGAACGACGCATGTCGAGATCGCTCACCGCGTCGGGATTCTTGGCCCGAATCTGGATGTTCTGATCCATTTCGATCTTCGAAACTTCGGCCGCTTTTTGAGCCGCTTCGAGTTCAGCGGTACTCTCGGCTTGTGTCGTGGCGACGCTCAATTCCCCTTCGGCGATTTTTCGTTTAGCCAGGGCATCGCGATTGTCGAGTTCTCCCAGGATATCTCCCTCGAGCACCGACTCGCCCCCCTTCACCACGAGCGACATCAGCGTGCCAGGCTCGCGAGCAGGAACACGAATGTCGTCAAACGCAGTCACCAGACCGTGCGGAACCACCACCACGCCGGGACCGGTGAAGTTCGGCTGTTTGGCCGGAATTTTGTTTGCCGTGCGCGGGGCGCTTGCTGCAGGTGCGCTCAGCGAAGGGGCCGTGGCTGCAGGGCTGGGTGGAAGCAGATTGGTCGGAGGAGTGCTCGCTGGCTTCGCAGCAGGCGTTTGCGGCGCAGCGCTCGGAACTGCAGTGCTTGGCACAGCAGCGCTCGGAGCAGTCGCCGCTGGTGCTACGGCAGCCGCAGGCGATTGGCCTTGCAGGTGAAGCGTTGTCATCAGCCCCAGTCCGATGCCGGCGATCGACAAGAGCGAGTTTCGCAGCGTGAGGTGTTGTGGTTTTTTCAAGGGAACTACTCCGGCCCAAGGGCCCGAATGTGCGTGGTGATGTGGAGGGTGCTGATGTCGGCGCTGGGAGCCACGGCGAGCGAACTAGAAGAACAGATTCGCTTCGGCCCATTCCCAAGCTTCGTGCAGCTTGGCCCAGCCGAGCGACGCCTTGCCGCAGTTCACATTAGCCGTGACCGTCGCGCCCGGATAAGGGGTGTTGAGTTCGGTATCGGTACTCACTTTGATGCGCACAATTTGGCCATGCTCTTCGTGCGTTTCAGCCACCGGATCGATCTGCGTCACCTTGCCGTAGTGATAGGTCCCGGGATCGGTCATCAGGATGTAGTCGACCGCCAGTTCCTGCGAAGGATCGTCTTTTTTGATCTGGTTGCGATAGCGAACGATGTGATCGATCCGCTTCTCGGGCATGTAGAGCTCGAGCTCGTAGTCGGTCCCTTCTTCGGCAATCGTCATCAGCAGCTGACCAACTTCAACAGGGCGATTCTGCAGAGATTTTTTCGTATCCCAGGTGATCACGCGGCCCCGTTTGGGGCTTACGACGGTGAGCTGTTTTTTGCGATCGAGCAGCAACTGCAAGCGCTCGTCGAGGCTTTCCACTTGCACTTGGACGCGCGACATCTGCGCTTGATCGCGGGCGCGTTCTTGTTCGGTAACCTGACGACCGGTGTTGGTCACGCGGTCGCGCACGGCAGCGAGTTCTTCGCGCGCGGCGAGAAGCTGACCTTCGACCTCGGCAATCTGCAGCGGCAGCTCATCGCTCCGCATCTTCAGCAGCACTTGCCCCTCTTCCACCAGCGTGCCGTTGTCGACCAGCACTTCGGTGACAACACCGCGCTGCGGCACAAAAATGTCGGCCTTCGAAATCGGCTGCAAAGTTCCCTTCGCACGCATGTCGAAATCGGTCTGAATGACCGCTAGTGCCAATAGCACCGCCAGCACAATGCCGGTGATGGTGAGTGTTTTGGGAAGCTGTCGCGCCTGCACCACCCAGCCTGCTTTGCCAAGCGTTTTCCAGACTGGCATCAGGAACAAACTGTTGTGATCGATGGCGTTGGTGAGGGCCCGCGACGAGTGTTCGTAGACCAGGTCGAGACGTGGCAGGAGGACTTCGCGCGGGATCTCGCTTTCGATCTGCTCGACGATGATTGCGCCGATCAGTTCCCCCTTCTTTTCCGACTCACTGGGGGTGGTGGTTCCGGCGGCAGCATCGGCTGATTTCGGTTTGCGAATCGGAATCACCGCGAGCGATTTGGTGTACGACTGATCGACGTACTCCTCCACTGCGGTTTCGATTTGCGGCGGCATATCCTCAGTCGAACCGTAATACCACAGCGGCTCGCCAGTGGCGACGACGCGCGTGGCAAGTTTGCCCAGCAGCGTGACGACGTTCGAGCGGTTGTCGAGTGTGTCTTGACCACTCACCGCTTCGATGGTGCAGCTGCTTCCATGTTTGAGGGCGATGCTGACACGGTCGCAGCCGAGCAAGCGTCGACCTTCGTTGACGATGGTGTAGCAGGTTTCGCGAACGTCGAGACTTTCGTGCGCGGCGCGTGAAAAACTATCGGCCTGCGCCCAGAGGGAGTGTCGATCGGAGAACTGCTTGAGGCGGCGATTCTTGAACCACTCCGACGCCATCTCGCACATCTGCCGCAGGAACTGCAAATAGCCGCGCTGCGTGGCTGGTGGCGAATTGGGGCGCTGGAAAATTTCGATTAGCGCTTCCACCTGGTCGTCGTGTCCCAGGGGATGAATCACCAGCAGTTGACGGGTCGGATTGCCACCCATCCGCTCGTCGCCCGCGCCGGAGAGCGGGGGGACCAGCTGCGGCTGATTGCTGGCGATGATGTAGTCGAGCAAGCGATAGTGCTTTTGCGCATCGTCGCAGCCACTATCGAGCAAGTTCGGCGTGAGATTGATTTGATACGACAGCTCGGGCTTCTTCGCTTCACCAAGCACCCAAATCGCGCCACCCACAGCGGCGAGCGCTTGCACCACGCGCTGCAAGAATGCGGCGTGGAACTCTTCGGGGGTCATGTCGCTCTTGCAGATCTGCGCAACCTCGCCCACCAAGCCACGAATCTGCTGCTTGGTTTTTTCGATGGTCTCGCTGCTGACCTGAGATTGTCCCGTTGCCATAGTCGCTCGGCTCAGTCTGACGTTAGGGGGCTCACTAAGTAGTTTGGCAACACGCGCGTGGCCGGGGGGCTTTCGCGCTTGGCAATTTTTGCAAGCCACAAGCGGCAAACCAGCTGCAGCTTCTGGCTACGTAAAAATTGCAAACCAAACTCCAATCTTTCAGCAAATCGGTGCCGCGCTACTGGCGTAGCCAGCACGGTTTGCTTGCTTCTCGGCGCTATCCTTCACACGATTTCTCGTGCACTGTCATTCAGTTGTGCACTATCACTTGCCACTGTCATTCGCACGCTGTCACTCACCACAGACACGCTGCTGCGGGCCTGCCAGAACGTCGGTGAAGCGGCAAAGCTCCACGCAGAAAGTTCTAGGTTCACTCTAAATGCTGATGCTCTCGCTGCTGTACGTTTTGTTTCATTTCCCGAGCATTTCCGCTGGTTTTGACCTCCAGCCGTAATGCCTGTAACGTTTATCCGTTTGGCGTGCGACGATTTGTCTAACCTTCTGTCACGCCCATTTGATTTTCTTAACACGACCCGTTTTGGCAGACTTTTCGGCAAAGCCCTTTCACCCAACGCAAACCTCGTGCCCAGGAAGCTGACTCGCTCTAAAAACAACCATTTGCAAACGCCACTCGGTAGGCCACTCGGCATCAATCGGGCGTATCGAGGTAGGGATCTTGCCCCATCTCGAGCTGCATCTTCTTCCGCTCTTTCTCATGGTGCAGCAGCGCAAAGCGATCGCGCAAATGCTTCCGCTCGACCCGCTGCTGAGCCCGAAAGATCATTCCCACTTGTCGTTGGGCGGCAGGACCTGCGGTCTTGCCCCACTGCTCCATCCGCTCGGCCACTTCGGGGCCATAGCCGCTTTTGATCACATCGTCGTCGAGCGACATATACTGCCGCGTCGTGCCGGGATCCCCTTGGCGACCACAGCGTCCGACGAGCTGACGATCGATCCGCGCGCTATCGTGCAGCTCGGTGCAAATCACATGCAGGCCACCCAGTTCGCGCATGCCAGGAGCCAGTTTGATGTCGGTACCACGACCGGCCATGTTCGTGGCGACAGTCACTTTGAATTGTTCGCCCGCGAGCGCCACGATCTCTGCTTCGCGCTCCACCTCGTTGGCATTGAGCACGCGGTGGGTGATGCCAGCGGCGGTGAGGAGCCGCGAGAGATGCATCGATTTATCGATGCTCTTGGTGCCGATCAGCACCGGGCGACCCACCTGGTTCATCGCCTTCACATCTTCCACCACAGCGGCCCATTTTTCGTCCTCGGTGCCGAAGACCAAATCGGGCAAGCGCTTGCGCTGCGACGGGCGATTCGTCGGAATCGGCACCACGCGCATCTTGTAGACTTTGCGAAATTCGTTGGTGGCCGACATCGCCGTACCGGTCATCCCCGCGATGTGCTTATAGCGCAGAAACAGATCTTGCACCGTGATGCGGGCCGCTTGTCCCGTGGCGACTGAAACTTCGATCTTCTCTTTCGCTTCAATCGCTTGATGAATGCCATCGCGCCATTTGCGACCTTCGGCCAAACGGCCGGTGTTTTCGTCGACAATTGTGATCTCGCCGTCGATCACCACGTAGTGCCGGTTGAGCAAATAATCGCGCGCTACTTTTATGGCCCGCTCGATGTACTGATACAGATCGACGAGCCCCATCGTGCTCAGCAGTTCGGGCTTTGGCAGCGCGCGCAGCAGCTGGCGACCAGCTGCAGTGAGCTCGACTTTTTTATCTTCGTCGTCGTAGTCGTAGTGCTTCTCTTCGAGGAACTGCGATTGCACTTCAGCCGCCCAGCGATAGGTGGCAACAATCCGGTCGATCGCTTTATCGCCAAGCGCGCCGATGATCAGCGGCGTGCGTGCTTCGTCGATCAAAATGCTGTCGGCTTCGTCGACCAGGCAGAAGTGCGCTTCGCGCTGCACCGGCTGTTCGCTGTTGGCGTCGGCTCCGACACCGGTGAATTGCCCCAGCAAACTCCCTTGCGCGGCGCCGAGCCTGCGGAGCAGCAAGCGATCGCGCAAGAAGTCGAAGCCAAATTCTTTGGCGGTGCCGTAGGTGATGTCGCAGCCGTACGCCTTGCGGCGGGCGTCGGATTTATCTTTGGTCAGCACCACGCCGGTGGTGAGTCCCAGCATGGCATAGACCGGGCGCATCATGTTGGCATCGCGCTCGGCCAGGTAGTCGTTCACGGTCGCCAGATGCGACCCTTTCCCCACCAGCGCGTGGAGATACATCGGCAGCGTGGCGGTGAGCGTTTTACCTTCACCCGTTTCCATTTCGGCAATCGAGCCGTGAAACAGGGCAATGCCGCCAATCATTTGCACGTCGTAGTGACGCTGGCCAATCACGCGGCGCGATGCTTCGCGCACCAGCGCATAGGCCTCGGGCAACAGCGTGGCGAGTTTCTCGCCACTTTTGGCGCGATACTTCAGCGAGAGGCTCCGCTTACGCAGCTCGCGATCATCCTCGGCAACGAGGGTCTCTTCAAACGCCGCGATTTGCGGAAGCACCTGCCCCCAACGGGCGAGACGACTTTGCACGGGACCACCGAGCAAGGAGAGCACCTGGGCTCGCCAGCCTGTAGGAAGACCGTGAATCGTGGGAGGGTTGGTCATGATGTTTCGCAGTGGTGGCAAAGTGCCGATGTCGGAAACCGGCAGAGAAGCGTACGTCATTAATCTTAGAAAATTCGGGGAACTGCGTCGTGAGTTTTGTCCGGGAATTCCCGGCAAATCCGCACAATCGTCACCCTGAAAAGTGCAGCCAGCAGCAAGAGTTTCCGGCGGTTCCGAGCCCACCGGCGCTCCCCTGCGGCGGTTATACGAACCGCAAGTCGGTCTGGTTGTCGTCCTGGGAAAAGCCCCGCCTCGCCCCTCGCATTTCTTCCCTCCTCTGCTTTCCCCTCGCCTCTCGTCTCCTGCCTCCCACCCCTTCGCCCTGCTAGCCCGCTGCACTGCATCGCTAGCAAAACTTTCCCACTACAAACGCTACAGCCGGAATATTTTCTCAATCGATTGCTACCCGACCGCCGAAGATTACCCCACAGCGAACCCTGGGCAAGATTTGCCGATTGCAAGGACTGTTCAGGGGTAAGACGGCTCGGAACGGCTTTGCACAGGACGGGCAAAGTGCGTCGAGTTTGACGGTCGTCCGTGACCTTGCTGGATTTTCCGGTTCTGCCGGTCGATCCCAATCATGCAACTGGCGACACTTTTTTGAGCGAGCTGATTCCCATGAAGTCGACCTCGATGTTCTCCGCCGCGATGGCCTGGCTGGCTCTCACTGCCTCGGCTGCGGTCGCACAGACGATGGAACAGCCTGCTTCGTACGTGGAGCCTGCCTCCTACGGCGAATCTGGCAGTGGGGCCATGACCGCTGCCTACGAAGAGCCCACCCAGCGCACCGGACCAATGGTGCAACTCGCCTCGTGGTGGAACAACACCGCCGGTGGTGCCAGTGCCAACTGCACCGACACTGCACCCTCGTGTGGCGATGTGCTCGGCTACGGTCCAGCCTCGGAATATTGCGGCGAGATGTGTAACCCACGTTGCCGCTCGCTCGATCTGTGGGGGAACGTCGAGTTCCTGATGTGGTGGGGCAAAGGGACCGACCTGCCGCCACTGGTTGGCACCAGCACCGATTCTGCGACACCACGCGGCGATGCTGCGGTCCTGGGCCGCCCTAACTACGAAAACCTCTTCGGCGGCGATACCTACGGCAACGAACTGCAAGTCGGTGGACGCTTTACCGCCGGTCTCTGGCTCGATCCGCATCACACCTTGGGCTGGGGCACCCGCTTCATGGCTTTGGGTGGCGACGATGCCAACTTTGCGGCTGCCAGCACGGGGGACCAAGGATCTCAAATTCTCGGTCGGCCGTTCTTCAACGCCCTGCTCGCCACCGAAGACTCGCTGCTGATCGCCTACTTCGATGAACTGCAAGGCGATCCGATTGCCGGTGGCAGTGTGAACGCCAGCTTCAGCAACAGCTTCCTGTCGGCAGAAACGTTCTTCCGCGTGATGATGGAAAACGATGGCCGCCGTCGGGTCGACCTCTTGGCCGGTTATCAAATGCTCCGCCTCGACGACGCCTTCCAAGTCAACAGCTTCCACACCAGCCGCGATCCACTCTCGCTGATTCCTGTCGGCACCACATTCGACATCACCGACCGCATCCGTGCGAAGAATGAATTTCACGGTGGTATGTTCGGCTTGCAGAGCTCGCTGCAGAACGGACAGTGGTCGATCGACAGCATCGCCAAGATGAGCGTCGGCAATATGAACCAGAAGATCGAAATGTTCGGTCAAACGCTGGTCGACGGTGTCGCAGCTCCCGGTGGTGGTTTGCTCGTACAACCGACCAACGCCACACCTCCGACTCGCGAACGCGACAAGTGGGCTTTCATCCCTGAAATCAGCCTCGCCCTGGCTTATCACCCCACGCAAAACCTGAGCTTCTCGGTCGGCTACAACATCATCTGGATGTCGGATGTGGTGACCTCGGGAGACCAGGTCGACCGGAACGTGAACATCACGCAAGTGAATGGCCCACTGATTGGCCCAGCGGTTCCTGCTCCACGCTTTGTCGACAGCGACTACTGGCTGCAAGGGATCAACTTCTCGATGAACTACGACTTCTAAACGAAGTTGGTTAAGCGAAGTCCACCCGACAGCTTAGTGAAACAACTGCAGAGGCCATCTTCCACGCGAAGGTGGCCTCTGTCGTTTCTTGCGGCACGTGCTAAGGCATTGCTGGGGTGCTAAAGAACTCGCTCGTGTGATGCATCGCCGAAAACAGATGCCGAATCACACTGTAGTGCCCCCCCGGATACCACTTGATGGCTGGCTCACCCGCCTCTTGCCAGAGCGCGAGGGTGCAATCGCGGTGAATCACTTCATCCTTCTCGGCGTTGAGCATCAGGACGCGGCGATCTTTCAAGTTAGCGGCGTACGTGATGGGGTCGATCGGTTTGAGGGTCGCCGTGAACTGATCTTTCGTGAATCCGTCCATCACCCATTTGCGGCGGAACTTCGCCAGCTCTTTCGATTCCCAAGCGATCCGGCCCAGGTCGGCACCCGCCAGAAGCAGGCAGGTGTTTTCGATCCGAGGCTCGACCGCAGCAGCCAGGGCGCTGGTGATCCCACCTAAGCTGATTCCAAAAATACCGGTCTGCTGGGGATCGATCGTTTCGCGCTGGCTTTCGAACCAGCTGATGCCACGGCGGATATCCATCACCGCTTGCCGCATGCCGACCACCGTTTGATCGGGGTCTTCGCTAATCATGCGGCGCGATTCCCCCGGCGCGCGACGATTGCCATAGTACGGCAGATGGATCAGCATCGAGGCGCTGCCGTTCTGCGCCAGGTGATTGCAAAAGACGCGCGACAGCTGCAAATCCCCGCCCAGAATATGGAGCACGATCACCGCCGGACGCTGCCCCGCCATTTTCGGCCGATAGAACTCCCCATGCACCGTGTTGTTGGCGGGAGACTCGGTTTTCATCGCCGAAGGAAAGGTGACGTGCCAAATCTCGATCGACTTGCTCTCGATTGGCACCTCGCGCACCGCGACTTCAAAATCTTCGACCGGCAGACGAAACAGCTCGGGGATTTTCGCCTCGAACTCGGCTGTCAAACCTTCGACCGGCATCACGGCTGGCAGAGGGGCCAGCTCGACATTGGCCCCCAGCGCCGCACTACTGGCCAGCAGCCCAAGCGCCAGAGAACCCAAGCTAAGGCACCCTGCAAGTCGCCAAGAAGAATGCAGTAAGTGACTACCAAGCAATAACTTAAGCATGATGGTCTTTCGGCCAGAGTGCGCTGCGGACAGGTATCGTCAGACTACCCACCTTACCCCCACGAGGCGAGCCAAGATTCGAACTTGCCAGCAGAACATCCCTAAACTCATTTCCAGTAACGCTTTACCGTGTTTATACAAGGAGCAACTAGAGCTTCCCGCTCCTCCGGAGGTGGGCTGAAGCCACGCTAACAACGCACCAAAGGGGCGCGTCACCGCATTCTTGCGGAAATGCATCAAAACAAGTTGATTCGATTCCGCGATGTCGATAAGTTGCGTAGGCGCTACTGTATGCAGGTTGTCGCGGCATGTTTGCCGCTGCTTTCTGCACGCTACTTGCTGCAAGCTGCCCCGCCCTGTCCACCAGCCGATCCTCCCCCCAACGTTTTTGAGGAGCCCCAGCCATGCTAAAGATTCGTCTTGGTCAGTCGTCGGATGCGTACTGCGACGGCGTTTCGCGGCGTAGTTTTCTGCGGCTCGGGGCCCTTTCGCTCGGGGCGGTAGCTGCCAATTTCTCGCTCGCCGATCTGCTCCGCGCGGAAGAGGCGGCCGGAATTGGGTCTTCTAATAAAGCGATCATTAATATTCATTTAGGTGGTGGACCTTCGCACCAAGATATTTTTGATCTTAAACCCGAAGCGGCGGTGGAATTCCGAGGCGAATTCAGCCCGATTTCGACCAACGTCGAGGGGATTCAGATCTGCGAGCATTTGCCCAAACTAGCGCAAATGGCTGATAAATTCGCCATTATTCGCTCGCTCGTCGGCAGCACTGGCCAGCATAGCAACTACCAAACGCACTCGGGCTACGACATGCGCGACCTGCGTAATGCTGGTGGTCGGCCGTCGCTGGGAAGTGTGATCTCCAAAGTTGCGGGACCAAGCGCGTCGGGTGCTCCGGCCTTTATTTCTTATAATGGTGGCGACCCTGGATATTTAGGCCCTGTCTATAAGGCTTATGCCCCTCAAGGTGGCAGCTTAAAGCTCACCAAAGATCTGACGGTCGAGCGGCTCGACGACCGGACGAACCTGCTCGCTTCGCTCGACCGAATTCGCCGCGATGTCGACTCGAGTGGTCAGATGGAAGCGCTCGACTCGTTCACGCAGCGGGCTGTCGGCGTGGTTACCAGCGGCAAAGTGGCCGAAGCGCTCGACGCTTCGAAAGTGACCCCCGACGAAAAAGAACGCTACGGCAAAGAGGGAATGCCGTTCCTCACCGCCCGTCGGCTGGTGGAGTCTGGTGTGCGGGTTGTCACCTTCAGCTGGGGTGGCTGGGACACGCACAGCAACAACTTTACGAGCCTGAAGCGGCAATTGCCCAACATGGACCGGGCCCTTTCGGCCCTGCTCACCGACCTGCACGACCGGGGGCTCGAAAAAGATGTGACCGTGGTGGTGTGGGGCGAGTTTGGCCGGACCCCTCGCGTGAACGGCGGAGCGGGACGCGATCACTGGCCGCAAGTGATGGGCGCTTTCCTCGCCGGTGGTGGCATGAAGACCGGACAGGTGATCGGCAGCACGACCAAGAACGCCGAAGCGGCCAAGGATCGCCCGGTTCACTTCCACGAAGTCTTCTCGACCCTCTATTACAACCTGGGGATCGACGTCGGTAGCAAAACGCTGGAAGACACCGCTGGCCGGCCGCAATACCTGGTCGATAAGCGCGAAGTGATTCGCGAACTGGTGTAAGCGGGCTCGATCCGCAGCGCGTCGCCCCACCCGATTGAAGGTGACTGCAAACGACCATTTTCCGCTTGAAGTTAGCCTCGCCATGCTTTCCCGTTTCTGACGTTTCCGGGGAGGTGTGCGGGGCTTTCTTCGTTTTCGCGTTTTCCCGGGGAATTTCGAGAAATCGTGGCAGCAAAGCGGGGCGGTAAAGTTCGCAGGAAAAGGTCGCTCGAGAAGCCTCAAGTTGAGGCTGCGCCCCGTTGTCAGGCCCCTAGGGCACCCTATACTACGGCAGAGTCTAGAGCGCAAGATTTCTCGCGTTTCGCGTCCCCCTGGCTGCTCGCCAACAGGCTCCAGAGCGACTGTTCCTCCGCTCTAGTTGTGTGACGAGCCAGCATCGAAACGTGCCAGCAGCATAGAAAAGGTGTTTTGTGAAAGAGGCTCCTTCGTCGTCGTTTTTGGCTCGTAATGAGTTTCTGATCCGCAGGCTCCACTCGCTAACCGGGCTCGTTCCGGTCGGCGCTTACATGTGCGTGCACCTGCTCACCAATGCCAGCGTGCTCGATAGTGGTGCGGCGTTTCAAAAAAACGTCTACATGATCCACTCCCTCGGCGCCGTGCTGCCGGTGGTCGAATGGGGCTTCATCTTCCTGCCGCTGCTGTTCCACGCCATCTTCGGGGTGGTGATTGTGCGGGGCGGGCTCCCCAACAGCAGCACTTATAAGTACACCAGCAACATCCGCTACACGCTGCAGCGTGCCAGCGGCATGGTCGCCTTCGCCTTCATCATGTGGCACGTGTTTCACATGCACGGCTGGTTCCATGCCGAGTGGTGGCAGAAGGGTGTCGCCGAGCCGCTGAGCGGGGCGATGTTCAAGCCCTATTCCGCCGCTTCCACCGCTGCCGAAGCGCTGCAAATCTCGATCATTGTGCCGGTGCTGTATGTCATCGGTGTTTTGTCGTGCGTGTTCCACTTGGCCAACGGCATCTGGACGTTCGGCATCACCTGGGGCATTTGGGTTTCGCCAGCCGCTCAGACCCGGGCCACCTGGGCCTGCCTCGTGTTCGGTTTGGCCTTGTCGGCAGTAGGCCTCGGTGCCTTGGGCGGATTTGCTACCAAGACCAAGGAACAGATCGCGGCTGATAAGGCTGTCGAGCAGAAGATGTTCGACGCCAAGGTCGCCAGTGGCGAAGTGGAAGCCGATTCGCACAAATTCGGCGGCAACCACCAACACGCCGAAGGTGAACAGCACGAAGCTCCTGCCGAGGAAAAGCCTGCGGAAGAAGCTGCCACTGCGACAGAAGCGACGACTGCAGCACCTGCGGAGGGGTCGACGGAAACGTCCATTCCAGCTGCTGGTGCAGCGAGCGACGTGAACTAGCAGCACCGGTTTGCGGTGCCTAAAGATGGCGTGCTTCCAGGTTGTGGCATGATGGCGGCGGTGGGTGCGAGCAACTTTTACTCTCGATCGGTCAGTTAGAGGTTCGACATGGCTAAGCAACGCGTGATGATCATCGGCGGCGGACTTGCAGGTCTTGCGGCGGCGATGAAATTGGCCGAAATCGGCATCGATGTCGACCTGATGAGCCTGGTGCCTGTGAAGCGTTCGCACAGCGTGTGCGCTCAAGGTGGCATCAACAGCTGCAACGACCAAACGCGTCAGCTCGGCGATAGCGAGTGGCTGCACCTGGACGACACCGTGTATGGTGGCGACTTCCTGCAGCATCAGCCTCCCGTAAAAGAAATGGCCTACTGGGGCCCCAAGATCATCGACCTGATGGACCGTCTGGGGGTACCGTTCAACCGGACTCCGGAAGGCTTTATCGATCGCCGCCGCTTTGGTGGTACGCTCTACAAGCGGACCGCGTTTGCGGGCGCGACGACTGGTCAGCAGCTCCTCTACTCGCTCGACGAGCAAGTCCGCCGCTGGGAGTCGCAAGGAAAGATCCGTAAGTTCGAATTTTGGGACTTCCTCGGCCCGGTCCTCGACGATGCGGGTGTTTGCAAAGGTGCCATCGGCCAAGACCTGGTGACGATGGAAATTCGCTCGTTCCCAGCCGACGCGGTGATCGTCGCTTCGGGTGGTCCCGGGTTGATCTATGGCCGCAGCACGATGAGCATGGTTTGCACCGGGTCGGCTGCCAGCCGCTGCATGCAAGCGGGTGCGAAGTTCGGCAACGCCGAGTTCATCCAGGTACATCCCACCGCCATTCCAGGTGCTGATAAGCTCCGCCTGATGAGCGAATCGGCCCGTGGTGAAGGTGGCCGCGTGTGGGTTCCTCGGAAGCCACAAGATCCTCGCGATCCGCTCGTCATTCCTGAAGCCGAGCGCTATTACTTCCTGGAAGAGCGCTATCCGAAGTACAAAAACCTCGTGCCGCGTGATATCGCGACCCGCGAGATTTTCGATATCTGCGTGAACGAGAACCTGAGCGTTGAAAAAGAACGTCTGGCCGTCTATCTCGACCTGACGCACATTCCGCGTAAGGAACTCGATCGCAAATTAGGCGGCATTCTCGAGATCTACGAGAAGTTCCAAGGGGTCGATCCGCGCAGCACCCCGATGAAGATTTTCCCTGCGGTGCACTACTCGATGGGTGGCCTGTGGGTCGACTATCAGAAGAGTGCCGACGGTGGTCTCGTGGTCGGATCGCCCAAGAATCAAACCACCAACATTCCTGGTCTCTATGCGATCGGCGAATGCGACTATCAGTACCACGGCGCGAATCGCCTCGGCGCGAACTCGCTGCTGTCGTGCATCTTCAGCGGCCTCATCACCGCTCCTGGTATCGAAACGCTGCTGAAGGGTCAAAAGACCGCTGCGGCCGATCTGCCAAGCTCGCTGTTTGAATCGGCTCGCAAGCAGCATCAGGCTCGTCACGATGCCCTGCTGAAGCGTTCGGGAACCGGCGGCGAGAATCCGTACCTCATTCACCAGGAACTGGGGGATGTGATGACGAAGGCCGCCACGGTGGTGCGTCGCAACGATCAGCTGAAGGCTGCGATCGGAACGGTGAGCGACCTGTACGAACGGGCTCGCCGCAGCTCGCTGGCCGACACCGGCAGCTGGACCAACCAGAACGTGGTGTTCACCAAGGCGCTGATCGACATGTTCCCGCTGGCCCTGGCGATTTTGCGTGGTGCTTTGCAGCGTGACGAAAGCCGCGGCGCTCACTACAAACCCGACTTCTCGATGGGCTCGCTCACGTCGAACGAACCGGGCGAACGTCGTCGTCAGGCCGAAGTTTGGTGCGACAAGTTCGAAGAGAACAACGCCAAGTGGCTCAAGAGCAGCATCGCCACGATCAAGGACTACGACGTCGAAGTGACCTACGAAGATGTCGACACGACGGTCGTTCCTCCCCGCCCACGGCTCTATGGTCTGGTCGGTGCCGACGAGATCGAGAAGGTGTGGAAAGAGCGAGCTGCTGCCAAAGAAGCAGCCGCAGCAGCCAACGGCAACGGTGCCCACGGCGCGAAGTCGGCCCTAGCTGGCGCTCACTAAAGGTGCCACCGCTGGTGAGGCGATGACCCTCGACAGATCCGCAAAATTAAACGAGCAGGCTGCTGAACTTCGAAGTTCAGAGCCGAACTACTCCCTAGCAAACCAAAAACGACACTTTCCGGTAGGCAGAACTAGCCATGGTCGATTCGCATAGCAACGGTCACGCCAATGGTCACTCGCACGACGGCCATGGTCATGATGAGCATGGCCACAAGCCCGACCATATCGAAGTGCGCGTGCTGCGTCAGGATGGTCCCGGTCAGCCGAGCTACTGGGAACGGCACAGCGTGAAGTACGAAGCGGACATGAACGTCATCAGCGTGCTGCAGCGGATTGCCGCCAATGCCAAGAACGCGGAAGGAAAGCATGTCGCGCCGGTCGCTTGGGACTGCAACTGCCTTGAAGAAGTTTGCGGCGCTTGCACCATGGTGATCAACGGCAAGGTGCGTCAGGCCTGCTCGGCACTGGTCGACAAGCTGCTGAGCGATAACCCTGCCGAAATCGAACTCCAGCCGATGACCAAGTTCCCAGTCGTGCGCGATCTGGCAGTCGACCGAACCCGCTTGTTCAGCGCCTTGTCGCGCGTGAAGGCCTGGGTTCCTGTCGATGGCTATTACGACATGGGTGCGGGCCCTCGCTATCCCGCCGAAGATCAAGAAACCGCTTACCCGCTGAGCCAGTGCATGAGCTGCGGCTGCTGCGTCGAAGCTTGCCCGCAGTACACCAAGGTGGAACTCGAGCGCATCGAAGGGGAAACTGAAGAGGCCTACAACGCACGCTGCAAAGCCGACTACGACCGTGCATTTGTGGGTCCGCACGCCATCAGCCAGGCGATGCTGTTCAACCAGCACCCCACCGGCAAGAACATTGCTGGCGAGCGGCTCGATGCCCTGACCGCCGAAGGTGGTTTGCAGGTTTGCGGCAACGCCCAGAACTGCGTGGCGGTTTGCCCCAAGCTGATCCCGCTCACCACGTCGATCGCTCGCGCCGGCCGCGCCACAACACTGCATGTCCTCAAGAAATGGTTCGGCGCTTAAACGCTTGCTGAGCCGAACATTCCAGCCAGCTTACAGGCTGTCGCACGAAACCCGCGCGGCAGCCTTTTTTCGTGGAGCGAGACGCCAGTCAACTCCCACTCGCTTCCCCCAAGCCGACGGCTCTGTCGTCGTGGCGAGCGGTTACTCCTCCTCGGCCAACTTCCGAAGACGACGCACGAACCGCGCGAAAGTTTTGCGGCCGAAATGTTCCATCCCCTCGGACTGATTGCTACAGTAGTTCGTGTGGCCGGTAGTTCGGCCGATTCGGCGCACTATCCTCGACGGCAGACGAGTGGCGATGCGAGTTCTCCTTCTTCTCGTGGTGACGTTTTTCGGCGTCTCGATCGTCAGTGCTTTTGCTGGCCTGTGCATCTTCATTGCTCTGAATAAAGAGGGGCCTCCCCCAGCACGCGAGCAGGCGAGCACTCAGTCGACCAACCTCGAGATCGCAGAGTGGCAGCGCGAGATGCGCCGCACGCAGCAAAAAAACAATGCCGCGATTCGAGCCGCGCGGCGCTGGAGCGATAGCAAACTCGCCCGGCATGTGCGCGACTATGTGCTCGCAGGGACAAGCTGGGACGACGACGAAGAGATCTATCCCGTGCAAGTGTTGCTGGCCCTTGGTCCTCGGGTCCACGAGCCGGTGCTCGCACTGGTGAACGATCGCTCGCTCTATCCGCAGCTGGTGCGCGAGCGGCGTTACGAGTCGTGGAGCGATTTTCCCTTCGAGCGCGCCTGCCAATTGCTCGGAGAGACCCCCCCACCCTCGGCCGTGGAAGGTTTGATTCCCTTTCAAAACGATCCCGAGCCGAAGATTCGCAACATCGCCGCCAACACGATGGCCAAAATCGGAACGGGTTCGATCGTCCCCTACCTGCGGATAGCGCTGGTCGATTCCGATGAGCAAGTGGCGAGAAGTGCCGTGAATGGACTGCGTGTGGCGCTCGAGCGAAAGAATCTCGCACCGCACGTGCAAAAAATGATCGTTCCCGATCTCAAGCAGCTGCTGCGGCAGGGGAAGTGGCTCGGCAATGTCGCGTCGCTCCTGACGCTGCTCGATCCGGCCGACTCGCCCCAGTTCTTTCTCTCGAGCGAAGTACTGCGAGCCGATTCGCCCGCGATTGGCGAAGTGCTGATCGAAATTTTGGGGCAGAAAATCACCGTTCCGCCCGACCAACTCCAAGCGCTCATCGCCGGGCTCGAGACGAAGACCATGGAGTATCCGACCGACTATGCGCTCGGCAATGCGCTCCGCTTAGTCGGTCGTCAGCAGCTGCCCGAGGCGGAGTCTTTTTTGCGGCAGCGGATCTCGCATGAAAACGTCGGCGTCGCTTATGGGGCGGCTGATGGGCTCCTCAATCTGGCCGGGCTCGAGGATTTTGAAAGCAAAATTTGGGTCTACGAGGATGACGCTTCAGAGCCGGTCCTCAATCAGCAGCAGAAGCTCTACCAGTTGGTCTGGGACACCGATAGTGCGATCAGCGACAGTGGAATTTTTTGGTATTTCCAGAGTTCCTCGGGGGACCGGTGGCGCGAGGCTTTGGCAAGTTTCGAAACGCTGGGGCTCAAGGAGCATCATGCGATTTTGAGCGAGGCAGTGGCTCTCTTTGGCAGCGACGGCCCCGCCGCTGATCTCGAGACGCGCACACGGCAGATGAAAGCCCGCTTTTCGGAAGAGGGAACCGAGTTCGAAGCGCTCGACGCCCGCTATTTCGAAACCGAAGAGAGCCTCAAAATCCACACGACCAACTACGTCCTCGAAAACGTTGACGCGTTTCGCTAAGCGAATGTCGAGCAAAGCACGCGGCTTAACGTTTGGTGCTGCCGAAGGTGATGAGGATGTCGTAGTCGTCGAAGCCATCGGGTTGGTCGTCGATGCGAATCATGGCGCCTTGCGGCGCTGGGGTTGCGATCACCTCTCCACGACCATGCAGCTTGCGTACGGTGACCGAACTGAAGTCGAGCCCAGGTGGCAACAGCTGCGTGGAACCGCGATTGCGAAGGATCGGATTGGCCTCCAGGCGCCAGACGAAACCGTTGAACCGGGCGAGCTGAGGCCAGCCCCACGTTTTGTGATCCCAGCGGATGCTATCGGCCGTGAGATGCAGCTCTTCGATGCCGTGGACATCTTCGACGTGCAGCTGAATTTGAAACGCTGGTGAGGGGAGCTTCTGGAGCTTCGACTCGAGTTCAGCGCGCGTGAGCCCGACGGCCTGCGTCAGACCTTGCTGATACCAGTGGCGTGCGCGAGCTTGTGCACCAAGGCGCTGGCTGGGGGGGAGCGAGGTTGCTGCGGCCATCCACAGGTCTCCCAGCTGTTTGGCTTTCTTGAGTTCGGGCTGCGTGGCGTCGAGTTCCAGCTGGCTCGCCGCTTGCAACTGCTGATCGCTACCGAGCGCGAGATGCGGTAGCCCTTTCGACCATTTTCCGAGCACCAGGCAGTAGTAGGAACCGACACCCAGATTCGCTTCGGCATTTTGAGGATCGGTTTGCAACGTAGCTTGATGTTTGGCAGCTTGCTCAGCCTCGCGGACGAGCCCCTTCACGCGCTGATCGGCGGCGAGTGCCACTTCGCGCCACGATTTGCTGGGGGCACGCGACGCGCCACTGAGGGCAAGCGTCGAGGCCCGCGCGGCGAGTTCAAACGCTTCGGCGTCGATCAAATCGGCTGTTAAATCGAGCGCCGTCACCACAATTGTTTCGATAGTGGCAGGATCGGTCGTCCCTTTGGCCAGCTTGGGGAGCAACTCGACCTTCAGCGTATTTCGATCGACCTCGAACCTCGTGGCAAGCTCCTCGATCGACTGCATGGCGAGGCCAATATCGCGGGCTCCTGTCGCCTGCTCGAGCGCCTGCTGATAGAGCGCGTATTGCGAAGCGCGATCGTCGTCCGAATCGGCTGCGTGACGCAGCAGTTGCTCGGCTAATGCCCGCTTCTCGGCTGGTTTCTTCGACTCCAGCTGCTCTTTGAAAAGTTCGACGATGATCTTCTCAGCAGCGGCTAACTCTTCTGCCGAGGGGATCGGCAAACGCTGCGGCAGAGGCTGATCTTGCTCGAGCAGATTGGCCAAACTTCGATCGGGCATTGCTCCGCCGGGAGTTGCTTCCTCCGCGAGTTTCGGCGCGTCGCTCGAGGCCAGCTCAAGTGGCAACGGCTCATCGAGCAGCGACGTGGGTGCGCCTCGCAAGTTCCATAGGGCGATGGCCGAAAGGAACCACAAATCCCCTTGCCACTCGGGTTCGCAGAGGGTGAACGTGACGCGCCCCTTGCCGTGGGCGAGTGTCGCGACAGCCGGTTCGCCGTTGTCGGCGCGGGCAACCAGCATGACGTGCGGCACCGACACGTGGAAGTTTCCGGCGCTCTGCAGATGACGATTCGTAGGAATGTCGCTCGCACCTGCAAAGAGGACTTCCGTCCGGCCGGGAACTTCTTTGTAGAACGAACAGTGCCTCACGCCGGTGGTGATTCCAAAGCGCTGCATGTGCTGCATGTTGCGACCGTTGAACGCCCCCATCACGATCAGGTGTCCACCCGCTTCAACAAATTTCTCGATCGGGTCGAACGACTCGGGTCGCTTCCGCTCGTCACCTTGTCCCCAGTAGTCCATGTGATTACTGCCCACCACGATCGAATGGATATTCGAGTAGTCTTGCCGCCGGATATCAAAATCGGAGACCTCGAAGGGAACACCGTGATCTTTACAAGCGCGCTCGACTCGACCACGTTCGTCGTCGCTGCACACGATCAGCCACTTTTGACCTGCAGCGCGCGGCAGCAGAGGCAAACGGAGTTCTTCCACGACAGGCTGCGTCGGTGCTCCGGGAGGAACTTCCGCAGGCCCCGCTACGGGCGACAGCGGCGCTGCTGAAGGATTTTCAGGAGGTAATGCAGCTGGCGCAGGTGACGGAACCGTCGACGTTGGTGGGGGCGGCGGTGCGGGACTTGGAAGGTTCGACGCCGGAGGAGGTGGTGGGGGCGCAGTGCCGGTGACCGGCGGGCTCCCTGGCGAGACATTCGCTTCGACTAGCGACGTGTCGCCACGATTTCCAAGCGCCATCATGCCGACAACGCCGATCAGCAGCACTACCACCAAGCCAGCTATTGCTGCAGCCACTACACCCGGGCGGAGCAGCGGCTGCTGTGCCGGAGCTGTGCTGCGAAGCACAAACGGCGCGGCCGATGGCATCGGCGAACTGGCGAGGGGATCAACCGGCGTCACCGGTGGAGGCACGGGGAGCGCCACAGCTGCGGGCAACAGGGGCTGCGCAACTGGAATAACGCGCGAAGCAGCCTGCTTTGCCGCCGCAGCGGCGCGCAGCTGGCGATCGTATTTCTCTTTCGCCGCCAGATCGAGCAAGCAAACCCGCGCCGACGACAGGAGATTCAAAACCTCCTGCGACTTGGCCGACTGCTTACCACCCGCCTTCTGCCGCACAAATCCCATCCGCTGATCGACGGCTGCCTCGATGGCGTCGAGATTCGACTCAAAATCGGCCAGCCCCAGCAAACGGTAGTGATTGGCAGGCTGCTGTTCGGGGGGAATTCCCAACCACAGGTGCAGCGCATCAAAGTCATCGCTCATCTAACTCGCTCCGAGCCCCCTCCACTATCAACAAACATCTCGAGTCTAACCCCCAACTACTGGGGGTGCCAACGAAATGATGGGGCACGGCGAGTTCAACGCGCACACGACTCACTTAGCGGCCGAGACCTGCAGTTCACTTCGGTGGAGCAAATGCGGAGTAGGGAAGCGTGTGGGCACGCTCGCGGCTGAGCAACTTCGTGACACCATCGCGGCGCTCTTCGGCGAGCGTTTCAAACGGATCGCCATTGAAGCAAACTTCGCCAAAAAAAGCCCAGAGCGATGATTCGTCGGTGACCAGCATCGGCGCGAGTTTGCCAGCGGTGGTCGTGTAGCTAAAGCCTCCCAGGATTTCGGTCCGACCAGCTGCGAGCGTGTGGGCGAGCGTTCCGCCACGCTCGGTCTTATAGCCCAGAATCCAGATGTCGCTGGCGTGATTGGTGAGGTGGGTCCCTTCGTTCTCGATGTTCAGCTGACGGGCCCACACCAGCTGCTGGCGGAAGCGAAAATTGTTCCCCACCACATCCTCGAGAAACAGTTCGCCCCCTTCGCTCGCCGCAGTTCCGAGCAGCGTGTGCGACTCCATACTGCGCAGAACAACGGTGCGCTTGGTCGCCAGCTCGATGCCCCCTCCCAGGTGACTGAAGTGCTCGATCGCTACGACCGGCGCTGTGCCATCGTCGATCCGAAAATTGATCAAATCGCGCTGGCCATAGTTGATGATCCCGCCGAGGCCGACGATGCGACTCACGTTGCCGCGCACGATGATGGTTCGGCTCGTCTTGTAATGCCCAGGCAGAAAAACCGTGCTCGCGCCACTGTCGATCGCTCGCTGGATCGCATCGGCTGAATCGGCCTCGGCGGTTGGATCAGCGCCAAACGCATCGACCACAGCCCACTTCGCTGGATCTTCCCAAGCTAGCGCCGGAGTCTCTTTCACCGGCAAACGGAGCGATACTGCGGACGACGGAAACAGCATCGTTGGTGCGTTCGAAGCATACTCGGCGATGTCGGGCCCCCGGCTGACGGGCTGGTCGTTGTCGGTAAGGCGATAAGCAGCGGCGAAGTCGGGCGTTTCGATATCGGCGAGGGCTCGCTTGTAGCCCGATGTTTTGATATCGCGAACGAAGATTCGTCCACCGTTGAAGTTCACGATCGCCGGATGCTGCGCTGCCCCCTCACGCCCGGTGAGCACCGCATCGATGACGAGCAATCGTCCATAGGTGCTGATTGCGGGGACGCTGTTGTCGCTCGTGAGGCCACGAATACTGATGCTCTGCCCTTCGTTCTGCAGGCCGACCTGCCGCTGACCCCGCAGCGTGATTTTCTCGAAGGTCTGGCTATTCACTGCTCGCGCGGTGGTGATGCCGCGCGCAAAGCCAATCACTTCGCAGTTTTTCACTAGCAGCGGACCGTTCATATCGCGATGCGACAGATCGAGCCCGACCGCTCCGCTGCTGTCTCCTGCCACGAAACGGCAATCGCGCAGAGCGCCGGTGTTGTTCGAAAAGAACTGTAGCGCCACCGCGCCCGGATTTTGGTCGCCAACGTCGAACGTCAGATTCTCGACATAGTTATGAAACCAATCGGCACTTCCAAAGCCGCCGCACCACATCAGCGCTGCGGGCTTCGCGGCGTCGGCGAAGGTCGCATCCTTGAGTCGCAGCACGGTGGTGTCGCGATCTTCCCCCCGCAGGATGGTCATCCCCCAGTTGTCGTGGTTGGCAAACTTTTTGGGCCAGGTGAGCGTTCGCGAAACGAGATACGTCCCCTTGGGAAAGAAGAGCACGCGATGCCAGCCCACATGCTCGTTGATCGCCCGCTGCAGCGCTTCGGTGTCGTCGGTAACGCCGTCCCCCTTGGCCGAATAGGGCGGACGTGTGACGTCGATCACATTGGCGTGGGTCGGGTAGCGCTGTACCTCCGCGCGAGCAGCATCGAGGGTGGCCACAGCCCACACGATCGCCAGCAGAGAGCCCAGAATATGTTTCATTGCCAGATCTCCAGTTCCAAGCCAGCGTCGCGGGGGTGGCTTTATTCTCGCCCGCAACCCACTGCCATGACAAGATTTAAGTAGTTGGCATTATTCTTAGGAAGCTGACCAGTCCTGGCCCCACAGACGTCCGTAAACCCCTATAGGACTTCGCCAAGCATTTCTTCTTTACCGGATGACTTGTCCAGCTTATCGACAGCGATATACAATATAATGGATTGTCAGTGCGGTTCACCGGAATTAATGCGCGGGTGCCGTTCGAGCGACGCACTCCCGGCCACGTTGATTCCGCCCGAGCTGATCCGGTCACGCTGATCCGAGGTTTCCTATGATTACAGTCCCCTCCACCACGCTTGCCACGAGTTCCGCCAGCGCGAGCCAATCGGCTATCGACGCCTTGGTGGGTCCGTTGGCTGCGCTCGATGTCTCGGCCGACACGCTCGCCACCATCGAAGCCCGCACCCAGGCGATCGGTCGCGAACTGTTTGCGGGGCTCGGTGATGTGCGCCCCAAGTTCTGGCAGCGGCGCTGGTGGGACGAAAAACTGATGTCGTGGTCGATGAGCGACGAGCAGCTGAAGGTGCAGCTGTTCCGTTTTGTCGACGTGCTGCCGATGCTCACAACAGCCGACTCGGTGACGACCCATCTGGCCGAGTACCTCGAGCCGGTGCAAGATCGCTTGCCGCAAGCAGCGCGTGTGGCGCTCGGCATGGCGCGGCGGATGCCACCCCTGCGAGCTGCGGTGGCGAAAGCAGCGCGACTGTCGGCGATGGATTTTGCCCGCCGCTTCATTGCGGGGGAAACAGCCGAGCAAGTGCTCCGGACCGCCGAGCAAGAGCGGACGCTGGGTCGCAGCTTCACGCTCGACATTCTTGGCGAAGCAGTGACGAGTGAAGTCGAAGCCAATCGCTATTTCGAGGCCTACCTAAAATTGCTCGGCGATACCTCGAAGGTCGCAGCCGCTTGGGAGGCCCATCCGCGCGTCGACAACGATGATCGCGGCCCGACGCCGCGCGTTAACTTGTCGGTGAAACTCTCGGCGCTCGATTGTCGGTTTGATCCGATCGATCCCGAAGGGACGTTTCGCCGCGCAGGAGATAAGCTCCGGACCATCTTTCACGAAGCGCGACGACTCGGGGCGTTCATCAACGTCGACATGGAGTCGTATGCCAAGAAGGATTTGACGCTCGATATCTTTCAGCGGCTGCTGATGGAGCCCGAACTGCGCGACTGGACCGACTGCGGCATCGTGCTGCAATGCTACTTGCGTGATACGCCGCGCGATGTGGTCGAGCTTCGCAACTGGGCCGCCCAGCGTGGTACACCCGTGTGGGTGCGACTCGTCAAAGGTGCTTACTGGGACTACGAAACGCTGCACGCCCGCGCGAATCATTGGCCGATTCCGGTCTACCAAGAGAAGTGGCAAAGCGACGCCGTGTATGAGTCGGTTACTCGTTTTGTCCTACAAAATCGCCAGTTTTTGCGTCCCGCGCTCGGCAGTCACAACCTCCGCTCGATTGCGCATGGCATTGCCGCCACCGAAGTGCTGGGGATCGATCCGGCGGGACTCGAAATGCAAATGCTCTATGGCATGGCCGATGCCGAGAAGCAAGCGCTCGTCGACCGAGGTCATCGCCTGCGGATCTACATGCCTTACGGCGAACTGATTCCCGGGATGGCCTACCTCGTGCGTCGGTTGCTCGAGAATACCGCGAACACTTCGTTCTTACGCGCGGGGTTCATCGAGCATAAGCCAATCGAATCGCTGCTGGCGCGCCCCACCTCTCACTTGAAACTAGTCGGCGCATCCGCCGCCAGCACTAGCCCCGATAAGGAAAAGCGACCGATGAGTGCCACCTTTGCCAATCAACCACCAGTCGACTTTGCCGACAGTCATCAGCGGGCGGCCATGCTCGATGCCTTGACGAGTGTGCGCGAGAAACTGGGGCGCCACTTTCCTTTGGTGATTGGTGGCCGGAAGCTCGACACCCAGGAGCGGATCACTTCGACCGATCCGTCGCTGCGAACACGAATCGTGGGGACCACGGCGAGCGCTTCGGCCGAGCAAGCGCGGGAAGCTGTCGCAGCTGCCGTGCAGGCGATGGATGCCTGGCATACGAGCGGCGCCGAGTCGCGCGCGAAAGTACTGCGGAAAGCGGCCGAGATCATGCGCTCGCGGCTGATGGAGCTCTCGGCGATCGAGGTCTACGAGTGTGGTAAAACGTGGCGCGAAGCGACCGCCGATGTCGACGAAGCGATCGATTTTCTCGAGTTCTACGCCACCGGCGCGATCAAGCTGCAGCGAACTCGCGGCGCTGATGTTCCCGGCGAAGAGAACCGTTTCGAGTACTTACCGCGCGGCGTCACCGCAGTGATTGCGCCGTGGAATTTTCCGCTCGCCATTTTGTGCGGCATGACGAGCGCCGCCATCGCGGTTGGCAACACCGTGGTGATGAAACCGGCCGAGCAGTCGAGCATCATTGCCGGCGTGTTCATGGAAATTCTCGAGCAGGCGGGGCTTCCCGCAGGTGTCGTGAACTTCCTTCCCGGACTGGGCGAAGTGGCTGGTGCAGCGCTCGTCGAGCATCCTGATGTGGCGGCGATCATCTTCACCGGCTCGCGCGAAGTGGGACTCGCCATCAACGCCCGCGCTGCGGAAACCTCGCGCAAGTCGCGCGTTGGTGTGAAGCGCGTGATCGCCGAGATGGGTGGCAAAAATGCCATCATCGTCGACAGCGATGCCGATCTCGACGAAGCGGTTGCGGGGATCGTCCATTCGGCCTTCGGTTTTCAAGGGCAAAAGTGTTCAGCTTGCAGCCGGGCGATTGTCCTCTCGAGTGTCTACGATCAGCTCCTCGCGCGGCTCGTCGAAGCGACCCGTTCCCTGCCGATTGGTCCGTCGGAAGAACCGTCGACCGCGATTGGTCCAGTGATCGACGATGAATCGCGCGAGCGGATCGAGCGCTATATCGAAATCGGTAAGACCGAAGGGCGCACGCTGCTGGCCACCGACGTGAGCCAGCTTGTTGAGCGTGGCGCGTTTGTGGGTCCTCATATTTTTGCCGATGTGAGCCCTCAAGCTCGCATCGCGCAGGAAGAAATCTTTGGCCCTGTGCTCGCTGTGATTCGCGCTGCCGATCTTTCGGAGGCGATTCAAATTGCCAACAGCACCGACTACGCCCTGACCGGCGGCATCTTCTCGCGGAGCCCGCATTCACTCGAGCGCGCCCGTCGCGAAATGCAAGTGGGAAATCTCTATCTCAATCGGGCCATCACCGGCGCGATGGTGGGACGCCAGCCGTTTGGCGGCTACAAGATGTCGGGCATTGGAAGTAAAGCAGGAGGTGAAGAATATCTGCTGCAGCTCGTCGTGCCGCGCACCGTCACCGAGCACACCGTACGTCGCGGTTTTGCTCCTCCCGAGTGAGCTGCGCGCTGTCGTGTCGAGCATGCGCTATCGCGCGAGTTTCGAACGACGAGCACTTCTCACGGGGCCGAGCCCCGTGGCACACTCGCTTGCAACCTGCTCATTGCCGCCTGACATCGATCGTCAGACAGAATACTAGCGCCCGTGTATTAGTACTTCGTCTCTCGGTAAGTGTCATCCTCATCTGCGATTCTCACTGCTGGGCCAGCCAGCAGTGCCACCCATGTTGCATGACATTGATCGGTCGACGGCCTACTAGCGCCAGTCGCGAATTCCGTCGCGGAGCAGTTCCTCCAGTAGCGTGGGTCGAAAGCGGCGCGAGCCTCGGCGACGCTCGGGAGCCATTGCCGCCAGCGCGAGGATCGCGATCAGGGTCGCCACCATGCCGACTCCCCAAATCACAGCGCGATAGCGCCCGAGTAACGTTTGGCTACGCGGGCAATCTTGCTCGGCGCGCTGCTCGAGTCGCTCTTGCCACGTCGCCCAGTGGAGCATCACGTAGAACAGCACTGCACCGATCGCGACCATGCAGGAAAGTAAGATCAACCGCGCCACTCCTGGTTCTGTTATTGCTCGCTGTTATTGATCCGGCAGCAGCACCGAGCGCGCTAATCGCAGCTCGATCCGCCGCAGCCACCACTATCAAAACTCCCACCATCAAAGCTGCTGCCACCATCGTAACCGCCGCTGTCGTAGCTGCCACTGTCGTGATTGCCACCGTCGTAGCTGTGGTCGCTACTGGTCGCATCGCTCGAGTCGTGATGACTCGTATCCAACCAGCCGGGAACAAGGTGGTGATGCTCTGGCGAAGCGTCGCGGCGATCGTCGTCCCCCCACCAGATGCCCGGCCCAGGATGATGACCAGTCGGTGGCAGATAGGTCGAATCGTCGTACGATCGGGGCCGCGATTTCGAGCCCTGGACGAGTTGCCACAAGAGCGCAGCCGCGCCGAAGCACAAGCCAATCAACAGCAGAGTGAACATGCATCCGTCTCCTTCCGATAAGGAAAAAAGCTGTCGCCGTCGGGGTTTCACCGTCCACGCGTCGCTGGAGACTCTCCACCTGTAGATTCGCCGCCGCACGACGAATCTTAAGCCCGGTTCTGCTTGGCCGCTACTTTCGCTCGTAACTCGTTTTAGGCGCAGCAGTTCGCGAATCGCTTGCCGGTCGCAGTTCGAAGCAAACGAGCTCTTTTTCATTACGAACAAGCAGACAGCCGCGTGCCACGGCAGGCTGACTGTAGCAAGGGGATGCGAAGATCGGCTGTTCGGTTGCCGCGATCGGAATCGCACGCTGCGCGTCGAGCTTGAGCGACACCAAATGCCCATGCTCCCCGAGCGCGATCAGCTTCCCGTCGGCGGCAACCACCTGACCACGATCGAGCGCGCTAGTGTGCTTCCAGCGAAGTTTGCCGGTCGCCAGATCGACCGAGCGGAGTGTCGCACCCCCTTGCTGCGAACTCGAAAAACCGATCACGCAGCCGTCGTGCAGCACCAGGCTGTTGAACTGACTATCGAGCACGCGACGATCGTGCCACACTTCGCGCGGCGGCGTGAAGAAAGGAGGCTCGGCCATGCTCGTCGCGCTCGGCTGTTGAGGCGGCTCGCTCGCAAAGTCGAGCACCACGGCGCCGGGACCGGGACCACTCACCAGCAGCACACGTGAGCCAAAGATTTGCGGCGTGACGGCATTGAACGTGTCGACCGCGCGGCTGTGAAACGGATACTCGTGCAGCACCTGGCCATCGTCGCGCGCGAGCGTCACCAGCCCCTCTTCCGTGAGCACGAGCACGAGCTGTCGGCCTTGCACATCGAGTCGCCGAGGAGTGGTGTAGGCCGCTCGATGATCGGTCGCGCTCCAGCGCGTCGCGCCGGTATCGCGATCGAGCGCAATCACTCCACTCCCCTCCCCGCCACAGCCGAGAATCAGCAGATCCTCGTCGACGAGCATCCCACTTCCAAAACCAAACAGCGACGGCTCGAGCTGATAGTCGTGCGCCAGATCGCGACTCCAAACGATCTGTCCGGTGCGGCGCTCGACGCAAAACAGCCGCGCTTGGGCGCTGACGGCATAGACCCACTCTCCGGCGATCACCGGCGTGCTGTAAGGGCCGTCGCTATACTCGTACTTGCAACGATAAGTTGTCGGCCACGACGTGCGCCACTGCTCCTCGCCAGTCGCCAGATCGAGCGCGCGCAGAACTTCCTCGTCCCCTTCCCGCGCGAGCAGCACCACGTCGCAGCTTCCCTCCCCTGGGCTCGCCACCACCGGCGCGCTATAGCCTCGCCCCACCTTCACGCGCCAGCGCACCGGCGGACCATCTACGCCCCACGCGACATCGAGTCCCCGCGTCGGCGAGGTGCTGTCGAGCTGCGGCCCTAGCAGCTGCGGCCAGGCGTCGGGGATCGGCTCGGCGGGGGCTTCGTCCAGAGAAACTGTCGGCGCAGGCTCCTCGCTCGGCGGACCGACCGGGGCACACCCTGCCGTAACAAACCACCACGTGGCGACCAACAGTAGACAGCCGACCCTGGCAAGGCCAGGCGGCCACCAAGGAGCTAGATCGGCACAGAGGTGGCGGGTGAGATGCGGGGACATAGGGAAATCCTGACACACGCAGGTGAAGCCCTGATGAAGCCCCGCTTGACCAGCGCCGAATACTTATAGAGTTATCCAGCCACCGGCAGCCGACCTGCGGCGAGAAAACGTAGCAATCGACTTGCCGGCGCGATACATTAGTGCGTGCTGATTGGTCGCCCGCGATCAGTTTCACTCCCGCCCCACGTTCTAATTTCACAACCGTCCCGCAGCCCCATCCTAGGGAACTCGCAGTCGATGTTCCCCAGGCTGATTACCGTTTGATTACCGTCTGAGCTGTCGCTCAGCCACCACTTGTTTCAGCCCACACTCTCGCAGGAATTCGTCATGAATCGATTGAGCACCCTTCTGTTGACCGGTATTGTCGCCGCTTGCATTTCAGCAAGTTTCGCCGACGCCGAGGAGAAAAACGTGAGCGATAACGGAGCCCTCGGCTTCACCGTGAAGAGCATTGCCGGCAAAGAGGTCGACCTCGCCAAGTACAAAGGCAAAGTACTGGTGGTGGTGAATGTCGCCAGCGCTTGCGGTTTGACACCGCAGTACGAAGAACTCCAAGCCCTCCACACCAAGTATGCCGACAAAGGTCTGGCAGTCCTCGGTTTCCCTTGCAATCAATTCGGTAAGCAAGAGCCCGGCAGCGATGCCGAGATCGCCGAATTCTGCAAATCGGAATACAACGTCTCGTTCGACATGTTCTCGAAGATCGATGTGAATGGCGAAACTGCCAATCCCCTCTACAAGTACCTGACGAGCGCCGATTCGGCCCCTGCTGCCAAGGGAAAGATCAGCTGGAACTTCGAAAAGTTCATCATCGGCAAGGATGGCAAAGTTGCCGCCCGCTTCTCCCCCCGCACCGCCCCCGATGACGCCGAGTTCATCAAGGCCATCGAAGCCGAACTCGCAAAGTAGTCGACTCGCCGTAATTCACCAGCGCTGAAAAATCGATGGCCGGCGACGTATCCAAACTACGTCGACCGGCCATTGCTGTTTGGGGCGATTCTAAAACACTCACTAACCAGTCTCTCTGCGGAGCCTTCGCGATGCCTTTTCTTAGCTCTTCTCACTGGCTGGCATTCCTCGCGATTCTCCTGACGCTGCTGACCAGCTCTGGCAGCACGGTAGCCGATGAAAAATCGAGCGATCTGCTCCGTAGCGACAAGTTCAAAGCGCTACAGGGGCTCGTGGGAGACTGGAAAGGGGTCGCACAGCCGCAGCGCGGCAGCACCAAAGGGTCGTGGATCGAAAAGGCGTCGTGGGCTTGGAAGTTTGGCGAGAAATCAGCCTCGCTCGATCTGGCCATCGATGGGGGGAAGCTGTTCAAAACCGCGAAGCTGACCGCCGAGCCGGGGAAAGAGCCGACCGCCACCCCCACTCTTACCCTCCAGGTCACCACCGACGACGCCAAGTCGCTCGTCTACACCGGCGCTCTCGACGACGAAGGAAAACTGGTCCTTGAAACGAGCGAAGCCCCCGAGGGACTTCCCAAGCGGATCAGCATCCGCATGGTGGCTGGTGGCGATCGTCTGCTGGTCTTGTACGAGCGGAAAAGTGGCCTCGGCACCAATCTCGTCCGGCTCGCCGAAGTGGGCTACACCCGCACCGGAAGTCAGTTCGGTAAAGGGGCCGTCCAGCCCGAATGTGTCGTCACCGGCGGCTATGGCTCGATCCAAGTGACCCACAACGGCAAAATGTACTGGGTCTGCTGCACCGGCTGCCAAGACTATTTCAACGAGAACCCCGAACAGGTCCTCGCCGACTACGCCGAGCGCAAAGCTGCCGAAAAGAAAGAAGCCGCCGAGAAAGAAGCCCAGCAGAAGGCGGCTGCCGACGCAGCCAAGCCGTAGCCACCCCAAAGCTATGCAGTAGTGAGGCAAAGCCTGAATCTTTCTGCTCGCTCCGGCATCAAAGTTATTGCGGCGAAGGCGAGACCGCTCAGCCTCACTCACCTTGGCGAGAGGTTCCTCATGGCTCCAGCATCCGAGAATCCCGAACCCGGCGCGCCGGACCACCCTCGCCGGCAGTTTCTATCGACCGCGATGGCAGTTAGCGCAGTGCTGACCGCAGCCACCTCGCTGCCAGGGACTGAGCCGATGCCTAGCACCCCCGCGAACCAGAATCCACGCCTCTTCAGCTTCGTCGGGAGCGACGTGGGGACTTGGAAAGTCACCTCGCAGCGAACGATCGTGGGCGAGGCTCTGCCGAGTGTTGCTCGGGTGGAAGTGGTCGCTGGCGACGTCGCCGCGGCTGAATCGGGCTGGGTGCTGCGAGGCGCCACCAGTCACGAGCGGTATGTCACCCGGAGCGAGAAAAACGAGCTGCTGCGTAAGCAGGTTGCGCTTGGTCGCGCCGAAGCCACCAGCGGCGCGATCCTGCCGATTCGGAAAAACGACAAGTGGTGGGCTCTTACGCAGGAAGAGCGGAGGGCGATCTTCGAGGAAACATCGCACCACATCGCCATCGGGATGAAGTACCTTCCAGCCGTCGCTCGCCGACTGCATCATTGCCGCGACTTATCGCGAGTCGAACCGTTCGACTTCATCACGCTGTTTGATTTCGCCCCGGCCGACTCTAGCGCCTTCGACGACATGCTCACTTCCCTCCGCGCCACCGAGGAGTGGAAATACATCGACCGCGAAATCGACATCCGCCTCGAGCGCCAGCAGAGCTAGCAGCTCCATCACGAGTGGCAATTTGTGCCGATTGTAGCGATTTTCTCGATTCAGCAGACCTTGCGGGCCGATACCTAGGCAGCGATTGCTATCTACCAAGCGCAGGGCGGGACTCGATTTTCCATCGGGCCCTTGCACTTTGCTCCGGTCGATCGCAGACGTGGATTCCCCCTGGATTCTCGCTGCAGGATGCTACCTATGGTTGCCCGCCTTGCCCTTGTGGCTGTTGCCACTGTGCTACTCCTTCAAACCGGTTGCTGCTGTGATCGCGTTTACAAATGTGGCGACCCCTGCGGAAGTTGCTTCGGACCACGCGTTTACAACGGCTGTGCGGGAGGCAACTGCGGCACCACCTGCGGACCAACCGGAGGCTGTGCCTACGGCGCATCGGCACCGGTGAAATGCCAAACCGGCGATGTCGGCCCCTGCGGACAATCGTGCTGCTTCACCGTGCGAGGCTGGCTCGCCAATCAAATCACCTGTGGTCGCGGCTGTGGCGAAGTCTACTGGGGCGAATGGATCAGCGATCCACCCGATCGCTGCGATCCGTGCGACGACTGCTATGGCCAGTTCGTTGGCCCTCGCGGCTGTTGCCCACCCGGCTTCTTCGGACGCCTAGCACACGGCTTCAGCTGCCTGCGACCTTGCCTGCCAAAGTGTGGCCCGTCGTGCGGTCCTTCCTGCTCCACCTGCGGTGGCGGCGGCGAGGCCTACTACGATGATGCCCCAGCCTACGGCGCAACCTCCTACAACCCTGGCTGCAAAACCTGCGGCAGCAGCTCGCACAGCTCGGCCATGCATGGGGGCACGCTGCACGGCGGCACCATCCACGGTCCCTCGGTGCAAGGTCAGCCGTACTTTGAGAGCGATAGCGTCCTCGAGCAAAACTGGGACCGCACTCCTCCCCAGCCAATTCCCGGCAAGCCGATCCATAAAGCCCAAGCTCCCTACGGTGCCCGCGCTCGCTAGAGCGCATCTCACTTTTGTGTAGTGGTTGTTTCGTCAGTTTCCGCTAGAGATTTCAAACGCCACGCACGCTAATCGTCCATGCGACACGCACTAGAGCGTGTCGCCGCTGCTGATCGCACGTTCGATTCGCACGCATCAAGAAACCAAAACAACCGGCCGAGAACTTGGGTCCTATGCAGGACTTGGGTTCCCGGCCGGTTTTGTTCGTCACCTGCAGAGCTTGGAGTCTCGGCAGATGACCTGAGTGGATGTTGCGAAGTCCTGCGACTTCAGACTAGTTACTGCGAGATCGTTTGCAGCGAGGTGGTGCTCGCAGCGGTCGTGGCCTGAGGGGCCACAGGTTGGGCAGGGATCAGCATCACAGCCATCGTGCTGGCGACTTGGCCGTCGGCGTTCATCAGCCACAGCTTGGCTTCCTTCGGCTGAGCGATTCCCATGAAGGGAACCTTCACCGTCGCTTTACCAGCGGTCCAGTCGAGCACATCGGTGGCCAAGGTCACATCTCCCACTTCAACCAGCACCTGACCAGCAGCAGCGGCAAGGCTCGCTTCGGTCAAGGCAATCGTCGAACCGACGATCACTTCGGGCAACTTCACCGTCGCCACTTCCGTCGTGCTGCTCACTTGCACCACAGGGACCGATGTCGTCACCACGTTGGGGAGACAAACAGGGTCACAGATCGGCGAAGGGTAGCAAATCGGTGTGGGGTAGCAGTGTCCGGGGAGTGGCCAGCAAGGACCACTCGGAGGGCAGTGACCAATCGGTGGGAAGGGAACGGGGCAGATCGGTGGGAGTGGTTTCGGAGGAAAGGGTTTTGGTGGGAAAGGCTTAGGAGGAAACGGTGGGAGCGGGTTCACCACAATCGGTGGGAAAGGCTTAACCGGTGGCTTAACGATCGGTGGGAAAGGTTTCACAGGTGGGAAGGGTTGAACCACGATCGGAGGGAACGGTTTCACTGGTGGTTTGACGACGATCGGTGGAAAGGGCTTTATCGGTGTCTGAAACACGGGGGGTGTCAGGTTTGGCTTCTTGATCGGTTTCACCACACCACCAAAGTTGTGGCCACCGAGCTGCTGCTGCAGCACTATCGGTTTCTTAGTCACTTGCAGCTGACGCGTGACATTGCTCCGCTGAAAGTTGCTGTGATTGTTGTTTCCACCCTTTTCGCCGGCCATGGCCGAGCTCACCATCATTCCGGCCACGAGCGACAAAGCGATGGCCACCAGAGTTTTCCATGTGCGTTTCATGATCCAGTCTCCTAGCAAAAGTGAAGTTGTGTTTTGGATTGGCGGGGGGAACCTGACGAGCGAGTGTTCGTCGTCAACCGTCATCCCTCTGCAGTTGCTAGGCGTGGGACCCCGAAGGTTGTTACAACACTTTTTTGGAAAAAGGGGCGTGAACCCGATTAACGCTCGCTTTTGCCGGGATTTCCGCAGTCGATGCGAACGAAATGGTTGCGACCCGCGCGTAAAATCAGGCGCCAGCCGCGATCCGAGCGGCTCTTAAGAACGGACGTGAAGCAGTGTCCGGGCGAGCCAGTTTTTCGGCAAATCGGGGCGCAGCAGCGACAAAACACTCCCCCGCGAACGTTCGATCGCTTCGGCGGCGAGATAGCCGCTTCGCACAGCCCCTTCGAGGGTCGCAGGCCACTCGGTGCGGGTCCAGTCGCCAGCTAAGAAGAGCCCCGGGACACGCGTCAGCTGCGTGGGACGTTTGGCGGCCAAGCCGGGGAGCACACTAAACACCGCATCCTGCTCGCTGACGAGTTGCCAGCGCAACAGCTTTGCCGCGCGCGACCTGGGAAAGACAGCCGCCAGATCGGCGCGGACTTCTTCGATCACCGCTTCGCGGGCTCGTCCCACCAAAGAGCGCGAGGCGCTAATCACTACTTGATAGTAGTGCTCGTCGGCTGGAGGTGGCTCCGGCATCACGCTGGCGAAGTTCGGCGCGAAGAGCCACTGCGAGAGCCGACCGACCAGCACCGCGTGACGCAGCGGCGTGATCGGCTGATCGAACCACAAATGCACGCCACTGATCGCCGACGACGGCACGCTGGCCATCTCCACCACTTGCGGAAGGAGCTGCTGGAGCGGCTGGCAGAGCAGGCTCGCCGCCAGATGCCACGGCGCTGCAAGGACGACGTTCGTCGCGCTGCAATCGATCGCGTGCAACTGGCCCGACTGGCCGCGCTCGACAATCACGCGCTCGACCCCAGCGCTACTCCCTTCGATCGAGCGAACCGTCGTGCCGCGCTCGAACGTGACCCCTTTGGAAGCGAGCTCGATCGGCGCGCGCACATCAAACAGAAAGCGGAGCGGCACTTTCGGAATCAGCACATCTCCGGCGCGCGGATGCCCCAGAAGTCCATCGACGAACACTTTTCGGGCCGACGCCAACGACGAACGCTCGAGCGATTCCCCCAGCGCGCTCACCAGCACCACTTGCCAAAAACGTTCGATCGCCAGCGGGCTTTGCTGCTTAGCGCGGAGCCACGCCCCCATCGATTGGTTGTCGGCATCGTCACGTACACCATCACGGGCCAGATCGAGCACCGCGCGTGCAACAGCGATCCGATCGGACCACGACAAGTACTTAAGCCCGAGAAAACTGGTCGCCAAATGAAGCGGCGCTGGGACCAGCGGCGTCGCAGCGAAATCGGATCGAATCCCCTCGGGGGACAGGAAGTGGAGCCGCTCTTCGCGCGAGAATTCCCGGGCGATTTGCACCCGCTCGGCAAAATCGAGGAAGTTCGTGCAGCACCCCATCACCACGTGCTGGCAATGATCGAGCTCTTGACCACTCGTGCGATCGGTCCACGACGCAGCGCGGCCCCCCAGTTTTTTGCGCGCTTCGAGCAGTGTCACTTTGCGACCCAAATCGGCGCAGGCCAAGGCCGTTGCGAGTCCCGCGACACCGCCACCGAGGATCAGCACGTCGGTGCGTCGCGCGTTCACTGGAGCTCTCGCTTCTCAGGCTGAAATCCGAAAAAGGTTTCGCGCAGCACGCTCAGTCGATCGAGGTTCGTCAGTCGCACACGCTTCTCGAGCACTTGTCGGGGATCGACTGCAATGCGCTCGAGCAAATGCCTGTAGTACGCATGCATCGCGCGAAACACTCCTTGCGAGTGACGTGGCAACAGATCGTGAAACGCTTTCGACGAGGCATAGTAGCGCCGCGCGCGAGCGATTTGAAAGGCAATCAAGTCGCGCAGCTGTGGGGTGAATTGTCGCGCGCCAATCATCGCCTCGGTCACCTCGAATCGGCGCAGCTCTTCGCGGGGCAAGTAGAGTCGGCCGAGCTTCTGATCTTCAACCAGATCGCGGACGATGTTGGTTAGCTGCATGGCGAGTCCGCAATCGGCCGCAGGTCCTTCCGGGTCGACATGCTGAGCACGCCAGATATGGCCGCAGCAGAGGCCCACCGCCGAGGCAACATTCCAGCAATAGCTGCGCAAATCATCGAACGTTTCGTAACCATCGTGCTGCAGGTCTTGCTCGCAGCCATCGACGATGGCCAGTAGATACGCGCGCGGCACGGCGAAACGCTGCTGCATATCGGCCACCGAAGCCAAGATCGGATGCGCGCTGGTGCCCTGATCGAGCGCTGCAGAAACTTCGTTTTTCCAAGCGGAAATCGCCTGTTTTCGCTCGTCGAGGGTCGCGCTGCTGTCGGCCAGATCATCGGTATGACGAGCCAGAGCATACAGCGACTGCAGCGCCTCACGCTCGTCGCGCCGCACGAGCCAAAACGCCCACACAAAACTCGAGCCCGAAGCGCGCGCAAGTTGGCCGCAGTGCTGGTAGCTGGCATCGACCTCGGAACTTCGCGCGCGACGACTCACGTCAGCACCCCTTTCGGAATCGTTCGAAAGGGCCAAAACGTGATCGCCAGCAAACTCAGTTTCTTCCACTTCGAAAGGACCGGACGACGAACGAGCGGCTGATAGTTGGCATCGCGCACCGCATCGCAAATGGCAAGTCCGCCACGAATGAATAGCTCGATGCTCCGGCGAAATTCGCGCGGCACGCGCGGCAGCAAATCCCAGCCTCGGCGAATGCTTTGACGCGCGTCGACCACTGCAGCTTCGAGGACCATTTGCAAATCGCTGTCGGTTTGATAATCGAGCAGTCGCTCGCGATCGATCTCGGTGCCGCCGAGCGCTTCAGCCGGCAGGTAGATTCGTCCGCGCTCGAAGTCCCGCCGCAGATCTTGCCAAAAATTAATCAGCTGTAGTCCCGTGCAAACGAAGTCCGAAAGTGCCATCGATACATCATCGCGCACATCGGCTAGCTCGAGGACCAAACGCCCCACAGGATTGGCGCTGCGGCGGCAATAGTCGTCGAGCTCACGCCAAGTGGCATAACGCGTCGTCTGCTGATCTTGTCGAAACGCGCTCAGCAGATCGTGAAGCGGCGCGAAGGAGAGTTGCTTCGCTTGCACTGTGGCGGCAAGCGCAACAAACACCGGATGCGTCGCGTTTTGCCCCTGCTCCAGCGCGTCGAGCTGCTGCTGCCACCAGCCGAGCAAATGGGTCGCTTCTTCCGGCGTTTTGGCTTCGTCGGCCAGATCGTCGGCCCAGCGGCAATAGGCATAGAGGCTGGCGAAATGGTCGCGCAAGTGATGCGGCAGAAAGAGGTGCACGACCTGAAAATTCTCGTAATGCTCGCGCGCCAGCTGACGGCAATAGGCTTGCGATTCGGCCAGCGTCGGCACGCCCCGAGTGGGTGCCTCGGGACCATAGCGGAGAAGTTCTGCTGCCAAATCCATGGCCCGTGTGACTCTTTCTGCGACTCGCAACTTGCTGCAACGATCGATCTGGCGCGTGATGCCCTTGCCAGATTAACGAGAGACGTGGCAGCCTGGAAGCTCACGACGCAGTCGCTCGGCTCCATCGGCAGAAACTTCAGAGCCATGCAAATAGACCGTTTGCAGCGAGCGGATTTTCGACAGCGACTCGATCGCCCCGTCGGTCACCGCCGTCTTCGACAGCCACAAGGTCTTCAGACGTGTCATCCCCACCAGTTGCTCGATCTGTTTGTCGGTGACATTCGTGTGATCGAGTCCCAGGATCTCGATGTTCTCAAGCCCCACCAGATGCTGGAGCGCTACGTCGTCGAGCTGCACCCCTTTGAGCGAAAGATAGCGCAGCGACGCCAGCTTCATCAGATGCGAGAAGCCAGGTCCCTTCACTTGCGTGGCCGGCATGAAGAGCGAGCGGAGCGTGGAAATCTTGGCCACCTCGAGCATCCCTTCGTCGGTCACGCGCGTGGCATCGAGCCACAGAGTGTCGAGCATCGCAAACTTGGGGAGCTTCGTAAGACCCGCGTCGGTGACTTCGGTGAAGTCGAGTCCAAGCGACATCAGCTTCGGAAATTCAGGAAGCTCTTGCAAATCGCGATCGTCGATCGGCAGCTGTTTGAGCGACAGGTACTCGAGATCGACCAGTGGCGCGAGGGTCGCTAGTCCACCGCCACTGAGCTTCGTGCTACCGAGGAAAAGACGCTTAATTTCAGGGATTTTTGCCAGTTTTGGCAGCACAGCGTCGGTGACATCCGAGCCTTCGAGCGACAGCCACTGAATGTTGCCGAGTTGCACGACATGGTCGACCCCTTCGTCGCCACCGAGCCAACCTTGACGAATCTGAATCGAGTAGGGACCCCGTCCATGATCTTGCGCGTTCACCGTTCCGCCGAGTCGACGAATCTCTTCGATGGCGCGATCTTCCCGCGCCACTTGCAAGCGGCGCAGGGCCGACGCGGCGTTGCGGCTGGTGACCCCCATCGATTGCTCGGCGAGTTGCGCGAGGGCTTGCTCGGCAAGGTGCGTCGGATCACGCGGCGAAAGACCAAGGTCGCACAGCAGCTCGAGCGCTCGATGGCGCACTTCCGCGTCGCTGCTCGAGGCAGCGCCGGTCAAATGGTCCACCGCTTCGATCCCCGCTTCTCGCAGCGTCAAAAAGCCCCGCTGTCGCTCGCTGAACTCGCTGCTGGCGAGCAGCAGCACAGCCTCGTCGAGATCGGCGCTACTGCTCCGCTCGATCGTGCTCGTGACTGGCTCCTCAGCCTGCACTGTGTGCGTGACAAGCACTAGCCAGAGCGCGGCGATCAGCGTGGTGGCAAGCCCCGCGCGCAGCGCCAGCCGCTGCGGCGAAAGAGATTCCGAGATTCGATGTGTAAGGGGCATGCTTTCCATCGTCTACCGGCGGTGTGGCGCGGTCAAGTTTTGCCGCCAAGTTTTCCTGCGTGAAACGAGAAAAACTGGCGTCCCCGTCGCTTCTGTGACAGCAGCCGCTACTCGAGCACCACCTGCTGGCAATACTCGGGCACCAGCACGTTAAACCCTTTTTCAGCCGCGATTTCCTTGGCCATTTGCAGCGCCACCTTTTCTTCGCCATGCGTCAAAAAGACCTGCTTGGGGGGCTTTTCGAACGCGCCGAGCCAGTGATGCAGATCGTCGCGGTCGCCATGTCCCGAGAACCCAAAAATCTGGGCAATGTCGGCCCGCACCCGGAAGTTTTGGCCATGGATCCGAACTTCCCGCTGACGATCGAGAATCTGCCGTCCGAGTGTCCCTTCCGATTGATGACCGACGAACAAAATCGTCGATTCAGGGCGCTCGATATTCTGCCGCAAGTGATGCTTAATTCGCCCGGCGTTGCACATCCCGCTACTCGCCATGATGACGCAGGGGCCGGTGTAGTTGTTGATCGCCTTGCTTTGCTCCGCCGTCCGGACCATCGAGAGCCCGGGGAATTTGAGGGGCGAACCATGCGTTTGCATCGACGACCACATCGCTTCGTCGAAACAGTCGCTGAACTTGTGAAAGACTTCGGTGACATCGACCGCCATCGGGCTATCGAGAAACACCTTCACTGCCGGAATCTTTTGCTGATGAACGAGCCTGCCGATGTGATACATCAGCTCTTGTGCGCGCTCGACAGCAAAGGTCGGGATCACTACATTGCCGCCGCGCGTGTGCGTTTCATTAATCACGCGCGCCATCTGATCTTCGACATCGCCCCCCTCTTTATGCAGGCGATCGCCGTAGGTCGATTCCATGATCACATAGTCGGCTGATTTCAGCAGCGTCGGGTCGCGAATGATCGGTTTGTTCCACTGTCCGATATCGCCCGAGAAGACGATGGTGCGCGTCAACCCTTCTTCGGTCACGCGCAGCTCGATCATCGCCGAGCCGAGAATGTGTCCCGCTTCAAAAAAAGTGGCCTGAAAGCCGGGAATGACATCGATCCGCTTTCCGTACATCACCCCTTCGCACAGCGGCAGCGTCTGATCGACATCGTCGACGGTATAGAGCGGTCGCTCTTCGAACTTTCCTTTGCGCCCTTCGCGCTCGTGACGCTTCTTTTTATAGGCCGCATCTTCCTGCTGAATCTCGGCTGAATCGCGGAGCATGATATCGAGCAGGCCAATCGTGGGGCGTGTGCCGATGATCGGTCCGCTGAATCCTTCGCGCACCAGTTTGGGAACGAGTCCCACGTGATCGATGTGCACATGCGTGAGCAGCAGCGCGTCGATCGTGTGGGCATCGACGGGGGTTGGATTCCAGTTGCGATCTTGGAACTGACGTTCCTGAAACAGACCGCAGTCGATCATCACGCGCCGGCCCCCAGCTTCCACGCAGTAGCGCGAGCCGGTGACCTGACGATTTGCGCCGAGAAAATAGAGCTTCATGATCTTACCGAGTTGTTACAAAGTGATTTAGCAATTTCGAAAGAGTTATGGCACACTTACGTATCGTCTGCTGGGAAATCTGCCAGCAGCAAGCGCGCTGCCGCGACGAGTGTCGCGGTGGAAAAAGCCGGGAAATTTCGGCTCGCGCGACGCTCCCTCACCATCACGACCGCCAGCCGACCTGGGTGAAACGTGTGCAACCTGACGAGGAGATCGATTGTAGCGGATCGGCTGTCGCCGTGCTGCAGAGCAGACGCTCGGGGGCGAGTTTCGATCCGCTGCGGAAAGCTAGTGTTACAGAGTCGTTACGGCGCAGCGACCAATTGGAGAACCAAGTTTCGGGCTCGATCGTCTAAACTGCGCGAAGTGAATTGCAAGACTTATCGATCGAACTCCTCTACACGATCCCACGGAGCAACTGCTGAAGCGTTGCCTCCGACCCACATAACAGCAGACGCTGGCTCTGCCAGCGCCACGAACCATTACCGAACTTTAGCTTGGCCAAGATTGCCACTGTCGTAAGGACCCTCTCCATGAAGCCGACCTCGTTACTTTTTGAGAGAAGTGCCGCGCGTTGGTGCGCGCCGCTGATCGTCGGGCTGGTGATGCTCGCTGCAGTCACTGCCAGCATCGCGCAGGAATCTCCCATTCCACCTCCTGGTGCAGGGCTCGGTGGTCCTGACGTGACACTCCCCGGGACACTCGGCGATCTGGCCAATCCCGACACCGCCAAAAATTTGCAGGACGAAAGCGAGCCGGTCGACGACAACTCGATTCGCGAGCGCACGATTTACATTCCCTATCAGCGGCTCAAATCGCTCTTCGAAAAACAGGGACGAGGGGTCTTCCTGCCGTACGAAAAATTCGAAGAGCTGTGGCGTGCTGCTCGCATGGCCACCGCCCGCCCCGAAGATCCCAAACCACCGGTCAGCGCGCTCATCACCTCGATCGATAGCAAAGCCACGGTCGAGCAAGATGTGATGCGTGTGAACGCTACGATTCAAATCGAGCTCCTCTCCAAAGGTTGGCACTCGATTCCACTCCGCCTCTCGGAGGCTGCGATTCGCTCGGCGATGATCGGTGGCAAACCGGCCCGCGTCATCGCGACCCCAACCGGCTATCAGCTGCTGCTGAAACACAACGACAAAGAGCCAGCTCAGCTGACACTCGAACTCGACTACTCCCGCGCCTATGCCAAAGAGCCAGGCAATAATCGAGTCAATTTCGATGCGCCACAGGCCCCAGTGAATCGCTGGGAAATTCGGATTCCGCAGCCCGGTGTGCAGGTGCAAGTTCGTCCGCAGCTGTCGACCACCGAGAGCCCTATGGGGATGATGGAAGCTGCTCCCGAGAACAAAGAAACGGTTGTGCAAGCGCTCGTCGGAGCGGCTGAGCAGGTGGAAATCTCCTGGACTGCAAAATCGGAAGGGGCCGCTGGTCTCACGGCGCTGGTCACTTCGCAAGTGCGCCAGGAAGTGACGATCGACGAAGGGGTGATTCGGACCCGGGCCACCATTCAGTACGACATCACGCGCGCCGATCTCAAAGAACTGCGCGTGGAAGTTCCCGCTGAGCATGACGTCGTGAACGTGTTCGATCCCAACGTACAGAAGTGGGAAAAAACCGTCGCCGATGGAGTGCAAACGATTGTCGTGCAGTTGTTTCAAGGAGCACGCGGCACGCAAAATCTGACGATCGAACTCGAGCGTTTTCTCGGCGATAAAGAGATGCCGCAAGAGATGCAGCGGCAAGAGATTTTGGCGCCAGTGATTCGCGCGGTCGGTGTGATTCGTCAGCAAGGGCTCGTGCTGGTGCGTCTTGCTCCATCGCTCCGCGCGGAAGTGACAGCCCGCACCAACTTGTTCCAGATCGATGCCTCGGAACTTCCTGAAGCGGTCGCCGGACAGCAGTTCGCTTTTTCGTTCCGCTATGCGACCCTTCCGTTTCAGCTCGCCATGATCGTCGAGAAGGTACAGCCGCTCGTCGAGGTCGATCAACTCGTGGAGGTGTATGTCGAACCTCAGCAGACGCACATCAGCTTGCTGGCGATCTACAACATTCAGCGCGCGGGGGTGTTTCAGCTACAGCTCGATGTCCCCGAAGGGTACGACGTTCGGCAGGTGCAAGGTCGCGCTGCCGCTGGCGCTGAAGCGCTGCTGGTCGACTCGTTTCACGTCGATGATGTGATGGTCGATGGGAAGCCACAAAAAACGAAACTGATCGTCAACCTCGCACGGAAAGCGATGGGGCTCCTCGGCCTGCAGGTCGAACTCGATCGTCGTCAGGAAGATCAGAACCTGCTACTTCCTACGGGAAAATCGTCGGTTTTGTCGATTCCTGTCCCACGCGTAGCGAGTCTCGGCGTCCATCGCGCGGCGGGCAAACTCATCCTTTATGCTCCAGAAAGTTTGCGCATCTCGCCGACCGAACAAAAAGGTTTGCGAGCGATCTCTCCTGCCGAAGCACTGGTTGGGACGCAAAGCATTCGCGATGGCCGGTTCGGCGCAACGCGCGAACTTCTGGCCTATGCCTTCACGCAAGATCCAGTCAGTTTGGTGATCGATGCCGAACGACGTCAGCCGCAAATTACCTCGCGGCAATGGCTTGCTGTGAATGTCGAGCCAGGGGTGGTGAAGTATCGTTCGACCTTCTTCACGGAAGTCCGCTACAGTGGCGTGAAGAAATTGCGGATCGATATGCCCAAGGCGCTTTACCCAGCGCAGATTCGCAATCAAACCGGCGCGATTCGCGATGCAGTAATGGCCCCTCAGCCCGACGATGTGGCGGAAGGTATGGTCGCCGTCGAGCTCTCGGCCGAAGGAGAATTCCTCGGCGCGAGTGAAGTGGTGTTTGCCTGGGAACAGAAGCTGGCGTCGCTCGAAGTGGGCAAGCCGCTGAAGATCACCCCGCCAAGTCTCGTCCCCAAGGGGGTCGATCGTCATCATGGACAAATCACGATTTCCAAGGAAGAAACGATCGATATTGGGATCGACAAACAGTCGTCGTCCCTTCGTCCGATCGATCCCCAGCGCGACTTGATGCAAGGTGTCGCGGCGAGCGATGCAGCTCGCGCACTCGAGTATCACGACGACTGGGAGCTCACGATCTTGGCGACTCGCTACCAGCTGGAAGAGGTGAAACGGACCAGCATCGAGCTGGCCCTCATTCGGATGGTGGTGACCCGCTCGAATCAAGTGAGTGTGCAAGCGCTCTACCGACTCCGCAGCGCGCGGCAACGTCTGCCGATGAAGTTGCCCGCGAGTGTGAATACCGAAACAGCGTTCGACACGCAGCCGCTGCAAATCAACGGGATGCCGGCGCAGCTCGAGAAAGATGCCACGCAGCTGTACATTCCGCTGGCGGGACAAAAAACGGATGCTCCGGTGCTGGTTGAACTGCGCTATACCTACGACGGTTCAGCGTCGGATCTCGCCCTTCCAGAGTTCTCGGAAGAGCCAGCGATTCAGCAGGTGTATGTCGCGGTCTACTTGCCCGAAGAGCAATCGATTCTCGGCGTGAGTGGACCTTGGAACGATCTCGAGCAGCCGAGCTTTCCACGTAACAAATCGTATGTCCGGGTCCCGACCGATGCCGATTTGCTCGGTCAACTTCGTGCGGGTATTTCAGGCTGCGAGATTGCGGGACAAAGTTTTCCGATCGATGGCCAGCGGCGCTTGCTCTCGGCGATTCGTCCGACAGCAGGTGAACCAGGCGCGATTCATATCACGTCGATGCACGAGCGAACCCTTTCGATTCTCGTCTTCCTGGCACTTGCGATTGCAGGTGTCGCCCTGACGGTGCGGCCACTGGTCGAGCGAGTTTGGGTGCTCGCCGCGGTGCTTGTCGCGCTGGTGCTGCTGGCGGTGATTGCTCCGACTCTCTCGGCCGCGCTGATGAACACACCACTGGCCGCCGCGCTGCTGGTGGTCTTGGCGGCGTGGATCATTCGGGCCGCACTCTGGTGGGGTCCTCAATGCCTGGCAACTTGTCAGGCGGCGACCCATCAGTGGCTTGCCGCGCGTGGCACACCGGTCGCCACCGCCACTTCCGCAGGTGCTGCCAGCGCCAGTCCGTTTGCTAGTGCCCCGGCTAGTAGCACGACCGAATCGAGCTCCTCCGCAACTAGTCCAACACCACCGACTTCGCCTCCCACCGACTCCAGCAGCGCACCGGCTGACGACAGCTCGAGCCACACGAAAGGAGACGAGCACCATGGTTAAGTCGTCACTCTCCAGAATGCTTCTTCTGGCCGTTTTTAGCTTGTTTTTCGCGAGTTTTGTGGTCACCTCGGCAGAGGAACCACCACTCGATCCGCCCGGTAATCCGCTGGCGGGTCAGCCGCTGGTGCGCGAGCTATTCGTGCCGCTCTCGGAGCTGAGCACGATCCTCGAAGCAGATAAAGAGCGCGTCTTTTTGCCGCGCGAGCAGTACGAAAAAATGATTCGCGACGCGCGACAAAAAATGGGGGATAAACCACCGCAAGCGGCGCTGCTGCTCGCGGCGACCTACGAAGCTGCCCTCGAAACCGAGCGCGCGGTGATCAAGGGGACGCTCACCTTCGAAGTGCTCGACGACGGGCTGCATCAACTGCCGCTCGATGTTGGTCGCGCAGGGATTCGGGTCGCTTCGCTCGATGGAAAACCGGCCATGCTGGCCCGCGATGTTTCGGGGAGCCTGTTTCTGCTCTCCGACGTCAAAGGGGTCCATCAGCTCGAACTGATTTTCACGACACCTTTGGTCACTTCTGCCGCGCAGCAAACACTGCCGATCACACTCCCTCAAACCGCTGCGACGAAACTCACGCTCAGCGTTCCCGGGAATGTGGAAGTGAAAGGTGGCGCGCCGGTTTTGTCGCGCGTTTTCGACGAAGCGAGCAACGTCACGCGGCTCGAAGTGAAGCCGACTGCGGGCGAGTCGTCGGTAGTCATGTCGCTCAACAATAAACAGCTCCGTCAGCAGTCGCTGGTGATTGCGCGGGGGGTTCTCGTCGATGAAGTGACCCTCGGTTATGAGCGTCTGCATGCCACCATGGCGATGCGCGTGCTGCATGGGGGGACCGATCGTTTTCGCTTCGAACTGCCTGCCGGTTTTGAAGTCACCAAGGTCGATTCGGCGATGCTCGCGCGGTGGGAAGTCACCCCCGGTAAAGCGCCGGGTGAAGGGGCGATTCTCGAAGCCATCATGAGCGAAGCGATCACCGATACGGTGGTGATCGACATCGCTGCAAACCGAAGCGTGAAACTAGCCGACGAGTGGCTCGCCGCACTCAAAACGTGGAAATTTCCGCAGCTGCGTCCCCTCGATGTGGCGGGGCAAGTCTTCGTCGTTGGTCTCCTCTCGGAAGATCGTTTGCAGCCCTACGGCATCACGACCACCGATCTCGTGCCGATCGATGCGGCGGTCCTTGCCACTGCTATTCCGGCGAGTGTGCTGAGCGCCGAAACTGGCGCGCCGACCGTTCGTCAGGTCGCCAGTTTCTATGCGCCGAGCAGTAGTTTTTCGCTCGCCGCCTCGTTTGATAAACCAGCAGCGGGACTCTTCTCGCGCAGCAACGTGCTCCTGACAATCAGCGAGCAAGAGCTGAGTGTGATTGGTGGTTTTGCGATCACTCCCGATAGCGAAAAATTGTTTGAAGTTCGTTTCACCGCCCCTCCGCTGTGGCAAGTGAGCGAGGTGACTCTCGCCGATGGTTCGCCGCTGCCGATCGAGCGTTATGGCACCGTCGATGGGGGCTCGCGGATCATCGTGCGCCTGCCGGTAGCTACGCCCAAGGGAGAGGCTGCGACGATCAACTACAAGGCTCGCTTCACCCCTCCTGGCTGGCTCGGAAAATGGACGACGCAAAAGATTAGCCTGCCGCAATTCGTGCTCGAAGGAGCGACGCGCGACAACGGCGCGGTGGCAATCGAACTGCTCGACGATTTGCAGGCGAGTCCCGATAAATTCGAGGGACTTTCGCCCCTTTTGGACAACGAAAAAGCGGCCTTTGGCCTGGCGAGCGTGGCGACTAGTTTGTCGTACCGATTCGATGCGCGGCCCTACGCGATGGAGCTGACGGTCAGCCGAACCGAACCTTCGCTCACCGCCGATGTGGTGTCGTTTTTTCAGCTCGAGCCCGATCTCGTCCGTGCGCATTACGAACTGCAGTACTCGGTCCGCGAAGCCTCGACGCGCATCTTGTCGTTCTCGCTTCCAGTGACCACACCGGCTGAAATTGCGGTGACCGGCATGTATGGAGCGGTGGCTAAAGAGTATCGCGCCACGATCGATGGCGATCGCCGTGTCTGGACCGTCGAACTCGATCGGCGTTACAGCGGCGATGTGTCGCTCGCCGTCGATTTTGTGAAGCGTGTCGCCGATAAAGAGCGCCGCGATCTGCTGCTGCCACTTATTACCGCCGAAGGGGTCGAGTATCAGTCGTCGCTCGCGGCGGTCGAAGGTTCGGCCGAGCTCGATGTGCAAGTGAAAGCAAGTCCGCGCAAAGTCGACGTCGGTGAGCTGGCTAACGCCGAGTATCAAGTGGGTAAACGGATCATCGGCGCTTATGGCTACGTCGGTGCCGATGCCAAACTGACAATCGATATGCTCGAGCGCGATGCCTATCCACTCCCGCCAGCGATTGTGCAGCGGGCTCAGCTCATCTCGAAGGTGAGCATGCAAGGGATCGCTCAATCGGTCGCCCGGTATGCCATCATTACCAAGGCCGATACGCTCGAAATTTCGCTCCCAACTGGCTCGACACTCTGGACAATTCTGCTCGACGGTGCACCGACCAAACCGCAGCGGACCGGCGATTCGCTCCTCCTGAGCTTGCCGAGCCAACAGGCCCCCACGCTGCGCGAGATTCGTTTGGTCTACGAGACGAAACTCTCGTCGCTTGGACTCACCGGCATGATCGATCTGGCACCACCACGGTTGATGCTCATTGCGGGTGAATCGCGCGATGTTCCGCAGGCCGATCTCGATTGGAAACTCACACTTCCTGCGGGCTACGAACTCTCGAGCAGCTCGTCGCAGTTCACCACCACCGATCTGCCGAAGCGCGTCCATCCGGCCGTGAAAGTGGCGGCGGTGCTGTACGAACTCGCCGGAGGCTTCGATCCGTTTTATGGCAGCACGAAGTGGCGGAGCGATGTCGGTGGAACGTCTTATTACTACAATGAAGCCCCCACGACCCAGAAAAGTGCGGCCGATAGTTTTCGCTTTGGAATCCCCACTCCCAGTGCTGTTTCGAGCGCGCCGATGGGAGCTCCCGCTACCGATCCGATGTCGACTGTCGATAGGCCGATGGCCGAAGCGCTCGAAGAGATGCCCGCAGCTGATGCGACTCCACCACCTCCTAGTATGGAGCCCCCAGCACCAGCCGCTCCAGCGCCACCGGTGCTCGCTCCCGCCGAGCCAATGGTGCCTCAAAGTGCTCCCACTGGGGAGATGAAACCGAGCGATCAATCGAAATCGGAGCCACCGGGTGAACAGCGCGGCGAACTCGAAGAGCGGCTGAAGGAACAAACCCAGCTTGCTCGTGAAACGCTCGACGCGCGCTTCTGGGCGCTCGAAGGGGTCAGCAGCCTCGCCATCGACATCACTCCGCAGGAGAACGAACCGACCGTATCATTCGCCTCACTCGGCGGAACACAGCCGATCGAAGTTGCAGTGATCGATAGCCGCCGGATGTCGTCGCTCGCTTGGGGTGTGTCGCTGCTGGTGCTGATCGTCGGCCTGGCGCTGACACGACAAAACCTCGCGCAGCAGCTCGGCTATGTCGCTGTGCTGCTCCTCGTCAGTGGCCTGGTGCCGCTGCTGGGAGAGACCTTCTCGCAAGTCACCAGCGCCATGGAAGGGATCTTCTTTGCCGCCGTGCTGCTGGTCCCCTACTACCTGCTGGTGGCCATTGCCAAACCGACGTATCGCAAACTCGTCGAGCTCGCCGCTTGCTGCCGCACAACGAACTTGCAGCAGATCGCCTCGGTGATGGTGATGGCGCTGGTTCTCGCGACCGCATCGACGCTGTCGGCACAAGAACCGGCACCAACGAACGTCATCGATCTCGAGAAGCTGATCCCGCTCCTCACCGATCAAGGGCCTCCAGTCACAGTTCCGCCCGATGCCGTGATCGTGCCGTTTGATCCCGAACTTCCCGATGGGGAAGAGAAGGCGACGAAGGTGCTGATTCCTTATGCCAAGTATGTCGAGCTGTGGAATCTGGCTCATCCCGAAAAGAAGATCGACGACGGCGCACTGCCGCGCGAATTTGCTCTCGCCAGGGCCAGCTATAGCGCGTCGCTCGTCGATGGCAACGAACTGGTGATTCAAGGGGAACTCACCATCGATGTCCTCACCAACAAGGGAGTTGCGATTCCGTTGGCGCTGCGCGGCGCGATGCTGCAGCGGGCACTGGTCGATGGTAAACCGGCCCGATTGTCGCTCGCCACCCTCGCCGAGATCCCTCAGCCGCAGCTGCAAATGCCTCCGGAAATGCCGGGCTCGATCACGATATTGCATCTTCCGAAAAAGGGACGCGTTACTGTGTCGCTCGTCATCCATACAGGACTCGTCCGACGTGGTGGCTGGCGCGCTGTCGACGCGATATTGCCCGTGGCAGCTGCCAACGAAGTGCAGCTGAAGGTGCCGCTCGCCAAGACGGAAATCCGTCTCGCCGACGTTCCCGATCAAGGGCGCTGGGAAACCAAAGCCGACGCCGAAACGATCGTCACCACGCTCGCCACCAGTGGCGCGCTGAACTTACAGTGGCGTCCCCAAGTGGCCGAAGCGGTGATCGATCAAGGACTCACTGCGCGCTCGACTGGTGTGCTCGATGTCCGCGAAGATGCCGTCCGCATGGCCTGGACCACGATGCTCGAATTCGGGCGTGGCTCGCGCGATCGCTTCACCTTCCTAGTCCCACTCGATTACACCATCGAGCAGGTGCAAGGGGTCAACATTCGTGGCTGGGAAGCGAAAGTCGATGGCGATCAGCAAACGCTCGACGTCACGCTGCTGCGCACCGCTGTCGGCAGCGAAACAATCACCGTGCAGCTGTCGCGACGAGGCCTGCCCCCCAAAGACGAACTCCTCGGTGGTTCGCTAATCGCTGCCCCTCAGGTGCAAGTGGTTGGCGCAGCGCTGCAGCAAGGCGAAGTCGCCGTACGACGCGGCAATCGACTCACGCTCCGCACCACGCAAAGCACCGGCCTGTCGCGCGCCGATCTCTCGGCGGAAGCGGCTGCTGTCGCCCAGTCGGCCGAAGCGCTCGATGCTCCGGTACTTCCGCTCTCGAACTATCAATCCTACCGCTATGTCTCGCTCCCTTACGTCCTCCGTTTGGTGGCGACCGAGCAGGCTGCGAACGTCACGGCGACCCTGCAAACAGCGGTCCGCATTGCGAGTCGCGATACCACGATCGATGCAGCGATTCAGCTCCGCAGCGTCGGGCAGCCTCTCTATCATGTCGATGTTTCGCTACCGAAGAATTTTCGGCTCGACAGGCTTCTACCTGCAGGACTCGAATGGTCCCTCACCCCGGCCGACGATCATCAGCGGCTGAGCGTGCAACTGCAAACTGGTCAGGCCGAGTCGTTCACTCTCACGCTGCAAGGGCTCCTGGTGCGTGATTCCAAAGAGAAGACGCTCGACATTCCGCGCCTCAGCGTGCTGTCGGCTACGAGTCAAACCGGCGAGATTGTTTTTCTGGCCGATCCCGATACCGATGTCAGTCTCTCGGATCTGAAAAACTGCATCCTGGCGAGTGGCGTGGGGTGGCTTGCGCAAGAGCAGCGCAGCCTCGCGCGCATCGCTATCAACTACCGCGTCGGTGACTACAGTGGCAAGGCAACTACTCGCACACGTCAGCCGGTTATCTCCGGGCGCTCGATCACGAACGTGAAAGTGACGCGTCGCGCGATCGAAGAAACGGTCCTCGTCACCTACAACGTGCAGCGGGCCGGAATCCACGAGATTTCGCTCCTTTTGCCCGACTATTTGCGCCGCGCTCGGGTCCGCACACCGCTGCTCAAGCGCAAGTTCATCGAGACCGCCAAGGATGCCGAAGGAAAAGAGATCCCCGGCTTTGTGCGCCTCGTCATCGAACTGCAAGACGATGTGATCGGTCCGTTGTCGTTCGTGCTCGAACACGATCGTCTCCTCGCCTCGACGAAGCAAAGTGTCATCACGCCGCAGCTCACGCAGGTACAAAATCCCGAGCGTTTGATGGCGGTGGAAAATGCCGGTGTCGACGAAGTGCTGATCGATGGCAAATCGGCCGGGCTCGAAGAAGTGCCGCGCGCTCAGCAGCTCTATCGCGAAGTCTCAGCGATCCTCGGCGATCAGCTCACGCAGCTGTTCCGCGTTCCCGCTTCGATCAGCCGCGGCGAACTGCAGTTCCAAACCAATTCGCGCGAGGAAGTCGAACGTCCCCGAGCCCGTATCGAACTGGCGACGAGTGTGCTTGTGGTCGATGCCGCTGGCACCTACCGAGGTCAGCAAGACTATCGCCTTAGCAACGACACCGAGCAGTTCCTGGAAGTGAAACTCCCGAGCGGAAGTTCGCTCTGGACGGCCATTGTCGCTGGTGAACCGGTGAAGCCTGTGCAGCTCGATCCCCCTGTCGCCGGAAGTGTCCGCATCCCGCTCGTGAAAACGGCCGAAGGTGAAGGAGACTATCTCGTGCAGCTGAAGTACGGCGGTCAAATGCCACCGCTGGCGAGTCTCTCGGAAATTAGTTTTCCCCTCATTTTAGCCCTGAATATCAAGGCCGAAGAGAGCCAAACCACCCTCTACTTGCCGAAGAATTTTGTTTGGCAATCGTTCGGCGGCACGATGCGTCATGTCGACGATCGTGGGGAACTGGAGCTCGGTTTTCAGTCGTACTTAAACCGCCGGATCACAAGCGCCACGCAGCTCCTCTCGAGCAGCAATCCGTTTACGAAATTGCGGGCGCAGGCCAACCTGAAGATGGCCGAGGCGATGCTCAGTAATGGCAACGCCATGAACACCACGCGCAGCAGCGAGCAAGGTCAGTACAACTATCAGCTGCTGAGCAAAGCGCGCGAACTTTCCGTCACCGAGCTCAACGAGTCGGCGGGCGCGGTGATCGTCGACAATCGCGCGCGGCTGAACGAGTTCAATGGCGAACAGCAGCTGCGCCGCAGCAAGAACGTCGTCTCGAATTTTGGGAGCAACTTCGATGGCCGTGCTTCGGGCATTGCCGATCCGAACGCTCCACCGCTGGCCAACGGCAACTTCAATAACGCCTGGTTCGATCAGAACAAACTCAACAGCGCAGCGCCCAACCAGGCGGGGGATAAGGCTGAACAACTCGCAGGCAAACCCTACGCGAGTGGTTCGCGCGTCCAGTCGCGAGCCCGGTTCGACGATCAGCGACAGGAACAAAGCGTTCCCAAATTGCGACTCGAAGAAGCGCAGCAAAAGATGCAGGAAGCCAAGAAGTCGAAAGCCGACACGAGTGAAGGACTCGCTTACGGCTCGAAAGATCGGCGCGGCCTCGAACGCTATCAGAAACAGCTCGACGACGAAGTGACCCGCGATCAGCTGCAACAGCAACTCGGCAACTCCGTTCCCCAAGTCGCCCAGTCCTACAGTGGCGAAGAAAGTGGCGGCGGCAACCAAGGTGGCCCGGGAGCTGTTACTGGTGGTCAGCCGATGCCAGGAGTACCTGGCGGCTCAGGTCCAATGGGCGGCGGCTTCGGAGGTGGCGAACGAAACTTCTATGCCAATCCCGATAGGGTAGAAACGTACAACGGGCCTGCAGTGGCGATGGACGTGGACGCAGCGGCGCAACATGTTGAACTCGATGCATTGGGGGCACTAGCGACCAACAGCGCCACCTGGAATGTGCAACTCGCAAACGGGCAAACCGGCTACACCAGCCTCGATGTCGACCTGACGGCGGTGGGAGATGCCTATCTCTTCACCACCCCTCGCGGCGAGGTGTCGATCACCGCTCGTCCGGTTGCCAGGTCGCTCGTCGAGCAGTCGTTCTCGCTCGGCATCGCCCTGGTGGTGATCCTCATTGCCGTGGCGATCATCCGCTTCAAAGTCGCCCAGCGGATCTTCGCCGGTGTGCAATCCACCATCGGCTGCATCCTGGCCTGCGTCTTTGGGTTTGCCATGATGGTTTGCGGCGTCTTCCCGGTGCTTGGCATGCTGCTGTTCGTCACCACCCTGGTGCTGATCGTCAGCCGCGCCATCCGCACCCGCCTCGCCACCTGGAACTCCGCCCCCCGCCCCGGCCTCTAATCCACGTCGCTCCGTCTAGTAGGTCCGACCCGTAGTAGTCCGTCTAGCAATCAATGGCATGTGTCTTTGGGTGGCTACTAGCTGGCTTGTCCAGCAGTGTGAATCGCAGCTGAGGATGACATTAACCAATAGACGAAGTAGTAGGTCAGGTCCCCTCTCAGGGACCTGACTGGAGCAGGCGTTACTACACTTTGGCTTGCGATGGTTTCATTCGATTTCGTAAGGATTTTCAGCGTCACTCACTAACTGTCGCTGGGCGACCTTGTTCCTTCACGGGATAAAGCATGAGCGTTAGCACCTACAATTCGATCACGGCGGTTCTGGGGCTGGGGGTCGTGATTGCCTTGGTGGTGATGGTGGTCTCGCTGATCGCCATGATCGTGCGCTGGAGATCCCCGAAGCGGCGCACGCATGTGGTGCGCCTGCTAGGTTCGCTGGCGGCAATTGTCGGCCTGATTGGAACGCAGCAAGCGCTCCTTTGGCTGGTTTTCATTCCGTCGCTCGGTCGCGAGCAAATGGCAAAGTTCCAAGCGGCCCGCGAGGCAAGTCTGGCAGAGAGTTCGCTGGTGCGCGTCGGTGATGCTGCGCCGTCCTTCACGCTGACGACAGACGAGGGGCGTCCGTTTTCGCTCCCCGACGACAAGCGCGTCACACTAATCAATTTCTTTGCGACCTGGTGTGGACCGTGCCAGCTCGAACTGCCACATCTCGAGCGCATTTGGAAAGCGAACCAAAGCCAGGCGCACTTTCAAATGCTGATCATCGGCCGCGAAGAGACCACGGAAACGGTGCAGACCTACCGCGCAAAGTATGGCTACACTTTCCCGATGGCAGCCGATCCTGATCGGAGCGTGTTTGCCCGTTTCGCCCGAGAATCGATCCCCCGGACTTTGGTCGTGTCGCCCGACGGGCAGATCGTCTACTCCCAAGCCGGCTTCAACGAGGCTGACCTCGAAGAGCTCGAAAAGGTGCTTCGCGAGCAGTTAGCGCAGCTCCCCTGAGACTGGCGAGCAAGGCCTACCTTCCCATCGCATGATCGATGGGAATATCTTTCCGAGCCAAGCAGGTTCTTGCCTTAAGGTTTGATAGACATCGGCGACGCATTGTATTTTTCACACGTATTTCTCACGTTCGGCCGGCCTGATGACTCCTTAGCGTTCATCCGTAGTACGCGGGAGTGAGAATTCAAAGTCAGCTTTCTGACCCGATCGCTCTTGGTTTACCATTGTGCAGCGGGGGCGTACTGCTCCCCTATCTTCGTCAGGCATAACCGACCAACAATTGATGCAACTGGAGTCGCTGGCCGCGCGGCTACTTCTATGAATCTCGGTTGACTGCGGCCCGGTTAACCATGGCATTCGACCCTTGAGGAATCGATGGAAAGTACTGAAAGTACGCCTAAAAAACTCGAAGACAATCCCAAGGATGCTTTGGAAGCATACCTCCGGTACATGTGGAAGGGCTACTACAAGTGGTATGAGAAAGCCGTGAAACAGAATCAGCAACTCTGGCTGGCGCTGCAATTGGTCTCCATCATCTCTGCTATCGCCACAGCGGTGTTGGCAGGGTTGTCCGGGGAAAAGTGGTTTAGGGACTACGAGTCTTTGCGGATCGCCATGATTGTCATACCGCTGATCGGAACATTCGCGAGCAGCATTGCGGCCAATACCAAAGTAGCTTCACTCTGGGCGCTTCGTGAGCAAGGACGCCAGGCTGTCCAAGCTTTAGTCGATAGCGGAAGACAGCGATTTGCAGCTGCAACGTCAGCTGCCGACTATGTAGCGATTCATCAATTCTTGGTAAAGGCGATCGAGAAGGTCGAAGCCTCTCAGGCCGAGGGATGCTTTCCGCTCTTGCCCGAAATTCCTGGTTCGCCAGCACAAACTCAGCTCCCTTTACCGTCGAAGACAGTCGGTTCGTAATTGGGCCCTTGGGATACTGCTGCGTCCATTTGTGAGGTTCGCACTGGCAAAGCCAGTGGCACCCAGTCCGTGCAACGGACTGGCGTAGCTAGCGGTGAATAGTTTCCCTTTAGGCTGCTTGGGGCGTGGGCGCACGATACCGATGCGGAAAGCAGATCGCGAGTCAAGGGAATTTTCTCGGCCATCAACCTGGGCTCTATGGTTGACAGTCTGCAGATCAGGCTTCTACACTTCGTAGCGTCGAGCCAACTGGAAGGCTCGATCACGGGACTTATGGCATCAGGCGTCGGCCTGCCCCAAGGAAGATCACACGTCCCGCGAAGGCTGTCACCCGTCTCGCAAAGGCTCGCGCCTGTCGGCTGGTCGGCTCGCTGAGCAACCCCTGAGGACTCTCTGCCATGCACCTCGCTCGGAATGCTTCTTTGGCTCGTCTCGCGTCGCTGGCAACCATCGCCTCCGCCCCACTGCTGCTCGTCGCGTTTCCGGCGACGCTGCTGGCGCAAGAGCCCGCTGCTGCACAAGCCGCCGGCAGTTTTGGAGTGATGGAATACGTCTGGTGGACCCTCTGCCTCGTCGCGTCGATCGCCGCCCTGGTGCAAGCCTGGGTCTTCTATAAGGCGATGATGGCGTCGGACGAAGGAACCCCCAAGATGGTCGAAATCGCCGGCTATGTGCGGACCGGCGCGGCCGCTTATTTGAATCAGCAGTACAAAGTGGTGGCGATCTTTTTTGTCGTCATCGGCGCGCTTCTGGCCGTACAAGCGTTTTACTTGAAGGTGCAAAGCGAGTTTGTTCCGTTCGCGTTCATCACCGGAGGTCTGTTCAGCGGACTGGCTGGCTACTTCGGCATGAAAACCGCCACTTGGGCCAGCAGCCGCACCGCCGCCGCGGCTCAGAAGTCGCTCAACCAGGGTCTGCAAGTCGCCTTTCGCAGCGGCGCGGTGATGGGACTCGTGGTGGTGGGCCTCGGTCTGCTCGACATCACCCTGTGGTATGCCCTGCTCCGCTGGGTGTTTGGCCAGAACCTGCAAGAGACCACCGTGGCGATGCTCTGCTTCGGCATGGGTGCTTCGAGCCAGGCGCTGTTTGCCCGCGTCGGCGGTGGCATCTTCACGAAAGCGGCCGACGTCGGTGCCGACCTGGTTGGTAAAGTCGAACAAGGGATTCCGGAAGATGATCCGCGCAACCCCGCCACCATCGCCGACAACGTGGGTGATAACGTCGGCGACGTCGCTGGCATGGGCGCCGATCTCTATGAATCGTACTGCGGCAGTATCCTCGCCACCGCAGCGCTCGGCGTGGCAGCGTTTCTCGACAGCGGCGACATGCAGCTGCGAGCGATGTTCCTGCCACTGGCGATCGCCGGGGTCGGCATTTTTCTTTCGATCATCGGGATGTACCTGATTCGGACCGGCGAAGATGCTACGCAAAAACACCTCCTGGCCGCTTTGGCCAATGGCATCAACGCCGCCACGCTGCTGAGCGCCGCCGCTTCGATCGCCCTCACCTGGCTGATCATGCCCGGCTATCTCGGCATCGCCGGAAGCGTGATCGTGGGACTCGTCGCCGGCTGGATGATCGGCAAATGGACCGAATACTCCACGAGCGACGAGTATCAGCCGACCAAAGAACTCGCGGCCCAATCCCTCACCGGACCTGCCACCGTCATCATCGGCGGCATTGCCGAAGGGATGATCAGCACCTGGTTTCCGGTGGTGGTTGTCGCCGTCGGCACACTGCTCGCCTTCGGCTTCTCGACGAGCTGGAATTTCGCCGACGTGCAGCTCTTCTCGCTCGGGCTCTACGGTGTTGGCATCGCGGCTGTCGGCATGCTCAGCACCCTGGGCATCACACTCGCTACTGACGCCTATGGACCAATCGCCGACAACGCCGGTGGCAACGCCGAAATGGCCCACCTCGGCCCTGAAGTTCGTAAACGGACCGACGCCCTCGACAGCCTCGGCAACACCACCGCCGCGACTGGCAAAGGCTTTGCCATTGGCTCAGCCGCTCTCACAGCACTGGCCCTTTTGGCCGCCTATGTCGAAGAGGTTCGCATCGGCTTCGATCGCTGGGGCAAAAGCCCCGAGATCATCACCGAGACTGCCGACGACGGCTACTACAAAATCAACGACCGCTTCGTCGTCCATAAAGAAGGGAGCGATCGTAAAGCGTGGGAAATGTACCTCGTGATGCCCGACGATGCCCGCATGACCGGCTGGAAAAAGGGGACCGATCAGGAGCTCGCCACACCGGCCGGAATCGCCTCGAAATTGAGCATCGACGAGGCCAATATCACCGGCGATAAAACGGCGATGTTCCTCACGATCGCGGGGCTTCCTCAGCCGATCAAGCTGGTCAACTTGCACCGCGCTACGCTCCCCGATTTCGCCGCCTACTACGACGCCACGCTCATCAACCCCAAATCGCTGGTCGGCATGTTCCTCGGGGCAATGTCGGTCTTCGTTTTCTGCGCCATGACGATGAAAGCGGTCGGCCGCGCCGCCAAGGGCATGGTCGAAGAAGTCCGCCGCCAGTTCAAAGAAAAACCGGGCATCATGAAAGGGACCGAGCTTCCCGACTACGCTGCCCCAGTCGCCATCAGCACCAAAGCAGCCCAGCGCGAAATGATCCTCCCCAGCTTGCTCGGACTTCTCACCCCCGTAGCGGTCGGCATGGTCCTCGGCGTCGGCGGTGTCCTCGGTCTCCTCGTCGGCTGTCTCTCCACCGGCTTCTGCGTCGCCATCTTCATGGCCAACTCGGGTGGCTCGTGGGACAACGCTAAAAAGCATATCGAGGCGGGCAATTTTGGCGGAAAAGGGACCGACGCCCACAAGGCGGCTGTCGTCGGCGACACCGTCGGCGACCCCTTCAAAGACACCAGCGGCCCGAGCCTCAACATCCTCATCAAACTGATGAGCATGGTCAGCGTCGTCGTCGCCGGCCTCGTCGTCCGCTACAGCCTCGAAGCCCTCGGAATCTTCTAACAGGGGGCAGGGATCAGAGGCTAGAGGCTAGAGGCGGGAGAGAAGCAACACCTCTTAGATGCCTGTGTTGTGCGTAGCTCAACACAGCTCGTGCGTAGGCCCACCTCCACCGGCCACTCTGTAGGGCAGGCTCCCGCCTGCCGATACTGCTCAGTTGGCTTTGCAAGACTCTATGAGATCTTGGCCGGTGGAACCGGCCCTACTACGCCGTCTATCGATCAATGTCAGGTGTCTTTGGGTGGCACTGCTGGCTTGTTCAGCAGTGTGAATCGCAGCTGAGAATGACATTTATTGAAAGACGATATACTACTTACTGCAAGCCCAAGGAAATGCACGCAACGTGCTCACCAACGGTCGCTTCAAGCTCCAGCATCTCCTACTACTCACTGCCCTAGTGGCGGTTCAACTGACGAGTCGACACCTCGTCTTTAGCAGCAAGAGCCTCGAAGTTGCCTGCTACTTTCCTCCTCTTCAAGCTGTCGCACTTGCGATCTACTTTCAGCTGACATCTAGCGAGTCGCGACTTCTCTCGCGAGCCAAGCTCGGATTCCTCGCCGGAGGGATCCTCACGGCAATCTCAGCCACCATTCTCGGAATCGAAGTGCTCGAAACCTTTCGCCGCTCGTATCCAGAATACTGGCAGTGGTCGCGCGACTGGCTCTCTTTGGCCTGGATCATTGCTACCGAGCTCGCCACGGGTGGCTTCCTCGGCGCCCTTCTCTTCACTCCTCCCCTCGCTCACTGGTGTACTGACAAACGATAGTGCGTAGGGCAGGCTCCCGCCTGCCGATGCTGCTCAGTTGGCTGGGGTGGGGTCTGTCAAATGGGGGCGGGTGGAGCCGGAACTTGGGTTCACGGCAGCTGTGGGCTTGTGAATACCGAAGCATCTCATCCGGTCGTCGATAGATTTTGTTCGGCGACTGTTTTAACAGCTTTTATTCCAGGTAGCACGAGTGAAAGATTACCTAGAAATCATCTACTAAAACCCGGGGCATCACTCTGAACTATGGATTTCGAGGACGAATACCAAATGACGGCTGCCAATCAAGACTAGGCTTGGGCTTCTTAAATGAATAGTGACCAGATATTACAGCACTCTCGCCAAGATCCTTTGGGACTTTAAGGTCTAAATTAAGTGCTTGACCCGACTCGCGAGCGGCAAAAGCAAAAACTGAAATATTCTTCTCGTCACCGCCAGGATGAATCTTAAGCACAGTGGAAAAAAGATTATGGTCGGGCATGCAGCCTGCTGGAATGCGAATAGAAATTACGCCTTCAGTAACTTTAGTAAGGTCGAGATCGATTTTTTTTGCTTCGTCGTCCTCCTTTCGTTCTCTAAAAGAAATATTAGCACTGAACGGATTCCCAGGGATGGCCTGAGAATCGAGCAAAAATGGCCAACATGCCTTTCCGTACTTAGAGCCTATCCGATAACCCGAAATTGGTATTGAAAAAGAGGTGAGTCCTTTTGTTAAAGGAGAGTTACCACACTCGCACCCTTACAAAAGGACCCACCATGGACGGTGCTGTTAGCTTTGATGCCTATCGAATGCCCGACGAATTGTGGCAGCAAATGCAATTCCTGTTGCCTCCCTACATTCCCTCCCCCTTGGGCGGACGGCCCAGAGCCGTACTACGCGACGTAGCAGATGCCATCTTTTACCGAATTCGCACAGGCTGTCAATGGAAAGCAATACCACGCTGCCTCGCTGCGGGAAGCACCGCCCACAGCTACTTTCAGCAATGGGTAGAGCAAGGCGTATTCGACGATCTGTGGCAGCTAGCGCTCGAACTGTTTGACGACCTCGTGGGACTCGACTGGCGCTGGCAAGCGGTCGATGGAGCGATGACCAAAGCGCCCCTAGGCGGCGAAGCGACCGGCAAAAACCCCACCGATCGGGCCAAGCTGGGAACCAAACGCTCGCTCATGACCGATGCTCGTGGCATCCCCGTTGGGCTCGCCGTCTCTGGAGCCAATACCCACGATTCACGTCTTCTTCAAGCAACCTTGGAGAACCGTCTTTTAAGATTCCCAAGAGATCCTAACTCCCGTTGTGAACGTCTTCTATTAGATAAAGCTTATGACTCCCAAGCTATTCGCACGCTGGTGGAAGAGCAGCTGTCGTTTCGAGCTCACATTCGCTCACGCCATCAAGAGATTCGGGAAAAGGAGCGTGCTCGACCCAGGCGGTGGGTCGTCGAGCGTACTCACAGCTGGCTCAACCGCTTTCGCGGCGTACTGCTCCGATGGGAGAAGAAAGTCGACAATCACATCGCGATCCTGCAACTGGCCTGCGCCTTCTATACCCTCAAACAAGCTCAGGTTCTCGGATAGGCTCTAAAGGTTGTTGATCTAGACGTAGCCCTCGCCGGACCGGTCAGCAAGAAATCTAACTTGTTGAAAGGTTGAGGCTATCTTGTTCTCAGACACCTTGTCGACCGCCTGGACAAAAAGGAACGTCGCGTCCTGAAGCCCAAAAGAAACAGTTTTATTGGCGCAGTGAAGTTCGTCAAGAAACTGTACCGGACTTGTGGCTAATCCTAGCAAATCTTCAGCAGACATGGACACTTCCTTGTCATCATCTAACTTTGACTCGATCGCCGCAATATTTTCGCCAACACCACCTATTCGTATTACCTCAAATTGGTCACTTGGGTTAATGCCTAGATGTTTAATAATGGCGAGCACTAAATCTCCGATTGGTAGGCGATTCGTGGTTGGCTGGCGGTCGAAAATTGTGATCATTGTTATTGTGAACCGTTATGGTGTTTTCAGCGGTATAGCAGGACCTCGATGAAAGCCGCCTCCGATTGGGTTATCCGGATTAGCTGGAGTTAAGTTGTGCTGGTGTGGATCAGGATGAATTTCCGGGTAGCCATGGTCGGTGAAATCAATATCCCGTGTCGGCACTAGACGCCCTTTCTCATCGTACATCCATTCTCTCGCTTGCGGCTCTGCACCGTGCGATTTAGTTGAGCGGCCAAGCTGGGTATGAGGAGAGTCGCAATCTGGCTTAAGCACACCATATTTGTCCTTCGGCAGCGTTCTCTGTACTGCTGGCGAATTCGAACGAACATAACTTCCTGCTTTTGGAACAGGTTCTGGAAGTTCGTAGGGCAGGCTCCTGCCTGCCGATGCTACCTAGTTGGCTTAAGGGGATTTGTCAAATTTTGGCCGGTGGAACCGGCCCTACACGGGCTTGGGGTCTGTGCTGAGCTTCGCACAATACAGCCTTACAAAACAGTCACCCAGCATAGCCATATTGCAGAGATGTCCTGCGCGGGGACACAGCACAGCTACTCAGCACCGGCACCAGGGCAAACACCAGCAGCTTGGCTAGGAGAGATAGATGTTCGAACAGCTAAAGGTCTCGCCCAGCAGCAGCTCAGGTTAGTGGTGACGGGTGCGTGAAACGGGGCGGTGGTGGGTGGTTGATGGGGGAGGGGCGCGCGTGATGTTGCGCGAGCGCGCGCTTTTGGGACGTAAGTCGTTATTTTTCGAGCAAAAGTTGCGCGCTTGCGCCCCCGGCGGGGCTTATTTCAGCAGCTCGAGGGTCTCGAGAATCATGCTGGCGTGGACCACCGAGGCGAGCCCAAACCGGTGGCGCAAGGTGGTGGTGCCGTAGATGGTCCGGACCTCTTCGTTGAGGAGTTGCTGTCCCGAGATGAGGCCGATGATCAGCTGCGTCGGGGGAGCATCGGTGCGCGACTCGCGAACGAGGAAGACCGGCCCGCCGCTATCCCCTTCAAACGTGTTGGCGCTCAGGAAAAAGGTCTTCGTTTTAGCGGTCGGCAGAAGGGGATAGGTGGCGATGGGGCCATCGCGGACGATCGCAAAACCGGCCTTACTTCCCTCCTCGCGATGCGGATAGCCGAGGCAGGTGAGGTTCTCGCCCGGATGGACTTTGTGGGTTCGAAGCGCTTCGTCGCCCGCGATCGTTTCGGCCGGGATCAGCACATAGTCGGCCCCCTCGGGGAGCTCGACTGCGATGGCGGCCACATCGGCGGTGGGATGCTTGGCCCAGAGTGGTTTGCCTTCGCTCCGAATCGCCAGTTTCGTGGGGATTTTGCTGTATTCTCCCTCCGCTTCGAGCCTGCGAAACAGCAGCGTCGTTTCGTCGCCAGGGGTCCCCTCGAGGACATGATTGGCGGTGACGAGCACGGGTCGCTGGCCGTCGGTGGTGGCGATGAGAAAGCCGGTGGCGGTCGATTTATCGTGACTGATTTTCAGCGTGGCCCGCAGCATTTGCGTGGTGAAATCGTCGTTGGCCCAGGCGGCTGGCGAAAGGAGCAGAAAGGCAAAAAATAGAGGCAATTTCAGCGAGGTCATAACCATCTTTCACGGGGGGAAACTTGACACGCAGGGTCGCTTGGCGACAGCGGTGCAAAGGAGCTGGCAGGCCCTCTATTTTTGTTGCGCGGCGGGCTGGTGTCGATAAATTTCTTCGGATTTGGTGTACACCTCGGTAAGCTTCAAGGAATCTCTCCTTCCGAAGCGGTCGATTTTTTCGGAGTCCTCTCGATCATGAAAACGTGGTTACTCACTTTTGGCGCGCTGTGGTTGATGCTGTTTGCGACGAACTTGCGCGGGGCTGAAACGGAGTCAGCCCGTGCCAAACCAGCGCGGCCGAACATCGTGATTTTGTATGCCGACGATATGGGGTGGGGGGATCTTGGGGCGCAGAACCCGGACTCGAAAATTCCGACGCCGAATCTCGATCGACTCGCCAGCCAAGGGTTGCGCTTGACTGATGCTCACAGTTCGTCGGGCATTTGTACGCCCAGCCGCTACGCGCTGCTGCATGGCCGTTATCACTGGCGCAAATTTCATGGCATTGTGAACTCGTTCGATCAGAGCGTGATGGATGACGAGCGCGTGACAATGGCCGAACTGCTGAAGACCGAGGGGTACAAAACAGCCTGCATTGGGAAGTGGCATTTGGGCTGGGACTGGAATGCCATCAAGCGTCCCGGCGCGAAAGGTGGCGCGCAGGGAACCGGCTTTGCCGCCGAAGATTTCGACTGGAGCAAGCCGATTCCAGGAGGTCCGCTGTCGCACGGTTTTGATTACTACTATGGGGACGATGTGCCCAATTTTCCTCCCTACGCTTGGTTTGAAAACGACCGGATCGTGGTGCCGCCGACCGTGCGCGTGACCACTACCGAACCAACAGCGGAAGGGAACTGGGAAGCGCGCCCAGGGCCAGCAGTGAAGGACTGGGATTTCTGGAACGTGATGCCGACGCTGACCGACAAAGCAGTTGCTTGGATCAATAAGCAGAAAGCGGACGAGCCTTTCTTTTTGTACTTCCCGTTCACTTCTCCCCACGCGCCGATTGTGCCAACGAAAGAGTTCACCGGCAAATCGCAAGCCGGTGGTTTTGGCGACTTCATGACCCAAACCGACGCCACCGTGGGACGGGTGCTCGAAGCGCTCGACAAGCAAGGGCTCGCGGAAAACACGCTGGTGATTTTCACCGCCGACAATGGGCCCGAACATTATGCCTATGAGCGCGTCCGCAAGTTCGAGCATCGCAGCATGGGTCCACTGCGGGGACTGAAGCGCGACCTGTGGGAAGGTGGTCATCGCGTGCCGATGGTGATCCGCTGGCCCAAGCATGTGCCTGCGGGCAAAGTGAGCGACGGGCTAATGAGCCAGATTGATCTGCTCGCCACCATCGCCACGATTGTCGATGCCGAGATCCCCGCAGGATCAGCCGACGATAGCTACAACCAACTTCCACTCTGGACAGGAACCGCCCCCAGCGCCCGCGATACGCTGGTGCATAACACCAACGCGGGCGGCTACGCGATTCGCCACGGCCACTGGGTACTGATCGACGCCAAATCGGGTGGCGTCTCGAAAGTCCCCGCCTGGTTTGATGAAGCCAGCGGCTACACCGCCAACAAACAGCCGGGAGAACTCTATAACCTTCAAGACGACCTGGCTCAAAAGCACAATCTCTACGCCGATCACAAAGAAAAGGTCGACGACCTCAAAGCCCGCCTTCAAACCATTCGCGAAAAGGGGCAAGTGAGGTAGATCGCTTCTCAATCCCCGGTAGTACTCCGTCTAGCAATCAATGTCAGGCAAAACGGGGTGGCACTGCTGGCTTGTCCAGCAGTGTGAGTCGCAGCTAAGGATGACATTAACCGATAGACGAAGTAGTTGGTCAGGTGCGCGATAGGAACCTGGCGGGCGGGAGTGATGCCACTTCGATCGCTGGAGACTCTTTGGGGCAGGCGTGGCGAATGAGAGCTCCGCCCTCAGCGCTGGGCCACGCTCGAGCGGGCTGCAAAAAGCGGGATTTGTGAAGGTTTTTCCTGACCCCAGAAATGGGGCCTGTGATTGGAATTGGAGTGTACAGTCGGTTATACTCCGGAGCCCGGATGAAAATCTCGGCGACTCTAGGGGCACCTTAACGGCTGTGAAAGAGTCGCAAACCGGCAGATCCCCTGGGCACTGCGACGCGTGCCAGTGGCACCTCGCGACCTCTGGAGCAGCTGCCGTGCTCCGTTCTGTTTGTTTCCCGCCTAAGTGAGTTCTCTACCATGACTTTGAGCCGATTTCTCTCCACGGTCGCAGTCGCCAGCTTTTGCTGGTGGGCCGCACTGACCGCCGTCGCTGCCGACGCGCCTTCCCTGAAACTCGAGAAGGGTGATCGCGTGATCATCGTCGGCAACACCTTTGCCGAACGGATGCAGTACTTCGGCAACTTCGAAGCCTTGCTGCAAAGCCGCTTCCCAGAACTCGAACTCGTGGTCCGCAATCTCGGCTGGTCGGCCGACGAGATCTCGCTCCGCCCACGCTCGGCCTCGTTCGCCGATCACGGTCACAAGCTGGCCGATCATCAGCCTCACGTGATCATTGCCTGCTTCGGTTTCAACGAATCGTTTGCTGGTGAAGCTGGTCTCGAGAAGTTCGAGAAGGACCTCGAGAAGTTCCTGCGTAGCCCCCAAAACATCGATCAGTTCACCAGCAATCGTGGCAACTGGGATGGCTCGCCTGAAGCCAAGAAGGAAGATTCGCCGCTGAAGAATCTTCGTCAAATCGTGCTCGTCTCGCCGATTGCTCACGAGAACCTGAAGAAGGCCTCGCTCCCCGATGGCTCGAAGAACAATGCCAACCTCAAGCTGTACACCGAAGTGATGAAGAAGGTGGCCGAGAAGAACGGTGTGCCATTCGTCGATCTCTTCACCCCTTCGCTCGCTGCGATGGAGTCGGCTGCCAAGCCACTGACGATCAACGGCGTGCACCTCAATAACGAAGGTGATGCCGCTGTTGCCGTGATGCTCGATAAGGGTCTGTTTGGCGATCGTCCTGCTACCAAAGCCGACATGACCAAACTGCTCGCCGAAGTGAACGAGAAGAACCTGCAGTTCTTCTACGACTATCGCGCGGTGAATGGTTTCTACATCTATGGTGGTCGTAAGAATCCGTTCGGAACGGTCAACTTCCCTGCGGAATTCGCCAAGCTTCGCAAGATGATTGCCAACCGCGATCAGCGCGTGTGGGCCGTGGCTCAAGGGAAAGAAGTTCCCGCGACGATCGACGACAGCAACACCGGTGAGTTCACCAAGATCGAGACCAACTTCAAAGCTCCGATCACCGTGCTCCCTCCCACCGAAGCACTCAAGACGTTCACTGTGGCTGATGGCTACGAGCTCAATGTCTTTGCTTCGGAAGTTGAATTCCCCGACCTCGCCAACCCCGTGCAGTTCTGCTTCGATGCCAAGGGTCGCTTGTGGGTTGTCACGATGCCTTCGTACCCGATGTACCTCCCTGGTACGCCGGTGAACGACAAGATTCTGATCCTCGAAGATACCAACGGCGACGGCCGCGCCGACAAGCAAACCGTTTTCGCTGATAAGCTCCACTTGCCCACCGGTATCGAACTGGGCGATGGGGGCTGCTATGTCTGCGTTCAGCCGAACGTGATGTTCCTGAAAGACACCAACGGCGACGATGTCGCTGATGTGCGTGAGTACGTGCTGCACGGTTTCGACAGTGCCGATTCGCACCACTCGATCTCCGCTGCCACGTGGGATCAAGGTGGCGCGATGTACTTCCAAGAGGGTACGTTCCACCACTCGCAAATCGAAACCCCTTACGGCCCCACTCGCCTAGCCAACGCTGGCGTGTTTCGCTACGAACCTCGCACCGCCAAGCTCGACGTTTTTGTGAGCTACGGCTTTGCTAATCCTTGGGGTCACATCATCGACAGCTGGGGCCAGAACTTTGTGGCCGATGCTTCGGGTGGTGCGAACTACTACGGCACAGCGTTCTCGGGCGATGTCGATTACCCAAACAAGCATGGTGGACTCAAGCAGTTCCTTGCCAAACAGTGGCGTCCCACCGCTGGCTGCGAACTCGTTTCGAACCGTCACTTCCCTGAAGAAGCTCAAGGCAATTACCTGCTCAACAACTGCATCGGTTTCCAAGGGGTGCTGCAGTACAAGATGCGCGAGGATGGAAGTGGCTTCTCGGCCGATCCGCTCGAGCCACTCCTCAAGTCGAGCGACCTCAGCTTCCGCCCTGTCGATATCGAGTTTGGTCCCGACGGTGCCCTGTACATCTGCGACTGGTTCAACCCACTCGTCGGTCACATGCAGCACTCGGTTCGCGATCCGAACCGCGATTCGAAGCATGGTCGCATCTACCGGCTGACCTACACCAAGAAGCCGCTGCTCACGCCTGTGAAAATCGCAGGCGAGCCCATTCCTCAGCTCCTTTCGCTCCTGGCATCGGAACCTGAAGAACGGACTCGCTATCGCGTTCGCACGGAACTCCGTGGCCGCGACACCAAGGACGTGATTGCTGAAACCGAGAAGTGGGTCGCTTCGCTCGATAAGAACGATCCGAACCTGCAGCACCACCTGACCGAAGCTCTTTGGATTCACCAGCAGCACGATGTGGTGAACGAAGAGTTTTTGAAGACGGTGCTTCGCTCGAGCGAACCGAAAGCCCGCGCTGCTGCCACGCGCGTGCTCTGCTACTGGAGCGACCGCGTGAAGGAGCCACTCAAGCTCCTCCAAGTGCAAGTCAACGACGAGCACCCACGCGTCCGCCTCGAAGCTGTCCGTGCCCTCTCGTTCTTCGATAGCCAGGAAGCAATCGACATCGCCAGCGAATCGCTGCTGCACGATCAAGACGACTACCTGAAGTACACGTTCGAAGAAACGCTGAAGACACTCGAGCGCCGCGTCAAGAAGTAACACCCCTCACCGGGTGGCCCTGCTGGCTTGCGTAGGGCAGGCTCCCGCCTGCCGACAATCACCGGGTGGCTACTAGCTGGCTCGTCCAGCAGTGTCCCTCGCATCACGACCTCGACTTACAGTCAGAACCTTTCTTTCTGTAAGTCGATTTTGATGCGTTTTTCGAGTGGTTTTTGATCCGTTTTTGCAAAATGCCCCTCGCCGACCATTTCTCGGCCAGGGTAAAATACAGACGGCAACCATAGCCCCGGATGGCTTTCTACTCAGGAAGTCAGCCGGGGTTTTTTGCTACCCCACCTCCCACCGATGCGAGCCTTCCCACCTGCCTTTGGGCTCGCCCCCTACTGAACGTTTGCATGAGAGTTCCTGTGATGAAAAGCACCTCCTTTTCGCTCTACACGCTGGCTGTGGCAGCTGCTATTGCCCTGTCGTCATCGCTGGCAACAGCTCCTCGCGCCATCGCCCAAGAGCCCAGCCCCGTCGCGCCGTTTCTCAAGCTTTTGGCGAGTGGTCGCGTGCCAGCGGAACGTCAGCCTCTGATCCTCGAGAACATCTGCAAACGTGGAACGGCTGACGATCTCGCCGTGGTTCTCGAACGCATCCTTACCGACGAAACAACCACCGACGACTTGAAGCAAAGCGTCCTCGGCTGGCTCACCGATGCCGCCACCACGCGTAAAGTGAAACCTAGCGGCGATCTAGCAGGCATCGCAAAACTCATCACCGCCAGCAAAAGCGCTAAGCTGCAACTGGCGGCTGTGAAACTCGCTGGCGAGTGGCAAGTCGCTGGCATTGGCGACGCGCTCGCGCAATTGGCTCAAAGCGAAACCGCTTCGCCCCAGTTGCAAGAGGCCGCGATGCAAGGGCTCGCCGCCATGGGAGATGACTCCAGCAAACAGTTGCTCGAGAAGCTCGCTGCATCTTCCCAATCGATTCGCGTTCGAACACTCGCCGCTGCAGCGCTTGTGAAGTCGAACCTCGATGTGGCTGCCAAACTGGGGGCTGCTACGCTCGCCGCCAGCAGCGTCGCCGACGATCCAGCGCCAATGATTGAAGCGATCCTGAATCGCCAAGGTGGTTCCGATAAATTGGCCGAAGCGCTCGCTGGCGAAAAGCTGCAAGCCGATGTGGCCAAGATGGCGCTCCGCTTCATGTATTCGATTGGTCGCAGCGATGAAGCTCTTTCGGCGATCCTTAGCAAAGCGGCAGGTGTCGCGCTCGATACCCCACCACCCACCGCCGAAGAAGTCGAGAAGCTCGTCGCCGAAGTGAACGAAAAAGGTGACGCAGCGCGTGGCGAAAAGGTCTTTCGTCGCGCCGATGTCAGCTGCATGAAGTGCCACGCCATCAACCGCGCTGGTGGTCAAATCGGCCCGGAACTTTCGGCCCTCGGTGGCATTTCGCCAGTCGACTACATCGTCAACTCGATCCTCAATCCCGACCTCGCTAAAAAAGAGCAGTACCTCACACGGATCGTCCTCACGGTCGATGGCGAAACCTTCACCGGCATCGTGGTCGACGAAGACGACGTGAAGATGAACCTCAAAGATGCGTCGGGCAAAATCATCACGATCGCCATCGACGATATCGAAGCTCAAAAAGAGGGCAAGTCGCTTATGCCGCAGGGACTAACCAAGTTCCTCACGCACGACGAACTGCTCGACCTTATCAAATACGTTTCGGTCCTCGGTAAGCCGGGCGAGTATGCCCTGCGCACTGTTCCTGCCATTCAAAAATGGAAGGTCCTCAAAGCACCTTCTGCAGAACTCGCCGGCGATGTTCCCAATGTGGAAATCGTCCGCGAGCATATCCTCGATCTCCCCGCTGAAGCGTGGCAAGCGATCTACGGCACCACCAGCGGCGCATTACCCCTCGACGAAGTGAAACCGATTGTCCAAGGCTCTCCCGTCGTGATCTTGCAGGGGGAAGTAAACGTCATCACTGGCGGCGAAGTCACACTGCAAACCACCTCGAGCGAACCTGCTCAAATCTGGATCGATGCCGAACCGTTCGAAGCCAGCGGACCGATCACCACGCTCCTGAGCCAAGGGATGCACAAGATCACCGTTCGCACCAAGATCGGCGATTCTCCCAGCCCGTCGCTGAAAGTCGAACTCGCCAAGCCCGAAGGGAGCGAAGCCCAGTTCGACGTCGTCGGAGGTAACTAAGCTCGCCGGAACATCCTGCATTGGCTTAACGGCCATCGATAGCGCAAGGGATAAAAGTGGTTGGCTTGGCTCACATCAACCCTTACGATGGGGGTGTCATTCGTTGATGCCCCCTGTCTAAGGAGATTGCTGGTGCGGACTTCCTACCTCGCGCGAATCCTCACGTCGGGATCGATGGCCTGCTCGTTGTTGCTGTTGTCTGTTGCCGCACTTTCCGCGCAAGTCCCGGGCATCGAGCCCGCTCCACCCACGGTGCGTGTTTTCGCGCATCTGGATGGTCAGCTCGGGCAAGTGATGATCAACGACGAACTGATCGGTGCGGGCGAAACGGCGTTTGTCAGACTCAGCGAACACCTCGAAAAAGAGACCGCAGCTGGCCAAACGCTCGCCTATCGCGTGGCGTATATGTCATCGGTCCGAGACACCGATCTGCAAACGATCAAAAGCATCGTTGTCCACCGCCGCTACAACCCGCGCGAGAAACTCCCCGAGTTCCGCGAGGACCAAGTGCAATCGCTCAGCCTCTATGAGGCTCGGATGAAGCAGCCTTCGAAAGAGGGGCTCTTTATCGCGAAAGAACGTTTTGCTGATCGCGGCCCCTACATCCAAGATCGCTGGACCGGCCTCTTGTGGCAGAAAGATGGAATAGCGTCGGGAAAGAAGAACTTCCTCGAAGCGGGTGACTACGCTCAGGACCTCACCTTGGGCAAACTTCAGGATTGGCGTGTCCCGACCAAGGAAGAACTGGCGACCATTTTTCCGGCCGATTACGCCCCGTTTCGCAACTCGATGTACACCCCACTCGCCTGCTGCAAAGGGGCGGAGTTCGTCTCGTTCTGGACTTCCGAGATCGACGCGCGGAGTGCGGATACGGCTTATGTCTATCAGTGGTACAACCGTGGCGGCGCGAATAACTGCCTGGCCAGCCGCAACTACTGCTACGTTCGCTGCGTTCACAACCCGGTGGAAGAAGACCAGCTCGACGAGTAGAGCTAGGTCAGACTCAATCGCTTGGCCTCACGTCGAAAAACAAAAAGTTCCTTCAACGTCGAGCCGAAAGCTACGCATGCTTTTGTCAGGTCCCTGAGAGGGGAGCTGACCCAATGCGACGTCTAGCAATCAATGTCAGGCAAAACGGGGTGGCACTGCTGGCTTGTCCAGCAGTGTGAGTCGCAGCTAAGGATGACATTAACCGATAGACGAAGTACTACAAGATTGTCTTCCAAAACTAGATCCTAGCCTCTAGGTCCTAGCCCCTCTCCTCGTCGCTACGCAAAATCTTGCACGAGGGGTTTGATGATGAGTTCGGGGATGTGAGCGCGGGGAGGAAGCTGCGCGATGGCGACGACCATGTGCCCCAAATCTTCGGGCAGCAGCATCTTGGCGCGGCGTTCGGCCGAGACAGGCTGCGGGCGATTTGCCAAAATGGGTGTATCGACTTCTCCGGGGAAAATGTTGGTCACGCGAATGCCGTTGGCCGATTCTTCATTTGCCACACCGGTACCCAGTGCGTCGACCGCAAACTTGGAAGCATTATAAGCAATACCTCCCAGAGGCATTGCGCGTTTTCCGCTCGTCGAGGAGATGTTAATAATCAACCCCTCTTTGCGGTCACGCATACCAGGCAAAGCGTAATACAAACAGTTATAAACACCCGTGGCGTTGGTTTGCATCACTTCGTCCCATTGATGCGGCTCCATATTGCCCATCGCGCGTGTTTTAATATTAATACCGGCTGCGTTCACTAAAATATCAATTTTAGAAAGGGTCTTATAAGCCCATTCCAAGAGGGTTTTGACACTCTCGCGATTGGCCACGTCGCAAAGGTGCGTCAGGACCTTGGGTCCCTCGGTGATGCTGGCCGCTGCTGCTTCGAGCACTTCGGCGCGACGTCCGCTGATGGCCACCTGGACCCCAGCAGCAGCGAGCGCTCGGGCAATCCCGAGTCCGATTCCGCTTCCACCTCCGGTGATGAGTGCGGTTTTGCCTGCCAGTGATGGTGACATCGGTCTGATCCTTCCAAGCGGAGAGTATTTTGCGAGAAAGCGGGAATCGGGGAGTCGGCTCGAGCGCACGATAGCAGTGAAAGTGGGGGGCGAAATCGTTTTTCGATCAACCGCCCCCCAAACTCCGAATATCGCTTCGCAAGAGCCGAATAGTGGTGTGGGAACGGGTTTATCGCCTGACGAGCACGAGCTTGCAAGTGGCGACGAGTGGTCAGCAGCGGGAAGCTCGTGCCGGGAAGTTTCGATCGACCGCTGGCCGTACAGTTGCGAGTGCGCACAACAGTACCGATAATGGGGGACACTGGAGCTTAGCCAGAGACACTCCCCTGCTCTGCCGCAACCTGCGGCCAGAGGTGTGTAGTTGCTTGGTTTCGTCCCCTTTCGGCTTTCGTTCGGTCTGCCTGATTCCCGTCGACGAGAGCGTGAGACCCATGTCCGAGCGACCCCAAAAACTCGACTCGATCATCCGTGTGGTGACCCCCGAGAACATCGCGTTTGAATATCGCGTGGCAGGTCCGTTTCGTCGTTTGCCAGCACTTCTGCTCGACTACACGCTGATCAGCTTTTTTATCGTCTCGATTTTCTTAGGCCTGCAGCTCACCATTGGCCTAATGAGCACCGGTCTGGCGGTCGGCTTGGGGCTCGTCTGCAAGTTCGTCCTGAGCTGGTTCTATGGTGGTCTCTTCGAAACGTTTATGAACGGTCAGACCCCGGGCAAATGGGTGTTTGGTTTGCGGGTGCTGACGTTCGATGGCCGACCGATTAACGGTTTGCAGGCGGTGATGCGAAACGTGCTGCGACTGGCCGATACGTTTTGCGGCGTCGGGCTGGTGGCGATGGCGCTCAATAACCGCTATCAGCGCCTCGGCGATTTGGTTTGCGGCACGATCGTGGTGGTGGAAGAAAAGCCGTGGCTCACCGGGGTTGCGAAGCTCGAAGATCCGCGTGCGATTCAGCTGGCTGGCTATTTGCCCCCCAATTTTGTCGTGACGAAAACGCAGGCCAAAGCGCTGGCGAATTTTGTCGAGCGGCGCCGCTTCTTCTCGCCGCAGCGTCGACGCGAAGTGGCACGTCACTTGGCCGAGCCACTGCTGGTGAAATTCGGTTTGCCTGCCGACACGAGCTACGATCTGCTGCTCTGCGCGCTCTACTACCGGACGTTCATCGCCGACCGCACGGACGACGAACGACAGCTGGCCGAAGCGACCGCGAGTGCACGGATGCAAAATGCGTTTGGAGCGGCGGGGCTGGCCAGCGGCATTCCGAACCCCGCGATGGCGCAAGCGTTTGGCTACGGGGGACAGCCTGCGATGTCGCTCGCGCAGCAAGCAGCAACGCCGATGGCAGCAGCCGCGAGCAGCACGATTGCCGGGTATGTGCCGCAAGGGTATACGCCGCAGCAGCCTGCTTATCCGGGCTCTGGCTATCCGGGGCCCACTTATCCGGGTCAGAGTTTCGCGCCGCCGCAAAATGCTCCAGGATCGTTCGCGCCGATTGCTCCACCACCTCTCTCACCGCCGGTACCACCTCCGAAGCCTTCGTAATTCAGCTCGCCTCGCTCGTTCCTCGCGCTCGATAATTGCCCCTCGCATGACAAGTGTTCGCCGATGAAAGTACTCGAACTTCTCGAACGACGACGGCAGAACTGGCAAGAGCTCGAGCGCCTGTGCGATCGCTTGCAAGAGTCGCAAGGGTCGCTGCATCTGTCGCCGGTCGAGCTGTCGCGGTTTGGAACTTTGTATCGCGCTGCGTGCGCCGATTTGGCGCTGGCCGATTCGTATCAACTGCCGCAAAACACGGTGCAGTATCTGCATCGCCTGGTCGGACGCTCGCACAATCAGCTCTATCGTTCGCGCCGCTTTCAAGTGAAGCAGTGGCTCGAAATTCTACTGACCGACGTTCCGCAGCGGATCTTCAACGATCGGTGCGTGCAGCTGATGTTTGTGCTCTTCTGGGGGATGTTCATTCTGTCCGGTTTTTTGGCCTATTCGAAAACAGCATGGCCCGACTTTGCCACGCAAGTGCTGGGTGCCGAGCAGATCGAAGCGCTCGAGGCCATGTATGCCAATCCGATCGACGGCTCGCAGCGCAGCGGTGATGAAAATGCAGGGATGGCTGGCTTCTATGCCGACCACAATACCGGCATCGGCTTGCAATGCTTTGCCTGGGGACTGCTCGTGGTGCCGGGGATGGCAGTGACGATGTTCAACGCCATCTCGCTCGGCGCGGCGTTTGGCTACATGGCCCGCCCCGACGTCGAGGAAGGAAAGCACTTCTTCGAATTCGTGACAGCACATGGTCCGTTCGAGCTCACCGCGATCATTTTGTCGGCCGGGGCGGGGCTCAGGCTCGGGCTTTCGTGGATGATGACCGGTGGCATTTCGCGCATCGATAACTTGCGCAAGACAGGGACCGAAACGTTGCCCCTGATGGGTGCCGCCGGGATCATGTTTTTTATGGCTGCACTGATCGAAGGGTTCCTCTCACCCTCAGCGGCGCCTTATTGGCTGAAGGCGACTGTCGCGATTCTCTCCAGCGGGCTGTTGTCGTTCTATTTCCTGGTGCTGGGTTTCCCGCGGAGTCTTCTCGTTGCAACTCGATAACACGCGCATTGCCGTTCGGCAGCGCACCTTACTCGAAACGCTCGATCTCGCGCTGGTAGTGATCCGCGAGTTCTTCCATCCGTGGCTCTCCACCACGCTGATGATGGTGGTGCCACTCTGGATCATCAACTACCTGCTGATTGGCTGGATGGCGAACGAGGACCTCGAAAATGGCGACTTTCCTTTCCGATTTACTTGGAACATGTTGCTGCTGATCTACCTCGAGGCCCCCCTGGCTTCGATCTTTACGGTCGCCTTTTTTGGCCCCGCTGTCTTCATGCAAAATCCGAAGCTGAAACAAGTGGCGCGTGATCTGCTGAAGGTCTCGCCAGCGCTGTTGTTCTGTCATGGATTCTTGCGCGGCGTGCTGCCAGCGTGGGGACTCCTGCTGCTGGTGGATGAATATGAAGCTTCGCCCGTCGAGTTTTTCTTCCTCCCCATGATCTGCCTTTGGTCGACCGGCATGCGCATCGCGCGCCCGTTCATTTCCGAGATCATATTGCTCGAGAAGAATCCGCTCCGCGCGAAACGTCCCGGACAAATTTCGATCAACATGCGGAGTGCCGACTTGCATGGCCCCAGCTTTGGCGACTTGTTTGTGCAATGGATGGCGAGTGTGCTTGTCGGTGTTTTCCTCTACGCCCTGTTTGCTTTTTCACTTTCGATTTTGGCCCACTTTCTGCTGAGCGATTCCGACCTCAATTGGTGGAAGTTACAGTTCCTCTACCCGGGAGTCGGCTGGCTGGTGGTGGGCTATTTTTCGATCGTCCGTTTTTTGAACTACGTCGATTTACGAATCCGTCACGAAGGTTGGGAAGTAGACTTACTGATGCGGGCCGAAGCGATTCGACTCTCCGGCCGCATGCTGTAGCGAGGCTCGCAGCGATGTCGACCTGAGCAGAACTGCAGCACGCACATCCCGTCACGCACTCCAAGGTTTTGTTTTTTGATCACCATGCCCCAGCGCAACGCAAACACTCGACGACCAGCGAAGCTCGCCGCGTTTCTCTCGGCGCTGGCGCTAGCGTGTCTCGCTGCGACGTCGGCCTGGGGCTGGCAATCACCCGCCGAGTTGCAGGGGCACGCGCCGCACATGGCTCTGGGACTGCAGCGTGCCGAGCAAGAGTACACCGCGGAAGAAGATCAGAAAGCGATTGAAGCGGCGCGCGATGCCCTTGCGAGCCAGGCAAACTTTCCGTTCTACGACGAGTCGAAAGACGCGATTCGAAAGATCAATATTCCGCCCCAAGAGCTCCCCCAAAAATCAAAAACAACCACCGGCGGCACGAACTCGGCGAAAGCTAGGCCGACCACCACTCGCGCTGGAACCACCACCGGCAGCGGACTGTCGGGTTTCAGCAGCGTGCTGCAAGTGCTGGGGCTGATCGTTTTAATCGCGGCCCTCGTGGCGATTGCCGTGCTGATTGCCCGCACCTTCCTGCGGGGTGAAGTGGCGGAGCAAAACAGTGCCGAGCTCGAACTTGGTCCGTCGCGCGATGTCGATCGAGTCGAGCAGTTACCGTTTCAGCTCAAGCGCCCCAGTGGCGACTTCCTCACCGAAGCACGCCTGGCGTATGAGCAAGGTGATTTCGCCCGCGCGATCATCTATTTCTACAGTCATCAACTGGTGCAACTCGACCGGCATCAATGGATTCGTTTGTCGAAGGGGAAAACGAATCGACAGTACCTCCGCGAACTTCGCAGCAAGCCCGAACTGCGAGATTTACTCGACGAAACGATTCTCTTGTTCGAGTCCGCTTTTTTTGGTCATCACGATATCACACGCTCTCAGTTCGAAGCGGTGTGGCGTCGCGCAGGTGAATTTCAGCAGCTTGTTCTTCAGCAGGAGGCACTCACCGCATGAGCACCGCCCCCGCTTCTTCTAGCTCACCTTACTCCTCGAGCAGTGGTAATTCGGCAAGCAGTTCGGCCAAGAGCAGTTCCTCCAAGTCATCGTCGGCGATTGTGCCACTGGCTCTGGTCGGACTCTTTATCGTCACGCTGCTGATGCTCTGGTTCTATTTCACCTCCCGCACCTCCGACACCATCACGTCGGAATACGGTAAGCGCCGCGCTAGTGGTGCCACCGATAGTGTGAATGGCACCTCGGTCCTTGCCGAGATGTTCAAAGCGACCGGACGCCGCGTCGAAACGATCAACCAACTTTCGCCACGTCTCGAGCGTTATCAAACGATCGTCTGGTTTCCGGATGATTTTTCTCCACCCTCTGCCGAACAGCGCGAAGCGCTCGAGGACTGGCTCTTCGACGGGAGTGGCCGGGTGCTGATCTATGTCGGTCGCGACTACGATGCTCGATCCGACTACTACAACGACATTCGGCCGCTCGTCAAAAAAGAAGAACGTAGCGAGTTCGAGCGACGTCGCGCCACGGCCAAATCGCAGTTCGATAGTGCTCGAGCTTCGATGCCCAAACAAGGCTTCTCGCGCTGGTTTACTGCCAAGCGCGATGGCAAACGAACGGTAGTTAAATCGCTAAGCGGTCCCTGGGCCGAAGGGATCGACGTCACCAAGACCGATCTCGAACTGCAAGGGCGTCTCGATATTCCGATCGAATCGGATCGCAATGCGACAGTCGATCCCGCGCTGCCGACAGAGACCGAAGCCCTGCTCGAAACCGACGAAGGGGATGTCCTCGTGAGCTCCATCATCGATGAAGCTTATCTCGGGAGCGGGCAGATCGTGGTCGTTGCGAATGGTGGTTTCGTTCTTAACTATCCGCTCGTGAATCACGAGCATCGAAAGCTCGCCTCGCGACTGATTGCCGAAACCGATCCCAAAGGGAAAGTTGCGTTTCTCGAGAGTGGTCCCGGTGGCCCCCCTGTCGTCGATCGCGAACCAGCCGAGGAATCGCAGGCTGCGATTGCGATTTTGAAAGTCTGGCCACTCAGTGCCATCATGCCGCACCTCGTGATTTTTGGCGTCATGCTTTGTCTGGCACTCTCCCCCATTTTTGGACGTCCGAAAGAATTGCCGCGCGAGACACTGGCCGACTTTGGTAAACATGTTGCCGCGCTGGGACAACTGTTGGCCCGCACGCGCGATCGAGGCTATGCCCTGCTGCGACTCGAGCAATACCGTCAGCAAGGGCGCCGCGATTCGGGACGCTCGCATCTGAAGTAAACCATCCTCTGCTGTTCATCGATCACCACCCGCGCTAGTCGCTCGCTGTACCACACTTTTAGCCACTCGACGTTCAGCGTCGAACTCACGACATACTGGGAACTTTCCGCTTCATGAGTAATGCACCCCTCGGACCCGATGCATCCGCTGGCTCGGCCGCTACGATTGAGTTTCACTGCAGCAGTTGTCAGCGAAGTTTGCGAGTTCCCGCTTCAGCGGCTGGCAAGCGGGCAGCCTGCCCACAGTGCAACGCGATTGTGCAAGTTCCGGCCGCGACGGCACCCGCAGCAAGCACGCTAGGTTCCGTCGATCCGCTCGCAACTGCTGCCTCGGGAAGCACACCCGGAAGCTTGTCGCTCGGCTCTCCCATGTCGTCGGGCGCTCCGCTGTCGACCGGCAATGTCGCGGCAGCCTCTCCGAGCATGATGCCTGGCAGCAACCTCCCCAGTTCAGGAATGCCGAGCGCTGGCGCGACATCGCTTCCACCGATCTCAGCGCCGGCTGCTTCACCGTTTGGCGCAATCCCGCCGCAGCAACAGCCGTTCGCGCCACAGACGAGCTATCCCCAGCCAACCTATCCGCAGCCAAGCTACGGCCAGATGCCACCAGTGAGTTCGGGCTACGGCAGCACGCCGTTTGGAAATTCCGCGCCCACCACCACTCCCACTTCGTCGGCACCTCCGCCAGCGGCGCTAAAACTCACTGGCAATGCCGCCACAGGTTCGCAGACACGCACCAAGCAATTGTTCGATCGCATCACGAGTGAAATTGCCAAGGTCTACGTCGGTCAAGACGAACTCGTGCTCGGCGCGCTTGTCGCACTCTTCTCGAGCGGACACGTGCTGATCGAAAGTGTCCCGGGACTCGGTAAAACGCTGCTCGTTCGCGCGCTCGGACGGGTCCTCGGCTGTCACTTCGGACGTATTCAGTTCACCGCCGACTTGATGCCGAGCGATGTCACCGGCGCTCCGATCCTCGACATGAAAACGCAAGAGTTCCGCTTCCGTCCGGGACCTGTCTTCACGCAGCTGCTTCTGGCCGACGAAATCAACCGCGCACCGGCGAAAACACACGCCTCGCTCCTCGAAATCATGCAGGAATATCGCGTGACGGTCGATGGCAAGAGCCACGTCATCGAGCGTCCGTTCCTGGTCCTCGCGACGCAAAACCCGATCGAGTCCGAAGGTACCTACAACCTGCCCGAAGCTCAGCTCGACCGCTTCATGTTCAAGCTCGTTGCCAGCTATCCACGCGAGCACGAAGAGGCGCAGATTCTGAAGCTGCATAGCCAGCAGAAGAGCCTCGAGAAACAGCTCGAACAAGAGGTGGCCACCGTTACCAATCCGAAAGAGATTCTCGAGATCATCGCCCAGAACGCGCAGGTCCGTGTCGACGATCGGCTGGTCGATTACATCAACAAGATTGTGCGTCTCACGCGGCAATGGCCGAAGTTCCACATGGGTGCTTCACCGCGCGCGGGTCTGGCACTCATGCAGTCGGCTCGCACGCTCGCTGCCTTTAGTGGTCGCGACTACGCTGTGCCCGACGATGTATTTCAAATCGCTCTGCCTGCTCTGCGCCATCGTGTGGTGCTGACCGCAGAAGCGGAAGTCGAAGGCTACAAGGTCGACGATCTGCTCACCGAATTGATTCGTTCGGTGGAGGTGCCGCGCCTTTGAACGATCCCATCACCAATCTCTTTACCAACTACGGCGATTTACTGCTGAAAAACGCGGGGCTGCTCGGTGCGGCGTTTGTCGTTCCGCTCCTCTGGCTCGCCGTCTATCGCCGTGTCTTCGCCAACATTCCGCTGGTGGTGCTGCTGGCCATCCCTGCGCTACTGTCGTTCTCGCTCCTGTTTCAGCAGCAACTGTTTAGCGTCATCATCTGGGTCGACGCCGCCATTTTCCTGGTCGCGACGATCGATCTCTTCACGCTGCCGGGCAAGCGCGCGCTGCAAATCGAGCGCGAGATGGCACTCGTCGGTTCGCTCAAGAAACAGCATCGTGTCACGCTGCATATCAGCAACGTTTCGTCGCGTCGACTTGTCATTTGGCTACGCGATGATGCACCGGCGGAAATGCAAGCAACGCCCGATCGCTTCACACTGTCGCTCGCACCGCGCAGCCGCACTACGGTGCACTACGATCTTCAGCCGACCCGTCGTGGCTCGTTCACGCTCTACGATGTGCATGTGCGAGTCCGAAGTCGACTCGGACTTTGGCAACGCTACCTCGAAATTCCGCAGCAATCCGAGCTCCGTGTTTATCCCGACATGAAGCAGCTGTCGGAGTATGCCATCCTCGCACGTACCAATCGCCTGAGCTTGATGGGGGTTCGTCGCACGCGGAAAGTCGGCACCGAAAACGATTTTGAACGCCTGCGCGACTACACGCTCGACGACAATCACAAGTACATCGACTGGCGCGCCAGTGCCCGACGCAACAAGCTCACAGTCAAAGATTTTCAGACGAGCCAAAGTCAGCGGATCATCTTCCTGGTCGACTGCGGTCGGCTCATGACCGGTCAATCCAACGGGCTGAGTCTGCTCGATCACTCGCTCAACGCCGTGCTGATGATGAGCTACGTGGCGCTGCGCCAAGGCGACTCGGTCGGGATGATCTGTTTCTCCGATCGCGTGCTGAAATACGTGCCGCCCCAAGGTGGCATGAATCAAATGAATCAGCTGCTGCACACGTCGTTCGATCGCTTTCCCGAACTGGTTGAATCGCGCTACGACGAAGCGTTTCTCTACCTCGCCTCGCACTGCAAAAAACGCTCGCTCGTGGTGCTGATCACCAACGTCATCGACGAGGTCAACGCGCATCAGATCGAGAGCTATCTGGCAACGCTTGTCGGCAAACATTTACCGCTCGGCGTGTTGCTGCGCGATCATCAGTTGTTCGACGCTGCCGATCGCGATCCGGTCGACGATGCTACGCTCTATCAGGCCGCCGCTGCTGCCGAGATTCTTACCTGGCGACATCAGGTGCTACGCGATCTCGAACATCGAGGCGCACTAGCGCTCGATGTTTTTCCCGAAGATATGACCGCGCCGCTGGTCAACAAGTATCTCGAGATCAAAGCGCGGCACTTGCTCTAAAACGAGCAGCTCACTTGCCGCGACGCACCACAGACTTTTATTCCATCGCCAAACCACGAATCCAATCGGCCAGCTCCTGGGGCAATTGCATGCGCCAGATCAGCGGCTCGCTCGTGATTGGATGAACGAAACCAAGTTCAGCGGCATGGAGTGCTTGCCGTGGCGCGCCACTCTCGTCGCGCTGCGACTTTTCGCCGAGCTTATGCGTGTAAACTTTTTCGCCGCAGAGCATGTGCCCCGCTTCGGCCAGGTGAATACGAATTTGATGGGTGCGACCTGTTTCGAGGCGACACTCGACAACACTATAGGGGCCGATGGTTTGCATCAGCCGCACGTGTGTCACCGCCCGCTGCGCTTCTTCGGCAACTTTACCGGCAGGACTCGAGCCTCGTAGTCCATCCCCTCGATCGCGCACTAAATAGGTTTCGATCTTCTGCTCGACAGGAGTGCCATGCACCACCGCCACGTAAGCGCGCGTCACATGATGCTTCTTAAAGAGCTTGATGAGCGCCGTCGATGCTTCCGGCGTTCGGGCAAACACCATCAGGCCACTCGTATCGCGGTCGAGTCGATGGACTGCAAAGATGCGCGGCAATTTCGGCGCAGGCTGGGTGCGACGACCTTTCGCGGCGGCACTACCCGCAGCTTCGCGCGGGATCTTCCAGCCCAAATGCTTGGCGAGGAGACGTGGGAGCACTTCGTCGAGCGTGGGCTGTAGCTGTTTACGGCGCGAAGGCCAGTTCTTCTCTTCGGGATGCCGTTCGGTCGTCATCCCTGCAGGTTTTTCGACGACCACGAGGTGGTTATCGACATGCCGGATGCGGACATCTTTTTCATCGGCCGGTTTCGCGAGTGGATGCTGGTAGACCTTCACGACTTCGCCCGGCTTGAGTCGGCGCGCTTCGTCGAGGCACAAGTTGCCGTTGACCTGCACATGCTGACCGAGGACGAGCGACTTGACATCGCGCCATGAAATCTGACCTAGCCATCGACGAATCGCAGCGGCCAGCGTTTGACCCTGCTCGCGCGACGTGACATGAAAATGCTCGGAGTGGTTGCTCATCGCCGCTTACTTCGTTTCTGCTTTCTTCGGTACTGCGCCCGGGGCGCTAGGGTCGCCGCTAGCCGCCATCGATTGCCAGGCGAGAAGCGCCGTGGCTAACCGTGGCGAGACGGTCGGGTTCTCTTGCATCTGACCAGCGGCTGATTGAATCGCCCCCTCGGCCAGCTTCAAATACTCGTTTTTCCCAGTGATTTTTACGAGTTTCACGAGATTCACTGCCGCCACACTGTTGCCGGCTGGCATCGCGCTATCGACCGTTTCTTTCACCCGCGCGAGAAGCGATTCGTGATCTTTGCTCGTGAAATAAAAGCCGCCGCGCGGCACATCGTGGAACAACTCGACCTGCTGATCGGTCAGCTTGATTGCCTCGTCGAGCCAGCGCTGCTCGCCCGTCGCCTCATGAAGTGCCAGGAGCCCCTCGACCAGCATGGAGTAGTCACTGAGGTAAGCGTTCAGCTTGGCTTTCTCGCCACTGTAAGTCCGAAAGAGTCGACCTTCAGGAGCGGTCATCTTCGAAAGGACCAATGTCGCTGCTGTAGCTGCAGCTTCGGTGTAGCGCGGCTCTTTCAGCAGCTTGCCTGCGGTCGCCAGGCCTGTGATCGCAAGTCCATTTTCACCTGCGAGGATTTTGGTATCGGTGAGTGGTCGCTTGCGAGCATTGCGTGCGGCGAGCAGTTTGGCATGGATTGGCCGCAAGTCATTCACAAGCTTTTCCACGGTGATTTCGCGTGTTTTTGCAATATCGACAAGGGTATCGCGGAGCTGAATCACATAGAACGTTTCTTCGAAGTTTGGAGCGCGCGACAAACCATACACGGCGCTATAAAGTTCAAACTCCTCTTTGGTGAGTAATTTTTCGACCTCTGCTTTGTCCCAGCGATAGAACTTTCCTTCGACCCCTTCGGTCTCGGCATCGAGCGCCGCATAGAAGCCGCCGCTAGTGTCGCGCATCTCGCGGAGCATGAACTCGGCAGTTTCTCGGGCGATGCGCTGATAGTTTTCATCGCCAGTCAGCGCATACGCTTCGCTGTAGACCGTCAGCAGTTGGCCGTTGTCGTAGAGCATCTTTTCGAAGTGAGGAATGCGCCACATCCGATCAACACTGTAGCGATGAAAGCCTCCTCCCACGTGATCGTAGATTCCACCCATCGCCATCCGGTCGAGCGTATGAACCAGCATCGCGCGACTTTCAGAAGCGGGCGTTTTCTTCACGATTTCGAGCAAAAACTGCAGATTCGAGGGCTCGGGAAACTTGGGGCGTTGCCACTCGATCTCGTCGAAGCCAAAGCCTCCATAGCGCTCGTCGAACTGCGCAGCGAGCCCTTTCTCGACACTGGTTGTGAGCTTCGTATCGAGCACAACAGCAAGGAGCAACTTGGGGCCTTCGAGCTGATCCTTGATGAACCGCGCGAGTGTCGTTGCATCGTCGCCGAGCTTCACCGGCTCCTTCTTCCACATCTCACTCACTTTGGATGAGAGGGTGAGAAAGCCAGTCATTCCTTCGCGATCGCCATCGCGCGCGGGGAAGTAGGTGCCACCAAAAAAGGGATTCCCTTCGGGGGTGAGGAACACGGTCATCGGCCACCCCCCACCGCGTCGACCAGTCGTCAGTTGCAAGTAGGTTTGTACGGCGGTCATGTAAATGGTGTCGATATCGGGACGTTCTTCGCGATCGACTTTGATGCAGATGAAGTTCTCGTTGAGTAGCTTCGCGATCTCGGGATCGAGGAACGACTCGCGCTCCATCACATGGCACCAATGACAGCTGGAATAGCCGACCGAAAGGAAGATCGGCTTATTCTCTTTCTTGGCGCGCTCGAGCGCTTCGTTGCCCCAGGGATACCAGTCGACCGGGTTGTGGGCGTGCAGCAGCAAATAGGGACTGGTCTCTTGGGCTAGTCGATTCGTCTTGGTCGGCTGTTTTGGCGCAGGCTCTTCGGCCATCGCCCCTGCGAGCACGACGAGCCCCAGCAGGCAAAAAACGAGCAAATGGATTCGACTAGATGGCATCGGAGTTCTCGCCAAGCGCGCAGAGAATGGGTGACTGGCCCCATTGTAGCAAGCAGATGCCAAGGGCGTCGCGGCACGCGCCGATCGGACCGACGATGAAGCCGCAGCCTACGAAGAACGCATCATTTTCGAGAGAATCCAGTCGCCGAGGGCTGGAAACAGAGCGCTGATAGCGAAGAGAAGTCGTGCACGTCCGGGAATAACCAGCTCGAGCTTGCGTCGCTCGCAGGCCACCACAATGCGGCGGGCCAGATCGTCGGGATCGAGCCCCTTGAGCTTTACCCCTCCGCCCGGCGATTTCGCACTTTCAGGAAGGTCGGCTGCTTGCTGGGCATAGCGGACACCAGCATCGTCGCGACGTATCGGGCCAGGACAGACCAGCAAGACATTCAGTTCGTCGTGAGGAACTTCCAGCCGCAGCTGCTGCGCGTAGGCAGCGAGAGGAAATTTCGAAGCCGGATAGGCTCCAAGAAAACGGGTAGCCGACTTCGAAGCGAGGGAACCTATCAAAACTAAATGACCCCGGCGACGACGCAGCGAGGGAGCAAGTGCTCGCGTGCAGCGAACGACCGAGAGAAAATTCAGCTCGAGGAGTTGCTGCATCTGCTCGGGCGAGGTGTCGAGCACCTTTCCACGATCGCTTTTACCAGCGACACAGGCCACCACATCGACATCCCCCAGTTCTTGGTGGATGGTGGCTGTCATCCGCTCGACATCATCGTCGCGTGTGACATCGGCGGCGATGGTGAGGATATCGCCACCAATTGTCTCGGCGGCGATGCGTAGGCGATTCTCATCGCGGGCCACCAGAATCAGTTTAGCACCTTGCGCAGCAAACTTGCGGGCAATGGCAAGTCCCAGACCAGCCGATCCACCGATCACAACGACACGTTTGCCCGACCACGACTGACTCAAGCGGATAGCCTCTACGATGATGGGCCAGCAGGTACCGGCGTGTGACAGCGGGTGATAGCGCGGTGAAAATCTCGAGCACGAGCAGATATCGTACTAACGCGATGCGAGGGATGGCGAGTGGTGGAGCGCGATGTATTTTTGGTCGGCGCAAAAAAAAGGCCCCCGGACACCACTACATCCCAGGGGGGCAAAGGATGAAGCAGCTCTTCCGGGAGCGATTGGTCGGTTAGCGGAGGAGCGCGTCCTTGCACATTCCGCTAAACGTATTGATCGAAGTTGACAAGTCGTCGTGCCACATCCATGTCGCACAGCAGACTTGAGATCCGCAGACCGTTGCACGCAAGCGTGAACGTTCCTGATGCAGATCGGCCTCGACCAACGAATTGTATTGTGCTTGCGAGTGGCTCTCTTTCGAGGAGCGTCACTTGCGAGGTGTGGTTGATAGCCGAAAGTTGCGACTCGCCGCAACATCAATTTTTCGTCGCCGGAAAAGTTTTCAGCGAGAAATTTTGGAGCCATCCACCTGCGTCACCGAAGCGACGGGCCGGAAGATAGGTGAAACGGCCGACGAGGGTCAATATCGATTTTTCGAAGAACTCGAAAGAAGTGAGAAATCGCTTTATTCCTCGGGAAATCTAACGATTCGAGGGGACCATACGAACGATCGGTGCCCCAGTGCTATCATGGGCGATCACGCAGTTGCGACCCTGCGCAATCGCTGCTTGCAGAGCGCGACGGGCACGCTCGAGAATCAGCCGCATGTCGTCCCCATTGCTCACCTCGACCGCACCCACGGTGATGGTGAACCAGGCGGCTCCAGCACGACGTGGCAAACGACATTTTTGTACGGCTGCTCGAAGGCGTTCGCTCACCGAGTGAGCATCGATGATCTTGGCACCTGGCAGCAACAGCGCGAAGGTATCTTCGCCCAGACGTGTCACGTGATCCATGTCGCGCATTGTCGCTTGCATGATCTGCGACGTCACTCGCAAAACGGTGGCCGCAGCTGTGGGACCATGTTCGGTCGCCACGCGCATCAAACCATCGACTTGCACCATCATGAGCGAAAGTGGCGCGCCGCCACGTCGCCACTGAGCCAGCCGACGAATCAGATCGTCAAAGAACACAGGACGCGACGAAACGTTCGCAATCGGATCTCGTGTGAAAAGCTCATTGGTGTCGGCTTCAAAGAGCCATTCATCTCCCACCTTCGCAACCGACATTTCGGCAGCAGCCGTTTGTGCGGCGACCGCTGCGGGATCGTTGATGGTGAGTCGAACAGTCCGCTCGGCGTTGGTCATGTGGCCGCAGTTGCGACCCGCCTTCTTCGACGCGTAGAGTGCTTCGTCGGCGCGACGAATCCATTCTTGTTCGTTATCGGTCGGCAGCAATTCCGACAGGCCAGCCGACGCGGTGACGCTGAGCGACTTGCCTTGAAAACGAAAGTTGGCCGTGGCCACCGCCTGACGCGCTTTTTCAGCAGAGATTTGGCACGCTGCGAACGACACACCCGGAAACACAATGGCAAATTCTTCACCACCGTAGCGGGCCACAAGTTCAGCCGAGCTGAATGCGTTGCGAAGTACACGGGCAACCCCGCGGAGCACTTCATCGCCCGCTTGATGACCGTGGGTGTCGTTGAATTTCTTGAAGTGGTCGACGTCGAGAATCATCAGCGTCGAGACGGTTTTATTGTGATCTCGTTCGCTAAGGCAGCGGCGGAGTTCGTCGTCGAAGGCGCGACGATTGGCCACTTGCGTTAAAGCATCGGTGCGGGCTTCGACCGCATGCGATTCAATTTGTCGCGCTTGAGCCTGCAGTCGTTCTTCCGCCGATACGAGCTGCTTTTGCATCCGCTCGTTGGCGTCAATCAGCCGCTGAACGGTGGTGAGGACATCACTATCTTGCTCGCCGCCACTCAGTTCGGCGTTGATCTCTTGAACATAGGTAGCGTGCTCATCGACATCGGCAGCGACCCGCGCGGTGAGATCTTGCAAGCGAGCGATCGTCTCTCGCGCTAGATGTTGTTCAGCTTCGATATCGCCGACAGGCCTTCGTCGTCGCACCAATGCGAGCACCACCGCGACAGCGCCAAGCGCTGCGAGGAGAGTGATGACGAAGCTCAACCAGGTCGACATTCCGCTAATCCATCGGGCAGGAAAGATAGCTGGGCATCAGAGCCCAAAATCTACGGGCGTATAACGGAGAGCCTAGGGCTCCCGGAAAGCACGCATGAATCGGTGCTCCCTGTGAACAAATACGTCGCAGGTAGTTGATGTCAAACGGTAAGCCGCAAAACATCGCGTGTGCCACTACGAGCAGCTAACTGTGACCCTACTACAAGCTCGCATGCCGAGCTGCGAGCGCCCAGCGCGCGATTTCAACCCACCGGGTTCCAGTGCAATCACAGCCCGGGATTTTGGCTCTCGCATGATCGCCTCGTAGGTAGAAATATAGGCATCCGCTTCGCCCAGAGTACATCGCTCAAGTACCACATCACCCGCTGGGAGGATAATGACCTGATACCGACGCTTCTGACAAATTCCTGAAGTCTTCATCACGAACTCTTTCTCTTTAACGAACCACTTACTTACGACTTCTACAACACTTGCAATCATCTTTTACAGAAAAACCAGCACATTTCGCACATTCCCACCCCTCAGAACGGCGCTGCTGTCGGGGTGGTTTGTTTTGCTCCCATCCGCTCGTTGTACGTATCGATCAGCAGACGGGGACGGATTTCATAGGTCGGACGCGCACCGAAATTCAGATGCGCCAGAGGACGCAAAACATCCCGATCGACACAGCGCAGCAGCTCGGAGAATTCGACTTGCACCGCTGAGAGCGCGACCATGAACGGAATCCAGCGCCCCGAATAGCCGCTGCCAGTCGATGCCGCTTGAATGATCTCCGGGGGAACTTCGAGCGCCTTCCAGATCTCGAGATCGAGATCTTTTTTCCAGTCGAAGATCTGTGTTGCGCCGCCGGTGTCGCGCGGTGGTGTGTAGTCGGTCAATCGATTGCCATGCTGATCGCGCACCAGTGGCAACGTGAGCGCGCCACCCGTTTGCCGTGCTTCGATCAGTTGACGCCCCACATCGCGCCAACTCACTTGTGTTCCGTCGGCCAGTTGCACCGCTTGGTCGGCTGGATACCAAAAAATATCGCCGATGTAGCTGTCTTTCATCATTCGCAAACGAAGGGATCGCTTTGCGCCCCCTTCCATCCACTTCTCGTACCAGGCGGGATAGGCGCGCGCTAGTAGCGAACATCCATAAGGGTGACCACTCTCGCTGTCGAACGTCACGAGCAATCCGCGAGGAGCCAGAAGCGTGACTTCTTGATCGCCATCGCGCCACACAAAACCAGCAGGCTCATGACCGCGCATCACAATCCGAATCTCGCGCGCGGGACGTTCAATCAACTGATCGACCTCGACGAAGCCAGCAAATCGTCCGCCTGTAGCGCGCCGGTAAACCACTTCCGACGCTTGAAATCCGTAGAGTTTCGCGCGTAGCAGCTGAGGAGCGTACGTTGACCAGAGTCGACTCCACTCGCCTCGCACCCACTCCACAACATCGTCTTGATCTCCCGAAACAGTCACCTCGGCACCCATCAGCAAACCATTCCGAGCACCAAGTCCAATGCGCACTTGTGCGTCGAATCGCATGGCGTCGGCTGTAGCAAGTGTGAAAGTCGGAAGCTCGGCGAGCGACGGAGTAATTGGGTCGATCCCTGTGAGTTGCGAAGGCTGACGCGAGCGTGGTGGAAAGAACGAATCTCGAAGTTTTTGTAGCAGGCCCATCGAATGAATTCCTTGAATGTGCTTGTTGAAAAAGGATGGAAGTGTCTGTTACGAATCGCTCCGACGTCGATGGAGCGAAGCCGCCGGATTGCTTCCAGTGCTGGTCGAAAGATCGGGTTTCACTCGGCGCTGACTCGCCAGGTCGATCCGAAAGTTGGTGACCGTCGGCATGGTTTCCGCAGGAGGCAAGGCATCGGGCAGACGCAGCCGACCTGCTGCAATCTCGAGTAAATCGCGCAGATAGCTGTCGTGCTGTTCTGCCAGCGGTGCAGGTGGTTCGTCCGATTTGCGAATCGAAAGCAGATAGGCGGCAATCGCTGCATTGCAGTCGCGACACCAGGCGTTGCCTGCCAACGAGGCAACGACAAAACGTTGTTCGAGGTAGGCATTCATGCGACCAGCAGCTCGTTCAATCGCGCGGCTGATGATGGCCTCTTCCACACTCGAGATCGTGCCACTCGAATCGTCATCGACAGTTCCAATCAACTCACTGGGGGACCAGATGGCATCAATGTCAGCCTTAGTACAGTACGTGGTCGTCATGGCGTCACACTTTCATAGATAGGCATATTTCTAGTGAAATACGCATGCTTTCTTGCTGTCACAGTGGATCACGAGCCAAAAAAAGGCGCACGAAGCGAGTGATCACTTCGCGCGCCGCATGTGCCGCACAAAAAACTGCACAGCACTATTTGTCGATCGAGTTGAGTCGCGACTAAGGGGTCACGATCTTGCCGTAGGCGATAGCCGCTGGGGTGTAGAGCGCAGGGATGCCGTTGAACACACCGCACAAATCCCAGCCACTCGGATCGTGCGTCGCATAGGCATAGGGATAGAAGCCAAACTGTTCTTGCTTGGCACCACCGGGACCTTCCGTCACAATCTCCGACCCTTCGAGATACTGAGCCCAGCGCGGTGATGGTTCAGGAAGGAACGCGGCATAGTCATCTTCGATCAGCTTGACGAACGATTCTTGCGAGCCGTTCCAAACTTCGAGACCGTAGTCCACGATGTGAAACGTCACCCAAGGAATCGCCCGCAAAACAGCCGAAAACTCGCCACTTCCGACACGCTGCATCGATTCAAACACAACGTTGGTCGAACCACCTTGCGCTTGCACCTTGGTGTTGTTCACCACATGCTGCCAACCAGCGCCGGTGAGCACCACATGCGCGAGTCCCATGCCGGTCAGCTGCACCATCGCGGTGTTAATCAGCTGCAATTGCTTCGGAATATCGGTGCTGGTCGAGCTCCAGCTAGCGCTCAGGATGTCGCCAGCACCGAGCATGTTCAGTCCCGAACGATTACTCGCAGGAACTTGAAAATCGATCTGCACCTGACCACTCGTGAAGCCATGTCGCAGCTGATCGCCATCGGCGGTGTAGGAGTACGAACCGCGCAGCATTGCGGCAGTTTGGAACTCCACCAGATTCGCGAAGCGCTGCGCCAGGTAGTACTCTTGCCGTGTGAGATAGCTCTCGCCGCCGAAGTCGAGGTCGTCGGTCGATTCACCAATCTCGCGGCGGTTGAGCAGGTCTTCATCGAGGAGTGAGATCACTTCTGCAGCGCGGGGAAATGTCGCGGCGACTGTCCCCACTCGCTGAGGCCGTGTTCGACTTGCCACCTGACCGGGAACACGGCCCGTGGCCACGCTGCGCGTGTGGTTGAAAATGTCGTACGAAAAATGACGCCCCGAGAGACGACGAATGTTTCGCCCACCAAGCTTCCATCCAAAAAGCGATTGCAGCGTCGTGCCAGGCAGATCGAGCTGCGAGATGGCCTTGTAGATGGTCTTGGGAGCGAGGAGCGTAGCTGCTGAGGTACCCATGAGAACTTCTCCGAACTTTCTAAACTTCTATTGATGACTTTGTTACAACATTTGATTTCATCGGGCGAGTGCGCAAGCGAAGTCGCACTCGTCGTTAAGCGACTATTTCCAGGGAAATACGGCTGTTCTTTGTTCCAGTGACTAGGCGGCAACGGCAGCGGTCGTTCCACCAAGATTGGTGACCAGCCACTTCACGTTCACCGAGTCGACGAAGACACCCTCGACCAGCACCTGACTGCCAATCTTGTTTGCTCCAGCGGTAAACGACACTGTCGATGCATTCGAGTACCCTCTGTGGATCATGTTCCCGCTGCCGACGATCGTCAGGTCGTTATCGGTCGTTTGAGCGATGCGATAGGCGAGACCATTGGCCGCCGCTGGCAGCGTGATGGTGGATGCACCAGACATCAAAAAGAGGAGACCAGTTTGTGCACTCGTGAGCGTTTGATTCCCTGCAGCACGAACGACACCACGTGGGTGCATGAGAACCCCTGGATGCACCTCGAGATTGTCGAACTGAATCCGACCAGCGAGTTGCTGCTTGGCACGCTCGTCGAGGTTCGGCAACTCAGCGGCACGCACCAGCCCTTGCACAATCAGCTGCGTGAACCGCTGCGTAGGCTGACCATCGACTTCCATCGGGAGAGGATTCTCGAGAACACCCACGGCAATCTGAGCACCATCCACTCCGTTCGGCTGATAAGGAACGGCGAAGCCGGTGCTGCTCGAAATGGCCATCACCAGACCACCACGCAGCGTACTGCTGGGAACATTTCCTTCATCGACCGTATCGTCATCGACGACAACGCCTCGTGTGGCCACAAGGTCGATCCCTTGTCGAGCCGACCAAGTGATCTGACGTTCATCCGACTCAATCTTGGGTTGAAATCCGGGGAGATTTCCATTTTTGAAATGCGACATGATGTTTCTCTCTTCTACCTGCAAAACATGCTTAAAACACTTGAAATTGGACAATATTGAGAAGCGCCGACCCGCATCGCGACACTTGCGGAGACTGCTGGCCGTGACCTGCGGTGCATGGAGCCAGAGGGTTGTGTCAGTCCACAAAGCGAAGCGCTCGCGTGTGCGGTTGGCACCGAAGTTCGATCGAAACGAACTCGATTGCTACTTGCGACGGAAGCCGGTGCGCTCGAGTTGAGCGCGAGCAATCTGGTCGGCCTCGTCGTCGGTGAGCTCGTCGCTTGCCACCTTGCCTGAGAAGAATTTCTCGCCGGCATGATGCTCGGGATAATCGAGATCTTCGGTGGAAAGAAGGAAGGCTCGTGGAACAGCCGAACGCATGGCGCTCAGCGTGGCATCGATCGGCAGCAGCAGTTTGCCACCGGTCGACTCCCCCTGCTCGATCGCGAGGTTTGCAAGCAATTCGCGCAGGCCCCGAGGTAATGCCTGCTGATGCCGAATCTGATCGGCAGTGCTTGTGCGGAGCGAGCGAAGCTGATCGTGCGAGACTGGCCTCAGGTGCTCGCTGATCAGGTTGCTCATATCGTGGCCGATGATCGACTCGACTTGCTCGATCACTTCGCGGGCTGTCGGCTCGGCAGTAGATTCGATCGCAGCTTCGAAAGAACTGGACGGCACCACAACCGTGTCGAGATCGGTCGCGGCGGGATCAACGGGCGCATCAGCGGCGGCGAGCGCTTGCATGGCAATACCTTTCACAAGTGAAGAAACATAACATTCGGGAAGGAGGTGGAAGGAACGAACAGGAGCCAGGTCTTAAGTAGCTCACATCCGTTCACTACATGTACGTATATTCACATGTTTTTGCGCGTCGTCAATTCAATGCTGGCAGTCGATTTCGTGGTGTTTGGAGTTGCGCCCCAGGAGAGCGGAGCAACTCAAGCGGGGGACAAGAGTTATCGATTCGGTGAATTTTTTCGCCCGTTTTTTTCGACTGACACGTCTGGTCCCAATTGCCGCTAGGCTGCTGGCGCTAGGGCGTTTAGAATCTCCCCAGACGCTTGGAAATACCGTGCATTTCCGCGTGTTTCTTCGCCTGTTTTCACCAGAAAAGCGGTTTTATGTCGCAGCTGATCGCCCGGCTGTTGGTCGTCGCCGTTGTCATTTGCTCACCATTGGTCGTTGGTCCCATGAACCAAGCAGCCGCCGAAGATAGTCTCGCGATGGCCGTGCAGGCCCTCGCCGATCAGCCGCTCTACGCGCAAGCTCATTGGGGGATCTTGGCGGTCGATCTCGAGTCGGGCGAAGTGGTGCTCGAGCGCGATAGCGGCAAGCTCTTCGCGCCGGCGTCGGTCACCAAGCTGTTCAGCTGCGCAAGTGCGCTCGACTATCTCGGAGCCAGCTATCGCTCGCGCACTCCACTGCTGATGCGTGGCACACTTGCGAGCGACGGCACCTTGACCGGTGATCTCATCCTCCGAGCTAGTGGCGATTTTCATCTCGGCAATCGTTTGCGTGAGGATGGAACGATCGACTTCACAAGCAGCGATCACACCTATTCAAACTGGGCCAGCGATTCGCGGCTCACGCCTCAAGATCCTCTCACGGGGATCATTCAACTCGCCAAAGCGGCCCGCGCGTTCGGCATTCGTAAAGTGACCGGGGAAGTGCTGGTCGACGATACGCTGTTCGATCACACCACCAGCAGTGGCAGTGGCCCTGCACAAGTCACTCCTATTTTTGTGAACGACAATGTGCTCGATCTCACCATCACACCGGCCGCCGCAGGAGAGATGGCCACAATCGAAGCACGACCTGCCACCGCGCTGTTTAAGATCACATCGGAAGTGACTACCGGAGCCAGCGACTCGAAGGCCTCGGTACAAGTTTCATGCGACCCGCGTGGCAATGTCGTTGTGAAGGGAACCATTCCGGCAGGTCGAGCACCGCTCCTTCGCCATGTGGAAGTTCCTAGCCCCGCCGGCTATGCCCGCGCTCTGCTGATCGAAGCCCTTGCTCGCGAAGGAATCGAGCTCGTCGCCAAAATTTCGCTCGATCATCCTCAGGCAAAACTGCCGACAGCCGACGATTACCAAAAACTGGCCGCTGTAGGAGAAGTGGTTTCGCCACCTCTTTCGGAGTCGGTGAAGTTGATCCTCAAAGTGAGTCACAACTTGCACGCGAGTTCGTTGCCTCTGGTGGTCGCAGCCTCGCAAGGAAAACGAACCGCCGCCGAAGGGATGAAACTCGAAGGGGAGTTTTTGAAGCGTGCGGGGGTCGATGTCGGCACCATCAGCTTTGGCGGTGGAGCTGGTGGCAGCTCGGCCGATTTTGTCACGCCACGCGCCACGGTTCAGCTGCTGCAGTACATGGTCAAACGGGACGACGCCAAGGAGTACATCGCCGGGCTGCCGATCCTGGGAGTCGATGGAACTCTGGCGACAGCGATCGATCCCGAAAGCCCGGCGCGAGGCAAAGTGCAAGGGAAGACTGGCACCCTGGTGTGGGACAACTTGCTCAATGGCGATTCGCTCCTCACTAGCAAAGGCCTAGCGGGGTACATGACCACCACGAAAGGCCGGCGACTAGCATTCGCGCTGTTCGTCAACGGAGTCCACCTGCGCGACGGCGTGGAAGCGAAGCAAATTGGCATGGATCTGGCCCGCATCTGCGAGATGATTCACGCCGCGCGATAGCATGCGTTTTTCCCTAGAAATTGGCGACTTTCACCTCGCGCCAAGCCCGAACTCCACCTAGTTAGGGGAGATGGGCAATAGACAGTGGGTTAAGTCACTTCTACACTCGCGGTTAGCTCTACGTGAGGTTCTGCCACGACGCACGAGAGGTCGTGGCGATGTCTCCCCGAAGGAGACAGATGCCGGCCTCCTACAATCTCACGCACTGCCCACTGCTCGCCGTCTGGCAGCACTGCCGAAGCGAGATCAGATCGAACTTTTTAGAAGCTGTAGTCTGCCATGCTCATTCAATCGACCAGCCCGAGCCTGAAAAACATTCGCGACAAAGTCGAAGCGGGCAAACGCCTGTCGCTCGACGACGGGCTTTTGCTCTCCGACGAAAAGACGCCGCTACACGAAGTTGGCGCACTGGCCAATTTTGTTCGCGAGCGAAAGAACGGCAACTACGCCTACTACAACATCAACACCCATCTCAACGCCACGAACATCTGCGTCTATCGCTGCACGTTCTGCGCGTTTCGTAGCGACCTGCGTGAAGCCAAAGGCTACGCGATGGACGATGCCCAGGTGATCGCGCGAGGGCAAGAGGCAGTCGACAACGGCTGTACTGAACTGCACATCGTCGGTGGACTGCATCATCAGCGAAAATACGAGTGGTATCTGGAGCTTGTCCGTTTGCTCCACACCAACTTTCCCGATCTGCATCTCAAGGCCTGGACTGCTGTCGAAATCAATTGGTTTGAGTTCCTCACCAAAAAGTCGGTCCGCACGATTCTCGAAGAGATGCGCGAAGCTGGCATGGGAAGCATGCCCGGCGGTGGCGCCGAGATTTTCCACCCCGAAGTTCGCTCACGGATTTGCGAACACAAAGCCGACGCCAGCAAGTGGTTCGAAGTCCATCGCACTGCGCATCAAATGGGTGTAAAGACCAACTGCACGATGCTCTATGGTCATATCGAAAACGCCTATCACCGCATCGATCACCTGATTCGATTGCGCGAACTGCAGGATGAGACCAATGGTTTTCAGGTCTTCATTCCACTCGCGTTTCACCCGGAAAACACGGGACTTTCGCACATTAAAAAGCCATCGTCGCTGATGGACTTGCGTGTGATGGCTGTCAGCCGACTGATGCTCGACAACATCCCACACATGAAGGCGTACTGGATCATGCTCGGCATCGGGACCGCGCAAGCAGCACTCGCCTATGGCGCCGATGATCTCGATGGCACGGTTCGTCACGAACTGATTTATCACGATGCCGGCGCGACGACTCCCGAACTACTCACCGTCGATCAGATTCGTCGTCTGATCGTCGAAGCGGGTCGCGAACCGGTCGAACGCGACACCGTTTACAACCGCATCGAGCGCGACCCTGCCAATCCCTCGAAGTGGTTCCTCGGCGAACCGATCACCGTCGGCGCCTAAAGCCTTTCGTGCCTCAATCTGTAGGTTAGCTTGTAGGTCAGGTCCCCTCTCAGGGACCTGACGGCGGTTGACTCCGCCGCTATTCGAACGCTCGGCCGCTGAACTTGTTCTAGTCCTAAGTTTTCATCGCGACCGTCTGTTGCGTCAAGCGATATCCTCTCGCGCGAAGCACATAACAAATCATCGCCAAGGTGTTGAAGGCGAGCAGATACACTTCGAAGACGACTCTTACACCTCCAGTTTCAAAATTAGAACTGTGGAATAATCGAGCTGAAATGAGTCCTAGCAGGATGAGGAGTAACAGCACTGCTATGAATGTAGAAATTGCACGCGACTTAGCACTCCAGTTGTCAATCATCAAAAAAGCGACAGCAATCGTTAGTCCGATGATTGATGCAACATTGATTCCCAGAACAAGCAAGTCGTCCTGTTCTAAGCGGAGGCCACCACCAACTCCTAAGCCAACGGCGCAAATAAGCGTGACTTGCAACAACCCGCTGATAGAAAACTGATTTCCGGGCGTAGGTGGCATCGTGATATGTCGAACATGCCACCCAGTGAATCGAACCATTGATAAAAACACGCCACTTCCTATCACGATGACGAAGATTGCCATGAATGCTCGGTTGAGTGGTTCACTGAAGATGATGCGACCGTTTTCTATATAAAACAACAGCTCTCCACAGAAAATTGCTAAACAAGCCATTAGAATCGCTGCTGCGAATCGTAAGAGCAATAAGTACCGTGAAAACGCAAAGTAAAGAGACGCACTTGTGAACATTGTTAGAATGGGAACATACAATGCGAGATGAGCCCAACGATGTTCGAGGACCCTAAGATTAATCGCCTTTTGAATGGCTCCGCTCACGGAGATCGCGACGATGGTGCCTATCAGCCAAAGGACGAGAATGACTGCAATTTCGCGAAGTGACGCGATGCGTGGCTTGGTCTCCGTTTTTAATACCTGGTTTTTTTGATCGCTCAACGAGAACCTCCCGAGTGCCAGACAAAATGCGATACAGCAACTGCCGTGAGCAGTTATAGAAGTATTTTGCCAGCAGTGGCAACTTGCCAAGCGGTAAGTTGTGGCAATGATGGGATGGGTTTGAAGTGGTAGGCGGGTAGAATGCCTAGAGCAATACAACGATAGAATAGCAGGCCGTTATCCCGTCAGATTTCCTGCGGGAATCGGACTTACGAAGCTTCGAGAATGCTTCAGAAGGCAGGATTCTGCTCTGCAGAGTTGCCCTTCACCGGCACGCGTTTTGTAACGAACTGTCGCAGCTTTTAGCTCGAAGCTGTTGCCTTTTTCTCGGACATACGATGATCATCGGTACTTGGCTTCTGATCACTACGCTTTTCGTCAGCGGGCGATTGCTCCTCGCTCGGCTCACGAAAAAAGAAGGCGTGAAGTCCCAGCATGATGGCACCGGTCACTAGCAGCATGTCGGCAATGTTGAAGTTGGGCCAGGTGTACTGCTGGTAGCGAAAGAGAATCCAGTCGCGAACACCATGCTGAAAATCGGGGGCAAGTCCGGTCGAATCCCATAGCCCCAGTCGATCGTACAGATTGCCGAGGATGCCGCCGGTCACCATGCCGAGGGCCACATTCAGCCACCGATCGCGGGCTGCTTGAAAAACAAAGAGCCAAACGAAGATGCCGAGCATCGCCACCACCGAGAGTGACGCGAAAACCCAGCTGTAACCCGCTCCCATACCAAACAGAGCACCGCGGTTCACACTGGTCTCGATGCCGAAGAAGCCTTCGATGATCCACCACTCGTTGCTGGGCCGGGGCAATCCACGCCAGCGAAAGATCAGCTCTTTCGAAACGAGATCGGTGGTGCAGCCCAGGATCGCTAGCCCGAAGTAGACCATGTAGGTCCGTAGCGAGAGAGCGTCGGCTGGAGGAGCAGCGAGCGGTGAAGAGGGTGTGTCGGCTGTCGCAGGCTTGCTGGCAGTCACGTCGCGGTAATCGGGAAGAGAGGAAGTCGCACGCTGAAGCAGTTGCCGAGAAGTTCTAGTACCACGAAATCGGTGTGCAGTTGGAAATCGAGTAGCAAGCTACCAGCACCAAGTGGGCTGGTATGTTGCGCAGTGAGGGAGTTTTTGGAACCGAGTCGCAGTGTGGTGGCACAACTGCTTCCTGGAACATGTTCCTTCTGCCAGCAATCGTCGATTGCCAGCATCGATTTCGGGGTAGCACAGATTCGTACTAGCAACGCTGCCGAGAACTAACTCGGGTGCGATTGGTCCCGAGAAGATCTACCGAGGAGACGCTTTTTCCGCACATTTCACGCAGTGAGCCGTGTAAGGGAGCACTTCGAGACGTGCTTTCGGAATCTTGCAGCCGCATTCGGTGCAGACACCATACGCACCTGCCTCGATCCGTTCAAGAGCGGCTTCGATCTGCTCGAGCGTGCTACCGTCGTGTTCCATCAAGCTGAGGGTGAACTCTTGCTCGAAGTTGTCGGTACCCACGTCGGCCATGTGAATAGGCATGCTGGAAAGATCGCCGCTATTCTCGCTGCGAGTCTTTCCGAGTGCGGCATCGGCGAGGGCATTCACATCGCCACGCAAACGGGCTCGCAGGGTCAGTAGCAACTGCCGAAAATCCTTGGCCTCGGTCTTTTTCATCACCAAGCTCTCCACAGTCCGCACGCTTTCGCACGCTACATCCACACGCACAGAAAGCAAAATCAAAGTTAGCAGCCGCAGCAGCCTGCCACGGTGTGGGCACGCAAGGTAGCCTTGTTATGATAACTCGACTGGCGACAGAAAGTCAAACTTCGGCGAGCCAGAATATGGATTTTTTTGTTCACTATCGAGAGCCGCTACCTTTTTTAGCCTCGCGCAACGGAGTGCCCGCTCATGCCCCCCACCCTGCTCTTCCTGTGCACGGGAAACTACTATCGCAGCCGACTTTCCGAACTCTATTTCAGGCACCACTTCAGCTTGCTGGGGATCGATTGGCAACTCGACAGCTGTGGACTGGCGATCGACGGTCGCAACCCGGGCCCGATCTCGCGCGATACGGTCCGCTGGCTGAGTGCCATGCAGATCCCGCTACCTAGCGAGCACCGCTGGCCGCGCGACCTCACCACCCGCGACCTCGAGCAAGCGACTCGTGTGATCGCTATGAAAGAGGCCGAGCATCGACCTTTGATGCGTCTGCGTTTTCCCGACTTCGAGCACAAAGTGGAGTATTGGCATATCGACGATCAGGATGTCGCGACACCTGCGGAGGCGCTGCCGCTGCTCGTCGCGCGTCTCGATGCACTGCTACAAGAGTTTGCCTCCGCTAAGCAAAATCCCCACGACTGATGGCTGCCGCGCAAGCGCTCGAAAGCTTGCATCGGCTCGCGCGGCGTGCTGAGATACGAGATTGAACTGGTCCGAGCCCACCTTCCACCGGAAACCTCTCCATGCTTCCTGTGCTTCCGCATCACTCGCGCCCCCTCGCGCTGGCACTTGCACTGCTCGCGACGCTGGTCAGCAGCAGCTTGCTCGCACAAGATCCGTTTGCCCTCGGCGTGCGCGAAACCCCGTGGCTCCCTCCAGCCGATCAGCAAAAGGCCTTTAAGCTTCCCGATGGGTTTTCGATTAACCTCGTCGCCGCCGAGCCGCAAATTCAAAAGCCGCTGAACATGGCGTTCGACGTGCGGGGGCGCATCTGGCTCACCGATTCGGTCGAATATCCCTACGCTGCGCCGCTTGATAAGCCGGGGCGCGACACCGTCAAGATCCTCGAAGATGTCGACCGCGATGGCCACTACGAAAAAGTGACCACCTTTGCCGATGGACTCAACATTCCGATCGGAATCTATCCACATGCCAAGGGATGCATCGTTTACAGCATCCCCAACGTCTGGCTCCTGGAAGATACCGACGGCGACGACAAGTGCGATAAGCGAACGATTCTCTACGGCCCTTTCGATCACACACGCGATACGCACGGCATGGTGAATGCCATGCGTCGCGGCTTCGATGGCTGGCTCTATGCCTGCCACGGCTTCAACAATCAGAGCAAAGTGCAAGGTTCCGATGGTCACCCAATCGAGATGAACTCGGGCAACACATTTCGGATGCGACTCGACGGCTCGCGCGTCGAGAACTTCACGTTTGGCCAAGTGAATCCGTTCGGCATGGCGATCAACAATCACTTTCAGCTCTTCACCGCCGACTGCCACAGTAAGCCACTCTACGCCCTGATTCCTGGCGGATCGTATCCCAGTTTTGGTCGTCCGCACGATGGTCTTGGATTCGTTCCCGAAGTGATGACGCACCTGCATGGCAGCACCGCGATTTGCGGCGTCACGCTGGTGACAGGAGACGTTTTTCCCGAGGAATTTCAGGGAAAAGTGCTCAGCGGCAACGTGATGACGAGCCGTATCAACTGCAACATGCTCGAGAGTCATGGCAGCACCATCAAAGCGGTGGAGCAGCCTGATTTTCTTTCGACCACCGACCCTTGGTTTCGTCCGGTCGATGTGCAGATGGGGCCCGATGGTGCGCTTTATATTTTGGACTTCTACAACCGGATTATTGGCCACTATGAAGTGCCGCTTACGCATCCCGGGCGCGATCGGACGAGTGGTCGCATCTGGCGCGTGACTTACACCAAAAACTCTCCCAAGGTTCCCGCAGCGGTTGATCTGACACAGCTCCCTGCTGCGGAACTTCTGGAAGCTTGCAATCATCCCGTGATCGCGCAGCGACTACTGGCGCTCCATCAGCTGAGCGACGTGGTCTATCCCCAGCAAACCGAAGCTGTGCAGCAGTTATGGCGCGCCGATCTCGCGCCGCGCAGTCTCATCGCGCTGGCCTGGACACTCGCGCGCCACGACGCGCTCGCTGCCGACAAGCTGGCGAAACTCGCCGCGCACGACCAGAGCGAAGTTCGCACGCACGCGATGCGAATCGCCGGTTTTCTCGGGAAAAAGCAGCAAGATTCGTCCATTCCGCTCGTGTCGAAAGGAATCGGCGACACCGACGGCCACGTGCGACTCGCCGCGCTCGAAGCGGCTGCCAAGTTCGATAGTCGCGAGCTAATGACGCAGATTTCCGAGACGTTTTCGAAACCGACCGACGATGTTTTCGCATTACAAGCTGCCAAGATCGCGCTCCGCGATCAGCTAGCGCGACTTTCGACTCCATCGAGCAACGACTGGCAATACGTAGGCATCCTTAAGTCCAAAATCGTCGCGAGCGCTGTCCCTGCGGTGAAGAACGAGCTGGGTGGCAATCTCGCAGCCGAACTGTTCAAACTCGATCACGACCTGCACCCTACCGACTGGCAAGTGCTGGCCGAACATGCCGCGCGCTACGCGAGTGAAACCAAGCGCGCGACTTTGCTCGCCGATATCGATGCGCTCGCCAAGCGAAAACAGTTGCCGCTGCACACACTCATGCAAGCGGTCGCGCGTGGGGCCCAGCAGCGCGGCGGCGGTGTTCCTCCTGTATGGATCGAGCATCTCACCAAGCTGATGGCTACGACACTGACCATCAACGACGATACGCCTCTTGGCTGGAACTGCTTTACGCTCGATGGTCAGCCGATCACTCCGATGATCTGGGAAGCGAACTGGCGCAAAGCGACCGACGAAGACAGCTATTTGATGTACACCAGTTTGCCAGCTGGCGAACAGCGGACCAGCATGCTTCGTAGCGATCCGTTCAAAATTCCCGAAGAACTGAGCTTCTGGAGCTGTGGTCACGTCGGTTTCACGGGAGCCCCGAGCAATCATAAAAACAAGATTCGTCTGGTAGATGCTGCCACGGGCGAGATGCTGATCGAGTCGGAACCACCGCGCAACGACATTGCGCATCGCATCGTGTGGGACCTAAAAAAGTTCGCTGGCCGACCTGGAAAGATCGAACTGGTCGACAGCGACGACGGCACGGGCTATGCCTGGATTGCGGCGGGCCATTTCTCGCTGAAGACGCTTAACGTTAGCGACTGGGAAGCAGCCGCCACGACAGCGCTCGAGTTAGTCAAGACTTGGAAACTTCGCGATGCACAGCCGGCGATTGTCGCGCTCGTTTCGTCGTCGCGCGCTCCTTCGGGGCTACGCCGTACAGCAGCCGAAACACTCGCGTCGCTCGAAGGCTCTGCGATCGTTTCCGCTTTGGCAGGGAGCCTGATTTTTGATCTTCCTGAAGCGCTTCGCAGCGAGGTTTCGGCTGCCATCACCAGCACCAGCGCAGAAGCGCGCGAGAAGTCACTCGCGCTGTTGCTTTCACGCCTCGCATCGCGCGAACAAGAGCGGGTGACGCAGCTGCTCGCAACCGATGCTGCTGGCACGGCCCTCTTCACACAGCTTATCGAGCGCGGCATTCTTCCCGCACGACTTCTTGCGGTCCGGACCATCGAGCAATCGGCCATGGCATCAGCCACGAAAAACGATGCTGAGAAACTGACGGCGATCAAAGCAGCGCTTCCAGCGGAGGCGGCGAACCTCGATCAGCTAATCGAGGAAAAGCAAAAAACAATTGCTTCGCTCACAGCGGATCTAGCACGCGGCCAGCAAATCTTCACCAAGAGCTGCGCCAACTGTCATCAAGTTGCTGGAGCGGGTGCGATTGTCGGTCCTCAGCTCGACGGCATTGGCCTGCGCGGTCGTCAGCGGCTGCTGGAAGATATGCTCGACCCTCATCGCAACGTCGATGTTGCCTTCCGCACCACCACGCTCCTGCTCGACGACGGCCGCGTCATCACTGGCCTCGTGCGACGGGAAGAAGGGGCCACACTAGTTCTGGCCGATCCCCAAGGTAAAGAACAGTTCGTGGAGAAAGCCTCGATCGAACAGCGCAAGCAAACCCCTCTCTCGCTGATGCCCGAAAACATCGCCCGCGAACTCCCCTCCGAAGATCTCGCCCACCTCGTCGCCTGGCTCATCGCTCAAAAGCAGGCCAAAGAACCCATGCCTTAGAAGCCGCTTGAGGGAACCGAGAAGGAAACCAATTTCCAGCAAATGAACGGCTTTACAGGCGGTGCCGGTAACGGATCGATGCAGGCTACAAGTTAGTCTGCTTTCAAGCGGTGGCGAACTGAAGAGACTACTGGACGTCGCGATGCGACTGGCGTTTGGCGAGATTAGTTGCCAGTTCAGCGGCGGCTTGATCGGGAGTTAGCTCGACGATCTTACCATCGCGCCAGATCACTATCTCCGTGTGTGACTGTCTCGCACGCTCAATGACGGTTTGACAGGCGATCTTAAACGCTGCGTCGGCTTTTTCGATCAGTGAGTCACTCATGTAGTCCTGGCAGGCGGGAGCCTGCCCTACAAGAAATGCGCGAGGGAGAGGTGGGCAGATTAAGCGTTGCTGGTGGGGGCGAAGCGGCCGAAGATCATGCGACCGGCGGAGGTTTGCAGCACACTGGTGACGCTGACGAGAATCTCTTTGCCGATATGGTCGCGCCCTTGTTCGACCACGATCATGGTGCCGTCGTCGAGGTAGCCGACCCCTTGGCCCATCGCTTCGCCCGGTTTGACGATCTTGACCATGAAGGTTTCGCCCGGCAAGAAGACCGGTTTAAGGCTGTTCGCAATGTCGTTGAGATTGATCACTTGCACATTGTGCAGCCGAGCGACTTTGTTGAGGTTGTAGTCGCCGGTGACGATCTTCCCCTCTAAGTGCTTGGCCAAAAGGACCAGCTTCATGTCGACCGCTTGTCCAGCCATCTCGGGGAGTTCGCGATCGTACATCTTCAGATCGACCGATTCGTTGCTGCGAAGTCGGTTGAGAATATCGAGTCCACGACGACCGCGAGCGCGGCGGAGCTTATCGCTCGAGTCGGCAATCCCTTGCAGTTCGCTCAGAACAAAGCGCGGCATGATCAGCTGATTATCGAGGACGTTGGTCTCGACCAAGTCGGCGATACGTCCATCGATCACCACACTGGTGTCGAGCACATATGGCTTAAGCCCCTTCACTTCCTTCGCAAATTCGACGTAAGGAATGATGAAGCGGAAGTCGTCTTTGGTTTGAATCAAAACGGTGATGCAGGTGTAGGAGAGAACCATCCCCAGAATCAGCTGCACGCCGGTCCGGATATCTTGGATGTACTTGCCGGTGGCACCCACTTCGAGCAGCGGCGAAAGGGCCAGCATGAAGATGTAGGTGAGGAGCACGCCGACGAGGAGGCCGAAGTAGACAGCGGAAATGACTTCGATTTGCTTGCGGGGGATGAAGACGTCGAGCGTGATGACGCCACTGGCCAGCAGCAAGATGCTGCCAAACAGCGCCCAGGGCAAGAGTGGCGAGCCTGCTTGTTCGTTGGAAAAACGGACAAAGAGCGTGGCAACGCCAACCGCCACGACCATGAACACGCAGCGGAGAATGAGCAGTGGCATCGGCAGACTTGGATGTTAGTTGACGGAACGCGGCCAGCAGTGCGCGGGCGAGCGGCAATGCTGGGAGGTGGGATGGAAGCGTGGCGGGGACCGAACGAGCATGCACTCGCTTCGGTGGCAGGCTATCGCGAAACAACGCAACAGCTGCTGATGAAAAAAGTGACCCTCCAACCGCTTCCGGGCGATTGTCGTGTCGACCTTTTGGTCCTGAATGCCTGCTTCTCTCTGGTGGAGAGAGTATAGCATACGTCGGTGGAGCGCCGACTACCCCCAGATTCAGCGAGAAGCCGGGAAGTTACACGCCCCTTAAGGTACTGAAGATCGCTAGCTGGCCCCCGCAAACGACTGATGGAACGTCTGGTCGCAGAAGCGGTCAGTCATCCCTGCCAGGTAGTCGCCGATGCTGCGGGGGAGCCCCACCTGCTCGGCGCGAACGCGAAACCGCTCGGGAAGTAGGTCGACCCGCTCTAAATAGCCGTGAAACATCGCGCGGAGTCGTTGCTGTGCGAGAGACCGCACCACAACGAGCTTGGGATGACGATAGACGCGCTCGTAGAGGAACTTTTCGAGCTCCTTTTTCTTCTCCGATAATTCTTGCGACGGAGCGATCAGCAGCCCTAGGCGGCGGGCTTCAGCAGCGGAGGCTGGCGCTCGCTCGACGAGTGTTTTCGAAGTAGTTTCGAGCAAATCGGTGACTTGGCGATAGAGCAATTCGTGCACCACCGCTTTGCGGAGGACATCGGCATTCATGTCGACATAGCGGCTCTTCACGGTGGCCATCGCTTCGCGCACGAGGGTGCACTCGAGCAAGTCGTCGATCGTTACGAGTCCGAGCTTCACCGCATCGTCGCTGTCGTGCGCGTCGTAGGTCATGCTGTCAGCCGCTTCGACCACTTGCACTTCGAGGAGTGGCCCATCGACCTGGTTGGCAGCAGCCGACTTATCGACGCGCGTCTGTTGTCCTTCGAGGACTTCATAGGTGAGGTTTAGCCCGGGAAAGCGGGGATAGCGTCCCTCGAGCTGCTCGGCGATCACCAGCGCATTGTGGTTGTGCGAGAAGCCCCCTTCAGCAGCCAGGCATTCATCGAGTGCATCTTCTCCGGCATGACCGAACGGTGGATGGCCGATGTCATGAAACAGCGCGAGCGCCTCGACGAGATCTTCGTTCAAGCGCAGCGCGCGGGCCACGGTGCGTGCGAGGCTCGAAACCTCGTGGGTGTGGGTCAGCCGCGTTCGGTGATAGTCTCCCATGTCGCCGGTGAAGACCTGCATCTTGCCACTCAAGCGCCGAAACGCGCTGCAGTGGACAATGCGATCGCGATCGCGCTGAAACGCGCCACGGTAGGGAACCGCTTCCTCGGGATACTTTCGTCCGCGCGATTGATGGCTCGCCAAAGCATAGGGAGCGAGAAACGAGGTCTCGCGCTCAAGTGTCGATTGCAGCAGAGAATTGGTCATAATCCCAGGGAAATCAGGCAGATCGTAAGGGGCGTCGAAGAGCGAATCACAAGGCCAACTGGCGAAACACATTACCGCTGGCCGAATAACATAGCTTATGCCGAGGGGTTCGCGTCGCTCGGTTCTGTCATCGCAGCCGGAGTGACCGAAGGGGCGATGGTCGCTGGCGGACTCCCCGCCGTTTGCACTTCCTGAGGAAGTGGTCCTTCGACATGGGTGGTGGCCGATTCGAGCATCGTCGGCTGATTGCGCTCGATGTGCAGCGCTTCGACAATCTGCGCCCCGCGCGCAAACTGCGCCAGGAGCGAGGCATATTCGCCACGCTTGGCCACCAGCTGGTCGTGCGTGCCACGCTCGATGATCTTCCCTTGCTCGAGAACCAGCACCAAGCTGGCATCGCGAATCGTACTCAACCGATGCGCGACGACAAAGCTCGTCCGCCCCGCCAGCAGTTTGGCGAGCGAACGCTGAATGCGCAGCTCGGTGAGGGTGTCGATGCTGCTGGTGGCTTCGTCGAGGATCAAAATGCGAGGCTGAGCCACCATCGCCCGCGCGAAGCAAACAAGTTGACGTTGCCCGAGCGACAGCTGCGCGCCGCGCTCCCCCACCTGCGTATCGAGTCCACTGGGGAGCGATTCCATGAGGTCGATGCAATCGAGATCCACGAGCGCCTGTCTGACTTCCTCGTCGGTGGCACTGGGACGACCGAGGCGAATGTTTTCGCGGATCGTTCCGGTAAACAAAAAGTTCTGCTGCAGCACGATACCCATCTGATGATGGAGCGAATCGCCGGTGATCTCGCGGGTGCTATGTCCGTCGAATTTCACGTCGCCTGATTGCGGACGATAGAACCGGGCAATCAAGTTGATGATCGAACTTTTACCACTCCCAGTACGACCGACCAGCGCGATGCTTTGGCCGGGCTCGGCAGTGAAATCGATATCGTGGAGCACGGGACGGGCGGGGTCGTAACCGAAAGAAACCCCTTGAAATTCGACCTTTCCGGCCAGTGGCGGAAGGTCGTGAGCATCGGGAGCATCTTCCCATTCGGGTTTTTCGTCGAGCAGGGCAAACACACGCTCGGCACCTGCCATCGCGGTGAGCGCTTGGTTGTACTGATTGCCGAGAATCTGAATGGGACTGAAGAAAATGTTCGCCAGGAAGAAGAAGTAAATCAGTTCGCCAGCGGGCTTCGCGATGTCGGGATCGAGCACGCGATAGCCACCAATCAGCAGCAGCGCGACAATAAAACTTTGGCTACTCAGTTCGAGCAGCGGGAGCAGCCGACCTTCCATGCGCGCTGCTTTCACCACGTTTTCGCCATGCCAGGCAAGCAAGTCGCGAAACAATTTGGTGTTGAGTTCTTCGCGCACAAAACCTTGTGTCACACGAATGCCGGCTATCGATTCGGCCAAGGTGGCGGTGAGGCGGCTGAAGCTTTCCTGCACCACCCGATACGCGCCGCTCAGCTGCTTGCGAAAGTATTGATTCACCACCCACAGCACCGGGCTGATCGCCGCCACCACGCTGAACATCGCCCAGTCGTAGTAGAGCATCACCGAGGCAGCGACCATCATCTGTCCCACACCTACCAGGGTCACAAACAGAACATCTTGCACACCGACGCGGAGCGCTTCACAGTCGCTAGTGACGCGGCTGATGATGCGGCCAATTTTCGTTTTGCTGAAGAAGCTCATCGGCATCCGCTGCAAGTGCGCGAAGATCGCATTCCGCAGGTCGTGGATCACCGCTTCGCCCAGCTCGAGCGCTAGCCGTTGCCGAAAATGAAACACCACCTGCGTGCTTCCCGCGAGGAGCAGCAGCCCCAAGGCGCCTGCAAGAATCGAGGAGAACTCGGCGTGACCTGCGATGGGCCCTTCAATCACCGCGCCAATGGTCCACGCAATCGCGGGGAGCTGAAACGCGCGTAAGAAAACGCACACAAACAGCACGTTTCGCTTGAAGGCGTAGGGGCGTGTGTACGAGAGCAAACGGGTGATGAGCCGCAGATCGAGCGGGCGCTTATCGGGCTCGCGATCATCATCGCGACGGGGCGCGGTGATCGACAGTTTCGGAATCGCGCGCTCCGAAGCACTTGCTACAGCAGTTTTCTCAGGGGTTCCCTTCGAACTGGCCGGGAGCTCGGAACTGGCAATCGTGTTTGACGTCGTCCCTGGTCCCATGGAAGTTCGGAAGCATTGTCCGACATTCGAGAAGGTTGGCACTGGCAAGAGCGGGCACTCGCCTGAAGCGACACGTCCGTCGTCGCCTCGGTTCACACAAAATAGTGCCGATGCCAAAGCAGCAAAGTGCTGAAATCACTTGCTTTAAGATAATCCCCGTACCCATCTTTCGGCAGCGGGGAAACGCACTTTGGCGAAGAAATTCTGGCTGAAATCGCCAGGCGTTAAGCCGTTACGGGCTGACGCAGCGTGTCGAGCACTGCGGATTGCCAGCGGCGAATGCGCGAGCAAACCATCGTGATCACCGACACCAAGTCTTCGCGATCGATCGGCTTCAGCAGGTAGTCGCTGGCCCCAAATTCGACCGCTTCGGCGATGCGATCCCAAGTGCTATGTCCGGTCAGGAACACCACTTGTGTCCAGGCGTTCTGCCCCTTGGCAAATCGCAGCATCTCCAGACCGTCGATCCCCGGCATCTCGATATCCGAGATGAGCAGATCACAGCAGTGACGCTGAATCCACTTTTGAGCCTCGGCTGGGTTATTGAGCGTGGTGATGACCACATCGTCGGGGAGAGCCGAGCTGAGGTAACTCGACACCAGACGGGTGATCGAAGGGTCGTCGTCCACAACGAGAAGATTCAACTTACGATGGCTACTCATCAGACTGGCTCTCATGGTGCGGGTGGTGCGGCGTCGTGGCACTCCGAGAGGAGATTGCCAGCGATTGCGACAGAAAAACTTACTCCAAGAAAGTTCATGGCGTCTGACCTGCCGCCACCGATTGTCGTCTCCACACTTTCCCGGCGCTGCCGCAGGCGAAAGTCGGGGCCACTACAATCAGCACGTAAGCCAATGCCATTAAATGACTTAGCGGCGACACTAGCCCCAACAAATCGACCTGGGAGTTTTTGCCAGATTTCTCTACAATCTTGCCCTGGGTAGGACTGCGCGCAGCAGGATGCAGGCGTTGCCACTACCATCCTGAGCTATGAGCAACACATCCCACGGAGGGGATTTCGATGACAACCTACGCCGCAAAAACAACTTCAGCGCCGGCCGGGCGCGCTGATTTTTTGGCGATGTGCGTCTCGCTTTTGCTCTGGGGTGGGCTTGCCGCCGAGCTCTTGGCCGGGCCACCGATCGACGATCCGCTGAGCAGTTTTCCAGCCACTCTGCTCTCCGATAGCCAGCTCAGCTCGATCCATTTTGCCGATCACGATCACGGCTGGGCGGTGGGAGATCGCGGCGTGATTCTTGCCACCACCAATGGTGGCCGAACCTGGCAGCGTCAAAACAGCCCGGTCGCTTGTCGTCTGGCGGCGGTGCAGTTCCTTTCCCCTCAGGTCGGCTTTGCCGTGGGGGGCTGGACCCATCCTTACACCCATCACACCAGCGGCGTGGTTTTGAGCACGCGCGATGGTGGCTTTAGCTGGCGCGTGATGCCGGGGCTTGTTCTCCCCCGACTCTCCGGTCTGCGAATGACTTCAACTCAAGAGGGGCTTGCGTTTGGCGAGTCGAGTTCGCTCTTCCCTTCCGGCGTCTTTCGTACGAGTGATGGTGGCAAGTCGTGGCACCCGGTCTCGAAAAATGTAATGCCGGGCTGGGTGGCAGGCGATATGCGCAGCGATGGAAGTGGCGTGCTGGTGGACCATCACGGCACCGTCAAACTGCTGGCTGCTCAAGAGATCCGCGACAGCCGATCGCCATCGATTGGCAAACGGTCGCTCCACCAACTCAAGCTGATGGAGGATGGCAAAGGTTGGCTCGTCGGCAGCGCGGGGCTCGCCCTCACCACCACCGACGGCGGCATCAGCTGGACTCTACCGTCGCGCTCGCTCCCTGAAATTGCCGCGAGCGATTTCGACTTGCACTGCGTGGCGACCTATCAAAACCATGTGTGGATTGCTGGCAACCCGGGGACTTCGATCTTCTATTCGCACGATGGTGGGGGATCGTGGCAAACGTTTCGCACGTCGAGTCACGTGCCGATTCAGAGTCTGTTTTTCCTCGACCAGCAGCGAGGCTGGGCAGCAGGGGCGATGGGAACCATCCTGGCCACGCGCGATGGTGGCCGCACTTGGCGCGTGCAGAACTCGGGTGGGAAAGAGGCCGCGATGCTGGCGATTTTTAGCGAACCAAGTCGCGTTCCCTGGGAAGTGATTGCGCGCGATAGTTATGGCGATGGCTATCTGGCGCACGTGGAAATTTTGGGGCGACGTGAAACCGCTTCCGGCGCACAGGCCGATCCATCGATCGCGTTTCGCACCCACGAAGCGGCCCTTGCAGTGGGTGGCTGTGGCGCGACAACCGCCTGGCAATTTCCGCTTCGGAGCGAGGGGCTGAGTGAAACCGCCGAATCGATTTTTGCTTACTGGAATCGGTCGCTCGACGGCCGCGCAAAAGAGAAGATCGAGCAGCATTTGGTGCGGCAAATTCGAACCTGGCGACCTTCGGTCATTCTGACCGACGACGTCAGTCCACTCGGCACCGATCCGCTCGCGCACCTAACCAATCAGCTTGTGCTCACCGCTGTTGAAAAAGCAGCTGACGCCACAGCCTATCCCGATCAACTCGCCAGTGGCGGGCTCGAAGTGTGGCAAGCGCGCAAGGTTTTAGCCGTGCAGCATCACGGGCGACAAGGGAGCCTCAACGTCGTTCCCGCGCAGTGGGCACCGCGACTCGGCGGCGCTGTTTCCGACATCGCCTCGCGGGCCAAAGCGCTGCTCGAACACGAGGTCACCTCCTCTCCCACCAACATTCCGCTGGCGATACTGATCGACCATCTGCCGCAAGGGACAGGTCGTCGCGATGTGTTTAGCGGCCTCGCCCTCACCCCCGGCGGAAGTGCGCGACGCATGCTGCACGAAGCACCAGCGGGCGATCTGGCGAGCTTGAGCAAAGCGGCTCAGAAACGACACAACGTGCAGCAACTGCTGGCGCGGATCGACAAAAACAATCCGACCGGCGCAGGGTGGATGGGGCAAATCGATGATCTGACGCGCGACCTGCCAGCGCGTAACGGCGGCGAAATTTTGTTCCAGCTCGCCACGCGCTATCAGCAGAGTGGTCAGTCGGAGCAAGCTGCCGAGGTGATGCAGCAACTCGTCGATCGCTATCCGCAACATCCGCTCGCCGATTCAGCCGCCATTTGGCTCCTCAAGTATCTGGCGAGTGGCGAGGAGTCGCATCGTACGCGCAGCGAAACGCGCTATACCGTGCAACTGGCAACCGCGGTTCGTCCTGACGAAAAAGAAATCGACGACAATCCCAACCTAGCCCCGAGCGAGACCAACACCAAACAAGTGCAAAACGTGCTCGATCAGCGGATCGACACCACGTTCACCGGCGCTGCTCGCACCACCACCGCAGCGCCGCAAGTGTCGGCCAGCGAGCGCGCCAGCCGCGCTATCAATTTGGCTCGGCAAATCGAGCGGGCTCGCCCCACGCTCTATGCCGATCCTGCGTTTCGCTTTCCTCTGGCAGTTCTCTTCCGGGCCGCTGGTCAGCCGCGCCAGTCGGAAAAATGGATCGGCGCAATCGCTGCCTCTTCCACCACCGATCCGTGGGCCCTGCAAGCACAGAACGAGCTTTGGCTCGCCCATGGACAAGGTCAGCCTCCGAAGCGACTGGCGAGTTGCACGTTCGCCCCTGCCCCTCCAAAACTCGATGGCCGCCTCGACGATCTCGTCTGGACCACAGCCCGGCCCATCTCGCTCGTCGATCCTGCTGGAAGTCGCGAGCAATTGCCGGCTGCTGTTGTCGTCGTGACCTACGATCGCGAGTTCCTGTATCTTGCCGCGAGTGTGCAAAAGCATGCCGCGCAGGCTTATCCAGTCGACGATGCGCCGCGCACCTACGATGCCGATCTCGCCAAGTTCGATCGCCTGCAGATTGCCCTCGATCTCGACCGCGACTATCAAAGTTTCTATCAAATCGACGTCGATTCCCGTGGTTTTACGAGCGATCAGTCGCTCGGCGATAAGACCTGGAATCCGCAGTACTACGTTGCTCGGGGTGGCGACGATGCCTGGTGGACCATCGAGATGGCGATCCCTTTTGCCGAGCTCAGCAGTCAGCCAGCGCAGTCGAAAGATGCATGGGGCATCGCTGTGATGCGCGTGCTCCCGACAGTCGGCGTGCAAGCGATCACCCCTCCGGAAAGTGCTACCCTTCGTCCCGAAGGGCTCGGTCTGCTACTCTTTGATTGATGCACTACGTACTCGGAACTGACGAAGCTGGTTACGGCCCGACGCTCGGCCCTTTGCTCGTGGGAAGTTCGCTGTGGCAATTGCCCGACGAGCTTCCCGCCACCCTGCTCGCCACAAAGCTGGCGCAGCATGTGGTGATGTCGCGCGAGGCGCTCACCGAAGCCAAACAACGGGGAGGAACCGTCGCGCCACTTCTGCTGGCCGATTCGAAGGTGGTCTACTCCCCCGCGCGCGGTCTGGTCGATCTCGAACTGGCGATCCTGGCCCTCGCTGCTCTGCAGCATCCAGTCCCACAAACGTGGCACGCGCTTTGGAGCACCTTCGCGCCGCAAGCGCTTCCCCCTGCCGATTTGCCGTGGCATCAAGCGCTCGAGCTAGCGCTGCCGATCGCGAGCGCGCTGCCAGCCATCGAGCGCACCGCAAGCGAGCTGCGGCTGACATTTCGTGAAACAGGCATTCGCCTCTTCACTCCCCGCGCACGTGCCGTTTTCCCTGGGGAATTCAACGATTTAGTGACGCGCTATGGCAACAAAGCGTCGCTGCTGTCGACCGTCACGCTCGAACTGGCGCGCAGCTGGCTCGATGAAGTCCCCCCGGCTCCTGCCACCATTTTTTGCGACAAACATGGAGGGCGATCGTCGTATGCCGCGCTACTGCAGCAGCTGTTCGACGTTGGGCTGGTCCGTACGCTTCACGAAGGTCGCGCCGAGAGCAGGTACCAAATTACGTACCGCGATCAGCCGATCGAACTTGTGTTTCTTGCTAAGGGGGAATCGCAGCTGCCGACAGCGGTCGCATCGATGCTCGCCAAATATCTGCGCGAAGTGGCGATGATTCCCCTGAACCGATATTGGCAGGCGCTGGTGCCGGGTCTTCGCGAAACCGCTGGCTACCCCGAAGATGCCAAGCGTTTTCTCGCCGCGATCGAACCCGAGCGTAAAAAACTCAGGCTCGCCGATCATGGCTTCATTCGGTCGCGCTAAAACGCCCGTGCGTTACGACTGCGATTCTTCGTAGCTCGGTGGAGCGGTCGGCGGCTCGAACTTCGGCGCCGAGACTTCGTCGCGCTCTTCGTTGTCGTAGTTTCGTTTGGCCGGTTTGCTGCGAACCGGTGTCGAGTTATACGTTTCCGTAAAATCGACTTGGCCTTGAATGTCCGACAAGCCTTTGCGGAATTCGCGATAGCTCTTGCCAAACTTCTTCGCCACTTCCGGCAAATTCTTGCCAAACAGCATGATGGCGATGATGCCGAAGATGATCAGTTCCGATGGTCCTAGGCCAAACATCGTGATTCTCGTCGTCCGGTGGGATGGTAGTCAGGAAGGTTCCGGCGGTGCGCGAGATCGAAATCCGATGGACTCGCGCGAAGGACGATTCAGCTCACAAGCTCCACGGGCCCGCTTTGTGGCTCAGCAGGCGGCTGCACGCTTTTCAAAAAGCGGTCAGCAAAAACCGTCGCCCGCAGCACAGCAGTAGCTGGCCCCGCGAGGGTGAGTGAATTACGAGTCGCTCTTCTTGCTCGTCGTGTCGGCTGGAGCGGGCTCGTCTTCTTCGGTCGAGTTAATTCCCTTTTTGAAGTCCTTAATTCCCTTGCCGAGGGAGAACATCATGGTGGGGAGTCGGTGACCGAACAGAATCAGAATGATCACCCCGACGACGATCAGTTCGAACTGACCGATGCCGAAAATTCCAAACAGCTGAAGATGGTTGGCCTGAAACATACATATCGCTTTCGCACGAAGGTGGGATAAACGTCATCGCGAGACGGTCAGGGGCGAAAGCGGATGCTCACCCCCGCATCGCGCCGGGCGCAACATGGGGTGGATCAGAACCAGCCTGAACAGAGGCCCGCGCGATTCCCCGCGCGAGCGCACATCTCTCGGAACATCTTTAATGGTAACTAGAACCCCGCAGCGGGTCAAATGGGAAAAGGATTGGGGCAGAAGTTAGCTGCGGGAGGCTTGGGACTCGAGAGGGAATCACTGGTACCTCTGCTCGACTCACCACCTTACCCCCACTTCATTGACGCCACCGCAGCACTCCACCATAGTGAGGGAGAACAGCGCCGAGCAATTGTCGCTACCTCAACCCCGTTTTCACCGCAGTGAACACCATGGACAAAGTGACCCGCTTCGAGTGGCACGGCAACGTCTGGATTCTGACAATCCTAACGCTGCTGGTGATCACGATCCCCTTGGCGGTCATCTATTTCATCATCAATCTGCTGGTGATCCAAACCGAAGTGACGAGCGCCGAGGAACTCTCTCAAAGCTTGCTCAAGCGGCGGTGAAAACTTCCAGCCCTCCCCTCTAGATCCTAGCCCCTTCCTCCCCCACTTTCCCCTCGCCAGCAGCGGCGACTTTCACTAAGCTCGATCCTGGCCCGTTATTACCAACACCCTTCCTGCTAGCAGAAAGATCGCGATGGATTTTCGAGTACAGCTCGACAGCTTTCGCGGTCCGCTCGACCTGCTGCTTTATCTGGTTCGTAAAAACGAGCTCGATGTCGCCGATCTGCCGATCGCCAAGGTGACCGAACAGTACCTTGCGCATCTCGAGATTCTCGAGCAGCTCGACGTCAATTCGGTCGCCGATTTTCTCGATCTGGCGAGCAATCTGCTCGAGATCAAATCGCGGCTGGTGCTCCCCGCTGCGGGCGAAGAAGAAGCGGCCTGGGAAGATCCGCGCGACGAATTGGTGATGCGGCTGCTCGAATACCGGCGCTACAAAGAAGCGGCCAGCATGCTCGAAGAGCGTGGTCGCGACTGGCAGCAGCACTACGGACGTTTGACGAGCGACCTTCCCCCGCGACAAGTCGACCCAGCGGGTCAGCCGATCCAGGAGGTCGAGCTGTGGGATCTCGTTTCAGCGATGGGTCGCATCTTGCGCGACAACACGGTGAAAAAGTCGACGCAAATCGTGTACGACGACACGCCGATTCAGGTCTACATGCAGCGGATTCACTCGCAACTCACAAGCGCCCAAAAAGCTTCGTTTTCCGAGATGTTTCAGCCCGGCATGCACAAATCGGCGATGATCGGTGTGTTTCTGGCGATCCTCGAGCTCTGCCGCCATCACAGCGTGCGTGCCGAACAAAACGATCTGCATGGCGAGATTTGGATCGTCCCTGGCGAGTCGTTCAATCCCACCCAAGAGATCGCCACCGCCGACGACTACAACACCCGCCGCCCCAGCACCGAAGACATGCCCCACAACATGCGGTAGGTGGCTGACCATTCAATTTGCGGACGGGTGGCGGGGGCGCTCTGCGCGAGCAGTAGCCCCCGATCATGTTCAGCCAGCGCCACACATTTCAATCAAAGGACCTACTAGTATCGGTCCACTCGTGAGGAATTCTATCAACGGGCATCAAACCCGAACCAGACTCAATCCATTGAGCAGATGACCATTTCCATTCGTTGGCCCGAGAAACAAGTCCCTTGCGTACAGGGTTAGCGTGAATGTATTGAATCATTTTCATCAACGTTCCCGGCTCAGTGATATTTCTGTCATAACCTCCACCACGTTGCCAAAAGTGAGCCTCCTGTTTATTCGAGGAATTGCCTTGTAACTTGGGTATCCAGTGTGGAGCATGCTTGCGAAGGAATGCCAATGCTTTGCGAGAAACAGGCCACTTGATTTGATGAAGGACTTCTTCAATTTTGTACTGGGACGCTCCAAAGTGAACGATCATGTGGACATGATTGGGCATGAAAACATAGTCCCAAAGCGACATCCCTAACTTGGATCGTGCGTCGGAGATAGAATCGGCAAGCCATTGACAAACCCTGTCACGCGATAGAAATGCATAGCCTCTATAACAACCAAATGTTAGCTCATGAGCATGTCCAGGATCGTTATAAGATTTGCGATGCATTGATGCTTCTTCTTCTCTAAAGCTGCAGCTTATCCCGTTTCGGGGGCTTCCGCCGACGCGGAGCGCCCCCGCCACCCATCGCAGAGTAAGAACGCGCTATTCGGTTCCACAATTCTTCCCACAGTGGTGCTTCTGGGTGCACTGCTGGCTTGCCCAGCGTTGCGCAGTTCTATAAAGTCAAAGCTCTGTTGAGTTATGCCAAGCACAGATACCCCAAGGTTCGCGGCATAGATCGTTAGACAAAGTACTCTTGAGTACTACAGGAAAAATAGGCGGACTGATCAATAATGTCGAAAATTTACACTTGGAAAATCGTACTTGCTGGGCTTTTGGGAATTGCAATCGGACTCGACTGGACGATTGGCAACTTCAAAGCGAACCATCAATACTTCATGGCACCCGTCGGCAAATGGCAGGGACCAGTAGTCTTATTGCTGGGGCTTGTGGCGCTCACTATTGGCGTGCGAATCCTAAGAGCCCGCTGACATATGCCAATCTCGCAGGGATGGCAGTACAAGATGGCCCAGCAGTGGGAAGTTCCGTCATCTGCGCCGCTGGACAATAGTTGAACTACGAAGCAATCAATCTTCTGCGCACTTGGCTACGCGATTCCATAAAAGCCTTCCGCAGTGGTGCGGAAGATTTGCTCGGTTTCACTTGGGGAAATCGGGCCGAGCGATTCGATTAAGCTGTCGACCACTTGGCTGTAGCTAGCGGCGAGTTCGCACACGGGCCAGTCGCTCCCGAACATGCATCGCGCGGGGGAAAACGCATCGAGCGCCACCTGCACATAGGGGCGAAGATCGGCCGGTTTCCAAGCGGTCCAGTCCGCCTCGGTCACCATGCCCGAGAGCTTGCAGTAGACGTTGGGAAATCTCGCAGCGGCGCGCAGGTGAGGCTCCCAGTTGTCGAGCCGCCCCAGTTTGATCTCGGGTTTGGCGAGGTGATTGATCACCAGTTTGAGACTCGGAAATCGCGCGGCAAGTGTGGGGACCAGCGGCAAGTGCTTGACGTACAGCAGCAGATCGTACGGCACCGCGTGCCGCTCGAGCACCGCAAGACCTCGCAGCACATTCTCGCGCAGCAGCCACTGATCGTCGGGCTCATCCTGCACCACATGCCGAATCCCCACGAGCGAGCCAAGCTGCTTTGCCTCAATCAGCTGCGCTTCGACATCGTCGCTTTGCAAATCGACCCAGCCGACAACGCCAGCAATAAAATCGTTATCGTGCGCGAGGCTATCAGCCCACACATTCTCGGCCACGTTGTGCTGCGTTTGCACGGTGATGCAGCGCGCGACACCAGCTTCGCGCATCAGCGGCGCAAGGTCCGCCGGCAAGCGATTCTTGCAGATCGGCTGTTTGTCGTCCGAGCGCAGCCAGTCGTAGTAAAACGTCGTACCGAGATCCCAAAAGTGCTGGTGAGCATCGATAGCGCGAAGCGAAGGATCGAGCGGCATACTGGCGACATTCCTATCGGATGAGAGCTGAAACGGGCAGCCTGCTAATCCATTCGCACGCCGATTGATAGCAGCAGGTTGGCAAAACGCTGCGTGTCGGCTGTTTGAATCGTGAGAACGTGATCCGCTGTCGCCACGGCGTCGTAAAAGTCCCACTTGTCGATCGGCTTGAGCTCGAGATTCATCCCCAGCTTAGCGAGCGTTTGTCGATACTCGTTCCATACGGGCGGGTCGCTGTCGAGCGTGTAGGGATCGTCTTTCGGATAGTTCATCGTGTTGATCTCGTCGATCGGAACCGCCGATAGTACGGCCTGCAGCGCTTGATCGCACGTGATCAGTCCCGGCATCAGATTCATGCTGACGACCGTTGCATTAGGCCCCTTCTTCGACGATGCCGGATAGTGACCGTCGGCAATCAGAATCTTGGCGTGATGCCCTGCAGCAGCAAGTACGCGGCTGATCTCAGGATGAATGAGCGTGGAACGTAGCATGGAGAGAGCTCGATAGAAGTAAGTGAATGAGTAGTCTGGTTAGCGAGGAAAATACTTTTGAAACGTGTGAATGGTTTGCTCGGCAGCGGTCACACTATCAGGGAGTGCGAGCGCTTCGGCGGAGAGATAACGATCGTACTTGATCTCCTGGAGCGCTGCAGCGATGGGTCCGTAGTCCATGTGTCCCATACCCGCAGCGCGGCGATTGCTGTCGACAAAATGGACGTGACCAATGGTGTCACTCGCTGTGCGAATGGCCACAGCGAGATCGGTCTCTTCGATGTTCATATGAAACAGATCGGCCAGCAGTTTCACGTTTTTGGTAGACAGTGGCGCGAGCAATTCACTGGCCGCGCGCAGCGTGGTGGCGAGATTGGTCTCGTAACGATTCAGCGGCTCGTAGATGAGGATTTGACCGTTTTTCTCGGCAAATTCGCCCAGTTCCTCGAGCCCCTCGAGTAGATAGCTCACAGCAGTCTTGCGATCGACAGCGGCATCCCAGCGACCTTGCATACTGCCAATGATCGCCGGCGCGCCGATCGCAGCAGCAGCTTCGATCATGCTACGGATGAACAGCTTCGCGGCGTCGCGCTGACTCTTCTCCGGCTGACAAAGATGCAGTTTGTGCTTCACCCATCCAGCGCCGGTGCCAACCGCAGCGACTGCCAGATCGAGTCCACTGGTGAGCTGCGTGACCGCATGCGCGGGGATCGCTTCGGGACCCGGCGGAAAGATCTCAATGGCGTCGAAACCAAGTCGGCTCGCCTGGGCAGCAGCAGCTTGCAGGTCGTACCAAAAGACAAACGGGCCACCTTGCGCTTCGGCCACAAGGCTCACGGTAACAGCAGAGCGAATCACGGAGAGGTTCCTCGATCGAAGTTGAATTAGAGCGTGCGCGCGAGTGCTTCATCGAGCTTCGCAGGGCGACAGCCAAAGAGTCGTTGATACTCGTCGGCTGTCGGCGCGAGTCGTACCTGCAACTTCGCCGCATGGTTGAGCGCAATGTCTTTCAGCTGATGATTCAAATGGACATTGCGAAAGCGATCCCACGTTTGATCGGCAAACTCAGCGACATCGCTCACACGATAGGCAATCGTCGGCACAATCTCTTCAAACAGGAGTGCGCGAAGCCACTTCGCTTTCTCAAGATCGGCCAAAACATCAGCGACCGTCACGGGACCGGTGCCGAAGAACTTAGCGACCATCGCAGTGTGCAGTCCGTTGAGAATACGGACTTTTCGTAGGTAAAAAGGGGACAAATCACTCACCCAGCGAATTGCCGGATGATCGATCGGCTGAGGCATCGACGGATCAAGCGGCTGCTGCGCCCAAAGCTGATAAGGCTCGGCGCAAACCAAGTTAGGATCGGTAGTGAGATGTGGATTCGTTGGCTCGGGACTCGTCACGATACAATCGACCAAGCTGTTGACCCACTGTGTTTTGTTGGTGACATAGTCGATGAACGCTTCCCCCAGCGACCAGCGCCGCGCTTGTTCGACCACCAGATCGCGGAGCTTCGCGCCGTTACTTTCGATCAGCTCGCAGGGCAGCATCACCAGCGGCGCGAGGTCCTTCGCATAGCGCAGGTGCAATAGCTGCGCGAGCTTGCCGGGAAGCGAGGAAGGTGGAGCATCGCTCGGTGCATCGCCGTCGGCGAGCTTATACCCAGCTTCGGTCGCATTGCTAATCACGAACTTCAGCGCATCGGTTTGGACGAGTCTTTGCACTTCGCTCCACTGCGTACCGGCGACGAGCGCGCGACTGATGCTCGCCACAAGATCGATGCGCTCCACAGGCTCGCCATTTTGAAAGCCTCGCACGAGTACGCTGTAGCCTTCCGGGCGAGACGCCAGCGAATCGGCACGCGAACCGGCAGTCGATTGCACAACGACGATCTTGCCAACAGGCCGACTCGAAGCGTTCGCCTGGTGAATGAATCGATCGCAGAAGGCGCGCAAGAATCGACCAGCGCCGAGCTGCAATACGGTTTCCGAAAGTTCCGCCATGAGTCTTGATGTCTCCAGCTATTTTGTGCGTATTTTTAGAGAGATACGCAGATTCCTTGTACTACTCGCCGACGTCGACAATCGCTTTGATGCAACCGGTTTCGGGTTTCGTCAGCGATGGAAAAATGCCGGCGACATCGGCAAATGCAGGGCGGTGCGTGATCCACGGATTGGTGTCGATCTGACCATTCTCGATGAGCGAAACGATGCGACTGAAGTCGGCTGAGAGTGCGTTGCGACTGGCTAGAAGTGTCATCTCGCGGCGATGCATCAGCGGATGAACAAACGAAATCTCTTGCGTCGTGATCCCGACAAAGACCAGTCGCCCAGCAAAGCCGACGTACTGCAGTGCGCCACTCATCGAGCGATTGTTCCCCGTGGCATCAATCACTACTTGGGCGAGCTTCCCTTCAGTAAGCTCTGTGAGCTGCGTTAGTTCGCTGCCGTCCCCTTTCACCTGAATGGTGTTAGTGACACCCATGCTCGTGCGAACGAAATCGAGGCGCTGCTCGCTCAGGTCCATCACGATGATGTTTGCGCCTGTAAGCTTCACGAACTCCAGTGCCGAGAGACCGATCGGTCCAGCGCCGATAATCAGCACCCACTCACCAGGTTTGGGATTACAGCGATTCACCGCGTGGCAGCCAATGGCGAGGGTCTCGACGAGCGCTAGTTGTTCGTACTCTAGTTTCGTTGAGATGTGCAGCTTCCGCGCGGGAACGGTGAACTGTGGACGGAGCCCACCATCGCAGTGAACACCGAGCGTTTGATGATGCTCGCAGCAGTTGGTGTGTCCACGTGTGCAGCTGAAGCATTTTTGGCAATTGATATACGGCTCGACAGCGCAGCGATCGCCCGGCTTGACGTTGGTGACACCTTCGCCGACCGCGAGCACTTCCACGCCCAACTCGTGTCCAGGAATTCGCGGGTAGCTGAAGAACGGCATCTTGCCGAGATAGCCACTCAGATCCGTTCCACAGATGCCGACGCGATGAACGCGCACGACAGCTTCGCCTGGTCCAGGCGCAGCTGGTTCGGCAATATCGATCGTCTTGAAATTCAGCGGAGCTTCGAGAAGCAATGCCTTCATGGAGAGGTTTCCGGCAAGTGGGGGCGAGTGAATCTGCGTTTGCGGAGTGAATGTATTTCCCTGGAAATACGCACGTTTTGAACAGGACTAGGAAGGGAGCGGGTCGTTATTCTCGGGCTTGCCTTCGATGTAGAACCAGTTGTGAATCGGCTGGAGAATAGCGAGGACTTCGGCAAGCAATTCTTGGTCGATTGGTTCTTCCGACCACTTCACCCACTGCTCGACATTGGCCGGATTCGCCGAGCCCACGATGCACGTGGCGAGGTCTTCATTGGCGATCGAGAACTGCACGGCGAGCTTGGCGATGTCGCTACCTCGCGCGGCACAGTGATCGGCTGCGGCTTTGGCAATCGCACGCACTTCAGGAGTTGCTTTGTGCCACGGTGGCAAAGGTTGATTCGTAAGCAGTCGCGCCGAGAAAGGGGCGGCGTTCATGATGCCGACATTTTTGCTTTTGAGATAAGGAATCTCATCGGCCAGCATCGTGTTTTGCAGCGTGTAGTGATTGTACGAGAGAACGACATCGAGCTCAGCTTGATCGAGGACGAAGTGCAAGTTGCTCATCGGATAGCCACTGATGCCGATAAAGCGGACCTTCCCTTGCTCTTTGATTTTGCGAAGGGCGGGGAGAGTTTCGTCGATGATTTGCTGACGATCGACAAACTCAATATCGTGGCAGAGCATGATGTCGAGATAGTCGACGCCAAGACGATGGAGACTGACGTCGACACTTTCTGCAACACGCTTCGCCGAGAAGTCGAAGTGCGAGCCGTCGTAGCGACCTAGTTTGGTGCCGAGCAGGTAGCGCTCGCGGCGAATGTCTTTGAGCAAAAGTCCGAGGAGGCATTCGCTCAGACCACGACCATAGTAGGGACTGGTATCGATGAAGTTCATCCCCAGGTCGAGCGCGAGACGGACGCTTCGCATGGCATCGCTGACATCGACTTTGCGAAACTCTTGTCCCAGACTCGACGCGCCAAAGCTGAGCCACGAGAGCTGAAGACCGGTTTGGCCGAGGGGACGGAACTTCATGACAAACTTTCTCTGCGAAGGAGCGGGAGAAGAGAGCTGCGAACCGCAGTTTAGCGTGTTTAATCGTAGCCGATTACCGCCCCGCGACTATCGCGATTCGCGCAGTTTCATTTCGGTTTTGCGCAATATCTGATCGGGCGAGAATCGAATGCTTTGCCGATATTTTTTCGAATTTTATGGCATTCTTGCGACTGGAATCGATCAACAGGGAGCAAGACAACTCGCAATTGACATCGTTTTTGCGCACGATAAGGAGAACAGCGTTTCGAGGCAACCATCCCGCGCACCATCTCATGAAACCTACGCAGCAGAAAGTGACGAGTCGGCCACAAGTGGCGCTGATCATCGAGACCTCGATCAACTATGGACGGGGGCTCCTCAAAGGGGTGGCTCGCTACATGCGATCCGCGGGGGAGTGGTCGGTGTTTCTTGAACAGCGCGAACTGGGAGCGGAACTGCCGCGCTGGATCGATCGGTGGGATGGGGATGGAATCATCACGCGCAGCGACGATCCACGGTTGCTCGAGCGAGGGATTCCGACGGTTGCGCTGTTTGATCATCGAAGCTGTCAGCAGAAGGTGCCGCAGATTCTGAACGACAATCGTGCGGTGGGACGCTTAGCGGCAGCGCATCTGGTGGAGCGAGGATTTCGGCATCTAGCGTTTTATGGAGTGCCGGGAGAGTTTTGGTCGGAAGAACGTTTGGCTGGAGTGCGCGAGGAGGGAGCTCGCCAGGGAGCATCGCTGGCCGTGTTTGAACCAGCTCGTTCGCGCCGCAAACGTTCGATTGCTTGGCAAGATTCGCAGGAAGAACTAGCCCGGTGGATGAGCGCGCAAGCAGCTCCTCTGGGTCTGGTGGCCGCGAACGATATTCATGGACTCCGAGCACTTGATGCATGTAAGCGCGCGGGAATTTCGGTCCCAGAACGGGTGGCTGTGATGGGGGCCGATAACGACGAAGAGCTGTGCGAGTTATCGGACCCGCCTCTTTCGAGTATCGCCTTTCAGCCGCTGCGCGCTGGTTTTGCTGCGGCGGAAATGCTGGCGCGGATGATGCGTGGAGAGCGGGTGCAATCGGCGATGCAACTGGTGCCGCCACTGGGGCTCGTGACCCGGCAATCGACCGATGTGCTGGCGATGGAAGATGAAGAAGTGGCCCGCGCACTAGCGGTGATTCGGCAGCAGGCTTGTGACGGTTTGGATGTGCCAGCGATCTTACGGCAAGTGCCGATTTCACGTCGATCGCTGGAGATCCGGATGCAGAAATTGCTGGGTCGAACGCCGCGCGAGGAGATTCGGCGGGTGCAGATCGAGCGGGCTAAAAAACTGCTCAGCGAGACCGATCTGAAGCTCGATCGGATCGCTGTCAGCTGCGGCTTTGTGCGGGCTTCGGCCCTCTCGATCGCGTTTCGGGAAGTGGTGGGAACGACACCGAGCGACTATCGATCGCAAGCCGGATTGGCGTAGCACAAGCCAGCCTCCAGGCGCACCACTAAGGGACAGCAAGTGGCTGATCCCAGCGCGCTTTATAGAGGCGCTCGTCGGGGAGTTCGATCTTTTCAAGCGGATCGAGCAGCTGCAAGCTATTGCTCCACCAATTGTTGCTGGTCAGATCGGCTTGCTGCAGGACAAACCGTTTGGATTCGCGATGTTGATCGATCGATTTCACTTTTTTTGCTTCGGGAAAAAGCTCGAAGGGGGCGAAGGTTTGCGATTTCAAATCCAGGGTGTGAATCTTTGATGCCGAGGTGATCAGCAGCGATTTGCCTCCGGCGGTTGGAGATACATCGTGCCCGTCTCCTTCGGGAAGCTGCCACGTTTTTTCGACCACAATCTCAAGCGTTGGGAGCGCTGTCTTGTCGGTCGCAGCGGAGGTTTTGAGGGAGACGAGCAAAAGTTCTTCACTTCCGAGAGCATAGAGCTTACCCCCGTCGACATCCCACCAGGTGCCATGGGCGCCGACGAGTTTCGTTCGCGCGATGGGAGTTGTGCTCGCAGGGTCGCTGTAGGAGAAGATCAACAGTTCGTCGCCGCCAAAGCTACTGGCGACGGCGATTCGTTTCTCGGGCAACAGGCAAGCGCTGTGGGCATTGCGTGCGGAGGCAACATAAATCGCTCGTTTGGTGTCGCGCTCGACCAAGGCTACGCCACCGGAAGAGGACGTGATGAGGATCCACTTGTCGTACGGTTTGCATTCGTCGGTCGTACGGAACTGAGCATGCTGCGACTGGGGAATCTCTGGCGAACTGGCGGCGGTCCAGCTCCAAAGTTTATCACTCTCGCCGAGCTTGCCAGGGGTAGCGGGGATGATGAAAACCTCATCCATGCCGCAGCAAATCAGGCTGGGTGGAGCGGCGGAGGCCAAGGAGGTCGCGAGCAGCAGCGCGAAGAAAACAACGAATCGCATGACAGGCCCCAAGAGCGCGAGTGAGGTGGGATGGCCTGTAGTTAGAACGTAGTTCTGCGGGGAATTCAACGCTCGGGAACGATGAGCGTTGGCTAAATCGAGCTGTGATTAGCGACGCGCAGCAACAATCTAATCCTGAAGCAAGCGATGAAAAAACCTGGCGCTTCATTAGCGAGAGCAGCTGATGCGCTGCTCTCGCGAGGGATCTCTCGAGGAACTCACGTGTAGAGCTCGAAAGGGGACGACCTAGCGACTACTTTGTCGCTGGCTTGGAGTGGGCGAGTGCCAAAAGGGCATAGCCGGTGACGAGCGAAGCATCCCCTTCCATCCAGCGCGGGTCGGCGTTGACGAACGAGCCATCTTCGGCCTGACGCGAGGCGAGTTCAGCGATCAGCTCGCTGCGCCAGTTGTGCTCGACACCCTTCTCGTCGACGAACGTATCGTTGCCGGTTGCTTCGAGCGCTTTGGCAAAGGTTTGGTAGTAGTAGAAGAGCCCCGACGTTCCCATGCCTGGGTTGCTGTCGAGATCGTAGTTCTTTTTGAGCCAGCCGATGGCAGCTTTCACGCGCACATCGTCGGGACCGACACCAGCATAGATCATGCTCTTGAGACCAGCGTAGGTCATCGATGCATAGCTGCGAAGCGCGCCGGTTTCGGTGGTACCAGCTTGGCTCACACCACCAGCGGCTGGCGAGTAGTAGAAACCGCCGTCGGGATTCTTGGCAGCGTAGGGAGTGGTGTTGTGCTCGGACTCGAGGTTTTGGCAACGCGAAACGAAGATTAGAGCACGCTTCATTTCTTCGCTGTTAGGGTCGGTGCCGGTCGCCTTCAGAGCGTCGAGCAAAAAGCTGGTATTCGAGAGATCGGGGCGTTTGTTTTTACCGTAACCAGCGCCGCCGAATTCGGGGTCAGCAGCGGTTTTTCCTTCCTTGTCGTCCCACTGCAGACCTTTCACAAAGGCGTCGGCCTTCTTCACGATGGTGTCGAAGCGACCATCTTTGTTGGCTGCAGCGAAGCAAACGACACCGAGGCACGTTTCGTAGTTCTTGTGGTTCGATTCCGGGGCGTAGATGCCGCCATCTTCCTGAACGAACTGCTGCAAGTACTTCAGAGCCTTGGCAACCGCAGGATCGTCGACCGTGCGGCCATGCTTCAGCAGCGAAGCAGTCACCAGCGCGGTGACGGCGGGGCCGGCAGCCGAGTTGTACGAGCCATCGGCGGCTTGGGCTTTGGTAGTGAGGTAGGTGACCGCTTTGCTGACGGTTTGCTGATAAACAGCGGCATCGTCGGCTGCGGTGGCCAGCGAGGCACAGGCGATCGAGGCCAAGGCAACGAACGAGGCCAGGGTGCGACAAATCGATTTCATAGACGAAAACTCCAAGCAGCAGCGGAGATGGGTGTGTCCAGCAGGCACGTGCGTTGGCATAAGGCTACGCAAGACCGACGCAAGGAACACCGATGCCATCCGCGAGGCAGATGCAGATGAGTCTTCGATTATTCCATGCCCGCAGCGCGAGAGGAAGAGATTAGGGGCGAGGAGCCGAGAAGTAATGCAGCAGAAGCTTGGGCCAGGAAGCAGCGCTGCTAAGTTCCTAGAACCGCCCCAGGTCCAAGGGGGCGCACTGGTGTGAACAGCGGCGGCCCATGAGGGGAGTCTATAGTTCAGACGATTGAGCGACGCAAAGCGTTGTCGCTCCTAGATTTCCGCACGATGGATCGAGCAGAGCTTCGGCCGTGTCCTAGTCGAGTACGGCGAGGATGTCTTCTTCGCTGACGATCAGGAGTTCTTCGTCAGCCACCTTGATTTCCGTACCGGCCCAAGGTGAGAGGACAACGCGGTCCCCTTCCGACACTTGCACAGCTGCCCGGGTGCCATCGGCCAGCAGGCGGCCATCGCCGACGCTCAGCACGCGCCCTTCCTGCGATTTTTCTTGGGCCGCTCCAGGCAGCACGATGCCGCCGCTCGTCTTTTCTTCACGAGTCATTCGTTTCACAACCACTTTGTCGCCAATCGGAACCACGCGCATGGCACGAACATCCCCTCTAGGGTGGTAGCAGTGCAAGCTTTCGTCTCGCTGCTGGGTGGAACAGACTCCGCCCGTGCGATCCCCAAGCCAGCCGTCGATTGTGACTACCACCCCGGCCGACTGCAAGCATCAAGTTTGCTAGCAGAGACTGGAGATCGGTCGTCGCTAAGGTCGCTGACAATTCCCTTCGCAACAAACGGCATCGAAACTGAACTTGGTTCTCTCCATTGCCGATAACCGAGGTGACAAACTTTGCGGCCTGGGACAACTTTGCCGGCAACTCTGTGGGTCAAAACGATCGGGTGGAGCTAGGAAATGCGCCTCAAGCGGTTTTCACAACCCCCACACGAGCGTTCTTGATGCGTCCACACTGCTTCTGCTGGCATGCCATCCCGCCGCTCATCGGTTGCTGATGACGAGCGCGTGGCTGGCGATTTGCCGGCCAGCGACGCGCTCCCAGGAGGGTGAGAACGTGACGAACGACAACTTGGAGAACGACAGCTTCGATGACGGAGCTGACGAAAACCAGCCGATCCTGCGGATCGATGGCTCGCACCGCCGTGGCAAACGGGGAGCCCCGAAGAGCGTCGAGGTGCCTCCTGCTGATGCCGTGCTGATCGTTTCGCCCGAGGAACTTCCGACCGAGGAGGTGTCGCAAGAGGTCCTGTCGTACATTGCCGGACGCGACCCAGCCGCTGTGCAGTCGCAGCTCGACGAGCAGGCGATTCAACTGGCCTCGCATATGGCCGCTCGGCTGAAAGAGCTCGATCGACGCGAGGCGACCCTCAACGCGCGGATTGCGCAGCTCGAAACCGAGGTGCGATTGTCGCGACTCGCCGATCGTGAGCGGGTGATGGCAACTGCCGAGCGCGAAAAAGAGATCGAGCAGCGCGAACAGATTCTGCATGATCTGGAACACGATTTCGCCCGCCGCGATAGCGCCCTGCGCGAGCAAGAAGGAACGCACCAAGCGAGCGGAATCGATGCTTCGGCCCTGGCCCAGCGCGAAGATCAGCTCCGTGCTCGTCGCCAAGACTTAGACCGCGCCGCTTCGAATTTTCACCATGCCCAGCTTTTGTGGGATCGCGAAAAAGCGACGCAGGAGCAAGCAGCCGCCGACAAACTGGCCGCAGAGCGGGCCGCTCTCGAACTCGAGTATGCCGCGCGTCACAAGCGACTCGACGAGGTGGAACTGCAGCTTCTCGCCCAAACCCAGCAAGTGGCCAGCGAACTGCGCTCGCTCAGCGACGAACGTGCCACCTGGAATGTCGAGCGCGAGCGGCAACTGCGTGCCATCGAAAAGCGATCGGCAGTCGCCGAGGAGCAGCTGGCGCGAAAAACCAAGGCCATCGCCACGCGCGAGACGATGCTCGACGAGCAGCAGCGGAGCCTGCTTACGCTGCAAGATCAACTCCACACGATGCACCGCGAAACGTTGGAAATGCGGCTGATTGCCGAGCAACTCTGGGCCCAAACGAGTGGTCGGCTCTCGACGCCGGAAGTGATGCAATCGATCGCCGCACTTCGGCTCAAACTGGCCGAGCATTATCAGATCGACCTGGCGCAAGTGGCCAAAGAGCGCGAAGAGCTTTCGCGCCTCGCCACGCGACTTGCCGAACAAGCGCGTGCCCTGGATTCGCGTCATCAGGAGCTCAAAACCTGGCGCAGCCGCGAGCAGCAAGCGGTGGAGCACGACGCGCGACAACTCCTCGCGCAGCAAATCGAGCTCGAAGAGCAATCGAGTCGTCTCGCAGCCGAGCGTGCTACGTGGCAAGAGGAGCGCCGGCGACTACTCGCCGAGATCCGCGAACTCCGTAAAGCGGAACTGACGAGCGTATAAGCGTGGCCTCTCGAAGCGACCGCTGCGCCGCACGACCGGATGTCGATCCGCTAAGATGCAAATAAGCCAGCAGCATCTTTCGGTCGCATCGTTCGCTTACTAAACGCCGCGCTATGTCCTCTTCGTCCGACAATTCGCTCCCCCGCTTGCCGCGCCTCGGTCTCCCCAACTTGGGGCTGGGCGTTGGGCTGCGGAGCTCGCATTTTGGCTACCTACTGCGCGAGCAACCAGCAGTCGATTGGCTCGAGGTACTGAGCGAAAACTACCTCGATTCGCAAGGTCGCCCCCGCGCGGTGGTTCGCACACTAGCCGAGCACTATCCGCTGGTGCTGCATGGCGTTTCTCTCTCGATTGGCAGCACCGATCCGCTGAACTTTGGGTATCTCGAAAAGCTTCGCGCGCTGGCCGCCGAAACCGAGGCCCGCTGGGTGAGCGATCACTTGTGCTGGACCGGTGTGATGGGGCGCAATTCGCACGATCTGCTTCCCCTCCCCCTCACCGAAACTTGCCTCGCGCATGTCGCCGCGCGCGTCCATGCGGTGCAAGAGTTCTTGGGTAGGCCGATCGTTCTCGAAAACCCTAGCTCTTACATCACCTTCGCGCAATCCACGTTAGGTGAAGCAGAGTTCCTGGCTACCCTCTCCCAGCAAACGGGCTGTGGTCTATTATTAGATCTTAATAACGTCTTGGTCTCTTGCATCAATCATGGATGGGACCCCATTGAGTATTTAGATACCATTCCAGCCGATCGCGTTGTGCAGATGCATTTGGCGGGACATACTAAACTCGCCACGCACTTATTAGATACCCACGATGGTCCGGTAATCGATCCCGTTTGGCAGCTCTTTGCCTATGCGACTCAAAAAACCGGAGCCGTTAGTACCCTACTGGAATGGGACGCTAAAATTCCAGAGTTTCCCGTCGTGCATGCGGAAGTGCTGCGGGCGAAATCGATGATCGAGCAGTACCTCAATCAGTCGGCGGATAGCATTCGCGCGAGTTGCCGTGAATATGCCAGTCGCGAGGCTTCTGAGCCTCAATCGCTGGCGATTCCACACCCTTCGACACTCGCTACCGCAGAAGTGGAGTAGGCTGTGAATCGTCGCGAATTACCGCTGGAAACCTTACAGCAATGGATGCTCACGGCTATTGCGCACCCAGGTGGAATCCGCGCGGGTCTTGATGCTGCGCAGCGCGCGACGGGCATTCATGCCGAACATCTAAGCTCCTTGATTTCGCCCAGCCAGTGGCAATCTTCCGCCGAGCGACTGGCGGTTTATAACGACGCCTATTTTGCGCGTCTTTTGGCTTGTATGGTCGAGCTCTTTCCCGCCACAGCCGAGCTTTTAGGTCTCGAAGCCTTTCAAGCCCTTGCAGCGCGCTATTTAGTCACCCATCCACCTACCAGTTATTCATTGCATCATCTGCCCGATACCTTTGAAGCCCACTTACAATCGCGCTTGCCCGACGATGATCCGCTCGCGATCTGCGTGCTCGATATGCTGCGGCTGGAGCGCGCCATCGACCGGGTGTTTGATGGTCCGGGTCTGGAAGAGCAAACGCTCGTGCCGCTGCACGAAAAACTTGCCTCGGTGCAGCTCGATGAGCTGCTGGCCAGCCGACTCGTGCTCCATCCGAGCTTACAGATTCTCGAGCTGCGCTCGGCGGTGAGTCACTTTTACACCCAGTTTCGCAAGCAACAGCGTCGCGAGCTGCCTGCGATCTTCAACGCGCCGGAATCGCTCGCCCTGATTCGCCGCCACTACATTGTGCAGCGGGTTCCCCTCTCTCCAGCCGAGCATCTGCTGATTCGCGCGGCACAGCAGCATCCGCTGGTGAGCGAACTACTCGAGCATCTAGGGGAACTGGCCGAGTCGCAGCAGCGCGACCACAAGCTGGCCGAGACGGCCCTCGCCGAGCTCCGCCCGATCATGGCGCGGCTGGCTGAAACGGGCGTTTTTTGCGATCTTCACTTCCAGCAGCGCGATTAATGACCTTCGATCCATCGAAAATCTCGATAGTAAGCATCGAAAGATTTTCAGTAATCGCCGCCTCTTGCGCGCTGATAATAGCTAGGCCTTAGCGCTACCCGTGCGCACTTGCGTCGCCGCAAGCTCTGCTGAGCATCGACACCCCCGAAGGATGGATTGATGACGAAAAAGAGTTCCGCTCCGAAGAGTCCCACCAAGAATCCACCCCAAAAGCAAGTTCTGCTGCTGTCGTGCATGGACCTGCGACTCGCCGACGACACTGCCCGCTTTATGGACGCCTATAATCTTCAAAACCGCTACGACCATCTAACTTTCGCTGGCGCAGCAATGGGAGCGCTTCATCTGGGCACACCAATCGAGCAGTCCAATCGATCCATGGTCACTTTGCCTTGGAAGAAGGTCTTCTTCCACCATTTTCAAGTGGCCATTGAAGTTTTAAGGCGAGAAATCAAAGATGTATTTCTAGTCGAGCATTTTGACTGTGGCGCCTATAAGAACTTGCATCCCAGTGCAGACGTTCGCCGTGAGTACGAGCGCCTGAGTCGGATGGATATGAAGCTGCTAGAACCCATCCATGCCGAAGAGGCCGCCGCATTCGCCGACGAAATAAAAGAGTTCTGTGATGAACGCCAAGCTTTTCATGGTACAGTGTTAGTCGCTATTCAAACCCTAATCACGGTGGGAAGCAACGCTCCCAGCGAAGTAAAGAAGTTGTTTCGCCAAGTGTTTGAGCCAGAATCGACATGCCCGATCGAAAAATGGAAGGTTCCGGCAGCTGAGTTGCTATACCGAAAACTCATTGAGACCGAGCTGAAGGTTGCTGCATGGAAAGATATTGGCGTGCGAGCTTATGTTCTCGATCTTAAGGGTAATCCTATCGATCTGTTTTAATAGTGAAATACATTCGCAGGCTATCGGTCTGTCGTTTTATCATGCTGCTCGGGAGTATAGGTTTCTCGAGCCGAAGATTTCGCGAGGCCCAGGCAATCCATGCCGATGAAGCCGCTAAGCGAAGATAAGCTTTGTATTATTGTGCTCAAACGGTGTTTTAGTAGTGGATAGTTACTTAGTGATCTCAGAACTCTTCGCACCAAAAAGGAGATTCTAGTGATTGCTTTCGATGTGTCGGTGAATGGTCGTGTGATTCAGACCGTTGGTGCAGGTGAAAAGGGCATGATCAGAACCGAACTGATGTGGGCTTGTTTCACCAGACACATCGGGAGGCGATTGGAGTTAATTGCAACTCTCTTCTCGTGGGATGAATGGGGAAGGGTCGGCGCACTTGTCATGGGACACGTGGCATTGCAGACCTGGCGATGAAGTGACGATTCGAATTGTTGAGCGCGATGCGGTTGATCCCCCAGACGAAACTACGCCGGCGAAACCTCGACCAGGGGGCGGATGAAGTGCCTTCGGTGGTTGCTGCAGTTGTCCTAACCCCTTACGGGGCGCTGGGTTGACGACTTTTAGGGTGGCCGCTAGATTATGGGATTCCTCAGGGCTATTCGTGCGCGTTTCCAGGCCGAATATGCCGTGGGTGATCAGCCGAGCGGCTGATCGTAAACTGTTATCTGGAAACCATTTATCCCGCTCCAAGCGAAGGCTCTTAAGACCTGTGACGTAAACGGCTCGAGACACTTGCCCCTGGGCAAATGGCTCCGCCAGTCATGGCTACTAGGGTGTGGGAAAGAAAGAGGACACTCGTGTCGGCAGATACGCTCGTTGCAGAATTGGTGGAAGCTGGCGTTCACTTCGGTCACCGCGCAAGCCGCTGGAATCCGAAGATGGCCCCTTACATCTATGCCCGTAAGAACGGCATTCACATCGTTGATATCCGCGAAACCGTTCGCGGTTTGCTCCGTGCCAAGAAGTACCTGGCGCAAGTCGCTGCCCAAGGCAGCTTGATCCTGTTCGTCGGCACCAAAAAGCAAGCGGGGCCCGCGATCGAACGCGAAGCACTCCGCTGCCACATGCCATTCGTTGCTGAACGTTGGCTCGGTGGCACGCTCACCAACTTCCGCACGATTCGCAGCCGACTCGGTCGTCTCGAAGAAGTCGAGAAGGTGCGTGGCGGTGAAGAGCTCGCCACCTACAGCAAGAAGGCCCAATCGGCCCTCGCTCGCGAATATCGCAAGATGTATCGCAACCTCAACGGTATTCGCACGCTGAACCGCTTGCCAGAATGCCTGGTGATCTTCGATCCGAACAAAGAAAAGAACGCGATCAAGGAAGCCCGCTCGCTCGGCATCAAGACCGTGGCTCTGATCGATACCGACTGCGATCCTGACACCGTTGACCTGCCAATTCCAGGTAACGACGACGGTATCCGCTCGGTGGAACTGATCGCTCGCCACTTGGCTGAAGCGATCCTGGTGGGTGCTCAGTCGGCCGCTTCCCGCAAGGGTGACAAGGGCGATCGTCCAGCTCCAGCTGCCCCAGCTCCCGACAAGGATGCCGACGGCGCTTCGGCCTAAGTGATTTCGCGGCCATTCGGGCCTCGGTTTCACCCGGCTACCAGCGTTTGCGGATTCCCCGCTCCACGAACATTGCTACGTGGCTCCACTTTTTGCTTCGGCGAAGTGGAGCCCTGCGAGCAACCAATCGAGAGTGGCGAGGCTCGCACACAGCTCCTTGCAGCGGTTGGCCCTCTTGGCTTAAGTCGCTCGGCAAAGGCCCATGAACTTCAAAGTTCACTGGCTTGTCGATGCTTAAGTAGGAGTCAGCCGATCTCCTTCATGAATTTTTGCGGCGCAGGTTCCTTTCGCAGGTCGCGCCGCGTCGAAGTGCTCGCCAAAATCGCTAAAATGCGGTCGCGACGAGCTTCTTCCCCCACAACATCCACTTGCTACTGCGAAGTTCCAGCGCCACTTGGCGACCACTTCCAGAGCCCACGCAATACACCACATTTCAGGAGAAATTAGAGATGGCCGAGATTACAGCCGCCCTCGTGCGTGCCCTGCGCGACGAGACCGGACTTCCGATGATGGATTGCAAGAAAGCCCTTAGCGAATCGGGTGGCGACGTTGCCGCTGCGAAGGAATGGCTCCGCAAGAACGGCGTGGCGATTCTGATCAAGCGTTCGGATCGCGAAACCGGCTTTGGTCGTTTCGGCATCTACTGCGGCGTGGCCAACACCACCGGCGCGATCGTCGAACTGAAGTGCGAAAGCGCCCCAGTCGCTGGCAGCGAAGAGTTCATCACTCTGGCCAACGACCTGGCCAAGCAACTCGCTACCGGTCCTGGTGCAAAGACCGCCGACGAACTCCTCGATCAGCCTTCGCCAAGCCAACCTGGCAAGACCCTTCGCGAAGTCAAAGACGAGATGTTCAACCGCATCCGCGAAGTCTTCAACGTGGGTCGCATGGCTCGCTTCGATGGCCCTTGCGGTGGCTATAGCCATAACAGCGGTACCGTTTCGGGCGTACTGCTCGAAGTGGAAGGTGGCAACGACGTGGCTGCCAAAGACGTCTGCATGCACACTGCTGCGATGCGTCCGATTTCGCTCGTGAAGGAAGAAATCGACCCCGCTATCGTCGAGAAGGAACGGGAAATCCTGAAGGCTGCTGCCCTGAACGAAGGGAAGCCTGCCAACATTGTCGACAAGATGGTGGAAGGTCGCCTGAAGAACTTCTACGCCGAGAAGTGCCTCGCCGAACAGCCGTTCGTCAAGGAAAACAGCATCTCGGTCGCCAAGTACGCCGAACAGAACAACATGAAGCTGAAGCGCTTCGTGCTGTGGGAACTCGGCAAGGAATAAGCCCGCCAGGTCTGTCCCCTTGGGACCGCCTGATAATCACGCTACGCTTAAGCCCACGGCTCTGGCACCCTGCCTCAGCCGTGGGCTTTTTCTTTGACTTCTGTTTCGGGCGATGGCAACCTTCGAAGGAATTTCGCGATGACGTCGGCTGCAGAGCAAACGACTCGTCCCACGTTCAAACGCGTGGTACTCAAACTCTCCGGCGAAAGCCTCAGTCACGCAGGCGAGCGTGGCATCGGCATGGAAGAAGTCGTTCACATCGCCTCGCAAATTCAGCAAGCGCAGCAACTCGGCTGTCAGATCGCGGTGGTGGTTGGCGGGGGGAATATCCTCCGGGGAGCCCAGTTCAAAGGGACGAGCGCCAGCATCCAGGAAGCGACCGCCCACTACATGGGGATGCTCGCCACGGTTATCAACGCCCTGGCACTGCAAGACGCCCTGGAATCGCTCAACTGCGCCACGCGGGTGATGTCGGCGATTCGGATGGACGGGGTCGCGGAACCTTACATCCGCCGTCGTGCCCATCGTCACCTCGAAAAGGGACGCACCATCATTCTGGCTGCTGGAACTGGCAGCCCGTTTGTCACCACCGACACCGCTGCTGCTCAGCGTGCTTTGGAACTCGAAGCCGACATCCTGATGAAGGCGACCCGGGTCGATGGGGTTTATAGCGACGACCCCGAGCGCAACCCGCATGCGGTGCTCTATAGCGAACTCGATTACAAGACGGTTCGCGAACGGAACTTGCGCGTGATGGATAGCACCGCCATTGCCCAGTGCATGGAACACAACATGCCGATCCTGGTGTTCAACTTCCGCAAGGATGGGAACATTCAGCGTGCGGTTCGGGGCGAAAAAGTGGGTACCCGCATCACCAGCAAACCGGTCCCCCCCACCACGGCGTAAGCCGGGTGCTCTGGAGGCTGTGATCAAACATCCCTAGCAGTCCGTCTATCGATCCATACCAGGTCTTGGGTGCCACTGGCATGTTGCCAGTGCAGAAGTTGGAAGGGGATGTTTTGGGCGAAATCTGCCTAAAACCGAAGAGTCCATCTACACTTCTCACTGGGCAGAGCCCAGTGGCACGCTGAATTGCAGCCTACTCCTTGCAGAATGACATGGATTGTTAGACGGACCACCTTGCGCAGCAGTTCTGCGGCGCTATTGGGGCCTGCTGATTCGCGCGACTCTCGTCCTGCGCTGGCGGCGGTGGCAACGCTGGCCAAATTGCGGTACGATTGGTTGCTTCTCGAGAATCGGCCCATCGGCCCGCAAATTCCGCAGCCGATTCCCTTTTCGACGCCTGGGTCCAGCATCCGCAGGACGGCACGCACTCTCCTTCACCGCGTGCTCCTCGGACGACTCGATATAGAAGGATCTCTCACCATGCCAGCCGACGAAATTCTGTTCGACGTTGAAGAACGAATGGAAAAAGCCATTTCGGTTCTCAAGGGCCAACTTGCCGGTATCCGCACCGGACGCGCGAATCCGGGTCTTGTGGATTCGCTCCGCGTGGAAGTCTACGGCAGCCCGACCCCGATGAAATCGCTCGCCTCGGTCGGTGCCCCCGAACCGCAGCAGATCGTCATCCGACCTTACGACGCCAGCACGATCAAAGACATCGAAAAAGCGATCATCGCCAGCGGACTCGGCTTCGCGCCGCAGAACGACGGTCGTGTGATCCGCCTCAATGTGCCGCCACTCACCACCGAAACGCGCCGCAAACTGGTGGCTCGCATCAAGGAACTGACCGAAGAAGCGAAGGTCTCGATCCGCAACGTTCGCCGCGATGGAAACAAAGCAGCCGAGCAAGAGGAGAAAGACAAACTCCTTTCGGAAGATGAGTGCAAAAAGGTCAAGGAAGATGTGCAAGAGCTGACCAAGAAGTACGAGAACACCGCTGGCGAAATGGCCAAGCATCGCGAAGCGGAAGTGATGGACAACTAGCAGCTTTTTCAGGCAAAAACGCCCCAAAACGCTCGCCAGCCGACTCGAACTTCATCAGCCATTCATCGTTGTGGACTAGAACGAAGTCTCACGTATCCCTGCGTGGAGTTGCCTCACGCCGAGCAACTCCACGTCACGATTTTTGCTCCGCTTTTCGAAATCGAGCCTGCTGATGCCCCGCCCTGTGTCGATCACGATTGTCTCCCTGCGCCTGCTCTCGATCATCGCTTTCCTGGCGGGATCTCTGATGACCAGCCCCCTGTTTGCCGCCGATGCAATCCCTCCCGCGCGCGAGCTCGTACTCGGCAAACAGGTCCTCATCATCGCCCATCGTGGCAACAGCAGCGAGTTTCCCGAGAACACGATTCCCGCCTTCGAGTCGGCGGTGAAAGTGGGGAGCGATCTCGTCGAGCTCGATTACTACCATAGCGGCGACAATCAGCCTGTCGTCATTCACGACAACATCCTCGACCGAACCACCGACGCTGAAAAAATCCTTGGGGAAGGAAAGTTGCTGGTCGCTAAGACTCCACTGGCCGACCTCCTGAAGCTCGACGCTGGCACCTGGTTCGACGAAAAGTTCTCCGGTACGAAGATCCCGACACTCACCGAATCGATCGACGTGATTCAAAGCGGCAGCACGACACTGATCGAGCGAAAAGCGGGGGATGCCGACACCGTCGTGAAAGTGATCCAGGAAAAAGAACTGATGGATCGTGTGGTGGTGCAGGCGTTCGATTGGGACTATGTCAGCCGCTGCCGCGAACTCGCACCGACACTCATGCTCGCCGCACTCGGAGGCAAAACCGCGAGCCCTGCTCAGCTGAAAGCTGCCGCGAAAACCGGAGCGCAAGTGATTGCCTGGAATCATCAAGAGATCAGCAAAGCACAGATCGATCAGATTCACGAGCTCGGCTGTAAGGCTTGGGTCTACACGGTCGACGACCCCAAACGAGCCCTCAAACTGCTCGAAGATGGGATCGATGGGATCATCACCAATCGCCCCGCGACGATGCTCAAGCTACGTGCTGCCTATGAAGCCGCACAAGCGAAAGCCACCGGACCGAAAGCCACAGAGTCCACAGCAGCTGAATCGGCCGAGTAGCCAACTCCCCCCGCGAAGCGGCCACCGCTATCGTTTCCAGAAGCTGTCGACGAGCAGCAGCACGCTGTAAATCACCATCGCAGCGATGCCATACGGGGCATACCAAAGCATGCCGATGTCGCGCACCCGAGGTCGGCTCAGCACACGCTCGGGATCGCTCTTTAGGTAAAGCACATCGGTCGCTTCCCCCACTTCGCGCGGCAGCATGTAGAAATCGGCTGCCTCCCAGCGCAGTGTGTGGGTCACCCCTGCTGAGTCTTGATACTGGACGTCGTATTTCGGCGCTGCTCCCTCTTCAATCGCGGTCACCTTCCCGGAATAGATTTGGGGATCGCTCCAGGCCGACTGCGCCTGTGTCGCCAGCACCACACACGCGACCAGCGAAACGACAAGCGCGAAGGTCGCAAGCAGCTTCAGCAAACTCCAGCCGCGACGTGGCGCAGTGGTCTTCGCGTAGGCAAACAGCTCGGGCAATTTCGGATCGATCGCCATTTCGAGCTGTTTTTTAGAAAGCTGCCCAAGCCCTTTCTTGGGGACGAACTCCGGGAGCCGCAGCACCACCTGATGGACGCGGCCATACTGCATCACCAGACCGATCGACGACTCTTTGAGCCATAGCGTGCCACGCAGCAAGAGTTCGCGCGGATTCTCTTCGCGCTCGCCGGTCGAGGGGCCGGTCATCTCGCCCGCAAAAAGGCTGTCATAAGGATCGCTATCGGCCCGCCACATCGTGCGGGAAAATTGCTTATTCCCAATCGCCAGCAGCGCCACATCGAGGGTCGCGCCGACGATTTTCTCTCCCTCAATCGCCAACTCTGGATGGCTCGAGACGATGTCGAGCAGTCGATACGGCTCTTCTTCCTCAAACGTTAGCTCGATCGCTTGCGGCGCGATCTCCATCCACTCGTGCTCGCTCTCGGAAAACTCAAAAGCCACACCAGTGGCAGCGAGTGCTCGCAGCACCTCGCTGTGCGTCATGCCAAGTCGCAGGGGGCCAATCCCCTCCCCGACCTTCAGCGGCCAACTCGCTTGCAGCGCCATACAAGATCTTCCCGTACAAAAGCTACCGATCGCCAGCGAGTCGGAGCGTCAGCGCGTCAGTTCCTCAGCGAGCTGGGGTGGCTACTAGCTAGATTGTCCAGCAGTGAGCTTTCCTCGACATCGTGTGCAGCAGCACTAATCCAAGAACTCGCCCGATTCGAGCAGTTCAGGAACATATTCCTCGGTGACGTAGCTGATATCTTTGCTGATCAAGGATTCGACTTCGAGTTTGAAGCCGTTCTTGAGCATCATTTCGATCTCTTTCTGCCACGCCTTTTTCTTGATGAACCAAGGATAGCTGGCGATTTGTTTGGCGCGCTTAATGTCTTGATCGTTGAGCTTGATCTTCACGCTGCTCGATAGGCCGCAGCGATCGTAGTCCAAACTACGCAGACCCAAATACCGCGCGCCAGGAATCGCCATCCGCTCGGATTCGTAGGCCAGGTTGATCGAGCCCTGCTTGATCACGCTGTAGATGTAGTAGCCCCACGGATCGTTATCGAGCAAGCAATAGACTGGCAACTTCAGTTCGTTATGCAACCGATAAAGCATCCGGCGCACGCCGCGCGGAGGCTGTCCCGCACCATGCGTGAGAATGCAGTTGTGCTTGAGCCAAAACTTATCTTCGTTGAAGCGCTGCCAGACTGTATCTTTTTCGACATGCAGGATGAACTTGGCTTTGACATTCTTAAACGTGATCCGGTCGGGTTCGACGATCGACGGAATGCCGTAGCCACCTGACCCCATGCGTGTGCAATCGATTTCATCGCCACTATCGACCACGGTGATCTGCCCCACCATTTCGCCGCGTTTTTGCGCGTAGAGATGGAGTTCTTCACGCAGCGAGGAGAGAAGCACCTCGACATCCTCGATCATCGTGTCGGATTCACTCTGCTCTTCGAAGGTCTCTTCGCTCGTCCCATCGATGGTGTGCTTGAGCATGTAGTACAGACCTCGAAGGCTCGTGGTCTTGCCTTGCTCGATGAGGCGCTTGCAGCCGCTGCCGACCAGCACTGTTTGCATGAACGCTTTGGCCTGCGACAGGTTGAAGAGTTCGCGCGATGTTTTGGAGCTTCCCATCTCCAAGATTTTTTGCGACTGGTTGAACTTCACGTTCGACAAGCTGCGACTGAGGATACTCATCTCTGGCGCTGTCTTTTGCGTAGCGCTTTTGGCGACATCGCTCGCGAGTTTCCTGAGGGAATCGAGCGTCTTCTTATCCTTGTCCGTCAATTTGACCGGTTCGGCAGGTTTATTGGCCGGACGCGTATTGGAAGTCTTCTTAGCCATGTCGTCGCTTCATCCGAGGGAATAACTTGCTAACTGAATGTCGAAATTGGGTGATGAAAAGCCTCGCACTTTCATCGCATCCAACCTCAATATCCAACTTGATGTCGTTGTTAAAAGGTACAGCCTAAACTTTTCGCTTGCCGGCAATTGCGGGGGGTCAAACACCACGATTTAGCGATTTATGAGGGAGCTTTTTCGTTGCACTTGTCCCTTGGATGGTTACACTTGCCCTGACTGCCCCTACACATTTAGCGGCAATCACTGGACTATCGATTCGCTCGCTACGCGCTGAAGTGATGCCATCAACTCGGGACCGATCTCTCTTAATCTTGGGGACCTCTCATGGAAGCTGACAACTTTGAGTCTTTTGAAATGGACGTCGCGCCGCAGCAACCTCGGTCTTATCTTCATTTTTTGATTGTTTCGCTGGGACTGCGCTATACCATCGGGCTTCCACTGGTTGCCCTGCTCTCGTTTATCGCCATTGTCCTACTGCTCCTGTTTGGCAAGAACCGTTATGTGGGTGCTGCCATCCTTACGATTTTGCCCATGGAACCCTTGATGGGAATGTATGCTTTCGTCGATGGACTGATTGCCTCGTTTCAGGTGATCTCCATGGCAGGCGTTGCTCCCAAGCCGGCAGACATGGCTGAAGGTTTTGCCATGTCGCTGGTGGCGACGCTGGTTTCTCTGGCCCTCAGTTGCCCGATCTTTCTCACGGCCGCGGTGGGGCTGTCGATCCGAGCCATCTTGCCCGATACCCAGCCCGTGGGATCAGCACCATCGAAAACAACCCCCTAAAACCATTGCCGATTTCGTGCCTGTCATCGAGGGGGATGGAACGAAAGACCTACGACGCGGTGACGCCACCCTCCTCTTCGTTTTGATTGACGATGAGGACATGCTCGCCAAAATCTTCTTCCTCTTGTTTTTCAATACGGCGGCCGCGATCGTCGAACTTGGCGTCAGCCTCGGCTGTCTTTTTCTTTGCGACCTGCAAGAGGCTCTCGTAGAGCTTGGTCTTGTCGTGCTTTTCGTCGATGGTGTTGATGGCGGTGGCCACTTCATTGAGGTAGCGCAGGAAGATGCTGCGGCGCTCTCCCTCTTGCTTCACCTTGTTGCGACGATTGAGGTAGATGCCCAGTTTGCGACCGACAGCTTGCAGGCCGAGGCGCAACTCTTTTTGGATTTCGGGATAGCCGGCGATTGCTTCTTTGGATTCGCTGGTGAACGGGACCCAAACGCTCGCCATGTGCACCATGATGGTGAGAGGACCTTGCGGCAACTGGCCGCGCGATTGCGAAACGCCATAGCTGCGCCAGTTGGTGGCGATGACACTTTGCGTGATCGCGCAGGCGGCATGCTGGAACTGCAGTGGCACGCGATTGGCGTAGCGCAGCACCTGCATCGTTTGCCCTTCGGAGAGGTTCACGTTCCGCATCGCCGCGTGGAGCGTGGCGATTTCGTCTTTCGTAAGTTTCGATGGGCTTTGGCGTGAGCCGAACTGCGCTTCGCTGAGGATCCGCTCGGAGGCATCGCTCCCGACACCATCGAAAGTGCTCATCAGGAACTGACGAAGTGTTCGCGCATCGCTTTCGCTCAGGAGCTCGGTGAGCGCTTCGAGCGACACCTTCTGGGCGGCGCTTACGCCACCAAAAGCGAGGCCGACTTCGATCTGGAACGGATTGCCGCGATAGACGGCGGGTGGACGAGTGGCAGCGGCGTAGAACTCGCCCGGGACCACATGATGCAAACCTTTGAGGATCAAAGGTTCGCCGATCGGTGTAATGCAGTCGGTTGCCGGAGCGCTGATTTTGGTGGCCTGGATCGCTTGATAGAGGGCATCGACCTCTTGCCGGCCGATCCGTTTGCAATTGGCTCGGGTGCTGATTTTGGCCGTATCGCAAATCTCTTTGGCAACACTGGACGACACACGCGAGAACGAGTCGGTGAGGAACTGCGAGATGGTGCCAGCGGGGGTGTCTTTGAGCATCGTCACCAAACGGCCCAGCTCGACGCCGTAGGGATGCGGCTTAATTTCTTTCGGTTCTGGGGGCAACTCGGTGGTGCTTCGGCTGTACGAAATGCTGCCGCCATCGGGATCGAAATAGTGGATCGTGACGTGCGGGTTGGCGATCGCCGTTTGCTCGAGATATTCATCCACGCTGCCGCGACCACGGATGTATTTCCCCTCGAGCTCGATCGTCACGCTGGTGCCACTCTTCACTTCGGTGGCTGGTTTTTCCCCTTCAGCGGGATACATCGTTTGCCAGCAAATGCCACGCTTGTCGAGCGTGGTGGCATCGGTTTCGATGTCTTCCCCTTCACCCTTACCGTTGATGATTTCGGGGTGGTTGCGCTTGGTATCGATCTGGATTTCGAAGTAGTGCGCAGGTTTTTTCGGCGAGAGCTTGGAGACAATGCGGACCGGCTTGCCGGTGGTGAGCATGCCGTACATGCCAGCGGCCGAGATACCAATTCCTTGCTGACCGCGGCTCATCCGGAGGCGATGGAATTTGCTGCCGTAGAGGAGCTTGCCGAAAATCAGCGGAATCTGCTTTTTGACGATGCCGGGACCGTTGTCTTGCACGGTCACCTGGTAGCGATTGTTGCCGGTCGAAGCCATCGTGACCCAGATTTCGGGAGTGATGCCCGCTTCTTCGCACGCATCGAGGCTGTTGTCGACCGCCTCTTTCACCGTGGTGAGGAGCGCCTTGCGCGGATTATCAAAGCCGAGCAGATGGCGGTTCTTGGCGAAGAACTCACTGACGGAGATATCGCGCTGCTTGGTCGCCATGCTCTCCGCTGTGGCGCGTCGCTGAGGTGCTTCCGGTGTCGTCGATTCGGAGTTGGCGTCGAGCATACTTCAATCGATTGGAGAGTGTGAAATGGGGGAACAAGGGGATCCCGATCGAGCTGCCCGAGCGTTTGATTTCGGGAGGTCGGTCGACGGGAGCAAGGTGCTAGCCTCGCTCGGGGAGCGAGCGCTCGGCTTCCAGGAGTTAGCAGCTATCGACCATTGGTGCCCCGCTTCTCAAGCCCGAGGAGAGGTGCAAGCGAGAGCCCAGGACCGACAAAAGTTGCAGCCAATCGGGAAGAAACGGTTGCTCGATGCCTCCCTTGCAAGGTGCAAACGTGCTGAAGGTAGCGGGCCGGGTGTCAGCAGCAAGCGCTGCATCGATCGGCGCTCGAGGTGACAAGTTTGGTCGCCAACCGCTCCTGCGGTCGAGCTTGCCTGCGTGGCAAACCTGGCGAATTGTAGCGAGTTTGCAGGCAAACTCCCAGCGGGCTTTAACGGCGGGTTGGGTCGTAGTGGCGGTGCCTGTTTTGTGTTGCTCGAGCGACGCTTAAAGGGCTCACACGGCTGGCTCAGTGGTGCCGAAGAAACGTTTTAGAGGAGTTGCCCATTCGCAGCTGTTTCTCAAGGGCGCCAAAGGTCTCTAGCGATCCAGGCTTGCCCCCACTACTCAAATTGTTATTTCACGAGCCCTGGCGGGGAACGCAGTTCCAGAACCGCGAGTGAGCTCGAAGGGTGTCGAGCAAAAGGAGTTGCATCGATGGTTCGAATGCTTGCTATTGCCAGCCTGGCCTTTTCTATCGCCATTGCGACTTCCTACGCCGCCAACGCCCAGGAAGTTTGCGAAAACTGCGAAGAAGGGGCAATTCAAGGTTGGGCCGGAAATCGTCGCGTTGGTGGAGCTGGCAACAGCTATTCGCCCGGCGGTTGCCAATATCGCGCTTATGGTCAGCCCGACCTGTTCTACAACTACTACACCGGCGACAACTGCGGCGCAAACCCCGCTCAGATGTACCTGTCGCCACGTCCAGTTCCAGCGCACGTGGGGCACACCTACATCACCTATCAGCCCCTGATGCCGCACGAGTTTCTCTACCCTCACCACCGCACCTATCATCGCTACTACAACGGTGGCCAAGGGTTGACCCGCACGAGCGTGCATTACTATTCGCCTCTGTTCCGCAAATAATCAGCCTGGCAATTGGTTGCTCGGAAACGGTTGAAACTGTTTCCGAGCCGACACTTCCATCCGCTAGCCACTGCCGACTACTACTTCACATCCGTCATCGCTCCCCCCGAGGAGATTGGTTATGAAACTCGTTCCAACCGTCGCGCTGCTGGTGGTTGCAGCCGTGCTGGTCACCACCTTCGCAAGCACTGCCGAAGCTGGTGGACCGCATGGTCGCGCCGACCGTTTGGGTCGCTACTACGCTTCGCAGCGTCCGTGGCACGGCCCTTACGCCCACACCAGCTACGGTGCACCGGTGGCCCTGATCGTTCCACCAACGGCCAACATGCACACCAGCTATGCCTGGGGTGTCGCTCAAACCGAAATGGTGCCGATTTATCACCAGTTCCGTCGCGACTATCCGGGCGTCAGTGGTGGCGGTGGTGGCTATGGCTACATGCCCACACCTAACTGGCCCAGCCACACCGATCAGTTCGGTGTCTACCCAGTCCGTGGTCCATGGTAGTCATTCTGATTTGATTGCTGCAATCACTTCGAATACAAACTAGCGAGGCGAAGATTCTTGATGGAATCTTCGCCTTTTTCGTTAACCAATTGCTGTATCGATAGTTACACGACCTGCCTGCAACGATCTTGACGACAGTTGGCACGGGCGTTGCTTTAGATCTCTTCCATACCGCATCGAAAGCGATGTCGCTAACGACGGGTGTGCTTGTGCAAGCCACAAGCCCGGGTTGGGGATGGAAGGAACGCGTCACATGTTCTCGTCACTCATGGTTGGTCTGGGTTACTTCACGCTGGTGGCCTCGATCTTTTGGCTTTCCCGCCCAGTCCGCACACTCCACCCATTTTAACCTTTCCGTGAACTGGCTCACGTTCCGACAGCCGGCTGCCGATTCGTAGGGTTAGAGCCTTACCAGTTCTACCTCTCAGGAAATCTGTGTATGCCGGACGGAAAACGTCGGCGTCGACATAGCCAGAATGTCGCGCGTCGTCAGTGGTATGCCCAGCATCGCTCGCAGCGATTCTGTCGGCGGTTCGGATGGATCCCACCTTCCCCTTCAAGCACATCGCCCCAGTCGAGATCCTCACGGACGATCCTGGCAGCGGTTGCTGTTTAGTCGGGCAGATCATCAGCCAGAATGCTCGGCCACGAGCTGGGCGGCTAGCTATCGCGATGATTCGCTGACGATTTGCTCGAACGGCAGCTTCCAAGCGGTGCCATCGAGCCCCGGAGGCGAAGCGAGTAAAAAACTGGCCAGCGCCTTGGCTCCCGCGCGGTCGCCGAGCCGCAGCTGAGCGGTTGCCACTCGATGTTTGGCACGAAACCAGCGTTCGGTGCGCGGGCGACTCTTCGATGCCACCAGGCGCCACTGCGCCAGGGCGCGCTCGAGCGAAGTGCGATCGGTGGAATCGAGCAGCAGTTCCGCCAGTGCTTCTTGAACCCGCGCATCTTGCGGATGGCTCTTGGCAAGTTTCTCGAAAGCGACGAGCGCTTCTTCCCATTTACCAAGCGATGCCAAAGCGCTCGCTTCATGGCGCGAGAGTGTCAGCTGCGACGCGCTGTTTAAACTCGTCGCGCTACGTCGCCAATGCTCGACAATCGCCAGGCGGACACTCGCCAGTTGCTGCTGATGCTGTTTGCCACCCGCTGGAAAGGTTTCGAGCGTGTCGAGGAGCGCGGTGAGCGAGAGATCGTCGACCGGGAGTCGCTTCACGAGCTCTTCAGCATCGTCGGCGCGTGCGGGATCACTAGCCATCGCGACCATTTGCCAGCGCGCAGCCGACGCAGTCCAAGCATCGTCGGGAGCTGGTATCCCCCGCGCACTCGCGGCGAGCATCGACTCGGCCAGCGCTTGCTGCGCGGTGTAGGTGATCAGCAACTCGGCTGCAGCCAGCACAAGTTCGCGATCGCCAGAACTCCACATCGCTGGAAGTTTTCGCATCGCGCCGAGCAATCGTAGTTCGAACGCTGCCACACTCTCTTTGGCCACCTGCATACGATCGTCGGCTGATGCCTTGATCACGGCAGCGCGAGCACAAGCGATAAGCAGCTGCGTTGCTTCTTCAGCTTTATCACTATCGCGCGGAACGAGAGCCGATGCGCGAATAGCCGGGGCCAGCTCGGCGCTGGTGGCAGCCAGTCGCATCCGCCAAATCGCCGCTTGCTGAGCAGACGCTGCTGTCGGCCAAAGTCGCAAATGCTCGTCGAGCTCGCGTGTGTACTCGGCAAGCACCTCCGCACTACTGCGTGCCGCTTGTGCAAGATTCCACAAGCCTCGCAAGTGAGCCGTCGATGCTTCGGCGCTAGCAGGATCGCTGGTCGCGAGTGCAACAAATTTTTGAGCGGCTGCCGGATAGCGTTTCTGCTGCTCATCGATCATCGCACTCTTGAAAGCAAGCGAGAACGCGCTCGTCAAATCGCCAGCCAGTTTCGCGCTCGCAGCAGCCTCGTCGTAGGCTTGGCGTGCATCCTCGAGCGAACCTTGCAAGTAGAGTCGATCAGCAGATCGCGCCAGCAGTTCACTCGCCCCGCTCGACGCTTTCGGAAGTGCAGCCAGGAGCAAATTATCGGCGCGTCGGCCCCAGTAAGCACCATGATTGCTGACGATCGTAGATGTCCACTCAGCCGCTTCACCGGCGATCTCTTTTTGTTCAGCCGAGCTTGCTGGCAACTGCTTAGCGCGCACGAGCATCAGTTCGAGAATCGCCAGATCGAGTTCTGCCGAACTGCTCCCATCGAGCGTGCGCTCAATCGCTGTCGGATCGGGCAAAACGGCGTCTTTTCCTAGAAATAACAGCCTTAATGCTTCTGCTCGCGCGTCGAGTCGCACGTCGCGCGGCATCCCTTCTTGGTCGAGCTTGGTGGCCAACTCACTCGCCTGGGCCACTTCTCCGAGCTGCCGCCAGGCACGAATCAGTTCAAGCGCAACTTCGTTGCGAACAGGATCTTCTTTCGTCAACTTCGTCGAGACAGCGACCAAAGTTTCAGCCGCCGAGAGGAGCAGCGCGCGTCGGTCGTTCGACGTTGGTTCATACATCTCGGCACGGAGCAATCGTGCGCGAGCTTGGTGATAGCCCAGGTGACTTGCCAAGATAAACAGCTCGTCGGCTGTCGGCTCATCGGGTTTAGGTTCGACGCGACGACGCTGAGGAATGTCGATCGTGAGCTTTGCTGCCAGCGCTTCGATCTCGGTTTCGGCTTGACGTAACGCTGCGAGTGCCGCTTGCTGCTGCGCTGGAAGCCGCGAACTCATCGCTCCTTCCACTACAATCACTTCACCTCGCGCGAGACTCGTCAGCGCCGCTTGCAGCACAATGGAGGCTTCAAACGGATGCGCTGGATGCGTTTTACGAAATCGATCAGCCTCCGCAATCGCTTCGTCGAACTTCTCGGCACGCTCGGCTCCCGAGAGTTCGAGGGCGTGAAGCCCCAGTGTGCGCATCAATTCTTCTAGCGCTACGGCTTGCTCGCGAGCACTCAAGTTCGTCGTTTGCAACTGATCGCGGCAAACACGTTCTGCCAGTTCGTACAGCCGTCGACTTCGTAGCGCAATCACGAGCGAGCGCTCATCAGCCGCCACATCCGATGGGGTTATCAGCAGCCAAGCAGCCAGTGCAATTGCATGCGCCCAGACAGCAAAATGATCACGCGAGAAAGGTCGCATCGTCATCGCTCCGTGGCTGCGAAGCGAACTTGCGAGAATCCAGCAAGGCGCGCACGATCATACACATCGATCGCATTTCCGAGCGGAATTTCCGCATCAGGATGCACAATCACCGGCACATCCGACTTAATCGCAGCCAGGGTTGCAAGCGCCGACTCGAGCGCCACGAGCGACACTTGGGGCACATCATTGAGCAGCACGGTTTGCGAACTTTCGTCGCCAATCAGCCGCACCACCACCTGGTCGAAGTCGGCTTCCGGAGGAGGTGGTTCGTTGGTCGGTGTACTGCTACCCGCAACTGGTGATGTCACCTGCACACTTCCGGGAATCGACTGCTCGGCGATTTCGAAACTACTGCTCCAGATGAAATAGACCATCAGTAGAAAGACACAATCGATCATGGGCGTCAGCTGCAACTCGACTTGTTCACGACGCGATCGCGAGGATGGAAGCTTCACGGCTGAGCCTCCTCGGGATAGACGGCGTAGGTCACATTCCAGATGTTCAGCTTCGCGCAGCGCAGCAGCAGGGGCTCGATATGTTTGTAAACCGTCCCTCGATCGCTGCGCAGTCGAACCTCGAGCTTCTCGCCAATTTCCGAGCGGCGCGCTGCGAGAAGTTGCTCGACATCATCGACCGACATCGTCCGGCCTTGTGCCATCAACTCACCACTGGCCAGCACGCTGATCGTCAAACGCGTATCGCTCGACTCGCGATCATCTTCACCTGAACGCGCGATCGGAAGTGGCAACTCGAGCTGCGATTCGCGCTTGGCTAAGTGACTCGACACCAAGAAGAAAATGATCAGCTGAAACACCACGTCGATCATCGGCGTCATGTTGAAACCGACACCACTGCTGGCTGTCATACTGGGAATACGCATGATGCTTGAACCTCAAGAACGTGCCGTTTTTCCCGGAGAATTCGCAGGTGGTGGAGGTGGCGGTGGAGGGGGAACCACACTCGCCGATCGACGCTTGAGTGGCGACACCGCATGCTGGGCGGCATAAGCAGCCTCGGCAATAAATTGATCAACCCGATTCCGAAAAATTGCAAAAGCGCCGAGCGATGGAATGGCGATGATCAGCCCCACCACAGTAGTGACGAGCGCTTGATAGATGCCATCGGCCAGTTGCGCTGCACCAGCATTTCCTTCCGAGTCAGCCACTTCTTTGAAGGCAAGAAGCATACCGGTGACCGTTCCCAAGAGCCCCACCATCGGCGCGATGTTACCAACCACCGAGAGATACTCGACCTTCCGAAACAATCGAGCCGACTGTTCGGCGGTGGCATCTTCCATCGCTTTTTCTACTTCGCTGTAACCACCCTCAGCTTCCGCCAGACCGTAGAGCATGACGAACGCGAGGAGCGATGGCCGCTTGCGACAAAGCTCGGCCGCTTCACTCAGTCGGCCACTTCCCACGAGCGCTCGTGTCTCTTCACCAAGCCCATCGGGAATCAGTTCACTCCGTCGCAAGATCATCAGATTGTCGAACACCAGATACGCGGCTGTGAGCGAGAGCCCGATCAGCACGAGCATGATGATGACACCGACAGGTCCCCCCGAGAACAGAATCTGAAAAAACGATTTGCTCGGCTTTTCCGCAGGAGCCTCCGGCGCAGCAGCAGGCTGAGTCGCAGTCACTGGCGGAGTAGGAGCCACTTCTTGCGCGTCGACTTTCACAGTTAACAGGAACGTCAGCAGCACACCGAACACAAGCACGATAAACCGATCCAAGCGAACCTCCTGATAGCGAGTCGCGCAGCGAGGAACTTGCTCGCGATCGTCACTCACCATTTCCTGAAGACTTGCAAACAACTTGATGCGCCTTCACTCAATAAGTATTTAGAAACTTTTGACAAGTAAGGTCACTTTGGTGGCGGTTTTGTCGCATCGAGCCGACTTTGTCCTTCGCGTGCGGCTGCAGTCGCCGGGAAGTCGGTGACAAGCTCTTTCCAAAGTGATTTTGCCTGCTCCAAACGCCCCAATTTGTCGAGCTGCTTACCGGCGGCGAGTAGCGCATCGGCTGCCAGTGCAGCATGCTCGCGATGCTCCAGAGCCGCTCGCAAATAGGCAATCGCTGCTTGCTCCGACTCTCCCACGCGCGCTAGTCCCTCCCCCACAACATACCAGCCGACTCCCTGCACTTCGCGGGGCATGCCGATTAGCTGCTGTTTCCAGCGTGTGACATCTTCGGGCTTGGCCGTGACCACTTGCGTCCGCCAGCGCTGTTGCCAGGCCAGCGCCGCTACACGCGGATCAGCGTCGCTCGACAAACTAGCCAGCTGCTCGATAGCCTGCGCGCGCTGCTTTGTCGCTAAGAGCCAACTTGCTCCCATCACACGCACCAGAGCATCGCGCGATTGACTCCACTGCGTTGCGGCTGCCTCTTGCGGCGCAGTGAGCGATGCCCCTTTCCATGCGACCGGTGTTAGCGGCGCGAAGATCGTTTCGGGATCGCTGGCTAGCAGCACGCGAAACTCTTCCCCCGCGCGATCCCACTGCTCGAGCTCCAGATGACCGCGCACCATATCGGCGGTGATCTCGCGAATCACAAAAGCGCGCGACTCATCGCGCCGCGCTTGCCGCAAGCGATCGATGGCCGACTCGATATTTCCCGCGCTCAGCTCCGCAAGCGCTTCGCGATGTAGCGCCGAGCGCGTGAAGCTGATGCTACGAACACGCGCGGCAGGAAACTCTTCGACACTTCCCGTGGGAACTTGCAGCTTTAGCAAACGCCCCGTGTAGTCGACGATTCGGCCGGTGCGTGTCGTCAGCAGATCGCTCGATGTCGACGCCGTCATCGTTACACGGTCGAGTTCATCGGACGATGTGGGGACCTCTTGCGCCACGCACTGCGCTGCGGCGACGACAACGCACAGCACCCCTAATAACAGCGTTTTCCCAGTGTTTTTCACGTCTACGGAAACTTTCGTCGCAGTCGTTCTTGCTATAGCAAGCAACTTCACATCCCTACCGCGCGGGGAGACTTGTCACGTCGATGTACCGATGTTCGCCACCATTTTCTTTCGCGATCTGCTGCAGAAAATTCCACCGCGATGCCTTGGGACCTGCGCCGAACTCGATCGCGTGGATGGTGGTTCCGCGATTCATCCGATGAATCGATTCGAGCTCTTCAGGCCGGAGCGCGGGCTCGTCGGCATCGGTCAAAAAGAAGATCACGTCGGGGTCGAGCTTCAGCGCCATCTTCAGCGGCACCAGATGCTCAGTTCCTCCCGACGCCACAATGCCACGCACAAACCGCTGGGCCAACTCTTTGTCGCGCTCGTTGCCGAAGAACAACTGCAGGCTTTGCCCACGAAATGGATTCATCACCTCGGGGCGTTCGTTGTAGAAGATGATCTGGAATTGATGCACGTTGCCCAGATGCGAGATGCTTTCGATCAGCTGCTCTTTCGCGGCGGCGATGGGACGACCACCATAGCCTTCCATACTGCCGCTACGATCAAACACATAAACGAAACGGCTCCCTTTTCCGGTGATCCCAAACACCTGGGTCTCGGCCTCGCTACCGTTGCCAACACCGGGCCGCGTCCCTTTTCCACCACCACCACGGACCGCTTCCGAGGCACCAGGAATCGCCATCGCCTCGAGCGCCGCGCCACTGGCCTGCTCTCCTGTCGGAAGCTGGGGACCTGGCAAATCGCTCGGTAAAATTTCGGGAAGTGCCGCAGCAGCGGCTGAAGCATCGGCGCTGCTCAGCGACGTGTCGGGCGATAGTGGCCCTGCCGCTGCTTCTTCGGAAAAGTATTCGGTTTTGCCAGCGGTTTGTTTCACAATCACGATGCCGCCATCGCGCAGTGGAATCCCTAGACTCGCCGATCGACGCGGAGCATCTTGCACCACCACAGCCAAAGTGGTGATGACGGTGAAATGCAACCCAAGCGAGAGGAGCCACGCTGGGATGCCGCGCGATTTGGTCGCAAGTGGCTCGAGCGGCGCTGGCCTCTCGATTTCGCTCGATCTCATTGGCGGATGCGACACAGAAGTGGATCCTGCCTCAAGCGAGCGCGAAGGATGTGAAGAAACCCACTCGCGCGCGATGTATCGACAAAACTCGCACGCAGGCGTGGCCAAACAGACTCGGCCCGCGCGAATTCTAGGGAGATTAGCCGCTCGGGGTCAATCCGAACGTCGAGGCAACTGCTAGCGTCGCCTCGCCGCTGCGACTCACCCGCCCAACTACTGCCGAGCCGACTTCCAGCCCGAATCGTCCCAAATCTCTTCGTTTTGCACCACCGGTGCGGCCACCGCGTGGGTCGGAGCCGACAGCGAAACCTCGCTCGCGTGGGCGGGAATTTCGTAGCTCATCTTCCGCTGCATGCTCGCCGCGCGATGTTCCGAGGGTCGGCCATACACAGCAGGCACAACCTGCCAGCGGGGATCACGCAAAGCTGTTTGATCGCGTGGATCGAGCAGCTGCGGGGCACCGGTGGCGGGCTTCGCAGGGGCATCGGGGTCGGGAACCAAGCGGAGCGAGGGACGAGCCTCGGTCTTGGGGGAATTCCCATGCGCAGGTGCCAGCGACGGCCCGCTGGACGATTGCGAACGAATCGTGGCCTGACTGCGAGGGGACGAACTTCCAAACGACGAAGGATAGCGCGTGCCGCTGCTGCTCGACGACTCCACTGGAGTCCCTTCGCTGCTGGGCTGCAAATAAGGATCGGCTACTGGGGGATAGTTCGTCCCTGTTCCCGGTGCAGGAAAGGTGCCACCCGGATTAAACGAGCTCGGAGGAGCAGGAACAGCCCCCGATGGCGCCGGGGAGGTGCCACGAAGTCCTCCCGAATTGAGCGAAGGAGCATTATCGGCTGGCACAAACGTACTAGGTGCTGGGGCAAACGTGCTCGGAGTGCGCGTCGGAGGTGGTGGAACCGTTGGGCTACCATAAATCGGGCTACGCGGGGTCGAAGGAATCGGGGCCGGATAGCTCGGCTGAGCCGGGATCACCGCACCTGGCTGCGTCGGAATCACCGTCGTCGGAGCTGGATAATACGGCTGCTGACCACAGCCGGCCGGAGCACACGCATAAGTCTGCGGGGCACAGTAGCTCGTCGTGCAATTTCCACGATAACCGCAAGAGGTCGGCGCGGTATTGCACGATGGTTTCGGGCAAAACAGATTCGATAGCCACGGAAACAACCGGCAGCGCTGCTGCTGACATTGATACGACGTCGTCGGCTGCAAACAGGTGGTCGGCTGCATACAACTGGTCCCTTGACCCGTTGGATTTTGGTACACCGTCACCGGTCGATACGTATAAACCGGCACCTGGGCATAAGTGCTTCGATAATAAAACTGCGGTGGCGTGTAGTTAATGGGGGTCGCTTGACCATACAAATGCGAAGCCTCGGCACCGGAGGTACCAAAACCGGAAGTGCTGATTGCATAACCATTCGTTTGAGGCCGATAAGCGGCAATCGGCTGTGGCGATGTATAAGTCACCGGCGCAGCGCCATAATTGCTTTGGCTCACTTGCTGATAGTTATAAGCAGGCTGCGCTGCAACGACGGGACGATACGCTTGCACGGGAGCCGCATAATAAACCGGACGCCCATAAGCGGGGACTGCTACCACCGGCTGACCATACGCATAACCGCCACCCGGATAGGCAACTACCGGTCGATAGACAACTTGGCCACCTGGCGCAGGTGCATAGCCGCGATAGCCGTTGGCCGAAGCCATTGGCACAAACGCGGTCGACACGAGCAGCATCCACGTGGTGATCTTGCGAATCATTCTGGCAGTCATCGACACTCTCCCAAAGCGGCTAACGCTAGATTTTCGGCCTGCAATAAGCTCAAGCTCATCGCCGACCTTCCGCCCCGAGCGCGCTTCATGACGCAGTTCCGGGCTGTGCAAAGCTAGGTCACGGTTCTGAGGTGTGCCAAACCTGAACAGACTTCCCAAAGGGAGAACTTGGCAAATAAAAAAGGGGTGCTGGCCATGCAGCGGCCGCACCCCTCGCATAATCGCTACAACCCAACCTTCCACATCTCGCCAGCAGCTGCGGCGACTATTTACCCGCTGCGACTGCTTGATCGAGCACAGGCATCAAGGTTTTGGTCCAAACGTCGTATCCCTCTTCATTTAAATGGAGCAGATCCTTCTTGAAGTACTTGTTTTGAGGCATTCCATCTTCACCCAGCAGTGGCGAGGCGAGATCGACAAACGTTAAGAGCGGGTTGGCCTCGCACTGCTTGGCAATCAGTCCATTCGTTTCACGAGCCAGATCTTTATTCTTCCAGCGGCTCTCGCAAATCTTGACGGACAGGTACAAGATCTGACAATCGGGACATTCCTGATGCACCACCTTCACAAAGCTCTCAAAATCCGCTGCAATTTGTGTTGGTGTTTTCTTTTGAGCCAAATCATTATCGCCAGCATATAAAACCACTACTTTGGGTTTATAAGGGGTGACGATGCGCGGCGCATAACGCACCGAGTCGGCCAGCTGCGAACCACCGAATCCACGGTTGATCACTCCATGCTCGGGGAACCACTTTTCGGTATTCCAGCCGACGATGCTGCTGCTGCCGACAAACACAATGCCACCCTGCTTGGGGGGCGATTTCAGGTCGGCGGCCTCGAACTTGGCAATCGCCGACTCCCATTTGTCGACCGCAGGGACCGGCTGCTTGGCCGGCGCGACAGCCTCGGCGGAAGCTGGCGCGGGCTTCGTAGTGGCTTGGTCGGCTAGGGCAAAGCTCGCCACCAAGGAACTGAAAACGAGCGTTAGGGATGCCGCAACGTGCGACAGTTTCAGCAGTTGTTGATTCATCACGTTCACCTGAGAGGTCGAAAGAGCGTCTGGCATGCTGCCCGGCGCAGTGGCGCAGGGTATCTCGGGACCGAAGTTCGCCAGGGTATCGCTCGCCAGGAGCGAAAGCAAATCGCCCCACTTCACGGACGGGCCAAGCGAGTGTTTACCGCCCCACCATGCGGCAATCACCACTCGCCGGCGATGCGACCACCTCACTACTGCCGGGGCAACTTCGAGTCGCTATACTCGGCGGCTTGTCGGGCGTGAGTCAGTCGCTCGAGCCCATCCTCGGTTCTCCCAGCCTGCCAGCGTACGACTGGCTGGCCAACTCGAGCGATGGCTGCAGACCCTCCTCTCCCAAATTGAAGTTATTAGAGCAAGGAACTTCCTTTGGATACCGCTGCTGTAAGTGCCGAGCCAGCTACCAAACGCAAACGGATTCGTGAACTGGAAGTGATGGTCGCCGAGACGATCACCGAAACGCCCGACACGACGACGCTGGTCTTCTTTACCGGCAACGATCGGCTCGAATATCTACCCGGGCACTTCATGACGATCGACCCGCATGAATTCCCCCAGCTCGAGCGTTTTACAGCGTTCCTCGAAGATCAAAAGGGAAAGAAAGAGCTGCCACGAGCCTATTCGCTCACCAGCTGTCCGCACGAAAAGTACCTGGCGATCACCGTCAAAGAAGAGCGGTATGTCTCGGGACAAACCAAGTACCCACCACTCCTCTCGCCACTCTTGGTCCGTCGCTTGCCGAAGGGAACGCGGCTGAAGATCACCGGCTTCACGGGGCCTTATGTTCTCTCCCCCGATGTGGAGTCCAAAACCGACCATCTGGTGCATGTCTGTGCCGGTTCGGGCATTGTTCCGAATTACAGTATTATCAAGCATTGCCTGGTCGAGCATCCTAAGCTCCGGCATACGCTGATTTATAGTAATAAGACTTGGGATGATGTGATCTTTGGACGTCAGCTGACTGAGCTTGCCAAGAAGCATCCCGATCAGCTGAAGATCGTCCACACACTGACCCGCGAGTCGGCGCCGGTGGATGCCGGACCTAGCGTGGTGCGTCACGGTCGCATCAGCGAAGCGCTCCTCAGGGAGTTTGTCCCCGACCCATCGGCGGTGCAGGTCTACTGCTGCGGTCCCGGCATTAGCAAATTCGAGCGAGATGCCGCCAAAGCGCGTGGCGAGCAGGCCCCTCCCCGGTTTCTCGAAGCATCGCTGGCCGCTTTGGCCGCGATTGGGGTCGATAACAAGCAGATTCACCGCGAAAGTTACGGGTAATCCGCCCCCGATCCCCAGCCTGGGCGAGCGAACTTTAACGCTTGCCCACCTTGAACAAACGGCTGCGAAACGCGATTCTGGAGCCCTTCGGCGCCGCGCGGCGAATGTCTATGCGCGGCTGTTTTGAATCGTGCGCGCAGTCGCTTGCTGCTCTACTTCGGGAAATAGTCAGGGAATCAGTCATGGAAGCGGGTATCGTCGGCCTACCGAATGTCGGCAAGAGCACACTTTTCAACGCCATCACCAGCAGCGGCGCAGCCCAAGCTGCCAACTATCCGTTCTGCACGATCGAGCCCAACGAAGGGATCGTCAGCGTTCCGGACGATCGTCTGCGCCGCATTTCGGCCTTGATCGTCCCCAAGAAGCTGGTTCCAGCCGTTCTGAAATTGGTCGACATCGCTGGCATCGTGAAAGGTGCGAGCGAAGGGGAAGGACTGGGGAACAAGTTCCTCAGCCACATCCGTCAGGTCGACGCCATTCTGCAGGTGGTCCGCTGTTTTGAAGATCCCGACGTCATTCACGTTTCGGGTAAGGTCGATCCCCTGTCGGATATCGATACGATCGAAACCGAGCTGATGCTCGCCGATCTCGAAGCGCTCGAAACCTCGCTCCAAAAAGCCAACCGCACCGCTAAAAGTGGCGACAAAGAAGCCAAGCTGCGTGCCGCCGCGATCGAAAAGTGCCTGGCCCATCTGTCAGCGGAACTTCCTCTGCGAAAACTTGTTCTCGACGATGCGGAAGCCAAAGCAATCGCCAGTTTTGGACTGCTCACGGCCAAGCCGATTCTGTTTGTCGCCAACGTCGACGAAACTGATCTCGAGGGGAAAGGCCCGCTCGTGATGAAGGTGCGCGAGCATGCCGCGAAGATCGGCGCGTCGGTGGTTCCCGTTTGTGCGAAGCTCGAAGCCGAGATTGCCGAACTGGAAGAGAGCGAACGAGGCGAAATGCTCGCGAGCGTGGGCCTCGCTCAACCTGCCCTCACTGTGCTGGCGCAAGAGGCCTATCGTACGCTGGGTCTGCAAAGCTATTTCACCGCTGGTGAAAAAGAAGTTCGCGCTTGGACCGTTCCTGTCGGCGCTACGGCTCCACAAGCTGCCGGTGTGATTCATACCGACTTCGAAAAAGGCTTTATTCGCGCCGAAGTTTATACACTCGCTGATCTCGAAACTTATAAGAGTGAAAAAGAGATCCGCGCTGCTGGCAAACTGCGTGTCGAAGGAAAGTCCTACATCATGCAAGATGGCGACATCTGTCACTTCTTGTTCAATACCTAGGTGGTTAAGCGATCGAGCGACGGCCACTCGGTTCCGACAAACTCACTGCTGGGCAAGCCAGCAGTGCCACCCAAACTTCGCCTGTTTGCGTTACGAACGTGCACCGGCGAAGCGATGGGAGCAGACCGCTTCAAGGAATTGCTAATGCGGGCAATTGCCTTGCATTAATGCGCAAGGCGAGACCGCATTGACCGCCATTTTCGCTTCTTCTTCAGCAAATGGTTGCGGCTCCACGGGATTGTGAATAACCTTCACCCTCACTTCGGCGGTCTAGGCTTCCTTCCCTCGCTCTCTGCTCCCTCCCGTGTCGACTTCTCTCCGCTCTCCGTGGTGTCCGACAGGGCCGCGCATCGTCTTTGGATGCGCTCGGCTGTCGACGCACGGCTATTTCTTCCCCTCGCGCCGCGAGCAATCGCTGGCGTTTGCCACGCTCGATGCAGTTGCCGAAGCTGGTGGACGAACCTTGGAGACAGCAGCTTCTTACAGCTCCGGGGGAAGCGAGCGGATCATCGGCGCATGGATCGCCGCGCGACACCTGGAAGACTCCATCGAGGTGATAACCAAGGGGGGCCATCCGAGCCTTTGGGGACAGCAGCGGCTGGATGCACGTTCGCTCGCTCGCGATTTCGAGGCCTCGCGCCGCAATCTCCGGCGCGACAGCTTGCCCTTATATCTGCTGCATCGCGACGACCCGGCTCAGACTGTGGCAGCGCTACTGGCCTACCCGGTGAAGCTCCTCCGCGAGAAGAAAATTTTGCAACTGGGGCTCTCGAACTGGAGCACCGCGCGACTCGCAGCAGCACAAACATATTTGTCGAATGAAGTTGGCGTTTCGCTGGCGGCAAGCAGTCCCCACTTCAGCTTGGCAACCTGGCAGTCGCAGCCCTGGGGAGGCTGTGTTTCGATCGCCGGTAATTCCGAGGCGCGCGAGTTTCATACCGCCACGCAGCTGCCGGTGATTGCCTGGTCGTCGGCGGCAGCTGGCTTTCTAGCGGGCAAGTTCTCGCGCCAGGATCGCCCTCAGCTGACGCGTAACTATTTCGAAAACGTAGCGCTGAAAACTTATGCCTCGAGCACCAATTTCGAGCGTCTCGCGCGGCTCGAGCAACTGGCGCGCAAGCTCGAAACCAGCAGTGGCACACTAGCGATCAGCTATGCACTTTCGCAGCCGTTTCCTTGCTATCCGCTGGTGAGCACCCGCCATCCGGCTCACGTAGCTGCGCTCTACCAGGCCGAAAACTATCCACTCACCCCGCAGCAGATCGAATGGCTCGACAAAGGAGAGACGAGCCGCTGAACGATGTCATTCGAGCGCTGGCCGTGTCCACCGCGCGACGCACCTCCCCTGCACTGACTGACATAACGGCCGCATGGCCATGAGAAGTTGTTTCGATGAAATCAGCATCCACCAGCAGCGGCGAGTTCGATGTCGTGATTGTTGGATCGGGCGCTACCGGGGGCGTGGCGGCCATGGAGCTGACCAGCTTCGGACTCAAAACACTGGTGCTCGAAGCCGGACCAAAGCTCGACGCCACGCAAGTCGTCGGGCGCGGGGGAATCAATCAGCTGAAGCGCGTCTATCGGCATCTGGTTTCCAATCCTCAGCCGATTCAGAAAATGCATCCCGGCTACTGGGAATGCTCCCCCGATCTGTTCGTGAGCGATGCCGAAAATCCGTACAGCCATCCGGCCGACAAGCCGTATCATTGGATTCGTGGACGCCACGTCGGTGGTCGCTCGCTTACGTGGGGTGGCGTCACCTTGCGGCTCTCCGACTACGAATTCAAACCAGCGCAGCAGGATGGCGAAGGGGTCGATTGGCCCATTGGTCACGACGATTTGGCTCCGTACTATGCGAAGCTGGAAACCTATTTCCAAGTCCACGGCTCGCGCGAAGCGTTGCCACAACTCCCCGATGGTGAATTTCTGCCGCCGTCGGAAATGACTCCTGCCGAGCTAATGCTCAAGGCCAGCCTTGCGGAGCACGCGCCCGACCGACGGATGATCATTTGTCGCGGCATCGGTTCGAGCCGCACGCATCGCCCCTCGCGCGAGCAGCCGTGGCCGATGCTGAGTAGTCCCGGCACGTCGCTCCGCACAGCGATGGCTACCGGACTTTGCGAGCTGCGCGATAACGCCGTGGTGCGTCATGTCGTTTGCGATCCGCACACACGCTTGGCCAGCGGCGTGGAGTTTGTCGATCGGCTGACGAAGCAAACGCATTGCGTGCGCGCGAAGTACGTCGTTTTGTGTGCTTCGACGATCGAGACCAATCGCATCCTGCTGTTGTCGCTCCGTGAGCAGCAGCCCGGCGGGCTCGTCGATACATCGGGACTCCTGGGAACACACCTGACCGACCACATCGCCACCGCCACCAACGTTCTGCTCCCCCGCGTGCCCCAAGCGCAGCGGCCGTTTGAACTGTTTGGAAGCGACAGTGTGCTGATCCCTCGCTTTCGTAATCTCGGAAAAAGCGATGCCCCGTTCCTGCGCGGCTATGGCTTGTGGGGAGGCATTCAGCGGTTCGCTCCCCTCCCCGATTTTCTCCGGAAAGGAGAACCTGGCGCGACCGGTTTTCTAGCGGGACATGGCGAGGTGATCGCTCGAGCGGAGAACCGTGTGACGCTCCATCCCTCGCGCGTCGATGCGTGCGGCATCCCGATTCCGCATATCGAATTTGCGTGGTCGACCAACGAAAAGCTGATGGTGGCCGACATGCAGCAGCAGATTCGCGACCTCATCGCGATGGCCGGCGGACACTGCCTCGACATGGCCGATATCTATCGTGTCCCGCCGCCGTTTGGTGCCCACATCGCCCGCATGGAGCAGCTGATGACCTGCTCGACACCCGGCCTTTATGTCCACGAACTGGGTGGTGCTCGGATGGGAACGACGGAAGAGAACTCGGTCGTCGGACCGCACAATCAGTGGTGGTCGTGCCCCAACCTGCTGGTGACCGACGGTGCCTGCTGGCCCACTTCAGGCTGGCAGAACCCGACGCTCACCGAAATGGCCATCACCGCCCGCGCCTGCCACTATCTGGCCACCCAGCTGCGCTAGCGGGGCTCGAGGGCGCTTACGCCGGACAACTTGCACGCGGCGTAACGGTATTCCCGTAAGTTTGGCTCTTTTTCCGAGCTTCAGCGGACGATTCCGCTGCTGCCAAACTTGACACGGCTCGCGGCGGGCGCTAAGTTCGATCGTGAGGTTTGTGGCACACGCTACGAGCTGTCCACCCTTTTTGCACGTTGCGGCAGTAGCTCAGTGGTAGAGCGCTAGCTTCCCAAGCTGGATGTCGCGGGTTCGACCCCCGTCTGCCGCTCTTCGAGACCAGTTCACGCAGGACCGTTGTCAAACTCTGACAGCGGTCCTTTTTTGTTGCACATATGCAACTTTGCCTGTCATCGAGCGGCGGTCGATCACCACCAGCGGTTTGTTGAGATGAACAATGAGCAGCGCGTCTCTAAGCGTGATGCTCTCGACGGGCGATCGGAGCTGGGCGTTTTTGGTATACCGTTATCGCATTTTTCGTGAATTCTTAACGGTTTTAGCGGCGTGTGTCGGCCGCTTTTTGTGTATCCCTAGAATTAGGGTTCGCCGACGCGCGAGATTGATTGCAGCCAGTCCCAGCGGAAGTCCGACACTTGTCATAGCCAAGCAGTCGAGGCCTTCTACAGGGATAGGAAGGCAGGTCCTTTTCTCGTGGCGAAAGGCCTCGGCTGTTTGGTGGTTTCTTACGCCCCAGAATTGCCCGCGATTTACGTCCGATTTCTTGCGCAGTTTCTTTCGCGCAGTTTGTAAATGGCAAAGGGGTTTTGCAATCCGCAGTGTGTTGCGCCCAGAGAATTACGCGGCGCCCTACTGCTGCGCTGGGGTGGGGGTCGAGAGCTGCTCGATGCCGATGGTGAAGAGAGGTTCGTCGGGACGACGCGCGGCACCGGCACGAAGAATGGCGAGCGCTTGCTCGGTTTTTCCTTCCGACGAGAGCTTCAGTACCCAGGCACGAATCACGTGCAGTTCGTTGGCCAGCAGCGGCGCATAGCGCGGGGCAATCGCAAGCCCTTCGTGGATCCGGGTCAGCGAGGTTTCAAACTCCCCCTCGCGCACCAGTTGCAGCCCCCAGTTGTTGAATGTCGCCAGTTGATTCTCTAGCGCGTCCTGATCGTCGGGGTCGAGTTGCCGACTGATCTTCAGCGACACAAGCGCCCGCTCATACCGCCCGTCAGCCAGGTGCATGATCGCCTGGTTGTAATGAATCTTGGCGATCAGCTGATCGTCGGTGAGGGTGCGCCACAATTTGGTTTCGGCTTCCTCCGCCGCGCTCGATTCGCCAGCGACAAGGCCACTCTTTCCTGCAGAAGCATCCCCTCGGCTGGCAAGGGTCATCGGCAAGCTGATCAGCTGCGACTGCGGTTTGATCGTCGTTTCGAGGAGCACGGCGGGATCGTGTTTCAGTCGCGCCAGCACATGTCCTTTGAGCGAGATCACTTCCAGCTCGACCTGCTGCGAGCGGGCCAGCGCCACCAGCAAGATCGTGGCGGAGACGCAGTTGAAATCGCCCCGATCAATCGTCGCTTGGATGTCGCTGGTTTTGGCATCGTAGCGCCCCACCAGCAGTTGCTGGTGTAGTTGCTGCAGCAGCTTGAGGGCCACATCGGCGGGGGGAAGTGGCTGGCCATTGCTGGCAAGCAGTGGCTGTTCGGCCCGGGCCGCCTCGGCGAGCGACGCAAACCGCTCGACGAGCGTTGCGCGGGCACAGGGGTCGCGATGTCCCGAGGCGATCAGTGCCCCGTCGATGATCGTCAGCGGCCCCGCAGCTGGGGCAGGTTGCTCTTCGGCACTAGCCACTGGCGCGAGCCAGCCGCTCATCACCCCGCCAATCACCAGCGCAAGCCCCACCATCACTCCCCGGAGCGCAACGCCGCCACACCAAGCGTGCGGCAATAGTTCGGCTCGTGGTTCGCGAACAACCATGGTGATGGCGCCAGCGGAGTGCGGCGATCGACAGATCGTCACACGAGGTAGTTTGCGAAGAATAGCGAAGATATCGAGGGGCATTTTCCCCGATCACTTCGGACCCCGCAGAGGGGGTCTCGCAATCATGCGCTACCGCTTATTTTTTGCTTGGCGCAGGCTGCTCGGATTCGCGAAATGCAGCCGCCGTCGCAAGCGGACGTAGCGGTTTTTCCAGTGGCGATAGGTTAGACTAAGTAATGTCGCCAACTGCGGTTACGAGCGGCCCCTCCCTTTGCTTACCCGGACACAAGAGCCTGTGCTTAGATCAGCGGTTGCGACGGCCAGCGCGATACTCGGGGCGAGTTTTCTGCTCTTCGCCGGGTGCGGCAGCCGATCGACAACCATAGATCCCCCGCCACAGTCTGCAGGCGAAGGGAACGAGGCTGCGGAAGTGCGGCCGACAGAGGCACCTCCACAGCAGTCGACCGATCCGCAGGAGCCGGTCGCGATCACGTTCGAGGAACTTGATCTCGGCATGGAGCCCGATAGCGTGTATCAACCCTGGATGATGACACAGCGTGTCGAGTCGCTGGCTGGTCGCCGGGTCCGAATCACCGGGTTTATGTCGGGAGCTCTGCTGCAACTCAACAACGTGAAAGAGTTTCCACTCATGCGCGAGCAGGAGTGCCCGTTTGGTGTCGGTGGCCAGGCCCATCATGTTATTATGGTGGAGCTGACTGGTAAGTTACGTACCTCGTACAAGACAGGACCAGTAACGGTCGAGGGTATCTTTTCGATTAAGCCTTTCACTGGCCCCAACGGAAAGACATGGGCTCTCTACCACTTGGCTGGAGAACGTGTGGAATGAACCTTAACCATCACAACCATTGTGCTTGGGTGACGCTAACCAGCGCGCTGCTCATCGGGGTCGCGCTCGTCGGATGCGAGACCACCACCGTGCCTCTCACACCCGCAACAAACCCAGCGGCCAATGCCACGGCTGAGCCCACAGCAGTCGCCAGCGATCCAATCGCATCGACGCCCGCCGCCACTCCAGCTCCCACCATTCAAACCACGTCGGCGGAAACACCAATCGCCGAGACTTCGAGCGCCGAGAAGCCCGCGACACCACCCAGCGATGGTCCTCCCACTGGAGCCGCCACCAAGCCCCTTGCTGATCGAACCCCTCGTCGCCCCGGCGAGCCCGAGAAGATCACCTTCGATGATCTGATCATTGGCATGCAGGCCGATATCGTTTTCCGCCCGTGGATGCTCACCGATCGCGCCAAAGAGCTCGAGGGAGAACGGGTCATCATCTCCGGCTTCATGCATGGTGGCGTCGAGGATATCAACAAAACTAAAGAGTTCGTGCTGCTCCGCAATTTGGAGTGCAAATTTGGTCCTGGCGGCCAGGCCGACCACCTATCGCAAGTGGTACTCAAACCGGGTACCTTTACTCGCTATCCGGGGAAGACCACCATCCGTGTCGAAGGGACGATTAAACTCGCTCCGTTTGAAGGACCTGATGGAAACACCTGGTATATCTATCGCCTTGAAGATGCCGTGATGAAATGAGCCGCTATGACGAGCCTGCCCGGAAACGACGATTCACGTTCCGGCTCGCATCGCTCGTCTCTTTCGCAAACGCACTCTTCCCAATCCCTTTGGCTCGCACAACTCAATGGTGGCGTTTGGGGAATCGGTAACGGACTGGTCAGCACCACGCTGATTCGCTACCTGTCGCAAGACCTCGGGGCCGATGGTCTGGCCACCGGACTGATCATCGCCAGCCCCAATCTGTTTGGGGTGTTTCGCGCGTTCGCGCCGACAATGCTTTGGCTTGCCGGTTCGCGCAAACTGATGGCCATCGGCATGCTGCTACTGAGTAGCCTGCTCCTTATTTCTCTGCCACTCTTGGCCTGGCCCGATGTGCTGCCGAGCAAAACCTTCTCGCTCGTGGTGCTGATTTCGCTCTGGGGTTTGTGGCACTTCACGATGTTCCTCGGGGTGATTGCGCTCTACAGCTGGGTCGGCGATCTTTCGCGCGGACGAGGGCAATCGACGTTCTTTGGCGCGCGACAAACGTGGCTCGTCGGTGGGCAAGTGATGGGAATGTTCTCCGCCGCGCTAATCGTTGGCGCGATCAGCCGCTCGATGCCCGAACTCACGCGCTGGCAACAGCATGTGCTTCCCGCCATGCTAGGCGGTTTCATGATGCTGCTCTCGGTCCTTCCGCTCTGCTGGATGAAGAGCATTCCGCTCGATTCTGCGAAGCTCAGCTCGACGTTTCAGTTCTTTAAGCCACTGTTTGATCCGCGTTATCAATCGCTTGTGCTCTTCTGGTGCGTCGCGGGGATTGCCAATGGCGCGGCGGCCTCGGCGGTGGGGCTCTATCCGATTGTCGTCGCCAAATTGCCGGCGAGTCGCGCGCTGAGCTTCGAAGCCACGATGCTACTAGCGCAGATGATCATCGCGCCACTCTTGGGCGCTTGGATCGATCGCCGTGGAAGCCGCGTCGCCATGATGGTGAGCCAGGTGTTTGTGTCGCTGGCGCTCGGGTTTTACTTGCTCGCCAGCAAGGAACAGAACTTCTGGATCGGCGGAGCGTATCTGTTTTGGATTGCGTATGTCGGGCTGAATGTGGGGCTCTATCAAGCGATGGTTTCGCTCTCCCCCTCCGGAAACAATCCACTTTATATCAGCACGTTTTTGGCGCTCGGCGGACTCTGCAACGGCATCAGCTCGTCGGTCTTTGGTTTGATCTTCGACTTGCTCCCGCGCACCGCTGAACCGCTGCTGGTGATCGGCTCAGTAGGGCTCGATCGATTTCAGCTCTTCATTGTGGTGGGAATCGTTTGCCGACTCCTCACCACCGGTCTGCTGTGGCGATTGCCGAAAGATACTGGGATCACCATTCCCGCTGGCGAAACGCTGGGCGCGTAGAGCGCAACAAAATTGCCGCGCGCGACCATTCCACAAGTGGTCGCGCGCGGCATCAAGCGTTTGTCGTCAGTCGCGCTAACCGAGAGCGCACTAGCCGAGGATGTCGGGGCTGCTGACTTCGACGGTCGGCGCTTGCATACGGCGGCGCGTGCGGCGAGCCGTTTTGGCACTCGACCATTCTTTGGTCAGCGTCTCGAAAACTTCGGGCGACTCGTACCGGACCACATTTTTGCCTTCTGGCATGGGTCCGATCAGCCCTTTGAAAACCGGAAGACCACGGAGCGCCAAGTCGGTGCTACAGTCGTCGATTCCGATCTGGGTATGACTTTCCATCAGCGGCGCGGTCGTGGGATAGTCACGAATGCGCAGCGTTCCGTCCGAAGCGCGTGTGACCACGCGCACGGTGCTCTTGAGAGCCATCGGTATGTCCTTTGTCGCAAGGCGGCCCGACCAGGAATTCCTGATACGCGCCTACGGCACAATCACCGCCTCGAATGAAGGCGAGTGTTCAAAGGATGCTATCGACCGATATGCCGGCAGCAGCGCAGTTCATTTTTCCCCCGCGCCCCAAGAGCTAGAAATCACATAATCCGAAAGATCGATTATAGATGTTATAAGACAACCAGCGATCACCCGAACTGAAGAGCGCGCAGGGGTTCGCCTTCTAACACCTTTAAGGCTTATAAGACACGAAACGACCCAAGAGCGTTCGGGTTATAACGGCTATAGCTCTTCTAACTACGCTTGCAACTCTTGATCGGCAGTTTCGCTTCGCGCTGCAGCGGCAGCCAAGGCGGGAATGCAGCTGAGCAGCTGCTCGAGGGCCAAATAGAGATCGGTGCTCGTCACCACGCCAACCGGCTGTCCGGCGACAACCACCGGCAAGCAGCTGATGCCTTCGTCGACAATCAGCCGCACCGCTTCCGAAAGAGGGGTCGTGGGATCCACCACCACCAGGTCTTCGCTCATCAATTCGCCAGCAGTGATTCCGGCCAGGTAGTTCCGTTCGGGCGATTCTTCCATGCCAAACAGCCGACCGATATCGCGATCGCTGATCACTCCGACCAGCGTGGTGCCTTGCGTCACCAGCAAATGCCGAAACCGTTTGCTATCAAAGAGTTCCACCAATTGCATGGCCGTGGCATCGGGATCAACGCAAGTGGGACCGGGGGTCATGATGTCGGCTGCGGTGAGCTTTTGCAGCCGGTTTTCGCTAAGCGTTCGCTGGAAAACTGCATGCAATACGCGTCGTTTTAGCTGAGCACGATTCATCGGTTCCGCTCTTTGATTCTGCTGTCCTTTGAGCCTGCTGCGGGCGACCACCGAAGAAGAGGCTGGCGGTCGCGTGTCGAGTAGCAGGCTCGTGCGAGTGATCCGTCAAGAAAACCTCGATTAACCCTAGGTCACGCCCGGAGGCGGAGCAAAAGTAACCGAGCCGAGCCGCTTGCCACCTCAAGGGGATACACCGCTCGGCCCAGCCCTTCCACCGACACACTCGCTACATTCCCACCCACTCACCCCGACCGGCGCGGCTCGTTGACGCTGCGTAGTGGCTGTGTTAGCTTCGCCGATGCTCGAGACTCCCCATTTGCGTGAACATTCGGCCCCTTGGTGTGGTCGCCGTTCACCGCGCACCCGCGTCTGCTCTTAGCAGCTGGCCGCGACGTGTTTTTGTGGCGGAGAATCCAGCCTTTTTTGCATCCGTGGCGCGACACGTCCCCCAGGGACTGTTTTCGAGAATAGCCGCGCCCGATTCTTATTTTTCACGACTGTTTGGCAAGAGCGAGGAGTTCGCACGCGATGGCTCACGACGTAACGCTGATCACTGGCGATGGCACGGGTCCCGAATTGGCGGAAGCAGCTCGGTTGTGCGTCGATGCCACCGGAGTTGCGATCAACTGGGATGTGCAGGAAGCAGGGGTCGACGTGATGGCCCGCACCGGCACTCCCCTTCCCGACAGCGTGCTCGACTCGGTGCGCCGCACCAAGTGTGCCCTGAAGGCACCGATCACCACCCCGGTGGGTGGCGGTTTTCGCAGCATCAACGTTCACCTGCGACAAGAGCTCGGCCTCTACGCCTGCATTCGCCCTTGCAAACAATACCCGGGCGTTCGTAGCTACTTCAGCCAGCTCGGCATCGATATCGTGATCGTCCGCGAGAACACCGAAGATCTCTACGCCGGTGTTGAATTCGAAGCAGGCAAACCGGCGACCGGCGAACTGATCGAGTTCATCAACAAAATCTCGACCGACAAGAAGATCAAAACCAAGTTCGAAGAGACTGGCGTTTCGATCAAGCCGATCAGCCGCAGTGGTACCGAACGAATCGTTCGCTGTGCATTCGACTACGCTCGCAAACATGGCCGCAAGAAGGTCACGGCGGTCCACAAAGCGAACATCATGAAGTATTCGGATGGTCTCTACCTGCAGACCGCGACCAAAGTCGCCGCCGAATACCCTGATATCCAGTTCGAAGAACGGATCGTCGACAACATGTGCATGCAGCTGGTGCAGAAGCCAGAACTGTACGACGTGATCGTGCTGCCGAACCTCTACGGCGACATCATCAGCGACCTCGGCGCTGGCCTCGTCGGTGGTTTGGGTGTGGCTCCGGGCGAGAACGTAGGCCCTGGCGGCGCTGTGTTCGAAGCAACCCACGGCAGTGCCCCGAAGTACAAGGGACTCAACAAGGTGAACCCCACCGCGCTGATTCTCTCGGGCATGCTGATGCTCCGCCACCTCGGCGAAATCGACGCCGCTGCACGCCTCGAGAAGGCTGTGGGAGACGTCATCGCCGAAGGTAAGTTCGTCACCTACGACCTGAAGGCCGATCGCAACGACCCCACCGCTGTCGGCACCCGCGAAATGGCCCAGGCCATCTGCGACAAGCTGAAAGCCTAGTTCGCAGGGCCGATGGCACGGCAGCTAAGTTCTCCGTAGGGCAGGCCGCTCGCCTGCCTCGCGGAGTCCCCAAGTCTCCGCAAGAAAAGAAATAGCCTAGGTTTTGCTCGCCAACCTGGGCCCTGGTGTTCAGCGTCTACCACGGGAACTAACCCACGATGCCTGTGCTTTCGCCCCGGCGATTCCACGACATCGTCAGTGGTCGCGATCGAACGATCGTCGGCAGCTGTTGGCGACTGCTCTTCGCCGCGCTACAGCCGATCTATCGCTGGATCATCACGCGCCGCAATCGCGAATTCGATGCTGGCCGGCGCGAAGTCAGCTCAGTCCCCGCCATTGTGGTGAGCGTGGGAAATCTCACCGTCGGCGGCACCGGCAAAACTCCTTTAGTCCGCTGGCTTTGCGAGTTCTATCGTCGGCGTGGACACGATGTGGCGATCGTCAGCCGCGGCTATGGCGCAAAGCCGGGTCAGCTGAACGACGAAGCGCGAGAACTGGCGATTTACTTGCCCGACGTTCCTCACGAGCAAGCCCGCCAGCGGATCGACGCCGCCCGCCGGGTGCTCGAAACGTTCGAGGCCTCTCGCCAGGCCCCCAGCGATCTTGCGCCGGTCATCATCCTCGACGATGCGCTGCAACATCGCCAAATGGGGCGCTCGCTCGACATTGTTATGCTCGATGCCACCTGCCCGTTTGGTTACGAACGACTCCTCCCTGCCGGACTACTGCGCGAACCGCTCGAAAGCTTAAAGCGGGCGCAAATCATCGCCCTATCACGCGCAACTAGCATTGATGCGGCCGAGCGTTTAAAGATTAAACAGCGCGCGCTATCTTATAACCCAAAGGCCACTTGGGTAGAACTTTCGCACGAGCCGCGAACCTTGATCGATTGCGATCGAAATGAAGAGCCGCTGGGGGATCTCAGCGGTAAACGGATCTTTGCCTTCTGCGGCATTGGCAACCCGGCCGCCTTTCGCAAGACACTCGAATCACTAGGCCCCGCGCTCACCGGTTTCGAAGTTTTCCCCGATCATGCCGAGTACGATCAGCTCCTGCTGGCCCAGCTCGAGCGCTCGATTCAAGCGCAGTCCCAAATCCCCGAGCTTGTCCTTTGCACACTCAAGGACCTCGTAAAGATTCCGCAGCGCTCGCTCGCCAATATCCCACTCCGCGCCCTCTCGATCGACCTTGTCTTCAGCGACGGCCAAGCCTCCATGGAACATCAGCTCGCCTCCGCCGAACCCCTTTCCACCACCCCAGCCAGTTAGTTTGTCTGGCAAACGGCCGAATTGGCTGGTGCTCTATCATTAACCAACTGCTGTTGGTTGCTCCTCTTGTCTTGGGTTATAACCCAAGTGATCTGTTCTCTCTTCTCGAGGGTGCCACCATGTTGATGCGATCCTTGCTGATTGGGCTCGTGGGGTTACTTGCGTTCGTGGACAACTATTCACTAGCGATGGCGCACGAGCCGCAACTAACTCTGGTAGAAGCGCGAGAATCGGACGATGTGAAGATCCAGCTACGGATCGCGGGAGAGAATCGAATCCCTCAGGGTGAAACGTTCGCGATCGAACTGGTGATCATGCCCAAGAAATCGGGCAAGATGCTCTATCAGCCGCGATTCAACAGGCTGCTTCCTCCGTGCGGATCGCTCGCCTTGTTCGATTCCGAGAAGCGCTACCTCGGTGATGTTTTTCTGCGAACAGGTGGTTCGTTCATCTACCCCGGCCCACAGGACTGGGTTCCGCTCACCGATCAGCCGATCGTTGTTCGGGGTGAGTATTGCAGCGACCGCTTGGGAGAACTCGAAGCCTTGCCGCCGGGACAGTACTACGTGCAACTAACCTTCCACGCCGGAGTGATTGCCGACCGACGCGACGATCTCAAGAACGATCTTCTCCGCCATGCTGCGTGGGATAATTTCCGAAACAAAGGCCGGCAGCATCTCACCGGACCGTGCACAAGCGCTGTGGAGTTCACGATTACCCGCCAATAATCAGATGGCTCTGTTCCAAACCATCATTTGCCACTTACGGCACTTCGAGCCGAACAAATTCATCGGTGATGGTGGGGCCGGTGGGAACGGTAAACCGCTGCTGAAAGGTCCCTTTCGCAAGCGACTTGGTGTAGGTCTTCACCTCCCCCGCTTCGCGCCAGGCATAGACAATATTGGTAGCGGGTGGACTTGGCGTTTGATGCACGCCGTACATCTGCACGTCGAACAGCCCGGTGGGATAGCCACCCTGATAGAAATGGACTCGCACGAGTGCTTCACGAATCGGATGCTGTGCCAGATCGGCCTTACCGTAAACCCAGCCGCTCGAAAACTCGTTATCGGTCGGAGTAATCGCCTCGCCAAATTTTGTCCAAGTCTTTCCCTCATCGACCGAGTAGTCGAGATGAAAGTCGGTCACCTCAGGGGCGGGAGAGCGAATCTTGTAGCGTGCAGCTGCGCGAATCTCGGTCAGCAGATTACCATCCCCCTGCACACGAAAGACCACCTGCCCCGGCTTGTTGTTAGTGGTTTGATACATCATCCGATTTTCGAGCGAGCGTGGCGCATATTTCACGTTGCTGCTGCGAAGTTCGTGCACTTCTACGGACTTGGTTAGTTCCGCTTCGCTGAGGCTCCAGTTGGGAAGAACCGGGGTCACGCCGCGCGAAGCGACTCGATAGAGGACTTCCGATCCACTCGGCTTGAGGCGCGGATAGATTGCCTCGCACACCTGCGTGGTGGTGGTGAACTTCAGCTGATCGAGCCCACTGGCCGCCTGCCAAGTGCAGCGCACACGCCAGCCGTAATGCCCCTTCACGATGTCGGTGAAATCCTCGCGAAACGCCCCTGCGACGACGCGCTGGTCCTGGCTCCAGGTCTGTCCCTCATCGGTCGAAACTGCGAGCGTTACTTTGCCAACCGCCTGGCCTTCGATCACCAGTCCGTCGGTTGCCTTGCCGGTCATAGGGTTCGCATCGTCGACCGGATCACCGCAGATCACATAAGGCGAGAAATGCTTGAACTCGATCGATGCCGCCCCCTCTTTCGACGTGAGCAGGGGAGACTGCTGTTGAGCGATCAAATTCGTGGACTTGGCGATCACACCTTCTAAATGCGCGGCGGTCGATAGATCGGGGGTGTATTCAAAAAGTCCGTTGCAGTAGGTGACACTGCTGCGCGCGTTATGCTTCTCGCCAGTATGCTCGGGGGTGCCATTGTTGGCAAAGGTCCAGTTCCGCGCAGGACCACCCGCCTGATGATGCCAAAAGCGTCGTTTGGTCAGTCCCCCAAAATGATCGCGGTTATAATAGCGCGTGAAAGTTTCGCCCCGTCGCAAACTTATAATTCCAGGGTGGGCCTCATAACCACTATTATACATCTTAAACCAATTGCCACCCTGAGCAACTTGCTCCCAGCCTGCCACCATCGCCTGATAATCGCCAGGCCAAGCAAAGGGATAGCAAGGAACGGGTGGTTTGGAGTTTTTGATGATCGAGCGGTCGGCGATGATATCTTCATAGCCAGCCACCACGCCATCTTTGCGGAAAAGAAGCCCCGCCATATCGGTATCAAAAGTGTGCCATGCACCTCCATACTCAATTTCGCTATTGGTATGCCCCGGGAAAGCGCGGCGGCGAACGTTGAAGCCGAGCGATTTCCAGTAAGGCTCGTTCCAGGCGTGCACGGTTCCGCAGAGACCATAGCCGTACGAAAAACGTGCGCGGCTGGCGTCGTAGACGATCAGGTCTTCGTTGGTCTTGGCGGTGTCGGGTGCGATGGGAAGCGCGCTCGGCTCTTGCGGCGACATCAAGTGCCACTGGTGGGTGAGGATCCAGTTATAGAGAGCGAGCGCTTTCTCTTGCTCGCTCTTGTGCCCCTCGGTGGCAAAGCGAACGCAGTCGTCGGCCGTTTGAAACGCCCCTTCACCCGGATAGTGCGGATGATCGGTCCGCAGGGTCGGGTCCCCCACGACAGCCCCAAGAGGCGATGTGAAACTCGCCAGCAAGGTGATGGCGAGCAGCGAAACATAGCGAGGAGCGTTGGACATCAGCAGGCTCTCCAAACGTTGCGCGAGGCGTGTCGGCAGTGGCCGATGGATAGCGGCGTGGGGAGATTTTAGCGATGCGGGTCGCCAATTGCACGCAGGCTGTGGCCATAGCGGAAGTCGATGACGACTTGAGCGCAAAAAGAAAGCCGAGTGACGCTGCTGGGTGCAGCATACACACCCGAACTCCTGTCAGGTCCCTGATTGGGGACCAGGACCTACTGCTTCATCCAGAGATCAGTGTCAGACTGCAATCAGCAGGCTTTAATCCAGTGTGCCCCTGGGCTCTGCCCAGTGAGAAGTGCAAATGGACTCTGTTTTCAGGCAGATTTCGCCAAAAACATCGGTTCCAGCTTCTGCACTAGCAAAATGCCAGTGGCACCCCATAAACACCTGATATTTATCGATAGACGAAGTACGACTGAGCTTCGACTGGCGGGAGCCCAGCCCTACACGCTGACAGCTGTGTGCCTGGTGTCGATGGCTCGGCAGGGGGCAAGCTACTTCACCTTGCGGCGATCGCGAGCGGGTGGAGTCGGGGGGAGAGTTGCCGGAACGTCGATCCGGTGAGCGGGGGCTTCGGTGGTCGCCTGAGCGGGGCGATGCTGGGGATCGATTTCGTCCCACCAATCGCGGTGGCGATAGACCACGCTGATGTGGTTGACGATCTCGACGCTCGGAAGATCGCCACGCAGCAGCTCTTGCGCCAGCTGCTTGTGATAGAACGAATCGACGTTGCCACGGAGCACGACGCAATCGTCTTGCTGTGTCACTTCGAGCGTACGGATGACGTAGATGCGACTGCGCGAGAGGATTTCGCGAGCCCGGTCCGCGAGTCCGGAAACGAGAGTTTCGGCCATATTGGCCTCCATCCTTGGCCGGCAGTGATTCAGCTGCGGAAGCTGCACTGACCGGCAATGTGCCACGCGTTGGCTTCTGTTTCGCCGCCTGATTCGAAACAAGAGCCGAGGGGGGATCCGTCACGATCTAAATGTAAGAATCGACCTACCCAAGTCAACACGCATTGATGAATAGTTGGCAATTAAACCAACTGCGTGCACGCATGCACGTTTAGGAGATCGCGTTGATCTTGCCAATCTTCTTCAAATATGCCAGCACTTCTGCTGCTAGCACTTCGGGGGATTTTTCAGCGGATTGGAGATGCAATTCGGGGCTTTCGGGTGCCTCATAAGGATCAGAAATGCCGGTGAAATGTGGAATCTCTCCCGCCCGCGCTTTCTTATAAAGACCTTTGGGATCGCGCGCTTCGCACACCTCGAGTGGGGCATCCACAAAGACTTCAATAAAGTCGTCGGCGCGGCCGCGCGAGGTAACTAGCGACCGCACTAAATTGCGGTCGGCCCGATAGGGAGAGACAAACGCAGTGAGGGTGATCATGCCAGCCGAGACGAACAGTTCGGCAACTGCACCGATCCGGCGGATGTTCTCCTGGCGATCTTCCGGCGCAAAGCCGAGCCCAAAGCGTTTGGCAAAGGTTTCGCCATAGCTGGCGAGCATCGCTGGCGAAGGATTGAGCGAGTGACGGACATTATCGCCGTCGAGCAGAAAGCTGCGGGCTCCCAGCTTGTGCAGTTCGCGATCGACGACGTTGGCCACGGTGCTTTTGCCACAGCCGGAGAGACCGGTGAACCAGACGACACATCCGGCGTGATGATTGAGGGCCTCGCGCTCCTCGCGCGAGACATTGTGGGCATGCCAAACGACGTGGGTCTTATCCATCGCAGAAATCTCGAAAACGAACGGTCAAAGTGATCGGGGCGGCGCTTGAGGGCCGCGCTCTACGCATCGGTCGCTAGCCCTGCCAGCTCGCAGAGGTTGGAGTCGAGGACCCCTTGAGGACAGCTCCAAACGAGGAAAAACAGAGCCTCGCGGCAATAGCGTCCGGCTGGATGGTCGGCAGCGTAGCCCGCCCCTTTGCAGGCGACAAGGGCCGCCTGCGATGCCCGTAGGACAAGACTATTGGCGCTGCTGCGAAGTTCAGCGGGGATCGCCGAACTATGGCCGAGGGAGAGTGCCATCAGCGTGCTAACCAGCTCGTCGTGCTCGGCTTCGATGGCGGCAGTAGCCTCGAGGAGATTCGGCCGGAGAGCCGCCTCGCGCTTCAAAATTTCGATGGCAGCGGCGGCTAGGCCCAGGGCTAAGGTGGAGGTTTGTAGCCCCCCTGTCCGGCCACCAATGCCTTGCTGCATGACGTTCGGAACCGGTCCGGCGAGTAAAAAGTGAGCGTCGACGAACACTTCCGCGAGATTCACAGCGCCGGTATGGCTGCTCGAGAGTCCCACGAGGGGTGGTGCGGGAGGAATCTGCACGCCGGAGAGATGGGTCGGCAGGGCAACGAGGATTTGCCGACCATCGTCGAGTGTCGCGCCGAGCACCACATGCTGGGCGAAGGTCGCACCGGTCACCCATGGTGTGCTGCCAGTGAGGACGAATCCCCCCTCGACTTCGCGGGCCGCAATGGCGGGGCGACCCAGGTGTTGGCGACTGGTGGTGAGATGCGAAATGCCGACCGTGGCAAAGGAGCTGCCGCTGGCGAGTGGCTCGAGCAGTTCGCTTTGCAGCGCTAAGTTGCTCGAGGCGGCGATCCGCTGCATCGCGCCGGTGCGCTGCGTGAGGATGAACGTGGTGGTGAGGCACGCTTTGCTGAGGGCCAAATAGCCGCGCACGACGTCGTGCTCGCTCCAGCCTAGGCCGCCGAGTTCGACCGGCAAAAACCAGCGAAAAACGCCCGCTTCGGCCAACAGTCGCAGCTGCGCACCGGGCCAAATGCCGGGCCAATCGAGCCTGCCACTCCGCGCTCGGAGTTCGTCGCAAAGCACCGCAAGTTGCGGATCGTCGGGCGACTCCATCATCGGCTGTTCTACCACGCAGTTCACCTTCGTTGGTTTTGGCGCGAACGTTCAGTCCCGGGATTATATCGCATCTGGCCCGCCCGCGCATCGGTGCGGCGAGCGCGATACACTGAGCTGCCTCATTTGTAATCCCATCGGCGAATCGCACGATTCAACGAGCGACCCACTTCACTGCGCGAGGTGTCTCTTGCTTACGATCGACCAACTTGAAGCCCCCACACCGGTTTACGACGAAGTTGCCCAGCGCTGTCAAGCACTGGAGAAACAGCTGCACGATGCAGAATCGGCAGCCGATCAGCTCGCGACCATTCAAGCCTGGGATCAGCTGCGCCGCGAGCTCGAAACCTGGGGCGCACTGGTCCATCTGCGATTCAATCAAGACACGACCAACGAGGCGTATAAAAAAGCGCGCGAATATTGCGACGAACTACAGCCGCGCCTCACCGACCTGGAAGTTCGGATCAAGCGGCTGCTGCTTTCGAGCCGTTTTCGTCCAGAGATCGAAAAACATTTTGGCCCGCAAGCGTTCGCCCTGTGGGAAGCGGATGTGATGGCCTTTGATCCGGCCATCGAGTCCGATCTGGTCGCGGAAAGCAAGCTGCAGGCCGACTATGGCGAAATCTCGGCCCGCGCCAAAGTGACGTTTCGTGGCGAGTCGTACAACCTGTCGGGGATCGTCAAATTTCGCGAAGATGCCGACCGCACCACACGCTATGAAGCAGAAAAAACACGCTGGCAATGGTTTGCCGATAATCGCGAACGACTCGATCAGATTTTTCACGACCTCGTGCAGCTGCGACACGGCATGGCCCAAAAGCTGGGCTTTGCCAATTATGTCGAACTGGGCTACAAGCGGATGAAACGGGTCGACTACGGCAAGACCGATGTCGAGCAATTCCGAGCCGAAGTGCGCGAGCATGTCGTGCCGCTGTCGATGAAACTTCGCACGCAGCAGGCCAAAGACCTCGGCGTCGACAAGCTGATGTTTTGGGACGATGCGATTCACGATCTCCGCGGCAATCCTCAGCCTCACGGCGATCACGACTGGATGGTCGAGCGCGCCATCGAGCTGTTCGATGAGCTGGGGGGCGATCTGAGCGCCTTTTTCCGCCTGATGGTCGACTCGAAACTCACCGACCTCAAGAATCGCGATGGTAAAAGCCCGGGCGGTTTCTGCACGTCGTTCCCCACCTACGGCTTGCCCTTCATCTTTGCCAACTTCAACGGCACCAAGCACGATGCCGAAGTCTTCACCCATGAAATGGGACACGCGCTGCAGAACTATCTCAGCCGCGAGCAGCCGCTGCTCGACTATCTCTGGCCGACCTACGAATCGTGCGAGATTCACTCGATGGGGCTCGAGTTCCTCGTCTGGCCGCAAATGGAAAAGTTCTTCGAAGAGGATGCCGAGCGTTTTCGTCAGATTCATCTGAAGCAAGCGCTGCTGTTCATTCCCTACGGCGTGGCGGTCGATCACTTCCAGCATCTGGTGTACGAAAAACCCGATGCCACCCCGGCCGAGCGGCACGCGATGTGGCAATCGATGGAGCAGATGTACTTGCCGTGGCGCGACTACGGCGATCTGCCTCACGTGAAGGATGGTGGCTTCTGGCAGTTCCAGCGGCACATCTATCTGAGCCCGTTTTACTACATCGATTACACCCTCGCGCAAACCTGCGCGCTGCAGCTGTGGGTCTCATCGAAACGCGATCCCGAGTCGACACTCGCGCGCTACTATGCCCTGTGCCGTCGCGGTGGCGAAGCGCCGTTTCAGCAGCTCGTGAAAGGGGCCGGACTCGTCAGTCCGTTCCAGGCGGGATGCCTGAAGGATGTCGTTGCCGAAGCGCGCAAATCGCTGAGCGTGTAAGGTTCTGCCTCACACAAAAAATGCGGCCAGCAGGCCCGAAATCACGATGGCGTCGAACGAACCGGCGCCACCGATCGACAAGACTCCGGCACTGATGCGCTCGAAGTGCCGGAAGTTCAAAAGATCGGCCCCTACGAGTGGTCCCAGCACGCCAGCGATGAACGCCACTGGCGCACGCACATCGTCGTAGCGATCGCTCCAAAGCAAAATCCAAGCACAGCCAATCGCCGCTAGGGGTGGCAAGAACGCGGGCATCACAATCCCGACGCCCGGCACTGGTCGGGCAATCGCGTGACAAATGGCGATGTTGATCGCTGCACTAATCACGAGTGCCAAAATGGCCTGCGAACTGTGCGAGCGGACATAGGTCCCTTCGAACACGGCGATCAGCAGCGGGATAATACAGCCCCCAACATTCACCGCAATGATCGTCTCGAGCTGCGAGCGCCGCATCATCGGCACCCACTGCTGTCGCACTTGCCAAATGCCACTCGCGGTGGCTTGTTCGACATCGCGCCGCACGCGCATTAAGGGCAGGTTGATCATGCTGCCGACGATGATCGCAAAAATGGTCAGCGTGGCTCCTGACGGCGAGAAATGCAGCTTCTCGAGCGCCGTTTGCATCCCCCCAAACACGAGCGACAGAAACCCGAGCCCAATGATCAAAAAGATTAAGAGCACGCAGCCCACTTGCGGCAAGATGGAGACGACAGGAGGTGTTCGATCGGGTTGCATCGCTATCTCGTGGTGCAAGGGAGAGAGTGGCTCGCAACAGTGGTCTACACCTCCGAGCCGAGTGTGTCAAATCGGCACTTTGTAATCCCGTTTACATTCCACAGCCGCAGCTCGTTTGCCAAACCCGTCCATCGGCCCCCAAGATCGGCTGATGCGCACGCACCGGCGGCACTGGTCGGCTGTTGTCGTACCCTCCCCATTTCGTGATCGGCGACCAATCGGGACTCACCGGTGGCAGCGGTGGCGAATGTTTCGCAAACTCGTCATTCGCGTACACCACACGCCCATCGACCACCGTCAGCACACTCTCGAGCCCACGAATCTGATCGTCGTCGACCGCAAAATAGTCGTCGCTCAGCACCGCCAGATCGGCTAGCGCGCCGATCGCCAAACGCCCCTTCTTCCCCTGCTCGCGACTGAACCACGCGCTCCCTTCGGTGTAGAGCCGCAGTGCTTCTTCGCGCGTCAGTCGATCAGCTTCATCGCACAGCACCGTGCCACCGACGGTCTTCGACGTCACCATCCACCAGAGGCAGGTCCACGGATGATAGCTCGCCACGCGTGTCCCATCGGTCCCGGCTCCGATCGGCAGTCCCATCTTCATCATTTGCCGCAAGGGTGGCCGACGTTTGGCCGACTCCACTCCATAGCGGCGGATGTAATACTCCCCCTGATAGGCCATGCGATGCTGAATCGCGATCCCACCACCGAGCTTGGCGATGCGCTCGAGATTCTGCGGCGTCACCGTCTCCGCGTGATCGATGAACCACTGCAGTTTGTCGATCGGATGATCGCGATGCACTTTCTCAAACAGATCGAGGAATCGGCCAATCGATTCGTCATAGGTCGCGTGAATGCGCCACGGCCATTGGTTCTCGGCGAGTTTTCTCACAACTCCTTCGAGTTCGCTTTCCATCGTGGGGCGCAGATCGGGACGCGGCTGTAAAAAGTTCTCGAAATCGGCCGCGCTCCAAACTAAGTTTTCCCCCGCGCCATTCACCTTCAAGAGTGCGTCGCCACTGCCGGGCTTGGTGATATCGAGCCAGCGCGTGTAGTCGGCCAGTTCCGAACCGGGCTTCTGCGCGAACAGACTGTAAGCGACACGCACCGTCAGATGCCCCGCTTGATGGAGCTTGCTCACCACTTCGTAGTCGTCGGGATAGTTCTGGCCACCACCACCCGCATCGCAGACACTGGTGACACCAAACCGATTGAGCTCGCGCAGATAATGCCGCGTCGAGTTGATTTGATCTTCGAGCGACAGCTTCGGCGCATTGGCAATGGTGGAGTAAAGAATGAGCGCGCTGGGCTCTGCAATCAGGAGCCCTGTCGGGTTCCCTTGCGTATCGCGCGCGATGAGTCCACCAGGCGGGTTGGGAGTACTTCGATTGAACCCCAGCGCCCGGAGCGCTGCCTGGTTGAGCATCGCTGAATCGTATAGATGCAGCAGAAAAACCGGGGTTTCCGGCGCAGCGGTGTTGAGCTCTTCGAGCGTCGGCAAGCGCCCTTCGGCAAACTGAAATTCGTTCCACCCCCCAATCACACGTACCCACTGAGGAGGCGGTGTCCGCTCAGCTTGCTGCTTGAGCTGCTCGAGCGCTAGCGACAAACTGGGGACACCATCCCAGCGCAGCTCGAGGTTGAAAAAGAGCCCCGCCCGAATCACATGCAGATGCGAATCGTTGAGACCCGGGATCACGCGCCGCAAATTCAAATCGATCTCGACCGTCTTACTATCGGCCAGCCCGCGCACCTCCCGATCGTCTCCTACGGCGACGATCTTTCCCCCCTCCATCGCAATCGCACGCACTTCCGGATGCTCGGGATCGAGCGTAGTGATCTTGCCGCGATACAGAATCAGTTCGGGAGCCATGATTCACCCTTGCTGGGAGGCGAAAGCCGATGAAGACCAGCTCCACGATGTTGGGAAGCTGGTGGACACTTAGCGAAAGTCGCTCGAGCGCAGTACTGTGACAAGCGCGACCAGCAGCGTGCTACTTCACCTTGCGTGCAGGAGCTGCTTTATGCACCATCGTGTAGGCATACTCCACACCGACGCCATAAGCGCCCCCATGTTCGCGCACGAGATCCATCAGCGCGCTGTAGTGCGTGCGATGCGCCCAATCACGCTGGAACTCGAGCACCGTCGCCACGGTGGTCATTCGCACTGCTCCAGCTTGCACCATCCGCGACAGCGATGCTTCGTGAGCGGCTGCCGATGTGCCAGCACAAGCATCTTCCACCACGTAGATGTTGTACCCAGCCGCCAGCATTTGAAGCGTCGGCCAGGTGATACACACCTCGGTCCAGAGCCCCGACATGAGGATGTTTTTGCGTCCGGTCGCTTTCACCGCCTCACGAAATGCGGCGGTGTCCCACGAATTCATGCCGGTCCGTTCGATCGGCTGTTGCTGGGGAAAGACGTCGAGCAATTGCGGCCACATCGGCCCACTGAACGACTCGGTTTCCACCGTCGTAAGAATCGTCGGCACGTCGAACAACTTGGCCCCTTTCGCAAGCAGGAGCACATTGTTCATCAAAAGCTGCCGATCGATGCCGCTGCCGACACCAAAAGCCATTTGCGGCTGATGATCGATCATCACCAGCACCGAGTTGTCAGCTGTAATCAGTCCGTCGTCAGTCCCTGGAAGAATATTAGCCACTGTGTTTCTGCTCCGAGGTTAGGATCACACTACCCAAAATTGGTAGGCGAGTATCCTACGGAGTTGACCTCAGAAGATCAAATATTCCTTAGAACCCAATGATTGATAAGTCATCGATTGAAAAACAAATAACTCAATCTTATTAGATGCAAAAGCATTCAATTAACTTCTAAGAAGTCGTGGGGGTAGAAGAGGTCAATTTGGGTGCAAACTCGAGATCGTACAGCCGATAGGTCTTCGTAATTTTAGCCCCCGCCCTCTTGAGGGTTCCAAACGAGAGGGAGTTGCTCTCGAGCACCCACGAGAACTCCGCTTCTTTAACACCCCACGCCAGTACCTCGGGCAACAGGCGGGCCACGATCACGAGCCCCAATCCCCAGCGCTGATACTCGGGAACCACATTGGTGCTCAGCACGCGAATGCGGGTTAAAGCTCGGCGATTGAAGAGCAATTTGAGGAATCCGAAAGGGAACAGCCGCCCCCCCATTTCTTTGATGCGGGGGTTATAGTCGAGCATGGCAAAGCAGGCCCCGAAAATCTTTCCATCGACTTCGCCAATTGTCGTCATCTCGGGGACGATCAGCATTTTGAGCCCCTTCCCCATATGCTTCACTTCCGCATCGGAAAGTGGCACAAACCCCCAAGTGCCGACGAGCGATTGATTGTAGATATCGAGGAACGTCTTCACATCTTCATTAAATCGATTACGGTCGAGGCGTCGCAGTTTGATATCAAACCGGCGATTACATTCCTCGACCACAAAGGTCAGTTTTTTGTCGAGTCCGGCGATCATGTCGACGTGACCCCAGAAGGCATACAGGTCTTGCGTCTTCTGGAACCCAAAGCTTTCGATCAGCTCCCCGTAATAGGGTGGGTTATAGGTCATCATGAAGGTGGGACTGGAGTCGAATCCATCGACCAACAGACCGCACTCGTAGTTGAGCGATGGATTGCACGGGCCACGTACGGCTGTCATCCCCTGGGCCATCAGCCAATCGCGAGCTGCCGTGAAGAGAGCGTGGGCTGCCTCCTGGTCGTTCGTGCACTCGAAGAAGCCAAAAAAGCCTCGCTTCTCCTGATACTGTCGGTTATGGGCGTGGTTCACGATCGCCGCGATCCGGCCGACCACTTTTCCGTCGCGTTTGGCCAGGAACGTTTCGATCTTGGCATCGTCGTAGAAGGGATGGCGGGTGTAGTTCACCATCTCTTTGGCCTGCATGCGCAGCGGTGGCACCCAGTACTGATCTCCCTTGTAAATCTGCCAAGGAAGATTCAGGAATTGGCGACGCTGCCACCACCACCGAACTGGTACGACCTCCAACTTGGACATGTTGCACGATCTTGGGAATTCACCCAGCTGGGGGAATGGAGAAGGGACTTTTGAAGACTTTGTGAAGTCCTCGGTGACTATACCCGGTTCGCTCGATTCGAGCGATATGGGCTGCACTCGGAGCCACGCCCCAGACGATCACGTGCTAGATTGTAGGTACAGCACTTGATGGATCTGTGGGCAGGTTTGGCAACTATGCGATATCTGGTGACCGGCGCTTCGGGACTCCTCGGAAATAACATTGTTCGGCAACTCGTCGACCGAGGGGATGCTGTTCGTGTACTGATTCGCTCGACCAGCAACCGACGGGCGATCGCAGGCTTGCCACTCGAAATTGCGGAAGGGGACGTCACCGACCGCGCTAGCGTGCAGCGTGCTTGCCGCGATGTCGACACGGTGATTCACGCCGCTGGGGATGTCTATATCGGCTGGCATCATCGGGAGCGCTCGTTCCGGGTGAACGTCGAAGGGACGCGTCACATGGCCACTTCCGCGCGGGAAGTGGGTGCTCGGCTCGTGCATGTCTCGACGATAAATGCCTTGGGTCTTGGAAAATTCGAGAACCCCGCCACCGAAGAAACCGCGCTCCCCGGCATTGTGGAGTGTCACTATGTCACCTCGAAGCGGGCCGCTGATGAGGTGGTGCGCGAAGAAGTTTCGCGCGGGCTCTGGGCAGCCATCGTCCATCCCTCGCTCATCTTTGGTCCTTACGACTGGAAACCCTCCTCCGGAAAAATGCTCATCGGTGTCAGTCAGTTCTCACTCTGGTCTCCCACCGGCGCGAACAACGTGGCCGATGCTCGCGACGTCGCGCGGGGAGTGATCTTGGCGGGCGAGCGTGGCACCAGTTGCCGCGACTATATCCTGGGTGGCACCAACATCTGGTACTTCGACTTCTGGGGACGCATCGCCAAAATCGCTGGCAAACCTGTACCACGCATCCCCATGGGGCCACTCTTCCGTTTTGCGATCGGCGGCGGTGGCGACCTCATCGCGATGCTCACGCGACAAGAGCAAACAGCCAACTCCGCGATGCTCGGCATGTCGGCCCAACAACACTGCTTCGATAGTTCCCGCGCGAAGAACGAACTGGGCTACACCATCCGACCACTCGACGAAACGCTCCGCGACACCTGGGACTGGATGGTCGCCGAAGGTTACATCAAGACGTAATGCCAGTCGTCGTTTGAGCCGTTCCCACCACCGCTGCGACGGCTACTTGGCCGACATGCGCACACCTCCATCGAGCCGCAACGTGCAGCCGTTGATCAACGTGTTCTCGAAAATGTGCTCGACCAACTGAGCGAATTCATCAGGTTTTCCGAGTCGCCGAGGAAAGAGCGTTTGATCGACCAGCGACTGCTGCACCGAGGCAGGAGCGGCGGCAATCATCGGCGTTTCCATCGCCGCGGGTGCAATGGCGACAACTCGCACACCAGCGCTGGCAAGTTCTCGAGCGGCTGGAAGCACCATCGATGCGACCGCTCCTTTCGAGGCAGCGTAGGCCAGTTGCCCGAGTTGTCCCTCGGTTGCGGCGACACTCGAAACGAGCACCAGCACACCGCGTTCGCCATCCGACGATGTTTCCGTTTCACGCGCGGCGCTCGCCAGGATCACGCGCGACGCCGCGCGCATCGCCAAGAAGGTGCCGGTCACATTCACACGCAGCACGCGTTCGAACGCGGCAGCATCGTGTGTCCGTCCCTCGCGGCCAATCAGCTTGTGGGCGTATAAAAGTCCCGCGCAAGTGACGAGCCCCGTCAACTTGCCAAACTGGCTCACTCCCGCATCGGCCGCGCGATCGAGCTGCTCGTCGCTCGTCACATCGGCTTGCACAAAATGAGCCGCACTCCCCAGCGAGGCTGCCAGCGCGCTACCTTGCGTCGCATCGAGATCGACCAGCAACACTCGCGCGCCGAGCGCCACCAATCGCTCGGCTGTCGCGCGTCCGAGTCCCGAAGCGGCCCCTGTGATCATCACCACCGAGTTGTCGATCTTCATCGCACGCGACTCCTGGGGTGAGCGTCATCGCTTCGCCGCGACTACTTCACTTTCGTGGGCTCGTACGTCTTGTTGCGTGGATTCGCAATCAGCTTGGCCGAGATGATTTTGTCCGCTTCCGGTGGATTGGCACTTTGTGGATCGCGACGCTTGATGTTGTCGAGCGCCTCGAAACCTTCGACCACCCGACCAAAGCAAGTGTGACGACCATCGAGCTGCGTGGTCGGTACAAACGTGATGAAAAACTGCGAGCCACCCGTATCGCGCCCCGCATGAGCCATGCTCAAAGAGCCGCGAAAATGTCGGCGATAATTGGGCTGATGACATTCGCAGTAGATGTTGTAGCCCGGTCCGCCCGTCCCATCTCCCTTCGGGTCGCCACCCTGAGCCATGAAGCCAGGCAGGACGCGATGGAACGAAAGTCCGTCGTAAAATTTCTTGTTCACCAGGCTCACGAAATTCGCGACCGCTTGCGGCGCTTCGTTCTCGAACAGCTCGAGCACAATCTTGCCACTGGTGGTTTCGAGCTCCACGCGCGGCAGGTTCATCGCGGCTGCTTCACGAGCGCGAATCTCTTGCTCGGCGATCCACAGATTCTTGCGCTCGGCAATCGTCGGCAGCATCATCTTGGCATCGGGAGTGAGTTTGCCCGCAAGCTCTGCTTCCTTCAGCAGCGTTTCGGCAATCGGATAGTTATCGGTTTGATAAGCGGCAACACCCGCAAGGCAAGCGAGCACCGGATCGGTGCAACCTTTTTCGCGCATCATGTTGGCCAGCGTAATCACCGCGTCGAACTTATCCTGACGCAGATCGAAACTCGCCAAACCGATCAGCACCTTCGTCGCTGCGGCATGCTTCGGATCTTGTGCAAACGCATCGCGAGCGGTGGTGCGCAGGTCTTTCAGCAGTGCTTCGGTTTGCGGCAGCAATTCGAGATAGGTCTTACGAGCATTCTCGCGCTCCGTGGCATCGAGCGTGGCCCCATACTTGCGAGCCGCTGCTGCCAGCTTGCCATCAACTTCTTGATACGTGGCGTAGGTCTTTTCGAACTTCGCCACCGCATCGCCGTCGGCTGCCGGTGCTTGATAAGCGACCTGCGAAATTGCGCCGTTCGTGGTGCTGCTCTTGGCAGCGCCAGGTGTCGCAGCCGAGCTGCTCACGTCGCTCTTCTGCGGCAGCGCTGCTGGCCCCGCCGTCACTTGCTCGGCTGTCGCGCACGAAGTCGAGCCAACCAGCCCCATCGTCATCAGTAAGGCCGACGCCACCGACTTCATTCCGCGAGCCACGAATCGAAACATGGGAGGTGCTTCCTGCTAAAAGACGAGCCAGCGACAACAGCGAACAACAAAGGACGAGCGAACACCAGCAACAACCTCAGACTAAGAACAATCGACTACTGCACCTTCTTCGGTGCGTAGGCATGATCGCGCTTACGAACCACTTCCGCCTTCACAATCGTGTCGGGCGTGGGGAGTGGTGGTTCGCCTTGAGGATCGCGGCGCGTGATCTTCGCCAGGACATCCATCCCTTCAATCACACGGCCAAAGCAAGTGTGACGACCGTTCAAATTGCCGGTCGGACGGAACGTGATGAAGAACTGCGAGCCACCCGTATCACGCCCCGCATGAGCCATGCTCAGTGCGCCACGGAAGTGACGACGGTAGTTCTCTTGATGACATTCGCAGAAGATTTCGTAGCCCGGACCACCGGTGCCATCGCCCGAAGGATCGCCACCTTGAGCCATGAAGTTGGCCAGCACGCGATGGAACGAAAGTCCGTCGTAGAACTTCTTTTCCACGAGGCTGATGAAGTTGCCGACGGTGTCGGGAGCTTCGTTTTCGAACAGCTCGATCACGATCGTGCCAGCCGATGTTTCGAACTTCACGCGTGGCAGATCATCGGCTTTCGCTTCGGCAGCGCGAATCTCTTTTTCTTTGTTCCAGAGCTCGAGTTGCTGCTTCACGTCGGTGGCAAATTCCTGACCGATGCGCGACAACGTTCCGGCCTCCGTCGCCAGCTGCAAGTACTTGTCGGCCAGATCGAATTCGCCCAGTGCGTAGGCGCTTACACCAGCCACGTCGTACACCGATTTGTCGTCGCAGTTGTTGGCGATCAGCGCTTTCGAAACTTCGAAGGCGAGTTCGTACTGATCGGTCTGCACGTCGTCAGCCGCCAGCTTCACCAGAAAACGGGTCAGCTGAGGATCGGTATTCGGAGACGCGACATAAGCAGCGGTCGCTTTGGTGTGCAGTTCAGGGAGCAAGTCCTTGGCTGCTCCGAGCATCCGATTCCACTCTTCTTTGAGTCCGATCTGTTCGTCGGGCTTCGACGTCTGGTAGCGGATCTTCAAGGCACGCAGGTCCTTGAGCATCGTCTTCCAGCGACCCAGCACTTCGTCGAACGCTTGCTTCGCTTCAGGGTTTGGCGCTGGCGCTTCAGCGGCCGGTGCTTCAGCGGCTGGTGCCTCGGCAGCAGGAGCTTCCGCAGCGGGAACTTCGGTCGCCGGTTTCTTTTCGGGATCAGCAGCGGGCGCTTCCGCAGCAGGTGCCTCGGTGGCTGGCTTCTCGGCAACAGGTGGTTCCGCTACCGGCTCTTGAGCCAGCGCGAGCCCTGGCATGCAGACAGCCGCTGCTGCGAGCCCTCGAAACATCAGAGCTCGACTGAAGTTAGAAATACGCATCACGTCATCCCCTACCTGAAAACCGAAAATTGGCGTCGTATGAAGTCGTTGAATATCGTGTCACGAAGTGGCGTTACAACCGAGCACTGCTGACCGCTGTTGCCGTATGCGATCCAGAAGCCGCTCGGTATCGAACAACCTGCTATTGAACCACGTTGTACATCACAGCCCAAGCGCACGGGTAGTTTTCCACCCGGCGACTTAGCCTCCGGCCGATCGGCGAGACCTTGCATTCCGGGCGCTCCCCTGCAACGATCCAGCGTCGGGCAGCCCCTGCCGCTGTGGCAAGCCGTGGCCTTGGGACAGCGTCGGCTGTGGCCCAAACCGAGCCGTGGGAAGTAGTTCCGTCGGGCACGAGCCGCAGCAGAATACCACCGACAGCCTTCTCCCGGAAAGCTGGCGAGGCGCATTTCGCCCCCTCCGGCACCGACTTCCCAGCACAAACCTACTACGAACGACCCCGGCGACCGGTTTTTACCAGTCTCACCAAAAAGCCACCTCCCCACACTTCACGCATCAAAACACGCTGATTACTGGCCAAGCTACCCAGACTACCGGAACATCGCATGAAACCCCGTAAACCTCGCCCCGGCGGATCCAAGCCAGGCGCGCGCAAAGCGCAACAAGCGCAACATCACGCGCGCCCCTCGCGCGGGGAGGTCGATGTTACCGCTGCCTACCTCGCCGGTCTGCCGGTCGATCAGGTCGACTCGGGTCAGGCGGACACTCCGGACCACGCCGGGGACAAATCCAAGAAGACGACCCGCGAAACGGTCGGCATGCGGATCATCGGCGGCAAGCATCGGGGGCGGTCCCTCACCTACAGCGGCGATCTCCGGACCCGGCCGATGAAAGACCGCGTTCGCGAGGCTGTCTTCAACCTGATTGGGACCGACGTCGAGCAGGCGCTCATCATCGACCTGTTCGCCGGCACCGGCGCGCTGGCTCTCGAGGCCCTTAGCCGCGGCGCCCATCATGCCATCATGATCGAGCGGCATCATCCCACCACCAATCTCATCAAAGATAACCTCAAAACATTGGGGCTCACCGAGCAAGCAGAAGTGGTCTTTGGAGATGCTTTTCGCTTTACCAAAAAGTTTGATCCCGACCCCACAAACCCTAAATACTTAAGACGCTGGGTCGTGTTTTGCGCCCCACCTTATGATTTTTATGTCTCGCGCGAAGAAGAGATGATGGAACTCCTCATCTTATGGCAAACGCGACTCCCCGAAGGTAGTTTGCTGGTCGTCGAGTCGGACGATCGCTCGGCCGAACTCGAGCTGCCAATTCTCGAAGAAATTGATGCCGAGTGGGAGAGCCGCAGCTATCCCCCTGCCATCATTTCGATCTTAGAAGTCCCCGGCACCGCTGAAGAAAGCATCGCAGAATAATACTTAGAAGATTTGATAGCGTACGCTTTAATGCTGAGTTTTATTTGCGTCAACCAGAACAGCCGCCAGCTATTTAGGTCATCAGCGCCGCATTAGAACTCAACGAAATCGCCTGTCACTTTTCCCTATCGAAAGCAGCTTTAGAGATGGTACTCGGTCCCCTATCCGATCAACATTTCGCCGATCGACTTGTCTCCGCGATCATCCGCAAAGGGACTCCAGCCCTGGTGGGACTCGATCCTCGAGCGCAGAGCCTTCCTCCCGGCATGCTCGCCTCGCAAAGCCCGCACGATATCGCCGCCGCTTATCAAAAGTTTTGCTGCGAAGTGATCGACGTCGTCGCGCCGCTGGTAGCGGCCATCAAACCGCAAGCCGCTTTCTTCGAACAACTCGGCCCCGCTGGCTGCACGGCGCTGGCCGAAGTGATTCGCTACGGCGCTGCCAAACAGCTGCTGGTGATCGTCGATGGCAAACGGAACGACATTGGAACGACAGCCGCCGCTTATGCCGACGCTTATCTTGGCCCTGGGGACTCGAGCCCGTGGGGTGGCGATGCCCTGACGGTGAGCCCATACCTGGGGGACGATAGTATCACGCCGTTTCTCAGCACCGCTCAGGCGCGTGGCGCGGGGATTTTTGTCCTCGTAAAGACCTCGAATCCAGGGGGCGGGCGTTTTCAAGATTTAGTGGCCGACGGCTTGCCACTCTATCGCCACGTAGCACGTTTTGTCGAAGAACTGGCCGATCAATCCAAGGGTGCCACCGGCTATGGAAGCGTCGGCGCTGTCGCCGGCGCCACCTACCCCGAGCAGCTCGCGGAACTTCGTTTTGCGATGCCTCACACCTGGCTGCTGATCCCTGGCTACGGCGCTCAAGGGGGAACCGCTGCCGACTGCGCCGCTGCGTTCGACGACGCTGGTCTCGGCGCGATTGTCAACAGCAGCCGCGGCATTACCTTCGCTTACGAGCGTTCGCAGTACAGCCACCTGGCAGGCGCTCACTGGCAGCAAGCGGTCGAGCAAGCGACGCGCGACATGATCGCCGAATTCCGTACCCACACCTCCGCCGGCCGCTTGCCATCCCCCAGCGGAAATTAGGGATTGTCTATCACTTCAAGAAACGAAAAAACGCCCTGCGATTATCGGTGAGTGATAAAGGCAGGGCGTTTGAGTTTTTAAGTTGGTGCCGACAGGCGGCGGCTATTAGAACACGTCCAGAATGAACTGGTGTCCTTGGTGATAGCGGCGTCCTTCGGGATAGGGGTTGTGCCACTGACGGTTGTAGACCGGCGTGCGCATCTCTTGGGGATAGCGATGATAGAGATCGTCGCTGCTACGATAATATTCATTACCGTAGAAGTTTTGGGGGTAATAGACGTAGGGATAGTGATAGAAACGTTCCCAGTCACGGGTACCGTACTGTCCACCCCAAGTCCGACCGTAAGCACGCTCTTCTGCTTGGGAGCAGTCGCTGCCGACTGTCGTGAGCAGACCAGCGACGAGCGCGATCAAAAGAATCGCCTTGCGCATCATAAGTGTTCCCTCCTGATTGGAATATAAACACGGCCAGCGCGAGGATTCTAAGAACGACACAACTCGGCATTCCACGAGAAGATCTCCGGGGGCATCTGCGGGGATGCTCGGGATGATTGACCTGCTCGTCGAGTGCTGCGCCGTGGAGTTCAGGCCTCGGAGTCTGCGGAAGACTCTCAGCCGATCTGGGTGCTTGCGAACTGACCTCTAAGGAGTCTCATCGGCACGCCGCAAGATCGCGATTGAGAGAATATTCGCCAAAGCCGCCACAACACCACCCACAGACACAATCGCCACAAGCCGCACAACCAAACCACGTTCGGGTCGGGCAAACGAGGCTGACTTTGCGGGGCAACTGCCCCCGCCATCCCAAAAAAGAAGCAGACTCGCGCCACCCCCAAGGGCTATAGTTAGGAGTTGTGCCACCGCACTGTCTCCGCGCGCGACGCCCCAGGAGCCTCGGCTATGTTCCCTCGATCGATTCCACGCTCCTGCGGGGCGATATCCGCCGCGCTGATGCTCGTCGGTATGCTGGTGAACATCGCCGGAGCTCAGCAGGTACCCAAGCGTATCGAGATGGAACTCCTGACTGCAGAAGGCTTTCGGAGCGAAGATGCCCGCCCCTGGATCGAGCTGCTGGCGAGCCTGAATGTCGAAAATGTGCGAATCCGCTCACCTAAAGACGGCGATCAGCTCGGCATTCGGATCGACGGGACCACTGCCCATATTACCGGTCAGCTCCTGGCCGACGGTCGGCTGTCGCTCCCCAAAGGGAAGTTCTATCGCAGCGACAAAGCTTCCCTCTCTACCTGGCTTAGCAAGCTTACCACCGGCGGCGAAGAGGCAATCACCGATAAACCAGTCCATTTCGGCCTCTTTCCGCGTCAGTTTGTCGAGACCCACGATGCCTTGGCGGTGCGAGTCGACTTTGTCACCGAAGGGAAGCTGCCCCGCGATGTGCTGAAATCGATCTCCGAGCGGATCACCCTCAGCTTCGTGACCGACACCAACTCCAAGGCGGCTTTGGCGTCGGAAGAACCGATGACCGACGAGCTGCTGGGGCTCGCTTCGGGGACAGCCATCGCCGCCACACTCCGCCCGCTTGGGCTGGTGATGGTTCCCGAGCTCTCGTCGGGCAAAGTTCGGCTGCGGATCAAAAGCTCGACCGAAGTCACCGAGTCGTGGCCGATCGGCTGGCCATCCGAAAGCACCCCCCGCGAGCTTTGCCCCGATCTCTTCAAGTTCCTGAATGTCGAGGTCAGCAACACCCCGGTGGGTGAAAGTATGAAAGCAATTGCTGGGCGACTCAAACTGATTTTGCTCGTCGATCACAATGGACTAGCGCGGGGTGATATCGATCTGGCTAAGACCAAAGTCTCGCTACCCAAAACCAATACCTTTTATGCCCGCGCGCTCGAGCGGCTGCTATTTCAAGCCAAGCTCAAACATGAGCTGCGGATTGATGAAGCGGGAACACCCTTTCTATGGGTCTCCCCTTTAAGATAGCGCGTTGGTCACGCTTCTAATGAATGATTAGAAGAATCGACTTCTAGCGCCCGGCTGTCTCGGTGGTTTTAGGTCCCAGGTCCACAAACACATCGAGCTGCTGCCCCACGAGCACCGGTGCGGTGGGGCTCACGAACTCGTAGATCACCTGCATCACGCGAGTGTCGACCATTTCGGTGTTGTCGCCGGTGAGCGATGTCTTGGGGATCACCAGCGGCTCGAGCCGGACGAACTTCAGCGGAAACTCGGCCTTGGTATCGCCGCGCGTCACCGCTTTGGCAGCTGCCGCGCTACGGAACCGGGGGATATCTTCTTCGTCGATATCGACCCGCAGGTAGATCTTCGACAGATCGCCGATCACCAACAGACCACCACTGCGCGTCGGGCTGACGAGTTCCCCTTTGCGAACGTTCACTTGCAGGATCTGACCATCGATCGGCGCACGGACAATCGAGCGCTCGATCTCGGTCTCGATCTGCTCGACGTTGGCCTGGGCGGCATCGACAGCAGCGCGGGCCACTTCTTTCTCAGGGTCCCAGGTTCCTGCCTTCAGCAGCTTGTACTCCGCTTCGGCAGCTTCCACTTCGTAGCGGCTCGCCTCGACCGTGTAGCGTGTTTGATTCAGATCCTCTTGCGATGTGGCGTTGCTCGCCATCAATTGCTCGAGACGTTTGTAGCGGTCGAGCGACTTTTGGAGATTGGCCTGCGCGGTGCGCACTTTCGCTTCAGCGGGTGGCAGATCTTCCGCGCGGGGACGCTGCTCGAGTTCCGCGAGCGAGGCCTGCGCGCTACGCAAATTGGCTTGATTCACTTTCAGCTGCGCTTGCAGTTGGCGGTCGTCGATTTTCAGCAGCGGCTCGCCTTCTTTCACCGTCGCGCCGACCCGATGCGGTGGATAGTAAAGCTCGAGTACGATGCCCGACTGCGCAGCTCCCACTTCGAGATTCTCACTCGCCGCTTCGACCACGCCGACCCCAGCGACCGACGACTCGTAGTTCACCGAAGGAGGCCCCACCGGTGGCTCGAGCGGCGGCTTCACCTCATTGGCCATCACCAAGTGATAGAAGGCAAACGCGAGCATGCCGGCAGCCACCGTCGGCAACAAATAGTTGGTGAAGAGTTTCGACATAACGCACCTTAGTAACCGCGGGGGACTGTGTTATTGACTGTGTTGCTGACGGTATTGATTGTTGTGGGGAAAGGCCGGTTGCCTGGAAATATTTTGCGAGCTGCAAGCTAGTGACCGTGCGACGACTGGAGACTCGACTGAATCGCTTCGGGGGTTTCGTCGATGTGCGTCACTTGGCCGTCGTTCATGTGAATAATGCGGTCGCCGAACGAGAAAACGCGGCTGTCGTGCGTCACCACAATCACCGCGCGATCGCTTTGCAGGGCTACGTTGCGCAGCAGTGTCATCACCGTTTGACCACTTTGCGCATCAAGCGCGGCGGTCGGTTCATCGCACACCATCAGCCGTGGGGAATGCACCAGCGCGCGAGCAATTGCCACGCGCTGCTGTTGTCCACCCGACAGCTGCGAGCCAAACGATTCGGTCTTGCTGGCAAGCCCCACCGCAGCGAGCATCTCTTTGGCTTTGGCCACCGCTTTGTGACGATATTCGCCAGCGATAATCAGCGGCACTGCGGCGTTCTCGGCCGCCGTGAGCGAAGGGAGCAAGTTGTACTGCTGAAACACAAATCCGATGTTCTCTTTGCGGAAGTTTACGAGCTGGGTGCCGCTGAGTTGCTGCAAGTTACGACCGAGCACCGTCACTTCGCCGCGCGTGGGTGTGAGGAGTCCCGCGATGATCGAAATGAGGGTCGTTTTGCCGCACCCCGAAGGGCCAACGAGCAGCGTCATTTGACCGGCGTTCACCTCGGCATTGATCCCGCGCAGCGCGAGGGTTTTGGTTTCGCCACTTCCAAATTCTTTTTCCACGCCGTCGCACACCACTGCCATCGCGGGGTTGGTAGGCTTGGCGGGAAGCTTCGGAGCTCGTCGATTAAAGAAGCTAGAAATCATATGTCTCTCCACGCGCTGCCGCGCACACTTGCCCTAGCCTCGGAAGACAACCGCCGGTTCAAGCACCAGCACTTTGCGCAAACTCACGAGGCTCGTGAGCAAGATGATCACCATCACCGCTACCCCCACCATTCCCGCTGCAAGCCAGGTGAGATGCAGCCCCGCGAGGTGTGTGATTTGATTGGTGTAGGTGAAGAAGATGGCGGTGAGGCCCACTCCAATGCCATAACCAATCACGCCGACCACACCTGCCTGCAGCAAGATCATGCCGATCAGCCGCGTGTTGGTGACCCCCATCGCTTTGAGCGAACCGAACTGCTTCAGGTTCTCGAGCGTGAAGAGATAGAACGTCTGTCCCGACACAGCAGCACCGACAATGAAGCCGAGCGCGATCGTGATCCCGAAATTCACCGGAATGCCGGTGGAGCCGAGGAAGTAGTTAATCGTTTTCCAGAAGAACTGATCGCTCGTGAGCGCCATCAGTCCGGTTTGGCGGTGAATGTTGTCGCAGACTTGCTGAGGATCAACGCCAGCCGCAGGTTTGGCGAGCACAAACGTAAGGATACTTTCGTTACCCGGCATGAACTGATCGGCCTGGGTATAACGCGTATAAAGAATCGGGAGGGTCACAAATGGGGGAGAAGCTTTACAGACACCCACCAGGACAGCGCGGCGATCATTGAGTTGAAAGGTGCGGCCGATCTTATAAGGTTGACCAGGCCACATATACTCATAACCGGCTTTGTCGATGATCACTGCATTGGGGCGGCGCAAATCTTCAAAGCTGCCGGCGACCATTTCGCGCGGGGCACCGACAAGGGTTGCATCATCGAGGCCAATTAAGACCAGCGTTCGGTAGTTGCCATCTTCGAGCCGAGCAGCGGCTTGCCCTTTGTAGAACCGCACCGCCCACTCCACCCCACTTACGCCGCGCACGCGCTGCAGATCGGTCGAGGGGAGACCTCGAGCTTCGTCGATGTAGCGGGTTTTTTCGTCCATCACCCAGATGCTGGCGTCGCGGACATCTTCAATCTGACTCGCCGCTCGGCGAACGATGCCCATGAAGATCGACACCTGCTGCGTCATTAGCAGCGTGGCAAAGGTGATGCTGAAAATCAGGCTGACATACTTCGCCCGATCGCCGGTGAGCATGCGGAGCGCTAGCCAATACATAGACGACGACTCCCGAGAAGCGTGGCCGCTTCTCCCCCAGGAACCTGCAATCCAGCCGATTCCTGGCAAGGTTAATACGCTGCGAGGTGCTCGCTTCGAGACCTGACTCATCGTTTCCTGTCGGCAAGTTCTTGTTGCGACTGGTCACAGAGTCGTTTTCCGACACTTCGTCAATTTCAGATGCAAAAAAAGGGCAAACAGGATCGCCCGTTGCCTCGACAAAAAAACGCTCTCTCACACCATCCCAGGGTTGCTCGCCAGTCGGCCGAAGTGGTTCCGGGAGAGGAACTTCGGACGACGGAAATCAGCGAGAATAGGGACTCGATCTAAGGTCGCACCAGCAATCAGCCAGTTTGTTTGTAGTCTTTGGTTCTTTAGGCCATGCCAGCAGCGAGCGATTCTTCGGCAAACAGGTCGCGGAGGATTCGCCGATAGGTCGCTTCGTAGTCCCACTCGGTGAAGAGGGGGCGCCAGCCGTAGCCATCAAGCAGGGTCTGACAATGCATCCGGATCGTGTTGTAAGGCATGGTGATACCGAACTTTACGAGCAGATCGCGATCGGTATGAATGATCGCTTGCCCGCCAAAGTTGAGGGCCCACAGTGCCAGGACGATATCGGCCGTGGTAAGCGAAGCGGGGAGCTGCAGATCGCCGACCTGCACTGCATCGTCGACCACACTTTTCACCACGCCAAAACAGCATCCCTCTTGCGAAAGCATGGCGGAACGACGCTCGGGGGTTGCTCGTTCGTCGAGCCCGGCCATTTTCACAATTTGTTCCGACTGGGCATGGTAGGGATGAAGTCGAATGAACAACTCCCCCGCCACACCAATCGCCAGCATCCGCTCGCGAGGACGTCCCTCGAATTTCGTGGCCCGCTCGAACAGCTGCGTACGTGCTTCCGCACTCTGCACGGCGAGGGCCATGACGAGATCTTCTTTCGACGCAAAGTGTTGGTAAATAACACCTTTGGAATACTCGGTTTGGTCGGCCAAGCGGTCCATACTGAGGCCCGCGTAGCCTTGCTCCACCAGCATTCGACGGGAGATGTCGAGGATCAACTGCTCCCGTTCGCGAATTTCACGTTGTTTTCGAGTTAGTGTGCTCACAATGCGATTATTGACACATCGTCGGAAAAAGACAATGCGTCAGTTCTGTAAATTTTTGAAGAATTGCATGCCCCGGTCTTCATCGATTCAGCGCGTTGTTCTGGGGCATCTGGGGAACTATAGTCAGTCGCACAGGACGCCGCCCAGTTCCGGCGTTTGCCGACGTTCTCTTGCACGGAGTGGCGATTGTTTATGCCATCACAGTCTCTCGGAGCCCTCAAGGCAGGGTCGCTTGTGGGTCGTTTGCCTCTCGCTGCTGTGCTGGGCATGATCGGCTGGCTAGCACTTGCCGCGCCGCTGCGGGGCGAGTCGCCCAAGCTGGTGGTGGTGATCAGCGTCGATCAGTACTGCCAAGAGTACATGAACCGCTTTCGCCCGACCCTCGTCTCCCCCCCCGATCAGCAGCCCGGCATGCTCGCCGAAGTGCTGGCCAAAGGGACGATGTTCACCGAGTGCCATCATCGGCACGCTTTCACGGTGACAGCTCCCGGGCATGCCGTGCAGATGACCGGCACCTATCCATCGCGCACTGGGGTGATCGGCAACGACTGGTTCGATCGCGAGACGGGGAAAGATCGCTACTGCGTGAGCGACCCCCAAGAAACGATCGTCGGCTTTCCGACCGGCAAACCGATGTCTCCACGCGTGCTCGAGACCGACACCGTCGGGGACCGAATGAAACTCGCAACTGGCGGACGATCGAAAGTGATTGGGGTGGCGATCAAAGACCGAGCTGCGATTTTGATGACCGGCCATCGCGCCGACGCTGCTTACTGGCTGCAGAACAATCACTGGGTCACCAGCACCTACTATCGCAACGATCTGCCAGGCTACTTGCGTGTGCTCAACGACCAAAAAGCGATCGACCAGTTCCGGGGGAAAGTTTGGGATCTGCTGCTGCCGGAATCGGCCTACACCAAGAGCAGCCCCGATGACATGCCGTACGAAAATCCTCCAGCCAATTTCGATACCAAGTTTCCGCACGAGTTTGCCAAACTGGGAGAGCTCAACGAGGACAAGTTCGGCGATCAGGTCCTCTACTCACCGTTTGGGAACGACTACACGTTGCAGGCAGCGCGCGAGATTGTGATCGGCGAGAAACTGGGGGGCGATGAGTATCCCGATTTCCTGGCAATCAACTTTTCGAGCAACGACTATGTGGGACACGCCTTTGGCCCCTACAGCATGGAAGTGGAAGACATCACCTATCGCACCGATCGTCAGATTCTCGGCTTCACGAAGTTTCTCGACGAGCAAGTCGGAGCGGGGAAGTGGACACTGATGATCACAGCCGATCATGGTGTGGCACCGATTCCAGAATGGGCGGCAGAGCAGAAGATTCCTGCGAAGCGCAATCCGCTCGGGAGTCTTTCGCAACTCAAGGACAAACTCGAGGCCCGCGTGCGGAGCGCGATTGGGGCGGAAACGAGCGAAAAACCGGTGATTTTGGACTTCTCGGAAAATGCTGTGCTGTTTGATCACGCCCATGAAAAGCTCGTCGGCACACAATCGCGCGAGCTGGCCGAACGAGCGGTGCGCGACATGCTGCTCGAGCAAGATGGTATCGCGTCAGCTTTCACGCGCAGCGATTTGCTCGCCGGTGGTCAGGGAAAGTTGTTCGAGCAAGTGAGCCTGGCGTTTCATCCACGTCGCAGCGGCGATGTGCTGTACGTGCTCAAGCCCTACTGCATCACAGGCGGAAGTGGTAAAGGGACAACGCACGGGAGTCCTTATTTCTACGACACGCATGTTCCCTGCTTGCTGCTGGGATGTGGCATTCAAAAGCAGGTGAGCGATCGGCCAGTGAGCCCCGCTTGTCTCGCCTCGACGATTGCGCAGCTGCTCGGCATCGATCCACCGGCTGGAAATATCGAGCAGCCGCTCATCGAAGCACTGGCTAAATAGCCGCGATTTCCCGTGGTTTATTGCACTTTTTGACTTTCCCCGAGTGGGCCCGAGCCTCGCGCGCTATGCAACGACCGGCGATTTATTACGTCGACGACGGGTTCGACACGAGTGGCAAGCGACTTGTCGGCAGACAAGCGGCTGGCGAAGGTTTTTTGCGCGCGATGGCGCGCTATACCACCAGCGATGTGCTCTACGGCGCTACGTCGAACAAGCGTTCGATCGACGCGATGCAGCAGCGCGTGGCGCCCGATCTGCGTCACGATGTGCGGCTCGAGTGGCTCAAGCTTTTCCTCCCCGAGGAGATGCGCCGCGCCAGTGTGGTGTATCGCAGCGATCCGGTCCTCGGCGAACTCGCGTGGCAACGACGCTTCTTCGATCAGCGCGCCTATAGCCTCTGTGGACTCACGCACACCATCTGCTCGCGCGAGGCGATGCAAGCAATCGGCGACATGCTCACCCTGCCGCTGCAGCCGTGGGACGCCGTGATCTGCACGTCGCAATCGGTGCGCACTTCTGTCGCCGAAATCCACGCGAATTATCAGGAGTATCTGGCCGAGCGAACCGGTGGAAAACCGTCGATTTCCCTTCAATTACCGGTGATTCCGCTCGGTGTCGACTGCGATGAGCAGCAGAAATATCGTCAGCAAGCCCAGACGCGAAAAGCGCTGCGCAAGACCCTCGAAGTGGCCGACGACGACGTGCTGGTGATGTTCCTCGGACGTCTGAACTTCTATACCAAAGCGCATCCCACTCCCCTGTGGATGGCCGCATCGCAAGCAGCTGCGAAGTGCAAAACGAAACTCCATTTGCTGATGGTCGGCTGGTTTGAAGATGAGCGCGAGGAGCAAGCCTATCGCGCGGCGGCCAAAACTTTCGCGCCGAACGTAGCGACCAGCTTTCTCGATGGACGACAGCCGGAACTGCGCGCGGCGGCTTGGAGCGCCGCAGATCTGTTTGTTTCGCCGGTCGATAATGTCCAAGAGACGTTTGGCCTGACACCGCTCGAAGCGATGGCAGCGGGAATACCGGTGATCGTTTCAGACTGGAACGGTTATCGCGAAACGGTGCGCGATGGGATCGATGGATTTCGGATTCCGACCATCGCGCCGCCAGCTGGTACTGGAATCGACTTAGCGCATCGCTACAACGGCGACACGAATCTCTACAGCCAAGTGGTGGCGCGACTTTCGATGGCCACCACGGTCGATCCAGCGTTCTTAGCACAGGCTTTGGTGCGGCTGATCGACGACAAAACATTGCGGCAAAAAATGGGGGCCGAAGGGGCCCGCTATGCGCGCGAGAAGTTCGACTGGCGCGTGGTGATTGGACTTTACGAACAGCTGTGGGAAGAGCTCGCGCGGATACGTGGCGCCGCGCCGGAAACAGCGCCGCGACGCCCCGATCAGCCGGCAGCGCCACTGTGCGATGATCTGCTGCGGGTCTTTGCGAACTACGCCACCCACACGATTTCGGAAAGCACGCCGCTGTTCCTCGGAACGCATTATTCTCCGGAGAATCTGCCCAAATTAGCCTCCGAATGGATGAGCAACTTTGGCCGCGACTCGCGACTACCGGCAGAAGAACTGCAGCGGATTATGCTCGTGGTCGAGATGATGCCAGGGATTCGGGTCGATCAACTGGGTCTCGCCGCGCTCGATGCGATCAGCATCCGCTCGCTCGGCTATCTACTGAAGTTCGGGCTCCTGGCGACCCATCCTACGCAGCTATCTTCCTAGATTGCACTCGTCAATTCTTTTCGCATAGTTCCTGAAGACTTACTGCGCCAGTTTGGCACTGTTCTCGAGCAAGTCTTCAGGAATATTTGACGTTTTTCTGCAGAGTTCTGCAACTACAAGCGGCTGATTTACTTCGTCTTCAGCGCGTCGATAGCAATCTGCTGAAAGGTTCCGCGCAGCTCACTACCGTCGCTGTTGCCAAAGTCGGTGCGCTGTACCAGGAGAACGAAAAACATCTTGCGCGACGGATCGATCCAGCCTTGCGTTCCGAATGCACCACCATGGCCGAAGCTGCCAGGCGAGAGCATCGCGGTGACCCCTTGAGGCTCGCGGACGAAGATGTAACCGAGTCCCCAGCCGCACCCCGGTGTGAAACCGGTCACGATCTCGCCGGTTTGCAGTTTGGTCATTTCGGCAATGCTCTCGGCCGAGAGAATGCGATGCCCTTGATACTCGCCACCATTGATCACCATTTGATAGAACCGCGCGAGATCGCGCGCCGTCGAGAACAAGCCGCCCGAAGGGTTTGGGGTTCGTTCGCCACTGAGATCGGTGATCCAGCTCGTCGCTGCGACAAGACTTTTCTTATCGGCGCCAGGCTTGTAGAGCTTCGCGATCCGCTCCTGCTGCGCGGCGCTTGGTACAAACGAAGTGTCGTGCATTCCTAGGGGAATGAAGATGTTTTTCCGCAGAAAAACGTCGAATGCTTCGCCACTCACGACCTCGACCACGCGACCACAGACACTGATCGCTGGGCTGTATTGCCACTTCTCGCCGGGGCTAAAATCGAGGGGTCGTGCGGCCATTTTTGTGACCGTTTCAGCGAGTGTTCCTTCGTTCGCCTGGCTGCCACCCATCCCCGAAGTGTGCGTGAGCAAGTGACGAATCGTGATCGGACCGCTTGGCGCTGCACCACTTTTGAGACGCACATTTTTGAACTCAGGCAGGTAGGTCGCCACCGGTTCATCGAGCGACACTTTCTTCTGCTCAACGAGAATCATGAGCGCCGTGGCGCTGATCGGTTTGCTCATCGAAGCGATGCCGAACAGTGCATCGGTCTTCATCTCGCGACCCGTTTCGAGGTCGGCTTTTCCCACGGCCGAGAGATGAACGATACGTCCCGCGTGACCGACCATTGCAACAATGCCGCTGGCGCGCTGTGCTTCGACTTCCGCCATCATCGCTGCTGGAATTTTTGCGAGCGTTGCGCCGTCGAACTCAGCCGCATCGGTGACTTCGGGGAGACCGGCGACCTTCTCAGCTACGTTCTCTGTAGCGTTCTCCGCGAAGGCTGAAGGTGCGAGTAAGCATGTCGCCGCGAGAGCGAGCAAGATTCTAAAAACAAAGAGAGAGCGCGTTAGCGACATCGGAGAGCTCCGCAAACTTGGTGGAGAGAGTGTGACGCGAGGTGGAACGATCAGCATCATGCGCGCGAAGTGGTGCGCCGTCAAACTGATTGACCAGAGGTGTCACGCGCGACTGAGGCGGGCGCTATTTTTTAAGCACCAGTTTTTTGAACTTCGCCAGCGAAAGTGTGTTGGCAATGTCGGCCTTGGTCGCTCCGGCGCGACGCGCTTGCAAGATGCCGCAGCGCATCACATCCATGCCACCGGTGTGGTGGGCGTCGGTGTTGATCGAGAGCATCACTCCTGCTTCGCGGGCCTGCGCGGCGAGGACTTCATTCAGGTCGAGACGCTGCGGATTGGCGTTGATTTCGAGCAGTTTTTTATGTTTTTTGGCAGCGGCGATCACAGCTGTGATATCGACTTCGTAAGGCTCGCGACGATTGATCAACCGGCCAGTGGGGTGCGCAATCATGTGGACATGCGGGTGCTCGAGCGCGAACAAAATGCGCTCGGTGATCTCGGCTCGCGATTGCTTTTGACCGAAGTGGACGCTGCCGATGATGAAGTCACCTTGCGCCAGGACGTCGTCGGGCAAGTCCATTCCACCCGCTTCGAGAATGTCGCATTCGATCCCTTTGAGGATCACAAACTCATCGTCGTTGGCTGCATTCCAGGCGTCGATTTTTTTCCACTCGGCCAGGACTCGATCGGGCGTTAAGCCGCGAGCGACCGAGACGCGCTGCGAGTGATCGGTGATGGCGATGTACTGCATCCCTCGCGCGCGGGCTGCTGTCGCCATTTCGTCGATCGAGTTGTTGCCGTCGGTCGCTGTGGTGTGCATGTGCAGGTCGCAAACGATATCGGCAAGCTCGACGAGCGCGGGAAACGGTTGGTGTCGTGCCGCTTCGTATTCCCAGCGTCCCTCGCGCGATTCCGGCGGAAAACAGGGCAAATCGACCGTAGCATAAACCTCGGCTTCGGTGCTCCCGGCGACGAGCGTTTCGCTACCATCGGCCTCAACCCGGTAGACACCATACTCGTTGATCTTGAGGCCGCGCTCTTTGGCGAGCGAGCGGAGCTTGACGTTGTGTTCCTTCGAGCCGGTGAAGTACTGCAGCGCCGCGCCGAACGATTCTTCGCCAACGACGCGGAGGTCGACTTGCAGATTCGAATCAAGGCGGATCGACATTTTGGTATCGCCGCGCGCGATCACATCCTGGAGGGGTGGAAACTTGGCAAAGTGATCCATCACCCCTGCGACGTCGCGCGAGATGACAAGCAGATCGAGATCGCCAATCGAGTCCTTGCCACGGCGATAACTCCCCGCCACTTCGAGCTTATCAATCGCCTGACAGGGGCGCATGTGCGCGAGCAAGGCTTGCACCACTTTATCGGCGTCGTACCACAGCATCCGCTCGTTGCCGGCGGCGGCGATGGTGAGTCCTTGCAAGATCAGCTGTTCGGTTTTTGCAGCAAATCCCTTGAGTTCTCGCACTTTTCCTTGCTCACACGCGCTTTTGAGTTCCTCGAGCGACTTCACACCAAGCTCTTTGTAAAGTGCGGCTGCTTTCTTGGGACCGACTCCTGGAATGCGCAGCAGCGCGAGGACACTCTCGGGAACCTGGCTCCGGAGTTCGTCGAGCATGGCGAGCTTACCAGTCTCGACCATGGCGATGATTTTCGCCGCTAGATCGTCGCCGATTCCCTCGATCTCTTTGAGCGCGGCGACCCCTTGCTGCGCGAGCTCGGCGAGCGATCCGCTGTAGTCGCGCAGTGTTCGCGCGCTATTGCGATACGCCCGAACGCGAAAGCTGTTCGCCCCTTGAAACTCGAGCAAGTCGGCAATCAGGTCGAACGCATCGGCGATTTTTTCATTCGTCATGGCAACGTCGCTTCGGGCGAGTAATCTTACGAGCGCAGTAGCAGTTTCGTCCTATTTCACGAGCCATTCGCTCGGAAAACGAGTGCTGCGCTACTACACGTGAATCTCGACAACATCTTTGTCGTGCACTACATAGTCCCCTTTGAGCTGGCTTCCGCCGATCACGCCGCTGCCCCAGACGCGGGCGTATTTGAAATTTTCGGCGATATCGCGGTGCACCATTTCGGCCACATCGAGCAGCGTGCCGCCGCGCCGCAGTGTGAATGGTTTGTCGTAGTCCGCTTCTTTTTTGTTCGGCAGCTTCGTGTACACGCGAACGATATCGAGCTTCTCGATCACGAGGCTAGTGAGCTCGGCGAGTCCCGTTTTTTCGAGCGCCGAGATTTGAATCTCGGGGAGATCGACCTTGATGAACTCGCGCAGCAGCGCGAGCCGGTCGGCAGCTTCGGGCAAGTCGATTTTGTTGAGCACGAGGATCGCCTGGGTGTACGACAGGCCGATATCTTCTTCGTCGAGCGACGACTCGCGGGCGAGGCGCGTTTTCGTTCCACCAAGCCTGTCGAGCACTTGCTGCAGCTGATCGATTCCATCGTCGTCCCCCAGATCGACCAGCAGCAGCACCAGATCGCTCCCCCGAATGATGCCAAGCAAGTTGGTATCGAAGACATCGACCGTGATCGGCGGGGTATCGAGCAACTGCACGGAAATATCTTCCCACGCCATCATGCCGGGCTGCACTTCGCGCGTGGTGAAGGGATAAGGGGCAATCTCGGGCGCTGCGCGAGTGAGACTCGCCAGGAGCTGACTTTTGCCACTATTGGGGCCGCCGATGATCACCACGCGTCCCGCCCCTTGCCGGGGAATCTTGATCCCCGCGCTCTTTTTCCCCCCCGACTTTTTCGACTGTTCGACCTCTTCTTTCGCGCGGCTGATTTTGTGCTTCAGCTCGGCCTGAAGTTTGTCGGTCCCTTTGTGTTTGGGGATTTCGCGCAGCATGAGCTCAAGACAGCGGAGCTCGTCTTCCGGCGTTTGCGCCTGGCGATATTGCTCTTCGGCCTTGTGATACTGCGCGGTGAGATTGGCTGGCATGGCAACACTGTCGATCGGGAGAGTGAAATCTGGCGATTCGTCGGCGAATCGCAGAGGCTCATTTTATCCGATCGCGCGCCGGCCGCGAGGAGGTCGCAAGGTTCCGCATTAGGGCTGCAAATGTCGCAGCAAAAACTCACTTCGCAGCCGTGAACCAAACGGGGTTTCGGCCGCGCCGTGCCCTGCACCCATGATCGGCATGTAGTCGAACGTTTTGCGAGCGCGCTGCAAAGCGGCCACCACTTGCGCTGTGCTGGCGGGGTCGACGTTGGTATCGAGTTCCCCGACGATCAGCAGCAGATGACCTTCGAGCTTCGAAGCGTCGACCATGTTCGAATTTTGGGCGTAGCTCTCGTCGACCGGATAGCCCATCCACTGCTCGTTCCACCAAATCTTATCCATCCGGTTGTCGTGACAGCCACAGTCGGCGACCGCGACGTGATAGAAGTCGTGATGATCGAGCAGCGCGCGCATGGCGTTCTGTCCTCCGGCACTCCCGCCGATGATGCCGACGCGACTGAGGTCCATGTAGGGACGCTCTGCCGCTGCCGCTTTGATCCACGCAATTCGGTCGGGAAATCCGGCATCCTTGAGGTTCTTATAGCAAACATCGTGAAACGCTTTGCCACGATGGTTGGTCCCCATGCCGTCGATCTTCACGACGATGAAGCCGAGCTCAGCGAGGGTGTGATAGCGCGCGTGAGGACCGAACTCTTTGGGGACGAAAGCGGAATGAGGACCGGCGTAGATATCTTCGACGATTGGATATTTTTTATTCGGATCGAAGTTCGACGGCTTCACGAGGAAGCCATGAATATCGGTCACACCGTCGCGCCCTTTGGCGACAAAACGCTCGGGGAGCTGAACGCCCGTTTCGAGAAGCGCGGTGATCTCGGCCGACTCGAGCTCCGCGACGAGCGAACCATCGCTGCTGCGGCGCAGCTGGTGGACCGGCGGCAGATCGACGCGCGACCAGCGATCGATGAACAGCTGACGGTCGGGAGAAAACTCGGCGCTATGGGTCCCATCCCCTTCGGTCAGCTGCACGAGCCCCGTTCCGTCGAAATTCACGCGGCATAGATGCAGGTGATACGGATCTTCTCCAGCGCGCCGGCCCGACGCCATGAACCACACCTGACGCTGCTCGCTATCGACATGCTCGATTTTTCGGACGACCCACGCACCTTGTGTCAGCTGGTTTTTGATCGCGCCGGTTTTCAGATCGACCAGGTAGAGATGGGCCCAGCCATCGCGCTCGCTCATCCAGAGAAGTTCGCTCGTGGCGGGGAGCCAATGGCGCCACGTTTTGCTGGTGTAGTCGATGAAGGTGGGGCTCGTTTCTTCGACAATCGCGCGGGGGAGAGCAGTGGCGCGATCGACGGCGATGATGCGAAACGTCTGATGCCCGCGCGCGTTGTAATCGAAGTAGAACTCGCTGCTGTCGTCAGCCCACTCGATGTCGAGCTGCGTGCTTTCGGTAAACGGATGATCGAACAATTTGGTGTCGATCGGCTGCGGAGTCGCCTTCCCATTTTCGATCCGAAAGAGGACCGGAACGGGACGTGGCAGTGGATCGCCCGGTTTGACGTAGCGGACTTGCCGCAGCTTGGGCTGTAGCTGATCGTCGGGGGTCGATTCGACGATGGTGATTTGACGCGGCTCGATTTTTTCGGCGTAACTGACAACAAACGCTTGCGAATCGGGAGCCCAGGTGATGCCGCCGCGCACTGGGTACTGCGGGTCGAGGTCGGTCTTCAGCGGCTGGATGACGCCACTGTCGCGGTTCCGCAGCAAGAGGTTTCCCTCCTCGACGTAAGCGACCCACTTGCGGTCGGGAGATTGTCCACCACCACCGCGCGGCGCACGACGCTCGCGCACTTCATTCTCGGCTTCGCCGTCGATCAGCACCTCGCGAATCGTTGGGCCCACTTCAATCCGCGCCAGGTCGGTTCCGGCTTCGTCGCGTAGCAGCCATTGATGCCGGTGGTAGCTCGGCTGTTGGTGTTTCGCGCCGGCGTCGATCGTCTCGTACTCGACGAGCTCTCCCTGCGGATCGATCCACCACAGCTGCACTTTGCGATCGAGCGTATTACTAAAGCGCAACCCCGAGGCGACTCCCCCCGCCTGCGAGCGGCGCCGATCGAGGGTCGCTTGCCGCGTCCGAATCGGCTCGGGAGGTGGGAGATTCAGGTCGGCAAACTTCGCCGAGGTTTGCTTCTCGCCGGTGGTGGTGTCGACCAGCACAAACGCTTCACGATTGCGGCCTGTTTCGACTCGATACCAGAGATGCTTCCCCTCTTCGAGCCAGTGCGGCTCGAGTCGATGGCGAAAGACGTTGCCACTGATCCGGCGGCTGAAGGCTTGCGCGCGATCGATGCGCTCGTCGGCCGAAGCGCTCGCGATAAGAAACATCACTAGCAGCGCCAGAGCGAGCCGGGGAGCAAACTTCATGACCGAGGCTTTCGTCGGCAGGAGGAAGGCGGGTGGCTCAGGTGGAGGCTCTCCCCGTCGCCATGCCATAAGCATAGTCAAACAGCAGCCACCATTCGAGATCTTGCAGCTGCAGGGCGAGGGTCTGCTGCGCGGTCGGCTTGCTGACGCTCGCCTCGATAAAATCGACCAGCAGCGCGGGGTCCCAAGTGGTGGCACTTTGGTAGAGCTTCATCAGCTCGCGATCGTCGCTCTGGCTCGCCAGCTTGCGCGCGGCAGCCAGCAGCTGTGGTCCCGCCGGATGCCGTCCGACTCGCCGCATCCAGTACTTCGCGTTCCAAAAATCCCCTTCGCGACGATGCAGAATGCCGTGCCAATAGCTGCCGCTGGGGGTCTCGATATCTTGGCTGATGCTGTGCGACTGCTCGAAAAAATCGAAGCGGAGCCAGAGTGCCGCAAGACAGCACTTAGCCTCGTCGTCGTCGAAAAGTCGACGCTGGCCGAGCGCGGCAGGAAGCGTGAGCGATTCTAGCGCCGAGCGGAAACTATCGTCGGCCCGGCCAAACTTCAGTGGCATCGCCACTTCCACGGCCAAGAGGGGGTCGATTGCAGGAGAATAGGCGCGAGGCTGCATCAGCGGTCATTCAGTCTCAAGGAGTCTCAAACCAACAGAGAGTGTCGAATCTTCTCATCAAACCATCTACGAATCATGAAACAGTTAGAACCCAAAACAACAGCAGCTTTGGGTTCTAAGTGGATGAATTTGCTTCGAAGACCAGTGACGAACCGATGGCCGTACTATTTGCTAGCTTCGGCAGGCTGCTTTTCGGTCTCGGGCTGCTTCGGTTCTGGGGCAGCTTCGGGAGCAGCATCAGCCGGTTTGGCCCGAGGAATCAGCACCAAACGGACCTTGGTCCCCTTGGGGGGGATGTTCTCGGTGAAGGCGGTGAAGAGGAGATCGGTATTGGCCTGCGAGCTTTCGACCGGCAGATCGAGGGTCGCGGTGGGGAAGTTCGAGACGCAGATAAAATCGCCACCGTTGGCTTGATAGTGCTGCTTTCCGGTCTCTTCATCTTTCCAGAAACCGCTCCCGGCAAAGACCCAATCAAAGGCCATCGCCTTTTGTGTTTTGGCATGTTTAATCCACTGCTGCGCCTTCACTTGATGCCGCTCGCCTTGGGCATCTTTCCAGAGGATATAGATATCGATGATATCTCCCTTGGCGGCGACATATTCAGGATCAAAGCGGACAGGAGTTCCCGATTTTGCGCCAGCGGCCAGGAGTCCGGCGTGAACCGTTTCGGGAATGCAGTTGAGGGAAATAACCGACTCGTGTTCCTTGGTCCCCTTGGGGCAAGCGAACATTTCGAGCTGCCCTTCGCGGAGGCAAACTTCGCCATCGATGATCACCGCGCGGCGTTTCTTGTCGAGCCAGACGTCGTGGGTTTTTGAGAGTTTTACGAGATGCTCGGGGAGCGGCTCGTCGCTGGCGGCTGGGCTAGCGGCTTCAGCTGGCTTGGTTTCAGGTGCTGGGGCATCTGTCGCAGCGGCTGTTGCTGGGGTGTCTGTCGTAGGGACAGCCTCTTGAGCGGTGAGGAGGGTCGCGCCGACGCCGACGACCACCACCAGTGCCAGGAGCGCAAGTGACATGAGGAACTGACGAACCATGGTGAAATCTCCCTTGGTGTCGCGCGGTTCGAGGTCGGGGAAAGGGTTGCGGCAAGTGCGACGCGCACCTGCGAAACAGCCTTCAGCGGCGACTTCGATCGCGATTCTGGCCCTGCGCTGGCACCATCGGCTACGAGCAAGGCCCGGTCAACGACACCCTTTGGTTATAGCAGGTTGCCGCGCTCCGTTCGACGTCGAGCGGCCCACAAGTTTTTTCGATCTCGGCCAACAAGAAGGGTCCCTAGTTCTCTTTCAGCAGGCCCCCGAAGTGGGGTAGAGTGAGTCCTCGGTTCACGTTTGGCCCAACTTCCACCGTAGCACTTGCGATGCGAATCATCCCCCGGCTCCGCTTTTCGTTGCGCACGCTGCTGATCCTCACCACACTGGTGGCGGCAGGGCTGGGTTATTTTTGCTGGTTCGAAGCCCCCGCCATCAACCTGCAGCAGCGTGAGCAGGAAGCGTTTTGCGACGAGCTCCTTACTAACCCACCCTTTTTTGAATCGATGCCTGACTGGGAAGAGCTTCCGCAAGGTCCGCTGGGTCAGTTGCTCGGCCGGAAGCGTGGGCGGCGTTTGATGGGGCTAGACCTTCTCATCCGTTACGGCAGCGATGACGCTTCCAAAGTGGTCCAAGGGTTTGAGCTTATCGAACGCCACAAAGGTTTGAATATTCGCAGGATCGTGGTGCAGACTTACAACAAAAAAACTCCTCTGCCCATTCCTGCGCGCAAGCTTCCGAAACACGCGACTGAAATCTATCTCCAGGGGATCATCCTCGAAGCTGAGCTGCTGCATTCCCTCGGCGAGCAGAAAAACCTCACTCATCTTTTTCTCGATGGATGTCCTTTCCGGACGAACGATCTAAAGGAGTCGAACCGACAGCTCTGGGAGACTCTCAGACCCCCACTCGACACTCTGGACGTACGCAACATGGAACTCTCGGCTCAGTCGTGCAGCCAACTGAGCCATCTTCCACACCTTAAGTTCATTAAATTTGACCACTGCGAATTTGTCGCTCAGACAGGGGCACTCAGCAAACGAGTCCCCGCCGAGGCGCTTCCAGCTTCTCTCGGATATCTTCGGATTGAGCGACAAGAACTCGATGCTGCATTCTTCGCACAGCTGAAGCACTGCACCAAGTTGCTTGGGATTCACTTACCCGATTGTCGCGTCAGCGATATTCCTGCGGATCAGGTTGTTGCCCAACTTCTGCCGCAGCTACCTCGCGAAATCGAGCTGCTTACTATCCCAGCATGGAGCGCCACTGCCGACGATATCCGCGCAGCTGCGAGATTCAATCAGCTGAAGTGGATGTCGATTACGAATACCGGAAAGCCACCTGCGGTAAGCGATGTCGAGCAGTTGTCCGATCGGCTGGAATTCCTGGATCTGAAGACCGACCAGGTGGAGAACTGGATCGAGGGACTGCGCAATCGTCCCGCTTCCCCGCAAATCAGAATTGAAGCACTGCAGCCGATCCCCGCCGACGTTGTACAACGGTTGGTCGACCATCCCCCCACCCGCCGGTTTGAAATCATCGACCGAAAACTCGATGCGAATAGCGTCGACCGACTTCGGCAAGCTGGAGTTTGGATCAATCTCACACCCCCTTCAACTTATAGCTACCAACCACCCCCTATCGTCCGCACGCTCCCCTTGGCTCCTTAACCATGGCTCCGACAGCCGCGACCCCTGCCCCGCTTTTCCCTGCGGTGGCTCATGGTTGCCGCCACCAGTCTGGCGATTCTGTTTGCGGCTGAAAAATAGGGTTCGGCGAAAATGCGACGCTGGCCGGGGAAGTGTCGCAAAGGGGGCGGAGCGTGTAGGATTTGCGGTAGCAATTCCCAGCGGCGCGCAAGACGGGCGGATGACGCGCTGCTGGTGAAGTTTTTCGCTGCCGGACTTCTGTCGCGGGCCAGTGGGCTCCCAACGTGACTGCACCAGAGAAAACTCGCACCTTCTATATGCCAAGCACCTCGAGTCGCGCTCCCCTGAAACGTGCCCCCGCAGCCAAACAGCCCGTGGCGAGCCCCGCCCCTTCGCCGGACGACTACGTCCGCTGGCGCGAGCATTTGGGGGCTCGCAAAACGCCCAAGCTGCCAGCCGCTGTGGCGGCGCAAGGAAAGCTGCTGCCACTTCTGGCGCTCGGCACCCACACCCAGCTGTCGGACGCCGGCCGCACGCTTGCCGAGCAGCTGAGCAAAGTGGCCGCTGGTGGAAAGCCGAGCCCCACGCTCACCGGCGCGCTCACCGCATTTGCCACCGGCATCACGCCTCCGATGAAGCCAGCCGAGTGGGGAGTGTTGGCGATTGCCATCACGCAGGCGCTCCCCCGGCTCGCCACGCTGCTGCCGGGGGAAACCTGGTGCCAACTGGCCGACGAAATCTTGCGCGAAGCGCGCGAGGGGAAGTATCCTCCCGATCCATCCGACGATCCGCTCGCGTGGCTGCTGCTGCGGGTCGAATTGCCCCTGACGATGTCGGCCCTCTTTCCGGAGTTTGAAACCTCGCGCGAGACCCTTGCGCAGATCCGAACGCTGGTCGAAAAAACGCTCGAAGAAGTGGTCGACGAGCAAGGGTTGCTCTGCGCGGCAGCGCATCGCGATTTTGGAGGCACCCTCGCCGCGCTGCTGCGGATTCGCGCGCTCGAGACACTCCTCGACTCGCCGATCCTGACCGACGCGCACCTCAGCTCGCTCCGCGCGATGCTGATGAACTTCATGCGGCTCTTACATAGTAAAGATCAGCTTGCGCTAGTCACCTCCGCTGGCTCGTGGAGCGTGACGAAAGAAGATCGCCTGCTGGTAAAACAGGGGCTCGCGCTCTTTCCGAAGGCGCAGCGCGCGGTGCTGGAAGAACTGCTCGAAGCGAGTGGTTCGGCGAAAGCCAAAACATCGACCAGCGCGCTTCCACCCCCGGCCAATTACAGCGAATCGGCCGGCGTGGCGATTTTGCGCAGTTCGTGGCAAGCGCCGCGCACGCAAGTGACGGTGACGTTTGTCGACGCCACTTGCACCCTGGAAGTGCTCGCTGCTGGCGAGCCCGTTTTCTCCGGAGATTGGCCGCTGGAAGTGAAGCTCGATGGTGCGGCGATTGCCCCGAGCGACAGCTGGGAAGAAGTGCTGTGGCACAGCGATGCCGATGTCGACTACCTCGAGATCGAAATCGCGCTCGAAGGGGGTGTCAGGCTGCAGCGTCAGATTTTGCTCTCGCGCAAAGATCATGCTCTCCTCTTGGCCGAAGCGGTTCTCGGGGAAGAAGTTTTTGCGAAAGAGGCGACGCATAAGCTGGCGATCAACACCGTGCTGCCACTCGCCCAGGAAGTGCACCTGGCGACCGAGCGCGAAACGCGCGACGCGCGGCTGTCGCGCGAGAACAAATCGCTCGCCAGTGTCTTGCCACTTTCGCTCGCCGAATGGCGCGCCGAACTCTCCCCCGGCGAGATGATCGAGCGCCGCACCGCAGGGAGCGACGGACCTTCGCTCCTCGTCCATTCGCAAGCGATCGAGGGACGCAATCTCTACGCCCCACTGTTCATCGATCTGCACCCCGCGCGGCGCAACATGCCTGTCACCTGGCGACGACTCACCGTGGCGGAAAATCTCACGATCGTGCGCCGCGATGCTGCAACCGGCTATCGCGCCCAGGTCGGTCCCTGGCAATGGCTCGTCTATCGTTCGCTCGGCATCCAAGCGAATCGAACGCTGCTGGGACAGAACTACGCCACCGAATTTGTCTGCTGCCGATTTTGCCCCAACGGGTCGACCGAAGATATCCTCGAGGTCCAGTGATCGAGGCGAGCTTTTCGCCCGTCGCGCAAGACCCATCACCTCCACTCGCTAGTCACCTCCGATGCCTCTCTCTGCTGACGAGCGCACGCTCCTCGAGCGCAACCTGCTGCAGGTGCAAGCGCGCATCGCCAGCGCCTGCGAGCGTGCCGGGCGAGCGCCGCGCGACGTGCGCCTCGTCGCCGTCACCAAGTATGTTTCGGCCGAAATTGCCGCCGAAATCGCATCGCTGGGGCAGATCGATCTCGGTGAAAGTCGCCCGCAGCAAATCTGGGAGAAACAGCCGATCTTGGCGAGCGACCCGCGTCTTGCCGCGCAGCCGATCCGGTGGCACATGATCGGCCCTTTGCAGCGGAACAAGATTCGCCGCACGCTGCCGCTGGTCGATCTGCTCCACTCGGGCGAGAGCCTGAAGCTGCTTGAAAGCCTCGACGAAGAAGCAGCCAAAGCGGGGCTCACGTCGCACGTTCTGCTGGAAGTGAATCTCTCGGGAGATACCACCAAGCATGGCTTTCGCGCCGACGAACTCCCCGCGCTCCTGCCGCAACTAACAGCGCTCACGCATCTGCGAATCGATGGGCTGATGACGATGGCCGCGCTCGAGGGAACACTCGACGACGCGCAGCGCCTGTTTGCGCAGCTGCGAGCCGTGCGCGACAAGCTCCGCGAGCAATCAGCCGGCGCACTCGAGCTCCCCGAACTCTCGATGGGGATGAGCGACGATTTCGAGCGCGCGATTCTCGAAGGGGCCACGCTGGTCCGGGTCGGCAGCGCGCTGGTCGAGGGACTCGGCGCGTGATCGAACTTTCGCAAACCACCGACGGCGTGCTCGTGGGGGTGAAAGCGCAAGCCGCTGCGAAGAAAAACAGCCTGCGCGGCGAACATGCGGGGCTGCTGAAAATCAGCGTCACCACCGCCCCCGAAAAAGGGAAAGCCAACGACGCGATTGCCGACCTGCTCGCCGCAGCCCTTGCTGTGCGGCGCAGCGCGGTGCAGATCGTCGCCGGTCACACGCAGCCGCTGAAAAAATTCCTGATCAGCGGCGCTTCGCTCGACGAAGTGCGCGAGAAAATCGCCCGCGCCCTCGAAAACGCCCAGCCATAGCACCTACAAAACCTCGACTACGGCTCGAGCTTTGCCGTGTGGCACTGGACTTTGCTGGGTGGCTACTAACTGGCTTGTCCAGCAGTGAGAAACGCCGCCTGGATCGATGGAGGTCGACTACGGCTCGAGCTTCGTCTCAGGGGCGATGCCACCGACATCGGGCTCGACCGGCGCGCTCTCCGAATCGGGTGGCAGTGGTGGAGGCATCATTTTCTCGAGCGGCTCTTCCATCTCGATCACCGGTGGAAGCGTCGCGCCGGAAGCATCGCCGAGCTTATCTCCCAAGGCTCGATCGATCAGCTTGCGAAGCTCGGCAGCGATGTCGACCGGGGGTGGATCTTGCTCCACTTCCGCCTTGTCGGACAGCTCTTTGCACTTGGCAATGAAGCCTCGCAGCTCTTCGTCGGTCAAGAAGTCCTTGAGCTTCTTCTGCTCGTTCCCCTCGTCGATGGTGATCAGCGCGAGCACTTCCTCGAGCTCCTCTTGCGAGATCTTCTTATCGATCACCCCTTGCGCAACGCGGCGCACTTCGAGGCTCGCTGCTGCTTTTTCTTCGTCCGAGAGACCCGAGTTCTTGATGTACTTTTCTTCGGCTGCGAGCACCATCAGCGTGGTGAGAAGTGGCGAGTTCTGCAGCTCATTGGCCACCTTTTCGAAATCTTGCAGCGTGATATCGCCGCGCTTGAAGCCGTCGACCACGCGATCGACCTGCTGCATGATCGCTTGTCGATCTTCGACCGGAAGTTCCGAGTCGTCGACAATTTGCTTGATCACCGAACGTGCAAAATCGGCACCCAAGGTGTTGATGTTGGCCGTCACATACCACAGCACTCCGGCACACAGCAGCGCCGCCACCAGCAGCAGCATGGCAAAGGCAGCGAGCCAGCAACCACAGCCGCAACCCTTCTTGGGTGGCTCTTGGGGAGGATAGCCAGGAGACCCGGTGGAGTGTTCGCTACCGTAGTTGGGTGGATAGTTGGAACTCCCCGGATAGGGTGCGAAGCTCTGGCTCCCTTGCGACATATGCTCGATCCTTCATGCGCCATGCGAAAAGCGTGGAGACTTGCCTTACCGCCGTACGATGCGGTGGTCGGGAAATTGTACCGTGCCGCAGCCCTAGCTGCACGCCAGGGTGAGACTGGCTCCCCAGAAGCCCGGGAGCGACTGCCTGTGGCAGCACGACTCCTCTTGATTGGCGTCACCCCCAATGCTGTCAGGTACGCACGTAACTGACGCAACTTCGTCGAGCGATCCATGTCAGACTGTAAGGATCAGGCTGCAATCCAGTGTGCCACTGGGCTCTGCCCAGTGAGCACTGAAATTGGGCTCTATGTTTTAAGCCGATTTCGCCCAAAACATCGCCTTCTAACTTCTGCACCGGCAAGATACCGGTGGCACACAAATCAATGCCAGGAAAAACGGGGTGGCACTGCTGGCTTGTCCAGCAGTGTGAGTCGTAGCTAAGGGATGACATTAACCGATAGACGAAGCACTACTTGCTGCTAGGTGGTGGCAGTGGGGCCTCGATTTTGGCGAAGCGTGCGAAGGCCTGCTCGATCACCTCGGCCTTGAGTACTCCTCGATGCACATACAGCCCGTAGCGCAGCGCCAGCGGCGTGTCGCGCTCGATGGTTCGCGGCGCATCGAAGGTGAGGGATGTTCCCATCCAGCCGTCGCCACGAACATGAAAATAGGTGGGGTGGTTGGGGTTCGACGGGTGATCAAGCAGCGTGATGCCAGCGGTCTCGTCGTCGGTGATCGGCCCGGCGTAATCGACCCAGCGCGCCCGCTGCCACAGCACCTCGGCTTCTCCCCGCTTCCCCTCGCTGCTGAGAATCCGGCCACCACCATCGAGCACACCGATCGACTTGGCCATTCGGACTCCGAGCAGGCCAAACGGCGTTTTCCCAAGCGTCACCGGGTCGGCTGTCGGCTGCAGCACCAGGTCGATCACCAGCAGCCACTCGCGCTCATCGAGCGGATAGACCCGCACGATCCGCTGCTCGCGGAGTAGCGTTTTCCCCTCCGCGCCGCTCCACAAAAAGAATGCTTCAACAAGCGCCCCCTCGTCGCGCAGTCGCTGGGCCGACGGTGCTTGATTGGCCTTCGAAATATCGGCCGCATCGTCGTAGCGCACCATCCGCTCGAGCTTGATCTGGCCGCTCTCTTTCCCCCGATCACTCCAGAAACTGACCCCGCCCACATCGTGGTGCGAGATCCAAACCGAATTGTGGTGGCTGTGGCCGTGGGGATCGTGCGGATGCCCCAGCCGCGTCAGCGAGTCCCCCGTGGGGCCGATGATTGGAAACAGAAAGGGGCGGCGCAGCTCGGCGCCAAAATGGAGCTGCGTCAGCTCGCGGCGCTCGTGCGCAATCGAAACCCGGTCATCCGGCAGCGGCGTGATCGCCGTCGCTGGCAATGGCCTCGCCGCTGGCAGCTGTTCATCGGTCGCGCGCTCGGCTGTCGAACCCTTGGTAGCGGACCGCGCTCCCTCGAATGGCTGAGCTTTCGGTTGCTCCTGAGCCACAACGGCTGAACTGCCGAGCAGCACGAACATCACAGCCACCGCTCGAGCACCAAGCCAGCTTCGCATCATCGCCTCGCCCCTCGAGTATTTCAGCTCTTCACGCACGATTCGTTTATCCAGCCAGCGATCGACAGCCTGATCGATGCCACGCCGCACTGCGACGCGGGATGATGCTTGTCGGCCAGGAGCTCGGCGAGGGCTTCCATGGTGATTAGTCCTCGAGCAATAGCGCTGCTAACAACACCTCAACACAGAAAGAGCAATCCCGGGCCAGCACGCTGAGCTGGCGTATCGCGCTCCTGTCCGGCAATAAGAGAGGCTCGAGACAGGAGGAGAGTGAGCGCGAGCGAAGAACTACAGGAGTCCCTCGAGGTAGTCGAATTTGAGCGTCAGGATTTCGAGCTGGTAGGAGCCTTTCGGCGCGGGGACATCCACAACGTCGCCGATCTTCTTCCCCACGAGCGCCTGACCGAGCGGGCTGGTGATCAAAATCCGGCCAGCGTTGTAGTCCTCTTCACCGGCACCGACGAGGGTGAATTCTTCTTCCTCATCCATGTCGATATCTTTGACCAGCACGGTGGTGCCGAACGACACCTGATCGCGGGGCATGGTCGAAGGATCGATGATCGATGCTTTCGACAGCTTGTTACGGATCAAGTTGATCTTGGCCTGGAGCAAGCCCTGAGCTTCGCGCTGAGCATGATACTCGGCGTTTTCCTTCAGATCCCCCTCGGCCCGCGCGTCGGCGATTTTTTGCGTAATGTCGGGCATATCGACATTTTCCATGCGATCGAGTTCCGCCTTGAGCTTGGCATAGCCCTCGCGCGTCATCGGTATGTAATCATCCATCGGGGAGGCACTCTCCACAAAACGCGGCAAAACTTGAGACTACAAACGAAAACGCGGCCTTCACGGGAAAGCCGCGCTTGATTGGATTCTTTCGGTTGCGCGATGACCTCGGCAGCAGGCTCGCAAGCCTCCCGCCCGATGTGCACCACGCTTAACTATTGTGACCCATCGCAGGTCGGCTGGCAAGCATCGCTGACCGGCAGCCCAAGGAGCTTACCGAGCGATCGCACGCAACCTCACTGCGACTTACTGAGCTGCTTTTTCGCCGGGCGAAACAGTTTCGGTCTTCGGCGAGCTGCTGCCAGCGGCCTTCGCCCGATCGGTCGCTTCCTTGGTGATTGCCAAAGCAGCTTCGAGTTCGCCAGGGGTGAAGTAAGGATCGACGGTGCCGTTGATGTGCTTGGCGCCGATCTTCTGTTCGAGCTCGCCCCACGACAGGCCATTGGCCAGGTGCCAGGCAGCTGCTTGAGCAGGCTTCTGAGGAATCTCGCCACGGCCAAGCATCTTCACCATTTCGATCACTTCGGGATTGCTCACGACGCTATCGAGGGGACGAATGTCGTAGGCAACGCGTGGGTTGGGGTCCTTCTTACCGTGCTCGAGGCAAACCGCCACGATCGGGAGCTTTTGAACCTTTTCGGGTCCGACGTTGAAGAAGCCACCGCCACCACCCTGGCCGCCGAAGCCGCCACCACCTTGACCACCAAAGCCACCGCCACCCTGGCCGCCGAAGCCGCCACCGAAACCTTGGTTCTGACCACCACCAAGGCCACCCTGACCACCGCCAAAGCCACCTTGGCCGCCGATTCCACCACCACCAAAGCCACCGAGCTGAGCATTCACGGGGACACCCGCAAAGGCATCAGGAAGCTTGATCGACAGGGGCTTCTTCGTATTGTTCTTGATCGTCACCGTGCCGGTGGTCGAATCTTTAGGAATCAATTTCACTTCGATATCGCCACGCTTAATGGCTTCGAACATCTCCACTTCTTCGGAGTCCGCTGCTTTGGCCTTGGTTTCGGCCAGCACGAGCGAGCTTCCAGCCAAGCTAAACGCCAGGCCCAGACTGAGGAGCGAAACCCACGAAAACAGCCGCGAGGTTGTAACACTCATTCCACGATTCTCCAGCAAGACTTCATCTGTTCCGTAAGAAATTTCTCAGCCTGTTTGGTGCGCCACCAGCGAGGTTCTAGCCTGCTTTTTTCGAGGCTGCCGTCGCGAGCGACGGACTCCAGATTCTTACTCTCGCGAAGATTCGTTTTCCGCAGAAAACGCCTCTTTGATTTCCACATCCGAACGAATATCAGCGAGACGAGCGAAGCTGGACATCAGCGTGTGAGAAAAGCGTGCAGCCAGAGCCACAAAGCGCAAGATCGACTCTCGCGCCCGATGAACACGCGATTCAGAATAGTCGGATGCTCGGGAAAAAACAAACTGAAAAGATAGGAAGTTCAGGCAAACCGAGAATTCGCAAGGGGGAGGCTCGCTACAGCCTGAACGGCTTTAGGGGCCGGCTCAACACCCTTAGAAAATCCTTGACACCCTCCCCCGGCCCGGCCGGACGTAAAACGTTCCGCCAATGGGCATCCTCTCGCGCTGCAAAATCGCCAGCCGACCTACCCCCTTCGTCCCCCCAACTGCCACGGTGCGACGACTTTAGCAACACGTTTTCCACCGCCGAATCCCCCGCGACCCCCGATTTGGGGCATACGTGCGGTTCTCCTACTTCCGTAGAAAATGCAGGTTTATGGGAGATGACACCCCGCTGTTCTTGATTTTTACGAATTTTTCGCACTTCTGTGGCATTTTCTACTTGAAAAGGTTTCCGCATCGTACGAAAACTAAGTTCGAGCGATGCGGATCAACGCACGTACGGTCGTACTGGCCGCGATGTGCCTGGTTAGGGCGCTCAAACACCACGCGATCGCCCAGCCGCTTTGCTCCACTGGTCCCCGCAGCTGCTCTCCCCACTGCCTACCAGGGTTTACCTCTCTCGCCCAAGAATTCGTCCCGCTTCGGGCTCTTGTTGGCTCGAAGCTCTCTTTTGTTTGCTCGTTGATGGGGAGACTTGTGGAATGTGCTACGCACAAAAACGCGAGGGTCGCAGGAGCGCTGCTCTTCGGCCAAATAGCCGCTTGGCTTTCACCCTGGTAGAACTTTTGGTGGTCATCGCCATCATCGGAGTGCTTGTGGCACTCTTGCTACCAGCTGTGCAAGCTGCTCGCGAAGCGGCTCGTCGTATGAGTTGTTCGAACAATCTGAAGCAGGTCACGCTCTCGCTACATAACTTTGAAAGCAGTTACGGAATTCTTCCCGCCGGCGAATTCAAAAATCCTTCCACCGGCACGCTGACCTACCTCTCGCCCCACGCTCTCTTGTCGAACTATTTCGAACAAGGAGCCTACTTCTCGAAGCTCGACTTGAATGTCGGCCCGTTCACACAACCCAATTACGACGCTACCCGCTTACAACCTAAAACCCTGCTCTGCCCCAGCGATCCACATCCGGGCAAGAACATGGACATGGGATGGACCAACTATCACGTTAATGCTGGCTCTTGGGTTCAAGCTACCCAAAACTGGGATGGTTCGTTTGGTCCTCATAATGATTATGCAGGTGGTAAGCGGACCGGTGAGCTCGCTTTCTCGGCCATCACCGATGGTTTGAGTAACACAGCCGCCTTTGCGGAAGTGGTGAATGGTGCTGGTGATTCGGGAGCACCCAAGACCCGCTTTGATTGTTATGAGTTTGGTGCTTCCCCCACGGGAACGATGGCGCAAATGCGGACCGCCTTGGCCGCCAAAGACTGGAAGACCGCCACGATTCCTTGGAGTGGTGGCTGGCGTTATCGCGGCTATCCATGGTCGGAAGGTTCGATGTGGCGCTCATGGTACAACCACCTCACGCCACCCAACAGCGTTTGCTGGCTCCCCGATGGCGACTTCTACAAAATCATCTCCCCCGCATCGAGCTACCACCCGGGTGGAGCGATGGTGTCGATGTGCGATGGTAGCGTCCGTTTCGTCAGCGAAACGGTGAACGGCGACATCTGGACCGCCGCTGGCACGCGCAACGGTGGCGAATCGATCGCGCTCCCTTAGTCGCACAGTCCTTCCGTCGCATGGACCGTCGCTGAATTCAGCGTCAATCGACCAATTGCTCAGGAGCTGTCGAGCTTCTGAGAGGCAGCGTCCCCTCGGTGAGCAGCGCCTGGCTGCTGCTCACCGCGAGCGCATGCCGCACGCCTTGGTTCATCTTGCTGCGCGCCCTCAGATTCCGTGATCGCTGGGCGCAGGCTGCTTTCTATCTGCTCGGGGGAGCTTAGTGCTGATGAATGCTGCCATCTATCCCATCTCGGGTCGTCGCCGCGCTCTTGCGATCGATCAGCGCCGCGCTTTCACACTCGTCGAGCTGCTGGTGGTGATCGCGATTATCGGGGTGCTTGTCGCCCTGCTTTTGCCCGCCGTTCAAGCGGCCCGCGAAGCAGCCCGGCGAATGAGTTGTGCGAACAATCTCAAACAACTCACGTTGGCGATGCATAACTTCGAAAGCAGTCATGGCTCGCTCCCCGGTGGGGAGCATGAAGCGTTCTCGGGCGCGAATGCCTATTTTTCACCCCATGCCATGATGTCGCAGTTTTATGAGCAAGGGAACTTTTATAGTAAGCTGAATTTGAATCTCAGCCCTTATGATGCGGTGAACTATAATGCAGCGATGCTGCAACCGAAAACCTTAATATGTCCGAGCGATCCGCGCCCTGGAAAGAATGAACCTTTAGGATGGACCAATTATCATTGTAATAGTGGTGGCTGGGTTGTCACGAATCAATGGGATGGTGTGTTTGGTCCCATGGCCGATGTAGGAGGTGGCAAGAAGACAGGTCCACTCCGTTTTGCAGATGTCACCGACGGACTAAGTAACACCAGTGCCTTCGCGGAAGTGGTGAATGGGGCTGCTTCGTCGGGCTCGAAGCCAAGCCGCTTTGATTGTTATGAGTTCGGGGCAAGTCCCACCGGAACTGCGACCGCGATTCGGACCGCTTTCGCCACCAAAGATTGGAAAACATCGACGATTCCTTGGAGCGGCAGCTGGCGCTATCGCGGCTATCCCTGGACCGAAGGGACGCATTGGCGAAGCTGGTACAACCACGTCATGCCACCCAACAGCGTCTGCTGGCTCCCCGATGGAGACTTCTGGAAACTCGTCAGCCCGTCGTCGAGCTATCACCCTGCCGGTGTGAACGCCAGCATGTGCGATGGGAGCGTGCGGTTTGTTGCCGATTCGATCAACGGCGACGTTTGGACCGCCACTGGCACCCGCAACGGGAAAGAAGCACTCGCGCTTCCCTAGCCGGTTGCTCGATCCCAGCGGAGCGTTTGCACTTTATACGAAGCACTATTTTTTATCCCTTCACGCTCGAGCATCGGCGGCTGATGCCAACGAGCGTGAACTGCTGAGGAACTTGAAGAATGATTCGCAACTGGTTTACTTGTTCGTTGCTTGCCACCGCCCTGCTGTCGGTGATGATGAGTGGCTGTGGCTCAGAAACAGTCACCAAGACCGAGGATCCTGCCACAATCGAGCAGAAGCGCCAGGAACATCAGCAGATGTCGCAGCGCGAACGGATGGGCCCCTAGTGTTTCGTCTATCGGTTAATGTCATCCTCAGCTGCGATTCACACTGCTGGACAAGCCAGCAGTGCCACCCAGAGACACATGACATTGATCGATAGACTTACTACTAGTCTGTCGATCGCTAACCATCGCTGGTTCTATGCCCCGGTTGGATTGCCGCTGGGGTCGGATCGCGAGGCTTCGAAACCATAAGGTGCACAGCGCTGGCGAAGTCCTCGTCCGTCAGGTTCCCCACGGACACCTGACCTACTAGTTCGTTGAGCAATCAATGTCAGCGTAATTCGAGTCTCACACTGCTGGACAAGCCAGCAGTGCCGCCCCAACGAAACCATAACGTGCACACTGCTGGCGAAGTCCTTGTCCGTCAGGTTCCCCACGGACACCTGACCTACAGGGCGGTCGAGCAATCGACGAAGTGCTACTTCTCGGAAGTGGTGCGAAGTTTCAGCACGGCCAAAATCGGCAGATGGTCGGAAGCGATCGGTTCTTCGAGGACCTTCACTTCCACCACTTCCCACGCATCATCGGGGCGGCAGAGAACGAAATCGATTTGCCGCTCTGGTTTATCGGTGGGGATGGTTGGCGTTTCGGTTTCGCCGGCGATTTTCCAGTGAGCGCCGAGTTTCTTCAGCGTCTCGGTCTCGCGTGTGGCGTTGAGATCGCCCCCCAAAATCGTAGCGACGGTTTGCTCTTTTACGAGCTTTTCGGTGAGCCACGCAACACTCGCCAAACGCTCGTCTTCTTTACCGCGATAGTCGAAATGCGTGGCGGCGACGCGTAAGGTTGGCGCGCGTCCTGGGAGGCTGATCTCGGCCACGAGTACACCGCGCTGCTCGCCACCGTCGAGTGACGGAAGCAGATGATTATCGTGACGCTCGATCTTATAGCGCGACAAAATCGCGTTCCCATAACCGCCCCCTTGGAGCGCCAGGTTGCTCCCAAAACAGAACTCCATCTTGGTGAGTTCGGCGAGCACTTTCGGCTGATCGACTTTGCCACTCCGCGCGACGTTCTGGTCCACTTCCTGCAGCAGCACGAGGTCGGGATTTACCGAGGTGATGATCTTGGCGAGTCGTGGTAGATCGAGTTTGCGGTCGTTCCCTTCGCCGTGATGAATGTTGTACGAAAGGACGCGCAGCGTGATTGGCGCGACCGCCTGGCTCGGGAGTTTTGCGACGATAATCTTACGCTCTTTGCGGCTGATTCCGAGCAGATTTCCATCCACCGGGTCGATGGCGATCCCTTGTCCAGTGAAGGGGCAGCCCAGGATTTCGACCAGCTTCAGCTCGTCTCCTGCGGCCGGGATCGCGAGGCTGAAGAGGACCCCGTCGTCGTGCCCAGTCACAAACAGCCGATCGCCGATGAAGAGCCCGCCGGAAACGCTCATGCTTCCCAGGTGGCTGATCATGGCGGCGGGATAGCGATAGCGTCGAAGCTCGGTCCAGTCGTCGTTGTAGGTGACGAGAAAGGTCTCGTGGTTGGCTTTGCCATACTTGGCGAAATTGCACCACCACTGGCCGGCGTGACGCACGACCCAGGTGAGGCTGCCACCAGCGTCCCCCAGGTCGCGCAGTGTCGAGAGTTCCATCGTCGCGGGATCGAGCGCTTTGATCTCGCTTTTCTCGGGCATCAGCGGATAGTTGCTGTGGGCCAGCAGCAGTTTGCCTTCATGAAAAAAGCCGCTGTTCAGATGCATCGCTTCACCACTGCTGGTGGCGACTCGCTCGGCCGTTTTGCGATCGTATTTCCCGACGCTGCTGCTGGTGATGGCGTAGTAGAACTTGTCGTCGGCGGCCACTGCTTGGTGCGCTTCGGCGGCCGCAATTTCGGCGATTTTCGGGCAGTTTTGCGTGGTTTTGGGGGGCTCGGCAGCAGCGCGCGAGACCAGCAGGCTGCTGGCCGAAAGACCAACGAGGAGTGCCAGCGCAAAGGTGGTCCAGCGATCGTCACAGCGGCGCGCGGCAAAGAACATAAAGCACCTTCGGAGCAGAGTGCGCAAGAACGTCAGCGTGCAGCCGGAGGCGAAGAGAGCGTCTGCTGTGCGAAGCAATTACGACGAACGACCAGCAGCCGATCGCATCGCTTCCACCACTTCCGGCAGCGGATATTCTAGCAACGAAAGCCCCTCGGTTTGAGCCAATTCGCACAATCTTAGCCACCCGCGCGTGACGAGCGTTTCGCGGCTGGCAACATACGCCGGGTCGAGCTGCCGTTTGTCGAACAGCGAGTCGTCGACCACTGCCGGAAACTTCTCGTGCACGATGAACTGCGCGAGCGGCTTGTTGCAGAGAATGTGCCGCTCTTTGGTGGTGTGCAGCGTTTCGGGATCGATCATCCCGATGACATAGCGGAGGTAGAGATCGCTCTCAAAGATATGCTCAACATCGCCGCCGCAGATGTCGCACAGATAACCTTCTTCGCACTTTGCCATAACAGAGGGACCGTCTAACAATCTCAGATTTATGGGTGGTTCTGCTCGGCATAGCTCGACACAGTTTTAGCCTCTTCAAGCTGCTCACTGCTGGACAAGCCAGCAGTGCCACCCCATTTTGAAGGACATGGGTGACTCTGCTCGGCGGAGTTCAGCACAAAGAGGCGTCGTGCGCTTGCGGTTCGGCAGTTTGGAGCCTGCCCTACGTTCGATTAAGCCTTGCCGCACTCGAGGCAGCGACCTTTCAGGAAGATCTCGGTCACTTCGCCCAGGAGTGGTTCTTTCGCTCCACCTTTGGTCTTTACGATCTTCACTTCCACGCCGTTGAGGCAGGTGACTTTGCCGCAATCGACGCACATGAAGTGGGGATGCTGTCCCGCTTCGTGATGATCGCCGCGACGAAGCTCAAAACGCCAGCTGTGATCCCCAACCTCCAGCCGCGTGAGGATATTGGCGTCGGCCAACTCGACCAGGCAGCGATAGATGGTCGATTTGTCGAATCCTTCGGGGACGAGCACTTCTGCCACATCGGAGTGGCTCAGTGGTTTGCCAGCGACCGCCACATGCTGCAGCACAGCCACGCGCGACGTGGTGCTCCGGAGCCCTGCGCCACGCAGCATCTCGCGGGCTTCTTTAACGGTAAGTTCGGAGGTTGCTGCGTTCATAATAAGTAATTAGATAGTCGAGGCCGATCGAGCGGCGATGGCGAATTTAGTAAAGGAACCGTGCAATCTTCTCAGGCGAGCCAGGCTTTTCCGATGATTCAGAGCTCGCTTAACAATAGGAATTCCGTTCCACGGCGTGATCGATACCGGCTTCGATAAGTTGCACGACATGCTGATCGGCGAGTTGATAGTAGATATGTTTTCCATCGCGACGCTGCGACACCAAGCGCTCGCTCCGGAGCAACTTGAGGCGCTGCGAAATCGCGGGGAGACTATCTCCCGTTTCGGTGGCGAGCTGGCTGACACACTGTTCGCCAGCCGCCAGCAGCGCGAGAAGATGCAGCCGAGCGGGATCGCCGAGGGCTCGAAAAATAGCAGCCGCCCGCTGCAGCGCCCCTTTGTCGACCGCGCGGGGCGAAGCGGTGGCCGGCAGGTGATCGTCGAGCTCGCACAGCGGCACGAGCGCTTCGGTCGAGGCGAGGCTCTCGGCCAGCCGACCGTCGTTCATCTCCGCCGTTGTCGACATCGGTCCACCTTGCCGCCGCTCAACACCACGCAGTTCACCGCCACCCATCCCACTACACTATTGCACTTGGAAAGCAAATGCAACAGTTGCACGCTTCTTTAAGCGTTGAGCTGCGAAGATAGGCAACCGCGCGGCGGTGTGTCAAGCATGCCGAGGGGAAGGAGGTCGAATCTTCGGGTTGAATCTTGAAGTTCGTTTAGCGGCGGAGGATGCCGAAGGCCGAGTTCGAGCCGACCCCCCGTTTGAATGCCAGATGGATGTAGAACATGGCCAGGGCTTCGATCGAGCCGGCCATGTCGAGTCCACCGGCATCGAGCGGCTCAAAACCAATGTCGGTAATGAGTTGCGCCAAGATGATTTTGGCCGCTTCATCGTCGCCGCAGTAGAACATCGTCGCTTTTTGGGTCCCGAACATCGGGTCGCGCATCGTTTTTACACCGGCGCTGTTAAACGCTTTGACGACAATAGCCCCCGGTGCCCAAGCGGCAATTTGCTGGGCTGCACTTCCCGCCGCAGGGACTTCGATGCCACTGAAATCCGACTTCAGCGGATTGCTGCAGTCGATGAGCAGACGCCCCGACAGATCTCCAAGCGTCGCCAAGGTTTGCTCAATCGCCGGCCATGGAACCGCCAGCAGAATGGCATCGGCACCGGCAATCGCTTCGTGCGGCAGATCGGCGCAGCTGTTGGCCCCACCAGCTTGCAGCAGCTTTTGCACCTTCTCCGAGGCTGGATCGCGGCTGCCGAACACCACGCTATGCCCTGCCGTGGACCATTTCACACCCAACGTTCCACCAACACCACCAGTACCAAGCACAGCGAGACGCATCGTGGGGGATTCTCCGATCGAAGGTGAAATATGGGCAAGGTTTAGGGAGGGGAGCTTGGGGTCAAAACATCCACTCAAAAGATGGTTTTTAGAGGCTTTCCGCGATCAGTTGCGGTCGACCGCAGATCAACGAGCCAAAAGGGGTTGGGAGCAGAAAAAAACCTCAGCAAGTGTGCGGCTTAGAGCACCCCTCTCCCCGTTTTAGGGGAAATCAAAACGCCAATAGGTAATACACTTACGTTTTCGCGACTACATCCATCTTGCCGCAAGCTACGGTTGCTCATTACGTTAAGCCTGCCAGCTAGTTACGTCACGTTTTTGTAGACGATGAGGTGCTCCTTGACTCTTTCGCGACCCAGCTCGTTGCAGCTGATTCGGACGATTCTATCCGGTCTAGCTATCGTCGCCTGCATGGCCTCCACCAGTTATAGCCAAGAGGCAACGCCTCCGGAAACGGCTCCTGCGGAAGCGACAGCTCCTGAAGCTGTTGCGGAAGAGCCAGCAGCAGCTGCGCCAGCGGCTGAGGCCCCCGCCGACGATCATAAAGCGGGGGACCATAAGGAAGGGGATCACGCCCACGATGAAGCCCACGGCGATCATCACGGCGACGATCATGGAGATCACCACGGTGAAGCGGCTGCGATGGCGGCAGGCATGCCACTCTGGACACTCCTCCCCTTCGCGCTCCTGCTCCTCTCGATCGCTGTGTTTCCACTAGTGAACCATCACTGGTGGGATCATAACGAGAACAAAGCCATTATCGTGGGTATCCTGGCCATTCCCGTGGCCATCTATCTCTTCGCTGTGTGGGGCGCACCGGGTGTGCATGAATTGCAGCATAAAGGAAAAGAATATATCTCCTTTATGATCCTGCTCGGCGCTTTGTATGTCATTAGTGGTGGCATTTTGGTAAAGGGTTCGCTCGACGGAACTCCGATCTTTAATACGCTGCTGCTGCTGCTCGGTGGTTTGATTGCCAGCTTTATTGGAACCACCGGCGCCAGCGTGCTTTTGATTCGTCCACTCCTTCGCGCTAATGCTCCCCGCGTGAAGAAAGCCCACATTGTGGTCTTCTTCATCTTTATTGTCTCCAACTGCGGTGGTCTGCTGACACCCCTGGGCGATCCACCTTTGTTCCTCGGCTACTTGTCGGGTGTCCCTTTCACCTGGACCTTCCAGCTCTGGAACGAGTGGCTTGTGGTGAACGGTCTGCTCCTGGTGGTGTTCCACATTTGGGATCAGCTCGTCTTCAACAAAGAAGAATTGCAACGTCCCGGTTCGCAGCTCGAAGAAGTGCAAAAGCACGAGCCTCTCGCGGTGCTCGGCCTGCACAACTTCATTTTCCTTGCCGTGGTGGTGGGTGTGATCTACAGCGCTGGTGCAGGGATTCTCAACGGTGGCAAGCCTTGGCCGTGGGGTATTCAGGAAATCCTGATGCTTGGCGCTGCACTGGTTTCCTACTTCCTGACCGCACCCAAATATCGCGAATCCAACAAGTTCACCTTCGCTCCGATCATCGAAGTTGCCGTGCTGTTTGTCGGCATCTTCATCACCATGATCCCCGCGCTACTGGTGCTCAACGCCAACGGTTCGAAGCTCGGCCTCGAGCATCCTTGGCAGTTCTTCTGGGCCACCGGTTTGCTCTCGAGCGTACTTGACAATGCTCCGACCTATTTGACCTTTGCGGCCACTGCCTGCGGTGTCGAAGGGATCAAGCTCGAAGGGGCCTATTTGGCTGAATACCTTGGCGATGGATCCAATCAGGAACGTGCGGGCATCCTTGCGGCGATCAGCTGCGGAGCGGTGTTCATGGGCGCGAATACTTATATTGGTAACGGCCCGAACTTTATGGTGAAGGCCATCGCCGAAGAGAACGGCGTGAAGATGCCCTCGTTCTTTGGTTATATGGCCTACTCGGGTGCTGTGCTGATCCCGATCTTCATCATCATCACGCTGATGTCGTTCCGGAACTAAATATTGAGATCGATCTCCAGCGAATAGCGGTCGATCATAGTCTCAACTTAAGAAACCTGAAGAGCCACCGTTAAAGACTTGCTGTCTTCGGTGGCTCTTCGCTTAATGCAGCCTCAATTGCAGCTCGCATATCAAGTTCTAGACCGTCGATGTATCCGGTCCAAAGCGCCTTGATCTTCCCATCCTTACCAATCAGCACGGTGGTGGGGTACCCAAAGCCTTGTAGCGACGCTGCTTTGGCCAGCGAACTTCGAAAGGCGTAATCGGGGTCGCGATAGGTGGGAAAGGTCGCCCGCTGCTCGCGCAGGAAGAGGCTGGTCGACTCTTCCATCATTCGATCATCGCCATCCCCGCCACTGCACGACACACTCACCAGACGAAAGTCGTCGCGCTTGCCAAAATGCTGCTGGAGCTCCACCAGGTGCGGGAATTCCACCACGCAGGGGCCGCACCAGGGTCCCCAAAAGTTCACGAGCGAGACTTTCCCGGCGTAATCGGCTGGCACCAGCGGCTGATCGGTTCCGGTCAATGGCTCGAGCTGCACCACGTCGATCGCCGTGCCGACACTCGGATGCTTCACCCCGTCGGTGAGCTCGAACATCGAGTCCCCCGACTGACTACAGCCCCACCAATAAGCTGTCCCGGCGAGTGCCGCTACCGCCAAAAGGCGTCGCGAAATTTGACCCGGGCGAGGGGATGTGGCGGGCATGTAAGCATCCTAAAGTGTGAGTTGGTAAAGTTTTACGTAGAGAACCCCGGAGCCGACAAGCGTCTACGCCAGCGCCCAGGCGGCACTACCCGAATTTCCCTGCTGCACCATAATGCCTGAGACGGAAGTGTTTCGACACCCCGCTGGCAGTCAAGTTTTTTCGCTCCCCCGCCCCCTCTGCTCGGAGTGCTGCTGATGTTTACCGCTGCGCTCCTGGCCCAGACGAGCCCGCAAGCGCTCGAAGCGCCGCTGCGGCTCGGGACGCTCTGCGCGCTTATCGTAATTCTCTATCTTGCCGAGCTTCTCGTTCCGCTCCGGCCTCCGACGGCCCAAACACCCTGGCGCATGGGACGAAATCTGCTCCTCATGCTCCTCAGCACGCTGGCCGTTCGGCTGATCGTTCCGATTTCCTTGATCGCTGCCGCCACCTGGGCTGAAACCCGCCAAATCGGCCTGTTTCACTTGGTCGCTTGGCCACAGTCGCTGGAACTGGCGCTCACCGTCGTGCTGCTCGATCTGGCGATGTACGCTCAGCATGTGGCATCGCACTATGTGCCGATCCTGTGGCGACTTCATAGTGTCCATCACTGCGACGCCGAAATGGACTTCAGCACCGGTGTGCGGTTCCATCCGGGCGAGATCCTGTTTTCGCTCGGTGTGAAACTCGGCCTGGTGCTGCTGCTCGGCGCCTCAGCCTGGAGCGTGTTGGTGTTCGAGCTTTTGCTCAGCAGCAGTGCGCTGGCGACGCATGCCCGGATCGCACTGCCACAAAGCATCGATCGCAGCTTGCGGTGGATCATCGTCACGCCGAAGATGCACGAGATCCATCATTCGCAGGAAATCGCCGAGACGAATTCGAACTATGGTTTCTTCCTGGCGATCTGGGATCGGCTCTTTCGGACCTACATCACAACCCCCGCCGAGCCCTTGGTGATCGGACTCAAAACCACAGCTACCAAAATGCCCCACGAGAGCCTGTGGCGGCTCCTCCTTTGGCCAATTATTCGTGAATAACGACTCCAGAGTTCGTAATGAATTACTGAACTGTTGATCGCGACTGATTTACGATTTTCTGACGACTTACTGAAGACCTTTTCATGAAAACGGTGGCGATTTTTTCTGGCGGACTCGACTCGACCGTCCTCGCGCACGAGCTGCTTGCCGCGGGTGACGAGGTCCTGCTGCTTTCGATCGATTACGGACAGCGTCATCGCAAAGAGCTCGTATTTGCCGAGAATTTCGCGAAAAAACAGGGGCTCGTCTGGAAGCTGGCCGACCTCAAGTCGATCGCAGGACTGCTGGGTGGGAACAGTCAAACGTCGAGTGCTGTGGCTGTTCCCCACGGTCACTATGCCGAAGAGAATATGAAGCTCACGGTCGTTCCGAATCGGAACATGATCATGCTCGCGGTCGCGGGTGGCTGGGCGGTGAGCGAGAAGGCTGATCGGCTCGCCTATGGAGCCCATGCGGGGGATCATACGATCTATCCCGATTGTCGTCCCGAGTTCGTCCGCGCGATGGCCGCTGCGCTCGAACTTTGCGACTGGCATAAGCTGGCGATGTTCACGCCGTTTGTGTCGCGGAGTAAAGCCGACATCGTTCGCCGCGGCGCCGAGCTGGGGGTCGATTTTGCCGCCACTTGGAGTTGCTATGAAGGGGGCGAAATTCACTGCGGCCAGTGCGGCACCTGCTACGAGCGGCGCGAAGCGTTCGAGCGCGCGGGAGTCGCCGACCCCACTCACTACGCTGTGCGTGCAAAGTATGCCGAGCCTCCTAACTTCTCCTAAGTTTGAAATCAGCCTCCGTGATCTACCTCGACCACAACGCCACCACCCCGATCGCACCTGAAGTGCTCGAAGCGATGACGCGCGCGGCGCGCGATTTCCCCGGCAATCCGGCCAGTCAGCATCAACTGGGACAGCGGGCCCGGCGACAACTCGAGCGCTGCCGCGAGGAAATTGCCGAGGCTTTTGGGGCCGACGTCACCAGCCTGCGGGGCGATCAATTGCTCTTTACCAGCGGCGGTACTGAGGCCAATAACCTGGCGCTATTGGGACTCGGTATTGCCGACCCAGCGATCTATAAGATTACCCAAGATCGGCTGCTGGTCTCGGCGATTGAACATCCCAGCATTCGAGCTGCTGCTTTGCATCTCAAAACCTTGGGGGCCGATCTACAAATTATTCCTGTCGATGAGACTTGTAAGATCAAACTCGAGCAGGTGGCAAGTTTGCTCGCCGACAAGTCTCATCTGAAGCCTCGACTGGTGAGTGTGATGCTCGCCAGTAACGAAACCGGGGCGCTGCAGCCAATGGCCGATTTAGCGTGCAAATGCCGGGAATTCGGCGTTCTGTTGCATACCGATGCGGTGCAAGCAGCGGGCAAGATTGACGTTTCTTTGAAGCAGCTGGGGGTCGATGCGCTGTCGATCACGCCACATAAGTTTTATGGTCCGCTGGGGATTGGGGCGCTCCTTGTGCGCGAGGGTGTGAAGCTCGCGCCTCAACTCTTTGGTGGGTTCCAGCAAACGAGTTTAAGACCAGGTACCGAATCGGTGATGCTGGCGGAAGGTTTCCGCGCTGCAGTGGCGCTCTATCGGCAGGAAGCGGCCGATCGACTGGAACACCTGCGTTCGCTACGCGACCAGCTCGCGCGGCTGTTATGCGACGGCGATCAAGCAGCGGTGGTGCACTGCGCAGGAACGCCGCAGTTGCCTCAGACCTTATCGATCGCATTTCCTGGGGTCGATCGGCAGAAACTGGTGATTGCGGTGGATATGCAGGGAGTGGCGATTTCGAGCGGCAGCGCGTGTGCCAGTGGCTCGAGCGAGCCCTCGCCAACCCTGCTGGCGATGGGGCTTTCGCAGGAGCTGGTGGAGAGCACCGTGAGGCTTTCGGTCGGACGCTCGACGACCCCTGCCGAAATCAAGGAAGCGGCCCGCCGTATCCTGTTTTCTGTCAATAACTTGCGCGTGGGGCGATCAGCGGGACAATTCTCGGAAAAATAGCCCGCTTCTGCTCGCGATTTCGCCCCCGATTTGGTACACTTTTGCCCACTGGAGAAGCCTTGCTACAAATGCGTTTTGTAGCGATCGCACGCAGTAGCGCAAGTGGCGAAACTTGGCTGCGGACGACCGGCCTGGCCCCTGCTCGACGAGCCCTCGCTGGCTCGCAGCGACAGCGGCCTCTGGTGGATTGCGAGTGACTAGTCGCGTGGTGACGAGTGTTTTCACGGTTCCGCCCACTGAGCTTCTCGGCTCACCAGCGACACGCCCCGCGTGGATCGCCGGCAGCGAGAACGCGCTCGTGCAGATTGCGGCCGAAGTGGTTCTGCAGCACGATGATCGTCGGCGCTGGATGAACCCGCTCGTTTTTTGCGGCAGCAGCGGCGCTGGTAAAACCTCGCTCGTGCAAATCCTGGCCGATGAAAAACGTCGCCTCGCCCCCAAGTCGAATGTGCTGCACGAAGTTGCCACCGATTTCGCACGCAGCTATGCCCACGCCGTCGACACCGACTCGATCGCCGACTTCCGCGCCAAACATACCCGCTGCGATCTGCTGGTGCTCGACGACCTGCATCGACTCGCCGGTAAAGCAGCTGCACAGCAAGAGCTGATCGCCGTCATCGATGCGATGATTCGCCGCGGCGCACTGGTGCTCCTCACCCTTAAAAACCTTCCGGCAGCAACGCGCGGTTTGCTTCCGATGCTCGCCAGCCGCATCAGTCAGGGCCTCACGCTTTCGCTCGCACTTCCGGGGGTCGAAGCCCGCGATGCTTTGCTGCGTGTGATTGCAGCGCAGCAAGGTTTGCTCCTCCCCGAGGAATTAGCCGAACAACTTGCCATGGCGATTGCGGCCCGCCCCGCCGGTTCGCTAAGCGCCACGCAGCTGCGCCATTTCGTGATTGAACTAGCGCGCTGGTTTGCCGATCAGCCTGCCTCGCGCGCTGCCGAAGTCGATGTCGAAACTCCTCGCGCACCTCGGGGACGTCCTGCCAAACTTCCCCCGCTGGAAGCTGCGAGCAATCCGCCTGCCGCAACATCCGCCGCCGATTTCATCGCGCAGCTCCTCTCGCTTCGCACCGCCGATCTCAAAACCACACTGCGGCAAGTGACGCAGCTGGTCGCGCGGCACTATCAACTTTCGCCAGCCGATTTGCGTGGCCAATCGCGTCAGCAAAGTTTGGTGCAAGGTCGCAGCCTCGCCATGTTCATCGCGCGTTCGCTCACCGAGGCAAGCTTTGCCGATGTCGGTAAGTTTTTTGGTAATCGCGATCACACCACCGTGCTTCACGCCTGCCGCAAGATCCAATCGCAGCTCGAAAAAGATGTGACCCTCAAGTCACTCGTCGACGAGATCTCGGTCGCTTGTCTCGCTAGTGAAACGAGGCACGCATGAGCACCGCTGCTCTGAAGAATCGATCGCGTCGAGTTTGCCTGACGCACAGCTTCGGCCGCTCAGCCAAACTGCGCGATCTAGCAAAACCATGCACGAAACCAGCGTTTTTCGCTTCCGTGAAGCTCGAGCAACTAGCCAGCTTACAAGCTCGCGTGGATAACTCGTCGCAGAATGTCGCTAGCCTCTCGAGCTACCGACAGCTAGCGACACTCCCCTCGGCGAGCCACTTGTCGCTCTCCCCATTTCGACAGGCTAGCGCCACGCTAGCGACTCCTCGGCGACGAGTTATCAACGGCCAAAAACTCCCTTGCCAGCGATCGCAAGTCTCGAGCACTCTTCGCACTTCGCGATTGTCGCTCGCAGCTATCGACAACCACAGCCTTCGCATTCCTACTACTACTGAATTTTCTTTTACTTACTAAGACAGCAGAGAGCAAAGCAGATTTGCACTCGCGACATTGAAAAGGTTCTGCCCCGATGAAGATCGTTTGCCAGCGAGACAAGTTGGTCTCCGCATTTCAGACAGCTGCGATGTTTGCACCAGCTCGAAGCCCTAAGGCAATCTTGCAGAATGTGCGCCTGGACGTGACTAACGAAGGTTGCACGATGATGGCGACCGATATGGATATGGGGGTGCGTGTCAATTTGGAGGGGGTGGAAGTGGAGTCGACCGGAACCGCGCTCCTTCCCGTGCTTCACTTTGGGGCAATCCTCCGCGAGTCGAGCGATGCCACGCTGAAGATCGAAACCACCAGCCGGGGCACCATGGTCCGTGGCGACCGGAGCGAGTTTCGCTTGCAGAGCGAAGATCCCGAAGAGTTTCCGATTGTCGCTCTCTTCGAAGAGACCAAGTACCACAACATTTCGGCTGCACTGCTGAAGCAAGTAATCACGCGCACCGAGTTCGCCACCGACATGGAGAGCAGCCGCTACGCCCTGGGGGGTGTGCTCATCGAACTGCACGGCGACAAGTTGATTGCCGTCGGGACCGATGGTCGCCGCCTGGCGAAGATGGAAGGCCCTGCAGAGGCTGTCAACGGTCACACCACCGGCGACAACACCACCATCATTCGCACCCCCTCGATGCGCCTCTTTGGCCGCGCGATCAGCGAAAACGATAACACCGTGCAACTCGCCGCACGTAGTAGCGACGTTCTCCTCAAGACCGAACGAGCCACGTTCTACTCGCGGCTGGTCGAAGGACGCTTTCCACGCTGGCGCGACGTCTTCCCACGACGTCAGGATGCCATCAAGATCGATCTCACGGTCGGCCCCTTCTTCTCGGTGCTGCGGCAAGCTGCCGTGGTGACGAGCCAAGATAGCCGCGGTATCGACTTCACCTTTGCCGACGGAACTCTCACCCTCTCGGCGGTCACCAGCGACGCCGGTCAATCGCGTGTCGAGATGCCGATCAGCTACACCGGCTCGGCCATCACCGTCACGCTCGATCATCGCTTTGTGGCCGACTTCCTGAAGGTCCTTTCTCCCGAGCAAACGATTGTGCTCGAGATCGAAAGTGCCGAATCAGCAGCGGTCTTCACAGCCGACGACAGCGCTTATGGCTATGTCGTGATGCCCCTGTCGCGTGATCGCTAGTTTCGTAAAATTCCCCGTTTTGACCCCCAGGAAGCCGCTGCATTGAGCAATCCCCCGTCGTCGAGCGATCCTCTCGAGCACGACCCCAACGAAGGTCGCTACTTGAAAGAGGACTACGAGCGCAAACGGATTTTCGTCCGGGCTCCCAAAGCGATGGGAGATGTGATGAGCCAGCTCCTCGCTCGACGAGGCTATGCCCGCATGATCACCGCCACTAGCGAACAAGAGGCATGGGAATTGGTGGCTGGCGAAAAAATGGCAACTGTCACCAAACTCGGGTCCTGCCGTCGTGGCGTCCTCGAAATTGTGGTGGCCAGCAGCATGGTGCTCCAGGAACTCACGTTCCTCAAAGCAGACTTATTATCGCGACTGCAACAGGCACTCCCCGATGCCAAAATTCGCGATCTGAAATTCAAAGTCGGCAAGATTGTCCATGGATAGGCCAACGCTTCGAGCGTGACGATCCAGACAATCATTATCCAGATAACTTTAAACGCATAAATTGTTTCAAATCAGGATGCATGATCGGGTCTCAGTAGCAAAACAATCACTTGAGACCCTTTTGTGGTTGGATATGTTCATAAGGATGTAGGTTCGCTATGGCTGATGAATTGACACCAGAGAATGTCGAAAAAGATTATAATGCCGAAAGCATTAAGCATCTCTCCGATCTCGAGCACGTCCGCCTTCGTCCAGCCATGTACATTGGCGATATCACGGCGCGTGGTTTGCATCACCTCGTCTACGAAGTGGTCGACAACTCGATCGACGAAGCGATGGCCGGGCATGCCAAGCAGGTCTCGGTAATCGTCAACACCGATGGCAGTGTGACGGTGGAAGACGACGGTCGTGGGATTCCTGTGGAACGTCACGAACAACTCTCGGCCTCCGAAGGGCGCGATGTGTCGACCCTCGAAGGGGTCATGACCAAACTGAAGTTCGGCGGCAAGTTCGACAAAGACTCCTACAAGACTTCTGGCGGTCTGCACGGTGTCGGTGTCACGGTGGTGAACTTCCTCTCCCAATGGGCCGAGGTGCAAGTTTGCCGTGGTGGAAAAATCTATCAGCAGTCATACGAGACCGGAGCTCCCACCGGTCCTGTTCGCGAAATCGGCAGCACCGATCGGACCGGCACCAAGACCACCTTCAAGCCCGACGGAACGATCTTTCAAACGACCAAATATCAGTACGATATTTTGCACAAGCGTTTGCAAGAACTGGCGTTTCTCAACAGCGGGGTGCGGATCAAATTCAAAGATGAACGGAACGGCGAAGGGGCCGAATTCTGCTACGAACGTGGCATTATCGAGTTCATCGAGCATCTCAACCGCGCCAGCGACGTGATCCATAGCGACGTCATTTACCTGCGTGGTGAAGTTGATACGGTCGGTTTCGAAATCGCCCTGCAGTACTCGGCCGAATACACCGAGAATCTCCATTCGTACGTGAACAACATTCACACGGTGGAAGGTGGCACGCACGTCTCCGGTTTTCGCTCGGCTTTGACGCGGACACTGAATGCTTACGGCAAAAAAGAAGGTCTTTTCAAGGACATTACCCCCACCGGAGATGATTTCCGCGAAGGGCTCACGGCGGTGATCAGCGTGCGTGTTGCGCATCCGCAGTTCGAAGGACAAACCAAGACGAAACTCGGCAACGGCGAAGTCGACGGCATCGTCGCCGGTGCTGTGAATGAGTTCCTGGCCAAGTTCCTCGAAGAGAATCCCAAGACCGCTAAGATTATCGTTCGCAAAGGTGTGCTGGCAGCCGAAGCGCGCGAAGCGGCTCGCAAGGCCAAGGAAGTGCTCCGCAGCCGCAAGAATGCCCTCGGTGGTGGTGGCTTGCCTGGCAAACTGCGCGACTGCATCAGCAAAGAGATGGAACGTTGCGAACTCTATCTCGTCGAAGGTGATTCGGCCGGTGGGTCGGCTGAAGGGGGTCGGCTACGCGATTTCCAAGCGATCCTTCCCCTTCGAGGTAAGATCATTAATGCTTATAAGTCGCGCGAAGATAAAGTGCTCGCCAACGAAGAAGTGCAGAGCATGATCCAAGCGATTGGCACCGGTATTGGTGCCGAAATTGATCTCACCAAGCGTCGTTATAATAAGATCATTATTATGACCGATGCCGACGTCGATGGATCGCACATTCGAACGCTCCTCTTGTGCTTCTTCTATCGCCAGATGTACTCGCTGGTGGCCAATGGACATGTGTATGTCGCTCAGCCGCCACTCTTCCGTGTCCGCTCGAAGAAAGAGACCTACTACGTTCAAACCGACGAAGAGATGCGGAGCCAACTCCTCAGCCGAGGCATTGGCGATACGGAACTCGATCTGCAAAACGGAACGAAGTTCGTCGGCGACGATATGAAAAAGATCGCTGGCATTCTCGCCAGCATGGAAGATGCCCTCGTCGCACTCGAGCGGCGTGGTATCAGCCTGAAATTGCACGCCACTCGGGCCGACGTTAACACCGGCGCTTTGCCGGTGGTGCACCTCTTCATTGGAAGCCGCGATTACTGGCTCCGCAGTGCCGAAGAGATCAACGCCAAGGTGCAAGAACTCGAAAGCGAGCTGAAGAAGAAAATCATCTTCGGCGAAAAGGTCGTGGAAGCAGCTCCCGGCGCGACCGATGCTCCACCTGCCGTCGACGAGAATGCGATTCGTGCCTACTCGGTCGAACTGCACGAAGTGAAAACGATCAATGCCGGTCTCTCGCAGCTGAAGCCTTACAGCATCGATCTCGCCGCCCTGATTCCCCAGGAGCGGACCGGAACTGATGAGCCGCGCTATATTCTCCGCCGCGGCGAAAACGAAATTCCGTTGAAGGAGCTTCGCACGCTCGTCGCCAGCATTCGTGAGATGGGTCAAAAAGGAATGTCGGTCACCCGCTTTAAAGGTCTGGGGGAAATGAATGCGGAAGAGCTCCGCGACACAACCCTCGACCCCAAGAACCGCACGCTGGTGCAAGTCAGCATGCGCGACGCTGGTGCCGCCGACGACATGTTCCGCGTGCTCATGGGGGAAAAAGTCGAACCACGTCGCCAATTCATCGAGACCCACGCCCTCGAAGTTCGCAACCTCGACGTGTAACGCGCCGCTGTGCAATCCGTAGCACGCTTACCCGAAAATCCTCTGAGCCTGTCCGACAAACCATCGGGCAGGCTTTTTTTACGGGCTATGCGCCAAGAACCACGACCCGCCGACGTTCTCGAAATGGAAGTCGCTGTCGTACCACTTCTTGCCAAAGTTCATGCGGAGAACATAAGTGGCTTGATTACCATTCACTGTCGACTTCACGACCTCATAAGGTGGTAGTTTTTTGAGACCCGGGACTAATAAAGCCAGCCCAGCACTGTTGTGAAACATGCTGTATTGAATCAACCCCTCGGGATCGCGCAATTGTTTGCCCAAGTTGCGAAGTCCACCCGCAAAGTTGTTGGAGTCGTGAGCTTTATTGATCATCGGCACAATTTGATCGGCATTGAGTTGCATGAACACCTTGGAAGACTTCAGCCAAGTATCCGTGGGATGGATACTCGTGGGATCGCAGATATCGAAGGCAGCGAGCCCCGCCTTCTCCTCTTTGGCCAGCGGGGTGAGGCAGGCGATAAAGGCGTCGGCATTAAACGTCGTCCGGGCATTGTTCATGGCGGCGATCACCTCTTCCGGCGACGCGAAGGTCCGCTGGATGGAACCTCGATCGGAGAGTGGATGCTGGGGATCGCTATCGATCATCCAGGTGCCACCGATTTTCGAGAAGTAGATCGGAAATCCCTTGCCGGTTTTCAAGGAATAACGTTCAGCCGCTGCAAAATCTCCCTCCACGCGAAAATTGCGGATGTCGGAAGTCGTTTTCACTTCTGCCCCGGGAGCAAGCTGTTGAAGCAGGTTCTTGTTCATGACATCGAGATCGACCAAGAATTGCTTGGGCTGAGCAATCCGCCGGCCAATGGTGACGAGAAAGCGCATCCGCTGCATGTCACCTTCCATCATCGTTAGACCCATGAAGACTTTTTGTGCATCATCGAGGTAGATAGAGTGGCGTGCAAGAATCTCAGAAATCGTCGCTTGGGAACGAGGTAGTAACTTGGTCACCCCCTGCATCGCAAACGCAATCATTCCCGTTTCATACTCGAGTCCGGTGGTGGTGAAGCAGCTCATATAGCTGTCGAAGTTGGCGTCGCGCGTGGCCTCGAGTGAAGCGGCATACACAGCTTCGGGCGACTCGAACAACGGTGGCTGCGGCATGACGGCCGGTGATGGTCGATAGACCCACGGCAAACCGGCTCCGCTCGCCACAGGTGCCGGGGGTGGTGGAGGAGCATTTGGCGCAACAAATCCTGGCGGCGGTGGCGGCGCCGTATAGCCGGCTGATTGGGCCGGAGAAGTAGCGACGGGGGACCCCGAAGGTCCACAGCCCAGCACAATCGCAGTTGCTATAAATACGATGGCTGGCACGGAAATTCGGTGCTTCATCGACAAGCGTCCCGCAAGTTCATCGAAGGGTTAAGCGAGCTTCTCAAGGAGGAGATCACTCGCTGAGCAATCGCAGTCGCTACTCTTTGAGCAAAAACGCGCGAATATCATCCATTTTGTCACGTGGAATCTCATGCCCACCTTCAAACTTGATGACTTCAACAGGAAAGGCTTTCATTTTGAGATTTGTAATGAGCGTGTCTACTTTCGCCTCGTCAACCACAGCATCCTCAGTCCCCTGCACAAACAAAATGGGGAGATGGGGAGTAAATGGTGAGGGTTCTCGTTCGAGCAAGGGAGGTGCCGAGAAAATCACCACGCGATCAAAATAGGGCTGAACCGAGCTACAAAGCACATTCAAAGCAATCGTTCCACCCTGAGAGAATCCGCCTAACGCAACCTGCTTTTGGGGATATTTTATTTTGAGCTCGCTGGCGATTCTTTTGAAGTCCATTACTGTGTTGCGAAAGCGTCTTTCAACTGCTTCCTCGTCATCTCCCACATAGCTATATCGTCCCTCACCAAGCTTAAACCGACCTTGTGGTAGGACGACGGCAATGGACTTGTCTGCGGCAATCAACTCGGCAACTTCTGCTAGGTCCTCTTTGTTCGCTCCTAAACCATGTAGCAGCAAGAAGATGACATCTGCTTCTTCCAGGGGTTTTCCCAGGAAATTGAGATCGTACCCCCGCCAGGTGAGATAAGGACCTTCATCCATAGGCTCAGACGTTTCACCTTCTGCGCGGTGAGAAGGGTCAAAGGAGACCTGCCAGCCGTCCTCTGATTTCCGACAATATACTTCCATGCCATACTCGTCGGGAATTCCTGGGGCGAAGTTGATATGGAGCGTAGCTCGATCATCTTGCAACGTAACTGCCTCGATTTTTGGTTCTGGTGATTGCTCAATATAGTATTGCCCCTCTTGATCCTTTTGCCCAAGAACAGAGCGGAGCCGCTTGATGAAAGTGATTGGATCTTTGATCGACTTTCCGAGTTTTACTGTTGCGTCGTAGAAAGGCTGTTTAGTTGGGTCGCCAATTGCACTAATCATTGATGCTACAATCTCGATCGATAGTCCAGCCTCACGTGCTGCAGCCAATAGTTCTTTCTTTTGGTCATCAGTCGCCGCAGGAAGCATCAATGCTTGTTGAAGTTGCATCGCTGCTCGGCCGATTTCAAAATATCTACCTTCCTGCGTGGCGCAGGCTAAACCAGAACTGGCGTCGTTCTCATAAGCGCCTGCCTTCAGCGCGCGATATGCCTTTTCTGGACGGTCAAAGTAGCGTGGTGTTAGCTCTAGCGGTGGTTGGACGGTTGCCCCTTCCAACGGAGATGCACCTATTGGGTAGCCATCGATGAGCCATCGCCTGTCGCGCTTCACGAAGTATATCGGTGTCAGTGGCTTTTGTAGAAAGCCATTGACTTGAAAGTATCCATGAGCTTGCTCCCCTTGGATAGCGATGTCGAGCAGCACATAGTCGTTTGTTGGGTTACGAGAATCGCCTTCTTTTTCTAGCTGCTTTCGCATTTCCCTGAGAAAAGTCTGATACGTCGTCGTCCAATCCTTGAGATACTTTGATGGGTCGGCAATCTTGGAACCAAGTTGCTGTGTCACCTGTTGCATCGAAGGTTTTGACTCAGCTTCACTTACGATCTGCTGGGATTGCTGGATAACAGCAAGTATCTGGTGCTGTTCGACAAATTCCACAAACGGTGCTCGAAAAGGTGGTGGCAGTTGCTCTGAAAATCCCGAAGCGACCAGCATGGTGGCTCCAACCTCATGATCGAGCCCCTCCTTGGTAAAGCAACTGATCAAGGACTCAACGTCTCCGCCATTACGGGCCAACTCGGCTAGGTTGAAAGTGCTTTCGGGAGAATCGAAAGATTGCTTATCAGGATTATCAGTTGGCGTAGATGAAGGTTTTTCGACCGGCAATTGCTCCGAGGGGCTGGTAGGTTCGGAAGTCGCTAATTGTTTTTCTTGTGTTGAACTTGGAATTGCAGTTGGCGTAGACGGAGGCGGTGCATCTTGTACCGGTGAAGGAGGAATATCACTAAGGGGTTGTAACGCTGGTGTGCTGGTGGTGGGAGAGTCGGAACCGCAACCAGCGAAGAGCGATAAAGCGAATACATAGATCGCTGGAAAAAATATTCGGGGAAAATTGGTTCCCAAAAGAGAGCCGCCCAAATGAGAGACAAGTTGTGACATAGCGAGAAGTCTCACGAGGTCTGCAAAGGGTAGAAAGATAGCTAGAAAGAGGAGTCCGCTATTGTGGTGATGAGGGGCCTAACTGTCAAACCTTTTCTCGCGATTCGGATTCATCCTCTGACGATCAGTTACGCATCCCCTGCTATGGCGGTTGACATAGTGTTAATCCCTTTCGCCTTTGGAAACGCAGAAGCTAATGACCACACCGATACAAGTTGTGATTACGGGTGGGAGTGGTTTTTTGGGAGTGTCACTGGCCCGTCATTTAAGCGCGAAGGGTTATAAGGTCACGATTGTTTCCCGCTCGCGTCCCAAAGTTGTTGGGAACTGGACCTGGCAAGTGTGGGATGGGCGAACAGTGGGTGATTGGAAGAGCACCTTATGTGGCGCAGCGGCAGTAGTGAATCTAACAGGTCGATCGGTCGATTGTCGTAAAACTCCCAATCATCAAGATGAGATTATAAGATCGCGCGTTGAATCAGTTCGCGCGATTGGCCAGGCGCTTCGGGAGGTGGATCAACCCCCTCCGGTTTGGGTTCAAATGAGCACCGCTCATTGCTATGGCGATCCACCTCAAGTGCGCTGCGATGAGCGCTCGGCCTGGGGGATTGGACTAGCTCCCCTGGTGGCCCAAGCGTGGGAAAGTGCGCTCGCGGAGAACCTCTTGCCCCAGCAGCGCTGGGTGGCGCTGCGAACCAGTTTTGTGATTGGCCGCGACCTCGGCGCTGGCCATGGAGCGCTGGCCCGATTAATTCCGCTGGTCCGGTGGGGTCTCGGTGGGACGATCGGCCGGGGGACGCAAGGGATGAGCTGGATTCACTAGCACGACATGAATCGCATTTTCGAGCAGGCGATCGAGAATGACGCGATGCGGGGAGCCTATATCGCCTCGAGCCCCCATCCCGTTTCGCAGCGCGAGTTCATGCAGGCGATGCGACGAGCTGTGAAGATGCCGATCGGCTTACCAGCGACCGAGTGGATGGTGCGGCTGGGGGCCCGCTGGCTCCTCAACACCGACCCCGATTTGGCCCTTTACGGCCGCTATGTTGTCCCTCGGCGATTGCTCGACGAGGGGTTTACGTTTGAATATCCCGAGCTGTCGCCAGCCCTCAGCCATCTATTGAAGTAGGTGCCTGGCGATCGAGATATCAAGATATCAAGCAGTCACTTCGGCGCCGAAGCCGGTTTTGCGGTTGTAGAGTTTTTCTTTGGTAGCCCACAAGCCGGCGGAAGGTGTGGGGATGAAGAAGAATTCTTCGCCATCAATCGTGTTGAAACCCTCTTGTAAGGTATCGACAGGATAGCGCTTTAAGGTCTCATTGATATCGGCATAGCCAAAGTTGACTTGAGCCAAATCGTCGGGACCCAAATGGCCCGGCGCATAAGTAATGCGGAAGCGACCTTCGCTACTGCCGTGGATCAAGTGGGCAGTGGCGTGGGCGAGATCTTGCATATCAGCGTTTTGTTTATAGAGCTCGCGGACTTTGGGTGTGCCGCAATAGCCATACTTGCGAATCAGTGCGTCGACATCTTTCTGTTCGCCAAAACGTTTCAGACCGGGCGCAATGACAACGAGTTCGCCATCGTCGGCCAAGGCCATGCGGGTGCGATAGACACTCTTATTAGCAACCCACGTGCTAAAGAACTCGTCCCCTTGCATCACGCAGACGACTTTTTTGAGCGGCTTATCGAGGACCGTAATGTTTTGCTCGCGCGATTGACGTGCGGCGGCGAGATAGGTCTCGAGATCGTCTCCCACGAACACACCGGTGTGGGTGAGGTGGCCGGATGGGTCGCGAGCGAGGGTGACTTGAACGTAGAAGTCGGGCAAGTGGCCGAGGTAGTCTTCTTCGGCTTTGTTGAAGCACTGACGCACGGGGGTGAGGAGGTTGCCGAGGTTGTTTTCGATACCACAGCTGGCGGCGGCCATGTGTGAGGTGCAGATGAGGTCTTTGCCGGCGACGCCGATGAAGTAGTTCTTGTTGTGGTTGGCAAACCCGAGGACTTCGTGCGGCACAACGTGGCCGATGTTGATGATGAGATCCCACTTTTCTTTCATCAGCATGCTGTTGAGCCAAATGGGCATCGCCCAATCGGCAGCACCGGCGGTGGTCTCTTCGACGTACTCTGCCGAGAGCTCGCCGACTTTCACACAGCCATCGCGCCAGTCGTGCGCGTGGATGCGCTCGTTGGGGATGCTGCCGAACATCTGTGCGTTTTGCTCGGGGGTGTGCGGTTCGTGCTGACCGAGCGTCGGGATCACGTGCACATCAGCTTCGTCTTTGAAGTGGTTGTAGAACGCCTCGGTGATCCAGCCGCTGCCGGAGTGCATGCGTGTGATATCGGGCGGCAAGAGGAGTACGCGGCGGGGGCTTTTGCAGATTCGCTCGCGCGCTTCCTGACAAGCACGCTCGACAAGTTCCAGGACACGAGCACGCGAAATCGACGGAGCGGATTCAGTAAACCAAGGCATGGCGATTGTCTGTTATGAGTGAATAATTAGGAAAGGAATCGTGCAAAGTTGTGTAAAACAGGGTCCTGAATTGCTGCAGAACAGTTCAGGACTTATTGACGATATGATGAAGAGTTTGCTGCGCACCAGCAACTCTTTTGGGGACTACACGGCACCGCTCGAGTAGCGACGAACCACCTCGACCAGTGTGCGGACGAGACAGCCGCTGCCACCGGCATCGAGCCATGGTTTAGGGCTATCGAAGTAGCTCGGCCCGGCGATATCGATGTGTAGCCAAGGCTTGCCGTTGACGAATTCTTCGAGGAATTTCGCAGCGGTAATGGCGCCCCCCCAGCGTCCATCGCCGACGTTTTTGATGTCGGCAATGTCGCTGCGAATCTGTTCGCCATACTCGGGAAACATCGGCAACTGCCAGACCTGTTCCCCCACGGTGTCGGCCGACGAGCGGACCAGATCGCAGAGTGCTTGATCGTTGGTCATCAGCCCGGCGACGTCGTTTCCGAGGGCGACCATGCAAGCGCCGGTGAGGGTCGCGAGGTCGATGATGCGGGCAGGATCGTGCTGCAAAGCGACGTCCAAAACGTCGGCCAAAACGAGGCGACCTTCGGCATCGGTGTTGAGGACTTCGATCGTCTTGCCACTGCGCGCGGTGAGGACATCTCCCAGCTTGTAGCTGTCGCCACTGAGCATGTTCTCGACCAGCCCGCACAAGCCGATCACGTTGATTGGCAGCTTGAGCGCGGCGATGGCCTGCAAGGTAGCAACCACGGTGGCAGCGCCAGCCATGTCGCACTTCATCGTCTTCATGCCGTCGGTCGGTTTGATCGAGAGACCACCGCTGTCGAACGTCACTCCTTTACCGACAAGCGCCAGTGGTGCTTGGCCGCTCGGTCCACCCATGTACTTCAGGATGACGAGTCGTGCAGGCTTGCTGCTGCCTCGCGCGACCGCCAGCAGCGATCCACAGCGCTCGGCTTCGAGCCGCGCTTGATCCCACACTTCAATGGCGAGGCCACTTTGCTCGGCCACCTTCACAGCAGCGGCGGCGAACGATTCGGGGTAAATCTCGCTCGGAGGTTCGTTGACGAGATGTCGCGCGAGGTTCATGGCGTTTGCCAGCACCTCGCCGCGCGTCGCCACAGCGGGAGCGATACCACTAACTACGAGTTCGCCAAAGGGAAAACGTCCCTTTTTGGTGCGATACAGATCGCTGCCGACCGAGCCGAGGAGCATGCCGGTGACAGCCGCTTCGGCAAACGGTTCGCTAAAACGAGGATCTGCAGCCAGGGCAACTTTCGCGCGAGGTTTCGACGACAGCTGCTTGGCAGCGGCGGAAAAGCTTCGCAGCACGGTCCCTTGATCGAGCGCATCGGGCTTGCCGAGTCCCACCACCGCCAGCACGGCTGTTTTTAACCCCGGAGGAGCGAGCAGCAGGGTCACTTCCCCCTTTTTCCCGGTGATTTCTTTCGTTTCGATCAGTTTCGAGATCTGCCCGCCGGTGGCCAGATCGAGCTCGGCGGCGATGGTCGGGAGTGGACTATCGGCAAAAATACTGGTGACGATCGCATCGGCTTCGAGTGATTTAACCGCTGCGTCTGTAAACGAAAGTCCCATGCCTGTTTGACCTTTCACCGCTGGTTGTCCGGGAAGTGAGAGCGTTATTGTAGCTCTCCCGCTGCGGTCTATGGAGTGTGGCAACGGAGGGAACCGCATCGGCTGATAGCTCCCATGGTCCGTACCCCATCGAGGGGAGTCCATCGAGCTGCCGCTGGTTCCCCGTACCTCTCGAGCGCCGATTGGACGATACTCTACGACTGGGGATAGCATTCCAGCGATCACCTGCCCGGTTTTTCACAACGTTTGTCATCTCCACGACTTAGCACCGCTTGCTCTCAACGAACCACGTGACGCATGTTCTCGCTCCGCCATTTGTGCAACGACCTTCACGCCGCCGGTCACCTGGTCAGGCTCGAGGAGGAAATCGATCCCGTGCTCGAGGCAGCTGAGATTCAGCGCCGCGTGTATGCCTCGGGCGGACCGGCGGTCTACTTCGCGAACGTCAAAGGGACGCGCTTCCCGATGCTCTCCAATTTGTTTGGAACCATCGAGCGGGCCCGCTATGTGTTTCGACATACCTACGACAAAGTCCGCCGGGCAATTGAACTCAAGATCGAGCCCCAACAACTACTCAAGAACCCGCTTCGATATATCAGCGCGCCACTGACAGCCTGGCGCATGCAACCCAAGAGTGTGTCGAGTGGTCCGATTTTGGGTCAAAGTATTAAGATCTCTGAGATTCCGAATCTCAAAAGCTGGCCGATGGATGGGGGACCGTTTGTCACACTTCCGCAATGTTATACGGAAGACCCTGATAAACCGGGCTTACAGCATTCGAATCTTGGTATGTATCGCGTGCAGTTGGCCGGTAACGATTATAAGACCGATGAAGAGATTGGTCTGCATTATCAATTGCATCGTGGAATTGGGGTCCATCACACCGCCGCGCTCCGCCGCAACGAGCCATTTCGCGTGAACGTGTTTGTCGGAGGACATCCAGCGATGAGCCTGGCGGCTGTCATGCCACTTCCCGAAGGGATGCCCGAGCTGACGTTCGCCGGAGCCCTCGCCGGACACCGGATTCCGATGATCCGCCAGCCTGGAAAATTGCCGATCTACGGCGATGCCGATTTTTGCATCCAGGGGGTCGTTTTGCCGGGAAATCCCAAGAAAATGGAGGGTCCTTTCGGCGATCACTTGGGCTATTACAGCCTGGCGCATGAGTTTCCGGTGATGAAGGTCGAGAAGGTCTGGGCCCGGAAAGATGCAGTCTGGCACTTCACTGTCGTCGGGCGTCCGCCGCAGGAAGACACCACCTTTGGTGAGCTGATTCACGACCTCACCGGGCCGGTCATTCCGACCGTGATTCATGGGGTGAAGGGGGTGAATGCTGTCGATGCAGCAGGCGTGCATCCGCTGCTACTAGCGATTGGGAGCGAGCGTTATATGCCGTTCCATAATAACCCTCGACCGCAAGAGATATTGACCCAAGCCAATGCGATTTTAGGCCAAGGGCAAATGTCGCTGGCGAAGTGGCTCCTGATTGTTAGCAGTAATGACAATCCTGATTTAGACGTGCATGATATCCCTGCACATCTCAAACATTTACTCGAGCGGATTGACTGGACGCGCGACGTCCATTTTCAGACTTGTACGACGATTGATACGCTCGATTATAGTGGGGATGGTCTTAATACGGGATCGAAATGCGTGCTGGCGGCTGCAGGAGCGCCGATTCGGACTTTGGGTACCGAATTGCCGCGCGATCTCAAACTGGCTGACGGATTTAGTGATCCGAGGATCGCAATCCCTGGCGTGCTGATGATCCAGTCGCCGAATGCAGGGAGCGACTATCGGGCCGATCGCGAGCGTTTTTGCCGCGAAACGCGGGGCGATTTCAGTAAGTTTCCGCTGCTGGTGCTGGTCGACGATAGCCAGTTTTCGGCCCGAACGCTTAACAACTTCCTGTGGACCACGTTTACGCGTAGCAATCCGGCGATCGATATCGATGGGCTCGAGAGTTTCACGCGCGACAAGCACTGGGGCTGCCGTGGTCCGCTGGTGATCGACGCCCGGGTGAAGCCGCACCATGCCCCGCCACTCGTCGAGGACCCAGCGATCACCAGCCGCGTCGATGCCCTGGCTGCGCGGGGTGGTCCGCTCGCCAAGTGGCTGTAGAAGTGGATGCGGCATAACGTTTTACGTCGCTATTGAATCTCGAAGTTCTCGGCAAAAGCGGCATAAGCCCCCTCTTCCCACCGGCGTGGGGCCGGTAGTTCTTCGCCGCTGGCGCATCCCTATCGTGGCAGGTCGACGCGCCCTCCGTTTGGTGTCACACTCTAGGAGCGACCTCGCGGCGGATTCTTTGCGAAATCAGGTTTGTCGTCACTCCTCGTGCACCCTCTGTTTCAAGCGCCACCCATGCCCCAGCTACTTGCCGACATGCTCGTGGCCTGGGCTCCCCAGATCGAACTTGAAACGATCTGGGTCACGGTCACCGTGATGCAGTTGATCTGGCAAACGCTCATCGTCCTTTGGGTCACGTCGGTCGGGGCGTGTGTGGGCAGCTTTCTGAATGTCGTAATCTACCGGCTGCCGCTGGGGATGAACCTCAGCACGCCGCCGTCGAGTTGCCCGCGCTGTCACCATAAGATCCGTCGACGACATAACATCCCCGTCTTGGGATGGATCATGCTTGGTGGAAAATGTTTTGATTGTAAGTTGCCCATCTCGGTGCGCTATCCGATCGTCGAGGCGATGACCGGCGGCATGTTCGCTTGGCTGTCGATTGCTTGGGTCTGTTTTGGTTGGGATTACTCCCCGCGCTGGTGGCTACCCAGTCCCAATACGTTGATCGTCCGCGATGTAATCACCCCGTTTGATGATGTCACGTTCTGGGCCTTCTTGGTCGTTCCGCTGATCCTCGCTGCGACCTTGCATGCAGCGGCGTGGATCGACTACGACGGCCAGCGACAGCCTTGGAAACTAGGGATTCTCGCTGGTTTTGCGGGATTGCTTTTGCCCATGCTCTGGCCATCGCTGCGGCGCGTGCCGGGAATCTATTACCTGGTGAGCCAGTTCCCAGAGACGCTCGGAAACTCGCGTGGCGTTTGGGAGGCTCGCACAGCGGAGATCTCCGCTAGTTCCATCCTGATGGGAGGTGTCGACGGTTTGCTGGGTGCCCTGGCAGGCTATCTCTTGGCTTGGAAGATCGACGCCCTATGGATGAGCGCTGCACTGGGACAGCAGGGACTCGCGCGCGAGGTGCAAAACTACGCGCTCCGTCGCCGAGGATTAACACTTCTCATGCCGCTGGTGGGGCTAGCGCTCGGCTGGCAGCGCGTGCTACTGGCGGCCCTGGCAGTGGTGATCGTCGAGACGCTGGTGAGCGGCTATGCGTGGCTGAAAGTTGCGCCGCCGGGTGACGAAAACGCTGCGGGGGCGACTGCAAACCGCACGTTTTGTCTCCCCCCTGCAGCGACGCTGATTGCCTGCGTTTTGCTGTCGATTTTCGAGTTCGATCTGCTGCTCGATCTGGGGCGGTGGACAGCATCGATCGAGCGGATGCTCGTTCCGCTCGGGATTTCCTCGGCAATTGGTCTCCTGGCACTTGCCTCGGGGCACTTGGCCGCGAAAGGTTATTTTGGAGCGCACGCGCGTAGCTTCCCGCTGCAAGGTTTGGGCACGCTGGCGACTCCCTCCTCTCCCCTCTCATCACAGGCTCATGACATGCAACCTAGCGACAACCTCGAGGCGATTTTGAAGTCGCCCAGCTATCGTATTGCGGCCGAGGATACTGACTTCCTGCTGCGGCCCGAACTTCGTCCGGTACGCTTGCAGCTGGAACTGCTCAAGCCGGAAATGATTCTCGAAGAACAAGGGGTCGAGAGCACGATTGTGCTGTTTGGCGGCACGGCGATTGTCGAGCGCCATCATGCGGAAGAGCGTGCTCGTCTGGCCCGTTTGGATTTGGAACAAGACCCCGACAATGTCCAGCTAAAACGCAAACTGCATCGCGCCGAGCGGGTGCTGGCGAAAGCTCATTATTATGACGACGCGCGCGAGCTGGCGCGCATTGTGTCGAGCAGTTGCCAGCACGAAAGTCGCTGCGACTATGTGGTGGTTACCGGGGGTGGCCCTGGCATTATGGAAGCTGCCAATCGAGGGGCGTTTGATGTCGGCGCTAAATCGATTGGTCTTAATATCACACTGCCTCACGAACAAACACCCAACGCCTATATCACACCGCAGCTCTGTTTTCAGTTCCGTTATTTTGCGCTCCGCAAAATGCACTTCTTAATGCGTGCCAAAGCGCTGGTGGTCTTTCCAGGAGGGTTCGGCACACTCGACGAACTGTTCGAGGTGCTCACCCTCCGCCAAACCCAGCGGATGCAAGAAATCCCGGTGATTTTGTACGGACGCGACTACTGGTCGAACGTCATCGACTTCCAGTACCTGGCCGACGAAGGGGTGATTGCCGACGAGCATTTGAATTTAATTCAGTTCGCCGAATCACCCAATGAAGCTTGGGATATCATCACCCGGTTTAATAAACTGCGGGCTAATCAGCATGTCGATTAAGAAGGTTCACTTGACGGCGCTCTAGAGTGCCGTGATGTAAACTTCAAAGATATTGGTACCAGCGATCGGATCGTGCAGTATGTCAACTCGCCGGCAGCAAGTGTTTGGCACAGATGTCCCGGTGGCATTGGTGCTGGGTAGTGGCGCGAAGCGCGTTGGGAATTCGATTGCGCGATTGCTCGCCAACGAAGGTTATCAGCTCGCGATTCATGCCAATCGGAGTCTCGAGGAGGCTGAGGCTACCGCGCGGCAACTTCGTGAGATTGGCACACCGGCGATCGCAGTGCAGGGAAATATCGCGGTCGAAGCCGATGCCCGGCGCATAGTGCGCGAAACGTATCAGCATTTCGCGCGGATCGACGTTTTAGTCTGCGCTGCAGCTATTTGGCGCCCCATCAAACTTGAAGAGGTGACCGCTGCCGAAGTGCGCGAGAACTTTGAGATCAACACTTTGGGGTCCTTCGTCTGCGCCCAAGAAGCGGGTCTTCTGATGGCCTCACAGCCCTCTGGGGGCACCATTATATTGATAGGTGACTGGGCGATTGTTCGACCTTATAAGAATTACGCGGGCTATTTTCCCTCGAAAGGTGCCATACCAACCCTCACACGCACCTTGGCGGTCGAACTTGCGAGTCGTAATCCTCGAGTGCGCGTGAATGCTGTGCTCCCAGGTCCGGTGATGCTGCCAGCCGACCTGCCACCAGCCGAGCGCGAGCATGCGATCGCCGGGACCCTCGTCAAACGGGAAGGGACTCCGGAGCATGTCGCCCACGCCGTTTTGGCGCTCGTAGAAAACGACTTCATCACCGGGGTCTGCTTGCCGGTCGATGGGGGGCGCACGATCGCCTCCGGGGAATAGTCGGCTGGTCTCTAAACTGCGTGCACGCGAAAATTCGTCCGCTGACGCGTAACCGCTGACGTCCGCCGCTCACTCTTCTTCAGGCTGAGCACCCCTTACGGTTGCTCCGCCAGTGAGTAGTTTCGCGATGGGCCTCTGGCGGGTAGGAATAAGCGTCGTCCGATTGATGGGCATTCGGGCGTCAGCTTTCCACCTCTCTCGGGGCCAGCGTGCAGCCATGATTCTCGATCAACTCAGCCGACGAAAGTGGTATCAGGGACTTCATCCACGGCTTGTGCGGGCGCTGGAATATCTTGCTACGACAGACCTTACGTCGCTCTCCGAGGGAAAACATACGATCGAAGGAGAGCAGCTGTTTGCGATTGTGCAGGACTACCAGCCCAAGCCGGTCGAGATGGGGGCGTTTGAATCGCATCGACGCTACTGGGACGTGCAGTATGTAGTGCGAGGAGCCGAGCGGATGGGCTGGGCACCGGTCGAGAGCTTGCGGGTGGTTCAGCCTCACGACGACGAGCGCGACATTGCGTTCTTCGACGGGGTTGGCCCCCTCTTCACCGTCGGGTCGGGCTGGTTCGCGATTTTTGCCCCCCACGATGGTCACATGCCGAGCCTGGCCCTCGAGAATCCGCCAATTGGGGATTTGGGCATGGTGAGAAAGGTTGTCGTGAAAGTAGAATGCTTAGATACGTAAGCTGCAGACGGTTTGCCGCCTGGGGGAGTTTGTGGAGCCTGCGAGCCTGAGTTGGCGACAATCTTCCCTGAGGACTCTTCCCGCTACCTTTCGCAGCGAACCTAGCACGATGTTCGTGGTTCTTACACTCCGTAGGGCGGAACCACCCAAGAGCCGACTTGAGCGATGCTGGTGGCTCGTCATCGCTGCTGGCACCCGATACTTGTCCTTCGCCGCCAAGGTTCAGTGCGGCCCCCCGCTGCTTTCAGGAGCGTGATGCATGACGACCCCTTCCGAGGAACAACTGGTTCCTCGTCCGAACACTCCTTCGCAGCGTCCCCCTGATCGACCAACTACCGTAGCCCCGATTGTGCAGAGCGACGGTTCCCGCGCACTGGGTGCTGGTCATCACGCGCCGCCAGAACCAAAGTTCCCGTCGCCTGTCAGCTTCATCATTCCAGCCGCCATCATCGCGGCGGGCTATTTTGGGATGCTGGCGCTCGGGACTCCCGAACAGGCACAAGTTCCGCCAAAGGAAATCGGTCCTCGACTCGTCGAGACCGTGCAGGTCGAGCCGTATCGCGACAACTTGGTGATCGAAGCCGACGGCCTCGCATCGCCGTTTCGCGAAATCGAAATGGCTGCCGAAGTAGCTGGACGTGTCGTCTACAAATCTCCCGATTGCCGCGCGGGAAACTACGTGAAAAAAGGGACCGAGCTGCTGAAGATCGACCCGGCCGACTATGAGCTGGCTGCCCGCCAATTGCAAAACCAGCTGCATCAGGCCGACGTCAGTTTGCAAGAGATCGACGTCGAACTCGAAAGCAACGTTCGTCTCGCTGTGATCGCCGAGGAAGATCACAAACTGGCGCTCGCTGAAGTCGAACGCTTCACCAAACTGACGAGTGTGGTGACCCCGAGCGATGTCGACAAAGCGAAGAAGGCCGAGCTCGTTGCCCGCAACACCAAGGCAACGCTCGAGAATCAAAAGTTACTGCTCACCGCGAAACGGAGTGGACTCGAAGCGGCTCGCGAACTGGTGGTTTCGCAGCTCGAGAAAGCAAAGCTCGACCTGACGCGGACGATCATCACCGCGCCGGTGGATGGAGTGATCGTGAAGGAGATGGCCGAGCAAGATGGGTTTGTGCAGCGCGGCTCGCAAGTGCTGGTGGTGGAAGATACCAATGCGGTGGAAGTGAAATGCTCGCTCGAGATGGAACAGCTGCACTGGATTAAGCAGCACGCGGTGCAACCTGTTTCGACCGAAGCGCCGCACCAATCGAGCGCTTATGCGTTTCCGCAAATGCCGGTGCGTGTCGAATATCGAGTCTCGGGACGCCGCGATGAAACCTACGTTTGGGATGGGACACTGCAGCGTTTCGATGGAATCGGCGTCGACGAAAAAACTCGCACCATTCCGTGTCGCGTGGTGGTTAGTAATCCGTGCAACGGCTACTGCGAGCGTCCGGCCGAACTCGTTTCGGCCAGTGGCGATCCGGTTAGCAATCCGCAGCGCACCACCAGTGTGATGCCCTTGGTGCGCGGCATGTTTGTGACGGTGAAGATCGTCATCCCCACCACGCGCACTTTGCTCGAGCTTCCCGAGCGGGGACTTCGTCCTGGCGATGTGGTGTGGCTGGCCCGCGATGGAAAGTTGATCGTCGCCGGACCTGTCGATGTCTTCCGTGGCTCGAGTGCAGGCTCTGCTCAGCCGTCGAAAGTCTGCTGGCTCATCGAAGAAGGGATGGGAGGAATTCGGAGTGGCGATCAAGTGATCGTGTCGACCCTCACCGCCGTGAAAACGGGCGATCCTGTCACTACATCGTCACCCTCGCCAGCCGCTCCCATCACACCGACAGCTCGGACCGGAGAAGTGGCGCCATGATCAAATCGATCATTCGCTGGAGTGTGGAAAATAGTCCCGCCATCAACACGCTGCTGCTTGCCGTGCTGCTGATCGGCTGCGTGAGTGTCGCGATGCTGCGGCGCGAGATTTTTCCCGAGTTCGATCTCGAAATCGTGCTCGTCTCGGTCCCCTACCCCGGCGCGAGTCCTGCCGAAGTGGAAGAAGGGATTTGCCAGAAAATCGAAGAAGCGGTTCGCAGTATCGCCCACATCAAAAAGCAGACGAGCGTGGCTCAAGAAGGAGCCGGCTTTGTCGTCATCGAACTCGAAGCCAACGTTCCCGACGTGCAGAAAACGTTGAGCGAAATACGCTCCGCTGTCGATCGCATTCCCAGTTTTCCCAAGCTGGCCGAAGATCCAGAAACCAAACAAATCACGCTGCGACAGCCAGCGATCAACGTCGGCATCATCGGCCCCGAGGATCGTTCGAGCGAGGCGGAACTAGCGCTCCGCGCGATGGCCGAAGAGGTGCGCGAAGATCTGCTGCAGCTTCCTCCTCCACCACCCGAAAACTGGTTCGGCGCAGCGATCGCCACCGTCTTTCCAAATCCCGCACGCGCCGCCATCTCGCAGGCCAACATCATCGGCGAACGTCCCTATCAGATCGACATCGAGATCTCGGAGGACACCCTTCGCCGCTATGGTCTGTCGCTCGTGGAAGTGGCCAATATCGTCCGCCGCGAGAATCTCGAAATTCCGGGCGGTAGTATGAAAACCGACGCGCAGGAGATGCTGCTGCGCGGCAAAAGTAAGTACGACACCGGCGCCGAGATCGCCAAGCTGCCACTCGTTACGACCCCGGGCGGCGTGGTGCTGCGTGTCGGCGACATTGCCACCGTGAAGGACGAATTTTCCGACACCACCAGCATCAACGAAGTGAATGGCAAGCCGGCCATGGTGCTGTCGATCGATCGCACGGCGAGCGAAGATGTTCTCTCGATCACGTCGGCGGTGAAGCTGTATGTCGCTGCGAAAAAAATGCCCCCAGGCTACGCCCTCACCACCTGGGGAGATCGTTCGATCGATGTCCGCGATCGCCTCGATTTGCTCGCTGAAAACGGCATCATCGGCCTGGTGCTGGTGTTCGTGGTGCTGGCCGTGTTTCTCAATATTCGCCTCGCTTTTTGGGTTTCGCTCGGCATTCCCGTTGCGATGTTTGCCACTTGCGCCGTGATGCTTTTGCTCGGCGAAACGCTCAACATGCTCACCATGTTTGCGTTCCTCATGGCGCTCGGCATTCTCGTCGACGACGGCATTGTGGTGAGCGAAAACATTCACTCGTGGCGCATGCGCGGGGCCGATCCAGTCACAGCGGCGGTCGAAGGAACCTACGAAGTTCTCCCCTCGATTCTCGGCAGCGTGGCGACCACCATCGTCTCGTTTGCGCCGCTGCTGTTTGTCACCGGTGTGATGGGCAAATTCATTGCCGTGATGCCCCTCTGCGTGATCCTGATGCTCCTCTTTTCGCTCGTCGAAAGTGCGTTCAGCTTGCCTTGTCACTTGGCGCACGACGATGGCTTGCTGATGAAAACCCTCGGCATCGTGCTCTACCCGTTTCGGCCAATCGGTCAGCTCTTCGCGTGGCTCAACGTGGCGACCGAGCGGGCGATGAACTGGACCCTCGCGAACTACTATGTCCCCACGATGCGCTGGATGCTCCGTAACCCGGGGATCATCCTCGCCAGCGCCATGGCAATCTTGATTTTCTCCTTCGGTCTCATTCGTTCCGGCATCACGCCGTTCATCGTTTTTCCGAAGATTGATAGCAACTACATCGAAGCCAAAATCGTCTTTCCCGATGGCACCCCTCTGAGCGTCACCGATGCCGCCACACGCAAAATCGTAGCCGCGATTGAAAGCGTCGATCAGAAGTATCGCCAAGGGGGAGATCCCGTGGTGAACCTCGTGCATCGCAGTGTCGGATCGGTAAAAGGACTCGGCTCGGCTGGTCCCGATTCCACGACCAGCGGCGATCACGTCGGCACGGTGGAAGTAGAACTCACCGACACCACCAAACGGACCGTCGAGTGCATGACGCTCCTGGAAGAGTGGCGCGAAGCAGTCGGCGCGATCGCCGGTGTCGAGAACCTGAAGTTCGACATTCCTAACTTCGGACCGGGTGGAACTCCGATCGAATTCAAGCTCCTCGGACAGCCGAAGAACATGCAGAATCTCGAAGCGGCTGTCGAAGCCTGCAAAGAGAAGCTCCGCACCTATGCCGGTGTGTTTGATGTGACCGACGATTCGCGTCCCGGGAAAACCGAGCTGCAACTCAAGGTGCAAGAGAACGCTCAAGCGCTCGGCATCGCCTCCGCCGATCTGCACGAAACGATTCGCTCGACCTACTTTGGTGAAGAGGTGATGCGGCTGCAGCGCGGACGTCACGAAGTGAAGCTGATGGTCCGCTATCCCGAGGAAGAGCGCCGCTCGCTCGCAGGCTTCGAAGAGATTCGTCTCCGCACCAGCGATGGCTCGGAAATTCCGATCGGCCAACTCGCCGAAGTGAAGGTCGAGCAAGGTTATGCCGAGATCAACCGGATCGATCAGCTCCGCTCGATCACCATCTCTGCCGACGTGAGTGAAGGGAAAGCCAATGCCGCGCAGATCGTGGGCGAACTCCAAAAAACGTTCGTTCCCGAGCTGCTCGAAAAATATCCCGGCGTTCGCATTCGCTGGGAAGGTCAGCAGGAGCAAACGGCCGAATCGACGCATAGTTTGCAGATCGGACTGGCTGTCGCCATGGTGGTGATGTTTGTGCTGCTGACGTTCGAATTCCGCAGCTATTTCCAGCCGTTTTTGATCATGGCGATCATTCCGTTTGGCATCATCGGCGCGATTTGGGGACACGCGTTGCTGGGCCTTCCGATCACCCTCTTTAGCCTGTTCGGCCTCGTCGCGCTCACCGGTGTGGTGGTGAACGACTCGATTGTGCTGATCGATTTTATTAACAGCCGCGTCCGCGAAGGGGTGCCCCTCGTCGATGCCCTCATCGAGTCGGGTGTGCGCCGCTGTCGTCCGGTGATGCTCACCAGCATCACGACGATTGGTGGGGTGATGCCTCTCGTGCTGGAGACATCGTTCCAAGCTCAGCTGCTCATCCCGATGGCCACTGCCCTTTGCTTTGGTTTGATGATGACCACCGCGCTCGTTCTCTTCCTGGTGCCGGTGATGTATTTGACTTACGTCAAGCTGGTGGGGGCCAAGAACGTCGAAGGCCATTCGCACGGCGATCAGCACAGCGGTGGAATGATCGAGCGGAGCCCGAGCGACTTCAGCGGCACGACGGTGCACGATGTTCCCGGCACTCCAGCTCCGCAGCTGATCGGCCGGAGCGCTGAAGACGATCCCCTCCCTGCTACGAATTGATTGCGTGATGCCACTTGCCGCTGTCTTCTTCGATTTTGATTTCACCCTTGCTGAGTCGACCACGGCATCGGTCGAGTGCATTAACCATGCGTTGGTGGCTTGTGGCTACCCGGCTGCCGAGCGCGAAGCGATTCGCCGCTGCATTGCCTTCCCACTAGCCGAAGTGCTGCCGCGCTTGACCGGTGTCGAAGATCACGCGGCGATTGCCCAGTTTGCCGCCATCTATCGCTCGCGGGCCGATCAAGTGACGGCGGGGCTCACGCAGCTCTTTCCGAGTGTCTATCACGCGCTTCCACAGCTTCGGTCGCAAAGCCTAAAGACGGCGATTGTCAGCACCAAACCGCGTTACCGGATCGAATCGATCTTGGCCTTGCGTGAAGCGGGGCACCTGTTCGATTTTATTGTCGGTGGCGAGGATGTTCGCAATCACAAGCCCGATCCCGAGCCGCTGCTGCGCGCCATGAGCCGATGGTCACTCGCGCCGCAGGAAGTGGTGTATGTGGGAGATCACCCGGTCGATGCCCAGGCGGCTCGCGACGCCGAAATCCCGTTCATCGCCATGCTCACCGGCACCAGCCGCGCCAGCGATTTTGAACCCTTCCCCACCCACGCCCAGCTCCACAGCCTCGACGACCTCCCCCCCATCCTCGCCCGCCTCTCCCATCGCTTGTAGATCCACTTCGTAGGTCAGGCCCATGCCTGACGAACTCAATCGCGGGGGTGTCATTGCGGGTGCCATGCTCCTGTCGCGAAGCAGCAGGAGCATGTGAACTGCAAGAAGAGCTTGCAGCCACCATCGATAGGATGCGATAGTTTCTTATGCCTTCGCTTCACCGGAAACAAGTCAAACGGTATGACATACCAGGAGATGTTCGGTTCCTGACCTTTTCTTGTTTCCAACGACTCCCACTTCTCAGTCGCGATCGCACACGCATCTTTCTCGTGGAAGCAATCGAGCGCTGCCGAAGTCTGCGCCCCTTTGAATTGTGGGGTTATGTGATCATGCCCGAGCATGTTCATCTCATCATTCTTCCAGGTAAGTCGATGCTCGTTGCAGAGATCCTGAAGACCATCAAGGTATCGACGTCGAAACGGGCCATCACTTGGCTACATCAAAACGCACCTGATTTCCTACATTGCCTTGAGGATTTACAGCCCAATGGAAGCGGCACCTATCGATTTTGGCAGCGCGGCGGTGGGTACGATCGAAATCTTCGTTCGACGAGAGATGTGCATGAAAAACTCAGCTACATCCATGAGAATCCTGTTCGGCGTGGTTTGGTTCTCAAAGCCGAGGATTGGAAATGGTCGAGCGCCCTCGCATGGCAAACGGGAATCGACGAACCCTTAAGGATCGATCGCGAAAATGTACCGAGACTTGATGAGTAGGCATTCACGTTAAGGGTTGATCAGAGTTGACAAAGCCTTCTCGCACTTCGCATGCTCCTGCTGCTTCGCGACAGGAGCATGGCACCCAGGCATCGCGTTGTCTGAGGTGTCTCAGTTGTTCTGTCAGACAAAAAATTTGGTAGTGATTTGGTACTTATTTACTAGACTTAGCCATGTCCCTTCGGCAGGCGGGAGGCTGCCCTACGGTGAGTTTCGCGGGAGGAAGGTGGTGGGCGGGGGATCTCAACGGCTGGGTGGGGATTTGCTAAACTGAGGCGATGTACTTTCCTCAAGTGGCGATCATTGGTGTGGGACTTCTCGGAGGGTCAGTGGGGCTGGCTCTGCAGCGGGCTGGTCTTGCGCGTCGAGTGATCGGCTTTGGCCGCCGCGAGGGGAGCTTAGCCCAGGCGCTCGAGCGGAAGTGCATTACCGACTACACCACGCACCTCGACGAAGCGGTACACGATGCTGGGCTCGTGATTGTGGCGACCCCGGTGGAGCAGACAGCCGACTTTGTGGCAGCAGCGGCCAAGGGTTGTGGTCCTGGGACGCTGATCACCGATGTCGGGAGCACCAAAGACTCGATTTGCCGGTCGGCGGATGCCGCTCTGGCGGGTGGCGCAGGGACCTGGGCGTCGTTTGTCGGGAGCCATCCGCTTGCCGGGAGCGAAAAGACCGGCCCGATCTTCGCCAAGGCCAATCTTTTCGACGATCGGATGGTGGTGGTCACCCCGACAGAAAATTCTCGTCCCGACGCGGTCGAACAAATCGATACGTTCTGGCAAAAGCTCGGCGCGAAAACGTGCCGCATGCATCCAGCCGAGCACGACGCGGCGGTGGCAATTACGAGCCATTTACCCCACCTAGTGGCATCGCTTGTGGCGGCGATCACGCCCGAAGAGTTGCTGAAACTCACCGCCGGGGGGTGGCAAGACACAACCCGTGTCGCCAGTGGCGATGTCGAACTGTGGCGCCAGATTCTGCTCGACAATCGACCCCACGTCTTGCTGGCTGTGGAGAAGTTTGCGACAGTGCTGGCTTCGTTTCGCGAAGCTCTAGAACAGGCCGATGGCGCTGCGATCGCGCAGCTGCTGGAAGCGGGAAAACGTACTCGTGACGCTCTGGGAAGTTGATATCTACCCTGCACCTGGTGAGAGAGATCTCATCGGTAGTGCACTCTCGGTTCAATCCGCCGACATGGGCCTCGGTCAGCTGGCGGTTAGCGCCGCGCGCGGCTTTCTCGTGGAAGGGAATCTCGACCAGTCGCAAGTCGACCGTTTGTCGAAAGAACTCCTCACCGATCTGGCGGTCGAAACACCCCTCGTCGGCCAAGTGGGAGACGCGCATCTCAGCCGCCATCCAGCGGGGATTGCGATCGACAGCCAGCTCACGCAGCTGGTCTATGTCCTCCCGAAGCCGGGCGTGACCGATCCGGTGGCGGAAAGTACGCTCCGAGCGATCGCCGATTTCGGCTTCGATGCGAAAGCGGTCGTCACGCTGCGCAAGTACTGGCTACCGCAGCTCGACCCAGCGCGGCTTGAGCTGCTGTGCAAAAAGCTGCTGGCTAACGAGTCGATCGAGCGTGTGATTGTTGGTCCGCTGACGATCGACACCATTTCGATCGGCAGCAGCACACCGTTTCAACTCGTCCACGCGCCGATTCGCGATCTGTCAGACGAACAACTTGTCAAGCTGAGCAAAGACAACACGCTCAGTCTAACGCTCGTCGAGATGCAGACGATTCAGCAGCACTTCCGTGATTTGGGGCGCGAGCCGACCGATGCGGAGCTCGAATCGGTCGCTCAAACCTGGAGCGAGCATTGCAGTCATAAGACATTGGCCGGCATGGTCCGTTATCGCGATGAGAACGGCGAGCGTGTGTTTAAGAGCATGCTCAAAGAGACGATTTTCGCTGCCACGCAGCAGCTCCGCAAATCGTGGGGCGACAGCGATTGGTGCGTGAGTGTGTTTCGCGACAATGCCGGGATCGTGACGTTTAGCGACGATTATCACGTCGCGTTCAAAGTCGAAACGCACAACCGACCTTCGGCGATCGAGCCTTATGGTGGCGCGAATACGGGTGTCGGCGGTGTGATTCGCGACACGCTGGGGACGGGTCTCGGCGCGAAGCCACTTTGCAACACCGATGTGTTTTGCTTTGCCGATCCGAGCACGCCGGTCGAAGAACTCCCGCCAGGTGTGCTCCATCCGCGGCGCATCATGCGCGGCGTGGTGGCTGGCGTGCGGGACTACGGCAATCGGATGGGGATTCCGACGGTCAACGGCGCACTCTATTTCGATCGTCGCTATGTCGGCAATCCGCTCGTTTTCTGCGGCAACGTGGGCCTGGTGCCCAAAGACAAAGCGTTCAAAGAGACACAGCCGGGCGACTTGATTGTGGCGATGGGTGGCCGCACGGGTCGCGATGGCATTCACGGCGCGACGTTCAGCAGCGTCGAGCTGACGAGCCAAAGCGAAAAGGTCTCGGGCGGTGCGGTGCAGATTGGCAACGCGATTACCGAAAAGATGGTGCTCGACGTGCTGCTGCGAGCCCGCGACGAAGAGCTGTTCACCGCCGTGACCGACTGCGGCGCAGGTGGCTTCTCGAGCGCCGTGGGGGAGATGGGGGCCGATATCGGCGCGGAAGTGTGGCTCGATCGCTGCCCGCTGAAGTACGACGGTCTCACCTACACCGAAGTCTGGATCAGCGAAGCGCAAGAGCGGATGGTCCTGTCGGTTCCCGAAGAGAAATGGCCGCAGCTCGAAGCCCTTTGCAAGAGCGAAGATGTCGAAGCGACGGTGATCGGACGCTTCACTCCCACCGGTCGGTTGAAGCTGAAGTATGCCGAGCATGAAGTCGCCGACATTGCGATGGAGTTTCTGCACGAAGGGCGTCCGAAGGTCGAGCGATTGGCGACCTATCAGCCCGCGGCTGTCGAGCCCGTTTCGCTCCCGGCGATCGATCACAATCAAGTCCTCACGGCGCTGCTGGGCGAGCTGAACATTGCCAGCAAAGAGTGGGTGATTCGTCAGTACGATCACGAAGTGCAAGCTGGCAGCGTCATCAAGCCACTCACTGGCGCCCAGAACGACGGACCAAGCGATGCGGCGGTGATTCGCCCCGTCCTTGGTCTTCGCAAAGGACTTGTGATCGCCAACGGCATGAACCCGAAGCTGGGGGATCTCGACACCTACGACATGGCAGCCGCTTCGATCGACGAAGCAGTTCGCAACTGTGTTGCTGTGGGTGCCGATCCATCGAAAATCGCGATCCTCGACAACTTCTGCTGGGGCTATACCGACCGACCCGAAACGCTCGGCTCGCTCACCCGCGCTGCGATTGCTTGCCAGGATGTGGCGCTCGCTTTGGGAACGCCTTTCATCAGCGGCAAAGACAGCCTCAATAACGAATACAGTTATTTCGATTCCGAGGGGAAACGCGTCACAATTTCGATCCCCCCGACGCTCTTAATCTCCGCCATGGCGCAGGTCGACGACGTGGCGAAGTGCGTGACGATGGACTTCAAAGAAGCGGGCAACTTGATCTATCAAGTCGGGCTCACGAAGGCTGAACTGGCGGGCTCGCATCTCGAGCTCGTTACCGGCACCAAAATCGGCGGTAACTGGCCGAAGCTCGATTTGGCGATCGCCGGAAAGATCTACGCTGCTGTCCACGCCGCGATTCAAAAAGGTTATGTGCGAGCCTGTCACGACATCAGTGAGGGTGGGCTGGCGGTCGCGATTGCCGAGATGGCTTTCGCTGGCGATCTCGGGGCGCATGTCCGTTTGGCCGATGTTCCGCTCGACGACACGATCACCGATCCCGCTTTGCGAATGGCGACCGCTCTCTACAGCGAATCGTGCACACGGTTTGTTTTGGAAGTGCCGGCCGACAAGCAAGGGTCGCTCGAAGAACTGCTCGCCGGTGTGCCGTTTGCCGCGCTCGGTCGCGTGATGCCTGCCAAGCGTGTCAGCTTTGCTGCTCCGGGTGGCGCCCTGGCAATCGATCACGATCTCGGCACGCTCAAACGCGCCTGGCAACAGCCCCTGGCATGGTAACCGTAGGGCAGGCACCCGCCTCCCCTTTGTAGGGCCGGTTCCACCGGCCAATGGTAGTGGTCCGTCTAGCGATCCATGTCAGGCAAAACGGGGTGGCTACTAGCTGGCTTGTCCAGCAGTGTGAACCGCAGCTGAGGATGACATTAACCGATAGACGAAGTTTGTAGGTCAGGTAAGAGCGTACCTGACACCAGCTGAATCAACCGATCACTGAGCTTGCACAGCCTTTCAAGTAACCAAGACGTTTGTCAGGTGCTCCTTACCTGACCTACAAGAACACAATTCCGTAACACGACTGGCGAAGCGATGAAGCCTCGAGCCTTAATCCTGCGAGCACCTGGCACCAACTGCGACAACGATGCGGCCTACGCATTTGAGAAAGCAGGGGCTGCGAGCACGCTCGTGCATGTGAATCGATTGCTCGAAAACCCGCAACAAGCAGCCGACTATCAAATCCTCTGCCTCCCGGGTGGTTTCAGCTACGGCGATGATATCGCTGCTGGACGGATCCTCGGCAACCTCATCCGCCACCATCTCCGCGACGTGATGGAAGAGTTCAAAGCGGCTGGCAAGTTGATCCTCGGGATCTGCAACGGCTTTCAGATTCTGATTAAGAGCGGGATGCTTTTGCCCGATCAGCCCGACGCTCCGCAGGCCACCCTCACGCTCAACGACAGTGGCAAATTCGAATGCCGCTGGGTGAATCTCCAAGTTGCCTCGAGCAAGTGCGTGATGCTGGCCGGTATCGAGTCGATGTACCTGCCGATCGCTCATGCCGAGGGGAAATTCGTCGCCACCAGCACGGAGATTCTCGAGTCGCTCGACGCCGCCGGTCAATTGGTTCTCCGCTACCAGCAGCCTGGCGCCAGCGAGGTGGCCTACCCCTTCAATCCCAACGGTGCCCAGCGCAACGTGGCGGGGATTTGCGACACCACCGGTCGTGTCTTTGGCCTGATGCCCCACCCCGAGCGTCACATCGACCTGACGCATCATCCCCGCTGGACCCGCGAACAGCACGACCGCCCCGACGGCCTCGCCGTCTTCGAAAACGCCGTCCGCTACTTCGCCTAAGCGAAGAGGCCGGGAGCTAGAGGCTAGGGCAGATCATCTTGTAGTACTTCGTCTAGCCATTAATGTCCTCCTAATTCGAGCCTCACACTGCTGGACAAGCCAGCAGTGCCACCCCGTTTTGCCTGACATTGATTGCTAGACGAACTAGTAGGTCAGGTGCCCGCAGGGAACCTGACGGGAGTTAGGTTACCACACTCAAGAATCGGCGCCCCTCTCCTCGTGCGACGTGCACCCGGGTGGCTCGTCCCGTTGGGTGCCATGCTTGACCGACGAAGTGCATAGCACGAAGAAGGACAAGCATGTGAAGCGCAAGATAGCAAAGCACATCACCCGCTCCTGCTACTACGCACCCGGCGCTAGCAATAATTCTCATAGATACGGTGCGACCATCTTCAAGAACTCATTACACGCCTCCTCCTCGGTAGCAAAGGTCTTCAATCCAGATCTTAAACCCCATTCACTGTAATAAGTCTGCCATACGCCGTCGCTCGTGTGTTCTATGCAAAAAGCCTCGGCCGGAAGGCCGCCAGTTAAACTATATGATTCTGGTGGCAGTGCACTTCTTCTCAGTTTTTCATTCAGTTCGGAAAGATTCACTGTATAACTCCTCGATAGCGTTCATTCACTTGAACCCTCTTTCCAGCCCTCGCCCTATGCCATGCTCCCCCTAGCGAAGCTGTTGGAGCGTGCAGTTGGCTGCTCTATTTCGCGAGTGGTTGCTTCTCTTCTACCCAAGCTCTACAAACGGGGGAACGACCGACGTTTTTAAGCGAAAGATTAAGGGGGATGAATGAACGAGGATGACCCCATCGCAGCAGTTTCCAATGTCGGCGAGGATCGCCAAAAGTTTCTGTTAGGGGGTGCGGTTTATGCACATCTGGTAACAACGGTGCTCGTGGTCATTGGTTCGGCACTGCTGCCCCTCGGGAAGGTAACAGGAGAACTGCCCTTGGGTCTGGTCGAAGCGGGCGCTACAGGGGCAATGTTTGGAATCGGCCTCATGGTACCACTTTGCATCGCGTACGGTCCCAAAAGTTTGATGGTGCGACTATCGATTGTGATGGCCATCGTACTCGTCCTTCTGTCAATTACCGGTTTCTGGCAAAGCACTAGATCGAGATGGCTCATCGAGCTGACTCATATTCATATAGCGCTATTGGAAGCGACAGCTCTCTTCTACGCTTTTCGCGTTGCTGGATTACAGCTCTATCGAGAGACCAGTACTGCTGACAAGCCGGCGAACTCCGGGTTCTCAATTGCAGCCCTCATGGAACTGACGTTGGTCGTGGCTGTCATCTTTGGTCTGCAGCGTTATCGTGTCTTCCAAGGTGAAACAGGGCCATGGCAATTGCACCTCTTTGTTCCTGGATTTGCCCTGATCGCCACACTACCGTGTGCCCTGTGGCTGTTTAGTTTCAAGAGTGTTCTGCGACGCTTTTTTCTGGTCTATGGCGTGATGGCAGTTCTGACGGCGATTGTTTTGACGACCGCCGCCTACAACCCACAGCTTGTTCCCGGGCGGTTCTCATCGATTGAAATGCAGCAGTACTGTGTACTGATATCGACAACCTGCTCGGTCCTATCGATCTTCATGCTCATCCTGCGGTTCAATCGCTACAGACTTCGCTGGGGTTGGTGCTCCTAGGAAACCAGCCCCTTGTAGTCGAAGACGCGGGGAAGCTGTGTTGAACTGCTGATAGCGCACGCATCCAGGGTCGGGAAGTGCGCTGCGGTTTGTGCGCGAGAGTCGCGGAAAAGCGAGGTTCAGCATGCTCCTGCTGCTAAAGCGACAGGAGCATGGCACCCAGAGACCAGATCAAGGCACCCAGCGCTGTAGCCAAATGCCAGCTCAAGTAACCCAAATGCCAGCGCAAGGTAGCCGGCTGGCTTAACACATCCGGCAGGCACATTATGGGTGGCGGCTGCCGGTGGATGGATGCAGTTAGCGCTAAAGAGACAGCTGCGGGGCTGTGTTAGCTACCTTTGCCGTCGGCGGTGAGGCTGAAGTTGAGATCGCTCGCCGGGCCTTCGATGTTGGCGCGGACTGGGCTGTGTTCGCGCGTGTTGTAGATCGGTGGGGTGATGGTCCGGAGGTCAGGGACCGTTCCGCTGTCGGCCACCCCTTCCAGCCGCAAACGCTCTCCCACCACTTTGCTGCCGATCACCATCACAATCTTCTTTCCGGGGAGCACACGGGCTTCGTACTTCCCATCTTTGATCACGCCGCCGCCGGTGGGGCCATCAGCCGCCTCTGACAGGAAGGTGATCGAACCGGTTTCAATCGGGTTGCCGTCGAGGGTCACGTTGCCGGTGACGATCACTTCCCCGGAACTATCGCCGCAGCCAGCGATGGTGACGAGAAGGGCCAGACTGAAGCAGAGAGAGAGCCACCCGAGGCGCGAACAAGTCATAAAGCACGATCTTTGAGAAAAGGAGAGGCCAGCGTGAGGCCTCGCCCGATGGCAAAGCCTCGTCGATGACCCGATGAGAGGAGGCAGAGCGCAAGGTGGCTCTGCCGGGGAATCACGAACTCTATGCCGCGGGCTTAGGGAAGCTGCAGCGTCTCGGCACCTTTGGTCGACATAGCGGCGGCCCAAACGTTTTGAGCAACGGTGTTGGTGACGAAGCGGACCGAACCATCCATCATCCCCACCACCACGCCGTTGGGGTGCGAGCTACGTGCGGCAATGCGGTACTCGGTGTTCGCGCCGACAGGGGTGCAGGGCATGCGGCGGTAGTCACCGGTTCCAGGAGTGGTGGTCGAAGCTTTGCAAGCGCGGCACTGGTCGGGGCTCGACGAGTTAGGCGTGGTGATCGACATGAAGCCGGGGCTCCCTTCGTCGTTGAGGATGTCGCCACGGTTGTCGTCGAGTCCACCAGGCGAGGCGATCAGGATTTCCGAGAAGCCGACCGTGTTCGAGGTGCCGTCGGTGATCGAGGCCATCGTGTAGGTGTGGCGGATGCCGTAAGGAGAGCCCGAGTAGATCGCTTGATCGGAGGCGTTTTGGTGCAGATGGGTGTTACCAAAGTTGCCAACGTAGTTGCCCATCACGCGCCAGTAGGTGTCGGTTTGAGCCTGGGTAGCGCGACCTTTGTCCGAAGGGCAGCTGTAGAGCGGGCTGTGAACCCGGAGTGTCTGGATGTTGTTCGCGCTATGGAAGGGCTCGGTCAGGATGTACTGGCTGTACAAGCTGGTTTGCTCGATGAACGGCCACAGCAGCACGTGCCAGGTGATGCGCTGGTAGGTCTGGCCGTTTTCCACGGTCCCCAGCGAGTTCATGCCACCAATCGGGAGAAAGCCGCTGTTGGTGTCGGCAAAGTTGTGGCTGGCGAGCGACCACTGCTTGACCTTGTTGGTGCAGTCCATGCGTCGGGCTGCTTCGCGGGCAGCTTGAACGGCTGGCAACAGCAAAGCCACCAGCACTCCGATGATCGCAATCACCACCAACAATTCCACCAGGGTGAACCCACGGCGTTGGCTGTTTCGGTCCCGTAACATGATGCCTCTTTGGAAGAATTTCCTAGACGAGAAATAGATGAGAATGACAGACCGCAATACTGTGGCAGATTAATTACCACTAAAGGCCATATTAGAGACGTCAAGCTCCCCAATCAAGAGATGCCACCGCCATAGCGAGGGGTCAGAGATTTTGCGAGATTTATAGCACCTTTCCATGTCTGATATACGTGTTTAAGGGCGTCTTGTGTTACTCAAGTCTTTGGGAATTAATGTTTGATACGGCTGAAGAAGGGGCGGAAACCTGGTGCGGAGAGCCGCTTTTTGGATGCTGACACGCCGATCGAGGGGGTATTTCTTGTCAAACTGAAATAAATTTCATCCCCTAGAATCCGCGCAATTCGGCATGCACTTTTTTAGCGTTTGAACGCCGTATTTCGCGAGGCGGTCGTCCGCCTTGACTCAGAAGAGGTGGATTGCGACACACGGGTGGCGAAATTGCCTTAATGGATCAGTGGCCTCTTTTAAGGAGCGCAAGAACGGCGCTGAGAGTGGCAGCTAGGCGTGCCCGATCGCTAGGTGACATAAGCGCGCTAGGAAGGGCGGCGCGAGCAGGCCAGTCGATGAAAATCGATGAACTGGCGCGATCGCGTTAGCTAGAGAGCGTGAGCTAACTGGGAGGGATGGGTTGTTATCGCGGCTCGGCTTCGGCCAGTTTTCGTGTGGCAAAGTCTTTCCAGCCAGTGGCTGATTTCTCGGTGATCGCGACCTGTTTGTTCGCTTCGTCGTAGCGAATGAGGCGGTTTTCGGGGTCGATTTTCAGCGTCACGTTCTGTCCATCGCGCGTGAAGATCACGGCGTACTGGAACTTGCCACCGGTGGTGGGATTTTCCCAGGCATAGCTGGCGTCGCTCAGCAGCGAGTGACGCGCGTGCTGCATGCCAGGGGTTTTTGCGAGGCTGATCGTGGTGCTCGCTGCTCCCGCGTCATCCAGCTCGGATAGCTTGGCGTCCTCGGCGGTTCGAATCGCATAAGCCGCCTCGCTGCCATAAAACGCCATGCTTTGGTCGGTTCGCAGGTAGTTCCAAACCCAGGCGCCACCGGCCATCAGCAGGGCGATGGTCCCAATTCCAATCACTACGAGTTTCCCAGCGTTCATCGGTCGGATCTCGGTCGGCATGGCGGTCGCGTGCTGCCCGTTTTCGTAGGCGGGTCTTCAATCTATAGTAGTAAGTCTGACACCTCCCGCGCACTCGTCTGAGCTGCGCGACGACATTTTAACGGAGCATTCCTCCTGTGGCCGACACGTTTGATCCCTACCGCGAAGCGCTCGTGATGGAAACCGACACCGTTTGGCCCGCTGGCTATGCCGACCTCGATCCGGCTCGCCGGGCCGACCTCGAAGCCAAGCTGCACGCCAAACCGGGCGAAGCGGCGAAGCTCGAATACATTCGGGTGCACACCGGCTTTTGCCGCACGATTCACGTCACCGACGCCGATATCGCGCGCCTCGGCATCTAATGCATGTCGATGCCTTTCTGATCTGGGGAGCGATACGTTGAGCGGGCAAGTGGTGCGGGTGGCTCTTTCCGAGCGCAGCTACGATATCCACATCGGTGCGGGAAATCTCGCGTCGATTGGCACACTGGTGCAAGCTCAGCTCAAGCCGGTGCATGCGGTCCTCATTGCCGATGCGCGACTTGCGGCCACGCATGCTGCCACTTGCGAAGCCTCGCTGGCGGCGACTGGGATGCGCGTCACCACCCTGCTGGTTCCCTCGGGTGAAAAGAGCAAATCGGTCGAGCAATCGGCGCGACTCTGGAACGAAATGCTCGCAGCCAAGACCGATCGCCGCAGCGTGGTGGTGGCGGTGGGTGGCGGAGTGATTGGCGATCTGGCGGGTTTCGTGGCAGCGACGTTTGGGCGCGGGCTCCCGTTCGTTCAGGTTCCGACCACGCTACTTGCGCAGGTCGATAGCAGCGTTGGTGGGAAGGTCGGCATCAACCTCCCTGCGGCCAAAAACATGGTGGGAGCTTTTTGGCAGCCTCGCCTGGTGCTGATCGACACCGCCGTGCTCCACACGCTCCCCGAGCGCGAGTATCTGTCGGGACTCGCCGAAGTGGTGAAGTATGGGGTAATTCTCGACGCCCCTTTCTTTGCTGCGCTCGAGCAGTCAGCAGCAGCGCTCCTTGCGCGCGATACCGTGGCGCTGACAGCGGCGATCAAGCGGAGCTGCGAACTGAAGGCCGATGTCGTTCGGCAAGATGAGCGAGAAGAGACCGGTTTGCGAGCGGTGCTGAACTACGGTCACACGTTTGCCCACGCCATTGAAACCGTCGCAGGCTACGAAGCGCTGCTGCATGGCGAAGCGGTGTCGATTGGCATGGTGCAAGCCGCGCGACTCGCCACGCTCCTGGGGCGAATCGACGAAGCGTTTTGCGTTCGTCAAAAGCGATTGCTCGACGCGCTCCAGTTGCCGACCGTTAGCCCGCCGCTGGCGGCCGACGATCTTGTGGCAGCAATGCAGCGCGATAAGAAGGTCGAGCGCGGCCTGCTTCGTTTCGTGCTCCCGACGAAGCTGGGACATGTCGAACTGGTCGGCGGCGTCGAAGAAGCGCTCGTCCGCCAAACGCTCGCCGCAAACTGCTAGAGCCCATCGCTATCGGAGCTGGCCGCTGCTACGCGAGTGCTTCGCGCAGCTGATCGAGGAACTTCGGGCACTCGGTGCGTGGGTCGTCAGCTTCCTCGTATTCGAGGACGACATAGCCGCGATAATGTGCTTCGCGAAGGATCTTGGCGATTCGTGGAAAGTCGGCGGGGACTTTCTTTTTGTCCGGGCCCGAAACAACCACCTTCACCTGAGCGTTGAGGGCGTAAGGAGCCACGGCAGCCAGTTCGCTGTAGATATCGTCGCTATGGAAGTTGCCGGTGTCGAGATTCACGCCAAACCAAGGGCTCTTCACATCGCGCACAAACGCGAGCAGCCCTTCTGCAGTGGCGGTCGGCCCGCCATGGTTTTCGAGCGCCAGATGCACTCCCTTGGTGCCGGCATAGTCGCAGCATTCTTCGATCGCCGAGACCATTAGCGAGTGTGCTTGAGCTGGTGTGGTCTCTTTTTTGACATGTCCGGCGAAGATCCGAATTACTGGTGCACCGAGCACTGCAGCACGGTCGATCCAGAGCTTCACGCCGTCGATTTGTTTGGCCCGTTCGGGTCCTGCTGGAAAACCGAAATCGTTGCCGACAGCGGTGCCGGTGACATCGAGCCCCAGGCGAAAGCATTGCCGCGCGAGGGTTCGTAGATCGTCGAATGTGACGTTCGAAGGAAAGTAGTACGAGGTGAGCTCGGTTCCATCGAGTCCAAACGTGGCGCAGTCGCTCACAAAATCGGACAGCTTCAGCTGCGGCTCTTGCCCGTTCTTACCTTGCAGCAATTCGCGGTAGCTATAGGCGGCGAGGCTCAGTTTGAACTTCGGTTTGCCATTGCGAGGAATCGGCTCGATGGCGCTGGCGGGAGCGATGCACGACGACGCAGCCAAGGTGGCAGCCACCGCAGTGCTCTGCAGGAATGTTCGGCGAGATGAAGTGACGTTTGAGCTGTCGTTCATGGCAGAAGATTCCTGAAGAGGAGGTTCTGGGAGATGGCTGGCTTCGAGCTTATTTGCCCGCCGCGATTTTTTTGTAATCGATTCGCTTCGCACCTGCCCACAGATCTTCGAGCCGATAAAAGCCGCGATGCTGCTCGTCGAACAGGTGGATCACCACGCTGCCGTAATCGAGCAAGATCCACTGGGTATCCTGATACCCTTCGGTGCCGTAGCGTTTGTGGTGGTACTCTTTTTGGAGAACGTCGTCGACGGCGTCCCCCATGGCGCGCAGCTGTCGCTGGCTCGTACCGGTGGCGATGACGAAGAAGTCGAAAATTACCGTTTGTTCGCGCATGTCGAGCACGGCAACGTCTTGACCCCGGTTCTCTTCAGCTGCAATGGCGGCAGCGACAGCGAGCTTCAAACTCAGCTCGGGGTCACGCTTGGTGGTGGGGTTTTCTGCCGTACTGGCCACGCTCGGTCCTTTCAAGTTCATACGCAATCGAAACAGTCATCGCGGGGGAAAGAGCCGCGACGAGCCTCTGCATTCTATCGTCGCGAGGGCTTGTCAGAAAGCGACACGCCGGTTTGCTGCCGGGTTCAGTCCCGACTCGAGGGGCGGAAGTCGTGCAGGCAGCCCCTAGCGGCGCATCACCTGGTTGCCGCCGACACGAGAAATCAGCCGCTTCATTTCGAGCACGCTGAGGGTCGACAAGACGCGCGAAATCGGCAGCTTCGAGCGGACCGTCACCTGGTCGATCAGCATCGGTTCGGCCGACAGCAGCTCGACAATCTTGCGCTCTTCAGCTGAAAGATCGGCCGGAATCGGAGCCAGCTTCGGCGGGGCTGCTGCCGAATCCGACGACGAATCGCTTGGCAAACTCCGCTGTTTTGCGTTTGCGCCACGCACACGACTCGGCGGCACCAAATCATCGCGCCCCAGCGACTCGAGCTGCTCCAGCACATGCTCGACACTCTCGATCAGCGCCGCTCCTTCGCGAATCAGCTGGTGGCAACCTTTCGACATGCGGCTGTCGATCCGCCCCGGGATCGCAAAGACTTCGCGCCCTTGCTCGGCGGCCAAACGGCCACTGATCAAGGCCCCACTTCGCTCGGCAGCTTCCACCACCACGACGCCGATCGATAAGCCGGTGACGATCCGATTGCGCTGGGGGAACGAGAATCGCGTCGGAGGTGAGTGGGGTGGCTGTTCGCTCAGAAGAGCCCCTTTTTCAGCGATTTCCTTCGCTAAATCGAGATGTTCGGGTGGATAGATGCAGGCCAGTCCGCTGCCAAGCACCGCAATCGTGCGACCACCCGCATCGAGGGCTCCTCGATGAGCCGCTGCATCGATGCCCCGCGCAAGGCCACTCACAATGGTGTAGCCGGCGCGCGAAAGTGCATAGGCAAAATGCTTCGCCTGTGCGAGTCCATAAGGAGTGGCGTGACGTGTCCCCACGATCGCAATCGCCTGCCGGTCGGAGGCTTGTAGCGCGCCCTGCTGATAGAGGACTCCCGGGGGATCGGGCAGATTCACGAGCGACGGGGGGTAGCGCTCGTCGGCCAGCGGAACAACCTCGATGCCGAGCGAGGTGCACTCGTCGAGGAGTTTTTCCACCTCCTGCCAGGCGGGAGGCGACTGGATCTGCTGCACCACCTTCGGGCCGACACCGGTGACCATCCGCAGCTCGTGCTGCGAGGCGGTGAAGACCTCTTGGGCCGATCCGAAACGATCGACGAGATTAAAACGTGTCCGTGGACCGACGCCATCGAGCATGGCCAGCCGCATTTCCCAGAGCGAGTTCTCGACCGATTCGTGCATGGGGCACCCGTCGTCGTGGGGCATTATCGATAGGCGGGGCTCTTGTGACAAAATTCGCAGAGGCTGCGTCACAAAAAAGAGCTAGTCATAACGCTCGTTCGGCGGATGCCAGTGCCACGCTAGATTGGCATCTATTGTGTAGAAGTGCCAGCGGGCATGCAAGAAATAAAAAACGGCCGAATCTCAGCGCCACGGGACAACCTGCCTTTGACCCTGAACTGAGACCGGCCGTTAAGGAATACATTCGGCTAGTGTATTGCGAGTAAATAGTGCGGATAACCGCAAACCGAAAGATATTAGGGGAAAACGATTTGCGGATGATTTGAACGATTTCAGTTCAGGTCGTCCCACGGGAAAGAAGCTGTCCTTTAAAGTGAATTAACACCTTATTTTATGGGGGTTAGGAAGCGTGCACACTTTTGAGAGCAGAGTAGCGTTAAGGGAGTCGCAACTTCCCAAGATCAGCTGGAGCTGTGCAGTAGCTGCACGCTTCAAAACCAAGTGGCTAAGGATCCTACTTATTTTGGCCGGAGGGAATCAGTAGCGTGTGCGGTTGTCCGCAGTGGGGAAAAGCGACTGAAAACGCGGCTAGTGAAATTCTTAAGTACCGCGCTTTTGGACCCCCTTGGTACCCACGCCGGCGGGGCATGACCACCGAAATGCCAGAAAGTCGATGCCACTCAGCCGCCGCTCGTTACTTAGCCACCGCTAGCGGCTAGACGCTGCCAGACGCTTGCGCTTAGTGAATCGAGGGGGTCAGGAAGTTAATCAGGATCGCCATTTGGACTAGCTCCGAGAGGGAGTCGGCTTCCATCTTCCGCATGATGTTCGAGCGGCGCAGTTCCACCGTTCGGAGACCGATATCGAGGTCGGCAGCGATCCGCTTGTTGGGGAGCCCTTCGAGCAACTTTCGCATCACCACCACTTCATCAGAGGTGAGGGTGTTCATGCGAGTTTCGATTTCGGCCCGCTGACGACGAAGCGTTTGCTGGGCCTGCTCTTGGTTCAGGGCTCGCTCGATGCCGCGCCACAGCTCGTGCTCTTGGCAAGGTTTTTCGAGGAACGTGACCGCCCCATTTTGCATGGCGCGAACCGCCATCGGAACGTCGGCATAGCCAGTGATCACAATCACCGGCAGCGTGCAGCCGCGACTCTTCAGCTCTTGCTGCAGTTGCAGTCCCGACATCCCTTGCATCCGGACATCGACCACCAGACAACCAGTCCGCGAGGCGTCGTAGAAGGCGAGAAACTCTTCGGCTGAACCGAAGCCCTGGGCCGGAAGCCCCTTGAGTCCGACCATCGCAATGACCGACTCGCGCGCGGCTCGATCATCGTCCACTACGTAAACGGTCGCCGCTTGCTCGATCATGGCTCTCTTCTCAGTTTGAAAGGATTGGTTACCTTCGTCGCTCGGCATGCTGCAAAGTTCATCTCCAGGCTTGGTCGCAGGAATTCATATTCCCCGAGAGCCAGCAGAGTGTTGCAGCGCCCGCTGATCGATCTCCACAAGTAGAGACCGGCAACAGGGATCGAGCAGACGATTCAATAAGCCAAACGGGAGGAAACAACTGTAGAAGCACGTCGGTGAGAAGGGTGCAAGTTTACAAAAAGAACCCCGCCCCAGGGGAAAAAAGTGCAGTGGAAATCACTGCGGTTTTCCGCAAAACTCTTCAAAAGTTCTTGAGGAGATACATCCCTCACCTCAGGGGAATTCGTCAACAATATTTTCGTTATCGGCTCACTCGATAGGGTCATTCTTACAAGATTTGTTAGGGTGTCCAACCTTTTGTGCGAATTTTTCACATCTCGATTCGACGCGAAAAAAAGTGCTTCTCCGCTGGCTTCGCGCGACCCTCGACGAGGTGCTGTCGCTGCTACTTACCGCAAGCAAATCGGAGTGGAAACATCGCCCTACAAATCTTTCACCGCTCGACGTCGTCTTACAGGGTGTCGCAATCCGTGCATCGACGTTCGAAGCTTCACAGCCTCGCGAGGTCGATCGCTAATCTACGAACCATCTTTACTCTAGCACCATTTTTTCCCATCAGCTGACACAAAATTGCCGAAGCGTTATTCAAAGGGTTTTTACGCATGCATCACGTTTGCGCGCAAGCGCGTCACCTAGTTTTTTCCATGCATCTGAAGTGTTTCGCATGGAGCCTGTGCGCCACTGCAGGGGGTGCCATGCTCCTGCTGTCGAGCCAGCCGAGCATCGTTGTTGCCGCTGAGCCGGCAGCCGACACCCCCTTAGAGCAACTGGCCGACAGCCTCGCGAGCTGGAACAAGCTGAAAGAAAAATCGGGAGGCAACTATCGCTACCAAGTGCGGCGGGCCTCTTTCGTCGGCGCGAGCGAAACCGAGGTCGCTGTCGAGAACGGGAAAGTGGTGATGCGTCGCTATCGCACCTTCACCCCCCCTGCCCCAGTCGACCCCAGTAATCCCAATGCGGCGGCTCAGCCCGACTATGCCTGGACCGAAGAGGGAGACAAGCTCGGGACCCACAAAGAAGGGGCACCCGCCAAAACCATCGACGAACTCTATGCCGTGGCCCAGGAAGTCCTGACAAAAAAGCTCGAGCCCCACGAGCGGCTGTACGTGAAATACGACGATCGTGGCCTGCTCAGCTACTGCTTCTACGTCGATACGCGCATCGCCGACGATGCCCCATCAACTGGCGTGTTCCTCACCAAGATCGAGCTCTCTGAGCCCAAGTAGCCAGCTCGCACGAGCTTAACTGGCCGCTGCGAGCCCTTGTTCGAGCCGTGCCAGGATTGTCTCCTTCGATTCGGTTCCGACGCTGAGCCGAATCGTTCCGCCAGTGATTCCGAGTGCTTCGCGGGCCTCGATGGACATCCCGCGATGGCTCGTCGTTTCGGGGTGGCTCAGTGTGGTGTTGAGTTCACCCAGCGAGGGGCAGAACGGAATTCCGGAATCGCAAGCGATCAGCGCGTCGGCTGCCGCGCGTCCGCCACGGAGTCGCAGCGCCACCATCGAGCCAAAACGTCCCTCGCGAAACTGAGCGAGCGACAGCCTGTGATCGGGGTGCGAGACGAGCCCGGGGTAGTCGACCAAATCGACCGCCGGGTGCGCTGCCAGAAACTGGGCCACGGCGAGCGCGTTTTCGCAGGCGCGCTCGATCCGCAAATGGGCCGTAGCGAGCCCGCGCAGCGAGAGCCAGCAGTCGAAGGGACTCGACGACATCCCCCACGCGCTCATCACTTTTACCACCCGAGCCATCGCCGCGCGAGTTCCTCCGATCATGCCGAGAATCACATCGCTGTGACCACTCAGCATCTTCGTGAGGCTCTCCATCACCAGATCGGCCCCGAGCAGCATCGGCTGACAAACCAGCGGCGATGCAAAGGTGTTATCGACCAGCAGCAGCGCGCCGCGCTCGTGGGCCAGGTTGGCAAGCTGGCGAATATCGGCGACCTGCAAACGGGGATTGGCCAGCGTTTCGCAGACGAGCATTTTTGTCTTGGGGGTCAGCGCGCTGGCTGTCGCTGCGAGATCGCTGGTGTCGACCACGGTGACATCGATCGCCAGCCGCGACATCTCTTGTTGTAGCAAAACGAGTGTTTTGCCATACACACGCGACCCCACCACCACATGATCCCCGGCCCCGACATGCGCCAGCAGCGGCGCGCTGATCGCCGACATTCCCGACGACGTAATGGCTACCTGCTCGCAGGCATGAATCAGCCGGAGCTTTTCGGCCAGCATATCGGCGTTGGGGTGCCCGTCGCGCTGATAGACATAGCCCGGCTGGGTGCCACCCAGAATTTGATCCGCCTCAGCTGGCGACTCCATTTCCCACACACTTGCCAAATAGATCGGCGGGCTGTGAGGCTTCGACTTCGGTGCCGCCAGCGACGGCGTTTCAGGGCAATAATCGTCGGGATTCATTCGCGCGACCACTTCTGGAACGAGACAAAAATCACTCGCGAGACGCACACCCACGAGTGTACACTCAAACTTCCTGTCGCGGCTCTCCCCGGCAGACCTACCTTCACGCGGAGCCCATAATCCCGTGCCCACCTCGACACTTGCCTCGCGATCGACTGTCAGCGCGTCGCTACTGCTATTCTGCTTGCTGGCCGTCTCCCACGCTGTCGCAGCGCCGTTTGTACCGGTCCGCGATCCGTCGTGCGTAGCTTACGCGCCAAGCGGAACCGTTGTCGCCACCGGCTGCAGCGGCCAGAGCGACGGAAATTTTCCACCTCGGCCTCATCCCGATGTTCGCAAGTGTGGCGTGGTCGCCTTGTGGGATGTCGCCACGGGGAAACGGCTCCGTCGCATGGAGACGTTTGGCGATCTGACCAAAATCGCTTTTTCGCACGATGGCAAACTCGTGGCAGCGTGCCGACTCTATGCCAGTGGCGATGGAGTGCGGCTCGACGAGGTGCGTGTCTGGGACACCACCACCGGCCGGGCTGTGCAGGTGCTCGACCGGTGTCATGCGTTCGACTTCTCACCGACCGAAAGCAAACTGGTGGTTCTTAGCCGAAGTCGCTGCGTGATCTACGACACCGAGACGTGGGAAAAGCTAGCGCCGATCGACTCGCTTGGGGGATCGCTCACCATCGAGTACTCAGCCGATGGAAAATCGCTCCTGGGATCGGTCGAGAATCAAGGCCGCTATCAGCTCCGCCGCGTCGCGCTCGATGCTGTCGATCGCACTATCGATAGCCTCTTGCTCCCCGCGCCGATCTATCAGATTGCGATTGCCGAAGCGGGCGAGCAACTGGCAACTGGCCACGCGCCGGGGCTCGTGATTGTGTGGAATGCCAAAACACTCGAGCCGATTTCGAAAGTCGAAACGCTCGAGCAAGGGCTTGTGCACCCGTTCTTCTCGCGCGATGGAAAGCTGCTGGGGATCGGTTCGCAGTTGCGCGGCGATGTGCAGATCGTGCGAACGGAAACTGGCGAAAAACTACGGGAATTTACGTTTGAAAAGGGTTCATTCAAAACCACGCAAGTTCGCAAAGAGACCGAACAGATTCGTCCCGAGAGCGATCCGGGGCGGTTTGTCTTCTCACCCGATGGCGACTCTTTTTTGGTCGGCGCTTACGGCGGCATCGTCCGTTTGATCGACAGCGGCGCCGATATTCGGCGCTTCGGCGACTGAGCGCAGCTCAAAGCTCACGCGATAATCAGCGCTCTATTTCCGACGCTTGGAAGTCGGGATTTTAGGCGTCGGTTTTTCGTCGCTGACAGTGCTCGTGAGACCTCCGGCGAGGATGCCTCGTAGCCAGCGAACATCGGGCCAAGCGAGCAGCAGATAGAGCGCGACTCCCAGTGGCACCAAGATCGACAGCCGCGCTAAATCGCCAAGCGTATCGAATCGAAGCAGCACGCTTCGCGCGAGCATCACGATCGCTCCCATGATCACGGCGGCTCGCAGTGGACGCAGGAGTGGCAACAGGATGGTGCGTGCCGAGAGTCCGGTGCTCTGCAGCATCAGCCACAGCTGGGGCGGCGCGATCACCAAGCATGTGACAACGGAAGTGACCATCGCCAGGCGGATTGTCGCTTCGAGGGCCTCATCGCCCGCTGAGAACGAAATGTTGGTCGCCCACAGCGCCAGCAGCGCTGATTGCACGAGCATCACGAGACTGACCAGCGACATCGCGACCAGCACCACTAGCCGCGAGTAGGCCATCATGACGTATGCCGCGAGATTCAGCATCCCTTGCACCAGGATCACCGGCGCCAGAATCGCCAGGATGGTTCCTGCGGTTTTCCAGTTCGATCCGCCGAGCAGTGGCATCAGCTCCATGGCGGTGGCGAAGGTTCCGCTCGCCACGGGAAAGAGCAAAATGGCAGTCATTCGAAACAGCCGCGCCACGACAGGAGAGGGATCGTGTCGCGCTTCGCGAGCGCGCGAGATTCCGGCCAAGAGGACACTCGTGAGGGGCGAGGTGACAAGTAGCACCGGCTTAAGCATCAGGTTATAGGCCTGCGTGTAGAGTCCCAGCGCGGTCCGGAAATTCTCGGGCAACAGCAGCGGAAGGAGCAGCAGATGCAAATTCTGCGCGACGTAGAAAATCACTTGCGCTAGGCTCGTAAGTCCGCTGAACTGCGCAAGCGTTGTGTGGCTGCGCGAGAAGCGGGGCCACGCGGGTCGCCAGCGCGTGACGAGCCAGCCACCGATCGACAGCGTGAGAAGCTCGCCGTACTGCTGTGCCACAAGCGCCGCTGCTGTTGGCTTTTGATACGCCACAGCAATCGCCGCCACTGCACCCGCCAGCTGCGCGAGGAGCCTCACGCGCGAAAGAGCCACCAGCTTCAGTTCCCGCTCGAGGATCGCCAAATGCGTCGCGCCGAGCGAGCCTGCAATCGTGCTTCCCGCCAGCGCGTAGCAAAGCAGGGCGAGTCGCGGTTCGCTCAATTGCCAAGCGAGCCACGGCCCGCAAGCGGCTGTGATGAGGGCCGCCACCATCGAAGCAGCCAGTTGTAGCCAGAAGATCGCCGACGTTTCGTCGCTCGTAATTGCGTGTCGCTGCACCGTGGCTGCTGAAGTGCCGAGCGCGGCGAACATTCGGGGCAGCATCAGCGCGGGGGTGACCGCCGCCAGCAAACCATACTCCGCCGGAGCAATCCAGCGCAGCAGCAGCGCCAGACTTGCGATCGAGATTAGCTGCGAGAAGATCTGGGTCGCCAGAACCGTTCGCGCCCCTTGCTCGACGCTGCTCGTGAGTGTTTCGGCCTGGCTCGCTGTGGGTGACATAAGGAGCTTGAGAAGAGCGATCGGCGTGCGGTTGTGCAAGCGGGGATCGCTCTTCAATTGGATCTCGCAGCGTGGTCAAGAAACAACAAAGGCCCTGTAGCGGAGTTGGAAGTCCGCTACGGAGCCTCTGTCGAGCACTTCAGCTCCTGACACATTGCCAGCACAAGGCGGGCGTGAGTCAGAAGCGATCCCGTCACCAAACATTGTCAGAAAACGCCCGGCGGAGAGCCGAGCGGATTCTCTTGTGTGAAAACTGGCCGAGAGGCCTTAGCGGGTGGGTGGTCCAGCAGGTGGAGCAAGCGAGGGACGACCAGCAGGGCTGGTGTTTTGGGGAATGGATTGGTCGAGCGATTCCAAAGTTTCGACGATGCGATCGGTGCTGATCGATTCGTTGTTCGCCAAAGGATTACGGGTGTTGCTCGGGCTGAGGAACTCCGACAGCTGCATGAACGAAGGGGACATCAGCAGAATCAGAACAGCGGGAGCAAAGCAGAACATCAAAGGGAAGGTGAGGAACACCGGCGTGCGGTTGGCCTGCATGGTGGCCATTTGCCGACGAGCGGTCCGGAAATGGTCGGCCTGATCGAGCAAGTTGCGCGAGATCGACGAACCGAGCTGATCGCCGCGCGACAAGAGCGAGGCAACTTGGCGAACCTCGGGCGTATCGAGGCGATTGGCAAAGTCGGCCAGCGCGTGCTTCAGGCTGCTCACTTCCGCTTGCCGCTTCATGATCAGCAGCTCGTCGGCCAGCGCCGGGTAGTTCGTCAGGTTCTTTGCCACGTGATCGAGGCTCGCCGACAGCGGCATGCCACCACTCAAGCACATTCCGAGCATATCGAGCATGTCGGCCAAACCGTTGTTGATTTCGGTGAGCCGTTTGCGTCGACGAAAGAAGATGTACAGACGGGGAATGATCGACAGCGCGATGGCGATGAACGCCCCGACGAACAGGATCCGAAACGTTTGCGAGCGAGGCGAAAAGATCGCGATTAAACCGGCACAAACGAGCGGGAAAACGAGGAGCAAAAAGCGGTAGGCATACACACTCGCCATCGCCGTGCGGCTGTAGAAACCAGCCTGCCGGAGCATCGCGGCAAACTCGGTCCGTTCCTTCTCGCTCCCGGGAATTTGTGCGGCGAGCGCGGGGGTCAGCGAACCGAAAACACCCCCTGCTTCGGGCTCGAGACCACGCTCGACAGCCACCTGCTTGGTGCGCTTCAGAATCATCCGAATCACGAGCACCAGCGCCAGGAGGCCACAGCCCAGGGCGACCCACGAACCGGGCCGCTGCAGCCAGGCGGGAGCGCCGATGGTGAAGAGCCACAACTGCACTTGCTGGATAAGATCTTGCATGGCGGTGATTTGCTCGACGACGAAAGTGAGTGGGATAGCGCTGCGAGTCGCGGACCGCTACAGTGGGCAGCGATCGAAAACGTAGGACTCGCGCGTTTAGTAGTTAACCTTCAAGATGCGCCAAACCCAGATCGCTCCCACCACCTGCAACATAAAGGCGATGAAGAGGAGCCAGGGACCTTTGGGATTCTCGAGGAAAGCTCGGACATAATCGGGTTCGAGCCAGGTAAGGAAGGCCACCGCAATGATTCCGCCGAGCACCATGCCGAAGGCCGAAAGTCGGCTCCCCGAGGTGACCGCCATCAGGTGATTGCGAACATCCTGGCGATCGCGGGCCGAATGACTCATACGCTCGGTGAGGAGCGACAAGTTTCCACCGGCGCGGCGATGCACCACCACCGCTGTTGCGAAGACGCGAAACTCGGTCAGTGGCACGCGTGTCGCCATCCGATTCATCACCGAGACCGGGGCATGCCCCAGTTCGAGCTGCTGATGGGCGTAGGCAAACTCTTGACCAAGGGGCCCTTTGATTTCTTTCGAAACGAGCTGACAGGCTTCTGAAAGGGTTTGACCACTGCGCACCGCATCAGCTACCGCTTGCAGCGCTTGGGGCATCTGTTTTTGCATCGTGCCGACACGCCACCAGCGAAGCACGCTGAGGTAGACGATCGGCAAAGTGATGCCGAGGATCAGTCCCCCTGCAGCACCGAGCAGATTCTCGAACATCACCAGTGGAAGACCGAGACCGAGCACACCACCACCAATCACCACGGCGGTGGCGGTGGTCATGTCCATGAAGGTTCCCGATTCTTCGACAAGCCGGAAGAACCAGCGATTCAGATCACCCTCGGGCTGGGGCTCTGCGAGCTCGAGCCGAGGCCGACTGGTGTCGGGCTTCGAAAAGAGGTCGCGCGCCAAGAGACCAATCGTGGCCAAGGCTGCCGAGACACTGGCAAACGTGGCCCCGACGATCGCTAGTTCTGCAAACATTCCATTCATGCCAGGTCCTCCTGCAGGAAGCGATTGCCGCTGGCAATGGCATCGATGTTACTGACCGGACCGGTGGCGATTTCGCCAGTGAGTGCGCGCTGCGTGAAGAGCTTGTCGGAGAGTTCGATTCCGACTTCCTTCAGCCGTTTCGCAAAGTTCGGCTTGATGCCGGTGGCATAGAAGTGACCGCGAGCAATGCCGCGATCATCGATGCCCGACTGCTGGAAGCCAAACAAGTCTTGAATAACGTAGTCGCCACTTTCGAGCGCTGTGATTTCCGAGATTCGCATCACCCGGCGCACACCCCCCTTGAGGCGCGACAGGTGCACTACCAGCGTCACCGCCGAAGCGATGTAGCGTCGCACCACGGGAACCGGCAGATCGAAGCCAGCCATGCTGACCATCACTTCGAGTCGGCTGAGGGCGTCGCGCGTGTCGTTGGCGTGAATCGTCGACATCGAACCTTCGTGGCCCGTGTTCATCGCCTGGAGCATATCAAGCGCTTCACCACCACGAACTTCTCCCAGGATGATCCGGTCGGGACGCATGCGGAGGGCGTTGCGAACCAGGTCGCGCTGCGAAATTTCCGAAGCTCCTTCCGCGCTCTTCGGGCGCGTTTCGAGCTTCACCACATGCTTCCGCTGCAGCAAAAGTTCGGCCGAATCTTCGATCGTCACCAGTCGCTCGCCACCCGGAATGAAACGCGACAGGTTGTTCAGCATCGTGGTCTTACCGCTACCGGTACCACCGCTGATCATGATATTGATGCGACCTTCGATCGCCGCTTCGAGCAGCTCAAGCATCTCGGGACAAATGCTGCCGCGCGTCAGCAGATCGTTCACTTGCAAAGGTCGATGGCCGAATCGGCGAATCGACAACACCGGTCCACCGAGGGCCAGTGGTGGAATGATTGCGTTCACACGCGAGCCGTCGGGCAAGCGGGCATCGCACATCGGCGAGTGCTCGTCGATACGACGTCCGACCCGGGCCACAACGCGCTGGATGATTTGCAGCAAATGCTCTTCATCGGCGAAAACGGTGTTCGTCTCTTGCAAACGCCCCAGACGTTCGACGTACACTTCGTGCGGGCCATTCACCAGGATATCGGTGACGTCGGGGTCCTGCATATAGACTTCGAGAGGACCCAGGCCGAACGATTCGGCAATCAGTTCCTCGACGAGGCGTTCTTCGTCGATCGCAGGGAGCTTGCGGCTGCGGGTCCGGAGCATCGTCTCGGCCAGCCGGCGAATATCTTCGCGAAGTTCTTCGTCCGAGAGACCAGCCAAGCGCGACAGATCGAGCGAATCGAGCAGCTCGCGATGGATGCCCGTCTTCAGCCGTTGAAATTCCGATTCAACAGTCTCGCCATGCATCATTGCATCGGCTTGACCATTGCCGTTTTTCTCACCGGCTGGGCGGAATGATTGAAGGAACATGCTCTCTACTCCTGGCGATCGGTGCCGAGCGGCGGCGACAGCTCGTGCGAACGTTGACGTGTATGCTGGGGTTGAATCAGTGAAGTTGCAGGCTTGGTTTATCGAGTCAGTCGGACTTTGTGGATGTAGGTGTTTTCCGGGACGATCGTGCTGGTACTGTCGCGGTAGCTCGTCACCACGGTACGGTGGATGAGGAACTCCGGCTCCAGTCGAACGCGAAGTCGATCGCCGAGCATGGTCGATTCGATGGCGACATCGAGGACGCGAGCAGCGATGAAGCCGATCACTTCCACCGAGCCGGGCGAAGCAGCATCGTAGATCGGAAAAACGCGGCGCGGATCGCTCGAGGCAATCACATCGAGGAAGGCATCTTCGAGGTTGCCAGCGACCGAGCTATTCACTTCCGCTTCGGCGGCTAGATCCATCGGATCAGCCTCCGTGGCAGGCCCGAGTCCACCAGGGGCGACACTCGCGGCGAGCACGCCACTGCGAATTTGATTGGCTAAGTTGGTTGTGAGAAACGGCAGGTTTTCGTTCAGATTGACGAAGGCACCATTGGTGACCACCGTTCCGGCGTCGACCTGGATGATCACGTCGAGTTCGGGACGGTTGTTAGCGTTGCTGTCGTTCGGGGCGCTCGTGCGATCGACGAACCAGGCGTCGCTCGAGATCGCCAGTGGCGCGACCGGGGAAGCGATGCTCGACGTCGGGCGGAAGCCGATCACGCGGCTGTCGAGTGTCGCGTAGCTCGTACCTTCGATCGTCGCCGCTTCAGGAGAACCCCAGCCACGAATGATCAGGTTCACCGGATTGGCGCCCGATGCTTCGCGAGCAACGTTCACCATCAAGGTGTTGGCCCGTTGTCCGGCAACGATGGTGTTGTCGAAGTTAGCGCCATACGGTGGGCTGCTGGCATCTTCAATGCGGGCAGCAAGAACCGTGAGATCACTCGGAGCATTCACCCGCAGGGGCTCGCCACTCACGGCATTGTGCCGAGCGATCAGCCCGGTCAGTGGGGCGTCGAGCAGCGTGCGAGCAGCGGACAAATCGTCGGCCTGGTTGTAAGCCGGTGGAGCGGGAAAATCTTCGAGCTGCGCGTCGTCGAGCAGCTCGTGGGCGGCACTGTAGGAGAGTGTCGTGACGAGTTCTTGCGTTCGTTGACGAGCCAGGTTGAGGTAGGTCCAGTTCACCACCAGCAGCATCGTGACGATGCCGACAGTGATCAGCAGCACGGCCGAGACGCTCGCATACCCGCGCTTCCGAAGAGCGCGAGGCAGCTGGCTGCATCGACAGCAGTCTCGGTCTTTCGTGCTAGGGTGACGATGCATCATGGCGAGTGGCTACTGATTCAAAAGTGCTAGAAAAACTGGGTAAAACCTGTTGCTAGGCGCTCGAGCGACTACTGCACGTTGGCGGTCGAGATCGAGCGGGTGTTCTTCACGCCGCTGGGAACAGCGGTCGTTTCGGGGGTGCTCGAGGTGTTAGCGGGGGCCATGGGCTCGCCGCTGGCAGCCCGCGATTCACGCACGCGATCGTCGCTCATTTCCACGACGCTCACATTGCCGCCGCTCCACTTTTCCACCATGAACTTGCGTGGGGTCGGTGGCACAGGAACTTCCTTGAGGCCGAGCAGTTGGCGACGGGTGATGCTGTCGACCGTGTCGTCGGCTGGCGCTTCAGCGGCGCTGCAGAGCGAAACGCTCAGCACACCGGTCTTCTGGGCGACCATCAGCTTGTTGGCGTCGGCAGGGAGCACGGCGACAGTGATCGAGTCACCGGAGCGAGGCTGATCGCGACGCTTGTCGAGCACGATCGGATTGCCAGCAGCGGCGTCGACCACCATCACATCCTTCATCAGGGTGCGGGTGAGAACTTCGCCCAGGTCGGGGTGGGTCCCTTCGACCGTCATGCTGATGTCGACGAGATCACCTTCAGAGAGTCGCTTGCCACCCGCATCGACGTTCATCGCTTCGATCGTCACGGCGCGATAGCCAGCAGGAATACGTTCGGCCAGTGGTGGCAAACCTTCGCCGATGCCGAGCAGGTACTCTTCACGCATCACTTGACCGGCAGGAAGTGCCCGGTTGGTGATCCGGCCTTGAGCGGTCGCGGGACCTTTCATGATCGTTTCGAGCTTGGGGAACGTCTTGGGGACGAACACCACCTCGACATCGTCGGCGGTCACCAGCGTGTGCTTGGGGAGGTTGTGCTTGGCAATCACGATCCGAATTCCTGGATCAGGAATCGGCGCGGGAGCGGGTGGAACCGGGGCGACCACTTTGGCGACGACCGGTGGTTTTTGCAGCGACTGACGCACGATGTAGGCGGCCACAAGGCCGAGCACAATCGCCATCACACCAAAGGTGACGGTTGCGGGACTAATGCGTTTCACGAGAGCCTCTCCTCAAAACTGATGCAGCAAGTTGTTCAGAGTTGTTTCAAAAGTTGTTCAAAGGTGGGACGGAACTTGTTCACTATTCTTTGAATGTTACGTACGTGGTTGACAATTCTTTGCCAGCGATCGAGATGCCAAAGAACGTAAGCAAATCTGGTGCCGCTTTATCCATCGGAACGTTCACTGTCACGCTAACCCTGGTGCCACTAGGAGCTGCGGCGAGCAGAGCACCGGTGGGATCAGCGGCGCCGTTCACAAAAAGCAACACTTCGCGGTTGTTTCGCCACGTGTAGCGGGCCAAAGCGGCGTCGATCGCCCCTTCGACACTCGCCCGGGTCGAGCTGGCTAGCGCTGCTTCGCGAGCGCCGTGATTCGTCGCGGCTGCGACCCCTTGGCTGTTCATCAGCAGGATGCCGAACTCGACAATCGCCAGCAGCAGCACGAGCAGGATCGGCAGCACCATGATCAATTCGATCGAGAGTGCAGCGCCGAGGCGCGAGCGCTGGCGGCGCGCTGCGGGAGCGGCTGAGCGTGGGCTCGAGTTGTGCGAGGCTTTGTTCATGATGTTCATTGTTTTTCTCATCCGTCCGAGACGTCGGGTCACGCCGGGCGCACCACCAGCCAGGTCATCACCAGCACGGTGGCAATCGCCACAGGCACGCCGAACGGCAACACCCGTTTCACACGTCGAGGAGTTTCCCCTTCGGCGGCCACGTTCTGACCACCACTGCCACTGTTGAGATACTGCCCGCGAGCACGCGAGAAGCCGTGCGACATGGCGGTGATGGTCATCACGCCGATGGCCATCACGCAGGCGAGACCCACGGCAATTGCAAAGATCACCAGGATGGTGAGCGGGCCGGTCCAGGCACCTAGTGCGGCGAGAAGTTTCACGTCCCCCATGCCGCCGCCACCGAGTAGCCAAGGCAACAGCAGGAGCGAAAAGCCGATGGCAAAGCCAGCCACGGAAAGGAGCGGTCCCACACCGGCGGGAGCCAGGCTGCTATAGAGAAGACCGAGCACGGCGGCCGGAACTGTCAGCCAGTTCGGGATCTTACGCGTGCGATAGTCGAGCACTGCTGCGGCAATGGTAAATGCAGCAGCTAGCGCGGCCAGATCGTAGGCTCCACTCATGGTTGTGCGGCCTTCTCTTGAAAAAAACGCTTGGATTAAACGTGACGCACCCCTGCCAAGGGCACTCGGCCCGCGCAGCGATCGCGCCGCTGAGATCTTCCGGCAATCCACCGATCGCCTTGGTTCAGCATGCCCGCTGTTTTCTGTTGCGATTCCCGGTCGCTTCAGAAAAACCCCGAATTCGCTCAATCCACCCGTGTTATCTCAAGCAAGTGCTCGTTGAGAAGCACCGGCCCACTCTGCACGCTCACTGCTGGACAAGCCAGCAGTGCCACCCGACTTAAAGGTGCCACCCGACTTAGCTGGGCAAGCCAGCTAGTAGCCACCCGACTAATTCGGTACCACCCTTAGCTGGACAAGCCAGCGAGTGGCCCATCCGAGCGAGTGGCGATCCACCATCCACTAGTTATCAAAGCCCGAGGAGATACCTGGCACCGAAAAATCGCGGTCGCATTCGGAGAAGGTATGTCCGGGGTCGTCGTATTCGCTAGGGTCAATCAGTCCTGGAACGCCGGCGAACGAGTACGACTGGTCAAACGCCAGGAGCGCTTGGGCCGTGTCGCCGAGTTCGTCGATGATCGCGTCGCGAGCACCAGCAATGCCACTCACGATTCCGATCACCAGCACCACCACCAGGATGGTCCATTCGAACGTCAGGACGCCGTCGTCATCGGTCCAAACTTTTTTGAGCAGCTGTGTCATCGCGGTTCTTCTTTCGATCGAGCTACGTTGCGTTTCCACCTCATCGGCCTCACGTGTGTGGCCTCGGTGCATCACGCACCTGGGCAACCCACATTGGTCCGACTAGCCCCCGTCGGTCGCATCTTCCACAGATTCTGGATTCTGGCCGGGAAGGTTGGTTTCCTCATTGCGGGTGCAGTCGAGGTACAGGTTCACATCGTCAGTCGCTTCATCGAATTCACTCGCAGGCGATTCAAATACGCCCGTGATGGTGATTCCGGCGAGGCTGTAGCTTTGATCGAAGTTCACGGCAGCTTGGGCCACGTCGCCAAGTTCGTCGATAATGGCATCTCGAGCACCTGCTAGTCCACCAACGATGCCGATCGTCAGCAGCGTCAGCAGCAAGGTCCACTCGAAGGAGAGAACGCCATCGTCTTCTCGCACCATTTGGCTCAGTAGCTTTTGCATGACACGAAACTCTTCTCTGTTTAGGAGGATAGGCCGTAAAACGTGAGCTTTACGGCAATTTTTCTTAAATCATGGAGCCCGGAGCGGAGAGGCTCCTGGCTGCATAGCCCGCATGGTTGTTGCGATTGTGCCACGTGGCATCATCGCAACCGAGTCGCGGCTCGCTCTTCATGCGGTAAGAGCAAGCCGTGTACCAATCGCTCGATCTCGCGGGGAGATCGCGGCGACATTAGCCCCCGTCAATCGAGTCTTCCACGATCTGTGGCACTTGACCGGGGAGGTTCGTTTCGACGTTACGTGTGCAGTCGATGAAGAGGAACGCGTCTTCGAACGCCGAGTCACTAGCTGTACTGGTGGTGGCGGCGTGCACGATCACTTCCAGCGGGAAGTCGATGGTGTACGACTGGTCGACGGCGAGCATCGCTTCCGACACGTCACCGAGTTCGTCGATGATGGCGTCGCGAGCACCGGCCAGGCCGCTCACAATGCCGATCGTCAGCAGCGTGACGAGCATCACCCATTCGAACGACAGCACGCCGTCGTCTTCGGCCCAAATCGCTTGTACAAGCTTGTTCATTGCAAAATCTTCCCGTGTGTGTGAAGTAATCGGTTGGTGTCCCATTTCCCGGATGGGTGGTGCCTCGTTGCACCCGTCGTTGCACATGCTGTGGCAGATTCCTTTGCCCCAGTCTTGGCAAGCTGCATTGCCCGTCGCCGCGCGAGCTGGCCTAGTGCCACTTCGCGACTGCGGACAAGGCAGTCTCGCACCGCAAAAATCGCTAGTTCGGACTGTTGCTGTTCACAACTTGCTGAGGAGCGCCGGTGGCACGTCCGCAGTCGCTGTAGACAATGTTGTCGGTGAATCCCGAGTCGCTGGCAGCGCCGGTCGAATCGCCATCGATCACAAATCCGAGGGGATAGTCGATCGTGTACGAATCGTCGAGGGCGAGCATCGCTTCGGCCGCATCACCAAGTTCGTCGATGATGGCGTCGCGAGCGGCAGCCACGCCGGTGACGATGCCAATCACCAGGACGGTGAGGAGGAGCGTCCATTCGTAGGCGAGCATGCCACTTTCGTCGTTCCACATCTGCTGGAGCAGTTGCTTGTGCATCGCTAGTTGATCTCGCTACGAAAAACCAAGGAATTCAGGCTGTTTTTGAGCTTCGGCGAGCGGGCTCGGGGCTCGAAAGCGACCAAGCCCACTCGTTGTGAAGCAGGGGTTCGGCGACGGTGAGATCGCCGAACAGCGTTTCAATTGCTGACCTAAGTCAGCTGACAATTAGTTGCCACCGACCGAGTCGAGAACTGGCGAAGGAACCTGACCGGCTTGGTCAGCAGCGCTGTTACGTCCGCAATCGGTGAACGTGAAGGCGTCAACAAAGGCCGAGTCCGAAGCGGTGCTGGTCGTTGGAGCGTGAACGATAACTTCGAGAGGGAAGTCGATCGTGTACGATTGGTCGAGAGCCAACATGGCTTCTGCAACGTCGCCCAATTCGTCGATGATCGCATCACGGGCGCCAGCGAGGCCCGAAACGATGCCGATCGTGAGGAGGGTCACGAGGAGGACCCATTCGAAGGAAAGGACGCCGTCCTCTTCCTTCCACATACGTGCGAAACAATTCTTCATCCGAAACTCCTTGTACCTGATACCTGAAAACACGTGTGTGGTTTGGAGATACAGTCTCCGCGCCACGCCGTCCCCCTTGTTGTGCCCAAAGAGACGGCTTTCGACGCACGCTCTATGCAGGGGACGTGCCAAGAGCAAGTATTTAACTGGAGATTTCTGGGTGAGCGCTGGCTAAGTGTTGTGCGCCAATCACTTACAGCATTTTGGCGGCTGGCCCCAAGCTGGTTGCACTTCAGCAACCATGTTGCGAGCGCGAAACACGCGATGTTTAGCGCGTGAAGCAGAATGTAAGCATCGTGGTGCGCCAGGCCGGGGATGTTCAGCTCGCCAGGCGCGCAAAAAAGAGGCCCCCGAGCCGCACAAAACGACTCGGGAGCCTCTCGGAGTTTCGGACGCTTAGCGCAGCTTCGCGATCAGGCCTTCAGGTGGGCCTCGGCCACTCGTGGTGAGTCGCTCGGGGGGCACATCCCAAGCGGCTCGTAAGTGGCGATTTGCGCGGAAGTTAATCAAGTTCGATCAGGCTGTTTTCAGCAGCCGCTCGGCCGTGGCGGAGTGACCAGGGCCGAGCCTTCTCACAAGCTTCATCTGCAGGGTTATTTCGGGGGCACATCCGGCATAACCGCTACAGCTGTTTGTGGCCAGTCTCGGGCGTCAAGCGTAAGACTGGGAGTTTGTTCAATCGCCTTAGCCAAGTGGGGTGCGATGTTAATGTTCGCTTACCACCGCACGCTGCAGGCGATTACGGGGACGATTCACTGTCCGCAATTACTGCCCGCATTTACTGCGGGATGTTTTCGTCGACCACGCCGGGCTGATTCTGGTTCTGAGCCGAGCGAGGGAATTCGGTGATCTTCATGCCACCTTGGCGACGGGTGTCGGCGCGGCCGCAATCTTCGAACTGGGCAGCATCGACGAACTGCGAGCTGGCAGCGCCCGAAGGTCCGTAGTAGCCGTTGTTTCCGACGGTGTGGACCGTCACGCTGAGCGGTGGCTGGATGTAGTACGACTGATCGAGGGTGACCATCGCTTGGGCCACGTCACCCATTTCGTCGATCACGCTATCTCGCACGGCGGCGAGACCGGCGACCGTGCCGATGGTGAGCAAGCTGGCGAGCATGGTCCATTCGAACGAGAGGACGCCGTCCTCTTCGTTCCACATTTGAGCGAGCAACTTCTGCATGGCGAAACTCCTGGTTTCATGTGCCGAGGGAACCGTTAAGGGAAAGCGAGAACACCTCGCCACCCCAGCCGAGCCATGAACATCGAGATTCTCTAGTCTTCCCAAATGTTCAATCGGCTTAACCGGCATGTTCACTACGATTGGCACAATCCGTACCAAATGCAAGTTCGGCGCTCCACTTTTTTGACAGAATGTTCAGAAAAGCTTGCCACGTTTCAGTTTAGAAACAAACGGCGGTGTTAAGCAGTCGGATCACGACAGCTGGGCGATGTTAAGCAGATTGAACACTCGGAGCCAAGCAGCTTGACAGAATGTCAAGAGAACTGAACATCGCACCTTACGCAGCTTGCCGAGCGAGGTGATTTGCTAAGAGGCTTGAGCAAAATGCTTCAAGGGAGAATCGCAGCGCGTTAAGAAAATGAAGGCTAAGCCCGCTTAATGCCCCGCAGGTGGGGCCAGCAAGGCTCGCAGCGGCTGTGACTGGGCCTATCGCGCAAAAAAGAAGGGAGCCGAAAGCTCCCTTAGGTGGATCAGAATCGATGGGCCCCAGGCGGGGCCCGATGCGTGTGGATTAGCCGGCTGCTGTGGCCGCAGGCGCCGCCTTGGCCGGGAGCTCGATCAGGATCAGACGCTGATCGTGGTAGAGAATCCGCCCCCGCCCTTCGCGATCGGCCAGCAGAACTTCGCGGGCCAATTGGGGGTAGGAGTTTTTCGAGACCGCCAGGTACTTCATGTCGCGCCCTCGGGCGACGGCGAGCCAGTTCTTATCCCCGCGGAAGATCGTTTGGTAGTCGTTCCAGACATCGGGGCTGACGAGGTGGACATGGGTGGCGACGAGCGGACGGAGCTTTTCGTCCGAACGCATCAGGAGGTAGTCCCCCCAGTCCATCGGCGCGGCGATGTTCCCTTGCAGGTTCATCCGCACCACTTCGTCGGCCAGATAGACCGGAGTGTCGGTGACGGTGCTTCGCGCTTCGCCGCGTGGGGCACCTCGCAGCAAACTGCTGCTCGGTGGAGAGACGAGGAGCGTGACAAAGACAATTGCCATCGCATAGACGGTGCGCATCGCCACCGGCTGATCGTCGGTGGCGGTGGTTTCGGGGGTGGTGGCACGCGAGCGGCTGAAAATGGCCGACAGATGTGGGACGACGGCAAAGGGCCACACGAGCGCCCACCAGGCGAGCATGCGAATGGCCATGACGGTGGCCAAAGCAAACAGGGCGAGGAGGAGGATTTCGTACCAGGCGATGGGGCGTGGTGTTTTGAAGCTGACAGCCACCGCGACCACAGCGCTAGAGACCAGCAGGAAGCAGGTGAGGCTTTTGAGCGGAAGGCGTTGCCATTCGGAGATCGACTGTAGCGCGCTCGACTCGCCAAAGAAAATCACGTGGGGCCAGATCATCGGGCCGTGCGGTCCGATGGAAGCGAAGGCAACGAACAAGAGCGCGGCAATCCAAAGGGGCGCAACACCGCTGGCTTTGGCAGCAGCGGCGAGGTTCCAGCCATTTTTGGCGAGCTCTTGCAGCGTGTAGCCCAGGGCAATAGCGCCGAGCATGACGAGCCCCATCAGCATGCTGCCATGCAGGTTTGCCCAGCAGATGGAGACGATCGGCAGCCAGAAGAGTGGATGCTTTTTGCCCGCCATCAGCTGCGCTGCTGCCAGGAGCACGAGCGCCGCGCCGAGCTGCCCAAACAGCTGGGGGCGAATCGTGCCGACGATCGGCAGGTTGAGTGTCATCACTACCAGCGGAACGACCCACAGGAGTTTCGACTCGGGATCGCGCGCTCGCACCGCCAGCACCATCACCAGCGCCGTGAGTGTGACGAGAAGCGCATGGGCCAGGATGAGTCCTTCGTTGCCGAGCGTTTGATGCGTGACGTAAGCGAGCAGCTGCGAGAGCCACGCGCTTTGCAGCACTGGTGTTGCCGAGGGGTGCGCGACAATTGGATCAAACGGGGGAAGAGCGCCGTGATCAACGATCCAGCGACCAAAGTTCACATGCGCCCAGAGATCGGTGTGGTTGAGCCGGTTGAGACTCGTCACAAAGAAGACGATCGCGAGTGATGCGACCACGGCGAGCGTGCTTTGGCGGATGCTTGGAAAGTAGGGACTGGTGAGCCGATCGCGCGTGATGCACTCCGGGAGCGCATCGGTGGCAGCGGTGTCGGTCGTTGTCCGCTCGAGTCGTGTGACGGTTGTGGCCATGGCATCCACCTTCTTCAAAAATCAGATCGACAAATCGGAGTCGTGCGCTGCGCGGGTATTAGTTCGTGGTGGCTGCAGCGGGTGCAGAATCAGCCGCTTTTCCCTGGGAATCACGCGCTTTTTGACCCGCAGCGCCAAAGCGCCAAGCATCGTAGGGAGTCGTGCTGCGCCACAAGCACAAAGCGCGGGCCGCGTGGCTGTAGGGACCGTAGTGATCGACAATCGCTTTGTCGTCGAGCTCGGTGAGAGTGCGACAAAGCCACTGACCCGCGCGCACAATCGTCTCTTGCGGAGGCTGAACTTCCGGCGGTGCATAGGCCAGCCATTCAATCTGGTGACCAGTCACCAGGATCTTGTCGTAGACCGTCGACTTCGTATCGACATCCGACGATTGACCAGTCGACCAGCTGCGCGACCAGAAGCCATCGCGCGACTGGGTTTGCTCGAGCAGGAGCGAAACCCGTTTCATATAAACGAGCATCTTCATCCGCTGCTTAGGGGTGAGCTTCTGCAGGTCGTCGTCGATACGGCAGAGGACCGTCATCGCCTCGAGCCGATGCAGGCCATTACATGGACCATGTTCCGGCGGCGCTTTCACTAGTTCATCGATCAGCAGATCGAGCGTGATCGTCTCGCCAAACTTGTTGCTCCACATCGGCTGTGGAAAGACGTAGCGGGCATAGGTGATCGCCGTCCACTCGTACTCGAGCCGGTCGAGATGAAAGCGGCGGAGCGAGGTGGCGAGCAAATCGTTGATGGTGGCTTTATCATCGCGCAGCGCGAGTGGATAGTCGCGCGCGAGTCCCGATTCGGCATACGTGGCGAGCAAGTCGTCGTTGTGATAGCTCGACGTATCGCGCGAGTTGGTCCCATCTTCAAATCCGCGAATCGTGATCCCTTCGCTCGTGCGCTGCAGCAGCGGAGGGGCGTTTTCTCCAACAATTTCGCGGAATTTTGCATCGTCGGTCAAATAGCCGAGCATCTGCTTGCCGCTGAGAACCTTGGGGTCGAAGAAGTCGGCGTCGGTTCCCCATAAGCGGAGCGAGTGGATCAAATTGTTCGTCAGCGGCGCAGTGCGCGGCGGCTTCACCCGGTCGAGAACATCAGAGAGTTGCTCGTCGGTTGCGACGCGCGGATCGTTGTAGCGCGGCAGCACCGAGTGGGGCGCTAGCGACTCGGGCAAGATCATCGGCGCGGGGGTGCTGCGACCTGTCGCTAAGGAGTAAACCAGTAGCGCGATCGCAATCACGGCCGGTGGAACAGTCCATCGCGAAAGTGTGGGAAGTGGCGACGTCATTAGAGGAGCCCAAACTTTTTCATCTTGTTGTAAAGCGTGACGCGACTGATCCCGAGCTCCGCTGCGGTCTCTTTACGACGGAAGTTATTGCGCTGCAGCGAATCCTCGATGATCCGCCGCTCGAGCACGTCGACACGTGCTTCCAGCGAGTTGGTTTGCATCCGCAGCGCTGGTGCAGCAGCTGGTGGTGGATTGGCGATGCCAGTTTCGGTCGCCGTGGCCATTGGATGAGTGTGCGTCATCGAACTGGCATGCCCGTGCGACGAACTTGGCATGCTGCTGCGCGCCATGGTGTTTGGCGAGCCGACCCGAATGCGAGCACCCATGCCGGCGGGCAGCATGCCAGGTTGGAGTTGCCGATCGTCGTGCAGCGTCATGTTGTGCATGGTGGGCTGGTTTGGCTCGTTCTCGTTGTGCGACTGATTGGCAGCCGCCACGCGAATGGAGCTCGGCAGATCCCCGACGGTGAGCATGCCACGATGACAGTACAGCACGGCGCGGCGCACCACGTTTTCCATCTCACGAACGTTGCCAGGCCAGTGATAGGCACGCAAGGTTTCGAGGAACGCAGGCTCGATCAGCCGCAGCGGAATGTTGTGGGTGCGGCTATGTTCGAGCGCGAACTTACGAGCCAGGTATTCGATATCCCAAGGTCGCTCGCGCAGCGGGAGCAAGCGGAAGTTGAGGATGTTCAGACGATAGTACAAGTCGGTTCGAAAATTGCCGCTGCGAACCAGTTCCTCGAGGTTGTAGTTCGAGGCAACCACCAGCCGCGCTTGCGAGTACTGCGTTTCGTTACTCCCGACCGGCTCGTATTCGCCCGTCTCGATCACCCGCAGCAGCTTGGCTTGTTGTTCGAGCGGGAGGACGTCGATTTCGTCGAGCAGCAGTGTGCCCCGACCAGCTGCGGCAAACTTTCCTTCGCGGTCGCGATCGGCGCCGGTGAAGGCCCCTTTCACGTAGCCAAACAGTTCGCTTTCAATCAGATCGGGTGGCAGAGCGCCGCAGGCGACGGTGCAAAACCGTTCCTCGCGACGATCGGAGAGTTCGTGAATCAAGCGGGCGAGAAAGGTCTTGCCGCTCCCCGTTTCGCCAATCAAAAGGACGGTCACATTGTGGCGCGCCGCCACTTTGATCTCGTCCATCGTGTCGAACATTTCCGGAGTGAACGTGACGAGCGATCGGCTGCGGCCGTGGAGTTCCTTATGCGGCATCTCGCTCCAGAAACCAGCGAGTTCCCCTTCGAGATCCTGGCGGTCGGACAAGAGGCGTCGGAGTCGACCAAAGTCGAGTGGAAACTCGAGGACATCGTCGATCGTTTTATCAGCCAGCTTACGGAGTCGAGGTGGGCAGTCCTGATCGACGAGGCCGTATAGCGGCGCGTTATCGATCGCTTCGTCGAGTTCGGCGATGAAGCGCGCGGGGGAATAGCCGTTGAGGGTGGTGCGGTCGAGATGCACGAGCACAGCACTGATGGTCTGCGTTTTGAGCAGCTCAGGTAAAGATTCGAGAGCATCGCAGGGGACGATCAGTTGCTTGCCTTCGAGCTGCGTGCCGAGTTCGAAAAGCAAATTCTGATCGCGCGTGAAGACGAGGATGCTGTTGGACATGCGCCACCCAAAGAAAAGAAGACTAGCCAAACCATAGCCCGAAAATCTTGCCTGTTTGACTTAAGCTACTTAGCCTGGGCAGCTTCACTAGCGCAAAACAGACTTAGCATCGTGAAATAAAACTGAACAATGTGCGATTGTTTGGGTTGTAGGTTTTGTGGCGATTGTGCGGCCTGTAGCGGGGCGGCTATCTAACTAACGAGTAGATCACTATTTAGATCTGCTAGCTCTGATCGCTAGCAGTTTCAGCGTGCTAGCGGGGCTATGTGGAACTGCGTAGTTCAGGGTGACTGTGGCGGTGGTGCACCGAAAACTTGATATGCGGGGAGCGGCGATCCGATGGAGTGGATCAGAAGCGTTTGCTGCCAAGGCGAAGGCAGTTGCTAGCGACAGGTTGTCGTTCTCGCGAGGAAACAGCCGCGAGTTCCCGATCAAGCTCCTGTCTGGCCCAGGCCTAATTTTTCGAGGGGTTTTTCCGATGCACGCGATTCTGCTGACAGTGCTTGCCCTAGGTGCGGGTGCAGGAGAATATCCAGTGCAGCAGGCAGCCTATGGCTGCGAGCAATGCGATTCAGGTCACTGCGGACATGCCAAAGCCGAGAAGCGTCCCCACGCTGGCTTCTTTGGAATGATGCCCCAGACCTGCTACGAGCCGCATTTCGGATGTTACGACGGCGATCGCCACATGCATCGCTACCCCGCCTTTCACGGCACCTACTATCGCCGTGCTTATAACTATCGCAACTACTTCGACTACCCTTGGCATGCTGAAATGCATGAGCCCACCTCGCACTACTCGTATCACACGACGAGCGAGATGCTCGAGCAAGGCTCCGCACCACCTCAGCCTGTGCCAGACGCCGCCGCTCGCACCCAGTCGCTGCACGACAACATGCGATCGGCTCTTCGTTCAACACAGCCTGTCTATCAAGGTGGGGAAGATTCGCGAACCCTTCGCCGCTAAGTCTTAGCAGCTATTGAGTCTTGGAATAATGAGTTAGAAGATCCTTCTAACTATTAGACCTCTGATAGTAAAGGCAGCTCTGAATTACCAAGTCCCAGTCATTGGGATCTTGTAACTATAGAAAAAGGTCGGCGTCGCTCTCAAGCGATGCCGACCTTGTTTCATTTTCTTGCTCAAGTTGAGCCGGTGGTTTTGCTGTTTTCTCGCAAGAACACCCTGGTTTTAAGGGCTAGTGGTATTTAAGGGCTTAGCCAGCGGAAGAAGTTGCGGACCGGTTGTCCGTCGACATAGGCGGTCGGCTGACCATAGAGGCCACTTCCGAGCGAGACTCCACCACGGCTCACTGGTGGACGAGCGGTCGCTGCTGTGGTTCCGCGACCCGTAGTGGGCAACGTTCCATAAACACCTGTTTGAGGGTAGGCAACCACCACCGGCCCTGTTGGAGCCACATAACTGCTCGGCGCTACGTAGCTAGGTGTTACATAACTAGGCGCGGCATAGTTATAAGTAGGTGCCCCAAACGTTGGGTTCATAGGAACCGTGTAGTCGACGATGCGCGGTGGCATGGTGTTGATCGAGGGGGAATTGAGTGGAGCCGAATAGATCGGCTCGCTATAGCTGGGGCCTTGCACCACGGTGCCTGGACGAGAAGTCGCTGGGCTATACGAGGGATTGTAAGGTGCGGTCGTTGCCGATGGAGGTGGAAAAACACCTTGTGCCGACGAGGGCTCGAGGAGTGAGGGGCGGACGTCGGCGGGCGAGAGTCGCTCGCCAGGCTGAATGGGAGTGATAGGGTACTGCACTTGCGAGGGAGCGAGGCAGGCAGACTGCGATGCGGCGTATTCATCGGACGACATCAGCGGCTGGCGAGCGGTGTCGTGCGTCGGTGGCAGCATCGTCGCAGCGCTTGGACGAGCAACGATCACACCTTTGTGGCCAATGTCGTTCGGGGCTGAGTCGGTGATTGGGCGCAGGTTCGCTGCTGGGGCAAACACCTCGGGCCGAGGGAGGTCGGTGATCTCGGGATAAGGGCTATCGGCGGCGATATCGCTGGCAATCAGAATGACCGGATCGACAGCAGGGTTGGTTGTCGATTGGCCAGCAGCGGTCATGGAGAATGACACGGTCGCCAGCATCGTGAGCGTGAGCACTGAAAGCTTCTGGGGCATACACCACCAAGATGGCCAGGAGTGAAGAACAGGAAGTCGCAGGTGAGCACTCAGTTCTCAGTACATCACCGCGAACGAAACCACTCTACGCAACAGCTATGCCATTGGTGCGCAGGAAATGGAGCAGCGCTCTCAACCGACATTGCTAGCGGCTATTTTGCTAGCGTCGTTAAGTCGTGATCTGCAGAGACAATGGCTCGGCTGTCGCGCGGCAAATGTCGCGCAAAGAGCGGCTTGAAGATCCTGCTGGAATTGTGGCAGCGACAGCTGGGTTTTGATGTAAAGCTTACAAAAGAGCCGCCGCCCCGTGCTGTGCTAGCGCGGGAGTGTCAGCGTGAATTGGCACCCGGTGGGAGCGAGGTTCTCGGCCGCAATGGCTCCCCCATGCAGCTCGGCAATGCGCCAGGTTTTCGAGAGACCGAGTCCAAGTCCGCGCCCCGCTTCGCGCCCGCTATAGAACGGGTCGTAAAGATGCTCGCGGGCTTCTTCCGAAAGGCCCGGCCCGGTATCGCGCACCACGATCGCAATGGTCTTGCTTGCGACGCACAGCTGCAGCGTGACTGCTCCTTGATGAGCCACCGCTTCGAGCGCGTTGCGGAGCATCGCTTGCACCCCCATTTTCAGATGCACAGGGTCGGCTGAAATGGCGACCTGCTCGGCTGTTTCGTCGCCAGGGGGAACAAGCGTGAGCGAGGTTTGCTGGGCCGCAGCTTCGCTTTGAAACTGGTCGACCAGTTCGCGAAGGAGCGAGAAAACGAGCACCGTTTCGCGGTTCAGCCGAGGTGGCTTGGCGAACAGCATAACGTCGGCCAGCATCTCGTGTGCGCGAAAGGCCTGGGCCACAATCACGGCGAGTCGCCGCTTGCGATCGGGGTGGGGCTCGTCGGCCAGCAGGGTTTGGGCCCGGGTGGCGATGTTCGCCAGCGGGTTGTTGATTTCGTGACTCAGGCCATAGGCAAACGCGTGCAAACTGGCGAGTTTTTGCTGCTCGAGCAGCTTGGGAAGTTCCGCCGCCAATCGCTTGCGCGCAAGGGGATCGTCGACCAGCTTGAGAAGCTCATCGAGGGAGGTGGTGGTCGAACTGGTGGGGGCTGGGTCAGGCATCAAGCTGCGCCGCTGCAGGCACGAAAAAAGGCTGGGGGAATGTGGGGCATTCCCGTCAGCCTGGATGGTTCTTGTTAATCAACCTTTTGCGAAGCGAGATTCGAGGTTCACTTCGCCAGGATCTTCTAAATGGGAGAAGATCCTGGGGGTTCCGAGCAGACGTGTCAGCGTTAGCTGGCGACGACGCGTTCGATTTCGAGCAAGTCGCAAGCACGGTCGAGCAATTTGTCGACAGTGAAAGGCTTTTGCAGGAAGTCGTCGGCACCGGCGGCACGCAGGTCGGCCACTTTGTCTTGTTCGACCATACCCGAAATGCAGATGATTTTGACAGCTTCCAGAGTGCTATCGCTGCGAACTCGCTGGCAAACTTCTTTGCCATTGATATCGGGGAGCATCACATCCAGCACGACGAGATCAGGACGAAATTCCTTGACGAGCATACCGGCATCGAAACCATTGTTGGCGGTTTTGATATCGAAGCGTCCGTCGCGCTGGAATGTATCGAGCATCAGCTCTACAAGCTCTTGATCATCGTCGACGATCAGAAGCTTACGCTTGCCACTCTCGAGGGCATCGGTGGGGATGCCATTGTCGCGCATGAAACTATAAAGTTCGTTCCGCGGAATGCGTCGGAACCGGCTGCCTGGGACTCGAAAGCCCTTCAGGGTGCCGTTGTCGAAGCAGCGAATAATGGTCTGCTGACTGACTTTGCAGATCTTGGCTGCTTCGCCTGTGGTGAATACTGTCTTCGTTGACATAACGACGAACCATCCTTCCTTCCCGATGGTTGGACCAGCAGCTTTTGGAGACAGCACCGTGGACACATGCCCACAAGTGGTGCAGCCTCAACCCTCCGTGGGATGCCACGTCGATGCTGGACCTAAACTCCCTCGACAGAACAATTCTACGCGAGGTGCGCAGACCGCATACCTTGCGATCCTGCCCGTATCCGGCAAAAAGGTCAGGTCTTTCCTGAATTGCCAATCTTGCCAGTCGTGGTGATTATAGCGGGCCCTCGGATCGCGTCAAGATTGAAACGCGCGACGTAAGTCTCTATTAAATAGTGCTTTAGGATAATTAACCGATCAGGGCCCGAAGATTTTCCCCAAACCACGATAGCCACTGAATTCGACCTAACTTCCGATTCGACCCCCTGCCCCACGACCCACAAGAGAGCCTCCGGACTACTCCTATGGCACTGCTGGTGGGGTTCTGAGGCGAGGCTGATGGAGAGCGGTGTGCCCAAATTTCAGCGGCGGCTGCGATACTCTGGGGCCCTTGGCGAGGGACGGTCGTCCAGGTGGTTCTCGCGATCGACTCGGCGAGCGCTCGCCCAAGCGTTACGCCCCGCGACCTTCGAGGTAGGCCATCACCAGGGCAACGTCGGCTGGCGTGATGCCGCTGATGCGGCTCGCTTGGGCCAGCGTCACCGGGCGAATTTTCGACAGCTTCTCCTTCGCCTCGGTCCGCAAATGGCGGATCGATTGATAGTCGAGTCGCTCGGGGATCGTCTTGTCCGACAGTCTCCGCTGCCGCTCGACCTGCTGCTCCTGCCGCGTCAAATACCCCTCGTATTTCACGTCGAACATCACCTGCTCGGCTGCATCGGGGCCGATTTCCGCCAGCTCCCCTTCCACTGCAACCAGTTGTGGCCAATCGACTTCCGGCCGACGGAGCCACTTCTCGAGTGAGATCTCGCCCATCCGTCCCCGGCGGAGAATGGCCATTGCCCGGGCGATTTCGGCTTCCTTCTGGTGCAGCAGCGCCAGCCGCTCGGCCGAAACGAGTCCCGCTTCGGCTCCCAATGCGGTCAGGCGTCGATCGGCGTTGTCTTGACGTAGCAGCAGACGGAACTCGGCGCGGCTGGTGAACATGCGATAAGGTTCGTCGACGCCACACGTTACGAGATCGTCGACCAGCACACCGATATAGGCCTCGTCCCGAGAAATCGTGAGCGGAGCTTTCCCCGCCACCTTGAGCGCGGCACTCGCCCCGGCCACTAGCCCCTGCGCTGCGGCTTCTTCATAACCGGTGGTGCCATTAATCTGTCCCGCGAAGAAGAGCCCGGGTACCGACTTGGTTTCGAGCCACGGCCACAGTTGATCGGGAGGACAATAGTCGTACTCCACGGCATAGCCATAGCGCATGATCTGGGCATTCTCGAGCCCCGCAATCAGTCGAAGCATTCCATCCTGCACATCGCGCGGCAAGCTCGTCGAGATGCCGTTCACATACACCTCGGTGGTGTGTCGCCCCTCGGGCTCGAGGAACAGCTGATGGCTTTCCTTGTCGGCAAAGCGAACGATTTTGTCCTCGATACTCGGGCAATAGCGCGGCCCGCGCGAGTGGATCTGTCCGCTGTACATCGGTGCCCGGTGCAGATTCTCCCGAATCAAATCGTGCACGGCTGCATTGGTATGCGTGATCCAGCACGGCATTTGCGCCGCGACGATAGTGCTTCGAAACGAGCGTGGCGTCAGGAACGAAAAAGGCTGCGGGTCATCGTCCCCCGGCTGAATTTCGGTCTTCGAGTAATCGATCGTCCGCCCGTTCAGCCGACAGGGGGTGCCGGTCTTAAAACGCGAGACGCGAAAGCCCAAACGTGCAAGCGCTCCGCTGATGCCGCTGGTGGTCCCCTCCCCTGCTCGGCCACCGGGCGTTTTCACCTCGCCGGTGTGCATGATCGCCGACAGGAACGTGCCGGTGGTCAAAACCACCGATTTTGCGCGGTAAACGACGTCGCCGCGCACTCGCACACCAACAATCCGCTCGCCGTCGGCGGTGGTTTCAGTCAGCAGATCTTCCACTGTTTCTTGACGCAGCGCGATGTTGGGTTCGGCCTCGATGCGCCGCTTCACTTCAAACTGATACGCTTTTTTATCCGCCTGCGCTCGCGGACTATGCATCGCCGGCCCTTTGCGGCGATTCAGCAGACGAAACTGAATCCCCGTGGCGTCGATCACTTCCCCCATCAGCCCACCCAGGGCGTCGATTTCCCGAACGATCTGTCCCTTGGCCACGCCACCGATGGCCGGGTTACAGCTCATTTGCCCCACGGTGTCGCAGTTGGTGGTCAGCAGACCGACCCGCGCACCAATCCGCGCAGCAGCCATCGCTGCTTCCACACCGGCATGTCCGCCACCAATCACCAGCACGTCGTAGTCGTAGAACGTCGCATTCATACCGGTTATCGTACGTCCGTGGCCCACTGCTGTCCAAGGCACCCCTCCTCTTGCTCGCTAAGCCAGCCGCTCGCCAAAAATGGGCTCCGCTGACTTTGCCAGCACACCACAACCGCCAATCGACTTTCCAACGATCCCCTTCCTGCGAGGTTCAGCCGATGTTCCGCTATTTCCCAACTGCCACCACCCTGAGCCTTGCGCTGGCCCTGTTTTTGGCCTACTCGAGCCTCAGTCTCTCGGCCGAGCCGGTGAAAGCCAAAAAGGTCCTCTATATCGGCATCGACGGCTGTCGTTTCGATGCCATCCAAAAGGCCGAGGCCCCGGCGATCGACGCCCTGATCGAAAAAGGCGCCTACACCGGTCACTGCCTGATCCTCGGCGATCGCTACCGCAAGAACGACACCATCAGCGGACCAGGCTGGAGCACCATCCTCACCGGCGTGTGGGCCGACAAACATGGCGTGCACAACAACACCTTCAAAGGCTCGCAGTACGACAAATTCCCCTGCCTCTTCGATCTCGTGAAGAAGAAGCTCCCCACAGCTCGCTGTGTTTCGCACGTCACTTGGGAGCCGATCGACAAATTCATCATCACCGCGGCTGACGAAAAGAAGAGCTATGAACAAAAGCCCCACACCATCGCCGACTATGTGAAATACGACACCGAGGCCACCGATGCCAGCGTGAAGGAACTGAAAGAACAAAACCCCGACATTGTGTTCCTCTACATTGGTCAGGTCGATGTCACCGGACATACCCACGGCTTCCACCCGACAGTTCCTCAGTACATCGAAGCGATCGAGCGCGCCGATGGACATGTCGCCGCCGCTGTGGCCGCGATGAAGTCCCGTCCGACGTTCGACCAAGAAGATTGGCTCGTGGTGGTCACTAGTGATCACGGTGGCAAAGGAACCAACCACAGCAGCGGCCACGAGGTCCCCGAGATCCTCAACAGCTTTTTGATCGTGAGTGGCAGCGATGTCGCGCCGGGCGAAATCGCCGAGCAATGCTACCTGGTCGACGGCGCCGCCACCGTCATCCATCACCTCACTCCCCTCGACCCCGCCTGGCAACTCGACGGCACCCCCCGCGGCAAAACAAAACAATAACAGCCATCGCCCCAAGGCACGGGGCTAGAGGCTAAGAACTAGAGGCAAGGGATGTTCGATCAGGACATGCCCAGCGCTCTGGGTTCACTGTCTAGTAGTAGTCCGTCCAGCGATGAATGTCAGGCTAAACGGGGTGGCACTGCTGGCTTGTCCAGCAGTGTGCAGCGTGATAATGCCTAAACTGTGTTGAGCTACGCACAACACAGCCACCCAATGCACATGACATTCATCGCTAGACGAAGTAGTAGGTCCGGTTCCACCGGACGATCTCTTGCCAATAGGTATCCCAGGTAGCTCCCCAACCGGGGCCAGCTCCATCAGCCAGAGCCCTTCCCCCAATCCCATGCATCAAAGATTGGAGCTAAGTATCACTGAAGAACTCTTTATTTCGAATAAGCTCCAGCCCTAGTAAAATCTATGAGGAGTATGGCATTCGTGCAAAAAATAAAAAATTGCTTCCACACCTTGAAGTGACTTTGATATCACTTTTTTATATGCCTGCGTGGAACAATAAACTCGACTATCATGCGATCTTGCATGGACAGTTAGTGCCACTGCTGAGTTCATGGGTGCGAGGGAGAATAGGGAATTGAGCCGATTCAACTTTCACGACCATCTGCTGCGATGTGATCATACTCTCTTCGGAGGAATACTCCTTGGGATCGAAGGGCATGCCATTGAGCTCCAAGGTCGTGCTACGAGTGTGCTTCCGCGACCATCTCCAGTAGCTGAAGTCTGTGAAATCACAGGCATGGCTAAGGGGTCAGTCCGCGAAGCAATTTCTCGAATTAGCGGAGCATTTAGCAAACTTGGAATACCGAATTCCCCGGTAAGTATTCTTATCAACCTAGCTCCAGCAGCGCTAGAAAAAGGTGGCGCTTGGCTCGACCTTCCGCTAGCGGTGCTGATGCTTCAAGTAGCAGGACTTCTCCCCGATTTGCCGCAGGAGCAAGAGAAGAAGTACATGCTCATTGGAGAGCTTGGGATTCATGGTGAATTGCGGCGTGTGCCAGGAGCACTTTCACTCGCTTATCGCGCCAATCCAGGGCAGTCTTTGATTGTGCCTGCTGGCAATGAAAAGGAGTGTGCACTGATCTTGGCGAAGCCAGGTCACGAAGGTTGCGGTGTCTACCCCGCCCAAACATTAGAAGAGGTCTTAGAGTTCTTCCGTGGTAGAGCCAAGCTGCGCAATGCGTTGCGTGAAACCATCCGGTTCGAACCAATCATTGAAAAAGCTGTAGACTTCGGCAAAATTCGCGGGCAAAAGGAAGCCAAGCGTGCAGCAGTTATCGCCGCTGCAGGCGGACACAACCTGCTGATGATTGGGCCCCCTGGCGAAGGAAAGTCAATGATTGCTTCTGCAATCCCAGGGATTTTGCCGCGTTTACAAGAGGCAGAAATGGTTGAGTTGACTCGAATCTACTCCGCAGTTGGATTGTTGGGCGAAGACGGAAACGCAGTAACTCGTCGACCAATTCGAATCGTCCACCACAGCGTTTCAGCGGCCGCGTTGATCGGTGGAGGTTCGGGGATTCCGCGACCTGGCGAAATCACACTAGCACACAATGGCGTTTTGTTTCTCGACGAACTTCCCGAATTTTCTCGGGGAACGCTCGAAGCACTTCGTCAGCCTATCGAGTCGGGCAAGGTAAACATTTCACGAGTACATGCTAGTCTCGAATTTCCAAGTCGATTTTCACTTGTAGCCGCCATGAATCCGTGTCCTTGTGGATACGCAAGCACAGATCGCTGCACATGCACCCCCGCGCAAGTGCAAAAGTATCAGCAAAAAATTAGCGGACCTCTGCTTGATCGAATCGACCTTCAAGTCGTGCTAAAGCCGCTCACAACTGATGAGCGATTTGTCAAAGCGAGCGAAGGCGAGTCAAATCGCCTACGTACCATTGTTCAAGCTGCGCGAGCCATTCAGTTACGGCGTTTTCAAGGTACTGCAATTACCTGCAATGCATCCATACCAGGTGGAAGTGTGGCCGACTACTGTGAATTTTCGAGCGAGGGTTTTGCTCGCTACAAGGAATTAATTGGGGCATCAACTGTTACAACTCGCACCGTCGACCGACTTGCTCGAGTCGCTCGTACCGTGGCCGATCTTGCCTCATCGCCGCAGATCGAATCTGCGCACGTTATGGAGGCATCACAATTCATGCTCAGTTTTGGAATGAACTAAGAACCTTGGGTTTGTCGAATTAGGACGGTTGGATGTCAACGATGACGACTTGCATCTGTTCGTTTTGCGAGAAGGTAATCAATTTTCCACAAGAAATGCTTCGCAAGCGAGGAAAGTGTCCTCGATGTCAGCAGGTAGTTCTCCTTGTTGATAATCGTGAACAGTCTCTCGATTCAGAGTTGAGAACACTTTGGTACTATCGATGGAATCAACTTCTTTTGGGAATGCGAATGGTCGGACCCATCGAAGATATCGATTTCCTGCGCCTTGTCCAAAGTGGCCAAATCACAAGCTCTGTGGAGGTAATGAGCCCCGAGCTTACGAAGGGACAGTGGGCCCCACTGTCTGCAATTAAGTTGTCGGTGATCGAGCAGAATGTCCAGCAGCGACTTGCTGAACAGTCCCGCATTCAGAGGAACTTTATCAAACGCCAACAGGCCGATGCTGAGAATCGAGGAAAGTTGCAGCGTGCTATCCGCTCGGCGCTCGAGTCGGGTGGATTATCAACGAACCATCGAAAATCGATCGAGGAATTCGGACTCGCTGCCGGCATCCCAGCCCACGAGATCGCCAACTATATTGCGCAACAAAGTAATAGTTTGGTGCGAGAGGTTTTCGAAGACGCTTTGTCAGATGGTCTTCTCGATCAGGCCGAGGAGCAGAAGATTGGGCAACTTGCTGTCGCACTCGGTGTGACTTTGAGCTTTAACGCAGATGACAGACGTCGCATCGTTCTTTGCAAACTGGCTCACCAGATTGACCATGGCTCATTCCAGCCCGCGACTGAGATTTTGGTTCCATTTAAACTAGCGGCCAAAGAAACAGCGTTGGCGAGCACGCAGGTAACATGGCATGAAATTGTTTCTCTGAAGAAACCACAAGGGATCCCGCTAGGGGGCGGCTTTTTCCTAAAGCATGGGGGAGCTGGTAATGCTTACCTAACCACGAAGCAAGTTTCTATGGTTGGAGCCCTGCAGTCGCAAAAGCTCGGACTATCATCTGTTCAGAGGGCTACCAGATACGTAGACGGCGTATTTTTAAATCGAAGCACTGGGAAGAGCATATTTCTGGAGTTCGACAGCCTCACGGAAGCAGGTGGGAGCTTCGCTTTGCTCCTGGAGTATGCTTGCAGTGGTGATCCTGTACTGGGATTTGATCCTACGCATCAATTTGTACCACAAGTTGTTGATGCCGAGTCAATCGATGTACCTGAGCCTAGCTTTAGTTTAGATTCACCAAGCTCAGAACCTAAATATACGTTTCGTGTCGTGGGTGATCATGTAGGTACTCGCTCGCACTTTATCCAGCAACTTCAAGTTGGTGATCCAGTCCTGCTTATTCGCGAACCCGATAATCCTTTTGATGCGTGTGCTGTAGCAGTCTACGATGCTCAACGACGGCAGTTAGGCTACTTAAAACGTGAAGTTGCTGAGTGGTTTACGCATATTTTGTCGCGACAGCAAGTTACTTCGATGGTTCATGCATTTACCGCTGCAGGTTCGCTTGTCGTTGGTGTGTACTACTAGCTGATTGGAGTTTGCTAATGCGAGTGACTAGCCTCTTGGGCAAGGCGTTTGAATGCGTGGGTGAAGCTGGTGGCGGAGTAAGGCGAGGCGGAAGTACATTGCTGCGCCGGTGAACCAGTTCGGGCAACCAGAGAGGTAGTCGAGCCGATTGGCCGGGCTCTCATCGGGGGTTGGGCAGCGCAGAAATCCACGCACCTCGGCATAGCGTAAGTACTTGGCCATCAGCGGCGGCTCCTGACACGATCAGCTCGTTTACTTAGCACTTAGCACTTAGCGGTTTTGCGTTTCTTCCCAAGCGGGCCGCGCCGACGAACTTTCTCGATGTAGTCGGGGGCGTACGGGACCGAGCAATCGTTGTCTCCCAGGTCGGCGGTGATCGGGCCGAGTTTCTCGGCGATTTCGACCACCAGATCGGTGAGTGGCACCACGTAGACACCGACAGCAATGAGAAACGCGTTCATCTGATACCGCACAAAATCGGACTCTTTCAGGATCGATTTCTCGATTCGCCTGAGTAGCTTTTTCAGCATCGCGAGGTCGAGTTTGTCGTCGGGGGTGATCGAAACGATGCTGCCGAGCGTTCCCCACCCCGCCATGGCGGTGAGCTGTTTTTTGGCGTCGATCCACTCGAGAGCGAGCTCCCAGCCGTGGGGACTTCCCGCCGCGACCCAGGGGACTGTCCACCCGGCGAGCGCGCGACAATTTGCCCGCGCAACCCAGCTCTTGAGATCCTTCTTGGTCATCCGCGCATCGTCGGCAATGAGCCCGGCAAGATACATCGCGTCGTAGACACCGGTGGCATAGAGATCGAGCGCCAGCTGATAGTCCTTCTTGATCCGTTTGACGATCTTTTGCATGTCGCCAATTTTCACGCCGTAGATCGGCTCGGGGACTCCATGCTTCATCATCACCCGTTTGTAGCCCTCGCTGCCGAGCGGCTGAAGTTCCGCGAGTATCTCTTGCGCCGTAGTCACCTAAAAATCTCCGCAGAGGATGGAGAGGTTGGGAATGTTCGCTGCATTCTAATGCGTGCTTCGTGGAGACGCCGCGTCCGTTTTTTTTGCGCCGCTACTCGCTACCAGCTTCGAGTCGAGAGTAGCTATACTTTCGTAAATCCAGAGCACTTGCTAGGCATCGATAGATTTTCTGAAAGCGACCATGGACTGGCTCAACTACCACCATTTGCACTATTTTTGGGTCGTGGCGCGCGAGGGGAGCATTGTGCGGGCGTGCGAAGTGCTGCACTTATCACAGCCGACGATTTCGACGCAGCTGCAGCAGCTCGAGCAAAGTCTGGGTGGGAAATTGTTCGAGCGCGCGGGGCGTGGACTCAAGTTGACCGAGCTTGGGCAAACGGTTTTTACCTACGCCGACGAGATTTTTGCGCTCGGAAAACAGCTGCTCGATACGGCGAAAGGACGCCCGACGGGACAGCCGCTGCGATTGGTGGTGGGGGTTTCCGATGTGCTGGCGAAGCTAGTGGTTTACCGACTGCTGCAGCCGGCGCTCCGCATGCCCGAGCGGGTGTGCCTGATTTGTCGTGAGGGGAATACAGCGGAGCTGCTGACGAGTCTCGCGGCGTACGAGCTCGATCTGATGCTGAGCGACGCGCCGCTGGCGAGCGGCAGCCGCGTGAAGGCGTTTAGCCACTTGCTCGGCGAGTGTGGCATCACGATTTTCGGCAAACCGGCGCTCAAGAAAAAGTATGCGACCGACTTTCCTCGTTCGCTACATGGCGCGCCGATGCTCCTGCCGTTTTCCAGCACCAACACGCGCCGCTTGCTCGACCAGTGGTTCGACGACGCTGAGATCTCGCCGATGATCGAGGGGGAGTTCGAAGACTCCGCGCTGATGAAAGTCTTTGGCCAAGAGGGGCTCGGGCTCTTCCCCGCGCCAAGTGTGATCGAGAACGAACTGTGCGAGCAGTATGGTGTGCAGGTGGTGGGGCGAATCGATCAAGTCCGCGAACGTTTTTATGCCATCTCCGTCGAGCGGAAGCTGAAAAATCCAGCGGCTGTCGAGATCTCGCGTGCGGCGAGATCGCAGATTTTTGCTCCCAAAGCGGAGCCGCCTAAGTAGCCTCTGGTGAGGTCGCTTGCAGCGTCGCCAGGTCCGTGGCGAGAAGCTGCCGCTCGTCGGCCTTTTCGATCTCGTCGAGCAGCGCCGTCGCTTTCGCGCAAGCAGCTTCCGCCCGGTCGCGATCCTCTAGCAACCGGCACGCTCGCGCCAGCGCTTCCAGGGCATAGCCCCTGTAGAACGGAGTCAGACTTTCGCTGATTTCTAGGCATTTTTCTGCATAATGGAGCGCTTTCGGTGGGTCGGAAGTCGACGCAAAGACGCGCGACATCAGCCAATATGCGACCGACATTTCTCGCGGCGAATAGTCGGGCCGCTGCATCCAGTGATAGAGCGATGCATAGGCGCAGGCAATCATCTGCTCGTCGTCGGTGCCGCTGCGATGCGGTTTGTCGAGCCACTTCCAGGTCTCGTTGAAACAGGCGGCTGAGAAGTAGCGATGCCCGCGTTCGACATCCAGTGGTGCCTCGCTGTTCATGCCTGAAAACCTTAGGAGAAGAGGAAATCGCTGCAGCAAAACTTGGAGAGCGGCGCGCTACGATTCACTACCGCCGAAGAAGAAGCCTAGGACCGCGATCGGAACCCCAATCGCCAGCGCGAGTGTTGCGGGTCCTCCTGGTAGTCCGAGATCGGGAAGGTAGAGTGCGCCGACGAGCATCACCGCTGCCGCTGGGATGGCGAAGAGGCTCATGCGCCAGCCGCCGAACATGCCGAGCACCATCAGCAGAAGTCCCGCGACCGCCGCGTTGTAGCTGCTGACCATGGGACCGATCAGTGGGATCGGCAGTGGCGTGGTGCTGCTGGTATCGGGGATTTGCATGCCGTTTTGTAGCGACGCCTTCACATCGGCGGGAGTTTTGTTAGCGATGTCGGAGGCAATCTGCTCGACGTTCGAAAAGAGTCCGTTTTGCTGGGCCCAGAGGGCAAATCCGAGCAGTAAACAAGTGCCGAGGATGAATCGCACTTTGCCGCCGAACAGGAACGCCAGCGGCGAGAGGGCGGTGCTGGTGAGTTTTGAGCTGCGACCTTCGTAGGAACCTTGTCGGGCGGCGTGCAGCATCGCTTTGATGCGAGCCCGCTTTTTGATCGCTTCAGCCGCCGGATCGGCCACCGTTTGGGCCGAGGGCTGAACTGCAGCAGCGCGCACTTCGGCAGCTTCATCGACGAGCGCCTCGGCCATCCGCTTGGCTTGGCGTCGCGCTTGCAGTGGGTCGATCCCTTGGGCTTCAAGCCCTTTTTCTTCGACGATTTGCAGATGTTTTCGATCGCGCTCTTCCCGCAGGCGAGTGACGCGTCGGTCGATCCAGGCGATGAGGGGGTCGCGCCAGGCACGGAACTTGGAGCGGCGCTTTCCTTGCTCGGTGCGGCCGAAGCGCTCGCGGGCAGCGATTTTTGCTTCGTAACCAAAGAGGGACTCGAACAGCTCTTCCCACTGCTCACCGGAATAGCGGGCGACGAACTGGCGTAGCGAGTCTTCCTCGACCCCTTTCAAGCGAAAGCTTTTTAGCAAACCATGCAGTGGCGCCAGCGCCGCTTCGCGCTCTTGCGCAAGCGGGCGATCGATGGCGAAGTAGAGTGCGACGGCGAGTCCGACGGCTATCGGCAGCAGCACCATCCAAGTGATGAGCCAGCCGAGCAGCATCAGCACCACAAGCGCAACGAGGCCACCTGCTCCCCAGGTGAGCCAGTCGCTGGTGCGTGTGGTGGAGAGCCAGAGACGAGCTTTATCGAACAAGAACGTACGCTGCAGAAAGCCGCTGACTGCGAAGTAGACAAGCGCCGCCATCACCGGGACGAGCATCAATCCGAGCCCGAGATTCAGGCTCCAAAACGAAATGCCAAGTCCGAGCGCTGTGAAGCCAGCGGTGACCGAGAGGATGGCGAGCGAGCGAATCTTGGCAAACTTCGCTTCACCAAATTGCTTCACCGATTGCTCGAGCAAAGTGACCTGCTCTTCGCGCGGCGAGAAGGGTCCGGTCGATTGAATGCCGAGATAGGCCTCGAGGTCTTGTATCACTTCGGCTAGGCTCGGGTAGCGATCTTCAGGTCGCTTAGCGACCATCCGCACGACGATATCGGAGAGTCGCTTATCGAGTCGCTTGATGATCGCATCGGGGCGAACGATCGGTTCCGACTTGTGCTTGGTGATCACTTCATTGGCCGTTGCACCTTCAAACGGGGGGCGTCCGGTGAGCAGGACGTAGAGGGTACAGCCGAGCGAGTAGATATCGGCCCGATGATCGACACCAGCGGCGTTAATCGCTTGTTCGGGGGCCATGTAGGCTGGCGTTCCCATGGCGACATTCACCATCGTGACATCGGTGCCGGTGAGGCTCCGCGCGGTGGCGGATTGACCGACGACGGTTCGCGCGCTCGATGATTTGGCGGCAGCATTCTCGGCCAGTTTTGCAGCGGCTGCAGCTTCGGCTTGCTCTTGTTCGAGCGCCACCTCTTGCTCGGCAGCTTGCGGCGTTTTCACGAGCCCCAGGTCGGCCACCTTCACGACACCGCGCTCGCTGAGAAGCAAATTGGCTGGCTTCACATCGCGGTGAACCATTCCATGCTGATGCGCAAACTGCAAACCGCGAGCAGCCTGCAGCACGTAGCCAATCGCGACTTCGGCATCGAGATTCCCTTGCGATTTGACGACGTGATCGAGCGAATCTCCCGGCACAAATTCCATGCTGAAGAAGTGCGAACCCGACGACGAACCGAGATCGTAAATCTGCACCACGTTGTGATGCGACAGCTGCGCGGCGGCATAGGCTTCACGCGTGAAGCGGGCAATGAACGTTGGGTTGCTGGCCCACTGCGGCTGAATCACTTTCAGCGCGACGAGTCGATCAAGCGATAGCTGACGTGCTTTGTAAACTGCTCCCATCGCGCCACGTCCGAGTTCGCCTAGCAGCTCGTAGCCCGGAAGTTTTGTACCGGAGTTGATGGGTTGCAGCGGTTGCTCGTGACGCGGGCTGGTGCTGCTGGCAACTGCGGCGGCGGTGTGGGCTTCGGTCGCTTCGATGGCGCGCTGAGGGCGCGTGAGGTTAGCGGCAAAGTCGGCTGTCGCGTTAGGATCGGCAAGCGGACTAGCGGTCGGCTGCGATGGGGGAAGCGTCGCCTCGACAGCTTGCGGAGATGAAGCGCGTGGCGGTGACGGAGGGGGAAGCGTGGCCTCGGCGGCGCGCGGCACGGACGGAGGTGACGATGGTTCTGCAACGGTCTTCGCGGCCGAAGTGGGTGGGAGCGTTTGCTCGACAGCGGCGGGCGGAGCGAGCTTGGCGGTGCTCCACGGTTTCGCGGGATCGTCGTGCACGCGCAGCGCGAACGACTGACCACACTTAGCGCATTTTGGCTTGTAGGTGCCAGGCTTCGCTTCGCGCACCGTCATGGAGTGGTTGCAGTGGGGGCAGGCGATGGCCGGCATTAAGACCTCGCAGAGGAAAGACTCAAGGTGTGGTGGTCGCGCGAAGGAGCGGCTGAAGAAATCGAGACTTCGCTATCGTATTCTCGCGCACCAGTGCGGTGCAAATAACGCGCGATTATTTGCCATCGCAAGCTTCTCGCCAACAGCTGCGCATGCGTTGGGCCTGCGAAATACGGAGTCGATGCTGCTTTACGACGTCGATGGCGAACTTGTTGATGAACTGGGAGGCGTGGCAGCGGCCGCGCTGCTGCCCGCCACTTTACCGACCACAAACTTCCCCTCGATCAGCCGCAATTCGCGCACTGGGCGTCCATAGAGGAGCTCGGTCATTTTCTGTTTCAGCGGGGTAAGTTGCTCATAGACTTCCACCGTTGCGCCGCTGGCGAGCAGTAGCAACAGCTTCTCGAGCGAGCAGTCGAGTGACAGATGTTTGAGTCCAAAACGTTCCGACAGCATCGTGACATCGGCCAGCAGCTGCGCCGCTTGAGGATGGTGATCTTCACTTCGATAGACAGCGGCTTGCGCCAGCTGCGCCGGGAGGATCATCTCGAGGAGCCCTGTTTTGCGCGCGAGTGTGCCGGCTTGCTGCACATGCTTGCGCGCCTCTTCGCGATAACGCCAATCTCCCGAATGAGCGCGGAGCGCGAGGTAGAGTCGTCCAAGAACAAAACGATAGCCAGCCGCGATGGCAAAATCGTGTGGCGCAACATCATCGATCTCGCGCCAGGCAGTTTTTTCGGCAAGCGGAAAATTACCCGAGTCGAAGACTGCTTCGACATGCCAGTGCTCGGCCCCCAAGAGATGCGACGACTCGCGCGGAATCGACATCGCAAGCTTGTAGCGTTCGATCGCTTCGGCAAACTTCCCTTTCAGATGCAGCACGCGAGCTGTCAGCATCACGGCATCGCGAAACAGCTGCTTCTGTTTCGCCAGGTCGGGTAGCGCCACAAGTTCATTCACACGGCAGGTGGCATCTTTGACACGTCCTGCCAGCAGCAGTTGCTGTGCGAGTTCGATCAGCAGGTGCGGAACAAGTTCCAGGTTCCCCCCTTGCTCGTCGCTAGGTAACTTCGCGCGCTCGAGGTGACGCGTTGTCGTGGCAATCGCTTCCGAGAATCGTCCCGCGCTTCGCAGCGCATGCCGATGGAGCTGAGCAACGCGCCACTGATCGCTCGCCGATAGCCCAGCGCGAGGTAGCTGCGTGGTAGGGTCGATCAACAGCTCCAGGGCTCCCGCGCGATAACAAAAATCGCGCACCGTTTCGAGTTTCAAAACATCCTCCTGCTGCCAGAGTGCAGCGAGGAACGACTCGTGCCAGGCCGAGTGATAATCGCCTGCCTCAGTCCGGTGCTGCATCGCGCGGAGCAGCGTGGCGATACGTGGAGGAGTGATCGGCCCGTCGGACTTTTGGAGCTGAAGCTCTTCGGCTAGCCAGCGGTGGAGCTGTGCACCGCGAGAGGACTCCAGTGGTGCCTGACGACGCAAAAATGCCTCGCGCGCGACGCGCTGTAGCACCACGAGCTGCGTGGCCGGATGCGCGACGATTCCTGCCCCGCGCAGCTGCGCGAGAATCGCGCGGAGCTTTGTGCCGTCGAGCTGCACCAGCGTAGCACCCCACGGTTGCTGCTCAGCGGAAACATCGCTATTAGCCTGGAAATCCCGGCGTAAATGCCCGAGTAGGTTCTCGATCGTCGTGACTTCGAGCGGCTGATCGGCGCATGCCAGTAGCGATAACAATTCGGTGATAGCGGGTTGATTCCAGGCCTCGAGCAGTTCCTGCAGCAGCCCATCGATTAGCTGGTCGAGCGGGATCGACGTCAGCCGCTGCGCGTGGCGTTTGAGCGTTGCCGGGAAACTGCCACGAGCCGCGCGGCACGCAGCGATCAAGCGCGCGGCGATGAAGTGACCCGACGCGGCGGCAGCAGCATCGTCGATTTCGCTACTCGTGACCGGGTAGCGCAGTTTTGCCAGCAGCTCGCGGCTGTCGGGCTTCGCAACGCGGTCGACCTGGATCGTCGAAAGGCCCTCCCCTTCCCACGGCGCAAGATCGGCCAAAGGCTGCTTGGAGATCACAATGCAGAGCCCATTGTGAGCGTGCAGCAATTTGCGGAGCAGCATTAAGAGCGCATCGTCGGCAATGCGCGCAGTCCCATGCTCGTCGGCGCGCAGCAAGTGGTCCAGACCATCGATCACTAGCAGGGTTCGTTCCTCTTGCAGTAGTCGCGCAAGACGTGCACCGGTTTCCCACCAAGCTTCGGGCGCGTCTTCGACATCGCTCAAAAATTGCCGGAGCGCGAAGCAGAACTCGTCGGCTGAATGATGTCCCCCCGCGCGCTGCTGTTCGTCGAAAGACCAGCAAAACAGACGTTCCGCGCCGCGCCATGCTTCCCGACTGAGCAGTGCCAAAAAATGCGCGACGAGCGAGCTTTTCCCAACCCCCAACTCGCCGACGAGATTCACCACACGTGTGCCGGGCTCCATCCAAGCGACACCGAGTTGATGCAGCAGAATTTCTCGCTCGACCGATTCCGCTGCGACCAGTGCATGCCGAAAATTACCGAGCATCAGTTGCGATTCGGGAAGTGCACTCCACGCGAGTTCACTTGGCATTGCTCCGATATGCACCAGGTGTCCCACCGCGCGGCGAGCGATGTAGGCCATGGCGCGATATGCCTCGCGCAGGTCGCGCTTCTCGAGTGGCTGCTGAAGTTCGCGCGACACCTGCACCGTCACCGTCTCGGGCAACAGTCCCCAGGGACAATCCTTCAGAATGACTGGGAGAAATTCGGTATCGCCTGTTTGACCACGTGTCACTTTCACGTTGGCCCGAATCACGAGTCGAGGGAGCGCTTCCTTCATCATCGCGCGCGATGCCAGAAAGTCGGGCGACACAAGCAGGATCGCGAGCCGTGCGCTCTCGACCCCACGTAGTCCCTCGGCTGTCAGCCGCCCCGCTTCATCGGCGGTAGCGAGTCGCACATGCTCGCGCCCTAGTCCCAGGGCGAGCAAATGATTGGCAATTAGCGTGGGCCATTTGGTGTCCCATTCATTCGAGCAGAGAAGAATTAGGGGATCGCTCATGAACCATCTCCCTTAGCGAGATTGATGGTTCTAGCAAGCTTTCGTAAAGAGCCGGTGAAGGTTTGGCGACGGTCGCTCGCGAAGCAGAGTGCGCAGAGGACGATTCACACCACAGCTGCATGCAGCTAGAGGCCCGCACGCTTTTTCTGTAGAAGCGGATGCTTAGTCAATTTCCGCTTGGAAGACTTGTTGCCGCGCGCTAGTTTTGAAGGAAATCGGGAAGGTAGCCCCCCGATTCGGTAGCAGGCGACTGCTTGCGCTTCGCCGCTTGCTCCGCTTCCCGCAGCGCCAGGTAAGAGCCCTGCATCAGCCGATCTTCGCGCCCTTCACCCGCTTGCACCACGATGGCCGACTCGCTGAGGAGTTTCTTCTCGGCGACATTGATGGCATAGCAACGTGTTTGGCAAAGTCCACAGCCGACGCACTTGTCAGCTACGACGCTGGGAGCCAAAAATCCGCTCGATTCAATCGGCTCGCCTTGGGCATCGACTTGTGTACCAACTCGCACAAACTCAATTGCGTGATAGCCGGCCGCGATGCAATCGTCGACGCACAGCTGACAGGCTTCCTTACCCGCGTGCGGCAGGCAGGTTTGCAAATCGACAATCGCGAGCCCCATTCGCGCGACACGTTTTTCCTCGAGCGGAATCGCGCGAATCGCACCTGTCGGACAAACCTGACCGCAGGCATTGCAGCTCGATTCGCACCCGGCCCAATCGGGCTTGGCGGCCGGTGTCCACAACCCTTCCAGCCCTTGCTCGAATCCGAGCGGCTGTAAAACATTGTTCGGGCATGCCTTAAAACATTCGCCACAGCGAATGCACAGGTCGAGGAACTGCGGCTCGGGTACACTTCCCGGTGGTCGAATGGGAAGCAGCTGAGGATCGCTCGTCAGATCAGCTCCCAGCACTTTCGTGGCGATGGTGAGCGATGTGGCCCCCACAATCGTGGCGGCTGAACCAGCAGCGAGCGACAAAAATCCGCGGCGTCCGAGTGCCGTTTCGTGCGTCGGTGGATCGTTCTCCACTTTCAGCTGAATCAAGTTCCAGCGCTCGACAAACTTGATCGCTTCGGTCGGACAAACCCCAGCGCAGGTCTGGCACAGCGTGCAGTCGGTGGTTCGCGTGGTGAAGTCGGGCTTGATCGCATCGAACGGACAAATTTGCACACACTTGTTGCAGTGGATACAGCTCGATTCGACCTTCCGCTCCGTAGCGCGAAACAGATTCGATACCGAGAAGACCGCCCCACTCGGACAGACATACTTGCACCAAAACCGAGGCCGCAGAAAACCGAGCCCCAGCACGACAGCAAACATCGCCAGCGAAAGAAAATGCCCCGCCGAAGGTGCCGGCACATTGTGCCAGCCGCGCGAGGCTGCAGTTTGCAGCGGCTCGAACAGGAACAGCATCCCGCGCGTGATGACCGGAATCGCCGCAAAATAGCCACTCACCAAAACGCCGAACACCGAGCAGAGGAGCGTTCCCGCGAGCAGGTAGTACTTGATATGCACCCACCAACCATCCTCGGCGACTCGAAAGCGCTTGACGCGCTTACCGATCCCCCAGTCGAACAGATCGATCAGGGTCCCGAGCGGGCAGAGATAGCCGCAGAAACCTCGCGGAACGAGGATCGCAACCACTAAGATTCCGATTGCCGAGACGAGCGACCAAACCCAAGTCCGACCGGCAATAGCGGTCGAGATCGCCACCAAAGGATCGATCACCAGCAGACTCTCGGCATGCAGCAACTCTTTCGAAGCGAGCGAGTCGGCATAGTGCGACGGCCAGGCATCAGGGGCCGTTTCCGAAAGGGTCCAGGGTCCTCCGGGATCAAACTGCAGTTCCTCGAGTTTCTCCGCCGGAAAATCAGGTTCGGCAGCGAGCACGAGCGACTCGTTTTGCACCTCGCGCACTGTGACCGGACCTAGCAGCGCAAGCTTTCCCGTCGCGGGATCGGCGCTCGATACAAAGTACCGCTGCAAGGGCCGAATCCCGACGAGCGCGCCAGGCTGGGCGGTGATCGCGATCGTCTGGTCCTCGGCAGGAGCAGCGGGCGCAAGGCCGGGCCAAACCTGCGCCGGACGCGCCGAGTAGGGCCACGCAACGTAGAAGAAAAGGAACAGAAACAGCAGAAAGAAAACTGTTTGCACCACACGGCGCACCGGCGCGGAGAGCCAACTCGGACCGAGTCGCTTCAGCCACTGCCGCACCAGCCCCGGTTTGGCTGTCGCACGATCGGAAAACAGAGCCGCCGGCAGGATCTGCTTAGCGATGCGCACTAGCAGTGTGTCGGGCTTGAGCTCGGTCCCCTTCTTCGGTTTTCGCAAGAAGGGGAGAAACATATCGAGTCGCATAGAATGCTACTTTCCACCGGCAGCGTTGCTGCCCGATGCGAGAGCCTTGGCCGTGGCGTTGATGATCGCCTGACTCGTAATCGTAGCATTGCTCGTGGCATCCACCCCCTTCACCCCTTGCCGTGCTTGGATCTTTTGGGGCGTGTCGGTCAGAGCGGAATAGAACTGCTTCTCGCGATGCTGAATCACCGAAAGGGCCGTGATCTTGCCACCTTTCACGGTCAGCGAAATGCGCACGGGACCTTCGTAGCCAATCGACTCTTCTTCGTACGTTCCATCGGCCACTTTCGTCGCGTCGGCGAGATCGAACAACTTCACCGCCTCGATGCCGCGCTGGGCCCGCTCTTGGCTCCGCTTCAGCCGACCGTTAGGTGGGTTGGCTTGTTTGATCGCTAACACTTTTTGATACCACTCGAGCGATGCTTGCGGATTACCAGCCTGACGATAACCGTCGGCGACGTAGAGATAGGCTTCGTCGGCACCGCTACCAACATTAGCGGCAAACAGCTTCGTAAACTGCACCGCTTTGGCAATATCTCCCATGTCGGCCCAGAGCTTAATGTGGGCCGTCGAGATCGTCTTTTGCTTACTCATCAGTTCGACTGCCATCGCTTTATTTCCCAAATGGAAATAACACTCGGCAAGCTTGGCGATTAGCGAGGGAGGTCCATTCCGCTCGACTCCCGCTTGTCGCCACCAGTAAGCAGCACGGGCATAGTCTTGATGCAAGTTATGGTACATGCGCCCCAAATCAAGCATCGCGCGTGTCCGTTTGGCAGGATCACTTTGATGCGTCAGCAGCAGGTGGTGCATCAGCTTCACCCCTTCTTGCCACTTATTAGGGTTGGGATTAATCACGTCCCAAACATACTGCCCTACATTTTTTTGATTGTTCCAGCCTCCCGGAGGCTTATCGGGCCAGCTCAGATCGAGCGATTCGGGCCAGTCGGTCGAGGCGTTATCAAACCAGTCGGGAGGCTGACGACCAAGGTCGCTAATCATTTTTTCAACCTCCGCCTTCGTCCGGCGGACTACCATTCCCGCTGCTGGTTCGGCGGCAGCTTCCCGCTCGTTGATCACATACCGTTTGCCATTGATGGTGACGGTGTGAATGGTGCTGAGGTCATAAGTTTTGGTGATCGTCTTTCCCGCTTGGGTCTCCTCGACTTTGATGGTCGAGCTATCTTTGGAAAGAACTTTGGCCTCGAGCTTCTGGCCGTCGAGAAACACGATCTCGGCCGCGCTCAGCGGAATCGATAAAGCCAGGCATAGTGCCATGGTCACGAGGGGCGTAAATGATTTTCTAGCAATCATGAGCGCACCTCGCTGATCAAAGGAAATCCGGGGGTGGCGAGCGTGGTGCCATCGCGCAGCGTGAAGTAGGCATCGATTCCGGGGCGACTGGCGAGGAGCTTCATGCTGCGGACGGGACCAAGCACAAAGCAGGCGGTTGACCACGCGTCGGCAAGCGTGCAATCGGGTGCTGCCACCGAGCAACTCGTTACGATTTGCGGCGAGCAACCGGTGTGAGGATCGAGCAGGTGATGATCGGTCGAGTGGGGAGAGAAGCGGGTGGCATAGTCCCCGGATGTCGAGAGGGATCGCCCCTGCAGTTCCACGAGCATCGGTGCCCCGCTCATCAGCGGATTAGCGATTCCAACTTGCCAATCTTGGGAGTCGGTTTTAGTGCCCAGCGGTCGAATTTCCCCGGCATCAATCAAGGCATGCTCAATTCCCCATTCTTTTAAGGTCTCGAATGCCTGGTCAGTTGCATAGCCTTGAGCAATTCCATTGAAAGTTATTTGCATCCCAGGATCTTGAAACGTAATGCAGTCGCTTTGAATATTGATTTTGCGGTAATCAACAAGTTGGCGAGCCGTTTGAAGATCGCTCGGACCTGTAGTTTGAAGATGGTGTTTGGCAGCGTAGTAGTTCCAGAGTGGCTGAACGCTGATATCAAACGCCCCTTGGGTGGTTGAAGAGACGGCGTGAGATTGCTGGAGAATGTCGACCAGCATCGCCGAGGGGGTATCGAGCTTCCCCACTCGGTTGAGCCGCGAAATTTCGCTATCGGGGCGATAGATGCTCAGCGACTGCTCGACACGCTCGATGGTGGCAAAAGCTGCGTCGATCGCGGCTGTGGCGTACTGCGAATCGTCGTGAATCACGCCGATGGCGACTTTGGAGCCGAGTGCGTGGGAGGTTTTGCGGTGGAGTCGCGAGTGGTTGGCATGCGGCTCGCGTGGCTGTCCACTGAGTGACCAAGTTGCCAGAGACGAGGTTGCCAGCGAACTGGCTATGACGGCGCCGAGCCCGATCGATCCGAGCAGGAGCTTGCGCCGTGAAAGTGTGGGTTGCATCAGCCGCCTCGAAGGAGTGTTGCTCGCGAGTGAATTTGCCCCTGGTGAATCGCCAGGCGCGAGCTTGGGTGATGGGGCGAATTCTAGCGAGCGGGAGTCGCGCGCTGCAACGAAAAAACCAGCGGCTGAGAAATCGATGCACCAGAAAAACGACTTTAGTAGTTCTACTTTAGTAGTCGTAGTGGTTCGTTGAGACTCTGTCTCACTGATGCCGCGTTGTGGGAGCCTCGACAGCAGTCGCTTGCACCGGCGATTAGCGACCGCTCGATCCCGGCCATGATCGAAAAAAGGGCGGAAGTTTTCCTGGCTCTGCCTGAGGGGGTTAAGAGCCCAGGAAATGCGGTGCGGCTGGTGCGGTAACACTTGGGGTGTGCTGACCGTTTGTGGCAGTGAGCGAGACATGGTTTACGGTTAATGGCGTGGATGTGGACCCTCTGGGGGCAAAGGTAGTTAGGGTGTGGGTGCAGTATGCGGTAGATGCGGGTAGTCGTATCGCCTGAAAAGGCGCTATCTATCCCACAAAGGGATGGTTTAGTTGCTTGACGGTGTTCGAACCGCTGATTATTCTCCCCCCCTGCACCACTCTGTACTTATGGGGGATATTGCCGTGCCTCCCGCGCCGTCCAGGATTACGATTCGACAGCTGATTTCCGCCATGGAATCTGGGTCCCCTCTTGCGCCGCATGCTGTGCTGGGGGTGACTGAAGGTGAGACCTTGCCGGCGGTGATAGAGCAGGCGTATCGGCTGCGTGTGAGTGAGCTGGCGGGTGTGCGAAGCGAGCTTGGTGAGTCGCGTGTAGGCAAAGTGATGCGCGCGATTTCAGCCGCTAAGGTTCAGCTCACTTCGGCGCCTGGCTCAGCAGCCGCGGCGGTCGGTTTGCCAGTCAGGGGGGCGGCTCCAAGTGCTGCGCCGCTGCCAGAACGCTCGTTTGCGTTGGGAGCTCCGCAAGGTCCTTCTCCACTGGGTAAGCCTGCTCTCTCCTCGGCTGTATCCTCGTCGCCGGAACACTCGTCGCCACTCGATACGCTGCGGTTCAGTCCGTTGATGCTGGCGTTTGGGGGTGGTGCTGCGGTCGGTGTCGTCGTGCTGCTGCTGGTTGTGGTGGTGTGGTCGCTGAGTGGTTCGAAATCGCGCACGCCTGTAGCTGATGCAAACGCTGCGAGTAGCTTGCCGAGCCCCCTGTTTCCCAGTGTTCCGAGTTTGCCTCCTCCTCCGCCGCCCGTAGTCCCAGAGTTGCCCGTAGTCCCAGAGTTGCCCGTAGTCCCAGAGTTGCCCGTAGTCCCAGAGTTGCCTGTAGTCCCAGAGTTGCCTGTAGTCCCAGAGTTGAGTCAGCCGCCACCTCCGCAGCCAGCAGTGCCGGATGTGAGTGTGCCGGATGTAAGCACGCCACCACCTTCCGCTTCTTCGCCTGCGGTGAAATTGCCTCCCCCCCGACCAGCGTTCGGCTTTGGGGGTGGAGGTAGTCTCCCTTCCGACAGCGGCGCGGATGATACGGCAGGCGGTTTCTTTCCGTCGAGCCGTCCCGCTGGCTCAGAGCCAAAATCCGTTCCGAGTGCTGCCTCGCCCGGCAGCTTTTCGGGGGCTCCCTTTGGTGGTCAGCCTGCGACTCCTGTCGCAGGATCGTCCCGTCCCGCACTACCAGCCACCTCGAACGGTCCACCCGAGCGTTCGCTCTCCGATTTACTACCGGGTGGAAAGAGTAGTGAGTCAGGAACAGGAACATCGAGCGCGAAGTCTCCCGCTGCTGTCGATTACAGCCCCACGCTGCAGTTGCCTCCGACAGGGAAGTCCGAACCGGTTCAACTCTTGGCCGGTGACTTTGCGAAGAGTGATTTAACGATCGATGGCTCGGCCGCCGAGTTAGATGGCAACTTGGTGTTTGCGATATCGAAGATCGCTGGCTCAGCGCCGCCGAGTTGGCGCATCGAAACCGTTCCTGGAGCTCCGCCCGTTGCAGCCAGCGGGGCTGATCGAGCCAAAGCAGCAGCGCCGTCGGTTTTCGCGCGGCCCGAATCGACAGGACCGACGACCGTAGCGATATGCACGCTCGAATCGCGAGGCATTACGTTTCAGTGGGAGCCCCAAGTGGCGGCAACCACCGCTGGGCAACTCACGAACTGTTTGATCTATGTCACGACCGATCAGAAGTCGACGGTCTACTCGCTCCGGTCATACATCAATGCGTCGCGTGTTCCGCTCGACCTGTCGAAGTCGCCGCAGCGGATCGTAGTCCCTCTCGAGCATCTTCCGAAATCAGAACGGATCCGGCTCGAAGTGAGGCCGAAATCAGGTTTCGTCTCCACGCTGGAGATCGAGCCACCGGAAGGGAAAGTGGGAGTGAATCGTCGTCTGCGGATCGTTCCCAAGGCGGAGTACAACGTCGAGTTTCAGTTTGATTTGAGTTTACTTTCGGGCGAATTGAATTTGTTTCATCGTCCATTCTTCTCGCTCGGCAATTCGCAGCGACAAGAGTTCACCACTGAGAAGCTCGAGAGCCTGGTCGCATCGACAAGTCTGAAGATTCGTCGCGATATCGACCGCCACGATGAGCTGAAGCGAAGGTTGGGAGCGATTGGCGACGAGATCTCGCAGGCCAACTCGGCACGTGTCACGACGGCGCAGCGCAATGCGGTGCTGTCGCGTTTATTGCAAGAGCGCAAGTCTTCGATCAGCGGGATCGAGCGTCTCAGCCGATCGATTCCCACCACCCAAGAGGCGCTCGAGGCACTCGAGAACTACGCCAAGCTGGCCGAGCGACTTCACCTTGTGACGGAGGTGGAGGTGCGCATCACTGCCCTTGGGGAACATGGCGAGATTCCACTTTGGCTCGGCACGATGCCGGTAACGGTCGCACCCGAAGCGAGTGCCCCACGGAGGTCGGCATCGTAGCGCGGGATGAAACGAAATCAGGCGATATCCATGAGCACTTCAACCTTGAGAACATCGCAAGCCCCCAGGAAGCAGCAAGTGTCGGAACCACGAAAGATTTTGCTAAGGCCGCGTGCTCTGGCGCTGCTGATGATGCTTGGAAGCCTGGCGCTGGGAGGCTGTTTCTCCCCGCCTCCGCCAAGCGAGCCGCCGCCGGCTGTCGAGAGCGAGTCCACCGATAGCCCAGCGCCAGCAAAAGCAGCGGAAGCCGCAACGGATCCAGCTGCTGAAGAGGCTCCGCCAAAGCCTGACAGCGAAACCGCTCCGCCTCCAGCGAGTGCGGGTGCAGAGGATCCCGGCGCTGGTCAGCCGCCAGCGGCCAGCGGTGCTTCGAAAAACGACAAGTCGGGTCCCCAGGATCGCCCGAGTGGGATGGGACGCTCGCAAGCTGCTGCTGGAGATTTCGCGAGTTCGGCAGCTAAGGAGGCTGATAGCAAGCTGAGCCTAGCGGAAAGCGCGCGCTTAGCCGCGCAAATGCGCGCGAAAGCGCGTGAGCTGCAAGCCACCAATCCCGGCCAGGCGTTCGAGGCGGCACTGCGTGGCTGGCAGCTGACCTCGCGTTTTCCGGACGACCCGGCATGTGCTGCCATGCATGGCGAGTTTGGTCGCATGCTCGACCTCCTGGGGACTCAAGCCAACAGCGGCCTAGGTGGTAGCACTCCCCCCTTACGAGCAAACGCCGAAACAATCATCGAATAGCCATCATTATATGATTAGTAGTAAGTATCGATTTGAGATGCGTGAAGCAATGTTTGTGACTAATACCTAAATAAAAAATAACAATAGATTGAAGCTGCGGAGTGCATTGAGATCAAACTTATATCGCGTTCCTACGATACTCCCCACCGAATCTTCTGCCTGCACTAGCCCACCACCAACTTCCTGCAATAGCGACCCACCGTGATGTCGACGAAAGCCCCGCGCCAAGATCTACCGCGCAGCGATGACGTGAAAATTCGATTGCGTATCACCTGTCCGCATTGCTGGTCGAACTTTGCGACCGAAGATGTGCACTGGCTCACCGAGCACGAACTGCTGCGCGGCGATCCGATGCTTGGGCCCGATGCTCAGCAACGATTCTTGCCGACACGTTTCGACGTCGCCGGAAATGCCATCGATTCGAGCGGCATGACCTGCCAGAGCCTTGCCTGTCCTAAGTGCCATCTCACTTTGCCTCGCGTAATGATTGATATGGCCCCGGTATTTGTTTCGATCCTGGGAATTCCCTCGTGCGGCAAGTCCTATTTCTTGTCGTCGATGACGTGGCAGATGCGGCGCACTCTGCCACACTACTTTGCCATCGACTTTAGCGACGCCGATCCCGCCTCGAACGAAATCCTGAATCAGTACGAGCGACAGCAGTTTTTAAACGCTGATTCGCGTGCGATTGTGAAGCTCGACAAAACCGAAGAGCAAGGATACTGGTACGACGCGGTGCGTTATGGCGATCAGATCGTCAACTATCCGCGTCCTTTTCTCTTCGGGCTGCGACCTTTGTTTGGGCATCCCAGTTTTGAGAATCGGAGCGATGTCTCGCGCGTTCTCTGCATGTACGACAACGCGGGCGAGTCGTTTCAGCCCGGCAAAGATACATCGGCCAACCCCGTCACGCGTCACTTGGCCCGTTCTCAAGCGATGCTGTTTCTATTTGATCCCACGCAAGACCATCGATTTCGCGCAGCGTGTGTCGGTCGCTCATCCGACCCGCAAATGACCTCCACGCGGGCTCAAGTCTATCGCCAAGATACCGTGCTTCACGAAGCAGCATCACGCGTGCGCAAATACACAGGACTTAAACACGACGAGCGTCATAATCGACCTTTAATTGTGGTTGTCACGAAATACGATGCTTGGGAACCGCTTCTCCCTGGTTTGTTAGATACACCTCCCTTCTTGCCGCAAAAGAGTGGTGCGGCTCATGCACTCGATTGGGAGCGTGTACGTGAGACCTCGGCGAAGCTTCGTCACCTCCTTTGGCAGCACTCGCCCGAATTGGTATCTGGGGCTGAAGCGTTTGCTCAAGAGGTGGTCTATGTGCCCGTCAGTGCCACCGGCTGTGCTCCGGTCACCAATGAGCAAGGAGCAATCGAGGGGATGCGCACCGGAGATATCCAGCCGAAGTGGGTCGAGGTGCCGATGCTGGTGGTCCTCGCGCGATGGTCGAAAGGTCTGATTCCTTATAATCGTCGGACTTAGAAGGCGCTACTCACTGACGGTTGTACTTCATTGAATGTTCGGGAGAGGCTTGTTGTATGTCGCAGGAGATTATTTATACATCCGCACCACAAGGCTTACGCCCAGGTAGTTTTGGGTTTTGTATTGTGGCGATGACAACCGGAATGCCCACGCCTTTGGCCGAGCGGCTCGAGTCGTTGTCGGGGTATCGCCATGTCTATTCCCCTGGCGATCCGCGCGCGGTGAATAATCCTGTCGTCCATTCGCATGTGCAGCTGAAGATCGGTGCTCAAAAGTATTTTGTCCTCTCGCGACTCGCAGACGCTGGTTTCGACTATTCGCAGCGCACCAACAAGCTGGTGCATCATGTGGCTCTCGAGCCATCAGAGCTGGTTCCGGCGGGACCAGCTTGGGTTCTTTCGCAGCCCGGATATATGGTCACCTCGTTCAGCGGACAGCCCCATTTGCTTCCGGCGGGACGTCGCACACCAGCGGGCGAGATTCCGCGCACCGTTTGTCATCGCTGGGGAGAGTTGACCGGCGATCCAGGTTGGGGTGCGGTGCTGGCTTCGAGCGCGCTCACCGGGGGAGCACTCACGCCTGGTGCGGGACGCCCGGTCCATCTGATTGTTCCCGAGGGGCTCGATCCCTTGCCGCTGATCGTCGAAGCGCAGTCGCTTCTCCCTTCCCAGCGGCGCTGGGAGGTTTCGTTCTCCACCTTCTTCACACGCTTGCCCCCCGGCGTCGAGTGCCAGTGGCGCTGTGTCCTGGCGGGAACTCCCGAGGCGACCGCGCTGGCCGGAATGCGTGGCGATTTGGTGATCGATCTCACGCGTCCTCTCGGTCCTGCTCCCGACACTCCCCTCTCCGCTGCAGCCCGCACTGGCGTGTTTCCAGCCGAGCCTGCTCCAACCACTCGGGCGATTCCGACGACACAGGCAGCTCCGGTGCAGCTGGCTCGACCGGTGCGCGAGTCGGCTGCGGAGGAACTCCGTTTGGGGCCACCTCCGGCACCCGGCGGCGCAAGAGCTCGCACCAGCAGCAGCGGCGTGATGATCATCGACGACGGCCCCCCCGAGCTTCCTGGCGAAACGACTCCACCCCCGATGACGAGCCTCCACCGACGAAGCGCGCCGTCCGCTGGATTTGGTTGGTCGCATCTGACAGCGGTCGCCATGGTGGCTGCGTTGGTGGGTGTGGTGGTGGGCTATCTTTTCCGTTCCTCGCAAACCGATCCCGCCCCGATCGCCACCCAAACAGCCGCCCCTGCAATTCCCGCTACCGACAACCAGCCCCCTGCTCCTCCCGCTGCAGCGGCTCCCGACCCTCAGCCTCCCGCCATGCCTTCACCAGCACCACCCGCTACTCCACCAGTCTCGCCAGTAGGTGAGAAGAATACGGCCAACGCCGAGAATCCGGCGTCAAAAAGCCCTACTGGCGATACTACTCCTGCGGCAGCAAATGGCGGGACTGCTCAGCCGATGCCCGCTGCAGAGAATCCGCCCACGCCATCAGTTCCCACGCCTGTCCCTGCACCCCCGGCGGTCGTCGAACTGAAGTACGGCCCCGAACCCCTCGAGTCGATCCTGGCGCTGAAGCATGGATCAGACCCGCGTGAGATCAAGCTGGCTAGTTTTCCAAAATCAGACGGGAGCGCAATATCCAAGATTGAGCTTCTGGGCGCACCAAAGTCACTACGCATTGAGAAATCAAAGGATAACTCTTGGGTGGTGCAGTTTAACAACGGAACAAAAATCGGGAGTGACATACCAACGGCCGAGTTTACTCAGGTCGAAGAAGGTAGTAGTTTCGCGCTGATGGCATCTCAGCGGACGCCTGGAGTAGCATGGAATGATCTATGTGGTAGCGTGATTCAAGTGATTCACGAAAAAGGTCAAGAACATATCCTTTATCTAGTCAAGCCACATTTAGTTGTTACTAAACAAGGGAAAATATCGCCCTGTTTTGTGGAGTATAACATGCCTTATCTAGAGCTGATGGATAGGTTTGACAAAGAACTTTTCTTTGATGTGTCTGATATACACATTGAAACCATTCCGAGTGGCAATTGGAAATCAGCTACGAAGGGCAGATGGCAGCATACATATGTATGTCATAATGCGACTGAGATAGACACTCAGGTAGAGGCAGAATTCAGTGGGCAGCCTCGAAAAACAACAAAGATAGCAATTCGCGTGCGATTTCATCAGAAAGATTCAACGAAGCTACTCGATGAAAATGCAATTCAGGACATCGGCAATCGGTTATCAAACTACAGGAAAGTATTTCTAGATGAGTGGGAGAAGGCAAAGCTAGACAGAGATAATGCAGAAAAGGATTTCAATGCTGAAGCAAAGCCAGAAGAGAAAGAGAAGAAGCGACAAAAGCTTGATGTATTGAAAAATAAATTTATCGAGATCGATAGCAGTCGCGAACGTTTCGATTCGGATTACCCCAAAATAATTACTACATCAGAGGGACGAGAGGTCATCGCTTCACTTAGTAAAAATGCCTCCGCTAAGTCAGCTCCTAGAGCTAAGGTAACGATTGGACGTGAGATCAAGACCGAGTCGCAAAGTATTAAGGTGCCTTATTTGTTACTTGTGGATTAGCCGTGACGTTTGCGATGTGGTGGATGTCACAGGTCACGTAAGATTCAAGTAAATTTGTTAGTGAGTTGGTTATGCTTGATTATCAGCGGATTGTGGAAGAGATTCAGGCGGCGATTCATTCGCAGGGCACGCTCGATTGGGATTTGCTGCGCGATGCGTCCGCCGAATATGCCGCTGCTTGCGACGAAGTGAACACCCGGCTCGAGCGGATCAGTAAGCTGCTGCGGCAAGGACTTCGAAGCGAGGCGATTCAGCTCGCCGATTTGGAGCCCCCGCTGCTCGATTCAGCGGCAATCCTCGATTTTCCCGAGCTTCCCGAGTGGGTTCAGCTGCTGACGATCAACGGCATGGTTCCGCCCCCTGCGATTCGGATCGAAATTGCCAGCGATCTCAATGCGGCCTATGCCCTGGAAGCGCCGCTGATGGCGCATCTGAAATCGCACCGACTTCTGGCCCTCGCTCGTGCTCCCCTCACTGTCCGCATTCAAACCTTGCGACAGATTCACCGGGCCGATGCGCATAACCCGATCTGGGCCACTGATCTCACGATCCTAGAAACTGCGCGACAAACCGAGGTCGCCCGGCAGGCTGAAGAGTGCACCACCAGTCGACACTTGCCAGCGCTCGAGCAACTTTGCCACGAGCTTGCCATGCCCGACTGGCTAGCGCAGCCACGTCGCGACTTCATCGATTCGATTGCCAGGCGCCGCGATCGTTTGGTGGTCGTACAGGCTCGCGAGAAACTGGAGGCGATCGAAGGGGAACTCGCCAACTGCTATGGCGCGTTCGATGTCGCAGCTGGTCGTGCAGCGCGCGACGCTTGGAATAGGGAAGCGGCCAAGGCGGGACTCTTGGCCGACGATCCACTGGCTCAAGCGGCAACTCCCGCACTCGCCTGGCTCGCCGAACAAGATCGTCGCGAAGCGCGGGATCGCGAGTTCGCAATCGCTGTCGATAACCTCGAGCGGGCACTCGAAGAAGAAAAAGATCGCGCGACACTCACGCGTCTGTTTCACGCTATAGAACGGCTCGAGCAACGTCCTCCCGATCTCTTGTTGCGGCGCTATCACGAACAGATGCGGCAGTTCGAAACCGATCAGCGGCGCCGCTTTGTTCTGATCACCTCTGCCACCGTCCTCGCCTTGCTGCTTGTTGCCGGTGGGATCAGCTGGGTGGCAATCCGGGCGAGCGAACACCGCCGCATGCTCGCGACAGCAGAACAGCTACGTCAGCTGATTGATAGCTCGCAGTGGAAACAGGCGTCTGAGCTTTTGGCGCAGCTGCAAGTCAGCGACCCGCGTATCGCGCAGGCGACCGAAATTCAGTCGCAAAATGTTCGTCTGCAGGAGCTCGAAAAAGCGGAGTCCGAACGTCGTGCGGCGTTCGAGCAGTATCTGCAGCAGGCACGCAGCTCCGATCCCGAGCGCCCCGATCGTCTGGCGCTCTCGGAGGCCAAAAAGGTGGCCATCGGAGCTGCAGAGAAAGCCGACGTTGCTCGACTCGAGTCCGAGTTTGCCAGTCTCGATCGCGCTCGGCAACAAAAGCGAGATTCCGAGTTCCAAGCTTCGCTGGAAACGATTTTGTTCGGAGTTGAGAAGGTCGAGGCGACGCTGGCCGACGATCCGGTTGCGCCAGTCAAGGAGCTCGCGCAGCTGGTTGCTGAGATCGATGCACTTGGGAAAAGTACCGGTGGTGTCTCGACCTCTTTGATCGCGCAGCTGGCACCACTCAAGCTGCGGCTCACGTCGCTTCAGCAGCAGCGTGCGGCGCGTATGGACGAGTATCGCGCGCTCGAACAGTTGACGACGCATATTGGTCAGCCCGAGGCCTACCAAAGTGCGCTGCAGAAGTTTGTCGAGAAGTTTCCGACATCGCCGCTGGCGATAGAGTTTGCACGAACGACAGCCGAACTGCCGTACTGGGAAGTGCAGGAGCGGTGGCGAAAACTACTTGGACAAAAGGCCTTTCGAAGCTTGCCTAACGTCCAGCCGCTCGAGGCTGCCAAGCTCCTCGAGGAGGCGAATGAAATTCAGCTGTTTGGTCAGCCATCGCCACTCGCTGAAAAGTTTGATGCGAAGCGAAAGTATCTGCAAGGAATCGCCGACCGACTAGACGACGATGGTCAGCCGATTGTGAAACAGCTCGATGAAGTCTTTAAAGATGTGTTCATCACGGGACTTTGGTACGTCGAAGCAACGGGTGGCGATCGCTATTACTTGTCAAAAAGTTTCGAGCAGTATCTTGCAAAACCGGGTGAAACGATTGGATTTGAACATATCGTTTCATTTGACTTGCAAACGCTGACGAAGCGACACCCAAGAAGCGGGATCGCGCGGCATGGTACGGCGCCGCAAGCAGCTTTAGCGAGCGCCGCGCGAACGCATCTGGCGATCGTCACCAACGGCGATTGGGAGAAAGGGATGTATGGTCTGCTCCGCGCGACACTCGACGACAGCGAGACCGATCCGCTGCTGAAGTTCATCTTGGTGCAGCGCATTTTGGAGACAGCCGAGACAGGGAGTCACTCCATTGCCGAAGCGCTGGGGCCTTCCATCGCGCGGGTGAAAGGGGCCGATGTCGATGTCACGGCCAACTGGCTCTTGCCGACCGATGCAGCGGCAGCAGCAGCGCGGCTGAAAGCGCGAGCCCTCTTGGGATCGCTTAGCGATCTATCGAGCGAGGCGCGCAAAGCGGCAGAAATTCTGCGCGCTGATACGAGTCCCATCGAGGTTCCTCCGGAGTGGATTGGCGTGCTCGTTCCGATCGGCGAAGGACGCTGGAAATGCCTCGGAAGTCCGCAAGTAGCTGTGGGGGAACTCTATGTCATCGATCCGACTGCCGAGAAGTCGGCGGGTGGAATTTGGCAGCGCGTGGGGACTTACGATCGAGCCAAAACGACCTGGCAAAACGGAACATCGAACTCGATGGCGGCGGGGCGACCCTTGTACTTGGTGACTCGGGGGCCGGGGGCGCTCAGCTCTCCTGCTGACCAGCCGAGTGAAGTTTCCAGCCGCCGTTCCGAGCGACTGCAATGAACGTGGCGAATCGAATGTTTCAGGGGGGCCACTGTTCCCCCTCACCACTCCCCACCGAACCTCCTTCCACCCCCGACGTGCTCCATTGACCGATCAGTTTTACATTCGAATTCGTGGGCGTGTGCAAGGCCCGTTTGATAGCGAAAAGTTACGTGGACTCGCGCGGCGTGGCCAGTTCAGCAGGCTCTATGAAGTCTCGCGCGATGGCCAAACATGGCAGCCAGCGAAGGACTTTCCCGAACTCTTCGCGGCACCAGCAGCGCAGGTTGCGCAGCCAGCAGCAGCGCAAACCACTGCGGCTCCCTCCGCTGCATCGTCGAAGGGGAACTCGGCATCCAGCGGTGGAGGATACAGCTTACAATCCCCCGCGCCGCAAAACGCAACGAGCGCGGCCACTTGGTACTACGCCTATCAAGGTCGCGAGCAAGGACCGATCGATTTTAACACGCTGGCCAGCATGTTCAGCTCACGGCAGTTAGCGCCGGAAACTGAGGTCTGGAGTCAGGGGATGATCAACTGGACTCCGGCCCAAAACGTGCCCGGCCTCGTACCGCCACAAGCGCCGACCAAGAGCAGCATGGGAGTGAGTTCCTATAGCACCGAGAGTGTCCGTAGCGAAACCGAACAGGTCTCGGCCGCGACCATCCGCGCACTGACCGACTCGAGACCTTGGGTCGCGTTCATTGCGATCATCGGATTCCTCTACGCCCTTCTGACCCTCCTCAGCGGCGTGTTTCAGCTGATCGTTGGAGCAAGGTCGGGCGTATTTCCAGTCACTGCGAGTGGACTCACGACGATTGTGATGTCACTGGTGATTGCCTTCGGTGCTTGGCTGCTGGTGAGTTTCGGAAGTGCCATTTCGAACGTCGAACGCTCGCGCCGTGAGGCGTCTCTCGTTCGGGCTTTGTCGACACTCAAATCCTTTTGGGTTTATATCGGCGTGGTCTTAATTGTCATCCTTACGTTTGTGATTCTAGGAGTCATTCTCGTTATTTCAGTCGCAGGGACGATTGCAGGGTCCTTTCCCGAGCTTGATTGAAAACCAACGCTGGCGCTTCAGTTGCTCATGATAATATTTATTAATATACATTCTATCGCATCATATTAGGCAGGTGGATTGTGGCTTCAAGTTATGAGACGGCACTCGCCGCAAAAACGCTTGCCGATCATCCGGCGCTCTGCTGGTCCCGGATGGACCTCGAGCAGCGGGTCGGATTTCGTGGCGGCCGATTCACAAAAGTGAACAACTGGCTGGCTTTTTTGATCGCGGCGGTGGCCACCGTTCTCTTCTATACGGTGGTGATTGTTGCCCGGCAATTTCCGTTCACCCATTCGATGCGCGGTCTGCTCGACTCGTTCACCGATCGCGGTCCAACCCCTTATGCGATCGTCGCGTTTTCCTGGTGGGCGATTGCGATCCTCCTACTGAAGTGGCGGAAGCTTGCCTTTCAAAAACGATCGCTCACCTATGACGTGGTCCCTCGCGATCACGATTTTGTCCTTTCCATTCCAACAGCCGACCGTGTAATTGAGCATATGCATTTGGTAGCCGACGATCCCCGTCACTTTGTTCTTTATAACCGTATGATGATCGCCCTCTCGAACATGAAAAACCTGGGACGAGTCGCCGATCTTGATGAGATCCTCCGTTCGCAAGGGGAGCATGATGAGTCGTCGATGGAAACAAGCTACTCGCTGGTGCGCGGGCTTCTCTGGGCGATTCCGGTGCTTGGGTTCATCGGCACGGTGCTCGGACTTTCCGAAGCCATTGGCGGGTTTAGCAATGTCTTGACCACCGCTACCGACATCTCTTTGGTGCTCGATGCACTGAAGGTTGTTACGGCGGGACTCGCGACCGCTTTTGAAACGACACTGCAGGCTCTGGTGGCTGCACTCGGCATTCAAATGCTCCTCACCTTTATCAAAAAGGGAGAAGAGGAATTTTTGGATCAGTGCAGCGATTACTGTATGCGGCGACTTGTGAGTCGTTTGCGTTTGTCCCCGACGTAACGAAAGGATCGTGCGATGGGACGACGTACCGCGCAAGCACCTTTCTCCCTCTTTTCGTTTCAAGACATCATCACCTCGGTCACCGGGATTGTGGTCCTGATGCTGCTGGTGATGGCGCTGGAACTCGCGAGCCGCAAGTTGCAAGCGCCAGCCGTGCAGCAATCGATCACGCGCGAAGATACACGCGCTGCGCTCTCGGCGGCACAGACCAAAATCCAAGAGCTGCAGCGGATGCTCGAGTCGAGCGACTGGAGCGAGCTTGCCTCACGAACCCCGACCGAGTTTGCTATCGAACAGGAAGTTTTGACGCGGCAGATTCCCCTTCTGAAGTCCGATCTCGCCGCGGCCAAGCGTCGCGTCGCTGAGCTCGAGCGACAAGAAAAAGCTGCTCACGACCAGTGGAACGCTCGGGGTAAAGACCGCCAGCAGCTAGAACGAATGGAGGCCGAAATCGGGGCCCTCGAGGCGAAGCTGAAGAAAGTGCAAAAGTCGGGTACGCTGGTCTATCGCGCGGGGCCACGCGAGTCGCGACAGCCGTGGATCATCGAGTGTACGGCCGCTTCGATTAGCGCCGCTCCTTTGGGGCCGATATCGAAGCCACTGCAGTTTGTTGGGAGCGATTCTCTTTCGCGCATTCGTCAGGTCGAGGCCTGGGCCAAAGGCTTGTCGCGCAGCGAGGTCTATCTCGTTTTGATGGTGAAACCGGGCGGGGCTGAGACCGCAACCATCCTCGAGGAGAAGCTGCGCGATTTGGGACTCGGTGTCGGACTCGATCTTATCGGCAGCGATCAGGCGGCGATCGACCCCGAAGAAGGGGCACCAGTCGTCGAGGAGCCGGCTCGATGAGGCGAAAAACACTCGACACCAGCGACAGCCTGGAGCTGCTGCTCGACACCATCTCGAACGCCTTTGGAGGGATTCTGTTCCTCGCGCTGCTGGTCGGTTTACTGCTGCAAATGTCGCATCGCCCTTCAGCCCCGGTAGAAGTCGACCCCCAGGCAGAAGTGGAGATGATCGAGCTCGACGCCGCCTTGACCGAAGCACTTGCGCAACTGGAATCGCTCGAGCGCTCGGTTGCGCTGCAGCGGCAATCGCGCGAGCGATTGGTCGACCCCAGCACCGAGCAGATCGCCGCCGAGGTGCGCGCGTCGCGCGCCGAGGTTAGTGACCTCGAGAAGAAAATCGAGGCTGCCCGCAAGAGTGCCAGCACTACCCAGGTGGAGATCGACGCACTGCGCCGCAGTTCGACGGAGCTCGATAGCAAACTGGCCACAGCCAAAACCGATCAGGCGGAAGTTGCCAGTCGACTGAAGCGCGAGCAGCTGTTGCGTTCGCAAGTGATAGCGCCTCCCCGAACGCGTGGCACCAGCAAGGTGGAGTGCGAAGTGGTGCTCCGCTATGACCGGGTCTATCTGCACTGGAATATCGACGACGGGATCTACAACCAGAAGCTGAACCTCGACGACTTTGTGATCGTCCGTCGCGAGGGAGTGGCACTGGTGACGACCCCCAACCCGGTCAGCGGATTGCCAGTGACAGCCGCCGCCGATTTTCCTGCCGCACTGCGGCGCAAGCTTGCGGGCTATAGCTCGCAGCGCTGGTTCGTGACGGTGATTGCCTATGAGGATTCGTTCGACAAGTTTCAGAACCTCAAAGCGGGACTCGTCCAAGCGGGCTACGAGTTTCGCATCCTTCCAGCCTCACAAGGGAGCAAGTTCGCAAAAACCAGCAGCGCCCCTGCTCAAGTGCAGTAAGGAATAGGCGATAAGCGATCGCTGCTGAGCTTGGCAGGCCTCACTTGCCGCACAAAAATTGTCGCGCAATAAAAAATCCCGGGAGCCATCACTACTGACAGCTCCCGGGACTTCGGTTTTTTCAGAGACAAGTTTTTTATTCGACAAGCGATGCGGTGAAGGGGCGGACTATTTCACCGACATATCACAGCTGAGACCACCAGCAGCGGGGACGTAGCAAAGGCGAGCGTAGTCCATCACCATGCGGTGCGACGAGAATCGCCACGCCAGGGTGCTGATGCTCATCATCATTCGCTTGATCCACTGCCGTGGCAAACCGTCGACGTCGCGATCGTAGTAGCAAGGGATGACTTCGTTCTCCATCGCTTGCATCAGCGATTCGCCGTCGCGACGATCGGTCACTTCATCGTTGGTGTGGCTTGTCGCCCGACCAATCGCGAAACCGTTGGTTCCGTCGTAAGCTTCCGCCCACCAACCATCGAGGATCGACAGGTTCAAACCACCGTTGAGCACGGTCTTTTGTCCTGAAGTTCCCGACGCTTCGAGGGGACGACGTGGGTTGTTGAGCCACACGTCGACACCTTGAATCATGTGACGGCAAACGTTCATGTCGTAGTCTTCGATGTAGACCACTTTGCCCGCAAAGCGTGGGTCGTGACGCAGGTTGGCGATCTGCTGAATGAATCGCTTTCCTGGTTCATCTTTCGGATGGGCCTTACCGGCGAAGACAAACTGCACAGGACGCTCTTTGTTGTTGATCATCGCATCGAGACGATCGAGGTCCGACATGATCAGCGTGGCTCGTTTGTACGTCGCAAAGCGGCGGCCAAAGCCAATCGTCAAGACGTTTGGATCGAGCACGTTGCGGGCAGCCTCAACGACATCGTCGCTCTCGTTGCGGCGACGGCACTGGCGGCTGACGCGGCGACGAACAAACGCGAGGAGCTGATTCTTGAGCGCGTTGTGCGTTTCCCACAGTTCGCCCGGATCGACGTTATGGATGTGCTGCCACACTTCGGGCTCACCCATGCGATAGATCCACTGGGCAGGGAAGTGGCGATCGTACAGCTGCAGCATCTGCTGCGCGAGCCACGTCGGGATGTGCACACCGTTGGTGATGTGACCAATTGGAACTTCTTCTTCTTGACGCCAGGGCCAGAGCTGGGCCCACATGCGACGCGAGATATGGCCGTGCAACTGGCTCACCGCGTTCGCTTTACGCGACAGCTTGAGCCCCATCACGGTCATGGTGAACGGTTCGCTGTGGTTCTGGGGCTCGACGCGGCCGAGACCCATCAACTGGTCGTAACTGATTCCGAGTTGATCGCGCAGCGGGCCCAGATGCTCTTCGATCATGTCGCCGCCAAAACGGTCGTGACCGGCAGGCACTGGGGTGTGCGTGGTGAAGCAGGTGTGACGCGCCACATCGCGGACTGCTTCGTCGAAGCTCATTCCATCGTCGACCATCCGCTCGCGAATCACTTCGAGAGGGCCAAACGCCGAGTGACCTTCGTTCAGGTGATACACGCCGGGATAAATTCCCAGAGCGCGGAGCGCTTTCACGCCACCGACGCCGAGCACCAATTCCTGACGAATACGAACGCGCTCATCGCCGCCGTAAAGACGGCTCGTGAGTTTGCGATCTTCGGGGCTGTTGCCGTCGACGTCGCAGTCGAGCAAGAACAGTCGCACGCGACCCACCTGCATGAACCACACTTTGGCAAACAGAGCGCCGCCACGGGTGTCGACACGAATGGTGATCGGCTTGCCGTCGGGGCAAAGTGCGGGGGCCATCGGCAAGTTCTCGACCTTGGTGTCGAGATACTCTTCGCGCTGGAACCCAGTCTCGTCGAGCTGCTGTTTGAAATAACCTTGATCGTAGAACAGACCGATGCCAACCAGGTTCACACCCAGCCCGCTCGCGCTCTTCACATGGTCGCCCGAAAGCACCCCAAGGCCACCGGAATAGATCGGCATCGACTCGTGCAGACCGAATTCGGCCGAGAAGTAAGCGACCGGCTTGTTGCCCAGCACGCCGGCGTGCGTTGCCGCCCACGTTTGCTTGTTCGCCATGTATTCTTTAAGGCGACGATGGGCGTAGTTGATTCGGCTGTAAAGCACCATCTCGGAGGCACGGGTGGCCAGCCGCTCGGGGGTGAATTCCCGCAAGAGAGCGATGGGGTTGTGGTCAAGCTGTCGCCATCTGATGGGATCGAGATCGCGAAACAGGTTGATTACCTCGGGATGCCACGTCCACCACAGATTGTGGGCCAACGCCCAGCACTTGTCGTAGAGGGTTTGGGGCGACATCTCGCCCGCCATCAGAGGAGTATTCGCATCAGAAGCAACGGCGGTGTCGATCGAGCTCATGAACAGTCCCTTATCCGCCTGGATAGTGCGCGGCCGCCTGGGCACCGTCTACCGCGCATGTACCGCCTTGTTATCGGCTGCAGAAACCGTTTGTCAAGAGTCGAGCGAGTTTGCACGCCACTACCCCGTTCATCCTCCTGACTTACGGAATCATCCCTGCCGTTAACGCTTGCCACGGGCATGTCACGTTTGCTTGACATCGCGAAGCGCAAGAGTCGACCGAAAGGATCCCGAAAAATAGTTCAAAAAAATTTAGCCGAAAAGATGCTGAAGTTGTCGAGCGATTTTACCGGTGCCGTTCAGTGGCCATGAACATCGAAGTTCGCTCGTCGCGATACTCTGCCATCGTTATGGCACCGAGTCGGGTAGATGCCTCTGCTTTTCGTCGATCGCTTGAGCACTTCCCTCCACCACCTGCGAATCAACCACCACGGTGCGGTGGCCGGTCGAGTCGGTAGTGACAATCGTGGAAGTCCCTGCCATTCGAAAGCGAGTTTTCAGATACCAGGTGATGGCCGCGAGGTAGAAGCGGCGCACGGGTGGGAAGAGCATCGAGAAGCCAATTAGGTCGCCGATCACACCGGGAAGAATCAGCAGAACTGCGGCGACAAAAAGCATGAAGCCATCGAGCAGTTTGACCGAAGGGACCTCCCCTTTCGCCATCTGCTGGCGGGCTTTGGTCACCATGCTATAGCTTTGCCAGCGCATCACGGCGATCCCCAGCAAACCAGTGAGCACCACGATCAGCAGCACAAGCGTAACGCTTGTTGCTCGCCCCAAATAAAGGAGCGCAGCGAGTTCCACCAGCGGATAGAACACCACAATCGCGGCTATCAGACGTAGCATCTTGGTGCTCCTCTCCGCGAAAATGTGCTGCAAACAAGGGACTTGTTAAAGGAACCGTCGCTGCGACGGTTTCACGATGCCAATCGTCATTTCACGACGCTCGCTTCAGCGGCTCGCTCGGAAGTGCTGGACTGGCAGGGCGATAATAACCGAGCATATCAAACCGAGTCGCCAACGAGCGTGCGAGCGACGGTTGCTCGTCGGCTCCACGCTGCGGAGTCACCCGCGACTGAAGCGCTTCTATCCAGCGGTCTACGGGCAATAGTAGAATCGCGGTCAAGATGGCATTGAAAAAGAAGCCGTACGGAAACGAGACGAGCACACCGGCGTAGAACCCAAGGATCGCCAGTCCGACCCAGGTACGCAGTCGTGGAAAAATGGCGAGAATTCCCGCTGTTTCCACCACCAACGTGGCTCCCTGCAGCAGCATCGTCAGTTGGCGATTGTGAATGATCGCTTGCACTGCGGGTGACCATTCATAGCCAAAAGCATGCGCCCAAAGTTGCAGCGAAACACCATTGGCCCACGCTGTCCCCGAAAAAATGATCTTCGATAAACCGGCAGCTGTGTGAAAGATCCCCACATAAGCAATCGCTGTCAGCAGGACCCAGCGAGGGACGAGTGGTGTTTGAAAATAGGTTCCTGCTTGAATCGCACGCCGAATCTCTTGATGGTAGAGCGTGACCCAAATCACCGCGACCACCATTAACATATTCGCCATATGTAATATATGGGCCGTGTTATAAGTATTTTCTACCTTCAGCGACCACACAGCAGTGTAACTCATCAATGTGAGCCAGCTGCTATAAGGCAACCATTGCTGAAAGAGCCATAGCAGGCTGCTGATCAACAGCATCGCGCGAAATGCCCAGAGCAGCTCGGTCGATGCAAGCCAGCTCGCCGGTAGGAACGAAAGTGGCGTGCTCGGGCCCTGGCGCGGGGCTTCAAGATATTCAAACGGCAGAAAGGCAAGCAGCAGCGCTGTCAGAAGCAGTACCCAAATCATCAGCTGAAATTGGGCGGGCCGCGCATACGACTCGAGCCAAACGGACCAGCTTGCCGCTGGCGTATCTTGCGGAATCGATGCACTTTTCACTACTGCGAACTTCCTGCTGCCGATACTGCGTCGCGCGACACCGTCACTTCATCCACCTGCACCACATCCACGCTTCCGTCGGCATGAGAGCCAATCACTTCTTGGGTAATCGTCAGTGCCTGGCACCCTGCATGTTCGGGCCGCTGAAGCAGTTTCTTCAGATGCGCGGTCAGCTCTTCCTCGGTCCGCACGCAACCAAACTCCTCAATCACCGGTGGCGGCTCGAGTCCCACTCCATACCCCACCGGATTGCCATCATAAATCCGCTGGCAGAGTGTGGCTTTGGGGTCCATCGGCTCGCCGCGCTCATTCACAATCTTATAATTGCAATACTGCTGCGGCGCATCACGGAACATTGGCGCCGATGTGAAAGGATAGAAATCCCCCACACAAACCGGCAGCGCTACGTTGAGCACCAAAAACAGCCCAGCCAGCACAAGTCCGATCGTCATGCGCCGACGGCAATGGGCCGGCACATGGCATGTCATCGAAGAGGGGTTGTCGTTCATCGGCAAGCAACTCGACTACAGGGGCAAGAATTTCACGCACACAGGAGCGTCAATCTCAATCGCTTCCCCGGTCCGTGTGAGGATGCCAGTCTCCAGGTTCACCTTATAGACAAAAGCACTCTTGCCACCTTGGTTACAAACAATCACCCATTGGCCGGTTGGATCGACACCAAAGTTGCGAGGTGTATCAATGCCACCTTCAGTGTGACCAACAGCAGCCAGCTTTCCGGTTTTCTCATCCACCGTGAAGATCGCGATGCTGTTATGGCCACGATTGCTGCCATAAACGAACTTCCCACTAGGATGTACTTGGATCTCGGCAGTGCTGTTATTTCCCGAAAAACCCGCTGGAAGTGTGCTAATGGTGTCGATCTGCGCGAGCGATCCCTTTTCCGCGTCATAAGCATAAGCAGTGATCGTCGAAGTTAACTCGTTGATGGCATACGCAAACTTGCCGCTGGGATGAAACGCAAAGTGACGCGGCCCCGAACCAGGGGGCACCGTACCTGCGGCAGGATCGTTAGCAACTAGCTTTCCAGTTGAAGGATCGAGTTTATAGATCAAAACCTTATCAATCCCTAAATCGGCAGCAAAAACAAACTTACCAGCTGCATCAGGATTGATAGAGTGAGCGTGTGGTTCTTTCTGACGACCTTGATTAGGTCCACTTCCAGTATGCTGCACAAAGCCAGTCGCTTCGCCAAGGCTCCCATCATCCTTCACTGGCAAGGCGCAAATGCTTCCACCACCATAATTGGCGGCAAAAACATACGACCCTTGAGGGTGCACACTGACATGACAAGGTCCCGCCCCAGCAGAAGATTGGCGATTAAGTAATTGGAGTTCGCCCGTTGCTTTATTGATAGAGTATGCATGCACGACCCCTACCTTCTTGCCATCAAACTCCGATATCTCGCCGACAGCATACAAATACTTATGAGACGGCGCAATCGCGAGGAATGAGGCGTTCATCGCCTCCGCCACCAAGACTGGTTTTGTCACCACGCCAGTACTTAGGTCGAGCTCAGCTGTATAAATCCCTTTGCTGTTACCTGTCGTGTAGGTTCCAAAGTAAAGACGCTGCTTGGCACTCTCTTCGGCCAAGGCCACGTTACCAAGCATCACAGCTGCAAGCCCCAGAGCCAATTGAGGAGCAAGGTGGAGGAATCGTCGTAGCATCGCGAAGCTCTTTCTGCGTGAGTGTCGACAGCTAGTTCCGGGCGTCACAGGCTGACGGCCCGAAGCCCATGTGGTTGCGCCGCTAAAGGGCAAATCTTCGCTGCATTGTGCCACGTTGCCATAGCCCTCGCCAGCAAGTTCCCATTTCGGCCGGTGGCAGGACCTCCGTTCAGGTCCTTGAGCCCTTTGCTAACTATCGTTTCAGCAAAGGTTTGTGGCGGCAGATCATTCCCTCTCAGCAGCGCGAACTTGCCGCCTTTGCCCGCTGTCCATTACCTGGCCGACACGAGACGTCGATAGAAGAATTGCGGATGCCTCAACTATTCACGATTCGCTACGCGCCAGTCACATTGTTGGCATTTGAGTCGCAAGTAGCTTGCCAGTAATGACTTGGGGCAAGTGGCCAGAAACTGCCGTAAATCGCTGCGGTGGATTTGCCCGGCTGGCATTCGTGAGGCAAGTTAACAGGTTGACTGAAATCGACATGGGTTCGATAGCGGCCCGGCCATCGCCTCGCAATTGGTAAGGTGAACAACACCAACACTTTAGCGGGTGATTGTTCAGGTCGCGATGAGATTCGCGAGACGTCCATTCGGCTGCAAACGGTTACTCGCATAACACTTCGGTAACGATCCAACCGTAGGATCGATGGTCGCCGACATGGCTCCCTTGCCAGTCGCCCACGCATCGATTAATTTCATGGATTCCCATATTCCCCTGTAGCTCAGTTGGTAGAGCAGGCGACTGTTAATCGCCGGGTCGTAGGTTCGAGTCCTACCGGGGGAGCTAGTTCTGCCAGCAAATCAATGCCTTTTACGGAAAACCCCGGAAATTCTGGGGTTTTGTCGTTTCTTGCCGGAATGGATTTCCGCGATTTTCCACCCATTTCCGCCGTAGGGCGCGTCGGATTTTGCGTCGGTAGCTGATCGGCTCCAACTGCTTTCCTCACATCATCTTCCGTCACTTGCAGGTAGTGCTTGGCGGCGATGAGTTGGCTATTCCCAATCCACTCGCAAACTACATGCGTTGGATGGATTTTGCAAAGTTCGGTCTGTCGGGAGGCCCTGAGGTTGTGAAAAATCTTCGGCCAAGGCTGCAGGCCTGCCCGCTCAACGATCCGTTTCAGCTGAGTTCCCAGATTCTTTCCCGCTCCCCGATAGCTTGGGATGACGAACTCGGCTCCATCTGGGGCAAGCTCGAAAGCATCCTCCAGGTACGGGCGTAGCTCCTTGAAGATCGGCACGAACCGCGAATCCTTGCCGTCGTGGTGCTCGGTCTTGGGGGAACGCACGCGAATCATCGAGGCCTCCCAGTTCACATCTTGCCATCGTAGCTGGAGATGCTCGCTAGGACAGCGGAGGCCACCGTAGCGAGAAAGTGCAAAGATGAGCCTCCACTCAGCGTTGGGGCAAGCGTCCAGCACCTTAGTCGCCATTTCCTCGGTGACGAAGTACAACCTCTCTCGATTAGCCACGAGGTTCAGACTTTTCATCTCACCGAACGGATTACTCGGAATCAGTCCTTTCTTCATCGCCGATTCGAAGAACTGCTTTGATCGCTGACACATCTTCCGAACTGTGTTCTCGCCAAGTCGCTTTCGCAGAGTCTTACGAAAATCCTCGGCATCTTCAGAGGAGATCGAGTTCATCTCGCGTGATTCGCCAAAATGCTTCTGCAATTCACCGGATACCTGCCTGAAGTGTCGGCGAGTGGGTTCTTTCGCATCGCTTCGACTCTCGATATAGCAATCGACGAACTCCCTGAGTTTGGGCTGTTCGACCTCTTTTCGCGGCGGAACTAGGTGGACATTTGCCAGTTTGCGGTAAGTCGCGGTATCAAGCCCCTCAAGCCAACTGGCTGTTTCGGGGTCAAGTGATCGATGGAGCGCCCGGCACTCCAAGATATGCTCGACGCGACACTTCACTCCGTCAGCTGATTTCTTCGTCACCTTTCCTAAGTGGATCGACCTCCTTTCACCATCGAGACCCACGAACAGAATCCTTCGATATCCATCCTTACTGCTTGAAACACTTGCCATATACTCTCCTGAACTTGCCATATAACCTAAATGCTTGATCGAATTTCGAAATTTTTTGAACTCCAAACCTATAAGTTGATGCTACTAGAACGGTGGATCAGAAGACTTGTACTCACACTTGCCATCAATCTCGGCCGTTCCCTCATCTTTGGTGGCTGAGGTCGCAACATAAATTGTAGTAACTGGCCCTTGCCGAGGAGTACGCAATACTTTATCCAGATTCTTGGCTTCATAAAGCCTGTGCAACGCCTTCTCAGTATCCTCAATATTCTTAAGCCAACTCGCATTCTGCTGTACCTCTCGTGCTGTCATTCCATGTTCTCGTTTAGAGATCATATTCAGCAGCTTCTGATCATTGTCCATCGAGCGATTTCCAGCAATGTACGCATAGACTCGTTCGGCTTGAACCTTGAACCATCTCGCCAGTTCAATCGCATTATCGAGTTCCTCGATCGAAAGTTCCGTGGACGGGTTCGACTTGCCAGGTGCAGAGGCCCACTTCACAAGATGCAGGATGAGAGCCAATCGCAAGACAGCACACTCCATCTTGGTGATACAGGCCGACATATCATCCTCGTCGGTCGGATCGGATTCTCGCAACTCATCAGTGAACTCATAGTATCGTCGCCGAACATCCTCGGGCAGAGTGACGATGAGTGATTCGGGAGCGTCAGCGAGCTTGCCGCGGATATCCATTAGCCGTCTAAAAAGATGTTCAATAGCCTGAACGGAATCGACTTCGATAGGAATATCGTTGCTTCTTCTGACTCTCGCAGGTGGAAAGGCAAACAGAAATCTTGGGACCAATCCCGATCCAAAGTATTCAGGCTTCACCGCAAGACTTAGCATTTTTGGCTGAATGCCTGCCGTGATAGAAACGTTTGCTTGTTTAATCATTACCGAGCGTGGATTCCCTGTCTTGCGATCGATCGCAGCATACCGCCCGTCGTAGAGTTGTAGCCACTTCGACTCATCTAGGCTCCCACCTCCGGACTTCGCATAACGATTCATGCCTGCAAAGAACTTGTGGCCCTCATCATGGACGAGAAGTAATCCCGAAGGAGATTTTGCGTGCTCATCATAGACAGTCTCAATCGTAATATCGTCAAGCAGTAAGCGTTCACAGTCGAGGTTCATGGGAATTGGTGGTGGTAGTTCCACTGGTGGCAGAGGGGCAGCTTCCTCTCCTTTCTTTGGCTTCTTGGGAGGTGACTGCGATTTTGCAGCTACGGCTGTTCTGATACGGTTGTAGAGGGCAGTCGATTCTCGCTTGCGCAACCACTTCATCACAAAGTCAATAGCTGGGCTTTTGGCACTACCGCTACGCCCTACTATCATGCTCCAGAGTGTTGGTACAGTTCGAAAACCGGGCTTACACTCGATCATCACTCGATTACCAACGACACCTGCGACTGCAGTCAGCACGGGAAGACCAAGGAACGATACATCACAGTCAATTGACTTCGACGCATTCCACAGTGCCTTCTGAATCGAAACAGGAAATCCATCCAGAGGAAACGGAGTGAACTCACCTGGAAGAACCTTACTCATGATTATTTGCAAATTCCTTCTTGCTTGTTTACCTAAATCAATCCTTAACGACAACGGCTTTCAACAAATCGTGGTTTCTATGTGGGGCACCCGCCCAACAAATCGCGTGATATGAGGCCATCACGCTGGCATCTTGGGACGGTAATAGCAATATGCCCTTACTGCGCCCCTAAAGACGATCAATGTCGACATGCCTTAGACGCGTATGAGCGTCCTCTGTGTCGACGAAGTATCTACGGGTTTGGTTGTTTGCCAAGAATTGGCAAGATTCCGTAGATTTCAGAACTTGGAGCTTACCACTTGCTCCGTGGTACCTTGCGCCATGCTGCTCTCAAGCCATTTGCTCAGAGCCTCGATGGGATAGAGAACGATCCCGTTCACGCGTAGGTGTGGGATCTTGTTCTCTTTTGTCCACTTTGACAGTGTCTTCTCCGAGATACCGAGGGCTTTGGCTGCTTCTTTCGATCGCAATGCCAGTTTCTCACCCGATTTACCCGCCACCAATCCTGCATCCTTGCTCATTCTCACTACAAAAAACTCCGATTCATTGTGTCCCTAAACTGCATGCTTGCTCTCTAACTACTTACGAATGACGATATGGCTTAATGCCTCTTTCTTTTCCCGCCTACCGACTGCCAAGCGGACTCGCGAGGGTTAGCCCTTGTTAGCTTTCGCGCGCGTGGAAAAGAGCCTGCTGTTTCTAAGCCCCTTCCTAGTATCGCTTTCTGCCACTCAGAAGCAGCCCCGAATTTCAGATTCCTACCCTGACTCTATCCATTGTGACCACTGTGCATTGCTTGTCCTTTCGATCGCTTACACTGCTCAAGATACGCACCCTATTTCAGGGCCTCTTGCGAGGTAGCAAGACAGGCCAGATCGACTATACCTGCTGAGCTGGAACCAGCGGCGATTCGGGAAAGAAAGATCTTACGGATTTATTATAATGCATGTTTTCAAAATGATGGTTTGCATTGATAAATATTGTTTGCATCATCTTGGCATACCACAACTTGTGCAAAAACTTCATACTCGGCAATTTGTGCAATCCTCGCGGGATTTGACTAAGATTTACTTTTCTGGACATTGCTCATACTTCCAAAAAAACCACACGAGATAGGCCCTACTTCATGAGTCTCGATCGCTATCATCCAGCAGAGATGACGACATTCTAAAGAGAAAAAATGGCTGTAATATCAACTGCAAAAATGACGGCAATATCGACTGCAATTCTGAGAGCAATTTTCAGCATCATCTAGCGGTTGCTAGTTGTTGACGACTTCGTACAGTTGTACGATTCTGGTTGGCCCGACATCTGAGTGACACACTAAGCTTAATTTTCAATATGCCTAAGTTTCAGCAGCGTCCGTTTTCGATCACCATCTTTGTCCCGGATGGCGATCCCGATAGCCTTCGACTGGTCGAGAAGTCGAACTGGACCGGGATTGGAGTGGTGTTCAATCGCACCAACTACAAGCAAGTGGTTCTGCAGGAAGAGTTTGAGCGAACCGGGGTCTACGTGCTGGTCGGAGATTCCGAAACGAGTGGGCTGCCGACGATTTACATCGGTGAGGGAGATCCGGTCAAGTATCGTCTCAACAGTCACTACAGCCAGAAAGACTTCTGGGACTGGGCTGTCTTCTTCGTCACGAAAGATAGCAGCCTGAACAAAGCCCACGTGCAGTACCTGGAGGCTCGCCTGATCGAGCTGGCCCGTGCTGCCAAGCAGTGCAAACTGGCGAACAACCAGTCTCCTGCTGCACCTTCGCTTTCGAAGGCTCAGACAGCCGATGTCGAAAGCTTCCTAGCCGATATGCTCAGCATCTTCCCACTCGTTGGGCTGGGAGTATTTGAAGCTACGGAATCCTCGCCCAAAGCCCAGCAGCAGATGTTCTACATTGCCTCGAAGGGGATTAAGGCAAGTGGCTATGAGGATCCCAAGGGATTCGTCGTGCTGAAAGGATCACAGGTCATGAAGACCGAGGCACCTTCGATTGGCCCGTACCTGAAAGCATTGCGAACAGACCTATTGGATGGAGGCGTTATCGCACTAAGTGGTGAGTATTACGTGCTGACGCAGGACTACGTCTTCACGTCTCCCTCTACAGCCTCTTCGGTGGTTCAAGGTAGGCGATCCAATGGACGCGCCGATTGGAAGACTAAGGATGGAGTAACGCTTCGTGAAATTCAGGAATCGGCGGCTGGTTTAGTGGAAAATTCAGGTGAGTGATCAAGCAATTCTTTCCACCAAATTAATATGTGCCGTCTTGTGTCCATAAGGTGTTCAGGTAGTTTGCGTGTGTCATCATGAACTAAAAATTTGCACGCCCCAGTTTGTCCATCTTCACCAAGCCCCCAGGCTGCCCCGTGTCTAGAGCAGTATCCCTTGTCATTAGGGCCTAAAAAAAGAGATGCCCCTCTGAACGGTGTTGTGGTGTATTTTATTGGCAACTGCTAGTATATATGGGGGGCTGTCAGTGAGATTGTCACTCCCACAGATTTCTTCCAGACTGCTAAATCTGGCCAGGACTTATTTGCTTACCATGACATATGGACCGGGACGTCACTGCTTGATACCCCAGCGATGGGATATGCCAGATCCACTACTGGCCCGTTGCCCGGAAAAACCTAAATGTAGGAAAGTCCTGTTTCGTCTTTTACTTGCCCTACCGTGCGAGGTTTTAAGCACGGCCTTGCCAGCTTCATGAGCTTTTTGGTTCGGGATAAAGTCACTAAGTCATAACCCGTTCACACATCCGTGCGAAGTTGCCAATTACTTCCTCTGTGCCCAATGCCGCAGGATCAATTTCAGCCACGAACATCAAGCACTCATCCAGTATAACATACAACCCTCCAAATCCGTTCAATTTCGTGGTTGCGAGAGTTGTAAGATGATTCTGCTCAAGAGCTTATAGCCACAGAATCATGTCAAGAATTTGCAGCACTTGGGAGACTTTTTGGCGACCTTTCGCCTTGGATGCTACCCAACAATGCTTTGAGATTCTCTGGTTTGAATGACCCGCTAGAAGATCGCCTACTTCGACTCACATTTCCATTCGTCAGCACAATGCCCCTCACAGCTCGTTCGCTGCTATGCACCTCTCACAAGACATAATTGCGTCGCCAACTCTTTCAACGCGATCCTAGGGCCCTCTGCGTGGCCTTGAAACGCTCTCAAACGCCCGCCCCTTCGCCAGTGCCTCTCGTGGCTGAGATCGCGCCCCAACACTCCCCTTCTCCCCACTGCACAACTGCACTGCTGGGAGCCTCCTCTCCGCGATGCTAAATTGCTCTCCCTGCACCGCACTGAAGCCAGCCATTTGCCCCAAACTTCCCAGTCGTCCCAGCCTCGCCCCTGCTCCTCTCCGAAATCCCCTCTGCACCATGGCCCTCAAAAAGTCGAGTCTCTACTCCTCCCTCTGGTCAAGCTGCGACGAACTCCGTGGCGGCATGGACGCCAGTCAGTACAAAGACTACGTCCTGGTGCTCCTCTTCCTCAAATACATCAGCGACAAGTACGCCAACGTCCCCTACGCGCCGATCGAAGTCCCGAAGGGCTCTAGCTTTAAGGACATGGTCGCCCTCAAGGGAACCAAAGACATCGGCGACGATATCAACAAAAAGATCATCGCCCCCATCGCCCAGGCCAACCGTTTGTCGGACATGCCCGACTTCAACGACTCCACCAAGCTGGGCAGTGGCAAAGAAAAAGTCGATCGCCTCACCAACCTCATCGCCATCTTCGAAAACAAGTCGCTCGACTTCTCCAAAAACCGAGCCGATGGCGACGACATCCTGGGCGATGCCTACGAATACCTCATGCGGCACTTCGCCACCGAAAGTGGCAAGAGCAAAGGCCAGTTCTACACCCCGGCCGAAGTCAGCCGCATCATTGCCCAAATCATCGGCATCAAGACCGCCAAAACCACTGGCAGCACCACGGTTTACGATCCCACATGCGGCTCCGGCTCGCTCCTGTTGAAAGTCAGCGACGAAGCTCAAACGCCAGTCACCCTCTACGGCCAAGAGAAAGATGCGGCCACCAGCGGCTTGGCTCGCATGAACACCATCCTGCACAACATGCCCACCGCACTCATCGAGCAAGGCAACACCCTCTCCAATCCCCGCTTTGTCGATGGCTCGTCGCTCAAGACGTTCGACTACGTCGTCGCCAATCCACCGTTTTCCGACAAACGCTGGAGCACTGGTCTCGATCCAGCCAGCGATCCCCACGCCCGTTTCACCCTCGGCATTCCACCCGCCAAGCAGGGCGACTATGCCTATCTCCTGCACATCATCCGCTCCCTCAAATCCACTGGCCAAGGTGCCTGCATTCTTCCGCACGGTGTTCTGTTTCGCGGCAATGCCGAAGCCGAAATCCGCAAAAACCTGCTTCGCAAGGGCTACATCAAAGGGATCATCGGCCTACCTGCCAACCTCTTCTATGGCACCGGCATCCCTGCCTGCATTGTGGTGATCGATAAGAAAGAGGCCAACCGTCGCCAAGCGATCTTCATGATCGATGCCAGCAGTGGCTACATGAAAGATGGCCCCAAGAACCGGCTCCGTGCCCGCGATATCCATAAGATTGTCGACACCTTCAATCAGCAGCTCGAAGTTCCCAAGTACTCGCGGCTGGTGACGATCGAAGAGATCGAGAAGAACGACTTCAATCTCAATCTTCCCCGCTACATCGATAGCCAAACGCCTGAAGATATTCAGAACATCGATGGCCATCTTAAGGGTGGCATACCCGTTGAAGATACCACCTCGCTCGAGCCCTACTGGAAAGTCTGCCCTGGTCTTCAAAAAGCACTTTTCAAGAAGAATCGCACGGGCTTTGTCGATTTGCGTGTCGAGCCTGCCGAAATCAAGACCACCATCTACCAGCATCCAGAGTTCACCCAGTTCATCACCCAGATGAATCAGCACTTTGACACTTGGCGACAAAAGGCGGCCAAGACACTCAAAGCGCTCGATGCGGGCCATCATCCGAAGCAGCTCATCGCCAAACTGGCCGATGGATTGCTCGAGCACTATCAGGCTTCGCCACTCATCGATCCCTATGCCGTCTATCAGCACCTGATGGACTACTGGGAAACCACCATGCAAGACGATTGCTACAGCATCGCCGCCGATGGTTGGAAGGCCGAGCCGCAGCGATTGGTCGAGCAAACCAAAGCGGGCAAAACCAAAGATCGAGGCTGGGCGTGCGATCTGGTCCCCAAGTCGCTTGTCGTCGCTCGCTACTTTGCTAAGCAGCAGGCCGAAATCGATTCGCTCGCCGCGATGCTCGAAGCTGCCTCAGCCGCCATTGCCGAAATGGAAGAAGAGCATGGTGGCGAGGAAGGTCTGTTTGCCGCACTAGAAAAAATCAGCCTGGCTTCGGTCAAGGCGCGGATGAAGGAGATTGTGGCCGAGGGTGATACGCTCAGCCGCGAGGAATTCGAGCTACTCGAAAAATACTGCGCCTTGGTGCAAGGCGAAACCACGCTTCGTCGCGATCTGGCGACCAAGACCGACGAACTCGACCAGCTGGCCCTGGAACACTATGCCAAGCTCACCCCTGCCGAGATCAAAACCCTGGTGGTCGACGACAAATGGCTCGCCACGCTCGCCGCAGCTGTGCAGGGTGAAATGGACCGCATCAGCCAATCGCTCACCTCGCGCGTGAAGGAGCTGGCCGAGCGCTACCGCGAGCCGCTCCCCCAGCTTACCCTCCGCTGCCAACAGCTCGAAGCCCAGGTCAACACGCATCTGGAAAGGATGGGCTTCTCATGGCAGTGAAACCCGGCTTCAAGATGACCGAAATCGGCGAGATACCGGCGGAATGGAACGCATATCACTTGTCGCAATTGTGGAAAGTTACTGACTGTAAACATGTAACAGCCACTTTTGTACCTGAAGGCTATCCTGTCGCAAGTATCAGAGAAGTGCAAAGCAAGTTTGTCAATCTACATGCCGCAAATCATACAACTCCCCACTTTTACAGACTGCTCATCGAGGGAGGACGTGATCCGCAAGCCGGAGATTTGATTCTAAGTCGAAATGCCACAGTTGGACAAATTGCGCAAGTGTCTCACTCACATCCAAAGTTCGCGATGGGACAAGACGTCTGTCTACTTAGAAAAACTTCTCCGACAAATAGTACAGAGTTCATTCAGGCTGTATTTCAATCTCGAATTATAAAACAGCAGATATCCGACATTCTGGTCGGTTCAACGTTCAAGAGAATTAATGTCAAGCAAATCAAGGCTTTTATAGTTCCTTCACCATCGGCAGCCGAACAACGGGCGATTGCGGGGGCGTTGTCGGATGTGGATGCACTGATCGAGTCGCTCGAGCAGCTGATTGCCAAAAAGCGCGCCATCAAACAAGGAGCCATGCAAGAACTCCTCACCGGCAAACGCCGCCTCCCCGGATTTTCAGGAAAATGGGAGAAGAAGCGACTTCAACAAATTGCTTGGTACCAAGAAGGTCCCGGTGTTCAGAAGCATCAGTTCGCAAGTGTCGGGACCAAATTATTGAATGGATCGAATATAAGTCATGGCGAACTTTTTCTCGACCAGACTGAACGGTATATCGAAGATCAACTTGCGAATGGGACTTATCGACATTTCTTATGCGATGCCGGCGACATCGTCATCGCGTCGTCTGGAATTTCACCGGCGACACTGAATGAAAAGATGGCGATTGTGCAAGCGTCGCATCTCCCACTTTGCATGAACACTTCAACGATACGGTTTAAAGCGAATCAGGACCTTGCAACACAAGCGTTTCTATTTGTCTGCTTGCAGGGCAATTCGTTTAGGGATCAGATTGCTGGCATGGCGACAGGCTCAGCACAGTTAAACTTTGGGCCGTCTCACTTGAATAAAGTTGAACTGCTTCTACCTACCATTTCCGAGCAAGTTGCAGTAGCCGATGTCATTGGCTCTCTAGAACATGAATTGAGAAAACTTGACGATAGACTCACCAAACTCCGCCTCCTCAAACAAGCGATGATGCAGCAGCTGCTGACGGGGAAGATTCGGTTGGTGTAACGCGGGCCCAGCGGCAGGTGGTGAAATATGCCCCACGGGTGGTGTATAGTGGCGACAGCCGTAAAGGGGATTTGCCGCTTCGCACCCACATGCGAGATGACCACCGCCATGGAACCGCTCGAACTCGAAAAAGTGATTGCGTTTGTCGCTGATCGTATCGCCCGCAAGATCGCCTACAAAGTGATGCTCGATCTGCGGAAGATGCCTTGCACCATGTCAGGCGATGATTCGGGACTCTCCAACGTTTGGGAAGAGATCTGTGTGCAGGTGCAGTATGAGGAGTCGCACTGCTGGGACATCTATGAACAGATGATCCGCGACCTAGTCGAATCGTATGTCGATGAACTCCCCATCGAACTTTACAACGCCGTTTGGCTACAAACCGACCCCGGTTTCGATTGGCTTTATGCATCCCCTGAAACACGCAATCCGAGCCCTGCAGAATCAACTTCTGCGTCGAAGTGGGTCTATGACTTTGTGATCTCAAGAGCTGATTCCTGGTCGAACAAGGCTGTTCGGCGATACCTCCGACGAGCAAGCGAGCGAGACTAATCCACCATGTCGACCATCGGCGCTCCCGAACGCGAAACCCAGTCGCGCGTGATCCAGCTATTTTGCCAAGAGCTGGGCTACGACTATCTCGGCGATTTTCGCGACCGCGATGGCAACTCCAACGTCGAAACCACCTTGCTCGAAAAGTGGCTCGCCGCTCGAGGCTATTCACCCGCCCAAATCAGTGCCGCCATCTACAGGCTCACCAGCGAGGCCCATCACCCCAATCGCAAGCTGATGGCCAGCAACAAAGCGGTCTATAGCCTGCTCCGCTACGGCGTGCCGGTGAAGGTGGAAGTCGGCAGCCCCACCGAAACCGTCCACCTCATCGACTGGAGCCACCCCGAGCAAAACCACTTTGCCATCGCCGAAGAAGTGACATTGCAAGGCGACCACGACCGTCGCCCTGACCTCGTGATGTATGTCAACGGCATTGCCATCGGCGTGATCGAACTCAAGAGCAGTATTGCGAGCATTGGCGAAGGCATTCGGCAACTCCTTTCGAACCAACAGACGCAGTTTCATGCCTGGTTCTTCTCGACCGTGCAACTGGTGCTCGCCGGTAGCAACTCCGAAGGGCTGCAATATGGAACCATCGGCACCGAGGAAAAGTATTTCCTCAAATGGAAAGAAGACGAAACCGACAACAGCCGGTTTAAGCTCGACAAATATCTTTTGAAGATCTGCCGCAAGGATCGCTTGATCGAACTACTGCTCGACTTCGTGCTGTTTGATGGCGGGGTGAAAAAACTGCCCCGCGTGCATCAGTACTTTGGTATCAAAGCGGCCCAGGAGCATGTGCGACAGAAAAAGGGTGGCATCATCTGGCACACCCAAGGGAGCGGCAAGAGCATTGTGATGGTGCTGCTGGCCAAGTGGATTTTGGAGAACTACCCGCAGGCCCGTGTGGCGATCATCACCGACCGCGACGAGCTCGATAAGCAAATCGAAGGAGTGCTCCGCGATGCCGGCGCGATTGGCGAAAACGATCAAGTGCGGGCCACCAGTGGCAGCGACCTGATGGTCAAACTGGCCCAGCCCACCCCCAGGCTGATTTGCTCGCTGGTGCACAAATTCGGCCGCAAGAAGGTCGACAACTTTGAGAAGTTCATCGAGGAACTGGAGGCTCAGCCTAGCCCTGCGGTGGGCGAACTGTTTGTGTTCGTCGACGAATGCCACCGGACGCAAAGTGGCAAGCTGCATCGAGTGATGAAGGCGCTGCTCCCCACGGCAACGTTCATTGGCTTCACCGGCACCCCGCTGCTGAAAGACGACAAGGCCACCAGCCTCGAAATCTTTGGCGGCTATATCCACACCTACAAGTTCAGCGAAGCTGTCGAAGACAAGGTGGTGCTCGATCTGATCTATGAAGCCCGCGACATCGACCAACGACTATCGAGCCCCGAAAAGATCGACGAGTGGTTCGAGGCCAAAACACGCGGGCTCAACGACTGGCAAAAGAACGAGCTGAAAACCACGTGGGGAACGATGCAAAACCTGCTCAGTTCCAAATCGCGCATGAACCGCGTGGTGGCCGACATCCTGCACGACTTCAGCTGTCGCCCCCGGCTGAAAAGCGAACGGGGCAATGCCATCCTCGTCGCCTCTTCGATCTACGAAGCGTGCAAATACTACAAGCTCTTTCAAGAAACGCCTCTGAAAGGCAAATGCGCGATCATCACCTCGTACAATCCGCAGGCCAAAGACATTACGAAAGAAGAAGTCGGCGCTAACACCGAGACCGATAAGCAGTTTGTCTACAACACCTATACCGACCTGCTGACCGACGTCGCCCCTAATCCCAAGCAATCAAAAACCGAAACCTACGAAGAAAATGCCAAGCATCTGTTTGTCGAAGAACCTGCCAACATGAAGCTATTGGTGGTGGTCGATAAACTCCTCACCGGCTTTGATGCCCCTTCGTGCAGCTATCTCTACATCGATAAGTCGATGCAGGACCATGGCCTGTTTCAAGCGATCTGCCGCACCAATCGACTCGACGATGACTCGAAAGACTTTGGCTATATCGTCGACTATAAGAACCTCTTTAAGAGTGTGCAGAAGGCGATCAAGGTCTATACCTCGGAGATCGACAAAACTTCGGGCGGCTCCGATCCAGAAGTGCTGATGCACGATCGTCTTACCAAAGGCAAAGAGCGGCTCGATAATGCCATCGAAGCGATCGAACTTTTGTGTGAACCGGTTGATCCACCGAAGGCAGAACTCGAACATATTCGCTACTTCTGCGGAAATACCGAAGTTCCCACCGATCTGAAAGAGCGCGAGCCGATGCGTGTGGCGCTCTACAAAGCAACCGTAGCACTGCTCCGCGCCTATGGAAGCATTGCCGACGAACTGGAAGAGGCTGGGTATAGCGCTGGCGAAGTGAAGCGGATCAAGAAGCGGCTCGATCACTTTGTGAACATGCGCGAAATCGTTCGCAAAGCGAGCGGCGAAACACTCGATCTTAAACCGTATGAATCGGACATGCGGCACCTGATCGATTCATATATCGATGCGTCGGAGCCGCGCAAGATCTCGCCCTTTGACAACATGGGGCTCTTGGAACTGATTGTCAAAACGGGAATTGCCGAAGCGATTGCCAACCAGCTTGGCGGGATGAAAGGAAACCAAGATGCCATCGCCGAGACGATCGAAAACAACGTTCGTAGCAAGATCATTACCGATCGTAATAACGACCCCGCCTTTTATGATCGCATGTCGACCTTGCTCGACGAAATCGTCGCCGCACGTAAGGCCAAAGCGATCAAGTACGAAGACTTTCTGAAGAAGGTGGCCGAGCTTGCCAAGATGGTTCACGAGGGAAAAGATGCTGAACTATCGGCTAAACTCAACACGCCTGGCAAGCGAGCCCTTTACAACAATTTAGCCAACGACGAAGCAACGGCGCTCAAAATCGACGAAACGGTGAAGGCTGTGCGACCTGATGACTGGCGCGGCGTACAAGCCCGCGAGAAGATCATTAAGGCAGCCCTTTACGGTGTTTTGCAGGATAGCGAACAAGTGGAAAAGGTATTTGAGATCGTGAAAGCGCAGAAGGAGTACTAATGAGCGAAGTACTTCAGCTTGGCGACTTGGCGATTGAGCTCATTCAGAAAGACATCAAGAACGTCCACTTGAGTGTGCATCCACCGCATGGTCGAGTGCGCATTGCAGTGCCCAAGAACATGACGCGCGAGCGGGTGCGGGTGTTTGCTATTTCGAAGCTGGCATGGATCAGGCAGCAACAAAAGAAACTGCGCGAGCAAGCCCGAGAGTCGCGGCGTGAGTACTCGGAACGCGAGAGCCATTATGTGTGGGGCAAACGCTATTTGCTCACCATCCTGGAGAAGAATGAGCCACCCAAGATTGAATTGCTGCATCGCAAGTTGCGAATGACCGTTCGGCCTGTGACGGACGAAGTACAGCGGGCGGCGCTGCTGGAGGGTTGGTATCGCGAGTTGATTCGTCAGCGGGCACCTGACTTTATTGAGCGTTGGCAAAAGCAGCTGGGTGTGGAGCACTCGAAGTTTTTTGTACGTCGGATGAAGACCCGCTGGGGAAGCTGCAATCCGGTGCGGCGAACCATTCGGCTCAATACCGATCTCGCCAAAAAACCCATCGAGTGTCTGGAGTATGTGATTGTGCATGAGTTGATGCACCTCTTGGAGCCAACGCACAATGCTCGTTTTGTACGGCTGATGAATCACCATTTTCCCAGCTGGCAACAGTGCCGCAATTTGCTCAACCGCCTACCTGTCAGGCACGAAGATTGGAGGGTGTAGGCGGGTCGGATTTTATTTGGCAATCGGGCTCACGTTTTGCTACGATCCAAGGCATCGCGGGGAAGCTGGTTTTTCATCAGCTTTGGGCGATAGGTTTGTTTCGCCACGAGCCCGATATGCAGAGTCAGTCGTGGCTGGTGGTTTTCGGTTTGTTGTAGTTGGAAGGTTGTTTGGAGTATCCAGAGTCGGCGATTCCCAGGTGGATGCGTTTGGATACCTTGGTGAGGGGTGAACTCCTGAGTGTGGCAGCGTTGCGACAGCAGAGCGCAGTCCGAGCGGTAAGGCACGCACAGGGAGCGATCGCTTCTTGCGATTCAATTTGGCGCACGCGCGCAAGTGGGGCGTCGATTTGTGAATCCTGAGAGGTTGATGAGGTGTTGGTATGTACGTAGTCGAGAGGCTAGGTTTGTGAAGATGGTTTGCAACTGTTTACTGCTGAAACACTTGGCACGAATTTGGCGAGATCGTGACGGGTGCGGAAGGGGTGTGAGAAAGAGGCCCTTCGGGGCCGATTGAGACTTGTAGTTCGTACGGTGCTCTAACCAACTGAGGGTGTGAGAAAGAGGCCCTTCGGGGCCGATTGAGACGACGTCATACGCGTCGTGAGACGTTGGTACGCCAGTGTGAGAAAGAGGCCCTTCGGGGCCGATTGAGACCCAACCCGACTCAGGGAGATTCTGAAGAACGCTAAGGTGTGAGAAAGAGGCCCTTCGGGGCCGATTGAGACGCGCACCACCAAACAGATCTCACGAGAGTCGCGCTTAGTGTGAGAAAGAGGCCCTTCGGGGCCGATTGAGACTCTGGCTTCTCAGCCGGAGGCGCCTTTGGCTCCTGTGTGAGAATGAGGCCCTTCGGGGCCGATTGAGACGCCTCCGTCGGTGAGTTCTTGATGGCGTCATTTTCGTGTGAGAATGAGGCCCTTCGGGGCCGATTGAGACAGGAATTGTTTCCGCCGTTCTTCACGAGCTAAACGCTGTGTGAGAAAGAGGCCCTTCGGGGCCGATTGAGACTACGTCTCGAATGACCCGTGCGTGAAGTAACGGTGGTGTGAGAAAGAGGCCCTTCGGGGCCGATTGAGACCCGCCGCGATCGGAAAGTTCAATCCGTTCACGCCTGTGTGAGAAAGAGGCCCTTCGGGGCCGATTGAGACCCGACATCGCTGACATAGTATCGTGCAACTTCCTTACCCGTGTGAGAAAGAGGCCCTTCGGGGCCGATTGAGACCGCGGAGCGGCAACCGGGATGTCGATCCCGAGACGATCGGTGTGAGAAAGAGGCCCTTCGGGGCCGATTGAGACACTCGGGTTTGCGAAATCCTCATCGACACTGATTGCGTGTGAGAAAGAGGCCCTTCGGGGCCGATTGAGACGAAGGAATGTGCCTACGCGACTACTACACGGAATCGTGCGTGTGAGAATGAGGCCCTTCGGGGCCGATTGAGACTGCGTGAAATACCGATGGTACCCCACCGTCACCCGAGTGTGAGAATGAGGCCCTTCGGGGCCGATTGAGACTTCCCTTGCAGGAGGCTCACGGCTGTCATTGTTAGGTTTCGTGTGAGAAAGAGGCCCTTCGGGGCCGATTGAGACGGACTCCTCGTAACGGTCCTCCATGTCCTCACGGTGCAGGGTGAGAAAGAGGCCCTTCGGGGCCGATCTTTAAGCTTGCACCCAGACCAGTAGCAATTCCGTTCGATTCCGAGTACCACAGGAGAACGAAACCCCGCTGCCCAACCCAGGCACGAAACTATGCAGATCTTTCGCGTCCGCGTGCTACTGCGCATCAAAACCGCCACGCGGATGCACGCCCATCACGCTGCCATCTTGTATGCGCTGCTCTGCGAAGCTCACGCCGCTGCACACCAGATCGATCCCTGCATTCCCGATGGGCTCCTCCTCGATGCTCCCGAGCAAGCCAGGCTCATGCTCGCCGCTGGCAGCAAGTATGCCTTCGGCTTCACGCTCCTTGCGCCCACCGAGCGACAAGCCTGCACCGTGGTCGATCATCTCGTGCGTGGTCTGCGCAAGGTGGGACGCGCCAAAACCAAACCTAAGCCCGCTTTGGGTGGCAATTTTGAGGTCGAGCTGGTTGAAGATCTGGTAGCGAAGCAAACCCATCGCACCGGGCATCCACTGCAGCCGATTGCCATTGAGGCCATCACCCAAGAGATTGCCGCGCTTGAAGGTTTAGTGCAACTCACCTTACAATTCCATTCGCCCCTGCGAGCCCATCGTCCCAAGAAGGCACGACGCGATGGTCACCAGTTTTTTGATGATCACTATTTCCATCCGCAGGCACTATTGCACCGCTTGCAATCTCGGATCGAATCACTAGGCATCTGTCCCGCTCCGTTTCAGCCTCATCTTCGGCCCCAAGCGGCTGCCCCACTCGATGGCTGGCCCGAACCTGCTTCGCCACTACCGGAAGATGCAGCTGAACCCATCAGTCACTCCCCAATTCCCGCCGTTGTTTCGAATGAATTGGTTTGGCTCGACGTCTCGTATGGACCCCGGCACTCGCGCAAAACATTGGGAGGGGCCGTTGGATCGGTCAAGCTCGACGGACTTCAGCCTGCCACGATCGCCACACTTGTTTGGGGGCAGTATGTGCGCATCGGGGAGGGAACCCGGTTTGGTTTTGGGGCCTATCGCATCGCTGAGCTAGCAAGCGATCCCTATGTTTGCGAGCGTTCAACCCGCCTACTCGATCTTGCCACCGAGCATCCAGCACTCGACCAAGCTGCTTCGAAGTGGGATCTCGGTGGTGGTGAGGTTCAATCAGCGGCCCGTGATCTCGTGAAGGGAACCTATCAACCGCAGCCCTGCTTTCGCCTAGATATCCCCAAATCCAATGGCGACCGGCGTCAGCTCGCCATTCCCAGTCGACTCGATCGTGTGCTTCAGCGGAGCATCCTGGATGTGATTGCTCCAGCACTCGAGTTGTTCTTTGAAGAGTCGTCGTTTGCCTATCGTCGCGGTCTGGGGCGACACACCGCTGCGCGGCATCTGAGCCAAGCCTTTACCGATGGTTATCGTTGGGCTTTACACGCCGATTTCTTTGACTTTTTTGACACCATCGACCACAAACTATTGCGCCGTCGGCTCGCTGCCTATTTGGCAGATCCTAGCTTGGTAGAAGTTATCATGCGCTGGGTCGAAACCGGTGCGCCTCATCCAGACCATGGCATTCCAACCGGCGCACCTCTCTCGCCGATCTTGGCAAACTTGTTCCTCGATCAGTTTGACGAAGCGATGCACAGCGTGGGGCGTCGACTCGTCCGCTATGCCGATGATTTTGTCGTCCTCTTTCGCGATCAATCCGAAGCACAAGCAGTGATTAGTGAAGTACGCCAAGCAGCAGAGTCGCTTCGCCTGGAACTCAATCGCGACAAGACGCACACACTCCACCTCGCCACATCCTTTGACTTTTTAGGACTCCATTTCGAGCCTCGAGAAATTTGGGAGGTCACCACCATTGACGAGCCCCAGCTCATCGAGCAGCTGGGATGGAAAGAGCGCTCGCGCAAGCCCTCTGGTGGCGTGCTGCATCCTCTGCCAGGTGAAAGCCAACTAGCAACACCGCTTCCAGGTACTTTGATTGCAGGCCCTGGCATAGAAGAAATTCTCGTTCACGGCGATGTGCTTCAATTCAAACATCAAGATCAGCGTGGTATTGAATCGATCCCCTTGCACACGCTACGCGAGGTCGTTGTTCTAGGAGCGGTCTCGCTTTCCCACCGTGTACTATCTGCCATTCAGCAGAATGCTATCTCGCTGTTGCTTTTGGACGAGTCGGCAAATCGAACGGCATACATCGACTGTCAAAACGCCGAACCCGATTCAGCAGGAATTGAAGCCCAAGTTGATTTGATTCGAAATCCTGAAAGTAGCTTAGCAATCGCTCGCCAATTGATTTCAGCAAAACTGCATAACTATGCGACCTTGGCAGACGCCTATCCACCCAAGTCACACTCAGGAAATGCCCATCGTTCCTTGATGCGACTGGCAAAGGATGCCCAGCAAGCATCGTCGCTGCCAGAACTGCTTGGTATCGAGGGAAGCGGAGCTGCGCTTTGGTATGGCGAAATCGGGATGCGGCTTTCCCCCGGCTTCCACTGGGAGCGTCGAGTCGCGCCCAACGCTCATGACCCTGTCAATATTCTGCTGAATCTCGCGCAAACAGTTCTCTATCGCATGACACAACATGCCATCGCCCAAGCTAAGCTCGTCGACACCCTGGGGTTTTTGCATCAGCCACGCGCGGGGCATGCAGCCCTGGCGTCCGATATGCAAGAACCTTTTCGTCACTTGATGGATCGAGCGGTATTAGAGACCGTGCGGCGTATTCGACCGGAAGAGTTTGAACCCGACGAACGTGGTCCTTTTCCAGTACGCATGAAACCGCGAGCACTTCGTGAATCACTGGCGTGGATTCATCGAATACTTGCCCTGCCATGCAATGGTGCCGGGCAATCTTCTCCAACAGCCTATCGATTGCAGATCTTCAAACAGGTCCGATCTTTTCGAAGGTTCCTGATGGATCCTGGAGGACGGTTTGAGCCGTTTCGACATCCATGAGCCTCTACTTGGCCAGCTACGACATTTCGGACGACAAACGGAGAGCGAAAGTCGCCCGATTCCTACTACAGTTTGGCGCTCGACTTCAGAAGTCGGTTTTTGAGATCGACCTCGATCCCGATGAGATTGCAGAGTTTCGCCGGGACGTTGGCTCGATCCTGTCACAAAAGGACTTGTTTGTGTTGGTGCCAGTCGATGAACGTGGCAGCCGATCCACTCTCTCGTGGCAACGTGAATTGAGGCGGATGGATGCAGTGATCGTCCTTTAGCGGGCACGGCGTCTGTGAGACTGTTTCTCCCAGGTTCGGCCTCGTCTTGCAACTCATTGCTTGCCTTAGGATTACGCGAAAGCAAAGCTGGCAACGACTGGCGATGCGCAAAAATCGGTGTCGCAAATCGTTGGCTAGCCATTCTCGTTTTGCTACGATCCAAGGCATCGCGGGGAAGCTGGTTTTTCATCAGCTTTGGGCGATAGGTTTGTTTCGCCACGAGCCCGATATGCAGAGTCAGTCGTGGCTGGTGGTTTTCGGTTTGTTGTAGTTGGAAGGTTGTTTGGAGTATCCAGAGTCGGCGATTCCCAGGTGGATGCGTTTGGATACCTTGGTGAGGGGTGAACTCCTGAGTGTGGCAGCGTTGCGACAGCAGAGCGCAGTCCGAGCGGTAAGGCACGCACAGGGAGCGATCGCTTCTTGCGATTCAATTTGGCGCACGCGCGCAAGTGGGGCGTCGATTTGTGAATCCTGAGAGGTTGATGAGGTGTTGGTATGTACGTAGTCGAGAGGCTAGGTTTGTGAAGATGGTTTGCAACTGTTTACTGCTGAAACACTTGGCACGAATTTGGCGAGATCGTGACGGGTGCGGAAGGGGTGTGAGAAAGAGGCCCTTCGGGGCCGATTGAGACCTCATCGCTGAGCTTCTTCTTCGCGGCGGCCTTTGCGTGTGAGAAAGAGGCCCTTCGGGGCCGATTGAGACCAAGAATTCTGCCGAAGTAGTGAGAGTCATCCCAGTGTGAGAAAGAGGCCCTTCGGGGCCGATTGAGACAATTGATGATGTCGAGATAGATTGCAAGTGCGCAATCGTGTGAGAAAGAGGCCCTTCGGGGCCGATTGAGACAATGCCGCCGTTCTCGTTACGTTCAAAACTGAAGTCGTGTGAGAAAGAGGCCCTTCGGGGCCGATTGAGACACAAGAACCGTACTCCAAACCTTGCCAGTCTTGCGTGTGAGAAAGAGGCCCTTCGGGGCCGATTGAGACTTCCGGCCTCCGGCCGGAATCACCGTGGTTTGACGTGTGAGAATGAGGCCCTTCGGGGCCGATTGAGACGTGATCGAGGCAGAGTTAAACGCAGTCCATCCGAGTGTGAGAATGAAGGCCCTTCGGGGCCGATTGAGACGATGAGGCCATTACCTTCTTTTCTTTGCCTTTTAGGTGTGAGAATGAGGCCCTTCGGGGCCGATTGAGACCAGTTCGGTTGCGACGGCGATGGGGTCTTGCCCGAAGTGTGAGAAAGAGGCCCTTCGGGGCCGATTGAGACACCGTCCGCGTTCCATCCCTGTAGGGACAAATCCCCAGCCTCCGTGTGAGAATGAGGCCCTTCGGGGCCGATTGAGACCGTCGCTGGCAACGGTGTTCTCTATCTGATTTTCGGGTGTGAGAAAGAGGCCCTTCGGGGCCGATTGAGACGCAACAGCGACAGAAGTGATGATGAACAGAACAGCAACCGTGTGAGAAAGAGGCCCTTCGGGGCCGATTGAGACCGCACGACTTTGCCTTTTTCGTACAGCTTGTTGATTTGCCGTGTGAGAAAGAGGCCCTTCGGGGCCGATTGAGACGTTCTGCATGATCCAGAACAGACTGGAGCAGTGGCGGTGTGAGAAAGAGGCCCTTCGGGGCCAATTTGACGGCTGTTTGATGCAGCTATTTTGTGCCGCGCACTTCGGGTGAAGAATTCACAATTCGGTGTATTGATTTTGGAAAATTGCCGGGCTATCATCCTCGACGCCTACTGCCAAAGGGGTGTATCCATGCTTCTAGAGTGCCGGTTCTTTAGCATCCGATACTCTACTCAACGATCCTCACGCTTTTTGCCGTTGAACTTGCTTCCCAGCGTCTACCTTCGTTAAGTACAGCCCCATGTCCCAGCCAGCTTCGCCGGCGACTGAAATTCCGGTGGAGCTGTTTCGCCAGATTCTGATTTGGCCGTTGCTGATTCATGCCCCTCATGGCGAATCAGCAATGGAATTAATGGATCTTGTAACGGACGAGCTAGAGCGTCACTCGTGGCATTGGAATGATCGATCCGCAGGCCAAAGTGCTTCGCCGCTGAAGGGGCTTCCTTGGTATCAGGACGATCATGACTATTCGGAGATCGTTTACTTCCACTCCTACGTGCGCGACTTTCTCTATGGAGGCGATGGAACACCGGCTAGCGAGCGACCACTTCGCGTCCTTCGTCGTACCGACATTGCTTCACTCCTGTTAAAGGTTGATGAAGGTCGCGAATATCGGCTGAAGGTCGAACGTGTCGAAGCCTATCTGTTCGATTCAGGCATTCTGCAAGTCGTGGTAGAAGTTGCCGCCCCGCAATTGGTATCCAAGTCGCCGACCGATAGTGAGCAGTTGCGGCCATTCATGCTCAGCGATGCACTCGATCTACAGAATGTGCTGCGCATGGCTTTTCCGCGCCGCTGGAAGCCGAAAACTGGCATACCTTCGGAAACTCCACACCGAGCTTGTTGGCTCAACTCCGAGGGAAGTGAAATCGCCGGGAGTGTTCAGGACTTTCTTAACCAGGAAGACTTTACTCGGATCGTGCGCGAGCAGGCCGAACTGCCGGCCGCCAAACACTGGCAGTATCTCGTCCAACCCCTGCCACTCTTTGAGCGACGGGTTTGCACTGGATTGTCGGTCAAGCAAATTGAAGACCAGCGTTTACCTTCGATGTCGTACATCGCTGTCCCTGATCCGCGTTTGATTTCCGACGGCGACTTTGAGCGAATCGCCTTCTTCGACAGCGCCGGTCAGTCTTCGGTAGGTTCCTATTCCGATGAATTTCTAGTCGGTTGGGAAAAGGATCATGCTTACGACCGCTTTTGGCAACGACTCCCCAGCGAAGGCGGTCCTGAAGTTGCCCTGCATAACCAAATGATGCGAACTCGTTGGCTCTGCAGCGGCTATGGTTTTGCGGTGGTGGGTGCCAGCGGCGACAAGTTCTTCACTACTCAGATTGCAGCCAACTTTCGCCATCACTATTTTCGCATGGGGCTGATCGCCCATTTTCATCGTGCCAAGCTAATCTCACTTCGTGACCAACTTGCTGAAGCGACAAAACAGGTAGGTGAGAACTTCCGCAATCGCGTGATGGAGATCCAGCGAAGCGCTACCATCTTTCGCGCCCGATTCTGGTTTCATGAGGTATCCACACAGCTTCAAGGTCGTGAGATTTTCACGTGGTGGTCCAATCGACTCGGCAATCCATCGCTATTTGAGCATGTGATTTCCGACATCGAAGCTGCTGAGTCGCAAGTTCGAACCGAATTTGAAGCAGAAGAATCTCAAGACATTAACCTCATCACACGCGTGGGTGGTGCGATTGGTATTCTGAGTATTGTACTCTCAATTGTAGCGCTAATCATTTCGCTGCTTGCACTGGAAGCCATTTCGCCACTTAAGCAGTTTGCGATCATGCCAGCCAATCCATGGGACTGGACAGTTGCCAACCTCTGGCTTGGCCGTATCGCCTCGATCGCGTGCCCCCTATCAATTGTGAGCCTTTGGATTCTATTGGTCGTCTATGGTGGGCTTCGATATTACAAGAGCCATCGTCGTACTCGACGCTTGAGGTAGTTTCACCCTCCATCAAACACATTTACTGAATGACGGTGTTTGTGATGCCAAGCTTTCTGCTAAGACTAGAAGCCGTCAACTTCAGCGAGTCCTGCTACGACACTTGCGACATTAGCACAATTCGCGGCGGCTCGATGATGTTGTCGAATGCTCATGAGCTAGCTCGCGTCGTTCTGCCGCAGGAAATCCAGCACGAGCCGACAAGTTTCGGGGCTTCTCATGCGATTTGGCAGTTCGAAGCTGCTGATGCAAATGCTGCAGAGAAAGTGCGCAACGATACTCTCCACGCACTAGCAAAACACAAACAGCTCCGACATGCGACATTTGTTTGTGCGGTTGTCGCTAACGACGATGGTAGTGCCGATGCTTTACATCGATTGCGCATGCACAACCATTGGCGTCAGTATCAAGAGCCAACCGTTGTCCCTCCCGATCTACCCGATGCAAAAAGGCAAGGCAAGCGAATTTGCGAACTTGACCATGTACGTCCCGCCACGATGGAGATTCGAAAGGGAAACGATAGCTATTGGGTCAGTACTAGCACGTACGATCGGCGTGTTTATGGCCGGAAGCAAAAGCGGATGTTCTACAAAGAACTCTGTGGGAGCGATCTCGCGGTTGTCCACGATTTGAGCGACCTCACGTCGCATCTTGAGTCGTCGCAGCATCGCCTCCATGGCAAGATGGCATTGATCTATATCGACGGGAATCAGCAGAGTGAGATGGCTGCTGATCTCAGCCTTGACCGGTTAAGCAAGTTTCGCCAATACGTTCGTGAGCAACATCGCCGGTTTCTTACTACCTTGCTTGAAGAGATTGTGCAGTTGATGCCCGCTCAGGGAAGCTCAAATGAATGGTTTCACTGGGACTCTGAGCAAAATGAACTTCAGGTTCGATTGGAAACGCTCCTTTGGGGCGGCGATGATATCGTCTTGGTAGTTCCCGCTTGGAAGGGATGGTATGTCGCGAGGAAATTCTACGAAGCAGCGCAAGGTTGGGAGTTTGGCGGCCAGAAGTTCACTCATGCAACGGGATTAATCTACTGCAGCCACAAAGCACCCATCCAAGATATGCGGCGATATGCAGAAGACCTTGTTGTGCAGTGCAAGAAGACCAAGAACAGCGAAGGCAACTATCAAGACTTAATGGGTTATGAGGTGCTGGAATCCATCGACGTAATTTCCAGTGACCTCGACCGTTGGCGGTCGGCCAGACTGGGAGAGTCAGAGAAGTCCGGGGCCGAAGCAATCGCCAGTGCATTGTTATTGAGCCCCGCTCAGATGGACGGCATAGAATCGATGATCCGGTCGATTCGAGTTGGCGTTGACGATCCTGACTCAATTCTGTCGCGTCGGCAAATCGAGAGGCGGGCGAGGAGAATGCAACACTCCATGATTGGCGATGAGCAATTTGATAGTGACGTTACCAACTATTTTGCCGGTTCAGAGTTTGAGAAGATTGGTTTAGGCCCGCATTCACTGCGTGCCAAACTGTTCCACCTCACCGCAATGTGGGACTACCTTACATGATTCATGTCGAATTGGAGATCAAGCTCACCCTGGTTGGCCCAGTGTTGACACAGGCAACCTCGGCAGGTCGACTTGGCCTCGATGCTGTGATGGCACGCACTTCAGCAGGACATCCGTTCTTGCCCTACTCCCTAGTTCGTGGAAAGTTGCGTCAAGCTCTCGAAGAGGTTTCAAGCCCTCTTCAGAGCGAAGACCAAAGGAACGTTGAGCAGCTGTTGCCGATCTGGTTTGGTCCGAGATCTTCCTCAAAAGAAGCGGAGCAGGAGAGAGGTGCCTTATGCTTCTCTGATTTTATCTGCCCTGAGCCCAAAGATGATCTCGCTACACAGACGCGAATTCGTATCGATCGCGATACAGGTGCAGCAGAAGACAAGATGATGATGGTGTTCGACTCACCATTTAAAGTTGGCGAAGAGGCTCCGTTTATAGGGAGAATTTGGTGCATTTGCGGGTCAGTGGGGCAGGCAGAATCCACGATCAAGTATGTGCTAGCTGGTCTCCGCTGGGTTCGTCAATTCGGAGCTGAAAAGACCATTGGTTTTGGATGCGTTTCGAATGTAGATCTACTTAAGGCAACCGTTACGGACCTTGCTCCACACTCGCAAGCAACCAGAAACACCATCACCCAAAAACTAAGCAACTTGCTAGCTAAGACGGGTTCGAAAGTAATCCACAGAAGCCGCAAACCGAACGCTCCAGAAGATGGAGGTCACGGGACTCGCTTTCTGCTTCGAATTCAGCCGCAAGGCCCCATTTGTATTGGAGGACGACGTCGCAACGCCAATGTGTTTGAGTCAGAGGAGGTGATTCCAGGAGGTGTTCTGGTAGGAACGCTCGCCACGATGTGGCGGCAGGCAAACAACAAGCCTCCATCAGATTTTGTTGTCCAGCCTAGCGGTGGAAAATGGGATACTCTTGCAGAGCACTTTGAGAGGCTGGTGTTTTCTCATGCATTTCCGAGCAAGAGAGGATCGGGAATCAGGCCCTGTGCAATTCCTATGTCGCTAGTGTCAGCTGAACCACGCCATGGTGACATACCAGATTCACTTTTCGACGTTGCGCTCTGTAGTCGCCCGCGTCTGATTCCTGCTATCGGCAGCAACCTGTTACGCCCACCCGTCTTTCAGTCCGATTGGAAGTCGCATGTTGTTGGTTCGAAAGCGAAAGCGATCTTTGGCTGGTCAAGTGTGCCAAGAGAGCTTCGTGTCAGAACGGCAATCGATATCGAAACTTTGCGTGCTTCCGATGAACAGCTTTTCGCCTATGAGATGGTGGTGCCTGACCAACATGAATGGCTGGGCTATTTAGATCTGGAAAATGTCCCGCCTCAGGACCGAGCTATGTTGCTTGAGGAACTTGAATCGTTATTATCGGCCGGTCTTTGCCCAATTGGCAAGACAAAGATCGATGCCAGCATAAGCATCGAGCCCTATACTGCCGCCACGCCGATGTTGCCGTCGAGTTCCACACCGCTTCCCGGGAATGTTTGGGTGATTACGCTCCAGACACCAGCAATTCTGTGTGCGTCGACGGATTTAGAAGATCCGACAGGCGAGCAGTTGTTCGATGGCTACAGGAAAGCTTGGAAGACACTTTCGGATGAAAGTCTCGAACTTCAACGATTCTTTGCACGCCAATCTCTATCAGCACCTAGATTCGCCGGTCGATTGCCAACAAATTCCAGCGGACAGTTCTATCCCTTCGTCGTTACCGATGCTGGAAGCACCTTTGTATTGCGTGCAACAGGCGACGTTAGAGATGCACAACTCAAAGTCAAAGAATGGCTTAATCTGGGGATGCCTCTTTGCGACTATCTGTTGGGTGGCAGCCAAGCTGACAAAGCTGACAGAGATTGGCAGCGATCCCCCTATCTAAATCGCCATGGATATGGCGAAGTTGCCGTTAATCAACCCTGGTTGTTAGGTCACGATTCCAGCGTGGTGATGCCACAGCGTCTAGACGATGAGGAAGGTACGATATGACCACTCAAATAGCGACTCGGTATCAGCTGAAGTCACGCTGGAAGATCACCGGAACCCTAACCACAACTAGTCCGATGCATATCGGGAGTGGTGATTCGACCACCCATCCGCAGCTTGTAAACGAAGCTTCTGAAACCGATAGCACTATCGCCCACAAATCAATAGAAGTGGCTGCAATTGTTCGTGACTTCCAAGGTAAGCCCATCATTCCGGGCTCAGCGCTAAAAGGTGTGCTTCGGAGTTGGGCTGAGAAACGGTACACCAACTATCGTCCCCAGATCAGCAAGATCTTTGGAGACCTTGACTGCAGTACTCCCCAAGCTCGCTCGGGTCGTGCGGTATTCAGAAATGCGATACTGATCCCACCTAAGGACGACTTAATAACTAGATACAAAAACTTTGTCCCCTATTGGCGAACTGATAAGTTAGCTGGAATACTCAGTCATGTTTGCATTGATCGCCACAACGGTACTGCGTCCGCCAATAAACTATTCTTCGAGGAGTTCTTGCCCGAGGGGATTTCCTTTAAGGTTGAGATTTTTGCCGAGCAGCTTGATGAATCGGACGTTCAATTATTGCTAAGCGTTCTAGTTCATGGCGTTTCCGATGACAGTGAACCAATACAATTTGGTTCGAACACGGCCAATGGCTGGGGGCAAGTATCGTGGAGCGATGTGTTCGTATCTCGCAATATCGATAACTCACATGTTGAATTGGATCTAAACACGCTTTCATTTAGACAGCGGTGTAACAATCTAACAATCGATGCGTTGCCGGCGCCACCTCCACCCGATCACATTAAGACTATTCCACTCTTGTTTCAGTGCCGGGGCCCTTTTCTGGTCAACGACGGGTCGCGAGTGAAGAGGAAGGAAATGAGTGAGGCCGAGAAAGAGCGGCACCGGAACTTTACCCCTCTGAGACGCGCCGACGGCAGCGTATGGTTGCCAGCGTCGTCGTTTCGAGGAGTTCTGCGTAGCCGAGCAGAATTCATTCTTCGCTCGCTCGATCCTAGCGCAACAGGCGATCCCAACAAGCCACTCAGCAAAGACAACCCCATTGAAAAGATCTTCGGCATGACCGGCCACGCCAGCCGTCTGCAAATCGACGAGTTTAGTAGTTCAACCACTGACCCTAAGCTGCGGCATCAAGACTTTGTTGCGATTGACCGATTCACCGGAGGTGCTGCAGACACCGCAAAGTTCGACGCCGAGTATGCTGACCACCCCACCTTTTCGAGCCGACTCCGCCTCAACACCCATGGGCTTTCCGAATCAGATATTGCGATTCTTGCTGCTACGTTGCGGGACTTGACGAGAGGAGACCTGCAGTTTGGCTTTGGAGTCGCGAAGGGTTATGGCGAATTAGTGGGCAATTGGACAACTGACGCAGAGGCCTGGGCACGAAAACAACTGCAGCATCTTCCAGTCGCAAAACGCTCGGAGATTCCAAATAGCTCAGGCCCTAGCCCCTCGCCTACTAAGGCAAATGTCATCGAGGGCAAACTTATATTTCAAAAGATCAGGGGTGAGGACAAGCCCGTACGTCGCCTAGTGTATCGAAACAAAAAAAACGAATGGACAACCCAGGCTCCCACACCGATCGTGTTCGCCTCACTGCCGCAGTCACTGCAAACCAACACGAGTCCAGAAATAGAAGTCGATTTCGAATGGGCGAGTCCAAACAAGCCCACAAGAGTTCGAGAGCGCGGCACGCACCTACGAATCGCGGCAAGGCATAATTTTGCTGCAAACCAAGCAAATGACTATTTTGCTCACGCTTACTACTTCCTGCGACACGAAGAAAGAAGAAACCTAGGTGGGAATGGCAAGCCATCGGCCTGGCCAAATGATTTGGCAGACCGAAATCCCTATGGACATGAGCGTTATCAAGAGGGGTGTTATTCAGGAACAATAAGTGTTCGATTGACGACGAAGACGCCTCTCCTACTGTGCGACGATCTCACTCGCCGTGAAACGCAACCTGGGCACTATGAGTACGATATGAGGGGCGATGATGAAGGGAACCCGATTCTTCACTCATCGTCAGTTCGAGGAATGCTACGCAGTGCCTATGAGGCAATCACGAACTCCCGAATGGGGGTGTTTACAGGACACGATGACCGACTTGGGTTGCGAATGCAGACCCAAGAGGGGCTCGCACTAGTACCCTGTCGGATCGAGAGCGGAAAAGTTGTCCTCCTTCCAGGTACGTCCCAGATTACTGTTTCTAGGCCGAGTGGTCCAATGTATGCCGCGTGGCTACCGGCATATCCTGAAACGGGAGCATTAAGGCTCAGCAATACAGGGAATCTACCCCAACACCGTCAACACGTGAGCTGTTGGATTGAGCTTTGGGAGCGAACTCCATGGGTGGAAGTTCGCAACGATATAAACCATGGTCGGTTTGCTGAAGATAAAAAGTTTAGCTATTGGAAGGTTGTGGCGATCGCACCGCACGGACAACATCTCAGCAAACCCTCTAGCTCAAGCGAATGCCCTCGAATTGATGGCACAAATCATCACACTCCTAAAGGCGAACCGATTCGTTTTATTGAGAATGGCTATGTCTGCTCTACCAACTACAACTTTGATAAGAAACATGACGAAAGAGTCTTCTTTGTTGACAATAGTAGTGAGTTAACACCGATTCCCCTATCAGAATCGCTTGTTCAGCAGTGGGGGAACCTAATTCGTAATTATCGACTGAACGAAGATCTAGCTAAGGATAAAAAACGGCCTGGGGCCCTCACGAAGGCTGGTTGGTCTCGGCATATGAAAGATGATCGAGAGCTTACCTTAGCCGATGGCAGCTTGGCCTACGCGCGACTCGATGCGAAAGGTAGTGTCATCGAGCTCTTCCCGGTGATGATTGCGCGAAAACTGTATCCACGCAGCCCTTGGTGTTCGACTCCGCGTTCACTTCTGCCGGCTACGAGTCGTTCTATGCTTTCGCCTGCAGATCGGCTGTTTGGTTGGGTCAATCAGGAATGCGTGGATAAAGACAGCCCTGCTTACCGTTCGCAATTGAGAGTGGGAGTTGTTGAATGCAAAACAAATGAGGCAATTAGATCATTCAATGTGCCGATGGTGGTTCCAATACTATCTCAACCCAAACCTTCCCAGGGAAGGTTCTACCTAGGCGACAAGACAGGGCGCACACAGCCCCCCGGAGGATCGAAAGAAGATCGTGGATATTCAGGGACCAATCGAATTCGTGGTCCTAAGGTTTACCCTCACCATGCGGCGTTTTCGCTAGATAGAGTTGGAAAGTCAGCTGGGCAAGCTGGAAATCAGAATCGTTCCATTACTGGCTGTGTTAGAGAGGGTGTCGAGTTCAAATTTAATCTACATGTTCTTAATCTGTCTCGACTGGAAGTCTCTGCCCTTTTTTGGTTGCTAACCTTGCCGCCGAGTCACTATCTGCGACTCGGCCTGGGAAAGCCGCTTGGCTTCGGAAGTGTGAGCTGTGAGATCGTTAACACTGAAACTCGCATCTCCGATGGAAGCGACTGGATTGCTTCGCTTAAGGAGTGGGATGCATTACCGCCTGGAATTGATGCTACCGCAATTCAGTCGATGGCTGCAGAGTATGAATCCCAGATTGGAGAAGTCAATCCCACTCTCATGCAATCGTTTTTGCAAATAGCAAAAGGTTTTGGATGTGTTGAAACTGGATATCCACCAAGTCCCGACTCAAGAACGCTAGGTGGCGAGCATTTTAAGTGGTTTGCAGCGAATGAACGCAATAGAGCCGGAGCGAGGTCACTTCCTGACCCATCGGATAATGATCCGTTATTGCCAAAGATGCTATAGCGTACCGCTATTTGGATATTAGCGATCGAATAGGCCACTATAGTCCCGGTAATGATGTTTTGCTATTGAAGCTGTCTCGATGACTTGTTTCCGTCGTTATGTCATGAATGAATGAATGAATGAATGAATGAAAAGGTCAAACTGAACTCACTGACTGGCAGATGAGAGTGTCAGGCACTACGTATCTAATTGATTCAACTTTGCTCTGGATCTCGAGCATAGTCTTGAGTATCTCGCCAGTTCATGCTGGTTCTCCCTGAATAGGGTGTCACGTACCATTACGTAACGGAAGTGTTACGAAGGTATCTTCAGTCCTACAATCGTGCTTTACTGGTAGCAAGTTCCAGATTCGCAGCAGAATTAGATAGTAACTCCCACATTCCGAAGGTGTATCGATGTCAAAGGCGCTTCACCTGTACCAAAAGGAGTGAGAGCCAATATCCGGTAGTGTAGGCCATCGGTTAGTTACAGTTACGGTGTTTTGGTTGCGGCAAACCGTACAGTGTAATTTCTGCTCGGGACTTATCACCAGAGTACCGCTCGAAAAATGGGGTGGGGGGATGGTTCAATCCTGGAAGGCTTGGGTCCCTCGGGTCCTTTGTGCATTCAAAATTGAGAGTACAAGTGCCATATCGGACGGTGTTTGCTATCGCTCAATCCACATCACTGCATCGCTGATGCCCTCGACGTGCAGTGAATCGCTACTCGGTTGGCACAAAATGAGTAGAGTTTCGGGCCAACTACCGCCAAAATCTTGCGTCGCAATGCTTGGGCTGGTCACTTCCCATTGATTTGGAGCGTCGTCCTGCACAACCGTTCGGCAATTGCATCGGACTCTTGTCTTGTCGTCGCAAAATCAAGCCATTGCCCTTTGGGATGGCGAGTTGTTGTTCTGCTTTGAAGGGAGCGCATTCGACTTTCTGCCTGCTCGCGACCAACGAGTTGTTGACTTTTCTAGATTTTTCGTGAAACCCGTAGATGGTGGAAGTAAGAGCGGTTTGGGATAATGTGCCCCCAACCAACTCCAGCAATCTGCAGACGCAGGGCAGGTTCGACGACTGTTCAACTTGGCTTGAGGGGCTCTTTCAGTACAGTTGCCGTAAGTTATGACCTACATGTGACCGAGGTTGCGGCGATTCAACGGGCGAGTTCCCTTTGCGTAGAGTGCTGCTCACTCGAATTTTCGTGCTCTTGGACTGATCACTAGTAGTTATCTCTGCGCATGACGAGACTTACCTGCGGGTCGTTAGGTGAAGTGAATGCCGAAACCGATGTCGCTCGAAGTCCATAGCGCCAACAATCTACGACTAAGCAGGGTTTCTCGAAGATTTTGGAAACCCGTAGATGATGAGTATTCGGTGTGGTGTAGCCGATTTGGTTGTCACCGTGATCAGCTGTCACCTGGAAATCTCTATCGGCCCAAGCGAGAAGCTAGGACCAGTGCCAGGACAGCATTTCGGCAGTCTTCGGAGAGCTTGTCCCAGGATTCAATGATCTGGAGGAGTCTCGGCTCGAAGGAAGGTACGTCGACCCTTGGGGAGGGGAGTGAAATTGTTGGTTGAAGGAGGCGACTATCTTTTGAAGATTTACTGTTACTGTCTAATAACGGATTACTTTCGGTTCCAATTCCCTTGTTTTGATGATTTCTAGTGCGCGCGTCGGATTCTGCGTCGGTTGATTCGCAAAATGCCTTAGTTCCCTTGGAATATGGAGGGTGTTTGTCTCCTACCGGGGGAGCTCCTGTTTTTTCAAGAAAGTGCCGCGTTTCGCGGCATTTTTTGCGCGCCGACCGAATTCTCCTCACGGTCCGGCAATGCTCATTCGCGCTCAAAAATGCTCAGTTGCGCTCGGTTAGAGCGCACAGAAACGCGCACAGCCTTTTTCCCCCTCTTTCGGCCCCCTTCCGGATTTCTTCGAGCGGGGACTCACCAATTCGCGGGCCGCCTCGGTCCAAGCCTCTCTGCTTCTCGCTTCTGGTCGACGGTGGGGCCTTCGAAGCCCTCTGCAGCATTTCGTGACGACAGTTTGCCTCGTTAGAGCTGAAAACTGGTCCATCGCGGTCCAGGACACACAACTCCAGTCGATCCCAGAACGACTTGGCGATTCTTTGTCGGAAGTCGTTTGTGTGACCACTTCTACTGCAATTCGGGGGGCGATGAGCATTTATTTTTGAACGGCATTTGACATATTGAGATTCATCGCTCTTATAAGTGTTATGTTGTTCATGTGAGAGATCATCTGATTGAAAAAAATTGTTAGTAACCCAGTTGAGTATCAATAGGAGAATAAAAGATGACTAATAGCTATCAAAATGATGTCAAAAACGAAAGACGCTATGTCACTCTTAGAGAAGCATCGGAGCTGTATCCACTGTCTGAGATGACATTTCGCCGCTTAGCTTCGGCTGGGAAAATTACGCTGTACCGGCCGACTCCGGGCAAATTGTTCCTGAGTGTCGACGAGATCGAGTCGCACTTTCGCACTTCTGCAGGAGCGCGAGGGAAAAAATGCCCCGCCAGTTAATGCTACTGACTGCGAGGGACCTCAACTCGCACTCTTGGCACGAGCCTAGAAACGGATTTTGCAATGAATGCGCACGAAAAAAGCCGCCCGAGACTCACAATCTCGAACGGCCAGCAGATGAAGCGCGAAGTTGAGAATGACAAAATCGCTTCAGTCTGTCAACTGTTTCGCAGCGATAATCTGGCAGTGTTCCATCCCTTCGATCTGCGGAGGGCCTTCTAATGGAATACCCACGACGTCTATCGTTTTTCTCCAATCGATTTGCGGACGTTTTTCATAGCTCGGGGGCAATCGACGAGCTTGGAAGCACGGCAGCGCTGCTGCTCTGGGTTGTATCCAGTGCCGAGGACAAGACTAGGTATCACGGACCAGTCAAGTTCTGGGACAGCGACCTTAAACAGAAGGTAGGGTTGTCGAGCCAGCGCCGGTTCGCGGCTGTCCGAAAGCTGTTGGTTGATGCGGGGTGGTTGGTTTACTACCGATCCACACAACGAGCGATCGGCTCGTATTGGGTGGTGATACCCCAACGCTTCCAAGAGCCGATCGATTTTGAACCCACAGCAGAAACTATCGAAGCGAATGGCGCGGAAAACTGCGCCAATGAATTCGAGAATGGCGCACAAAAACGCGCCAATGGTGCGAATGGCGCACTGAATGGCGCACTGAATGGCGCAGAAAAGTGCGCCCCTTCTATTCCTACTCCTACTCCTAATACCTCTCTCTCTAAAAAAGAGAGTGAGAGAGAGAGGGAAGCGCAACCATCTAAAGCGCATCCCCCAGCAGAGGCGATCGACTTAGAGCTTGCCCAGCAATTCTTCAGCGACCTCCGGAAGCTCGATGAGCATCGAGCAGAGCCTGACTTCGAGACTTGGGCTCATGAGTTTGAGCAACTACGCAAGGCCGGTAAGCCGATCGCGCAGATCCGCGAAGTGATGGACTTCGTTGCAGGCCATGTGAAGCACTGGCGAACTCGAATCGAGAGCCCGCAATCACTTCGAGAAAACTGGGACAAGCTTGCCCTCGAGTGCGGAGCAGCCAAGAAGGCAAGGGCGGCAACCTGCTCTGAGATTCCCGATCTCACCGACGACGACGTAATCAAACCACCGCAACATCGCGGCCGCCGACTCTACGGCAATCGCCAGTTGCCCAGCATGGCCGGTGCTAATTACGACCCCGACGCACACCTGAAGGATCCCGATCATGGCACCTTCTAGAGCCTGTTATTGACTTATCTGCTTGCAATTGCTGTAGTTAGGGGATGAAACACACGACAGGGAAGTCGTATCCCAGCGACGTAACGGATGCGGAGTGGGAATTCCTGCTCCCCTACTTAAGCCTCATGCGCGAGGATGTGTCGCAGCGTGCCTATTCACTGCGCGACCAGTTTAACGCCATGCGCTACGTGGTGAAAACAGGAATCCAGTGGGACTTCCTGCCGCATGAAATGCCTCCGTGGCGGGCCGTCTATCAACAAATGCGACGCTGGTTCGAAGCGGGAGTCTTTGAGGAAATTGCGCAAGACCTCAGGCTGATGGTGCGTCTTTTGGAAGGACGTGACGAACAGCCAACCGCTGTGATCATGGATGCTCGAACGCTGCAATCGACTCCTGAAAGTGGAGGCCGCGCGGGATACGACGGCGCGAAGAAAAAGAAGGGTTCGAAGGCCAATATTGCCGTCGATACACTGGGAAATCTGCTGGCGGTTTACATCACTGCAGCCAATGAGCAAGACCGCGACCAAGTCGCCATCCTCTCGCAGAGAGTGCAAGAGGTGACGGGCAGCAACGTGGAGATAGCGTACGTCGATCAAGGCTATACGGGCGCCGCAGCAGCCGAGCAGGCTGAAGCATCCTCGATAAGATTACAAGTTATAAAACATACCGAGACCAAGCGAGGCTTTGTCCTATTGCCACGCCGCTGGGTTGTTGAGCGCACCTTTGGTTGGCTGAGTCGCTTCCGCCGTCTCGCGCGTGATTATGAGAGACTCACCGTCACGCTCACCAACTTCCACTGGCTCGCCTTCCTCACCATACTCCTCGCAAAAATCTACAGACAAAGTCAATAACTGGCTCTAGCGAGCACAGGACCAGCACCGGACCAGGTGCGGACCAGTCCGGTCCGATAGTCCGGTGGCCCAGGCCAAACCAACCGCCCGAGAAGCACCGGCTCGAGTTCGTCGCAGTCTTCTCCACCGAGGGTGCAGGCGACCGTGAGATGGCGATGATGCAACTAAAGCGATTCCTAAAGGCCGCACTTCGCCAGTATCGCTTCCGATGTGTCTCCGTTGAGGAATGGTGACGTCCAGGCCACTACAACGCGTCCTGGCGCAAATAAAGCGATTCTAGAGGCATCTCCCACGCACGGAAGTGAGCACGAGACATGACCTCCACCCATCGCCAGCCAAGCCGTCGCACAAGCTGGAACGAATCACCAAGCACGCCCATCGCTGAAACGATGCGACGGGTGTGCGTCCCCTTAAGCTCCCCCGCACTGAGTTGGCTTTGCCAATGAGGTGCTGGGGGGCCGGGGGGCAGGTTGCGCATGCATCGCTGTCGTCCCGGTGATCGCGTCGTGGTGAGCAAGGTCAAGGTTCGCCCCCTCGTCCGAATCGGAAGCGACAAGCTGTACTACGTGGTGCTGACGGCGGGACGAAGAACGTCCATCAAGACCCGCGAGACGAACTAGTCGGCGGAACAATGTTTTTCTCTTCTCTCCGCAGCGGGGCTCAGCGTTCGAGTGCCTTCCCTAAACAGCCATGAGAAGGCTTGCAAATAACCGTCGTTCGATGACCTGGAGTAAGGAAGAATAGGGCCGATTCTGCATATTCCGAATTATGCAGAACTCTAGATAGTCCAGCCCAGTTTGCATCTTTCTCGTCTTTTGTTGACACCCCCTCCCGAAATAGGCAGAATGCAACCCGAAAGAAATATGCAGACTTCCGTATAGTAACTGTTCGCTGCTGTAAGAGGCACTCGATGGGCTACCTCGTCACGGCTCACGTCCTTCGCGAAAAGCCGGACCTCTCGCGGCTCGGCGAATTGCCGAAATCTGTGGGCTTTCGGGTCTACTTGCACCGCGCCGCGAACCTTTACCTGTTGGACACTTTTCGTCCCGCAAAGGTGCCGCAGTATCCATTTCAGACGTTGCTGCCAGCTGCCGATATTCCGCTGAAATTGCCTCCTGGCTTGGAAAGTCTCGAACGGATTTACTCGCGGTTCGGCCCGCTGAATCTCGCGAATGGCTTTAAGAAATCGTACATCAACGCGGCTCTGCTGCTCAATCGGCTCCTTCAATCGCCCGTTTTCTCGTTCGTGTCGAACGACGACGATCTCGATTTCACGTGTTCCGCGGTCGGCGGATCTCTCAACCGACTGAAATGTCGGTGCGGCGACCTCGTGATCTCCTTCGACGGAAAAAGAGCCCAAATTGCGCCGCTCGTGCCAGACGAAGAAGACGAGGACCTTCTCACTGATACCGCTGCTTTGAAATCCGCGATGCCCGAAGTGGAAGTTCTTGAGCGTCAGACTCCGTGGGACACGCAATTGCATTGCATCGCCATGGAAGAGCTGCAAGCGTTTGCTGGAATCAAAGAAATGATCTTGGGGTTGGGGAGCTTTGATCCGCCCGAAGACGAGTCCGAGTGGAGACTCGTCGCCTCGCGGTGAGTGCACCGAACAATAACTTGCACCTGACCGCCGTTCGGCTGTGGTTTCACAATGGCTCATCACCAGCGGCGGCCGGTGATGCAGAACGTTATTTGGCTAACAGCAATATGAAGCAGCGCCGTCTCGACAGGATTGCCAACGAATTGCTCGGTCCATGCCTGATTCCTAAACGATTTGTCGATTTCACGGGCGGGTTCTGTCGTGCGGTTCCCTCTGGTGCCATACACACAATTCTTATTGGCCATGATGTCCGCAGTTCTCACAGCTTCCAGATCCTTTGCGGATTAAATGCTACGGTGCTCTGCGACGCACAAGCACCACAGCGTGCCGGTGTTTTCGGAGGACGACAACTGACAAGAGATGGTTGGAGTGCCAATTCAGGGCGGTGGCCCTGTCACGACGAGGATACCACACGCGCTAGCTTTGTTGTAATTCAATCGCTCATTGATGACTTGGTGGAACCATGGTTTCAAACTTGCGCCTCTCTCGCATCTGTCGCGGACGCCATGTCGGTCAATCAACATGGACTCCTTAAAGCGAGGCTCTATCATACCGCCGGTTGTACAGACGATGCAGTTGCTGCGGCTTATCAGTATCTTGAACGTCTCAGAAGCCCAGCCTCATGGGATGACCCGAAGTGGTTGATCACGGAGATCGAAACGGCAACAATCTTCGTGCGAGAAATCGAATTTTCAAGTCAAGGTGAGCGGGCCAAATAACAGCCGCATGCACCGGACAGCCGTTCGGGTTTGGTTTCACAATGGCACATCACCAGCGGCGGCCGGTGATGCAGAACGTTAGGCAGTGGAGGGCTCCCGGCGGATGATCTCCCACTCCCAATTCGGAAAGCTGCGGCTGGCCCAGTTCCGGCCCGATGCCGACATACGTGAGTTGGCCGGGTGGGAGTTCATGGACGAGCTTTGGGTCGGCGAGGCGGTCGGGTTTTCCGAGTGGCTGCGGCTGGAATCCGACTCTGCGGTTCTGCGGTCGCTCGCCTTGGATTTCTCCGAGTTCCCAGCGGATGCTGCGGAGGCGATCCTGCGAGCCATCGATCTGCCGGTGCGAGCCGGCATGTCTGCCCCAGAGTTGCGGGCGCTGTTTGGCGAACCGGCCAAGGAGCATAGGTTCGTCTCGGATCGGGTCACCTACGATTTCGTGGGTCCCGGCTCACCGATTTATAGCGTGTCGTGTACCGTCCTCAACGATGGTGGGCTGTCGTACCTCGTGGTCATGCGGCGGTGGCAAAACCACACCGAACCAAGTGCTGCAGCAGATAGCGGGTCACGTAGACTATTCAGGATTCATAGCTCACTCGGCCCAGCCGCTGCTGAGCTTCATTGTTCTTTCGCTGAAACTATGGTACTCCGACCAGGCATCACGAGCATTTTCGAATCTCACGAACGTGGCTCACTGCCTGAGTATTCGATTGCCGACTTCAGATGGCTGGTTTACACGCGTGGCCGCGTCGCAGGATTGGAGAGTTGCATCGATTGCAGCTGCCGGGATCACCCCGAACTTTCACTTCGCAAAACTAGAATCGCCGCACAGATCCATTTTCATCCTCGGTCATTCGAACTATCCAATCGTCGCCTTTGCCAAACAAGTAAATGCTGTCGATCAACGTTTGCAATTCGTAGACGAATCAGAAATCTCAAGCGAAATCTCACGATTATTTCCCGACGTAGCAATCGCCATCGCAGCCGATCTCAATCGTTCCATCACAGAGGACGATCTTGCCCAACTCGCACCAATAGAGCTGAGACAGGTAAAATACTGGAAGCCCTGCACAATCGGCCAGCTTGCCTTCAACTGGTGGGACTGATTGAATCGCCACAAAACCAGGCCATGAACCGGAGCGGCCGACAACGTGGGTTTTGATATCATGCCTTTTTTGCGGCGGCCCGGTTACGGCTGTCGTTAGGCGACACATGGAAACCGTTCCGACAATCGATCGCGACAAACTGATTAACGACCTTCGAAGTCGTCTACCTAGTGCTGCGATTTCAATCGAGACGATCAGTCTCGATTACGGATCGTGGGAGATCGCGGTCAAGCAAAACGGCCGTTGGGTGAACATTGCTTGGGGGCCGCTATCAGGTTTCGGCACGACCGATTTGGATAACCTGCGTGAAGATAGCAACCCGTTCGGGTCGCACGACTGGCCAATGGAAAACGCAGAAGCCGCGATTGAGTTCGTCGTCCGCGTCGTCGGCCCCTGCCAGTGAATGTTGGTCCGTTTGCCAATAAAACCATGATGCTGAGTGAGGCTCGAACTTGAAATGGCTGGTACCGTGGCATCCGGTTGGTGAAGATTCCGGCCAAGTTGGCGGAATGGAGCAGGAGTTGAAACGCGAACTCTCCGCCGATCATCCCTTGTTCGGTTTGCCGGTTAAAGCGCTCGCTCGTCGCCAGGATTGCGATGATGTTCTGTTTGCCCTTCAAGATGGAACCGGGCGAGTCGCGGTTGTTCATCTGACATGGACGCGCAACCCACCGGAGCGTCCACCATGGCCGCACACTACCTTGTTTCCCAGCCTCGAAAATTGGGCGGCCAAAGGCATGTATGCCGATACCGAGGAATTTTGTGAGTAGACGCTGATCGATAAGTTTACGGCGAACAACCGCATGCACCGGACCGCCGTTCCGGCTTTGGTTTCACCATGGCTCATCGCCAGCGGCGGCCGGTGATGCAGAACGTTAGGCGGTTCGAATCCATGCGGGCGAAGATCGCCGACGATCAGCGGACAACCATCGACGATGCGATTGTCGCCAATCTGAAGCTTCCTGCGATCCAGGAGATTCGTCAGTTGACGGGGGCAAGTTTGGCCGAACGCTTTGCCAAGCTTTGCTTAACCGTTCCAGAGCGTTTTGACTGCACAGAGGACGAATACTGGGCAGGCTTTTACTCGTAACTTTGCGTCTAACAAGTCGTTGCACCTGACCGCCGCAACGTCTAGCGTGATGGAGAGTCAATCGGGCGGCCGGTGATGCAGAAAGTTCGGCGAATGTGCAACGATATCTTGACCAGGGCGTGTGCGGGGACGCGACCGTGAAGCTCAACATCGGATCGAAGAGGTGTCGTGGGAGAAATCCTGCTCCAGATAGGCACGCGCGAGCCACACGATCGGTGGCCTTATACGGTTCCGGTGACCCCGCTTTGTATAATCCGCATAACCAGCGACTGCAGTGGACGAGCCGCGCGTGCCTGGAAAGTTGCCATCGATTCTTGTGCGTTCTGCCCCGTACGCTGCTCGACACTGAGCGGCAGCGCTCGGCGACAGAGGCGATCCGTGGCTGAAGACCTCAAGCATTTGTGGACGACAGCAGCCCTTGCGGCAGCACTGCTGCACGGAACCCGCTTGCCAGGCGAGCCGGACGGACCACCACCTTGGCCGGTTTACTTGGACCACACCTATCGTCGACAGACGGCTGCTCAGGTTTTGGGCGAACGAGCCGGCCACTCTGTTGATTGTTTGGGACCGCTTCTCTACGTAGCAGCTCACGACGAGGACGTTCGGCTGCGGTGCTTGGAGCAAGTGTTCGCTTCTGGCTGGGTTGGCCTGGATGCGTTCTTGGTGGCCATGACGTTCGACGCCATGGATAGTGTTCGGCAACTCGCTTTGAAAAGGTTGGCCCTCCGCGAGTTCCCATCACTGCACGCTGTTGCTACTCGTCTGCTCAATGACCCGGACTCAGGCATACGGGAACAAGCGGCGGGCATGCTCACCGGGGCGTCCGGGCCTCGTTGGCGGCTTTAGCACGCACGCCGAACAAGTCGCTGCACCTGACGCGTCGGCTTATACTAGGGTTTTTGAATTCAATGTCTCGCCCGCCGCCGCGCAGGTGAGCTCAATCGTTCGTCGATGATGCCGCCTTTAGCCACAAGGTATTGAGATGCCCTCAAGGTACAGAACTCACTATACAATGGTATTGGTTTGCCTGTTCGGGGTGCTTGGGGTTGCGGCCGAACGCTACCGTCAATATGTGAGCGGGAACGTAGGCGATGTAACCATTCAGCGAACCGATGCCGGAATCACTTTGAGTATCGATGGAGAATCGTTTACGGATTTGCATCGTCCCGTGACGTTGCGCGCGGGGTCACATCGATTACACGCGACATGGCAGAGGTTTGAGGTCAAAGCAACGATCAATGTGAAGCGTGGCGACAAAGCACCGCTGAACCGGGTTGTATTTTCACTGCAAGATGGCCAGTTGCAGGTCAAAGTCAATTCGCGATTGGTTGACGTTGCTCCACGACCAGAGCCCGAAGTTTCCGCCATCCAAACCGCATCAGGAAGGTTTTGGCGTACTTCCGAAAACGGTGAAATTACGACACGAGACTTTTTTGACGTTTCTGGCGTCCAACTGTTTACCATCCATTGGCTGAGGCCCGATCGAAGTGAAGCGTTTATTCAATCGAGTGATGGTCGATTCGTGACCAACACGTCCGGCCCGCTTGATGAGTCGCCGGGCGTGTTGGCGCTGTCTGACCACGACGACCGGCCATGCCTATTTAAAATCGATCGCATAAATCACGACGGATCATGGATCCACTTTGCCACCGGGCGGCATTTTGTGGATGTTGACGCTGATACAAATCGGGTGCGAACAACTTGCTACGAGCAGTTTGCGACGCCGCACTTCCTAAAGAAGGTCACTGTTGCATCCGATGATATCAAGCCTGTGGCGTTGCCCGCCGGCATCACGGCAGTTCAAGCGGCTTCAAACGCTCCATCCGTTCGTCGGTTCAAAGGACACACGAATGTGATTCGCGCGGTCGTGTTCACGCCGGACGGTAAACACGTTATTACGGGAAGTTCGGATGGAACCATTCGATTCTGGAACCTACAGAGCGGAAAGCAGGTCGATATGGTCCGAACGCGTCGCCCAGCTTTATCGCTTGCAATTTCGAGTGATGGCGAATCACTGGCCTGCGGTATGACGGACGCTGTGGTCAAATTCTGGAGGTTGGAAAAACACCCAACGATTTCCCATCATAGTGAACGTATTCTGTCACGTGACTACAAAGGCGATGTGCTGGCGATTGCGTTTTCACCTGACGGCACGAAAGTCGCAGCTGGCGGTAACCGGCAGCAACACTCGCGAATTTGGAATCTACTTGAGCCCGGCGAACGTTGTAAGTCCTCCACGATTAATGGACCTGTAACGTCACTGGTATGGTCTCGTTCCGGAGAACGCGTATTGTTGTGCGAAGAGGATTCACGGTCGCTACGTTGGTTTCCAAATAGCACTAAGAACGCCGTGATGCGACCTTCCGATCAAAGGTCTGGCAAGCTGCTTATTCCCTCCGATGATGGCCCATTTGTAGTTGCTGGGGGTGAAGTGCTGGACGCAGAAACTTTGGAAGTCATCCACACGTTTCAGCAGCGGCGCGGTGTTCGGGCTGTGTCAGCGCAGTTGTTGGATAGAAAGAACCTGCTTGTGACTGCAGACGTGATCGTCAATGCAATCCACGAACTAGCGCCCGATGAATTCGTGACTGCATGGGATTTGAACACAGGCCTGCCACTTGCGGTTCTGCGGGACCATGCCGGGCAAACAGGGAATGTTGCGATATCGCCAAGCGGTGACTACGTCGCGTATGGCAACGGCGTCAACGATACCAACGCGACTTACACCCAACAGCCCACCGGCGACTACGACCTGCGTGTATGGAAAATAACTAGCGACGAACCAACGGATGAACGCGAGCCGGAATAGACCGGCTGGCTTGCTTCGCTCGGCAACGTCAACTCCCGGCCGCGTTATCCGAAACGTTCTGCACCAAGCTGAATGAACACTTCCATCCTGAATACGTTTCTCTCTGACCAACGGAGAGCGAAGCGACTGGTATCTGACAAGCTTGGGATACCAGAAAACATCCGAGCATTGGATTGGGCAGTTCACTCCTGTGAGCTTCGAAAATCGTATGATGTCTGCCCGTTTGCGAACGTGTTTCGAATACATGGCTACGGACTTGAAATCCAAGTCGACGACTTGCATGTCGACTTCGATTACTCCGAACAGGGATTGGCTGACGGTTTCGATTCGTGGCGCATTTTTGTCTACATTATGGCTGGCCGATTCGACAACAGAGGCACTGACAAGCACATTTCCGATCGCGTTGACGGGTGGTTCGATGAACTGATTCAGCTTGGACGAATCGAGAAACGGGACAACTTGTACTACCTCAAGCACCAACCTGCGACCAGTGCAGAAAAAGCGGTGAACGGGAACTGCCGATGACGCGGGTTTTGAAATCATAGTTTTTTTGCGGCGGCTCCGTTACCGCTGTCGTTATGCATCTAAACCATGCCGCATCAAAAACCCGAAGACGAGATTTATCGACTATCCACACTCCGCGGTGTCACAGACCTGGACGAATGGCAACGTCAACTCGAAAACTCCGAGGAACGAATTCGGGTTCAACTTCACAGTTCGGTCGATGACGCTTGGCGCGCCTGCTTGCCAACGTGGATCGAAGTCGGCCGCGTCAAAGACCTTTCCCGCTCCGTCCGCGTTCCAAAGTACTGGCCGTCGTATGCCAATCAGCTTGGCCGCGCATTCGCTGAAATCTATTGTGATGATTACCAATTCGTGATTGACATGGTCGGCACATTGCCGCCTGACTCCTATGAGTACCTTTGTGCCTATGATCTCCTCGAACTGATTGTGTCCGAGTTCTATGGCTGTGAACTCCCAGTTCCGAAACAATTATTCGCAATTGATCTGCCGGCGCCGTCGGTCGTCCGTGTAGAGACAGAAGATGATCATCGCTACAGTGAATTGGTTTCAATAGGCGAGTTCCTGCACTTGTCGTGCCTAATCGAGTATGGCGACGACGATGCATAACAATCGGTTCAACCGGAGCGGCGGATCGCGCGGTTTCCGAAAGCAAAGTTCACCGTCCGCTCTCTTTCATCCTCAATGTTGACTTGCCCATCCTCGGCTAGCTAACATTCACAACTGAACTTGGGCCTCGGCCCCACCAGCCCGTCAATGATCGCGGGCACCCTTACAGCCTTTGCTGCTGTGAGCGTGCTCGCGTTTTTTATGCGCTCGCAGCTCCGGCAGCTTCACTCTTTGGAGCGTTGCCGTGTTCAATCGACTCCAGAGGTTGAGTGTTCTCGCGAATCACACTGTTCTTTTGCAGGTCGGATTGACCGCCAACGAGCTGGTGCAGCGAGATTCCTCAAGGAACGCCGCACCCCAATAGCCAATAGGAGGCTTTCAATCATGGCAGTTGCCGCACTACTTCCACTCCTCGAAGCGATTGGACCACTTCTCAGCAGTGGCATTGCTGTCGGATCGACTGCTGCTGCCACAGGAACCGCCGCCGGCTCGTCTGCAGCCGCAGCAGTCTGGTTGCGCAGTTCACCGGACAAGTTCAGGGTTTTGGTTCGGCCGCCGAGCTCGGGGCTGGGGTGCAGCGCGCGAGCGACATCGCTGGCGCTATTGCGGCCCTCAAAAACTCGATCGGTGAAGTCGAAACCCGTCAGAGTGACGCAGCGGCGAGCGCTCGCTACACCGATCCGGCGACCGGCATGGAGGTCGACAATTCGCAAAGTGCCGAGCATCTCGAGAAGCTCTCAGCGCTCGAGAAAGAGCGTGCGGCGATGAAGCAGCAAGAACGCTCGATGCGGGCCCAGTCGGGCAATTTATCTCGAACATGATTGCGGGACCGCGTCGCGAGATCACACAACTAATCATTCAGCACCGCGTCTATCTGTTGACGTATGTCAAAGAGATTTTCCAGCAAGGTTGGCCGGCCACTGATTCCGAAGTTGCAACCGAGGCGGCGCTCGCGAATCATATTGACCGCATGGCCGGCGAACTGGAGGGCGTCTTGAAGCGGCTCAGGCGTCGCTTACTGTGGGCATTCCGCGAAGTCCAACGATTGAACAAGGTGCGCGAGCAGCAGGCGACGCTCGAACAAGAAGGCGAAGCTCATTTCAGGCGCTGCGATCGGCTGATCAAGAAGCTCAAGGGCGTCCAATCCAAACGGCGTCGCGAGGCGGAAGGTGTTGATGACATCAATACCTATGGCGTTCTGGCCGCAGAAGGCTACTTGCCCGGCTACGGTCTCGATACGGGTTCCGTGGTTGCGATGGCTGAGGTTCTCCGCTTGGCGAAGGTGTCGGACCGGGTTTACATGGTGGCCGAGTGGCCGCAGGCCAACGCTGGCCACTATCAATTGGAACTGAATTGGCCCGGAGGGAGCGAGCAACGGGTAGTCACCATCGCGCCCAAGAAGATCAGCGCGAGTTGGATGTCGTTTTCTGCAAACGAGTCGGTCACAGATTCTTTAAGTGCCGGTAGTTCAAGTGTTTGCGAAGCGCAAGCAGGCGAGATTGCGCTCGGAGAGTGTTGGGCACAGGGAGGATGTTCCGCTCCCTCAATCGCCAAACACCGAAGAGTCCATTCGTGTGGCCCAGCCTGTGTTGCTCGCTGGGTCCAAGGCAAGGATTCGCGTCATTTGCTGAGCACCAAGACCTGCGACTTCCACACATGGGCCGGGATCTCAATCCGTCGCGCAATCCCATCGAAGGTGCCGGAGCTAAACACCAGTTGAGACGCCTTAGCTTCAGGATTGCGACCAGGTGTGCTTGCCTTGAACGTCAATGTTCTTGGGAGTGTAACACCTTGTCCAGCGAAGACATGAGCCAGTCTTCGGTAAAGAGTTCCTCGCACATCACCGCGTAACGCACACGCCAGGTTTTACCCGCCGCGAGTGTCCTGTCACGAACAAGCTGGATTGTGAGACTAATTACGATTCACAATCGCCGGCCCCGTCCGCTGTTTGCGACCCCTTGACAGTCCGCGGCCATAAAGAGGTTAGGCATTCGGCTTGGCGCGTTAGTGAGCTGTTCCGATCTTCGGCTTCAGGTTGGCGCCGTCCTCGTCCGAAAGAAGTCCCTCTTGGTTGGGCAAGAGCGGGACGGCAGATTTCATGGCCTCAGACACAATCCAGCCGACCGCCAACGGCTTGGCGGCGTCCTTGCTGGCAGTTTCGATGCGGGCCTGCATCGTCGCGACTTTGTCCGGATGCGCAGCAGCAATGTTGTTCTTCTCGTAGGGGTCTTCGGCCAGGTTGTAGAGGTCAACGCTGCTGGGCAACATCGTGCGCCAGATGAGCTTCCAGTCACCCTGCCGTAGGCCGGCGCGAAACGGCTCGATGCTGTAGAAGAATTCCGTGCGTGGCGACGGTTTTCCTTCGGCGATGGTGTCCCAGACGTTCGTACCATCGAGCGGCTTGCACTTGGCGATGGAGGCGCCGGCCAGCGCAGCGAATGTGGGATAAAGGTCCACGGCGTGGATCATGCCGTCCACGGTCTGAGCCTTGATCTTGCCCGGCCAGTTGGCCAGCGCACACACGCGACTGCCGCCTTCGAAGAGCGAGCCTTTGCCGTTGCGATAGGGACCATTATCGCACGGGAGCACGACCTTCGACATGTCCGCCATCTGACCGGCGAACATCTTGTCCTTCGTGCCGCCGTTGTCGCTATGGAAAAAGATGAGCGTGTTTTCGCGGAGCCCCTTCTGGTCGAGCGCGGCGACGACTTTGCCGATGTTTTCATCAAGGCAGTCTACCATGGCAGCGTAAGTGCGGCGTGTCGGCTCGGCGATGTTCAAATACTTGGTGATGTATTCCTTCGGCGCCTGATACGGTGTGTGCGGGGCGTTGAAGGTGAGGTAGAGGTAGAACGGCTTCTTGCCATCCTGGCCGTGGATGTATTTCACCGCGTCGTCGCCAATGAGCGTGGTGGTGTAGCCTTGTTCGTGGACGGGCTTGTTATCGCGGAACCAGTCAAGCACGCCGTGTTCGTCGTGAGTGAAGTAATCCAGCTCACCGATCATCGCGCCGTATTGGTAATCGAAACCGCGTTGCTTGGGCCAGTACTTCTGGTCCGCGTGGCCGAGATGCCATTTGCCGATGATAGCGGTCTTGTAGCCGGCGTCGCCCAGGCATTGGGGCATTAGATACTCACTCGTGTCGAGTCCGTAACCGGCAGCGGTGGGAATGACGATTGTCTGCAGGCCGTAGCGGTAGGGAAAGCGGCCGGTCATCAGACACGCACGTGTGGGTGTGCACATGTTCTGCACGTAGAACTGCGAGAACTTCGCCCCGCCCTTTGCGAGCGCGTCTATGTTCGGCGTCTTAATTTCAGTGCAGCCGTTGAAGCCGACGTCCTTCCAGCCGAGATCGTCGGCCACGATGTGGACGATGTTTGGTTGCCTGTCTGCCGCTTGCGAAGCCACCGCGGTGAACGCGACGAGTAGCACGGCGGCCCATAGTTCGAGTTTGGTTAGGTTCATGGAAAATGGTGATCTCAGATTACTTAAAAAAACAAACGCACTCCAAGGTCTAACTTGTTTATAGGAAGTATCCGCCTATCACCTATAGGCCGCAAACGTGCTGCCTGACGCGAGAGTAGTTGATTCTCGTAAGAGGCCGCCAAAAAACCGACTGGAAATGTTGAAAACGCAGGGAAAACAGGCCTTCGCTGTTGGTTCTTTGGCAGACTCTAAGTCGAATTGTAGCCGTTGCTTGCTACGCTGTCACGCTTCTCCTGCGTGATAGGCCGCCCCTGCCGAGCGCTCATCGGACGGACACCCCAGTCGGGCACGGCCATAAGGAGGAGGTGACCTTTATGCGAGGCTATCGCGACTTTGTATCGCTTTCGAGCGCTCGGCTGGAATCTCGCAAGCTATTCCTTTGCCTCGGCGACAAGAACCAATTGCCCGCTGTCTTCCATTGTACCACCGAGAAGGATCGGACTGGCTGGGCAACTGCCGCCCTGCTGACCCTGTTGGGTGTGCCTCGGGACAAGGTGATGGAAGATTTCCTGCGTAGCAAGGAGTACATCATTCCCAAGTACAAGCCGGTCATCGACGGTTTCGCCGAGGCTGGAGGGGGTAAAGCAATCCCTGCGACCATTCTCGGTGTGAAGAAGGAGTATCTCAAAGCGGCATTCGATGAGATGGAAAAGAAGTACGACACCATTGAAAACTACTTTTCTGACGGGTTAGGCATTAACACCGCCAGACAACGGGCCTTAAGAGAACTGTATCTTGAGTGAGCGATGGTCTTTTCCACCGCCTTTTCCTGTTACAGTCGACGGCGGTTAGTACGCCTGGGATCGCCACCCCAACCAGTCGCCCGTCAGCTTTGGTCGTTCCAAAAGCGGCCCACCAAATTGCGGCTGAATCGGAACTGCGGGCGCTGCTTCGACAGCTGAACCTCCGGTGATACCAATTGGCGATTCAGTGGAGAGGTTTGCCAGGGTTTCTACTTCTTCGTCGAGCCCAATTGCTTGTCCGGTACTCATGTCACCAGTCGGCGATTGTTGCCGCTGGGCCCAAGCAGTCGACCCGACGACCGCGATAGCCACGAGAGTAAGGACTATTCTTCTGTATCGCGCGAAACGTACCGGTAGTCGCATTTATGGCTCCCGTAGGCACATGTGACCCATCGCTCCAAATGCGACCTGAATCGGAGCCGCTGTTCATTCGCAGCATGGATTGTCGTTTTTATCGACAATTCGGGAGTTTCCTCGTTACACGATCTATCCTGCGAGTTAGCCGATTCTAAGAGGGTTCTTTTCGGTTTTGAAACCGAAAGGGTATCAAAACCAGTAGCTCTTTCCAGGTCAATGAGTTGCGTCGCGAGAAAAAGAGAGTGCTGTTTCGAAGAGGGTTGGTTTCGGGGAGTTCCTACTACGCCGTTGGTTACTTCTAAAGTTCCCTGATTTTTGCTGCCGCAGGGTAGATTCTTGCTGAAGCCCCGAGCGAAAGAGGTCGCCACATTCATCTCACGAGAGGAGCAAGCAGCTGCGACACTACTTCAACTTCTATCTAGTTCTGCTTCCTGGACACGTTTGGTCACTGTCGGCCAAAAAAGCTTGCAAGAACTTTGCGGCATCCGAGATAGAGTTGATGCACCTCTGGGAGGCAATACATCGTGCCCGTTTTGTGCGGCTGATGTGTCGACCGCAATCGCCTCGGCTGGCTCATGACCAACTGGTGTATCTGCAACACGCAGTGATTTCCGAACAGTTTTCGTTTGCATTGTCAGGGAACGCGAAAAACACTGCTCTCGTTGCTCTGCAGCAGCCAAGGTATCGGCCGTGATCTCGGCGAGAACAGCAGTATGGCGGAGTGATAGTGGGCGAATGATCGAGTTCCGCGGGAAGTAGGCCAAGCGGACTACTCTGACGATTGGCTGATTGGCTGATTGGCTGATTGGCTGATCAAACTTGCTTCCAAAATGGGTGACTTCTGCCATTCGAGCGCCGCATTGCACTCGCGGATTAGCCTCGATGTTCGCTCACTGAGTTTCTCAGACTTTTTGTCGTAAAAATGCTTGGGCTACCGGAGTGTATTGGTATGGACCCTGAATCTCCTCTCCAACACGAGCAATTTCTTACGCTGTTTACGTCCAGCGAACCGGCGATACGTGCCTATGTCCGTAGGTTGGTACCGACGAGAAACGATGCCGCTGACGTGATGCAGGGCGTCTCGTTGGTGCTCTGGAAAAAGTTCCACGAGCTTGACCAGCCAAGTGACTTTCGCAAATGGTCGTTTGGCGTTGCGCGTTACGAAACGCTGGCTTGGCTGCGCAACAAGTCGAGAGATCGACTGGTGTTGGCAGAAGACGTATTGCTCACCTTGGCTCACGAATCCGAGCGGGGCGAAGAGAGACTGACGGCTCAGCGGGAGGCTTTGGAAGATTGTCTAGAAAAGCTGCCCCAGCCACAGCGGACTGCGATTCTAGCGGCCTACGCACCTGACGCAGCCATGCAGGACGTAGCGAAACAAAGTGGACGGACCGTCGCAGCCTTCTACCAATGGTTGCATCGCATGCGATTGCAATTGCTGGAATGTACGCGTCGCACGCTACAGTCGGAGGGGTTGACATGAGCGATTCGACGGACTTGCGTCCTCTGTTTGCAGATTATTCGCTTGGAAGAATCTCTGCCGATCAGCTTCAGGCACTCGAAGCGGCGCTTCGTCAGGACTCGGATCTGCGCCGTGACTTTATCGAATACATGAATGTTGATTCGGCCCTGGGAAACATGGCAGCACTGTCGGATGTCGAACTGGCAGAGCTAGAAACAACCATGCTCGACGACGAATCAGCGACAACCGCTGCCGCTCCTCCCGAGACATTTACAAAATCAAAAACTAACGACAAACTCGCGCCGACATTTCGAGTTGCCATCGTCCTGGGAACCCTAGCGGCGACACTGCTTCTTGCTGCATCGCTTTGGCTTGCCAGTCTGGGCAAGAACAAGCTGACACCGGTGGCAACACTGCTCACCGAAATCGATGCAGTGCTGCTGTGCAACGGCCAGTCTTGTAAAACCACCGAATTAGCGGCGGGCAAATATCGTCTTGAGCAGGGATTGGTGCTCTTGCAGTTTGGTGGCGGAGTGATGGTTTATGTTGAAGCTCCGGCGCACTTTGACGCGATCAGCAACAAATGTGTCGAACTGCATTCGGGACGCCTCTCTGCCAATGTTCCTCCTGAAGGAGTTGGCTTTACGGTGGAAACACCCGAAGCAGAGGTGATTGACTTTGGTACAGAGTTTTCGGTCGATGTCGAATCAGGGGCCAGTGAAGTACATGTCTTTGACGGCCTGGTTCGCGTGCAACCACGATCGGAGGGAAACCTAGAGAAATCGGGCGCCATCGATCTCCGCGCATCACAGGCAGTGAAGATCGATGATGTAGTTAAAAAGCCGGTGTCGATAGCACTAGCCACCGATCGATTTATTCGCACGTTTGATGAGTCGCGACGCAAATTCTCACGCACCATCAAGCAGCTCTCTCCCGTTGCGTTCTACCCGATGGCGATCCGCGACCAGGGGCTGGCCTGCGTGCCGCCGGAATACTCGGGCATCGTCTTAACCGGCGACGGAAATCGACCACCTCATGCCAGGGGTGTGTTTGCTGGGGGATCGCTACGGGTGCTGGCAGATTCTTCAGGACGAGGCGGGATTGTGAAGTCTGCGCCGCCTTTGCAGTCGGGGGAGTTCACACTGGCGGCTTATGTGTTTCTGGAGAATAGAGCCCATAGCGCCGTTGTGGTCACCAATATCCAGCGAGATACAGGGAGTTTTTCGCTCGAACTCAACGAGCGCGGCTTCCTTCAGGCAACCGTCCGAGATAGTGCTGGCGAGTTGCGATCTACCTCTGCCGATGCCTTACTACCACTCCGCACCTGGTGTCACATCGTGATGACAGTGGATGGCGAGCAACTGCGTCTCTATGGCGACGGTCGACTCGCTGCTTCCACGATGTCGGCTCCCCTCTCCAGCAATGTGTCAACATCGCTGTGGTTCGGAACAGACTCGGATGCAGTCCGCTTGTGGGATGGACGTATCGACGAAGTTGCACTGTTCGACAAGGCGCTCGACGACGCGCAAATCTCAGAGCTGTATCAGGCAGCTTTGGAACAAATGGGGAAAACTGAATGAGACATCTCGCCCCTGCACTCTCTAAGAACTCTGTCACACAACTGGATCCGTCCATGATCACTCGACACCAACGGCAACTGCTGATTCCCCTTTTTGTGTTGTCGACTCTGCTCTCCGCGAAGGGAACTGTCTGGGCAACTGAGCCAGCGAAGCCCAACGTCGTTTATATCCTCGCCGACGATGTTGGCTGGGGCGATTTGAGTGTGCATGGCGGCGGAGTTCCCACGCCGAACATTGATAAGCTCTTCGCTCAAGGCATCGAGGTATCGCACTTCATGGGCTGGTGCGTTTGCTCGCCAACACGCGCTATGTTCCTGACGGGTCGCCATCCGATTCGCGTCGGCACAGGGCCAGAAGTTGGTGGCGAACTATCGCTCGACGAGACAACCATCGCCGAAGGTTTCAAGGCCAACGGCTATCGAACCGGCGTCTTTGGAAAATGGCACAGCGGCAGTGATCCCGACACCCCTGCTTTCCGCGCTGCCTTTGCCGAGGCTTTCAAGGCCATACCCAACAAACAGTTCGCTGGTGGGCATGGCGCGAATGCCCATGGCTTCGACGAAGCCTGGGTCTACTACGGCGGCGGTGCTGACTTCTTCAATCGCCGAACTGTCCAGGGGCGCGGGCCGGTCTCGTGGTGGCACAACCGTGAGTTCCGCCCGGACGACGAAGGTTACACCGACGACCTCGTCACACAGCGTGCCATCGAGTTCATTCGTGAGAACAAAGACCAGCCTTTCTTCTGCTATGTCCCGTTCCACATCGCTCACGCGCCTCTGCAGGCCAAAGAAAACGACTTAGCCGCCATCGATTCGAAGACCGCCGCAAAACTTCCGACGGCAAGTGGGAAAACAAGCGACGAAGGGAAACACATCCACGCAGCGATGTTGCATTCGATGGACAACAACATCGCCGCAATCCGCGATGAACTCGAGAAACTTGGTCTCAGCGACAACACGATTTTCGTCTTCACCAGCGACAACGGTGCCATGGAAGCAGGGAGCAGCCTGCCGCTTCGAGGTCATAAGCATACGATCTACGAAGGTGGCGTACGGCTGCCGACTGCAATTTACTGGCCCAAGGGTGGCTTAACTGGCGGTCGCAAATGGAATGGTCTGTGCGGGGCGCTCGACATGTTCCCAACTCTCATGGCCATGACCGACTCCACGATGCCCAAGACGCAGCCTCTCGATGGCAAGAATGTCTGGCCCGCACTGCGTGACAATCAGCCTAGCCCCGTCGAGAGCTACTATTTCATCTGGCACGACGAAGATGCGATTCGCACCGATCGCTGGAAACTCCACCGCTTTCACGGTCGCTATGAACTCTACGACATCACGATCGATGAAACCGAATCCAACAACATTGCCGACTCGCACCCCGATGTAGTGAAATCTCTTTCCGCGAAGATGGATGCGTGGGCCGAATCGCTCGGCGCGGCAATCAGTCATCAACCTGCGCCGAAGAAGTATCACGTGCCAGCCGCTCCCGATGGCGAAGTGCTGGCGGTCACCGTGACCATCACCGACAAGGCGAAGCCGAAAGACCGTCTTGTCATCAACATCGCCAACTGGATTGGCACGCAGTACGCCACGGATTGGATCGATTTCGACATTGCCTTCTCACCGACCTCGCCAAAGAAGCATCCTTACTTTTCCACGCTGGAAGGGAATAACTCGAAACCCTTTGGTCCACTCTTTAAACCTGGAACCAGCGTGGACCAATTCGGCCGCGACCAGAGCACAGGCCCCGGGATCGCCGACGTCAACAGCGTCTGGGAACACCGCATTATCGGCCTTTCGAGCACCGCGCCCGGACCGCTCAGCAAGCATGGCATCGTCTTCACCGGCGGCACACCGGGAACCTTTACGGTCTACCTCGACAACCTTCGCATCCGCCATGCCGACGGCAGCACCACGCCACTTTGGAGCAGCGGAAAAGACACCCGCGCTGGCAAGTTCACGCCAAGCGATCTGTTTACCGACCTAAAGATTCGCACGATCAACGTGAGCGAGGTTCGCCCATGACACGAGCTAGTGCCTCCATGAAAAATGAACTGAGAACACCAATCTTGCTCCCGATTTTCGCCGGGGCCACGTCCTTGGGATGCTGACATGAGACAACTAACCACTCTGCTCGTCGTGATCGCTGGACTGCTCTTGGTAAGCAGTTCGTCGGCGCCGGCCAGTGACACTCGCGGCGTTCATCTGATCCTTCTGTCAGGCCAGTCCAACATGGCCAACCTGGATCCTGCTCAGGTCTTCATTCCTGAAGTGGAAAGGCACTTTGGTGCCGAGAATGTGGTGATCGTAAAAGTAGCCCGAAGCGGCCAGCCAATTCGCCGCTGGTACAAGAAGTGGACAGTCACCGGCAAACAGAACCCAAAAGAAATTGGTGATCTCTACGAGCAACTAATGGCAACTGCCGAGAAGGCACTCAACGGCAGACCCATTCAGTCCGCAACTCTGATTTGGATGCAGGGAGAGCGGGATGTCAAGGAACGCCTGTCTGCTCACTACAAAGTGGCCTTTCTCGGTATGGTGGAGCAGCTCAAGACTGATTTAGATGTCCCTCAAATCAATTATATCATTGGCCGAATCAGCGATTCGGGGCCGGGCAACAAAGACTGGGACAGCATTCGCGATGTGCAACAAAAGCTCGGAGAATCAGGTCCTCACAGCGCATGGATCAATACCGACGATCTCAATGACGACGGCCAGAAACGCAATGATCTCCACTATTCAGAGAAGGGATATCAACTGCTCGCCAAGCGTTCTGCAGATAAAGCAATTCCGTTGCTGAGCGCTCCGAGCAAACAGGAAAATTGCCACCCATGAATCAACACGCATATCGATATTGTCGGCCCAAAAAACTGATTGTCCCTCTTTGCTTAATCGTTTCCTGCCTGGTTTCGATGCATGTCAGCGCTCAATCAGCCGAACGCCAACCGAATTTCGTTGTTATCCTCGCCGATGACCTCGGCTACGGCGACCTCGGATGTTGCGGCGCGAAGGACATCGCCACTCCTCACATCGACAAGATGGCGCGCGAAGGAGCGAAGTTCAATGTATGCTACGTCGCGCCAGTCTGCTCGCCGACTCGCGCCTCGCTCATGACCGGTACCCATCCGACGCGTGTTGGCATTGGTGGTGTGTTATTCCCGCGCAACAACCATGGCCTGAACCCTAACGAAATCACACTACCAGAGCTATTGAAACGTCAGGACTATGCGACGGCCATCATCGGCAAGTGGCATCTCGGCAATCAGGACATGTTTCAGCCGCTCAACCATGGGTTTGATTACTGGTACGGAACGCCGGCATCCAATAGCCAGGGCTTCGATCCCAAGATCAAGCAGTACGCGGAAGATTGTTTTTGGCGAGAAGGATACACCCGCGAGAGCATCCGCACGATGAACGAAGCGCCGTGCCCACTTGTGCGAAACAACATTGTCATCGAAGTGCCCGCCGACCAAACGCATTTCACACAGCGTTACACACGCGAATCTGCCGCGCAAGCAGCGCAACGCGATCCTCAAGCAGCGGACGAAAGCGGCGCAGGGAAAACAACGCGATATCGAGATGCTCTTTAACCTCAAGGACGATATCGGCAAGCAAAGCAATCTGGCTGCCAAACATCCTGACATCGTCGCGAGGCTGAAAAAGCAGAGGGAAAACTTCAGCGGCGAGCTTCGCAAAAACACTCGTCCTGCTGGCATTGCCGACCAAACTGAGCTGATGACGACGGAATAGCGACAGATTCATCATGAACGGATCAACAACCATGACCATTTCACATCAAACTAATCCATCACGTCGAACTCTCTTGAAAACGATCGGCGCGACGACTGCGCTAGCTGCGTCCGATCTTTTGCCTTCCCTGGTTTACGCCGCGCCGTCAATAACCGCGAAGGACAAAATACGAGTGGGTTTGATCGGTGCTGGAAACCGAGCCAAATGGCTGACGCGCTCCTTGTCTCGTGAATCCCAGCGAGCCGAATTGGTTGCCGTCTGTGATTGCTACCTGCCACAGATCGATGCGCTTGCTTCGGATAACACGAGAGACCCAAAGCTGGGGATGCCTGGAAACGCTATCAGAACTACGAGCAGATGTTCGACCAGGAACAACTCGATGCGGTGATGATCGCGACTCCGGATCATGTGCGGGTGCGAGCCGCCATCATCGCCTGTGCCAAAGGCCTGGATATTTACGCGGAGAAGCCGCTCAGTTTCAGCATTCCGGAAGGTCGCGCACTTGTGAGCGCGGTCCGCAAACACAAGCGAATCCTTCAGGTGGGAACACAACAACGTAGCACCGCCATCAACCGGTATGCCTGCCAGTTCGTTCGCGATGGTGGCCTGGGAAAGGTCCACACGATCCTGGTCAAAAACATGCCAGGCTCGCGGCCCGCAGGTGGCTTAACATCGGTAGCGGTTCCGGAGGGAATGGACTGGAATCGTTTTTGCGATCAGGCACCGCTGCTGGGATACAACCCCGATCTTCATCGTAATTGGCGGCGATACGATCCGTTTACAGGGGGCACGATTTGCGATCGTGGAGCCCATGCGCTCGACATGGTTCATCTGGCGATGGGCTGGGACGCCATTGCGCCCAAGAGGATCGAACCGACTGACGAAGGCAACAACTATTGGGAGCGCGGCGTCCGCATGTACTATCCTGATGGCACGGAGGTGCGCGTAGAAAACAAAGCTGGACCCGAGTTTGGCGGCATCTTCACTGGTGACAAAGGAAAAATGGAAATCAATCGTGGGCGATTCGCCTGCAACCCGAAGGGGCTCCTTCAAGAGTTCGAAGGAGCCGACACCGAAAACCACGTTGCGAACTGGCTTGATTGCATCCAATCGCGAGAAGAACCCAACGCACCGGTCGAAGTGGGGCATCTTGTGACGAGCGTTTCGCACTTAATCAATATCTGTCGAATCACCGGCCGCGCGATCGACTGGGATGCGACTGCAGAACAGATCGTTGGAGACAAAGAGGCTAACGACCTGCTCACCAAAACTCGCCGTCCCGAATTTGCACTGCCGAAAACCTAAGCACGGAAATCCCATGATAAGAAACATGATTCTCGCAGTCGTTATCGCAACAGTGATTGCGACACCGCCCGCAGTTGCCGAAGACTGGCAGGTGCTCTTTGATGGAACGAGCCTGCAAGGCTGGCAGCCGTCCAACGACAACATGCAATTTGAGTTGGTCGATGGAGTGATTCTTGGTTCGAGTTCCGCCCAAACTCATTTTCTGGTCACGAGCAGCAAGTACGGAGACTTTGAGTTGGAGCTTGAAGTCAAGCTGCACGACACCGACCTAAATTCTGGGGTGCAGATCCGCACGAGTACGAGTCGGACGAACGAAAAAGGCGACTCTCGCGCAGTGATTCATGGCCCGCAGGTCGATCTTGGGAAATCACCCGGGCGCAGCGGACAGCTCTTTAGTCAGGGTAATGGTGCCTGGATCACGCCCAAGGACAAACTCGCCAGTAGCAGTGCGATGAAGAACGGAGAGTGGAATACGTTGCGAGTCTTAGCCGTTGGTCCACGAATCCAAACGTGGGTCAATGGCCAGCAGATTGCGGACGTGACCGACGAAGAAGCCTACGCCAAGTATCCATCGGGCGTGATCGCACTGCAGGTGCACGGTGTCAAGAATTCACCAGAGAAAGGTCGCCACGTCTCGTTTCGATCCATTCGTATTCGCAAAATCGAAACCGCCAAGTAACACCCGAGAGCGAGATTCCTTTCGAACTCAGTGGTCGCAGGAAAACCACTCGCTCCAGGGAGAATCAATCATGAAATCCATCCCATGCCTTCTAATGCTCCTGCTGTGGATGCTTGCGTCGCCGTCGCGAGAATTACTGGCTAAGACGCCCGCCAAGCCCAACGTTCTGCTGCTGATTGTCGATGATCTCAACACTTGGTTGATGGAAGATCCCACGCGCTACTCCGGCAAAGTCGTCGCACCCAATCTCCAGGAGTTGGGCAAGCAGGGAATCGTCTTTCGTCGGGCGTACGCCGCCAGCCCGGTGTGTTGCCCATCCCGCACCGCATTGCTTTCCGGCGTGCGCCCTTGGCAATCGGGGATGTACGAGAACGGGCTCGATTCGTCCGCGAGTGCGGCGCTGAAACAGGCCACGTCGATGCCCGCCGTGTTCAAGCAGGCAGGGTATTACACAGCATCTTACGGCAAGGTCGGCCACGGCTGGCGACTTGGCGACGTATGGGATGATTCCTTGGCCCACAGGCGCGACCCCGCTCCACCGCAAGCCCCGTTACTCCCATTCACCCGCGGCGAGCTGGACTGGGGGCTAACGCACCTGAAGGAAGCGGAAATGAGCGACACAAAAATCGCGGATGCCGCGGTGACTCAGCTGCAACGAAAGCACGATCGCCCCTTTTTCATTGCCTGCGGCCTGTTCCATCCTCACATGCCGTGGTACATCCCACAAAAATATTTTGACATGTTTCCGGTGGATGAGGTGAAAACTCCGGAGATTCTCGATACCGACCTGGATGACTTGCCGCCTCTGGGCCGGGCTGTCACTCAAGGCAAGGCGAAGTTCGTCGATCAGGTGATGGAGAACAAGGTGCACAAAGAGGGCGTGCGTGCATATCTGGCAGCCACCGCCTATGCCGACTTCCAAATGGGTCGTGTCGTGGAAGCGCTCAAGCAAAGCCCCTATGCCGACAACACGATCGTGGTGTTCCTGAGCGATCATGGCTTCCACCTCGGTGAGAAGCACCACTGGCAGAAGAATACACTCTGGCAAGAGGCTACGCATTGTAACCTGGCCTTCCGCGTTCCAGGAATCACGACGCCCAGCAGTGTTTGCCAGCGGTGCGTCTCCCTCCAGGATCTCTACCCGACCTTGATGGACCTCACTGGCCTCACACCACCATCCCAGGTGGAAGGGCGTTCGCTGGTGCCGCTCCTCAAGGAACCCAAGGCTGCATGGGAGAGCACGGCAATCACTTCTTGGGGCGATCGCTACGTCGCCATTCGGACAGAGCATTATCGCTATATCCGTTATCGCGATGACCAGGAAGAACTTTACGACCTCTTGAATGACCCACATGAGTGGACCAACCAGATCAAGAACCAAGACTACGCTGCCGACGTCGAGATCCTGCGTTCAAAGATACCCGCACTGAAGGACATGGCCCCGAAGCTGAAGTCCGGCCGTCGAAGCGACGACTAGCGACTTGAGGCTGAAGCCCTCACCGTTTGCACCACACCCCCGATCCATCGAGTAGCTCCTGCCGATGATTTCAACTACTCTCTAGTTATGAACTTCCGAGCATCTATTTCCGCAGTAATTGCATTTCTGTTTTGTGCAGGACTTGCGCTTCACCACTGTTCGACGTGGACTACGAAGTCGGCAGTTGCCGACGAGCCTAGCAAACCCGTCGCTGGCAAGGAGTCGGGTGCATCTTCGATCGCTGCTGGGCTGCCAGGATACAAGCAACGGGTCAGCCCGTTCTTTAACACTTATTGCGCTACATGCCACGGGCCGGAGAAGAGCAAAGCGGGCCTCAGTGTCCTTGCGCTCAATGGCGATCTTGCTGCAGGTGAGGATTTAGACCAGTGGGAGTCGGTGCTCGAGATGCTCGAGGCTGGCGAGATGCCGCCGATTGACGAGCGACAGCCCATCAAAGCCGAAGTCGATGCGGTGAAGCATTGGATCGAGTCGGGGATGCGCGACTATGTGCAGCAGGCCAAAGCCGTGCAGCGCGAGCCGAAAACCCGTAGGCTGACGAACGTCGAGTACGAGAACACACTCAGCGATCTGCTCGGTTTCGAACTGGCCGTGATCGACGAATTGCCGGAAGACCCGGCACACAACTACCACTTCAACAACAACGCCGAATTGATGCGGCTCGGTCCCGAGCAGTTAGACAGATACCTGGAGATCGCACGCAAAGCAATGCGCAGCGCGATCGTCGATCCGGAGCAGCCCACGGTCATCAAAGCCCGCAGCGAGTGGAAGCCGAGCGTTTCTAAAAACGGGACAGCTGCCAATGAAATTAGCGCCTGCGTTAACAAATTCAGCGGACCCCCGCAGCGTAAAATTGGGATTACGGGTGCGCCCATCAGCGGCGAGTTTCGCATCCGCATGAGCGCCGCTGCTCTGCTGGTGCCAGGCTGCGACGAAGTCCCCCTCGAGGTGAGCATTGGGATGCCAATCGATGGCGACCACAACGAGAAGCCGTATCGAGTTGTTGCAGTCGCTTACCTCACCAACTCGCCGGACGAGCCTAAGGTTTATGAATTTCGAGGGCGGATCGAGAACTTTCCTTATGCCACGGCCTCCGACAAAAAGAATGGCTCCGTCGTACATCGCAGAGAGTTGCGAACGCAGATCATCTACGACGACGGCACCCCCAACAACGGTGCAGTGTTTTCCGAGGAGCAACAGCGACTGTCGATGCTACGCGCGGCCATCGATTGGATCGAGTTTGAAGCGCCCGTGTTCGAGGTCTGGCCACCCAAGCACCACACCGACATTCTGTTTGAGTCGCCGCTGAAGCAAAGCGACGAACCTGCCTACGTACGGGCGGTGCTCGAACGATTCATGTCGCGGGCCTATCGTCGACCAGCAACCGACGACGAAGTCGAGCGGTTCGTCAAGGTCTACCTCTTAACTCGTCCAACTGTCGACACCTTGGAAGAGGCAATCCGAGAGACTTTGGCGCTGGTGCTAGTCGCGCCGCGGTTTCTCTACCATACCGAGTGGGATGCAGCCACAGACGATCATTATGCAATCGCCTCGCGACTCTCGTATTTCCTCTGGGCGAGCATGCCCGACCAGGAGCTCTTGGATCTTGCCGCTAAAAAGGAACTTAACGTTCCCGAGGTGATCGAGCAGCAGGTGCTGCGGATGCTCGCCGACGAAAAGTCGCAGAGTTTTGTGGAAGACTTCACCCTGCAGTGGCTGAGCATCAAGAAGTCGCTGACGGTCCCGATTAACCGGGATCTGTACCCTCAGTTTCTTAGTCTTCGCGCAATCGGCGAGACTGCTGGAACCGAGTTGCCCTATCGGCCGGCAATCCGCGACTACATGATGCAAGAAACGGTTGGTTTTGTTGGCCAGCTGATCCGTGAAAACAAGAGCGTGCTGAATGTCGTCGATTCTGATTTCGCCTATCTCAACGAGCGGCTTGCTGCGCACTATGGGGTCGATGGCGTGAGGGGTATGAAGATGCGTTCGGTACCGATCAAGCCCGAGCACCATCTCGGCGGGCTACTCACGCACGGCTCGGTACTGATCGGAAATGGCACGGGCACCGCTCCTCACCCAATCTATCGCGCGGTCTGGCTGCGCGAGGCGATCCTCGGCGATACCGTTGCACCACCCCCATCGGAGGTCCCGGCGCTGAGCGATTCGGCAGGCGATTCGCTCGAAAAGGCCCTCTCGATCGCCCAACTCTTGGCCAAGCACCGCAACGTCCAGTCGTGCAACGATTGTCACTTCCGGCTCGACCCTTGGGGGATTCCGTTCGAGGAATATAGCGCCATCGGCCAGTTCCAGCCCAAGGTTCCCAAAGACGGAACTCGCGTCCGCCCGTTCGATGCCAGCTTCCAAGACCGGGCCAGCTATGCGCAGTACCTTGACTCGATCAACGTCGTCGAAGTCTCCGCCAAAGCCCGTGTTCCGCACGGCCCAGAGGTCAACGGGCTCCGCGAACTCAAAGACTATTTGCTCCAAGAACGCAAAGATGAAATCGTCCAGAATGTGATCCGGCGTCTGTTAACCTATGGTATCGGCCGAAATCTAACGTACCACGATCGGTTTGCAGTGCAGCAGCTGTTTCACGAAGCTCAAACCAAGGGCTTGGGCATACGGGATATCATCGTTTCGATCTGCAAGAGCGAAGTGTTCCGAGAATCCGCTTCGAAGAAGAAAGATTGAGCATGACACAAAAATCGTGGCACCTGAATCGACGAAGCCTACTTCGAGGCGCAGGCGTGGCCCTGGCGCTGCCATACCTTAGCGCGATGGAAGGCTATTCGAAGACCGATGCCGACGCGGCAGAGACAAAAGCTCCCCAGCGATTTCTAGCGGCGTACATCTCCTACGGAGTGTACATGCCGGATGGCCAGAGTGGCGTCCCGCGCAAGAAACCCGACGGCACCTATGATCACCATGAGTGGAGCTGGTGGCCTCAGGGTTCACCGGGCAAGATCGAATCGTTCAACAAATCTTCGGAGCCGTTCGATCCACTCAAAGACCAGGTGACCTACCTCCGTGGTCTCGACCACAAGGGTGGTTACAAGATGGGTGGACATAGCAGTGGCGATGTCTTCCTCACCGGTGCCAACATGGCGGAGGTCGAGACAACCAATAACATCTCCATCGATCAGCTGATGGCCAAACACCTGGGGCACCTCACGCGCCATGACTCGCTTGTCATGGGGACCGAAGGGGGCACCGGGTCGTACCAACGATCCAAAACGCTCTCGCACCGGGGTCCGGGCAAGCCGATCCCCTCGATGCACAAACCTCAGGAGATTTTTAGCCGCCTGTTTAACCCCTACGGCGATCAGGGAATCGAGCAAGTGCGAGCCAGCCTGAAACGCGATGCGAGTATCCTCGACCTACTCACAGAGGATAGTAAGAGTTTCCACGGCCAGCTGGGGGCCGAAGACAAGCGAAAGATGGAGGAGTATCTCGAATCCGTCCGTGAGATAGAAAAGCGGGTCGAGCGTACCAGCCAGTGGACCCACACTCCGTTGCCGGGCGTCGATACGAAAGGTGTGAACCTGGAAGTCAATCACGGGGGGCGACCAGCCGACTACATCCGCGTGATGTACGACCTGGCTTACCTTGCTTTCGTCACCGACCAGACACGCGTCGCGACGTTCATGACCGAGAGTGAACACTCCCAGGACAGCGAGCTCTGGAACTATGCCAATTATGCGCTCGGCTACAAAGGTGCCACCCACGACATCGCCCACAAGCGGCCCGAGGTCATCTCCGGCCAGTGGGACAAGTGGCGCAACGAGAACCATGCCTATTTCCTCAAGCGACTGGCGAGCACGCAGGAGGGCAACGGCACGATGCTCGATAATACACTCGTCCTTTATGGATCAGCCCACCCGCACGCCTCGCACAGTGGCATGAACTATCCGCTACAACTCTCCGGTGGCAAGAACATGGGCTTCCAACATGGCCAGCTGCACGAATTCGTCGACTACAAGAAGGTGCCGCTGGCCAACCTATTTGTCACCATGCTTCAGGCCATGGAAATCCCCGTTGATAAGTTCGCCGATAGCACTGGTACACTCAACCAACTGCTTCGAGCCAGCTAGTGACTTTGTCGGTAGATTTGTGCGAGGAGGATGGTGACTTGGTCCCGTTCTTGCAAACTAGCCGTGGTGACCTACACGGCAAGTAGATTTCCCAGGGGATTGACCGCAATATTGGCCTTCGAACCCTACTTTTCGCACTATCATAGAACTTGCAAAGTTCGGTCTGTCGGGAGGCCCTAAGGTTGTGAAAAATCTTCGGCCAAGGTTGCAGGCCTGCCCGCTCAACGATCCGTTTCAGCTGAGTTCCGAGATTCTTCCCTGGTCCCCGATAGCTTGGGATGACGAACTCGGCTCACCTCCTCTGCAGCCCGACGCATCCAAGCTCAAAAAGTGCGTGGGGCTGTGCCGCCCATTGCGTTTAAGGCAATACTTTGGTGAACAGGAATTGGAAACTGCTGAACGGTGAACTTCTCTTGCTTGATGGCGCAACCGGCACGGAGTTGAACCGACGCGGATTGGACACCGGCTTGCCAATGTGGTCGGCGAACGCGCTCACCACTGATACCGGGCTGAATGTATTACGCCAGATTCATCTGGACTATTTGCAGGCGGGGGCGGACATCCTCACCGCCAACACCTTTCGCACGCATCGCCGCGCGCTGGCTAGCAAAGTGCACGCCGCACGCGAATTAACCATGCGCGCGGTGGCGACCGCCCAAGAGGCCATCGCCGAATTTGGTCAAGCAGCACAAGTGGCAGGCTCGGTGTCCCCACTCGAAGATTGTTATCGTCCCGACCTAGTGCCACCTGATGACATGTGCCGCGCCGAGCACTCCGAGCGCATCCAGCATCTCGTGGATGCGGGCGTTGACCTGCTGTTGATCGAGACGATGAGCTCGATTCGCGAAGCTGTGATTGCGGCCAAATTAGCGACGATCACCGGCCTGCCCACATTGGTCAGTTTTGTGTGCGACGGCGAAGGGCGAATCCTGTCTGGCGAACCGGTGGCGGTTGCCGCTGAGTTGTTGTTGCCGCTGGGGGTGAAGGCCCTGGGCGTGAACTGCGGTCCGGCTCACACACTGGCTAAACCATTGGTAGAGTTGCGGAGGATCTGCGGCCCTGATTTTCCGCTCATTGCCTATGGTAACATTGGCTATGCCGACGAGGCCCAAGGCTGGATCAACACGGACGCCGAAAGCCCGGAGAGTTACTTGCACCACGCTGAAACTTGGCCGGCGCAAATTTTAGGCGGCTGTTGTGGCACCACTCCGGCGCATATTCGCAGGCTAAGAGTCAGAAGCAACGATACGACCTGAAACAAACTACGTCGCTCCTGCGCTGGGTTGTTCGGCCACCAAATACCAACCATGACGAGAATCCAACGATGACTACACGATACTGGATGCTTCCACTGGTTAGCCTGTTGTTTCTTTGCCATGCGTCGCCATCACACGCGCAGGTCGATTACGGCAAGGTTAGCCCGTGGGATCAACGAGCGGAATCGGGACCGGACGCGCAAGTGCCTGGCTGGTTCTACAACCTCGGCATCACCGGGTTGCGGGCACAATTGGTGGCCGACGAACCGAAGGCCTTGCTGATCAAGTATGTCTTCCCTAAGTCGCCTGCGGATGGCCAAGTCAAGATCGGCGACCTGATCGTCGGCGCGGGCGGAAGGATGTTCCAAGAGGATCACCGCAACGGATATGGTGAGAAAGTGTTCGGGGCCGACGGGCCGATCTCGGAACTCGCTCAGGTGCTCGAAGAGTGTCAAAGCGCCGATCGCAAAGGAAAGCTCACACTCACGCTACGGCGCGGCAATCAAATCGTTGACGTCAGCCTGGATGTCGGAACCAAGTACGGAACGTTTGCTCCCACGTTCCCCAGCGACTGCCGAAAGTCGGACCTGATACTCGCCGAGCTGCTTCAGTACCTTGTAGACCATCAGCGGCAGGATGGCTCCTTCGGCGACCCAGTTCATGACACGTTCGCGCCGCTGGCCTTACTAGCAAGTGGTGAAGCGAAGTACCTGCCGGCCGTCGAGCGGAACGTGAAGTATCACTGCGGCGTGACCAAGGCGAAAGACTTGGGGTTGCCCAACTGGTACTACATGAGCACTGCGATTGTCCTCAGCGAGTACCACCTCGCAACCGGCGACAGATCGGTGTTGCCAGACCTTCAGAAGGTTCACGATCTGATGGCGAAGGGGCAGTACCTGCACATGTCGCAGATTAATCCGCAGGCGAAGAAATCTCACCCGGATTCGTTCCCAAAAGGGCCGCAGGATTCGCACGGCGGCTGGGGCCACAACCCGGGCTTTGAAGGGTATGGTCCAATTGCCATGCTCACTGGCCAAGGGGCGCTGTCGTATTCCCTCATGCACCGCTGCGGGATCACGATCGATCGCATGAATCACGATGCCGCGTATGACTTCCTCAAACGGGGAACGGGGGAGAACGGCTATGTCTGGTACGGCGATCAAAAGGGCGGAGGTCCGGACAACTGGGCCGACATGGGCAGAACCGGTGCTGCAGGCATCGCGAACTTCCTCAGCCCTTACAACGGCAACGCCTATCGGGAGCGAGCGCTTTCGCATGCCAAGGTGATCGGTGCACACCCGCAGAGCTTCCCCGACACCCACGGTTCGCCGATGATGGGCATGGCCTACACGGCGCTCGCCGCGAGCGTCGACGCCGACAGCTTCCGCAAACTCATGGACGCGAACCGCTGGTGGTTCACGCTGGCCCATTGCACCGACGGCAGTTTTTACTATCAACCGAATCGTGACAACTCCTACTATGGCTCTGACTCTCGGACACTCGCCTCATCGGTGACGGCGTTCATCCTGACAATTCCCAAGCGTGGCTTGGTAATGACCGGCAAGGAAGAGAGGGGTGTTCCCAAGCCGGTTTCTAAGGCTGGCAACTCGGCTAAGCCGCTCAAGGTGTTTATCCTCGCCGGACAGTCGAACATGCAGGGTCACGCCGCCATCTCGACGTTCGACTCGCTCGCGGATGACCCGCAGACAGCACCGCTCCTAAAGACGATGCGCGGTCCCGATGGCAAACCACGCATCTGCGAAAAGGTCTGGATCTCATCGGTCGGTTGCCTTGGCGACGCCTACTCCGATCTGACCGAGGCGAAAGGGAAACTGACGGCCGGGTTTGGTGCCCCCGAGCATAAAATCGGCCCAGAGTTCACCTTCGGCCTGACCATGGAGCAGCGGCTCAGCGAGCCCGTGCTTATCATCAAGACCTCTTGGGGAGGACGAAGTTTGCACACCGATTTCCGCCCGCCGAGCGCGGGGCCTTTCGTCCTGGCAAAGGAAACTCAGGAACTTTGGGACAAGCATCCCGAGGGTGCCCACGGCATTCCGAAAGCCGAGGATCGGCCCAAGTTTTATGCCGAAAAGACCGCCGCCACCGGCGTTTTCTACCGCGAGATGATCGCGCACGTGAAAATGGTGCTTAAGGATATCAAGCGGGTGGTGCCCGACTACGACGAGAATCAGGGGTACGAGTTGGCCGGGTTCGTCTGGTTCCAAGGATTCAATGATTATGTTGACGGCGGGGTGTACCCCAAGCAGAACACGGCAGGCGGGTATGAGTTGTACGCCGATCTGCTCGGCCACTTTATCCGCGACGTGCGAAAAGACCTGTCTGCCCCGAAGCTGCCGTTTGTCATCGGCGTCATGGGCATCGACGGTATGAGGGGCAACAAAATTGGCCCAATGATGCACTTCCGCGAAGCCCAGCGTAAACCGTCGACCCTCGACGAGTTCAAAGGCAACGTGTTCGCTGTGGAGACAGCGCCGTTCTGGGACGACGACCTGGAGGCTTTTGTCGAGCGGAAGGAGCGGGTGTACGACAAACTGGAACAGGAGTTCCGTAAGGCGAATCCGATGCCCACCGAGCCCAAGAAGGAAGCTGCCCGCAAGAAGGCCCTGGACGAAGAGTTCAAGCCGGACGAGTTGAAGCGGCTCAGCACAGGCGTGTCCAACGGCGGCTACCACTACCTCGGTGCTGCCAAGATCATGGCACCCATCGGAAAGGAGTTCGCCGAAGCTCTCGTCGGAGTCGATGCGGTCAAATAGCGCGCAGCCGTTGGTTACTCCACCTTAGCCAAGAGTGGCAGTCGTTCACGAGTCGATACTACTACCCCGCCTGGCTTTTCGATGGTAATGGCGAACATGAAGGGGTCTTGGACATATAGCTTCGCATTGATTGGGATGATGACTTCTTCGGTTGATGTGATATCGAACACCCCGCCATCAATCGGCGTCTTGTCACTCTGATTTTTGTCGAAAATCCAGAGCTGATACTGTTCTTTGGTGGGCGTGTTTACCGGCAACCCTCGAAAGCGCATGAACCCCTGTTGCTGCGGAGCACTCCAGACCACGTCGCCTGTTGCACCATCGCTGGGCGTAGGCCCTGGAGACCATTTTGCTTGCACAAGGCCTTGATTCGCAGCGATCAATTCCGCTCGCAGTTGAGCGACGTCAGGGCGTACTGTGTCCGTCGGTCGGTTAGCGATCCAAGTAAAAACCGCAAGCATCAGGCAGATCGCTGAAACAAACCAAGGGAGATAGTTTTTTCCACGAAGCGTCGTTGCCGGGTAGGTGGAGGGTTTGGCTAACGAGACAACAGGCTTTGCATCCAACTCTTGCGAGGCTCGAATTCGAATCGCTTTGCGCAGATGTTCCGGCAGTGGTTCCGATTGCGTGTCCGACCAAACCACATCAAGGGAAGCGACCACCGTGTCCAACTGATTGAGTTCTTCGGCAGTGATTTCACGGGTCAACTCGTCGTACTCCGTTTTTTCTTCTGCGGTCAGGCCAAACAGCAGGTGTGCCGTCTGTAGATCTTGCCAGCGATTCGCGTCCGGGGTTGGGTGTTTGCTCATAGCGCTTCGACTCCTTCAAGACGCCGCTGGCTGCGGACTTGCATGCAATTTCGGAGTTGTAACAACCCACGCCGTGCGTGCGTCTTTACCGTCCCCAGAGCTAGCCCCGTTTGTTCGGCAATTCGCGATTGCGGCAAGCCATGATAGATGGAGAGTTCGAGTACTTTCCGTTCGTCGCTCCTTAGTCCCTCGAGGCAAACCACGGCACGCGCCCCTTCCTCGGCCAATTCCATGTTTGACGTTTGCGGGGGAGCCGCATATTGCAACGCGAGTTCGTCGATCGGTTGGGATTCCAGTTCGCGGCGCGATTTACGCAGCCGATCGATCAATCGACGACGGGCGAGCATGGCCACGAAGTTCGGTTCACTGGCGAGGTCTTCGCGAAACCGATCCGCATTTTTCCACAAGTCAACGAAGATCTCTTGTACGGCGTCTTCTGCATCGGCTACCGAGGAGGAGAGTCGGCGGGCAAGCGACCAGACAAGGCCACCATATCGGTCGATACATTCGTCAACCGCCCGGGTATCACCACTGGCAATGCGTGTTAACAGCGGCACTTGCAAATCAACCTCCTCTCACAAAGCGTGAAATGAGGCGAGGTCGGTAAGCATACCAACCTCGCCATGGTTTTCCACGATCGAGCTGCCTACTACTTGGGCAGGATCACCGCATCAATTACGTGAATAACTCCGTTGCTGGTCTCAATGTCGGTGTTCACAACATTGGCACCATCGACACTCACCTTTCCCTCGTTAACCGCAATCTTCACCGCAGAGCCTTGCACGGTCTTGGCCTCGGTGAGCTTCACAACGTCTTTGGCCAAAACTTTCCCCGGCACAACGTGATAGGTCAGAATGGCAACCAACTTTTGCTTGTTCTCGGGCTTCAGTAACGATTCCACTGTTCCTTGGGGAAGCTTGGCAAAAGCTTCGTCGGTCGGTGCGAATACGGTGAACGGCCCCTTGCCCTTCAGGGTTTCAACGAGGTCGGCCGCTTGCACAGCAGCGACCAGCGTCTTGAAGCTACCAGCTCCTACCGCCGTATCCACAATATCCTTCTGGTCCTCGGCAACTGCCAATACCGAGGCTCCCAAAACAACAACTAACGACAAGACACTGGCAACAAACGATTTCATGTTCAGATTCCTTTTCTCAGTCGTACAAAGTTTTCAGGGTGAAAAAACGATTCCGTCGACACTTCTGAGCGGCTCGTAAGGTTATTCGCAGAACATTGGCCGGCGGATTCAAAATAAAATCGAAAAACAACTGCTTGTCACGGATTCAACGACGGACCCCCACCCCTCGCCGCCGCGTGATAGATCACTGCTTAGTAGCTAAGGCAACGACGGTTGTTTCATGCGTACTTGAACAAGCCGAGCAAGAGCCCCTTGTCATGAAAAAAGTTTCCTCAACCCTTTTCCTTGTCCCAAGGTCAAACGAAATGATCGGCTATTTTCTGGAAAAACCATTTTTTTGAATCCGCGATCTTGATTCCCGCGAACACTTTATCGTGCCCCACTTGGGGGTCAGACAGAAAGACCAAACAACCAAGCGGAACCACGTAAATGAAAACACTACTGAAATCACTCGCTGTAATTGTTGTCATGGCAAGCCTGGTAGCGGCACAAGAAAATGCAGCCAAGCCAGCCATCGTCGATACCACTGGTGAAGAGGCTTACGCAAAGCTTAAGGGAGGCCGTGCCGGGGAGGAGCGTGAGTTCGAGATCGCGCCCGGTGTAAAGATGAAGTTCGTCTGGTGCCCGCCTGGTGAGTTCGTGATGGGGAGCCCGCCCTCCGAGGAGCGCAGGGAAACCAGAGAAGCTCAGGCCAAAGTCACCCTGAGCAAGGGCTTTTGGATCTCAAAAACCGAAGTGACCCAGTCGCAGTGGACGGCGGTGATGGGGAGCAATCCACTGGATGGCATAGGCCCCTACGGCAAGCCTCACCCCGAGAAGAACAAAAGTCCCCATCTCCCTATCGTGGGCGTCAGTTGGGACGACGCCCAGGTGTTTATGGAAAAGGTGAATTCCACGCTTGGGAGCGAGGATGGCGGAAAGATGTCTTTGCCGACCGAAGCGCAGTACGAATACGCGGCGCGAGCGGGCGAGACAGGAATGTACCCCGGAGGCAGTCTGGATGAGGTGGCGTGGCACGATGGCAACAGCGGCGGTTATCCAAAACCGGTAGGCACGAAGAAGGCGAATGCCTGGGGCCTGCACGACATGAACGGGAGTGCCTGGGAGTGGGTTCAGGATTGTTACTTCGAGGAATTGCCGAGCGGAACGGATCCGATTGCCAAGGAAACAGGTCCCGATCGGGTGATCCGGGGCGGCTGCTGGTTCAAGGAAGCCACCCGCTGCAGACTGGCGACCCGTAGCTATCGGTGGCAGGGGGCGAGTCAATGCTTCAGTATCGGGTTCCGGATGGTTCGTAATAGCTGGCCGGTGGAGGTTTCCAGGGCAGCCATCGACCCCGAGATTAAAGGTCAAAACGTCACCAAGGTCTCCTACAAGGGTTCATCTTCCGAGCAGTCGTTTGAGCAGACCGGACCCAAGAGTTGGAAGAGCGGGAAAGCAGTCTACAACGAGGTGAAACGCAGCGAGTGGAATGTGCATCTCCAGCGGGCCGCTGAAGTCGACGAGCGAGTGCAAATCGACCTCTCCCAAATGACGATTCATTTTCGTGGTCAGGGGCCGAAAGAGGTGCTCCCGATCTTGAGTGCGTCAAAACAGCTTTCTGCCGCAGCCGAGGCGGCGATAGAGCAAGCTCGACTGAGCAGTGCCGAATCCGCAGAGTCACGGGCTGATCAGGGAATTACCAACAGCATTGGTATGAAGCTGGTGCCGATCGCTAAGGGAAAATTTCAAATGGGCTCGCTGTATAGAGAAGAGGGTTACCAGTTCGCAGAGCAACGGCACGAAGTCACACTCACTCGGCACTACTACCTGGGCGCTTTCGAGGTGACTCAAGCCCAGTATGCGAAGCTGATGGGCAACAACCCTAGTAAATTTCAAGGAGACAATGTCAATAACGTTGATAGCTCGAATCATCCCGTCGATCAGGCTTCGTGGGAGGACGCTGTCGAATTCTGCAAGAGGCTTTCAGAGTTGCCCGAGGAGAAGGCGGCCGGTCGGGTGTATCGCTTACCGACGGAGGCGGAGTGGGAGTACGCCTGCCGAGCTGGTAGTCGCGCCCCTTTCGGGTTTGGAGGGCTGGAATTAGCTGACGACTACGGCTGGTTCTCTTCGAATTGTAAAGGCATATCGCAGCCGGTCGGCAAGAAGGAGCCGAACGCCTGGGGTCTGTATGACATGCACGGCAATGTGATGGAGTGGTGCAGCGACTGGGCCGGTGATTACCCCGAGGGCCCGGTCAGCGATCCCACCGGCCCCAAGGAGGGCTTTAGCCGAATGATCCGTGGCGGCGCTTGGTTGACGCCCGCAATGTTAGGGAGGTCAGGGAACCGGGCCTTTCATTTCCCTTCTGATACTCGCTCCGACTACGTCGGCTTCCGCGTGGCCCTGAGTTCCCCAGAAATGTCCAAGCAGTCGGCTCCGTCGCAAGACAAGTCAAGCGGAGCCGGGCGGAACTGAGCCGATGGCGATTGAAATTGGTCTGAATCGGGTGACCTGGAAGAGGTTTACAGCACTGAACAACATTTGCTCTATACGTTGCGTGCACTCGCCCCCGTGACCACTTGAATGTCTCCGGCGTCGTGTCAATCTCCGAGTTTCTAGAAGACTTGGAGTAGGGACAACTATTTGGGACACGCTATTTTTGAATTTGAGGCTTGGGGCTTTCGAGATAGGTGAGCATGGCGTGTGCTGGAGGGTTGTTAGCATTCATCGAGAGAGCGGTGCGGAGCGCTGTTTTAGCCTCTTCGGTTTTGCCTTGTCGGGCTTTGATCATGCCGATATTGCTGTGTGCTGCTGCCGGACCAGACACGGCTGCGAAAAGATCAAAGGCCTCCTGGTACTTCATTTGCTGAGCGAGGGCGATGGCAAGATTGGTCTTGGCGCGATCGTTCGTGGCATCAAGTGCAACAGCTTGACGCAAGTGCAGCTCGGCCTCGACGAAGTTGCCGTGGCGTTTGTGGAGACAGCCATAGTCGTTCAGCAGATTGGCATCGCCGGGAAGCTTTTGAATTGCAAGTCGATACTCGTCAATCGCTTTCGAGTATTCCCCTTGACCATCGTAGAGTGCGGCGAGGATTCGCGAGTAATCAACCGCCTCAGGATCGAGTGAACGAGCCTTTTGGTACAGCTGAATTGCTTCGGTAAGATGTCCCTCTTGCACTAGCTCTCCAGCGGTGGTGAGACATAACTGCACCGTTTGTGAAGTGGGAAGCTCGTCGAGTTTTTCAGACGAGGCTTTCGAGACCACTGGTGCTGTGGGAATCGCCGGTTTTTTGAGACCCATGCTCGCGCAGCCTGTAGTAGCTGTGAGCGCAATCAGGAAGATAGCAACAGAGCTATTGGGCTTGAGCGGTATGAACATCGAAGTGCTTCCTGCAAAATAGCTACGGATAGCTTGACTAGTACGAACCAAAGCCACCGGAACTGCCAAAACCGCCACCCGACGATGGTTGGCCCAATTGTCCGCCGCCATTTTGCCCGCGACTGGAGTTTCCTCCAGAGAAATAGCCGCGTGTTACTCGAATCGATTCTTGACCAAGCATCCCTTCCGCATCGGGATTGGCCGTGATCACACGCTCCTCTGCGCCAGGAACTTCCCGAATAATCAAGTACTGCATGATCTCGGCGCGGCGTGCTTCGTTCAGCGCTGCATCGCTCGTCGGTTCAATCACCACGGTGAAGGGTTCGGTTGCCATCCGCTTGGCGAGCGATAGCAAGTGGTCGCGTCCGGCATCGCTCAATTGGGCTGTCCGGTCGATCCATTCTTTCTCGTAGATAGCAAAGTCATCCTGTTCGGCGCGGGTCATCTGCGCCTGTTGCCACTGACAACTATAAGTGCCAATGGGCTGAGGAATTGCTCCTCGCGGCACTTCGTCGCCACACTTGCCAATGCCGAGAAAATCGTCGGTACACCGACAGCCTGTCGCTAGCGAGATCGCTCCTAGGGCCAGCAAGCGACCAATCAGGCTTCGTCGGTTGATTTCGTTCGCCATGTTTCTCTCACTTGCATCCTTGCCGCGAGCTTTGATCGAAGACAAGCACCACGCTGCATTTTGCCATTACTGCTTGCAGCCATCGCACTACTTAATGACCGGTGGCACCACACTAGCTGGGAGACAACCACCACTATTCTTGTCGCAACAGCCGTACGTGGGGCCATTTGGGCCGATGATGAATTGGTCTTCGCAAAGTTTGTCACCTGCACGAATGCGAGCGAAGTCGGTTCGTACGGTGCTGCGATAGTCGCGCATCCGACGTGCTTCGAGATGATTGCCCAGGTAGAACTCGATATCGCCTGTTTCAAAAACATCGGCACCTGGAAGTGACGGGGTGTCGCATGCCTCCAGCGGATGGACAAGCTCGGGCGTTACGAGAATCACCAACTCTTGCTCGCCAGCGGTCGTTCGGCTGAAGCCTCCTGTATGTCCGATGATTGGCAAATCACCCCAGAAAGGAACACGATCGCTGTCGGCCCCCATGTTGGTTTGAATGAGCCCAGCGACGGCGAGGGTTTGTCCTTCTCGCAGCTCGACCGTGGAATCGAACGTCCGTGAATTAAGCCCCGCAACTTGTGTTCCACCGGCACCGGCGGAACCACCAATACTGGTGCCAAGACTTTCATCGCGAACACTCACACCTGCTGATAGCTTCAAGCGAATGCGATCGCGATCGATCACGTAGGGAGTGAATTCAATCGAAACGCCGAAAGGTACGAACACGGTTCCTTGGAGACCTGTTCCTCCTAGCCCACCGATTTGGGGCACCGGAAAACTGCCACCTGCGCGAAACGTGGCTTGTTGACCATTGAGTGTGGTGAGATTGGGCTCTGCCAGTGTTTTGGCGAGTCGTAGACTGCGAAGTGCATTGATCGCCAGGATGACTTGGCCGTTATCGAGACTGGCGAGAACATTCGAAAGATTGCCACCACCTGCTGCGCCAAGCTGGCCCGTCAGGTTTTGAAATACGGTGGTTCCTTGATTGTTCTGCACACTGAAATTCAGCCCAATGCTGCGGGCAGCAGTGCGGTTCACTTCGGCGACGGTCACTCGCAACATCACCTGCTGTTCACCAGGAATCTGGAGCAGATTGATAATGCCTGATCGTGCCAGCAGTGCTGAGTCGACAACCGTTTGCCTTAGGAACGCTTGATCCTGATCGACCAAAGGATCGCGCTGCTGATCAATGAAAGCCGCTTGCTGAACGTACTGCACCGGCCGTCCAAACTCGTCTTGTGACTTCGTGGGACTATGTCGCGCGACGATTTGCAGAATTTGATTCGCCTCGACAGCATCGTGAGCTTGCCCCCGTACCGCCAATTGGTCGCCAATCAAACTCAGTTGAATCTTGCTACGCGGAAATGCTTGATTAATTTCGCGCTCGAGCCCGGCATAGACCGCTTCCAGCCGCTCTTTGAGTTGCGGCTCGGGAAGCACTTTCACGAGATAACTGAGCACAATTTCTTTGCCAGTCTCAGGATCGATAACCCAAAGATTCAGTGCCGTCGAACCGACACTGCGACCAACAATCGAGATCTGCCGATCATCGATCACTTGAAAAGCAGCGATGCTCTCATCAGGCAGATAGATTCGTTTGGGGGTCTCGTTAAACACCAATATGCGAGGTCGACCGAGGATTACTTCGAGGGTGTTTTCGGGGTCGATCTTCCGCTGGATGAAGCGATCGAATCGCTGGCTGACTTCCGCTGTGGGAACGGGGTTTGCCATACCTGGTGGAAGGGGTGGCAGCAGTTCGAGACGCTGGGGGCCGGCAGCTGGTGGTGGAAGAGGCTGAGCTCCCTGACCGCTCGGAACCATCGGGACCGCTGGGTTGGCCATTGGCATCGGCGTTGGCAAGAACGGAACTTGCTGAAGCATCGGCGATGGAGCACCGGTTGCGGGTGCGAACGCAGCTGGTGGCAAAGGGGCCGATGGAAGCGTACCAGGAGGAATCGCTGCTGGAAGCTGAGCCCCATCTTGTTGATAGGCGGCTTGCCGTATTTGCAGTACGGTATCGACCGGCGCTAGCGCTTGCTGTGCCGTCGCTGTGGTGCTCGCCCATCCGAGGAGCGTCATCAGCGCTGCAGCCGTATATTGTTGCTTGCGGCTGGCCCGGTTCTTAAGCGATGAGATGGTCACCACAGCCTCACATTCGTTGGCAAGCGCGCAGAAAGGTCCAATTGTCGGTGTCTCTAAGCCAATTCATAGTGATCGCTGATGCAACCCACTACGCGTGCGCGGAGATTCGACAAAACCAATGGCTAAACGCGGAAATTGCTACGAGCGATCTAGAGACGTGAGCGTACTGTCCGACCTGGCAATCTTTATCGGTTGTAGGGCCAAAGGACTTGGGCTTGATGCCGCTTGATCGGCAAGATATGCCGATTTTGCTCAAGGAGAAGCGCTGCTAGCGACGGTCGAGGTCCTCAAGTTGGTAAGAAATCATCACCGGCTAGCATCGCTTGCAAGCGCGACAGTCGACGCTTTGCTTGATCGCGTTCGACCAAACTGGGCACCAAACTAAGAGCTTCGCCAATTTCTACGCTCACGCTTTCTGGCAGCACTTCCACCACGCACGCTGCTCCGCGGGTTGGCAACGTCGCGCGCCATGGTGCGACTCGTTTGATGGCGAGCACCTCCCCCTTGGTATTGAGGAAAATGGCGTCGATCGTAAACCGCATCCAGCAAGTGTGAATTGAGTTGCATGGTGTGATGAGTAGACCTGTGTCCGCAGCAAGCGACGAGCGAAATTGCAGACCCCAGAAGCGCTGGCTGAAAGTTGTCGCGAGTTCGAGATTCGCAACCAGGACGTCACCTGTTGCTCGGCGGCATAACTTCACGAACATAGAACGACTCGTCTCGTGGTAAAGCTATGGGGCGAGTCCACCCACACGTGTGAAGGAATCGGCCAGCTGAAACAGCTGTACGAAGAACGGACCGAGTGTCCAGACAAAGAGTCCCGGCAAGAAGCAAACCACCAGCGGAATCACGCGTTTCACCGTCAACGACATCGCAAACGCGTTGGCCCGCTCGCGCCGTCGATCACGCATGTCGTCGGCCTGTCTACGCAAGACTTGCGCAATTCCCATCCCCAGCTGTTCGGCCTGCACCAGGGCCGAGACGAAGATCGATATCGCAGGCACCTGAATACGACTCGACAAACGCCGGAGCGATTGTGTGCGCGGACGTCCCGCCAGCAAATCGGCCTGATAACTACGAAACTCACTTGCCAGTGGTCGAACCGCCAAGCGAGTACTCTGAATGCGCTGCATGGCGGCATCAAAACCGAGTCCCGCTTCGCTAAGTGTGGCGAGCAGTTCGAGTGTCAGCGGCAGGTCTTGCTCAATCATCTCCACACGCTTCTGTCGCGAACGATTTACGACCAATGCTGGTAGCGCGGATAATCCGAGCAGGATGATCCATGGCGAAAGCCAAACAGCTGGTAGAAACACTTCGCCGACACCACCGGGGACCGCATCGGCGCTCACCACCATGACCTGGTAAAGCCCCGAGTAGAAGAAGAATGTGATTGCCACGCCGCCGAGCATTGTTGTGCCGAGCGTGAGTAAAGCGAAGAAGGTGGTCGCACCAGGCTGGCGATATCCGGCAAGGAACAACCAACGACGCAGCAGCCACATGTCGTCGAGTTGCGTGACCGGAGCAGCCCGCTCGGCATCGTCGCTCGCAAGTGCACGTCGGCGCGTTTCCTGCGATGTGCGAAGCCAGCGCCAGCCCAGATAAATCGCTGCGGCGAGGCTCGACCAGAGCAGTACCACCAGTGTAACTTGCCAAGCGTTCATCAGAACTTCGCCTTGCTAATGGCAGACATCCAGACAATTCCGACCGCTTGCAGCACCATCGATCCCGCTACCACACTGCCCCCCATATCGGTATTCAAAAAAGCCTGCATTTGCTCAGGACTATTGCGCCACACCACTGCTGCAATGAAGTAGGTGAGAAGCAGAATGAAGACTGTCGAAACTTGCGACTGGGCGATGTTCGACTGAATGCGCCTGCCAATTTCGATTCGATCGCGAATCGTTCGGCCGGCGCTGGCAAGTGTCGGAGCAAGACTACCACCCACTTCCCAGTGAACGGCGAGCGTCGAGGAAAAGAGCAAGAACGTTTCGAGTGGAATTCGCTGCGATAAACTCCGAAACACGGCTTGTGGGTCATCTCCCAAGCGAATGCGTGCGAGCAAATCTTCGAGCTGCCCCTTGAGCGGATAACTCGACTCTTCGATCGCCGCAGCCATCGCGCTCGTCACGCCAGTTCCTGCCCCCAGCGCGCCGATCATCAGGTCAATCGCATCAGCCAACTGCCGCTCAAGCTTCGCACTTTTCATGGTTGCCAGGTAGGCTTCCACTTCGGCGCTCATCATCGCAACGATCAATCCAAAGGCAATCGAAAGTGTTAGCGAGAATCCTACGACCAGCCAAATGATGAGTCCGAGTACCACTCCCAGCAAATAAGGAACTATTCGCAAGGGGCGTGCAAGCGGACCCGAGATCGACCACGAACTCGTGCGACGCGAGGCAGGGACTGCATCGTCGATTGCTGACGCAAGACGGCCGAGTGCGACGCTTCGCAAGCTGATCAGTTGCCACTGATAGACGACGATTGCCGCAAGCAACAGCATGCATCCAAGAGTAAGAAAGATCGGCAACATGTGTGGTTAGGTGAGTGGAATGCCTGCAGATTTCCGCTGAAACAGCGACATCGGAACGCCGAAATCTCGCTCCCGCAGTTCTTCAGCGATTCGTGGCACAATGCCGGTCGCCACAAATTCACCCACAATGCGCCGACCGACACGCGTTTTTGGTTCGAAACGAAAAATGTCCTGCATCTGCGGCGTGTTGCCTTCGAGTCCGAGCACTTCAGCGATGCTTTCGACACGTCGCACACCATCTTCATAGCGACGGATGTGGACCACCAAGTGAAGTGCTGAGACCATCTGTTCGCGAATCGCGCGCGACGGAAGGTCGAGACCTGCCATGAGCACCATGGTCTCGACGCGCGAGAGCGCATCACGCGGGCTGTTGGCGTGTACGGTGGTCATGCCACCATCGTGACCTGTGTTGAGCGCTTGCAGCATATCGAGCGCTTCTGCGGACCGAATTTCGCCGACGATAATCCGGTCGGGTCGCATACGCAGCGAATTCACCACCAAGTCGCGAGCTGCAATTCGCCCCCGACCTTCGACGTTGGCCGGGCGTGTTTCCATCCGTATCACATGGGTTTGATCGAGGATGAGCTCCGCAGCATCCTCGATCGTGACGATTCGCTCGTGATCGGGAATTGCTTCGGCAATTGCGCCTAGGAATGTCGACTTGCCACTACCAGTACCACCCGAGATCAGCAGATTCTTACGACCTCGAACGGCAAGTTCCAGGAACTGCAGCATCTCGCTCGAAAACATGCCTAGTTGCTGCAGGTCCGAGCGGCGCAGTCGTCGATGGCCAAACCGCCGAATCGACAGCGTTGGTCCGTCGATAGTTACGGGAGGAAGCGTAGCATTCACACGGCTCCCATCGGGCAATCGCGCGTCGACCATCGGCGAACTCTCGTCGATACGTCTGCCAACTCGCGCGGCGATTCGCTGAATGATACGGATCAGATGCTCGTCGTCACGAAAACGAACGGGAGTGAGTTCCAGTCGGCCGAAACGCTCGATATACACCTGCTGCGAACCATTCACCAAAATATCGGTGACAGCTGGATCCGACATCAGTGGGGCAAGTGGTCCGATCCCCAGTGTTTCTTCGAGCAGATCATCAACCAGCCGGTTCCGCTCTTCTTCATTGAGTGGCAAGTCTTCGCTGGCAAGCGTTCCCTCGACAAACTCTTTCACTTCGTCCGTTAATCGTTCTTCACTCGAAGAAAGCAAGTTACTGCGATCAAGTTCATCGAGTAAGCGTTGATGAAGTTCTCCACGCACCACCAAATAGGCTGCGCTGCCAGCACGCTCGACGATCGATTCGGCTGCGATGCTAGGTCCTGATGAGCTCCCTCGCGAGGTGCTGCGTTTTGTAGCAGCTCGAAGTCGGTCGAGAGGCAACGTCGAACTGATGTGCGAAAGAATTCCTCGAGAGTTGACACTCCGTTCCCTACGGCTGTTGGAAGGTTCCACCGGTCCATCCCCACTCATGGCAGCACCTCGCGAATCGATGGAGAGGAGCCTCGATCACTCAGGACCGATGGAGGACTAGATGCAATCGAAGATGCTACGCCCGAAGGAAGCGAAGTCGTTTCCATCTCGGTGCGCGGCATTTGGGCCAGCGATGCCAAATCGGAGATGAGCAGCTTGAGAGTTGGCCCAATTCCGAACCAACGACTGGGATTCATCGCATAAGGTCGACCCGTGTTGGCCGCGACCATGATCCGTTTGTCGTAAGGAAGTGCGAAGTCGATGGTGCGCTCGAGTTTGGTTGCAGCATCGGTCAAGCTGAGCCCACCACTGATCGATTGAAATCGATTCACAATCACGCGCTGGCGCTCTTTCGGAAATCCAAGACCACCCAGTAGCTCTAGCAACTTGGCAGCCCCAAGCAGTGTTGGCACCACATTCTCGAGCACCACATAAGCACGATCGCTCAAGTCGAGAATTGCAATCACCACACGATCGAAAAGGGGGAAGGTGTCGACGATCACAAAATCGTAGCTGCGACGGCCCAGCGTAATGATGCGGCTTATCGACTCATCGTCGACTTCGGCAGCTTCGATGGCATCGCGCGGCGCGGCAAGGACGTGTAGTCCACTTTCATGCACCGCTGTGAGTTGACGCAAAAACATTTCGTCGAGCCGTGAGCTTTCGCGTACGGCATCGGTGAGTGTTGCCGAGGGATTCAAATCGAGCATCGAAGCAGCAACGCCGAGCTGAAGCGAAGCATCAATCAGTAGTACACGCCCTGGATAGAGTTGCGCGAGTCCACAGGCGGAATTTACCGCCAAGGTGCTTTTGCCCACGCCACCTTTGTTACTGATAAACGAAATCACCCGCCCCAGCGGCGCGGAGACTCGCGCCGATTGCTTGCGAGTTCGGTCGAGCAGGTCTTGAAGTTCCACCGTCGAAACTGGACGCCGGAGGAAGTCTTTGACACCTGCTCGAATCGCCTCGATGACGATCGCACTCTCCGAGACATCGTTGCCAAACACATCGGGCCGAAAAACAGCAGCGACTGTCATCTCAGGCGAAATGGAGTTGAGTTCCATCGTCACACTTTTGAGTGCTGCGAGATTGCGCCCCATTTCGACGAGGACTAGATCAGGACTGCGACTTCGTGCTGCTTCGATTCCTTGGCGCGTTTCGGTGATGAAGTGAGCCACCGGCGCGCGGTCTCCCATCGCGCGAAGTGCCGATTGAAGCTCTTCGTGAAGCTTCGGATCGGCCGAGATAATCAGGATATTGGGAGTAGCAGCCACGTGAATTCTCAGAGGAGTTAGCGCACAAGGGCGGGAGCTAGAAGTGGGTCGAGCAACTCATGGTGACGATTGAGAACTAAGTTCCAGTAATCGTCGATTTCGAGGCTCGAAGTAATTGGAGTTCGCGGAGCGATCGTTGCCATGGCATTGGTCCATGGAACATGTCCGCTGACTACGTGAATTTGTCCCGCATCTGCCTGGCCGTCAGGAAACAGAATCGCCCCGAATCCAATCACGATGTAAGGGCCGGAATCTTCGAGCCTCGCCACGATGGGAACAAACCCATAAGGAACCTGCGAGCCTCCTTCAGTTCGAAGAAGCGCCGCTTGCGCGAGAATGGTGGAAAGGCTTGTCGTGATCGACTCATCAACTTCTGGAACCTGTTCGCCAATCGAAATCGCGCGTCCTGTGCCGGTAAGTAAGTCGATGCTGACGACATGACCCAGCACATCACCCGATCCAACACGCACAAGCTGACCGTTGTTGATGGTGTATTCTGCTGCGGGGTTCATCGGAATCGGCCATTGATCGGCATAAATCACGAGCGGCAATCGACCGGGTATGTCGCGATCAGGATTCTCGGCTGACGTTGGACGAACGCCGATCGACTTAGCGCGGACTTCAACAGTAAGTTCCTCGGGACTTGGCTCAAAAGAAAGTCGTTCGTAGGAACTGACGGCGATGGAGGTAGAACGGACCGCAATGCCACGTCCTTTCAGATCAGACGCAATCAGGCTACCACGTCCGAAGAGGTAGGGAATTGTGCCCCCTGTTGAGCCAACAGCTGGATCGAGCGTTTCATTGGTGCGACGCATTCGCACCAGCAATCCGTTTCGATTGCCATCGATAGTCGCACCGGTCGTAAAGTCGGTTCGCGAGTAGTCGTTTTCCTCTATCGTCGCTAGTTCGGGTTTAATAGCATTTCCCGCAACAATGTCTCCTGCGGGATCATTCGACGCGCTGTTAAGACTGAGCACAGGATCGTAGACCCTCGAGGACGGAATGCTCATCGTTTGGCTGGCGTTGAACTCGGGCGAAATTGAAGTGCCGCCGGTGAATGTCAGACGTGGCCCTGCCCCAAAGTTGCGAGCGTCAGTAGCGAGGTTGAAGTCGTCGTCGAAGGTATTGGATACATTCCGCGAAGCGGCATAGCGACTAGCGAGGTCGTACCAATCTTGCCACGCCGGATCGGTTGGATCTTGTGGCGCTGCTGGTGGAGCACCAATCGCACTAATCAGTTCTCTTCCGATCGGGTCGGAATTGTCGAGCCAGTTCTCAGGAACTTGCTGACGAAATCGCATCCCTTCGAGTGCTGCGCTGTCGGTGGCGGTTTGCATTTGCCGCTGCGTAGTGCGCACGATCCCCAGGTCGATCACCAGCGCAGCCAGCGCTAGGAGAGCAAACATCAGCAGCGCAAAGATGACGAGGGTGAAGCCCTTGCGATGGCGCGGTGTCGTACGTGAGTTGCGATGGTGGCTCATGGTTGGGTCGTCGCTGGGAAGACCGAGACGCGACGATCAGAACCGACCATCTGCTCCATGAACTTGAGGCTCGTGTAGGGATTGACCTCAGGAAGCTGATCGCTGGTGGCAGTCGCTTGCACCACGTCAGCGACCGATTGGCTGCGAGGAATCACTCGCAAATTGCTCGAGCTTGCCAGCACGCTTTCGAAACGAGCGACTTGCTCCAGCGGAATCGCCAGCACTGCAGAAACAACGCCTCGCAGCGGCTCTTCGTAAAGCTGTACCACTTCAACATCGCTGGCAGCAACCAGCATTTGCGTTCGACCAACGATTTCCGGCGGCACATCGTAGTTGCTCGGAAACGTCATTGGCTCGGCCGAAATCACATCGACTCGCATCTGCTGTTTGACAAGCTCAAGCCCTGCGAGCTGTTCTTTCTGAACTAAGAATCCGCGATAGCCAGGGGCGATTCCGGCCGAAATTCCCACAGCAGTGTCGGCTGGAAGAAAGTCGGACTCCAAAAAGTAGTCGCCAGGCTGTTTGTTGGTTCGCAGCACGCGACCAGCAAACAAGCTTAGATCGGTAACGATTTTCTTTTCGTTGACTTCATCGATCGAAATCGAAGTGATGGCTGGCCGAGCGACAACGGCTCCCCACGGCTCGAGTTTTTCGAACGCTCGAACTGCCACCGTGCACAGCGGCACACTTGCCATGTTGGGAGGCGATGCTGTTGGCAAGTTCGAACGAAATGCAGCAGTGAGTTTGATTTCACTAGTCATCGCCGCTGCTTGCGCAAGGGCTTCGGCATCGCGCAAGCGAACGGCGAGGGTGAGGGATGAAATCGGATTGGCAATCGAATTGTTCGCTCCAGCAGATTCGCTTGGCGTACGAGCAATGGCCACCACGCGCGCGTCGACCGCCAGCAGCCAGTGCTCGGCGCGATGACCAAGCGAAGTGGACCATTGCAAGTCGGTCGAACGGCTGATGACTTCTGAACTGTTGCGAGTCGTTGTCTCGTTTTCCCGGCGCGAAGTTTCCTCTGTCGTACGCACATGCTCCAGCTTGAAACTGCCGAGCAAATCGAGGTGGTCCCCCACACTTAAATACTCAGACCCCAAGATCTGACTAGCGCTAATGACAACAGCTTGGCGATCAGGAGGAATGACACTTCCGATGCCACCTTTTGCCCCTTGTTCGGCAAGTTCCGATTCGGAGATGACAGTGCCAGCTTCGATGTCGCGATTGGCGACGCGTCCGAGCAGGAAGTCGTAAGGCACCAGTTTGGAGCGAGTGGCGGTGTCCGGGTCGTAGTAGGCGAACTCAGGGCGGCGTGTTACAGGATCGATAAAGTCTTGCTCGGTGATCCGCTGGAAGGCGGGAATGGTGCGCTTGACGAGCGGAAATGCCACGGCAAGCTTCTGTTCGGCAGGCGCTTCGCTATCGTCACTCCCACCTTTGGCAGCTTGTCCTGATTGCGCCACCGCCATCACCGAGAGTCCCTTGTGAAGCGCCTTCTTCACGTGGGGAATGTCGGACGGAGTTAGCGCTAGAACCACTTCTTCGACCGGAATGTTTTGCACTCGCTGACCTTCGGTGAGCGAAGAGGTGGTCGACGGCTTCTGTCGAATGCGAACTGGTGTGAGCAAGATGGCCGACTGAGCAATTGTGCGTTCCACCACTGCTTGGGGTGGATCGCTGGCCTTCGATCGCGTGACGAACTGAACACCGCTGCGGGGCTTATGCGACGGATCGAACTCGCCGAGCATGTCGTGTGGAACCGAGGCAATCAGGTCGACTTTGTCTCCCAGCTTGAGCCCGTGGAGGCCTGCAATCGAGCTGCTTTCGAGAGTCATCGACTGCATGCCGGGGGGAGTGGCGCCAGCTAAACCAGGGCGGGTTCCTTTGGGGAGAAACGAACTTTCCGTAAAGGCAAGTCCTGGGTTCTTTTCTTTCGAGACCACTCGGCCGATGATGTCGTTCACACTCATCATGGCACCACCCAGTTCGCGCACGCGGCCGATCGGAATCCGTTTTCCACCGTCGATCGAGATCATGAAGGTGCCATTTTCTTCGGTCACTTCGCGGGCGGCGGAGCTCACCTCTTGACCGTCGTCGCCGATGTACTTCAGACCAATCCCGACAATCTGATCAGGGCGCAGTTCGATCGTGGCGATCGCGCGCTTCTGTGGGTCGATCATGTCTTCGCGCGTGACCGAGGCATACGGAGCAATGGGGCGCGCGTTCACAGGTATCTGAACTCGTGGTGGCTTGGCAGAGGCCAAGAAAGGGAATTCCACTCCCGCCATCCAAAGAGTCGCTCCGGTGGCTACGGCCCCAAAGAGCAGCACGAAAAAAAGACCACCAAGCATCCATAAGGGAGACTGCCGGCGGTTGTGGGGATTGATTCCTCGCATCGGACGACCTTCGATCTATGTTGTCGGGCGGAGAATCCTTTCTGCACGCTGTATCGGAGTGTAGGTGACTATTGATTGTAGTTACTGAAGAATCTCACGTCGAAAAATTGCTTGGGAAGAAATTACCCGGCGATAGGGACGCACCACCTGGCCGAGAGCTTGCTGGCCACCCAGGCCATATTCACCCGAGTAAGTAGTGCGATGAATGTTACCTTCATCGGGTGACACCAATGGTCCATCGGGTGGTGCGATTGGGTTGGTAACTACCACCACACCCGCATCGTTGGCCAGATTAGGTCGGCCCACCGTCGGCTCGAAAGGGAACTCAGGGTCGGCTGTGTCGTGCCGAAAACTGCTCATCGCGGGAGACTGCGAGGGGTAGTTGATCCGTAGCCCGACGATACCGCGCTCGGGACTGCTCACTTTGAAGGGATCGATGCGCGGCCCTGCTTCGCGAACGATCGGCTCAACAGCGGCGACCCAGTCGATGGTTTCAACGCCAGTGGCACTGCGACCGACGACGATGGGAATGCGAACGAGAAAGCCACTCGGCTCAGGCATCACACTGGGGTCAGGATTGTCGTCGGGATTGTCATCTTCATAGACGGCACCGGGATAGCGGAGCACATCGACGTCGTTAAAACTGTCGGGGATCATCAGCGGAACGAGTTGCTGGTTCACCAGCGGCAGTCTTGCGACGAGTTCGCGCCACCTCGTGCTCAACTCGGTAGCAGGACCGTCTGTGGGGAGCTCGATCACCAGATAATGTTCGTCATAAACCGTTTGGCGAAATCGCCTGATCGCTTCTTGATCGGCAGCACTAAGACCAAGCGCTGGATCGGTGTAGTCGCCGTAGAGCACCATTTCGAGTGTTACGGAATTGGCGGGCAACGGAGTGCGTGAAGTTTCGCGAGCAGCAAGATCGACGGCGGCTTGTGTTCCTTGTGCGGCATAGAACATGAAGCCGAAGGTGAGGATCGCCGCGAGCAGCATGTAGACCACGAGCGCAATAACGGCGAACTCGACCAGCGATTGGCCTCGTCGCTGGCGCAGTCGATAGCGGTGTGAAACTGATTTAGGCGATTCGTCCATGGAGCACCATGCTGAGTGTGAGGACGAGAACCAGAGCGCCCAAAATCGCAGGACAATAGGCGTAGTCTTTTTGGCCTCGCGCAACTGCGACTAGCGCCAGCATGCCGCCCAGTAGCGCGGTGAGAATCGCCAGCAGTAGCAAAACCGAGGGGCCAAAAATCATGCCGAGGCCGACCATCAGTCGAACGTCGGCGCCACCTAGTCCACCGAGCCAGCAGAAAGGGAATGTGATCGCAAAAGCGAGCAATCCCCCGAGAAAAACGCCGCTCCAGCTGTTATTGCCCAGGCCGCAAGCGATGCAGACGATGCCCCATAGACCGAGGGCATAGGAGATCCAGTCGGGCACCTCGCGCGTACGCAAATCGTGCCACGTTGCCAGCGCAACGAGCAGCAGCGGAACGACGACGAAGAGAGCAGCCATGAGAAGCTCGATTCACCCGCTGACCGGGCAAGTGACCGATGCGATCGAAACGAAAGGCGAGCGGAGAAAAAAGTCTCTGCGCCTCGAAGGTGAATCGAGACGCAGAGAACAGTATTTGATCTTGCGAATGGACGTTGTCGGTTCTCAAAAATTAGTCAACTTCGTTGACTAGCCCACCGAAAGCATCGGAGTTGGTACCGGTGACGTTTTGCGAAAGACGTCCAACCGTACCGTCGCTGTTGAGCAGAATTTCAGCCTGATCAAGTGCGATATCGCCATTGGCATTGGCAGCAGTTTCGATCAGCTTGCCTGACGCCATGGGCTGATTGTCATCAAAGTGGGCACCTGGCAGGATGGTGGCGACAGCAGCGATGAGGTCGCTCGTCTTGTGACCGAACACCGAGATGGCAGCGGCGCAGATCAGGGCGACGCCAGCGATGATCAAACCGTACTCAACCAAACCTTGTCCCTTGCTCTTGCGGGACAGAATCTTACGAAGCATGGGTGCTTCTCCTGGAACTAGAAAACTCTGCGAATCACACGCCGCACTTGTGACCTGAGGGGGTGGCGGCAACGGACCCTGTAAACCAAAACTGATTCTTCCTGGTGGCAAGCGGCCAGTGGCTTGCAAGGCAAAACGATGCCTCTTGCACCGTGCGGGAGCGCTTCACTCCATGGAGGAGAAAGCACTGCCCGCGGCTGTACGCGGCAGCTGAAAAGTTGGTCGGACCGCTCACACTGCGTTGCACAAACCGCGGGCAGATCTCCCTCGAATTTTCGTTTCTCGGGCGGCTCGAATCGCATCGGCACCAAAGTGCGTGCGAACGTTCCACCAGAGTTGGAAATTTTTATCGCGACGGAGTTCGGACCTCGTGGCTGCAGCGGAAGCTCGGCGTTTGATGTCTCAATCGAGAAAGCATCAAAGTCGAACCTCAGCCAGTTAGGCCCTTCGAAATCGTCAGTTCGGAGGTGCCGATTCTTTCGATAGGTCCGAGTGTAATGCGGCAGCGATGCTTTTGCAACTGTTGTGCAATAAGAAATCGGTGTGAATATGACAGAAATCGCAGATGGCCTATGAATGCATCTGCGTAAGCTAGCTAAACAGTCCGCGTGTGCAGATGCAGTGCTGCCAGCGTTCGATGAGGGATAGCGGCCTTTTCCGAAGCCTGAGCTGCGCTACTGTCGCTTCGCGGTTCTGGTTGACGTTTCTCGCGACTCGATCGACCGTGGCTCGCAGCACATCGGCATTTACCCATTTTCCAAGATCCAGGTTGTCGCGTAGTGGGCGAGCTCGGTGCCGCTAGTGAGGTCGAGTTTCTGCCGGATACGGTCACGATAGGTCTCCACCGTCTTCACGCTCAGGTGCAGGCGTTTGGCGATTCCGGTGGTCTTTTCACCCTGTCCGATGAGACGAAAGACCTCGAGCTCGCGATTGGCCAGGGTGTCGAGTGGCGAACGGGTGAGATGCTTCTGCTCGCCACCGACAGTGCGCCGCAGCATCGTCTCGACCATCGCGTCGCTGAGGTAGACCTTACCTTCGAGGACGCGGCGGATCCCCTCGACAATCGTATCCGTGGCCTGGTCCTTGGTGATGTAACCCAGCGCACCGGCGAGGAGCGCCCGTTCTGCGTAGAGCGATTCGCTGTGGGTGGACCAAACGAGCATACGAACCGTGTCTTGGCGGTCCTTGATGCGCTTGATCAGGTCGATGCCGCAGCCTGTTTTGAGAGAGATATCGATCACAGCCACGTCGGGCTGAGTTTCGGCGACGAGGCGGAGGGCCTCGCCCAAATCGGCAGCTTCCCCGCACACTTCGAGGTCGGTCTGTCGACCGATTCGCAGCGCTAGCGCCTCGCGCACGGCGGGGTGGTCGTCGACGATCAGTACTCGCGCTCGTTTTTTGACTTGATTACGGTTCATGGCTTCTCCTGTCCAACACACAGGTTACCATCGTGCCGGCTGGAAGCACTTTTTCGAAGCTGAGCGTCGCACGAATAATCGCGGCCCGGTTGCGCATGATGCGCAGGCCAAGACCACTGTGACCCTGGGTTGGCTGGTCGGGGATGCTGATACCGATGCCGTCGTCTTGCACACGTAGCGTCAGGTCTTCGCTCGACTCGACAGAAATGCGGATGTTCTTGCACTGCGCATGCTTGATGGCGTTGTGCACTGCTTCATGGGCGATGAGATAAAGGTGGGTCGCGATGAGGTTGTCCTCGACCAGCACCGGTTTAGGACAGTCGAAGGTGCAGCTCAATTTGCCTTCCAGCTGGGTACGTGAGGCTAGGTCGGAGAGCGCTGCCATGAGCCCTTCGGAATCGACCGATACGGGACACAGCCCACGCATGACGGCCCGCAGATCTTGCCGGCTCCGATGCAATCCCTGAACGACGCGCTCGACCAAATCCGACGCGTTGAGCGGATCGGTCCGGAGTGTCTCGGCCAAATCGCCCGCCAGCATGCTCAGAGCGGTCAGTTCCTGGCTCACGCTGTCGTGCAGATCCTGACCAATGCGGCGCTGCTCGAGCGAGGCAATCTCCACGACCTCACGCTCCAACTGCTTCCGGTGGCTGATGTCGCGGAGAATGCCGGTGTAGAGATGCAGGTGATTCACCTCGCTGACCGCCAGATCGACCGGGAAGGTCGAACCATCCTTCCGCAGTCCTTCGACCTCGCGACCATTGCCGATGATGTGCTTCATGCCCGTCTGCTGATACCTGGCGAGGTACTGATCGTGGTTTCCTCGGTAGGGGGAGGGCATGATCATTTTCACGTTTTGGCCGATCATTTCGTCGGCAGCGTATCCAAACATCCGTTCCGCAGCCGCGTTGACCGATTGAATCAATCCTTTCGCGTCGATCGTGATGATGGCGTCGGCGGCGGCGTCCAAAATGGCCGCCAAATGGGCTTCGCGGTTGTGCAGGACCCCCGCAGAGGTCTCGACGACCTTGGCGTGTTGTTGTGCCACACCTTCGGCGGTCAATTTGCGTTCGGTGATGTCGACAAACGTGATGACCACGCCGTCGATCCGATTGTCCAGCGTTCGGTAGGGGAGAATCCGCCGCACGTACCAGCGGCCATCTTCCGCGCGGACTTCCTTTTCCCGGGGGATCAGATTGCGCAGCAGTTGCTGAATCTCGGGGAGCAAGTCGTCGTCGATAAACCGCTTGACGATATCGCCAATCGACCGGCCACGGTCGGTGGCAATGATCCTGAACATCCGCGAAGAGGCTGGAGTAAAAAGCTTGATCCGCAGGCTGCCGTCCAAAAAGATCGTGGGGATGTCGGTGGTATCGAGAAGGTTGGCCATGTCGTTTGTGGCCGATTCCACCTCCTCGATTTTGTCGTGAAGCTGGTTGTTGACGGTGCTCAGCTCCTCGTTATACGAGTGCAGCTCTTCCTTGGAGGTTTCCAGTTCTTCATTCGCCGACTGGAGCTCCTCGTTCATCGACATCACTTCTTCGTTCGAGCCCTTGAGCTCCTCGTTCGCGCTCTCCAGCTGCTCGATGGTGTTTTGCAGGTCGTCGCGCGTGGTCTCCAGTTCTCGCTCCAGCTGGTGCAGCAGGTCGGGCTCATCCGTCTCGCCGCGTGCACCTAAGTCCAATGGGGATTCACCGGCAGGATGCCGCTGTGCCTGGAAAGAAATCAGCAGCAGACCGGTGGTCTGTTTCGACGTGTGAAGCGGCTCTGCTTCGATATTCACCCGGCAGGGCTCCCCCGCGCGGCGCAAGATTGCGTCGTTGATGCGCTGCGGCGAATTTTCGCGGATGGCCCGGCGGATCACCACGCGCAGCTTCGACGCAAGTCCTGGGCGCGCCATCGCAAACAGGTTCTGGGTCGGGGCACCTCCGGGCTGTACCAGGTAGTCCTCAGTCGGTCCGGCGAAGTGCAGCACTTCGTAGTTGCGATTGATCACCACGCAGGCCAAATCGAACCGGCGAAGGAGGGAATTCTGTGCAAGTTCCGCCAGCTTCGGAGGGACCGGTGCCCGATTGGTGGATGGCGGCAGTGCTGGGCGCGGCTCGGACTGCGTCACCGGAAACTGCAAATCTTCAGCCCGAAGGGGGCCCGTACGCTTATAGATGCGCCACTTTTTCGACACCGGTTCGAACAGCTCGGTTTGCCGGCCAATCGTCTCCGAGGGACCCAGAAATAAGTAGCCTCCTGGCTTGAGAGCGAAGTGCAACAATGCGAGCACTTTCCGCTGTACGTCGGGTTCGAGATAAATCAAGACATTGCGGCAGCTGATCACGTCCATTCGTGAAAAAGGAGCGTCGGCAATCAGGTTTTGAAACGCGAACGTTACTGTTTCGCGCAACTGCTTGCTGACCTGCCAGTGCACTTCGTCCACCCGTGTGAAGAAGCGGGCAAGTCGCTCCGGCGAGACATCGGCAGCGATTTCATCAGGATAGAGTCCGCGGCGGGCAATCTCGAGCGCTGGTTCGTCGATGTCGGTGGCGAAAATTTGCAGCCGACATGGGTTTTGAGCCAGCGACTGATGTTCGAGCAACAGCATGGCGATGGAGTAAGGCTCCTCCCCTGTCGCACACCCAGGAACCCAGACACGAAACGGGGTGTCAGCATCCTTGGTCTGCAGGAGCGGGGCGACGACTTCCGTCTCCAGGTAGTGAAAAGCCTCGGGATCGCGGAAGAACCGGGTCACACTGATCAGCAGATCGCGCGCGAGTTGCTTCACCTCCTCAGGGTGCTGGCGGAGATGAGCGAGGAAATCCGCGAGGTTCTCGAAGTTGCTCAGTCCCAGTCGGCGTTCCAGTCGTCGCGCAAGCATCTTTTTGCGATAGCCGCGAAAATCAAATTTCGTACGGGCACGCAAAAGTGCGAGCAATTGGTTCAGGTGATCGGGCGCTTCTTCGACTTCAGCGATGACTCTGCCACCGTTGGCAAGGAAGTGGCGCACATCTTTTACAAGCACTTCGGGCATCTGCTCGACCGGCAGCACATGATCGGCCAGTCCCGTGGCGATCGCGCTGGCGGGCATGCCGGGATAATCAGCCGTACTTGGGTCTTGAACCAGGGCGATTCCACCCGCAGCTTTCACTGCCTTCAGCCCCAGCGTTCCATGCGAACCGGTCCCGCTCAGGATGATGCAGATCGCTTTCTCCATCTGATCGTCGGCCAGCGATCGCAAAAAGAAATCGATCGAAGTTTGCCAACTGACGCGCTCGACCGGACCCGTCAGTCGGAGCACACCCCCTTCGATGGTCATATTCTTGTTGGGCGGGATGATGTAGACCCGGTTGGCCTCGACAGCCATCCCCTCCGTGGCCTCCACCACCGGCATCGATGTCTGCCGGGCAACGAGCTCGACCATCAAGCTGGAATGGGTTGGGGCCAGGTGCGGAATGAGTACGAAGGCGATGCCGCTGTCCGCTGGCATGGCTGCGAAAAACTTCTTGAAAGCGTCGAGCCCACCAGCCGAAGCGACCAGCCCCGCCACAGGGAATTCCGGTCGACCGCGCTTGCTGTCCAGGTCATCCTCTTCAGCCAGTTCCGCAGGATAGTCCCTATTTGGTTCGGGAACCTTGGCCGCAACTATCGGCTCGGGAGGTGAGTCGGCTCCTTCGGTACCTGTTGCCGACATCTTCCCTCGTTTTTTCGCAGCCATCGCCGAGTTCTCCGTCTTCCTCGAAATCTCTGGCCTCTGATTCTAGCCAGCATCGGTCCTAGTGAGAGTCAGGCGATACCTGCTGCTCGGTGTCAGGGCTTCCCCCACAAGTACTGTTGCACGTTCCCGACTGTAAGGTTGTGGAAGCTCCGCTACTATTTTTCTCAACGAAGCTGGGATGCCTAACGAAGGGAACCTAGGTTCTGCCACTTACTGCCGAGGAGTGTCGTGGTGCCAGACTATCGGATGCCGGTTTTCGCCGATACGGACCTGCGAGCTGACGGCGCCTATCGCCAGCTTGCAGCCAAAGAGGCCCCAGTCACAAAGCGGATCGACCACACAGATTCGGGAGGTTGTCCGTGAAACATCGACTACTGATTGCCTGTCGCGACGGCGATTGGCGCGAACTCTACCTGAGCTATTTCACCAATCTGGGCTACGAGGTGGAAATTTCCTCGGACGGCCTGGATTGTCTCGCGAAACTGCGTCAGGCAGCGCCAGCCATCCTTGTACTGGATCTCGAACTTCCTTGGGGCGGAGGGGACGGAATACTTGCCTGGCTCCGTGAAGAGCGATCAGCGCCCCAGGTTCCGGTGCTGCTTATGGGTCCCACTTCCACCGGGCTCGAGAGGCTCCACTGCAAAGGGTCGCCCGTCCTGGACTACCTGTCCAAACCGGTCGGGCTGACGCGGTTGCTGATCAGTGTTCGCTCCGCCTTCGCAAGAGCGCACGGACTGGAGCAACCCGCCACGAGGGAGAGCGCCGGTGATACCCCGGCAAGTGCTTGCTGAGAATCAGGTTTCCCTGCTGGCCAGATTGAGGAACCAGCGAATGAGGAACTCGTTCGGATGGCGGCAACTCCATCGGGGCATGTTCGCTAATGCGTTGGCCTAGGTTGCAGCGAAGCCCACGCTGCAGCCTGTCAGCTAACGGACGGCTGAACTAACTGGCATCCAACTGAAGTTCTGAATGCCCTGTTTTGAACCCATTCAAACTGGCGCACCCAACGATTCAAAAAGCTTTGTGTTCACAGTTTCCTTACCAAGCTGACGCTAAACAGGATGAACCACGAAGGAATGGATTCGCACCATCAACGAATTGTCGACGACCCGGATGTCGTTCAATCAAAGGCAATCGAAGTGATTCGCTAGACAAGAACGGGAGCAATGAAACATGTCTCAAGTTTTATCAAAAAGTGGCAGCCGAACTTCGAGGGGTCTTTCTGAGATTCCGATGAAAACGCAAGGTGAAATCCAAGCTGCCATCTCCGAGCGGATCGCGAGCTTTGGACAGGAATACATAGGCCGAGGCCCCAGGGCTATTCATGCCCATTTAATCGGCGACCTCCTCGTGATACGCCTCCAGGGCGTGTTAACCACTGCTGAGCTCCACCTTGTCAAGTCAGGCCCGACGCAGAGTGTGGGAAGAAATCTGCTCAAGCAATTTCGGACCCATCTAGTCGAAACAGCGCGCCCCCTTTTGGAAACCATGATCCAAGAGGTCACCGGGACCAATGTGCTGAGTCTACACCATGACCTAAGTACAGTGACTGGCGAAGAAGTGCTGCTCTTTACATTAGCCGAAGCGCCAGTTTGTAGACAATCTAGAAGCAATAAAGTTGGTAGTTCCTTAGGGACATATAAAAGAGTCACCTAAGCGGCAACCAGCTAAACACCAGGGAATACAAGGCTGGCCCAATTTCACAAGCAAATAGCGCGCGACACAGCTAGTCATTCTGAAAGGGTAGATTCGCGACAAGCAAGGTATTGGGATGCCTTCGCCGTCAGGCTCCATTCAGAGGATTGGATTCAATCCCGCATCGCAAATGGATCATAGTTCGGCACTATAGCATGCAAGCAACCTAGTAAAAGAAACCAAACAACAACTGAAAGGCAGCCCCCAATGTGGTCAGTCCTCTTGATCCTACTGGCTTTTTTTCTTCCTCCTCTGACAGCATTTTTTGTCGTCGGCTTTAGCACGCACTTTTGGATCAACCTGATCCTCACCTTGCTGGGCTGGATTCCAGGAACGGTACATGCCCTTTGGTTAGTCGTCACCCAAGGAACGAAAAAATAGCCCCTAAAACAATAAGTCCTGTTCACAAGATACATGGTAGCCGGAGCGGTAATGAAGTGATGTGTAATTGGAGTCGTGCTCAAAGAGTGGACCAAGTATGCCGTTTTGATAGGTAGAGCTTGGATGTTTTATGTTGGTGCTCCCTGAAGCAAGTGGACCGGGCATGCAGCAGGTATTAGAAGCGATTCACTCGCTCGTAATCAACTCCATCGGTTGGCTAGGTAGGGACCATTCGGGGCATAGCAAGGAGGCTGGCAAACCAGTAAAGCGACCCAGCAAGTGTCTCGTTGGTGCGTTTTATTGAGCTGAACTTATTTGACCATAAGACACAACAAAGCAAGTGGTGGGGATCGCTGGCGTTTCTCGGCGAAAGGTGACGCAAGATGTACCGAAACGAACGCTGCCTGGGGCACATCACTAAGGAAGATCCCATGACTTCATCGCAAATCCCTGAATCGATGTCAGCACAAGTGTTGCACTCCGCCACGCTGGAGACTCGAGAGAAGCCATTCTGGGGAACGACTGAGCAGCGCCCGGGTTCACTCAGCGGCATCCGCCACCAAGGACCCTGGTGCGAATCTCTCCGGGTTTTGGTAGCGGATGGCAATCAGGATTCCGCCGACGAACTTGGCTGGTGGCTACATAGGTGCGGGCATGATCCGAGCGTTGTCTATGACGGCCCCACGGCACTTCGAGTCGCTGCAATGCATCGGCCTCAGGTGGTACTGCTCCATCTCGAGATACCCCAGATGGATGGCTGTCGAGTCGCCAAACAACTGAGACATGACTTTCCGAGGTGGGAGTGCTTGCTGATTGGCATCACCGGGCGAACGGACGAGGCGCGATACCGGCAATCGATCGAGTCTGGTGTCGACCTGCTGCTGATCGAACCTTACCGACTGTTGATCCTGGAGACTTTGTTGTCGTTAGAGAGCGTTCGAGTACAGCGAGTGCAGTCGGAGCGTTGCATTGGCCTACTTGCCAACATGGAACCAACCCCGCAGGAATGAAAGTTTTGACGTCTCTCGAACATTTGTTTATGGCATCGATGAAGTTTCCATCAAAACCCTTGCGATCAACGAGTCCGTTCGTGCGGACGTATTAGAAATAGGAAAAGGAAGGTTGACGTCATGCGCGATAATGTGGGTAGGTTTTGTGAAAGCGTTCACACCCGGCTCGAGGCCCTCGATGGTCAGATGGACGCTCTCAAACTCAATATTGGAACCACTTGGCATTCCCTCCAAGAGAAGCTTAAAGAGGTACGTCAAGACCATGAAGCTTCCCGTCAGCTAGTGGCAGATGCCAGGACCAGCTTGGAATCCTGGTTCGGCGAGCAGCAGATCGAGTCGCAGGGCGCGATTGATGCCTTGGTGAAGAACCACGATGTCAAGCAACTTGCCGCGCGAGCTCAAAAGGCAGAGGAATGTGCCTGGTCGGCTATTCAGCTTGCCCAGGCGAGCATCGACGATGCCGAGTGGATGATCCTGGAGGCAATTTCCGCCAAGCTCGATGCCGAGGCTGTTACAGAGGAACTACCGCAGTAGCGCGTCGCTCGCACCAGTCACTGCGTGATGCGCGTTGATTTACACGAAACGGAGGTCACCTGTGTCCACAATTGTTACCGAAAACGTTGTCAGCGGTATGGGATCGATGCCTCGAGCCGACGGAGTGGCATTTCGCTTATGGGCGCCCCATGCGGATGCGGTGTACGTAACGGGGACGTTTAACCACTGGGCCTCGGAAACGCATCCGATGGTGAAGGAGAAGAGTGGCTATTGGTACGCCGACATTCATGAGGCGCGGATCGGCCACGAGTACCGATACCGAATCGTCAGCGGCGACAAACAATTACTCCGTATCGATCCCTACGCGCGACAGGTCACTTGCTCTGTGGGGAACGCGGTCATTCACGACCCTCACTTCGATTGGGCTGGCGATAACTTTCGTCTACCTCCAATGAATGAGATGGTGATCTACGAAATGCATTTGGGAACCTTTCACGACCAAGAAGATGGGAAGTCGGACAAGTTTGCTGAAGTGGTGCAGAAGCTAGATCATCTGCAGCGGCTGGGTGTGAATGTGATTGAAGTCATGCCCTTGGCTCAGTTCGCGGGTCACTCGTCGTGGGGATACAACCCTTCATGCGTGTTCGCCGTGGAATCAAACTACGGCGGTCCCGATGGATTTAAACGCTTTGTCAAAGCCGTGCATCAAGCCGGAATCGGCGTGGTTTTAGACGTTGTTTACAACCACTTCGGGCCTAGCGACCTCGATCTGTGGCAGTTCGATGGCTGGAGCGAAAACGGTCAGGGTGGAATCTACTTCTACAACGATTGGCGGGCCACCACTCCCTGGGGTATGACACGCCCTGATTATGGACGCAACGAGGTGCGACAATTCATTCGAGATAATGTTCTGATGTGGCTTGAGGAGTATCACGTCGACGGTCTGCGACTCGACATGACGCTGTTTATGCACAACGTTCGCGCAAGCAGTGACGCTGGCGGGGAATTGCCCGACGGTTGGAGCCTCATTCAGTGGATCAATCGTGAAGTACAGCAGCGCTATCCGCAGCGCATCATGATCGCCGAGGACTTGCAAGACAATGAACGGATCACGAAGTCGCTGGATCAGGGTGGAGCTGGATTCACCGCGCAATGGGCTGCTCGTTTTGTGCACCCGATTCGAGCTGCTGTCATCACGCCTGATGATGCGCAGCGCTCGCTTGATAACGTTCGTCACGCAATCGAAGGTCAGTACAATGGGAATCCTTTTCAGCGGGTGATCTACAGCGAGTCGCACGACGAGATTGCGAATGGTAAAGCACGCGTCGCGTCGGAAATCAATCCGCAGAATCCGGAATGCTGGGCAGCCCAGAAACGGACCACCCTAGCAGCCGCATTGGTGCTGACATCGCCCGGCATCCCGATGCTGTTTCAGGGACAGGAGTTTCTCGAAGACGGCTGGTTTCAGGATACGGTGCCGCTCGATTGGCAGAAGTCCAAAGACTTCAGTGGCCTGTTGAGAATGTATGGTGACTTGATTCAGCTGCGACTCAACCGGTCGGGCACGACGCGCGGTCTTACGGGGTCGGGGATCCATACGTTCCATCAGAATCAGGCCGACTGCGTGCTTGCCTATCATCGGTGGCACCAAGGGGGCCCTGGCGACGACGTGGTGGTCGTTGTGAATCTGTCGCATCGAGCTCACGAGAACTATGAACTCGGATTTCCGTCACCCGGGATTTGGCGGTTGCGGCTCAACAGCGACTGGAATGGCTACAGTCATGCCTTTAGCAATCAGGCTTGCTCCGATATCAACACGGAAGCGAAGGGTAACGACCAATCCCCGGATCGCAGCAACTCACCACGCGATGGCTTCCTGGCTTCGGGATTGATCAACATCGGACCCTATAGTGTGCTGGTGTTTTCGCAAAACAAACCCGAGGAATAACTGGAGTCTACTACAGCCATAACATGGGTAACCAAGGCATCTGCTATGAACACAGCTAACCTGCCCCTGCCATACTCGGACGACGTTGAGACGATTCCACCCGATGAGCCAGAGGATATCGCGCAGGTGGTCGCTGCCATGGAAGTGCTCCTTTCACGGAGCCTGGCGAAGAGTGGACAGTTTCGCCCCGACGTCCATGTGAAAACACATGGCTACGCGCGAGGGGAGTTTTGGGTCTTGCCGAATCTGCCCGCCGAACTCAAGCAAGGGCTCTTTGATCACGATGGTATCTACCAAGCTGTGGTGCGATTTTCCAACGCTGCCAGCCTCGCTCAATCCGACATTATTCCCGATGGTCGCGGACTGGCAATTAAAGTGTTTGACGTCAACGGCGAAATGATTCCGGCAGATGAGCAGTGGAGCCCAACACAAGATTTCGTGATGATTAATCACCCAGTCTTTTTTGCTCGCAATGTGCAAGACTACCTCCGCTTAGAAAAGGTCCTCGTGCAAGCGGAAGGCAACTCGCTCGCCACCTTGCAAGGCGCCCTCACCGGTGGCGACTGGAATCCCTTGCACTGGCATTGGCGCGAGTTGCTTACAGTCGCCCGGATCGCTGGCCAGCTCCCCGCGCATCCAGTGAGTAACACCTACTTCAGCATGGCCCCGATTCGTTTCGGAAACTTCGTGGCCAAATATCGGGCCAAGCCAGCTGGAGACAATCACGATTCCTACATGAAACTGGTTCAACGATTAGGTTCTCAGACCGACGCCCTACGCTTGGCGCTTGAAGAGACTTTGCGTACGCAGCAGGTGCTGTTCGAGTTCCAGGTGCAGCTCCGGACCTCCGAGCGAACGATGCCAATTGAAGACGCTAGTGTTGAATGGCCGGAAAGCGAATCTCCGTATCGCACGGTCGCTCATCTCTTGCTCCCGCGTCAGGAGATTGAGCTGTTGCGGCAGCAAGCAACCTATCAGAACCTGGCGTTTAACGTTTGGCACGCTTTGGCAGCGCATCGGCCACTCGGAGGTATCAACCGAGCTCGCCGCCGAGCTTATTCGCTATCATCCGCCTGGCGTCGACTGCAATTTGCAGCACAATCGCCCGAGCCGAACTATGTGGATCCGCCCGAGTAAATCCACCTACCAATCAACGGAAAGGTCGATTCCTTGGTCGCAGTGGTTAGAATCTCAAGACCCCCGTCGGTGCTTCTGCGAAGTCAAGAAACGTTGCCTCTGCAACTACCGATAATGAGCGAGTGCGTTGGCCAGCTGGTTGAGAGCGAGTTCATCTATCTCGCTTTAGTCAACGTTTTGCCGGCGGGACAAATGGCTCTTGCCAGGATTGTGAAGCTGGGCCAGGGCGAGATTTTTTAGGGCGCATCGCACTTTTTTAGAGCGGCCATTTCGCCCATTTTCGCCTTGGATTTCAAACACCACGTGCGCTACTCGTCCGTGCGACACGCACTAGGAGTGAGAAACAGCGGGATCGTGATGCGTAAGCTTACGCAGCTGCTGAATGCCGATCGGGGGCTCGATCTGCCAAGGAATGATTGCGAAGCGGCTGGCTTGCACTTCCTTCACCTCGCGCAGGTACTTTTGCTCGTGTTGCTGTCGCTGCTTCATCAGCGGATCGGTGAGCGGGAGTGGGCTAAGCACCTGGTTGATGACCCAGGCGAAAGGCTCGATTTCGGCGCGGCGCAAATCTCGCTGCAGGGCTGCTGCTTCATGCACGGGCGTTGCTTCCGCGAGCGTGACAATCAGCACACGTGTGAAACCGGGATCGCGCAGACGAGGCAACAGGTTTTCGACAGCTTCGGGCATAGCACTCGCCTGCCGAGTGACTTCGCGGTGATAGGCGAGTGCCGAATCGAGCAGCAAGACAGTGTGGCCCGTGGGAGCAGTGTCGAGCACCACAAACTTGTTGGTGCCAGCGGCCACAGCATCAGCAAACGCCCTGAAAACTGCGATTTCTTCCGTGCACGGCGAGCGGAGGTCCTCCTCGAGGAGTGCCCTCCCCTGCTGGTCGAGATTGGCCCCGGCGCTACTTAAAACCTCGGCGGAATACTTGGCGGTTTCTGCTGCAGGGTCGATGCGACTAACGGTTAGGTTCGCCAGTTGCTGGTTGTTGAGTGCTGCTGCGATATGAGCGGCGGGGTCGGTTGTCGATAGATGGACTTCATAGCCCCGCTCGGCGATCGCCACTGCCACTGCAGCTGCGACGGTCGTTTTCCCAACGCCACCTTTTCCCATCGCGAGAATCACGCCGTGACCGGGAGCCACAAGATCGTCAATCAACTCGCCGAGTAGTGGCAAGTCGTCTACTCGGTCCGAACTGTCTAGCGTTGACGCTTCCGGTGAATAGCTCGGAGGAGTCCCCAGTAGACGAAGCGATTCGACGCCGACGATGCCGCTGGGACTCAGTGGCACGATGGTTGTCGGTAGAGCTCGGAGGCTTTCGGGAGTCGCGGCGAGCGCGACAGCTCCACGTTGCTCGAGCGCGACGGCATAGGGATCGCTCGTATCGAGCGCTTCAAACACTCCGTTTACAACCAGATGCTGATTCTCCACGCCAAGTTCAGCAAGCTCGCCACTGGTGCGAGCTGCTTCACGCAGCGCGCTCACTTCAGCGCGGGCTACGAGAACAAGCGTCGTGACCTGCGGATCGCCAAGGGCTTTCACCGTCTCTTGATACAGTTTCTGCTGAGCCTGCAAACCGGCGAGCGGACCGAGACAGCTAGTGCCGGTCGTGTTCTCCTCCATGAAACCGGCCCATGCCGATGGCAGGGTGAGCAGCCGAAGCGTATGGCCCGTTGGTGCGGTGTCGAAGATGACATGATCGAACTGCGACGTGGCAGCTGGATCGCCAAGCAGTCGCGAGAACTCATCAAACGCAGCGATTTCGAGGGTACAAGAGCCCGAAAATTGCTCTTCCATGCTCTTCACCGCTGCATCGGGGAGTAGTCCGCGATAAGGCCCAATCATCCGCTCGCGATATGCGGCCGCCGACTTTTCGGGATCGAGGTTCATCGCATAGAGCGTGGGAACAGCGGGGATGGCAGTGGGACGATTTTCGAGTGCGACGCCCAGCACTTCGTCGAGGTTCGATGCTGGGTCGGTGGAGACGAGCAGCACCCGTTTACCTGCATCGGCAAGTCGAACTGCGGCCGCACAAGCGACTGACGTTTTGCCGACGCCCCCTTTGCCGGTGAAGAACAGATTGCGCGTCGGATGAAGGAGGAATTTCATGGTCAGAGATCCTTGTGCTGTCGGTCAAAGCGATTCGAGGTTCTGATACTTAGCAACAGCTGCCGCCAGGTGTGCAGCATCCTGTGGCGACCATGGGTAGCTCTTCCTGCATTGAAACGTGTGCCCAGCTGGCGAGGAGCTGTCGGCTCGGGTAGATCCCTTGGCTGACAATCTGTCCCTCCACAAAAATGATGGGCAATGCCTCGACACCCTTGGTCCCTAGTAAAGCGCGGACCTCTTCGTGGTTCACAAACTCCTGGGGCTGTTGCGACAGATTGAATCGATCGACCGACACACCTTGGCGGCGAAGCCAATCGAGATCGCTTGCAAAACGGACCAGTGTTTGGTCGACTTGTGCCCCGCAGATCCCTGTCGAGCAGCACATCGGTTTGTCAAAAATTTGCATGGTCATGTTCGTTCTCCTGATCAGTGTTCGTTTATCGCCGATAGGCGATTTTGCGAGTAAATGAAACAACCGATTACAACTTACCGATTAACTCTTTGAGTTCCGCGAGTGATACGGCGTTGATGCAGTAGCAGACACGCGGTCCATCGATTTCACCTTGCACGAGCCCCGCTTCTTTCAAGATCTTGAGGTGCTGAGAAACGGTCGACTGGGCGACCGGCATCTCGTCGACGATCTCGCCGCACACACACGTTTCGCGTTTGGCGAGCAGTTGCAGAATTTTAATCCGCAAAGGATGTGCCAGACCCCAAGCGAGTGCGGCCAGCCGTTCGACCTTCAGCTGCTGCGTTGTCGCGCTGCTACCGTTCGACGGAACTGGTTCACACTTTAAGGGTTTGCGGCGACGAGCCATTATTTCACCTCAGCGGTAGGTCCTGCTTCTCTTATCGTTATTCTACGATAGACGATCAAAGAAACAAGTCTTTCAGGAATTTAGCTTCGTATCGCTACATCTCTCATCGGACGAGTGTGCGGATTAGCGCGGCTGCGGCGCGTAAGTGTGACGATTTAGGTCGGTTTCCTCGGCTACGTACCACGCTGCCCAAGATCTCGCTCTGGATGCTCACCTTCAATTCAAGATTCTGCTCCGATCGGGCAATTCTTTCGTGCGTGTGGGGCGCTGCTAGCCGTCATACTGAATTTTCCGACCGCGAGCCTACGCGCCTTGACCGATCGATCGAAAACTCATGACTGCGAAAACCAAACTTGAAATCGCTCTCCTCTTGCCCAAGGTGCTCGATGCGCGGGATGCCTGCATCCAGCGACTTAGCGATTTGCTGAAAGGGAAAGAGGGGATCGAGACTGCGCATCTGGTGGAACATGCAGCCCAAGGTCGCGACGAGATTTGCATCCACTACGATCCTCAGCGACTCTCGCTAGGTGCAGTGCGAGACTTGGCCCGACGTGCCGGTGCGCAGCTCGATCAGCGGTATGGCCATCTTCTGCTGAGCGCGGAAACGATGTACGCCCAGCAGGCACTAACGGCAGAGGCGCGAGCGCGACAACTCCCCGGAGTGCTCGATGCCGCAATCTCTCCCTCCGGCGCGCTGCGCATCGAATTCGATCGTCATGCCACCGACGATCAAGCCATCCTGGCGGGACTACGAACGCTGGGTCTACGAATCATCGAGCCGCAGGCCAAGGCAGCTCCAGCCGAGAGTCACGCAGCAGTCGCTAGGCCGCACCTAGGCCAGCACGATCACAAACAGGAACACGAACATCGGCGTTTTTTTGGCGAGCGAACCGAGCTAATCTTCGCCTTGATCTGCGGTGGACTTTTGCTCGGTGGTTGGTTGCTGTCAACCTTCGCTTCCTTCAGTCCCTGGGTACCCATCGGCATCTTTCTGGCGGCCTATTTTTTCGGCGGCTTCTTCACGCTGCTCGAAGCTATCAAGAGCATCCGTGTAGGACGATTTGAGATCGATTTTCTGATGCTGGTGGCTGCTATCGGCGCGGCGACGCTCGGGGAATGGGCAGAAGGTGCCCTACTGCTCTTCTTGTTCAGCCTCGGTCACGCGCTCGAGCACTATGCGATGGGTCGCGCGAAGCGTGCCATCGAAGCATTAGCCGAGCTTGCTCCGCAAATTGCCTTGGTTCGGCGCGATAACAAGACCGAAGAAGTCGCTGTGCAGCAACTCCGACTGGCCGATGTCGTCGTCATTAAACCGAACGAACGGATTCCAGCCGATGGGTTCGTGATCCTGGGGGAAGGAAGCGTCAATCAGGCCCCGATCACTGGCGAAAGCGTGCCGGTTGAAAAACGCCCTGTGGAAGATATTCCTCAGGCCGCTGCTAACCCCGATCGACTCGAGTCGCAGCACCGAGTTTTTGCGGGCACAATCAACGGCAGTGGTTCGCTCGAAATCCAGGTCACGAAACTTTCTGGCGACTCGACACTCGCTCGAGTCGTGAAAATGGTGAAAGAGGCGGAGACGCAAAAGTCCCCCACGCAGCGGTTCACCGATAACTTCGAGCGCTACTTTGTCCCCGCAGTGCTCGGCACGGTCACGCTACTTCTATTCGCTTGGGTCGTTATCGACGAGCCCTTTAGCATGTCGTTCTATCGCGCCATGGCGGTGCTGGTCGCAGCAAGTCCCTGTGCGCTGGCGATCTCGACTCCCAGCGCCGTTCTCAGCGGAGTAGCTCGCGCGGCTCGCGGTGGAGTACTGGTGAAAGGTGGCGCTCCGCTCGAAAACTTGGGAAGACTAAGTTCTATCGCTTTTGACAAGACTGGCACTTTGACCGAAGGAAAGCCACGCCTGACCGATGTCGTCTGCTCTGCCGGTGTCACTGAAAACGAATTACTGCAAGTGGCGGTGGCTGTGGAGAGCCTGAGCGATCATCCACTCGCCGCTGCTGTTGTGCTGGGAGGGAAAGCACGCCTAAGAAGTGATCCTGTTCTGGCGGCGCAAGACGTGCAAAGCATCACGGGACGTGGAGTCAAAGCCACGGTGGATGGTCAGCAGATTTACATTGGCAAAGAGCGCTTATTCGCCGAAGTCGAGGGAACACCGCTACCCGAATTCTTGCGAGCAGCAGACGACCAGCTAAAAGCGAGCGGCCGCACAACCATGATCGTTCGTCGCGGCGATTCCTACCTCGGGGTGTTAGGCTTGATGGACACTCCCCGAGAAGCTGCCAGACAGGTTATTCGTCGTTTGCACACGCTGGGAATCAAGCGAATGATCATGCTGTCGGGCGACAATCAGCAAGTTGCTAGTGCCGTGGCCACAGCGGTCGGTATCGACGAAGCCCAGGGTGACTTGATGCCCGATGCGAAGGTCGCAGCGATCAAAAAGTTGAACCTTGCTGGTGGTGTGGCGATGGTAGGAGACGGTGTGAACGACGCCCCGGCCATGGCCAATGCCACGGTGGGCATTGCGATGGGAGCAGCTGGCTCCGACGTGGCGCTCGAAACAGCCGACGTCGCTTTGATGTCCGACGATCTCAACCATCTACCGTTCGCTGTCGGCCTAAGTCGTCAAACGAGCCGCATCATTCGGCAGAATCTTTGGCTCAGCCTCGGAATGGTCGCTTTCCTCGTTCCCGCAACGATCCTTGGACTCCGCTTAGGACCCGCCGTCTTGCTGCACGAAGGATCGACACTTCTCGTCGTACTCAATGCGTTGCGTCTGCTGGCGTATCAAGACTCCTCAGCTCCAGCTCCATAAGTAGATGTTAAATGCTTCCCAGATTGGTCTGCTTATAATTATTGAAATCACCACTCTATAGTAGGGAATGCAATTTCTCCCAACTATTGAACCTCGACAAGCAATTGCTGGCAACGAAACCTCCTGCTTGAAGATGCAGGTGTGTTGTCCTATTGGATGTATACGTTGCCTCGTGGACAGGGTCCATGGACAATGCCATCCTGGATGGGCTCCTATGTTTTTGAGCTTCAGCTTGACCCGGACGAACAAGATTGATTTGTGGTCGGTAGAAACCAGTTTGGGTAGTGTAGGAGTCCGATTGCGGTTTTCTTTGGTAGGAAGAAAGCAACTCTCATAAATATTATTATGAGAAAAGCCATTGCCTTGCCAGCGCTGGGCTTTACACTTCAGCCGGTAGTGATGTTGGATGACTAGGCGAACAAAACCCCGTGTACGGCGGGGGTTTGATTGAAAAGTAAGCCGGCGCGATGAGGTACCCATCGGTATTTTTATCGCGTCGTTTTTTGTTTTCTGCACCGGTTGCTGCGCGCATTGCTCTGCGAAAGATCAATGCGAGTGACCTGCTTGGAAGAAGTGGGTAGTCGTCGGGTGACTGAATAAAGGGCAGCTCGGGAATGCCGGGTGGCCCGTTAATAAGTTAGCCGATGTGGTGAGATACTCGTTGAGTATGCCGCTACGTCGGCTTTTTTGCGCGCTGGTGCAAGTCTTTAAGTTGAACCATCCCAGAAGGCTAGCGCAAATATCAAAGGAGTGGAGTCCACTCTCGTTCATCGAATGCTATGGAGATTGACTGGCGGCGTCAGCATATTGCGGCGCGCAGGGTGGTTATCGATCCCTTCGGCTGAAGGCGCTCGACCTGGAGCTGTAACATGGTTATGCAAAAAATCGCCGGTCTCATTGGGAAAGTTTGGTCTCGTCAACAGACACGCCGAACACGGAGCACCAAACCGATAGCCCGGCGACTAGGGTTTCTATGTCTCGAAGACCGCCGCATGCTGGCGGGGATTCTGGGGACAGCGGAGGGGTTCGCAGTTTTAGCAGGTTCGACCGTCACAAATACGGGGCCCTCTATCATCAGCGGCAACGTGGGACTCAGCCCAGGGACTGCGATTGTCGGTTTTCCACCTGGGATTGTCATCCCTCCCGGCGTCATTCATGCAACGGATGCTGTGGCGCTACAAGCTCAAAGCGATGTCGTGATTGCGTACAACGATCTTGCCGGCCGGGCATCCGACTTTGATTTGACAGGTCAAGACCTGGGGGGACTAACACTCGTACCAGGTGTCTACACCTTTTCGTCGTCGGCTCAATTGACCGGGATGCTGACGCTTGATGGCCAAGGAGACCCCGACGCCGAGTTCATTTTTCAAATCGGCAGCATGCTGACGACGGCAAGCGCTTCTTCCGTGATCATGATCAACGGTGCCGACAGTTGTGACGTCTATTGGCAGGTTGGGAGTTCCGCAACGCTCGGAACCGGTACAGATTTCGTCGGGAGCATCGTCGCCCTGACTAGCATCACTCTCACCACGGAAGCCTCGATCCTGAATGGCCGAGCGTTGGCCCGAAATGGGGCTGTGACGCTCGACTCCAACGAGATTTCCATCGACGGCTGCGGCGACATAGCCTGGGAAAAGCGCGACGAAGCTGGCACGCTCCTGGGGGGAGCAGTCTTTACGATCACCCCCGATCCCACCGATGGCATCGGCATTTTGACAATCGTCGATAACGGTCCCGGTGATGCTGACCCCGCGCTCGGGCAATTCCTCGTCGATGGCGCTCTGTTTGGAACCTACACCGTTACCGAAACGGCGGCCCCACTTGGTTATGCGATCGATGCCGACCCAACCCGCGTCATCGTCGTGACTCCAGCTGAAATGCATCCGACGATCGGTGTGCAAGGGACCGACGATGCGGGCGTGACCGACGAATCGGACTTCCACAACAGTTTGCTTCCCATTGAAGTAGGGAGTATCGCTTGGGAAAAGCGCGTCGCGAGCGGTGTGCTGCTGGGTGGCGCGATCTTCACGATCACCCCCGATCCACTCGACGGCGTGGGGATTCTCACGATCCTCGATAACGGCCCCGGCGATGCCGACCCCGCGCTCGGTCAAATCCTGGTCCTTAACACGCTGCCCGGCAGCTATACCGTGACTGAAACCGTGGCTCCACTGGGCTACAGTCTCGATGGCGATATCACGCGCATCGTGGTGGTAACCGATGGTGGACTGACGCAAGTGATCGGCGTGCAAGGGACCGACGATGCGGGCGTGACCGACGAGTCCGACTTCCACAACAGTTTGCTGCCGATTGAAGTAGGGAGCATCGCTTGGGAAAAGCGCGACGCGAGTGGTGTGCTGCTGGGTGGCGCGATCTTCACGATCACCCCCGATCCGCTCGACGGCGTGGGGATTCTCACGATCCTCGATAACGGTCCCGGCGATGCTGACCCTGCGCTCGGTCAAATCCTGGTCCTCAATACGCTGCCCGGCACCTACACCGTGACCGAAACCGTGGCTCCACTGGGATACGGACTCGATGGCGATATCACACGCATCGTGGTCGTAACTGTCGGCGGACTGACGCAGGTGATCGGCGTGCAAGGTGCGAATGATCCGGGTGTGACCGACGAGTCCGACTTCCACAACAGTTTGCTGCCGATTGAAGTAGGGAGCATCGCTTGGGAGAAGCGCGATGCCAGTGGTGTGCTGCTAGGCGGCGCGATCTTCACGATCACCCCCGATCCACTCGACGGCGTGGGGATTCTCACGATCCTCGATAACGGCCCCGGCGATGCCGACCCCGCGCTCGGTCAAATCCTGGTCCTCAACACGCTGCCCGGCAGCTATACCGTGACTGAAACCGTGGCTCCACTGGGCTACAGTCTCGATGGCGATATCACGCGCATCGTGGTGGTAACCGTTGGCGGACTGACGCAGGTGATCGGCGTGCAAGGTGCGAATGATCCGGGAGTAACGGACGAATCGGACTTCCACAACAGTTTGCTGCCGATTGAAGTAGGGAGCATTGCCTGGGAAAATCGCGACGCGAGTGGTGTGCTGCTGGGTGGCGCGATCTTCACGATCACCCCCGATCCGCTCGATGGCGTGGGGATTCTCACGATCCTCGATAACGGTCCCGGCGATGCCGACCCTGCGCTCGGTCAAATTTTGGTCCTCAACACGCTGCCCGGCACCTACACCGTCACGGAGACCGCAGCGCCACTGGGGTACGGTCTCGATGGCGATATCACGCGCATCGTGGTGGTAACCGTTGGCGGACTGACGCAGGTGATCGGTGTGCAAGGCGCGAATGATCCGGGTGTGACCGACGAGTCCGACTTCCACAATAGTTTGCTACCGATTGAAGTAGGGAGTATCGCTTGGGAAAAGCGCGACACGAGTGGTGTGCTGCTGGGTGGCGCGATCTTCACGATCACCCCCGATCCACTCGACGGCGTGGGGATTCTCACGATCCTCGACAACGGCCCCGGCGATGCTGACCCTGCGCTCGGTCAAATCCTGGTCCTCAATACCCTGCCCGGCACCTACACCGTGACCGAAACAACGGCGCCGCTCGGCTATGTGCTCGATACCGATGCGACTCGGGTCGTCATTGTGACTGTCGGCGGGCTCACCCAGGTGATCGGTGTGCAAGGGACCGATGATGCCGGAGTGACCGACGAATCGGATTTCCACAATCGTCGATCGAACGTGATCATCATTGGACCAGGAAAGAGTCCCCAGACGCCGCAGCAAGTCACCGTGATTGACGAGTCGAGCGGAGAGATACTGGTGCAGTTCGCTCCCTTCGGAACTACGTTTCAGGGGGGCGTGCGTGTCGCTGCTGGCGATCTCACCGGCGACGGCATCGACGAAATCATCGTAGCTTCCGGACCGAGCATCGCGGGGGAAGTGCGAGTCTACTCCCAGAGTGGCGACCTGCTGACCTCGTTTTTGCCCTATGGTTCGACCTACGTCGGGGGAGTTCAGATCGCTGTTGGCGATATCGATGGCGATGGACTGCTCGACATCATTACGGTTCCTAGCGCCGGGCGTGCCGAGGTCAAAGTCTTTCGAAATGTGCTTGTAGTCGGGGCACCGACGTTCGATGCTGTCAATCCGTACCGAGATTTCCTTGCCTTCCCCGCATCGTTTATTGGTGGCGCGGTGGTGGCTGTCGCCGACATGGGAAGCACTCCGCTGGTGAATGGTCCTTTCGGCAACACGCTCGACCAGAAAGCAGAAATCGTCATCGGCAGCAGTGCCGGCATGCAGGCCACGGTGAAGGTGTTCGACGTGAGTGGCATGGCAACGTCGACACCCAATACCGTTCCCGCACACGTTCGAAGCTTCACGCCGTTCACCACTTCCACCAGGATCTACAAGGGTGGAGTCTCGCTCAGTGTCGCGAGAATCAATGCCGATCTTGTCCCCGATATCGTGGTGGGGGCTGGAGTCAACGGTGGTTCGCTGATCGATGTTTGGGGCTGGAGCAACACTCCTTCCGCCACGCTCGCCAGCTTGTCGGCCAATGGACTTGGCTTTGCTGCGTTCACGGGAACCAGCCAAACCGCTGCGGTTCAGGTGGCCACCATGGATACCAACGGCGACGCGATCGCGGATGTTATCCTGGCTGCACAAGGGCCGAGCGGAATCACGGGGCAGATCAACGAGTTCGACATCATCAGCACCGCGCCGCTGCAGGTTTCGCTCGCCACGGCTGTCCCTGGCACTTATCCCGGTCCTTCCTACATCGCGACCATTGTCAGTCCTATCCTGCCAGTGGAGGCAAACCTGGCTGCCAACATCCAAAGTAGCTCGGCCCCTCTCGAAGTGGTCCCCCCTGCGACCCGTTTCTATGTGGTCAACGACGACAGCGCGAATCGGACCTACGAATATGGAGAAAACGGCGAAGCCAATGAGAATTACACGCTCAGCAGTGCCAACACTACTCCCCGTGGAGCGGTCAGCACTGCGGCAGGTGACAAAGTTTGGGTGGTAGATGCCAATCGAAAAGTCTTCGTCTATGACGCCAGTGGCAACCTGCTTGGGAACTGGACGGCGGGCACACTGGCGAGCAACGCGACTGTGGAAGGGATCGCCACCAACGGCACCGATATTTGGATTGTCGATGCTCAAAGCGACAAGGTTTACAGGTACACAAATGCCGCCAGCCGACTTTCCGGCAGCCAGAACTCGGCCAGCAGCTTCATGCTCAGCAGCGGGAACACAAGTCCCAAGGACATCGTCACCGACGGCGTGCACTTATGGGTGGTCAACGATGCTGCCGAAGACAAGGTGTTTAAGTACACGATGTCTGGAACGCTTGTCGGAAGCTGGGCGATCACCGGTGGTGGTGGCGGGCCGACCGGCATCACACTCGACCCCGCAGCCCCTAGCCATTTGTGGATTGTCGATTCGAATGCCGACCGCGTTTATCAGTACGACAGCGCTACGGGGCGCACATCGGGTTCGCAAGCATCTTCGATCAGCTTCGCTTTGGAGGCTGGCAATACCAACCCCCAAGGGATCGCTGATCCACCGGTGAATTGGAACTCCTCTAACGACTCGACGAGCTATGCTGCCAAACAGGCCGCCGTGCAAGATACGGCGCTGCTGGCCTTACTACTTGAAATGGACTGGACCATTTCCACCCGCCGTAGGTCTGCCGAACTCGATTCGTCGGCAGATGCTTCACGAACTTCGCTGGCCGCATTGTTACCAGCGGGCTTCTAGGCCGACGTTGGCACCGTGCAGAAACAAGCTCCCGTTATCGTGCAAACGGGTACCCCCTTGGGCATCTGCGAAGTCAAAATCGAGCTGATTCGGGGCGAGTGCCACACCTTCTAGCCAAAGCAGGTTGTAGCCGGCTCGCAAATTCCAGACGTCCGACAGTGCATAGATCGCAGAAAGGTTGGCGCCGCTTGCGAAAGCAACACCTCCACTGCGACTTGACACTGTCGGACGTAGCAGGAAATTCGGGAAGTCAGTCACCGATTGGGACTGCTGCGCGTCGTTATAAAAAATGCCACCAAAGCCCATCGCTTCCCAGCCGAAACGACCCTGCGTGCGACGCAACTTCGCCCCGAGCTGTCCACCGTAGAGGTTGTTGCTGGTCTGAAGGTTGTAGGAACCCTCTTCCACCCCACCGAGTTCGTCACGCTGGGCCAGGATGTCGAGTTGTTCGTTGAGGTTGAGATAGCGAAAGCCTGCAAACCACGAGAGTGATTGGCAACTGCTGTTGCTGCCGCAGTCACTACTACAGCTATCGCAGCTGCTGCAACTGTCGCAGCATCCGCAGCAGCAGAGCAGATTCGCGGCAAAGCTGTGGAGTGAAGAGGAGTAATCGACCTCCACGCGGTCGACGTCCACAAAAACGTTTCCTACCAGGTTATCGGAAAAAATGAGGAACGACCCTGGTCCAGGCGAAACAACCACCGCCGATGCAGTTCCTGAGAAGAGCCCAAAATAGTCGAGTTCCAGGGTTCTGCCGTTGCACAGACGCCAGCCAAAGGTTGCCTGTAGCCCGGGATCGAAGTTGAAGTTGAGATCGGAAGTCGACAACAGAGTCGAACCGGTGGAGTCATCCACAACGATCGGCTGGCTCGCGATTTGAGGGACCCGCTGCAGGAACAGCGCATCGATTTGAAAATAGACGCATGGGCATGGGTCGCTGAACGTGGGGCCGCCACAGTCGTCAAAACTGTCGGTGGTCGTCATCGTGGTCGACCCATCGAATTCGCCTTGGTCTGGCGAGGATGCGCTCAGGTCGTTGATGGAGTAGGTCGTGTTGCGTTCGACGGTTTCGGCAACTCGCACCTCTTGCGCTCGCCCCTCTGCTCCGTGCAAGGAAAGGATGACTAGCAAGATCCCGAAAGAGATGGTTATGGAATTCATTCCGTTAAACTCCGTTTGGAAGGATTGCAAAGGATGGCTGCAATCATGGCTTGGTAGCTTGTGTTAGGGATCTCGATCCGCTGACGAGACTCTCAGTTTCCTAGTCGGGCGTGGAGGCAGGTCAATGCTTCCGCGAAGGAACCATATTTCAAGCGCGACTCCCACCAACAATCTCGCGCAGCTCGCGATAACAGAGCTCGCAGCCTGCACCAAACGACAGGTGAACCAATCTCCACGAACACGATTCTCATCGTGCTCCGTTCCCCCTGTTGCCGCTGTACAAGGTGCAAACCACCCCCAGGAGCAGGTTCAGGCGTGATAGTGAGGAGCTTTTTGGTCTTCAGTACCTCATCGACATAATTTGCAGCATTGCAATGTCGCGAAGTGAACAATCCGATCCATCCGGGGTCATACGAGACGTGATCTCTAGCGGTATTTTCGTCGCGCTTTATGATTTTGAGGTTCTGGGTGATATGATTGCGACGATTGGGTGGGGATTCCCCGAAAAAATCTTGTTCGGTGGGTGAAAAGCATGGTACCATTGCCCGCCTAGATTGCGGTCAGTTACTGACCATCGCACTCTATGACTGCTGAAAATCAGTCGGGAGACTAAGTAAATAGCCGTTGGGCCTGCCGGGCGGCTAGTTAATAGTAGGCCGACGTGCCGAGAAGCCTACGGGCTGCGCGGCACGTCGGCTTTTTTTGTTTCTTGTTGCTCGATGTTAACGGAGTCTCGACCAATGCCAGCCCCCCTGAGTCGAGCGGTGAGCAGCAACCCCTCTGGGAGTCCTCGTTTCAGCAAGAGTCCCGAGCTACTCCAGGCAACAACCGATCTCTCCGAGCCCGCCGGTCTCGCTTGCTTAGCCGATGTTTTTGTGATGCTGTGCGATTGGCGAGGTCGTTCCACATGGACTAGCGGCAATGATTCCCTGGGGAAAGTGGGCGAACTTATCTGGGAGCATTTGGCACTCGACTCCCTGGAGCAGGCCAAGCATGCTTTAGGACAAGTAGTGGCTATTCGCGTTCCTCAGGTACTCGACGTGGTGCACAAGAATGGCGATCGTATCCGTGGTCGACTCTGGCCACTCGATTCTCCGGAAATTGCTGTCTGTCTTCTGGGGTCGCGAGTCCCTGGCAATTTACGGCAGCTTTCGCAGCGAGAGCGGGATGTCCTCGACTGGCTCGCCTATGGATTCGAACCGCGATCGATTGCCGAAAAACTTGATATTAGTATTAGCACGATCCACACGCATCTAAAACATGCCCGTGAAAAGCTGGCACTTCCAACGCTCGAATCGCTCATCAGTTTTGCCGCCCGCTACTGCTATCCCATGAGCCTCCCTTTTGAGCAAAAGACTTAAGGAGTGGTTTTGATGCAATATTTAGAATAGTAGTATTAGAAGCATGGGGATATGAGACTTATAGTCACTACGATATGGGCAAGCGTTGAGGTCCAAGTTTGATGAGTACTCGATCTTCAACGATTAAGTATCCAAACCCAAAATCGCAAGCGAGTTTCTCTTCTAGCGTCGATGGCCTGGTAGCCTCCTAAGAGATCTCATCGCACGTTGATAGTTTTTTGCTGCGATCCATCGCGCGCCTCTCGCTCGGCAGCGACTACATGTGTCTCCCAGAGAGTGCATCCAGGTAGGCTTCTCCCGGATCGTGTAGCCGCGTCTTCGCAGCGTCAGCCTCTCCTGAAAAGGGACGCACCTGTACCGCCAGTCGACCAGTGTCGCATGCATCGTTTGCCCTTCGCCGAACGTTGCGAGTACATTGCACTGGTCGGTCAGCGATCACTTGCGAATTCCCGGGACCTTGATCGGTGCTGGTCGAAACTGGCGAATGAACCCAGCGCGAGCGACTGCATCGTTTGTCGCCGAACGTTTTTGCGGTGGAGTGTCACCCTGTGCTACGAACAGTCGTTATCACGCTCATCGGCATCGTGTCAGTTGTTGGCGCGATGGTTGCCTCCGCCGTGGAGCCAACGAAGCTTCCCGTGGCTGTGCCCAGCGGGTTCCAGGTGAAGCGAGTTGCCTCGCAGCCGCTGGTCGAGCGCCCCATGTTCGCGGCGCTCGACCCCCAGGGTGGACTCTATGTCCTTGATTCCGGCGGCGCAAATGGGAGTGATCGCCGCGAGAATCCTGCGGATGTAGTGCGCTACTTGACCGATACCGACGGCGACGGCGTGTACGATAAAAGTGTGATCTTTGCGGACAAAATTGTCTTTGGTACCGGTTTAGTCTGCTACGACAAGGCGGTCTTCGTCACTTCACCTCCCAGTCTCTGGAAGTTCGAAGATACGACAGGGGATGGTATTGCCGACCAGCGGACCGAACTAGTCACTGGCTTTGCGTTTAATCAGAGTTGCACCGACGATCTGCACGGCGCTTGCTTAGGGCCGGATGGGCGGATTTATTTCCTGCCTGGGAGGTTTCATCACAAGGCCCAGGTGCCGGGTGGCCCTGTGATTCGTGAAGGGGTCGGCCCTTGGCTGATGCGCTGTCGACCCGATGGACGTGAGGCAGAGATTGTCAGCGGCGCTGTCGGCAATCCGGTGGAAGTGGCGTTCCTCCCCACTGGTGACGCGTTCATTCAAGGAACCTTTTGGGCCAAGCCGTCAGCCGCCGATGGACTGCGCGACGCACTCATTCACGCTGTTCCAGGAGGAGAATATTCGGTCCGTGATCGCGACTACTCCGATCGTGTCCGAACCGGGGACTTCCTTCCAGCACTGGTGCCACTAACGGCCACTGCACCAAGCGGTCTCACGGCCTACTGGAGCGACACTTGGGGCCCTGAGTATCGACATAACTTATTCACCTCGCACTTCAACACCGGCAGAATTCTGCGACATCGACTTTCCCCTCAAGGGGGAACGTTCACGAGTGTGACAGAAGACTTTGTCACCGCCGCTCAAGGGGATGTTCACTTTACCGATGTGCTTGAAGATGCAGATGGGAGCCTGCTGGTTGTCGACACCGGAGGTTGGTACCTCGCTTGCTGTCCTGCTTCGGGAACCAGTAAGCCGGAAGTGAAAGGTGCGATTTACCGAGTCTCGCGCGAGGGAGCGCAGCGAGTGGCCGATCCGTATGGCAACGCGATTCCTTGGGAGCAGGCCACGGCTGCGGATCTAGCACAGCGACTCGGCGATCCCCGCTTTGCGGTGCGCGAGCGGTCGATTCTTGCGCTGAGTAAGCGTGGTGACGACGCCATCGTGGAACTGACTCAAGTGCTCCAGTCGCGAGCAGCAACACCGCAGCAGCGACAAAACGCTGTTTGGGCGCTCTGTCGCATGGAGGGACCAGCAGCGCGCAAGGCAGGTAGAGTTGCGCTAAGCGATTCTGCTGAGGAGGTTCGTCAGTCGGCCGCTCATGCCGCAGCTTTGCACCGCGACAATGGGGCGCTCGATCAACTCCAGCAGCTGCTGCGGGATAACTCGCTTGCGGTGCGGCGCGAGGCAGCTCACGCGCTCGGCAGAATTGGGCGTGGCGAGGCTGTGCCGAAACTGTTGGAGGCGATTGGGGCCCTTTCCCAAGGGACCGCAGCTGCGAGCGATCGTTTTGTCGAGCATGCCCTGATCTTCGCGATCATCAGCATCAATGATGCGGTGGCGACGCGACCTGGGCTCACTGCCAGCGGATTTGCTGAACGTCGCGCGGCTCTGATGGCGCTCGATCAAATGGCGCTCACCATCCTCGCTTCCGGCGACATCGCTCCCTTGTTGGCAACTAGCGATCCTGTGCTGCAGCAAGCGGCCATCGATGTACTTGCGCGACATCCCGAATGGACTACCGAGTCGATTAAACTCATCGATGGCTGGCTGAGAGAGCGAGCGCTCGATGAGACCCGCGTCCAGATGCTGATTGGTGTCGTGCGAGCACTGCGCAACGATAAGTCGATGAGGAGGGTACTCGACCAACACCTTGCCAACCAAAGCAAACTCTCGATCCCAGCGCGTCGAGCGCTTCTCTTGGCAGTGGGCCGAAGCGGTGTGAGCGAGGTCCCGAATTCTTGGCAAGAAGGAGTGTCTGAGGCGCTGCAAGCCACTGAACCCGAAATTCGGTTCGTGGCACTTCAAACTGCAGCAGGGCTATCGCTGAAAGAGCTTGCCGGCGACATCCACCGCCTTGCGGCTGATTCCTCGTCCAGTGCAGCGCTGCGTCTGACAGCTCTCCGCTCGCTGGCTGTCTTGCAGCAGGAACTATCTGACCAGGAGTTCGACTATCTGCTGTTGCGACTCTCGCCGGAAGTTCCCATTCAAGAGCGTTTGACCGCTGTCGATGTGGTGGCTCAAACGCAGCAGAGCGACGCGCGACTGCGCAGACTCGTTCCACTTGTCCGGGCGGCCAGCCCGATCGAACTACCGGCGCTCTTGACTCCCTTTTCGCGTGGAACCGACACAGAAGTAGGTCTCGAACTTGTCGCGGCGCTCACGTCGTCCACGGTAAATCCACCACCGGAAATCGTCGAGCAAGCGCTTCAGCGTTATGGCGAATCGGTCCAGGTGGCGGCCCGTCCCCTCTTGGAGCGACTAAAAAAATCGACGCAGAACCAAGCGGCGCGGCTGAAAGAATTAGAAACCGTTCTCGAATGCAATCCGGGGGATTTAGAGCGCGGGCGCGAACTCTTTTTTAGCAAGGCCCAGTGTCATTTGTGCCACGCAGTTGCAGGTCGTGGTGGCAAAGTCGGTCCCGATTTATCGGCGATTGGCGACATCCGCTCGCGACGCGATTTGCTCGAAGCTGTCGCGTTTCCAAGCGCTACGTTCGCCCGTGGATTTGAACCGATGATGGTCGCCCTTGCCGACGGACGGGTACTGACCGGCCTCGCCGGGCGCGAGACGGCTGACGAATTAGTGCTAGTGGTTGTGCAAGATAACAAACCGGTCGAGGTACCTCTCAGCCGCGACATGATTGAGCAAGTTCAAATCGGACGGATCTCGACCATGCCAAACGGTTTAGATCACCAACTACAGCCTCAAGAACTAAGTGACCTGATCGGCTACTTGCAGCAGCTCCGTAAACAAAAACCGGAGCCCGATGGTGGAAAGTAGCATTGCCCGGGAGCCAATCACTGGCGCTGCATCTGGAGCAAGAGCTCGAGGCAATGGTGTGGGCCTCGATTACCGTGGAGCGAACATTTACACCGGTTGATTTTCTTAGTGAAGAAAGTGGACGGTTCGCCTTTAGAGAGGTGACCACGGCAATGGGCTCGTGGGAATTCACCTCTCTTGGAGAGCAACTGTCATGAGTGTCTTTGAGAATCCTGGCAACCACGCAGTCGTACCTCCAATGTTTGCATGGAACAGGCGTACTCAAGTCTCTCGACTCCACGCGTTTCTCGCTCGTCGATTTCATCCTGGGCAAACCATGGGACGAGATTGTCACCTGCGCAGGGGGCTATGCGGTGATCGCGTCGGCCGCCACTAGCTCGCGCTGGGACGAGATGCTGACGAAAATCGAATCGCTCCCCCGACTTCCGTTCGTCTTTCCCATGCCCAAGCCGTCGATCCAGATTTCGGTGAAAGTGAGCATGCTGCTCAGCAGCATCGTCCGGACGGTGGGACGTGTGAAATGATGTCGACTCCTGGCAACTTCGTAGGGCTCGAAGCCATCGAAAAACTCATCGGCAATCGCGGCACAGGATTGCCGGTGGGTGCATCGGCCCCAAAGCGAAAAATCGGCTCCTCTCCCTGGAAATCATGCCCCGGGAGAGGAGAGTCGCTGGTGAAGTTGCCTAGCCGCGTGGAAATCGCACGACGAATTCTTGGCGAAGAATGTTAGCGCGAGGGCTGGGAGATGATCTCGACCACTTGCCCTTCGCGATAGGCGGAAACATTGCTCGCGATCAACGACTCGCTCCCAGTGAGGCCAGCAAGGACCTCGATTTCCGCGCCGCTGTTGATCCCAGTGGTGATCGACTGCCAGACGAGCGTGCTCTTGGGGTCGACAACGTAAACACCGGGCTTCCCCTCTTTCATCACGAGACTGCTCTTGGGAATCACGAGCGCATCGCTTTTGTCGGCGACGGTCAGGACCGCCAGAACATAGAGCCCGGGACGAAGTTTGCTATCGGCATTGGGCAGATCAATCGCGGCTCGCAAGGTACGTGTGCTGGGATTCAACTGCCAACTGCTGCGCGAGACTTTCCCTTCGATTTTCGAGCCCAAGGCAGGGATCTGAATCACGGCATCGCATTCATTCGAAATGAGCGAGGCATCGATCTCGGGGACTTCGACATAGACCCGAACAACATCGGTGCGCGACAGATGGACGAGCGGCTTGTCGCTCGCCCCTTTTCCGGGCTGCACGAAGTGGCCGGTGTCGGCATTGCGCATGGTGACTATGCCATCGAACGGAGAGGTGATCTTCGTATAGTCGTGAATGGCCCGGAGGCGCGCTTCGTCGGCGAGGGCAACATCGGTGCGCGAACTGGCCGCTTGAACGTCGGCTTGGGCTTGCTCGATGCCAGCTCGTTTTTCTTCGACAACAGCCTCGGAGGAAGCGATGCGGGCTTGGGCTTCGGCGACTGCTGCCGCTGCAGCACGCTGACCCGCTTTCGACTCTTCGAGCACCTTTTCGGTGATCGCTTGATCGGCGAAAAGTAACTCCAAACGCGACAATTCCGTATCGGCGCGCTCGAGTTCGGCAGTGCTCCGCTCAAGTCCCGCTTTGGCTTCGACCACTAAGGCTTCTGCCGATCGGACCGCTGCTTCAGCCACCTTCACGCGCGCGTCGGCCTGCGAAGTTTCGGCCTTCGACTGCGCGACCAGCGCTTGCTTCTGTTTCAGCTCTTGCTCGTACTCGGGAATGGCGATCTCCAGCAGCACGTCCCCCGTTTTCACCCGGTCACCGAGATCGACATGCACCTTGCTGACGTAGCCAGTCACCTTGGCATGAATCGGCGTTTGCTCAATGGGCTCGATCGTGCCGGGTTGTTCGACGGTGCGAATGAGCCTTTTTTTCAGAGGTGACACAACAGTCACGCGCGCCACCGACGAAGCAGCTGAACTGGCTGCGGCGGTCGAGTTGTTGGGCTTGGGTGCGCTCGAAGCTGTGTCGCTATGCGTACAGCCGATCACCACAGGGATGCCGCAGGCGACGAGGGTTGCCACTGCCAAGCGATGTTTGGGAAGGCGAAACATTAGGCTTCCTCCGTGCCGGGAACAAAGTGTCGACTACCTGCATCACCAGGATCGAGCGAAGCACTGGCTCGTGTGGCGCGCGATTGAACGAAGGCGAACAGCGAAGGCAAAACGACGAGTGTCGAGAAGGTCGCTGCAATCAGCCCCCCCATCACCGCGCGGCCGAGTGGTGCCGTTTGTTGTCCCGCTTCGCCGAAGGCAAGCGCCATGGGGAGCATGCCAGAGAGCATCGCCAGGCTGGTCATCAAAATGGCTCGCAACCGCTGCTTTCCACCTTCAATGGCAGCTGTCGAGGCTGCGGCTCCCTCACGGCGAGCTTGTTCGGCAAAGGTGATCAGCAGGATGGCGTTGGCCATCGCGACACCAATCGCCATGATCATGCCGATGAACGATTGAATGTTGAGCGTCGATCCGCTCAGAAGTAAGACCACGAGTGAACCGGCCACAACAGCTGGTGCAGTGCTCACTGCCACGAGCGCCAGTCCAAGCGATTGAAAGTTCGCGGTGAGGAGCAGATAGATCACGAGAATCGCTAGTAGCAGACCGATCCCCAGTCCGCTGATCATTTGCTTCATCGGTGGGATTTGCCCCCGAATTTCGTACGAAATCGCTGCTGGCTTGACCCCGTTTTGCGTGTTGACCTCGCGCTCGGCATCGTACTCCGCTTGCACCCGTTTGAGGATCGTTTCGAGGCGAGCCGACGTGCGACCCAAGTCGGTTCCGGCGAGATTGGCGGTCAAGCTCACTTCACGCTTCATGTTATAGCGGTCGTACTGCCCTGGAGTCGTTCCTTCGGAGATCGAGGCCACATCACGCAGGAGCAGCGGCGTTTCCGATTGACGAACAGGCACCGCGCCAAGCTGATCGATGCTTGTGAGAAAAGGCTGAGGAACTTCGACCTGCACTTGATAGCCGACCCCCGATTTCGGATCGGGCCAGTAGTTGGGAACCACAAAACGGCTCGATGCAGTGGCGGCGAGCACCGAGCGTGCAACTTGGCTGGTGGTGACTCCCGAGCGACCAGCCTTGATGCGGTCGAGCTTCACATCCACGGTGGGATAGTCGAGCGACTGATAGAGCTGGACATCGCGTAGTTCAGGAAGTTCGGCTAGCGCCGTGGTAACGCGCCCAAGGAAAGCGCGATTCTCGGCTACCGATCCGCCGCGAGCCGCAATTTCGATTGGCGTGGGGGAACCAAAGCTCATCACTTCGCTGACGATATCAGCTGGCTCGAACGAGAACCGTACCTGCGGAAACTTTTGGGCCAGTTCCGTACGGAGCTCTTCTTTCACCACTTCGGTGCGAATGCCGGTGTGTGGTTTCAGGGCGATGCGGAGGATTGCCTCTTCGGGGCCGCGCGAGAATTGATAGACGGCGTTGATTGGAAAATTCGAGTGAATCATGCCGACATAGCCCAGCGTGATATCGACATTTTCGGGGCCCACTTTCTGGCCGATGTGATCGAGTACACCGAGGGCGATGCGCTCGGTCTCTTCGATGTGGGTTCCATCCTTGGCGCGAAAGCGGAGGCGAAATTCCCCTGCGTCGATTTGCGGGAAGATCTCGATCCCGATCTGGCTACCGACCACTCCAATTGTCAGGAGTGAAGCGGCTAGGTAGGCCGGAATCACAATCCAGCGGGCGGCGACCATGCCGCTGACAAACGTGCCATAGAAGTCGCGATAGGTATTGAAAGCGAACCAGTTTCGCGAGCTACTACCAGGCTGACCTTCGCTCCGATGGCCATGCTGCTCGGCATGCGAGTGGCTGTGATGTTGGAGGAGCCAGGTCGAGAGAATCGGTACGAAGGTGCTCGAAAGGATGTAGGAAGCAATCATCGAAAAGCCGACCGCGAGCGACAGCGGCACGAAGAGTTCGCGGGCAGCGCCGGTCATAAAAAAGCTTGGCACAAACACGGCAAGAATGCAAAGCATCGCCAGGAGTCGCGGGATTGCTGTTTGCGAGTTTCCACGCCGCACGGCGAGCGCTACGCTGTCGGTGTGATCGAGTTGCGAATGGATGTTTTCGATTTCCACGGTCGCTTCGTCGACAAGAATACCGACCGCCAGCGCAAGTCCGCCAAGGGTCATCAGATTGATCGTTTGGCCGCAGATCCAAAGGCCGACCACCGCAGCGGCGATCGCCAGCGGGATGTTGAGCACCACTACAAGTGCGCTGCGCCAATCGCGCAGGAAGACGAGCACCATCAAACCGGTGAGGAGCGCGCCGAGGGCCCCTTCGTGGAGCAGGCTGTCGATGGCGCGGGTGACATAGGGGGACTGATCGAACTCGAACGACACACGAATGTCGTCGGGCAATTCCTTCTGCATACTCGGTAGTGCCCGCTTAATTTCGTCGATCACACTCATCGTCGAAGCATCCGCGCGCTTGGTGGCGAGGATGTAAACCGCGCGGCGGCCATTCACTAGTGCATAGCCGGCCGAGATATCGGCGGCATCGACGATCTCCGCTAAGTCGCTCAAGTAGACGGCGGGATTCGCACCGACCTTGATTGGTATCGTGCCGAGTTCTTTGGGATCACGCACCATCGCATTCATCGGCACGATGGGATAGGAGTTCCCGACGTGCAGGTTTCCGCTGGGGCTGATGGTGTTGCCACTCACCAGTGCATTGATGACATCATCAGCCGACACGCCATAGGCACGCAGTTTGTCGGGCGAGACACGGAGCACCACGGTGCGCGCACTTCCACCAAAGGGTGGCGGCGCTGATACACCTGGAAGCGCGGAGAAGAGGGGACGAACCTTAAAGAGGGCGATGTCTTGAATCTCGGCGATCGTGCGTGTTTCGCTGGAAAGGACGAGATAACCGACCGGCACGCTGCCGGTATCAAACCGCATCACAAACGGCGAAACGGTTCCTGGTGGCATGAAGGCGCGCGAACGATTCACGTAGTTAATCGTCTCGGCCATCGCCTGAGCCATGTTGGTGCCGGGATGAAAGTAGAGCTTCATCAAGGCGTTGCCTTGGACGTTTTTGCTTTCGACGTGATGAATGCCGCTGATGTAAAGAAAGTGATATTCGTAGTAGTTGGTGATCAGCCCTTCCATCTGCGCGGGGTCCATGCCGCCGTACGGCTGACAGACGTAAATCACTGGCAAATTGAGCGCGGGGAAGATGTCGACCGGCATCCGCTTGAGAGGCAACTCGACCCCATACTGCGACAAGTACTGATCGACCGACTTGGGGCGGACCGCAACGCCAGCGGCGAGCAAAATGGCGATGATCCCGACCACAATGGTCAGAGGACGTCGCATGGCAAAGATCACCGGATTCATAGATTGCTCATGGCGTCGTGATGGTGGGGAGGAAGTGTTCGAGACTTGCTGATCGTTGGGGAGTGTGTCGCTACTCGTCGCTGGCTGGTTAGTTCGTTTCCTGTGCCAGCTGGGTAGGAGCGCCACCGACAGCTCGCAGGAGTTGAAACTGAGCCAGGTTATAGTCGATGACAGCTCGCAGGTAGTCGCGACGCGCGGCGCCGAGGGCCTGCACCGACTGTAGCGCCTCGATCGGAAGCCCTTGGGCACTTTCGATCCGCTTCAGGTTGCGTCGATGAGAATCGAGGGCAGCTTGAATGCCGCGCTCGGCAACAGCAATTTGCTGCTGGCGCGACTTGACCCGCGCGTGCGCTTCAACAACTTCCCCGGCTACGCGGTCCATGATGGCGACGTTGCGCCACTGGGCTTGTTCGATCCGCGTCGCCGCTTCCGTACGAGCAGCCCGTTCACCGAGTCCAAAATTACGGATCTCCCAGTACGCAGCAGCATCGCCATCAAAACGATCTTCCACCGGACTGAAGTTCGTACCAAGTCCCCCACCCATGCCGCCATAACTGGCACCTAGGAGGACGCTCGGCAAGAGGGGCGCGAACTTCTCTCGGCGCATTTTGGCAACGGCTTCACTTACGAGCCAGCGACTTTCCGAAAGTTCTGGACGCTGCGAAAGGCCTTCGGCTACGAGGTCACCCAGTGGTGCTTCGGGATCGTACAGCCGAATCGGTGCAGCCACTGGTTCCTGGACCAGCAGCGGCTGTGAAGGATCGATTCGCAGGTGCGTGGCGAGTCGAACGGAAGCAACCTGAGCTTGCTCGATAGCGCGGAGTAGTTCGTTTTCGCGTAAGGAATAATCGGCCTGCGAGCGATCGTAGTCCGAAGCGAGCCCCTGCCCCGACTTGGCGTAAGAATTCGTGAGGTCGGCGAGTTGCTTGGTGTTGCGTAAGGTTTCGCGTGCGATCTCGGCATCTCCTTCGGCTCGCAGTAAATCGAGGTACAGCGAAGCTGACTGGTACATCGCATCGAGCATTGCTGTTTGCGAGGCCCACGCACGGGCCTCTGCCTGGCTCGCGAGAATCTTGGGCTGGAAGATGGCATCGGCCGTATGAAAGTTCATCCAGACGCCAGGAACTTGCGGCGAGCCTTGTCCGACACCCACGGCGCCGAGGCCGCCGTAGTAGCCACCACGACTGGTGTCGAACACATTGCCGGCGACATCTTGAATCGCTTGCTCGTGGCGGTTGTAGGAGATGCCCATCCGCAGGTGAGGGAGCCACAAGATTTCAGACCGCGACACTTGGGCGTAGGCCTCTTGCACCCGCCAGCGCGCAAACTGCACCTGGGGATTGTTGGCGTCGGTGGCTTGCAGGGCCGAGACCAGGTTCATCGGCATGCCGCGCGGGACATTGTTTTGCAGGTGCGCAGCGGCTCGATCGCGCTGCCGTTCGGGAAGCGTTTCGTAGCTAACTGGTGGCATACGGTCTGGATCGGGCATGGGACTGGGGACCGGCACCATCTCGGTTTGCACGAGAGTGACCGGTTGCACCTGCGACGCTGGCGGGGTGACGCGAGCGACATAGTTGGCAGTCGCCACAGGAGCGGGTTCGTCCGCTGCTTCGATCGGAGGGAGACGTTCGATGCGTGGTCGTGCTGCCGACCATTGCTCGAGAGGAACGGGCTTGAGCTGCGACGCGAGCGGACGTGAAGCGGGGGCTGAACTGGCTGCGATGGGTGCGCTACGCGGTGCTGTCGGGAGAGCCGAGTTTGATCCAGGAGCAAGGGCCACGCTGCTCGGCTGAAGGTTCGGGGCAACGGCTGGCGAAGGTCGACGGGCTGCAAGCGGTGTCGAGAAGTTGTCGCCTTCGCTCGGCGCCAAACAGCCTACGATCGCCAGCAATAAGCTAGAGACCATGGCTAATCTGCGTTGTTGACATGTGCCGAGCACGGAGCAGCCTCCAGAACAGTTCTCAGGGGCGACCTGCGGTGGTCGCTAGGTTGAGAATCGGCAGTCTAGTGGAAGCGGATAAAGCGATTCTGCTGTTTGTAGGGGCTTCTCGGCCCTGGTTTGCCTCCCAGAGTCACCGATGGAGTGTGCAGATAATTTCTGTAAGTGATTTTCTGAAAAAGACTTGCGATCAGTCCACTGCCGCACAGAAGTGCATGGATTCTAAGGTGAGCGATCTGGCACATGATCTACATCTGTCACTGAAAAAGGGAGCGGAGCGAGCAGATCATAATTGCATGACAGTCAAACGATCGTTAGTGCATTGCGCCACCAGCTCCATCGATGCCAATCAGGTCTTCTTCGGCGGCCTGCTGAACGCTCGCGGCCAAGTCGGTTTTTCATACTGATTGGCGCGAGAGGCAGATCGCATGTGTGTTTGATGCTCTTGCGCGTGAAACGTGCAAAGGGCTCATTTCATGCTGGCAATACGCAAAAGAAACGCTTGCTAGCGCTTGGGACGGGCGTTGTAAACACCTTCGGGAGTCGCCAGTCGGAGGGGCTCGATTTGGATGCGCGCTGCTGCGTCCCAAATCGCTTGGCGTGAAGGGACGACATCGGTTTGCTCGATGTAGAGCGAGCGTGTTTTGTAGTCGACCGCGACGCGCTTGATTCCCGGAATACGCGATAGTTCCTTGATCGCCGGGATCGATTCTTTGGCGCAGCACAGATGTTTCACCGTCAAAATCGCGGCATATTGCGGCGCTGCTGGTGGCGCTGGCTGCTGCGCTTCAGCCCGCTCTGCGCCGATCGTTGCCAGTGTAAGAAGTCCGAGGATCAGCTGCCGAAAGTTGCGCGAGAACATAGGTCTTTCCTTGAAGTGTCGAGTAACGTGAAATTCAAAACAGTGAGCAAGCGACTAACGACGATCGAGGCTTCCCGATAAGAGCATCCCTTCGATCTCCGCTTCAGCGGCGCGCAGCTCGCCGAGCGATTCGAGGTAGTTCAAGTGCGTTTGCGAGAAGGTGCGCTGCGCGGTGAGCAGATTGATATAGCCTGTCTCGCCCGCTTGATACGATTTACGCAGCAGCTCGAGCGACTGACGCGAGACAGGCAGAATGCGCGTCTGATATTTGGCGACTTGACTCGCCGCATTAGCGTAGCGCTCGAAGACCGGCGCGAGTCGATGCTGCAGCGACATTTCGAGCTGCTCGAGCGCGCGCTCTGCTGCCACAGCCTCTTGAGCCGCTTGGATCACACCCCCTTGGTTGCGATCCCACACCGGCAACGGAATGCCGACGGTGATACCTCCATCCGATCCACCGCCAATGCCATTGTCGCGCCAATTCACGAGCCCCTGAACCGTGATGTTCGGCGTCTTTTGGACCCGAGCCCGTTCGGCTTCCCAGCGTGCCCGTTCGATTTCGGCCAGCGCGGCGGCAATCTCTGGACTTGTTGTAAGGAGTCGCTGCAGGCTCGTTTCCCAAGCGAGTGGCGGGCGAAGCTCCTCCAAATCTCCTACGAGTGGCTGTGGCTCGAGCGACGGATTTCCGAGCACCGACGCCAATCGTTGCCAAGCTGCTTGCGAGCGATTCCGAGCGTTTTCGACGAGGATTTCTAAGTTTTCGAGCTCGAGCTGGGCCTGCAGCAGATCGACGCGCCCCACTTCCTGCGCTTGCTCAAGAGCGGCTGCTGTTTTCATCCCCTCCGCTGCGATTTGGCGAAGCTCCCCTGTCAACGACGCTTGCCGCTCGGCGATCAGCACTTGGTAGAAGGCAATTCGCACATCGGTCAGCACGCGTTGCTGCTGAGCCGCCAATTCCTGCTCCGCCTTGGCCACTTCCTGCGAAGCGACGTTGCGGCTGAGCTGTAGTTTGCCGCCGCGCACAATCTCTTGCTCGACAAACAAACCCTCTTGCTCAGCAGCTCCACCACTACCGATCTGCTGCCCTTCGTACCCCACGGTTGGATTCGGCGCAAGACCAACCTGCAACCAGTGTCCTCGCGCTGCTTCGACAAGCGCACGCGCCCGCGCAACTGAGGGACTGGCTGTGAGTGCCATCTGCTCGAGATCAGGGAGCGTGAGTCCGGTGGTCACCGGTTTCTGCAAGAGTGGCGGCAAAATTTCCGCATGCGGCACAGAAGATTCAGACGCTGTAGTTCCAGGTTCATTGGTTCCTGGATCGGTGAACGAGGCTTGCTCGACCGAGGGACTTGCGCTTGTCGGAGTAAAGCTCGTGGGAGTTGGCGTGAGACTTGGGATCGGTGGCGCTTCGCGCGCGGGGCGGGTCGTGTGACAGCCGACGATCAGCAGGATCGACGTCATCACGATGGGGCGTAAATTTTTCATGCGAGCCTCCCTGCTCTTCCAGCGATCTACTACTGTCTCAGCTAAAAGGTTTGCAGCTCAAGCGAGTTTGCGAACTAAGCCTGCCGCAGGGCGTGAACAATTTCGCTACGTGCCGCTTGCCAGCCGGGCGCGATGCCAGCGAGAAGACCGACGACGGCCGAGACGATCGCGCCGGTGAGTGCTAAATCGAGCGAAGGCTCGAAGGCAATCGTCACCCCTTCTGCGCCGACCGCAAAACGGCCCCAGGCCAGCAGTGCGAGACCTGCCCCGATTCCGAGGCCACCCCCGGCAATGCTTTGCAGCATGCTCTCGGCGAGAACGAGTCGAAAAATTCTTCCGGGACGAACTCCCAGCGTCTGCAGCACCGCATGTTCTTGGATGCGATCTTGCACCGCCATCACGGTGGTTGTAGCGACAAGCGCGAGGACCAGACCGACACAGGCGTAGCCGAGCCAGTGAGCAAACCCGATCAGCTCAGCGAGATCCGCCAGCGTGTCGCGCTGAAAGAGACCTTTCGAGCGTGTGGTGGTGGCGACAGGACCACTTTGAAACTGTGCATCGATCGCAGCAGCGATTTGGTCGGGATTGGCTTGCTCGCTGAGCTGAACTTCCAGCTGCGTCACCGTTCCGACGGAGCTACTTCCCTGCGCACGTTGCAGAAAGTCGAGATGGGTGTAGATGTAGCTTTCTTCCGCAGCGACAGCCGACCGAAAGATCCCCACGACATGCACCGTCACTTCTCCCATCGTGAAGCGCTCCCCGACTTGAATCCCTCGTCGCTTGGCAACGGCCTGCCCCACCATCGCTCCATCGGTTCGCGTGGCAAAGGAGTCCCAACCACCAGCCACGAGCTTCAGGTCGCGCGCTGCGCGGAGCTGTTGCGGCGGCATTCCGTGGAAGACCACCACATCGAGACTCGCTCGGCAATTGTTCGTAAGCACCTTGATCGGCACCACTTCCTTCACACCTGCGAGCTTCGCCGTCGCGCGTGCATAATCCTCGGGAAGTTTGCTACTGGCAGGACAAAAACGGTTCTCTTGAAACACGATGAGGGTCCGCAAAGCTGCTTGATCTTCTGTGAGTCGAGCGAGTCCACGCTGTACCGAACCGACGCAGCAGAAGACAAACAGCGCGACCGCCGAACCACTCACCGTCAGGAGTGTGCGATTTCGATGTCGCCACAAACCTTTCAGAACGTAGGGAGCTAGTGGAAGCACGATTTAGGCCCTTTTCTCGAGTGGATAAGGGGTTGAAGCGAGAGCCAGGTCGCGACCTTTTTCGATCAGCTTCCCTTTCTCGAGTCGAATCTGTCGCCGCGCGAGCTGGGCAACTTTCGGATCGTGTGTTACCAGCAAAAGTGTCATCCCGAGTTCGTCGTTGAGTCGCTGAACGAGCTCCAAGATTTGCTCCGTGGTATCGGCGTCGAGATCGCCAGTCGGCTCGTCACCCACGATGATGGTGGGACTGGCAACAATCGCGCGTGCAATGCCGACACGCTGCTCTTGGCCACCCGATAGCTGGCGAGGATAGTGCTGCGCACGATCGCGCAAGTTCACCGCCTCGAGGGCAATCTCGACACGCTTGTGACGCTCGGCAGACGAGATCGGCAGCAGTAGCAGCGGCAATTCGACATTCTCATAAGCAGTGAGGACCGGAATCAGATTGTGCATCTGAAAGATGTAACCGATGTTGGCAGCACGCCAATCGGCAAGAGCTCCGCGCGACAGCCGCGTGATGTCGGAACCGTTAATCACAATCTCCCCCGACGTTGGTCGATCGATCCCAGCGACCGAGTTGAGGAGGGTGCTTTTTCCGCTTCCACTGGCCCCCATCAAGGAAACGAAATCGCCACGTTCGATATCAAGATCGACATCGAGCAGAGGGGTGATCACTTCGTCTCCCTTGCGGAATTGCTTGGTGAGTCGACGAATTTCTACGAGAGCCATAACAAGTTTCCTGCAGTGAAGACTATTTGGTGGTGGGGGAAGTTGGCTGCGCTGTGCGAGCTGTCGTAACTGGGGCAGACATCGAATCGCGCGATGTACCGAGCGAGCGATCGGCCCCTGTCACTCGAATTCGCGCTCCATCGGCTAGTTCATCGCGCCCCGCGACGATCAATTTGTCGAGCGCCGTAAGTCCACCGATCACTTCGACAAGCTCGCTCGTCTTGGCCTCGCCGAGCTGAATCGTTTGTCGCCGCGCGATCGTTTGCGAGCCATCGATGATCCACACACTCGCCCCACTTTCGCTCGTTTCGACGAGCTCTTGAGGGACGAGCATTCGAAGCGGATCGTGATTGGCTTCGGTTGCAGGTCGCGCACTTTGCGGCGCGAGGAAGGTGACCTGCGCGAGCATCTCGGGACGCAAAACCTCCGGTGGATCGGTGATCGAAACTTTGACCTGCAGCGTGTTTTTTTGAATGTCGGCCTGTGAGGTGATTCCGAGCACGACCCCCTGCAAAATCGCTGGCGATGCCGACGTTGTAAGCTGGACACTTTGTCCGAGCTGAACTTGCGACACATCTTCGAGTCGCACATCGACGCGCACTTGCAGCTGTTTGGGGTCATACAGCGACGCGACGCTGCTCGAATCACTTTCCGACGCGCTTGTGAGTCCCATCAAGCGCGAACCGGGACGAGTGTGAAGCGCCAGCACGCGCCCCTGGATTGGCGAGCAGACCGTCATCCGCGCTAGGCGGAGCTGAATCGTTTCGATGGCCAGTTCTGCTTGCCGCACATGCGCTTCAGCGGCAGTGAGCCGAGCCTGCGAGTCTGCTGCGGCCAGCGTTTCGTCGGTCTTGAGCTTAAGCTTGGTATGGAGCGCTTCGCAGCGGCGTTGCCATGCGGCTTGCTGTCGCGCGAGGGTTGTGCCCCGCTGCTCGAGATCGGCAAGCGTGGCCGAGGCAGCGTCGAATTCGCTCTGTGCTTTTTGAATCGATCGACCGGCGATGGCATCCGCCACTTGCTGCTTAGCTTCGAGATCTTGTCGCGCGAGTGTGAACCGAGCCCGTGCCGATTGAATCAGAAACGGAAGATTGTTGATTTCGGTTTCGAGCGTCGCGAGCGCCGCGTCCGCCTCGGCATGTTCGGCCTCTAAATGAACCGGCTGATCGAATTTCGACTGCGCGCTGGCGACAGCCGCTCGAGCCGCATCGCGCTCGGCCTGTCGCAGCAGCAGGATCGACTCCGCTTCGGCCAGTTGTAGACGAACGTCGGCATCGACCAGTCGCGCGATCGGCTGGTTCGCCTCGACATTTTGTCCCTCGACCACCAGCAACTGCTCGACTACCCCTTCGACAAGTGCCGAGCAAATCACAGCGGTCGGACGGGGCTCGATCCATCCAGCAGCTTGAAACAGGGGAGTTCCCGCCTGTTGCACCTCGGCCCGTGTCAGCAAAACAGGCATGATGGTGACTGGTGCTGCTGGGAGCCAGAAGTCGCGCGCTGACCAGCCAACGAGGGCGACAAAGCCTGCTATGGTGAGTAGCGGCAAGCCCCAAGAAAGTGTCGTACCCCGTTTACGTGCTCGAGGAGTTTCAGGAACTACGCGATCGACGGTCAGTTGTCGGAGATCTACTTGAGTTGCCATGGCTGTATTTACTGTCGACTTAACGCTGAGGTGGCTGGTGAAAGAGTGCTTTGACAAGCGGATTAGAGCGCTTTGAGTCCCTCGACGATCTCGTAGCGCATCGCCTTCATGGCCGGGGGCAAAGCTCCCAGAACGCCGAGTAGAAAACCGGTGCCACATCCCACCAGCATGGCCAGACTATCGACACGCAGTGCGAACGCTCCCATGGTGAAACGAACGGCGGTGCCATTAACGAGCAGCAACGCGATCGTGCATGCCAGAAGCGAAGCGGTCATCGATAGCAGGGTTGCTTCCTGAATCAAACTGATGGCGATCGAGCGGCGGCGATAGCCGATTGCTTGCAGCGTCGAGAGCTCGCGAACACGTCCGACCACAGCCCCGTACATCGTGTTGAGTCCGGCAAAAATTCCTGCGCCAGCAACGAGGACGACGACAATCCAGCCGAGCATACGAACCGGCTGATAATGTTTTTGTAGCGAGGCGTAGTAGGCAGTTTCACCGACAGCTTGGAGCTCGAGATCGACACGCTCTTTGCAAAAAAGCTCGACATCGGAGGGTGCGGCACCACTCGTGAGCCCCACTGCCACCAGGCTGATATCTTGCCGCTTGAGCGCCGTTTGCAGATCTTCCAGTGGTGCCCAAATCTCCGATTCAAAGGCGGCTCCCCTCGCGCTGAAGCGTCCGCTGATTGTCCACTCCCGATTGTCGAACCGCAGCGTTTTTCCGATCGTGAGCAGCTCGGCTTTGCACCCCAGTTTGGCGGCGGCAAGTTTCCCCACGAGGATTTCTCCGGTCGCAGGCCACTTCCCTTCGATCATCGCCACTTGGCGCCGCAGAAGCGGTGTGGCGGAGGTGACACCACGCACGATGCCAAACATCCCCGGCGCATCGACAGCGGTTTGCACTTTGGTGCCGATATAAAGTTCGGGCGCCACATGACTAGTTCCAAAGCGACTCTCCACACCATCGAGACTGGCGGAGAGGAGCGCCGCTGTTCGACCAGGGATCGCGGAATTCTCGATATCGGCCGCAGCGCCGATGGAGTAGACGAGCACCACTTGAGAATCGCCACTCGAGGCGAGCGATCCTTCGAGTCCACGAATGAACGCGACGACGACCAGCACCAGCAGCACGACGGTGGTGAGTGCGGCGAGTGTCAAACCACTTCGCGCGGGGCGGCGAAATAGGTTGCGAATTCCGTATTCCCACGGAAGAAGTCGTAAGTGAAACATCGTGAACTCCTACGCTGAACTCCAAGAAACTCTTGCCGTCGACCTGCCTGTCATCGAGCAGCGAGCTTTAGCGGCGGATGAAGAAGCCATCGGCTGCAATCGAGACGTTTCCCCCCTTGTCGCGCGATGCTGTCCCTTGAATCACAACCGTTTCTTGCTCTTTCACGCCGAGTAGTTCGCGAGCATCGTGCGCGATCACTTTGCCATCATCCCCTACGAACTTCACCATGGTGGCGGCCGCCATCATCTCCTTGGCACAGTCGGCGCAATCAGCCTGGCAATGCCCCGCAGCATCGCACGAGGGAAGGATACGTGTGTCGACAATCAAAAAGGCAGCTCGACCTTCGACCCACGGATTCACACCACCACCGAGTCGACCGACCACGACAACCGGCTGGCCATCTTGGGCCGACTCTTTCACGTCGAGCACTTCGACAGCCCCTTGGGGCTCGGCAGAGAGCTGAAACTTTGTCGCCGTCGCCGACTCGATTGACGAAGCAGAAGACCGAGCGCATCCGGTGATCATCAGGGCCATCATGGAAACCGAAGCGACGAAATAAACGAAGCAGCGCATGGAAAGTTCCTCTTCCTTGCAGGCAAGGAAAACTAGGAGATGTGTGAAATGAAAGATGCGAAGCGCGCACGTTACGTCGAAGGACGAGTAACTAGCGCTACTGAAATTGGCGGCGAGCAGAAGACTATGAAAGACAAGCCGCAGGGACTTGTCGGTCGCCTATCAAGACGTGAATCGGCAAAGAAGTGCACAGCGTGCCAGGGCCGAAGAACCAGGGTTTGTAGGACACACTAGCGCCCAAGAGCGAGCTTGATCGGCCGCTACTAGCCGAAGCAGAAGTTCTGCGTCGGCAATGACGATTGCAGTCGGTGGATCGAGCTCGATCTTCGTCGATTCGACCGCTGCGACGCGCTGCTGATGTCGCGTAAAACAATCGCAGTCGGTGGGGCAGTGGCAAGGTGTCGCGTCGATCCAAAACTGCTTGGTTGTGTCGGCTTCAGCGATCGTTTCTCGTGCAATCAGCTCGCCCGGCACCTCGAGATTCGAAGCATCGAGCTGCTGCGGCTGATCGATGTGGTCATGGCATTCAGAGTGATTCTGTACGCAGCGAGCGTCATCACACGAGGCATGCTGGCAGGTGGTCTCGCCAGCGGTGACGACGCAGCAATCGCAGGCACAATCGAGGGCTAGCAATGGCTGCACGGGGATCACCCCGGCTGTGAGCCAGATCACCAGCTTCGCGAGTTGTTGCCGCCACACGTACATCCGTATCCCTTTTGAATTGCCTTTCAGCTGCCAACCCTAGTGGGGCAGTGTTATCCCTAACTTCGTCACAACGGGCGAGCCCAATTGAGCGAGAATCGTGGGAAAAGCTAGTCAATAACGGGCTGAAACTACGCTTCGTTCTCGCTTGCAAACGCCCCGTAATTGATCACGTGCACTAGATCACGAGCGGTCTCAAATGCAACTGAAGTTCTAGAGCGTCAATTGGTGATGGTGATGGTGATGCCGGTCGCGATCGCGCTGGCCAGAAAAATCTCAGGTGCCTTGCACGAAAGTGGCGCGAACCTGCGCGTGAAGGTGTTGTCTTACCGTCGACGACCCCGCGCTAGGTGAATCCTCTTACCGAGTCTCTGCTGGGGCGACGTGCCACTTCTTTCTCTCCACCGCTGACGAAAGGGAATCCCATGTTTGCAAGTATTGGTCGCCCTTCGTTACAGCGACTCCTGCCGGGCGATACGCGCCCGCTCGACTAGCCGCGACAGCTTTTGGCAATCGCTGCTTTTTTCTAGTCCTGCAATCGTCGTGCGCACATTTCGTGGCGCTTGCGCGAATCGCGAGGACTCTTTCTACATCGGTCACGCTGCTCCCATTGAAGCGCCGCGCAGATGCGACTCGTTAGAGCGCGCATGCGTGGCGGTTAGGAAGAGTGCTGCGCGCCCCTGCTCTGCTGGATGAATGGATGTCACGAATCACAAGACGCGACACGCGACATGTCACGATGGCCCGCGCGCTCCATGCGCGACTTTACCTCAGCGCCGATGGGAAGCTCTTTTCGTTTCGCGGAAAAGTGCCGTATCAGGATCTAATCGCCGCACTGCTAAAGGATCGTCTGGCCAGCACGCTGGCCGAGCGTACTCCGACTCCGCAAGAGCTGGGCATTCATCCCTGCGATGGTCAGCTCTGCCCCCAGGTGCTGCACAACTTTCAAGTGGCGCTTCATCGCTGGGGCAAAGAATTGTCGGAAGAGAAACTCCGCGCTCGCGCACGCCGTCGACGCGACAGCGTGATCGCCAGCGAGCAAGTGGAAGTGAAACTGCTCGGTGATCGTCTCACGGAGATCCGTCAGAAACTTGCAGCGCACAAGGAATTGCTCGCTACTGGGGGCTGCTACTTTCTCGACGCCGCAACCGAAGCAACTCTTGCTGCGCTCCTTGCTCAATCGCGACGCAGCTTGGCCATTCCACCTGCGGTGGCCTGGCTAGCGCGGATGGTTTTCTGGCTCTCGGGCGAATGTGCTGCGCGACGTTTCATCCGCGCCGCTGAAGTGCTGCTGGAAACCTATCCCAAGGTTTCGCTCGCGATGCAGCTCGACGGTTTTCAGCGTGCGCTTCAGGTTTGGAGAAAACGCTCGGAGATCCAGCCCGCGCGACAGCTTCGCGACGAACTCGCTGCCCACGTGGCGCAGCTATCTCCGGAACTTGCGCGTCGTGTTCAACTCTCGGTACGTCTGCGCGGTCGCACCATGCGGCAGCACTGCGATCTGCTGCTTACGCGCTGCGCGCAGAGCGTCAAGCACGAGCAGCGACTCTATTGGCAAACCATCCCCGCGCATTTGGCGGCGCTGGTGGCTTGCGATGGAAGTGCCGTCCCCATTCCACAGCGCTGCCTCACATCGACCAAAGAACGAACGGCTCATCCGTCGCAGGTGGAAGAGTTTCGCAGCCTCGCTCATGAAATGGAGGAGCCGGGCTACGACGCGCTACTCCGAGCGATCGATGAGCTCGCCGAGCCCGCACCGCGTAGCGAGTATGGATCGTTGCGCCGACATCTTGTTGCAGGACAATCACTCGACAACATCGCTTGGCTTATTCAAAACTACGCGCTTTATCACATCGCCAATCAAACCCTGGATATAGCGCGTGCTCGTCGTCTCGTCGACCGTTTGGAGAAATCCGGATTGAAGATTGAAGATTGGTATTTGCCACGAATCATCAGCGCAGTATCGGACACGAGACTTCGCGCTGCGATCGAGCGCTGGGTCGATTGGCTGGCGAGCGTCTCACCGCGTAGCGTCACGCCGAAGCTGCGCTTGGTACTCGAAAAATTTTTCCGGAATCGCTACTTGCCCCTCATTGGTCAAGTTGGTTGGTTCGAAAAAGTGAGTCCTGCCTTGCTGCCGCTACAAGGCGATCCCTCTTCGAGCTCGATCACGGAACTTCTGCAGCGACTCGCCAACTATCAGCAACTGCTGGGGCATGCAGCGGAGCTGCCCAAATCGCTTCGTAAAATGGTCGATTCACACGAGCGTGAAGCGCGTGAGCGCATGCACCTGCGCGCGCAACTAGTTAGCGGATCACTCAGCACATCAGCGGCCCAGCGCTGGCAATTGCTCGAAGCCCGGTCGAGCGATCGGTCTGATACCAGTAAGCTGCGGCGCGTGGCCGAGGAAGCTTATTTGAAGCTTGGTGTCGAAACGCAGCTGACAGTGATGAAACAGCTCGCGCTCGCTCGATCGCAAGACTACCTGGGAGAGATGGCCGAGCGACTGAGCTGCGATCAACTGTGGCAATGCGTCAACTGGCTCGAGGAACTTCCGGCCGAGGAACGAACGCGACTTCGAAGGCTAGTCGCATCGCATCGCTACTTTGGTAGCAGCTACAAACAACAGCTCCCCGAGAATCAGCCGTGGATAGCAAAAGCCGCTGCAGAAGGTTTTGATCTCGTGTCGTGGTTCGCCCCGCCGTCGCACAGGCTGATGCTCGGACAACAACGCTGCGAAATTCTCATCGCTTGCGACATCGAGAAGGTTTTGCTCATGGGGGAATATTTCGACACGTGCCTCGGCTTCGGTGGTGTGAATAATCGGACGACGATCACCAATGCCTACGACGCCAACAAGCAGGTGGTATTCGTCGTGACGCGCGACAGCGAGGGGCGCGAACGCGTGCTAGCTCGCATGCTGCTGGCGATCAGCCGCGACTGGAAGCTTGTGCGTTACCGGCTCTACATGGCGGTCCCTCGCACCGAAACGGCAACTCGCACAGCGGTGTTCCACGCCGTGACGAGCTTTGCCGCGCAGATTGCGAGCGACTGTGGTTTGCCACTTGCCGACAACGGAGCCCCTGAGACGATCGGCGAGCACTTCTGGTACGACGACGGAACCATGGAGTGGCCAGCACGGGCCTATGCCGAACTGCGCGATGCGCTCGAAGACCATGCTTCGCAGTTCAGCATGTGCGTTGGCTTGTGAGTGGCCTGCGCGTCGGTCGACCGCACGCGCGATCACTGCAGGCTGCTGGAACCCGGTTTCCAGCAGCCTCGAGGTCTGGTCGCTGGCGTCTCAGCATTCCGTTCGCTTCGGATTTCACTTGACTCAGCAACAGCCTCGCGGTAGTTTCATCGACGATCGTTGATCGGTTCCCCACCACCCCTACCCACCTGCCCTGCCCTCGCCTCTCGCCCGTTTGAATCTCCCCTTCCCATCCACTTCGGTAGGAGGACAGCAATGTCTCCCCGAGTTGCCTTGCTGGCCATTGTGGCGATTCTGTCGCCTTTGTGCCTGTCTGTAAGGGCCGATGATACACCTTCGGTTTCTGAGCGGATCGATCAGCTCATTGAAGCCAGCGCCATCGGTCCGGTCGCTCCCACCGCTTCCGATGCCGACTTTGTGCGCCGCATCTACCTCGATTTGGTCGGAGTGATTCCCTCAGCGACGCAAACCCGAGCGTTTCTTAGCGATACTTCGCCCACCAAACGGGCCGATCTGATCGATCAGCTGCTCGAGACGCCGCAGTTCGCCCGCCACATGGCCCTGACGTTCGACGTCGTGCTGATGGAGCGCCGTCCCGATCGGGCGGTGAAGTCGGCCGAGTGGTTCGAGTACCTAAGGTCGGCTTTCGCGCAGAATCGTCCCCTCGATGCCTTGCTGCGGGAACTGATTACAGCCGATGGTGCCGACGAAGCAGCCCGCCCTGCTGCCCGGTTCTTACTCGACCGAGAATGCGAGCCGAACTTGATCACGCGTGATGCCGGACGAGTGCTGTTTGGCATGGACCTGCAATGTGCCCAGTGTCACGACCATCCCAATGTGAACGACTATTTGCAGGAAGACTACTACGGCCTCTATTCCTTTTTCCTCCGCACGAGCTCGTTTACCGATCCCAAAAAGAAGCAAGCTTTCACGAGTGAAAAGGCGGATGGCGAAGCGAACTTCAAATCGGTCTTCACTGGCAACTCAGCAGATCGTGTCGCCCCGCAGCTTCCTCACGGAAAGACTCTCTACAACGAGCCCACGTTCAAGTCGGGTGAAGAGTACGTATCAATCCCGACCAAAGAGACCCGCGCGATTCCCAAACATAGCCGCCGCGCTCGGCTCGCCGAGAGTCTCACCTCGAGCTGGGAGTTTCGTCGCAATCTGGCGAATCGATTATGGGCCCACTTGATGGGGCGCGGGCTAGTGCATCCGGTCGACAGTCATCATCTCGACAATCCGCCGACGCATCCCGAGGTCTTGGAGCTCCTTGCGACCGAGATCGAAACATCGGGCTATAACCTCCAAACGATGCTCCGCACGATTGCTCTCACGCGTGCTTATCAGCGTACCTGCGATCCTGTTGCGGAAGCGTCGGTGATGGGAACGGTGACCCCTGAACTTCTCGCTAGCCTCGAGCGCGATCGCGGAATTCTGGATGCCCAGCACAAAAGCCTCGATGAAACATTTCGCCAGGCACAGGCCGAGCGCAAACGACTCGTTGAACTGCTGGAAAAGAGTCGAGCTGAAGTCGTCGCGCTCGAGAAAAAGAAAACCGAGATTGCGGCGGATCTCGAAAAGAAAAAGGGGGCTGAAAAGCCCGCCGAAGAACTCGTCGCCAAAGTACGCGAGCAACTTCGTGCAACGACCGAAGCGGCCACGAAGGTCGCCGAAGCCGCCAAGTTGTTGGGCGAGGATAAGCCGCTGAAAGATGCCTCCGATCTGGTGACCAATCGTGCCAAACAGATCGAGACCGATCTAGCAACCGCTGAAAAATCCCTCGCGGACAAACAAGCGGAAACCAAAGGTCTCTCTGATCAAATGGTGATGCTGCAGTCGCAGATCGAAAGCACCCGCAACTCGCAAGTGTCGACCTCCGACCTGACAGCCGCTGAAGAAGCGATGCTTGGGCATCGTCACGAGCGCGACACGATCTACTATCGTTTGCAAGGACTCAAGAACCGACAATTGCTCGCCCAGCGCGTCGTCGATTTTCAAACCGCTACAGAGTCGGATAAGCCAGCCGAAGAGCGAGCCGCGATCTGGAACGATCTGGTCGATCGCTGGACGATTGCTAATCAGGTGGCCCCTTTGCGCCCTCTGACGAGCGAACAGTTCACCCTGTCGCTCCTCGAAGGGACGGGGACCCTGGCTCATCGTCGTCAGCAGTTGCAAGCAGCGCTCGTAGCAAAGCCCCCTGATCGATTGCAGCAAGCACTCGAAGCTGATCGCGAGTCGATGCTGGAAACACTTGTCGACGAGCAACTATTCGAACAATCGCGAGGGAATCTCGGCGCTTTCATTCCGCTCTATGGAACTCTGGCGGGAGCCGACTTTCAGGCCACAGTCAACCAGGCTCTCTTCTTCGAGAATGGTGGGGCGGTGCAGTCTCTGCTGAATCCTGTCCCCGAGAATTTAGTAAGTCGGCTCATGCCACTCACGGAAGCGGGGCCAGTCGCTGAAGAACTTTACGTGTCGATCCTGAGCCGTTTGCCGAGCGACGACGAGCGTCACGAAGTGGCTGCCCACCTGCAAGATCGGACCGACGATCGTCCGCAAGCACTCGGTGAACTGGTGTGGGCCCTCATGTCGACCAGCGAGTTTCGGTTCAATCACTAAATGCTCGGCCCAGTACAGCGGTCCGAATTTTTTAAGTCACCTCACGGAGAATCGACCGATGCGATGCGACTACGAATGTTCGACGAGCATCCACCAGGTGACGCGCCGCGCACTTATCGGCGGCGGATTGCTTGGTGGTCTAGCGGCTGGCTTCGGTGGTGGACTTGCGCCACTGACATCGACCGCGCTTGCTTCCGATCAGATCAAGTCGAAGCAAAAGCGGATACTGAATATCTTCCTGCATGGTGGCGTGAGTCAGCTCGAAACGTGGGACCCCAAACCAAACACCGACACCGGTGGACCGTTCCGCGCGATCAACACCAGCGTGCCAGGGATGCAGATCTGTGAACTACTTCCGCACACTGCGAAGCAGATGCATCATCTGGCGATCGTGCGGAGCCTCAACACCAAGAATGGGGATCATGGTCGTGGCACGGTCGAGATGACGACTGGTCGCAAAGAGATGCCAGGGACGGAGTATCCCCATCTCGGCGCTGCAGCAGCAAAATCCCTGACGCCCGATCGATTTCCGCTCCCGGGACATATCTTGATTCGGAGCGATGGTCCTGGAAAAGGACAAGCAGCATACTTAGGCCCGAAGTACTCGAGTGTCGTGCTCTCGGATGGTAAAGCGCCCGAGAATAGTGATCGACCGGCGAGCGTGCCCGATGCGCTTTCAGCCCGTCGCAACGATCTCCGGCGTAAGATGAACGACCGCTTTGCCGGACGTCGACGAACTGCCGACACCGATGCCTACACCTACTCGTACGATCAGGCCGAGCAGCTGATGGCGCGGAAGAGTGTGTTTGATGTGCAGCAAGAATCGCCAGCCGATCACGATCGCTATGGACGCCACGAGTTTGGTCAGCACTGTCTGTTGGCTCGACGATTGCTCGAAGCCGAAGTGCCGTTTGTACAGATCAACCACTCGAACTACGACACCCACTTCGAGAACTTCGACTATCACATCGAACAGCTCGGAGAATTCGATCGTCCTTTTGCCACGTTGATTGCCGATCTCGCCGAGCGGGGCTTGCTCGAAGATACGGTGGTCTGTGTGATGTCGGAGTTCGGGAGAACGCCGCACATCAACAAGACTTATGGCCGCGATCACTGGGGTACAGCTTGGAGTGTGGTCCTTGGTGGTTCACGGATTCAGCGCGGCGCGGTGATCGGTAAGACCAACGACAACGGCACCGCTGTGGTCGATCGCGAGGTCGATCACGGTCACATCTTCCATACGATTTTGCAAGCAGCCGGTGTGAACACCAAAGCGGAGTTCATCATCGGTGGCCGCGAATTTCCGATCGCCGATCCCGCCAAAGACGCTATCTCGGAGCTGCTGGTATGAGCGATCTCGCCGAGCAACCAGTTGCGATCGAGCCCGAGCATAGCCACGTAGTGGCGACGTTCAAACACAAGCGGCCGCTCGTGGCTTGTCGCATCGATCCGACAGGCAACTATGTTTTCACCGGCGCGGAAGATTATCTCGTTGTGCGGTGGAAGTTGTCCGATGGTAGCTTCACCGAAATGGCCGGACATGAAAGTTGGGTTCGTGCGTTGGCATTTTCTCCTGCAGGGGATGTGACTTACTCCGGTGGCTATGACGGTTTGGTCTTGTCTTGGAACAGCGCCGCCGAAAAGCCCGAGCCTGTGCTGAAGCTAACGGCCCACGATGGCTGGGTGCGAGCCGTGGCGGTGAGCCCCGATGGTAAGTCGCTTGCTACTTGCGGCAACGATGGCCTCGTGAAGCTGTGGGATGCCGCGACCGGATCGGCGCTCCACACGTTCGAAGGCCATGGAATGCACGTCTACAACGTGGCGTTTCATCCAACCGAAAACGCCATCGTCTCGTGCGACATCAAGGGGAACGTCAAGCACTGGGATCTCGCGGAGAAGAAGCTGGTGCGTGATGTTTCGGCTGCAGCGCTGTACAAGTACGACAAGCAGTTTCGGGCCGATATCGGCGGCGCACGAAGCATGGCTTTCTCGCGCGATGGGAAGCAACTCGCCCTCGGTGGCATCACGAATGTCACGAACGCCTTCGCTGGCGTCGGCAATCCGGCGGTCGTGCTGATCGACTGGGAAAGTGGCAAAGTCGTCACGCAGTACGAGGGAAAAGAGAAGCTCAACGGCGTTGCGTGGGGTGTCAAGCAACATCCGAGTGGTTGCTGGATTGGCCTTTCTGGTGGTGGAGGTGGTGGTTGGTTGTACTTCTGGAAAGAGGCGACCGCGCCGGAGTTTGCCAAGGTGAAGTTGCCCGATACCGGTCGCGACTTCGACCTGCATAGCGATGGCCTGCGGGTGGTTGTCGCCCATGCCGATTCGCAAATTCGTGTGCTCGAGCTCCGGAAAAAAGCGACGTAGTTCTCTCTACTGTTTCTGCACACGCTCAGGCTCCTCGCGATTGCTTACGAGGAGCCTCTTTGCGGCGCTTATCACTCGCCTAGCCCAGCAAGCTGGTGCTGTACTTGATGCGGGCAGCCACACAAAGTTCGACGATTCCATCGCGGTAGGTGATTAGCCCCGGATGGAAGAACTTCTGCGCGGTGACAGGTCGAAAGCCTTTGAAGGCTTTCTCGACAGCATCGATAGCGCCGAGCAAGAGCCCGCGCTTCTGCTCGAGTGCGGTCGGGTTCACCGGTTTTCGGTTCTGCTCGATTTCAAAGTCACGCACCCCTGTCTGATAGGCCTCGAGCAGCTTGGTGAAACCGGTGGCGCCCGGCTTTGCCCAGCCACCTTCGCGAGTTTCTGCTTCACTCATCACGCGTTGCCAAACCCGACCATCGAGAACGATGTCCGCCGGCTTGGGAGTCCACATGCGAGTCGGTGGATTCTTGGCTTCAAAGAGCCGCTGACAAGCAGCGCGAAGGGCTTCGGCGACGATCTTCTCGGCTGTCATTGCCGACGCTACAAAGTTTCGGCGCAGCTGATCATCGGGCGATGCGATCAGTTCGCTCACCAGTCGGCTGATCACCATCTCGCGGAGCTGGTTGACCTCTGGTTCCAGTTGGCGCTTCTCAGGCTCGCCGAAATTGAGGTTATAGTCGCGGAACATACCAGCTTCGATCTTGCTGGGAAATTCGAGCAACTTGCATTTGACGTAAGGGGTCGTGATTTCATACGCATCCCACAGGCGCGTGATCTCTGCAGTGCGTGCGTCGCGCTTCCGCTTCTGATCGATCACGGCTGCTTCAACAGCTTTCTCGAGCACATCCTTCTTAGCAAGTTCGAGCGCTTCCCCTTCGAGCCCGGGGAAAGCCTTGTAGTCGATGTACCTCGAGCGAGTTTCTGCGGCCGAATCGCGACGCTCACCCGCCAAACGCCACCACTCAAACAAGAAGGCTTTCATGCCCGAGTGCTCGGTCGTTCGATCGTTGGCAACTGGCTCGATGTCGTTGATTTCCGACTGCAGCGTTTCGAGCGCTGTCACGAGCGCGGTCGAGGCTGCGATGCAAGCTTCGTTGTCATCGGGGTTGGCATCGGAGTAAGCCTGGCGTGCTTGTTCGTAGGTGGCGAGAGCACCTTCGAGATTCGGTCGGCTGTCGTACCAACCAGCGGCAATCGCTTGCTTATGCACTTCCTTCCAGCCCGCAATGCTGAGGTCGACTAAATCGGCGCGCCACGCGGGATTGTAGACAATGCTCTTGTCGCGGCCGACAATTTTATCGCGGACCCATTCGGCTCCCTCGGCGATTTTTTTGCCCGCTTTGCCGATGATACTTTCGCCGAACGTTTCTTGATCTTCCCCTTGTTCGTCGCCGAGAATACCGCCCCCCTTGAGCGCCATGTATTCGCGAAGCAGCTTGCTCGACGTTTGAGGATGATCGATGTCGGTGCGACCCAGCCCCATGTTCTCGAGGTGCCCAATCGCCCAGGCATCACGCTCTTTCATCGCCAGGTGACAGATCGCCACCTTGGCATATTTCGAGCTGAATTTCATCACTTCCACCTGAGCGCGGCGAAGTGGGGGGGGACCAGCAGCATCGGCAATCAGCTTGGCAGCCTTCGCCGCATCGGACCAGTTGATGCCGGTGATGAAAGCGGTGGTGCCGATACTGATCACCGTTCCTGCGGTCGAAAGTCCTGCGCCGATGGGGGAGGCGACGACCGAGAGTTCGGTTGCTTTGCCAGCGGTTTCCAGAGCCGAGCTGACAGCCTTGAGAGCCGATTCAGCGAGCGCGATTTTTTGTTCGCGAGCCAGTCGAGCCAGCGGCAACAAAGCGGCGCTACGAGGATCGGTCTTGGCACCTTTCTCGAGCACTTTCAGGTTCAGCGTGTTCTTGAAGTAGTAGCCTGCTTTGGCCACTTCGAGCAGCATATCTTTGCCCGACACCACAGCGCCGAGAACAGGGACCCAGTCGGAAGCGAAACCGAGACCAGCGCCGACCAGACCGTTCACGCAGGTGACGATCGCTTTGTTACGCTCGAACTCGAGGATCTTCTCTTTGACAGGATTGTCTTTGAGCTCTTCGAGTTCCATGGCCGATTCGCCACTCGAGAGCCCTTCGGCACCTGCACCGAGCATCGAGTTGGTGAGGGAGATCCCTTTGGCAAAGGTCCCCATCACTTCCATCGCTTGCTTGAATTTCTCGTTATGCTCGCCGAACTTTTCTTTGAGAAAATCGATACCCGACTCGGCAATGCCGACGACGGTTTCGACCGTCTCTGTTGTTTCGGAGAGTGACTTGAGGGCGTTCTCGGCTTCTTCGATTCCCTTTTCCGCTTCGATTTGCGCGGTGACCGATTTGTAGAGCGCGACCTCTTTCACCACATCGTCGGGCCACAGCGCTTCGGGAATATTTTTGTAAACCGTGCTGACGATCTCATCGATGGTGGCCCCTTTCGCCTGCAAGGCGCGCTTGCGCTCGGCACATTCGGTGATCGCCTTTTCCATCTTCTTGAGCTTGTCGGACTTCACCAGCGTCCCGGAGCTTCCTTCGGCAATCGTGTTGGCGAGGTAGAAGTTTTCGGCATCGGTGTCGGTGTCGAAACCATACTCTTTGTCCTCGACGATCACGACGAAGTCGAACAGCGCTTTGTGCTCTTCTTCTTTCTCGGTCGCAAACTGCTGGGCGAGCACTTTCTCGCGTTCGATTTCGACCTGAGCTGCTTTCGCGAGAACGATTGCCTCTCCGAGCAGCGCGATACCGGCGTCGTAGTCGAACTCATCGGCCTTGGTCATTGCCAGGTCGAACTTGGCCATGATCTCGGCCCCTTTACCGGGGGCTGATTCCTTTTCCTTCAAACGTTCGCCGAGCAACTTGAAGGGATGGAATTCGGAGTTGGCTTTGCGCCAGGCAGTCCGCTTTTCTTTGTCGTTCTTCTTCGGCGCGGTTTCCACCGGCGCATCTTCGCGAACCGGCTGGGGACGCTTGGCTTCTTCGAGTTGCTGACGGACCGAAACAAGTCGTTCGTAGTCATCGCGGCCCAGCACGCGGCGCTCGAAGTCGGGACGCTTCTCGCTCACGTGCGGGCTGTAATCTTCGATGCTCCGCTCGAGGCGTTCTTTCTCCCACTCAAGCCGATCGACATCGACCACCTTTTCCACTTTGCCGGAGGGGGGTGGCGACATGCCAAGCGCGAGGGCGAGTCCCTTGGGTTGTTCTACTGTGACTGACATCGTTCTGACTCCCAATAAATGTTGGCGGACTAGCCCAGGGCGGCGGCGATTTCTTTGAGTTTGCTACGAAGTGGACCGGTGATCTGCGTCGAGGGGACGAACTCGTTTCCATCGAGGTTCTTCATCACCTCGTTGGAGTCGACGAACTTCGAGAACTCGGTCATCGTGGCGCGTGCCTTCTTCACCAGCGTATCGCGGCGCGTGAGGTCGCTCTCGTTGAGGATGTTGTCGAGCTGCTCGTCGAGATCGACATTCAGCTGCGCGATCACGGCATCGAGCTTCTTGAGCGCGGCCTTCATCGGGCGGAGCATCTCGGGATGATCGGCATAGGTCTCGCGGAACTTCTCTTTCAGCGTGGTCATCGAAGCCAAAGCACTCCGCTTGGTGGCGATGAATTCGATGCGGGCTTTGCCGAGTTTCATCACCGAAACGTTGGCGTGTTCTTCCGGTTTTGTGGGCGCGGGGCCAGGACCTGGAGGTGGTGGTGGCGGCGGCGCGGTCGGTGGAGCGGGCGCGTTTTCGTCGACCGATTGCTCGTTGCCGGGTGGTGGAGGTGGTGGCGAAGTCGGTGGTGCCGGGACCTCGTTGGGGACCTTGGCGAGCGCTTCTTTCACCTTGCTCTCGAGCGTGCGATAGGTGCCGATGGCCGTGGGAAAGTCGGCTCCTTTCTCTTGCGTGGAAGCGGCAGCCAAGAGGGCGATCAGCTCGTCCTTCATCTCGGGACTGGCAGCGACCGCCGCTTTCACTTGGGGATAGACTGCCTTCTTCAGGTCGGCACAAGCGGTTTGCAGTTTCTCGGCGGCAGCGAGAGCTTCTTTGACCGACGACTCGGCGAGCCCCAGCAAGGTGAACGCTTGATTGATCTCTTTGCTTTGAGCGAGTACGCCAGCCTCTTTGGTGTTGGCCGAGGCACTATCAGCCGCTTGAACGATCTTGGGAACCTTCGTCGAGGCGGCGAATTTTTTGGCCTCCTCGAGCTGTGGCATATGCTTCTTCAGCCGACCCATGAACTCGGCGAGGAGTTGCTTGTCTTCGGACGAAGTTTGCGGCGGCGGTGGAGGTGGTGGCGGAACTACAGGCTCGGGGGACGACTCCTGCTGTGGTTCAGGCGACGGTGGGCTCGGTGGTATCGGCGACGAAGTTGGTGAGGGTGTGGGTGGAGGAGGAGGAGGAGGAACTTCGCTTGTTGGCGAGGAGGGAGAGACCGGAGCATTCGGCGCCACCAAACCGGCCATGAACTCCTCGAGCCCCTTCATCTGCTGGGTCGCGCCATCGGGATCTTCGAGCGAGAGTCGCTTGGCAATATCTTTGCACTTTGCATCGAGGGCCTTCGCTTGATCGGGATTGTTTTTCCCGGCGGTTTTGGCCGACGCTTGCAGGGTGAGGTAGCGTGCGACGAGGGGATCGCTGGGATCGAGTATCGGCTCGTTCTCGTCGACAATTTCATAGGTGGGCGTGCACTTGAAGTCTGCCATGCTCGACAGAAAAGTCTTCAAGCCCGAAGGTGGGCCCGGCTCTTTTTCAAAGCCATCGCTGCGGGCCAGTTTGAACGTGATGTTCGTTCCTTTGCCGTCGGCGATGCCGTGATAGAACGTCCCTTTTCCTTGTTCTTTCGCTTGTTTTTTGAACTTTTCGAGGCTCCCCTTTTTGTAAAGGACGAGGCTGACCACTTTGGCGCCAGTGCAAACCATCGCAAACATGCGAGGCTTACCCTTCTTCACATCATCGAGACAGTCGAGCGTTTTTTCGTCGACTTTATCTTCGTCTTTGTCACCCATGGTCAATCTCCATCGTCTTTACATTGGGTTCGCGAGTGGCTCGCGAAAAGTGCTTGGTTTGGGACCTTGGTGCAGGATCAATACGCCGCTCGCAAGGTGCTCGTGGCGTCGTCTGCCGCTCGAGATACTGCGGCTCGTGGCAGGCAACACGCTGCGACCGGTTACGAGGCTAGCGCAGGCGATCACTGTTCTAGCCGATTGCACACTTCGTTCCAAACGGCGTCGTCAGATTTCGTTGCGACCCGCACTAGATTCGCCCCGCCCCGAGCGATCTTGGAAAAGAAACGAAATCTTTTTTTGACCAGAGGTGTCAACAAACTGCATGCCGGTTGTATCGGCGGCGGTAAATAGCACGCGCGCTGGTGGATATTTAAGTCGAGTAAAATCGAGCGCAGCAGGCGCAAGTTTGCGCAACAAACGCAGCAGAACTCGCGCCCCTGCTGGGGGGAAAGGCTAAAAACGCCTCGAAAAACGCCAGGGGAGGTTGTTTCCTCTGCGCTGCTGTTCAGCTAGTCGCGTGGGCTCGTCGGTGGCGCAGGACGGATCAGCAGCACCAGCACTGCGGAGATCGCAGCGGTGGCGGCGAAGACTCCGAAGATTGCTCCCAGCGGAACGTCCCGATCGCGGAGCGCGCCAAAACCCCAGTCGGCCAAACCACCGCAGCTGATGCTCACCAGGTTCATGATGCCGTAGCCGGTCGCTCGCAAGTCTGGTCGTACGATCTGCGACAAGATCGGCATGTTGTTGCAGTCGAAGAAGCCCCAGCCGAGCCCGAACAGTAGGAGCAGGATGACAACAAGCGTGAGAGTTGGCGCGAATCCGACACCAGCAATCGCGGGAACCATCAGCGTCATGCCGATGGCGCTCAAATAGATTCGTCCACGATGATTCACGCGCATCCAGGAGTCGGCGATCGTCCCGCCGAGCAGGCTCCCCACAATCGCAGCTGCTTGCCATGGAAGGGTTGCGGCGACACCGGCGATCCCTTGCCCGAGGTCGAACTCTTTCTTCAGGATCGCGGGCATCCAGTCGCGCACCACCCAGCCAGCCAGGGCAGGTAGGGTGAAGTAGAGGACCAGCAGAATGAAGTTGAGATTCAGCAGCAGTGCGACGGCGGCGCTCCAGGGACTGGGGCGCTCGTCGACCACTTTGGGAGCCACAAGTTGCGAGCGACCGCGCTTCGAGCGCGAGGCTGTGGCTGGATAGCGGCGCACCTTCAGCACCCCCACGAGGGCAAGCTCCGCAGGGCGTGGAGCGTCGCGCAGCACTAGCGCCAGCGGAATGGCGTAGAGCATGCCAAACACGCCGCAGATGTCGAATGCTGCGCGCCAGCCGAGCCACTCGGCGTCGGCGATATAACCGGTGAAGCCCCCCACAATCACGCCGCAGTAGATCGCCATCTGATGCATGCCGACCGCTTTGGAACGGGTCTGGCCGGTGTGCAGGTCGGCAATCAGCGCAAGGGCGGCGGGAATGTAAAACGCCTCGCTCAGCCCCATTAGCGAGCGCGCGGTCAGGAGCTCTTGATAGCTGTCGACATGCCCGGTCCAAAACGTCACCGCCGACCAGACGAACAGGCTCGCGCAAATGGTTAAGCGTCGACTGAAGCGATCGGCAATGTAGCCTCCGATCGGGCTCATGAAGGCATAGACCCATTTGAACTGGCCGAGCATGAAGCCCCAGTTCTCGTCGCTGCCGATCGAGGGGATATCGGCCATCACCGACGACTTGATCGAGGCGAGCATCTGCCGATCGAGATAGTTCAGCAGCGCGACAGGCATCAGCAGCCCGACCACGAGCCAGGCAAACCCGAGCGGAGAGAGGCGAGAAGTGAGAGACAAACGACTATTCCTGGCTGGGAGGAGAGAATCCAAACACGCGAGGCGAACGAACACCGGGGCGCGCTTCGCCACTGGGAATGATCCAGCGATCGTTCCAGCGCGTCACGCTGGTGGTGACGCGCGAGTCGAAGCCGAGCTCGATGTTATCCCAGCGATCGGCGGCGATAGTGTAGCGCAAGGCGGTCGTACGAAACCCGGGATGCTGATCGGGCGTCGTCGAAACGTGCGAGCCATCGTCGCCACCGAGCACGAAGAGCTGACCTTCCTGCACCGGCAATGGCGAAGGAGCGGCGGCGATCGGCTCAGGGAGCTTGGCGATCGGTTGCCACTGGGGCTTCCGGGGCTCCTTGGTCGCGCCGGGGGCAAGTGCGCGGCAATCGAGCACATAGCCATCGTGGAGATAGCTGCGTGAGACTTTTCCCGCCGCATCTTCCACCAGCGCCGTGCCGCCGATCACGTACAAACGACCCTCGACAGCGGCCGCCATGGCGAGCATCCGTCCCGGCCCGGGAAGATCGTCGAGCGCGAGCCACTCGGCGTTCTTGTGTGCGAGATCGAGCGCATAGACTTTCGTGAGTGCCGCGCGTGCATCGGGCGTTTCGAGTCCACCCGCCACCACGAGCCACTCTCCCACGAGCGCGCCGCAGCTGTTGGCAATCGGGATCGGCAGTGGCGCAAGTTGCGAGACCTCCACGCGATCGTTTTTGAAGGTGAGGAGCAGCGTCTCGCGATGATGACCTCGCGCGCTACTCCCACCGGCAATGATCATCGCTTCGCCAGAGGTGGCGCTCACGCCGTAGCCTAGCGGCAGCGGAAGTTTCCCGGGGATTTGCCACTCTTTTGCGTCACGCTCGAGCGCGTAGATCGTGTCGTACCAAACTTTGGTCCCCCCTTCCCACGGCCGTTTTTCTGGGAAATTGGCACCTCCGACGGCGAGCAGCTGCTGGCCACTCACGCCGGCAAACATCCCGGCAAAACCTTCGCGGTCAGGGAGCGGTGGTAGAGCTTCCCACGTCTCGCAACGTGCAACCGAAGCCGTTAGCAGCGTCGATAAAAAAAGCATCGATGCAGTTATCGACATAGTTATCGACACCAGGAGCGAGCGACCCAGCGCGTGATCGCGGAATACATCACACCATCGATGGCACGTTAGCATCAGTCGGGCCTCCGCGGAGGAAGCGACGAGAGTGCCAGGAGCGATGTCGGCTCGGTGTCGAGCAGCTTCCAGCTCCAGAGGAGCATGCGTGGCAAGTGAAACGGTCCTTTCCACAGGTTCCCTTTCAGCGTGGTCGACACGGTTCCATCGCGATGCAAATAGCCGAACCATTCCCCCTGCTCAGGATCGGGAAAGTGGCGAAAGCTCCAGTCGTGCACCTGCTGATGCAGCGTGGCATAGCGCTCGCTGCCGGTGAGTCGCCAGGCGAGCAGTGTCGCGATAATCGCCTCGCAGTGGGGCCACCAGAACTTCATGTCGTGCCAGTATTCTTGGATCGGCTTGTCGTCGAGATCGCGAAAATAGTAGAGCCCGCCGAACTCGTGGTCCCAGCCGCGCGCAAGCATCCAGTCGAGAATCTGAAGACCGAGTTGCTCCATGCGTGGCGAGTGTACGATGCTGCTTTCGAGTAGCAGGAACCAGGCACATTCGATCGCGTGACCAGGGTTCAGCAGTCGGCCGTCGAAATGATCGAGCACTTCCCCTTGGATTCCGACCGTTTCCAGCAGCACCTGTCGCTCGGGCTTCATGAAATAGCGCTCGATTTCATCGACGCACCACGCAATCCACTCGGTGGGAGTCCGTCCGAGCGCGACTACTTCGCCGAGATTCAAGCGGAGTTCTTGCGCGGTGACCATCGCGATCATCAGCGGACCGATGCCGCGCATGGGGCGCGTCTGGGGATCGGTCTTAGGCGCCGCGAGCGCTGGATCGAAGGAGTAACGCAGGTAGTTTTGCCAGTATCGCAAGGCACTTGCGCGGGCTCTCTCGCTACCGGTGGCGCGAAACAGCGCTGCTGCGGCAATCGCGGCAAACGACTCGCTGTAAACATAGCGCCGCATCCGGAGCGGTCGCCCCTCGCGGGTGACACTGAAATAGAGCTTTCCATCGTCGCCGACCGCATGTCGCTCGAGGAAATCGAGGCAGCTTTGCGCTGCACTGAGCCACGTAGCGCGCGGCTCGACATGGTTATAGAGCGTGGCGAACATCCAGGCCGCGCGACCTTGAAACCAGATCGATTTATCGGTGTCGATCACGGCTCCTGCGCGATCGAGCGACGTCAGGATCCCCCCCTGCTCGTGGTCGAGTCCATGCCGGAGCCAAAACGGCACAACATCTTGGAGCAGCGCGTCGCGATAGAAGGCTGCGAGTTGCTGAGGGTCGTGAAGCGAGGGAATTTCCACGGCGAGCGCTGCGAGGTGAAGAGGTGCAAGAGAGGCCAGCGAAGTGGCTGGCAGTTATACCGCAGCCCCTCGGAGAGCACACGCTTTTTTTAGAGAGCGCGGCATTCTGGTGTGTCGCCAATACGCTGACTACTGCTCCACGTTTTGTCCCTTGGAGTGCTACAGGCATCTTGCCAGTGCCGAAGCTGGAACCGCTGTTTTAGCGAAATATTCCAAAAACAGGGCCGATTTACAGTTCTCACCGGGCAGAGCCCCGTGGCACCTTGGATTGCAGCCTACTCCAGGCAGCATGCCATGGATCGGTAGACGTACTACTAGCTCATCTACCCGATCTGTCGCGCACTAATCGCAGAGCCAGCGCATTGCCGATTCAATACCGAAGCTTCGTTTCTCGCCGAGCTGACGCAGGAGCCAGAACGTGACGACGAGAAACAGTGCCGCGAGTGTCAGCGACGCGCTGAGCGGGAGGGCGTTGCCCCAAAAGATGGTGGTCTCTTCGCCATAGAGCGCGCCGTAGATCCAGAGCGGATAGAGATGCGCGACGTGATGCACGATGTAGATCGTGAACGAGTATTGGCTAAAGGTTTGACAAACTTTTAGGAGCGATTTCCAGCGCTCGATGCGCGCCGGGCTCCGGTCGAGCCACTGATGCATGGTGGCAAAAAGGAGCAGCGTCGCGCCGAGCATCCCGAGCATGTACGCTAGGCTCGGGGGAAACATCCGCCAGCCGTTGAGCAGCTTGGCAGCAACGGGCTGCGCGGCGATGGCATCGCCACCCCAGCGACCGATCAGCTGCAGCCCGATCGAAGTTGCCAGCAGCACTGCGCCGATCCCAACGATCGGCCCGATCGAAGGAACAGGCTCTTCAGTCCCCGGCTCTTGCGCGCGGAACTCTTCCGCCGACGGCTCCTCGAGCAGGTAGCGCGCGGCGACGTAGCCAATCAGGCTGAGGGCGATCCAAGGGAAGATCGGAAAATAGCCGGCGACGAAATAGCCGGTCACGACTTCGCTCAGCACGAAGTCGTACTCGTAATACTTGTTAGGCCAGTACTCTTCGTAGGCAACAATTTCGCGCAGCACCGGACTAACGAGCGCTGCGGTGATCGCCATCGCGAGCAAAATCGCCGACGGAAGATGACGCACCACACCCAGCACCAACAGGGCCGAGCCGATGAACGTCAGCACATCCCAGTTGAAGGTGTCTTCAGGGAGCCAGACAAAGACGTTGAACGCAATGCCGACGCAGAAGACAAACAGCCCGCGGCGGACCGAGATTTTGGAGAGCTCGCTTTCGCTCGTGCCGCGCGCTTTGCGTCCGCGCGACCAGAGGAAATAGCTGACTCCCGACAGGAATATAAATTGCGGCGCACCCATCCCTGCCACCGGGACGGTGACGCCCGAGAGGTTCTCGCCGAAATGCACCACCACCATGATGAAAATGGCGATCGTACGCATCAGATCAATCGAGGGATATCGCATAGAAAAGCTCGCCAGCGGCTATTGACCGGAGGTCGTCGTCGTCTCGCTGGCTGGTGGCTCCGCTTCGATCGCTGGTGCCGGAACTCTGTTTGAATTGGTGAGAGTGCTGGAACTAGTCGTCGTCGGCGTGTGCGACGAGAGGATCTCGAAACCACTCATCAAGATTTGAGCTGCCAGCAAGATGATGATAATCCACTCCAGGATATTGCCCGAGCGGGTGAGCATGAAGTCGCTCGCGCGCTGGCCACACATCTCGTACACTTCTTCGAACACGCTCAGCTCTTCATCGATAAATTCGTAGCGATGGGCCATCTGAGTTCGCTCGCGAAGACGCTCGGAGATTTGCGTGGCGAGGGTCGGCGGATGCTTATGCGGCGCATTGACATGGGCGCCGAGTCGCGCGAGCCGGGCCCGGAGTAGTAGGACCTCTTGAAAGCGGCTGCGCAACACTTTACGAGTCGGCACCGACGCCTCCTGGAACTCAAACGCCAGGGGCATATCGGCTTCGAGCTGCGGCCATTTCGCGGCGAGATCGCTTTCGATGCTCCGCAGTTCGGCCTCGAAGTAAGTCACTTCGGCCACCGCCACCGCGAGGGGTTCGAGACGGTCGGCTGTCGCCAAAATCGCGCACCGCCCTGGTCCCCAGCAGAGCTGCGCGTTTTGAAACGTCATCAGCTGACAAGCGGCCGGGCTCCCCGCGGCGAGTTCCACCCAGCTCCGCATCGGCGCAAGCGCGGGAGAATCGGCGGGCGCTGCACTGGCAGCAGCATCGAGCGGCACCAGCAGCAGCGTGAGGGTACCGGCAGCAGCGATTTTTTGATCGGGGGCCACGGGGCCCTCGACAGCGCAGGCCCCGAGCGGCAACTCGGCCAGCACGGTTTGACCGGCGGGAGCTGCTGGCGCAGAGCGCTTCAGCAGGTAGGTGACTTGCCTCGGGGTCGTACCACGCGGAAGCTGCGACAAAAGAGCGGATTCACTTGAAGGGCCTGATGAGGCACTAGCAGACATGGTTTTCCTCAGGATCGATCAGTCGTTTGTGCGGCGAGCCAAGCGGCCACATACTCGGCTGAGTCGAGCACGCCATTGAGTGTGGAATCAAAGAGGTAGTCCCCGACCAGATAGAGCTGGGGATGTTCGATCGGTTCAGGCTGATGCCGCTGGTCGAGCGGTCGCGGAACAATGCCCCCGGGAATGGCATTCACAGCCGAGAGCCAGCGATGCACGCGCCCTTCCACCATGTGCTTGCGGCCATGTGCCAGGAAGGTCGGCAGGGAATCGAGCGCGGCGCTGATCAGCTCCTCGTCGGTGAGGGCGTTCATCGTTTCGGCAGCGGTTCCGCCAACAAGCCAGCCGAGAATGCCGTGCGAACTTCCTGGCTCGCGCGACGACTCGTCATACAAGCAGCATCCCCCAAATTTGTCGAGCATCCAGTACGAGTCGCTGAACGCCTCGCGCCAGAACGGCTTGTCGAACAAAATGGTGATCCGCAAATAGTGTGCGGGGTAATGATAGTACGACAGATGCCGCTCGATCGCCCGCTGCAAACGGGCCCCACGAAACGCCAGCTTCCCGAGGTGATTATGGGGGAGCGAAACGACCACGAAATCAAAATCGTCGTGCCGCGGCTGATCTCCCGAGCGTGAATGGACCCGAATTTGCGACGAACCTTGTTTTTCGATGCTCTCGACAGGGTGATTCAGCAGCACTTCGGCATCGATCCGCTGGGCCAGCTCTTCCACGAGCCGCTGATTGCCACCTTCAATGCCATATAAGTGCATATAGGCGGGACTATTCATCAAATAGTTTTGTAGCCCATAGGTAAAGGTGGTTTGTTGCGGTTCGGTCGCCAGATCACTATGAATTAGGTTTTGGATATAACTCCGCGCATCATCACTTTCGACCAAGGTTAATAACTGATCAAAGCGGCGCGGATCAGGAGCTAAATGAAGACCTTCGGGATAATCGCTATGATAAAACTCGAGTGGTGTAATTTGATCTTTGGCGCGGCGATCAAAATCGAGGAGCGCCGCCGCTGCGGTGGGTCCGAGCGCCGCCTCAATATCATCCATGTTCGCGAGGATTTGATTATCCATCACTACGGCCGGTCCACCCATCGCCCGAATCGGTAGTCCAAGTTCGGCAATCAAGTCCTTCAGCGGATCTTCGTCGAAGATCGAATAGTCGTAGAACTCAGCTGCCCCCGCTTCATAACGGACCGGGCTGGTCGAAAATTGCGGGGTGAGAATTTTTCCACCGAGACGCCCGCTCGCTTCCAGCAGCGTGATCCGAAGCGGCACACTCGCCAGCTTTTGGAGTTGATAAGCAGTCATGAGACCGCCCGGGCCACCCCCGACGATCCCGATATTCCAGCAGCACATCAGCGGCTCCCGCATTCGATCGAGGCGCTCATGGCAAGGTGCAGGGAGTCGTCCCGACGTGCGAACGGAAGTCGATCGAGTGATCGCTCCGGATGTCGCCGGGGAGAGCAGGCAGCGTTGGTCGCCAAGGTGAAAGTCTCGCGCGAGGTTTGCAGACAACTAGATTATCGATAGATGTCTGCTGATAAGACCGCGAGCGTCGAGTGGATCAGACGCAGCGGCGGCAGACACGGAGAGAAAGGATCAAACCCCGGTCTTTCTCAAAAGTATCTCTCCCTGCAAAAGAATCAAAGGGGGCGAGACGTGAGGGATTGATGAGTAATGCAGGAAGTTATCAATCTCGACGTTCTAATGGGGGGAAGATCGAGCGGCGTCCATCAGCCGCACATGATGGGTCGCGCTGCTGGCACGCGTCACATCAGGCGCTCGAAGCGGGTAATATGGTCGCATCGCTCGACATCGATCCGATCCACCACCTCCCACCGATTGTTCCCTCCGAGAGTCCTTCTATGAAGCGCTGGATACTTGCCCTCGGCTGTCTGCTCTTGGTTTTCTCGTCGCAGCTTGTTGCGGAAGAGACTCCCCCGCCGAGCCCGGTGAAACTCGAGCCCGGCGCGGTGATCGAGCTCGTTTTTCCCGACTTGCCCGAGACGTTGGCGAGCATGTCGAACGACAGCAAAGAGCCTGCGCGACTCACGGCGATCTTGCCCGAGGATTACACCCCCGAAAAGAAGTTTCCCCTCTTTATCTACTTGCTTGGTGGCGGCGGTGGCCGTGGCAACCAAGGGGACCTCGGGATGGGTCGCGGAGTGATTGGTAATAAAGGTTATATCTGCGCAGTAATGCCTTTATTTAAGAAGAAGCTTGATATTACCGAACCGGCGCGAGGTTTAATGGTCTCAATGGACGATTTCGAGGTGATCTCGAAGTCGTATCGCACCATGCTTACCAAACTCGATGAGGTAGTACCCAATATCACCTCCCAAGGGAGCGTTTTGGGAGGGCATTCCAATGGTGCCCATACTACGGGTGTCTTAATAGCAGGTCAGGATGATTTTATTTTCGAGCGGTTTGATAGTTTTTATCTCCATGAAGGTGGTTTAACGCTGCTGTTTGCCAATGTCCTGCAAAAGCAGTCGATGAAGAAGCCGCGCTTCCTGGTGATGATTGGTGGCAAAGGTCCGTTCTTGCCCTTCGGCGCGCTACTGGAACGGATGGTTGCCCGAGGAGGCTTTCAGTTCACGTTCGTGGCGATGGAGGGGTACGGCCACGAGCAGCCGCCGGAGTACCTGGCACAAATCGGCCAGTGGGCCCGAGGCGAACCTCTCACCTTGCCCCCCAAAGAGCCCGCTGAAGCCAAGCCTGACGAGGCGAAACCTGACGAGGCCAAGCCCGACGAGCCGAAACCCGATACAGCCCAGCCCGCTGATGCCAAGCCGGCTGACGGGGTGAAGTAGTGGGCCGTCGAGCGACTCTTGGCTGGCACCAATCAGCAGGCACCCACACCACCTGACCTTGTTTGCTGGGCGAACTTTCAACTTCTCTGGGTGTGCGAATACGCGCGCATTGGGTCGCGGATGGCTCCCGTCGGCTGATTGCCTGAACTTTGCGCACGCTGCTGCCTGCTGGTCGCCGTTTTGGGGTGGCGAGCCGGTTCGTTCAAAATGACGTAAGCGAATATTGCGTAAGCTCTTAACGCTACCGCTTGTCAGATGCTAAAAACCCGGCATGATGTTTGCCGCCCCCAAGCGGTTTACATCCATGCGAAAGGCGGCTTTGAAATGGCACCGGTGAGTAACGAGTTGTTGCGGCGCGACGTGCGCATGCTGGGCGATATGCTGGGCGAGGTGATGACCGAAGCGGCGGGCCCCGAAGCGCTCGCCCTGGTCGAGGAGATCCGTCAACTCGCACGCCGCCGACGAAGTGGCGACCACACAGCGGAACCCGAACTGGCCGAGAAGATTGCCAGCTTGTCGATGTCCGATGCTCGCATCGTGGCCCGCGCGTTCAGCATCTTTTTCGACCTGGCGAACCTGGCGGAAGATCGCCATCGCATTCGTGTCCTTCGCAGCCGCGAACAAGAGCTCCACCCGGTCTCGCTCAGCGAATCGATCGGCGCGGCGATCGGTCGCCTGAAGGAGTCGGGGTTCTCAGCCGCCGAAACGCAGCGCGCGATCGACAAGATGCTGATCGAGCTCGTCTTTACCGCTCATCCGAGCGAAGCCAAGCGGCGCTCGATTCGGGCCAAGCTGCGGCGGATGCGGCACGCTCTGCAGGAACTCGACCGGACCGATCTGCTGCCGCGCGAGCGGGCTCGTCTCGAGTCGCGCATCCGGACCGAGCTGACCGTGTTGTGGCAAACCGATTTCTTGCGCCCCAGCCGACCGACGGTGCTCGAAGAGGTCGAGCGTGGTCTGTCGATCACCCCGCGGCTGTGGGAAGTGGTGCCGCAGGTTTATGCCTCGATGCGTCTGGCGCTCGACACGCACTATCCCGGCGAAGGGATCAGGCCGGGACTCTTCCTCCGCTTCGGTTCGTGGATGGGGGGCGATCGCGACGGCAACCCCAACGTCACCGCACCGATCACCAAGCAAACACTCGTGTGGCTCCGCGAGCGCGCGATCTCGCAGCATCTGGCCCTCACGAAAACGATGTACGATTTCCTGAGCATCAGCGTGCGCGAAATCGATGCCGATTCGACCCTCAACAAAGGACTGGAAGAGGCGTCGCAAAAGTGGCCCGGACTCGCCGAAGCCTTGAGCGAGCTTGCGCCGCTGGAAGTCTATCGCCGCTGGGTGACGATGATTCGCTGGCGCTTGTCGCAGTCGAGCGCCACCACCAGCTGCACTTCGATTCCCGAAGGGGGCTACCGCGATGGCGAGGAGCTGTTTGCCGACCTCAAGGCGATGCAAGACAGCTTGCGCTCGCACCACAGCCGCTTGCTGGCCGATAGCGAGCTGCAGCGGTGGCTCGATCTGACGACAGTGTTTGGTTTGCATCTCACGCGACTCGATGTGCGGCAAGATGCGCGGCGCTATCGCGAAGTGATGACCGAGATCCTCTCGGTCGCTGGAATTGTCGAGAATTACGCCGATTTGCCCGAAGCAGAACGCTGCGCCGCCCTCTCGCGCTCGATTCCGTGGGACCACGATCTCGATCGCGAAAAGCTGTCCCCCTTGGCGCTCGAAACGCTCGATCTGTTCCTCGTGCTCCGCGATGCGATTGCCGTGTTCGGCCCCAGCTGCATCGGCGGCCATGTGATCAGCCTCACGCAGTGCCCGAGCGACGTGCTGAACGTCCTGTGGCTCTGGCGCTGGGCGCAGTCGAAAGCGGTGCGCGACAGCAGCGTGCCGACCACCGACGAGCTCCGCATCATTCCGCTGTTTGAAAAAATCGACGACCTGCGAAATGCCCCCGAGACGATGACCTCGATCCTCGAGCATCCGCTCTATCGCGAGCATGTCACGCGGGTCGGCGATCGTCAGATCATCATGGTCGGCTATAGCGACAGCACCAAAGATGGTGGCTATCTCGCAGCCTGCTGGGGACTCTATCAGGCCCAAAGTGGTCTGCAGCAAGTGGCCCACGATCACGGCGTACAAGTCACCTTCTTTCATGGTCGAGGTGGCTCGCTCGGACGTGGTGGTGGACCTGCCGCGCGTGGCATTTTGTCGCTTCCTCCCGAAGCACTCGACGGCACGCTTCGACTCACCGAGCAAGGAGAAGTGCTGGCCGAACGCTACGACGATACACAGGTCGCATTCCGCCATCTCGAGCAAGTCACTTGGGCCACACTCGTCGCCTCGGCACTTCCGGGCGTGCAAGTGAAACCGTCGTGGCTCTCGATGATGGAAACGTTGTCGGTGCAGTCGTTCAAAGCCTATCGCGAACTGGTCGATCAGCCTGGATTCATCGCCTTCTTCGCCGCAGCTACGCCGATCGATGAGATCGAGAACTTGCCGATCGGATCGCGTCCGAGTCGACGTCGGGGCGAACGTACGCTCGGCGATTTGCGGGCGATTCCGTGGGTCTTTTCGTGGACGCAAAATCGGTGCATGATCCCCGCCTGGTACGGTCTCGGGACCGCGCTCAGCGAAGTGAAGTACAAAGATAGGACCGCGTGGCAAACGATCTGCGAGATGTATCGCCTCTGGCCCTTCATGCAGGCGACGATCGATAACGCGATGCTCGCGCTGGCGAAGGCCGACATGTATATCGCGCAGCATTATTCCGAGCTGGCCGAAGATCCCGCCCAGCGCCAAGTTTGCTGGGAGCTGATCGCGCGCGAGCGTGATCGGACGCGTCAAGCGCTCCTCGATCTGGTCGGTGGTAGCGAATTGCTCTCGAAAAACCCCTGGTTTCAAGGCTCGATCGAAGTTCGCAATCCGTACATCGATCCGCTGAACTTGATTCAGATCGAGCTGCTCCGTCGGCGTCGTTCGCTGACCCCCGAAGCCCCAGCCAATGAGGCGGAACAGCTGCGCGACATGCTCCGGCTCACCGTGCAAGGGATCGCCGCCGGCATGCGCACCACCGGCTAAGACCAACGACTAATTGTCCGTCTATCGATCCATGGCATGCTGCAATGAGTAGGCCATAACGAGGAGGCTGCCATCGAGTGTGCCACTGGGCTCTGCCCAGTGAGAAGCGTGGACGGACTCTCTCTGTTTGAGGCAGATTTCGCCCAAAACATCAGTACCAGCTTCTGCACTGGTAAAAATGCCAGTGGCACCCAAAAACCACCTCACATGGATCGCTAGACGAAGTACGAGAGTGGCTGTGCTCGGCGTAGCTCCACTCACTATCAGCAGCGATTCCTACGGTCGTTCACTAGCGGGAATTTCGATCATCGTGAGACCGCAGCAGTCCCACGCTTTGCTTCCGCGGCTGATGTTCCAGTTGACATACAGCCGCTCGCCAGTGGCATCGATCGCCGTGCTATAGGTCCCTTTGAGCGTGAAGCCATATTTTTCCTGATAGTGCGGCGCGAGGGAGCACAGAACCTTGCGCGTTTTGGTCTTGGTGTCCAGCTGCACGACAGCGCCACCATCGCGATCGCTGCCTCCATGTGCGCCGGGGACATAGTAGAGATAACGGCCCGTCGGATCGACATCGAGCGACGCAATGTACGCCTCGCCACCGACCGCTGCTGGTCCAATTTCGCGGACCGTTTCGGTTTTGGTATCGAGCGCGTAGATCATGGCGTCCGATCCTTTTTGCCCCGACGAAACGGTGTAAATCAAACCGTCGGGAGTCTCCATCGTCGCGGCTCGCATGCCGATTTGCGCGGCGAGTTTCACCGGCGCTTTGTCGGTCGCAGGGTCAAACCGCATCAGGTCGCTCGTGTCGCTGTTGCCCGTCGTAAAATAAATCCGCCCGGTCGAAGCGGCATAGGCGATGTAGCGTGGTGGTCCGTTTTCACCAGCGTAGAGCAGTTTCTGATTGGCACAGTCGTACGCAAAAAACTGAATCGCTTGCGACGGCGCATCGGTCCCCGGCGCAGTCCCACCGTAGAAAATCAACCGCTTGGGATCGAGCACGCTGGTCGGCACGCAATGTTTTGGCACCGCCCCGATCGCCACCACTTCTCCCTGCCCACGCTCTGGATGACAGCGGACGATATAGTCGCCGACATAACCAAACTGATCGGCTGTCACTTTAGTGCTGCCCCGATGCGTGCTCATGTAGAGCCAGCCATCGCTCCCCAGATCGATGCGGCTGTGAATTTTCCCTGGGCGATACTTCCCTTCACTCACCGGAAGGATCTCGGCCAGGTCGAGGAGCTTGCGAAACTTACTGGTCGCCGGATCGAACTCAAAAACGCGCGCGTTCCCAGCAGGGGCGAGATGGTCGCCAATTGAGGCGTAGTATTTTCCACCGACTGCTAAACTATCCCCCCAGTTCGACCACGGTTTGCCAGCGTAGTCTTGCTCGGGGAAGTAGGCGAACGTCACGCGCGGCGCTTGCTTAGCCATCACGACCCCCTCGCGAATCGACGGCGCACGCACAAGGAATTTCTCCGACGTATCGACCACCACCGCTTCGCCCCCCGCGAGCACCGGAGGAAAAACTGGCTCGGCTCCCTGGGCCCAAAGAGGCGCAGTAACGGCGAGCAGCAGGAGAAGTAGCGCACAGCGTGAACGTGGTGAAAACATGGCGAAATCTCGCGAAAAAAGGCTGTTTTGGGAGAGGAAAGTCACGCGGAAAAAACTACTCCGGCTGAGCCGCTTCGGCGGCAATCGCCACGCGCTCATTCACGGCGATGGCACGGCGCACGACCGTTCCGCGCTGGTGGGGCCAAACGATTTTGAGATCGACCCGCTCGGCAGCGCCGAGTCCCACGTGGACCACAGCGGGCTGCGCCGAGGCATAACCAAAACCGACGGCCATTTCGCGCATGGCGAGCAGCGCGTCGGGCTGATCGAGCTTCCCAGCGGCGTAGACTTCGACGCGCGCCCCGATTCCCATCCGGTTCACTCCGTCGCGACCTTGCAGCGTCACTTGCAGCCAGTTGCCACACTTGGTTTCGTTCTTCAGCAGCAGCGAAGGGGCCTCGGGCCACCAACTGGCCAGGAACATATCGAGACGTCCATCGTGATCGAAGTCGGCGGTGGGTCCCGGCGCGGCGTAGAAGATTTTCTTCTCGGCGAGCATATGCGGAAAGAAAGCGCCGGCCCCTTTCTTTGCGCGATCGGCATCGGTCGGAAAATCGTTCACCGCGAGCGTTTGCTCGGTGAATTGCGGAATGCCATCCTTCACCCCGCGATGCTCGAATATCATCGGAAACGCCTTGTTATCCGCGAATTTCACCATACTGGCGTAGAGATCGATCCAGCCATCGTTGTTGAAATCTTGCAGCTCGACATGCGGCGCTTTCATCGGCAGCGCGACGAGTCCCGCGGCTGTCGAAACCTCTTCAAACTTAGGCACACCATCGTTGATCCCGCGATTGAGGTAGAGCCTGATGCCAACCGGTTTGGTCCAGGGAGAATCGAAGTGAGGACCGAGCACGATATCGACCAGCCCATCCCGATTGAGATCGACCATCGAGACGCCGCAGACCATGTTGTCCCCCTTAGCTTCGGGCCAAGCGAAGGTGGCGCGCGATCCGGGCGCTTCGACGAATTTTCCTTTCGTGTCATTGAGAAATAGCACGTTGCCACCTTGCTGCGCGGCGATGAACAGGTCGGGCCAGGTGTCTCCACTGACATCCGCTGCAGCGACCCCGAGTCCTGGAATTCCAGCGGGAATGCCGACTTCCTGCGTCACGTCGGCGAACTTCATTTCCCCTAAATTTCGCAGCAGACGGGAACTGCGGGTGGGGCTGCCACTGTAGCCTCCCGCGAGTGGTTCTTCGCCGACGAGCAGATCGAGCAGACCATCCCCATCGAAGTCGAGAGTCGTCGCGCTTCGGCCGCCGAACTCGGCCGGGCATGCGCCACTCGCTTCACTGATGTCGGTGAATGTCCCTTTCCCATCGCCGCGAAAGAGGGCACAGCCTCGCAGACCAGTCTTCACCTGCGGCATGCTCGAGACATAGAGATCGAGATCGCCATCGTTATCGAGGTCGACCAGCAGCGAGCCGGTGGCGCGGGTCGAGATGCGGGGCTCTTCGCGCTCGTCGAGTACCAACTTTCCTTGCCGATTGAAGAAGAGCTGGTTCGGCTTGGTTCCCGTTTTATGAAATGTGGCGACGTAGAGATCTTCCCAGCCATCGCCGTCGACATCTCCCCAGCCAGCAGCGTGTCCTTGAATCCCCGCAAGCGCCGGAAAGAGTCCCCGCTCGGCCGCCAGATCGCGAAACGTAAAGCCGGTCGGCTCTGCGGCAACAGGTAGCACAGCCTGCTGCGCGTGAAGCGCGTGGACAAAGCAGGTGGTCAGTAGCAGAAGCGCGAGGCGAGCGAAACGAAGGGACCGTTGGCGAGCGAGGAACATGGCGGGATCTCCACGAAGGCATGCGCGAGCAGGAGGCTTCGGGAGATTATTGAAAGCTGTGGGGGGAGCAGGGTCCAGTAAATTCTGGAACTTGCTCCCGGCGTCGTGCTTACGGACGTGGGGCTGCTGGATGCCAGCGGTACCACAGATCGATCGACATTTTCTCGAACTCGACCACCAGATGGACCACGATCGAGACGATCAAAATCGCGAGCCAATCGATGGGGCGAATCGGCGCCGAATGGAAGCAGGTCTGCATGATCGGAACATAGGTGTAGATCAGCTGCAGTAGGATCGTGAGCAAACAGCCGACCCAGATCCATGGGTTCGAGAAGAGCCCCAGACCGAAGATCGAGTGCGCCAAACTGCGACAATTCAGCAGGTAGAACATCGACGCAATCACAAACACGTTCACTGCGACGGTGCGGGCCGCTTCCGGACTCTGGCCTTGCGAGAGGGACCATTCGAAGAGTCCAAACGAGCCTGCCAGGAGGAGCAGACCAACAAGCACGATCCGGCCGAGCAAGATGCGCGTGAGGATCGGCGTTTTCGGATCGCGCGGCTGTCGGTTCATGATGCCGGGCTCTTTCGGCTCGAAGGCGAGCATCAGTCCCAGCAGCACCGCGGTGGTCATGTTGATCCACAAAATTTGGACCGGCAAGATCGGAAGCGTGATGCCGAGCATCGTAGCGACAAGGATGACGAGTCCTTCACCGAGGTTCGTCGGGAGGGTCCAAACGATGAACTTCGTGAGGTTATCAAACACGCTGCGACCTTCTTCGACAGCCGACTCGATGGTCGAGAAGTTATCGTCGGTCAGCACCACATGGGCCGCCTCTTTCGAGACTTCGGTGCCGGTGATTCCCATCGCCACACCGATGTTGGCTTGCTTGAGCGCGGGGGCATCGTTCACGCCGTCGCCGGTCATGGCGACGATGTTTCCCGAGGCTTGCAGCGCGCGCACGAGTCGCAGCTTTTGCTCGGGACTGACGCGGGCAAAGACCGCGCAGGAATTGGCGACGGCTGGGAGATCGGCGTCGGCGATTTCACTCACCTGATGACCCGTGAGGGCGCGGAGCTTACCGGCCGGATCACGTTCCCCTTCGATGCCGAGCAGATCGGCGATGGTGGCAGCGGTGAGGGCGTGGTCGCCAGTGATCATCTTCACGGCGATGCCGGCATGCTGCACTTTGGCGATCGAGGCGGCAGCTTCGGCGCGGGGCGGATCGATCATCGCTTGCAGGCCGACGAAGACGAGCCCTGTGCTCAGCGTTTCGCGGACGAGTGGCTCTTCGCATTCGATGCCGAGGCAGGGCTCTTCGCGCATCGCAAACGCTAGCACGCGCATGCCGCGCGCGGCATAGTTGTGCGCTTCGGCGAGGACCCGCTCGGCGTCGAAATCTTGTTTATTCCCCTCGCTAGAGAGCTGTTTTTGGCAGAGGGGCAAGACCCGCTCGACCGCTCCTTTGAGAAACAGGAGTCGCCGCTGACCGTGACGATGGAGTGTTGCCATGTACTGATGCTGCGACTCGAAGGCGATGGCATCGAGCCGTGGATACATCTCGAGCATGGCATCGTGCTGCATCCCAATTTTGGCAGCCGAGGCAATCAGGGCCCCTTCGGTTGGGTCGCCAGCGACGGTGATTCGCTCCCCACCCAGTTCCAGCCGCGCATCGTTGCACAGGAGACCTGCGAGCAGCGTTTCGCGTAGCGGAGGGGGAAGATCGGTCGGATCGAGCGGCTGATTTTCGAGGCGCACTTCCCCCTCGAGAGCAAACCCATCGCCCGTCACGTGATAGTGCTCCCCGCCCGCAAAAATGTGGCGCACCGTCATCTGGTTTTGCGTGAGGGTGCCGGTCTTGTCGCTGCAGATCACCGTGACACTGCCGAGCGTTTCGACGGCAGGCAATTTGCGAATGATCGCGCGGCGCTTCGCCATGCGACTCACGCCGATGGCGAGCAAAATGGTGACTGCGGCGGGAAGACCTTCGGGGATTGCGCCGACCGCTAGCGCCACCGCTGCTTTGAACGACTCGACGAGCGTTTGACCATGCCAAACACCGACCGCGCAGGTGACAGCAGCGAGGAGCAAGATGGCGATCAGCAGCACGCGGCTGAACTTCTCGATCTTGGCTGTCAGCGGAGTGGTGAGGTCGGTGGTCGCGGCCATCAGCTCGGAAATTCGGCCGATTTCTGTCTCTTTTCCGGTCGCTACGACCACGCCGCGGGCGGTGCCGTAGGTGATGAGCGAGGAGCAGAACGCTTGATTCGAGCGGTCGGCTAGTCCCGTCGAGGGTGGAAGTGGATCGACGGTTTTACTGGCCGGGAGCGATTCGCCGGTGAGCGCCGCGTCGTCGGCTTGCAGGTCGCGGACATGCACCAGCCGCAGATCGGCCGGAACACGATCCCCCGACTGCAGCAGCACGAGATCGCCGGGGACCAGTTCTTCGGAGGGAATCTCGAGCTGCTCGCCATCGCGCACCACGCGAGCTTCGGTGGTGAGGGTTTTGGAGAGGGAGTCGAGAGCGCGAATCGCCTTCGACTCTTGCAAGAAGCCGATGATCGCATTCACCAGCACGACCCCGAGGATCACCAGCGCGTCGACCCAATCTTTGAGCACGAGGGTGATGAGCCCGGCGGCGATCAAAATGTAAACGAGCGGCTGGTGCAGCTGGAGCAAGAACCGCAAGATCGCCGAGTCCCGTTTGCCGGGGGGGAGTTGGTTCGGGCCGTAGATGCGGCGACGCTCGAGCACTTCCGCCGCGCTCAGTCCCTCTTCGAGATTGGTCTGCCAGGCACTCTCCACCTCTTCAGGTCGCAGCGCAAAGGGAGGTTGCTCTGGGGCAAGTTTCACAGGGGGTGGTTCCATCACGCTGGCGAGGACAGGGTTCATGAGTTTACAGAGGTGCTGCGGGAGATTGAACTGTAACCGAAACGAGGCCTGCAGATGGGATTAATCGAAATCGAACAGGTTGCTCCAGAACGATTCGCGCCGTTTGTACTCGCGAGAATCTTTGTGGCGCGGAGGCTGCTCTTCGTACACTCCACGGCGGGGTGAGCCGTCGCGCGGCCGGTCGTGATCACTATCGTCATCTGCAACTGCCGCGCCGACCGCAATCAGCTTGTCGAGCTCGCCCCGATCGAGCCAGACGCCGCGACACTGGGGGCAATAGTCGATTTCGATTCCGCGTCGCTCGCCGATCACCAGCGTGACGTTACAGCTGGGGCATTGCATGATAGCACTCCTGAAATAGCGTAAATTCCCTAGAAAACGGGGCTTTCCGGGTCTCACAGGGCCCTGGTAAAGCTCGACGGTGGAATTAATACGCAGGAGAGCTGCTTAGGACCAGTAGAAGAATTAGCGCAGAGCAATAGATAAAATCGATGAATGGTGCGCTGGCCGGGGAGTGCTCGAGTGTCACGGCCGAGGGGGATGCGTGTGCGAAATCGCGCAGCTGAGCAGCAGGCCTGCGCGATGCATCGCTACGAGCGTGGCGCGGCGACTGGCTGCGCATCGGGTGCAGCGGTGGGATGGTTTTCGAGTTCGCGGGCAAACGAGTCGCGCATCCGGTCGTAGGCGCGATGGACTTCGCGCACCATCTGCTTTGTCCCTTCGGCGTGACCATCTTCGACTTCGTGGCGCAAGAGCTCGAGCTTCTCGCGCAAGATCTTGGCCTTCACATGCTGGTAGCGCGAGAGCTGGAAGTGTCGCAAAAAGACACCGACCTCCAAGCGCCGTGTCCAAGCATCCCACACGCCGATGTAGTGCGAGGTCTTCGCGACATCTCCGACGTTGGCCGACGAGATGGCATCGGCGCGCACCATCTGCATCTCGGCAAAGACCTCTTTCGGCGCAGGATAGTAGGCATAGCAGCCGACAATACTGAGCGCAAAAATGCCGACCAGGATCGTCATGCCGACAATCGGCGCGGGGATGATGATGTCGTACTTCGTGGCGGGGCGCGACACCTCGCGACGCTCGAGCCAGGCTTCGATCTTCTCGTGCGGATCGATGCGCCACAGGAGGAGTCCCACCAGCGTGATGCCGAGGAGCGCCACGATCGGCGCGAGCGCAAAGGGGCTAAGCGTTTCGCGCAGACGCGCGAGTGTCAGGATGGTCAGATTCGTTTCGCCGAGATGATATGGATTGCAGTAGATGTCGAAGGCGTGCGTGTGATCCGAGGGATCGACGTCGTAGGGATGCATCGGGCCGTCGATGGCGTAGGCCATACCGAGGCCAGCCACAATCAGCATCGCGAACCACGCAGAAGCTTTTTTCCAGCCGTACTGCACGAAAATCCACGCGACGAGCCCCAGATTGAGCCCCGCGCCGAGGGTGAGAAGTTGTAGCGAAGCGCCGGCCGAATTCGCATGCTGAAACATCGAGCCGAGCTGACTCATCGCCAAGGTTGGTGTGGAATACGCAGGAACGGCGACCCAGGTCATTGTCCACGGGGCCCACGGATTGCCACCATTCATGGCCCGCTGCAGTGCGCCGTGCGGCAACATGCCAGCCAAGATCGCCGAGCCCAAAATGCCGATCAGCATGTAGATCATCGACGCGCCTGCCGACTCGCGAAACACGACGAGCAAGACCGAGGCCATGCGTGGCCAACCAGCTTGTACGGCGGGAGAGATCGGCTCGCGCGTTTCGCTATCGGGATAGAAATAGTCCCACAGCGAACCGACCACCATCACGAGCACGAGTGAGCAGAGCGCGAACGTAAAGACGACGATCGGCTTGCTGAGGGTGAGGCCGTAGAGGAGCGATAGCGGATCGAACAGCGGCTGCGAAAGTGCGAACGCGAGAACAGCTCCACCGGTGAGTCCCGCCCGGCGCAGCTCGCGCGAGATCGGAATCACGCCGAGCGAGCAGCCCGGCAGGAGCATGCCGATGATCCACGACTGCAGCAAGCTTTGCCAACCACTCCCACCAAAGATCCGTTTGGTCTGCTGCTGCCCGACGAGTCGTCGTAAAACGCCGGTCACAAACAGGCTGACCAAAATGGTAGGAGCCGCCAGCGCCAGCGCTTGGACGAATCGGAGGAGCGTGCCGTAGAGAGCCAGTTCGAGCATTACGGGTCTCGCGATTCCGAGGAGGGTTGCTTGTCGGGTGGCATCTGCGCCGCCGCTTGCTCCAGACGCTCGAGTGAGCGCTTCACGAGTGGCTCGAGCGCCACCAATCGCTCGAGCGTCTGCGCGCTGCTTGCCTGCTCGAGCCCCTCGGCAAGCTGCTGAGAAACGGCGTCGACTTCGTTCCACGGAGTTTCGGCAAGGTCGCTATCGCCGGCGATTTCCGGCAGCCAGCGGACAATATCGAGCAGCATCTTCAGCTGATCGTCAGCAGTCGGCTGGCTCGACTTCATCGCGGCAGTGACCGCCCGGTAACGGAGATCGATTTGCACAATCGCGCGGCGCAGGTCGCGCGGTCGATGCTCCGGCACATGATGCTCGAGATGGTCGTCGTGCGCAGACTCGGTCGAACTGCACCCCGCCAAGGCGACGAGAAGCGCCGTCAGCAGCGTAGCGATCCCGGCCCCGATTCGGCCCATCGATCTGGCGCAGAGAGTTCGGTGCATCAGCGTCGCTCGCAGGAAAAGTGTAGCGACTCGAAAATGACGCCGCTTATATCCTGCTAGTTATACGCAAATGCAAAATCGTTGCAAACGTAGCTGCGGCAGAAATTAATAGAGCTGTCTCCCCCGCACTAACCAGCAGCGCGGCTCGCCACGTCTTGTGGCAATTGGCGACAGTGGCGCGCTAGGGAGTACCAAGCGCCGGGCATTTCTTCCGCCGAAGTCCAGCGGCTGTTGCGGGTGGTGCGGCGGTCGATCGCTGCTTGGCGATAGTCGCGTCCTCGGGTTTGCGCGATCCAGCGCTCGTAGCGGGCAATCCAGCGGCAGCACTGCGAGGCTAATTTCCAGGCCCGGAGCGTGGCATCGTCGCCCCGCTGGGGGCGCAAACTTTCCAGGTCGGTGATCGTCCAGAGCTCGGCAAGATCGACGCTGTCGCTGATCAGCAGCGGCGCAAACGACGAGCGTTTCAGGAAAATCTGCCCCCCGCGACGATGGCGAAAGCCGATCCCAAAACCGCGCAGCACAACCAAACTCGAGCGATCTTCCCAGGCATAGATGCTCGGCACATCGACATGCCGCTTCGGGGGGGCGGTGCGGCTCATGCCGAACTCGAGGAGCAGATTTCGCTCGGGGCAGAGCACATCCTGACCAAAACACCACATCTGCTGGTCCAGCAGGACCCGCCCGCGCGAGCGAAAATCGGACGAGGAGTAGTGCATGGAGACCGGCACCCGAAGTTCGAGCGAAAGGCTAGTTACAACAGCTTAGCTAATGCAATTATTATGCAGTAGAGGACTGTAGGCAATAGCTTGGCTGGCTCGGGAGCCGAAAAAACGGAGAGGCTCAGCCGCTACGACCGGTAATCTCGGCTCTTCGTTCTTGGGCCGAGCGCTCTAGGTGGTCGACGCCAGATAGCGATGGACGCAGGTCACGGCAAGCGAGCCATCTCCCACCGCAAAGCCACAGCGCTTGGTGGTTCCGGAACGCACATCTCCAGCAGCGAGCAGACCAGGGACCGAAGTCTCGAGATCAAAAGGTTGCCGCGCGAGCGACCATTGAGATCGAGGGACCATCGCGCCGGTTAATAGAAAACCTTTTTCATCGCGCGCTACATCGGTCATTAACCAATCGGTATTCGGTTTACCACCAATAAAGATAAAGAGCGCCGAGCAGTCATGCTGCGTTTCAAGATTGGTCTTACAATCTTTAAGGGTCACTTGTTCGACCGAGCGCTCGCCGGAGACACAAACAAGTTCAGTCGAGGGGACGAGTTCGATTTTGGGATGACTTAGAATGCGCGTCGACAAATAACTCGACATCCCTTTACTGAGGTTTTCGGCGCGGATCACCATTTTCACATGGCGAGCCCGCTCGGCCAAAAACATCGCCGCCTGCCCTGCCGAGTTCCCACCCCCGATGATGATCGCGGTGGTATCGTGGCACGCACGCGCCTCGACACTCGTGGCGGCATAGTAGACACCGGTCCCCGCTAGCTCACGTATTCCAGGGCATTCGAGCGAATCGTACGATACACCGGTCGCCAGCAGCACCACCCGAGCACGGGCCATTTGGCCGGTACAAAGCTCGAGCGAGAAGGTTTGATCGGGATTGCGAAGGATCTCGCGCACCGCCACCGGCGCGGTGAACTGCGCCCCAAATTTGAGCGCTTGCAAATAGCCTCGATTCGCAAGATCGGCACCGCTGATCCCCGACGGAAAGCCGATCAGGTTTTCGATCTTGGAACTCGACCCCGCTTGGCCACCCGGACCAACCCGGTCGAGTACCAAAGTCTTTAAACCTTCGGAAGCTGCATAAACAGTCGCTGCCAGTCCCGCTGGTCCCGATCCAATGACGAGAAGATCAAAAAGGTCCTCTTGAATGTGTCGAGAAATACCCAAACATTCGGCTATCTTACTTAAGACCGGTTGTTTAACAATCTTGCCATTACAAACCACAACCGGTACCTCTTCCAGGCTCGCTCCGGTTTGAGACAGCTCCTGCTGACCCTCTGGTTCTTCAATATCATAAAAGGTATGTGGGACATGATTCTTATAAAAGAATTCACGGAGCGCTTGTGTCTTTTTCGAGTAGCGTGCGCCGATTAACTTCGATCCGACAAAACCGGACTGCTGCAGCAGCAAGCGGCGCATTTGAATCGCCTCGAGCAGCATTTCTCCCAACTCGGGGCGGTCGCACAGGAGGGGGCGAACCAGCGGCGCATCGACCCGTATCGCCGTGGTCGGCACGGTTGCGATGGCCGAGATCACTGTGGGGCGGCCGGTCAGGATGTCGACGTCGCCGATGAACGAGCGCTCGGTGTGACGGACCACTTCGCGGGTGATCCCCGAGGTGCTCTCGACGATCGCCACTTCCCCCGTTTCGATCACCCACAGGGGATAGCCGCGCTGCCCCGCTTGCACCACGAAGTCACCCGGCGCAAAGGTGTGCCGGGTTCCCATCGAAGCGACCAGTTCGAACTGCGAGTCACTGAGCCTGGGGAACGCAATCGATTGCGGTGTCGCGTGTTTCACAAGAGCCTCGGCGCGGAGCGGAACAAAAGTCACGCTCCAATCATAGCGCCACCTGCCCCCCCGGACCATCCACGCGCCGCAATTCTCGCCCATGCTTTTAGCACGCGCTTTAGCGAGTTGCCAAAATCCGCTCGACCTGATCGAGATCGATCGGCACCCCACTGGTATGCACTTCCACGCCGCTGGCGGTAATCGCCACCGTATCTTCGACCCGGATATAAAGTTCTTCCTCGCGCACCCAAAGCTGCGGATCGAGCGCGAACACGAGCCCCGGCTGGAGAGGCTGATGCTTGTACGCGCCGACATCGTGCACCGCCATTCCGACCGGATGGGTGAACGCCACCTCCGACTCGATCATCTGCCGCGCTGCTGCGCGATAGGCCGGTTTGCTGAACGACCACGACTCCCAGATCGGATGCATGATCGCCGCCGACTCTTGCACCAGCTGGCCGACGGTTCGGCCGGGACGCAAGATCTCGATCAGCACCTGCTGATACTTCACGACAAAACCATACAGCTCCCGGTCACGCGGCGAATACTTTCCGTTGACCGGCCACATCCGACCAATGTCGCTGGTGTAACACCCAAGGTCGGGGGCGTAGTCCATCAGCACCAGATCGTCGGGCTCGAGGAGCGAGTCGTTCCGGTAGTAGTGCGCGTTCCAGATGTTTTTGCCACGCGCGATGATCGAGCGATAACCGGCGCTCCGCGCGCCACCATCGACATACACGTGGTCGGCCACCGCCGTGAGCTGATACTCATAGATCCCCGCGCGAGTGCGTCGCATCGCTTCGTACACAGCGCGTGCCGTCAAATGACCAGCGCGGCGCATCAGCGCCAGCTCACTGTCGCTCTTATGCAAACGCATCTCGTCGAGCAGCGGGGTGAGATCGTGAATCGTTGCTTGCGGCGCTGCTTGCTGCACTTTGCTCCGGAACCATTCATCGCGCGTCGGACGCTGATCCCACGGATCAGCATCGCGCAGTTTTTTTTGATGCCGCAGCGTATCGCGGCACGCTTGACGCAGCTCCGCAGGAGCCGAAAGTAGCCAAATATCCTGGGAATTGGCAATCTTCGGGGCCAGTGCTCCGAGATGCGCCACCTGCTCGATTCCGGTCATCTCGCACGCGAGCGCCCCGGCATCGGCGCTCAGCTGCACCCCTTCGCTCTGCTCGTGCTTAGGGTCGCGCGGAGGAAGATAGAGCGTCGACTCCCCCGTTCCCCCCTCGATCGTCAGGTACGCATGCGGCACCTCGACCCCGGTGAGATAGTAGAAATCGTTCGACTGCCGAAAGTAGTCGAACGCGCCGGTATCGACCGCGCCAGCCAGCACGGCAATCGCTCCTGGCCCGATATGCTCGGCTACGCGGCGGCGACGTGCTTGCAACTCCGCAGGGGAAAAATCTTTCTGGTAATGCACAGCAGTTCTCGTAATAAGTGCTCAAAGGGAAGTAGAGGAAGAGGCTGTTGAATCGGAAGATCTAGAGCTGGATGTAGTAATCAGCAGCAGCGGCAAGAGGCAAAGCAAACCGACTCCGCTGTCGATCACCAGGGTCGTCGGGTAGCCGAGACGCTCGATCGCGGTTCCTTGCCAGCGCGAGGAATAAGCGAGAGCGAGGTTCATCAGCGACATCGAGGCGGTGAACTGCGTCGCTGCTACCGCTGCCTGACAAACGTCCATGAACAGGGCTGTGCGAGCGCCATACATCAGTCCCTGCGCGAGGCTGTACGTACACGTAGCAATCCAGAGCGACATCAGCAGCGCATCGCGGTGGGGAATCGTTTCAGGGTCCATTTTGACCGGCAGATTCCACCCATATTTCGAGAGTTGATAGGCGAGCCACAGGGTCGGCAGCGTGGTGGCGATCGCATAGAGGGCAAGCATCGTCTTACGACCAAAACGATCCGACAGCAGACCACCGGCAACGCATCCGATTGCCGCGAGAATGGTCGAGCAAAGGCTGAGCTGCGCGATCGCGGGGGAGTCGAGCCCGAACTCTACCGCCAGGTTCGATTGCACCGAAAGCCCGAGCCCATAAGCGCCGATCGGCAGCACCGCGAGCACCAGCGCCGCAATCGACGTCCGCGAGCCAAAACAGGCTTTCAGCAGCGTGAGGACGTAGCGATAAAGGGTCGTGAGGAGTGGGATTTTCTCGGCGGATTCTCGCTGCCTGCGCCCCTCGACGAGCCAGAGCGAGATCGTCGCGGTGACGAGTAAAATCGAGATCGTCACGAGCATGAACGAGGCGCCGAGCGACGTGATCGACAACAGGTAGAGAACCCCCGAACCGCCGATAGCCGAACCGAGATAAGACCCGGCAAACATCAGTCCGCTCGCTGCGCCGCGCTCCTGGGATGGAAGCGTACTGACAGCGAGCGCATCGATGGCAACATCCATCGTCGCCGCAAAGACGTTGTGGAGCAAAATCAGGAGCGTGAACCAGGTGAGCTGCGAACTGAAGCTGACGCGCATCGCCAGCAGCAGCGTCACCGCCATCATCATTTGGCAGGCGACGATCCAAGCGCGTCGATGCCCAAGCCGATGGCTGTAGACATTGTCGACGATCGGCCCCATCAACCATTTCCACGACCAGGGGAGGTAGAGAGTCGCCACGAACGCGCCGATCTCTTCGGGGCCGAGTCCCGATTCGCGCATCAGCGCCACGAGGGCAATCGAGGTAAACCCAAACGGTATCCCCTCGGTCATGTACAAAAAGAAGAACGCGGTGAGTCGTCCGAAGCGCGAGGCTAGGAGCCCTCGGCTCTCGGCAAGGGATGAGCGCTGGCTCGTCGAGTCATCTTGCTCCTGCATCAAGGCACTTCTCTACTGCGAGAGATCAGGGACGAAAAGACCACCACATCGCCAGGGACGGAAACGAGGGAGCAGGAGCACTACAGCGTACGTTCGACTGCATAGGGGAGTGGATCGATGTGCGGCGCTGCGCCGGTCACGATCTGACTCACCAGCTTGCCGGTACCAGGGGCCATCGAAAGTCCGAGCATCCCATGCCCGGCCGCTAAGGTCACGTTTGTGAGGCGTGGCAAGCGACCAATCAGCGGGAGACTATCGGGAGTCATCGGGCGCCAGCCGAACCACGACTCGATCGTCGGCGTCGCCACCGGCTCGCGCAAGTAGATCGCTGCCCCGTCGGTGAGGAGCTTCAGCCGCTCGGGACGAATCGACGTATCGTAGCCGGCGAACTCCATCGTCGAGCCGATTCGATAGGTGGTTGCCAGCGGTGTGATCGCAACCCGATGTTCTTCAAAAATCATTGAAATCTTCGGGCAAATCGATGGTTTTGGCATCACCAGCGAGTAGCCTTTGCCAGGTTCGATGGGGATTGACGTTTGCAGCTGAGCGCGGAGCTGCGGGGTCCAAGCGCCGGTCGCTACGACCACCTGATCGGCGGCGATGGGGCCGGTGGAAGTTTGCACCGCCCGTACGATGGATCCTTCGCGATCGAAGCCGGTGAGCTGACATGCCTCGCGAATATCGACTCCTGCGCGCGAGAGGACCGAGCGCCACGACTGCATCAGCTTATCGGGACGGAGATGACCATCGGTGGTGTAGTGCCACGCGCCGGCGATCCCCGGTTTGAGCGCCGGTTCGAGCTCGCTCAGCTGCGGGCCGTCGTAACGCTTCGCGCCGAGCTGAAACTTGGTACGCAGCAGCTCATCGGTCGCGGCGTAGTGATCCATCTCGCGCTGCGATAAGTAAACGAATAGCAGGCCCGAGGTTTCCCACTCGACGTCGGTGAGGAGCTGTGCGAAGAGCCCATCGTAGAGCGAGCGCGAACTGACGAGCAGCGACTGAATCGCGGTCGCTGCGCGGAGCATATCGCGCTCGTTACACTTTCGCGCAAACTGCCAGAACCAGCGCCACAAAGCGGGGTCGAGACGCCACCGAACTTTCAGCGGCGAATTGCGCGCCACCAGCGTTTTCAGCGTATTCCAGAGCGCGCCGGGGGTTGCCAGCGGCAGGACATGGCTCGGGCAAACATAGCCGCAATTGCCGTGCGAACAGCCGCTGCCGAACTGTTTTTGGTCGATCAGCGTGACGTCGCACCCTGCCTCGCGCAAGTACCACGCCGATGTAGCACCAATCACCCCGCCACCAATCACGACGACCCGTTTCGAGGCGCTCATCCCGAGATTCCCCACGCTAGTGGATCGTTCGCTTCGATGATCATCGTGGCATCGGAAGTGACAAACGCCTCACCCGTGATGCGTGGCAAGATCGCTCCCTCGACGATGCGATACGAGCCTTCGAACATCGTGCCAATCACACTCTCTTGTCGCCACGTTTCGCCGGGAGCCAGTCGCTGGTCACTCGCCAGGCAAGCAATCTTGGCGCTCGTGCCGGTGCCACAAGGACTCCGGTCGTAAGCCCCTCCTGGGCAGAGGACAAAATTGCGGCTGTCGTGGTGAGGATCGCGCGGCGCTGCAAAGAGCTCGATGTGATCGATCTCAGACCCATCCGATCCAGTGATCGATTCTCGCCGCAGCGCGTCGCGAATGGCGGTGGTAATGCGAGTCAGAATAGCGACGTTCGAAGGCTCGAGCGGCGCAATCTCAGTCTTCACGAGGAAGAACCAGTTGCCACCCCAGGCGACATCTCCCACCACTTCGCCGAGGCCAGGAACGCTCAGCAGCACATCGGCCTGATGCCGAAAACTGGCGACATTCTCGAGAGAAACGCCATTTTTCCCGTCGTAAGAGACCGGCACAAGACCGACTGGTGTCTCGATGAGATAGTCGCCGGCTGTGATCCGTTCGAGATAGCCGAGCGTGCGGACAACCCCGATCAGGCCGTGGCCGCACATCCCGAGGTAGCCGACGTTGTTGAAGAAAATCACACCAGCCAGACAGGTTGGATCGACCGGCTGACAAACGATCGCGCCGACCATAATTTCGCTGCCGCGCGGCTCGCAGAGCAGGGCGCGACGATAGCGATCGGCATCCGACTGGAATCGCGCTCGGCGCTCGGCCATCGAGCCGCAACCGAGATCGATTTTGCTATCGACCAGCACGCGCGTCGGTTCCCCGGCGGTGTGTGAATCGATCACGCGAAGGCGTTCCATCTAGCGACGCTCCAAGCGAGGGCGATTGGCAATGCCAGCGTGCACGATCTTCAGCACATGCTCGCGCTCAGCACCTGTGAGTGGCAAGCGAGGCTCGCGCACCCACTCGCTTCCGAGGCCCGTCTCTTGCACGGCGAGCTTGATGTACTGCACAAACTTCACATGGGTATCGAGTTTCAGGAGGGGATAGAACCAGCGATAAAGCTCGCGTGCTTCGTCCCAGCGACCGGCGCGTGTCAGTTCCCAGAAGTACTGATTCTCTGTTGGGAACGCGATCCCCGAACCGGCGACCCAGCCATCGATCCCAAGAATCGAAGCTTCGAGCGCCAGGTCATCGACCCCGACGAAGATCGCATAGCGATTGCCGACTTCGAGTCGCAGCTCGGTGATGCGGCGTGTATTGGCCGAGCTTTCCTTGAGCGCAACGAGGTTTGGAATCGAGGCGAGCTCGGCGAACTGCTGCGGCGTGATGTCGACCGGATAGCCGACTGGATTGTTGTAAAGCATCCAAGGGAGCGACGTCGCCGCGCCAACGCTGCGGAAGTGATGCATCGCTTCCTCGCGGTCCGCTTTGTAGACCATCGCAGGCATGATCATGAAGCCGCTGGCACCGAGCTTTTCGCAGTCCTGAACGTAGCTGCGAGCCAGCGCGGTGCTCATCTCCGCCACGCCGCTGACCACCGGCACGCGACCCGCCGACAGCTTCACGATTTCGGCGACAAGATCCCGCTTTTCCTGGGGCAGAAGGGTTTGATTTTCCCCCAGCGATCCCCCCACAATAAGGCCGCTAACTCCTGACTGGATCAGGACTTCGCAGTGACGGGCCGTAGCTTCAAGGTCGAGCGACAGGTCGCGCTTAAACTGCGTGGTAACCGCCGGGAAAACTCCCTGCCAAACATGCTGACTCATTCCAAAATCCTTAATACCTTCGAAATAACTTCGTGCAAGTGTTGCAGGAAGTCTTCAAAAAGACGTGAGTAAATTCGTGGTAAAGACTACGTAATTAGTGATAAAATGTTGAAAATCAAGGGGTTAGGTTTTCTGGTAGCTGCTGCGCCAAACTTGGGAAGTGAACGATGCTGTTTGCCAGCTGTCTTTCGTCTGATACTCGCGTACGACGAGCTCTCCCTGATCCATCTCGACGTAGAAGAACGCCTGGTGACCGCCGCTGAAGTGGCTGGCGTTATCGGCATTGAAGACCTGGATCCCCCGTTCGGCTTTCGGAGAGACCCCATCCCACAGGAACGCGCTTCGCGCATGGGTGTGGCCATAGAAGATCGCCGCGATGTTGTGGTCCTTGATCGCGCGGTAGAAGGCTTGCACGTCGCAGGGGTCCCATTCTTTACTTCCCGCGGGGATCGCCAAGTCGCACGCTGTGGTGTAGCGGGCAATGTCGATGTGATGCGTGATCACGATCGGCGTTTGGGGGTCGGCGACATTATCGCGCAGGTCTTCAAGCAGGAATTCGAGGCTCCCGGCAGCAGCGTAGCGCCGCTTGCGGTCGATGGCCGAATCGCTACCCACGATCAGCCCCAGGTTGATGAAATGGATCCCATTCCAGTCCCACGAAAAATGGAGTCCATTCTTCGAGAGGCTGCGGAGGTCTTTTCGCTTTTTCGAGCGTGCGGCGATTTTGTCGAGGGCGTGACCTTCACCGCGCGGCGAATCGTGGTTTCCAAAAACTTCGTACACCGGGTACTTCAGCCGACCTTCGGTTCCAGTGACTCCATACTCTTCTTCGAATTTGGCGAACTCTGTCCGCTGCATCACCTTATGCACTGCACTTTGCTTGTCTCCGGTGTCGATGATATCGCCGGTGTGAATCAGCCCGCGCGGCGCGATGACAGTCCCTCCGCCCGCTTCGGCAGGAATGGTTTCGCCTGGGAGCCGATTCAGCGTCTCGACCAGCCGACCGCAGATGGCGGCAGAGGTTTCGTCGATCGCTTCGGGCTTCTCTTCCTGGGCGAGAAAGTGCGTATCACCAGCGACAAAAAACGCGATTTTTCCCTCGGAAGAGGCTGTTTTCGTCGGGGCTGCCTGAAGAGTGCAGGGAGTACCCACTCCGTGCGAAGCGAGCACGAAGCTGCCAGCGGTGAGCGACGTGCTGGTGAGAAACTGGCGCCGGGAAACAGGCTCGTGGCTCGTGGGTGGCAGGTGCTTGGTCATCGGAGTTTCTCGCGGGAGAGGTGAAAGGAAGGGACGTTACCAGCGCTAGCGTGCAGCCTCTTTCTCGGCTGTTGCAGCGGGAGAGCGAGTGAAGGTTTTTTCCAGCGGATAACGCCATTCCCACTCGGGAGCGTCGATCACCGTGGCATCACGCTTCACATGATAAGCCAGGCGCATCTTCGTCTCGTTCAGCTCCACGAGAAAGAACCCTTTCTCGGTCTGGCCAGTGTTCACCACATCGAGCGGCTTCGAAGCAGGATCTGGTTTCCACTGACGAACACCGGTGCCGGTATGCCCGTGAAAGAAGGCGATGACGTTGTACGGTTCCACAGCGCGATAGAAGTTGACCCAGTCTTCGGCGACCCACCAGTTGGTATCGAAACCACAGTGCGCGACGATGATGACAGGCCGGCCCGAGTCTCCCACTTGCGACGCGAGATCTTCTTTCACGAAGGTGAGCGCCAGCTGCGGATCGTGCCAGGGAAGGGAATAGCGCACGGCGCTATTCTGTCGGTCGGCCGGGTAGAGATTGGTTTGCACGAAGTGAACGCCGTTCCAGTCCCAGCTGTAGTGCAAGCCGTTCTCGCTGACACGCGTGATCAGCTTCTTCTCGAGACGCACGGCGTTGCGCCGTTTGACTTCTGCCTGCACACTCCGCTTCTGCTTAATGAAGGGGGCGGGAGGTCCATCGTGATTTCCAAAACCTTCGAAGACCGGATACTTCAGTTTGCCGTCGGTTCCATCGAGTCCAAACTGATCGACAAAATGTTGCCACTGGATTTCGGTCTCCCCCACTTTGTCGCCATCGTCGATCAGATCTCCCAAAGCCAGCACGCCGCGTGGCTCTCCGATGGGGCCTCCACCCAGTTTTGCGGGCCACTCGGCACTTGGGATCTGGTTCATCCGCTCGATCGTCACCAGATTGCGATCGTTACGCTCCACTTTTTCAACAGCTTCGTAGTGCGAGTCGGAAGTGACGATGAAGGTGAGGGGCTCGTCGGCACGCGCGTGCGCCGTCAGGCAGCATAGGAGCATCGTCAGTGTGATGCGGGAGAGAGCGAATCGCATGACAACCTCAACTTGCGGGTAGTGGGATGGGAGACAAAACCGATCTGCGGGATCTGCGACGGAGGATGGCTGAGGGAATTTTGCCAAGTACCGGTCAGACAGTATGTCGAGGTGACTGGCGGGTGTCTTGCCCGAAACGTGGGCCGCCAGTCGATTTTGCGCATAGAGGCCCGATTTTCGCGATTTTGGAGTCGGTTGGGAGGCTTATTTTCGTGCGTGGTCAATCGAACTGTGGGGACGCTTGGGGTAGGCTACAGAAATGTCCCATTCGCTTCTTCATAGCGTCCTTGCGCAGCTCGCCGAGCCCTTCACCGGGGAGATGATTTTTGATGCGCTGTCGGATGTCGTTTTCTTCTTGAAAAACGATCAGGGGCAGTATGTGCTGGTGAATCAAACCCTCGCCATGCGCTGCGGCATGAGCGACAAGCAGTCGCTGCTGGGCAAAACGGCGGCCGATGTCCTGCCGGCTCCTTTGGGGCACAATTGTTTGGAGCAAGACCGGCGCGTGATTACTTCGGGAGTGCCGCTGCTGAACGAGCTCGAGCTGCATCTCTACCCCAGTGGCGATGAAGGGTGGTGTCTGACGAACAAACTTCCGCTGCGTGGGGTCGGGGAAAAGTGCGTGGGGCTTGTCGGTTTCTCGCGCGATTTGCATGCCCCGACCGAAGACTATCGCGATGTGGCCGAGGCACTGCGGAAGGTGCAAACGCGTCTCGAGCAGCCGATGACGGTCGACGATGTCGCCAAACTCGCGGGGCTCTCGACGTTTCAGCTCGACCACCGCATTCGCGAAGTGTTTCACGTTTCGGCAAGTCAACTGATGCTGAAGTTTCGACTCGACCGGGCGACGCAGCGGCTGCGCGACACCATGCTGCCGATTGCTCACATCGCGCTCGAAATTGGCTACGCCGATCAAAGCAGTTTCACGCGGCAATTTCATCGGACGATTGGGCTGACACCAGCCGAGTATCGCAAACGCTATCAGGCGTAAAACGCTCGCCGCCGAAATTTCTGTAACGCCCATGACGGGGCGTGCATCCAAAGAGGTGTTGGCAGGCCGATTCCTGCCCCCATGGCTAGAGGGCAGATCGGCGCGACAGCCGCGTGCTCGATGCCCTAGAAAATCTTCTTAGAACAAGCGAAATTCGGATGAAAATGCAGCTTCAAAACGTCGTTCGTGGTGGCATTCTCCTGGCGAGCATCGTGCTGCTGGCCGGTTGTGGTTCGTCGGCTCCTGCCGGTGGGACAGCGGGTGGCGCAGGGGGCGAAACGATGGAAGGCTCGGGGATGATGTCAGCCGAACCTGCCATGGGCGAGGGGATGATGTCGGAAGAGAAGCCGATGATGAGCGACAAACCCATGATGGAAGAAAAGGCCATGATGGAGGAGAAACCGATGATGGAAGAAAAGCCTGCTGGTGAAAAAATGATGGCCCCCGCGAAACCGTAGTGCGATCTCGCGCTGCGTCATTTGCTTGCAAGCCTCACGGTACGAGCCTCTCCCGGGCGACTGGTCACCTGAAGTGACCGATCGCTTACCTCGATCAGTGGACGAGCGATCATGCAACGACGAACTTTTCTCGAGGCAGCCGCTGCGACGGTCGCCATCGGCGTAGCAGCTTGTATGCATCCGGCAGACGCGCTGGCTGGGGATGTTCCGCTAGCTCGCGCGTATCGAGCGCCGGAGCTCGCCGAGATTGAAAAATTCTTTCATACGAAAGCGAGTTCGCTGAGGGAATTCCGGGGCCAAGTGGTAGCGCTCCATTTCTGGACCTACTCCTGCAGCAACTGCCTGGCGAACTTGCCGCACTACGCACGGTGGCATCACGATTTTGCCGCAGCGGGGCTCGTGGTCCTGGGAGTACACACCCCTGAATTTTCGGAAGAAGCGAAAATCGAGAACGTTGCTGAGCAGCTACAAGCACTGAAGATCGAGTATCCTGTGGCGATTGACAACCAGTTTGCTACGTGGAAGCAGTGGAAGAATCGTTACTGGCCGACTGTCCATTTGATCGATCGTCGGGGGGATGTTCGTGCCACTTGGATTGGCGAGCTGAACTGGAAAGCGTCGCGCGGCGAAGTGACCATGCGATCGCGTATCGAGGCGCTGCTCAAAGAGCAGCGCGACAGCTGACCCTCCGGTAGCAACCTTATTCACCCCACCCCGAGTAGCTTGATGTCGCGCTAGGCACTTCGTATGGATTGCTCGAAATTCTACGAGAAAATCGACGAACTTCGCGAAAAGAAACTTTCGCGATGGGAGTGGATTTCGATGCGCCTGCACTGGCTGATTTGTGGCGACTGTCGCCGCTATTTGGCGCAGTACCTGAAGACGATCGCCATCGCGCACGGTCTGGCGGCGGCGGAATTGCCAGCTGCGAAATTGGCCGATCCGATCGTCGAACAAATCGCGCGTGAAATGACGCAAGCGGTGAGGTCGGGCGATGCGCCGCAAGATCCAGCGTTTGATCCAGCGAGCGATCGCGAAGAGGACTCGGATCAGTCAGGCTCGGAGGGGCCGCAGTTAACGTAGTTGTTTATCGATCACTCGATGGACCCGTAGCACTCGGTCTAGCGATCCATGTCAGGTGTTTTTGGGTGCCACTGGCGTCACGCCAGAGCAGCAGATGGAACCGATGTTTTGGGCAAAATGTCCCTGAAAACAGAGTCCATTTACACTTCTCACTGGGGAGAGCCCAGTGGCACACTGGATTGAAGCCTTTTCATTGCTGCATGACATTGATTGCTAGACGGAGTAGTAGGTCAGGTCCCCTCTCAGGGACCTGACACGAGAGGAGCATGGCACCCAGGCTCAACCCAGGTTTGGGCCAGTTTGCGATTCTGGTCTGGTAGAACCGGACCTACTACCAAGCTACGCGCTGCTCCCCTTCATCAGGGGCGTAAGGAGTGTGCGAAGCGCAGCACGCGCGCGATGCAGCCGCGTTTTCACTGCCCCTTCGCTGATTTCAAGGATGCGAGCCGTTTCAGCGGTGTCGAGTTCCTCGAGATCGCGCAGTAGTAAAATGCTCCGAAAATCGTCCGGGAGTCGATCGATGCACGAGCGGACTTGCTCGCGCGACTCTTCACTGCAGAGGAGTTCGAGCGGGCTCCGTTTCCAAGCGAGAACACCCCCCTGATGATGACCGGTGGCGTCGAAATGGGGGAGCAGCTCGTCGAGGCTCACTGTGGGTCGCCGCCGATTTTTCCGGAGCTTCATCAGACAGACGTTCACCGCAATGCGGTGGAGCCAGGTGCCGAGTTCAGCCTCGCCTCGAAAGTTGCCGAGGCCACGCGCTGCGGCGACAAACGTATCCTGCAGCGCATCGGCGGCATCGTCGTCGCGCCCGAGCATGCGCCGCGCTACGGCCAGCACCTGCGCTCCATACTGGCGCACGAGCTGCTCGCTCGCCGCGCGGTCTCCACTGGCTATCGCGCGGGCTAGCTGCTGCGGTTCTCGATCGAGATCCCCTCGGCTCACAGCAAAACCCTTGGCAGAACTGACGAGCGACAGCAGATCGGTGCGAGAGGGGACCATCGAGATGGCGGCATGCGATCAGGCCCTACGTGAAGTTAGTCGAAGCGCGCAACGCCGTTTTCCGCTGAGGATACGACGTTTCCTAACCTTTGGATGCACAAGCTCGCCCAGAATTACAGCAATTTCCATTGTACATTTCCTGTCGCCTCGTAACCTGTCATGATGCACGGATATCTAAGAGAAGAGCCACCCTCGGAAAGGTCCCTTTCTCTCGAGCGTGTGCCATTGCAGCACGTTTTTAGGCGTTACTTCCATGAGTCAGTTATTACCCGACGATCAGCAGCAGTTAGAGCGCGAGGTGACCCCTCCGGAGCTCTATTTCTCACGTCGTAAGTTGCTCCAAGGAGCTGTCCTCGCGGGGACGCTGGTCGCCACCGGCGGCATCTATCGCGCGGCGTCGCATTCCGAGGAAGAGAAGGTCTCGAGCGAAGGGGTGATCGAGCAGCTGGCCCGTCCCGATCAGTTTTCGGCCAGCGCTCTCGGACCCAGTGATGAACTGACCCCCGAAGAAACGATCATCAACTACAACAACTTCTACGAATTCACGACCAGCAAGCAGGGCGTAGCGCGACTCGCACGCGATTTTCGCACCGACGGCTGGTCGATCAAAATCGATGGGCTTGTCGATAAGCCGCAAACGATTTCGCTCGACGATTTGATGTCGCTCGGTCCGGTCGAAGAGCGAATCTATCGCATGCGCTGCGTCGAAGCGTGGTCGATTGTGGTCCCTTGGGCAGGCATTCCACTCCATCGCTTGCTCGAAAAAGTTCAGCCGCAGTCGACTGCCAAGTATGTCGCGTTCGAAACCCTGTTTGATCCCGTGCGTATGCCGAATCAAAACTCGGGAGTGCTAGACTGGCCGTATCTCGAGGGCCTTCGACTCGACGAAGCGATGCATCCACTCACGCTGCTGGCGACCGGGCTCTACGGCAAAGCGATGCCGCCGCAAGATGGTGCGCCGGTGCGGCTCGTCATTCCGTGGAAGTATGGGTTCAAAGGGATCAAGTCGATCGTCCGCATTTCACTCACTGCGACCGAGCCGGTTTCGACCTGGAACCGGATGGCGCCGTATGAGTATGGCTTCTACGCCAACGTGAACCCCGAGGTACCTCATCCGCGCTGGAGCCAGGCGACCGAGCAGCGACTCGGAGAATTTGGACGTCGCGACACGCTGATGTTCAACGGCTATGGCGAGCAAGTGGCATCGCTCTACGAAGGGATGAACCTGGAAGTCAACTTTTAGTAGCGGCTGTTTTTCTGGAGAAATACAGCAGAAAACGGCCTTTGCAGTGTTCCTTCGCAATGTTCCTTCGCTTCGTCTCTTTGCCCACCTAGCAGCTTCTGAAATTTGATCCGATGAACGAACTTCGATTCTGGAAACTTGTGGTGATTCTCAACAGCGGAGTTCCGCTGGCGATCTTGGCTTGGGATGCCGCGCAAGGTTCGCTCGGCGCGAATGCCGTGAGCTATGCCATTCACACCACTGGCTACCTCTCGCTCTTGATGCTGATGTTCTCGCTGATGGTGACACCACTGCGCTGGCTCACCGGCTGGAACAGTGTGGTGGGAATTCGTCGCGCGCTCGGCGTGTATGCCTTCATCTATGCCGCTGTGCATTTGGCGATCTATTTTACGTTCGATCGTCAGATGAGCCTCGTGAGCACCGCGACGGAAATCGCGTCGCGCGTCTATCTGATGATTGGCTTTGCCGCACTCTTGCTGATGGCACCACTGGCGCTGACCTCCACCAGCGCGATGGTGGTCAGGCTTGGCGCGAAGAACTGGAAGCTGCTCCATCGACTCACCTACGTCGTGGCGATTTTGGGAGTGCTCCACTTCTACTTGCTGGTGAAGGCCGACGTTGGTGAACCTGTTAGTTTCGCTGCTTTTCTCGCGGTTTTGCTCCTCGCGCGAGTCGTTTGGCCCTACCTCGATCTCGCACCGCGTCGCAAAAAGATGCTCGCTAAAAAGAGCCTTTCAGCAGAGCCCATGAGCACCGCTGTCAGCACACAGCGCGCGAAGACCAAGGCTTGGAGTGGCGAACTGGTGGTCGCTTCGATCACGCGTGAAACGCCGAGCGTGCAAACGTTTCGACTACAGCCGATCGAAGGTGGAACTTTGCCGTTTGAATTCGAGCCGGGTCAATTCCTATCACTCGCGATCGAGATCGCAGGGCGACGTCAGCGCCGGAGTTACACCATCGCCAGTTCCCCTCTCGAGCGCACATTCTGCGAGCTCACCATCAAGCGCGAAGAGCACGGCACTGTCTCGCGACATCTGCACGACAATCTGCAGCCGGGCGATCGACTGACAGTCACCGCGCCAGCTGGAAAATTTGTTTTCAGCGGCAAGAGCGCTACGTCTGTTGTGCTGATCGCCGGCGGTGTGGGAATCACCCCGCTGATGTCGATGGCGCGGTACTTAGTCCAGACGAATTGGTCGGGCTCGATCGATTTTGTAATCGTCGCCAAGAGCGAAAAAGAGCTGATTTTCCGCCGTGAAATCGAAGCGATGCAGCGCACTTTTTCGCGTCTGCAGATTCATATTACTCTGTCGCAGGAGATGGACGATTCGAGCTGGAGTGGGAAGCAAGGACGACTCGAAGCGACGTGGCTCTCGTCATGCTGCGCAGATCTTCGTACGCGGCCGATCTATCTTTGTGGTCCTGATGGAATGATGCAGCAGACGCGCGAAATGCTCCTCGCGCTCGGTGTTCCGCCTGCTAATCTGCACCAAGAGGCGTTTACTTCCTCGAGTGCTCGCGCCGAAAAAATGGAGCTCGCGCCGGTCGCTGCATCGGCCGCGCGCATGGAACCTGCGCTCCCGACGTTCCTGGTCGATTCGCCAAGCGCCGAGCATCAAGTGCAGTTCGTGCGGCAGCAAGTGGCGGCCGATGTGCGCGACGATATCACCGTGCTCGAAGCTGCCGAATCGCTCGGGGTTGCGATCCCCTACGAGTGTCGCGCGGGGGTCTGCGGGCAATGCAAAGTGCGGCTGACGCACGGTCATGTCGCGATGGATTCGCAGTCCGCGCTATCACCGCAAGAGAAAGCTTTTGGCTGGATTCTCGCCTGCCAGGCGACACCTCGAACCAATCTCGAAGTCGAGGTGTAAGCAGTGGTGCGCGATGGCCTGCGTTTGATTTTCGCAGCTTCTTTCGCAGCCTATTTCGCTTCTTCTTTGGACTCGGGCGGTGCTGCTTTTGCTGCGGCGAGCGGCTTCCCTTCCACGGTCTTCACCCCGTCGCGCGCGACCGAGACGATGACGTAGCGAAATCCAGGACGTAAGTCGCGCGTCGCGAGTCCGAGGACTTTCAAGTCACCCTCGTCGGTAAGTCTGACAGTCACACGCAAGCGACTCCCCGAGGTGGTTTGCACCACAACCAGTGCTTTCTCGAAGTCGACCTTCGGCGTTTCGCCAGCGAGCTTCCACGCTTTCCAAAGTTCCTCGAATTCCTGGGGAGTGCTGATCGCGGTCGAAAACTTTCCCAGCAGTTCGGCATCTTCTACCGAACCGCTGAAGGTCATCAGAGGCTCGAGCGTTTTGTCTTCCGCCACAGCCGACGACCAGGTGATCCCGAGGAGCAAAAGTGCGAGTAGAGCCGTGCGCATGACATGAGTTCCTGAAGGGAGAAGCGTGGGAAGCGACCGATAAGCAGCAAGCGATGAACGCTGGCAAAAACTCTCTGCGAGCACGTTTCCAATCTTACCGCGCGTCGAGCGAATGGCTGTTAGCGACGACGTGACAGATGGGTCTCGCTGCTCAGTCAAGTAGAGACGATGCGGCCGAAGGAAAGGTTTTCAGAGGAGGAGCCGAAAGCGATTTTGTCAGGAGAATCTGCTCCGCTTTAGGACTTTAGGCCTCTTCGCCCCGCGCTGCCAGGCAGGCGATCAGCTTGCGCAGCAAGCGCGCCATGGCATTGCGATCGGCGGAGGAGAGATCGTCGTAAAGTGCGGTCACCGCGCCATGTTCGCTCGACAGCAGAATCTGCTTGCAGACCGATTTTCCGTTGGGAGTGAGGTGAATCATCGTCGCCCGCCGATCGGTGGGGTGAGCTGCACGGAGCACCAGCCCCTCTCCTTCCAGGGCATCGACCAGCTTGGTGATACTGCGTGGAGTTACGCCAAGTTGCACGCCGAGGTCGCTCATTTTCAGCGATCCCTCGCAGCTCAGGGCCAGCAGCAAACGGGCTCGGGCGGGAGTGGTGCCGGTGTGCTCGAGCTGTTTGGCTAGCCAGCGTGTGTAGGCTTTTCCAAAGCGTCCCATCATGGCAGCGAGCTCAGCAGAGTCGGTCATCAGTTTCCTTTAGGGTAGCGCAGGCGGCGCGCTCGGTGGGCTCGACGGAGTCAGCTTGACTCAATTACTAGACTAGTACAATATCCGCCAAGACCACTACTTGGCTTTCCCCTCACGGCGTGCGTCTGCACGCCAGACTTTGGAGTTTGTCATGCCCGATCCCTTCAAGCAAGCTCCCAGTGTGGCAGGGGCCGAAAACCGCGAAAGTAGCCAAAAAATCCCAGAAAACCAGGTGTCGAGTGATCTGAGCACGAGTGCGCCGCAAGAATCGACGCAGCTAGCTTCGCACACGCCGCGCCTCTGGCCCGCCGTGGTGATCGTCGCGCTACTCTGGGTCGCGCGGATCGTGGCCAGCACCGTTTTCTCCGGAACTCCGACCGAGTTCATGACTATGCTCTTCGCGCCGATGGCGGCGACCGTGGTCCTGTTTTTGTGGTGGCTTGGGCTCTCGAAGCTCGCTTGGATCGACCGCCTGTGGGGCATCTTCATCGTGGTCATCGTTGGCGCGATTGCCGGTCAGCTGATCGATAAGTCGATGCCGCTCGGGATGGTGATGTTTGCGCTGCCGGTGGTGCTGACGATCGTCGTGGCCTGGCTTGTGGTAACGCGCGGCGCGAACTCGTGGAACCATCGCGCGGGGCTGGCGCTGGTGACTTGTTTAGCGTGGGGCTACTTCACGCTGCTGCGCGTCGATGGTATCGATGGCCACATGAACGTCGATACGCGCTATCGCTGGGAGCCGACAGCCGAATCGGAGTTTCTCGCGCAGCAAACGAAAACGGCGAGCCCCCCTGCTCTTCCGGCTGCCAGTGCAAACGCGCCTGTAACGCTCGTGGCCACGGAGTCCGATTGGCCCGAATTTCGAGGGAAAAACCGTGATTCCCGCCGCGCGGGGGTGATGCTCGCAACCGACTGGAGCAAGTCGCCACCCAAACAACTCTGGCGACAATTGATCGGTCCCGGGTGGGGCTCGCTGGCAGTCGTCGGCAACTATGTCTTCACGCAGGATCAGCGCGGCGAGAACGAAGCGGTGATCTGTCTCGATCTTGCGACCGGCAAAGTCCGGTGGCTGTTTGAGCATCCAGCCCGTTTTTGGGAAGTGGTGGCGGGAGCTGGTCCACGCGCCACGCCGACGTTCCATGAAGGTCGACTCTACACCTTCGGCGGTAGTGGCAAACTGCATTGCCTCGAAGCTGCCACCGGTGCCGTCATCTGGTCGCGCGATGTCGCGGCAGACGCCAAGGCCACCGCGCCGCAGTGGGGCTTTTCAAGCTCGCCACTCGTCTTCGAAGGAGTCGTTTGCGTCTTTGCCGGTGGAAGCGAAAACAAGTCGCTGATGACCTACGATGCACTTTCGGGCGAGCCCCTCTGGTCGGCTGGCAGCGGCGTGCTGAGCTACAGTTCTCCCCACGCAGCCACGCTGCATGGCCGCTCGCAAATTCTGTTTGCCAGCGAACTCGGACTCGAAGCGTACGAACCCAAAACCGGCAAGCTCCTGTGGAATCATCCTTGGAAGCTCGAAGGGATGGCCCGCGTGGTTCAGCCGCACTTGCTCCCGGGGAACAAAATCCTGATCGGCACCGGCTATGGCAACGGCACGATGCTGATCGAACTCAAACACGACGGCGAGACCTTCACCACTGTCGAAGGTTGGCTGACGAAAGAGATGAAGCCTTACTTCAACGACTTTGTGTCGCGCGATGGTGTGCTGTATGGTTTCGACGGCGCGATCTTCGGTGCGATCGATCTGGCGACCGGCGATCGGCTCTGGAAAAAGGGACGCTACGGGCACGGGCAAGTGCTGCTGGTCGAGCCGCAGGGACTGCTCGTGGTAATTTCCGAAACCGGTGATCTCGTGCTGCTGGAAGCCAGCGCCGAGAAACATATCGAGCTGGCGAAGATCCGCGCACTTACAGGGAAGACCTGGAACCATCCGGTGCTGGTCGGCAACAAGCTGCTGCTCCGCAACGGAACGGAAGTCGCCTGCTACGAGCTCGCCACTCAGCCCGCCGAGCTGTCGGCTGTTTCAACCAACGCTGAGGCACCCCGATCCGCGCGGTAGTTGGCTGGTTATCGAGCCACGAATCGTTACCCGCGAGCTGCCGATTTCGCTGCAGAATCGGCAGAAAGTCGATGAAATTTTCGTAATCATCGCCGAAGCCCAAAACTGAATGGAAACTTAAGCACCATTGCCTCAAAAGGGGTAGAGCCTTCGCTAGGGCTGCGAGTGGTCGTGTTTAGTCAATTCTTACGTTGTCGTAACCTCCGTAGCCCGGTTTTGACCCAATCACCCAGTTTTGGGGTTAATAACTCCGTCGGGTGATAGAAGCAGTCTCTGTGGGCATCTGAATCGCGTTTTGAACTCCCCAATGGTGCGGTTTCCCGGCTGGCTTCCTGATAGCTGGTTCTAATCTGCGTACCGGCGAGCGGTCGACCGCTCAATTCCGCGCATTTCGCTCCCTGGGTTTTGCAGCGAAATACAACAGCCTAGTTGTGGGGCCATAATTCCCATTGAAAAAATCTTGACAAACCCGTGGCCTTCCCTGCCTTCTAAGGGTAGAATCAGTGACATAGGACATGAGAGAAGGGCTACGGCTGTGCTGCTGGTGAACCGGCGAGTGAGTTGTCGCTACGGGAAAATCAGACGGCACTAGCCACTCTGGTCGATGATCGATCGTGTCTTACCATTTCACCGTTTTGCTCTCGACCGGAACATCGAGCGCAACAGCAGGTGAATGTTTTTAGCGACCTTGGCTCCTATCCAAGTTCGTTAATCTGTTGCCCCCAACACCTCTCCCCTCTTAGCTACGCGCTGCAAAGTGCGTGCACTTATACGTCCCTTTTTCAGGGGTGGGTGCGGGGTGTGATTGGCATGTCGCGGTGTTCGTTTTCATTCATTTTCTTGATTCGAGGATGGTGTCTCTATGTTGAATCGTTCGCAATGGATCAGCCGCAAAGGTTTCACACTCGTCGAACTGCTCGTGGTGATCGCGATCATCGGCGTGCTCGTGGCTTTGCTCCTCCCAGCTGTGCAGGCCGCTCGCGAAGCAGCCCGCCGCAGCCAGTGCTCGAATAACCTGAAGCAAATCGGCATCGCGCTGCACAACTTCCACGACACCTTCGGCAAGTTTCCCGTCGGTGCCATCGACGACGACAATCGCAGCTTCGCTTGGCGCACCTACATCCTTCCCTACGTCGAACAGACCGCCATGTACGACCAACTGGTCGCCCAAGGTCTCTACATTCCACCAAACATGGGTGGATCGGACACGCCGAATGTCGACGGTTTCAACACCATCAACAACTTCGTCGAAACCAATATCGGCGACTCGACCAACACGGTGGTCGGCACGCTGATGAAGACCAAGATGGCCTTCTACACCTGCCCTTCGGACGTCCTGCCACAGTTCGACAACAACGGCTACGGCAAAGCTAACTACTGCGCCAGCGTTGGTCCGAACGTCGACCCAACCAACTGGGCCGGCTGCGCTGTGCTCAAGGGTGATCGTCTCGGTGGCATCATGGTTCCATCGAACGACAACGTGAAGAACTACCCCAGCACGTTTGCTTCGATCATCGATGGCTCGAGCAACACCATCATGGTGGGCGAAGTGACCGAGTCGGAAGCTGTTCGCACCAACAACACCGGTGACGGACGCTACCCCATCTGGCCAGGTGGAAACAACAACGGCGGTTGCAACGGTGTGAACGGCTCGGGTGCCGTGTTCCGTGCCACCGACGCAGCCTACTTCATCAACCGCAAGGTTGGCGATGAATCGAACATGAGCTTCGGCAGCAAGCACCCCAACGGTGCCATGTTTGGCCTCGGCGATGCTTCGGTTCGCTTCGTTTCGCAAACGATCGACAGCACGGTGTACTACGCTGCTGGTACCAAGGCTGGTGGCGAGTCGCTGCAACTCCCTTAGTCCTCTGATCGTCGGTACTGCTTAAAAAACCAACCAGTCCCCAGCGTCGATTCGTTCGGCACTGGGGATTTGGTCTTGGATACCCTCCACTCTCCCCACAGTTGATCTGGTTTACTACGAATTGAGCTTTGTCATGCGGAACTATTTGAATCGGTCGCGCGTCGGTTTGTTGATGGTGGCACTGGTGGCTCTGGCAGCCGTGGGCTGCGGCAGCGGCACCAGCGGAGTCTCGGGCAAAGTGACCATGAATGGTCAGCCTGTCACCGGTGGATCGCTCACCTTTTCCCCCATTTCCTCGGGTGGCACCGATGCGGGGAAGCCAGCCGCTGGGAATGTGCAAGCCGATGGCTCGTACGTGCTTGGCACCGACTCGGAAAAAGATGGCGCTGCTGCGGGTCGCTACAAAGTTCTCTACTCGGCCCCTGCGGCCAAGTATCCCGATGGTGTCGAGCCCCAGCCAGGCATGCAGCCCACCTACTCTCCCTTCCAAAACATGGTTCCCAAGACCGCTGAAGTGGAAGTGAAGTCGGGCTCGAACACGATTGATATCGAACTCGTTCCACCGCAGTAGTGGTTTGCAGCGTGCATGCTTTGGCTCGCACGCGCGAATGCTCTGAAACATGAAAGACCTGCGGGGCAACTCGCGGGTCTTTTTTATTGCGCGGCTGTAGTAGCAATCCCCCTCCGCTCGGACAAGAAACGGAACAGCTCCGGGCAATCTTGTCGCAAGATCGCCGGAGCTTCGAGTTCGTGCTACGCGGCAGCTGTGTGGGATGCAGAGCTGCTAGAGGCAGTGCTGCGTTTAGCGGCTTCCGGGGGTGCAGCCCGGAGCAGCGCACTTGAGCCATGGCGAGCAAGGGAGCTTGGGCATGCAGACCACTGGTTTGCAGCAGTAGTCGTTGCAGACAAACTGCGAATTGCCACATGGAATCGCCGGCACGCATTTGCGGCAATAGTCGTCGCAAACGTAGTTTGTCGTCGGGCACGGAATGACCGGCGGGCACTTGGGACAGTAGTCGTCGCAGCAAGTGCGTGGAGTAGGGCACGGGAGACAAATCGCAGGACCGCGACGTATCTCGGCACTGGCAAAGCTGGCCACCACGAGCAGACCGAGGATCGGTACTGCCTGAAGGAGTCGCTGGATCGGCTGATGAAACATACTTGCGCCACATCTATCGCGAGGGGATGGGAATCGACAGCCGCGCGGGATTGGTTTTCGCTCGACCGCCGCACCAACAACACTGAACAAGCTCTTCGCTATCGTCTCCCCACGTTCAAGCGAAAGTGGGGCTGGAAGCGTTTTCCCTGTGCGGCCCAGTCGCTGGTATCGACCGAGCCACTCACTTTTTAAGCGTCCGACTACCAATCGACCGACTACTCCAGTTCGTCGACCGGTGGAACGGGTGGAACGGCGGGGCGTGGTTCCATCTCTTCCATCTCTTCCATTTCCATCATCGGTGGTGGCAAACGCTCGATCATGTTAGGCATGGCGTAAGGCATCGGTTGACGGAAGCGAATTTCCCAGCCGCCACCCATCGCCTTGTAAATTTGCACCATGCTCTTCGCCACGTTCCCTTGCGAAGTGGCATACTCATCTTGCTGCTGCACGAGGAGCGTTTCGAGATCGAACACCTGGGTGTAGTCGACCTGTCCTTTATCTTCCTTCTGGTTCACCACGCGGACCGCTTCCTGAGCATAGCCCACGCTCTCTTCCAGTTTGTCGCGCTGCATTTGGTAGCGGAGGAACGAGACAATGGCGTTTTCAGCCTCTTCGTTCGCCACGAGCACCGTCTGCTGATAGGCGGCGATACGCTGTTCGAGAATCGCGTCTTGCACCGACACCAGGTTGCGGAGGCGACCATAGTTCAGCACATTCCAGCGGAAACCAGGTCCGACCGAACCTTGCCAGGCGTTCGGGGCAAACAGGTTGGGGAACTGCGATGCTTCCATCGTCAGCGCACCGTTGATCGAGATCGTGGGATAGAGATCGGTCTGAGCGATACCAATTTGTTCCGACTGGGCAGCGACGAGTCGCTCGGCGCGGCGCACATCGGGACGACGACGGAGCAGCGAAGCAGGGACATCGAGCGTGACCGTATCACCCACCTTCGGCACACCCCTGGAAGGCCCGAGGATGTAGCTCAGATCGTGCGGAGGCATTCCCAGCAGCACCGCCAGGCGGTTCTGCGTTTGACGTTTCGCGAGCTCGAGTAGGTGGACAGCCGCCTCGGTGCGCGTGAGGTTAGCAAGCGACTGTGGCGCGTCGATTTCGCTGTTGATCGCTTCCGCTTTCTTGCGGGCGACACGAATGTCAGCACTACGCTTTTGCTGCTGGATATTCGTCAGAGCGTAGTCGATGCGCTGTTCGAACGTGCGATAGTCGATGTAGGCCGACGCAGTTTCGGCGATCAGCAGCACGAGGGCATCGTCGTATGCTTCGATCGACGCATCGAGGTTGGCATCGGCTGCTTCGATCGAGCGGCGATAGCGTCCCCAGAAGTCGAGTTCCCAGCCGATAGCGCCACCGAGCGACCAGTTGTCGTAGTTGGTGACGAGCAGCCCTGGGGGCAACGCACCACCCTGCGGAAACGTGGCGGTTTGTTGGCTACGCTGTAGACGCGCGTAATCGCCCGTCAGCTGCTGCGATTGGGGCCAGAGGTTGCCAGCCACTGCGGATCGCATGGCTTGCGACTCGGCGATACGGAAACCAGCTTCGCGGATCGAGATGTTCTGCTGATAGGCGATTTCGATGACAGCATCGAGTCGTTTATCGTTGAACACCTTCCACCAGTCGGCGCTGAGCATTTCGCCGCGCTGGACCTTGGGGTTGTAAGAATCGATCCAGTCGTTGGAGACTGGGGCTGCCGGCTTGGCATAGTTGGGGCCAACTTTGAAGCCGTTGCGGAAGTAGCTACCGATGCCGGTGCAGCCGCTGCTCGTGGTCAGGACCACGGCTAGCAAGAGCCCGACGAGGCATGAATTGAACGAACGGGAGAGCATCCTTGCCCCCTCCTTGGTACGCGTAAGTGGCTGCCGATCCCTGGCGCCACCGATTTAATGCACACACAAGGAAGGATCGGCACACTAGGCACGATCGGATTACTAGGAACGGGGGGCACCGGTCAGTCTCGCTCACCGGAGCAGCAGGAATCTCCGGCAAAGTTTGCCTCGCGAGAGTTGTTGAGCCTCTCGCAAGGCAGTTTGTAGCGATTAGTGCGTCGCTTTTGCGCTAGCGATGGCAGGTTGTGCTGGTTGTTTGGCTTGCGCGGGCTCTTCCGTAGCGACAACCCGCGGCGAGAGCCATTCGCTCAAGCCTTGGAAGAGGACGTAGAAGATCGGCACAAAGAACACGCTGAGGACTGTCGAGGCGATCATGCCGCCGAACACCGCCGTGCCGAGCGCCCGCTGACCAGCGGCACCAGCTCCTTCGGCAATCACCAGTGGCACCACACCCAGGATGAACGCGAACGAGGTCATCAGAATCGGCCGGAAACGCATCCGGGCTGCTTCGACCGAGGCCTCGACGATCGACTTGCCTTGGTGCCGCAGTTCGCGCGCGAATTCGACGATCAGAATGGCATTTTTGCTCGCCAGGGCGATGATCAGCACGATGCCGATTTGCGTGTAGAGATTGTTGTCGAGTCCAAGGATCGAAACGGCAGCGATCGCGCCGAGCAGACCGAGTGGCACGACCAGAATCACCGCAATTGGCGTGATCCAGCTTTCGTACTGCGCGGCGAGCACCAGGTAGACCAGCAGCACCGCCATCACGAAGATGCCGATCGCTTCGTTACCGACCCGCTTCTCTTGGTAGCTCATGCCGGTCCATTCAAAGCCGATCGACTGCGGCAGTTTTTCGTCGGCAATCGACTCGAGCAGTTTCAGCGAATCCCCTGAGCTGAACCCAGGGGCCGGTTCGCCACCGACCGAGGCGCTGGGATAGAGGTTGTAGCGCGTGATCGTTTGCGGACCAAACACCGGCTTCACCGCCGCGAGCGTACTCATCGGCACCATCTTGCCACTGCTGCTGCGCACTTCCAAACGCAAGATATCTTCGGGCTCGGCCCGAAACTGCGGCTCGGCTTGCACGCGGACTTGATACGTCCGGCCGAACTTGTTGAAGTCGTTGACGTAGCTCGAACCGAGATAGGCTTGCAAAGTGCCGAACACATTTAGCAGCGGCACGTCGAGGCTCTTCACTTTCACACGATCGACTTCGATGAACAGCTGCGGCACACCAGGGCGGAAGGTCGATCGAATGCTGGCGAGCGAAGGATTCTTCATCCCCTCGTCGATCACTTCCTGCATGGCGGTTTGAAGTTCGTTGAGACCGACGTCGGCCCGGTCTTGCACCTGCATTTCGAAGCCACCTCGCACACCGAGGCCACGAATTGCCGGAGGGGCAAACGGGAAGATCACCGCCTCGTCGATCTCGGCGAATTTGGCCCCCATCATCCCCATGATTTCGTTGAGCGATTGGCCCTCGTGCTGCAGCCGCTCCTCCCAGTTGTCGAGCGTGACGAAGAGGGTGCCGGCATTCGACGCGGTGCTGTTATCGAGCAGCGACAAACCACCGATCGAGATCCAGTCGGCGACGCCAGGAATCGAAGCGAGCTTGTCGTCGATTTGACGCATCACCGATTTAGTGCGCTCTTGCGAGGCAGCATCGGGGAGCTGCACGGCGACGAACAGGTAGCCTTGATCTTCGGTAGGCAAGAAGCCGGTGGGAACGCGGGTGTACCACCAGCCAGTGAGCAAAACGAGCGCGACAAACGCCACCACCACGAGCGCCATTTGGCGGAGCAGTCCACCGACGATCCAGATGTAAACGTTTTCGCAGTGGCCATAAACATAGTTAAAACCACGGAAAAAGATGTTCTTCTTGCCGGTTGGTGGCCGGAGCCACAAAGCACACTGCGCTGGTTTGAGGGTGACGGCGTTGATGGCCGAGATCACCGCCGTGGCGGCAATGGTGAGGGCGAATTGCCGGTAGAGCTGGCCGGTGATGCCGCTCATAGCAGCGCTCGGAATGAACACCGCGAGGAGCACCAGCGTGATGCCGATGATCGGCCCGAGCACTTCATCCATCGCGCGGATCGTTGCCTGTTTGGGCTTCTCTCCTTTTTCGATGTGATGCGCGGCGTTTTCGACAATCACGATCGCGTCGTCGACCACAATGCCGATCGCCAGCACGAGTCCAAACAGTGTGAGCATGTTGACCGAGAACCCGAGCCACGCCATCGCCGCAAAGGCACCGATGAGTGTCACCGGCACGGTGGTCGCAGGAATCAAAACCGCGCGCCAGTCTTGCAGGAAGACCAGGATCACGATCAGCACCAGCACGCCCGCTTCGAGAAGTGTTTTGTAAACTTCGTGAATCGAGGCTTCCACGAACTTGGTGGTGTTCAGCGGCATTGTGTACGAAACGCCTTGCGGAAACGACTTCGCGAGTCGCTCCATGGCATGCTCGACTTCGGTCGTCACTTCGAGGGCGTTGGCGCCGGGAAGCTGGAAGATACCGATGTTGGCGGTCGGTGCCCCTTGCTTCAGGTTGAACTGATCGTAACTCTGAGCGCCGAGTTCGACCCGGGCGACATCTTTGAGGTAGGTGAGTCGACCATCTTCTCCCGTTTTAACGACGATATTCTCGAACTGCTCGGGCCGGTTGAGACGACCGAGCGTGCTGACGGTGTACTGAAACGCGAGGGCATTTTCCGCCACCACCGGAGGCTGACCCACCTGCCCTGCTGCCACTTGCACGTTTTGCTCGGCGACAGCCGCTTGCACATCTTGCACCGTCAGGCCGCGAGCGCGGAGCTGATCGGGATCGAGCCACAATCGCATGCTGTAGTTGCCGGTGCCGAACACCGTCACTTCACCCACCCCCTTCACGCGGCTGAGTTCGTCGCGAATGCGGAGCGTGGCGTAGTTGGCTAAAAACAGGCTGTCGAGCTCGGGCTTATCCGAGGCGAGCGTGATCACCAGCAGCAGCGCTGCCGACTGTTTTTTCACGGTCAAACCTTGGCGTTTGACCTCTTCGGGCAAGAGCGCTTCGGCCGACGAGACACGGTTTTGCACGAGCACTTGGGCATCGTCGAGATTCGTGCCGATTTCGAAAGTGACTGTCAGGGAGTACGAACCGTCGCTCGACGAGGTGCTCGACATGTAGAGCATATTCTCGACGCCGTTCACCTGCTGTTCGATCGGCGCAGCGACGGTGCTGGCCACCACTTGCGCATCGGCGCCGGGATAGACGCACGTCACACGAACTGTCGGCGGAGTGATTTCGGGGTACTGTTCGACAGGCAAACGCCACAGCGCAACGCCGCCGATCACCATCGTGAGGATGGCGATCACATTGGCAAACACAGGATGGTCGATGAAGAATCGCGAGAACATATTCCGCTTACTACTCCTGGCTGTGATCTGCGGGGGACTTCGGCGCTGGCAACACAGCAGGGGTCGACTGGATTGGCTGCGCAGCGGCAGCAGCTGGCTTCGTGGCCACAGGCTTCGTCGTAGCGGGTTCGGTGGCGCCCGCTGTCGGGGAAGCGGGAGTAGCAGGCGATTCGTCCACTAAATCAAAACGCACCTTCGAACCAGGTCGAGCACGCTGCAGGCCCGAGATCACCACGTTCTCTCCCTCGCTCAGTCCCGTGCGAATCACGCGATAATCGCCTTCGGTTGGGCCAAGCGTGACCGAGCGTTTTTCGACCACGTTGTCGGCGCCGATGATCAGTAAAAAGTCGCCGACCTGATCGGAACCCACCGCTTGCTGTTTCACGAGCAGGCGATCTTGTTCGGGGCTCACGCTCACGCGCACGCGGACAAACATCCCCGGCACCAGTTGCCCTTCAGGATCGGCCACTTTCACCCGTCGCATGGTGGTGCCGGTGGAAGCGTCGATCCCATATTCCGTGTAGTCCATCTCGCCGCTGAAGGCATATTCCTTCGAATCCCCGAGCGCCACTTGAATTTCGTCCGCCTTGGGAACCGGTGACATCGTGGTGGTCATCAGTCCTTCGGCGACGCGCTGCTCCATCATCGGCATGTGAGGACGGAGGACCGGTGCCTTCAGCAGATCGCGCTCGCTGACGGTGAAATAGGCGTGGATCGGCTCGATCGATTCGATCACCGCGAGCAACGTTTGATCGGCCTGAACGAGGTTTCCTTCGTCGATCAGCTGCATCCCCATACGCCCCGAAATCGGCGCTGTGATGACGGTGTAGGTGAGGTTGAGATTGGCCGTTTCGTAAGCAGCTTTCGCGGAAGCAACGTTGGCTTCGGCGGTGAAGAATTCGGCCCGATCGGTTTCGAGTTGCTGGGCCGAAGTGGCGCGGCCATCGAGCAGCGTTTGCGTCCGGTCGTAGTTCGATTTGAAACGATCGCGAACCGCCATCGCTCGATCGAGATTGGCCTTGGCAGCATCGCGCTCGTAGAGGAACGGCTCTTGATCGATCACGAACAGCGGCTGTCCTTCAACAACGATCGCACCATCTTTTACGTTGCACTCTTTGAGATAGCCTCGCACTCGCGAACGAATCTCGACCCGCACATCGGCACGCGTGGTGCCGGTGAACGTCATCCACTCGCGCAGTTTGCGCTTCGTGGGGACTGAGGAGCGCACCAAGGGCCATTTCATCGGATCGTCGGCAGGTGCGACCGCTGTTGCTGCCGGTGCAGCCGCCGGTTTGGATTCTTCGCTCGCCGAGAGCAACTTACCGAGATAGCCGTAGCGTTCGAGAGCGACGCCGCCGAACACCAGGGTCAGCAGCACGCCACCGATGATCAAGAACTTCGACTTCTTCACCCAGAGATTCATGGAACATTCCTTCGGTGGACCTCGCCGCGCCAGCATCTCGTCGAGCGGCTTGCGCGGTCCCATCACCAGCACGAAACAGATTTCGCAGAACGTCGCCGAGTTCGTCAGCTTCACGACCCGCCCTGAAGAGACGCACACGCCCTATCGGTGCGCATGGCTGCTACGAGCGATAGTCGTGTGGCAGTCCGGCCGATCGACAAATCCTTGCGAGCACCCTTGCAGCTAGATCGACGCGGCGTGATGTGTCACGAGCGCGAGAAGCTGTAGCGATCGCGGAGACTCTGTGGAGTATCGGCAGGATTCGTTTAGGAAGCTAACGATTAGCGTCCGCACGATTTTAGTTAACCTACTCCCCCAAAGGCAAGAGATTTTCTGCGCTACGCAGTAAAGAAAAGCGGCCAGCCGCACTTTTCCGGCGATTGACGACTCCAAAACGAAGAGGGAGCCGCTCGGCAAAGGTTCGGGGCTGATGCACAGCCAGCCGCCAGTTGTCAGGAGGCTCGGCTGGCTTGGAAACGTGCTGGCGGACTGCCAGGATGACAGTAAGTGTTTTTCATTATTCGACTTAGGGCGTTTTCTGCTAGGTTTCTGGCCGCTCCGCCAGATTGCGCCTATTAATAGGTCTCGCTTTAAGTCAGCCACTCCCCTGGGAAATGGCTGACCCACGATCGACCGCCTGCAAATGCTACAAGCTGTGTAGCAGATGCTCCTCCAACACTCCGCTAATCAGTCCCAGGCCAGGCTGGCCGCCGATTGATACTCGGTCACGCGGGTCTCGAAGAAGTTCTTCTCCTTCCCGAGGTCCATCGTTTCGCTCATCCATGGAAACGGATTCGCGCTCCCATACTGCGTCGGGAGCCCAATCCGCTCGAGACGCCGATCGGCAATGTGCTGCACATAGTCGCGGAACAGCTCGCCGTTGAGACCCACGATGCCACGTGGCAAACAGTCCCACGCATAAGCAACTTCCAGTTCCACCGCTTCACGCACCAGCTTGATCACCCGCTCTTGAAAATCGGCTGTCCAAATCCCAGGGTTCTCGGCCCGAACGCCGTTGATCAAATCGATGCCAAAATTCAGATGGATCGTTTCATCGCGCAGGATGTACTGGAACTGCTCTCCAATCCCGGTCATCCGATTCTGGCGATGGAACGACAGGATCATCACAAACCCGGTGTAGAAAAAGATCCCCTCCATGATCAGGTAATAGCCGATCAGGTTCTCGAGAAACTTTTGTGCACCCTCGGCTGTCTCGGTCGTGAAGTTGGGATCGAGCAGGCCGGTCGTCAGCTGCATCTCGAAGGCATCTTTCCGCGCGATCGACGGAATCTCGCGATACATGTTGAAGACTTCGCGATCATCGAGCCCCAAGCTCTCGACGATGTACAAGAAGGTGTGTGTGTGGATCGCTTCTTCAAACGCTTGGCGAAGCAGGTACTGACGACATTCAGGATTCGTCACATGCCGAAAGATCGCCAGCACCAAGTTATTGCCGACGAGGCTTTCTGCTGTCGAGAAGAAGCCAAGATTCCGAAGAATCACGAGCTTTTCGTCGTCGGTCAAACTTCCAGTGCGCCAGGTTTCGATATCCTTTCCCATCGGCACTTCGCTCGGCATCCAGTGATTGGCGCACCCATTTTGATAGTGCTCCCAAGCCCAGTGATACTTGATCGGCATCAGCTGATTCACATCCACCGTGCTACAATTGATCAGCCGCTTTTCTTCAGCGATCAGTGATCGGCCGCTCGACTTGTGTCTCGCGTGAACTTCAATTGTTCGTTCCGAAGAATCATTCACCATGGTCGACATTCCTTGCCCCATAACTCGTAAATAGATGTGGACTAATAAGGTACAAATTCAAAGATAAATCTTGAGAAAATGCGCACTTGTTGCGCAAAAACTGCGCACAAATGGCTCAAGAGAAGCGCAGTAAGTCTGTAGAACTTTGGCCGCTCGGATTTACTGACAAGCCTCGCAGTCGCCACCCAAGTTGCAGACTTCGGGAGCACTGGCTAGCGTCCGATCGATTTGGATATCCCCCGATGCACTTTTGTTTTTCATCCAGCGCGGCTGAATGCCAAAGCGGTTGACGTCGATCGTCGATTTTTCGACCTGTGTGGCGGCGAGCGTCCGGAGGTAGTAGGTCGTTTTGAGCCCTAATTTCCAGGCTAAAAAGTACATTTCGTCGAGCTTGCGGCCACTCGGCGCGGCGAGATAGAGGTTGAGCGATTGCCCCATGTCGATCCACTTTTGCCGACGCGCTGCGCACTCGATCAGCCAGCGTGGTTCGATTTCAAAAGCGGTTCGATAACGCTCTTTCACCTCTGCTGGAATTTCTGCAATCGGTGCCAGTTCTCCATCGTAGTACTTCAACTGATCGAGCATTTCTTCCGACCAAAGCCCGAGCCCCTTGAGCTCCTCGACGAGCCACTCATTCACCTGTGTGAATTCGCCCGAAAGATTGCTTTTCACGTACAGATTGCGATAGGTCGGCTCGATCGATTGGCTGACGCCGGCGATGTTCGAAATCGTTGCGGTCGGCGCGATCGCCAGCACGTTGCTGTTGCGTAGTCCCTGCTCGCGAATCGCGCGGCGAACCACTTCCCAGTTGAGCTGCGCGGTACGTGGGACATCGATCTTGATCCCCCGCTCTTGTTCCACCAGATCGATCGTATCGATGGGCAAATAGCCACGATCCCACTTCGATCCCGCGAAGCTTGCGTACTTGCCGCGCTCACGCGCCAGCTCGCTCGATGCCAGGAGCGCAAAGTAGCTGATCGCTTCCATGCTCTCGTCGGCAAACTGCACAGCCCGATCACTAGCGTAGCTGATCTGCATGGCATACAGCGCGTCCTGAAAACCCATCAGCCCCAGTCCAATCGGCCGATGTCGCAAGTTGGCATTGGCCGCTTCAGGGGTCGGGTAGAAGTTCAAATCGATCACGTTGTCGAGCATCCGAACCGCAGTTCGAATCGTGCGCTCGAGCATCGCCAGATCGAGCACACCATCGGTGATATGCGCGCCAAGATTCACCGAACCGAGATTGCAAACCGCTGTTTCTTCCGCCGAATTGTTCAGCAGAATCTCGGTGCACAGATTCGAGTTGTGAACAACCCCGACATGATCTTGCGGGCTCCGGATGTTCGAGGGATCTTTCCAAGTGACCCAGGGATGACCGGTCTCGAACAGCAGTGTGAGCATCTTCCGCCACAGATCAACCGCGCTTACACGGCGGAACAGTTTGATGCGACCTTCGTCGGCTGCTTGCTCATAGTCGAGATATTTTTGCTCGAACGCACGACCATAAGTGTGATGCAAATCGGGAACTTCATTCGGACTGAAGAGGGTCCACGTGTCGCGCGCAAGCACCCGCTTCATGAACAAATCGGGAATCCAGTTAGCGGTGTGCAGGTCGTGAGTACGGCGTCGTTCGTCCCCAGTGGTGCGGCGCAGTTCCAAAAACTCTTCGATATCGAGATGCCACGTTTCGAGGTAGGCACAGACCGCCCCTTTGCGTTTGCCACCTTGATTCACGGCCACAGCGGCGTCGCTCACGACCTTCAAAAACGGCACAATTCCTTGGCTTTTTCCACCCGTTCCACGAATCGTTGCGCCGAGCGCGCGGATGTTCGTCCAGTCGTTTCCGAGACCGCCAGCCCACTTCGAAAGGATCGCGTTGTCTTGAATTGCTTTGAAAATTCCGACGAGATCATCTTCGACCGTCGAGAGATAGCAGCTCGACAGCTGCGGGTGACATGTCCCAGCGTTGAACAGCGTGGGGGTGGCGGATGTGAAGTGCAGCTGCGAAAGGAGATCGTAAAATTCTTTCACGCGCTCGAGCTTGTTTTGCTCCCCAAGCGCGAGCCCCATCGCGATCCGCATCCAAAAGATTTGGGGGAGCTCGACACGCAAACCTTCATGCGCCAGGAAGTAGCGATCGTAGAGCGTTTGCACACCGAGGTACGCCAGCAAACTATCGCGCTCGGGAACGATAAACGCAGCGATCGCCTCGAGATTATAGTCAAGCATCGATTCATGGAGTTGACCCCGCGCGACAGCAGCACGGACATACTCCGGAAAGTAACGCTGATATCCTGCACGTCGTTCCGAGGGAGAAAGAGGCGTTAAGATCGCAGCGCCATGATGATTTTGCAGCAACTGCGAATCGCTCCGGTCGAGCAGCAGTTTGGCTGCGACGTACGTGAAGACCGGTTCGAGCTCGACTCGCGAACGTAGCGCCAAGATCGTGGCATCGAACAGCTGTGTGGGAGTCACTTCGGTCGGCAATGAGCGGACAATATCGGCGGTAATCGCCGCTGCCTGGGGCGCTTGCCCATGCAGCTCACAAGCCTGAGCAATCCAGTGCTCGAGCGCGTTGATCGGAAGCGCGGTAAGCTCCCCGCTGGCGAGTCGCACTTGCGTCGCGCTTGCTTTTCGTTTGTGCGCTTGCGATTCACGGTAAAGGACATAGCGCCGCGCGACTCGATGCTCGCCAGCGGTCATCAGCACCCGCTCGACTTCATCTTGAATCGACTCCACCGCCAGTTGCTCTTGCAGGTCGCACCAACGCGCGACACGCTCAGTGTAGTCGGTAATCGACTGCGCTACGTGCGCGGGAAGTTCGTGCGCCGCAGCAGCGCCGAGTTCGGCTGTCACCGCTTTGGTGATCGCGGTGCCGATCCGTGCGAGATCGAAGCGCGCCAAGCGACCATCGCGCTTACGAACCTGCTTAAGACCGGCAGAGGAATCGCTCGAAGTAGCGAGAGCTTGTGGGAAAGAAAGAAGAGTTTCGGACATGGCCTGCCTCCTGTGCAGTGAACCACGCCCACGCGAAAAAATGCGTGTGAAGCGACTGCCAGAGGCGGGGCCAAATACCTGGTCGGTACCGAGCAGCGCGCAGCAAGACAAGCGACATCTCACGATCCCTTTGACGCGAAGGGCTGGAGTGAAAAAACTTGCTGCGACCGGGTATTCGGACTTAGTAAATCGCCACCTTGGAGGGGCGTCTACCTCACCGCTGCGCGACAGTGCCGGATTCTCACCGGACTTCCCCCGCGATGCTCCTCCATCACGAGAAAGCGTCGCAGACAGCACAACTAATTGGGTTCGAAGGTTATCCCTACCCCCAGGGATTGTCAAGTCAGTTTGTCGAGCAAACCGAAACTTGCCGTGCTATCATACGCATCAGTGGGCCTGGATCTGCCGCTAATCGCCAGCCAACTTCGGCCCCTGATAGCTTTTTTTACGGCGACAGTCAGGACCAGAGTTGTCACAAGATCGTGAATAATACCTGACGCAGTGTTCAGGATGAATTGAATAAATACTGGCGAATAATTTACTTAAACGTGAAGAGTGATGAAGCAATTACTTACGAATAGCTGTTTACTACTGGCGCTGCTGATCGCGCTCTGTAGCGCCCCGTCACCAGCGCGTGCCTGGAATGCCAAGGGGCATCGCCTGGTGGCTGCAATCGCTTACCGCAGCCTCACGCCTGAAGATCGGGATGCGTTGATCGAGATCCTGAAGCAGCATCCCCGCTTTGCTGCCGACTTCGAACGCCAGATGCCCGACGTGGTGAAGAGTGGCACGAAAGATCAGCAGCAAGAGTGGCTCTTCGGGCATGCAGCTGTGTGGCCCGACTACATTCGAGGCTTCAAGGGGGAAGAGTCCGACAAGTATCACCGCCCCACGTGGCACTACATCAACTGGCCTCACTATTTGAGCGATGCTGAAGCTGCCGAACTCGCCATGCCTCCGATGGTGAATCGTCATCTCGATCCCGCGATGACCCCGGTTCTCGAACAGAACCTCATGCAGTCGATCGCGCGGCTGCGCTCGCAGTTCGTCGATTCGAAGTACTCGGCTGAAGAGCGCGCGGTGATGATTTGCTGGCTACTACACACCATGGGAGACCTGCATCAGCCGATGCATGGTGCCTCGCTCTTTTGCAAGCCACTCTTTGTGCAAGGCGATCGCGGGGGTAATTCGATCCTGACGCGACAAAGCGGCAACCTGCACGCTGTGTGGGACAATGCCCTCGGGAACGATGATTCGTTTCGCGAGGTGAATCGCCATGCAACGTTGCTGCTGGCCACGCCCGAGATGACAAAAATCGGCACAGCGTCGCAAGCTTCAATCGAGCAGAAAACGTGGCTCGAAGAGAGTCACGCACTCGCTGTCGAGCATGTCTATGACCAAGCAGTGCTGAGCCATGTGCGCGTGCAGATGCTCACTGCAAAAAATGTCGACGACTTCCCGCCTCTGATGCTCAACGAAGATTACCTGCGCAACAGCAGCAAGGTCTCGGAGCGTCGTTCGGTCGAAGCTGGCTACCGGATCGCGGCTGTGCTGCGGCAGTTGCTTCATCCGTAAGTGATAACCCGCAACGAGCTTAAATCGCTAGAAATAACGCTATTTCGCCGCTTTTAGATCGCGAATAGCGGCGGCGATCTGCTGCACGTTTTTAGCAAACCGATCGCTTGAGAGGTAGCGAAATCCCTTCGCCAATTTTGGCTGACCTGGGAGCGATTCGCCTTGATAGGTTGAAACCCAGCGCCCTTTTTCGTCGCATGTTTGCATCGCTTCGGCAAGTCGCATGCGATTCACTTTTGTCCGGTTCACGACGATCGGCTGATCGGCTTTGTAGGGCAATGCCTTGATCTGCTTTCGGCACTCCGCAAGTTCTTTTTCAATCTCGGCGAGTTCCGATTTTCGCTTCCAGCCGTAGTGCGTTGGCACGTTGCGATCGTCGTACGTCAGTTCGTAGTCGCGGGTCATGTAGAGTGGTTTGTCGGTCTTCAGTTCGATGAAGCGCGGCAACATCCCGCCCGGCAATTCATGCGTATTGAGGTACGCTAGTGCGCGGGGAATTGGCTCGAGCAAACGCTCGTCGCTATGCACCAGCGCAATGATCATCAAGGCTCGCATCGCCTCTTGCGATTCGGAGGTGGCAATCGCTGGCGGCTCGAATTTGCGAGCCCACATCGGAATCATCTCTTCGTTGTACTGTTGACACCAGGCCGGTTGTGGATCGGGCATCTGCGCAAGCTCGAGAAATCGACCGAGTGAGAAGAGCGCGTCGAACACTTCGCTATCGCTCGGCCCCCAGGTGTAATGCGCCATCCGTAGCGTACTCGCCACGGAAAGCGCGAGACCATCGTTAAGCGTCGGATAGTCCCAGTAGTTCTTAATGCGGCGCTCGGTCTTCCAGTCGTAGGTGGGATAGCTCGCCTTTTTAGTGGCCACTTCCACGGGGCGATTTCCATCAAAAACCTGCGGAAATCCACCGATATTCTGAAACATGGCAGTGCTACAGAGCGACGAAATTGCCCCGACGCAACCATAGCTGCGATAGTCGTGCGGGATCACGTCGGCCTCTTCGGCTTGAAGCAGAAAACGGATCGCCGATTGCGTTTGATCGTCGTCGAGCGACGAGCGATTCCAGGCTTTGCTCTCGCGAGGATTTTTGTTTTCTGGGCGATTGCGATAGTTGCCAAAGCGCTTGGCTGAGGGATGGAAATAGATGTTCTGATCCCAGCCTCCCGATGCTAGTTGGCCGTCGAGGAGTGCATCGGCAACCGACTTTGCATAGCGACGATAGTTCTCATCACCGGTCGCTTGGAACGCGGCGAGATACGCTTCCCCCACGGTCGGTGTGCCGGGGGGCTGCACGGCAATCGTATCCTTGTCGAACTCCCCTTCACCAAAGAAACGCGTGAGATCCTCGCTCACGAAGTAGACATAGCCGCCGTGCTGCGCGACATGGTCGTGAAAGTACTTGCACGCGCGAGCAAGCGTGGACTCCAGCGCGTCGAGCGATAGATTGTCGACCCTAGGGGGTTCTGCTCCGAGCACGGAAGAAGCTCGATTGCCACCCAGCAGTAAAGCAGTTGCCGCCGCTGCCTTCAGCAAGTTGCGCCGCGAGATCGCCATCGGAAAATCCTCGTCAAACAAGGGAAATAGTCACGATTCTCGCGGCAGAGAGGCTCGGCTTCACGCGCTGCGATTACAGCGGCAAGTCGCTCGGGGGCTCGGTGGCAGGAGCCACTTCGCGGTCGATCTTTTTCCAAAGCGGAATCGTTTTGTTGGTCGTATCGCCACCGGTCTTCAAGAAGAAGAGTTCCGCAGCGGGACCAGCATCGATGTTCATCACAGGGTTGCTATCGCCGGTGAACTTAGCGGAGGTGATCGGCACCCACTTCTTCTCTTCTGTCAGGCTCCAAGCATTTCCGAAGCGAGCTGTCCGGACTTGTTTAGCCGACTCGCCGTTGCGACGAAAATCTTCGACGAACGAATACTGACCACGAATGAGATGGGCGTTCGATAGTGTGGCAAACGTGACCAAGTGCTTCCACTTCGATTCTTGTGGCAAGTAGAGATAGCCGCTGTAAGCGACGCGATCTTCTTTTGGTTCGGCTTTCACCATGAATCGTAACTTCTCGCCGACTTTCCAGTCGAAGTCGGTCATGCTCTTGCCGCCGGTCCCTTCACCACCGAAGCGACTCACGCGAACTCCTTCTCCTGCATGCAGAACTTGCACGCGTTTATCTTGGTCGACCGAGCGTGGATCGTCTTGGCTACCAGGATCCCACACGCTGAAAATGGCGACTTTCTTTCCATCGCCGAGTTCTTGAATTCCGAAATAGCCTTGTCGAAAGCCGATCACACAGAAGTAGGTGCCGGGCGCAGTTTGGTCGACAATCGCTTCGCAGTAGAAAGCGGTCGAGGGAGGAGCATCGTACCCCAAATGCACACTTCGGCAGGCAGTGTCTTTGAGCGACTCATCAGCGTGCGCGGCATATGGCTGCGCGGCAGATAAAAGTGTGACAGAAACGACCACTAAAGAGGCGAGCAGCGAACCAGAACGAGCCCAATGTCGACGAAAGGGGGCGAGCCACATCAGCAGAATCTCGATATTCACGAGGGAAGAACCGCTGCACATCGTGGGAGAGCCAGCGGGAAGCCATGAATTATCAACCGTTTCAAAGCGACTACTACCCCCCGCGAGCTGTAGAGGAGATGGAATGCGATCATTCCGCCCCAAAATGAATTTGACTCGGTTTATCTACAGCTGTAGTATCTGCCGCTAAGGCGAATTTGCAAAACGCGTAGCGAGTGCCAGGTTTTGCAGCTGTTTTTGTCGACTTCGAACTGATTTTCTTGAAGTGTTAGGGCGCTCCATGCGACGGATGAGTGGGTTGCAACTTTCGATCATGCGCGTGCTGTGGCAGCGCGGACCCAGCAGCGTGGCCGAAGTTCAGAAAGAACTTCACAGTACTCGGCCCCTGGCTTATTCCACCCTCGCTACGCTGCTGAAGCGGATGGAAGAAAAGCACGCCGTGCGCCACATCACGGAAGGGCGCACCTTCATCTACGAAGCAATGATCCAGCCGGAAGAAGCGGGTCACTCGCTGTTTGCCGATCTGCTCGAGCATGTGTTTGCTGGCAGCCCTTCGCAACTGGTGAGTCACTTGCTGCATACGCGCGAGATCGAGCCGGATGAAATGGCGCGGATCGAGTCGCTGGTAAGGAAACATCAAGAGCGCACCGGTGCGGATTCAACCGACGACGAATCGATGCGCGACAAGTCTCCCCGACGATCTCGGAGGAAAGATAAATGAGCGACCCCAACCTTGGGCTGGCGCTGCTTGTCGCCCTGCTGATTCATAGTTCTCTTTTCGCGACTTTCGCCGCGCTCTTCGCGTGGTTGGCCGGGGCTGATCGTCCCGGCGCTACGGCACTGGTCTGGAAAATTACAGTCGCTGGCGCGCTCGTCACCGCTCCCCTCGCGATGCTGCTGCCAGCCGACTACTCCCTCATCACGTGGCACACTGCGGCTCTGGCTCAGGCTGATTCGAGCCCCTCCCCTGCTTCGGACACTCGCGCGGAAGGATGGTCCGCGACCATCGCTTCGGCACCCGTGTCAGCAGCCGAGGCTTTCGAAACTACTGCCGGTGAACCATCCGTTTCCACGAGCAACGCAGCTGACCCTTACGAAGCTTCCTGGGCAGATAGTCAGACGCTTTACGTTTGCCTCTGCATGACGATGGTCCTGGGGCTTTTGATCGGGATCACGCGCCTTGTCATCGGCCAAGTTTATCTTTCGCGAGAACTTGCGAGCTGCACGCGAGCGACCGATCCTGAGCTTTTGGCGATGACGCGCCGCTTAGCGATTTCCCTGGGAATTCGCGATCCGATCGAGGTTTTGATCCTGCCGCGTACCGCCAGTCCGATGGCCGTGGGGTTCCTCCGCTACAAGCTGGTCCTACCGCAACCTACATGGTGGGGAGCGCTCGATCGCGCTCAGCAGATGGGAATGGTAGCTCATGAACTTGCGCACCTGCGACATCGCGATCCACTCTGGTCGGTCGTCGGGCATTTGATCTGTCACACCCTCTGGTTTCAGCCGCTGCTGTGGTATGCCGTGAAGCAGATGCGCATGACAGCCGAGTTTGCTGCTGACGACGAAGCTCGCCGCCTGAGTGGCGATGGACTTGGTCTAGCACGCTCGCTGGCGACCCTCGCGTCGTGGCTCGTGACGGAGCGAGCATCCGACTCGATTTCGATCGCCACCTCGGGACTTTCGTCGTATCGCTCAACGCTCGGACAGCGTGTCGAACAACTCCTCGCGCCGCGTCGCAGCGTCAGACCTTCGATCCTTCCCGTGGCTGCTGGTTTGCTCGTGGTGCTTCTCCTCGCTCTTCTGCTCACGCCCCGTTTGGCCGTGACTGCCGTGGCTGAGGAAAAGCCCGCCGCGATCGCTCCTCCCGTGAGCGCCGCGCCACCGAAAACCGAAAGCGACAAGCCCACCAAGCCCGTCAAGCCGATCACGGAAGTGGATCTCTTCGCCGAAGAGGCCAAGCCAGTTTCGCCGCCGAAAGTAGCGGAAAAACAAGCTGATAAGCAGCCACTTGACCAACCACCAATCAAAACCGCACAGCCAGTTCCGGAGGGTTTTGAAGGGTTCCGTGGCCAGCTCAGCGGTCTCGTAGTTGCCAAGAACGACGATCTCGGCAGCTTTCAGCTGGAAGTGCTGGAAGTCAAACGGGTTTGGAAAAACAATACCGCGAAGCATCCTGAAACGGTGATCAGCCGCATCATCAACATCGAGAACCTGACCGGCAAATGGCTCGATGTGCTCCTCACGATCAAGGTGGGAGATGCGGTTGAGATCGAGACCAAACATGTGCGCGGACCCAATGCCGAGTTCCTCGGCGAGTCGTTCAAAAAAGTAGAGCTGACCGACATCCAAGCGCGCTTGAAAGAGAAGCGTTCCGACGCAACGGGCGAGATGGCAGCTAATCCCAATCAGCCTCGCAAAGATCGTCTAGCCGAAACGGAAAAGATCTCAGAGTCGACCGATCCCACTCTCTTTCCTGAAGGGCTGCGTGGTTTTCGTGGGATCATGATCGGACGCGTGATGGCGACCGACGCCGAGCAAGGGAAGCTGGTGATCGAGGGGATCGAGGTCAAACGGACTTGGCCGAAGAACACTGCCAAGAACGCGGCCAGTTTGCGCGGAAAACGCCTTGAAATCGAAGGTATTTCGGGCAAATGGCTCGACGTTCTGCTGACCTTCAAGGCCGGAGATGTGATCGAGGTCGAGGCGTTTCATAATAGCGGCGAGAAGCTCGACTTCGTGCAGGAGTGGCTCAAAAAGCTTGAGGCCCCCGCCAAATAGTAACTCGTAAGCGCGATCGATCCATCGTGAGTCGTTCGCGAGTAGCGGTGGCAGCATGCGTCGGCTAGTAGCAAGTCAGACTCTTCGAGTATGGCGCTATTATTTTCTCGCGCTCGTTTCGCTGATGAGCATCACGAGCATGCTCGCTGCTGAGGAACTTGTAGCTGAGGAAGCCTCGCCACTCGCCGTGCGCGACCGGTTTGCGAAGCTCGAAGAATCACCGGAGCCCGATTTTCAGCGACACGTTGTTCCGCTGTTGTCGAATCTCGGCTGTAGTGGTCGCCACTGTCACGGCGCAAGCCAAGGGCAAGGCAATTTCAAGCTCTCCCTGTTTGGCTACGATTTTACAGCCGATCATCAAGCGCTCGTCCAAGGCTCGCGCATCGATCGGCGCGACGCGTCCAAAAGTCTCCTCCTCCAAAAGCCGCTCGCAATCGTCGACCATGAAGGGGGCCAGCGCATCGAGCGCGGCAGCTGGCAACATCACTTGCTGCAGGCCTGGATTAGCGCCGGTGGCAAGCGCGAGCGATCGCAGCGGCTGCTTAAACTCGAAATCGTTCCCCCCGAACTGCTCCTCGATTCACCCGGGAAATCGCAGCGGTTTTCGGTCGTGGCAAGTTGGTCGGATGGTTCGCGCGAAGAGGTGACGGGTCTAGCCCGCATAGAAGTGCGCGACGACACGGTCGCTCAGTTGCGCAAGCTCAACACCGTGGAAGCAGTCGGTGCTGGGGACACGCATTTGGTCGCCATCTACGACGCGCTGGTCGTCTCGGCTCCAGTCCTTGTCCCCTATCCAGCGGCCAGCTCGCGAGCACTCGCAGCGACCGATCACCCTGTCGATCACGGGGTGGATCGTTTGGTTCTCGAGAAACTTCAGAAGCTCGGGATCGAGCCGGCCGCGATCTGCAGCGATGCGGAATTCCTGCGGCGAGCGAGCCTCGACATCATCGGGACGCTCCCGACGCCGAGCGAAGTGCGAACGTTTCTCGCCGACAAGGACGAAGACAAACGTACGCGAAAAATCGACGAGCTGCTCGCGCATCCGATGCATGCCGCCTGGTGGAGTGTAAAGCTCGCGGAACTCACGGGCGGGGCACCCTCGCAGCAGAGCGATGCCCCGCAGCAGTTCGCGCAGCAGTGGTACGATTGGCTCGCGCGACGACTCGCCGAGAACATGCCGTACGACCAAATCGTCGCTGGGATGCTGCTGGCCGAAAGTCGTCCCGCAGGCGCAACCTATCGCGCGTATGCCGAGGAGATGTCGTCGTACTTTCGCGAGGCTGATCCCGCCGACTTTGCGTCGCGGGCCACGCTGCCCCACTTCTGGAGTCGTAAGTCGCTCCAAGAACCACGCGCCAAGGCGCTCGCGGTTTCGCACACGTTTCTCGGGATTCGTCTCGAGTGCGCGGAGTGTCACAAACATCCGCACGATCAATGGACGCAGCAAGATTTTCGTGAACTCGGGAAGTTGCTCTCGGCGATCGAGTACGGCACTGCTCCCGACGCGCGCGACGAGCAGCAGCGACTGGTGCGCGAACTAGGGAGCAACCTGGGCCCGCAGCAGTCGATCTCGGCCGACCTGTTGGCGAAGGCTGCCGATGGCCAAGTGCTGCCGTGGCGTGAGCTGTTTATCGCGCGCGAAGTAACTCCCCCCCGAGCGATTTTGCAGCTTCCGGTCGATGGTTCGGCGACTCGCGATCCACGCCGAATTTTCTACGACTGGCTTCTGCAAGAGAACAATCCATTCTTCGCGCGGGCGATCGTGAATCGTGTTTGGCGAGGCTATTTTCATCGCGGACTCATCGATCCGACCGACGACGCAAGTCCGGCAAACCCTGCTTCGCACGAGCCGCTGCTGCGTTATTTATCGCAAGCGTTTGTGCAAAAGAAGTACGACCTGCGGTGGCTCCATCGCGAAATTGTGACTAGCGCCACCTATCAGCGTTCGTGGCGACCAGTCTCGAGCGAGGTGCGCGATTTACGCAACGCGAGCCGCTTCGTCCCACGCCGCTTACCGGCTGAAGTTCTCTACGACGCCCTCAAGCAAGTCTCGCTGACGACAAAAGAGCTCGAAGCGTTTGCCCGCGATCCACGGCAGCGCGCCGCTGGCAAGTTATCCCCCAAGCTGCAAGGGAGCTACGCGATGCTCGCCTTTGGCAAACCGGCGGGGCAAGCGATGTGCGACTGCGAGCGGAGCGAACGGACCACGCTGCTGCAGTCGATCTTCACCCAGAACGATCCCCTCGTTCAGCTCCGGCTTGAGAGCACCAGCTGGGCCGCAGCTCTTGCGCGCGACGAGCTGATCGACGAGGCCTATTTGCGAACCCTCAGCCGCTTTCCGACGAGTGATGAGCGCGATCGCGTAGCCGCTCAGCTCGCCGAGCTACCGGCCGATGATCGTGAGGAAGCAGCGCGGTCGCTTCTGTGGTCGCTCATCAATAGTAAAGAGTTTTTGCTGAATCACTAAAGAAATGCTGCAAAAGTCATGCAAAACTATTTAGGAAAACTGACGCGGCGATTGCTCCTGGCGCGCTCGGCGACGCTGGGAAGCTGGATGACGGCAGCCACGCTCGCGGGCTCGCTCCGCAGCGGAATTTCCGCCGCCGAATCGACTCCGCACGCGCGTCAGCTTCCACAGCGGGCGGGCATTCTCGTCTTCCTTTCGGGAGGGCCCGCGCATCAAGACACGTTCGACCTGAAGCCTGATGCGCCAGCGGAGTTTCGTGGCCAGTTCCAGCCGATTGCTTCCAAGACTTCAGGCCTGGCGATCTGCGAGCATTTGCCGCGCATCGCAGCGATGACCGACAAGCTCGCCGTGATCCGCGCGGTGTCGCATAACTTGCCCGATCATGGACTCGGGTCCCGTTATGTCTTGACCGGCAATCGCCCCACCCCGGTGATGCAGTTTCCTTCGCTCGGCAGCGTGATTAGCAAAGAGCAAACAGGACCTGCCGATCTGCCGCGTTACGTCGCGATCGATCGCGATAACGAGGGGCCCGGTTTTCTTGGCGCTCAGTTTGGAGCACTCGAAACCGGAGAACACCCGCGCGTCGGGCGACCGTTCTCCATACGCGGCATCACCCTCGAAGAGGGAGTGACGATCGAGCAGTTCTCCAGGCGTCGTAACCTAGCGCGCGAGGTCGATCAGCTCTTTGCCGGGCTCGAAGATTTAGATGACGAGGTTCGCGCGCTCGATCAATTTTCCGAGCAAGCGTATCGCATCATCAGCAGCAAGCGGGCCCGCGAGGCATTTGATCTATCGCAAGAAAAACCGACGATTTCTGCACGATTTGGCTCGCACGAGCATAGTCAAAGCTACTTGCTTGCCGCCCGCTTGATCGAAGCTGGAGTCCGGTTTGTGACCGTGATTGTCGATGGCTGGGACACGCATCAAGCGAACTTCAAAACGCTGAAGGAAACGCTTCTTCCCTCGCTCGATCAGAATGTGAGTGCCCTGCTCACGACCCTCGGCGATAAGGGTTTACTCGAGACCACCTCGGTGCTGATCACTGGCGAGTTTGGACGTACCCCCAAAATCAACGGCGGCGCGGGGCGCGATCACTGGGCGCAGGCGATGACCAGTTTGCTCGCCGGTGGCGGGGTGCAAGGTGGCGCGCTGATCGGCAAGACCGATGCCCGTGCTGCTGAACCTGTGGGGGATAGTTTTTCGCCCGACGATCTCGCGGCGACCTTCTTTCACACGCTCGGTGTGCCGTCATCGCGCGAGTATCCTTCCGGCACCGGTCGCCCGATCACGCTGGTGCGCGAAGGGAAAGTGATTCGCGAGATTTGCGCTTAGCTACGCAGTTCCACTGCGTGGTTTATGCCTTCAAGAAAAACGTGTAGATCAGATACATCTCGCCAGCAGTGATGGCGACGCACGCGATCAGGAAGACAGCGATGGGAATGAGGCCGACGGCGTTGTCGTCGTCCATTTCAAAGAGGACGCGTACTAGCTTGGGTATGAAGATGATTTTGAGAATCGACACGACCGTGTCGTACAAAGTGTCGGCGGCTCGCGCGCCGGTATCGAATACGATCCAGCCCAGGAATAGATAGACCGGAATGTTGAGGATCACCAGGAGGATCGAGAGAATGATCTGAGTCGACTCGTCCATACCAGACTCACGGTGAAAGTTAACAGCTGGTGACGCTTAAATAGTTAGATAAATAGCCTCTAGTGGTGTTAAGTGTAGTTGTTCTGGGTGGTGCCGGCAAGCGCACGAAAAAAAGGCTGAGCAGCTTGCGCCACTCAGCCTTCTGGATTGATCGGAAACGTCTAGAAAACGCTCGAATTACTTGCGAGCCAGCGGATGTTTGATCGGCAGGAACGAGCCCCCTTGCTGGCTGCTCGCCACGCACTGCTCGATGAAGTACATCCCTTCCACGCCGTCGTGGATGTTCGGATAAACGGTATCCTTCGTCTCGAACGGTTTGCCTTCAGCGCGGAGGATCATCGCGTCGTAAGCAGCGCGATAGATGTTGGCAAACGCCTCGAAAAACGCTTCAGGGTGTCCGCTCGGCAAACGGCAAGCAGCGCGGCCCATGTCGTTCATGTGCGGCGCGTTCGGATCACGGGTGTAGATCTTGTGAGGCTGTCCGTTCGCGCGTACGACCATCGCGTTCGGCTCTTCTTGACGCCACACGAGCGAACCCTTCGTGCCGTCGATTTCGATCCACATGTCGTTCTCGCGACCATGGCTGATCTGCGACGCAGTGACCGTTCCCAGCGCGCCGTTTTCGAACTTCACGATCGCGGTGCCGTAGTCGTCGAGCGCTCGCCCCTCTTCAAACGTTTTGAGATGGCAGCTGATCGTTTCAGGGAGCAAGCCGGTCATGTAGCGCGCCAGGTTGTAGGCGTGCGTGGCGATGTCGCCGAAACAGCCAGCGATGCCACTCTTCTTGGGATCGGTCCGCCAGGCAGCCTGCTTTTGATCGCTCAGCTCCAGTCGCGTCCGGAGCCAGCCTTGGATGTAAAACGCGCGGATGGCGTTGATTTCACCGAGCTCGCCGCTGGCGATCATCTGCCGCGCTTGTCGCACCAGTGGATAGCCGGTGTAGTTGTGGGTGACGGCAAACACCACGCCCGACTTCTTCACCACCTCGGCCAGCTCTTCAGCCTGCTTCAGGTCAAAAGTCATCGGCTTATCGCAAATGACGTTGAAGCCCGCTTCAGCGGCGGTCTTGGCGATTTCGAAGTGGGTGTGATTGGGGGTGGCGACCGAAACGAAGTCGATCCGCTGATCGGCTGGCAGGGCGAGTTCCTTCTCGACCAGCTCGTGGATCGAGCCATAGGCCCGGGCGACAGGGATATCGTAATCAGGTGCCGAAGCTTTCGACTTTTCGGCATTGCTCGAGAGGGCACCGGCGACGAGGACCGCGCGGTTATCGAGGACAGCAGCAGTGGCGTGGACCCGGCCGATGAACGACCCTTGTCCGCCGCCGCAAAGAGCCATCCGCAGCTTACGGTTGAGGCTTCCGTTGGTGGTCATGGAGAGAGTTTCCTACAGAAAACGAGACGACAAAAGCGAGCGCGCGAACCGATCGCAAAACGCGATCGATCTAGGGCCGATGTTGTAGCACACCGCCGCCCCCTGCGGCAGATAGTCCCCCTTCGAGAGCCGATTTTTCGGGCGCTGCTGTTCCGTAGTCCCGTAGGTCGGCTACCCCGTAGCCGACAACGAATGCGGCTTCTATTTATTGAGACCGTCGATGGGTGAGTGGCAATCAAATCGAGCCCATCATTAATCAGGCGACCATGGAGCGGTTAGACAAGTGTCGGCGAAAGGTGTAGCCGACCTAACAACCTATCCTGCATCAACATTGGCCATTCGACCACGCTGCACGTGAACGTGAATAGAGAGTCAGGTAGGGGTAGCTACCTACCAACTGAGGTTTAATAATGTTATTGCATTTAATTGAAGTGGGGATATAATTTCAGTGATGAAGCCAATTATCGGCGACAAAGTCCGGGTAAAAGCGACCAAGGAACGTGGGGTAGTCGAGAGTCTCGATGGCCGCAAGATACAGGTGCGCCTTGAAACTGGTTTGCTCACACCCGTTACGGAATTGGAGATCACGAACTACAGCATGGCGGCACGCAAGGCTTGGAAAAGCATGCCGAACCGACGCGTAGGGCGACCGAATGGAACAACAACAACAGACCGTGTTTCCGTGACGCTCCGAATCGACCGTAAGCTTTGGGAAGCGTTCAAAAGTGCTGAAGAGCGTGGCGCAGTAGCCGATCGCACGGCAACGATTAACAAATGGATTTCAGAGAAACTACGCCAACTCGAAGCGTAAACACGGAATGCCTCTCGAAAGGAATGGGGATGGCTCAAAATTCAGGAATCGAATGGACGGAGGCGACTTGGAATCCGACTACGGGATGCACGAAGGTGAGTCCCGGATGTGCACACTGTTATGCCGAACGCATGGCCCATCGACTGCAAGCGATGGGGCAGCCTCGGTATGACCAAGGATTCGATCTCAAACTCCAAGAAGACATAGTCGAGTTACCTCTCCAGTGGAAGAAGCCTCGTGTCATTTTCGTCAACTCGATGAGCGACCTATTCCACAAAAAGGTGCCGGATGAGTTTATCCGTCGGTGCTTTCAGGTAATGAAACAAGCCAGCCAGCATAAGTTTCAAGTCTTGACTAAGCGCCCTGAGCGAGTGGTCGAGCTTGGTAACGAATTGGAATGGGGGGATAACGTCTGGATGGGAACTAGCGTTGAGAATGCCACATACCTTCGACGCGTTCGCGTCTTGAAACGAGTACCGGCTAAGATTCGCTTCCTTTCCATCGAGCCGTTATTGGGAGCGATACCACGATTGCCCTTGAAGGGTATTCACTGGGTCATTGTCGGTGGAGAGTCTGGTCCGCAATCACGTCCAATGAAGCCAGACTGGGTTAGAAATATCCGAGACCAGTGTGTCGCAGGCGAAGTCCCATTCTTCTTCAAGCAGTGGGGGGCATTTGGTGCCGATGGCGTGCACAGGACGAAGAAAGCGAACGGACGGGAACTGGATGGTCGAATATGGAGTGAAATGCCATCATGAGTGATGTACCGCTGTTACCGGGGATGGAGCCATTCGTTGCCGCGAAGCCCCCGAAGGAAAAAGCGAAAAAGAACAACTCTCAGTACCTCTGGATTCCGGGGGAGGATCCGCCTGAACTAGGTCAACACAGTTTGGCGAAGCATCGGATTCTTCGGAACTATCTCGAGACTTACGTCGCAATTCTTACCTCCAATCGAGTCGTCGAAAAGCTTAATCTTTCGCTGGTGGACGGGTTTTCTGGCGGAGGGGCATATCGAAGCCCAGTGACCGGCGAAAGGATTGCCGGCTCACCCATACTGATGTTGGACGCGATGGCATCGGCAGAAGCAAGGGCGAACGAGGGAAAAACGAAGCCGTTCAAGATCGACGCCGACTTCTACTTCATCGAGCAACAGAAGCCGACGATTGAGTACCTCACGCATGAGATTAGTGAATGCGAATCCGCTCACGGAAAACACGAACAGATTCATATACTTCCCGGTAGCTTTGCGCAACACATTGATCGGGTCATCAAAGAGATAAAGTCCAAGGGGCGGCGACATCGCGCCATCTTTCTGCTCGACCAATACGGCTACACCGATGTCACGCTTGTGAACATTAGGAAGATATTTCGCGAGCTTCCTTTCGCCGAAGTAATTCTCACGTTCGCAGTCGATTGGCTTGCCGATTTCGTGAACGAGTCAGAGAAGTTCGAATCTGCGCTCCGGAATTTGGAACTATCAGACAAGCGGGACTTGCTTGTGCAGATACGGCAGCAACACGCGGCTGACTGGCGACCGACGATTCAGCACTTGTTGCATCAACATTTCTATGAGAAAAGCGGGGCTGACTGCTATACGCCATTCTTTATCAACTCGACTGAATCTCACCGAGCCTATTGGCTGCTGCACTTTTCAAAACACGCAACTGCACGAAATGCAATGGTCGATCTACATTGGAGTATGCAGAATCACTTTCAGCATTTTGGCAAAGCGGGTTTCGAAATGCTTCTTGGCTACGATCCAAGTAAAATAAATGATTCTAAAATGCTGCCATTCGATTTCGGCTCGGATGCAGCGTCACAAACGCACGAATCTCTGCTCATCGGGCTGCCTGAACGTCTTTCAAGGTTTGGGGAAACGATCTCCTTTAAGCACTTCTTTGAGACGGTGGTCAATGAAACGCCCGCGACGAAACAGATGATTGCAATAGCTGCTCGACAATTGACAAAGGACCATGAAATCGAAGTTATTAGAGCTGATGGTAAGTTGCGAAAGAATGGTGTAATTATTCATGACGATGATCTGCTTCGTCTGCCTGCAACCAAGTCACTTTTCCTGCCGAGAAAAGATGATAAATAGCGAAGAAAAACGTTCCAAGAATCTCATTTCCTAGAAATACTCAATTCCGTAGGTCGGTTACCCCGTAGCCGACAACGAATGGAGTTCCCATTTTGAGCGAGCCGAGACTGGCGATGAATTCGAGCGACGAGCCGAACGGTAGGCTGGCGAGAATGGAGCGCTGAGGGGAATGTCGGCTACGGTGTAGCCGACCTACGTACTAAGACCTGCGAACTTGTGAATGTCGCGAGTCGCTTTGCCACTTAAAGGTTTACGGCTTGCCTGGCTCGAAGTCGATTTTGCTGTTCACGATCAAGACGTACATGTAATCATCGCCATACTTATCAAGCTTCACGCGGCGGCTGAAGATGCCATAGGTCAGTGAGTACGGACCTCCCATCTGTGGTGTTCCGAATACTTTGAGGACATCTCCGGCCTTGATTCGAGAAGCCTTTTCCTTGGTGAGCGTGAGGGTCACTTTCTGACCCAAGCTCCATTCCGAGTTGATGCTGGCGGTTTCCAGGGGTGGCTCGACGTAGATGTCATATTGGTTCGTGGAATTTGCTTTAGGCTGAACATCCCGAATCGGGAAACGAAGGGTCCATTTCTGCGATTTCAGCTTGCGATTGACGTCGGCTAGAACCTTCTCGGTTTGCTCGCTGATGAGTTTGGGCTGCTCGGCGGTGGTCTCCGATTCCTTGATCTCGAGGATAGCAGTGCTGTAATCCGCGCAGACTGTGAGAATCTCCTGCAGCGTGGACGTAATCAGCTCGGCATTCGTTTTGTCGAGCGAAGCTTTGGAGTGCGCTGCATTTGCGCGGACCCCTTCGACCCGAATGGCTGCGAGGAACGTCGTGAGTTCCTGGGTGGCATTTCGGCTTTTCGTTACATTTCCCTCTTCGGCAAGCTGATTGGCCAATACTTCCGCCTCGACGACCAGTTTTTCGCGGGCCGCTTTGAAAGTTTCGGCGTACTTGGTGACTGAGGGAGTGAGTGAATCTCGATTGGGGAGTTCGCCGAACTCGCGGAACTTCTGTTTGGCTTTCAAGAGTTCTCCCACAGCAGTCAGATTTTCTTTATCGACGAAGTGGGCAAGTTCGTCGTCGATTGCGGCGAGGAGCGCTTCGCGCGCTTCGGCGACTGCCAGTTTGAACTTGAGTTTAGGAAGTTCGATGGCCGAGGGACCATCGTCGGCACGGCAAAAGGAGGTGGAGATTACCGCCAGACAGACTGCCGCGTGGAGTAGGAAAGAGCGGATCACGATCACCTCTTCGATAGAACTTTACCAGCCACCTGCACGGATTGGGCAGTATAGTAATTACCAATCGATAGAGGGGGTGTCAACTCTCGTGTAGGAGTAATTAACAGTCTCGTGGAGCGGTAGCCGACAGCAGATTCAGTCATCACTTTGAGCGAGACTTGATCGGCGATCAATTCAAAACACGAGCCGATCCGGAGGCTCGCGAAAATGGTGCGATGAGAAGAGTGTCAGGTACGTGGTACCTGACGTACTACTTCGTCTAGCAATCAATGTCATACTGCAATCTGTAGGCTGCAATCGAGTGTGCCACTGGGCTCTGCCCAGTGAGAAGTGTAGGTGGACTCTACGATTTTAGGCAGATTTCGCCCAAAACATCGGTTCCAGCTTCTGCACTGGCGAGACGCCAGTGGCACCCAAAAACACCTGACATTGATCGCTAGACGTCGTACTACTAATTCGCGGCCGATTTACGAAGTCAGTCGCTGCGAAAGAGTCAAGAACGGCTCCGGCCGGTGGTTTGGGTTTGCTCGAGGAGGGTCTGAAGCTGTTTGACGATTTCCGGTTTTTGAAGATAGAGATTGGTGGTCTCGCCGGGGTCGGTATCGAGATCATAGAGTTGACCGGGCGCTTCGGGAGCACTATCGGGTAGAGCAAACGGTTTCATCAGTCCTTGCTCGTAGTTGTTGCCGCCCGAGCCGCGATGGTCGATGTATTTCCAGTTGCCGCGGCGAATCGAAAGCGTTCGTGCTCCGCCAAAAGCCTGCGTGAGCAGATAAGGGCGAATCGGAGCATTAGCTGTCCCTTCGAGGACGGGAAGCATGTTCAAGCTGTCTTCAGCCGCATCGCGATCGAGTTCTGCGCCGGTGATGGCGGCGACGGTCGCCATGATGTCGGTCAAGCTGGTTAGCTCGGCGCTGGTTGTGTTTGGCTTTACGTGTCCAGGCCAGCGAACGATCAGTGGCAACCGGTGCCCCCCTTCCCAGGCGTCGCGTTTAACACCGCGCCAAGGTTTCGCGCCGTCGTGCTGGTGATCGGCCCGCATGTGGACAACCGTAGTTGTTTCGGGGCCGTTGTCGCTCGTCAGGATGACCAGCGTGTTTTCGGCGAGTCCATGCTTGTCGAGAGCCTGCATCAGCTGGCCCACGATGTGATCGAACTGGCAGAGAAAATCGCCATGAGGTCCAACCTCTGTCTTGCCGCGAAAGTCTTTTCCAGCAAATGATGGAAGGTGTACAGCCTGCGTGGCATGAAAGAGGAACAGCGGTTTCTGAGGCGAGGTGCGTGCGTGTTCTGCGATGAATTCGAGGCTCTTTTGCAAAAAGATTGTGTCGACCTCTTGCATCTCAAAGTCAGGCGCGATGAGTCCCAGGCGACAATCTTCCGAATACGGATGACTGGGCAATGTCGAGCGCTTTAGCAAACTGGTGGGAGGAGTTGGGATATGGTCGCCATCGATAAAGGCGTAGAGCCAATCGGTCGTAGGACAGCAGGCGGTCCCGAAGAAGTGATCGAAACCATGATCGATAGGGCCCCCTTCGATGCGGCGCGAGAAATCAACCCGGCGCACAGCGTCGACTCCCGACGTCTTGATCGGCTCGCCACTGCTGTCTCGAAAGGTGAGACCGACATGCCATTTGCCGACAGCAGCAGTGACATAGCCTTGCTGCTGGAGCATGGCGGGGAGTGTGAGACGTCCCGGCGTGATGAGCGAAGGTCCACCGACTCCGGTGAAGACGGTGCCGCCGCCCGGCACGCGAAACGGCATCTGACCGGTCATCAGACCGTAACGCGACGGCGTGCAGACGGTCGATGGACTATGGGCGTCGGTGAATCGCATCCCTTCACGCGCGAGGCGATCGATGTTGGGTGTGGGAACCTTCGCGTCGGGGTTGTAGCAGCGCACATCGCCATAGCCGAGATCGTCGGCAAGTATAAGCACTATATTAGGTACACGGCCAGAGTCGGCAGATTCAGCTGCATTTCCTAGAGCCTGTTATTGACTTATCTGCTTGAAATTGCTGTAGTTAGGGGATGAAACACACGACAGGGAAGTCGTATCCCAGCGACGTAACGGATGCGGAGTGGGAATTCCTGCTCCCTTACTTAAGCCTCATGCGCGAGGATGTGCCGCAGCGCGCCTATTCACTGCGCGACCAGTTTAACGCCATGCGCTACGTGGTGAAAACAGGAATCCAGTGGGACTTCCTGCCGCATGAAATGCCTCCGTGGCGGGCCGTCTATCAACAAATGCGACGCTGGTTCGAAGCGGGAGTCTTTGAGGAAATTGCGCAAGACCTCAGGCTGATGGTGCGTCTTTTGGAAGGACGTGACGAACAGCCAACCGCTGTGATCATGGATGCTCGAACGCTGCAATCGACTCCTGAAAGTGGAGGCCGCGCGGGATACGACGGCGCGAAGAAAAAGAAGGGTTCGAAGGCCAATATTGCCGTCGATACACTGGGAAATCTGCTGGCGGTTTACATCACTGCAGCCAATGAGCAAGACCGCGACCAAGTCGCCATCCTCTCGCAGAGAGTGCAAGAGGTGACGGGCAGCAACGTGGAGATAGCGTACGTCGATCAAGGCTATACGGGCGCCGCAGCAGCCGAGCAGGCTGAAGCATCCTCGATAAGATTACAAGTTATAAAACATACCGAGACCAAGCGAGGCTTTGTCCTATTGCCACGCCGCTGGGTTGTTGAGCGCACCTTTGGTTGGCTGAGTCGCTTCCGCCGTCTCGCGCGTGATTATGAGAGACTCACCGTCACGCTCACCAACTTCCACTGGCTCGCCTTCCTCACCATACTCCTCGCAAAAATCTACAGACAAAGTCAATAACTGGCTCTAGGGAAAGTGTCGTTGCTGCAGCGAAGCTGGCAATGATTAGTGTAGCTGATTTGTGTAGTAAACGCATAGAATATTCTCAGGCTGCGAGTAGATAGTCGAAATGCGTATTGGCCGAAGTGACGGTGAACTTGATTCGACGTCAGTATCGGTGCAGCAAATTTCGCAGTCAACAAAGTCAATATATGGAGAGGCGTACATGGGCAAAAAGCGGAAGCTAAGACGACAGCAACATGGTTAAGCTTGGCACTGGAAGCAAACTGACTCCTGGTACTACACCCTACCTGGTACGAAGAAGCGAATGGCCCTCTTCAACGAACAGGGCGAACGAATCAAAGGCCTGGCCAAGAACTTCGAAGCGGAGCAGGCCCTCGCTAGGATCAAGGTCGGGCTGGCGGATAACGGGCCAGGATTTACGCCCGAGGGAGAATGGATCGTAGCCCGTGTCTGTTCTGACTACATCCAGTATTGCGAACGTGGTGTTCTCAAAGGGACCACCACTTCCGGGCATTTGCTCAGGACGATGTCTTGGCTAAACGACCTTTGTGCGTACTGTGGCGCATTGCCGCTTTCTCAACTCAAGAAGGGGCACATCACCACTTGGATTGAATCCCATCCGACGTGGCTAAGTACGGAAACCCACCGAAGTGTACTTTCTATTGTCCTAGAGCCAGTTATTGACTTTGTCTGTAGATTTTTGCGAGGAGTATGGTGAGGAAGGCGAGCCAGTGGAAGTTGGTGAGCGTGACGGTGAGTCTCTCATAATCACGCGCGAGACGGCGGAAGCGACTCAGCCAACCAAAGGTGCGCTCAACAACCCAGCGGCGTGGCAATAGGACAAAGCCTCGCTTGGTCTCGGTATGTTTTATAACTTGTAATCTTATCGAGGATGCTTCAGCCTGCTCGGCTGCTGCGGCGCCCGTATAGCCTTGATCGACGTATGCTATCTCCACGTTGCTGCCCGTCACCTCTTGCACTCTCTGCGAGAGGATGGCGACTTGGTCGCGGTCTTGCTCATTGGCTGCAGTGATGTAAACCGCCAGCAGATTGCCCAGTGTATCGACGGCAATATTGGCCTTCGAACCCTTCTTTTTCTTCGCGCCGTCGTATCCCGCGCGGCCTCCACTTTCAGGAGTCGATTGCAGCGTCCGCGCATCCATGATCACCGCGGTTGGCTGTTCGTCACGTCCTTCCAAAAGACGCACCATCAGCCTGAGGTCTTGCGCAATTTCCTCAAAGACTCCCGCTTCGAACCAGCGTCGCATTTGTTGATAGACGGCCCGCCACGGAGGCATTTCATGCGGCAGGAAGTCCCACTGGATTCCTGTTTTCACCACGTAGCGCATGGCGTTAAACTGGTCGCGCAGTGAATAGGAACGCTGCGGCGCATCCTCACGCATGAGGCTCAAATAGGGGAGCAGGAATTCCCACTCCGCATCCGTTACGTCGCTGGGATACGACTTCCCTGTCGTGTGTTTCATCCCCTAACTACAGCAATTTCAAGCAGATAAGTCAATAACAGGCTCTAGGGAGATTTGTTGTGATTCCGGCCGAGAATAGCTCGTGTGTTGTACTGGTCCCGGTTGGCTCACAGATTGAACCTGCATGTGAAGCAGGCCTCAAAGACCTAGAAAAACGGGGTTATCCAGTTTGGCGAGTAAGGGGATATGCAGCGATCGATCAGGGTCGCAATCAGATGGCGACTGATGCGATTGCGCAAGGATTCAAAGAAACGATGTGGATCGATTCAGACATTGCCTTTGACCCCAATGCAGTTGACCGCCTTCGAACGCATCAGCTGCCGATCACATGCGGCGTTTATCCGAAAAAGGGAAAGCGAGAACTTGCGATTCATGTACTGCCAGGCACAGAGAAGATCGTTTTTGGCAAAGATGCGAGCTTGACAGAGATCAAGTATGCCGCCACTGGATTCTTGCATGTCCGTCGTGAAGTTTACTTAAAAGTCCAGGCCGATCTCAAGCTCCCTCTTTGCAACACTCGATGGAAGAACCCGATGGTTCCATTCTTTATGCCGATGGTGCAACCAGAGTCCTGGGGAAGTTGGTACTTGGCCGAAGACTATGCTTTTTCAGAGCGAGCAAGGCGATGCGGCTACCAGGTTTGGGCTGATACTTCGATCCGGCTGGGACACATCGGCAGCTATAGCTACAGCTGGGAAGATGCTGGAAGTGATACGAAGCGATTCGCTAGTTACACTTACCATCTCACGGACCAAAAAAATGAGTCCTAGTCGTGGCAAATGGAATTGTCGGGATGACGCACTGACCCAACCGTCAAGAGATAACCGCTGTAGAGAATAGAGCAATGATTAACACTTATTGGTGGCAAGGAGGCGGTGGCTCAAGAAATTTTGGTGACAAACTTGGACCGGCTCTGATAGAGCAACTTAGCGGTAAGCGGGTTTGCCACTCCACGATCGAAGACAGCGACATCCTTGCTATAGGAAGCGTTCTAGAACCCTGGTTTTGGCCGAAAGACTCCTGGCGCAAGTACAGTGGAGCAATTTGGGGAGTGGGGCGCATGTTTGGGCAAGTTCCATTCGATCTTCCCGCTGCAAATTCTATCGCAGTTCGAGGGCTACTCTCCAAAAGTCGGCTGGCTAATTCAGTTAACCGAGAGGTGGTCACTGGCGATCCTGGACTACTCTGTCCTCTGCTGCATCACGGTTTGACAGGGCCAGCCCGCAAACTCGGCGTTTGGCCACACTGGAGTGAACTATCGCACCCGGCGTTCAAAACACTCGCGGCAAGTTCCCCAGACATCACGTTCATTGATCCCTGCGGTGATATTCGGGAAACACTAGACCGAGCCAGCAAATGTGAATTCATCGCCTCGTCGTCACTACATGGCTTGATTACGGCGGATGCCTTGGGGATTCCCAGGTGCTGGCTTCGCCTCAACACCGGAAATGAAGATCGGGCAGGTATGCCCGAGTTCAAGTACCGCGACTATTTTTCTGTCTATTCATCCCCCCCTCCTGATCCATTGCTCCTCTCCTCGACCACTCGCTTAGCCGAAATCGTCCAAAATGCCTCTTCGGTGGATCGTAACGAAGTGTGTCTCATCCAGACGACGCTGGCAAAGTGCTTTCCCTTTGGGAAAGCCCCAACAATCTAGCGATTCAACTCAACAAGAGTGTGCTCTCGTTTTCATCTCGATGATTGACTACTCAAGACCGCTTTGGTGGTTCACATGCATGCATTGTTTTTGTTGAAGAACAGCAGGGCCAACGATGAAGAGTTGCGTTTTACCCTGAGGTCTGTTGCACTAAATTGGCCATGGATTACGAAGGTCTGGATTTTTGGAGACCGTCCGCATTTCATGGCAGATTGTCCAGAGCGTATCGAACATGTTCCTCATGAGTACATAGCGAGAGTCAGTGGTTTTCGGACACCGGTACGCAACATGTTTCTGATGACCTACCTCGCATCACTTCTTCCAGAGCTTTCGGCAGAATTCATGCTCTGCACCGACGACACGGCAATACTTCATCCAATGAGCTTGGAAGATGCCAGTATCGTGAGGTACATCGAGGATCTAAAGGAAGTGAAATCACGCGGTACTGGGCTATGGAAAGATGCCCTATGGAGAACGCACGACACGCTGAAGCGGTTAGGGTATCCGTCACTCAACTTTGAAGCCCACGTTCCCTCCGTATTCAGCAAGAAGCAAGTTATCGAAGCCTATTTCGACTTGCGCGATTTTGTGAGCGAGGATCGGTTCTATGGCCTGCTCGTCAAGACAGCGGTCTATTCACACACCATGAAGAATCGCAAGTTTCCGATAGTTCGACTCAAAGATGAGCAGAGTGTCGCTGGATTCCATCATCGCCCAGCCAGCTACGAGGCGATCGAATTGGCTAGCCGAGGTAAAAAATTCCTCAACTTCGACGATGATGCGTTCGACCAGGCCATGGTGCAGTACTTGACGACGAGGTTTCCTGAACCGTCGTGTTTCGAGAACCCACTTGCTCCACCTCCGGCGATTTCACCCCGACAAGAGAGCTTCGAGGGAATCGCAACGTCACCCTGGACAGGCGCATTCCCACGCAGGATTGTGGTCGCCTGCCGTAATTTTCCGGCACTACCGATTCTCCTGAAACAGTTGAAATTGCTCCCGGCAGAGTCTCTACTTCACTGTGTTGGATTGCCACAAACGGTTGCTGCTGAGCTGGATGGCTCTCGCGTGAAGATATCGAACGACCTAGCGACAGTGATCGAAGCTACGAAGACCAGCAGCATCGCAATTGCTTGGGACTGCAAGCCGATGGAGGAGCGTGCAATTCAAATGAAAGTACCTCTACTTTCACTGAACGACGCTACTTTCACACTCGGTGGATCTGGGGACACAACACCAGGCACGCGTCGAGAATTCGCATCTGTATCATCGCCTGCCATGATCATCGATCGACTCCGCCATCTATGGGAGGGAATTTAGACAGCCTTGCACCGTTCCTTTTCTCCCATTTTGGGGGAGAAAACATTGACTGCTCGTTTGGGGAGGGTATATTCACCCCCGCTATGACCACTACCATCGGTAAAAATGGTGTGGCCTCGGTGAAAACTAGCTGCCTCCCGAACACCAGGACTTTGCACCATGCCCATTCGGCACCTCCTTCGTCTCCTGAACATGGTTCGTAGCGTTTCAGATTCCAAGCGAAAGGAAGCGATCAAGCGGTTTCGTCGCCTGCGACATGAAGCACTTGAAGTCCGAGCGGTGATGGATGGCGAACTTGCTGAACTGCTGACAAGCGGCTCTCCGTTCACTGCCCCGCAATCGCAACTTGAATACTCATCGACTCCCCCCCAAGGCTACATGTCCGAGTCCGACAGTTATGGTGCGGAAGGCGAAGGGAGTGGAGGAGGAAGCGGTTCAGGAGGAAGTAGCTCCTCGGGTGCGGCAATCTGGGTCTCAGTAGACAACTCGCACATCTACGAGCAGGGGAGTCCTTCAACTGCGCTCTTTACGTTTACTCGCGACAATACCGCTGGTGCGATCACCGTCAATTTCACACTGGGCGGTAGTGCCACTTCTGGAAGCGATTTCAGTGCAGCCACTCCCCATTCGGTGACAATCCCGAACGGCTCTACCTCAGCCACTTACTCGATAAGCTCCATTAACGATTCTGTGGCGAACGAGGGAAATGAAACGGCCAATTTATCGCTGACTCCCCCGAGTGGATATTACGCAATTACATCCTCTGCGTCGGTCACGATCGTTGACGACGACTTTTATGGATCGGGCGGAGGCAGCGGCGCAGGTAGTGGCAGCGGCGCAGGTAGTGGCAGCGGCGCAGGTAGTGGCAGTGGTTCAGGCGGTGCCTCCGGCAGTGGTTCAGGCGGTGCCTCCGGCAGTGGTTCAGGCGGTGCCTCCGGCAGTGGTTCAGGCGGTGCCTCCGGCAGTGGTTCAGGCGGTGCCTCCGGCAGTGGTTCAGGCGGTGCCTCCGGCAGTGGTTCAGGCGGTGCCTCCGGCAGTGGTTCAGGCGGTGCCTCCGGCAGTGGTTCAGGCGGTCTCATTTGGCTGGATGTTGATTCACTTACCATCCACGAAAGCGGCGGCAACAGCACTGCTGTGTTTACATTTGAACGAGACACCACCGATGGTGATGTCACAATCAATTTCACCTTCGGTGGAAGTGCAGCCATCGGTTCTGACTATACCCCTTCGATTGGCTCACCATACTCCGTCACAATCCAAGATGGTCAAACAACCGCGACCTTGTCAGTCACAGCGATTGACGACTTGCTGGTAGAAGCCTCTGAAACGGTATCAGTATCCTTCACGACCCCAGAGAACTACACCTCACTCAACAGCAGCGAATCAGTTCTCGTCAGTGACGACGACTATGGAACTTCAGGCGGAGGAAGTGGCAGTGGCAGCAGTAGCGGGGCGGGTGGTGCTGAAACTACGGTGTCGGTGACTTCATTACATACAAGTGTTGCTGAATCATCCGAAACAAATGTAATATTTACATTTACGAGAACTGGCCCGCTCGACCAATCGCTATCTGTCAATTACACACTAGATTTTTCTCAAGCTAATCTTGGCGAAGACTACATTCTCACCGAAGGTACTGTAGGCGAGGTTACCTTTTTAGCCCAAGAATCAAGTGCAATAGTTTCATTTTCCATAATCGACGATGTGATTAGTGAATATGACGAATCCATCGATATCGCAATAGAGGAACAGCCTGAGCTATATGAAATAGGATCAGATTCATATGCATCCGCTCTGATTGAGGATGACGACGAAATCGATTTCTCCTTTGCAGGAATTCAGGTTGACGAGGGAAGTGGTCGAGTGAGCATGTTGATCGAAATTGCGTCACCAACTCAACGTGAGCACCAACTCCAATTATCCGTTATTGGCGGAACCGCGACTTCAGGAAGTGACTACGAGGTCGTAACACAAACAAATCAGGTCATTAACATAACTGAAAACACGGTGCTGATTGGTGTCGAAATAAATGTCAAGGACAACACCTCAGACAATCCTGATCGCACAGTTGATCTCAGGGCTGAGATTGATGGAGTTGTGAGAACAGCAGTTTTGACAATCGTCGACAATGACGACGCCACTTTAACTCTTATGCATGATGACAATGTCGTATTTGAGGGAGATTATCTGCGGCTGACAGGGCAAGTTTCGTATGCAGGTGTGATGCCTGAATTCGTTGAATTTTACCTTGGCAGCAGTCAGCAAAGTATCGGCACGTCTACAGTATCTCAGGATGGCACATTTGAACACTATCTCAGAATCGAAGACGACGAGCCAGACGACCAGCCGAATGGCGTTGGAGTTGACTCAATTGAAATTAGGGCCGTTGCATCTCTAGGCGGGAACGAAAGCATTGAAAGCACGGTGTCTGCCGAGGTTTCAAACCTTCCTCCAGAGATCGATAATGTTTTTATTTATAACACGAACGATCTCTCCATACCAATTGACACGATTGGCCAAGATGGTGGCGAGATAACCCTATACCTAGACTTGAAGGATCGCGGTGAAATCGACACTCATCTGCTTAACATTGACTGGGGAGACGGGTCGTCTCCCACAATCATCGAAGTCACCGCAGGGGAATACGCCATCCAACATGTATATGCCGCACTTCCAGTTGAGCTCGAAGGGCAATCGCATGGCTACGACATTGTTATAACAGCGGTGGACGACGACGGTGGCGAGGGAACGGCAAGCACTTATCTTGTAGCGAATGCCGGCGACTCGGAAGATGTAGAACTCTGGATCACTGCACCAACTACTGGAAATGTTGCGAGCGAAGTACGCAGAAAATCGGCAGTTTTTACCGTCCACAGAGATAGCGGCGACGGCCAATTATTGGTTGACTTGGCTCGGTCAAGCTCGGCTACAGCTGACAGACTAGATTATTTTGTATCCGTCTCTGGAAATGCCCGCTATGCGCAATCCCCAGACGGAAGACTCTTGGTCACGTTTCCAGATGGAGTAGATACGGTAACTATCACCTTGCTCCCGAGACTCGACAACCTAGATGAAGGAACAGAAACAATTGGGTTTGAAATAGCCGCCTTGCGGGGACAGACCTACACCACAAGACAAGGCCAGGAGTCGGTTGAGATCGAGCTTGAGGACGGGCATTATGTCGTAACGTTTCTAGAGCCTCCAACAACAACGTACCAAGAAACTCGCGAACGAAACGACGTATTCGGTGAGTCCAATCGCGAAATCACAGTAAAGGCTCGCTTGTGGCGAGACCTTTCTGAAAGCTTCTTTTTTCAGACTGTTAGCGTACCGATATCCTATACCGGGAGCTCTGCAACACCGACGGATGACTTTATAGCAATGGACTCGATGCTTTTCAGCCCTGCGCGTGAGCCAATTGCTACGCTCAGAATTGGGATAATCGACGATACCATAATTGAAATCGATGAGGTCATTAACATTGGAATCGGAGCGACAGGCGGATTTACCCAAGAAGCTGGCACTCAATCCTATAGCTACACAATCATTGACGATGACGAAAGAACATTAAGCGTCTCCCTAGAAACAGACACTCGCACAGAGAATCATATAAATCTGACTGGGCTCCCCTCTGCCGAATTTGGGAAAAACCTCGTCAAAGTCGAAATAAGCATAGGCGAAATTGCCGCAGAAGATTTTCTTGTGAATGTCTCATTAAAAGGAATCGCAAGTTATGGACAGGACTTCACAATTTCAAGATACAGGATTTCGCAGCGATGGACAATTCTAGACCCCTTTAACTCCAGTGTTCGCGATGCCAGATCGATAGAAGACTTTCAGTTCTCTGACCACACAGACGTTTTTGTTAAATCTGACGGACACGGTCAGCTCAAAATATTTAAGGGAGAGATGAGTGCCATTCTGTGGATTAAAGTGCTTGATGACACTGTTCTTGAGCCCTCTGAGAATATTAAGATATCCGTTACACCCGAAGTAACAGAAGAGTTCGTCAACCATAAAGCAGAGGACACCTTACACCTCCATAGCGATGACGAACTACCACCAAACACCGATGGCAATGAATGGGAACTTGTGTTTGAGCCTAGCTCCGTTACGCTTTACCCAACCTACCTGGCCGACGACAATACACCTCAGGAATGGCTTTATGAAGATGGTGGCTGGTATAGAATCAAACATGTGATCGAAAAAGTGAGGGCGAGCTCCACCCCCATAGTCACTAATTATGGTGAGTCCCTAACCAGCAAAGGCAGTTGGTCAATGGGGTTCTCGGCTAGTCGGTCGTTTGAATTCAGCATTGGCATAGCCAATGAGATAACAAAAAAGATCGGCCTTCAAGGCTCTTATACATTCGGGCAACAGACTTCACAAGAATTTTCAGTTGAGCGAAATTACGATCCTGATGGTGATGATGTAATTGGCGAGAGTGGAGATGATGTTCGCTGGGCTGCTTACAGGATCGTATCTCAGTCATTTATTTACCGAGATTTTATTCCAGATCCACTTCACGACCGCTTTGCAGGCTATCCCCCATCCGGCGCTGAAGCAACTCAGGACATTACCTCATCGAGTATGCTTGACAGTTTTTACCGAAAGGACGGAGTCGACGTCCAGGTGTACAAGCAGACGCGATCACAGGATTAACGCATGCAATATTCTACCCGCTCCTTGTTCAGCGTTTTATCTGTTCTATCTGTACTTTTTTGTTGTTTCCACTACTACTGGACCAAACAGACTCAACAACCGCAAGTTGACGGTTTCTTCGTTTCTTCACAGATGGCGGATGTTGACCTTTTGATCGATGATGAGCTAATTGCTAGTAGTGATCGACCCTTTGAGTTGTTTGTCAAGAATAGCGAACTCCTTCGAATTGCAGGGCCCAATGCTAAACTTACGACAGACAATCCAGGTTTCTGGATCAATCGGTATGGAATTTTGTGCAGCAGAGTTGTTAGGCCAGATGCTAGTAGCCCTGTTATTTGGTTCCGTAATCGAGCCGCAATTGAGACGACCCCAATTGGATTTGGAAATGCAATGTCAATTGAAGGATATACAGAAGCCAGACAAGACACAAAGTATGGAGACAGGAGCCGCGCAGTTGTTTGGCACGCTTCAGGGAAAGAGAAGCACTCCACGATTGCAGCCCAGCTTGACAAAGATCTGCTCTCACTAGAATGTCGTGGCATACCCGGGGGATCTAGGCACGTACAGTATCGTTGCATAGTCACGGTGCGGTACGTTCGGTTTGATGATTTCCGCCAGGTACTGTTTGAGGGGGATACAGAGGTAATTGAAGGGAATTGCTGGCTTACGCTTGACATCTCAGAGCTACTGGAGAAGTACCCTGTCAGTCATGGAGTTGTCGTAGCACATGTCGACATGGCTTTAAAGGAGAAGGGTAGCAACAAGAAGATTATAGAATTAGAATCTCCTATGGTTCGAGTTGAATAGCTTGTTGCAACTCAGTTATATCTATCCCAGCTTAAGAGATGTATTCCTTACATACGTTTGCCCTGGACCGAAATTGTGCCGAATTAGTCTTCGAAAGTAGACTTTCGATGGATCGAAGGTATGGCTGGATTCTGTCGGATCAGCAGTGGGAGTTGGGTTGTCCCCTGCCACCGAAGCACCAGTCATCAGCAGGTGACGGCAGGCCGCGAACCGATATTTTTGGTGTTTCGTGGTATTTTGCCCTTGCATAGTGGGCCCGTTTAAAGGACCTTTCCAGGCAATATTCTTCACCAAGTACCTGCTGGCGACGACTTGCTCGCTGGGAAAATATTGACGGTGTCCGCAAGTTTGTGGCGCACCGTCATCGAGGCCCTCGATAAGCGAGGCCTCTTGGGTTTAGAGGAACTGCCTCTGTACTGTAGGTTGGGTCCTTCAAAAGCAAGCCGCGAGGGTTGGCAAAACCAAACGTGGAAAAACTGCGATGGCCACGGCGTTGGCAGATGGCCAAGGAATTCCTTTGGCTTACTCTGCCTCGATCGCCTCGCCAGCCGAAGTCACACTTGCCGAAAGCATACTTTAGAGGATAACGCGACCAACAGGTCAAACCCTGCCACTGATTGCCGGTCGGGCCTGCGATTGCGATCCATTGCGTCAGCGTTTGGCCTAGCAAAAGTCTGGGGATTTTAACGCCTCATCGCCGCAGACGCATCAAGCTTCCCACGAAAGATGGTCGCAAGCTTCGCCGCTACCGCCATCGCTGGAAAAATTAAGCGTGCTTTTGGATTGCGCTTATCCGCCTCAAAAAGGTTGTGAAATGGGTTCTAGGCAACTACAGTTCGCTAGAGCCAGTTATTGACTTTGTCTGTAGATTTTTGCGAGGAGTATGGTGAGGAAGGCGAGCCAGTGGAAGTTGGTGAGCGTGACGGTGAGTCTCTCATAATCACGCGCGAGACGGCGGAAGCGACTCAGCCAACCAAACGTGCGCTCAACAACCCAGCGGCGTGGCAATAGGACAAAACCTCGCTTGCCCTCGGTATGTTTTATAACTTGTAATCTTATCGAGGATGCTTCAGCCTGCTCGGCTGCTGCGGCGCCCGTATAGCCTTGATCGACGTATGCTATCTCCACGTTGCTGCCCGTCACCTCTTGCACTCTCTGCGAGAGGATGGCGACCTGGTCTCGGTCTTGCTCATTGGCTGCAGTGATGTAAACCGCCAGCAGATTTCCCAGTGTATCCACGGCAATATTGGCCTTCGAACTTTTCTTTTTCTTCGCGCCATCATACCCCGCGCGGCCTCCACTTTCAGGAGTCGATTGCAGCGTCCGCGCATCCATGATCACCGCGGTTGGCTGTTCGTCACGTCCTTCCAAAAGACGCACCATCAGCCTGAGGTCTTGCGCAATTTCCTCAAAGACTCCCGCTTCGAACCAGCGTCGCATTTGTTGATAGACGGCCCGCCACGGAGGCATTTCATGCGGCAGGAAGTCCCACTGGATTCCTGTTTTCACCACGTAGCGCATGGCGTTAAACTGGTCGCGCAGTGAATAGGAACGCTGCGGCGCATCCTCACGCATGAGGCTCAAATAGGGGAGCAGGAATTCCCACTCCGCATCCGTTACGTCGCTGGGATACGACTTCCCTGTCGTGTGTTTCATCCCCTAACTACAGCAATTTCAAGCAGATAAGTCAATAACAGGCTCTAGAACAAAACGACGAACCAACGTTGTCTTACCGCTACCTAGGTCACCGACGACAACGATCGGATGCGGGACCACGTCGCGCGCATTTAGCAACTGATCCAGCGTGTCTAATGCGTCGGGTAATTCACCTTCGTGTTGCAGCTCAAGTGGCGTGCACGGAGTATCGCGGAACACTTGGCGATACTCCCTTTCCACCGGCCGGAGATAGTCTCGTATCTCCGCGTGAATTTCTAAAAAGCTGAAATGTTTCGGCTCAAGAGTGTTTCATCGAGTCGCTGCGACACCAATGCACTTTGAATCTCTTGTTGCGCGACTTTGCCTTCTGAACTTTGCCACATTCTTTGAAGGGCAGTCTAAACGGCATCCGGCATCGGCTCGATGTTACCGCTTCCGTCAATATGTACGTGACAATCATCCAGTTTGGGAAGTAGCATCAAAACGCCCGCTTCATCGAACCATTTATTAAGACGAAGTTGCTCTGCCCTAGCTTCATTGACGGATGCAGAGTACAACGCCGGCTAGAGACAGCCCTCATCATCTTTGTACTCTTCTGGACTTGCGAATGCTAGGTGCAGACGACGCCCTCTCCCCGTAACCTGGGTGGCGAGGCGCCAGGTTTCCACAAAATGGTGCCTCCAACAGTGCGCCTTGGAGGTATCCAGCTCAATGTGCACGGCGAACAGCTTGGCACCGATCGAGGCTTTGAATTCGCGTATGGCTTTCTCGTGGACCAGATGCTGGCACTCGGCCGAGCAGAGTAAGTAGGATTGCTGCTTGCCGTCGGGATCGATGTCCAACCGCCAGCCGAGGATCGACAGATGCTTGTTCCACTCCAGCACGCTTTGGTCGTTACCGATGCCGAAAATCAAGAATTTGTTTCCTGATTTGGTCATCTCAACTCGACTGGCGTACTTCGTTCCGACACACCGACGTATGTTGGGGCTCACATCCGCAAGATCGCGCTAACCGAGCGACTTCGATGGCGGATGCATCTCGGCCGAGAGTGGCAACGGGATTTGAACTCGGGAAGTCATAGCAGCAGAAGGACTTCTGGCGAATCACCGTAAATCGGAGTTCTATTTCAAACGTCGGTTGAACTGGTGAAGGCAGGTCGGTTGGGTGCTCTAACTCCTTGCCTGTCAACGAAAATAGCTCGTCAGCCATGATTGGCAGCGAGCTATTTCAATTTCAAGTCGGGGTGACTGGATTCGAACCCATCGACTTTGGGCATCAAGTGGAGTGCAATGTAGCAAAGTGTAGTTAGTTTCACGTAGACCAGTGCAAACGCCATTGATTGATTTCGAGCTATCTGTTATTTCATGACCAGGGCGTCGGATATTGAAACTACTACGTGTAATCTCGCCGAAAGGAGTATCATCATAGTGCAGCCTGCTACTTGTCGTCGGCAAGGATGAGCAGGATGTTCGGCCTGGGGTCTTCAGCGGCCCATGCTGACGAGCCAAGAATGCACAGCAGCAGGAGAGTGAGAGGGGGAGTAACGTTGGTTGATGGCATCGCTTGCTCTTGTGATGGGGCGTTTAATAGTCAGCCAGTAGGTCGGCTACTTTTGTTGCCGACAACCAGAATGCTGCCTCCACCTATCTAAGATAGTCGATTGGCGAGTGCGTGCGTCCCCATCCATCGGCACACGACAATGGGCCACTGAGAAGAGTGTCGGCTACGGGGTAGCCGACCTACGAACTGGCACTCAAGTCCCGTAGGTCGGGTACTTCGTACCCGACAACGAATGCGGCGTCCATTTTTATACGCTCGTGATTTGTGCGAGATTTGATCAAAGCATGCTCGTCAATCACCCACTCGCCAATCAAGTGATGGGCGAGAATGGATCGGTGAGAAGAGTGTCGGCTACAGGGGTAGCCGACCTACGAGCTGCACTAGCTGGTTTTAGAAGAGGCGGTTGTAGCCGTTGAGGGCGGCGACGCGATAGGCTTCGGCCATCGTGGGGTAGTTGAACGTGGTGTTGATGAAGTACATCAGCGAGTTGCCACTGCCGGGCTGGTTCATGATCGCCTGGCCGATGTGGATGATCTCGCTGGCGTTTTGCCCGAAGCAATGGACTCCGAGGATCGCCATCGTTTCGCGGTGGAAAAGGAGTTTGAGCATACCGACCCGCTGGCCGGTGATTTGAGCGCGGGCGAGACTCTTAAACTGGGCCTGTCCGATCTCGTACGGAATGCCAGCAGCGGTGAGTTCGTTTTCGGTTTTGCCGATGCTGCTGATTTCGGGGCTCGTGTAAATGCCGGTTGGGATGTCGTTGGCCAGCAGTTGGGCGGCGTCGCTTTGGGTCATGTGCAGTGCCGCAGCGCGACCTTGCACGTAGGCAGCGGAGGCGAGCGACGGGAAACCGATGACATCGCCCACGGCCCAGATGCTCGGCACACTGGTGCAGTAGCGGCCGTCGACCTTCAGTTGGCCGCGGCTATCGGGGGTGAGTCCGACCGCTTCGAGTCCCAGGTTCTCGGTGTTGCCGGTCCGGCCGTTGGCCCACAGCAGCACGTCGGTCTTCAGTTTTTTGCCACTCCTCAGATGGAGCACGACGCCATCGTCGGTGGGCTCGATCTTTTCGTACACTTCGCCGTGACGAATCACTGTGCCGTGATCGCGCAGGTGATAGGAAAGAGCGTCGCTGATTTCGTCGTCGAGGAATTCGAGCAAGCGCTCGCGGGTGTTGACGAGGTTCAGCTTGACGCCTAGGTTGCGGAACATCGAACCATATTCGCAGCCGACCACGCCGGCACCATAGACGGTGATCGACTTGGGGGTGTAGGTGAGGTCGAGGATCGTATCGCTATCGAAAATGCGCGGGTGGGTGAAGTCGACATCTTTGGGGCGATAGGGACGGCTGCCGACGGCGAGGACAATGTTGTCGGCGGTCAGTTTTTCGCAGGCTCCCTTTTCTTCGCAAACCATCACGGTGTGCGGGTCGAGCAGTTTGGCTTCGCCTGCGATGATCGGAATGCGATTGCGGTCGTAGAAGCTGCGCCGCATCTCTTCCTGCTGCTGGATCACCGCCGCTGCTGTTTTGCGGAGCTGCGGGAAGGTGAGGTCGATCGAGAGCCCCGCTTCCCGGAACAGCCGATTCTGCCGGACCTCGGTCAGCTGAAAGATCGAATACCGGAGTGCCTTGCTGGGGATTGTTCCCCAGTGGGTGCAGCCGCCACCGATTTTTTTGAACCGCTCGACCACCGCCACGCTGAGCCCCTGCTTCACCGCCTGCATGGCAGCCCCTTCACCACCAGGGCCTGTGCCGATGACAACCACGTCGTACTGATGCTGAGGCATGGGAAGAGTCTTTACGTGCAGCTAAGGAGCAGGCGAGCGGCTGGGGGCCGGACCACCTCCGAGGGAAGCCAATTTTCGAACCGCAAGTCTACCACATTCCCCATGCAGTGCTAAAAGTGCTGAATTTGTGGATTGTAGTGCGTTTTCATCTGCCGCTAGTGCCCAGGTAAGGGGTCCCGCACGTGCCTAGGGCGCTGAATTTCGAGATTCAAGCAGCCTGCGAGGCTTGTGCCTGTTTCTGGCGGGCTAGTGCGGCGCTTAACACTCGGCGGCGAGCTGTTTTACGCAGATTTCCTAGTTCGCCTGCTGGGTGGATTGGCAAGCAGCCGAGCGGACGCTGTTTCTTCTCTTGACCGGCGCGGCAACTCTTCCTATTGTCCCGCCTCGCGAAGTGCCAGCAGAAGCTGCGCGCTTGGTGAATTCGAACGTTCAGGATGAACTTCCATCGACAGCGAGGCCCGGCATGAAGCCGCACGAAACAATGCTCCAGCATCGAATTAGCAGGCGAGCGATGCTTGCGCTCGGACTGGCGTTTTGTGGCGGGTGTGCCTCGCCACTCATGCGGGGACAGACCCCTGAAGCGCCGGTCGAAGAGTTCGACCCGACGCGGCTGAACTACGTCGGGGACTACACTCGTCCCTGGGGCCTCAACTATGTGAAGCTCGAATCGGTCGCCCTGGTCACCAATTTGGCGAACACCGGTAGCGATCCAGCCCCCTCGTCGCAGCGTCAGGTGCTGATTGGCGAAATGCAATCGCACGACGTCAAAGGTGCCGATCAGATTCTTGCCTCCCCCAGCACTTCGCTGGTCCTCTGCCGCACGTTTATTCCACCTGGCGCTCAAAAAGGAGACACGCTGGATGTGGAGATTCGTCTTCCTCAGCGGAGCGAAACGACAAGCTTGCGGGGTGGCTGGCTGATGCAATCGCGCATGCGTCAAATGGCTGCGCTGGGGGGAACCATTCAAACGGGGCAGGTCGAAGGACTAGCGCAGGGGGATGTGGTGGTCGACGCCATTTTTCAAGGGACGTCGGACAAGGTTCTCGAAACACGGGGACGCATTTTGGGTGGTGGCGTTTCGCTCCTCGATCGGAAGCTGGGCCTGTCGGTCCGCAAAGAAGAGTCGAGCATTCGGACCAGCACACTCATTGGAGCGGCGATCAATCAGCGGTTTCATACATTCGATCGCGGGGTGAAAAACGGCGTCGCCAAACCGCAGCGTGACGACTTCCTCGAACTTGCGATTTCGTCGCGATACAAGCACAATTTGGCCCGTTATCTGCGGGTGGTTCGCAAGATTGCCGTGAAAGAATCGCCGATCGAGCGCGTGGCGCGGATCGGTCAACTGGAAGGCAAACTCCTCGAGCATAAGACGAGCGCCGATGCTTCGCTCGAACTCGAGGCGATCGGCAAGGAAGCCATTCCCTCGCTCCTCAAGGGTCTGAAGAGCAGCGACCGGGAAGTGAAGTTCTACTCGGCCGAGGCGCTGGCCTATCTCGACCATGCCGATGCAGCAGAAGTGCTGGGTCAATACGCCAAAACCGAACATGCGTTCCGCTGGCACGCCCTCTCGGCACTCACGTCGATGGACCAGATCAGTGCGCTCGATGCCCTTACCGATCTGCTGCACGAAAGTTCGGCGGAAACTCGCTACGGCGCGTTCCGCGCAATTCGCAAACGTAGCCCGAGCGACTTGACCACCAAGGGAGAAGTGCTCGAGAAAAAGTTCTTCTACCACGCCATTCACACGCTCGGTCAACCGATGGTGCACATCACGCGCACCACCAAGCCCGAAGTGGTGCTATTTGGTCACGATCAGAAACTGAAATCCCCCGAAGCCTTGTTCGCGGGCAAGCAGATCATGGTCAAAGGGATCGAAGCGGATCAGATGAAGGTGATTTGCTATGCTCCGGGGCAAGAGGATCGGGTCGAGATTGTCTCCAGTGAACTCGATAAAGTGATTCGCGCCATCGTTAAACTGGGTGGCAGCTACGGCGATGTGATTCAGTTCCTGCAAGAGGCTAAAAAGGGTGGCTACCTCGATTCGCGACTCGCGGTCGAAGCGATTGCCGATCCGGGGCGCACTTATGTCCGAAACGCCGAGGGGGAAGAGATTCCCGCGACAACTGGCGAAGAAGCGTCGGCCGAGGGTTCGGGCGATTCGTCGCAGCCTCTCACCACCGACTTCCCAGGCGACTCTTCGGAGAGTACCGGCGGGAGTGTAAGCGACGACGATACGAGTGCCGAAGGGGCGTTCCCGGCTCGCAAGGTGCAGACCCCGAGCGGTGAAGTTTTTGGGTCTGGGCCGACTTTGACGCCTTCGGAATCCGAAAAACCGCGAGAACTTACAGAAACCTACGTCGATCCGGAATTTCAGGAGAGACCCTCCGGCGGCTTTCTTGATAAACTAAACCCGTGGTCAAAGTCGTCTGAAGAGTAGTTCGCCGCGGCAGCTTTCCCCAGCTCTCGCGCCGGACCTACCCCGGTGTTTCGCTCCCGGCGTGCACCAAACGGCATGCTCCTGCGTAGTAGCTGATAGCGGCCCCTGTTAGGGGCTCCTTCTATCGGCGGCTGTAGGGGCCGGACGACTTTTTGCTAATTCCGTCTAACCGACTTCCACGTGTGCTTCCGGTATGCTCAAAGCCCTTGAACTCCACGGCTTCAAGAGTTTTGCCGATAAGACTCGGTTTGAGTTCCCCGCTGGAATCACCGTGATCGTGGGCCCGAACGGATCGGGCAAATCGAACATTGTCGACGGCATCAAATGGGTGCTCGGCGAACAATCGGCCAAAAGTCTACGTGGCAAAGACATGGCCGACGTCATCTTCAAGGGGAGTGGCAGCGGACGCAAAGCGGCCCAAGCGGCCGAGGCGACCCTCGTCTTCGATAACAGCGAAGGCCGACTGCCGATCGATGCTCCCGAAGTGCACATCACCCGACGCGTGTTTCGTAGCGGCGAAGGGGAGTATCTGATCAATCGTCAGCCCGCCCGGCTGAAAGATATTCGCGACATGGTGCGCGGCACCGGTGTGGGTGTCGACGCCTACAGCATGATCGAGCAAGGGAAGGTCGATCGTCTGCTGCAAGCCTCGGCCAAAGATCGCCGAGCGATTTTCGAAGAGGCCGCCGGCATCAGCCGCTTCAAGGCCAAGAAGATCGAAGCGCAGCGCCGCCTCGAACGGGTCGATCAAAATCTGCTCCGCCTGAGCGATATTGTCGAGGAAGTCGACGCGCGGCTGAAGACGGTTCGTAACCAGGCTGCCAAAGCCCGCCGCTATCGCGAGTACAGCACCCGGCTACAGCAGCTCCGAACCCAAACCGCGCAGGTCGACTGGCGTAAGCTGGCCGAGCAGCTTGAGGCGATCACCGCCAAAGTCGCCACCTTCACGAGCGAAAAAGAAGAGCTCGTCGTGCGGGTGCAAGAGCTCGAGCAGATTGTGGCTGGTTCGGCGAGCCAATCGCAGAATGCCGCAACAGCGCTGCGCACCGCGGAAGCCAAGCAGGCATCGCTTCGCGAGCAAATTGCCCAGCAAGAATCGGCGGCCGATTTCCATCGCCAAACGAGCAAACAGCAGGCCGAAGCAGCGCGCGAGCAGCAGCAGCAGCTCGTGACGATGACCGACCGGTTCACGGAGATTTCTGCGCGGCTGAAAGAGACGCACGAGCAGCTTGCCGCTGCCACCGTCGAGCAGTCGAGCGTCGAAGCGCAGCTCGCAGCGGCCGAGGCGACAGCCGCCGCGCTCACCACCGAATATCAAACGCTCCGCTCGTCGCTGCAAGAGAAACGGGACGCGCATCTCGCTGCTTCGCGACTTGCCGCTCAGCTCGCCGCGCATCTCGAATCGCGTCAGAAACAGCTCGAAGTGCTCGAGCAAACGACGCGCGATTCACTCGGACAGCAAGAGCAGCTCGCCAGCGCCTTGGCCACCCTGGCGACCGACAAACAACAGACTCAGCAGGCGATCATCGAGCGAACCGCCGCCGTGCAGTCGAGTGAAGCGAGCCTTGCTGAGGCCCGCGCAAACTTGGCCCAGGTGCGCGACCAGCAAACGACCCATTCGCAGGAACTGGCCAAGGTTCGACAGCGCTCGATGGAGCTGTCGCAGCGGGTCGCCTTGCTCGAAGAGCTCGAGCGAAATCTCGAAGGGGTTGGGGCCGGGGTGAAGGCGCTACTCGCCGAGGCACGTTTTGCCACGGAAGGTCCTCTGACGAAAATTCGGGGGGTGGTGGCCGACGTGATTCAGTCGGCTGTCGAGCATGCTGCTGCGATCGATTTGGCGCTCGGCGATGCGGCTCAGCTCGGCGTGGTTGAAGGGGAAATCACCGACGTGCAGGAGGTGCTCGAAGCAGCCGCCACACCGTCGTCGCGACTCACCATGATTGCCACCGGCGCTCATCGCCGGGACGAGCTTCCGTCGGCCCCCGCCACAGTTTCTCGCGATGGAGCCGTGATTGGCCGCGCCGATAAGCTGGTGCAGTTCGATCCGCGCTATGCTCCGCTGGTCCGTCGACTGCTAGGGACTACTTGGGTCGTGCGCACCCTCTCCGATGCGCTCGGTCTGCATCGTTCGTCGGGCAGCACCGTCAGGCTCGTCACGCTCACCGGCGAAGTGATCGAGCCCAACGGCAGCATCGCCACCGGCCCGCGCAGCGCGTCGCTCAATCTGGTTTCGCGAAAGAGTCAGCTGCGCGAACTTAAGACGGAACTCGCCGCAGCCGAGAACGATCTGGCCTCGGCAGAACTAGCGCAGCAGCAACTTGCCGACGCCATCATCGCGGCGACCGACACCCTCTCGAGCGCCGAGAAACTCGCCCGCAGCTGCCGTGAAGAACAGCGTGCTGAAACCAGTAAGCTCGAACGTCTGGAGCAGCGCGAAACATCCCTCAGCGAGCAACTGACGAAGCTCGATTTGGCGATTCAGCGGGCGCGTGAAGAACAAGATAAAACCGGAATCGAAGTCTCTGCGATTGAAACGCGGCTGGCGATTTCGCAACAAGAATCGCAACGTTTAGACGGGGTGATTGCCGCTGAAGAGCAAGCCCGCGAAGCACTCGAATCGCGCCGCGAAGAAGCGACCCGCCGTGGCGCTTCGCATCGCGTGACACTCGCCCGCTGCGAACAAAAATGCGAAAGTCTTCGCGCTCGTCAGACGCAGCTGGAAGATGATTTTCGCGAGCGGTCGCAGGCAATCGAAGCGGTCCGTTTGCAGCTGGCATCGGCCGTCGCGCGAGCGCAAGCAGCCGATTTGGCCTGGCTCGCCACTGGTCAGCAACTCGCCCATTTGTACCTAGCCAAGCAGGAAACAGCGGCCGAGCTCCGGACGTTCGAAGCTCGCCATCAAGCGATCGAACGGGAGCGCTCGACAGCTAGTGGTGAACTCCAAAAACTCCTGCGCCGCCTCCGCACGATCGACGAGCAGTTGACGGAAGAGCAGCTGGCGACGGGACAGATTCAGCAGCGTCAAGAATCGCTCGCGTCGCGACTGCGCGAGGATTACGGAATCGAGATCGCCGAGCTGTGCGCATCGTCGACCGCCGAAGAGCTCGAACAGCGGACCGCTATTGAAGAAGAGATCGAATCGCTCCGCCGCAAGATCAACCAGATCGGCGCCGTGAATCTCGACGCGCTCGAAGAGCTCGACGAACTCGAATCGCGCTACACCCATCTCAGCACGCAGTACAAAGATCTGACCGAGGCCAAGCAAGCGCTCGAGCGCGTCATCCATAAGATGAATGCCGACAGCCGCCGCCTCTTCATCGAAACGCTCGAAGCGATTCGGGTGAATTTCCAGGCCCTGTATCGCAAAGCATTCGGTGGCGGTAAGGCCGACATTGTGCTCGAAGAAGGGGTCGATGTGCTCGAGTGTGGTGTCGAAATCATCGCCACGCCGCCGGGCAAACCGTCGTTCAACAACTCGCTCCTCTCGGGTGGTGAAAAAGCGCTCACAGCGGTCGCTCTCTTGCTGGCGATCTTTCAGTTTCGCCCCAGTCCGTTCTGCGTCCTCGACGAAGTGGATGCTCCCTTCGACGAAGCGAACATCGGCCGCTTTGTCGATGTGCTCAAAGAGTTTTTAGGCTGGACGAAGTTTGTGATCGTCACGCATAGCAAGAAGACCATGACCGCAGCGACCACGCTCTACGGTGTGACGATGCAGGAATCGGGCGTTTCGAAACGGGTCTCGGTCCGTTTCGACGACGTGACGGAAGATGGTCATATTCGCGAACGGGCTCATGAAATGTCCGAAGAAGCGAGCGACGAATCGTCGCGCGGCGTCGCTTAACGGTGCGTATTTCTCGAGGAATATGCATCACGCATGGCCAAGTCTTTGCTTCCCCTTCGACCTCAAGATCATTTTGGTCAGCTCGCGCGATTGCTCGCGCTGGAAGCGGCTGCTGAGGAGGAGCGCGCTCGCAAGTCGATCGAAAATAGTGCGGCTGCCGATCAGGCCATCGCCTCGGGACACGCGATCAACGACCTGGTGATCGCCGACGAATTCCCGGGACTAGCTGGGCGGACGATCCTCGCGCTTCGCAAACGAACGATGCAGATGCCCTTGCCGCCGCACCGGTTGCAGGTCGGTTCGCCGGTGATTCTGCTCGATGAGAAACAGCCTCAGGTGCGCGGCGCACGGGGTGTTGTCTCGCGCCGCTCGGCGGAGCAGCTCGAGATTGCGGTGAACGAGCCTCCGGAGTTTGAAAGCGATGCGCCGAAGCTTCGGCTGCAGCTTTTTTCGGACGAAGTCTCGCGCAATCGACAGTTGCAGGCGATGCGGACCGCCACGACGGTCGAGAGTGGTCGGATCAAACAGCTACGCGACAGTTTGCTCGGCGAAACGGCTCCCAAGTTTCGCGAGGTCAAAAATTTTGTCGCCGACGCTGCGCTCGATCCCTCACAGCAAGAGGGAGTGAAACTGGCGCTTTCAGCCGAGGATTTCGCCTGCATTCATGGTCCTCCCGGGACCGGCAAGACCACCACACTGGTGGCGGTGATTCGTCAGCTTGTTGCGCGGGGCGCGAAAGTGCTTGCCACCGCGCCGAGCAATCTGGCGGTCGATCATCTCCTCGAGAAGCTGCACCTCGCCGGGGTCCGCGTGCTGCGGCTGGGGCATCCTGCGCGGGTGCAAGAGTCGCTCCATCATCTGGTTCTGGATGAGCAGGTGGAGAACCATCCTGATGTCGCAGTCGCTCGAAAACTGGTGCGCGACGCGCTCCGCTTAAAGGATCGCGCGGCAAAATTCACCCGCGCTAAACCCCCTCCCGGCTACAAACAAGAGCTTCGCGCCGAAGCGCGCGAACTCTTCAGCGATGCGCGGCGGATCGAAGCGGGAGTGGTCCGCTACCTGCTCGATTCGGCCGATGTGGTCCTCGCTACCTTGACTGGTATCGATGCCACTGTGCTCGAGGATCGACGCTTTGATGTCGCGGTGATCGATGAGGCGGCCCAGGCAACCGAGCCTGCTTGCTGGCCCGCGCTGCTGCGCGCCGATCGCGTGATCCTTGCCGGCGATCCGTTCCAGCTCCCGCCGACGATCATCTCGCCGGAAGCTGCGCGCGGCGGACTGGCGCGGAGTCTCATGGAGCGATTGCTCGAAACTTCCACCACCACGATCTCGCATCGTTTGGCGGTACAGTATCGGATGCATCAGTCGATCATGGCCTTCTCGTCGGCCGAGTTTTACGAGCAGGGTCTCACCGCCGACCCGAGCGTGGCGTCGCATCTACTCTCGGATCTTTCCGAAGTGACACCGACCGATCGCACTTCGACCGCGCTGGAGTTTATCGATACGGCAGGCGCGGGATATGACGAACGCGCGGGAAGCTCGCAGGAGAGCCGCGAAAATCCGCAGGAAGCAGAACTGGTGGTGAAGCTAGCGCTGGCGCTTCGCGATGCGGGTGTCGCTGCCGAAGCGATCGCGATCATCAGCCCTTATGCCGCGCAGGTGCGGCTGCTCCGCCGACTGCTCGATGGGACTCTGATCGATGTCGACACGATCGATGGCTTTCAAGGGCGCGAATCCGAAGCGGTGATCATCTCGCTAGTCCGCAGCAACGCCACTGGCGAAATCGGCTTTCTTGCAGACGTACGCCGGATGAATGTGGCGATCACTCGCGCACGTCGCAAACTGATCATCATCGGCGACAGCGCGACCATCGGCGGGCACGATTTCTACGCCCGCATGCTCAGCTGGGTCGAGCGCGAAGGGATCTACCGCACGGTGTGGGAAGAGCTGTAACGAGCCGCCCCACCGCGAAAAAAATTCGAGGCACTACGACAGTTCCAGCATCTGCTGCTTTGGCTGAAGGGTAGAAATCGGAGTATTGGCGAGCTCGCCGAGCAACCTGCCGGCAGCTGCCATGCCACTCAGCAGCGCACCTTCGACACGTGGCCCGCCGCACCAATCGCCGCACAGAATCGCCTGGCTTGCGAGGTCGACCAGACACCGCTCGGTGGTCGGCTGGGGTGGGATTGCAAATCGCCAGCGATGAGCGGCTGTGTAGCAGGTTTCTTGCGGCCGAATGCCACTCAGTTCATAGAAATTCTTCAGTAAGTCGGGAAGAACTTCTTCAGCACTCTTTTCGAGATGTTCCAGACTATACTCGCTACTGGCATGCGCCACCCAGCAGTCGGGCGCTGCTTTGCGGGAAGGTTTACTCGAACTCCGCGCAATCCATGTGAGCGCTCCCTGATTGATGAACGCACCGTCGTAGTCGATCTCGACCGGTCGATCAAAAGCAACCAGCAGCGCCCAGCAAGGTGTCATGGTGATCTTGGCTGCAGCAGCAGCGAGTGAAGGGGCACCGGAGGCGAAGATTTTCGCCGCTTGACCTGCGGGTGAGGAGCCGATGATCCAGTCGAAAGGTCCTTGAGTAGGATGCTCGGCAAAATCGAGCCACCAGGCTTCCCCATCGCGCCGCGCGGCGGTGATGGTGTGTTCGAGATGGGTCGTCAGTCCTGTCGCTAGATGCTTGCAGAACGAGTTCATCGTCGGCTGACCGACATAGCGCGCGATGCTCTTAGAAACATCGGTTTGCACATTCCCTTCGCGGGCGACGATGCGCCCTGTCCATGGCGCGATGATCCCCTGCTCGGCCCACGACTCGGCGAGCCGCTGCACGCGCTCGTCGCGAGCAGTGAAGTACTGTGCTCCATGGTCGAACGCGAGTCCCTCGCTGGTGCGTCGCGTCGCAACGCGTCCACCAAGCCCCCGCGATTTCTCGAAGATTTCGGCCGAAATTCCATGATCGGCGAGCGTTCTTGCGGCCATCAGACCCGCCGGACCAGCGCCGATGATCGCCACGCGCGGCGTGCGTGCAAAGATCGGGCGGCCCACCAGTTTGGCGTAGGCCGAGAGGTCGAGACGCGCGGCATGTTCGGCTGTCGATCGACTTCGAATCGTCCCCCGGATCGGCTCCTCCGGATGAAATGGGCGATCGAACAGTCCGAAGCACCAGAGCAGACCGCCGTACGAGGCCGGATCGCGACCATCGAGCGCGTAGCGATGATTCAAATCGATGGCCATCGCCAGGGCATCGTGCGGCGACGCTGTCCAGTCGAGCAGTCGCTTTCCCCAGGTCATCCGAAGGTTGTTGTGAAGTTCGCCATGCCGCAGCAGCGACTGCTGCGTGAGGTTCCACAGCTCATCGTCGGTTTGTCCTCGCGCGAGTTGCTCCCAGCTATAGATGTTCGGGCGACGGTCTCCTGCATGCTGCGCAAGTGTTTCCTGCGCCCAGCGAGGAAGGGTCGAAAGCCGATCGATAGCGCGGTGGAAGTAGCAGTAGTTGTAGGCCAGTTCGCGCCACACCAAGAGTTCATCGAGATACTTCTCGGCACCAGCGCCACCTTGAGCAGATGCTTCGCGCGCGATGCGCAGGGGCGAGACCATACCGTAGTGCAAATAGGCCGACATGCGACTGGTGGTGGGATGGAGCGGATCGTTGCGGCGCGCGGCGTAGTTGCGAAGCCCCGTTTGACGAAACTGGTTCCAGCGCTCGTAGCCTGCCACCGATCCGCCACGTGTTTCGGCAGCAGCCGCCAGTGTGTGGTCGATTTCACAAGCCGCTATTATTTCGGCGATGTTTTGCGGGGAAATCGGGGTCGGCTCGATGTCCGCAAGCTCAGGCGTGGGGCGACTAGTCAGCTGCTCTTCGTCCCAAGGAAGCGTCAGATTTTTGTCGTAGTAATCCCCTGCTGCATCGCGAAACGCAAAGGCGCGGTCGTAGCTTTGCGGCATGCGCGGCATCGGCCAAACGCAGGCGGTGTCGACTGTGTAAACCGGTCCGGTCGTGTGACGACTCGCCAGCGACGTCCAGCGGCGCAGCGGATCAACGGGCATCTCTTCGGTGATCACCACAGCCGCTTGCGCGGCAAGTTTTTGCAGATATGGCTCACGATGCTCTCCACGCTCGATATGCGGGAGGTAATGGATTCCTCGCTCGCGCATCTCACTCGCCAGATTGATCATCCCCTCGATCACAAACCGATGCTGCCGGTCGCTCGCATACGGATATTTTTCCGAGAGACCCTGGTACACCACCAGCGGCAAGGCGAGCTGGTTGGCAAACTCGATCGCCAAATCGAGCGCGGGATTTTCGTGCGCTCGCATCGCGGTCCGCAGCCAGTACAAAACAAGCTTGCCGCTGCTGGCAATCGGTCGGTCGGTAACTACTCGCACGCGCTCGAGGAGTCGCGAACTGACAGTGATCGGAAGCTCGGGGAGTGGCAAACGGGAGAGGCGTTTCATCGAAGCTTGGCCAATCGTCGCAGATGGTGGTGCGTGGATTATTGGGCGAAGGTGCGGAGTAACACGTCTGCCACTATAGGGGGCCTGATCGATTTGACGACCGATAAAATCAGCCTGTTTTTTCGAACCCCGAGAGTCGACTCGCTGGCGAGGTAGAATGTACGTATGACGACCCCAAAGCCTTCGATTCCTGTGAAACTGGCACCAAACACGCCCCTGACAGCGGCGTGGAGCGATCTGCTCGACACCCTCACTCGGTGGGGAGATGTCGGGGGCTCGCTGCTGGTGGGTGGCTGGGTGCTGTTTCTCAGCGGGCTGTTTCACACGGCTGTTTGGGGTGTTTTGGGGGGACCTTGGGAAGGTCCACTCGCCTGGCGCAAGCCGATTCTGTTTGGCCTCTCGACCGGCGTCACGCTGTGGTCGCTCGCCTGGGTGCTGGGGAAGCTTCGACCTGTGCGTGGCGATCGATGGGTCGCATGGGTCACGAGCTTGGCGCTGGTTGTCGAGGTGGCGCTCATCACCCTGCAGACGTGGCGCGGAGTCGCCTCGCATTTCAATCGCGCCACGTTCTTCGATGCCTCCCTGGGAGAACTCGCCCAGTGGCTGGTCTGGCTCGCCAGCATCGCCATCCTCTACGTAACGTTTCGCGCGCTATTTTACCTGCCGCTCGAGCCAGCCATGCGACTCGCAACTCAAGCGGGGCTCCTTTTACTGGTGGTCGGCTGTGGACTTGGTGTCTGGACAGCGATGCGCGGAGAACAGCAGCTCGAGGCGCAGCTCACGCCCGAAATACTTCCCCCGCACGGGGTGATCAAATTTCCGCATGGCATGGCGATGCATGCCATTCAGCTGCTGCCACTACTGGCATGGCTGGCGCATTACCGGCAGCTATCCAGCCGTCGCGCCATGCGAGTGGTGCTGCTCGCCACCGCAGCATCGTGTACGGCACTGCTGTATAGCTTGCTACAAACCCTGGCCGGACGTCCCCGCATCGATGGATCGCTCCCCCTGTTTCTCGTGCTGCTGGCCAGCTTGTTCCTCTTTTTTCTCGCGACGATCGAGCTTATCCGCTCGGAGAGCAGTCCCGATCAGCACGCAGCTGGCGACCACGAACTGCCGCCGAAAGAGCACGCTGCCTTGTGAGCACCCAGCGGGGCGGGTACAACGCCAGGATGGAAGCGTATCACCAATTAATGCAGCGAATTCTCGACCACGGCGCTCGCAAAACCGATCGCACCGGCACCGGCACACTCAGCGTGTTTGGGCACCAGATGCGGTTCGATCTGTCGCAAGGTTTTCCTGCTGTTACGACCAAAAAACTGCACCTCCGCTCGATCATCCACGAGCTCCTCTGGTTCATTCGTGGCGAAACGAACACCGCTTATCTCAAAGAGAACAAGGTTTCGATTTGGGATGAATGGGCCGATAGCGAAGGGAATTTGGGACCGGTCTATGGACGCCAGTGGCGCAGCTGGCCAACTCCCGACGGACGCCAGATCGATCAGCTGGCCGAAGTGATTGCCCGTATCAAGCGCGACCCCGACAGCCGACGATTGATCGTCAGCGCGTGGAACGTCGGTGAGCTCGAGCAGATGGCACTCCCCCCCTGCCACTTACTGTTCCAGTTCTACGTGGCCGATGGGAAGCTCAGCTGTCAGCTCTATCAGCGTAGCGCCGATGTTTTTCTGGGAGTCCCGTTCAACATCGCCTCCTACGCCCTGCTCACCATGATGGTGGCGCAGGTCACGGGCCTTGCGCTCGGCGATTTTGTCCATACGCTCGGCGATGCGCATTTGTACTCGAATCATCTCGAGCAAGCTCAGCTGCAGCTGTCGCGTGAACCGCGTCCCCTGCCGACCATGCAGATCAATCCTGCCGTGACCGAAATCGATGCCTTTACGTTCGACGATTTCAAACTCGTGGGCTACGACCCGCATCCTCACATCGCAGCGCCGGTCGCTGTCTAGTGGATGTCGCTTCTCGCCTTGCGGAACCGGATGCAACAACCGCCTGGAAAAAGTGATTCGCTCGCTCGAGCCCACCCTCGATGCATTAACCGACAAGGATGATCGCGCGTGAGTCTTCCCGAAACATCAGGCTGCAAACTCTCGCTGATTGTCGCTATGACGCGCGAAGGTCTGATCGGTCGCGATCGCGATCTCCCCTGGAAAATCTCGGCCGATCTGAAGCGTTTTCGTTCGCTCACGATGGGCCATACGATCATCATGGGACGTACCACCTGGGATTCACTTGGGCGTGCGCTACCAGGACGAACATCGATTGTCCTCACCCGCAAGGCCGATTTGGTGCTCCCCGAGGGGGTGCTGCGAGCAGGCTCCCTCGACGAAGCGATCGCGCTTGCTGCCGGCGATAGCGAGCCGTTCATCATCGGTGGTGGCGAGATCTATCGGCAAGCGATGGATCGCGTGCAGCAGCTCTACGTCACCTGGGTCGAAGCGAATATCGAGGGAGATACCTGGTTTCCTGCGTGGGATCCCAGCAAGTTTCGTCTGCTCGAAGAGACGTCGCATCCGGCCGAAGGGACGACACCAGCCTTCACTTTCACCCGCTACGAGCGAGCAGCCCCATGAACCGACGCATCTGGCTGGCAACGGTTGTTTCTGCACTCCTGCTCACCAGTTGGGCCGCGCCAGCTCGCGCTGCAGAGCCCCTTCCCGAGTCCGACCAAGCGCTGCTCGAAACGATTCGTGAGCAACAGAAGCTGCCAGGACTCGCCGGCGCCGCGGTGCGCGATGGAAAGCTTGTTTACCTCGCCGCCACAGGCCTCCGGAAGGTCGATGCCCCAGAGCCGCTGCTGGCCACCGATCGGGTCCATCTCGGGTCGTGCACGAAGTCGATGACCGCCACGCTGATTGCCCGGCTGATCGAAAAAAAGTTGCTCCGCTGGGATAGCACCATCGCCGAGTTGTTTCCCGAAGATCAGCTCCTGATCGACGAAAGCTGGCACCCGATCACGATCGTCGATCTGCTGGTGCATCGCAGCGGCGCTAAAGCCAACGCGCGTGTGAAAGGTTTTGATCCGAAAGATACGCCCGCGAAACAGCGCTCGATCTATGCCCGCGAACTGATGCGCAAACCACTCGCCGGCAAGCATCGCGAGCAATACTTGTATTCCAACACCGGTTACATCCTGGCCGGCGCAATCGCCGAGAAAGTGACCGGCAAAGGGTGGGAAGAGTTGATGTGGCAAGAGGTGTTCGAGCCCCTCGGCATCAAAGAAGCGGGCTTCGGACCTCAAAACAAAGTGGGTGCCGATCAGCCGTTTGGACATCGCCAGGAAGATGAGAAACTGAAAGCCACCGATCACGACAATCCGGTCGTGCTTGGCCCGGCAGGACGGGTTTCGATGGCGCTCGGCGACTGGGCCAAGTACATCGCCGCCCATCTAGCAGGAGCCCGTGGCGACGAATCGTTTCTCTCGAAAAGCTCTTGGCAGCGGCTCCATACGATCGAGCATCCGCAAGATGAGTATGCCCTCGGCCATGGTGTCTTTCATCGAGGCTGGGCCGGTGGTCGCGTCCTCACCCATTCCGGAAGCAACACCTTCTGGTACGCCATTGTGTGGATGGCACCAGAAACCAACTTCGCTGTGATGGCGGTCACCAATGTTGCGGGAGATCAGGCGGCTGCCGGGTGCGACGAAGTCTGCAGCCAGTTGATTCAGCGCTTTGCTCCTCCCGTGACCGACCGAAGTACGCGGATCCTGTGGAATACTCGCAAAACCGAGGATCGTCTCGACTTTACCGAAGAGAACTCGGCGACGAGTCTGCTCACGATCACCTCGAAGTCAGGGATCGGTTCTGCAAAAGTTCAGCTGTCGTCCGGGGCGTGGAAGGAAGACCTGCGGCTCCGATTTCGCTACACCGACGGACGCCCCTTCCAGGTGCTCGAGGGAATCAAGCTCACACTTCCGCAGCAGATCATCGCCGGAGATATCAAAACCGAATCGCAAACGCTTGAGCGCAGGACATTCGACGACGCAGGAAAAATCGACGACAAAGTGGCCGAGAAAGTTGAGCTTCCTGTGCGTCGCACGAAAGAGTATCTCGAGCTCACGATTCCGCGCGGGCTCTTGGGTCCGCACGATGCGCTCGAGATCGAGTGGATCGATTGGTATCGATAGCCCCGCTAGTAACGCGCGCTTGGTCCAGGCCCAAGCAGCGCAGCAGTACGTTCGATTCATGTTGAGGGCGGTAACTAGGAACCATGATTGTGCAGCTCGATCTTTCTAGTCCCGCGCTCCTGTTCCCCACCGTCTCTCTTTTGATGCTGGCCTACACCAATCGCTTCTTGGCGCTGGCGAGCTTGATTCGGAACTTGCACGCGAGCCACGTGCAAAACCCCGACGAAGTTACCCTCCGCGAAATCGCGAACCTCCGGTTTCGATTGAAGCTCATTCAAATGATGCAGTTGCTCGGAGTCCTCGCCCTCTTCTCGTGCGTCGCCTGCATGCTGCTGCTCTACGCTGGCTGGACCATCGGCGCGGGATCGGCGTTTGCCGTGGGACTCGTCCTGATGCTCGGCTCACTGTCGATGAGCATTTGGGAAATCCGCATTTCGTCGATCGCCCTCGACCTGCACCTGCGCGATGTGGTCTCCCTGACGAAGTCGAAACAGCGCTGGCTGTCGGACGATTGGCTCGGGCTATAGCAGCCGCGTCGTTAAGTGTCGCGCTCGCCGTAGGAGCCGTCTGCACGTTCGATTCCGAGCTGTTTAGCCTCAAATTTCCTAGGATTTGTGCCCCTTCGCACAGATTTGCCTGCGAACCTATAATAAGCCATTGGCAGGGGGCCGCCCGTTTGCGGCGGGTGTATTTTGAAGCCGATTGGTGCCGCGACCTGGCGCACACGATGGGCAAGTGACAGGGAAAGCTAGTGAGGCCATGATCGATCCGCGCGAAGAAGAGATTTATCAAGATCATGTGATGGATCACTACGAAGATCCGTACCACCATGGTCACTGCATCGACGCCACGCACATGCACGAGGATGACAATCCCCTCTGCGGCGACGTGATTCATGTCGAGCTGAAGATCGACGAAAACCAGAAGGTGAAGGAAGCCTGGTTCAGTGGCGATGGCTGCTGTATCAGTCAAGCCTCGGCCTCGATGCTGATGGAGAAGATCGAGGGGCTCTCGGTCGACGAAGTCAAAGCGATGTCGGCCAATCAGATGCTCGAACTGTTCGGCGCGCGGCTCACTCCGAATCGTCAGAAGTGTTGCTTGCTCTCGTGGCGCGTGGTTCAGCAAGCGGTCCATTCCCCCTTGAAGTAATCCGTCGACCAGTGATGATGCGAGCAGCAATGTCGGGCTAACGAAGAAAAGTTCCAATCATGGCTACTGCCACCGAAACACCAATCGACGCTGAAAAAATTCGTCGCGACTTTCCGATCCTCGAAACGATCATCCATGGCGATAAGCGGCTCGTCTATCTCGACAACGCAGCCACCACGCAGCGCCCCCAAGCGGTGATTCAGGCCGTTGTCGACGCTTACGAAAAACATTACGCCAACGTCCATCGTGGGATTCACTGGCTGAGCGAGCAAAGCACCAACCTGTACGAAGAAGCGCGCGTTCGCGTGCAGCAGTTCCTCGGCGCTAGCTCCCCGCACGAGATTATCTTCACCACCGGCGCTACCGCCTCGATTAACCTCGTGGCCCGCTCGTGGGGCGATGTGAACGTGAAAGCGGGGGATGAAATTCTCCTCACCGAGATGGAGCATCACTCGAACATCGTGCCGTGGCAACAACTGGCCGAGCGGACCGGGGCCACCATCAAGTGGATTCCGATCACTGAAACGATGCAGCTCGATCTTGCGAGCCTCGAGCATTTGCTCTCATCGCGCACGAAGCTTGTCGCCATCACAGCCGTTTCGAATGTGCTGGGGACTATCAACCCGGTCGCCGAAATCGTAAAGCGGGCGCATGCCTACGGCGCTATCGTGCTGGTCGATGCGGCCCAAAGCGCCCCGCACGAAGCGACCGATGTGCAGCAGTGGAATGCCGATTTCGTCGCCTTCAGTGGCCACAAAATGATGGGCCCTTCGGGGGTTGGCATTCTCTATGGCCGCGAGTCGCTCCTCGAAGCGATGCCGCCGTTTATGGGTGGTGGCAGCATGATTCGCCGCGTCACGCTCGAAGGTTTCGAGCCTGCCGATTTGCCCGATAAATTCGAAGCGGGAACGCCGCCGATTGTCCCTGCCCTGGGTCTGCGGGCCGCAATCGATTATCTCGAGCAGGTCGGGCTCAGTCGTGTGGCGGCACACGAAAGGGTCCTGACGCGCTATGCTCACCAGCGGATGTCGCAGCTCGATAGCGTGACGCTGATTGGGAGCGATCCCGAGATCAAATCGGGGATCGTCACGTTCGTGATGAACGATGTGCATGCCCACGACGTCGCTTCGCGGCTCGACAGCGTTGGGGTTGCGATTCGGGCTGGTCATCACTGCGCGATGCCGCTGCATAAGAAACTCGGTCTGGTGGCGACCAATCGGGCCAGCTTCTATCTCTACAACACGCTCGAAGAGGTCGACGCGCTTGTGGCCGGTTTGGCCCAAATTCACGAGTGGCGGGCGACCCATCGGGGGCGTCGCCGCACGTAGGAAATCAGCCGACAGCTCTCTCGCAGAAAATGCAGGGGGCTTGCTAGCGGACTTCTCTCTAGGGCGAACGTTTTTTCTGTGCGCGGTCCAAGGCTCGGCGCTCGGCGGCGAATAGCCTCCCGGCGATTGTGGCGACGCTGCCCCTCGGCGCTGCGATCCTTCGAGCGAAAAAAGTTGCAACGGCGCGAGACTATGCGACAATCGGTCGCGCCCGATTCCGAGTCGCACTATCGCCTCGAGTAGCAGCGCTATCCTAACTTCTGGGGGCATGACCCCTCGCAACGGTCGATGGCACCTAGCAAGGCTCTTCTCGCGCATGATCATTCCACGCTTTTCGATTCGCAATCTGCTGATCATCACTGCTTTGGCGGGCTGCTTCTCGCTGGTCGTGTCGCAGGCGGTGCAGGGAGCCGATTGGGCCATCGGATTTAGTATCGCGGCCCTCTCGCTCGTCGTGCTTGCGCTGCTGTTTGCCATCACCTTTGTGATGGCGATGGTGTTTCACGGCGGAACGCGAGCGATCGAAGAATTCCTCGCGCCTCCCAAGGGTAGTTCCCCTTTCGCTAGTTCGGGGCCTCCTCCGCAGCAGCTTCCACCTTCGGAGCCGGTATGAATTTCCACCTACGACAGCCGACTTGGATGGCGCGCGGGGTGCAGGTCTTGGCGCTGCTCCTGACGCTACTCACCACGCTCTCTCCCCAGCAGGCCCAGGCCGATACTGGCGGCGTGCTGACGTTGCCGGTTGTGGGAGTGAAGGCCAAAACTGGCATTCGCTTGTCGCTCGACAACCGAGGAGTCGATGCGACCGGCTATCGGCCGTACCGCATCAAACTGGCGACTCTCAACGGTTTGCCTCTGACCGAGGATCGACAGTTTCGTGTCGTCATCTCGCCGTCGTACTGGTCGGGTAACGGCACTGGGACGCAGGTCGAGCAGATCATCGAATTTCCGGAAGGGAGCCTCTTCGTCGAGCAGGAGGTCCTCGTTCCGCAAGTCTCGCTTGCTTATGCCGGTTCGATATCTACCTACGAAGACGGCGCGAAATGCTCCGATCTTTCGCGCGACCATTTCAATTTTCCACGGACGAACAATTGGCACTGGACCGAGGCGACCCCTTCGGTGCTGGTGATCGATAGCGATGTTCCACCGGCTAGCGTGCGCGAAACTTTGGTGATGCAGTTTCGCTCGAGCGGTCAGCGTGACGCTGATCGAACGTTCGAATTGCCCGATGTCCGGACACTCACGAACCTGACCCCCGATGTGAATGCGCGCTCGATCATCATCAACATCGACGAGAATCATCGAGCGAGCAAGCTCGAGCTGCTGGCGCAGATGAGCGAGTCTTCCCGTGGACGATTCATTCCCCCTGCGGAAGTTTCCGAACGCTGGCTGGCCCTCTCGACCTACGATATGGCGATCATCTCGCTGCCAGATCTGAAGATTCTCGAAGCGAAACATCCTGCAGCGTTTGTCGCCCTGCGGCAGTGGGTCTCCACAGGCTCGAATCTGCTGGTCTACGACGCCGGGGCTGATTTCGACCAACTCCCTGAGCTCGAAAAAATGCTCAAGCTCCCTGCGATCTCCCAGCAGGAGCGCAAGGATGACGCGGAGGAATTTCCAGGCTGGCGAGAGCCCGATTCGGCGGGAAACATCCCTGAGAGTGAGCTCGTTAAGTTTCGCAATTCCTATACCCAGGGTGGAATGGCGATGCCAATTCCTGCTGGTGGGATGCCCGGCATGGCGACGCCAGGCCCAATGATCGTCCCTCCGCCCACGCAGGTGATTACCGCTTTGCAAAAGAAGTATGGAGATCCACCCTTCCTGCTTCGCGAGCACGGTTTGGGATCGATCGTGGTGCTCCGAAAAGCAGAGGCATTTCCCGGCGAAGAATCGCTGTGGATGTATTTGCTCGGCACGCTGGGCGATGATCAAACGACCTGGGTTGGCCGGCAAGGGATGTCGCTACATCGCGAAAATGGAGACTACTGGAACTTCCTGATCGAGGGGGTCGGCAGCGCGCCGGTCATCTCCTTTGCACTCTTCATCAGCCTGTTTGCCATCATGATCGGACCGGTGAACTACTGGTTCTTGGGACAGATTAAACGGACCTACCTGCTGCTGATCACTGTGCCGCTGGGAGCCAGTGTCGTCACGCTACTCCTGTTCTGCTATGCCCTGGTGACGGATGGTATTGGGGTCCGCTCGCGCATTCGGAGCGTAACCGTCCTTTGTCCCGAGTCGGGTGAATTCTCGTCGTTCTCGCGGCATGCTTACTACGCGGCGATCGCGCCTTCGAAGGGACTCGTTTTTCCGAGCGATTCTGCCGTGTTTCCGCTCGTGAATTATCCGGTCGGGAACTTCTCGAGCGGCAGTGGAAGCTCGCAAGTGCTGCAAGGTGAAGTGCAGCAGTTGCGAGCGGGGTTTTTGCAGTCGCGAACCCTCGCGCAGTTCATGGTCACCCATGCTGGCAAGACCGAGTGCAAGCTAATCGCCAAGCGCGAGAAGTCGGGCAAGATGCTCGTCACCAATCAGCTGCAAACCGATTTGAGCGAACTGGTGGTGCGCGACAACGACGGGAATTTCTATTTCACGAAGACTCTCGCGGCTGGCGAATCCCAATCCATCGACAGCATGGGGCCGACGCAAGTGCGTGGCGAGCTGGTGGTGATGGGCCGGACCCACGCGCCAATGTTTCCGAATGCGTTCTCGTCGAAACAGAACGAAAGTTTGCTGACCTACCTCTTTCCCGATGCCATGTTCTTGGGACGAGGGCGAGTCAGCTGGTCGAATACCGACACGATGTATTCGAGGCCCCAGCAAGCGACCGGGATGCTCGAGCGGCGCATCAGCCGCGTGTATGAGCCGGTCGAGCAGGTGCTCAAGCCGGGCGAATTCTATGCCTTCGGCGACCGTCCACCGCTGGTTCCTTTGGGAGTCAGCTACGCCTATGAGCAGCAGGGGAGTCATTTCCTGACGGGCCGGTTTAGCGAGAAATAGTCGGCTGTTGCCACGAGCATGTTGGCCGTCTCGAAAAAGTCCCGTCTCACGTTTCCTGGTTCCCATCGTCAAACGGAAAACGCGTTGTGATCAGTTCTCAGCCGATGATCGAGCTGCGTCGCTTGCACCGATTTTTTGGTGTCACGCGCGCGGTGAATGACATTTCGTTTGAAGTCGCGCGGGGCGAAGTGTTTGGCTATATCGGCCCTAACGGCGCCGGCAAAACCACCAGCATGCGAATCCTGGCGACACTCGAATTGCCCACCTACGGCGATGCGATGGTTGATGGATTTTCGTGCATCAACGATCCCGATCGGGTGCGCCGCCGTTTAGGTTTCATGCCCGACTATTTTGGAACTTATTCCGACGTCAACTGCTACGAATATCTCGATTTCTTTGCCCGCTCATATGGACTCATCGGCCGCGAGCGGCATCGAGCACTGCAGCGAACGATGGCCTTCACCGGGCTCGATATTCTGGCCGAAAAGCCGATTCGCGGGCTCTCCAAAGGGATGAAGCAGCGGCTCTGTTTGGGTCGCGCCATGATTCACGACCCAGCGGTGCTGATCCTCGACGAACCAGCCAACGGACTCGATCCTCGCGCCCGCATCGAGCTGCGCGAGATGATTCGTCAGCTGGCAGCCGACGGAAAGACGGTGCTGGTGAGTTCTCACATCCTCACCGAGCTCGCCGAAATGTGCGACCGCGTGGGGATTGTCGAGCGCGGTCAGCTGCTCGCCGTCGGGAGTGTCGAAGAGATCCAGAAACAGCAGCAGCCGCATCGCGAAGTGCGCATTCGGGTGCTGGAAGGGTCTGCCTTGGTCGCAAACTTCCTCGGCACTAAGCCCGACGTGAGTGCCATCCGCACCGTTGGTGAAGAGATCCGATTTTCCCATATTGGCGACCGTGCCTCGGAAGCACAGCTCCTGAAAGAGCTGGTGCTGGCTGGCTTTCAGGTCGCGGAATTTGTGAGTGAAGTGAAGAGCCTCGAAGATGTGTTCCTCGCAGTCACCAAGGGAGCGGTGCAATGACATCAGCCGACTCATCGCTCACTCCCGATAACAGTCCTCCACCCGCTGCTACGGTTGCCGCCACTGTCGCCACCGCGATTGCGGCTGAAATCGCACCGAGCGAAGGGGCACCCACGTTTTGGGATAAGTTCGAAGCGCGACTCGACCTTTGGGGAGATCATCTCAATCCCATTCTTGTGAAGGAAGCACGCCAGGCGATGAAGAGTCGCCAGTTCATCGTCACCTTCTCGCTGCTGCTGATCTTCGGCTGGATCTGGACCATCCTGTTCGTCTCGTTTGGCGTTCCCTTCATCTTCTACAACCCGGCCGGTCCGGCGATGCTGATCGGATATTACCTGCTCCTGACAATTCCGCTGCTGATCGTCGTCCCCTATGCGGCGTTTCGCTCGCTGGCTGCCGAGCAGGAAGATGGAACCTACGAACTCTTGTCGATCACCACGCTGACGGCGCGGCAGATCGTGCTCGGCAAGCTGGGTAGCGCGCTACTGCAGATGATGGTCTATTACTCGGCCTTGGCCCCCTGCATTGCTTTCACTTATTTGCTACGCGGCATCGACGTGCTGACGATCGGCATGCATCTGTTCTACACGTTCCTTGCCTCGCTCCTCTTGTCGGTGATTGGTCTGCTGCTGGCCACCATCACGCGCTCGCGGATGTGGCAAGTGCTGCTGAGTGTCGTGCTGGTGATGGCACTGCTGGTCATCACGTTGGTCTGGAATATCGCGCTCCTATCGGCGCTTGGGGAGAGCGATTTTGTGCGGGTCTACGACCAACCTGAGTTTTGGATTTCGCTCGTCGCCGGGCTGATGTTCTACACGGCGTTCATCGTCCTGTTTTTGTTCATTGCAGCGGGGCAAATTACGTTTGCCAGCGAGAACCGCAGCACGCGGGTCCGCTGGGTATTGCTCGTTATTCAGATGCTCTGGATCGCCTGGTCGATCACCCTTTTTCTCTATGTCGACGAAGAGGAAGCACTGGTAGCCAGCGGCATCTTCGCTGGTTTGTTTTGGAGTTTCGCCGGGGCCATTTTATCGAGCGAAACAGCGGAGCTTTCTCCTCGAGCGCGGCGCGAATTGCCACAGAGCCTCGTGGGCCGTTTGTTCCTCACGTGGATGAATCCTGGTAGTGGGACCGGCTACATCATGACCAGCCTCGCGATCGCCAGTTACACCTTCACCATGGTCGCGGTCGGTCTGGTGCATGACTCGATCATGTTCACTTCGTCGGGAACCGAATGGTGGAGCTTTCAGATTTGCATGGCGAGCTACGTCATCGGCTACTTGGGGGTAACGCGGCTGTTCGTCGCTTTCCTGCGCCGCTTCACACGCATTCCGATCTTGCCAGCCTTTTTGCTGCAAGTGGTGGGGCCGATCTTTGGCATTCTGATTCCCCTGATGCTGCAGGCGATGCTCACCTACACCACCAATCAGCAGTTCGACTACTCGATGCTGCAAATCACCAACTGGATGTGGACCTTGGTGGAAGTGGCCGATGGTGGCGCGTGGGGGATCAGTAACGTTGTCGTGACGCTCGCGTCGGTCGCCTCGGTCATCTTCCTGGCGAACTTGATACAGGCGTCGGGAGAAGTGCAGGTGGTCCGACTCGTCGCCCCAGAGCGCGTGCTGAGCGATGATGCGGCGCTGCTCCCCGCACCCAAAAAACCGAAGAGCCCGTGGGATGAATAGTGGAAGGCACGGGATGCTTGTCCCGTGCGCATCGCGTTACGGCCGCTTCGCGCTCTGCTCGATGAATTCCAGCAGCGCCTTGCGGCCCGGATCGTCGCTCTCACTCATCCGCGCCGCGACGCTGCCGTGATCACGATCGTTCACCACCAGTCCCACGACCTGCGTATTTCCTGCGGCCTCGATCGTCGAGACAAAAAAGGCATTCTCTTCAGCCCGCGACGCCATGTCGCGATCGGCGTAGATCACGAGCATCGGCGGAGTCGATTTCCGCGCGTGATAGATCGGTGCCGCTTCATCGGCGATGACGTTGAACTTGGTTAGTCCCCGTTCGATCCGAATCTGATAATGGGTCATCATTTGCCCACTGACGGGGATGATGCCCGCGATGCTGTCGCTCGCGATGGCGTGTCGCTTCTGCACACTCTCGCTCAGTCCGACAATCGCTGCGAGATAACCACCCGCAGAATGACCACCGAGGTAGATGCGGCTCGGATCGCCACCCTGCTCGGCGATATGCTCGAGGGTCCAATGGAGCGAGGCAGCAGCATCATCGATATAGGCCGGATAGGTCGCCTTCGGGCTGAGACGATAGTTCACCGCGACCACGGCGATACCTGCTTCGGCCCACGAGGTAGCGAGTTTCGTGGTGAATGCTTCGTCTTTCGAGCCCGCCGTTAGCCCGCCCCCATGAAACCAGACGAGCGTCGCGAAATTCTTCTCGCCGGTGGGCAAGTAGAGATCGAGTTTGCAGCGCTCGGTTTCGTACGACGAGAGCGCATCGCCTAATTTGTAGGGGAGATCTTTGACGATCTTCACCTCAGCCGCGGCTGTGGAGATCGCAAAGATCAGTAGTGCGATGCTGCAGCAGGACGACCGTAGTGCTTGGTGAAACATGGCGTCGTCCCCAGGTTCTTGGTGTTGGGAGGCAGGCAGGAGCCTGCCCTACGCTCTGCTATTCTTCGTCGCTGCGAATTTTGGCCAGAACGGTGTAGTCTTCCAGCGTGCTGGTGTCTTGCAGCGTCTCTTTGCCAGCAGCGATGTCGCGCAAGAGGCGTCGCATGATCTTGCCGCTGCGCGTCTTGGGTAGCGTGTTGGTGAAGCGAATTTCGTCCGGCACAGCGAGGGCGCCGATTTCTTTGCGAACGTGGGCTTTCAGCTCGGCACGCAAAGCTTCGGTTGCTTCGCCACCTTTGAGCGTGACGAACACGGCGACCGCTTGTCCCTTGAGATCATCGGGTCGACCGACCGCAGCCGCTTCAGCAACGAGCGGGTGACTGACCAGTGCGCTCTCGACTTCGATTGTGCTGAGTCGATGTCCGCTGACGTTAATCACGTCGTCGATGCGGCCCATGATCCAGTAGTAGCCATCTTTATCTTGGCGTGCGTTGTCGCCGGTGAGGTACTGCCCTGGAACGCGCGACCAGTACTGCAGGCGATAGCGTTCGTCGTCTCCCCAGATGCCACGGAGCATGCCGGGCCAAGGATGCGACATGCAGAGCATGCCCCCTTGGCCTTGCGGGACAGGCTGGCAGTTCTCGTCGAGAATCGTCGGGATGATGCCCGGAAGTGGCTTGGTGCAGCTGCCAGGTTTCGTGGCGATGGCGCCGGGGAGTGGCGACATCATGATGCCGCCCGTTTCGGTCTGCCACCAGGTGTCGACGATCGGACAACGTCCGCCGCCGATCTTGTTGTAGTACCACATCCAGGCTTCGGGATTGATCCCTTCGCCGACACTTCCCAGGAGTCGCAAGCTCGAGAGATCGTGCTTGTCGACGTGGTGATCGCCCCACTTGATGAAGGCGCGAATGGCGGTCGGCGCGGTGTAGAGAATGTTGACCCGATACTTCTCGATGATCTCCCAAAAGCGATCTTCGGCAGGCCAGTTGGGAGCACCTTCGTACATCAGCGAAGTCGCGCCAGCGGAGAGGGGGCCGTAGACAATATAGCTGTGACCGGTGATCCAGCCGCAGTCGGCGGTGCACCAGTAGATGTCGTTATCGCGGTAGTCGAAAACCCACTGGAACGTCTTCTTCACGTACAGGTTGTAGCCGGCAGCGGTGTGACGAATTCCCTTCGGTTTTCCGGTACTTCCGCTCGTATAGAGAATGAAGAGTGAGGTTTCGCTTTCGAGCTCGGGAGCGGGACAGTTGGCGTTGACCTGGGCCATCTGCTCGTGCCACCACAGGTCGCGCCCTGCGGTCATCGCCGGCTTGTTGCCAGCCCGCTCATAGACGACGCAGTGCTTCACGGTCGGGCTTTTGGCGAGTGCTTCGTCGACCGTGGCTTTGAGGGTGAGGAGTTTGCCACGTCGCCAGCCACCATCGGCGGTGATAACGAGTTTCGCGCGGGCATCGTTATTGCGGTCGGCGATTGCTTCGGCCGAGAAGCCACCAAACACCACGCTGTGCACCACACCAATGCGAGCGCAAGCAAGCATGGCGATCGCCAGTTCAGGGACCATCGGCATGTAGATCGTGGCGACGTCACCCTTCTCGAGTCCGAGCGACTTCAGGACGTTAGCGAACTTGCAAACTTCGTGATGCAGCTGCTGATAGGTGAGGGTGCGTGTGTCGCCCGGTTCACCTTCCCAGAGGATGGCGGCTTTGTTGCGGCGATGCGTGCTTAAATGGGCATCGAGGCAGTTGTACGAAACGTTGGTGGTGCCGTCGGCGAACCATTCGGCGTTGGGCGATTTCCACGACAAGGTTTTGGTGAACGGCTTGAACCAATGGAGTTCTTCGCGGGCAAGATCGCCCCAGAACTTCTCGGGGTTGGCTTTCGCTTCGGCGTAGAGTGCTTCGTAGACAGCCATCGAGCCAATCACGCTCGCGCCGCTGAACTCAGCCGATGGAGGAAACAGACGGTCTTCCTGCATCACGGTATCGATCTGTCCGCCGCTCATCAGTCGCATCACCTTCCGATAACAGGGTCGAGGTTCGACGAGCGAGCCGCTCACCAAGGGTGGCATCGCCGACGATCATTGCCGAGCGTGCGCGGGCGAAAATGGCGACGTCGTCGCGCAAGTTCACACGCTCCTCCAGAGGGCTGACCCTGATGCATCGAAAAGATCGCGCGAGGTCGGACTTGCGACCAGCCTGTCACGTTGTGGAAAAAGGTGACCTGCGACCGATCGACTGGGAGAGTGCGCACGGATCTTGCCGGAGGAAGCTGGCGCGAAATGGCTCGAAAGCCGTTACGCCGGAACATTCGCCGCAAGACAAGCTAAGCAGTTTAAGATTGCGTGCCCAGGGTGTCAAACAGCCGAGTGCCCGAGAGCCCGCCCTAAGCGGGGCCTCACTGGCCCGCCTCTCGCCCCTTCTTACGATGTGACATCAATGCCCCGCTGAAGACCAGCCGCGAGGGGCAAAAGTGATCTCGGCAAGCAGCTTGCTGTAGCTATTTGGCGGCACTTAAATGCTTAGCCAGTAGAGCTTTGAGTTCAGTAATCGTTTCGGCTTTCGACGGATCACTGGCCAGGTTGGTGTACTCCTGGGGATCGGTCTGGTGGTCGTAGAGCTCGAGACCCTTGGCCCCCTCCTCGCCCCAAATCGTCAGCCGATACTTGTCTGTCCGGAGGCTATAACCGGCAAAGCCGCCTGCTGGTGGGTTCTTTTTTCCCGCCTTAGCTCCTCCTGGATTTCCGCCACGACGGACCTGGGTGATCGCAAACCCTTTCCCGGGTGCCTGGGGGTCTTCGATCTGCGGGCGGAGGCTTTGACCGGGAAGATTCGCGGGAGCCTTGAGCCCACAGAGGTCGGCCAGTGTGGGATAGATGTCGATCAGCTCTGCCACGGCGGCTGTCCCCTCCCCGGCATGTTTTTGCCCGGGGACGGAGATGATCAGCGGGACGCGGGCCGACTCTTCGAACAGGCTTTGCTTTTGCCAAAGTCCGCCATGCTCGCCGAGGTGATAGCCGTGATCGCTCAGGAAGACGACGATCGTGTTATCGCGCAGCTTGAGGCGATCGAGCGCGTCGAGCAGCTTGCCAACTTGCTGATCCATGAACGTGATCGACGCGAAATAGGCCTGCGTCGCTTCGCGCTGCAATTTCTCGTTCATGTTGTGCCGCGCGCTATGCTGCGAAACAGCTGGCTCGGGTATATCGCGGCGATCTCCCTCGGGCGTAGTGACAATCGGAATTTTGTCGGCCGGATATTTTTCGAAGTAGCTCTTCGGGGCGACGTACGGGGTGTGGGGCCGGTAGAAGCCAACCGCGAGAAAGAACGGCTTCTCTTTGTTCGCTTCGAGCAGCTTGATCGCTTCGGCAGCGCCGATGGCGTCGGTTTGTTCGTCGTCGGTCCCTTCGGCGGCGAGCCACGACGGTGTGCCACCAAATTGACCTGGCACGAGGCTGAAGATTTTTGGCTCATCGTCCCGATCGCGTCCGCGAGGGTTCACCACCTGCTGCCAACTCGGCTCATCGTCGAGTCCACTGGTGCCGATCTGCAGCGGCACGCCGTAGTGATAGAGTTTGCCGACGCGCGCCACGTAGTAGCCCGCATTCATGAACATCTGTGGCAGCGTGACGATATCGGGGCGCTCGCTCCGAAACTTGCGAGCGTTGTCGTGCACCGTGGTTTGATCGGGCCGAAGTCCGGTGAGGAACGAACTGCGGCTGGGATTACAGAGTGGGAACTGGCAGTACGCGCGGTCGAAGCGTGTGCCGCGCGCAGCCAGCTCGTCGATGCGCGGTGATTTCACCGTGGCATGGCCGTAACAGCCGAGTGAGTTGTTGAGATCGTCGGAAGCGATCAGCAGGACGTTGTAGGGCTTCTTTGTTTCCTCGCCCGCAGCTTGAGAGAAGAGTCCCAGCAGCAGAGCGACGATCGTGATCGAGCGCGCGAGGCGCCGAACCAGGTTGGTGAGCATGCAGAAAATCTCGTCGTGGGAGAGTGGGGCGAGGAAACGTAGCGCAGCCGTGCGTCACGCACTAGCTTGCAGGTGTGGCGGCTTCGACTTTGGCTTTATTCTTCTTTTTGCCACCTGCTTTTTTGCCGGGGGTGCCGTTGCCGATAGCGCGACTCGGTGCACCCCAAGCAGCGGGAATGTTCTCTTGGTTCCATGCGTCGTAGGCAGCTGTGAGCTGCGCGACGATCTCGGGTTTATCGGCGGAAAGGTCTTTCGTTTCGCTGATGTCGGCCGCTAGATCGTAGAGCGCTGGTTTGTCGAGATCGCGGGTCATCACCAGTTTGTAGTTGCCGTGGCGAATCGCCGTTTGGGGACCAAACCGCCAGAAGAGACTCGCGTGAGGCGCTTCTTTGTTTTCGAAGGTGAGGTACGGAAGCAAGTTCACACCATCGGTTTTTTCAGCCGCTGGAGCGCCGGCAGCAGCGAGTGCGGTGGGGACAAAATCGATCTGAATCACAGGCTGGTCGTAGGTTTTTCCTGCAGGGATCTTGCCCTTCCAGCTCACGAAGTAAGGGACACGAATGCCACCTTCCCACGTGGTGGCTTTGAAGCCTCGCAGTGGGGTATTGTCGCCGGTGTTGGCAGCAGTGGGTCCACCGTTGTCGCTCACAAAAAAGATCAGGGTGTTTTCGAGCAGTTTTTCACGTTCGAGTTTGGCAACCACTTGTCCTACGGCGTCATCCATGGCCGACATCATGGCGCAATACTTTTGGCGTTTGGGATCGCTCACTGCGGTAAAGCGATCGAGGTATTTTTGCGACGCTTCCATCGGTGTATGGACGGCGTTGAACGTGAGGTAGAGGAAGAAGGGGCTCGCTTTGCTTCGGTCGATGTAGGCGACAGCTTCGCGAGCAAAAGCGTCGGTGAGATATTCCTTCTCGTCGACGACCTCGCGACCACGGAGCAGTTTGGTGCCGGCACTGGCATTGCCGGGAGTTGCGAAGTAGGTTCGTGCGCCTCCGAGGAAGCCAAAAAACTCGTCAAAACCGCGCGAGAGCGGATGCCGCTTCTCATCGTTGCCAAGATGCCACTTCCCCACCATGCCGGTTTTGTAGCCCACCTTCTTCAAGCGGTCGGCAAGCGTGGTTTCACTCAGGGGCAAACCGATCTCGCCCGTCGGTGTAGGGCCCGGGTTGAACTCGTGCCCAAAGCGCTGCTGATAGCGGCCGGTGAGTAGCCCTGCCCGTGTTGGGCTGCAGTACGGTCCCGAGACATAGCCGCTCGTGCAACGGACGCCGCTGGTGGCGAGCGCGTCGAGATGCGGGGTCGGAATATCTTTGCAGCCATGCACGCCGAGATCGTGATAGCCCATGTCGTCCCCCACGATGACGACAATGTTCGGGCGCGACGCGTCGGCGGCCATGCTGGTGGTAGCGGCAGTCAGCAGACCGAGCGCTACGAGCGCGCGAAGGGAGTAGCGAAAGAACATCGAAGCAGGCTCCTTGAGGAGAGAAAAGTGCGATACCCACACGGCTGGGCGTGGCGAGAAACGCTGCCACGTCCTTGCGACCGTCGGTCACCTTCAAGCGAGGCTCCGGGCCAGATAAGTGCGTCGATTATAGATGCGCGAAGGGGCCGATTGCTGCGCGACCTGCGTCAAGAATCTGCTGAAAAACGAGAATCGTCGCGCTCGCGGAAGGGCTTCATCCCCCTGCAAGAGCGCCGAAATCGTAAGAGGGGCTGCGACTTACGTCGTGCCGCTCGCACCGTGAGACGGCCCCTGCCGGGTGAAAGAAAAGGGACCGGGAGGCCATTCATGAAGCATGTTGTTGCAGCGTGTAACAAACCCGAGCGGTTCACGCCTGGCAAAGGAGCAAGAAGTTTCTCACTCTCACAGTCGAAGCGATCCTGCCATGATCTCGACCCAGTGGTTAACCGTCCAGCCGCATCCGAAACCCAACCAGCGCCCCGCCGCAGGGCTGTCGAAAGTCTACTACCTGGCGTGGCGACTCCGGCCGCATCATGCCTGGCGGAGTGAAGAATTCGAGATCCGCGCGAAGGCGTACGAACGCTATTTCAGCCTGATAGAGCGAGGCTACGATGCGGTGCTCGAAGTTCGTAGTCGCAGCGCCGTCGACCAGCAGATGTCGCACGGCGATGAGTTTTATGGCGAAACGACGTAATGCACGAATCGCGATTAGCGATCGCGTCCGCTGTAACGCAGGATGTAGTACAGCAGCGTCATCACGCTCTGCAGGGTGGCGGCGACATAGGTGAGCGCGGCAGCGTTCAGCACTTTGTTTACAGGCCCCATTTCATACTGGTTCACGATCCCGTGTTCGACCAGCAACTGCTTCGCTCGCGAGCTGGCGTTGAACTCGACCGGCAAGTTGATCACCTGAAAGATCACCACAAAGCTGAAGAACACAATGCCTGCGAAGAGCAGGATTTTGAAGTTCATCAAAATGCCGGCCATGATCAGGAACCACGACACACCGCTGCCGAAGCTGGCGGCTGGCACGGCCAGATTTCGCAGCACCAGCGGAATGTAGCCAAACGCATGTTGCAGCGCGTGCCCCGCTTCGTGAGCAGCAATGCCAACCGCCGTGAGGTGCCGCCCGTGATAGACGTCGCTGCTGAGTCGCAGCACGCGATCGCGGGGGTCGTAGTGGTCGCTCATTTCCCCCGGAACTTGTTCGATCTGCACATTCGTGAGCCCCGCAGCGTCGAGGATTTTTCGTGCGGCGGCATATCCCGAGAGGCTGGCAGGGGACTGCTGTCCCTTGACGTAAGCCGAGCGAATCATCCACTGCGCAATGAGCGAGAGGATGATCGCTGGAGCGATGAAGAGCAGGTAGGTGAAATCGTAGAACATCATGGGTGATTGGTCTTCTTGACAAGTGGTTATGGGAAAGAGCTGGCCGGGAGCACTCGGGCCCATTTTGCCCGTGGCTACAACCAGCCAGCTCTCGAAAGAATCGGTAAGTTAAAGAGCAAGTAGCTCGCGGGATGATTACATCGCTCGGTAAGTTTCTGCGCTGGGACGTGAAATGTAGCTCAGCTTGATCATTGTATCGTACGCCACTGGGCAAGCATTGGCCCGGGCGGGTGCGAAATCGGCCTCGAAGGCTCACTTCACACACATTGTCTTTTTACGCACGGCTGTACGTTCAAGTTCACTTATTCGGCGCTATCGGACGTATCGAATAAATCGATCGTTGGCCTCGCAAGGATCGAAAAAACGGCTAGGCAGCGCGCAAAGCCGCGCACCCTCTAGTATTCGTCGAAACGGGCTCATTCTTGACGAAATCCGGCGTGCTGAGCAGAGTGATTCGCCGGGCAAAATCGCTACGGCCGAATGCCGTTGCGGATACAGTTTGAGAGGTCCCACTTGCCGAGGGTGATGTCGACCGAGACGTCTTTGTCGCGCATGTCGTCGTCGAACTGGGGTCGCATCAGCTTCATTCGAACCACTTCCCCTTCGATCCGCTTCGAGATGTGGGCGGTGAGAGTTTCGAAGCTGGTGACATCGAGGCCACCGAACGAGACCACCACATCTTCGGGCATGATGCCACCCTGCGATGCGGGGCCATCGGGGTGGACGGTGGAGATGACGCACGACTCGCCGATGGTGTCGCAGCCGATCCCCAGGAACGCGCCACGACGCAAATCGACTCCGATTGGAATCACACGATCTTTCTTCACTTGCTCGACACCCACGGTGGTGATTTTGGTGCCGTAGAGCTTCATCCCTTCGAGCGCTTTGAGAGGCTCGAAACTCTTGATAGCCGCATCGGTGATTGGGGTGTAGTAGATCCCCACCAGCTGCAAACTGGTTAGACTCTTGAGCGACGCCATTCCGAGATCGGTCACTTGCGTGGCGTAGAGATGCAAGCTCTTAAGGCCGCGCATCGCCGCGACATCGCTCATCACTTCGTCGGTAATTTTGTCACCCACCAAAATCACCCGGTCGACATCGCTGAGCCAGCGCAGCAGACGCAGATCTTTTTTCAGATCCCCTTCGAAGTCGGGCCCGATTTCGATGGCATCGCTGCCGAGCACGAGCGAACCGAAGTGGACATCCTCTTCACCCCGGCGCGTGATTCGTGCGCCGAGTTTGCCGAGCTGCGAAAGTGTTTGTTCGCGCCGCTGTTCGTTCAGATTATGGACCGCAGTGGCTGCTCGTCGGCTGATGGCACCGCGGTCGCTGTCGGCCACTTTCTCAAGCGCCATGCGGGCTGCTTCGTGCGTTGCTTCATCGCTCGAGAGGGCCAGCTGCGTCAGGACATAGAGCCCTCGCGTGGTCGCTTCGAGACTCCCCTCGACAAACTGCTGCTCGACCGCTGCGATGGCCGGGATGCCGAGCTTGATGAGGGCCAGCGTGGCGTTTTCACGGTCTTCGAACGAGTTGCTGTCGAGCTGTTTGGCGAGTTGCAGAGGAGTCGCTGTTGGCGCTGCTTCCGCAGCACAGGCGGAGGGTATCAGCTGCGCACTTGTCGCCAGGCAAAGCATGGCTACAGCCAGCAGGTATAGCGCTCCCATGCGTTTCATGGCGGGGACTTTCGGTGGGTCACACAATGCAGAAGCGGCAATCCAGCAGTGGCTCGTGCTTGATCGTGCGCGGGCCACCTATCACTCTTCTTTACCCCACCACCTCAGCCGACGCAAACAATTACGTCGCTGCTGCGGCGGTAAACTTCTCGGCAAACGCGGCCAGATCAGCTTGTCCCACACGATGGCAGAAATCACCCAGGGTCTCGCCGTTTTGGCGGCTCTGCTTGAAGTAGGTGAAGACCGGCACAAGGGTCGACACCACTTCTTCAGCAGGAACGTAGTCTTTGTAAAGGTAGTTCAGACGATCGCCCAAGAGGCGTCCACCCAGGAACATCGAGTACTGACCACGAGCGCGACCCACGAGGCCAATGTCGCTGTTGTAAGGACGGGCACAGCCGTTGGGGCAGCCGGTCATACGAACGGTGAACTTTTCGCTCGAGAGCCCCAGCTTGGCAAGTTCCACTTCCAACTGATCGATCATCCCCGGGAGCGCACGTTCGCTTTCGGTGATCGACAAACCGCAGGTGGGCCAGGCGACACAAGCCATCGACCAGCGGCGCACCGCGCTCACTTCTTCGGTGAGCTTCACGCCATACTTCTTGAGGATCGCTTCGAGCCCCGCTCGATCGGCAGGCTTAATGTCGGTAAACAAAATACTCTGATGCGAAGTGAGCCGAACGCCCGGATTGTAGGTCGTCAGGATTTCGCGAATCGCCGTCTTCAGCTGCATCTCAGCGGTGTCTTTGATCCGGCCGTTTTCGACGTTCAGACCATAGAACCAATTGCCATCCCCCTGTTCGTCCCAGCCCATGTGGTCGTTGAAACCATGGACATCGGTGGGGTGAGGTTCAGGAAGCACACTGCCGTAGTACTCGTCGACTTTGGCCTTGAACTTCTCGATCCCCCAGTTGGCGACAACATACTTCAGGCGTGCCACTTTGCGATCTTCGCGATTGCCAAAGTCGCGCTGCACTTTGAAGACAGCTTCGACGACGGCGACGACGTTCTCGGGGGTCGCAAAGCAGAGCTTTTTGGCGACCGCAGGAAAGGTCTTTTTGGCCGAAGGTGTCACGCCAAAGCCACCGCCGACGAGGACGTTGTAACCGACGATCTTGTCGCCATCGGTGATCGCCATCAGACCCAGGTCGTTGGCATAGAGATCGACGCAGTTGTCGAAATCAAAGCCGATAGCCATTTTGAATTTACGCGGCATGTAGTGTTTGCCGTAGATCGGCTCGACATCGAAACCGTCGTCCGCTTGGCCCGCAGCGCCGCCAGCAGCGATCTTCTCGCCGGTGCTAGTGTCGGTGAGCCACGTTTCGTGATACGCCTTGGTGCGGGGCGCGAAGTGGAGCGCGATTTGATCAGCCAGCGCTTGTGTTTCGCGATAGATGTTTTTGGCGTAAGGTGCAGGGCAGCACATGACGTTGCGATTCACGTCGCCGCAAGCGGCCAAGGTGCTGAGCTGGCAGTCGTTAATGCGCTTGATCGTTTCCTTCAGGTTCGACTTCAAAATGCCGTGCAGTTGCAGCGCTTGCCGCGTGGTGATTCGCAGCGTGGTGTTGCCTAGCTGATCGCAGAGGTCGAGTTCCTCGAGCAACTGCTGACTGGTCAGCTTGCCCCCCGGAATCCGCGTCCGGACCATGAAGATGAACGATTTCTTCTTTTTGCCATCTTCGGTCACGCCACCGCGCTCGTCGCGATCGTCTTGCTGATAAGTGCCGTGGAACTTCAGCAGCACTTCGCTCGACTTGCCAAAGAAGTCGTTGCCGTCGGTCATCTCGGGAGTGAGATCACCCGCCAAAAAGTTGCTGTTGTCTTTGATCGTTTCGACGGGGCTGAGCTTACCGGTGTCTGACATGTCGCTGTTCTATCGTGTCGCTAGAAAGTTCTGCCAAAGGAGGACTCTGGCAGGCGGATGGGGAGGGAGCTACGGCTCGAAACTTGTGCGGCCTGCGAAGGATAGGAGGCCAGTGATTTAAATATACCGAATCTGCCGGTTCGGTCCTACGCCAGCAGAAGCGGCTGAGAGACTGCCATCGAAAATTGGGGGGCTAAGAGTACGACACGACGCGGTGCCGACAGGCTCACCGTTTTTACTTTTTTCGCGCGACACTCGGCGAAGCTAGAGGCTCACGCCGAGCGCTTTGGCCTGCTTTTGCACTGCGAACTGAAAGTAGGGAAACGGGAACTCGGGCTTCTTTTTTTGCGCCCAGCGCATCGTTCCGATCATTAAATCGCGAGGAAGTTCGCCCGCCTGCACTTTCTCAACCACGAGGCCGACAAACTCGAACTCGGCATCTTTACGGCATTTCAGCCCTGTCTCGAGCGTCGTTTGCAGCGTTGGCTCTTGAGCCGCCACAGTGGAAACCAAAACTGGCTGTTCTCCCAGCGGCGCGACGAGCGAAATCGTCACCACCACGAGCCCTAGCAGGTTGTGTAGCACAAATCGCCCAAAAGAGCGGTAAATGTAGCTTTTTGGTTGCGTCATCGAGCAAGCCTCCATGCTTACTGGGTGGATCGGTCGGAGCGATGTGCGGCCAGCCGTAAATGTCCGCATCCATTCGCTTCGAAAGTAGTTGTTTGGAGTGGTTTTCCAGGCTCTTTGAATCGGGTAATCGAGTCGCCAACCAGCGTCGCTGGCTCCCAGAAATCGTTCACTCACCGGGGTGGATCGCCCGCGACTACCCCTGGGATCGTCGTTTTCGGGACTCTCTTGTCCAACGATACCCCGACTTGCTTATAGGGGAATCGAGAGGGGCTCTCAAGGTCGAAATCGAACCGCGCCATCGCCAGAATTAGTGGCGGATGGTTTCACTTTGCTTGGCTCAGCCCTTTTGCCCCTGCCCTTCCTTAGGGATCTCGCTAATGGCGGTTTAAATTGCTGTGTAGCACATAAATTTGCTTTTTCTTCACATTACGGGAGGTGCTTTAAGTGCATAGATTCTCTGGATATTAATGGTCTGAAGGGTTGTCGATGGGAAACTGCCTAACTACCATCATTCAAGTTGCCCATCTTTAACGGCTGTACGGACTCTCCCGCCGCTCGCCACCCTAGGCAACATACTCCTCACGTTCGTGCTGCGTGGAGGCGATTTCGCCTTGCATGCATCGCAACATGGCCGCAGCGAGTATCAGGTCTCCCCTGCCCTTTCGATTGAGCCGGAACAACTCATGAAGCCCGCCCCTCGCCTGAAGTCACGTGTTCGCACCGCATCCAGCCGCATGGCAAGCTGTCGGAAGCAGCAGAGCCGCCGCTTGCTTCTGGAATCGCTCGAACAGCGACTCGCTCTCGATGGCACGTTTCACTTGCTCGCATCGAGCAACTTCTCGCAAGACTGGACCAATGCAGGCCTGATCACCACCAACGACGATTGGTCGGGTGTTCCTTCGATCATCGGCTACATCGGCACCGGGCTGGCCAGTGGAGATGGAGTCGATCCGCAAACAGTACTCGCCGATGGATCGTCGACCGCTGTCGACGTGAACGCCAATCAAGCCAATCCGAATGGCTTTGGGACGGGTGGCGTTACCGAATATGCAATCACTGATCCGACGATTGCACTGGCCGGTTCGGGAACCGCCAATGCGCCGCACATCGTGCTCCATCTGAACACGTCGGGCCGCGAAAATGTGACTGTGTCGTATCGCCTGCGCGATTTGGAAGACACTAGCACTGATAACTCCATCAGCCCGGTCGCGGTGCAGTATCGCGTTGGTGCCACTGGCAACTACATCAATCTTCCAACCGGCTTTCGTTCCGACGTCACCACCGGTCCCAGCACAGCTGCCCCCGACACCTTGGTGAGTGTGGTGCTCCCTGCCGGTGCCAATAATCAGTCGCAGGTGTTTGTTCGCATCATCACCACCAATGCCGCTGGCACCGACGAAATGGTCGGCGTGGACGATATCAGCGTCACGAGTACCGCTGCTCCGTTTGTCATTCCGACGCCGGGCAAAATCGCGGGCGCGAATCTGAACGTGGTGCAGAACGACACGGGGAACAATGTCACCAGCGTGACGGTGACCACGAGCCAAGAATTTGGCAACTTCTCGATGTTTCCGGGCAGTAATCGTGGCGACTACAACGTTCGCATCGGCAGCATGTCGCAGGCCCAAACACTGGCAGGTGGCATTCTCATTACATCGGTCAGCCAGAATGGTCGCGACAATGGTGAGGGGGGAGTGAAGTATGCCACGGCTTCGATCGATATGGGTGGCACTGGCTACTTCATTCCGATTCACGAAGCACCGTCGGGCAATGAATACAACATCAACGTAGCTGCTGCCTATTTCCCCTACAGCAACTTCATTGGCGGTTTCTTCCGCAACGACCCCACCAACAATGGACCGATTCTTGCTGCTTCGAGTTATACAAGCGCCGGTATCGATGTCGGTGAAGAGTTCACCCAAAATGGCACTGGCATCTACCAGTTTTCGATTCCTGGCGTGAACCCGCTCACCGACGGCATTCTGCTGGTGGTTGGTGGCAAAAACGAAGATAATTTTGGCATGACTCAGGCCGCCAGCGCCACCAGCTGGAACGTCATCGTGAAAGACAACGACGACGACGGCGGAGGCTCGGAATCCGATTCAGTCGGTCTCGTCTATCTTCCTGCTAGTGACCTTTATGTCACCGGGAAGTTCTCCGGCAACGCAAGCAAACTGTACGAGAACGGCAGCTACAACATCGCGCAAACGGGTACGGGAACCTATCGCCTCACGATTCCTGGCTACACACCTAACGATGGTGTTCTCATTCTTTCACCCGAGGGGAATGCTGGCCTGAACGTCGACAACATTGTCAGCTATGAGCCGGATGGCAACGGCTGGATCATTCAGACTCGCGATATTCCGGGCAATGGTCTGCAGAATGTGGAAGCAACTGTTCCGGTAACTTCATTTGCTTTCATTCCGTCGGATCCAGGCCATGCGCAGGCACCTGTTGCAGCGGCGAATCTAATCGTTGTTCAGAACGACACCGGGAACACCCCAGCCAGCGTGACCGTGACCACCAGCGAAGCGTCGGGTGGGTTTCAAATGCGACCGGGAAGCAATCGTGGTGATTACAACGTGCAGATCGGGCCGACGGCCAACGATGACGTCGCTGGAGGTGTGCTGATTTCATCCGTCTCGCAAAATGGACGAGACAATGGCGAAGGAAATGGGGTTGTTTTCGCCACTTCGGCGGTTGAAAACGATGCCGGAGCCTATTTCATCCCCGTTCATAACGCTCCGGGCGGGGCCGAATGGAACATCAACGTTGCTGCCGCGTACTTCGATTACGATGACTATCTCGGCGGCTTCTTTCGCAACACCACCAACGGTGGCGCACTGACGGTTGCCAATGCATCACCGGGAATCGTCAACGGTGTGAACTTCATCGACAACGCCAACGGTACCTACACCGTTACGCTCCCTGGCGTGAATCCCCTGACCGATGGCGTGCTAATCGCTACGGGTGGCAAGAACGAAGATAACTATGCCTTGTCGGTGGCCGCGACCGATACCTCGTGGACGATCTTCAACCACGACAATGGCGACAACGGCGCCGCTTTTGAGCGAGATGGTGTGGCGTTTGTCTATCTGCCAAATTCCCCGTCATACATCAGCGGAAAGTTCTACGGAGATGCGACGACGGCGGTCAAGAACGGCGCGTTTTCTATTACGACAATCGCAGCCGGACGCTACAAACTCACGATCGATGGGTATTTGCCAGGCGATGGTGTGCTCCTCCTCTCGCCTGAAAACTTTGGCAATGGCGTCGACAACATTGTGACCTACGAGCCACTGGTCGATGGCTGGGAAATTCAAACCCGCGACTTGCCTCAAAACCCTCCTACCCTGCAAGGAATGGCAGCAACGGAACTCGTAGCATCGTTTGTGTTTTTGCCGAGTGCGGCGTCGAGCGTAGGGCTGGATGGCAGCGGTAATCTGATTATTGAAGAGATTGCGGGCGATACCGCCGACAACATCATCCTGTCGCGTAGTGGCGATAACCTGCGGATCTACGATCCCGACAATCAGCTGTGGCTCGGTGCAGGTGCAACTCGCATTGATGCCAACACGATTGAAGTTCCACTCGCCAGCATCACTGGCAATGTTCAAGTCTCGCTGCTGGGTAACGACGATCTGCTGACGATCGACCAATCGGCTGCTTCGTTCTCGATTCCAGGCGGCATTGTTTACAGCGGTGGTGGGCAGATTTCAGCAGCCGGGGACGGCCTGGCTGTGATCGGCAATTCCACCAGTTCGACCGCAGTCTATACGCCAAGCGCTACGACCGCAGGGAGCGGCACGATTCTGCTCGACGGCACGCTGCTGGTCAGCTTCTCGGGTCTGGAGCCGATCGATATCTCGGGGATGTTGACCGCCACGCTGGCAACTTCTGCCACCACCACCGATGAAAATTTGACGCTCACTAATGGCACCGATTTCTTCGCCGGCGGTACGAATAATGCCATCTTGGTATCGGGAACGACCGGCCTCGGTGGCACGCTGATCGAAACAGCTGCCTTCTGGAACAACACCAATCTGGTGATCACCACCGATGCTTCGATTGGCAACGACACAATCACGATTGCTTCGGCCGATTTGCACTCGAACACGAATCTCTCGATCGACACAGGTGTCGGCAGCGACGTGATCGAGATCGATGGCTCACTGGTGTTTGTCGGCGATGTGGTCCTCGATAGCCAGCAGATCAACTTCAATACGAACGGGTATGTCGCAGCTGCTTCGGTGCTGCTCGACGCTGGAAGTGGTGCGATCACCGACGACGATGCGGGACAAGACGTCAGCACGCCGGGCGATCTGCTGATTCTTGCAGGCGCTGGTGGTGTCAATCTCGACATCCAAGCGGGCACCCTTGACGCTGCGACGACTGGCAACGGCAACCAAACCTATCGCCAGTCGGGCGCCGCTACGCTGATCGACGGACTCGCTGCCGGGTCCGGCACGGTTACGTTTGCGACCGGCACGTTTAACAGCAGTGCTGCGAATGTGATTACGGACACGACCAGCATCGCGCTCGGCGCAGGCGCGACATGGAACCTGAGCAACTTCAGCGAAACGATTGCGGCTCTCTCGCTGTCGACCGGCAACCCAGCGGGCTCGCTGGTGGCAACCGGCACGGGGACCCTCACCGTGGGTGGCAACATTACCCTTGCCGGTTTGGTGGGTGACACCGCCAGTGCCGAAATCAGCGGAAATTTGAATCTCGGTGGCGTACAGCGCAGTTTTGTTGTCGCCGAAGCAGGCCCTGCATTCGACCTGCTCGTCACCGCAATCACCAGCAACGGCTCGGTGCTGAAAACCGGTCTTGGTACGCTCGCCTTCCGCAACGGCAGCAACTCGTTTGGCAACACCACCATCAGCAAGGGGACAGTGGTCGCCGACGACTTCAATAACAGCTTGGGGACCACAGGGACCATCACACTCGGCGATGCCAACACTGGCAACGATGCGGTGGCGTTTTATCTCGATCCAACTTCAGGCGGGACGATCAACTTCACTCGCCCCGTCACAGTCGCCAGCACTGGCAGCACTGCAACCGCAACGCTGGGATCCAACAGCGGCGCGGCGGGAATCGCGTTTTTCAGTGCCCTGGTGACGATCAATCGCGATGTGGTGTTGCGCAGCACGCTCACCGATCGTACGCAGTATCGTGGCGGCATCACCGGCACCGGCAATGTGACGATCAACGGCGGTGCTCGAACCACTTGGAGCACGAACCCTACGCTTGCCGAAGCGAGCAACGGCGCGTCGGTGTTCGACTTTGCAGGAAATATCTCAATCGAGGGAACTAGCTCCTACCTGCAAACCAACAGTAATTTTTCGACCGGTGCTTCCTCCCTGGCCACGAAGAATCTGAACGTTGGGGCCGGTGCCCAACTGCGAATGGCCTACAACTCCGATGTCACCGTGAATCAACTGACGGGAAGCGGAACGGTGAATGCCTATGCGGCATCTGCGTCCTTGGTTGCCCCTTCGGTGTTCACGATTGGCGCGAGCAACGGCAGCAGCACGTTCACCGGGGTCATTACGCAGAACGACAGTGTCTTGCAACTCGTCAAAACGGGGACTGGCACAATCACGCTCGCTGGTACTGGCACGAACAACTACGCCGGTGGTACGGTCGTTTCGCAAGGGACTCTCGAAGCTGGCAAAAACTCGGCGTTTGGAACCGGCACGATCACCCTCAACGATGCCAACACCGGCGCGAACAACACTGCGCTGATTATCAATGCTAACGCCAACGGAGCGGCGCAAACCAACACGATCTCGAACGCGGTGCTGGTGCAAAATCAAGGAACGGGAACGACCACCATCGGTACTGTTCACACGTCGGGAAGTCTCGGCGCTGCGACTACGTTCTCGGGCGCTTTCACCCTCGAAAAAGATGTCACCCTGCAAGCTGGTCAGTCGGACCGTACGGACTTTACCGGCACCTTCGCCACCAGTGGTCCAGAAATTGTAGACCTGACGATCACCCGCGCCGCAGGTTCGCTGGGTAACCGAGTTATCTTTCAGTCGACTGCCAAGAACATCAATGGCGACATTTTTGTCTCCAACATCGGCGGCTCGGTGATGCTGCAAATCTTCACCAGCAACATCCTTCCCGATAGTACCGATGTCGACATCGCCGCGACTAGCATCTTCCGTCTCGCCAGCGTCAGTGAAACGATTGCAGGACTCACCGGCACGGGTGAAGTGCGTGCCAATGGTACGGGCAACCTGACGGTGGGTGGCAACAATGCCAGCAGCGTGTTTGACGGCATTTTGCGTTCGGAAGGTGGTTCCGCACTCAACTTGATCAAGACCGGTACCGGCACTTTCCAGCCCACCGGAGCGAACGTGCATGCGTCGAACACCATCACTGGTGGTGTCCTGCTAATTGGGGCCGATACGAACCTGGGTGTCGCGTCAGCCGGTGTCACCTTCAACACAGGCGGCACACTCCGCTACGGCGCGAGCTTCGACCCGTTAACCTCACGACCTTTCGTTCTCACGGGCGCAGGAACGATCGATACCAACGGCTTCAACAGCACGATTGGCAGCTTGATCAGTGGTGCAGGCCGGCTGACGAAAGTGGGGGCGGGGGTTCTGACTCTCGGCAACGCTTCGAACAGTTTTACCGGCGGTCTCTCCATCAATGGTGGTGTGATCTCGGCTGCTTCGCTTGCTGGCGGCAACGGCCCAAGCCCCATTGGTGGCTGGTTGGGAACCTCGGCATTTTTCTCATTTGACGGCGGAACACTCCGCTACACCGGCACCGGTGCTTCGCCTGGTATCAACCGCGCTTTCACCATTAATGCTGGTGGCGCTACGATCGAAGTAACCGATCCTGCAGCGACCCTTAACTGGACCGATGCCGCTGGCGCTGGCCCGATCATTGGCACCGGATCGCTGACCAAAACCGGTCCCGGAACGCTCGCGCTGCTAGGCTCCAACTCCTACTCCGGCGGCACCTTCATCGTGAGCGGAACCGTCACCGCTTCGCAGAACACATCGCTTGGGTCGGCTGGTGTCACGATGAACACTGCCGATACGGGCGCAAGCAACACCAGTCTGCTCCTGGCACCGACTCGCACGCTCGGCAACGCCATCACGGTGGCTAACGTCGGCACCGGCACAACGACGATCGGCTCGCTCGCCGGTTCGACGGGTGTTGCCACTTTCAGTGGCGCAATCGCACTGGGCAAAGACGTGACGTTCCTCGCCCAAAACACCACCACGCAAAACGCGGGGAACGATCCTGGTCAAACGAACTTCACCGGCAACATCACCGGCGCAGGTGGCGTGACGATCACGGGTGGCAACCTGGTTTCGTATCGCAATAACGCCTCGTCCAAGAGCTACACGGGCACCACCGTCATTGATGGCAATAGCCGGCTATCGCTCTACAATTCCGCTTCCACTCCGGTAAATTCCACCGTCGACATCCGCAGTGGTAGCACGCTGATTGCTGAAGGCATCGGCAGCACGATCGGTGGCTTGACCGGTGCTGGCAATCTCGTCGCCAACAGTTTCTGGGGAACGTCGACTCTGTCGGTTGGCAACAACAGTGCGTCGACCGACTTCTCGGGTGTCGCAAGTGGTCCGCTCAACTTCACGAAGATTGGCACCGGCACACTCACGTTCAGTGGAACAGCTGCGAACACTTACACCGGCACCACGACGGTGAATACAGGGACGCTGGAACTCAACAAAACCGCAGGCGTGAACGCCATCGCTGGAAACTTGGCGATTGGCGACGGAACTGGCGGAGCGAATGCCGACCTCGTTCGCTTGCTCGCCTCGAATCAGATTGCCGACACAGCCACCGTGACCGTCAACGGCACGAGTGGTCAGTTCAATCTCAACGGTTTCAATGAAACTATCAGCGTACTGGCGGGTGCCGGTAACACGACCCTTGGAGCGGGCAACCTCACGCTCGTCGGTGGCACACAAACGGTGTCGAGCGTTATCAGCGGCTCGGGCGGATTGTTCTACGCTCCGGCAGCCCTCGGTAACCTCACGCTCGCCGCCGATAACACCTTCACCGGTGGTGTGACGGGAAGCAATCCGAACGCTCGCTTCATTCTCACCCATGCCAACGGTTTTGGTACCGGCACAGTTACGCTGCCGAACTACACCGCCAACACTACCGAAGCCAATCCCGCGATTGGATTCGACTTTGGCGCAAATACCACGACCGTAGTCGACAACAACATTGTGATTGGCAGTGGCCCGTTTCTGAATCAGTTCACGGTCATCCCAAACAACACACAAGTCGTGCGATTGACTGGCGAAATCAGTGGCGGAAATGCTGGCGCAACGCATCGCTTCAACAGCAGCGGAAGCAGTCAGCACAACAACACGTTCACGCTCGAAAACAGTAGCAACAGCTTTACTGGCAACATCTCCATTTTCCGCGGAACGCTCGGCGTCAGCAGCGATGGATCACTGGGCAATGCGGCTAACGATATTCTGCTCGACGTCACCAACATCGTCCCTGGAGGACTTCGCTTCGACGCCGCGATGACCCTTGGTGCCGGTCGCACTTTGAACTTCCTCGACACCACGCGTGTAAACACCAATGGCTTCGATGTCACGGTGCTCGGCGTGGTCGCCAGCAGCGATGGCGACAACACGTTTGTGAAAGATGGTTTGGGAACACTTTCGCTCCAAGGGATCAACACCACCACCAGCCCCATTCGCATCGACGCCGGTCGGCTGAACCTCAACGGCAGCACGCTCGCTGCTGCGAGTTTCACCGTTCACAATGGCGGCACCTTGGGTGGCACGGGGGACATCAACGGCACGGTCACGGTAAATACCGGTGGCACGGTCGATCCAGGGCTCAGCCCCGGCGTGCTCGAAAGCGGCTCGGTCAGCTTCGCAGCCGATGCCATCTTTAGTGTCGAAATCGGTGGCGGCGATGCTGGCGACGGCGCTGGATTCCACAGCCAACTGGATGTCACCGGAACGATCAGCATCAACACCGCTGCTGATCTGGCAATCGCCAGTTTCGGTGGTTATGTCCCCGTCGATGGCGAAAGCTACATCATCATCCGTAACGATGGCACCGACCTCGTAACTGGCAATTTCGAAGGGCTCGCCGAAGGGACGATCATCAGCGCCGACTTCCTCGGAAGCGGCAAAACGGCTCGCATCACCTACCAAGGTGGCGACGGCAACGACGTGGCCATCATCGTCGATGGTCCCGCCACGTTCACCGGCACTGCTGGTGCCGACGATTTCGAAATCCGCCGCGTGGTGAGTGGTCCTGCGAATCTGATACAGTTGCTCCTGGGTGGCAGCGTGATCGACTCGCGACCCACTGCCAGCCTCGGCACGACCAGCGAGTACACCATCAATGCTGGGGCAAGTGACGACTCGCTCTTCGTGAACTACGGCGCTAGCGGTGGTCTCTACGACTTCCCGATCACCTTCAATGGCGAAACTGGTAGCGACGATCTCACCATCGGCGGGAACACCGTCACCACGATCGAACATACATACGTGAACGACAGCGATGGCGACATCGACCTCGATGGTCGCGTGATCACCTACACCGGGCTCGCTCCGATCACCGATAACATGTCGGCGGCCAATCGCATCTTCACCTTCACCGGTGGTGCCGAAACCATCACGCTGAGCGATATCGCGGGGGCTGGTATTTCGCAGATCGACTCGACCCTCGGCGAACTCACCACGTTCACCGCACCTACCAGTTCGCTCACGATCAACACCACGGGAGGTGGAGCCGACACGCTGATTCTCGCGGGAATCGATCCAATTTTGGCGGCGGGCTTCTCGAGCTTTGCCATCAACGGCGATGCGAGCGACGCACTATCGATCACCGGCACCATCGACCTGGCGACTGGCCCCACGGCAGCTTCGGCCACCATCAGCACCGGTGCAATCAGCTTCCTCGGTGGACAACTTTCGGCCGACAGTTCGATTTCGCTTACGGCAACCGGTGCCATCACCACCGACACCGCAGCTATCGACGTGGTGACGACCGACCTCTCGATGTCGGCAGGAACCGGCATCTTGCTAGACACCAGTGTGACGACGATCACCTCGGCCACGAGCACTGCTGGAAACATCATCATCACGGAACTCAATGGCCTCACCGCGACGCTAATTACCGCCTCGGCGGGAAGCATTACACTCTCGACTCCGACGGGTAACCTTGCGATTGGAGCGCTCACAGCGGTGGGGGATGCGACGCTGGTGGCGACGACGGGGGCGATTACGGATGCGAATGCAGGTGTGCTCAATCTGTCGGCGAACAACCTGAGCGCGACGAGCGCGACAGGGATCGATCTCGATACGAGCATCGCTACGCTCACCGCCAGCGTCACTGGCACCGGCGCGATCGACATCGATGAAGCGAGCGCCATCACGCTCACAAGCATCACGACCAACAACGGTCTCGTCGACATCACCTCGGCGACCGGCACGATGACCGTCACGAGCATCAATGCCGCCGGCGCGGTGAACCTCGCGGTGACCGATACCGGCGCTGCCGACGACGACATCATCGTCAGTGGCACACTCAGCTCGACGAGCAATGTGGTGCTGCTGGCAGGTGACGATGCGACCCTCAGCGGCACGATCAGCGCGACGGGAACCGTCAGCGTGACGATTGATGCGGCGAGTGCGGATGTGGGTGGCGCGACGCTGAGCTTTGCAGGGGATATCGACGCGGTGAGCGCGACGTTCACCGGCGGCGCGGAGATCGATACGTTCAACGTCCGGCCCGATCAAGACAATGGTCTCGCGAGCACACCGATCAGCATTTTTGGTGGCGATCCGACGATGCCTGCGGGCGATCTTTTAGTGCTCGATATCACGGGACTCGGCGTGCCGACATTGACGCTCGGCGCAGTCAACTACAGCGGCGTTTGGTCGTTCGGCGCGTCGGCGGCAGGGGTTGCGTATAGCTCGATTGAAACGGTGCAAACGACGCCGCTGACGTCGGTCTACAACCTCGTGCTCGACATGCGAATCGCCGGCTTCCAGAACGGCGCGGCCGACGCGATCGAGATCTTCCTGAGTGCACCGAACGTGTTCGAAGTCGAGGTGAATGGCCTCGGCAAGTTCAGTGGCCAGGCCGATACGATCAACAGCTTCACGGTGATCGGTAGCAGCGATAGTGAGTCGCTGACGATTCGCGAAACAGCAGCGGGACTCCCGAGCTTCGACGGCGCTGCGCCGCTGGTCGACAACAGCCTCGCGTCGGGTGGTGTGAGCAATGGCGCGCACTTGAATATAGCCGCCGATGCTTACTACACCGCGAGCAATCTGACCGATGTGACGATCCACTTCGATGGCGGACTCGGCGATAACAGCCTCGCGCTCGAGCTCCTTACTGCCGCTGATGTCGGTTACTTCAGCGACGTCCTCGATGGTCAAGGAAGTGGCAACGTCGGTGTGGGGCCGAGTGGCGCGCCGCTGACCCTCGTCAGCTTCGCCGACCTCGACACGCTCATCCTCGACGGCGCTGGTGGCAACCTCGTCGTCGATGCTTCGAGCAGCACGAGCACTGCCGATATCGAGATCAGCGACGATGGTGCAGCAGCTGATGGCGTGACCGAGATCACCGCCGATACGGGTCTCGTCGCGACGACCACCTTCGAAGGTTTCCTCGCGCTCGACCTCATCGCGGGTGGCGGCAACGAAGCGATTGATCTGGTGAACATCGACAGCACGTCGAGCCTCACGAGCATCGATATCGTGGCTGGTTCGTCGCTCGCGGCGACCGACAACAGCGCTCACACGGTTCGCATCCACGCGATCAAGAGTGGCGTGCCCGTGACGGTAACGGGCGACATCGGGGTCGACACGTTCCAGGTGTTTGACAGCGGGAATTCCGCATCGAACATCGCCTCGACTCTGTCGTTCAATGGCGTTGCCGGGGACGACGACTCGCTGATCGTCGTCGACAGCGGAAGTGTGTCGGCCGACTCCGTCGTCATCACGCGCACCACGATCGAAGGGCTCACGATCGCGTCGGGAATCGACATCACGTTCACGAGCATCGACGATCTCGATGTCACCACGTCGGGCGGCGCCGATACGATCCGCGTCAACATGACCGAAGCGGCCAACGACCTTGATACCGCCGTCGTCACCGGTGCCGGAGACAACGATCAGTTCTACGTCAACGCAGCTGACTTCCTCGCACGGCTCACCCTCAACGGTGGTCTTGGCGACGACACCTTCGGCGGCACACCATCGAGCACCGCGCCTGGCTATCTGCTGAGCGCCAGTGAACTCGACGGCGTCGATGACATGATTCGCCCGAGCCTCACGACCCCCTTCTTCATCAACGGCAACGATCCCTCGGTGCTGCCGGGCGATGTGCTGAACATCGATGTCTCGGCGCTCGGCGGTGGACTCGCCGCGACGAGCCCCGTGCTCGTGAGCAGCGGACAAGTGTTGAGCTCGACGCACGCGACCGTCACCTTCACCACGATCGAAGATCTCAACTTGGCCGACGATGGCGAGATGACGAGCGCCACGATCAATGACATCTACATCCGCGGCACCAATGGCAATGACACGATTCAGTTCGCTCGCGCCAACACGACGCTTGAACCCAGCCGCACTCGCGTGCAGATCGGCTCGAGCTACACGTACCACAACGTCCCTGGCAAGACGCTCGTCTACGGCCGCGGCGGCAACGACATCATCAACCAATCGAACCTGCAGATTCCGGCGGAATTCTACGGTGAAGCGGGAGATGACTTCCTGACGGGCAGCTTCAACAACGACCTCTTGGTCGGTGGTCTCGGCAACGATCGCATCAATGCCAGCAGCGGCAACAACATCGTCTGGGGCGACGACGCTCCGACGAGCGACGAGCTCAATCCGCACGAGCTCAACATCGGCGGTAACGATACGCTGAGCGCGCTCGGCGGCAACGATCTCTTCTACGCCGGTGGCGGCAACGATAGTGTGAGCCCTGGCGCGGGTGACGACTGGATCCACGGCGGCTACGGCAACGATCAGCTGAGTGGCAGCTCGGGCAACGACCGCATTTACGGCGCGCAGGGGAACGACACGATCAGTGGCGATGTCGGCGACGACTTCCTCAGCGGCGGCGATGGCGACGATCGGCTGTACGGCCGCGATGGCAACGACGTACTGATCGGCGGCGACGGCGTTGATCTGGTCGACGGCGGCAACGGCAACGACCTGGTGCTCGCGGCGATCACCACTTACCAAGGGACGAGCGACACGGCGACGAGCAACACGTATAGCAGCGCGGTCGATGCCGCGATGCTCGCGCTGCTGGTGGCCTGGAACAGCGGCGGCCCGGTCGCCCCGAATCTCACCCACACCGACGACCTCGACCGCGACACCGTTTACGGTGGCAGCGGCAACGATCTCTTCGGCACCCACACCAATGCCGACCCCCTCACCAGCGACATCCGCGGCGACTTCAACAACTCCCAAGACACCAGCCTCTAAAGCAGCCAGGGACCAGAGGCCAGGGGCCAGAGAAGGCCTGAGACCAGAGGCGAGAGGTGAGAGAAAGCAAGAGACTAGGATCTAGAGACTAGGGTCTAGCCAAAGTCGGAGCAGGCTGAAGCAGCTGAAGAAGAGCAGCAAAATCGAGCAGCCAAAGGTGGCTGCTCGGGGGGCGATGGGTTTGGCTCGCAATGCGTGGGAGGATCGGTTCTACTGCTCGGTGCAACAAGGTTTCGTTGTAGCGAGGGTAAGAGCTCATGGATCGTCGTCAGTGGGGATATGCCGCAGTTTCGGCGGCGCTCGTTGGGGCAAGTTCAGCTCCGCAGGGACCGCTCGTCGCGCTGCTGACGGCAGCGGAGCCTCAGATGCGACGGACGCACACGACGATCGAAGGGGACTCGTTCCTGGTGAATGATCGGCCGACTTATGCCGGTCGCTCGTGGCGCGGTAAGTCGATCGAAGGACTGCTGCTGAATGCCCGTTTTGTGCAAGCGACGTTCGACGATCTGAATGTCGATACACGCTCGCGATGGGTCTATCCCGACACAAAAACGTGTGACCCTCGGCGCAACACTCGCGAGTTTCTCGAGCAAATGCCGATCTGGCGCAAAGCAGGACTCCTCTCGTTCACACTCTGCTTGCAAGGGGGTAGTCCCGAGGGGTACTCCAAAGATCAGCCGTGGGAGAATAGTGCGTTCGATGCGCAGGGAAAACTCCGCGCGGAGTACTTGGCGCGACTCGAGCTCATTCTGGATCGAGCCGATGAGCTGGGGATGACGGTGATCTTGGGCTACTTCTACTTTGGCCAGGATCAGCGGCTCGAAGAGGAGTCGGCGGTGATTCGCGCGGTCACCGAGGCGACGGAGTGGCTCGTCGCCAAAGGTTACCGAAATGTGCTCGTCGAGATTGCCAACGAGTGCGACAACGCGAAGTACGATCATGCGATCATTCAGCCGAAGCGAGTGGGCGAGCTGATTGCGCTGGCTCAGAAAATTGGCAAGCCGATCGATCTGAAAGTCGGTGTCAGCCACAACGGCGGGCGCGTGCCGAGCCAGGAGCTGATCGCCGCCAGCGACTTTGTGCTACTGCATGGCAATGGCGTGGCCGAGCCTTCACGAATCGGTGCGATGGTGGAGCAAGTGCGGCGTAGTCCTGCCTATCGACCAAAGCCGATCTTATTCAATGAAGATGACCACTTCGATTTCGACCAAGAGGAGAACAACTTTCAGGTTGCGCTGGCCCACCGAGCTTCGTGGGGCTACTTCGACCCGGGCAAAAGCAACTACGTCGACGGCTATCAGTGTCCCCCGGTGAACTGGTCGGCGAGCACCGATCGAAAGCGGGCGTTCTTCGAGCTTCTGGCCGAGATCACCGGCAGCTGAGCATAAAAGAAATTCTTGGTGGGTGTTCGGCCGCAGGCTGGCATCGCTGGGTGATCAGCGGACCCTTCCAGGGGCGTGAAAAAAGCTGCTCGAGAAGGAGTCCACTGTCGGCTGAATGGGCAAATGGGGGTTGCTAGGGAACTGATTTGCGACGAGCTGAGAACGTTTTTCGAGGAGCATTCCCGGTGGGCTGATGTGGCAAAGAACAGCCGACCTGCCGCTAGCTGGCAACGGAAAACCGCAGATTTCGAGGGGCTTTTGCTGGGTTGTGGAGATTGGGCGTAGGGCTCTATAATTTGCCGTTTAGGTTTTTGGGCCCGCCCGGTCCCAACTTCGGGTCGAGTTATCAGGAGCGCAATCAGTGGCATCGGGAAAGTTTTTGTTCACCAGTGAATCGGTCAGCATGGGTCACCCCGACAAGCTTGCCGATCGTATTTCGGATGGCGTTCTTGATGCTTGCTTGGCGCAAGATCCGATGAGCCGCGTGGCTTGCGAAACGCTCGTCACCACCGACTTCTGCTGCTTGGCTGGCGAAATCACCACCAAGGCTGTGGTGGACTTCGAGAAAGTGGCTCGCGAAGTGATTCGTGAAGTTGGCTACGTCGACGACCGCATCGGCTTCTCGGCCGACACCTGCAAGGTGGAAGTGCGCCTGCACAGCCAAAGCCCCGACATTGCTCAAGGTGTGAACGACGACGCCACCAAGGGAAAAGATATCGGCGCTGGCGACCAAGGGCTGATGTTCGGCTTTGCTTGCGACGATACCCCCGAACTGATGCCGCTGCCGATCGCTCTCTCGCACCGCATCCTGAACCGCCTGACCGAAGCTCGTCAAAACAAAGAAGTGTCGTGGCTCCGTCCCGATAGCAAGAGCCAAGTGACGGTGGAATACGATGGTGATCGCGCTGTCCGTATCGACACCGTCGTCGTCAGCACGCAGCACGACGAAACCGTCAGCGACAAGCAAGACGTAATTCGCGACTTCGTGATCAACAAGATCATCAAGCCCGAGCTGCCTGAAGAATTGGTGACCGGCGAAATCACCTATCACATCAATCCGACCGGCAAGTTCGAAGTGGGTGGACCTCACGGCGACTGCGGTCTGACCGGCCGTAAGATCATTGTTGATACCTACGGTGGTTGGGGTCGTCACGGTGGTGGTGCGTTCAGCGGTAAGGACCCCACGAAGGTCGACCGCAGCGCTGCCTACATGGCTCGCTACGTGGCCAAGAACATCGTGGCTGCTGGTCTTGCTTCGCAGTGCGAAGTGCAGCTGGCCTACGCCATCGGTGTGAGCGAACCTGTCAGCATCAACATCAACACGTTCGGCACGGGTCGCGTTTCGGAAGATCAACTCGTCACGCTGGTGCGTCGTAACTTCCCGCTCACTCCCAGCGGCATCATTCGTCACCTCGACCTCCGTCGTCCGATCTATCGCAAGAGTGCTGCTGGTGGCCACTTTGGTCGTGCTCTTCCCGAATTCAACTGGGAAAAGACCGACAAGGCTGCCATCCTGGCCGAAGAAGCTGGCATCGCCGCCGCTGCTCGCTAGTGCAGCTGCTCCGCTGTGTTGGAGTGTCGACAACAGCCGCTGACGGATTCATCCGTTAGCTCCGAAAAACGCAAACGCCGAGTGCCATCTTCCAACGATGCCCTCGGCGTTTGTTTTTGCGCTGTCGCTGTCTTGGCTTAGCCTTTTTGGGGCAGCCCGGTTTGGGCAGGCCTGTTTTGCCCGCTGGCATATTTTGAGCAACAAGGTTCTGCTACGATTCGCGAGTTCTCGCCATCGATCGGGTAGGCCTCGAACCGAATTTCCCATGCACTCCGCCACCGCAACCACCGCGCGCGACGATCTTCAGGCGGTCATCGTGCGCGCAGTGATCGGAGCGGCTGCGACCTCGCTGCTGGTGGTGCTGGTGGTGCTGGCACTCACGCAGCTGACTCTCGGGCTCGCCCTCGTTGTGATCAGTGGCAGCCTCGTCTCGCTGGGGCTCGTGATCTACTGTTTTTTGCTCGACCGAGCAGCGGCTACCGAGACACTCAGCGTCGCCAGAATCGCCCCCGCAGCGACCTCTGAGATCCGGCTCCCTTCGCCTCCAGCTACTGCTCCGGAAGTCGAGCAAGAGACAGAGCTTGCAGCGAATCTGCTTCGGGAATCTGCACTCGACGAAACTTTGCTTGAAGCGACCTCGGTCGATGAAAATGCCCTGGAAGAAGAGTCGGCTGAGCTCCCCGATGGCGCCACGCTGCGGCTGACCCGCTACGAGCGTCCCGGCGAAGGTTCGTCGCTAGTGGCAGCGGTCCGAATCGTCCCCGAGCAGGGGGAAACCACGCACGTGCTACATCTGCTGTTTCAGCCTCCCTTTGAGGCCAGCCCCACGGTGGAAGCTGAAGTGGCAGAAGGAGATGCGGAGCTGTCGACTACCCTCGTCGAGCCCTACGGCTGCCGTCTCGAGGTGAAACTGGCTCCCGGCACATCCGGGCCAGTGGTGCTGCAATTGGTGGCCTATCTCGAGTCCCCCTCGTTGTAATCCACCTCCCCGACTCATCTCCTCGCGGCCTTAGTTGCATCAGGTTATCATTAGCAGATGCAAGCTCATCTACTTCTCCTCGGCTACTGTGTTCTGATCGTTGCTGCCTCGATGATCGGCGGCTATCTCCCCACGCGCGTCCGTCTCACGCATCGCAGCATGCAGATGGTGATGAGCTTCGTCGGCGGCTTTATGCTCGGCGTCGCGCTGCTGCATCTCATTCCGCACAGCCTGGTGGAAGGTCTCGCGATCGACTCCGCGATGGCCTGGGCACTCGGCGGCCTTCTGTTCATGTTCCTGCTGATCCGCGTGTTTCACGTTCATCAGCATGCCGATTTGGAAGGGGACCCCGGACATCATCATGGTCACTCGCACGGGCACAGCCATTCGCATAGCCACGCGCACGATCATGGTCACAGCCACGCGACTCCAGCAGCTGGCGAGATGGCACTACCGATGGCTGGCACGCCGCACGTGCATGGGCCCGACTGCGATCACACGCATGAGCCTGGTCATGTGACGGCAGCAGGGAGCTCGCTGAACTGGTTGGGACTCGCCATCGGCCTCAGCTTGCACACGATCATCGATGGTCTCGCGCTCGGCGCTGCAGTGGCTGCTGAAGCCCATGGTGGACACGCCTTTGCATTATTCGGCCTTGGTACGTTTCTAGCCGTGCTGCTACACAAACCGCTCGACGCTTTGACGATCACGTCGCTGATGAAAGCGGGAGGCTGGAACACCAAGAATGCCATGATTGCCAATGCTTGCTTCGCGGTGATGTGCCCGCTGGGAGCGATTGGCTTTGTGCTGGGAGTCGACAATTTTGTCGGCGAGCAGGCATTCGTGATTGGCTGTGCCCTCGCTTTTGCAGCGGGCGTTTTCCTCTGCATCTCGCTGGCCGACTTGCTCCCCGAAGTGACGTTTCACTCGCACGATCGGGCCTCGCTCACCGCGCTGCTGTTGCTCGGTGTCGCGATTGCGTGGGGAATTGGGCTCGTCGAAGAGCCGCATACTCACGGGCATGGTGCTCACAGCCACGCGGCCGATGATCACGGTCATAGTCACGACGACCACGATCACGACCATGCTCCGAAAGCCTCGCCGAAAAAGCCGTAGCCGCTTCTGACGGATCGGAGCGAGATGTGTGAGCTCTTACTTGCCGCTGCGCAAATGGCGCATCAATCCGTGCGTCGGAAACGCGCCGCCGATCCCATAGACGTGATGTACTTTGTGATCGGAGTAGAGCTTGTGATAGCCGGCGATCGAACGCTCGATTTCGCTACCGATCTGCACGAAAATGGGGCTCATCGTCGCATGGAGCAAATGAAAGCGGCGTGCTTTCGATGGCTCGCGTTTCAGCTGCTCAGCTTGCGGATAGGTGAGCTGAAATTGCTTCACGAGGGCCTGTGTCATGGTGTCCCCTCCCTTGCCGAAGCTGCGAAACCAAACCGAAGTCGCCGTGCTGATCACCACGTTGCTCGACTCGGTTCCTAGATCGACAATCGCAATCGCATCGCCACTTGCGGCCTGCTCGGCAGCTCCTTGGGCTTTGATTGCCTTCAGCTTCGGGTCAGTCTCGAGCGTATCGGGATAGAACTCCTGCACCATCGCATTGTGGATCGCGATGCACTCGCTTTGCACAATGTCGACGTTGATTCCGGCGGTCTTGAAGATCGCCAGCCGCTCTTGCACATGCACTTCGCGGGCGGCAACCACCATGATGCGGCGGGGGAACTCGTCGGCGGTCTTCGCATCGCGTTCGTCGAGTATGTAGTGGCTCCAGCATAGCTCCTCGAGGTTGATCGGAATCTGGTGCTTGGTTTCATACTGCACTGCGCCGGCCACTTTTTTGGCCGGGAGTGGCGGCAGTTCGAAAAAGCGTCCAAGCACTCGATGGCCGGGGACCGCAATCACCACCTTCGCCCCCTTGAGATCCGCGCGCGACAGGAAATCCTTCAGTGTCGCTTGCATCAGCTCGTTGCGATCAAGTTCCGCATCGGGGTGCGTGAGAGGGGAACTGTGCGGAATAAACTCGGCCTGTTCTAGTTTCACGATCTTCGTTTTGGGATCGCGCGTTAGCTTCACCGCTTTGAGGGCGTACTCGGAGAGATCGATTCCCCAGGCGATGTCGCTCGTCTTTGCGCCGAAGGAAAAACCGATCGCGCCGAGCATCGATTTTTTCTGACCGGGCATGAGATTCAGGTCGATGGCAGCGCGGCCAATGCCTTGCAGCGCGAGTCCTGCAGCGACAAAAAACTGCCCGGGCTGATCGGCCATCGCTTCGGCGACCGCTTCAGGAACATTCTCGAATTTTGTGAAGTGCCCGAGCCAGTCGACTGGCAATCCCAGCATCGTCCGTTTGGGGATCGGTGCCCAGTTGGGGGCCGCGATGCGGGGGTCGGCATGTTTCCCTTTCACCTTCACGTCGAGTTTTTCTTTGAGCGTTTTGCCTTCGGGGTTCGAGGCAGCGATCTTCAGAAAACGATTCGCGAGCGCCACCAGCGGCGGGTCGGCTAGGGCTGCGAGTCGCAGGTTTAGCAGCAGCGCTTGAAGTTCGTTCGCGGTATCGAGCAGCGAATCGGCCTCTTCGGTTTTCGCAAACGATGGGATCTGCTCGAGGGACGCAATCGCTTCTTCATAGGCGTGCGTTTTGAGTTTGCTTTTGGCCTGTTTAACAAACTGATCGCGGAGCGAAAATGCCAGCTCTTGAGCCTTCGTATGATCGGGCTTGAGCATCAGCAGACGCTCGATTTTGGGCAGGAGATCCCAGCTCCGTTTTTCTTCCACAGCCTGGCGAATTTCGCCACTTAGCTGCAGCAGCTCGGTGCGACAATCGCGCGATTTTTCGAGGAGCCGCTGATGCGCGTCGCTGCGGAGTGGCACAGGCACTTCGTCGATCACCGAGAGCGATTTGTCGTAGGCATGGCGCTCGAAGTACTTGGTCGCCAAGACGAGCGCTTGCGCGGCCTTCTGTTTTTCTTCATCGCGGCGAGCTTCCACCCGCTTAATCTCGTCGAGCGCATCGATGGCGAACGATTCGAAGCGTGGGTCGTCGATGGCTGCGATACCTCGCAGCGCCGAGATGGCCGCATCGTAGCGATGCGACTCGAGCAGCTCCATCGCCGCTTCTTTACGCTGCCGCAGTTGCTGCGTTTGCGCGTCGAGATTGCCATGCACATCGGTGCCGCAAATGCCGCAAAAACGCTCGTCAGCAGCACACTCGGCGTTGCATTTGGGGCACTTTTCCCAGAGCGGTTTGCCACAGCTGCCGCAAAACTTACGATTGGTCGGATTGGATTTCGTGCAGTGGCGGCAAACCACCGTTTGCCCTGCAGCGGCGAGGGGTCCTGCATTTCCGTTGCCCGAGGAGTCGGTGTTGTCGACTCGTGGACGGGGGCCCACACCGCGCCGCTTGAGCGCTGCGTCGAGCACCGCCTTACGTTCAGGGTCCGCCATTTCACGAATGGCCGCTTGCAACTCGTCCCACACTTGCTGCCACAGCTGCGGATCGGAGACGGTGGTGCGAATGGTTTCGAGTTGTTCTTGCTGACGCACCACCGCCGCTTGAATGCGGGCCAGGTTGCTTTCGAGCGGAGGCAAACCGAGAAGCTGGTAGGGATTCAGCGGGCGATCGTAGTCAGGTACACCGAGCCACACGCGATAAGGATCGAAATCGATGGCGGTTTCTGCCATGGTTCGCACTTGATTCTCTGAAGGAACAGGACGGGTGGTGGGCTAGGTGGGAGGTCGAGCAGCGGAGGATTCCGTCAATTGTTGACGCACGCGACACGTTTGCTCGTCCGTGATGATTTACTCACTCACCACCATCAGCAGATTCAGCGACACTTCTCCGATCCGGGGATGCCCAGTGGCAATGCGAATCGTTCCGTAGGGATTGCCAAGCATCTGACAGGCAGGGGCATCTTCGGGAATGGTGATGACAAGGTCATAGAGCCCAGCGACTTGATCGTCGGACTCGTGAGGCTTTAGTTCAGCCTGCAGGAAATCGGGGATCAGCGTGATTTTCGGCGCGGTGAGCGTCGGTTCATCGTCCCGAATCTTGACGAGCACCTTGGTGGCCTTGGCCTTCCCTTGCTTGGTCTTGCCGAGATCGATTTGACCTTCGCCGTCGAGCGAACTGACAGCCGCCCCGTACATGGTGAGCCGAAGTCCCACTTGGCCTTTGAGTTCCAGTTGAAAATCGATCGGCTGAGCACCCGGCGTTCCGGGCGAGACTTGCATGTACAGCGTGTCGCTAAAGTTCCCTTGCGGCAGGTCGGGGGGGAGGGTGACGACGAGCTTCTGCACCATTTTGGCGTCGTAGTCCGGCAAATCGTCGATCGTCGCGGGCTCGATTTTCCACGCTAGGCCCGGCAAATTCGACTTCAGGTTGCTGAGCGTGAAGTTGTCATACAGCTGCGAGTAAAGAAGCACCGACGCTGTGGTTTCCGTGCCGGGCTGCATCTTCGGGACGATGATCTCGGGCACGTTAGCGTTGAGTTCCTGCCGCACTTTTCCCTTCACGTTAAAGTCGATCGACTTACGGAACGGGTCGTTGGTTTTGATTTCGGCATAGTGTGAGTAGAACAAGTTGTAGCGCCCGGTATTCCACTCGAGCTTCACTTTCCCTTCGCCACCGGGGGGGATTTCGCGGTCGGAGAGTCCACCGACCGTGCACTTGCAGGTGGTGCTGCCGACATCGAGCTTCAGCGGCGCATCGCCGTCGTTGCGGATGACAAACTCATGAAAGCCATCGGTCAGCGGGTCCATGACACCGAAGTCGTACTCTTTCGACGGCGCGATCGCTTCGGGCAATTTGGTTTTCTTGCGTCCCTCGACGGTGGCCGCCTCGACAATAGCGGCTCCATTCTCGCCAATGACCACGCGCAGTTCGGGTGAGTCGCGATGCTTATACAGAAAAGTGCTCTGCGACGACGCATAGACAATCAGCGTGGCGAGGGCGAGCAGAATCGTGGCGACAATGGCAACGGTGCGATTCATAAGAGCAAGAATCCGTCGGGACTGAGATAGCAAACGACCTGTGGAGTGTTTGGCGGCGATGCCATCCTGGCGACGATTGGGAAATCGCGCCGCTGGGCCTTGCGGCGCGAGGTTTGTAGTCTGCCTCACCGCTGTGAAGATTGAGTGAAGTAATGATGAAGCGAGTTGCGGTTGAACTCGATATTCACACCTCTTCAGCCGCTTCCTTGCACCCGCAATCGGCTGCGGCAAAGCGCATGAAAAAGGACAGGCGAAGAGCATGGCCCTCCGCCTGTCCGGCATGTTGTCAATCGTTGTGGTAAGTCAAAGCGAGGGGGTACTTCGCGAAGCAGGGTTCACCGCCGACGAGTCGTGGTGAGTCCGTTGCTGGCGAGAAGCTTTATCGTTGAGGTTCGCTCGCGGAGGGAGATTCTGGCGTCGACCTGCGACACCAGAATCTCGTGATCACGTGGAGCGAAGACACGACTAGTCTTCCAGGGTGCCCTTGGTGAGCTTGAACAACCAGATACCGTTGAAGATTTCTCCAGGTGGGAGTTCGACAACGTTGTCGCTGTAACCGATCGCCGAGGTGTCGGCCAAACCTGGCGTCACTGGGAAGCCTGGGTTGAGGAAGCCGTCGCCGTTGCTATCGGTGAATTCCTTCACAGCACCGTCAGCCATCACGATATTGCAGCTGGCGTTCTTGCCACCACCGTGGGTAGCAAACCAGTCGCGCGTGTCTTGGAGGTAGGTGTTGTTGACAGTTCCGAGAGGTTCGTCGCAATCCTTGCGGAAGTCGCACGAGATTTGGTTGCTCATGTTGGTGCCGACAGGGATCAGCTTGACGCCGTTCGAACCGTTCCAGAAAGCAGGACCGTCGTTGAACGCTTCGCTCAGAAGAGCACCCGATGGAATCAGGGACTTCGTGGTGGCGGTGCCGAGACCGGTGTTGATGTAGTCGGTGGGGCTGATTTCGAGCGTAACAGCCATCACAGCTTCGTCGACGTCACCAGGAGCCGAGTCACCCAGGAGGGGAATCGACGAGGTGGGAACGCCAGCGTTTTCAGCAACACGACGGGTCAGAGGACCTTGCGTACCACCGAAGCCCTTATGGCCCGAACCGCTGAGAGCGGAGGTGAGCACTGGCGAGCTTTGGTTAGCTTGGGTCACACGGGGGGCCGTGCGAGCCATGAAGTAGCTCTGAGCGTAGTTGTTGTTGAAGCCTTCACCAATGAAGTAGTGCGAGACGAACGTAGCGCGCTGAGCGGTATCGTCGTCGGTGCCGCCGAAACCTTCGGCTGGAGCTGGACCAGCAACGCCACGCCATTCCGACTTGCCGCAGAGGCCAGCAGTCAAGCGAGCGGCTGGAACGCCGTCGGACAGTTCGGTCGTGTTACGACCGTAGACGTCGTTCAGCTTTTCGGTGCCGAGCAGTGGGTTGCTGGGGCAGGTCATTTCGCTGGGCTTAGCAGCATTGATGGCGACAAGGTCAGCGACCCAGCCCCAAGTGTCCAAGCAACCGTCGCGACGGAAGTCCGAAGCACCGGTGCAGTAGCGACCCGAAGGATCTTTGTCGGCGAACAGCTGGAAGCCGATGCCGAACTGACGGAGGTTGTTCTTGCAAGCTGCATTGCGGGCAGCTTCACGAGCACGGCTAACAGCTGGGAGAAGCAGGGCGACCAGGATGCCGATGATCGCAATGACCACGAGCAACTCGATCAGGGTAAAACCACGACGTTTCATCTCAAACTCCTGAAACAAAGAAACAAAAAATGTGCGAACCGAGGCGTATTGCGAGAGTTAGTCGTAGTGAGCTCTGGGGGCTTGAACTGCGACTGACGCTTGCGATCAAAAAACTTGTGAACCGTTCCAACTGTGGCTGCGTACTGGGTGAAAACTCTTGGGTTCTGTGAGCACTATCGTGTCGATGCCGTGGGAAGATCTGACCGAGATTGTGAGTAACTCCCGAGAAACTCTTCCGAAGATTGTCGACTGAAACTCTCTTCTTCAACCTGCTTCCACCAAGCTCTGCTTTTTCCATCCGTTTCTGTGAAGCCCGCTCGATCGCTGCTCTTCGCACGGCGATCTAGCACCCCAAAGAAGCCAAAACTCTAGTTGCCGGTTTCAAACGTTGTGTGTGTGTTCCGTAAAGGTTTGCGGAAACGGGGAACGTTCTTTCCTGCTCGCCGGCGCCCACCCCACACTCGTGTGGACACCTCAGACACTTGCCGAGACGCTCTGCTTGAGTAGCTGGAACCGAGCCATTGTGTGCGACAAAAACCGGCTCTCGAAATCACGTTTCTCTAGGCGTTTTTTGAGCATTTCGCAGAGTCTTTGGCCCATCGCGCGGCGCTAGTGCAGAGCAGATTTCTAGCGCAGCTGTGGTATTTCGTGCGCACCGCAGGTGCGCACGGACTCTACGATCACGCCCCGCTGTTATTCGCGTTTGGCGTCGAGCGAGTACAAGCTGAAGATCTCGTCGGGGCTCACTTCCATTTCGCTATCCTCGAAGCCACCGACTGCGGGGAAGCCGTTGTTGAGCGAACCATCGCGATTGGTATCGGTGAAGGAGCGAACGCTCCCATCGACGAACAGAATGTTGCAGGCACCACGATGCACCGGAGCAAAACCGCGATAGTCTTGCATGGCATCTTTGGCCCACACGCGCCACCAACCACCAGCACCCTCTTTGGGTGTGAAGTCGGCAAAAGCAGGGGGAACCACTTCGCTCATGTCGGCGATGCGTACCGGTCCACGTGTGAACGACTGTGCCATCGGTGTGCCGCTTAGGATCCGGCCAAAACCGACATCAAGCGTCCCCACTGTCTCACCATCGCCGATGATCGGAACAAAGCTCGAAGCAGCCTTGGCCGTATCGCTGAGCGTGCGTCGCATCCCACCACGTGTGGTGTTGCGGCTGCGAACATCGCTGCCACATCCGGGAATCGCTTGGCGAGGATTGCCGTAGAGCAAGTTCACTTCACTACGGACCAGGAACCACGATGCGGTGTAGTTGGTGTTGTAATGCTTGTCGTAGATTTCGGTCTTCACCACGCTCGAACGAGCATCACTGGCCGTGGGAGACGCACCGACAATCGCGCGGCAAGGGTTGGTGATTGTCGTTCCGTCGATGGCCAATTTGGGAGGACTGCCGAGCACGTTTTGGATTTGCATGCATGGAAACGGTCCCGCACCTTGAAAGGCTGTGACGTCGCGCTGCAGCAGGTCGTTGTAAGTCTCGCTGACGAGAGCGTTGTTGGAAGGGCAGAGCATGCCGCCGACAGGAGTTCCTTGGTTCACCAGATCGGCGACCCAGCCGATCTCGGTCACGGCCCCATCTTCCATCCAGTTGAAACCACCGGTGCACAGGAGTTCGTTATGGCGTTCGGCGTGGACTGACAGACCGAGACCAAATTGGCGGAGGTTGTTTTGGCAGGCAGCGGTGCGAGCTGCTTCGCGAGCTGCAGAGACCGCCGGGAGCAGCAGCGCCACCAGAAGGCCAATGATCGAAATGACGACGAGCAATTCGACGAGCGTGAACGCACGCTGGTTCGATCGACTCGCAAGGTCGCATGATCGTGGTTGGCTCAAGCGGAAATGCCACATAGAAAATCGCTCCACAGTTACTCATCTCCTGCCAACTGGCGCTAATGCCCAGCGGGCGCGTCCGAGCAGGGTCAAGAATCTCACCTAAGTCTCACTGGGCAGATAAAGCAGCCGTGAGTGGGTCGTGAACTTCGAGTTAGCTTCACATGAAGGATTCGCGCAGAGCGGTTGGCCATGCGTTCGACCGCACAGCGTGGCAATTCGACGCGGGAGTCTCGCTTCAAAAATCGCCGTAAACTGCTTAAGAAGTGCTACTTAGCACGAATGTTCTGCAGATCCATGTCTGGCCGATGACACGAGCTGAAACGCTCGAACCGGCCGATAGTCGCCAATGCGGTGCGGCTTACCACATGCTTATGCGGAGCGTTTCGAGCCGCCCGAAGCGGAATTTCGAGCTAGGGGATCGAGCGTCTACGCGCGAACTGCGTGCCCCAGGCTGAACCGACTAGCACACCCCCAGCAGCGGCAGCAGCCGGCTCGAGCGGCACACTGATTTTCAGTCCTGTGCGGTTTCCCGAAACACTTGCGGGAAATCAAGTTGCTAGCGATGGAGAACGCTCTTCGCCGGGATTTCGAGGGTTGCTATGCTCCCGGAAATCGGTGTGGCGAAACGTGGTCCAGGAACGTGACCTAAATTCCCCTAAGGATTGCGGAGCATGGTATCTCGCCCGCGACGCAAGCCACTCGGGACTGCACGTGGACGTTGATTTCGTGCGCTGCTGTCGAACTCTGCTGAATATGAAGGAAGTCTTGCATCATGTGTGGAATCGTTGGCTACGTCGGCCCCTCAGCCGCCTCGACGTTTTTGCTCGATGGTCTGCGTCGTCTCGAGTATCGCGGCTATGACAGCGCGGGAATCGCCACGCAACTTGCTTCCGGCGCGATTTCGCTCACCAAGGCGGTCGGTCGAATCGACAACCTGGCGGCGAAGCTTCAGCCCGCAACCAGCAGCGGACAGATTGGTATCGGACACACGCGCTGGGCCACGCATGGCAAACCGACCGAAGTCAACGCACATCCTCATCTGGGTGGCGAGGGCGAAGTGGTGGTGGTGCACAACGGTGTGATCGAGAACTATGCCGCTCTGCGCGAACATCTCGAAGCGGACGGCTATCGCTTCGTCTCCTCGACCGATACCGAGTCGGTTGCCCATCTGATTGCCTACTGCCTGAAGCAGGCCGAGCCGCATGCCAAGCGGCTGAACGAAAAACATCGCCATGGCATTCTGGTCGAAGCGGTGAGTCAGGCTGTGCGTCAGCTGCGCGGCACTTATGGACTGGCGATTTTGTTTCGCGACTATCCCGGGGTCATCATCGCCGCGCGTCAAGGGAGCCCACTCGTGGTGGGTGTTGGAAGCGGCGAACACTTCCTTGCCAGCGATGCCTCGCCACTTGCCGGCCGCACCGACAAAATTGTCTATCTCGCCGATCATCAGCTCGCCATCATCACCGCCGATTCGCTGCAAGTAGAGCATCGCGAAACAGGGCACGTGCAGCATGCGATTCAAGCCCTCGAGATCGAGAACACCGACGTCAACCTCAGCGGCTTTCCGCACTACATGCTCAAAGAAATCTACGAGCAGCCCGAGTCGCTCGAGAACGCCATGCGTGGTCGACTGAGCGACGAAGACGCCACTGCTGTCTTCGGTGGACTCAACCTCAGCGCTCAAGACCTGCGGCGCATCAATCGCGTGATCCTCACCGCTTGTGGCACCAGCTGGCACGCAGCTCTCGTCGGGGAATATCTCCTCGAAGAACTCGCTCGCTTGCCGGTGGAAGTGGAGTACGCCAGTGAACTGCGCTACCGCAATCCACCGGTGGAGAATGGAACGCTGCTGTTCGCCATCACGCAAAGTGGTGAAACGGCCGACACGCTCGCGGCGCTACGAGAAATGAAACGCAAAGGCCATCCGACGCTCGCGATTTGCAACGTCGTGGGAAGCACCATCGCGCAGGAAGCCAATGGCGGTGTCTACTTACACGCAGGTCCGGAAGTGGGCGTCGCCTCGACCAAAGCCTACACATCGCAGGTCGTCACGCTCACGATGTTGTCGCTCTATTTCGGCAGACTACGACACCTTAGTTTTGAAGCTGGTACACGCATCATCGGACAGCTCCGCGCACTTCCGCAGTTGATTCGCGAAACACTCCATTGCCACGACGAAGTGAAACGAATTGCCGAGAAATACGCCCACGCTTCGAACTTTTTGTACCTCGGGCGGCAATACAATTTCCCGACCGCTCTCGAAGGAGCGCTAAAGCTGAAAGAGATCAGCTACATTCACGCCGAGGGCTATCCCGCCGCAGAGATGAAGCATGGTCCCATCGCACTGGTCGATGAACATACCCCCAGCGTATTCATCATGCCTCAAGGGCCTGTGTACGACAAAGTGATGTCGAATCTCGAGGAAATTAAAGCTCGTGGCGGCCCCGTAATCGCCATCGCAGCCCGTGGCGATTCGGAAGTAGCACGACTCGCCGACGATGTGATCTATGTTCCCGAAGTGACCGAGATGCTCTCCCCCCTGGTGAACATCGTTCCGCTGCAACTGCTCGCCTATCACATCGCGCTGCACCGAGGCTGCGATGTCGATAAACCTCGCAACCTCGCCAAAAGCGTCACCGTCGAATAACCATCCACGCCCCACCCGAGCAGCTGACTTCTTTCCGCTGCTCGGCGAAACAATTTGCGAGCCTGTATTTCGAGCCTCAAACGCTTGTAATACAGGCTTTTTTGCTTTCAGCCTGCAGCTCGGTTTTACTGCTCTTCTTCCTCTGCTCTTCTTCAGCTGCTCCTGCCTGCTCCGTCTTTGGCTAGTCCCTAGTCCCTAGTCCCTAGTCCCTAGTCCCTAGTCCCTAGTCCCTAGTTCCCAGCCTCTGGCTTTCTCTCGCCTCTCGCCTTCTCTGGCCTCTGGCCTCTGGCCTCTGGCCGCTTAGAGGCTGGTGTCTTGGGAGTTGTTGAAGTCGCCGCGGATGTCGCTGGTGAGGGGGTCGGCATTGGTGTGGGTGCCGAAGAGATCGTTGCCGCTGCCACCGTAAACGGTGTCGCGGTCGAGGTCGTCGGTGTGGGTGAGATTCGGGGCGACCGGGCCGCCGCTGTTCCAGGCCACCAGCAGCGCGAGCATCGCGGCATCGACCGCGCTGCTATACGTGTTGCTCGTCGCCGTGTCGCTCGTCCCTTGGTAAGTGGTGATCGCCGCGAGCACCAGGTCGTTGCCGTTGCCGCCGTCGACCAGATCAACGCCGTCGCCGCCGATCAGTACGTCGTTGCCATCGCGGCCGTACAGCCGATCGTCGCCATCGCCGCCGCTGAGGAAGTCGTCGCCGACATCGCCACTGATCGTGTCGTTCCCCTGCGCGCCGTAAATGCGGTCGTTGCCCGAGCTGCCACTCAGCTGATCGTTGCCGTAGCCGCCGTGGATCCAGTCGTCACCCGCGCCAGGGCTCACACTATCGTTGCCGCCACCGGCGTAGAAGAGATCGTTGCCGCCGAGCGCGCTCAGCGTATCGTTACCGCCGATGTTGAGCTCGTGCGGATTGAGCTCGTCGCTCGTCGGAGCGTCGTCGCCCCAGACGATGTTGTTGCCGCTGCTGGCATTGATGCGATCGTTGCCGAGACCACCGACCAAGAGGTCGTTGTTGAAGCTGCCCGTCAGGAAGTCATCTCCCGCTTCACCGTAGAATTCCGCCGGAATCTGCAGGTTCGATTGGTTGATGATGTCGTTGCCGCCGCGGCCGTAGACGAGCGTCTTGCCAGGGACGTTGTGGTACGTGTAGCTCGAGCCGATCTGCACGCGAGTGCGGCTGGGTTCAAGCGTCGTGTTGGCGCGAGCGAACTGAATCGTGTCATTGCCATTGGTGCCGCGGATGTAGATGTCATTGATCGTGGCGCTCGTCATCTCGCCATCGTCGGCCAAGTTGAGATCTTCGATCGTGGTGAAGGTGACGGTCGCGTGCGTCGAGCTCAACACTTGTCCGCTGCTCACGAGCACGGGGCTCGTCGCGGCGAGTCCACCGCCGAGCGCCGAGACATCGATGTTCAGCACATCGCCCGGCAGCACCGAGGGATCGTTGCCGTTGATGAAGAAGGGGGTCGTGAGGCTCGGGCGAATCATGTCATCGACGCCGTCGAGTTCACTGGCGCTCAGCAGATAGCCAGGCGCGGTGCTCGATGGTGTGCCGCCGAAGGTGTCGTCGCCAAGACCACCGTTGAGGGTGAGCCGTGCGAGGAAGTCAGCTGCGTTGACGTAGAACTGATCGTTGTCTCCGGCACCGGTGACGACGGCGGTATCAAGGTCGTTGGCCGCTTCGGTCATGTTGACGCGGATCGTATCGGCGCCGCCCGACGTGGTGACATCGAGATCGTCGATGCTCGTGAACGTGATGTCGATTCCCGACGCGATCGTGAGCCCTTCGATCGTGGTGCGCGTGATGACGACGGAGTCGGCCGACACACTTCCGCTGTCGACGACGATCAGCGAGTCGTCGTCCCCGGCAACGCCATTGAACGACAGAGTCGAGGCGATGTTCGATGCGGAATTCCCGCTGTCAAACACCTGGAACGTGTCGACCCCGATGTCGCCCGTTACCGTCACGGGCACGCCACTCTTGATCGCGTGGATGCGAACCGTGTGAGCGCTGTTGTCGGTCGCCGCGAGCGACGAACCAGCCACGATATCGATGCTCGTGAGGCTCGACGTGCTGTCGATGTTCACCAGATCAATCGCTTCGTTGCCGCCACCCGCGATGAGGTCGAGCGCGAGGAAACCTTCGAAGGTGGTCGTCGCGACGAGACCCGTATCGGCGGTGATCTCGGTCACGCCATCAGCTGCTGCACCATCGTCGCTGATCTCGATATCGGCAGTGCTCGTGCTGCTCGAAGCATCGACGACGAGGTTGCCACCAGCGCCGTCGAGGATGAGCGTGTCGAGGTCGGCGAAGCTGACGAGGGTCAGCGGCGCGCCACTCGGCCCCACACCGACGTTGCCACTTCCTTGACCATCGAGGACGTCGCTGAAGTAACCGACATCAGCGGCAGTAAGGAGCTCGAGCGCGAGGCTGTTATCGCCGAGTCCGCCATCGAAGTGGATCGTCACATCGGTCAGATTGCTCGCGGTGTAGTAAGCATCGGCGGCTATATTCAAGTGCGCGCCATTGCTCACACCACCCGACGCGAGGCTGTTGTCGACCAGCGGCGCAGCGCCGTCGAAGCTCGGGAGTCCCGCTGCTGTTTCGCGAATCGTCAGCGACTCACTATCGCTGCTACCGATCACCGTGAAGCTGTTGATCGTATCGGCCTGGCCACTGAACTTGCCGAGGCCATTCACCTCGACTTCGAACACGTTCGGTGCACTCAGGAAGATCTCGATCGCGTCGGCCGCGCCGTTCTGGAAGCCGGCGATTCGCATGTCGAGCACGAGGTTGTAGACCGACGTCAGCGGCGTCGTTTGCACCGTTTCAATCGAGCTATACGCAACCCCTGCCGCCGACGCGCCGAACGACCAAACGCCGCTGTAGTTGACTGCGCCGAGCGTCAATGTCGGCACGCCGAGTCCCGTGATATCGAGCACTAAAAGATCGCCCGCAGGCATCGTCGGATCGCCACCAAAAATGCTGATCGGTGTGCTCGCGAGACCATTGTCTTGATCGGGCCGGACGTTGAACGTATCGATCTCCGCGCCGCCGGTGAACGTCGCGCTCACCGCGTCGATATCCCCTGCAAAGCTCAGCGTCGCGCCACCCACATCCGCACTCGCCGCATCAATCGTCACGCTGACGGTTCCCGTCGCGCTGATCGTGCCGCTGAGGGTCGCATCGTCACCTGCCAGCAGCACCACATTGCTCGTCGAGCTGAGTGTGCCACTGACGATGATGTCGTCGTCGGCAGCGCCGGTATCGGTCACCGCGAGGTTCACCGCGCCGGCGGCATTGATGCTCGTGACGGTCATCGTGCCGGTCGCCGAGGTGATGTCGACGAGACCGTTGTTGGTCGTGATGCTTGTGAGCGTGATGGCGCTCGCTTCATCGATGTCGATCGCGCCGGTGCCAGTGACGCTGGCGGTGAGCGTAGCGATGCTCGTATCGAGATCGATCCCGCTAGCGCTCGTCGCGCTCAGGTTACTCGCCGACACATTGAGCACACCTGCGTTCGCATCCGTAATCGCCCCCGTCGTCGCCACCAGCGTCGCATCGCCTACGGCCGTGATGGTGGTGACGGCGATGTCGCCACTGGCAGCAGTGAGTGTGATGTTGCCATTCACGGTCGTTGCGGACGAGACTGCGAGGCCGCTGGTCTCGTTGATGTTGATGTTGCCATTGGTTGCGCCGGTCGTGGAAACGATCAGCGACGTGATGGTGGTGTCGAGATCGATGGCGTTTGCCACACCGGTGGCAGCCTGCGCGACCAGCAGACCGGTCGCGACGTTTACACTCGCGCCGTTGCCGTCGGAGATCGAGCCGGTGAGCGCGGTGAGGGTCACAGCAAGTCCGGCGGTGATCGTGTTGTTCACGCTGATCGAACCACCTGAGGTCAAGCTGATCGCACCACCAGCGCCAACCATCAGCGGACCATCCACTTCGATCGTATCGGCCCCCACTCCCGTATCAATCGTGATGTTCGCATTCGCATGCGCATTGGCACCACTCGTGATGGTGACGCTGTCGGCAGCATCGGAGCCACCCGTCACGGTGTTGATCTCGACAGCGATATTGCCCGAGAGATGAACTTGCTCGAACGCCACGCCGCCGCTGTTGCCACTCACAACGAGGGCTGGAATTGCGGAGGTGGCGACCGTTGCGCCAAAGCCAGCGCTGATGTCGATCGTGTCGGCAGCGCCACCGAAGTTGACGACGGCGCTAGCCAGATTAAACATGTTCACCGGCTCGAGACCACGGAACGTGATCGTCCCGGCGAGGGCATCGGAGGTGATCGTTCCGGCGCGGGCAATCACGGCGTCGCTGGTGTACGTTGCCGTCTGCAATCCGGTGCCGACAATCGCCAGCACATCGCCAAACGAGGGATTGCCGCCAGCTGCAACCGGCGAGCCCTGCCCTTCACCGTCGTAGTAAATCCCTCCGGGGAGCGCGACGTTGATGGCGTTGAGATTGACGTTCAGTGTGTCGTCGGAATCACCGCCGTAGAACGTGAAGGCGTTGGGTGGTGTCGTCGTCGTGTAACCACCAATCACCGCGCCATTGTTGAGCGAGTAAGTGACGGTGATGTTCCCCGCCCCATCGGCAGCTGTGACCGTCACGATATCAGCACCCGCAGTGCCGTTAATGATCGGCTGTGAATAGAGCGCAACATCGTTCCCCGCACCTGGCCCCGCGCTATCGGCGCTGTAGCTGATGTAGAACGTGCTTCCACCCACCACCACTGCCGCTCCTTCGGCCAGCCCCGCAAACGTCCCCACCACCGCATCCGTCCCATCATTGGTGATGAGGATGATTTCCTGCAGCGTTAAAGCGTTGGGTGTGAATCCGCCGAGGAGGGAAACGTTCAGCGTAGCGCCACCAAGATTGATGGTGCCGGTGGTGTTGAGTTGATCGTGAGTGTTCGCGCCACCATCGCCGGGTGTGAGGCCGCCGATTTCGAAGCTGTATACATTGCCAGCCGAACCGACGATGTTGCCGGTGGCGAGCGTTCCGGTGGTACTGGTGCCAGTCCCTGCAGCGACGAGGCTCGCGCCAGTTCCCGAGAGTGCGCCGACCACGCTACCAGTGCCCGAGAGAGTGGCCGCAGCAGCGACATTCACCGAGGAATTAAGAGTTCCGAGGACGCGAAGTTCGCCTGTGCTGACGCTCGTCGAGCCTGCGGAGTTGCCGGCGCCGGTGAGATCGAAGCGTCCCGCGCCACTCTTGGTGAGTGCGCCGACCACTACCACATTGCCAGAGTTGGAGATGAGTCCCGCTGCTGTGACGGCGAAGTTCGAGCCGATGTTCGTCGAGCCGAGGTTGATGATGCCGCCGCTGGTGAGCGAGGCTGTTGTGGTGGTCGAGAGCAACGCCGAGGAGACGATGGTGTTGGCCGCCGTGACGCTCACCGAACCAGCCGTGGTGTTTTGGCTGAAGGTGACATCGTCGCCAGAGGCGATGACGATCGAGCCAGGCGCGCGGCTGTTGCCGACTTGTCCGTTAAAGTTCACGTCTCCCACACCAGCGGTGATGGTGAGTGGTAGATCGGGGTTGTATTCGAGGATAAATCGGGTCGCTGCACCATTATTGATGGTGAGGTCGTTCCAGCCACCTGCGCCGATGATTTCCGCGTAATCTTCATCGCCCGACTGGTTCGGTTCGCCCGAATTCCAGTTCGTATAGAAGCCGTTCTGCGCTGTGCCGCCGGCGGTACCGATCCAGAAAATGCTTCCTGCTTCAGGGCCATCCATCCAACGCCATGTACTTTCGGTTTGCAGATCCGAGGCACCAATCCAAGCGCGTCCACCACCGAGGGTCGCGGTGATGGCGGCGTTTTCAGCAGGCGAGGTGATGTTGGCGAGATAGCCACCAGCAGCGAGTGCCGCTGCGCGAGCAGCGGTCCAGGTGATCGGGCCACCGGTGTTCACATTCACGTGGTTGCTGGCGATTTGATTCACTGCGCCGCCGAAGGTGACAGCAGCACCCACAGCGCCATTGGCGGTGGTGTTGATGTTGACGGCACCAGCGAGACGAACGCCACCGCTAAAGTTGATGGCAGCCCCTTCGGTGGTGTTGCCCCGCGCGACGGTGGTTTCACCGCTGGCGGTAAACGTTTGGGTGCCGGTGGTATCGACTCCCACCAGGCTGATGTTGCTGCCGGCAAAGTTCACACTCGACAAACGATAGATCGAGCCCATTACGTTGGCGGCCGAGATCGTACCCGCACCAGCGTTGACGCTCAGCGACTGTGGCGAAGCGGCATTGAACTCGACGATATAGTTGCGTGTCGAGGTGATGTTCAAATCGTTCCAGCCACCCGTGCCGAATTGGAATTCGGCCCCATCTTCGTCGCCCGATTGATTCGGCTCGCCAGTGTTCCAGTTGGCGTAGTTGCCACCCACGGTCGATCCACCAACGGCGCCACTCCAGAACTGCACGTTGTTATCGGGACCATCGGCCCAGCGCCAGGCCCCTTCGACAGCGGTGTCATTTGCACCAATCCAAGCCGTTCCCGAGCCGATGGCGTTGATGCGGGAATTCTCGACAGCCGATCGAATCGAAGCGAGGTGCCCGGTAGTTCCCAGGAAGCTGAGCGAGGTGGCGGCAGTACGAGCGTTGCTCCAAGTCAGCGCCGAGGCGACGATCTGATAATGGCTCATCGTGTCCACGGTGCCGCCGAACACCACATTACCGCCCGCGGTGTTGATCGTGGTTCCGCTGAGGACGTTGAGAGGTCCGCTGAACGTCACCGCGCCGCCGCTGGTGGTGTGGGTGGCGCGAGTGATGATCGAGTTCGTCGAGGCAAACGTTTGTGCGCCGGTCGTGGTGACGTCGTCGACCACGATCAGCGGAGCATTCATCGAAACCGATGTCAGAACTGCGCCGCTACCGATGTTGCCACCGACAATCACCGAGCTTCTTCCATTGGCGGTCAGGGTGCGAGCCCCGCCGCTGCTGTCGATCGTCGACGCAAACTGCAAATCGTCGCCACTTACGGTGACGTTCGTCGCCAAACTAACGGTCGAGTTGACTGTCAGGTCCGAAATTGTGGCGACATTGCCACCAAAGCTCGTGCTCGCCGCGCTGATCGTCACGTTGTTGAGCGGCTGATTATTGTCGCCGACTCCCGCGCCAAACGTCACGTTGCTGCTGCCAGTGCTAATCGTCAAGTCGGCTGCAAACAGGCTGCTGCCGTACTCGATGATATAGGCGTTCGACGAACCGACCCCCAGGTCGTTCCAAGTGCCGTTGGCGATCATCGTCGCCGCATCTTCATCGGGCGAGTTGTTCGGTTCACCGGTGCCGTTCCAGTTGGCATAGTTGCCACCCACCGTCACGCCGCCCGAGCCACTCCCTGTCCCTTGCCAGAACTGCACCCCTGCGTCAGGGCCGTCGGCCCAACGCCAAGCACCTTCCACCAAGACGTCGTTGGCGCCGATCCAAACAGTGGAGGTTCCACCAATCGAGCGGACATAAGCGTTTTCAGCAGCCGAACGAATGTTGACGAGATAGCCGCTCATTCCATCGAGCGTCGAAGCGAGCGCTAGTGCGCGAGCGTTTGTCCAGTTTTGACCAGCGCCGACAAACACATAGCCCTTCAGCGCGCGAACGTTGCCGGTGAAGCTCACCGAGCCATCGGTCCCTGCCAGCGAGTCGGTATCGAGCACCAGGCTTTCACCAATTCTCGCATCGCCGTTGATGGCAATCGAACCGGCATTGGTACCCAGATCGGTGCTAATGTTGGCCGAGATTTCCGTGCGCTCGGCATTGATCGTCAGGTTGCCGGTGTTGGCAGCGTTGCCGAGTCCCAGTGCGCCGGTGATCCGCACGATATCGCTCGCGCCGTCGCCGTTGATCGTGACAGCCGACCGCAGATCGGAGCCAGGAGCAACCGTCAGCACTCCAGCATCGGCCCCCATGTTGATGGTGAGCTGCTGAGTCGGAACGCTAAACGTGGTGACTTCGAAGGTCGGAGTTCCGTTTTGACTCCGCAGACGGATGAGCCCGTCCCCAAGCAGTCCGTTATCTTCCAAGATCGCTTGGTCGCTGGTCCCCGGGAGATTGAAAATGGCGATCGCTGGCGAGGCATCGAAATCGGTGAGGACCGGTTCGAGGCCGGTGTAAGTGATCAGCGTGCCGTCGATGCTGATCGAGCCATCGGTGGCGTTCACATAGTTGTAGGTGACAGTGTTCGGGTTTCCGCCGAGCACTTCCAAATCGTCGCCATCGACACCTTGTGTGTTGCCATGGACGGTGATGGGAAGAGCGAAGATCCCGCCCGATGCGGTGTAGTCGATCACGAAGTCGTCGTCGCCACCTTGGCCACTGATTTCCAGCGACGAGAGTTGCGACAGCGGAGTGTTGATCGTCAGCACGTTATCGATGAAGACTTGCAGATTGCCGCCACTGGTTTGAACGCGGAAATCCTGGTCCAAATTGGTGCCGACCACGGTCGGAGTTTGATCGTAGGCGAGCGTCACGCTATTCGCGCCGTAGGTCAGCTGCATCGGCGCGCCGTTGATCACGACGAGCCCACTGGTGGGATAGTTGGCGAAAGTGCCACTGATGCCGCCAGCTGCCGAGACAAGCGTTAAGGTGTCGCCTGGGACAGGAACATAGCTTCCGGACAGCTGCAGGGTTGCGCCACTCAGAGCGATCGCGCCGCTGCTGCTGAGCGCGTCGTAGCTCCCCGCAGTGTTGCCGCTGATCACCAGTTCGACGATGCCAGTGGAGCTAAGCGCGGCACTCCCAACCGACAGCGTTCCGGTGGGATTGCCGGGGGCCACGGTCGAAAGCGCTGCTGCGGCAACCGCACCTGCAATGGTGCCGGTCCCTTCGAGTCGCGCGCCGCTGGCAACGGTGACGTCGGTGGCAGCTGCTCCATCGACGAGCGAGCCATTCACGCGCAGCGTCCCTTGCGAAACCGTCGTGACGCCGCTGAAGTTGCTGCTGCCACCCAGCGTCAGCACGCCGGTCCCTTGCTTCGTGAGGAAGTTGTTCCCCAAGAGCGAAATCGAGAGAGCGGCCGGATCGATCACACGCCGACCAAACGGATTGGTGCCATCGAGCTGCTGCCAGAAGGCCTGCACTCCCGAACCGCCATTCCCTTCGTAGTACGTGATTTCGATATCGTGCACACCGGCGGTCAAGACGATATCGCCTGTGCGTGTCGTCATCCCTTGCGAGAAGTTGTTGTCGACAACCTGCGTGCCATTGATGAAGAGCTTGCTACCGTCGTCGCTGCGGGTGCCGAAGCGGTACGTCGCATTTTCGGGAACGGTGATTTTTCCGACCCAGCGGCCACCGATGTTGTCCGCTCCAACATTCACGCCAACGCCTGCATAGACGTTGCCGTTGCTGCCGCCGCGCTCGATCGTGCCACCGAGTCCCGAGGTAATCTCCGTGCCGATACCGAAGTCGACAAAGCGGGTGAACTTGGTGGTGGGAAGCAGCGTGACGAGCTGATTGGGAAGCGCCACGGTGCCGGGCGAATTGAGCAGCGTGGTGGCCGAGCTGGGGAATGCGGGGGCGATCGAAGCGGCGTTGAAATACTGGCCGCGCAGACCACCGGGAACAAACGTTCCGGGCGTCGCGATGTCGTTGAGCAGCACGCTCGAAGGGATGATCTGCCGCGCGAACGACTGACTGCCAGCGCTCAATTGCCAGCTCGCTTGGATACCACCATTGCCACCACTGTCGAACGCTGCGATCAGGATGTCGTAATCACCCGGGGTGAGATAAATGGTGCCGCTGCGGTTAGTCATCCCTTGCGCGAAGTTGTTATTCACCACTTCGCGACCATTGATGAAGAGCTTGCTTCCATCGTCGCTGCGGGTGGTGAATTGATAGTGGCCAGCCACCGTAATGCGGATCCGACCTTCCCAGTAGGCCGCCATGTCGTTGCCGACATTCACCCCAATGCCACCAAAGAAATTGCCGCTGCTGTCACCACGATCCAGGATCGAGCCATTGCCTGGAATGGTTTCTGTTCCACCACCGAAGTCGATCGTGGGGGTCAGGTAGTTGGCAACGGTGGGGATGTAGGACTGTAAGTTGATCGGCGTCGAAGCGACGTTGATCGGATTGAGGAACGTCGTAGCGCCGCCAGCACCAAGCGCGTAGTACTCGCCACGGAGACCCCCTTGCACATTGGCTGAGCTGCCGAGTCCCGTCACGTTGCCGGTGACGGTGGTGTTGCCACTTCCCGAGACGCGAAGACCCGAGAGTCCGACATCCATGCTGCCGATCGTCAGGCTCGTCCCATCGTTATGAATTCCCATCGTGCCACGATCGACGATCGCAGCCTTCACAGCGCCAGGGAGCGAAGTGCTTCCCGAGAGAATCACCAGTCCGGTGTTGCCCGCTGCGGCGACATTGCCGAGCGTGATATCTTCCCCAGCGCCAAAGGTCAGATTCCCTTGCAGCGCCAGCGTTGCGCCGTCACTCACGTAGGTGTCGCTCGTCGTGGTGCCGAGCGCGGCACTCGTTGTGGCCACGAGCGTTCCCCCTGTCACACGTGTCGGTCCGCTATAGCTCGAGCCGGTGCCAGTGAGGGTGAGCGTTCCGGTGCCATGCTTCGAGAGACCACCATCGATCGTGCGCAAACTGGTCGCGCCACCACCGGCGGTTTCGCTCGGCGAGGTGTAGAGCAGGCCATCGACGGTGCTGGTGCCACTGTCGCTGATACCAAAACCAAAGGTCAATCCGAAGTTATTGGCAGGCACGGCACCACCGTCGCCACCACCATCGCCGAAGCGGATTTCGATGTTGTGCCAGCCGTCCCCGTTGGGGCCCATGCCAAGGTTCAAGCGACCGGTGCCGGTAGGTGTGCCAGCGTTGGTGTCGCGCAGGTAGAGAGCGCCGTCGATCGTGATCCGGACGTTGTCGTCCATCGATTCGGCAAACGAGACGATCCCATCGGCGTCGAAGAACTGACCGGTATAGACCCAAGTGACGTTATCGTTGAGCCAGTAGATGCCGGGGTTTCCGCCGACGCGCGACGTCGCATTGCCAGCCGGTGTGCCGAGTCGTTGCACGGTGCCAGGATTCGGGCTGGTTTCGTCGAAAGCGCCTGCGAGGAGCCCTTCGAGCAAGCCTTCCTGCTCGTAGCCCAGCACGTTGCCGCTTACGAGAGTATTGCCGCTGCCGTCGATCTCCAGTTCAGCGCCGCCGCGAAGTGTGATATCGCTGGTGAGGTTCAGCTGCGACCCAGCATTGGTGATCATCGCCTGGCCCAGCGCGGTGATCGGACCGGCGATGGTGGAGGTGCCACTCGCGAGGCGAATTGCGCCGTTGAGGTTGTTGCCACGCCCGTTGATCGAAAGGGCTTCCGAGGCGGGCAGATTCAAACCTGCAGCGACCAGCAGTTGGCCACCCGCTTGCACCAGCGTATCGCCGTCGCCTGAGCCGAGGGCATTGTTACTCGTGATACTGACGACACCCGCATTGATGCGCGTCAAACCGACGTAGTTATTGCCAGTTCCGGCGAGGGTGAGTGTGCCGCCACCGTTCTTGACGATGCCACCATCGGGCGTGCGCAAGCGCGTGGCGGTTCCATCGATCGTCTCTTCGAGCTTCTGCAGATCGGCGACGTTGCCATTCACGGCCGGATTGCCACTTTCGCTCCAGGCAAAACCGTAGGTGCTGCTCCAACCGGTGAAACCGTTGGTGCTGCCACTCGCACCAGCGCCACCACCACCGTTGCTGAAGCGGACCTCGATATCGTGCCAGCCATCGCCGTTGGGACCCATCCCCAGGTTCAGCGTGCCGGTGCTCGTAGCGACATTCCAGACGCTGTTGTCGAGTCGCACGACCCCATCGATCACCACGTAGGTCCGGTCGTCGATCTGCTCGGCAAAGGCGACAACACCATCGGCGTCGTAGAACTGACCGTTGTAAACCCAAGTGGTAGTGCCAGCCCACGGCGCGACGGAGTTGGCAAACATCTGGCCAAAGCGGAAGCCGTTGGTGAGACCACCATAACCGGCGTAGATCGAGGTGCCGTTGTTAGCCGCGAACGACATGTTGCCGCTTTGCGAAGCTTCAAGCAGACCCTCTTGATAGCCGCCCAGTACGTTGCCCGTGATGTTCGTGCTGCCGTTGCCCGAGACCGTGAGAGTGGCAAATCCGAGGGTGACGTTGCCACTGATGTTATGCGTACCGGCGTCGACATTGATGGTGCCGGAGGTGGCGAGCGTGAGCGGGGTACTGATGGTGTTGCCACCTAAATCGTCGTCGATAGCGGTCCCGCCACCAAAATTTTGGGCATCGAGGATGAGCGGATTTCCGCCGAGCGAATAGCCGGTCCCTGTGAAGCGGAGGGCGTAGCGGTTGGTCGACAGCGTGTCGTTGAACTGCGTGAAGTTGGCGGCAGCGGCCGGGAAAACGAGAACGTCGCCATCTTGCGGCAGCGTGTTGGAGTCCCAGTTGGTGTTGGTTCCCGAGATCCCCCCGTTCCAGTTGCCATCGACGTCGCCGACCCAGGTGAGAGTGGCGAGCACTTCGCGGCGCTCGAGCGTTTCGAAGAACATGCGGCGCTTGGAGGCCAGAGTCGACTTCTTCTCACGACGGTCGCGGGGATTTTTAGCGCGAAGCGAAGCTGAACGACGATCGAGTGAACCTGAACTCATGAGCGAAACTCCAAGCTGCAAATTGACGGAGCGCGATCGACAGCCGCAGCGCGGTGGCTTTCCGAGGAAAGTAGCGACTGCGAAGACGATCTCGCCGAAAATTTCCACCCCAGGAGTTCTGTTGCACTTCAAACGCTCGGATCGCGCGGCGCAGTGAGCTCGAGCCGCAGCAACGAGTGAACGGTGCTGCGGATAAGCCAGTGTTGAGCGCGAAGCATCGCCGCACGGCGGCTGGCGATACTGGAAAACGCGGAGAGTTTCGACGAAGCAGGGGTTGCTAAGTAACCTGAATTCCGTTGCGGTTACGAGGCAGGGCTACGAGCGAAAACTGACGCGAGGCGAGAGAAGTGGGAGAGGCACCTAGTGGGGGAAATTGGGGGAGGTAAGGGGAACGACTCGAGGCGATCTTGGATTCGTGGCGTGGCAGACTGCTGAGCGCAACGATCAGCGCTTCAGCATAGTTGGGGAGATCCAAAAACGCACCTTCTGACTAGACAATAATAAGGTGATCGTCAGCCAGTCAACAGAATTTAGTGCAAACTGGATGGAATGTGCACGCAGGGAACGCCTTTTGGGGTGGATAAATGTCCGCAAATGGGAGTGGCGGAGAGGCGATTGACGTGCCAAAGCGGGTTTGAAGCAGCAGCCGTGAGATCGAAGCGGGCTGATCGGAACGCAAAAAAAGCTGAAGAACCTTGCGGCGCTTCAGCTTTCATGATCTGGGTGAATAGTCGCGAAAACTATCGCAACTGTTTATCTATAAAGAACTTAGGGTAGTTCTTTGATGTAGATGTTGCGGAAGTAGAGCGTGTTGCCGTGGTTTTGGAGCTCGATCTGTCCGGTGGGGTAGATCGGCTTGTCTCGTTCCCAGTAGTTCTCGAGCGTGACATCGGTGACCACGTTCTTGCCGTTGAGCTGGATCGTCACCTTTTCACCCACCATGCGGATGAAGAAGGTATTCCACTCACCCACTGGCTTATCGGCCTTCACTTCGGCCTGATTGGGGTTCTTTTGGTTGTTCCAGAGGCTTCCCGAGCCCTTGTTGGCACCGAGTTTCCAGAGAGGTTCGTGATCGGTGTCCCAGATCTGAACCTGAGGGCTGCCACGGAGATAGATGCCGCTGTCGCCTGCTTTTTCGATCTTCCAGTCGACGTAGAGCTCGAAATTGGCGTAGTCCTTGGCGGTGCAGAGGCTGTCACCCTTGCCGTCGAACACAATGATGCCGTTTTCCACTTTCCAGTGGTCGCGCATCTTTTGATCGGCCTTCGCTTGGGCAGCGGCGAGATCTTCCGGCTTCATCTCGGCGCGGCTCTTAGGATTGCCAACCAATCCCTTCCAGCCGGTGAGATCGACACCGTTAAACAGGGCCGTGAAACCTTCCGGGGGAGTGTTCAGCTTTTCCTCGGCAGCGGTTGCCGAGCACCAAACACCGAGGGCAACAAACAAACCAGCAAGCGTGAGCAACGAGCGCATGGGCGCAAGCTCCAAAGACACGAGTAGCAAAGGTGGGATATCTAGCGGAGAGCGATCCACGATGGACCGGTCGCGGAGAGTCTAACGCACTTCCCGGGCGATAGCGAGCAAAAAAGAGGCCCAAAATCGGCTGAATCACCCTTCCGGCGGCGGCTTCCAATATTCCCGGTCCGCTGGCGAATAGAACGATAACGATCGCCGCAAAATAGGTGGCGAAAGTTAGTCACTGCTCGATTTCTCGTCTACGATGCAGGGAGATTTCCCAACCTGCGGCACGCAGCAACGCACGGGCTTGCTGCCCGATTCCGCCACCTCAATTTCGAGGAGGAGAGGCCATGTTTGACAGCTACTTGTCGATCGTCTTTTTGGTCATGGCCGTTTTTGGCGGAACAATCCTGACGATTCAATTCGTCCTCACCGTGCTCGGTGTCGGGGGAGTCGATCTTGTCGAAACTCTGACCCACGATGCCGGTGATATCGCTGATGCCGATGGGTCGGGTGGTGACGCACACAGCCATCACGGGGGTAGCGATCAATCCGAAGATCCGCATGGTACGGCCTCGCTGCTGGGGATGATCTCGTTTCGAACCCTGGTGGCAGCCGCCACTTTCTTTGGTTTGGCAGGGCTCGCCGCTGCTGGTGGGCGTCAGCCGCAGGTGGTGCAGGTCGGCATCGCACTCTTAGCCGGCGCGGGCGCAATGTATGGCGTACATTCGCTCATGCGGGCGATGGGTCGCCTTACCGAAGATGGCACCGTGCGAGTACGTAAAGCCATTGGCCTGGTGGCCACTGTCTACGTGCCGATCGCGGCCCACGGCAAGTCGACCGGCAAAGTTCAGCTGTCGCTTCAGAATCGTGTGATGGAATACGAAGCGATTGCCAAAGCTAGCCATTCGCTCGCAACGGGAACGAAGGTCCGTGTGATAGCCGTCGAAGGAAATGTGCTCGAAGTCGAGCCTCTGGTGACAGAGACCACTGCTTCGCACGCTTCAGCCGAGACCAAAGCACACGCCTAAGTTGCTTCTGCTTGGCCTACAGAAACAGAATCAACCAGCTGCGCTCGCTGTGCGCCTGCATCTGCGCACGCGCTCGGCTGCTCACGCTATCGACACGATCCCAAACAACATCAAGACCACGACAACGATCACCACCAAGTAGCGCTGCACTACCGAGGCTCACCCCTCCGTCCAGAGATCAAGGAGTAACCCCCCATGGTTGAAGTACTGATTCCTATTGTGATGGGCGTGATGTTCATCGGCATGCTCGCGTTCGGGCTCTTTATTGCTTTCATCAAGCAATTCAAGCGCTGCCCGAGCAACCGCGTGCTCGTGATTTTCGGTCGCACCGGCAAAGGTTCGAGCCACACCATCCATGGTGGCGCGAAGTTCGTGTGGCCCTTCATTCAGGACTACGCCTACCTGAGCCTCGAGCCGATTCAAATCGAAGTTCCTCTGCGTGGCGCACTCTCGTCGGAGAACATCCGCGTGAATGTGCCGAGCGTCTTCACCGTCGCGATCGACACCAAGCCCGACGTGATGGCCAACGCTGCTGTTCGTTTGCTCGGCCTCACCGTCCAAGAGATTCGCAAGCAAGCGGAAGAAATGATCTTCGGCCAGCTGCGACAAGTGATTGCTTCGATGGGCATCGAAGAAATCAACCGCGATCGCGATAAGTTCCTCGAACATGTGCAGCACTCGCTCGAGCCGGAACTGGCGAAGATCGGTCTGCAGCTGATCAACGTCAACATCACCGACATCACCGACGAATCGGGCTACATCGACGCGATTGGCCAGAAGGCTGCTTCGCTCGCGATTCAGCAGGCACGTGGCGACGTCGCCGACAACGAAAAGATGGGAGAAACGCGCGTGGCGGCTGCCGAGCGCGATAAGAGCATTCAAGTGGCCAACGCTCGCAAAGAGCAAGCGATCGGAACCCGCGAAGCACAGCGTGATCAGCTCGTTTCGATTGCCTCGCTCGAACGCGATCAAGAGATCGGTGAGAAGCAAGCGGCTTACGAGCGCGAAGCGCAGGTGAAGCTCGCCGAGCGTCAAATGCGTATCCAAGTGGCCGAAGCAGATGCGACGGCGATCGACGGCGAAAACCTTTCCGCCGCTCGTGTCGCTGCCTCGCAAGCTGAACTCGCTGTGAAAAAAGCCGAAGCCTACGAACGTGGCGAAAGCCGTCGTAAGACAGCCGAAGCAAGCGTGATGGAAGTTCAAAACCGCGCGCTAGCCAAGGCGGCGCTCGCTGAAGCCGAACGTGTAGAAGCTGAACAGCGTGCCAAGCTCGAAGCTCCTGCCAAGGCTCAAAAGGCCCGCGCCATTGTCGACGCCGAAGCTGTCGCCGAGAAACGAATCATCGAAGCCAAAGCTGAAGCCGATGCGATCTACCTCAAGCTCGAAGCAGAAGCTCGTGGTCAGTACGAGATCCTCGCCAAGAAGGGTGATGGTCTCAAGCAGATTGTCGAAGCTTGCGGTGGCGCAAACCAGGCGTTCCAAATGCTGATGCTCGAACACCTCGACAACCTGGCGGAAGCTTCGGCCAAGGCGATCTCGAACATCAAGTTCGACAAGGTGGTGGTGTGGGAAGGTGGCGGCAATGGCAACGGACGGAGCAGCACGGCTGACTTCCTCAGTGGCATGGCGAAGAGCCTGCCGCCGATGATGCAAGTGATGCGCGATATTGGTGGCGTCGAGCTTCCCGAATCGCTCGTGAAGCTGCATGGCGACAACACTGCCACCGGGACCGCGTCGACCGAAGCAACGTCGACCAGCACCGCAGCCGCTACAAAATCCGAGAAACCACCGAAGGCTTAACGAGCTTTCCTAAGCAGAATTGCGAGCTCGTAGGCTCATCCCTACTTGCCGCAGCTCGCTAAATCGAGAACGATGCGCTCGCGCGAAGTTGATCTTCGTGCGAGCGTTTTTCGTTTCTTGATCCCCTTCGCGCAGGAGTAACGTGCGGTGACCAGAACGCCCGAATTCCTGTTATGGTCGATCAGTCGGAAGTGTCCGCTACGCACCTATCGCAACTGGGACGATCCGCAGCGAACCGAGCGTCATTTGCGAGCTGCGCGGGCCTTTGCCGAGGCGATGGTGGAAGGACGTGTGCTGGGGGATTTGTGTTTCGATAACGCGGTCGATCCGTGGTCGGTGGCACAGGAAGATGAGCCCCGCGCGTTTCGGATCGAAGCGAGTCTCGCGCATCTCGGGGGGAGTATTCAGGTCCTCTCGACCTGCGATGAATGCCCCGCGCGAACCCTGGCGGCGGGGAGCAAAAAAATTGCTGCCTCCTGCTATGGCTGGTGGATTTTGCCCGACGATCCGAGCCCGATTCATCAAACGATCGAGCGCGCCGCGACAGCCGCCAAAGCACTCGACCCCAACGATGCCTGGCCGATGCCGACCTCTCCCTGCTGGTATGGTGTGTGGCAACAAGGGGTGTTCACGGGGGATCATTTGCCAGCGCTGACGGCGATGCTCGAACAGCAGCGTTTTCCGAGTGAAACGGCGCAGGCGAGTGCCACGCATCTGGCCGCCGCAGCACGCGTCGCGTTTCTCGAGCGTCTGCCGCTGGTGGTCACTTTGTATCCGCCCGGCCATGTCGAGAATCGGCTATGGACACTCGATCCTCATTGCCCGCGCTGCCAGGCTCCCTCTAGACACGATCCGGAGCGGTGCGGCGTCTGCGGCTATATCGGCCCAATCACACCGACGACGACGTTCAAAGCGCGTGGCTCGCGCCCGTGGCGCCCGCTGTCGCAAGTCGCGCTCCCCGAGGAACGTGCGAAAGTTCGCGAACTGCTCGCTGCACTCGAAGAAGATCCCGAAGGAAATTCCGACGAGGAATCAAAAGAGTAAAGCGAGCTTCAGACGCCCGTGTGCCACTGGGCTCTGCCCAGTGCGAAGTGTAGATGGACGCTACGATCTTAGGCAGATTTCGCCCAAAGCATCGGTTCCAACTTCTGCACTGGCGAGACGCCAGTGGCACCCAAAAACACCTGACATGGGTCGATACACGAAGTACTAATTCTCTTCGTGCACTCGGTGCTCTTCGTGGTGCAAGATTACCACGAAGGACACGAAAGACACGAAGTAGTTTTGGCTTTGCAGCTTCGTAGGTCCGGTTCCACCGGACAAGAATTGCGGGCTTGTTTGTACTGAGGATTACCGTGGGCGTTTACTTATCGAACTGCTGTTCGGGACCGGGGAACTGACCACTCCGGACATCTTCGCGGTATGCCACCACCGCATCGGCAATCGTTTGCTGCAGATGGGCATATTGCTTGACGAAGCGCGGCACATAGCCGTGCGTGAGTCCCAGCAGATCGTGTAGCACCAGCACCTGTCCATCGCACTGATTGCCAGCGCCAATCCCGATCGTCGGGACACGGAGCTTAGAGGTGATCTCCGCCGCCAGCGGAGCCGGAATGCATTCGAGCAGTACCGAGAACGCGCCTGCCTCCTGGGCCGAGAGAGCATCGTGGATCAAACGCTCGGCATCGCGCTGCACTTTATAGCCCCCCATGGTGTGGACACTTTGCGGGCGGAGTCCCACATGGGCCATCACCGGGATGCCAGCCGAAACCAGACCGGCAATCACGTCGGCTTGTTCGGCCCCCCCTTCGAGTTTCACAGCCTGACAGCGAGTCTCTTTGATGATCCGCGAGGCATTTTCAATCGCCCGATGCACCCCGAGCAAATTGGTCGGAAACGGCATGTCGACAATCACCAGCGCATGCTGCACAGCGCGGCCGACCATCTCGGCATGGTAGATCATTTGATCGAGCGTCACAGGCAATGTGGTGTCGTGCCCCTGCACCACCATCGACATGCTGTCGCCCACTAGAATTGCTTCGATCCCCGCGCCGTCGAGCAAGGCAGCCATCGAGTAGTCGTAGGCGGTCAGCATGCTGATCTTGCGACCAGATGCCTTGAAGCTGACGAATTCAGGAACGGTGACGCGGGATGCTCGTTTGGCCATGTCGGAGTTCGTTGTGCGTGGGGAGAGTCGTCGCGATCCCGGCAGGCTGGGGAGCGCCACGTTGAAGTCGTGCCAGGGTCTATCATAGCTCGCGCCCTCTCGCGGATGTGATGCTCTGAAGCATTGCAGCGCTCTTTTTCTGCTACACTTTTGCCCGTTAAGAGCGCCCGTTGCAAACGCCCACTGCGAGGCAGCCACTCGAGGGTTGCCAGGAGGAGAGCTTCGCGCGGGAAAAAGTTCGCGCAGGCACTGACGGATCGCTCGATCGAGGAGCGGGGCGATGAGGGAAGTTGGGCTACCATGGAGGCGGGACTGAACGTGAACAGCAGCGCGGAGCGTGAACCACGACAGCGTGCCTCGGGGCGAGCCACCGGCAGCAGCACTGTGGATAAAGGTGGCGACAAGCGTAGTGACAATAGTGGCGACAAGCAGACGCGCGATCGCAGCGCGGTGCTTCTCGGCCACTGGCAAACGCTGCTGGTGGCGCTGCTCGGGAGTTTGCTCCTCTATCTGGCGTTTCCTCCTGCGCGGCTCGGCCTACTAGCCTGGGTGGCCCCCCTTCCCTGGCTCTGGCTTGTCGCTCAGCCGACACTCGCCGCACGTCGACCTTATCTGGCGATTTACCTCGCGTCGTGGGTCTTTTGGCTCGCGCTACTGCAAGGAATTCGTCTGGCGCATCCGGCACTGATCCTCGGCTGGATTGCACTGGCAGCTTATCTCGCCGCTTACTTGCCGCTGTTCGTGGCGATCACGCGTCAGGCGGTTCACACGTACAAGATTCCGCTGATCGTGGCCGCGCCGATAGTGTGGGTCGGACTCGAACTGGTTCGCGGCCGGATGATCAGTGGCTTCTCGCTCGGGGGACTTGCGAACTCGCAAACCGAGTGGGTCACGCTGCTGCAAATCTGCGACCTGGCCGGGGCGTATGGATTGAGCGCGCTGATGATGATCACGTCTTCGGCGATCCTCGCACTGATGCAAACCGAGCGGTCGAGACTCGCGCGGGTGATTGAGCCGGTAGTGGCGGTGGCGCTTATCGGCGGCGCGCTGCTGTATGGACAAGCCCGACTCCGCGCGCCGGAATCGGAGGAGACGATTCTTTCGGCAGCGCTCATTCAAGGTTCGCTCGACACCGTGTTTGAAGTGAGCCCCGAGCGCGTGCGCGAGACGATCACCACCTATGCGCGACTGACCAGCGAGGCCCGCGCTTCGATCGGCGATCTCGATTTGGTGATCTGGCCCGAATCGATGTTTCCGATCCCTCGGTTTGATATCGAAGAGCCTCTGGAAGATGATCGCGAAAGTGGGCTAACGAAAGAGCAACTCCGATTGCGACTCGAGGAGATGAATCGTCAGTTCGATAGTGTGGTGCGTGATGCGGTGGCAAGTCTCAACAGCGAGGCGAATGCTTCGCGACCGACGCTGCTGCTGCTGGGGACCAACGTGATTCAGTATGGTCCAGGGCCGACGAAGATTTTTAATAGCGCCATGCTGTTCGATCCGCAGGGGACCCGGATCGCTCGCTACGACAAGATGCACCCGGTGATGTTTGGAGAGTACGTTCCGCTGACCGACCTGTTTCCGTTCCTATATGACCTGACACCGATGGCGGGTGGCTTGTCGGCGGGGGAGGGTCCGGTGATGTTCGAGGTGGGGGAGGCGAAGCTATCGCCGAGCATTTGTTTCGAGAGTACGGTCCCTCATCTGCTGCGCACGCAAACAGCGCAACTAGTTGCGCAGCGCGCGCGCCCCGATTGTCTGGTAAACATCACAAACGATGGCTGGTTCTGGGGTTCCAGCTTGCTCGACATGCACCTGCATTGCGCGGTGTTGCGCGCGGTGGAAAACCGCCGGCCGATGCTGGTAGCCGCCAACACAGGCTTCTCGGCATCGATCGATGGCCGGGGTCGGCTTTTGGAGAGAGGCCCCCGACGTGCCGAGCGGATCATCCACGCCCAGGTGCGCCGCGAGAGTCTCACCAGTCCCTACCACACTGTGGGGGACCTCCCCGCCGTGGTTTGTGCGGCACTAGCGTGGCTGATTGCGATCTCTCAGCAGGTGGGAGAGTTCTGGCAACTGCTCAAACGCCGAAACTGATTGTGATGCTGGAACTGGGCCGCCGGAAATAGCAGCGGCAAACTTCGGGAAAAATGTCCGAATTCCGCTGGTAACGAACCACCCTGTCCCCGGCCATCGTAAGTTAGAGGTGGAGCGGGAAGGTTTTCTTTCCGATTCTGGGAACTATTTCGCCGGGCGGTTCTCGCCCTGTAGCCGCCGAATTTCCCGGCTCCGTCACCGATGGGGTAGTGCCGGTTAGTTTGCTCAAGATCGCCCACTTGGCGTAGGAAAACTTGGCTCGCGAGGCAAGTTGGGGCCGTTTTCGAGATTCTTCGGAGTCTGGTTTGAACCGCACAGAACTCGACCTAAACTTCCTAGCCAACCGAATTTGAACTCGTTTCGTTGACTTTTCATTTCAGCGGAAATTATACTGAAGCGACACTTTTGCCTATTCTCCTCTCAAAGTGAAACGCCTGCGGACACTTTGCCGCTTGAGTGAAAGCTCGAGCTGGTAAGGATCGTTCTGCCGATTCGCGTTTCGGCTGCTTGTTAGTCTGGTGTGCGGACTGAGCGGCGGTAGAGGGCTAGTAGTGCTTCGTATACCCTTCCAACCAAGGTAGCGGTAGCCATGACGCTCGTCGGGAAAATCTTCACCGTTCTGATTTTCATCATGAGCCTCGTGTTCATGTCGTTGTCGCTGATGACCTTTGCGACACATCGCAATTGGAAAGAATTTGCGACCAACGCCTCTCCAGGACCGGGGCAAAAGCTGGGGCTGATGCAGCGCCTGCAACAGGCCCAGGATCTGAACAAACAACTCACCAGCGAACGGGATCGCATCCTGTTTCAGCTGGCTCAAGAACGCGCTTCACGCAAAACAGCTCTCGCTGCCATGCAAACGCGTTTGGTCGCTGCCGAATCGGCCCTCGCTGCTCGTCAAAAAGCACTCGACGATCTGACCGCCACCCACAACACCACGGCCGAAGCTGCTAAGACTGCGCAGGAACGCCTCACCGCCCTCGAAATGGAAGTGCAAGGCTTGCGCGATGAAGTCCGCGTCACGCAGCAAGATCTCGACAAGAAGTTCGGCGAAGTGGTCACCCTCACCGATCAGCTGAATCAATCGACCGGCCTCAAGCTTCGTCTCGAAGAACGCAACACGCAGCTCGCCCTGCAAGTCACCCGCATGAAGATGGTGATGGATGCCAAGGGTCTGACTGAAGACGCTCTCGTCTCGCACATCCCGCCGCAAGTCGAAGGTGTTGTGCTCGCCGTGAGTGACAAGGATCTGATCGAGATCTCGCTCGGAGCCGACGATGGCCTGAAGGAAGGTCACGTGATGGAAGTGTTCCGTGGCAACACCTACCTGGGACGCGTTATCATCCGCCGCACCGCTCCTGATCGAGCCGTCGCCCAGATCGTCAAGGAACTCCAGCGAGGCCAGATTAAGAAGGGCGACAATGTCTCTACCAAGCTCGGCTAGTCCTTCGTATCAGCCTACGGAAAAGCCCGAAACCAACATCTTCACGATCATGCTGTTGCTGTCGTTCGTGGCGCTGGTTACCGGCTGTGTGCTGATGCATCTCGAACTGCAACGCTTCGGTCCCGAGTATCCGTTTTGGAAAACTCCTCCGGTGCCGCAGGTCGTGCGCTAAGCGTCTGCTCTCCATCGGTACGACTCCGCTTGCTTGTTCGCGATTCGTTGTCCGCTACTTTCATCGAGACCATCGACATGGCCACTGCCAACAACGAATCGACACCAAAGACCAAGGAACGAACGAATCCCTACACCGTGGTGCTGGGACTCACGCTGCTGGCCATCACGCTCGCCTGCATTGCACTGGTGATCGAACTACGTCAGTATGGTAACTTCCCATTCGAACTAGTGTGGAAGACCCCGAAAATCTAGTCGGCCGGTCTGCTCTTTAAGCCCACGGAGCGGGGCACTTCTTTGCGGCACTACTCGCTAGCGGCATCAGGATTCGAGTTAGTTACCGGCGCAATCGCTCGAGCCCGCTGCGCCGAGATTGCTCACTTGCTCGACGAGCGCGACAGCATTTCGCTCGGCTCGCGGCGTTTACTCGACCAGCCCTGGTGCCGCGAACTGGCCGTAGATTTGCGACGCCATCCACGCATCGCCGCGCTCATTCCAGAAGCGTGGGTTGTCGCGCAGTGCACCTTGTTCGAGAAATCGCGTGCGACCAATTGGCTCGTGCCGCTGCATCAGGACCTTAGTATTCCTGTGCGCGAGCGGGTCGAACATCCGGAACTCTCAGGCTGGTCGATCAAAGAGGAAGGCCACTTTGTACAGCCTCCCGCCGAGCTTCTTGCCATGCTGGTGGCGGTGCGATTGCATATCGACCCCTGCGACCAGCAGGATGGTCCGCTGCGCGTGGTTCCCGATTCTCATCGCGCTGGAAAGCTCTCGCCTGAAGCCTCCGCCGAGCTTCGAAATCGCTCGGGAGAAACGAGTTGCATCGCCGAGGCTGGTGATGCACTCCTGCTGCGGCCTCTCCTCCTGCATGCGTCGTCGAAAGCGACCGGCAGCAGTCAGCGGCGCGTTCTGCACTTTTTGTGGGGGCCACCAGCGCTCACGTGCGGGCTTTCTTGGCCTGCCAGCTGAAAGATCGGCCAAGTTCGGCCCCTTTCACTTCTGTCTGCCGGCCGAACGCCAGTTTCTAGTTAACTTGCGCGACCATTTGCCAGTTTATCCCGTAGTCCAGTGGCCACGACGAGTCAGTCGCGGATATTCGAGCGCATCTCATTTTTTGTAGCGGCCATTTCGTCAATCTCCACGAGGATTGCAAGCGTCACGCACGCCACCCGTCCGTGCGACACGCATGGGGTTTTCGTAACATCGCCGAGCGAGCAGAGTCTCAGCCCATGTGCACATCCCTTTCCGAGAGTTCGCTCGAGAAGAACGCCTCGAGCGAAATTTATAGCAGCGAGTATGTGCAGCGGCTGTTCGATGAAATGTCGCACACCTATGGCATCGTGAATGTTCTCTCGTCGTTTGGCTTTGCCGTGCGCTGGCGCTCGCAGTGCATCGATCAAGCGCGAGTGGAGGTGGGAGATCGTGTCTGCGATTTAATGTCGGGCATGGGAGAGATGTGGCCCGGCCTCGCGCGACAACTGCGCGGGCGTGGCAAGATCGTCGGCATCGACTTCTCGCGCTCGATGGTCGAGAAGTCCCAGCGAACCCTCGCGCGCATCACTCGGCAAAACGCTGAGCAGCCAATCACCATCGAAGCTCTGCTCGACGACGCGCTCGCCAGCAAGGTTCCCGACCAGTCGGTCGATGTGGTCACCTGTTCGTTTGGACTCAAGACCCTCGACGAAAATCAGCGCGGGCGACTTGCTCGTGAAGTGCATCGCATCTTGAAGCCGGGAGGACGATGCTCATTCGTCGAGATCTCGGTGCCACCTCAGCGATGGCTCCGAGCAGCTTACTTCTTCTATCTCAACCAGGTGGTGCCGATCATCGGTTGGCTGTTGCTCGGCAACCCCGAGAACTATCGCATGCTGGGTCGCTACACCAGCGCGTTTGGGAACTGCGATCGTTTTGTGCAAGCGTGCCGCAGCGCGGGACTCGATGTCGAGCCCGCCAGCTACTTCTTTGGCTGCGCAACGGGCGTCGTCGGAACCAGACCGCAGTAAAACGGCGCCTCCAGAGTGAATTGCTATTTTTCCACCGATTCCTTGGGGAATTCGATGTTAGCGATGACCGGCAAGTGATCGCTGACAAAGCGTCCTGCTGGTGTGAGAGGGTTTTCGACTACGTGATCGAGCACGACAAAATCGCGCACGAAAATGAAGTCGATTTTGTTGTCCCCTTCCGGAATCGCCTTAAAACCATTGAACGTCGCGGTGGGGCCTGTCGGTTTCTTCGCGCTCACCCCCTGGGCATCGACGAGTCTCCAGTCACTTGCGGAATCGGGCTTCGCGAGAACGTTCTGAATCGGGTCGCTCGCAAGTCGCGCGTTAAAGTCGCCGACGAGCACCACAGGCAAATCGGCTGCCAGCTCTTTCAAGCGACGAGCAATCAACTTGCCACTCTCGGCCCGCGCCTCTTGTCCCATGTGGTCGAAATGGGTGCTGGCGGCGATGAATCTCTTGCCCGTCGATTTGTCCTTGAGCTCGGTCCAGCTGCAAACACGGGGGAGCATCGCGTCCCATCCTTTGCTGCCGACAACTTCATGAGTCGCAGAGAGCCAAAAGGTCCCTTCGCGGACGAGCTCAAAACGTTCATGGCGATAGAGCAGCGGTGAGAACTCTCCTTTGTCTTTTCCATCATCGCGGGCCACTCCCGATCGCTTGAACTCGGGGAGACCTTCGAGCAGATCGCTGATTTGAAAGGCGAGTGCTTCCTGCAGTCCCAGGATGTCGACTTTCGACTCCTTCAAGTATTTCACCATCGGCTCTTGGCGATGCACCCAGGCATCGTCGCCATCGCGCGCTGTTCCATAGCGAATGTTGTAGCTCATCACGCGGAGCGGCTGTGGTTCTGATGTCGGCTCGGCAGCTTCTCCTGAATTGGTAAGGAGTACCGCAGCAAATGCTAAAGAAATCGATAGCAATGCGTGAGAAAGTGCTGACGAATTCATTGAGAAGTCTCCAGGAGGCCGTAAATAAGTCGGCAGTAGATGTTGACGAATTAAAGCGTAGTTAGTGTGAAGTTCGTAAGGAATTGCGGAATTGTGGCGGCGATCCATGGGCCCCTGTCCGCGACAGCGATGGCGGTTTGGGTAATCTGTCGCAAGTGCCTGTTTGGTAAGGATTTGCGACGCGTCTTTATCCCACTTGGCCCATTGTGACAGGGGGCCAAAACTGCTATATTCTGGGGCAATTGCTGGCTCCCTCCAAAACGCCCCCTCCAGGCTCCTGTTTTCGCCTCGGAGCCACCTGCGATCAACCCCCGAAAGGATTCTCGCTTGTCGTCAGACTTCGATCCACCTAGTGGGCCTTCCGCTTCCGAACTTCCTCCCGGTGATGATGGCACGCGGTTCCTCGATCAGCCGATTGAGGACGAGCTCAAGGAGAGTTATCTCACCTACGCGATGAGCGTGATCGTCAGCCGCGCGCTCCCCGACGTGCGCGACGGTCTGAAGCCTTCGCAGCGACGCATTTTGGTCGCCATGAACGACCTTAATCTCACGCCCGGTGCGCCGCGCGTCAAATGCGCGAAGATTTCGGGCGATACCAGCGGTAACTATCACCCGCACGGCGAAAGCGTGATCTATCCCACGCTGGTGCGCATGGCCCAAGAGTGGAACATGCGTCACATCCTGATCGACAAGCAAGGAAACTTCGGATCGATCGCTGGTCTGCCACCAGCAGCCATGCGATACACCGAAGCGCGACTCTCCCCTGTCGCATCGATGATGCTCGAGGATTTGAATCTCGACACCGTCGACTTTGTGCCGACTTACGACGAGCGGAATCAAGAGCCGACGGTACTCCCCTGCCGCTTCCCAAACTTGCTCGTCAACGGCGCGCAAGGAATCGCGGTCGGTATGGCGACGAGCATTCCGCCGCACAACCTGGGGGAAGTTTGCGAAGCGCTCGTCAAGGTGATCGATGACCCCGAAGTGACCCTCGGCGAACTCTGCGAGATCATCAAAGGCCCCGACTTCCCAACGGGCGGCACTATTTGTGGACGCGCCGGCATTCGCCGCGGCTATCGCGACGGTCGCAGCACCATCGTGCTGCGGGCCAAGACTCGGATCGAAGAGCATAAAAAAGATCGCTACCGCATCATCATCACCGAGATTCCTTACCAGCAAGCGCGCGATCGTGTGGTCGAAAAGATCGCCGAACTGGTGAATGAAGAGCGGATCAAGGGTATTTCCGGGATTACCGATCTCTCGGATCTCAAAGAGCCAGTCCACTTGGTGATCGACATCAAGCGCGATGCCGATCCGTACGTGGTGCTCAATCAGCTCTATCAGTTCTCGCCACTGCAAGATTCGATTTCGATCATCCTGCTGGCTCTCGTCGATGGAAAGCCGCGCGAGCTTTCGCTCAAGGAATTGCTCGAAGAGTTCCTGCGGCATCGCGTGACCGTCATTCGCCGGCGGACGCAGTTTCTGCTGTCGAAGGCTCGTCGCCGCAAGCACACCGTCGAGGGTTTGCTGCTGGCGCTGGCCAATATCGACGAGATCATTCGGATCATTCGCGCATCTCGCACCCAGGCGGAAGCCAAGGTCGGCCTGATGGGGGTCGAATGCCCAGCGGCGATGATGCAGCGAGCGTTGGGAGAAGAAGGGTTCGCGATGTTCCAGTCGGAACGTGGCGCGAGCGACACCTATCGCCTGACCGCAGTGCAGTCGGAAGCGATCTTGCGCATGACGCTCGGTCAGCTCGTCAACCTCGAGCAAGAGCGTCTCGGCGGCGAGCATGCCGAACTCCTCAAGGAGATTGCCGAATACCTCCGCATTCTGGCCGACGAAAACATCATCCGGGCGATGATCAAGGAAGAGCTGATCGCCATCGCTGCCAAGTATGGTGACGAGCGGCGTACTGAAATTAGTGGCGAAGAGATTGGGGACGTCAATCTCGAGGATCTGATCACCGAAGAGACGATGGTGGTCTCGATCAGTCATCGTGGTTACATCAAGCGCACGCCGGCTAGCACCTATCGTGCTCAGCGCCGGGGTGGCAAGGGACTCAAAGGTGCGAAGACGGAGGACGAAGATCCGATCGCGCATCTGTTCGTCGCCAGCACACATGCCTACCTGCTGTTTTTCACGAATCTTGGCCGGGTCTACTGGCAGAAGGTTTACGACTTGCCCGAGTTGTCGCGCGAGAGTCGTGGCCGCGCGATTGTGAACCTGCTCAACCTTTCGGAAGGTGAGAAGATCGCCGAGTGCATCGCGATTCGCGACTTCGATCAGCAAGGTCACTTCCTGATGATGGCGACCCGAAAGGGGCTCGTGAAGAAATCGCCACTCGAGGATTACAGCCGACCGAAGAAGGGTGGCATCATCGCGATCAAACTTCGCGAAGATGATGAAGTGGTCGATGTGGTTGTCACCAAGCCCGGCGATGAAGTGGTGCTTTCCACCTCCACCGGCATGGCAATCCGGTTCAGCGAATCGGATGCGCGGCCGATGGGACGCAACACTTCCGGCGTGAAGGGGATCTCGCTTGCCAGCGGCGATTCGCTCGTCGGTATGGTGGTGGCTGATCCCGACGCCACGCTCCTCACCGTTTGCGAAAATGGTTATGGAAAGCGGACCAACTTTGGTCCCAACGCCGAAGTGGTGGGACCACCACCTGCCGATGATGACAGTATTGATACCGGCAGTATTGATACCAGCAGTGCCGAAGCCGAAACTGTAGTCGCCGAGCCCCCTGCTCCTGCGGAAGAAGCAGCCGCGGAGGACGAAGGAGACGAAGAGGGTTCGAGCGGCTCGCGCTATCGGACCCAGCGTCGCGGTGGCAAGGGGCTGCGCGATATCAAGACGACGACTCGCAACGGCACCGTGATCGCCGTGGCCCGCGTCGACGATACCGAAGAAGTGCTGATGATGACAGCCCGCGGCAAGTTGCAGCGGATCGCCGCCCGCGAGATCAAAACGATCGGACGCAACACGCAAGGTGTCCGGATCATGAGCCTCGACGACGACGACAAACTCGTAGCTGTGGTTCGTGTGCCGCGCGATGAAGCGGAAGTGACGGATCTAGCTGCTCTGGGCGCACTTCCCCCCGAACTGCCGCCACCAGCACCAGCGGGCGACGCGAGCTAAGTCATCCTGCTCCGATTGATCCAAAAACGGCTTCCGCAGCTATAGCGGGAGCCGTTTTCTGCGTAATATGGTGCAAGTTCGTGGCTACCACGCCGCTCTTCACTCGCGAAGTCCTTTTCCCAACCACGCTTCGCTCGGAAGTCTCCCTTTTCTCTAGCCAGTTTGCTTCTCCGAATACGCCAAAGGCTGTCTTATGAAAATCGCCATGATCGGGACTGGCTACGTGGGACTTGTCACCGGAACATGCCTGGCCGACAGCGGGAATGAAGTGACCTGCGTCGACATCGACCAGGCGAAGATCGAGCGGCTCGAGCAGGGAGTGATTCCGATCTTTGAGCCGGGGCTGTCGGAACTTGTGGTGCGGAATGCTCAGGCGGGGCGACTGCGATTCACCACGCGAACTGCATCCGCTGTCGCATCGGCTCAGCTGATTTTTTTGGCGGTCGGAACTCCGAGCGCCGAAGATGGTTCCGCCGATCTCAAGTACCTTTGGTCGGCTGTCGAATCGATTGCGCCGCACTTGGCTCCCGATGCCGTGGTGGTCGTAAAGAGCACGGTTCCTGTGGGCACGAATGCGGCGATTTTTGCCAAGCTTGCCGCGCTCACGGGGCGCGTTTGCGACGTCGCCAGCAACCCTGAATTCCTCAAGGAAGGGGCGGCGATTAACGATTTTCAGTATCCCGATCGTGTCGTCGTGGGGGTCCGCTCGGAACATGCAGAAACGCTGCTGCAGGAACTCTATGGCCCTTATCTGCGAACCGACAAACCGTTCCTGTCGATGACCCCCGAGAGCGCCGAGTTGACGAAGTATGTCGCCAACGCGCTCCTCTCGACGAAGATCAGCTTCATCAACGAAATGGCGAATCTGTGCGAGCGATTGAAGGGTGATATCAACGATGTTCGGCGTGGCATCGGGCACGATCGTCGAATTGGATTTCAGTTCCTCTTTCCCGGTGTGGGTTACGGTGGAAGCTGTTTTCCCAAGGATGTTCGGGCGCTCGCGAACATGGCACGCAAGGTGAATCTCGAGCCACGGATGCTGCTGGCTGTTGACGAAGTGAACAACGCGCAAAAGAGCGTGCTGATCGAAAAGATCTCGACCTATTTTGGAGAGGCGCTCCCGGGGCGCACGATCGCGATTTGGGGACTCGCCTTTAAGCCACGGACCGACGACATTCGCGAAGCACCAGCGCTCGTGCTGATCGACTACCTGCTCGAGCAGGGTTGCCGCGTGATCGTTCACGATCCTGAAGCGATCGAGAATGTGAAACAGCAGTACGGCAGTCGGCTGATCTATTGCACACAGCCGATGGATGCGCTCGAGGGAGCCGACGCCCTCGCGATCAACACCGAATGGGGCGAGTTTCGAAACCCCAACTTCGACGAAATGCGTCGCCGCATGAAACAGCCGGTGATCTTCGACGGCCGCAATTTGTACGAGCCAGAGCAGATGCGCCAGCATCAGTTCGTGTACCACTCGATCGGTCGTATTGCGGTCGAGTAAAGCGGTTCGCGATCGCGGCGGCTAGGTGTAGTCGACTTGAATTTTTCGAGCTATCAAATCGACTACAAAACCGAGGGCTTGCTCCTTCGCGGCGTCGCTGCAGCTAGTTTCCGCCGGGGACGCACTATTTTGCGCAAGTGTATTTCTTACAAACACTTGCAATCGATCTGCTGGCGACGCTAGTGCTGTCGCTGCTCGATTTGGCACGCCGGGTGCATTCTCTCTTCAGGCATGCGGAGAAGTCAACTTCTGACGACTCGCACACGACCAAGCTTTCCTGCATAGACCCAGGAGACGGATGCCATGAAGACTCTGATTGCCACTGCTGCCACGATTGTTTCTTTGGTGATGTTTTCGGCCACGGCCCAGGCCGATCACCGCGACGACTTCCGTCGCGACGTTTTCAGCGACATCAAGCGGGTCGCTTGTGCGATTGGTAACACCGCTGCCGAGTTGCAGCGCGAAGTTCGCCTGCTCGACCGGAGTGGTCACCTGGCCTCGCATGCTCGTGACCTCGAGCGTGCCGCGCGTCGGGTTGAGTCGGCAGCCGTGACTGGTTGCAACCTCGATAACCTGATTCGCGATGTCCGTAAGCTCGAAGTGATCCGCTGCCAGCTTGACGACGAAGTTTCGGAAATCCGTTTCACGTCGTACTCGCCATGGGATCGTGGACATCACCACGGAAGTGGTCGCCCCTCGAGCACGCGTGAAGCTCGGTACCTGCTCGACCAGGCTGAAGGTCAGATTGCTCAGCTCGATCGTCTGGTGTGCGAAGCTCAGCGAGTGGTAGTGCGTCGCCCTTCGGTTCCAGTTCATCCTGGCTATGGTCGTCCCAGCTACGGTCCCCGCCCTGCAAGTCCTCAAGTAGGTTTCACGATCGGTGGCTTCTCGTTCCAGCTTGGTCGCTAGTACCAGCCATCTGCAAAATGCTCAAGCAGCCTTGTCGCCGCGAGGCTGCCTGAGTAAGTCAGAAACCGAGCGAAATTCCAAAATCAAAGTACGAAACAGCGAGGCCCCATCGATCCAGCAGGATTGGTGGGGCCTCGAACATTTTCTTGATCTAGCCGCGCATCGCATACAGGCATTCGCAGCATCGACGCGCGGAGCAGACGCAGATTATTCTGCCAGCCGGACGATGTAGTAGCTGTTCATGATGTCGTGCGGCAAACGCTTCACCTCCGGGAGCGAAAAACCAGCGTTTTTCAGCATTTTACAAGCTAATTCCTCGCCCCACGCGGTGCCGAGTCCCATGCCACCACTGGCGAGCGACACCGTCATGCAGTGCATCGTCGAGATGGTATAGAGGAACGGCCCGAGCGGATGGTCGATGTTCTTTTCGACGTAGCTGGAAGCGGTGATGTCTTGCATCAGGAACACACCACCATCGAGCAGAGCCCGCGCGATGTTGGCGAGCACCAGATCGGGACGCGCTTGATCGTGAATCGCATCGAAGGCGGTGATCAAGTCGTACTGCCGATGATCGTCGATCTTGGCAGCATCACGAACGGCGAAGCGAATGTTCGCGAGGTTTTTGGCGGCAGCTTCGCGAGTTGCAGCTTCGATCGCTTCTTCACTGAAATCGTAGCCGGTGAATTGGCTGTGCGGAAATCGCTCGGCCAGTGCAATCATCGCGCGACCACGTCCGCAACCGACGTCGAGCACTTCGATCCCTTCTTCCAGGCGCGCCTGGAGTCCGTCGACGAGCGGCAGGATATGCTCGAATAAACCGCCGACCGTACTTTGGTTGCTCTCTTCCGCCATCACTTCATGGAATCGCTTGAAGCGGCAGTAGTGCACGCCACCCCCCTGCTGAAAACGCTCGACCACTTCGTCCTCGACGCTGCCCAGCACACTAATCCACTGCATGGTGGCTGCCATGTTGCTGGGAGCACCAGCGCGGGTGAGAAGTGCTGCGCGATGCGCGGGGAGCCAGTACTGCTGCGTGGCAGCGTCGTAGTCGACCACTTTGCCGGTGACCATCGCGCCGAGCCATTCGCGAACATAGCGTTCTTGAAGTCCGGTTCGCGCTGCGATCTCGGTGCTGGTGGCAGGGTCCATCTGAGACATGGCGTCCCAAAGTCCTGTCCGGTGCCCAATCGAGAGCATCATCGAGAGTCCGCTGGCGTTGATAACTCCCAGCAGACGTTCGCCAAACTCTTCGGTCGTCTCTTGCGTGTGCGACAAACTTTCCATCGTGGCCATGGCCTAACTTCTCCAAAACGTGACTTGTGGTGATCGGAGATACCGCCAGATGTCAGCTGCACCCGTTGCAGTGCTTAGCGGCTGTCGATCACGCTCTCTTCGTTCGATTCTGTGCGAGGCGTGCTTCCGGGGGATTTGTTACAGCCCCGCGAGGAAAAAGGGGCTAGCACCCTTCGGTCCCGACAGATTTCTGAGGAAATTCGTTGCTGGGGGCGGGAATCCTGTAACAAGTGGCGGTGGCTCGCAAGTAAGTAATGGGGCAGTGTGCGCCGTTCTTTCCAAGGCCGGCTGTTTCGGCCCCGAAGTTGCTCGGAAGTTCGTGGGTTGATTGGCAGTGGCGACAGACGAGCGATACACTAAAAAGGTTCGCTCGAAGGCTTTTCTTCGGCTTCGCTTCTCGTAGATGCAGATTGAAGTTCGTTTCATGGCGGTGCCTGCTCATCAAGATTCCGAATTGCAGCACAGCTTCGGCCCGGGCGAAGTGACGTTCGACTATTTGCCGCTGGAGTCGACAACTGCGCCCAACTTGCCGGTGAACGTGCAGCCCGAGAATCGGCTGCCGGTTTTCGATTTGGCATCGACCGGTCCTTTGGAACTTCCGCCAGCCCTCACGACGAACGTGGCACCAGCGCCGGCACAACGTCAGGTCCCTCGATCGTCCGCGCAAGTCAAAGCACGTGGCGCGGGAGAGATTTGGCTCGAGGGGGATGTGATTCTGTGCGCCTGCCCCGATTGCCGGGCGCCGATGTCGATTCGTATCTGGCTGCTGATTGCCGACTGCTGGAAGTGCGGCACATCGATCGAACTCGACGAACAGCAAGAGCGCGAGGTGCAGCGACTGCTCGAGCAGCGGAAGCAAGAACCGGCAGCTCCGGTTGCTCAGGTTCCGGTTGCTCCAGCGCCGGTCGTGCCACCTGCCAAGGTTGAAAAGAAGAGTGTGGCGCCGATTCCTCCACCACCAGCGCCGGTGTCGCCACTGGCAGCGACGGCCGAGATGCCCGATGCAGGTGGAGTGGATGTGATGATGCAGATGGGTCCGCTGCTGCCAGCGCGACCACCACGTCCCACAACTTCGCCAGCGCGCCGCGAGGAAATGCGCGACGAAGCTGTACCTCGGCAGCGCTTCAAAGGAGCTGTGACAGCCGAAGCGCCTGCAGCCGCCGCCGTAGCGCCAGCCGAGCAAGCGCGCCCCAAACAAAAACGTCGCCGCGTGCTGCAGAAGCAAACGTCGATCATCAAGAGTCTGTTCAAAGATACGCCCGCCTGGCTCGTGAGCATGCTGATTCACATGGTGCTGCTGACGCTCCTGGGAATCTTCAGCCTGCCGATCGAGGATGAAGAAGGTCCGTGGATTTTGCTCAGCACGTCGGCGCGCATCGAACGAAAGCCGGGCGAGGATGTGGTGAAGATCGAGCCGCAGCAAGAGGAAGCCAAATTCGATCTGCCGATTCCAGTGACAGCCGACATCAACGATGCCCAGCAGCGTCAGGTGCTGATCGCTGCCAATCAAGACGCGCGTGATCTGCGGCTCGATGAATCGCAAGCGCTGCCACTGGCGAATGTCGAGGATGTGAAGCGGCGCATCAACGAATCGTCGGGCAACTCGGGACTGGTCGCCGCGCGCGATCCTCGACTGCGTGTCGAAGTGGTGCAGCAGGAAGGTGGCACCACGCTTACCGAAGCGGCGGTCGCGCGTGGTTTGCGCTGGCTCGCCGAACATCAAAACAGCGATGGAAGCTGGAGCCTTCGTGGCTTCAAGCATGCCGCCGATTGCAACTGCGATGGAGATGGCGGTTTTGGGGGTAAAGCGCCCGGCACGGCGCTCGCCATGTTGCCCTTTTTGGGAGCGGGCCAAACGCACCAGGTGGGCAAGTATAAGAACACCGTTTCCAAGGGACTTCGCTGGATGCTTACGCATCAGGGAGAGAATGGAGACCTGCGCGACGGAGCCAATGGAACCGAAGGGATGTACACCCACGGCCAAGGGACGATCGTCTTGTGCGAAGCTTTTGCGATGACCGGCGATGAACAGCTCCGCATCCCCGCGCAGCGTGCGGTCGACTTCATTTTGAAAGCCCAATACAACGACGGCGGCTGGCGCTACTCTCCCACCACGCGCAGCGAACGTGGCGACACGAGTGTCGTTGGTTGGCAGTTGATGGCGCTGCAAAGTGCACGGGCGGCGAATCTCACGGTTCCCGATCAATCGCTCGGCATGGCGTCGTTGTTCTTTGATGGTGTGCAGTCGCGCGATGGCGAGCGCTATGCTTACATGCGTGGCCAAACCGCCACGCCGGTCATGACAGCCGAAGCGCTGCTGTGCCGCATGTATTTGGGCTGGAATAAAGAGAATCCCGCGCTTGAAAACGGAGTGAAATGGCTCGTCGAGAATCATCCACCCAGCCGCAGTGAAGCCAACATCTACTACTGGTATTACGCCACGCAAACCATGCATCACTATGGTGGCGAGGAGTGGGAACAGTGGAACTTGAAGATGCGCGATATCTTGGTGGAATCGCAAGAGAGTAGCGGTCACCGCGCAGGAAGTTGGAATCCGCGCGGCGATCATGCTTCTGCGGGAGGCCGCATTTATATGACGGCGCTCTCCGTTTGTAGTTTGGAAGTTTACTACCGCCATCTGCCCATCTTTCGGCAGATCAAACTCGACTAATTTTCTCGCGCGCTGTTTCTCATTCTCGTGCGTTGCATCGCCGATGGAAGGAGCTAGTGCCATTGCTGCATGCAGGGCAGTGATGTGCAGCTACGATCACTTCTAGCCAGGCGCACCAACCCGATGAGTTACTCGAACCAGTTTTACGAGGCTATTAACTCCGGCGCTAAGCAATCAGCACGCGCTCTACTGCCCCACTTGAGTCGAATTACCGCTATCCAAAGTGTGGCCGATTTTGGCTGCGGACAAGGGGCGTGGCTCGCCGTTTGGAAAGAGCTGGGGGTGACAGAAATTTGTGGCGTCGATGGCGATTATGTCGATCGGGCCGAGTTGCTCATTCCGAGCGCTGCGTTTCAATCGGCCGACGTGAGCAAGCGTGTCGATTTGAATCGTCGCTTCGATCTCGTGCAAAGCTTCGAGGTCGCCGAGCATCTGCCGCACTTCGCTGCGGCCCAGTTCGTCGAAAACCTCACTTCGCACAGCGACTTTGTTGCCTTTTCTGCAGCGGTCCCGGGCCAACTCGGGGTGCATCACGTCAACGAAAAGCCATACCACTACTGGCAACATCATTTCGCCGATCAGGGCTACTTGATGCTCGACTGCGTCCGCCCGCACATTCACAACCAGTGCGATGTGGAGTGGTGGTATCGCTACAACACATTTCTGTTCGTGAAGCACTCGCGTATCGCCGCACTCCCCGCCGAAGTTCGCGCGACAAAAGTGCCGATCGGTGCACCGATACGAGACTACGCCTCGTCAACCATTCGTCTTGGTCGCCAAGTAACACGCTGGTTCCCGCGCTGGCTCAGCACACGCATCGCCAACGCATCGTTTGTCAGCAAAGCCAAACGCTCCGCCTAACGTCGATCAAGCTGGCTTCAGCCATCGAACACTCACCACTGCCGGTATCGCCGCGAACATTGCGGCTCTTCTTCCGGAATTGTCTTCGAGAGCTCGGACGCCTGAAATGACGGAATTACTTCGGCTGAAGCGGAATGCCTAGTCGTCCCTGCTGATCCACCTGATTTTCTACTCGCAGTCTTCCAGGTTTAAGTTGGCGAATCATTGTTATCGAGTGACTTCTCTTTCCAGCGAATAAAAATCACGATCGCCTCAGCCATCGCGTTCGAGAAGACACCAATCGCTGCAAGCAAAATGGCAATGAACGCGAAGGATATAGCCGCCACAATCGGTTCGGGCGACTGCATGGCTAGCAAAAATGCCAACAGGGCCAAAATCCCTAGGGCGACACTCAGGATCAGCATCAGTATTCCGAGAATATGCAAGAGGGAGCCAGAGAGCTTCAGCCAGTACGTATCGCTGAAACTTTCCGAATACGGTGGTGACATGCTCCCTAAATTAGCTGCGGGATCATGCATCGGCTGAGTAGGTTCAGAGTCGGCTCTTGCGGGGCGATAGGCGATCGGCTCGTAGCGCTGCCACCCCTCTTCTCTCGCGGCAGTTTCACGCGGCTGGGCATGCTCGCGCACCGAGCTGTCGCGGTAACTAACAGCAGCGGCGGAAATGATTGGGCCATCATCGAGCGCTTGCCAGCCGGGATCGCTCACCAGGTCTTCGTGAAACTCACCCGTCGCTACAAGAAACTCGCTCGTGATCGGGAAGACTTCGGCGCGCACGAGATCCCGAATCTCGGGGCGCGTGAGTGGCCCCGTGATCGGCGCTGTGACATGTTTGCGTAGCCAATATTTTTGCACGACAGATATCCTCGAGGACCAAATCAATCAGGGCTGAGGGGGATCCACTGGGCGACCCTGCTGCTCCGCAAGATAAGCAATATCACTCGACGTCCGAACCACAAGCTCGATGAACTCAGCGAGGGCGAGACAGGTGACGCTGCCAATTAAAGTTTGTGCGAACATAAGAGCTCCCAACGTGAAAAGATTGGAGCTGGAGTTCGATACAGCCATCATCAAGACGATGATCGAAAGCGCTATCCCCATCGCAAGCAGAATTGCTAAAAGACGCAGCAAAACAGTTGCCAGTCCCATCCACCTGTAATGCCGAAGGACGTTTTGCCAGGAAAGGATTGGTAAGTAGCCACCAAAGTGCGTAGGCAAAAAACGCGAGCGGTTAGCGCTTGGTCTTCGCTCTCGATTTTGAAGGTTCAGAGACTCTTCATGCTCGGCGTCAAGCGGCTCCATTGCGTCCGCGCCACGGCGTTCGATATCGGCTTGTCGTTTGAGCAGCTCGAATGTCGCTGGATCACCGAGTGTTATCCAAACAGCATTATCGGCGGGAAGTTCAGCTGCTGCATCGGTCGCAGGAGAGATTCGCGCCAATGGAGAATACTCCTGCAATTTTAGTCCGGCCAAAACTTGCCGAGCACTCACGGGACCGAGCAGCTGATTGCTCGGATGCAGCCGCAGCCAGTAGTTCATTGCGCGTCTCCCACTCGCGGTGTGCGTAGCGACAGGGCTGCATTCAGGGACGCAGCCTTCAGAGACCACGATGGTAGCTCGCTAGTGGAGCAAAAGCACTACTAGAGAGGGTGGGATTTGCAGCAAACGCTGGCAAGCGCACTGCCGTGCTAGGAATCGTCGCGCACGGTGGGATCGTGGGGATGGCAGTGGGCCGAGCAGTCGGAGAGCCACTGGTCCATCGCAGCGCGGAAAGCAGTGGGAACTTGATGCAGTTCTGCTGCCTCGAAAGTGATCAGCGTCTTGGTGCCGAGCAGTTCGCCACGATACAAGCCAGCCTCGGCATCGTAGGTAAAACTGGCCGAATAGCCTTTGTAGCGGAGCACATTATCGAGCGGCTGATTCATCGGCGAGAGCTCGCAAACGCTGGGACAAAAAGAAACGCGAGCCTGAAACAGTTCAGACTCGCGTTACTTAGTTTAGCGTGCTTGGAGAGGAGCTGAGGCCCTTAGAGCCAGTTATTGACTTTGTCTGTAGATTTTTGCGAGGAGTATGGTGAGGAAGGCGAGCCAGTGGAAGTTGGTGAGCGTGACGGTGAGTCTCTCATAATCACGCGCGAGACGGCGGAAGCGACTCAGCCAACCAAAGGTGCGCTCAACAACCCAGCGGCGTGGCAATAGGACAAAGCCTCGCTTGGTCTCGGTATGTTTTATAACTTGTAATCTTATCGAGGATGCTTCAGCCTGCTCGGCTGCTGCGGCGCCCGTATAGCCTTGATCGACGTACGCTATCTCCACGTTGCTGCCCGTCACCTCTTGCACTCTCTGCGAGAGGATGGCGACTTGGTCGCGGTCTTGCTCATTGGCTGCAGTGATGTAAACCGCCAGCAGATTTCCCAGTGTATCGACGGCAATATTGGCCTTCGAACCCTTCTTTTTCTTCGCGCCGTCGTATCCCGCGCGGCCTCCACTTTCAGGAGTCGATTGCAGCGTTCGAGCATCCATGATCACAGCGGTTGGCTGTTCGTCACGTCCTTCCAAAAGACGCACCATCAGCCTGAGGTCTTGCGCAATTTCCTCAAAGACTCCCGCTTCGAACCAGCGTCGCATTTGTTGATAGACGGCCCGCCACGGAGGCATTTCATGCGGCAGGAAGTCCCACTGGATTCCTGTTTTCACCACGTAGCGCATGGCGTTAAACTGGTCGCGCAGTGAATAGGCGCGCTGCGGCACATCCTCGCGCATGAGGCTTAAGTAAGGGAGCAGGAATTCCCACTCCGCATCCGTTACGTCGCTGGGATACGACTTCCCTGTCGTGTGTTTCATCCCCTAACTACAGCAATTTCAAGCAGATAAGTCAATAACAGGCTCTAGGGCTCGAGCTTCATGATTTCGACTTTGCGGAAATCGATCGGGTGGCTTTCGCTCTGGAGCGAAATCGTCCCTTCTTCGAGCAGCAGACCACCGTTCTTGGCGGCGAGCTCTTTGGCGTGGGGATCGCGGTCGTCGAGCTGCGGCTTATCGTAGCTCAGAACTTCCTCGCCATCGATCAAGTGACGAATCACCTTGCTGCCGCGCACTTCCATTTCCACCGTCACCCAGCCGTCGCCATGGTAGGTCTTGGACTTCGAGTTGGTGCAGTGCTGCGTGATCAGTTTGTCGTTCATCACCACGTTGGTGCCAGGGGTGCAGAGATTGGCGGTGGTGCGATCGGCTTTGCCGTTTCCACCCAGGAATTGCACTTCGATCGAAGCGGGGAAATCTTGGTCTTTGCTCATGGTCGAAGGTTCTTCGCCATGCAGCATCGCGCCACTGTTGCGAGTGGCCCAGCCGGGACCACCAGGGCATTGATCGCCGACAAAGCGATACTCGATCCGAAGTTTGTAGTGCGAGAGCTTGTCTTTATAGAACAAGTGGCCGAACGTTTCGTTGAACTTGTCGTAGCCGTCGTAGCGGACCTTCAGCAAACCATCTTCGACGCGAAACGTGTTGGCGAAATTATCGCCCGCTTCGTGATAGCGAATTTTGGGAGTCCAGCCGGTCAGGTCTTTGCCGTTGAATAGCTGAATCCACTCACCCTCGGACTTTGCTTCGGGCTTAGTTTCGGCTGCAGCGGGCGCTTGCTTCTTGGCTTCGAGCGAACCGGTCGAAACGAGGAGCGTGCCGAGGATCACCGCGACAACGATCATCAGTGGGCCGAGAATCGCGCCACGGAGTGGCTGCTTTTCGGTGTCCCAATCGATCAATTTTCTGGTGCTGGGCATGGGAGAGTTTCCTTCACAAACCTGGCGAGAGGAACGCTAGGCCGCATGTGGCGACCTCGGAACAATCAACCGTAGCTCACAAAATCGTGCCCCACGCGAGGGGGTAATAGCGAGCAGCTGATTGTGTAAGTCGTTACAGGACAAGGACTCCCGCAGCCAGAGCCCGTCCCTAACAGACCTGTAATATACCCTTCTTCGGATGCGACTTCCATGTACAAAACCGATCTCTTGGGAAACCTACGGAAATGTAATCTTCACTAGGCAGGTTCTCCGAGATACGGAAAATGCCCCTAGGCGCACAGGAGGAAAGCTGTCTTAATAAGGGCTTCCGTTTTGACCTGATCCTTTGTTCGTTTGCACCTTTGGGCATCTATTTAGCCCATCGGGGATTTCTCGCTGGCCTCCGTGTCTCAGCTTGCCGCAATCGGTCCTTGGATCGCTATTTCCCCAAGGGACCTGTATGTCGTTTGAAGATTTGGGGCTTGCTGAGCCCCTCGTGCGCGCACTCAACGCCGCCAACTACACCGAGCCTACCGCCATTCAGCTGCAAGCGATTCCACCGGCCATTGCCGGTCGCGACTTGCAAGGCTGTGCTCAAACCGGCACCGGCAAGACCGCTGCCTTTGCACTTCCTCTCCTCGATCGTTTAATCAAGAACCCACGTCAAGGAAAATTGCGCGGTCGCCTGCCACGGGCCCTCGTCCTTTCCCCCACGCGCGAACTCGCCGGTCAAATCCACGACAGCGTGCGCCGCTATGGCCGCCATGCCATGCAAAACAGCCTCACCATCTACGGCGGCGTCAGCCAAGTGCCGCAGGTGAAGGGACTCAACGCCGGCCAGGATGTGCTGATCGCTACTCCCGGTCGTTTGTGCGACCTGATGCAGCAGGGCTATATCAACCTGAGCGAAATCGAAGTCTTCGTCCTCGACGAAGCCGACCGTATGCTCGACATGGGTTTCATGCCCGATATCCGTCGCATCATCGCCAAGTTGCCACAGCAGAAGCAAACGCTCCTGTTCTCGGCCACCATGCCTCCCGAGATTCAAAAGCTCGCGTCGCAGCTGTTGCACGACCCTGTCGAAATCAACATCGAACCCGAACGTGCCACGGCCGACGGCATCACCCAGAGCCTCTATTACGTTCCCACCAAGCACAAGCCAGAACTGCTCGCTTCGGTTTTGAAGCGTGAAGAAGTGACTCGCGCGGTGGTCTTCGTTCGTACGAAGCACGGCTGTAACAAAGCAGCTCTGCAACTCGAAAAGACCGGCCTCAAGGTCGATGCGATTCACGGCAACAAGAGCCAATCGGCCCGTCAACGGACGCTCTATGCGTTCAAGAACGGCCACATCCAAGTCCTGGTAGCAACCGACGTTGCTGCTCGTGGGCTCGATGTCACGGGCGTCTCGCACGTGATCAACTACGACCTGCCGATGGAACCTGAAACCTACGTCCACCGCATTGGTCGTACGGGACGCGCTGGCAAGAGTGGCATCGCCATTTCGTTCTGTGATGACGAACAGCGTGGCCTGCTCCGCGATGTGCAGCGCATTCTCGGCAAAAAGATCCCTGTCGAAAACGAAATGCCCGACGGCATTCCTGGCCTGCCTGCCAACATCGATCGCGATGGCGGTGCTAAGCGTGCTCCTTGGGGCAACAAGAAGCCGTTCCGCGCTGGTCCTGGTGGCGGTGGCGGATATGGTGGCGGCAATCGTAGTTCGGGTGGAAGTGGCGGCAGCCGTGGCTTTGGTGGGCGTAAGCCTTACCGAAGTGGTGGCGATCGCGACGGCCAAGGTGGTGGCTACGGCGCACCACGTGATGGCGGTTCGCGCGAAGGTGGCTATGGCCGCCCTCAAGGCGAACGTCCAGCTCGTCCTCAGCGCCCCTCGAATGAACGTGGCTACGACGGTGGCTACGAACAAACGCCCGCTGAAATCGTGGCCCGCGAAGGTCTCGGCGAAGGTGCTCCCCGCTCGGCAGGCCCACGACCCGCTGGTCGTCCTGCTGGCCCCGGTGCACCAGCTGCAGCCCAAGGTGGCCCCCGCAAGTTCGCTGGCCCGAAGGGCAAAAAGCCTTTCGGCGCTAAGCCCAGCGGCTATCGCAGTGGTGAAGGCCGTAGCGAATACCGTGGCGGTGGCAACCGACGTCCCGAAGGGGTAGGCCCCAATGGCGAGAAGCCGTTTGGTGCTAAGCGTTTTGCCGTGAAGCGAAAATTCAAGCCGAAGAGCAACAAGCCAGCCCCTGCGGCAGGCACGTAATCAGCTCGGCCCAGCGCCGCTGATGCTGCTTCGATAAAAACCACTCGGGAAGTGACTTGATACCTTCAGGTCACTTCCCTTTTTCGTTTTCTTGCTGGTCCCGCTGATGCCTGTCTATAATCAACCCAAAGGTTGATTGTTTATGGTCCAGGCAAAGCAAAAACCATCCCCCGACGACTTGCTCGACGCGGCCATGCTAGCGCTTGCTGATCCGACGCGCCGGCAGATCTTGCGGCGACTTGCCCGGGGCGAAGCGCGCGTGACTGAGCTTGCGCAGCCCTTTGCCATGTCGCTAAATGCCGTCTCGAAGCATATCAAACTGCTCGAGCGGGCCGGACTTGTCGAGCGCACACGTGTGGGGCGCGAGCACTACCTGCGTTTCCGTCCCGCAGCTCTACGGCGCGTGCAACTTTGGATCGAGAAACAGCAAGCGTTCTGGAAGGCGGGCCTCGCAGCACTCGATGAACTGCTCAACCAAGAAGATGAATAACCTCGCAGTCGATACTCGGGAACGAACCCTCATGACAAGCCAAGTGGAAGCCTGCACCAGCCATGATTTTTCGGCCTCCGCCGAGCGAGTGTACGACGCCTGGCTTCAGCCCGAGCAGGTGCGCGTCTGGATGAGCGCCGCGCTCCGTTCGTTGGGTCTGCCAGGGGAAATCGTGAGTATCGAAATCGATCCCCGCGTCGGTGGTAAGTTCCTCTTTTCCGATTTGCGGGGCGAGGTGGAAGCCAAACACTGGGGGACCTACCTCGAACTCGATCGGCCTCGCAAGATTGTGTTCACCTGGATCGTCGATGCCAGTGGCGAGGCTGATCCGTCGGTCGTCACACTCTCGATCGAACCACGCGACAACGGGTGCCGCGCCTCGATTGTGCATCAGATGGATGTGAAGTGGATCGAGTACGTTTCGCGCACCGAAGCAGGCTGGGCTCGGATGCTTGCCCAAATGGGTGTGCTACTCGGGTAGCCACTGATGAGCGGCCGATCAGCAGAGATTTGTTTGCAATCGCGGCGCTCGTCAGCGTATGATCCGGCGTGCAGCGACGAAGCATTTTGCCAGTCGCTCACCCCACCTCTCGATCCTACCGCGATTGTTCTCGTATCCAAGGATTTGCTCCTGTGAAGTGCATTGCCTGGTTTGCTGCTACGCTCGTTCTTGTTGCTTCCACCGCGCTGGCGGAGGACGAACCCAAAAAAGCGTTCATCGATGGTTCGGGCGAGGGCTGGGTCGCTCTCGGGGAAGCTGATTTCAAAAACGTCAACTGCTTCGAAGACACCTGGAAGTGGAAAGAAGGGGTTGCCTACTGCACCGGCAAACCGGTCGGTGTGATTCGCAGCGTGAAGGACTACACCAATTTCGAACTCGTCGCCGAGTGGCAGCACGAAAAGTTCGCCGGCAACTCCGGGATCTTCTTGTGGACCATTGAAGATTCACTCGCCACGCTCAAGCCGGGCGGACTTCCCCAAGGGATCGAAGTGCAAGTGCTCGACCTAGGCTATGCCGAGCAGTACGAAAAATCGACCGGCAAAAAGCCCGATTGGTTCACTTGCCATGGCGATGTGTTTCCTGTCGGTGCCGCCAAGATGAAGCCCTTCCCACCCGTTGCTCCCAACGGTTCGCGCGCGTTCCCCAAGAAGGAACTCTCAAAAGGAGCAGGCGAGTGGAACCACTACTACATCCGCGCGATCAACGGCGAAGTTCGCCTCTGGGTCAACGGTGAAGAGGTGACCGGCGGCACCGGTTGTAGCCCAGCCAAAGGCCCGATCTGCCTCGAGTCGGAAGGCTCCCCTGTGATCTTCAAGAACCTCAAGATCCGCGAACTGCCCTAAGGCAAAGGACGAGAGTCGGGAGGCGAAAGAAATCGCTAGTGCAGTAGCGTCCCTGCCAACGAACTCGACAACTCGTAAGCCAAGAAACGACAACACCGCTGAGGGCCCCGATGAAGTGGCTCGCAGCGGTGTTTTTTTGTGCTTGTTTGCGATTCGAAGAGCGCAGCAAACTTAGTGCGGCTTTTCGGTCGAAGTGGCGGTCGGCTTGCCGTGACCTGCAGCACCCTTGGGTGGCTTCGGGGCAAAAGTCAGCACCGTGATGGCACCGACAGCAATCAGAATCAAACCGGCAGCGAAGAACGGATTGATTTGCGACCAGGTGTTGTTGCGATACATCGTGACGAACGTGCTGATCATTGGCGCACAGCCAAAAACGATCGGCATCACATAGGCCACGCTCTGCACACCACCGGCGCTGAGTGCCATCAGTAGTCCAAAGGCACCAAGAGCACCGACCGCGCCAGCGATGAAGCTCCACAGAGCGCCGCTGAACGTCCAGCCACTCATCAGGCCGTTCCCCTTGTCGTGTCCAAAGAGGTACATCACGACGATGGGACCGAGAATGGCCACCACAAAGTAAGCAAAGCCGACGCAGATGAACGGACGCATGCGACCAGGATCAGGCACGTCGGCTGTCTTAAATCCGTGATGTCCGATTTGCAGCAGCGGCCCGTAGGTCCCCCAAAACAGTGCGGTCACCAGGGCGAACCCAGCAGCATAGAGGTTGATTCCGAATAGGTTCATCGCAAGGTTTCCTTCAAGGCAAATGGTTGTTGGTAGGCGATGGAAGGGGAGTAGCGAAGCCACCTGCCAAGCGGCCGATCGCTTAGTTGTTGAAACGGCTATGGAAAACTGTAGCAGATCGATGGGAAGGGGGGCAGTCTGGCTCCCGAGGGGAGATTGCTCGGCGCGGGGACAAGCTACGGCGCTAAGCTCGGTTTTTGGGCCAGCAGCGTGCGGTCTTTCAGAATGTCGTAGAGCGGGTTGTCTTTCTCGCCGCAGAAGCCGAGATGCAAGTGCTTGCGCCACCCTTCCGCGTGCGAGAAAATACAGCTCATGCGCCCCAGCATGGCGTCAAGCTCTTGCATCCGGTCGAGGTACGAATTGAGCCCCTGGCTTTCGTCGAGCCACTGTTTTTGGCTCACATGCTTGGCGAGCATTTTTCGCTTCTGCTCGACGAGGTCCGAAATATCGATCACCAAATCGGGCTCGACGATTCGCCCCAACGGGTCGTAGTGCGAGTAGGGCTGAGCGTGGTAGACCGTCACTTTCTGCTGCACCGCCGGGCGTGGTGGATCGACCTTAAAGTTGGGCATCCCGCGTGTAAAGGCGGCTGTTGTCGCTAGGCGGCAGGTGTTCGTGTGATCCTCCATGTAGTCCGACGGCGAATGCGTGAGCAAGATCTCGGGGCTCACGTCGCGAATGACCGAGGCGACTTTGCGAAGCGTGGGAACGTCGTACATCACCTCGAGATCGTGACAAATGCTTTCGTGAAAGATCGCGCCGATTTGATTGGCAGCGGCATAGGCTTCTTCACGTCGGATTCGCGCGGTCGTTTCGCCATCGTAGCGCGTACTGCCACACGAACCGTCGGCGAGGTTCCAGTAATGAATCTCGTACCCCGCTTTTCGCAGCAGCATGAGGGTCCCCGACATCAGGAACTCGATATCGTCGGGATGAGCAGCGATCGCCATCGCGGTTTTCATGACAGGCATTTCATACGAGCGGAGGAACAGTCCTAGGAAGCTCGATTGTCGATTGCCCGCACGAAGGTTGTCAAATGGGGAGGGAAGTGGTCGGAGACGAGAAGCGAGAGGTTAGAGAAGCAGGATGTGGCACTGCACGCTCTTCGCACTCGTCTCTAGATCCTGATCCTTTCGGCTCAGATCCACAGCAGATCGATCACGCTGGTGGCGAGCAGCCCGATGCTGATGATGGCATTGATGGTGAAGAAGGCGAGGTTCACCCGCGCAAGATCGGTGGGCCGGACCACCCAGTGCTCGTAGATAAGTAATGCCGCCACGATCGCCACGCTGAGGAGGTAGAGCCATCCCAGCGGCACTTGCGGTGAAAGAAAGGGGAGCACGAAGAGGGCCACGACGGTGAGCAAGTGACAAACAGCAGCGAGGCGAAATGCGCCGGTCACTCCGAGCGTGGCGGGGATGCTGCGGAGGCCGATCGATTGATCGAACGAGGCATCCTGACAGGCATAGATCATGTCGAAACCGGCGACCCAGGTAAGCACTGCCAGGCCCAGCATCGTCGGGGGAATCAGGTCCGAGGGGGTGTTGATGACGTAGTCGCCGCGCAGGGCAATCCAGGCCGATAGCGGCGCTAGAGCCAGCGCGATGCCGAGCCAGAAGTGAGCCAGGCTCGTGAAGCGTTTGGTGTAGCTATAGCCCAGGAGGAACAGCAGCACCGGAATCGAAAGAGCCACCGGCAGCGTGTTGGGTAGAAAAATGAGTGTGCCAGCGATGAACAGCGCGCTCGAGGCCAGCGTGAACAGAATGACGGTCGGGAGCGAGAGTGTTCCCGCTGGCAAATGCCGCGCTGCAGTGCGGGGATTGGCGGCGTCGAATTGGCGATCGACGAGCCGATTGAAGGCCATGGCGGCCGAGCGGGCGCCGATCATGCAGACGAGAATCCCCACCAGATCGAGTGCGCGAAACGGCAGCATCACGCCGGTGGGGAGCGGTGTCGTCCAGGCCATCATGGCCGCCAGGAGCGCAAACGGTAGGGCAAAAACCGTGTGGCTGAAGCGGATCATCTCGAGCAAATGGCGAACAGTGGTGAGCATAGATCTTGCCCCGCAAAAAGGGGCGAAAGTTAACGGAGCCGAGTGAATGGTGAAGCGTGATTAGGGGCGTTTGGCGCAGGCATCGCGGGCGATCGACAAAGCGCCGATCACCACCACGTTTTCGCCGAGGCTGGCGGGGACGATCTGGTAGGTTTTGGCGAGTGGCGGAAAGACATAGCGATCGACCGAATCTCGCAGCGGCGCAAAGAAATGGGTTTCGCCGATCATCGAGACCCCCCCACCAATCACCACGGTTTCGATCGCCAGCAGCGTGATGACCTGAGCCACTCCCCAGCCGAGCACCACCGCTGCATGCTCGATCACCTCGCGGGCCACTTCGTTCCCTTCGGCGGCAGCTTGTGCCACCTGTTTGGCGGTGAGTTTGTCGACGTCGCCACCACAGCGGTCGACTAAATCTTGCAGGAACTCAGCCTCGGTTTGACGAGCGTTTTCTAGCTGTTTTTCGAGCGACATCCGCCCAACCATGGCCATCTGCTTACGCAGGGAATCGAGTGAGCGCGACACTTGGCCATTGATGCGTGCGGTGGCTGCTGCGGCGATTGCAGGACCAGCGCACATCGACTCGACGGTCAGTTCGGGCCGATCGTCGTGCAGTCCGGGACGAAGATGGCCGATCTCGGCTGCAGCGGGGCGATTTGCGCCAAACAGCTTGCCCCCTAGCACAAGACCTCCACCGACACCTGTCCCCACCGTGACGTAGAAAACCGAGTCGCTCCCCTTCCCTGCTCCATACGTCGCCTCAGCCACTGCGGCAGCATCGCAATCGTTGGCCATCGTGGCGGCCAGGCCAAGAGTCTCCTGGCACCAGCGTGCGAGGGGAAATTGGTTCCACCCTTTCACCTGATGGCTGCAGGTGACCACACCATGCTTGGCATCGATCGGACCGCCAAAACCGATTCCCACATGCCGGAGTGGATACTTCCGCGCGAAAACAATCGCCTGCTTCTCGATCGACTCGAGAATTCCCGAGGCACCACGCGCAAGGTCGACGTCGGTTCGCACAAGTTCCACGATGGTCTCGGGCGACTGATCGCAGACGCCGAGCTGCAACTTGGTGCCACCAATTTCGATCCCCAGGAGCATGCGACAGCCTACTTGCGAATACGGGTGGCGGAGGAACAGCTACGCGCGGTGTGCGCGGGATGCGATGGTTAGCCTTGGGCGTAGCGACCTACTTGATTGATGCGCGCGAAGACGTCGTTGAGCACCCAGTGGAATAGGCACATGTGGATGCTCTCGACCATCCCCATGTCGTCGAGCGGGACATGCAAATTGTGCTGGGCGAGGGTCATGAGTTGCCCGCCGCTGTAGCCGGTGATCCCCAGCGTGGTGAGCCCATGGCGATTGGCCCAATCGACCGCGTTCAGCACGTTCTTGCTATTGCCGCTTCCACTGATCGCGACAACCAGATCACCTTCGCGACCGTAGTTCATCAACTGCTGCTGAAAAATCTGCTCGTACGAAACGTCGTTCCCCACCGCCATGATCCAGCCGACGTTGTCGGTGAGGCTGAGGACCTTCAAGCGCTTCTTCGACTCGTCGAGCAGGTCCTTCTCGTAAAGCGTGCTTTTGCCGAGATCTTCGGCCATGTGCGAGGCATTACAGCCACTCCCACCATTGCCAAAAATGTAAACGAACTTGTCGTTCTGCCACGCCTCGAAGAGCAGGTCGGCGAAGGTCTTGATTTGATCCTCGCGAACGCGCGCCAGTTCCGCTTGAAGTCGCTGGGTGTAGGAGGTGAGATCGAGCGTACTGCCAAGCATGGAGAGCCTGCCTGCGAGAGGTTTGCGAGTCGAGCGGAATGCAAAGTAGCTAAGCTCGCTTAGTCTACTCGCCCGCGCACAGGCAATGAAGCCCGTCGAGGGATTCGATGTGCATCGAAACAGCGAGCTGACCACAATATTCAATCACTCAACTTCAAGTTCACTTCCGACGAAATTGCTTGCAACTGGGTTTACACAAGGCATCATTCACAATCAGACTCGCTCTGTTGCTCGTGCAAAGTTTATGTGACGCAATCGAGCGAACCCCTTCGTGTTTTTCGTGTGCTTCGTGGTCTTCCTCTGGTTGCTCGAGAACCGTTCGGTCAAACAACGATTGAGGGATTCACCACGGAGAACACCGAGAGCACGAAGTTTCGAAAGAGTTCGACCGTTGGTGAATGGATGCGTGAAGCGCTTCGCAGCAGCAACTCTACTTGCTTGCAGCAGATCCACTACCAAGCTCGACGGTCGCTGGGTGATAGAGCAGCGCGACGCCTGCCATCAGGACGGCAGTGACGGCAAAGATGGTCGCTTGCGGCAGCTTCAAAGCGTTGATGATTTGCATGGCAATGGCGTAGAAGATGGCCGAGCCGACAATGCCGATCCAGTTGAGCAAGTTTTGCGTGGCGATCATGCGCCCTTTCAGTTCTGCAGGTGGTCGCATCTGCATGAACACTTGCAGCGGCACAGCGAACATGCCGGTGAAAATCCCCATCACCAAGAGGACCACGAGACTGCCGTAGTAGCCGAGCAAATGGCCATGATCGCCGCCCGGAAGGGCCAGCAGCGCGAGTGTGGTGGCGAGTCCGATCGAGCCTGCTTTGAGGACGCCGGTGTGGAACTTGCCTCGCGAAATCTGACCCGCGAGCACACTGCCGATGGCGATGCCGATCGAGATCAAGCTGACCATCAGGGCCGACTTAGCGTCGCCAACTTGCAATTGAACTTTGCCCAGCGAAGTCACCCCCATTTGCACCATCGCGGCAGTGAGCCAGAAGATGGTCGAGACCCAGACAGCTGCTGCGAGTGGACGATCTTTGGCAAGCTCGATGCGCATCTCTTTCGGAACGCCAAGCGCGGAGAAGGTGAAAGCTAGTCCGGGCTGCGAGATCGGTGTCCGGCGAATGATCGCGGCGGTGATGGTGCCAATGACTGCAATCGCAACGCAGACAACGCCAATGATCCACAGCTTGCCCGGAAAACTTTCCATCAGCAGGCCGGCGAGTACACCTCCCAGAATGATGGCGAGAAAGGTGGTCATCAGCACCAGGCCGTTGGTGCGTGGCAAATCGTTTTCGCGAAAGAGCTCGGGCAAAATGCCGTACTTACCTGGACCAAAGAACGCGCTTTGGGCCCCCATCAGAAAAAGTACGATCGAAAAGATCGCCGCCATCGTGATCGACATCCCGGTGCGGGCGTAGATCAAAAATGTGACGAGCCCCAACACCATGATGACGATCTCGGCAACTTTCGCGAGGACAATCACGCGCCGCTTGCAGTAGCAGTCGGAGAGATAGCCAGCGTAGCCCGAGAACAAAATGAAGGGGATCGAAAAGACGAACGTGCCGAGCGACTGAAGGTCCTGCGTTTGCCCGTTCCCGATCGGTACGGCGACAAACAGCAGCATGAGCGCTTGCTTGAAAACGTTATCGTTAAACGCGCCGAGAAACTGCGTGAGAGTGATGCCCCAGAACGACGCATCGCGGAAGAGTTTCGGCCGCGCAACTGCCGTGGGCGAACCCGTGGCGGGAGCGAGCGGAGTCATAGCAGCGGATGACTCGGAAGGATTTGGTTCGCTCACGCTCGAGTACCCTTCGGAGTCGTACTTGGTAGACGCTTAGAGGCTGCGACAGCCGATCGGGTAGCAGCCACGAAGAACCGTCAGGCCGGTGCTGCCGGCCCGACGATTTGCCGTGGGCTTGAGGTGTGGCCGTTTGACTAGCTGACTAGCTCTGTCCGCCGCTGATACTCACCAGGGTCGGCTTTTCGGTCGAGAGCTCGCCAGCGACTGCCATTTTGCGAATGTCTTCGGTGATTCGCATCGAGCAGTACTTCGGACCGCACATGCTGCAGAAGTGGGCGCTCTTGAACGTGTCTTGCGGCAGCGTTTCGTCGTGATAGGCGCGAGCCGTTTCGGGATCGAGCGAAAGACGGAACTGCTCGTTCCAATCGAATGCAAAGCGAGCGCGGCTGAGTGCGTCGTCGCGATCGCGCGAGCCAGGACGCTTGCGAGCAACGTCAGCGGCATGGGCCGAAATCTTGTAGGCAATCACCCCCTGCTTCACATCCTCTTTGTTGGGAAGACCGAGGTGTTCTTTCGGCGTGACGTAGCAGAGCATCGCTGCGCCGCTCATGCCGGCCATCGCAGCGCCAATGGCACTGGTGATGTGGTCGTAGCCTGGCGCGATGTCGGTCACCAGTGGGCCCAGGACGTAGAACGGGGCGCCTTTGCAGACTTCGATCTGCCGCTTGATGTTCATGTCGATCTGGTCCATCGGAATATGTCCGGGACCTTCAACCATCACTTGCGTGCCACGGTCCCAGCCTCGCTGGGTGAGTTCGCCGAGAACATCGAGTTCGGCAAATTGGGCCGCATCGCTGGCATCGGCGAGCGAACCAGGTCGCAGGCCATCACCGAGGCTCCAGGTGACGTCGTACTGACGCATGATGTCGCACAGATCGTCGAACGACTCGTACAGCGGGTTTTGCTTGCGGTGAGCCATCATCCATTTGGCGATCAGCGAGCCGCCGCGGCTGACGATGCCTGTGACACGACCGACCGTCAGGTGCAGATGCTCCATCAGCACGCCGCAGTGGACCGTCATGTAGTCGACACCCTGCTTGGCTTGGTGCTCGACCATGTCAAGGAAATGCTGCGGACGCATGTCCTCGATGTTGCCACCGAGTTCCTCGAGCATCTGGTAGATCGGCACCGTGCCAATCGGCACGGGGCTTTTGGCGATGATCGCGCTGCGGATGTTGTTAATGTCTTTGCCGGTCGAGAGATCCATCACCGTGTCGGCACCGAAGTGCACGGCGGTGTGAAGCTTCTCGAGCTCTTCGTCGACGTTGCTGGTGACAGCCGAGTTGCCGATGTTGGCGTTGATCTTGCACGACGCTGCAATGCCGATGGCCATCGGCTCGAGAGCACCTTGCAAGTGCACCTTATTCGCAGGAATCACCATGCGACCGATGGCTACTTCTTCGCGAATGGTCTCGACCGGGAGGTTCTCGCGCTTGGCGACAAATTCCATCTCGGGAGTGATTTGATCTGCACGGGCCGCTTCCAGCTGCGTCGACATGAAACTCACCTTACTTGATGCAAAACGAACGACTGTCGAGCTTTACGAAACGTAAGTCGAGTCGGATCGCTTGCGAAGAGATCAGAAATCTTGGGAGTGGCAGTCGGTGCCGCTGTGTGGCGCTCGGTGCCGGTCGGCTGACGCTCGGCCTGCCTCCATCGCACTTAACCGCAGAAGCGACGACTACTTAAAGAGATGTTAGCGGCAGGGGCTCAGGTGTCAATTCGGGCCAGCTGGCGAAAGTGTGCGGCAGCCGAGTTCGGCGGGCCAGAATGCGGTTCGTTTCAAGCAGCAGAGCGGCCGATCGGGCTGCTCAAGTTGTCTGGGCTGATGCTCAATCGAGTCCAGCACTGACCAAGGCTTCTCGTCGAACCACATTTGGCCGCCGGACCAAGCAGCGCTGGCATGCTAGCGAAATGGAGCCGATTGCGCTTTGGTTTGGCAGCGGATGCATGGGTGGCACCTGATTCGAACCTTGCGGTTGACCGCCTATGAGTGCGGTGATTTGCGAGGTTTCCCTTAGTGGCTCGCAAGTGGCTAGTTTTCGTCGAAGTGCGTGAACACCCCATCCCCTATCGAGAGTGGGAGGCAACGATAAACTCTCGCGATTTTTCTGAAAATCATATTTGCGGAAGTCCGTTGTTGTCGCACAATGCTTGCCAGTCCACTTGGTGGCAAGAGCAGTCGCTCACCTCACCAGCTGAGGACCCAACCCAAGCACATTTTGCGGAACAACGAGAGAACAGCCATGTCGACCATGCCCGGCAGTAACCCAGCCATCGAAAAAGAGATCGCCAGCAAAGCCACCACCGCACTGATCTGCGGCATCGTGGGTCTGTTCTGCTGCATGTTCGTAGGTATCTACGCGATCATTGTCGCCGGACAAGGTGAAAAACTGATTGCCCAGTACGGCGTTGGCCAAGAGCATGCCTCGAAGCTGATGATTGGCAAAGTGCTCGGCTTTGTCGCGATTGGTCTGTTTGTACTCGGCATCGTCGCGAACGTCATCATGATGGCGATGCAGGGCTAAATCCCCTTCTGACTCTCCGCGAGCAGCAGCTAACTTGTCGTTCTCGAGCTGGATTCCACCACAGAGGTTTCCAGCTCTGTCTGACAATCCGTCTGTACGCAGGCGTTCTCACGACATTGCTGGTCTCGCCACTGCTTCACCAGCGGATGCTAGTGGTTAGTTGATTGGCTGCTGACCTCAGCCGAAAGCTAACAGCTTCCTATGAATTAGCCGGATGTGTTCGTAACATTCGGCACTTGCCTGCGCCGTAGCGGTTGGTATCGCGGTGTTGCGATGCCTACTGTTTGCGATAAAAACCCAACTTGGATCGACGCGGAGATTACCCCTATGAATTTGCTTCTACCCCTGTTTGCGCAAGATGATGGTGGCGGCGGAGCTATCGTTGTTCTCTTGAGTTTGTTTTGCATGCTCATCGTCCCACTGGCGATCTTGGGGGTAGTGTTAGCGGGTATGTGGAAAGTGTTTGAAAAGGCTGGCCAGCCAGGTTGGGCCGCCATTGTTCCGATTTATAACACCTACGTGCTTGTCGTCGAAATTGCCAAGATGGACATCATGTGGTTCGTCCTCTTGCTCGTCCCTTGCGTGCAGTACGTCGCTGTGTTTGTCATCATGATTAAGGTGGCAAAGAAATATGGCCAAGGAGATGGTTTTGGCATCGGCATGGCCCTTCTTCCTTTCATCTTCATTCCAATCCTGGGCTTTGGATCGGCACGCTATAATCCCTCGGCTTAAGTTCAGCGGACTAGTTCACAAGCGTGTTGTGAAATCATGACATCGAGTCCCCTGTGACTCGATGTCTCTTCCGTGTCGCGACAGACTCAGACCGCTCGCCCCTTTTTTGGCGAGTGGTCGTAGGCCCCGAGTTTCTTACTCAATGTCGTTACCCGAGAACCGCGACCCCGCGATCGAAAGTCAGATTTCTAACAAAACCACGATTGCGCTGGTTTGCGGAATTGTGGGGCTGATCTTTAGCGGCATGTGCTGTGGTCTCGTCTCGATTTATGCCATTATCGAAGCCAATCGGGGTGATGGTCTGATCGATGTGAATGGCTATGGCGAGGAGTATCGATTTCAGCTCCGGGTCAGCCGAATCTTAGGGTGGATCGGCGTCGTGATTTGGGTCGCTCAAATTCTGTTTGCCATGCTGACGCGCTAGTTATGGCTAACGATCGGGGAGCCCGATGCTGGAACCAGACCGCGGTGATAAGCGACAGCGATGAACTACAACCTTGTTGACGATGGCTGTACGGAAGAAGAGATCGAAGCGCTGATTGAGCGGAATCTGAAATGGTCGCTGTTTGGAGCCATCTTTTCGATCCTCTGCCCGACCTTGATCACCGCCATTGTTTGTGTGTTCTATGCCAACAAGGCGGCCCACTTAGTCGAGCACTACGAGGTGGGCTATCAGTACAGCCCACGCATCCGCTCGATGCAATACTTTGGCTACACGATGCTGGTGGTGCAGTTAGCCCTGAGTGTGATCTCGCTCCGCTTCTTCATGACCGGCGGACTGTGATGATGGGCAGACGGTGATGACGGGCAGACGGTGAGATTTCGCTTCTGCCTGCAGACTACTGCGAGCTACAGCGTCTTCAGATATTCCAGCACTGCTTCGCGCTGGGCTTCCGTCAGTTTGGCGGGATAGTCGTGTCCAGCCGCACTTTTACCAAACGATTTCGTGCTGAAATACTCGCGCCGTGCTGCGCCGCGTCGTGCATAGTCGGGAAGCTGTGGAAGCACCTCCACTTTGAGACCGACCCGCTCGTGATCATAGTCATCTTCCGCACCCTTCCAAACGACAGGTCGCTCGGCTGGTCGCAGCAGATGCCACAGGGTCGGCACACTTCCATTGTGTAAATAAGGGGCTGAGGCCCAAATGCCATGCAGCGGCGGGGCTACATACCCCTCGGGAGCATCGATGTTTGGCAGCTTGGCGTAGTCGGTGAACCAACTTTCCCCATACGCCTTGCGATGGGCTGGCGTCAGGGCATCGTAGCGCACCCGATCAGTACCAATGTCGTCAATCGGAATGTTTCGTTCGGGATAGCTCGGCTTGTCACCATAGGTGCCGTGACATTCCGCACAGTTCTTTTGAAACACCACAGCTCCACGGTCTGCCAGAGGCTGATCAATCTTGCCAGGAAATTTCGGCGCTTCGATCGACGCGATGAACGCAAACACATCGCGGAACTCCTCTTCCCAGTTGCGGAACCTCTCGGGGCCGTTTTGCTTCACGAGCATGAACTGCATCAGCCCGCGATGCCCCTTGCCGGCGAAACCATCGATGTAGAGATAGTCTTTGAACTTAAAATTCCACCACGCCGGTGCATCCATATCGTGATGCACCATCTTCGGAATGCCACGATCTTCGTGGATGTTCAAATCAGCATCGCGGAAGTGCATCAGCACGACACCAAACATCACCGCATTGGTGCTGCCGTTGGTCGCTCCGAGGGGGACAAACACACTTCCAAGATCCATCCGCGACGGGGCTTTGCCGAGCTCTAGTTTTGCCGCAAACGTATCCTCTGTCAGGGTTTGCAAAGCAAACCGACGGTTGGGAAGTCCGGGAATCGTGGTCCCGGAAAGTTTCCCGCCATGGCAGGCAAAGCAGTTCATCGTCCAGTTCCCGGCGCTATCCACCACATACTGCAGCGGCTTCGTTGGATCGTCGGGACGAGGGGTCAGACCGTAGCGCGAAAAAGCCATTCGCCGACGCTCGTCGGGAGTCGCTTTCTCTGCTTCACTCCGCAAAGGCTCGGGCCAGTTTTTCCAGGTGTTGTCGAAGGTCTCTTGGTCGAAATCGGGGGGCAGATAAGCCTTCTGGGTGAGGAGCTTATAGCCCCGCTCGGCCGGCGTAAGTTGTTTCCACTCTTCAGGATAGCCTGTTCCGCCCCAAGTCGGCTGCTTTGTTTCAGCAGCTAGCGCGGGGTGACTCGCCAGGCTCAGCAGCACGATCGCGGGGAGCCATGTGCGGGAAGACATCATCCACGAGCTCGTATTTTTGGCAGCAGAATGCATATCGGGTCGAACTTCCTCGCCAACGAGCGTGGGGCAGAGTTAACAGGAGATATTTTGGCCGATCGGTAGCTATGACACTATAGGAACACGACGATTGGCGCGTGGCGACCGTCGGCAAATCGGCCATGATCTATACCCCGTAAATCGACCGGTCGTTTTAACGCCGCAGCGGGAACGTCAGTTCGGGGGAAGAATCTGACTGGCAAAATCGCTCACGTGGCGGGATACTCGCCCACCAGCGCGCTGCTGATGCCGCGCTGCAACCGGCGTGGCGATCTCCCCTTGGCCATGCCCCCGATTCACCGGACCCAAGTATGAGCAACCCCAGAGAGCCGATAGAGAACCTCCCGCTATCCCGCGTGAGCGGTTCCGCGCGCCTTTCACTTGGCGAGGCCTCCCTATGACCTCTGGTGAGCCTGGCGATCCTCAGCTGCCCAGCAGCACTGGTGCTAGTGCCGATTCCGCGACCAGCGAACCGACCACTTCGCAGCCAACGAGCACAAGTTCGAAACGGGCGCTGCAAGTGGCTACCGCCATCCTGGTGCTGGCCTACGTTCTGGTGCACATGGTGCTGGTGGTACGCGCCTACGCTTCGGCCAGCATGATTTGGAACCTACCGATCCTGCGATCCGACGCCCTGTTTTGGTACATCGGTCTAGCGCTAGGGAATATCGGTTTGGGGGCGGCCTACCTCACGATTGGTCGAAAGCCGCTGCTCGTTCGATTTTTAGTCTTTTGCAGCCTCATCGTACTGGCGGGAGTTGTGGGACATTTAGGGGATAGTGGCGTTCCCAATGAGTACTCCCGCTATGTCGACTGGATCGGCGCGACGCTCGCCATCGCTATCGGGCTCGCGCTGGTGCTCCTCTTGTTTCGCTTACGAGGCTGGCACGTGGTAACCCCTCACGATCTGCCGCTCCCCCTGGGTAAACCAACACAGTTCTCCATCGCCTCGATTCTCTCGCTCACCACCTGCGCGGGGCTAACGCTGGGGCTAGCTCGCTGGCTGGAATTTCCGATCGACGCCATCGGAGTGGTGCTCGCGATGGTCCTCAGCTGTCTCCTGCAGATCTTGTCCTCGATGATGCTGCTGCTCGAGCGACCCGCTCAGCTGCTGGCGATTCCATGCCTGATGCTGGCCTTCGCCGTGAGCATCATCGTGCTCTATTACGCAGTCGCTCAGCCCACGATCAATGAGTTCATCATCATCAACCTGGTGAGTGTGCTGCAGCAGTCGGGCGTGATGTTGATCCTTCGTCAATTCGGTTATCGGTTGCACCGTACTGCCACCTAGGAGACGCTTCACTTTCGTCGCGTCGTTCTTTCGACAATCACACCACTCCGCAGCCCAGCAGCTGACGAGACCCTTTCATGACCGCGATGCCCGGCGACGATCCCCAGCCAGAAGCGAGCGCATCTGCCGCAGCTAATCCGTTTGGCTATACCTCGGCAGAGACTCTGCTCCCCACCATCGCCGAGGCTGAAGCGATCATCGCCGATCCGCGACCCCGGTGGAGCCAGTTGATGCTGGTGATTGGCCTCTGGTGGGGCGTCATCTTCGTGCTGGTGGTCGCTTTGACGATCGTGCAGCTGATGGGTTTGGATCTCGATCTCGAACTGATCCTGTTAATCCCTGGCGTAGGAGCTGCGGGGATGTTTTTGTGCGGGATGTTCTTAGCCTATGGCCCCACCTATCTCTGGCTGCGGACTTTGCTCGTCGTGGCGGTGCAGGCAATGCTGCTCGGCGCCATGGTGATCGCCTCGGGAAATAACGGGGCACCACCCATCGGGGAACTGATCCGCTTTTACTTTGGTATCTGCATGGTGCCGATGACGATTGGGGTTCTGCTCACACTCTTCAAACTGATGGGCTACACACTCCTAAACGTAGTCGAGCGCCGCAGTAAAACCACCTCGACGCAGTTCTCGATTGGTCGACTGATCGAGCTCACCTTGGTTTGTGCCGTCGGGTTTGCTGCCGCGAAATGGGTCGAAGATGCTGAAGATCTGTTTGAGATTTACTGGGTGGTAGGGCTCGTCGTGCTGGGGCAAGGTATTCCAGCGCTTGTGCTTCTCGTGCCACGCTTTTCGGCAGTTTTGTGTGGCGGCATCACGGTGGGGCTGTGGTTGCTGCTACTCGGTGTGCATGCTTTTTGCATGTACCTGCAGAATGACTTAAGCGATTTCACGGGGCTGGCTTGTTTCGATATCTTGGCGGTGAATGTTCTGGCGATGGGCTGCTACTTGCTTCGCGCGCGTGGCTATCGCTTGATGCATTTCGCCAGCACCGCCGTTTAGCAGCACTTCGATCCGCCGCTGCGCGGGACTATGGAGCCGGGGGCGTTTCGTGCCACGGATTGTGCCAATTTCCCCAGCGGCTGAGATAGTCGCTCAAGACCGGAATGGTTTTGGCATGATTGGCAATCCAGTCGTGCGCTTCGGCGACGATCTTCTGCTCTTGCGGCAATGTCAGACGCCCCAACAGGACCTGACAGCGGAGAAAAATGAAGTAGGTGTCGAGCACATCGCAGCGACAGTAGTCGTTGATCTCCGAAAATTTGCCGGCGTTGTAGAAATCCTGCACCATGTTCCCCTGGACATCCATTTTTCCAGGTTTGCCGAGCAATTGAGCCGCCAGGTTCAGCCCGCCATGAAATCGGGAAGCGCCGAAATTCGTGAGGGTGTCGTGCAAGTCGAGATGAGCCTCGGTGTTGTAGCGATTGCGAGGCTGTTCGTAGGTTTTGCCGCTCGCATAAAACCAGCCCGGCAAGCTGAGGCCGTAGCGAAACGAGGCGAGCTCCAGCAGCGGAAGATCGAACGATCGTCCGTTGAAACTTACGAGCGTGGGGCGTTTATACGCTTCCCAGCCGCGCCAAAAATGCTCGGTGATCACATGAGGGCGGAACTGGGGTTCGTCGAGCGCTACGAGGTCGAGCAGGCGAAAATCGTCGCTCACTTTCGCCACCACCACTGAAACGGGAAGCTGGTAGGTGTAGGGAATGAAGTCGCTATCGTGCTTGGCCATCAGTTCTTCGCGATACTGCTGCACGGCTGTCGCTGGGTCGATGGTTTCCCCCGGGTGACGAATCCGCGCCACGAGCTCGCCATCGGCAACACTTTCGACGTCAAACACCAAATATCGGACCGACGATTTAGCCAAGCGAGTCATCCCCTTTTCGTTGCGCTCGGAGCGGGCGAAGATGACAGGGTAACAGGGGCCAGGGGCCATGGGCCAGTGGTTAGCGCAGGCAGGCAAGTAAGAGGCTGGGAACTAGGGACTAGAGGCTAGGGAAAAGGAAACCGACGATGACGATCAACAGCCAGCGACTCTTAGAGCGTTTTTTGCGCTATGTGAAAATCGATACGACCGCCGACGACAGCAGCACCACCTTTCCGAGTTCCCCGGGACAAGCGGTCCTTTCGAAGCTGCTTGCCGAGGAGCTTCGCCAGATGGGACTCACCGACGTGCTGGTCGACGAGTTCGAGATCGTCTACGCCACCGTCCCGTCGAACGTGAAGCACCAGTCCCCTGTCCTGGCGCTCAATGCCCACGTTGATACCTCGCCTGAAACGACCGGAAAAAACGTCAATCCGCAGGTGATTCACCATTACACCGGCGTCGATCTGCCCCTTCCGGCCAATCCTGAAAAAGTGCTGCGGGTGAGCGATAACCCCGAACTCACCGCGCTCGTCGGCAAGACGATCATCACCACCGATGGGACGACCCTCCTGGGGAGCGACGACAAATCGGGTGTGGCGGTGATCATGGAACTGGCAAACTACCTGGTCGAGCATCCCGAAGTTCCGCACGGTGATATCCGGCTCCTCTTCACCTGCGACGAAGAGATCGGACAAGGGGTGAAACATGTGAACCTCGAACGTCTTGCGGCCGACGTTTGCTACACGCTCGACGGAAGTGGGAGTGGCGAAATCGATGTCGAAACGTTCTCGGCCGACCTGGCGACCATCACCGTGAAGGGGATCAACATCCATCCTTCGATCGGAAAAGGAAGGATGGTGAACGCCGTGCGAGGTGCCGCGCGCTTTGTCGAACTGATGCCGAGCGATAAGCTCGCGCCGGAAGTGACCGAAGGGCGCGACGGGTTCATGCATCCCTACACCATCGAGGGTGGCGTGGCCGAAGTGAAGATCAAAGTGCTGCTGCGCGACTTCGACGCCCGTCAGCTCGCCGATCAAGCCGCGATGCTGCAATCGATCGCCAAGCAAGTGGAAAAAGAGATTCCGCGTCTGGCGGTCGACGTCCATGTCCGTAAGCAGTATCGCAATTTGGCGGAAGGACTCGCCCAAGAGCCGCGCGCGGTGAAGCTGGCCGAAGAAGCATTCCGGCGGCTCGGTCGCCCGTTCAAGCAAACGATCATCCGGGGCGGTACCGACGGCTCGCAGCTGACCGAACGTGGCCTCCCCACACCAAATCTCTCGACCGGCGAACACAATCCGCACTCGCCGCTGGAATGGACCTGCCTCGAGGAAATGGTCGCCGCGTGTGAAGTGCTCGTCGAACTCTCGCAGCTCTGGGGGAAGGAAACGAAGAACTAGGATCTAGGAACTAGAGGCGAGAGATGAAAGGCGGGAGGCGAGGGGAGAAGCAGCATGGAGAGGAGGCGATTGCGTATTGGTTTTATCGCAGTCGCGGTTTGGCTGCTGTCGTCGCTGGCGCTGGCTGCGGATGGTGACGAGGCGCACGGGCCGATCAAGGGTAGCGTGGTAGCCAGGAAGATTCTGCCATCGGGCAAAGTTGAGCTGGCACCGGTCCCCGATGTGGTGGTGTATCTCGCCAAGCCTCTGACTACCGAAGTGGTGGTTCCGCTCGATCCTGTCGTGGTCAGTGTGCGTGGAGTGATGCTCACGCCATTTCATAGCGTCGTGGTGGCAGGACAGATGCTGCGGATCGAGCCAACCGATCAGCAGGAGGCATATAACTTCCGCTTGGAATCGGAAGCTGAAATGCCGTTTGGCGAACTTATTAAGCCGGGTGTTTGGGAACGTCGGCCCGCCGGCCCTGTTGAGCTAGCGATCATTAGTTGCAGCATCCATCCAGTTGTGGAGGGCTATGTTACGGTTGTTCCGTCGAATATCTTCGCTCGCACTAATGAGCAAGGAGAGTTCACGTTGCCTGGAACCTATGGGCCAGGGAAATATTCGCTTGTAGCTCAGCACGCAAGTCTTGGTCGCAAGAGGGCAATCGTCCGACGCCAAGTAAACAGTCGCGAGACGAAAGTGCAGATCGAGCTGCCAGGCTCAATAGATAGCCAGAGGTAATCGCCATGAACGAATGGAAGTTGCATACGCCGAGCGAGGAGAATCTGTTCTACGAATATCGCTGCGGACTCAAGGCGGGCGATCACGCAGAGCTCGCGTAGGAACTGGTGATTCGCGACTACCTAGGACAGCCTACTGGGGAGGTCTTTCCTGTCGGTGATGACTGGACGCTGCTAGCGGGGCTGAAGAGCGACCCGGTACTTTGGCTGCGCGATTCCAATGGCGCTCGGGCAACCTGGGACGACGACTCTCCAGAGATTACACCATGATTTCGGCGCGTCAGTAGTCACAAGGGTGTGGATGCTCCTGGCAGCTCTGTATTCAAAACTGCTAGTGCTGCATGGTGCTAGCAAGCCTGCTGCCGCTGCTCTGATCCCTCGCCTCTGACCCCTGGTCTCTGGCCCCTTTTCTCGCGCGACTTTGCGGGCTGCGTAAGGGCTGTGGCTCGCGTAGTTTGAGCCTATTGGCAAGCGATTGACTCATGCGAAATGGGGTCAATTTAGGGTTCCGAGCGGACCGAAGAATACGCTGGCAAATGGCAGTTGTCGCCCTCCGACAACCAACTCGGGAAACCTTTCCCCGCTCATTCGATTGCCACACTTGGGAATCGACAAGGAAGCAAGCGTGCCTCGGCTTTCGATCCTCATACCGTGCTTTGATCCCGCTGCGGAGCTGGAAGACACCTTGGTGTCGGTGCTCCAAAATCGGCCTCGCGATTGCGAAGTGTTGGTTATCCACACGCAGCAGTACAGCGACCCGTATAACCTGCGCGACGAAGTTCAGCTGCTCCGCGTCTCCGGACGTGTCAGCCTTTGCCAGCTGGCCAATAGTGGCCTGGCTGCCGCCACGGGAGAAGTTGTACACCTGCTGCTCCCCGGCATGGCCGCTACCGAAAACTGGACTGACGAACCGCTGTCGCATTTCGACGATCCCGAGGTCGCTTGCGTGGCCCCGATCGTGGTGCAGGCGAACGATCCGACCAAGCTGGTTTCGGCCGGCGTTACGCGAGGCTGGATTGCCTCGCGTAAGGTGGTGGGTGCTGGTGCTGCAGCGAGCCTCGCACAGCCGCGCCGCTGGAATGTGCTCGGACCAACGTTCGCAGCAGGTTTCTATCGACGAAGCGTGCTCGAGTCGCTGGGTGGCATTGCGACGCACCTGACCGACGACCTCGCCGATATCGACTTGGCTCTCTCGATCCAGGCACTCGGGCTCCTTTCGATTCTCGAGCCCAAAAGCCGCTTGATCGAGCAGCAGCCTGTGGCGAAGCCCAAGTCGAGCATAGGACTTGGTAAGGCTCGCGAGCTCCTGTTCTGGCGTCATGCTCAGCTGCGTGGGCCGGTTTCGCTGCTGCTGCATCCGATTGCGGCGATGGCCGAATCGGTGGCGGCCTCCACCGGCAATGGCGGAGCGGTGGCAAGCGAGCTGGTGGGGCGTTTGCTGGGGCTCGCGGCAGTGGGAACGGCGGCTCGGCATGGTCAAAAACTGGCCGATGCTCGCGAAACGCTGGCCGCCGGCGAAGCTCCCGCTTCGTTGTCGCTGGCCGAGGCTCGCCGCGAGAAATCCGCAGCCGACCAAACTGCCGCTCCGGCCCGCCGGGCAGCTTAGTGCCAGGGTAGGTGAGTCAGCGTCACCTACCCTCGAGAGCCAGCGCGCAGCTCGAAAAAAACGAGAAGAAAAAGATTTTGCATCGCCCGCGAGGTCCTGCTAGGCTCACGCCGTCTGGCCAACCTCTTCTCTCATCTAGCGGGCCAATGTCATGCAGCGCGTGCTTCGTTTTGCGCCGTCGATCTCCGTGATTTTGGGGATCGCTCTCTGCTCGTTGCTGGTACTCAGTCGCAGCGAAGATCTGCGCCGGTATCGCGTTTCGCTGGCTGGTTTTTGCCACGTAGCGCTCCACGAAGGTCAGCTGGTGATTTTCAACAGCGACTATTTTGGCCCCTACACCGGCAGCATCGTGGGGCTTGGGGGTGAGAGCTATCCTCAGGTGCAAGGTGGTCACGCCTGTGGGCTTGGGGCGGTCCATTTGGAGTGGCCTCAGTTCAGCATCTGGACCATCTATGTCAGTCTCTTCTACCCGCTGCTGCTCACCGCCATTGCTCCCGCGATCGCCTGCTATCAGCGACTCCTCCGACTTGCACAAACCGGAGTGTGATCGCCTCGACACCTTTCCGTATGAGAGCGACGTCATGAAGCAGTGGCTACTGATTGCTGCTAACTTAGTTTGGGTGAGCAGCTTGGCGCTCGGTTGGTTGTCGATGGAGATCAACGCTCGTGAGCAGTATGTCTCGATAAGTGATCGCTGTCATCTCTCGGTCCGCAGTTTTCAGATCATCCTATTCAATCGCGCTGATTGTGGACCCTACACGGGAGGAATCATCAAATTTGCAGAGTCCAAATATCCGCTTGTTTCAATGGACCAAGGCTGGGGCTATTGGTCCATTGAACTGAAGGCTCGTTGCGATCCTCTACCTCTACGAAGCGTTTACTACTCGCTCTGTTGGCCGCTTACTCTGTTGGTTTTTGCTCCGATGATCACAGGATATCGCGCCGCAAAATGGATACTGTATCGCCACCACTCAAACACCAAGAAACAAAACATGGCCTCGCGATACGCTCTGGTGCGGTCGTGAGGCCATGCTTTTGAATTGTCGGTCGTCGCTGCTGCGGGCGGTGGTTATCGCTTTTCGGAAGCAGGCATGCTCGCTGGTGAAGCGATGAGATGATCGGCCACAGCGGCATATTTGAACGGGAAGAGAAGTTCGCGGAGGTTGCCAATCAGATTGGCGGCATCAGCTGGTGAATAGAGCTCGTCCATTCGCTGCGCGAGTTCGTCGAGTTGGCGTCGACCTTCCGGCCAGCGGACCGCCATCACGCGGCTGCATTCCTCGAGCAACTGATAAACTCGTGCTCGGGTGACACCCATTTTCCGCGACTGCTCGCGCACATTTTGCAGTGTCGCGCGTACACCAAGTCGACCTTCCACGAGACCGGAAACGGTTGCACCGGCATCGATTTCGAGTTGATTAATGATTGGAATCGCCAGGTTTTCAGCTAGCGCGGCGTGCGAAATAGGGGTGTCGCTCACTTTCGCTTGCATGATCCAGTTTTCGATGCTCGAGACAAAGCGAGGGGCCACACGAATCGAAAGTCCGCTGTCGGCATTCACCTTCGTCAGAATGTGATGCACGGTGTGAAACACTTCGAGCACCACGCGCACCCGCTTTTCGCCGTGGGTCTTCAGCTGGCGCATCGAGCCGAGTGATTTATCGAGATAGAACTCGAGTGGTGTTTCCCAGATCACGGTCGGAATCTGCCGGAGCGAAGGAGCCAGGCGACCGAGTTTCTCTTTGCCGACGTTGTGCCGGGCTACGGTGTCGCGCCACTTCTTCCAGACAAGTTCCGACACATGCGTGGGGTCGAACGAACTCGACGAATCGGCTTCGGGGGTCGCCGTCGCGCTGCTGGGAATCGAAGGATCGCTCGACAGCAGCGGATAGGCGTTGGGATCATCTTTCGTCGCGCGGACGAGCAAGATCACCAGCGATTCCATCTTCTTGCGACCAATGCCTGCGGTCGCTGAAAGTTGATGAAACGGCGTTGCCAAAATTTGGGAAAGGGGGATCGGCAAAAAAGCAATCGGCAAGCGGCGATCGCTCGGGAGAGCCCAAAAGGCAAGCGGCTGCGTGAGGCGCGAGCTGAGCTCGGGACTTTCCAAACGCTTCTTCACCGCTTCGAAGCTGGATTGAAGCTTGATATCGTCGGCACTGGAGGCAGGGGGCATGAAATGTTGCTCCTCGTTACGATCGCTAGCAACCAGTGTCGCGCCAGGGGTAAGCGCGCCATCTACTACTCAGGTATTCGCTGCCGAGACGAAGTCTTGGAAACTTGGAAATACCTCAAGACCGTAGGCGGGCTTAGAGCGTTCACTCAGTGACGAGGAAAACTCCAAGGGTCTTGGGGGGAGCGTAGATCCCGATCGAAAGCTTTCACTCTGTTCCGCAAAAGAAGTGGAGCCCGCCAGGTGAGGACGAGTTTTAAGTCGTACACCACCAGCGCTCGCCAACTTCATTACCAAAAGGATCCGTATTCAGACTGGGTGATGCAAAGGTCGTTACAAGTTGCTTACGAATTCGGCTGGCACAAAGGCCAACATCCAAAGCGAAAAGCAACTCGCCTCGCCGCTGCATATCAGCAGACATCTTCTGAGCCTCTTCCAAGTCGAGCACCCAAGCGCTTGGCACTTTGCGTGGAGCATGTTACCGCTGGAGGGATTTCTCCTTCCTTGCAGCAGTTAGCGCACGCCTCGACCCGGCAGACGATGTCTGGCACCACTTAACACGAACGAGATTCCAAAACGGATCATGGGGACCCACAGAAAGCAGGAAAAAAACAAAAAAGGTAGAAAGTAATCGCCACTAACGACGTGTTTATTGGACTTACGTCAACGGAGAGGCGAAGTGCATGCAAGATAAGCCCCGCTAGCGGCGTGTTGCTGCAAGTATTTTCTGGCGCAGACCACGTCCCGAAGGGAGTGCATACGTGTTTGTGGATAAGCGACTGCCGATGCGTCGCTACATCTCGACCCGAACCCGCTCGATCTCACGGGTCACCAGCCACTCGAGAAATTCTTCGTGGTAGTCGGTCAGTTCGATCTCGGCCTTGGCCCGCGCATCGAGCGGCGAGACCACCGGGACCACCAGATCATCGAGCCACTTGGCAGCTTCGGTTTTGTCGATGAAGTATTCATCGGGTGGCAGAGTCGCCGGCGCGCGGTCCTGGCCCGGAGGGGTCATGAAGTAGACGATTTCGAGCCGAAAGCGGCTAGGCATCTCCAGCGGCACAATTTCAGGACGTTCGACAGCATAGATTTTCATTCGATCGCATCCTGAATAAACTTCCCCAGCACTCGAAACTTGAACCGCTGCTCTCCGCCCGCCGAAGCATGCGGAATCCTAACGAGCTAACTCTTCAGCACGTCGTCGTTGCCACTATGCGGATTCGTGAGGAGCCGCTTGCGAATCTCTTCGCGAAGTTTTTGCACCACCGAGTCTTTGTCGGTTCGCGCCAGAATTTGCTCCACCACCTTCTTGGGACCTTCGCCGCCCCAACTGCTGCCATGCTCGAAGTAGTAGCGTGCGGCTTCACCGACGATATACGAACCATAACCGGCAGCTGCACCTTGCGGCAGGGCTGTCAGCAGCGTTCCTTTGCCGATGGTGAGCGCCTTGAAAGCCGAAGTGGCGAGCGTGGTGAGCAGCACCCCGGCTGTCATGAACCCGGCCGCCTTGCCAATGCTGAGAGCCAGTTGTCGCGCGTGAGTCCACGAAAGTTCGAGGTTATACACCGCAGCGAGTGTGACAATCATCGCCACGTCGACCGCTGCTCCGCCAAACACATCGGCCACAGCAATCGGGTTGAGTCCGACGGCAATCGCCTTGAGCGTGGCATAGCTCCAGACCACTTGCGATGCCCGTTCGTTTCGCAGCCTGACACGCAGGCTCGCTAAGCGATCGGTTTTATCGGCTGCAAACAGCGCCGCATTGAGCGCTACAATCGCCAGTCCTTCGCGGTCGAGCATCTCGAGAATTTTGGCGCGCAGCTCACTCACGTCGGGCTGAGGTTTGCGCCACTCGCTCCGGACACTTCCATCGGCCGATTCGATGATGTATTCCCGCTCGCGCGGATCAGCGGCGGCTGTCACCACATGCTCGGCGGGGACGAGCCCCACGAGTCGTTCTTGCGTTAAAACATGGAGCAAACGGGCTTTTTGATCGGGGCTGTAGAGATCCGACTTACTCAGCACGACGATGATCGGTTTGTGAAACGTCACGAGCGACGAGAGGCTATCGTGCTCCACTTCGTTGAAGTCGGAGTCGGTGACAAACAGCAGCAAGTCGGCGCGCTGTGCTGCTTCGCGAGCACGCTCGCCGCGCGTACTTCCGCCCACTTCGTTGATGCCCGGCGTATCGACCAACACGACTTGCGAAACACCGAGCCCCGGCAAGCAATAACCGGCTCCATCCCAGGCCACTTGCCACACTTCTTTGGTCCAGCCACCGCGCACATCCACAGCCGCCACATCGCGACCGATCAGAGCGTTGATGAGCGCGCTTTTGCCGACACTGATCTCGCCAAACACCACGATCTCGACGCGACCGCATTGCATCTTGTCGTGCATCGCGCGCAAGCCAGCGAGCTCTTGCCGGAGCTTCTCCTTCTCGACATCCGACGAATTTTTGAAACGCTCGAGCGCTCGCTCAACAGCGTTCATGGCATCGCGATAGGAGTCTTCTGTTTCAGCCACAATTGGTTGCACTTTTTACTGGAGCCACTGCATTTTGCCATCACGCCCAGCGATTCTCACCAGCATGAAAGTCAGCTATCGGCATCGTCTTGGGGACGTTTTGTTCCCGAGAAATAGTCGCGGGCTTTCGTCAGCAAACTCCAGAGCTCGGCGGGAGTGGTGAGTCGATCCCATTCGCGCCGCGCTACGTTGGCGAGTCCACCGGCCGGGAACTGCATCTCGTTGCGGAAGTAGACGATGAACACTGCTCCGATCCAGCGCGTCACCAGCGCTTGCACAACACCTTGCAGCACACCGCCCGCGAGTGTTCCTGCGAGTGGAATCGATTTGAGCATACTCGCGACAGCCGATGTGACCGCTGGAGCTGCAGCATTCACCCCAAGAATCGCAATCAGGTTCTTGCCTAGTTCTGCGAGAAGTCGCGATGCGGCCGACATATCGATCGGCTGTCGATAAACGCGCGCAATCTCGACCACCATTTTCAGCGAAATGGCCGAGCCCACCACCAAATCGAGCGCCATCGGCGCGACAGCAGCAGCGGCACCAGCGCCCCACATATGCTGGTCGACGATTTGCCAGGCACGCTTGTCGAGCGCTAGGCGAACACGCTCGCGCGCTTCTTCGACAAGGCCCCGCGAGCGGAGCAGCAAGTTGGCCAGCAGCAGTTCTTTCCCGTCGCGGGCGACAACTTTCTCGAGCCGTCGCGCGAGTTCGTCGATATCGGCAGGCTGTTCGTAGGTCTCTTCTTTTTCGCCGCCACCGGCGAGCAGCCGGGTGCGGGTTCGTACGACGTTTTGCGAGGTCACGGTCACCACATCGGCGGCGGTCGTAATTCCTTGCAGTTGCTCGGCTAGTTGCCCGGCGAGTTTCGCGCGATCGGCGGGTGCATACCAGTCCTGCTTGTTCAGACAAACAATCACGCGCTTTTCCATCGCCTTGAGCCGCACCAGCAGCGCGTGCTCGTGATTCCGCAGCGGACCATCGACCACCAGCAGAACCAAGTCGGCATTGCGTGCCGACGCTGCTGTGACGATCAGCCGCTCGTCTCCATCGACCTCGGCCAGGCCCGGCGTATCGACCAGCAGCACGCGGTCGTCTCCTGGCCAGGGGACCTCTTGCCGCACGAGTGTCGTTCCACCGCGCGGATCGGTCGAAAAAATATCGCGGCCCGCCAGCGCATTGAGGAGCGAACTTTTGCCACTGGAAATGCTGCCGAAGGCGACGATTTCGAGCACCTCGGCCGCTTGCTTTTGCTCGACATTTTGCACCAGCTTGTCGAGTTGCTCTTTGACGGCTGGGTCGACCGAGGCGTCGGCCGCCAGTTCCGAGACAGCGGCTAGATTTCCCGCCACTTGCGACTCTTTTTCACTCACACTCAGCTGGCTGGGGTTCTTTTCCGCTGCCGCCCGTGCCGACTTCTTTTGCGTGGTGTTGCGAACCAGTTTCCAGATCACCGTCCCCAGGGTCCCCAGCAGCAATGCTGCCCCCAGGCCCATCGCGCCGAGATAGAGGTAGTTCCAAGGTGGCGACAGGCTTTGCGCCCGCTCGTAGTGGTCCATCACTGTCGGCGGCAGCCACACCAGCAGCGCTCCAACTGCCGCGAGCGTCACCAGCAGCAGGATTCCTTGGAACGGTCGGAGCGACATAAAATTCGTGCGAGCCTTGACGGAGTTGCGACAATAGGGACGCCCAATCGGGCCAGAAATCTCTTCACGTCGGTTTGGACAAACCACTCGGTGCGGCGTTGCGGGGGCCCAACTCCCCCTGCTACCCTACCAAGGCATTCGCTCTAAACTCGGCCATCTTGTGTAAACCTCTATCATGACTAAGCCGCCCGCGAGCGACAACCAACCCGCCACCTCCCCTGTCCTAGTCCCATCGGCCGAGGCTGAGACCAATCAGGAACTCGTGGGCCAGTATGGCCTTGGGTCGATTGCGTTCCTCAGTCTGCTCGTCACGCAGTTCCTCACGGCGGTGAACGATAACATCTTCCGCTGGCTGGTGATCGGCGTCGCTAAGCAGTACGTCAAGGAAGAGGAGATCAGCTACGTTCTCGTCGGAGGGACCGCTGGCTTTGTCCTCCCCTATCTCGTGCTTGCTTCACCAGCGGGCTATTTGGCCGATCGATTCAGCAAGAGCTCGGTTATTTTCGTCTGCAAAGTGGCCGAAATTGTGATCATGGCGCTCGGCGTCGGCGCAATTGCCCTGGGGCACGCCAATGAAACCTGGGCGTTCTATTCGATCTTCGCGGTCGTCTCGCTGATGGGTGCCCAGAGCGCCCTGTTTGCGCCGGCACGTGCCGGTAGCTTGCCCGAAGTGCTACGTCCCGAGTTGCTCTCGAAGGCAAATGGTTTTTTTGGTCTTGCGACGGTGATCGCGACGGTCATCGGAATGATCGTCGGCTGTAAAGTCTCCGACTACACCGTTCCCAAGGGGCTCGAGCATTTGTGGGTCACAGCAGCCGTGCTGATCGGAGTGGCTGTGGTCGGAACCATCACCGCTTGGCCCCTGAAGAAATTGCCCGCAGGCGCTCCGTGGCGCAAGTTCCCTTGGGACTTTCCCGTTCAAACCTATCGCGATTTGCGGACACTCGCCTCGAACTTGCCGATGCTGCGGGTCGCGGTGGGCATTCTGTTTTTCTACGCCATCGGGTCCCTCGCGCAGCTGAACATCGACCAGCTTGCCACCGAAGGTGGCGCCAATGCCGAAAGTGACAAGGTGCCGCTCCTGCTCGCGCTCATCGCCGGTGTTTGCGTCGGCAATGTGCTGGCTGGCTATTGGTCGGGCGATCATGTCGAACTCGGCATCCTGCCGCTCGGTGCCGCTGGCATCGCGCTCAGCTCGCTCCTGTTCTGCACCGTGCCAGTCGACCTGTTTCAGGAGAACGTCGCGATCTCCGGTGGGGTGATCTGGGCGATGGTGCTGCTGGTGACGCTCGGCATCAGCGCGGGGCTGTTTTGTGTCCCGCTCGAAGCCTATTTGCAGCATCGCAGCGAGCGCGCCTCGCGCGGTTCGATCCTCTCGGCCTCGAATTTTTTAACCTTTAGTGGGATCTGTTTGTCGTCGATCCTCTACGCCGTGCTCCGCATCCCATTTTGGTCGACAGCCGAGGGAACAAAGTCGGAACTCTTCTCCCCTCAGAGCGTGTTCCTGCTGTGCGGTCTGCTCACCATCGGGGTCTTCTTCTACATCGTGCTGCTCCTGCCGCAGGCGACAGTCCGATTCATGATGTGGCTGCTGGCGAGCACCATCTATCGCATCACGATCAAAGGTCGCCACAATTTGCCTGCCACCGGTGGCGCTCTCCTTGCGCCGAACCATATCACCTGGATCGATGGCCTGCTATTGATGCTCACCAGCTCGCGCCCAATTCGCATGGTGGCCTACGCGCCGAACATCGAGAATCCGTGGGTGAAACGACTCGCCGACATGTTTGGCGTCATTCCGATTCACCCAGCCCGACCCAAAACGATTGTGCAGGCCTTTCGAACCGCGCGCGAGGCGCTGGCAAATGGCGAGCTCGTCTGCATTTTCCCCGAAGGTGGCCTCACTCGCTCGGGACAAGTGCAAGCGTTTCGCCCCGGCACGATGAAGATCCTCGATGGGGTCGATGTGCCGGTCATCCCGGTCTATTTCGATGGGCTGTGGGGGAGTATTTTCAGCTTCGAGGCAGGCAAGTTCTTTTGGAAATGGCCTCGCCGCATACCGTATCCGATGAGTATTCACTTTGGACCGCCGATCGCAGCCGCGCAAGATATGCATGCGATTCGACAGGCCGTTCTCGCCCTTGGAAGTCAGGCAACGAAGGAGCGCTCCGCAGCTATGCTCTCGCCCACCCGCTGGATGATTCGTCAATGCAAGGCACGTAAGAAGACTTCCAAAATCGCCGACTCCATGGGGGGCGATCTCACCGGCGGCGAGCTGCTGGCTCGCGCCCTGGTGCTGCGCCGCTTGCTGCGCCGTGGTGTGCTGGCAAACGACGAAAAAATCGTCGGCGTTCTGCTGCCACCCTCCACCGGCGGCATGGTCGTCAACATGGCCCTTGCGCTCGATAAACGGGTCAGCGCCAATCTGAACTACACCGTCACCAGCGACGTGATGAATGCCTGCATTGCGCAGGCCAAGATCAAGCACATCCTGACGAGTCGCAAGTTCATCGACAAACTGGGGGAGTTCAAGCTCGATGCCGAATTTGTCTACCTCGAAGACTTCGCCACGAAACCGACCCTCCTCGACAAGATCGCTGCAGGACTAGCCGCCTACGTTCTGCCGACCTGGTGGGTCGAATCGTCCCTCGGTCTCCAAAGCATCAAGCCCGACGATGTGCTCACCATCATCTTCACCTCTGGTAGCACCGGCACACCCAAGGGGGTGATGCTGACACATCAGAACATCGGTTCCAACGTCGAAGCGATCGACCAAGTGGTGCGGCTGAAGTCGTCCGATGTCCTCGTCGGAATCCTGCCGTTCTTCCATTCGTTTGGCTACACCGTCACGCTATGGGGTGTCGCGGCCCTCAACATCAAGGGGATCTATCACTACAGTCCGCTCGATGCCAAGCAGATTGGCAAGCTGACGAAAAAGCATGGGGGCACACTTCTACTGTCGACCCCGACGTTCATGCGCACCTACTTGCGCCGCTGCGAGAAAGACGAATTCGCCACGCTCGACGTCGTGGTTTGCGGGGCCGAAAAGCTGCCGAAAGAGCTCGCCGATGCGTACGAAGAAAAGTTTGGCGTCCGTCCTGTGGAAGGCTACGGCACCACCGAGCTTTCGCCCCTGGTGAGTGTGAACATTCCGCCGACACGTCGCGCCGACAATTTCCAAACCGACTGCAAAGAAGGTTCCGTGGGACGCACCGTTCCCGGAGTCTCGGCCAAAGTGCTCCACCCCGAAACCGGCGAAGTGTGCAAAGCAGGCGAGCCCGGCATGCTCTGGATCGGCGGGCCAAACGTCATGAAGGGGTATCTCGACCAGCCCGAACTCACTAATAAGGTGGTGAAAGAAGGCTGGTATCAAACAGGGGATATCGCCTACCTCGACGACGAAGGGTTCATCTTCATCACCGGCCGGCTGAGTCGTTTTTCGAAGATCGGCGGCGAAATGGTGCCGCATATCAAAATCGAAGAGTCGCTCATTCAGCTACTCGGCGAAGGGGAGGACGAAAAGCCGCGCATCGCCGTCACTTCGGTCTCCGACGAGCGCAAAGGCGAGCGGCTGATTGTGCTCCACACACAGCTTCCCAAAACGACCGACGAACTCCGCAAGGGACTTTCGGAACTCGGCCTGCCGAACCTCTTCATCCCCGGCGCCGACGGCTTTCTGCTCGTGGACGAACTCCCCGTGCTCGGCACCGGTAAACTCGACCTCAAAGCGATGAAATCCCTCGCCGAAAAGCTAACTGCCGAAGAGGCGTAACAGAACTTCACTCGTGATCGTTCCGGCTCATCCATCCGGCCCAGTGGTGGCCGGATGTTGCATTTACAGAAGCCCTGGAGTGAGGTGGGTGAAGCTGGCTCGTCAAACGGATGCTACTTCACCCACTCGTAGCCTGCGGCGGTGAGCCTAAGGTCTTTGGCACCGCGATGGGTGTCGTAGACTTCGTTCATTTCTTCAATCGAGTCGAAGTAGCCGACGATGTAAGCGGCCGAAAGTGTCTCGCCCGCTTTAATGGGGCGCTCACCCATTTCTTGGATAAAGCAGATATAGCTCCGCTGGTGGCACCAGGCCTCGCTCACAATCGTGGGGTCGAGCGTCATCCCGACAAGCCACGGACCAGCCGCCCCGGTCTTCGGGTCGCGCAGCTGATAGCCGCGAATCATCCGCTCGGGTGATTTGTCGAGTTTGGCAAAGGCATCGCGGCGGTAGTTGAACTTTTCGTCGGGGGCAAAGTTCACGAGGAACTCCTTCGACGGAATGAGCCCGATGTAGCTCAAATAGATCTGCGAGAAGGTGTCGCCCTCTTTGTGCTTCACGTGTCCCGGCATGTCGATGCGCAGGAACATCGCCTCGCTATCGTTCTTCGCATGTATCCGGTCGGAGGAGAAAAAGTAGCGTTTTCCTTCGGGAAAAACGATCGTTTGCTCCCACGTACTGCCGGTCTTTTTGCCAGGAGCAGCGGTCGTGTAAGCATACGACTGCTCGACTGCTACGAAGTCTTTACCCGTGGTTACTTTGGGCTCGAGCACCTTGGCCTGCGTGCAAATCTGCGGACCTTCGATCGAGCGCTTGGCGCGCTGGCCGTGATACTCGTTTCCAAATTGATAGACCATCTCGCTCGGCAGCTTTTCGCGATAGGCTTCGTCGCTACCTGGTTCCATGATCCAGTCGACAATATCGAGACCAAAGCCGGGATCGTGAAACCCGGTCTTCTTGTCGACGAAAGTCCCTGCCGCAATGCCGGTGACGTAGCCCTTCTTTTTGATCGTCGCGCTGAGGGTGGGCGTGGCGATGCGAATCGACTCGTCATCTTCGACGACGGTGGTCGGCGGGGCGACACCTTCGAGCGGCAGGCAGGTGCTAACCCCCAGCGTTAAGAGGATCGAAACCAACAGCGATTGCAGCAGGCGAGTCATCGAAGGGCTCCTCAGCAGAAGTATGCGGCGAGGAGCGCAAGTCTAAAGGAACCGATGTCGCGCTGGCAAACATTTTGCCGAGCGAGCCAGTTAGGACTCCGGCGAAAATTTCACTTCGCTGGCGATTTCGCAGATTCGCAGGTGATACCAGCGATACCACTCGCTGCGGCCCCGCATCTGGGCTTCGCGATGTTCAGCCTCGTCGCGCCAAGCCTTGATGGCGGCGAGATCGGTCCAGTACGAGATGGTGATTCCCAGCCCATCGTTGCCGCGCACACTTTCGACATCGACAAAGCCGGGCATCAGCCGCGCGAGATGTTCCATCCGCTCGGCCATCGCAGCGTACTCGGCATGACCTGTAGCTGTTCGCTGCGATGTAAAGATGACGGCATAGCGGGCCGGTGGGCGAATCTCGTGGTTCATAAGGCGTGGAAGACCCCTGCGAGGTTCGCACTCCCCAGCTGCGAGCTTGTGCCCCGCAGTTAGGCGAGTTCCTGAAGCGCGGCCAGAACTTGCTCGTCGTGGCCGTCGACTTTGACCGCTTTCCACACCTTCTTAATCACACCATCGCCGCCGATGATGAAGGTGCTGCGAGCGATTCCCATCGACTTTTTGCCGTACATATTCTTTTCACGCCAGGCTCCGAATTTTTCGGCGACGGCGTGATCGGGATCGGCCAGCAGCGGGAAGTTTAAGTTGAATTTGTCCCGGAACTTACCGTGGCTGGCGGCATCGTCGGGGCTGACGCCCAGCACCACCGCGCCGAGCTTCTTGAGGTCGGCTGCCTTGTCGCGAAACGCACAGGCTTCCTTGGTGCAGCCGGGGGTGTCGTCTTTGGGGTAGAAGTACAAAACGACTGGTTTCCCTTTGAAATCAGCCAGTTTCACTTTTTTGCCATCGTCGGCGACCAAAGTAAATGCCGGCGCTTTGGCGCCTTCTTCCAGCCACTCGCTCATGATGAAAACTCCGCAGGGATGCGCATTGCTACCGAGAATAAATCGAGACCGATCGAAGGCCACGCGAGCAACTTGGGTTCGCGCAGCCTCCTGTGTTCCACGATAGCGGCTGGTCAAGGGACCACCGTGAGTCGCAGTTACTTCTCGACCGAGAATTGGTGGACGGTGGTCGATTGATACTTCGCGCCGGGCTTGAGCACAGTGCTTGGAAAGGCAGGTTGGTTCGGCGAATCGGGATAGTGCTGCGTCTCGAGGCAGAACGCTTCGTGCTGCTTAAATCCGCCGCCACCTTCGCTCCCATCGAGGAAGTTGCCGCAGTAGAGCTGGATACCAGGTTCGGTGGTGCTGATCGTCATCACGCGGCCACTCTTGGGGTCTTTCACCGTGGCGGCGAGCGCGAGCTTGGCGTCCTGATTACGGAGGACGTAGCAGTGGTCGTAGCCCTTGGTGGTGTGTGGTTCTTTTTTCAGCTCATCGATGCGGGCGCCGATCTTCTCGGTCTTGGTGAAGTCCATCGCGGTTCCCTTCACCGGGGCGAGTTCGCCGGTGGGAATGCCACCTGCATCGACAGGCAGAAATTTGTCGGCCTCGATCTGTAAGTGATGATCGAGAATCTGTCCACTTCCTGCTCCGCCGAGATTCCAGTAGCAGTGATTCGTGAGGTTCACGACCGTCGCTTTGTCGGTGGTAGCTTCGTACTCCATCCGAAGTTCGTTGTCTTTGGTCACACTGTAGGTGACTTGGGCCCGAAGGTTGCCGGGATAGCCTTCCTCTCCATCCTTGCTGGTGTAGCTGAACTTGATCCCGACGCTGCTGTCGGTCTTCACTTCTTCCGCGTTCCACACCACTGCATCGAAGGCCTTAAGACCACCGTGCAAGTGATTCGGGCCATTGTTCACGGCCAGGGTGTACTCCGCGCCGTCGAGTTTGAACTTTCCTTTGGCAATGCGATTGCAGTAGCGACCGACGGTGCTGCCAAAATAAGGATGACGCTCGAGATAGCCTGTTGGCGATTCAAAGGAAAGGGTGAGGTTGGTGAACTTCCCCTCGCGATCGGGCGATTCGACACTCACCACAGTTGCGCCGTAGTTAATCAGCTTGACGCGCAGACCGCTCCCATTGTCGAGCGAGTACATCTCCATCGGGGTGCCATCTTTGGTTTTGCCAATCGAATGCTTTGCGATGCTCATGGATTTCTTAGTTGCAGGAGAGGAGGAATCGTCGGCTGCCAGTGCTGGCGCGAAGGTGCTACTAACCAGTAGCAGCGTGCCGAGGATGAGGACGCCGACAGAGATGCCAAATGGACTGAAAAATCGCAACATGGGAGAGGTTTCCGCTACTGAAGTTGCTGGTTCGACGACGGCTGTTGGAACGGGGATCGGAGCAGAATTCTGCGCCGCTGTTCCAGCCAGTATCGCATTATGAAGCTCGCCGCGTGCGCCGTAAAGCAGCGGCCAATTTTCCGCAGAAAAGGCTTGTTTTCTGCAGAACGAGGCATTTCTCCAGGGGCAAGACTCACTTGCGGCGAATTCTCGCCAAAAAACTATTCCCCAGGTGCAAGGCACTCAGCCTAGCGGCAACATGATGAGTGTGTGAGCCGCAGAGTCTGGCACGCGACCGAGAAGTGCGCCAGCGATCGTGTGCGTAGCGGAGTTTTTGCAATTTCGTCCCCTGCCCTTGCCTTCGACTGGACCCTGCTTTTCGCCCAGCACGACCGCTGGCTGCGAACAGTAATCCTTGCGCGGGCTGGTGAAGCTCAAGCGGTCGACGAAGTGTTGCAAGAGGTTTCGCTCGCTGCGATCAAACAACAATCGCCGATCAGTGACCCCGCGCGTGTGGCCCCCTGGCTCTATCGCCTGGCAGTTCTGCAATCGCTTCTGTATCGGCGGCGCTGCGGCCGGCAACGCAAGCTGCTGTATCGCGCCACCGAACTTCGCGCTGTGAAGCACGAAGCAACAACGCACTACGATCCGTCACGCTGGTTGATGGCGGAAGAACGGGCCCAAATGGTCCGCGAAGCGATGTCGCAACTCGCCTCGCGCGATGCCGAGATCTTGCTCCTGAAGTACACCGAACATTGGTCCTACGCACAGATGGCCGACCACCTTGGTATCAGCCTCTCTGCTGTCGAAACACGTTTGCATCGAGCACGTGCGCGACTTCGCACGTTGCTTGAGTCGCATGCGTTGGAAGTGAGTTTTCCATGAACCAGACATCCCGTGTCAGCCTGCAGGATCAGTGGATCCATCGTCTCGTCGATGGCGAACTGCAGAGCAGCCAACTTCGCGAAATGATCGAACTGCTCGATGCCCATCCCACCGAGTGGCGCCGCTGCGCACTGCTGCTGCTTGAGAATCAATCGCTCGCACGCGAATGTGCTGCGATGGCTCGTTCAGCTCCGCTTGCAATTGGCACCCGTGGTGCCGATCACGCTCAGCTGGTTGGCCAGCCCAATGGGCGTCGCGAGCCATCACGTGCGCGATCGCAAAGAGCATGGGAGTTTTTAGCAGTCGCCGCCCTGCTGCTGATGATGTTCTCCGCCGGTTACGCGATGCGCGGGCCTGTTGTACCTAGCGATGATTCGCCGACGATCGCCGTCGATCACGCGCCCCCGAGCGCCACCATCGAGCCCCACCACGAGAGCGTCGAAGCGGCTCCTCGCAATGAGCCCTATGCGAGTGATCAGCCGACGTACTATGTGAATCAAAACAGCGGTAATGAGCTGGGGGTGAATCAAGTCGGTTCGGTGCAAGTGAAGATTGACAACGAAACAGTCACCGAACTTCCGGTGTACGACGAAAGCACCATGCCCTCGCTCTACGCCTCGAGCGAAGCTGCGTTTTCACCCGCGCTTATCGAACAGTTGCAGCAGCAAGGGAAACGCGTTCGACGACACGTCACCTTCATGCCGGTCACGCTCAGCGATGGTCGGTCGGCTGTGGTCCCTGTGGAAGGTCTCGAAGTCACACCTGCGGCAAACTTCACCTACTAAGTTTTTTGGGCGCAGCATCTTTCGCGCAGCTTGGCAAAAAAGATGCTGGCAGCTCATTCCAGTCAACGGGCGGTTTTTTCTGTTTTTCTAGGAGTTTGTGTATGAATGGCAGCCGTTATCGTCGGGCAAGAGCATGGATCGCTACTTGCCTCGCAGCCTCTCTTTTTCCCGCGTCGTCACTGCTCGCCGATGAGCCACGCTTCGAAGCCAAGCTGGTTCCGGTCGAGGTGCTCGGACCCGATGGTCAGCCGCAAGGCCAAATCGTGCACCAGGTGGAAGTGGTCGAAATCCACGATTCCGACGACGCTGCCAAGCCCGTCGCTGCATCGAAGGCCAAGGGTGAGGATGCTCAGTACGGCAAAACAGTAGCGGCCGCAACTGAGCTGCCTGAGTACTGGCTAGGGGTGAATCTCGCCGAAGTCCCCACCATCGTTCGTAAGCATTTGAAGATCAAGGGTGGAGCGATCGCGCTCGATGTGGTTCCAGAAAGTCCTGCTGGAAAAGCTGGCATTCAGGCCGAGGATATCCTTCTGGAAGTGGAAGGGACGGTCATCGAGCAAGCGAGTGATGTGCTCGAAGGATTGAAGGGGGCAAAAGGGACACCGATTAAAATCAAAATGGTGCGCGAAGGTGCTCCGCTGCTGATCGAAGTGACCCCGTCACGACGTCCGCAAGATGCACAGGCAACCAGCAACGCCGCTACCGAAGAAGAGGATGCAGTTCTGGTCGAGCAGCTCACTGCCGAGCTCCGCGAAATCGACGCGCAGCTGGCCAAAGTGATGCAAGATCGCAACGCTGCCATGCAAAAGATGTCGCAGGCGCTTACAAGGAAGCACAAGAACATCATGCTGTTTGCGATGCGTCCGGGAATCGCCGCCCAGGGCACCACACCCGCAATCAACTCCACAGCCCGTTTGGCTAATGGAATCGTGATCACCGTCGAACGTCTAGAAAAGGGTCCAGCCAAAATCGTTGTTGAAAAAGAGGGGAAGAGCTGGGCTTGTACCTCCGATTCATACGACAGTTTGCCCGCCGAGCTTCGCGAGGAAGTGAAGAAGTACGTCGATTCAGCTGTGGTAACTGCTCTGCCATGGAACATGCAGGGAGTGCGCGGCACCATCACGCTGCCACACGGTGTGGTTGTTCCCTCCGTCCCTGCCATGCCGATGTATGCTCCTGCCACAACGATTACGCCAGCTGTTCGTCTGCCTGCGTCTGCAGCACAACCTCAACCTGCCACGAGCTCTTCAAAGAACAACATTCCTCGAGAGTCGTATGCCCAAGTGATGGAAGCGGTTCGTCGGCTCAGTCAGTCGGTTGGCGAATCGCAGCAGCGGCTCGAAAAGCAAGTCACCGAGCTACAGCACCAGATTGAAGAGTTGCGAGATAAGGCCGCAGAAGCTGCTGCAGAGAAGAAAGCAGAGTAAGCGTTTCGCTGCAGAAATCCCGCGACAAAAATCGCGCTAGATCGTCAAGAAACAATGGCGGCCGAGCATTTGCAGGTGATGCGAATGCCCGGCCGTCTTGCTTGATGAATCGTTATCGCGAGGGGCTGTTAGCGGTAGCTGCCGCCGGTGCCGCCGAAGCGACGTCCGGCGCCGCCGCCGAAGGCGCCGCCGAGTGTGTTGAAGTAAGCCGACTCGGCTTCGATGGCGGTGTAGCCTTCGGGGAAGGCGTTGGCCACCACGACGCGCTCTTCCGCGTTCAGCACACCCATGCGAGCCAGCTGCTCGACGATCGTGCGACGTCGCGCTTGATCGAGCATCGGCTTGGCGTGGTGCTGACTCACTTCAATCACCACCGGGAACGGCACATGCTCGAGTCGCATCGCCACTTCTTCGAGGTGACGCTTCGCGCCGGGCGCTAGTTCAGCCGTCTGACCACGGAACTCGTGATCGTAGAAGATGAAGTCGGCAGCTTCGGCGTTGGTCTCTTGCGTCTCCCAGAAGGAGTCGGTCACCTGACCCGCAGGGAACGGACGATCGTGAGCAGGACCACGATAGCCTCGCTTGTTCGTCTTGCCATGGGCACAACCGAGCGCTGCCGTAGCAGCCAGGAGCATCGTGAAGAAGGCGCGTCGTTTCATCGGATCGACCTCGCGGGTGAGGTGGTAATGGCTTCTAAAAGTCGCGAGTAAGTCGTTACTAAGTTCTGTAGAATTTGCTAGGAAGTGTTGCGGGACTATTCAGGAAGTCATGATAACTGCCTGTACACTTCGCTACCAAACTCTGTCAGAAATTCTGTGTAAGTAACTACCTAACTCGTGATGTAATATTGAGTAATAGTTATGGAGTTTAAGTGGTCAAGCGGGTGCCTGGCCGACTCGCCTATCGGCGATTGCTGTCAGGTACGGGGTACCTGACCTACGGGAATAGTCGGTATTTGTGGTTGTTTTCTGTCAGGCAGGAGCCTGACCTACAAGTCTGGCCGGTGGAACCGGCCCTACACTGGCCCCTGGTCCCCAGCCTCTGAACCCTCTTCTACTGCCCGTGACCGAACGGGCCGCTCGTCATCGATGGGCCGCCGCTGCCGTAGCGTTTGCGGAGCCGTGGCCACACCGTGCTGCGGTAATCTTGGGTCGGATTTCCTTCCAAATCACCGTGCAGGAAGAACTGCCCGTTGGTGGGCTCCGTGACATCAAAGCCCGGGAGTGGTGGCACCTCTTCAGGCTCCATCGGATGGACCAGTTCAGGCGACACCAGGATCAGCAGTTCCGTCTCGTTCCGCTGCATGCCGCGTCGTCCGAAGATCTTGGCCAGGAACGGCAGATCGCCGATCGTGGTGCCATTCATGTTGTCTTCGAGCAGACCAGCGATAGCGAGCGTTTGACCTTCACGCATCTCGACCGTGGTGGTCGCGGCACGCACTCGCAAGCCAGGGGTGCCACCGACGTTCAGGTCCTGATTGATCTGGCTGAACTCGGGGGCTACTTCGAGGCGGATCCGGTCCTTGTCGACCACCGTCGGCATGAAGCTGATGATCGCACCGAAGGCTCGGAAGTCGGTTGTCACGGCGTTGAGGCCGGCACTTCCGACCACCGTCGGAACGGCGAACTCACCACCCGCGATGAACGTGGCGGGACGTCCACTCAAGGTGACGAGCGTCGGCTCGGCCAGCAGCTTCACCACACCGTGCTGCTGCAGGTAACGAATGCCAATCTGGATCTCGTCGCCATCGATCTGCGTGAGGAGAGCCGGAGCTTGTCCACCCGCCATGTTGAGGATGCTTTCGAGCAGCAGCGATGAACCTTTTTCCGATTCGCTGAAGCTGATATCGGTTTTCAGATCGACACCAAAGCCGCGAGCAGCGGTTCGGTTGAGCTCGGCGATCTTCACTTTCAGAGCCACCTGGTGAACGCCAGGGACTCGCAGCATGTTGATCACTTGCAAGCGCGAACGGCTGCTGTTGCCGGTGGCACTGTCGGAGAGGACGTCGGCAGCTGCCCCTTCACCGAGGCCATTTTGACCGCCCCCGAGACCGTTTTGACCTTGTCCACCCGTTTGAGCACGGATGATCGAGATGATCTGGGCGGCCTCTTCGCTATCCTTCGCTTGACCACGTACGATCAGCTTGCTGGCGACAACCACCAGTTCGATTTTGCTATCGGGGAACATCTCGTTGATGACATCTTGCAGCAGCTTGTAGGTCTGCTCTTCCTTTTTGACTTCCTCGGCGTCGGGCTCGACCTTCACGAGCCACGTGAGTGGCTGCGAGTTCGGATCGTCGAACCAGAACGTCACATGGGTTGCTCCTTGCGACTTGCCGATGATCGAGACTTCGCGTGGGGTGAACTGCACCACATCGCAGATCGATTCGTCGACCACCGCCGTGCGATAGATATCGACTTTGGTGCGGAGCAAGCGCGAGCGACGCACGCGAACGGTCAGCACACCCGACTCGTCGATCACTTCAAACGGCGAGCCTTCAGGAATCATGTCGACACGAGCAGGACCGATCGGTTCGGGCTGCACGAGTGCTGCCGGACGAGTCTGGCCTGGCTGAGCGTAGCCGGGACGCGAGATCACCGGAGCGATCGACTGCGAATAAGGAGTGAGCGTCCGCGCTTCAGCTGCTTGACGTGCCCTGAGGCGCGCCTGAACGCTGCTGATCACGGGTGCGATCTGCTGCGGGTTTTCCGCAGTGAACTGCTGTGGCGCACTCGGCTCGACCGAAGCAATCGGAGCCGACGCAGGCAAGGCCGCGACAGGCTTGGTGACAGTTGCGGTGGGAGCTGCACTAGGAGCGGCAATCGGCGCGGTGAAGTTCATCGGCGCGGCAGCTGAAGCTTCCCGCGTCGGTGCGGGGGCGATCGCCAGCGGAGCTGGTGCAGGATCGCTCGTAGCGACTGGGATGAAGCTGCTGCGGACCGGCGCGGGCTCGGCTGCAGGTGGAATCGTCGGCATCGCTTCCGCTAGTGGCTCGAACTTCGGACGACCGAATTCGACGCTCGGCAGCGTGCGTGGCGCGGGGGTTTCGAGCAGCTCAGTCGCACGTTCAGCCGCTTCGGCAAACGACGAGCGCGGAGCCGCTGCTGGTGTTTCCGTGGCGAGCGAGCGTGGTGTTTCAGCACTTGGAATCGGCTGTGGTGCAACTTCAGGCGTGTGCGGCGCGAGTGGACGCGGAGCATCGAGCTCTTGCATCCAGGGGCTTACGCTGCGCGAGGGAACCGCTGCAGCTGTATCGCTCGCCGCGGCTGGATTTACAGCAGGAGCAACCGCCGCCGCGATCGGCTTGGGTGCCGCGAGCACTGGCTTGGCCGCGACAGGAATCGAAGCGGGAGTCGGGAGCGTTTCACGCGTCTCGAGACCTGTGGCACCGGTTCCGACTACTTCGTCGGCCGCAGGAGTCGGGCGGAGCGCGGGTCGACTCGACTTCACGATCGGCGCGAGAGTCGGTGCTTGGCTAACGCCTGGCCGGCGCTGCATGTCCGACGCTTTCACGATCGGCGCGAGGACTGCTTCCGCTTGCGGCAGCGTGGCCGGCTCGGCAGCAGTTGCCACGGTCGGCTTCAGCTTCGATGGGGTCGAGACCATCTTGGCCGGCGTCTTGGCCACAGCGGCTGGACTTGGTGTCGGCGCGGGGGAGTTCTTTCGCGAACTGCTCGTGCTCGACGCCGTGTATGGATTGATGACCGGCGAGTTCTCGCTGGAATTCACTGGCGAATTCGAAGCGGGCCGCAACTGGTTCTCAGCTCCGAAGAGGAGCGAACCTGTTAGGAAACTTCCTGCACACAGCGAAGCTGCGAGGACCCGTTTCCACCGCTGCGACATTCCGCCGCGCCGCATCTCGAACGATCGCGACATTGCCGTTCCCCCTGTCGTATTGATCTCGCCAGCGAGTGCCGCGGCGCTCGACACGGGCGAATTGTTCGCCGCGCCGCTCGCCCTCGCACTCACCATCGCACTACATCCCTGTTGATCATGAAGCGGGTGCCCGGCAACTCACGTCGCCGCTGATATCGCTTCCATCACCCGGCCCTGCCCTGCAACTCGCTTGCTCATCGCTGAGCCACGCACACAGGAGGCCGTTCATCGCTGAACGTCTCCTGCACGAGCCACTCATGTGCTGACCAGCTCATCACTGAGCCACTCGCAACTGAGAGCCTTGCGTCATCGAGCAGCCCTGGGGAAAGCAGCCTCCGAAGAGGCCCACTTCGTGCAGAGTCGAGGTATCGCTGACTACGTAGTCCAATCCCCACGCCACCAGCGCGACACCATCCGCCTGACTCTTCTTATCGCTCCCACCCTGCCCTCAACCTGAGAAAATATGCCGGTAAATCCCACCGCACCGGTTCTTCCAATCCTCCCACCTGTGCCGCATGTGACTGATGCGCGGGGGATGCTGAAGTCTTGTGGGGGAGGCAATTTCGTCCAAAAAGGGCTCAGCAAGTAGAGCCCGGGAGGTCTGGCGAAAGTTTGACGCTGATAGCAGCGACTGGCGGAGCGCACTGAGCTCCCGATAACGAGGGGCAATCGCCCCGGGTGTTGCCGTGCATGAAGCGACGCGCATAAAAAAACTCGCTAGCACCTTGAGAAAAAGTGCTAGCGAGTTTGTAGCGTGTGCGAAGCGCCGAACCAATGATTCGGGGACTACTTGTCGTCGTTTCCGAGGAAGTCGAACATCCCACCCGATGAACCGGCGTTCTTCGATTTGCTGTCGTCGTCGAGGTTCTCGAACGAGATCTCACCGTCGTCAGCGGGCTCGAGGTTCATGTCCTCCAGGGTCAGCTCTTCGGCAGGTTCTTCGGTGATTTCGAGCTCGACTTCAGGCTCCTCGAAAGCTTCGAGCATCAAGGGCTCGTCATCCACGGGAGTTTCGGTAGCGGGAGGTTCAGGGGCTGGTGCTTCGGCCTCTTCGACCGTCTCGAGCATGCCGAATTGCATGTCGTCAGCTGCGAGTGGAACCTCTTCCTCCACCGCTTCCATGAGTGGCTCGTCGCCCAACTGCATCTCGGTGAGCTCGAGGGTCTCTTCAGCAGGCGCGAGTTCTTCGCTCGAGAGTTCAGCACCAAGTTCGGCCGGGGTCAGCTCGACTTCATCGGATTTGGTAAAGTCGCCGAAGCTGAAAGGCTGCGTAGCACGCGAGGCTTCATCGCTCGAGCTGTCGAGGTTCCAAGGGGATGCTTCGGCGGGGGCCTCTTCGATCGACATCTCGGTGGCACCAAATTCCTCGGCCATCAATTCTTGGGGAGGGAGTTCAGCAACCGGTTCTTCGGTGGTGAAGTCGTCGAGCTTAAACTCGGCCTCTTGTACTTCTTCGAGTGGCGTCTCGGGCACCGCTTCCACCGAATCGAGAGCGGGGAACTCTTCGCTCGAGGGTGTCAGGCTAAAAGGCTCGTTCGATTCAGCCGGGGTGTTGAACCAGTTCTGTTCGTCGACCGAGGGCTGATCGGCTGCGGGGATTCCGAAGTTGCCGATACCCCCGGCTTGCTCGACCGGAACATCGTCGTCAGGGAGGAGTGCAAAGCCTTCGCCGTCGTCGGCGGGAGGGGTCATCACCGGCTCGCCGGTGAAGCTTGCTGCGCCCCAAGCGGCGCCGGTGGTAGCGATCGCGGCACCAGCAGCGAGTGGAGCAATTGGGAAATCACTCTCGTCTTGCGGTGGCTGAACGACGAGCAATTCTGGCGGCTGCAGGCTTGGATTCACCAGCGATTTGTCGTTCCAAGGTGGATCGATCCCTTCGAGGTCGGCTGCTGGGTCTTCACCAAAGCGGAAAATGTCTTCGACATTCCCTCGCAGCAGCTGCGTGCCGAGAGCAACGGCCCGCTCTTCGCTCCAGCCGCGATCGATCACATACCGTTCGGCCAAAACCTTGGCGAGACAACGCTTGTACATCGCGAACTTCGGCAAACCGAATTCAAGCTTGTACATATCGCTGTAATAGCCAATTTGTTTGGTGCGTGGAACGGCTTCCAAGCGTGCCGACAGATCGTGCTCGATGTAGGTCGGTGTGTTGCTATACCACCAATGGCCGCTGGTGATCACGTTCGGGAAGATCCAGGCGTAGCTGACGAGTTCTTGATTCGTCACGCTCGCCAGCACCGAGACGGGGAACTTCACTTGCGGGAAGCTGTTGAAGAGTTCTTTGTACTGGATCAGCGAAACGCGGCTGTCGTACAAATCGCGTCCCTGGTGTACGCCGGCGGGATAGACCGCGCGGTTGACGCCAATCATCAGATCGAATGGCAGTTTGTACTGCGCGCACATGTCGGCGAGGGTCCAGAAGACGAAACTCGACGCCGCTTTGCGATGCGCTTCAGCGGCAGCAGTGCCATCTTTCAGAATCGCGTCGATCGCGGTCCGTGCGCGACCTTCCGAGACAGGGGCTGGGCTGAAATCGGGTGGCAGCGAGATGGCGCACGCGCGAGCGTTTTTCGATTTGAAGTTGTAGAACAGCGTGGCGATCGCTTGCCGCAGCGTGCTGACATTGGTCACGCTGCACTGGGTCGCTTTCTCGAGTCGCTCGCGCACAGCGGGCTTGGCGAGATGGAACACCAGGTCGTCGGTCCGCAGGCAAGGGATGTACTTCGTAGTGTCGAAGCCTTCGAGCGCGTCGTCGAAATCGTTGGTCAGGAAGACCGCTTCGAGCTTGCTCTTCTCGAGCACCGTGTCGATGTAACCTGGTGCTCCCATTTGCGACTCGGCCGAGTCGTAGAGCGTTTCCCAGTTACTGGCGTCGACGAAGTCGGCTTCGTGACCAAACAGCTTTTGCGACAGCTCGATGAACCAGCTCCACTGAATCGTGTTCTCGATCGGTCCGAGATTCTCGATCAGCAGCTGCACTTTTTCTTTCGCGGTGATCAAAGGATCTTCGATCCGCTCGCGCGCAAGTCCTGCGGAGTGGGCCAGTTCTGTGTAGTAGTGATAGCCGAGGATGTCGGCCAAAGTGTGCGAGGCGGGATTGGTCGCCTCGATGTGGGTGTGCGGATCAATCAGCACCAGGGAGTCGAGTTGGTCGAACAGCCTTTTGCGGAGTTCTTGCGACATGATCGGAGGGGCCTGCAGAAGGTCCTGGGAGTAACTTGTCTCGCCGCGGAAACGCGGGCGATGGACGAATCTTGCCAGCGTAGTCTGGCGACAGTCGGGAGCCAAGAAAAGTGCGCAATCCACCATCGCCGAAAACAGTCGCCCGAGGGGCGAAGCAACCGCGACAGATTCCCTAGACTACCACGGCGCACAGGCGATTGTTAGTCACTTCGAGCTGGTTTTTCGTGGTCGATTCGTGGGCCTTGAGCGCCGGTTGTAGCGATTGACGGGCTTCTCTGGGTGCCATGCTTGTATCGCGAAGCAGGACAAGCCTGTGAACTGCGAGGTTGCGACGAACTGCAGCATGCTCCTGCTGCTTACGCGACATGAGCATGGCACCCCGGCAATAAACCTAGGGAGCTGGATAGCTTATTTCGTCTTGGGTGTACTCTGCGATTACCGTTTCCGACTCATCATAATTTAATGCACGTCGATTTCTGTGAACGAGAACCACTGAGATGGTGCCATCTTCGTTGAAGCAGATATGGATTTCCCCTTCTCCGCTGGTGAGGTCTAGTTTGCCAACAACGGCATCTCGAAGTTTGAGTATCCGTTTCCTTGACACCCCTTCGCCATCGGTCCATTTCAAGAGTGCTTCTTTCGGGAGTTCCTCGGGGATTCGTGAGTGACCAGAGCTACCGCCCACACCCTTCAACGAGCCGGATGCGACCGCCACGAAATCGCTGCCGTCGATATGTGTCAACTCAACATGCTCCATATCCTTCGACATTCGGTTGATGTGTTTAACCCTGTAATTCAGCCGTGGAGGACCGCAGCCGAAGACTGCGCACATTGCCATGCAGCCTAGAACCAGCAAGGCAGTTTGTGCGTGTTTCATGGCCAAATCATTTCAAGGAGGAGCCGTAGGGCGGGTGCCTGCAAGCAGCCCGACGATGCCCCGGGTAGCTATCCTGCAATAGCGCCATTGCTTGGAGTATTTCGAGCACTTCTTGCTCGACGATTGTCTACTTTTCAAAAATGGCAAAAGCCTACTCCCGTGAGGTTCCCTGCGGGTACCTCACCTACTGACTAAAACAGCGCACGAGATGACTAGGCCCTCTAAGAAGATTCGCCCGGAACTGATGTTCTTCACCTACCAGTAGGGAGGTGGTCGTTTTTTTAGGGTGAGCTGTGTTGCAGCTTGGGGCTGGGAGGGGGATCGGCCAGGGAGGCGACGATGGGGATCGCGGATTCAGCGTCGCTCGGAGCAAACTGCGGGAGTGATGCCGCCGGAGCGCGGCGGCGACGGATGGCACTGTCGTAGAGCCGGACGAGCCACGAACTGCCACCGACGATCAGCGAACTGCAGAGTACGATTCGCCCCTCGCGTGGGAAGGTGCGCCAGACGCCAGCATAGAAGCTGACCAGATCGCTCGACCGGCAGTAGCGGTCGACGAGCAGCGCCGGAATCACCCCCACGACGATGATCAGCAGCAGCTGTGCGACGAGCGCAGTGCGGGTCCGCACAGGAACGATCGCTACGAGCATCGCGAGGCTGGTGGGAATGGCGGCCAGTTGCATCGCTCGGCTGTACGGGGTGGCCCGCTGGATCGACATCATCCACCAGCGACTTCCGAGGACTTCGAACCAGCCCTCGTGGGGCTCGGCGGCAATGGCGGTGAGCACCAGCGCCACGGCAAGATTCCACAGCAGAATGTCTTGGAAGCGAAACTGAAAAAAGTGATGCGTGGTGGCGGCAATGGGTTCGGCGAGGGGCGCTTGCGTCCTCCGCTCGCGCCACCAGAAGACCAGCTTGGCGATCACCAGCGGGACCAGCATCACGCCGACAATCACCGGCGCTTTGAGGAGCAGATCGCCCGGCCCTGTGGGGCGAAAGTAGTAGCCGAAATCGCTGACGAGCCAGGCCTCGCCCATCGACGGTTTGTAGTAGCCGGGGAAGTGAAACGCCGAGAAGATCGTAAAGATCCAGCTGAGCGAAATTACTGTCCCCAGGAGTCGCCAGAGGAGCGGCTCGCGTCCCAGAACGACCCAGGCAACCAGCAGCGCGAGCTGTGCGCGGGGAAGGGAGGTGGCCAGGAAATCGGTGAAGCTGGGAGCGATTTCCAAACAGCGGTAGAGCGCGACCGCCAGATCGGCGAGTCCGTGCACCAGGAACAGCCACGCCAGGACAAACAGTCGTCGGTTGCGTCGATCCATACGAGGAAGCCCGCGCGAGGGAGGCAAGTCATCTGCCCAAGGAATGACCTACCGCAAGGTGCGCTAGTATGACCACTGGTCGCTGGCCGAGGAAACTACCCGCGCTCTGATTTCTAACGCCTTGTAACTAGGTGGCCTGGTTTCTCGGGGCTCCAAGTATTGAAAGGCCTGGGGAGAGGTGACGGTTCGTAAAGGATGCTCGTTTTCGCACACGACGTGCATGGATTAAGTGCTAATAGCCGTTTTTTAGTGCCAAGCGGTGCATGTTGCAAATTCGAGTACGGAAACGCGCACCTGTGGGCAATCTGGAAAAAATTTGCGGTCGAGCTCCTTTCAGGAATGCCGATGGGCTGTTGTTAGAACGTCGTCTAGCAGGGAATGGATTCGATCGTTTTGAACGCTTTGCCAAGGCCTCCCCTGCAGCGACCCCAATCACCACCGAAGCACCACCACGATTCACGAGGAACCTGCCCATCCTCGAGGACCTTGCGGTGCGTCCGACGATTTCGTTGGCGCAGCGTTTTGATCCTTGAAGTTTGAAGGGGAGATCATCCTACGATGGGATCGCCAGATCGCTTCGCCAACGCGGAGTTTCATACCGAGCCGAGTGTAGTCACTCGCGCTTTGGAAGCTTCGTTGTCGACGGTCGATAGCCTGCTCGATGCGCTGTCGATGCACATTGCAGTGATCGATTCCCAAGGAGTTGTGCTCGGCGTGAATCAAGCCTGGCGCAAGTTTGGCCGCGAGAATGGGATTCGGGCGACGTTCAATCCGGTGGGGAGCAACTATTTTGAGATCTGCCAGTGCGCGGCCAGCAGCGGCGCGTACGAGGCGGCTGATGTCGCCGCGCAAGTGCGCGAAGTCGCCAAAGCGCATCGGGCCGAATTCACCCACGAATATCCGTGCAACTCACCGACCGAGCAGCGCTGGTTTCGTTTGCGCGCTGCGCCTTATATCTGGAACAATCGACGCGTGGTGGTGATTGCGCACGACAACATCACCCCGCAAAAAATGGCCGAGATGCAGGCCCGGAAAAACGAACTCGCGCTGCGGGCTGTTCTCGAGTCGGCTGTCGATTCCATCATCTCGATCGACGAGCATGGGATCATCACCAGCTACAATCCGGCCGCCGAGCGGATGTTTGGTTATGGCCCTAAAGAGCTGCTAGGGTGCAACGTCTCAAGCCTCATGCCGAGTCCCGATCGAGAACGTCACGACGGTTATCTGCGGCGTTATTTGGCGACCGGTATTCCGCGCATTATTGGCTTTGGTCGCGAAGCCACTGGCCAGCGTAAAGATGGCAGCACCTTCCCGATAGACCTCTCGGTCGGCGAAGTGCTGTACGAAGGGCGACGTGCTTTCACCGGCATTGTCCGCGATATCTCCGAGCGCAAAGCGACCGAGCATGCGCTTGCTACCTCGCTCAAGCAGCGCGAGGCGCTCCTCTCGGCAGCGAGTGAAGTTTCGATCATCGCCACCGATATGCATGGTGTCATCACAACCTTCAATCGTGGGGCCGAGCAGATGCTTGGCTACTCGGCCGATGAAATGGTCGGCGTGGCCTCACCTGCCGTGGTGCATTTGCATAGCGAAGTCCTGGCCCGATCGCGCGAACTAACGAAAGAATTAGGCTATCCGGTAGAAGGATTTCGGACGTTCGTCGAACTCGCCGAGCGCGATGGCTTCGAGCATCGCGAGTGGACCTACATACGTCGCGATGGAAGTCAGCTGCTGGTGAATCTAGTGGTCACCTGCGTGCGTGATATCGATGGTCAGGTGATTGGTTACCTGGGTGTCGCCGTCGATGTGACCGAGTGGAAGCAGAGCGAGCGCGAGCTAAAGCTGGCAAAGATTGCTGCCGAAGCAGCCAATCATGCGAAGAGCGAGTTCCTGGCCAACATGAGCCACGAACTACGGACCCCGATGACAGCGATCCTGGGCTTCGTCGATATCGTCGCTGAGAATGTCTCGAGCAATCCGCAGTTGATCGATGCCGCCGCGACGATCAAGCGCAATGGCGAGCATCTGATGGGACTGCTCAACGATATTCTCGATCTCTCGAAGATCGAAGCGGGGCGTCTCGAAGTGCAAAAGCACTCGTGTAATGTCCGCGCTTTGACCGCCGATGTGATTCAGCTGATGCGTGTCCGGAGCGATGCCAAGGGGCTCGAGCTGTCGATCGAATTTCAGGGAGCCATTCCCGAGACGATCGAAACCGATTCGACCCGCTTGCGTCAAATCCTGATCAACCTGATTGGCAACGCCATCAAGTTCACCGAGAACGGTCGGGTGCAGATCCTGGTGCGACTCGAGCGTCGTGGGACACCGATGCTCGAGTTCGAGATTCGCGACACCGGAATCGGCATCACCCCCGAGCAGATGACCAAGCTCTTCCGCCCCTTTACGCAGGTCGATACGAGCCTGACACGCAAATTTGGTGGCACCGGCCTCGGCTTAACGATCAGCAAGCGGCTCGCCGAAATCTTGGGGGGAACGATCACCGTTTCGAGCAAGGCGGGAGAAGGGAGCAGCTTTTTGCTCCGCATTGCCGCCGGGCCGCTCGCGACGCTGAAGCTCACCAGTGTCGACGGGGCTGCGATCAGCGTGCCTGCTCCACAAGCTGCTAAGCCGTCGGTTCTCGCTTCGCTACCCAAGATCAGCTGCTCGATCTTGCTTGCCGAAGATGGCCCCGACAATCAGCGGCTGATCTCGTTCCTGCTCACCAAGGCAGGTGCCAGCGTGGAACTGGTCGACAACGGTGAGAAGGCACTGCAGCGTGCACTGGAAGGAGCGTTCGACATCGTGCTGATGGATATGCAGATGCCGGTGATGGATGGCTATGAAGCAACGAGACAGCTGCGCTCCGCAGGCTATGCTCAGCCGATCGTGGCGCTCACCGCCCATGCCATGGCCGGAGATCGTCAGAAATGTATCGAAGCGGGCTGCACCGAATATGCCACGAAGCCGATCGATCGTGCTCAGCTGATCGGCTTGATTGCTCGCTTAACCGCGGCGCAATCAGCCAGCGACTACTTGCTTTAAAGGGTCGGTCTTTTACCGCTAGTTATCTGACCGGTTCACTACCAGGTGAAGACGTGCCAAGCCCAAAGTCCCACTAGGCCGATGGCACTCGCCACGATCGCTTTGTATTCGCGATTGCGAGCCCACTGTGCGAGCGACCAACTGCCGCCCCGAACAGGATTCCAAGGTCGTGGAATGAAGCGTGGCGTGGCGGCGGCGTAGCTGTTCCAGTCGTGAGGATAGAGGTGCGACAGCAAGCGCTCTTCTTGCTTCACTTGCACCCAGTAGATCCAGGCCATCGGCCCTGCGACGATCCAAATGGTATGCATGTCGTGTACGAGCGAGCAGAAGCCAAGCATCATCAGGAACGAACCGACGTAGAGCGGGTTCCGCGTGATGCTGTAAGGGCCAATTTGTGTCAGGACGGCGTTCTTGTGCAAGGTTCCGGCCGACCAGCTTCGCAGAGCGAGTCCCAGGATGACCCCGACCCAGCCGCAAATGGTGCCGATGTCGGTGAAGTTCAGCAGGTTGCGTGGTCGGACGTCGAGCAGCAGCACGTCGATGGCCAAAATCGTGCTGAACAGCAGCAGACTGATGGCAATGCGTCTGCGGGTGACGAACAGATCGAAGCTTTCCCCAAGGCTCGGGGGAGCTGTCGTTTCGCGGAGGATCTGCGAGTGGGCAGTATCGGGCAATTTCGAGGATGCGGGTGCGCTGCGTGCCATCACAAGAGACTGTTCAGTCGACATTTCGAGAAGACTCCTGCCCGTTGCAATCGATGTTGCCTTGCCAACTGGAAGCCGCCCGCCACCAGGTCCGTTTATTCCAGCAGTTCAAACTGCACGGCTTATATCGGCCTCAGCGATTCGGCACAACGGCGAAGTTTGCGAAATCTCTGCCTAAGTCGTTTTCAGGACGCTAGTTGAGACCACGACTCGACAGATCAGGCTGGCTTTACTGGTCGTGGGGGGTAGGCAAGGGAGCTAGCTGCTAGCTGCTGCCAGCCCAAACAGGGCCTTGCGAGGGGCAAAATGCTAGCAAGTTGAGGCTTGCTACGTCTGTTTGGGAAGTTCGAGTTTGCAGCAACCCAGGTCGATGGTGCGGGCCCCAGCGGCGCTTGAAAAGACATCGGGATGGAGGCGGTTGATGGCAAAACGCCCCTGTTTTTCGGTCTCGACAATCCCTGCTTGCCGCAAGATACCCAGGTGATGCGAAACGTTGGCGAGTTCCATCTCGAGCGCTTCGGCCAGTTCGCTCACGTTTTGATGTCCCGCGCGAAGTCGTTCGACGATGCGCAGCCGATCGGGATCGGCAAGCGCTTTCAAACGCACGGCACACTCTTGAGGTTTGAGCGAGTCTTCCATACAGCGATCACTAAACTCCAGGAGCCGACGCACGCCCCCTCAGCCGCCAGTCGAGGCGAAGGAGTTTTGCACACGAAAAATTGCCGCTCGAAACGCCCCTTGGCGGATAGAAACCATCCTGAAAAGCAGGAGTCGATCGAGCCTTACTTCAGTCTAGCGAAGTTGCCGCACCGACTAAACTAGACGAGCGCAGCAGCGCGACAAATTCCGCTGATTGAATCACATTCGCACAATCGTTAGAATGTCGAGGCTTCGATGGTTTCTGGCCCTCTCCGGCCACAATCCGAAACTTGCGCTGACTGACTCACTCATTCTTGAAGGCGATCTACGCGTGAACGACTCGATTCGCTTTGTGATGCTCGGTGGATTTCTCGGAGCAGGCAAGACCACCACCATCGCTCGACTGGCCCGCCACTATCAATCGCAAGGGCTGAAGGTCGGCATCGTCACCAACGATCAGGCCACCGATCTAGTCGACACGCAAAGCCTGCGTTCCCAAGGTTTTGAAGTGGGAGAAGTTCCTGGCGCCTGCTTCTGCTGTAACTTCGTCAAGCTCACCGAAACGATTGGCGAGCTCTCAGCTGCCGATCGTCCCGACGTGATTCTGGCTGAACCAGTGGGAAGCTGCACCGACCTGGTCGCGACAGTCGTGCGTCCGCTGCAGCAGCTGTTTGGTGGCAAGTTTGATGTGGCTCCTTACGGCGTGCTCGTGAAGCCGAGCCACGGCAGCCGAATTCTGCGAGGCGAAGAGCAAAAAGGTTTCTCGCCGCAAGCAGCCTACATTTTCCGCAAGCAACTCGAGGAAGCTGATTTCCTGGTGATCAACCGGGTCGATCAGCTGCCGCCAGCGGAGGTCGAAGCACTCACGGCGATCCTCAAGCAGCAATATCCGGGGACCCCTGTGCTGCGCATGAGCGCTAAAACTGGAGTGGGCTTCGAAGCCTTGGTGGAACTGTTTGACCAGAAGGGTGTGTTCGGCAAGCGGCTGATGGATGTCGACTACGATGTCTACGCCGAAGGGGAAGCCGAACTGGGTTGGCTCAACAGCAGCCTTGCCGTGTCGACCAGCGCGAGTGTGAACGTCGATCAGCTGCTGCTCGATTTGATTGGCGAGATCTCGGGGACGCTTGCACGTGTGCCTGCTGAAACGGCCCATCTCAAAGCGATTGCGATGGGAGAGGGAATATACGGGGTCGCGAATCTGGTGAGCAGCGATTCACCGGCCGAACTTTCGCTCCCGAGCGGCAGCACCACGGCGGCACTGGAAGTGATTGTGAATGCTCGTGTGGCGATCGATCCCGAAGAGCTGACGCGTATCGTGCATGCCTCGGTTGAAGCCGTCGCGGCTCGTCACGGCGCGACAGTCCGTTTCAACCAAACGCAAAGTTTTCGCCCTGGTCGTCCCAATCCAACGCATCGGTTGCTCGAGCCCACCAAGTAGCGGCCAGCCCTTACGCTTCGTCGCGGCTGATCATCTTCAGCGACTTCACGATCTGTTCCGCCGAGGATGGTCGTCCGGCGGCATCGGCCGTGATGCACTGCATGATCACCTTGGCGAGATCTTTATTCAGGTTCGGGCACTTCTCGAGAATCGGGGTCGGCGGTTTACTGTCGTGCTGCAAAGCGCCGCGACCGGTGGTGTCCGAAGCGGGCCACGGGAAGTCGAACGAGCAAAGCTGATAGGCGGTGACGCCAAACGAAAAGATATCGACCCGCTGATCGGTGTTGCGGCGGCGCACAATTTCCGGGGCCATGTAGAGAGGCGTGCCGGTCCGATTGCCCGGCAGCATGTACTCCTTCTTCATCGGCAGCGTGAGCCCAAAGTCGATCAGCTTCAGCGTCGTTCCGTCGGCGGTGACAATAAAGTTGCGAGGGCAAATATCGCGGTGGATGAAGCCCGCTTTGTGCACTGCTTCAATCGCCTCGGCCATTTGGCGGATGAGCAGATGGCGACGACCCTCGAGAATCGGCGAGTGGTTGTTGATCAGAATGTTGAGGCCTGTGCCTGGCACAAACTCCATCACGATGTACTGCCGGCCATCTTTGGCGGTACCGAATTCATACGTCTCGACGATCCGCGGATGCTTCATCAGCATCGCGATCTTCCCCTCGCTCGGTTTCTTCAGCGAACGGAAGCGTCCTTCGAAGACTTCGGTTTTTTCAGCATCGAGGATCTTCAGACCGACTGTCTTGCCGTTCTTGCGATCGATCGCCTGGTGGAAGCTCGACATCGTGCCGTTGACAGCTTCACGCACCAGCTGAAACCGCTCCACGAGATCCACTTTCTGCGGTTGAAAGAGGTCCTGCAGTTTTTGGAAGAAGCTGATCGCCATGGAAGCTCGCTAAACGAGAGAAGTCTGCCGTCGCTGAAATTCCGAGAGGTGCGGATGCCACCATTGGCCGGTCCGCAGGTCCCACGCTTCAATCTTACTCTAGGGAGGCCAGCGAGGCGCTACAAGTTGCGACCGCCCCCCGAGCTTGCGCGTCGAATTCACGCTGCGATCACGCAATCGCAACAAGAAGTGCTTGATCGCTTTGGGGTTATGTCGCAGCGCTACGAGCTAGCACACCCCGCCCAGCTGGGCTCTGGCGCAAGGCGGGTGGCTGAACTAGAGCTCGAAACGGGGACTGCTGGCGACGTTATTTGCCGCAGTAGTCGATCGCGCGGGCGATTTCGGACTTCAGTTTCGAGCGGGGAACGATCCGGTCGACAAAGCCGTGCTCGAGCAGGAATTCGCTCGTTTGGAATCCCTTGGGGAGTTCCAGTCGAATCGTGGCCTTGATCGTGCGTGGGCCTGCAAACCCAATCAGGGCCCGCGGTTCGGCAAACACCAGATCGCCGAGCGAAGCGAAGCTCGCAGCGACACCACCCATCGTCGGATTAGTGAGGACCGAGATGAACAGCCCACCAGCGCGGTCGTAGCGGGCCAGTGCTGCGGAAACCTTCGCCATTTGCATGAGCGAGAGAATGCCCTCGTGCATACGTGCGCCACCACCCGAAGCCGAGATGATGATGAGCGGGAGATTTTCGGCTGTCGCTCGTTCGACAAGGCGGGTGAGTCGCTCTCCCACCACCGAGCCCATCGAGCCCATGATGAAGGCCGAGTCGGTAACACCCAAAGCAACGCGTCGAGCGCGAATCATGCCGCAGCCGGTGAGGACGGCGTCGGTCATGCCGGTTCGCTTTTGCTCCGCGATGAGTCGATCTTTGTAGGCCTTCTGATCGGCGAATTCGAGCGGATCAGCCGATCGCAGATGGCCATCCCACTCTTCAAAGGTCCCTTCGTCGAGCACTTGCTTCACACGATCGGGGCCCGAAACGTAGAAGTGATAGTCGCACTGCGGGCAGACGTTGAAATTCTTTTCCGACTCTTTGCGGAAGATCGAAGCTTTGCAGCCGGGACAACGAAACCAAAGTCCTTCGGGCACGCCCCGCTTGGGAGGCTTGGGCGAACTGGTTGGATTGGTGGTGCTCATCGGCGGCCTATTGGCTACTGAGTCAGCGAGACCGTCCCCTTCGGTGGAGAGGAGGGGCGAAGCTCGCAGCGATTCGGACAATCTCGAAACGGACAAATCGGGGATCGAGCGCGAGGCGATCGACGCACCCCAGCTGCGTAAGGAGGCAAGCTGGGCACAATTCCCGAACCTTAGTGTAGCGTGAAGCCGGGGAATCTCGAAGGGCTATGTTACGGGGGTAACAAGTCGAGCAGCGCGGGGAACTTGCACCAGCTGGCGAGCCTGTTTTAGCCAGTGGGGAACATCGTCCCAGGCAGCAGGGGCCGCCTGGGAGCTAGTTCGCGGGAAACTACGTGGTCGCGGCGAGTCCTTCGGGGTGGACTTCAATCAGCTGCCAGCCACCCGCTTCGCATTCGGCCTTCCACAGGTCGCCCAGGTCGCAGTGCTTCAGTACGCTGCGAACCAAGCTTGCGCAAGGTTCTGGTACGACAAGACCTACGACACCACGGCGATGCTTGCGGACGAGCCGCGTCATGGCGTTGCGAACGCGCACCAGCGCATCGCCGACAGCTTCCCCTTGGGGTGGGCAAACCGTTTCGGGGTGCTCTTGGAGTTGGCGATAGACCTTGGGTTGGCTCTGGCGGACTTCGTCGACCAGTTTGCCGTGCCAGAGACCGTGATCGAGGTTCTGGAGTTCATCGAGCGAGCGAACCCGCATCCGACGTGGTAGCGCCACCGCCGCAGCCGTTTGTTCGGCGGCCTGGCAGGGGGAGGTGTAGATGTAATCGATCGGGGTCTCACGCAGTTCTTCCACGATGCGGGCCACCTGATAGGTGCCGTTTTCGCTCAGCGGAATATCGAGCGTTCCCTTGATGCGACCTTGCTCGTCGAAGTCCGTAGACCCTGGACGAATCAAAACAATCCGTAACATACTTTTCTAGTTATGACCTCTTAAACACCCTTGGCAAGCGCGGAGAGTTCACTCACCGCAGTGCCATAGTCGCTCTGGCCGAAAATGGCCGAGCCGACCACAAACAGAGTTGCTCCAGCAGATGATGCGCGGGCGATGGTTTTGGTGTTGATGCCACCATCGACCTCGATCAGCAGGTTCTTCTGGGCCACTCGACGAACGTGAGCCATGCGCTCGAGAGCAATCTCATGGAAGCTTTGGCCACCAAATCCCGCCTCGACACTCATCACGAGTGCCAGGTCGGCATAGGGGAGGGCCGCTTCAAATCGGGTCATCGGCGTACTGGGATTAATGGCGATACCTGCTCCCATATCAAGGTCGCGGATCTGCCCCAGGATGGCCTGAGCATCTTCCACAGCTTCGATATGGACGGTCAGCACATCAGCGCCGGCACTGTGAAACTGGCGGAGATACTTCTCCGGCCGCTGAATCATCAAGTGCACATCGAGCGGCATGTCGGTGAGGCGTCGAAGCCCTTCGACGATCGGCATGCCGTAGGTGAGATTGGGCACAAACACGCCGTCCATGACGTCCAAATGCAATGCCTTCACCCCCGCTTCTTCCAGTCGACGAACTTCGCGCTCCAAATTGCCGAAGTCGCACAGGAGAAGGGAGGGAAGCACTACCGGACCGGCGTGCTGCCATGTTTCGAGACACAAGCGTCGCGTCATACACTTTCAGGCGATGCTTCTGACGACCTGCGTGCGGCACTTGGCAAACCAAGTTTCGCGGCAGGCTTGGAAGCCCTCGCCCCTGAATGGTCGCGCCACGGAGTAAGGGAGCAATCTTGAGCTTTACGCCCCACTGCTCCCGCTCACCAGCAGCCCACTCAGCTGCCGAGGCGAAACCGATCCTTAAATTCTACTGTCCACCCAATCCATCGCCAGTATCTATCGCCACAGACAGCCACTTTTGGGTGGTGTAGTGTGCGAAGCTGGCACGTTAACGTGAACCGCTGAACTAGCGATATCTATAAGATGAGAAAAGACTTACATCAAATCGTCTAAGCGCCGCTTGCCACTCGCTCAAGCAGGTGGTCGCTGCGCTCTTTTTTTGTGAACAACTGATAAAGACGTGATGCAGGATCGAGGATTTGGAGGTTCACGGGCCACCTTGGTGTGTGGTCCTATTAAGGTATTCGTCCTTTTAGTCGCGGTATTCCAATTCGACTCGATCAGGCGGCACGTCTTGCCGGAGCGGACTCCGGGGCCGGCCCGCTAGCACTGGTTGGTTGATTCGCCTGGGTGGCGCTTGCGGCTGACCGTTCGGCTCCCATGCCGCTGGCGAGCGACAGCTGCAAGAGCTGCGGCGCGGGCTCGATGCTGATCAGGTCGACCGTGCGCGTGCTTTGCACCTGCGTTGCGGTTCCTGGAAGGGCATGTGCCGCAGGGCCACCGGCTGGGTCGCGCATCGGCAGTCGGCTGATCGGCGGCGCAGCGGCCCGCTCGATTCGGCCCGTCACCAGCTTCAGCATCCAGCCGATCGTGTGGCGGTAGGTGTGAAACAAACCGGCCATGCCGACGCACTGAATGGCGGCGTCGAGCAACTGGGTTTTAGCTTTTCGTTTGAGCCAGCGCATCGCACGCTTACGCCACGGCAGCTTGGCAATCTCTTCCGCAGGGCGTGTTTCATCCGCCAAGTGAGGCAAGTTCGACTTCGGAAAGAAGATTGCCCACAGCATCCGGAGCGGATTGAAGAAATAGGTGTAAGCAATCAGCAGATTCAGCTGCTTCATCCAAGGCCGAGCATGTTTCGACGCGACGACATAGTTGCCGTCGACCCGGTACGGCTCGATCTCCTCGCCATTGACGGTCGAGAAAGCGAGTCCCGAACTGAAGGTCTCTTCGTACCACTTCGAGCCGGTGGCAGGGGTGAGCATCAGCACCTGCGTATAGAGCGCGCCGGCTTTGCGAAGTACGCCGAGCTGATTGATGATGCCGTAGTTGGTGCCCCACGAAATGAGCGGCTGCGTATCGTGGTGCATCATCATCGGGATCGGCGCGATCCCTGCGCTGCGGAGCAGCTTAAACGCCTCGAGCGTTTTGCTTTCGCTCTGTCCTTTTTTCACCAATGTGCCAGTCAGATCTTCCACGCCCATCCAGACGGCAATGAGACCCGACTCGCGAATTTTGGGTAGATGCTCCTGCATCCGAATCGAGTCGTGCACGGTCGCTTCGGTGGCGTAGAGGAGTCGGCCGAATTTTTTAGGATCGTCTTTCTTATGCCGCGCGAGAGTGTCGGCGATATCCATCGTGCGCGCGGTGTCGTTGAAGAAATTGTCATCCGCGCCGAAGAAGAATTGAATCCCATAACGCTCGGCGATATCTCCCATGTGGGCCGCCACACGCTCGCCTGTTTTCACACGATGCTGACGCTGGTTGTACGCCGGAATCGGGCAATAGCTGCAACGAAACTTACAACCCGACGTGAGGACCATCGAACCGATGGGGCTATATTTTCGAACCTCTTTGTCGGTGAGCGCATGGAGCGCGAGTTTATCGCTTTTACCTGGTTTTTCCAGCAAACTGTAGCCAATCACCGGGCTCGGCAATTCGTCGAGATCGCCCAAGAGCTGCTGAATGCCGGTGTCGATTAACTCTTCCGCAGGACCTCGTGTCGAACTGCTTTGGGCATACACAATACCTGGAATGGCATCGAGCGCACCGCTGTCGCGGGCGCGCAGAAACGTTTGACGCATCGTCTCGCGCGGGCTTTTGATCGACAGCAAGACTTCGAGCAAGCTCAGAAGCACATACTCTTCGCCGGTGATGGCGACATCGGCTCCCCATGGATCATCGGGATTGGCCGAGAAGACGTGCCAAGGCTCGTAGATGATTCGTGGACCACCGGCGATGATCAGCGGACGCGAGGCTTCGTCGATGGCGTTGGCCTCGCGAATCAGGCGATCGCATTCTTCGCCATGCAGATGCATGCTGCTGACGAGAAACAGATCGGGAATCCGCCCATCGAGGCGCATCTTCTGCGGACTAAAATTCTTGTTCCATTGCTGCAGCACGATGCGGGTCTTGGTCATCCCACTATCGACAAGCGCCGAACCGACAGCACGCACGCCACCTGGGGCCATGCGCAGATCGGCGAAGATGAATGGCAAAATACGTGTGCGGTGATCGAACGCGCAGGCAATCACGGTGGCGATGTCATGCTTGCTCGCCAGCAGCCTGAGCCGACGACGAATGTCGGTCATTTCTCCCGGAGGAAGAAGCTGATTACCCTTGGGGCGACTGGGAAGTTCCATCGTTCGGCCTCCTTGCACTGCGATCGTTCGAGCGATGCCTCTTGCATCACTGGGGGGAACCACGCTCGTGAAATCGTCAACCCTAGTGCGGGTGACAGTTTCCCATGCGATTCGTCCCTTTCGATAGGAATCGTGCGAAGCGGCCCCACTGGCGCAGAGACCGGGCACACTTCGCGCGGAGGGTAATGTGGCATATTTCGCACGCCCCACAAACAGCGATTCTTGAACTTTTTTCGCCAAAATTCTGAAGAAACCTGCTGCTTCAGCACTGCTAGCTCGCCGGATTGCCCTTGACCCTCGCGCTCGATCTCTCGATGATCCCGCCCGCCCCTGGTCTCGTTCCACTACGAAGTGCACGAAGCGAGTGCGAGTGAAGAGCCTTCTCGTCGAGTACGCCGCGATAATCACGCGCTGCATAGCCTGCAGCGCGATGCGCTGCGCCGCGCGCGTGCTGCTGATGAGCAGTTTGCTCATGGCGTCGCCTCTGCTGGCGGCCGATGGCGAGCCGACCCTCGCGGTGAATCCGCTGCGAGATGGCGAGACGATCGATCTGGCCGATTATCAAGACGAAGAAGGGTTCCTCGCCCCCGGCGATCCTCCGGGCGATCCTGCTCCCCCCGGCAATCGTGTGGAGGCTGATCCCCAAGAGCCTTGGCCCGCGCGAGCTCCCGCTGCCGAGTACTTAAACGACATGCAGCAGCGCCGCGAGCGCGCTTATCAAGAGGATCAGCTCCGCATCGAACCCCCGGCACCTGGCGGAATGTTCGAGCCTGGTCACGAGTCGGCTTTTGCCGGAAGCGACTGGGCTTCGTACTTTCAGCTGCCGATTCCTGCCACGCACACCGACCCGAACGATCCTTATCGCTACCGGGGACGTGGCGAGCCGATCATCGGCAGCAGTTGGCGCAATCGGCCAGTCTTCACCGGGTTCTTTATCGGCGCTCGGCTGTCGGGAGACGACATCCTCAGCGGCCGCGTGAAACATAGCAACGGATCGTTCCTCGGGCTCCGTCTCGGTTGGGACTTCGACCACTACTGGGGTGGCGAACTTCGCTACGCCTACTCGAGCCCCGAACTGACCGACAACAGCGGCAACTCGCTCGGCGATTCGCACGACTACTTTGTCGACGCTAGTCTCGCCTTCTATCCCTGGGGGGATACACGCTGGCGACCATTCATCGGCGCTGGCGTGGGAGTGACGACCTATCGCTTTCGCGACGAACTGGATCGCCGCATTCACGATTCGGCTTTCACGCTGCCGATTTCGCTCGGCATCAAGTACTATGCTTCGCCGATCTTCTCGCTCCGAGTCGATGTGACCGATCACATCAGTTTTGGGAGCGACAATCTCTCCGCGATGCAAAACTTCTCGCTCACCATCGGTGGCGAAATGCGTTTTGGTGGTCGCAACGTCAGCTACATGCCGTGGCACGGCAACTCGCAAGTTTGGTAGCGCTCATCGCCGGTTTAATAGCGACTGTCGCAAGTTTGCTCGTGCTCAAGAGCGCCCACCGATTGCGGGCGCTTGCCTTTCGCCATGGCTCGATGCGATCTAAGTAATGGGCTTCACGGTCGATTCGAGCACATGCTCGATGCCATCGGCTTTGGCGATCACCACCACTCCACCATCGCTGACGGTAAAACCGCGGCGGCGATCGAGTTCGAGGTCGTAGCCGATTTCAGCCCCGGCCGGAACGTTCACACCCTTGTCGATGATCGCGCGACGAATCTTGGCGTGACGTCCCACATCGACCCCTTCAAACAAGATCGAGTCTTCGACTTTCGCAAAGCTGTTCACGCGCACCTTGGGGCCGAGAATGCAGCGCTCGACCGAGCCACCCGAGACGATGCTGCCGAGGCAAACAATGCTGTCGAGTGCCCGTCCAGCGCGGTCCCCTTCTCCACGACTACCGAACACGAATTTCGGCGGTGGATAGTTCAGCTGAAATGTGCGCAGCGGCCAGTTGTCGTCGTACATGTTCAGCAGCGGATCGACGGCAATCAGATCCATGTTCGCTTCGTAGTAGGCATCGAGCGTGCCGACATCGCGCCAGTAAGCGTCGCTCTTGCGGTTTTCATCACGAAACGGAAAAGCAAACACGCGATGCGTGTTGATGATCGAGGGAATGATGTCGCGGCCAAAATCGTGGCGGCTTCCCGGTTTGGTAGCGTCGCGGCAGAGCTGCTCGAACAGGAACCGAGCGGTGAAAACGTAAATCCCCATCGAGGCGAGGCAGTGTTCGGGATCGCCAGGAATCGTCTTGGGCTGTTTTGGTTTTTCGTCGAAACCGATGATCTTTTGCGTCTCGTCGACTGCCATCACGCCGAACTGAGTCGCTGCGACAGGATCGACACGCAGTGCGCCGATCGTCAGGTCGGCGTTCATGTCCTTGTGATACTGCACCATCGACTCGTAGTTCATCTTGTAGATGTGATCGCCGGCGAGGATCACCACGTAGTCGGGGCGTTCTTTTTCGAGAACGTAGATGTTTTGATACACCGCGTCGGCGGTTCCCTGGTACCACTGCTCGTCGATTCGCTGCTGCGGTGGCACCACATCGATGAACTCGCCCAGTTCGCGATTGAAATAGTGTCGCCAGCCGAGATTCACGTGCCGGTCGAGGCTCATCGCTTTGTACTGCGTCAGGAGCAGCACTTTGCGGATGTGACTGTTCACGCAATTGGAGAGCGAGAAATCGATGATGCGATACGATCCGCCAAATGGGACTGCCGGCTTTGCGCGATCGCGTGTGAGAGGTTCGAGTCGCGAACCTTTGCCACCAGCCAGGATCACCGCCAAGGTGTTCTTCATGGTCACAGGATTTCTGACAGCCTCTTTGGGGCCACCCCTTCTTGGGTTGCGAGAAAGTTCGGATGGGGAGTGCAAGCGGAGAGGTGAGGTGTAGTCGAAACAGGCTCGGGCAGACAAGCTCGCTTCCAGGACTACCGACTTTATCTTATCGAGCTTCGCGGAACTGAAGTAGCCGGGAATCGCGAAGTAAACGGGGAAATGAACGTCACGACGCTAGCCAGCGGCGGCACCATAGTTCGAGACTCACCAGCGCCCAAATCCGGGCGCTGTGGTCGAACGTTCGGTTGTCGTGTTCGCGTAGCAGGAGCTCAATTGCCTCGGGGCGAATCCAGGCGTGAATCTGGGTGCTCGTGCCGGTCAGCAGATCGTGCGTCAAGCTTTTCAGTTCCTTGCGAAACCAACTGTCGAGCGGCACGCCAAAACCCATTTTTTTCCGCTTCCAGATGGCAGCGGGGAGCAGGCTGCCAAACGCTTGGCGGAGGAGGTACTTGGTGACTCGGCCGCGCAGTTTAAGCCGCAGCGGCAAGCTTGCTGCAAACTCGACCACGCGGACATCGAGGAAAGGTGCACGCACTTCGAGGCCGTGTGCCATCGAGGCGATGTCGACCTTGGTCATCAGGTCGCCGGGCAAGTAGGTCAGCAGATCGGCGAGCGTGGCGGCGGTTACATCGTCGCGCCCTTTCGAGCGGTTCCAGGCGGCGAGGAGATGCTCGGCTGGGTCGCGCGCGAGCTGGGCCAGAAAATCGTCGTGGTAGAGCGCAGCGCGGCGCGTTTCGCCAAAAATGCTGATCCAGTCGAGATAACGCCGTGCAGCTGGCAGCGCCAGCGATTCGGTAAACCGCTTCCACTGCCGGACGCGCGATTTTTGCCGGCCACTCGAGGGCAAAAGTTGCCACAGCTTGCTCGCCAGCATCGATTTGATCGGGCCCAGTCGATCGATCGTGCCGGCGAGTTTCACCGCGCGATAACGCGCGTAGCCCGCAAACAGTTCATCTCCCCCATCGCCGCTGAGCGCCACCGTGACATGCTGCTTGGTCAGCTGCGAGACATACCAGGTGGGGATGGCCGAGCTATCGGCAAACGGCTCGTCGTAGTGCTCGGCGAGGCTCGGCAACAGCTCGGCAGCTTGCGGCGTCACTTCTAGCAGGTGATGCTCGGTCCCCAGATGCTTGGCCACGAGCGCTGCCGGCTCGCGCTCGTCGAAATCCTTCATCGGAAAACCGATCGTGAAGGTTTTGACCGGCGAGGTCGAGTGCTGCTGCATCAGCGCGACAATCAGCGACGAATCGATGCCCCCCGACAGAAATGCGCCGAGCGGAACATCGCTCTGCATCCGGAGCTGAACAGCCGACGATAGCAGTTCGCGAATTTCAGCAGTGGCTGCCGCTTCGCTGATGGTGCTGGGCGAGCTCCCGGCTCCAGCGAGCGACTTTTCGGCGGTGAAATCGGGGTTCCAGTACTGCTGTGTCGAGAGCCTCCCCTCTTTCCAAACGGCCAGATAGCCGGGGGGGAGCTTGCTGTAGCCCTTCAGAATCGTGCGTGGCTGAGGAACATACTGGTAGGTTAAAAACTCATCGATCGACGACGGATCGACCTCGCGCGGCAAGTTGGCGATGGTCAGCAGACTCTTCAGCTCGCTGGCGAACAGGAGTCGCTCTTTTTCGTAGCGAAACACCAGCGGTTTTTTGCCGAGCCGGTCGCGAACGAGCACCAGTCGCCGCTCGCGATTGTCCCACAGCGCAATCGCAAACATGCCGTTGAGATGCTGAAACGCTTCGAGCCCCTCATCGCGATAGAGGAGCAGAATCGTTTCGGTGTCGCTCGATGTTTGCAGCTTATGGCCGCGTCCTTCGAGACGATGACGCAGCTGCTGATAGTTGTAGATTTCGCCGTTAAAGACAAGTTGGAGCTCGCCGTCGCTGGTGCTCATCGGCTGTGCGCCGCCCGCCAGATCGATGATCGACAGCCGCCGATGTCCGAGTGCTACGCCCGGCACATGAGCATAGGCTTCGCGGGTGTGATACTCCTGGAGAAACTCCCCCCGGCCATCGGGTCCGCGATGCGCCAGGGCATCGGTCATGCGTGTCAGCTGCGCGCGGTCGATCGCCTTCGCTGGATCGCTCCACACTCCCCCGGTGATGCCACACATGCCGCTGCGCTTTCGAGTAGCCTGCAATCCCCTCTCGCCGCTCTTGGCGAGTATGTGCTCTGGCGGTGGCGCTCGCAATCAGCAGCGTCGCGAGCTAGTACTTTGTCAATCGATCAGTGTCCGGTTGATTGGGTGCCACTGGCATCTTGCCAGTGCAGAAGTTGGAACCGATGTTTTGGGCGAAATGTCCCTCAAAACATTAGTCCATTTGCACTTCTCACTGGGCAGAGCCCAGTGGCACACCAGGTGGAAGCCTGTTGATTGCAGCATGACAGGGATCGATAGACGGACTACCAAGTGTATCGATGCAGTGTGGCTAGTCCCGAGGCCTGGCTATTCGCCGACCGCGACAATCTTGCCAGCGGCGACGGTTTTTCCACCTTCGCGCACGGTGATGGCGGCACCGGGAATGAGCTTGGAATAGTCGATTTTGGGGTACATCAGCTCGAGGTCGAAGCAGGCTGCTTCACCGGCAATCGGCTGTGGTCCATCGACAAAGCAGACGCCCAGGTACGTGGGGTCCCCTTCGACCACCAGATGCGGCATGTACGAGTTTTTGCCGTGGCCACCCCAAGGAGGTCCTGGGAGCATGGCGCGGCCCCCGTCGGCTGTGGATAGAAATGTCAGTTCGGCGCGAACGTTTCCGCTGTCGGGCATCGGCAAATCCAAGGGGGAATCGAACTACGAACGGCGATGCTTGTAACTTTCCAATAAAGTTGTTTTGCGTCGGTGCGCGGCAGTCCTGTAGAATTGGGGGGCTGATCTCGGGTGCTTCAGGCTACCCCTCTTCTCTCCGAGCGTATAGAGGTTGGAGAAGCAATGTTGACCACCATTTTGCGCTATCGCTCCCTGCTGCTCGCTTTGGCGCTGCTGTGGTCGGCTGCTGGTCGCTCCGCCCAGGGGGAGGATTCAGCCCCGATCGACGAGTCTTTGGCCCGCCGCGCCAAGATGGTGGCTCGCATCGACGAACTGGTCGAAGCGCGCCTCGCTGCCGAGAAAATCTCCCCCGCCAGGAGGTCGAGCGATGGGGAGTTTTTTCGCCGCGTCCACCTCGATCTCGTTGGCACCCTGCCTCGCGTGGCCGATGTTCGCGCGTTCTTGGCCAGCACCGACGAAAACAAACGCCACCAGGTGATCGACGCACTTGTCGGCTCGCCGCTCTATGCCACGCACCAAGCCAATCAGTGGCGAGCGCTGATGATCCCGGGAGGGATCAATCTCGAAGAGGCACAAAGCGTGGTGGGAGTGCAAAACTGGCTCCGCTCGCGCATGGCTGAAAACTTGCGCTACGATAATCTCGTCTCCGAACTGCTCGTGGCAACCTCGGGCGACGATCAAGGACCCGCGCTCTACTACACCTCGCTGCAGCTCGCGCCGGAGAAATTAGCTGCCAGCACAGCCCGCATTTTTCTCGGCATTCAGATGGAATGTGCCGAGTGCCACGATCATCCCTTCGATACGTGGAAACAGACCGATTTTTGGGGCTACGCTGCGTTCTTTGCACAGCTTCGACGCCCTGAAGTCGACATGCCGGTTGCCGTTCAGCGGCAAGAGTTGGTCGATGTCGAGAGTGGCGAGGTGAAGCTCCCCAATAGCGAAACCGTGGTGCCGCCGAAGTTTCCTGGCGGCTCTGCTCCCGCCGATGACGAACTCGGAACGCGGCGCATGAAGCTCGCGATCTGGATGGCCTCGCGCGATAATCCGTATCTCGCGCGGGCGGCCACCAATCGGGTCTGGGCACAGCTGTTTGGTCGTGGACTGGTCGAACCAGCCGACGATCTCAGCCCACGCAATCCACCGAGCCATCCGGAATTGATGGACGAATTGACCCACTATTTTGTCGAAAGCGGCTTCGATCTGGCCGAACTGTTTCGCACCATCACGCGCACGCGCGCTTACCAGCGCTCGAGCCAGTGGGAATTGCCCGGCGATCCCCCCGCCGACGAACTTCTGGCCCGCATGAATGTGCGACAGCTTTCGGCCGAGCAACTGTTCGACGCCATGAGCCGCGTCATCAGCCGACGCAATAACGGCACCAATCCGTTCACCGGTGGCACGAGCGAACTGCTCGATCCGCAGCGGATGGCATTCGTCGCCAAGATGAAATCGGTCGGCAAAAATGCGCTCGAGTACGAATCAGGAGTGCTGCAAGCCCTCACAATGATGAACGGCGTCGACACGCAGCTTGTCACCGGCAACGACAGTCCGCTGCTGCGAGGAATCGAACTTCCGCTGCTCGCCGACGAAGCACGCCTCGACACGATTTTCCTCGCGACACTTTGCCGCGAGCCGAGCGAGGAAGAACGAGCCGAGTATCTAAAAATCGTCAGCCAAACGAGTCCCAGCGATCGACGTCAGGCCTGGAGCGATGTCCTTTGGAGCCTCATGAACTCGGCCGAATTCACACTCAATCACTAATTGCAGCCGCGCACCTGCGAGCATCCGTGCGATGGCACTTAGGGCTTCGATTTCAGATCGAAGTTGTGCACGGCGCTACTGCTCGAGACTTCCACGTTCAGCGTCGATGCAGTGTTGTACTGTGCGGGAACGATCTCGTCGGTCGGATCGACCGGCGCTGCTGTGGGGTCCATCCCTTCTTCAAACGGATCGATCCCTTTTGCGGGATTACCGGCCCGAATACGGACGAGCTTGGGCCCCGGCGTTGTCCCTTTTTCTACGCTGTCGTACTGCAGCGTGTAGTTCCCCTCAGCATCGGTGCGGCCACTCGAGCTTCGTCCGTCGCTCGAATGAAACGAGACATGCGCGCTCGGAAGTGGATTGCCGTCGAGGGTCACTTTGCCGGTCACAGGCACCAGCCCCAGCTCGCCGTAACCACCCCCCTCATCGCAGCCAACTACAAGCACGATTGCCAAAACCAAGAGAGCCGAGAGATAGCGCAGCATCAGATTGCTCGAAGTGATTCGTTCAGAGGGAGATGGTGGATGGGGGGGCTGACGTCGTCGTCCATTACCACTAGCCATGCGCCACTAGTAGTCGCCGATTGTTTCGCCGCCGTTGCGGCTGCCGAGCGCTTTGTAGGTGGCTAGGTTGATGGTGTACGAAACGAATCGCACGCTTCCATCGGCCAAGCAGAACATCGCCCCACCGGGGTGATAGCTGGTGTACGACAGCTCTTTGTAGTGGCCGTTGGTGGTGGCGATCTTCCGCGAGTTCATCGGCACCGCTGTCGAGCCAACAAACTCGCTGTACTCGGTTTGGTTATTCTTGATCTGAGGCGATCCGATGTACCAAAAGTCGGCGCTGTTGTTGTCTTGATTGAAAGCCGAGTCGTGCCACGATTCGCCAATCATGAAGGTGTTGGTCGTGCCGTCGGTGATGTCGCCGAAACGTACGCCGCTGTTGCCAAACAAAATCCCTTCGAGGTCGGCGCTTTCCATGTGACGACCAGAAATCGATCCCCCGGGATCGTCGCAATCGGCTGTGCTTGAAGCGACACCCCGGTAGCTGGCAGGAACCCGACCAGCGATGCCGTTGAAATCTTCCTTCGTCGCAGCCGCCATGCTCGGGCAACGATAGCCAGCAATCAGCGTTTCGCAGGCGGTGCGATTGGGACCAGTGGCCGACCAGCTGTTCGTGGCATTAAAGTCGAGCGAGTTGTAGAGGTTGGTCTGTTCGATTTGGGGCAGAATCAAAGCGCTCCAGCCTGCACCGTTGGTGGAGATCCACCCTGAAGGGAAAGTTCCCAGCGTGTCGTGATAGTTGTGCATCGCAATGCCGAGCTGCTTCAGGTTGTTGCTGCACGACATACGGCGGGCTGCTTCGCGAGCCGCTTGGACGGCTGGGAGAAGCAGCGCCACGAGGACACCAATAATGGCAATGACGACGAGCAGTTCGACGAGCGTGAACGCGCGGCGATTGGCAGTAGCTTGAGACCCTGGAGGCAGATGACGCATCGGGCGAAACCCTTCACGAAGAAACACGGCGACCGAATGAAATTAAAGCCAAGGAAAAAATGCAGATTCAAAAACCTGGGAAAGGATTCGTCCCAGTCTCGCTATTTTGCTGTCGCCAGAGCAAGCGGCTTCCCGCTTTTAAGAGACGATTTTCCTCAAAATAGTGACAATTCGTGAAGCAGTTGGCACGTCCAAATGAAGGTTGCGTGAAGTCGCCGGTCGCAGTCACTCCCGCATAGTGGCAGGTGAACCGGCACTGCATCGGCATTAGTTGCGGGAGCAGAGCGGCTCGCCGCAGCAGGCAGGCGCATCGCGTCACCCGGTTTGCTACAACAGTGCTGCTGGTTTGCGGCAGACTATCGACCACGAAGGGGAGCTCAAGGGATGATTAAGCAGCCACTGGCACGTGCGTCACAGCGTGCGCGAGGCCTTGTCCGAGCGCTGGGGCTCGCTCTTGTCGCTGCGGTGATCAGCAGCGTTACGCTGATGGCTCAGCCAACTCGCTCCGATTCCAAAACGCCCGCCCCCGAAGTCCCCCTCGTGCGTCTCGATTATCAGAACCCCAAACTAGTGGTCGATTTGGCCGTGGGACTTTGGGCCGAACCGCTACCGATCGACTACGACGGCGATGGCGACCTCGATCTCGTCGTCTGCTGTCCCGACAAGCCGTACAACGGCACCTACCTGTTCGAGAACCCCGGCCTTCCCCCCGGCGCTAAGCTGCCGATCTTCAAACCGGCTCGGCGGATCGATGCGGGGCAACGTCACCTCACCGTGAACTATGTCGACGGCAAACTGCGTGTCCTCGGACCGGGCTACGAGTACCGCGATTTTCTCAGCAAGATCTATGGCGACCGACAGCCGATCAAACTCCCGTTCAAGGTGCATCAGCCCAAGGGAAATGTCCGCTCGCATCGCTGGAGTTTGGTGGACTACGACGGCGACGGCGCAAGCGACCTTCTGATCGGCGGCGACGACTGGGGAGACTACGGTTGGGACAACGCGTGGGACTCTGCTGGCAAGTGGAAGAATGGTCCACTGCACGGTCTGGTCTATATCGTTCGCAACGCTGGCACCGAGGCTGATCCGAAGTGGGAAGAGCCGCTGCAATTGACCGCAGGTGGCAAACCTGTCGATGTGTTTGGCTTCCCCTGCCCTGCTCTGGCCGACTTCGATCTCGATGGCGACCTCGACCTGATTTGCGGCGAATTTCTCGATGGATTCACACTTTTTGAGAACACCGGCTCGCGCAAAAAACCCGAATTTGCGTCTGGCAAACGACTCACCTCCGCTGGCCAGCCACTGGTGCTCGATCTCTGCATGATCGTGCCGCATCCGGTCGACTGGGATAGCGACGGCGATGTCGATTTGGTGGTTGGCGACGAAGATGGCCGCGTGGCACTCGTTGAGAATTTGGCGACGAAAGATCAGCCCGGTTTTGCGTTCGCCCAGCCGGTGTACTTTCAGCAGGAAGCTGGACCGCTGAAGTTCGGAGCGCTCGTCACTCCGGTTGGCTTCGACTGGGATAACGACGGCGACGACGACATCGTGTGCGGCAACACCGCTGGCTATATCGCCTGGATCGAAAACCTCGGGCTTACAGAGAATGGTCTGCCGAAATGGGCCGCGCCGCAGAAGTTGATGGTGACCAATAGCAAAGGCAAAGCAGATATCTTCCGGGTCATCGCCGGACCAAACGGGTCGATCCAAGGACCTGCTGAAGCAAAATGGGGCTACACGACCATCGCGGTCGCCGACTGGAACCACGACAGCCTCCCCGACATCGTGCTGAACAGCATTTGGGGAAAAGTCGAGTGGCTCGAGAACATCGGTACACGTACGAAACCCAAACTCGCAGCCCCTCAGCCAATCGAAGTCGCCTGGGAAACAGCCACCGGCCCGAAACCCGAGTGGACCTGGTGGAATCCCACGGGCAAAGAGCTCGTGACTCAGTGGCGCACCACGCCCGTGGCGATCGACTTCACCGGCGATGGGCTGATCGATTTAGTGATGCTCGATCACGAGGGTTATCTGTCGCTCTTCGAGCGTGCGAAGCGCGGAGATGCGACGGTCCTTTTGCCCCCTAAGCATGTGCTGGTCGACGAAAAACATCAGCCCCTCAAACTCTCCGGGGGAATTGCCGGAAAGAGTGGGCGTCGCAAACTCACGCTGGCCGATCGCAACGGCGATGGTCGGCTCGATCTGCTGCTCAACAGCCGAAACGCCGCTGTTTTCGAGCAACAGCCTCGATCGGGCGAGTTGTATGTCTTCGGCTCACCGCGCGACGTCTCGACCCAGAACATCGAAGGGCACGACACCAGTCCCACGCTGGTCGATTTCAATCGCGATGGGACGAAAGAACTGCTGATCGGAGCCGAGGATGGCCATTTCTATTACCTTCCAGTGAACCCCGCTACAGCAGTGAAATGAACGTTTTACGCTCGATTGCAGCACGGAAAAAATTTCGGTTTTGGGCACTTTTGGTGCTTTGAATGGATGTGCAGTCGATTAGACTGACAGACGCGGGACTTCTTGTCAGTCTGAAAATAAGTCCCCCAATCGCTATTTGAAAACCTCATCGGCTGGAATTCTCCCATGCTACGACGCCTCTCCGCATCGTTTGCTATTGCGCTCTTTGCGTTTCAACTCTGCGCCCTCTTCGCGCCACCACTGCGAGCCGAAGATGCTCCGGCCAAAAAGGTCGAGCCAATCAAGGTGCTGTTCCTCGGCGACAAGGGGCACCATCAGCCGAAGAAGCTGTTTGACCAAATCGAGCCGGTGATGCGTCAGCGGAAGATCGCTCTCACCTACACCGAGAACATGCAGGACATCAGCAAGGAGAAGCTCGCTGAGTTCGACACCCTGCTGATCTTCGCGAACATCACCGAGATCGCCCCCGATCAAGAGACGGCGCTACTGTCGTATGTCGAAGATGGAAAGTCGCTCGTTGCACTGCACTGCGCGAGTTTCTGCTTCCACAACAGCGAGAAGTACATCGCCCTGGTCGGTGGTCAGTTCAAACGCCACGGCACCGACACCTTCCGCACACGTGTCGAAAATCGCGAGCATCCACTCGTGAAGGGATACGGCGGTTTTGAAAGTTGGGACGAGACCTACGAGCATCACAAGCACAACGACAAAGATCGCACCGTGCTCGAGTATCGTCAGGAGGAGCCTTGGACCTGGATTCGGACGCAAGGCAAAGGACGCGTCTTCTACACCGCTTGGGGACACGACGAGCGCACGTGGGGCAACGTCGGTTTTCATAACCTAGTGGAGCGTGGCATTCGCTGGGCAGTGGGAGCTGATCTTTCGGTCGTCGCCCCATTTGCCGATCAACAAGCGATGAACCCGCCGCGTAAAGATGTCGCGCCGTTTCAGTATCAAGGTGCGAAGGTGCCGTTCTATCCTGCGGGACCTGGACGCAGCGGTGTAAAAGAAGGCGAGTATCCGATGCAGCTGCCACTCGCTGCCGAGGAATCGCAAAAGCACATCATCACGCCGGTCGACTTCCAGCCGCAGCTGTTTGTCAGCGAGCCGATGCTCGAAGGCAAACCACTTTGCATGGCCTGGGATCATCGTGGCCGCTTGTGGGTCGCTGAGTCGACCGACTATCCCAACGATCTTCAGCCGCGCGGCCCAGGTCGCGATCGGATTCGTATTTTCGAAGACACCGATAACGATGGAAAAGCCGACAAATCGACCGTTTTTGCCGATCAACTCTCGATCCCCACGAGCATGGCGTTTGGCCGCGGCGGTGTGATTATTCACATGGCTCCCGACACGCTGCTACTGCGCGACACCAATGGCGACGACGTTGCCGACGAGCGTCACACACTCTTCTCCGGCTGGGGTACGGGCGACACTCACGCAGGTCCAAGCAATCTGAACTACGGCCACGACAACTGGTACTACGGCATCGTCGGCTATAGCGGATTCGAAGGTCAAATCGCAGGCGAGCGTCACTCGTTCCGCCAAGGTTTCTATCGCTTCCAGGTTGCCGAGAAAGATGGCCAGCCCAGCGTCACTGGGTTTGAGTTCCTCCGCAACAGCAGCAACAACAGCTGGGGCGTTGGCATCAGCGACGAAGGCATTCTGTTCGGCAGCACTGCCAACGGCAATCCAAGCATGTACCTCGCGATTCCCAATCGCTACTACGAGCGCGTGAACGGCTGGTCGTCGAGCGTGCTCGAAATGATCGCCGAATCGAATCGCGTTTATCCCGTGACCGACAAGATTCGTCAGGTCGATCATCACGGTGGATTCACCGCTGCTGCAGGCCACGCGATCTACACCGCGCGCACTTATCCTAGCACCTACTGGAATCGAACTGCCTTTGTGAGCGAGCCGACCGGGCACCTCACCGCGACACTCGTGCTCACCGCCAACGGCGCCGATTTCCGCTCCAAGAATAGCTGGAATCTGTTTGCCAGCGACGACGAATGGACCGCTCCGGTCAGTGCCGAAGTCGGCCCCGATGGTCATGTGTGGGTGATCGATTGGTACAACTACATTGTGCAACATAACCCTACGCCAGCCGGTTTTCAGAACGGCAAGGGGAATGCCTACGTCACCGATTTGCGCGACAAAAAGCATGGTCGCATCTATCGCGTCGTCTACACCAAGGCAGCGCCTGCGAAGCCGTTTTCGCTAGAAAACGCGACAACCGAGCAACTCGTCGAATCGCTTGCCAGCGACAATCTCTTGTGGCGTCGTCACGCGCAGCGGCTGCTGGTGGAGCGAGGCAACTTGGATGTTGTGCCGCTGCTGGTGAAGCTCATCGAGACTGCAAAGCCCGATGAACTCGGTATCGCCTCCGGCGCCGTGCATGCCATTGGCACGCTCGCCGGACTTGGCGCGATCGAGCCTGCCAATGCTGAAGTTTGGGCCGCGATGAAAAACAGCCTCGCGCATCGGTCGCCAGCGGTTCGTCGCATGGCTGCCGTCGCGCTTCCGCGCACCGCAGCGGGTAGCGAATTGCTACTCGCCTCCAGCGTCACTACCGATGCCGATGCCCAAGTCCGTCTCGCCGCGCTCCTGGCGATTGCCGATATGCCAAGCTCTACAGCTGCAGCTCGCGCGATGGCTCAGTCGCTCGCCGACAAAACGCTGTGGGACGACCGCTGGCTCAGCGAAGCTGCCACTGCAGCTGCGGCAACGAATGCCGTCGAGTTCATCGAGCTCTCAAGCGCTGAAGCTCCTTCGCCACGTCAGCAAACTGCGCTTGCGATCATCGCAGGCCACATTGCTCGCAGCGAACTCGACCCAGCTGCGGTTGAAAAAATCTTGCTCTCGCTCGAGAAAAAGTCTCCCGCCGTCGCCTCGCAGCTACTGCGTAGTCTCTCGACCGCTTGGCCGAAGACTCGTAAAGTCGAACTGACCGAAGCGAGCGAAAACGCACTCGTCGCGCTCCTTGCAAAACTTCCCACGGCCGAGCGCGCGGGGCTCATTGGTCTTGCCACGCGGATGGGTAGCAAAAAGATGGCAGCCCAAGCCGACGAAGTGGTGAAGGCATTGCAAGAGACCCTGGCCGACCCCGAAGCCAAAGACGATGCCAAACTCGACGCCGCGATTCAGCTCGTGGAGTTTGCGCCACAGTCCGACGAAATCGGCGCACTCGTGATCGAGAACATCACCCCGCGCACTTCCCCCGAAGCGTCGCAGAAAATGCTCGAAGCACTTCGTCGTAGCGAGTCCCCCGCCACAGCCGCTGCGATCATCGAAGCTGCCGGCGGCTTTACTCCCGCCAATCGCGCCGCTGCGATTCGTGTCCTCCTTTCGCGCGTCGACTGGACCGAATCGCTCGTAGCCGCGATGGAAGAAAAGAAGCTATCGTCGCTCGATCTGTCTCTCGATCAAAAGCAATCCCTCGCCACGCATCCCAACCGTCGACTCGCCTCGCGCGCTACCAAGATGCTCGCGCAAGGGGGTGGTCTGCCGAGCGCCGATCGCACCAAAGTGCTCGACGAACTGATGCCTCTGACCCTTGAAAAAGGGAACGCCGATTCCGGTCTCGTCGTCTTCAAAAAGGTCTGCTCGAAGTGCCATATGCACGGAACAGAAGGGAGTCGCATTGGTCCCGATCTTACCGGCATGGCGGTCCATCCCAAGAAGGAACTCCTGACACACATCATCGACCCGAGTCGCAGTGTGGAAGGAAACTTCCGAGTCTACGCACTCCTCACAGCCGATGGTCGTACGATCACGGGACTCTTGGCTGCCGAGACACGCACCTCGGTCGAACTGATCGATGCTGAAGGGAAGAAACAAGTCGTTCCACGCGAAGAGATCGACCAACTTCGCCCCAGCGAAAAGTCGCTGATGCCCGAAGGTTTCGAGAAACAGATCACGAAAGTCGAGATGTCGGATCTGCTCGAATTCCTCACGAAAAAGGGGAAGTACTTGCCCCTGATGCTCGACAAAGTTGCCACCGTCGTCAGCACACGCGGCATGTTCCACGGTGAAGAGATTCGCAGTGAATCGATGATTTTTGACGACTGGTCACCCAAGTTGTTCGAAGGTGTTCCGTTTCAGCTTGTCGATCCTCAAGGGGAAAAACGCCCCAACGCCATTCTGCTGAATGGTCCTAATGGCGAGATTCCGCCGAAGATGCCCCGCAAGGTGACCCTCGATCTAGGAACCCCTGCAACTGCTATTCACCTGCTGAGTGGCGTGAGTGGCTGGGGCTTTCCACTTGGTACGAAGGGGAGCACGTCGCTGATTGTGCGACTGGTGTACGCCGATGGCTCGACTGAAGATCACGAGCTGAAGAACGGCGAGCACTTCTCCGACTACATTCGCCGCGAAGATGTGCCGGGCTCGAAGTACGCGTTTAACTTGCGTGGTAAACAGCTGCGCTTCGTGAGTGTGAAGCCTGCCAAGCAAGACGCGATCGCGAAGATCGAGCTTGTGAAAGGTAACGACTCCACCGCTCCCGTGGTGATGGCAGTGACAGCCGAGCTTCCCACCGCAGCGCACTAACCAGCCCGCACTCGGTAACGATTTTTTGTGCAACCCGTAGGTTAGGTGCCCGCTCAGGCACCTGACAGGAGATCGGGTTATCTCCTATTAGTCGAGTGGCAGGGGCGACTCGGCCTAGCTTCGTAGGGCAGGCTTCCGCCTGCCTAAGCAATTGCAACTTACCCGCCACCATTCATGGCGGGGAACATCTCGCGCACCATCGTGATGGCTGCCGGTCCGACCAGCACCACGAAGATGCCCGGAAAGATGAATAGCACCAGCGGGAAGATCAATTTCACCGCTGTTTTTGCCGCTTTTTCCTCGGCGATCTGACGCCGACGCGTGCGCATCGCATCGCTTTGCACGCGGAGTGCTTGGGCGATACTCGAACCAAATTTATCGGCCTGAATCAAAATCGACGACAGCGATTTGAGATCGTCGACACCGCTGCGACTACCGAGTTCTTGAAGCACTTGCGTCCGTCCACGACCCATTTGCAGCTGCAAGTTGCAGAGGCTGAATTCTTCCGCGATCACGCGATAGCTCTTGCGCATTTCTTCCGAAACTTTACGCATCGCCTGATCGAGACCGAGCCCCGCTTCGACGCACACCACCATCAAGTCGAGCGCATCGGGAAGGCCCAAGAAGATCGATTCTTTACGCTTGCGCCCCAGCCACCAAACGATGCCGTCGGGGAAATAAAACATACCACCGGCGATCAGCACCACGCGCATCAGAGCCCCTTGGCTCAAACCCATGATGGCCACGGTTGTGCCACCGCCGAGAAACAGCCCGATGATGAGGCAGACAAACTTCGCACCCAAAAAAATCTGAGGTGCACCTTCGCCGCGAAAGCCGGCGTAGGAGAGTTTCATCTTCAGATTCGTCGCTTCTTTAGCCGTTTTGGGCTGCAAAGGTTTGGCGAGTGCCGGCGAAGCTGCTTCGAGCATTCGGGTCATTGCATCCGAGCCACCCTTCTTGGCTGCTTCTTCGCGGCGTTTGCGGGCAATCGGATCTTTGTAATCTTCGAGGCGCTGTTCCGCGCGAGAGTTGCGTGCCGAGAAAAAGTCGACCGCCACCCACACCAGTGCTGCGATTAAGCCGAAGACAGCGATCTGCACCATGATGGGGCTGAGCTGAAGACTGGCAAAGAATGTTGTGAAGATCATGGCAGCACTTCTTCAGGGAGCAGTGGAAAAATCGTCGGGATGAAACAGGGACAGTTGCCAAAGCCGCGAGTCGCCATGGTCTGGCGCTAAACTTTGATATTCACGATCTTGCGAATCACGAGCGCGCCGATCAGCTGCATCACCACAGCTCCGGCGAGCATCTGGTGACCCATCGGATCGGTGAAGAGCGCCATGCAGTATTGCTGGTTCAGTCGCCACATCACCACGAACAGCACGGGGGGCAAAGCGAGGAGCACAATACCCGACAAACGACCTTCGCCCGTGAGCGCTTGGATTTGTCCCCAAATCTTGTAGCGTTCGCGAACCAGGTGACCGATTTTGTCGAGAATTTCTGCAAGATCACCACCCGTTTGACGCTGCAAGATCACCGCCGTCGCGAAGAACCTGAGATCGAGGTTCGGCACACGAACCGTCATTTCATCGATTGCTTCTTCGAGTGGAACGCCCAGGTTTTGGGCTTCGTAGCAGCGTTCGAATTCCACGGCGATCGGGCCACCCAGTTCATCAGCAACCAGTTTGAAACCTGAGGCGAGCGAGTGACCAGCGCGCAGTGCGCGGCTGATAAGTTCGAGCGCTTCAGGCAGCTGACGTGCGAAATGCGCTAGCCGTCGATTCCGCTTCATCAAGAACCAGATCCAAGGTGTCACACCCATGATCGCGCCCAGCGGAGCGAGGTAGATCGGCACCCGGCAGACAGCCACGATCACCATCCCGATAATCGCAGCGATCACCGAGACGAGAAAGAATCGACTCGGCGAGAGTTGCGTGTCGGCTTGCTGCAGGAACGCGCGGATGTTGAAGTACTTCGAAAAGTATTCTTCGATCACGCTCGGCATGTCGTCGAGCGGTGTTTGCAGCACGTTGGTGTCGGCTTGCTTCCCTTTGGTGTTGGGCTGCGCAGCACCAGTCAGCACTGCCAGACGATCTTCGACCGCCGTTGCTTGCTCGGTGCGCAGGAACATCGAGGCCACTCCTCCGACGAGGCAGGCCACTCCGATGAACGACGCAATGAGAATCAGCAGAGTCATCATAAAATCACGTATTCTCAGCGAAAAATGCGACTTCTCATGTCAGGTGATCGCACTGGCAGTAACACATCTTCGAACTAGTCGACAAGCATGGTCCGCTGACGGAAGGCCGACGAAGGCAAGCGAACGCCAGCCGACTCGAGCTTGGTCATGAACGAGGGGCGAATGCCGGTGGCTTCAAACTTGCCCCGTGCGCGGCCCGTTTCGTCGATGCCCTCTTGGACATATTTGTAGATGTCTTGCAGCACGATGGTGTCTTGTTCCATGCCACACACTTCGGTGATGTGTGTGACGCGGCGAATACCACCTTGCAAACGCGAGGCTTGAATCATCAGATGCACAGCCGAACTGATCTGCTGGCGCATCGCCTTCATCGGCATTTCGAAGCCCGACATCATGATCATCGTTTCCATACGAGCCAAACCGTCGCGCGGTGTATTGGCGTGGATGGTGGTGAGCGAACCGTCGTGACCGGTGTTCATGGCCTGCAGCATGTCGAGCGTTTCAGGTCCACGGCATTCGCCGATGATGATGCGCTCGGGACGCATACGCAGGGCGTTCTTCACCAGGTCGGTCGCGGTGATCGCTCCCTTTCCTTCGATATTCGGTGGACGCGTTTCCAGACGCACCACGTGATCTTGCTGCAGCTGAATTTCCGCCGCATCTTCGATCGTCACGATTCGCTCGTGCGAAGGAATGAAGCTCGAGAGAGTGTTGAGCAGCGTCGTTTTACCCGAACCAGTACCACCAGCGATGATGATGTTGAGTCGGGCTTTAATGGCCCCTTCGAGCAGCATCACCATTTCAGGCGTGAAGGCTTTGAAGTTCAGCAGATCTTCGAGCTTCAGCGGGTTGCTACCGAAACGACGAATCGAGACCGCAGCGCCGTCGAGCGCGAGTGGTGGAATGATGGCATTCACGCGCGAGCCGTCGGTGAGCCGCGCATCGACCATCGGGCAAACTTCGTCGACGCGCCGGCCAACCTTCGACACAATGCGGTCGATGATCTGCAGCAAGTGAGCGTTGTCGCGGAATTCGACGCTGGTCTTTTCCATCTTGCCGCGACGTTCGACATAGATGTTCTTCGGACCGTTGATCAGAATATCGCTGATCGACGGATCTTTGAGCAGGAACTCGAGTGGCCCTAGACCAAACGTTTCGTCGAGCACTTCTTCGATTAATCGCTCGCGCTCGTTGCGATTCAGGAAAGTCTCTTCCGTGTCGCACAGGTGTTCGACCACCAGACGAATCTCGCGACGCAAGACATCGCCTTGCAATTCGCCGACACGATTCAGGTCGAGCTTGTCGACCAACTTGTTATGGATACGACGCTTCAGTTGGTCGAACTCGTCGACCTTGGCTTGTTCAGCAGAATTGCGATTGGGAGTGAGGGCCTTCATGGTCGTTCTTCACACAGCAAAAGGGTCGGTGGGGAGACGGTCACTGCTGGTCGAAAGGCCCCGCCGCATGCCTGAGGTGAGCGCGTGGCTGAGGAGCGTCAGCACGCACCGAGCACCCGAGGGCAGGCAAGAACGAAGGGGCTATTCCTCTCGTCCGTCAGAAACATAGCTCACCGGTGTGCGCAAGCTGCAGAAAGTTTGCGGGCTGCTTACGCGAGCTGCTGACCCTAGCGATTGTGTCGATCGAAGCGACACCTGCGGTCAGACGTTCCAGAACGGAGTTCCAGCCCGGCGGCCGGAAAACCGCAATAAAATGTGTAAAATTTCTGCAAATTATGAGGATCGAAACAGGCCTAAGGGAGAGCATGCTTCCCCAGCGATGAAGGCCAAACCGCAAGCTGTCGTGCTGGTTCGTAAGCTTGATCAGCGTTGTAAGGTGCTGAATTTAAATGCTTTGCACTACATATCGGTAGCGACTTAAGTGCATTGACTTGCGGTACGCCGCAAAACCGGCATCGGAACATTCGCTACCACTCATTTTCTCGCGACTTGCAAAATACTAGCCAATTCGGTTGCATCCAATTAGTATAAAACGCATGCGGATGAGTCCCAAGCAAGTGGACGACTATGACATCTGGCTTTGGAGGTATCCCTGGAATCAGGATGCATGCAAAAGCCAGGTCTCTCTCTCGAGGCTTCCAGTTTTGGTTGGGAATAGTGGCGCTCGTTTTCGACGAAGTAGCTGATCACTGCTTGGTCGAGACGTTCAAGGATGGTGGTTGGCAGGTGGGCAAGACCTGCTGACCCATGCGTCCCGTTGGATTGGCCGGTGGCTCGTTGCCAGGGTTGGCGACGGCACCAGCAGCATCACTTCCCTATGGGCAAGTGCTGACCCAAACCCGTTGATCGGTCCCCCAAAATATTTCCAAGCTTCCTGCCAACGAAGCGAACACCGAGAGGTCTTTGCTTCCAGATCGGCGCTTCATTCGCGTCGAGCCCTCCGAACAAGCCTGCCTTATGTCTATTCCGTCTGTCGCCTCGGTACCACTGCGCTCTTTTAGCGCGCAGGCCGAGACCCATACCACCGCACCCCGGCTCTCTGTAGTAGTTCCCTGCTACAACGAAGCGGAATCGATGCCGCAGCTGCTCGCCGCGCTGGCGCGCTTGCAAGTTCAGCTGGCACCGATGTCGCTCGAGCTGGTGCTGGTCGACGATGGTAGCAGCGACACCACCTGGAAACTGCTGTGCGACAATTTGAAGTCGCGTAAAGATGTGCAGCTGGTGCGGCACGAGCAGAATCGTGGCATCGCGGCGGCGATCGACAGCGGCATTCGTGCCGCTTCGAGCGAAGTGGTGGCGAGCATCGATGCCGACTGCACCTACGACCCCTCGCAGCTCGCGGCCATGCTTCCGCTGATGCAGGACGATGTCGATCTGGTGGTCGCCTCCCCCTATCACCCGCAAGGTGCCGTGATCGGTGTGCCGAAGTGGCGTCTGGCGATCTCGCAAATGGCGAGTCGACTTTACGCGCTCGTGCTGCGTAACAAACTCTACACCTACACCAGCTGCTTTCGCCTCTATCGGCGTAGCGCGGTCCTGTCGCTTCCGCCCCAGCAACCTGGGTTTGTCGGTGTCGTCGAAATGCTCTGTCAGATCGATGCCCGGGGCGGTCGTGTCGTCGAAGCTCCTGCCATTCTCACGGTGCGAGCGTTCGGCCAATCCAAAATGAAAGTCGTGCGAGCCACGCTCGCGCACTTGCAGCTCCTGGCACAAGCCTCGCTGCAACGTTTGGTTTCGTTGTTTCGTCGTGCTCCGGTCAAGCACCCGTCCGCTTCACGTTAGTCCTTCAAGTTTGGGTAAGGTTTCATGAGTACTGCTACTACCATTGCTCCGCCCCTTCCGCTTCCCAGCGATCAGGACGCCAGCGGACGAACGCTCGGTGAAGAAGAGATCGCCCTGGTGGCGGAGGCCATTCGGACCGGAACACTCACGAGCACCAAAGGGGCGTTCGTCAAAAAACTCGAGAATTCCTGGTCGAAACTGCTGGGGGTGAAACATACCCACGCCTGTGCGACCGGCAGCGGCGCGATTCATTGTGCCGTTGCAGCGGTCAATCCAGAACCGGGCGATGAGATCGTCACCACGTCGATCACCGACATGGGGGCGCTCACTCCCATTCTCTATCAGGCTGCGATTCCAGTCTTTGCCGACGTCGATCCTGCCACCTGCAACGTCACGGCGGCAACGGTCGAAAAAGTTCTCAGCGAGCGAACCAAGGCGGTGATCGTCACGCACCTGTTTGGCAACCCTTGCGAAGTGAGCGCGATTGTCGAGCTCTGCAAGCCCCGCGGCATTGCCGTGATCGAAGATTGTGCCCAAGCCTTCATGGCTCGCGAGCATGGCCAGCTGGTGGGGACCATCGGCGATATCGGCTGCTTCAGTTTGCAACAAGGCAAGCACATCACCACCGGTGAAGGTGGTCTGGTGACGAGCAACAGTGATGAACTCGCGCGCCGCATGTACCTGTTCATCAATAAGGCCTGGGGCTATGGCGATCCTAAGCCCGATCACTACTTCCTGGCGCTCAACAACCGGATGACCGAACTGCATGGCGCCGTGGCTGTCGCGCAGCTCGAGAAGCTCGCTTTCTCGGTCGATCAGCGGATCAAGATGGCCGACGAACTCTCGGCGCTGCTGGCCGATCTGCCGGGCATCGCCACGCCGCAGGTGGCAGCGGGCAACGTCCACACCTACTGGAAATATTGCCTTCGGGTCGACGCCAGCGAGATTCCAGGGGGCTCGGTGAAACTGGGGGCCGAACTGAAAACTCGGGGCATCTTCTCCGCCCCGCGCTACATCCAAAAACCAGCGTTTGCCTGCGAAATCTTCAGCGAGCAACGCACTTTTGGAAACAGCAAATTCCCCTTCACGCTCGCCCGTCCGGAAGCGGTGGACTACAGCCGCGATCGCTTCCCCGGAACCTATCAGGGGCTCGAAGAAGTCCTCGTTCTACCGTGGAACGAACGCTACGAGAGCCATCACGTCCGCTACATCGCTGATTCGATCATCGCATCGGTCGCACAGCTTCGAGGTACCCACGCATGATCACCACCCACAGCAAAACCAAGTTCGGATTGATCGGCGCCGGCGCGATTGCCCAGACTTATGGCCCCGCCTTTGGCCGCTCGCAGGAAGCGGTGCTCGTCGGTGTCACGGATGTCCGCGCGGAAGCAGCGCAGGCAATGGCCGAGCGGATGAATTGCCAGGCCTACGGCAACTATCTCGACATGGTCGAGCAAAGTGGCTGCGAGGCAGTGATTGTTTGCACGCCACCAGCGACCCATCCCGACATCTGCTGCGACCTGCTCGCGCGGGGGATCAACGTGCTGTGCGAAAAGCCACTCGCGGTGAGCCCGGCCGAAGCACGCCGCATGTTCGAGGCGGCTGAACGCTCGGAAGCGATGCTCACCATGGCGTCGAAATTTCGCTACGTCAGCGATGTGATTCAAGCCCGCTCGATCGTCGCCTCGGGGACGATCGGCGACATCATCCTGTTCGAGAACGCCTTCACCTCGCGCGTCGATATGACCCATCGCTGGAATAGCGATCCGACCCTCAGTGGCGGCGGTGTGCTCATCGACAACGGCACGCACTCGGTCGACATCATGCGCTACTTCCTCGGCCCTCTGGCGGAACTGCAAGTGCTCGAGGGACGACGGGTCCAGGATATCCCGGTGGAAGATACCGCGCGGATGTTCGTGCGGAGTGTCGAGGGGGTGATGGGGACGATCGACCTGTCGTGGAGCATCAATAAAGAGCTGCCAAACTACCTCAGCATCTACGGCTCGGCTGGCACCGTGCATGTCGGCTGGAAGGAATCGAAATTCCGCCGCAGCGACGACAAGGAATGGACGGTCTTTGGCAGCGGCTACGACAAGCTGCAAGCGTTCAGCAGTCAGCTCGACAACTTTGCTCGCGCGATCAAGGGACTCGAAACGTCGCTCATCACGCTACAAGACGCCCTCGCTTCGGTCGAAGTGATTGAAGCGGCCTACGACGCCATGTGGCGCAGCAGTTGGCGCAAGATCGACAACGATCTCTCGCAGCTCGTCGCCTAGTTTTTCGAATCCCCTTTTGCCGCTTTTTTCAGATTAGATCGGTAGCGCCTGCCAGTGGCCGTTCGCATTCACCCCACCGCCATTATCGAGCAAAACGTCCATCTGGGAGATGGGACGAGCGTGTGGGACTGCGCCCATATTCGCCACAGCACGACGCTCGGCGAGCAATGTCTCGTCGGTGGCAAGGCGACGATTGCCTACGGGGTAACGATCGGCAATCGCGTTAAAATCAACTCGCTCGCCTACATCTGCAACGCTGTCACCATCGAAGATGGGGTGATGATCGCGGCAGGGGTGATTTTTACGAACGATGTTTTCCCTCGCGCGACGACCAGCGATCTGAAAGCACTTCGCAGCAGCGCGCCGGATGAACACACCCTTCCAACGCTGGTGAAATGTGGCGCGACGATCGGTGCTGGCGCAATCATCGGCTGCGATCTTTCGATCGGCCGCTTCGCGATGATTGGCATGGGAAGTGTCGTCACGAAATCGGTCGACGATTTTCATCTGGTGGTTGGCAACCCCGCCCGTTCGATCGGCGCTGTTTGCCGCTGCGGCCAGTCGCTCCTGAAATGGAGTGACGACGCACTCGCCACTGGGGCGCCTGTCACAGTCAACTGCTCGGCTTGCAGTCTCCCCTACGAAATTCGTGGCCAGCAAGTGCTCGAGCTTGCTCCACCCGAGAGCGCGACAGCTCCTCTCGCAGCGAAGGGAGCGGCCTCACCATGAGCTGCCAGCCTTCGGAAAAAAATTCGATCGCCATCGTCGGTGGCGGAGTTCTAGGACTCACGCTCGCCTTGCGACTGGCCGAGCAAGGGGAAAAGGTCACGCTGCTGGAAGCTGCTGAAGATCTCGGCGGACTGGCGAGCGCCTGGACCATCGGCAATGTAACCTGGGACCGGCACTACCATGTGACGCTCCTCTCCGATGCCCAGACGCGCGGACTGCTCGCCGATCTCGATCTCGAGAGCGACATGCGCTGGGTGCAGACACGCACCGGGTTCTATGTCGATGGAAAGCTCCACTCGTTCTCGAGCAGCCTCGATTTTTTGAAGTTCCCACCCCTCTCGCTCGTCGATAAGTTCCGCCTCGGCTGGACCATCTTCTGGGCGTCGAGGCTCACCGATTGGCGAGCGCTGGAACAAATTCCTGTCGGCCAGTGGCTGACGCGGCACTCGGGGAGACGGACGTTCGAAAAAATCTGGCAACCGCTGCTGAAGGCCAAGCTCGGCACCGCTTGGAAGCGCACCAGCGCGGCGTTCATCTGGTCGACGATTCAGCGACTCTATGCCGCGCGCCGGAGTGGCCTGAAGCGGGAGATGTTCGGCTATTTACCCGGCGGATATGCCCGCATCTTTAGCGCGCTTGAGCACAAGCTCCAGTCGCTCGGCGTTCAGATTCGGAAGTCGTTTCCGGTACAAAGTGTCTGTCAGAACGCAGATGGATCACTCGCCGTTACCTCAGCCGCTGGCGACGTGCAAACGTTCGACCGCGTGGTGGTGACCACTGCTACACCGATCGCTGCCAAACTGTGCCCTGATCTGTCGAGTGATGAGCTTGCGCGACTGCGGGCTGTCGAGTATCTCGGCATCGTTTGCGTTTCAGTCCTCCTCAAACAGCGGCTGGCCGATTACTACGTCACGAACATCACCGACGATGCGCCGTTCACAGGGGTGATCGAGATGACAGCGCTCGTGAGTCCCGAGGAGCTTGGTGGTCAGCATCTCGTCTACTTGCCCAAGTATGTCACGGCCGATGATCCGATCGCAAAGCTCACCGATGAGCAGGTCGAAACGTTGTTCGTCGAGCATCTGCTGGCGATGTATCCGCACGTTTCGCGCGACGACATCAGCGCCCTGCGGATCTCGCGCGTGAAGCAAGTTTTCGCTCTCTCGACACTCGGCTACAGCTCCACCGTCCCTGCTCAAACGACGTCGATTCCCGGGCTTTTTCTGGTGAATTCGTCGCAAATCGTCAACGGAACGCTCAACGTCAACGAGACGATTCGGCTCGCCGAGTCATCGCTCAGCACGGTGCTCGCTCTTTTTCCACGCTCGACCACCTCTCAAGAAAGGAGTGCCCACGATGCCGCGTCTAACCGCGAGCTTGTCGCTCGATCTTGATAACAAGTGGTCGTACATGAAGACCCACGGCGATGCTGGCTGGGACAAGTTCCCGAGCTACCTCGATGTCGTCGTGCCCCGCTTCCTCGATGTGCTCGATCGACAGCAGCTGAAGATCACCGTGTTTGTCGTGGGACAAGATGCGGCGCTGTCAGAGAATCATGCAGCGCTTCGGATGATCGCCGCGCGGGGTCATGAAATCGGGAACCACTCGTTCCATCACGAGCCTTGGCTGCATCTCTACTCGCGCGAGCAGATTGAGACTGAACTGGTCGCTGCTGAAGAGGCGATTTACGAAGCGACTGGCTCGCGAACGATCGGTTTTCGTGGGCCTGGCTACAGCTTATCGGCCGATGTGCTGCGGACCCTGGCGAGTCGCGGCTATCAGTACGATTGCTCTACTTTTCCCACATTTTTGGGGCCCTTAGCCCGCGCCTACTACTTTTTGACCGCGAAACTTTCACCCTCGCAAAAAGCAGAACGCAAACGACTCTTTGGTAAGTGGACCGAAGGTTTTCGTCCGGTTCACGCTTACCAGTGGAACGTCGACGGAGAAATGCTCGTCGAAGTGCCGGTCACTACTATGCCCCTGCTCCGCTTGCCGATGCACCTGAGCTACTTGCTCTACCTCCGTCAGTTTTCCGCTGCCGCTGCGTGGAGCTATTTCCATTTGGCGATGGCGCTTTGCAAACTGCGCGGCGCACAGCCGTCGATGCTGCTGCATCCGCTCGATTTTCTCGGTGGCGACGACGAGCCCGATCTGTCGTTCTTTCCGGCGATGAAGCTCTCGGGCGAAGTGAAAACGAAATTTGCCGAAGAGGTGCTTCGCGTCTTTGCCAGCCACTTCGACGTGCTGCCGATGCAGGCGCATGCGGCCCGGCTTGCGCGCGAGAAGCTCCCGGTGCGAGCTCTCCCGGTGACCGAGCCGAGCGCACTGCCGCTCGAGCCCAGATCGTATCCACAGCGGAAATCCCGCGGTGAATCGCGATTGTCGACCAAGCCCGAACTGGTGGAGGAGACGCGATGATTCAGCCGCTCCGACCACTGCTAGTGATGGGGACACGTCCCGAAGCGATCAAGATGGCGCCGATAGTGGCCCGCTGCCGCGAGCATGTGGCGATCGATCCGATCGTCTGTTTCACCGGTCAGCACGACACGATGCTGCGTCAGGTGACCGACTATTTTGGGATCGAGCCCGATGTCGATCTGAAGCTGATGGAGCCGGGGCAGTCGCTCACTCGTCTCACCGCGCGGGCGCTCACGGCCCTCGATGAGACGATGGAAAAGTTTCATCCCGATTGTGTGGTGGCGCAAGGTGACACGACGAGTGTGCTCGCTGCTGCGATGGTGGCGTTCTATCGTCGTTTGCCCCTAGTGCATGTCGAAGCGGGATTGCGGACCGGCGATCTCTCGGCCCCTTGGCCCGAGGAATATAACCGCCGTGTCGCTTCGATCACCACCGCGCTGCACTGTGCTCCGACAGAGTTTGCCGCTGCTGCTCTCGAACGCGAAGGCGTATCTCGCGCGGCGATTCGCGTGACCGGCAACACCGTCATCGATGCCCTGCTGGAAACAGCCGACCGGGAACGAGCGCGAGCCGATCATTGGCAGGCCAAGCATGCGTATCTCGGCGACCGGCCGATGGTGCTCATCACCGCCCATCGTCGCGAAAATCACGGGGCGGGGCTCGACAGCGTGTTCGCAGCGATTGCACAACTGGCCCACGATTTCCCGCATGTTTCGTTCGTGTTTCCGGTCCATTTGAACCCTCAGGTGCAGCGTGCGGCAGCCGAGCATCTGGCGTCGGTGCCGAATGTCCAGCGACTCGATCCTCTGCCGTACCCCGAGTTCGTCTGGATGATGGATCGCGCGAAGTTGATTGTGAGCGACTCGGGTGGCGTTCAAGAGGAAGCACCGTCGTTGCGGCGGCCTGTGCTTGCTTTGCGTGAGACGACCGAACGCTCGGAAGCGGTGGATGTCGGCGCGGTACGACTAGTCGGCTGCGACCCCACGAAGCTGATCGCGTCGGTCCGCCAGCTGCTGACCGACGACGCTGCCTACCGGGCGATGCAGGTCGAGCACTCCCCTTTTGGCGATGGAACAGCAGCTCAGCAGATCATTGATTGGATGCTGGAAACCTGGCGTCCCGAGCACGCAGCTGGCGAACTTGAGACGTCCGCTGTGCTTGCTGGGGGAGTCGCTTCCCCGTCGTAAGTAGTAAAGAGTTGTTAAATAATTACAAATTAGTAAGTTCATGGTTGCTAAATGACTGTTTAGTAATAATTGGATAGTTACTAAAGAAAACTGAACTGATGTTTTTGCCAATGAACCGCTGGGTGGCGGGCACGTGGCGAGGAACGTTTCAGAGAGTTGGGTGGCGCGGCTAGTTCTAGGAGAAGTAGCTGCGGGATCGTTGCCTGGATTGATTGCCCACACCATGAGTTCGAAGCCTGCCCCACATGACGCTTGATTCGTTGACCCAAGCGACCGCAAGTCGCACACCCAAAATCGACCGACGTGAGATGCGCGATGGTCGCGCCACGTCGTCGTCGACGCCTGCTCCCCTCGCCAAAACCGTCACGCTGGGCACCGCTAGCGGGCAGTTCTCGACGGCGCTACTCGCCACCGCCGATGTCATAGCGATCTTCTCAGCGACCGCGATCAGCTGGCTGATTGCGACCAAAATTTCGGTGGTGGTGGCGGAGCTTTCGACCCTGCAATCGCTCCGCCTAGCGGCCGTTCTGATTGCGGGACATCTGACCCTCGCGCTCTACGGCGGACTTTACGCTGCCATCCCGCTGGCACCTGCTCGCGAACTGCGGCAATGGTTCTTCGTCTCGGCGATGCTGCTGCTAGGTGTCGCCGCACTGGCCGCTCTGGGTGTGTTTCCCGTGCCGGTGATTGGTTGGCTGATGCTCGGCATCGGGCTGGTCGCGATCTTCGCGCCGATTGCTCGGACTATCGTTCGGCTCACGCTCGGCAAGTCGCGCTGGTGGGGTCGACGAGTGGTGATCGTGGGTGGTGGCGAACTGGCCGCTCGTACGTTGCATCGGCTCCTCAGCAAACCGCAACTGGGACTCCGTCCGATCGGTTTTGTCGACGATCAATCGACCTCTTCTTCGGCGATTGATCCAGCGCTCTATCTCGGGACCTATTCCGAACTCGCCGAAATTGCGAGTACGCATGGGACCAGTACGGCCGTGATTGCCTCGGATGCTTTTGATGCCGACGAAATGTGCCAACTCGTTTCGCGCACGCCGTGTGGCATTCGTCACTGGCTCGTCCTGCCGCTGCACGATCATCTCCCGTCGCTCTGGACATCCGCCGTCGACGTGGGTGGTCGCCCTGCGCTTTCGGTTTCGAATCTGCTCGCCTCGCCGTGGCGTCGCGCGGTGAAACGCTCATTCGATCTCGTCGTCACGCTGCTGGGACTCGCGCTGATTTGGCCGCTGCTGCTGGCACTTGCATTGCTCGTGAAGTTTTCCTCACGCGGGCCGGTCTTCTACTCGCAAGAGCGTGTGGGCTATGGTGGCAGTCGCTTCCGCGCATGGAAGTTCCGCTCGATGCATCTCGATGCCGAGGAACTCCTCAAGCGACATCTGGCGGCCGATCCAGCACTTCGCGAGGAATGGGAAGCAACGCACAAACTCAAGCACGATCCGCGTGTGACATGGATCGGCAGGATCATGCGGCGGACGAGCCTCGACGAACTTCCGCAAGTGTTCAACGTGCTGATTGGCGAGATGAGTCTCGTCGGTCCGCGCCCGATCGTTGAAGCAGAGATCGTGAAGTATGGCGATCGCTACGGAAGCTATCAGCAAGTGGTTCCCGGCATCTCGGGGCTCTGGCAAGTCTCGGGTCGTAACAACACCACCTATCGTGAACGGGTCGAACTCGACGAGTTCTACGTGAATAACTGGTCCCCTTGGCTCGATCTCTACATCCTCGCTTGCACGGTCAAAGTGGTGCTACTGGGAGAGGGTGCCTACTAAGTGAAGTTCACTTTCCCGTTTGGGGGAGCGGTTGTTTCGTCCGATTTTCTCGAAGAATACGAGCGACTCAAGTTCGAGACTGAAGGATGCGGGTGGTTGGTAAGTTGCGACGACAGTGCAGAGGTTGTTGAGGTAGCGAGTGGCGACAACGTCGTCGGCCGTGGAATGTGATGGGGTTCATGCAGTCTCGTATCGAGTGGCTAAAGACGCTGGCGAAGAATCGTCGCTACCAGGACATCGCGGGTCTGCTTGCGCTCGTGTTGGTGCTGCTCGTAATGTCGTGGCGACTTTACAGCCACGCGCAAACAGAGGGGCCAGCGCAGCTCGACCACTGGGCGCTCGCCAGCTATCGCGACGCGATCTACTACCCGATTCGCGCCGTTCTCGAGGGGGTGAATCCGTACGAAAGTCGTCGCGAGTCGGCCGAACAGTACATGCAGCGCTACGACGTGGGGAGTCATTTTCCCCTCTATTCTCCGCTGCTGCTCGCGCTCATGTTTCCGCTCGGACTCCTGCCTTACGGCGCGAGTATGCTGGCGTTCTTCGTACTCAATCTCGGCCTGCTACTGCTCCTCGCTTATCTTTCGCTCCGCTCGTGCCAGTTGCCGATTACGCTCGGAACTCTGTGCGGACTAGCGGCAGCGATCACAGCTTCGCAGCCTGGTCGAGGGAACTTCAACGCTGGGCAGGCGATCTTGCTCCTCGCTTGTGCCGCAGCAGTGGCGCTCGGAATGTCGCAGCAGCGCTGGGCGCGAATCCTCTCCGTGGCACTCCTCACGGTGAAGCCGACGATCGGTGGACCGCTCGGGCTCTTGCTCCTAGCGCGGCGCGAGTACCTCGTGGCGATCGCGGGACTTGGTGTCGGCGGAATTGTGGGTGGGCTGTTGATGGGAGCGATTTTTGCCCGCAGCGGCGACCTGACCTACAGCCGCGCAACCGCTGTGATTCAAGGGAATTTGAGCCATTTTCAAGACGATCCGGAGCATCGCTACGCTCATACGTGCCACCTCGATCTTGCGAGTGTGATTCCCAAACTGATTGGACGAGAGCTGCCTGCAGGGACCGGATTATTTATTGCTGCTCTCGTGCTGCTGACCACCGGCGCGGTTTTGTGGTATGCCACACGCGATCGTGCCGCGTTGCCAGCGCTACACGAATCACCCGCCAGTTTGTCGAGCGCGCTGGTGGTCGTGGCGATGTTCGTTTGCGTCTATCACCTCGTCTACGACGCCCTTTTGCTCGTCACGCCGATCCTGGCCGCGAGCTTTTCGGCTCACGAGAGCTGGCAGCGGATCGGCAAGCGAGTGCGCTGGAGCGCCGCGCTACTGATGCTGGTACCGATGGTGAATATCTTCTTCAGCGAAGGTTTCACGCGGCTGATGCAGCGGTTCTCGATTCCCTTTGGTCCCGACACGGGGCTGCTAGGTGACGGGCTCTTTCGACTCGCTCTCACCGGCAACGGACTGGCACTGCTGGCCTGCTGGATTTTGCTGCTGTGGGGCGCGCTACGGCACCGGAAGGTTTCGCCCGAAGCGCGAGCTGAGCCAGTCTTGCGCCAGAGACCACTAGAACTGATCGCGGGAAACTAACGTGACCACCACGGTCCAACCGACCACCGAACCATCAGCAGCGCGAGGGAGACTCGGCGCGCTGTGGGTGGTTGGTGCGCGCGTGGTAGGAATCGGCGCAACACTCGGCGGCAATATTTTAGCTGCGCGATTGCTAGGACCAGCCGAGTTTGGTGTCTATCTGGTGCTGAGCACGATCGTGGCTTTCGGCAGCATCTTGGCGATGGGGGGGCTCAACGAAGCAGGGCTGCGACTCCTCGGCGAATCGCTGGCTTTGGGAGATGGAGCGAGTGCTCGCCAGGTTTTGCGACGGGTGCTCAAGCTCGGGCTCGTCACCTCGCTGGTGGCAGCTGTTGTCGTGAGCTGCGCTGCTGCGTGGGTTGGTCCGCTGCCGCTGGTCGTGCGTCAATCGCTCCTGGCGCTTGTGCTGCTGGGAGTTGCGATGATCGCCCTCGGATGGCAACAGCTGAGCGCGGAACTGCTGCGTGGGCTCGGTGATTTGCGACTCGCAAGTCTGTTCTCGGGAGGGCAAACCGGGGGTCCGATCAGTAATCTGCTGTTCCTCGCGACCACGAGCACACTGCTTCTCTGCGGCGCGAGCCTTTCAGCGTCCGAACTTCTGGGAGTGATGACCGCGTCGATCTTGGCGACTCTTCCGCTCGCACTAGTCGGCCTGCTGTGGATCGCGCGCCGCGAATTGGCTCAGGTCGAAGCGAGCGCTAAGAACAACGACACGAATAGCGCCGCTGCACGCGATAGCGCCGCGGCGCTACTGTCGATCACTGGCATCTTGCTGGTGATTCAGATCCTGAACTTTTTTAACTACCAGCTCGATATGTGGCTCGCGGGCATAACGCTTTCGGAAGTCGAGGTCGGACTGTTTGGTGTTGCCAAACGGAGCATGCTGCTGGCGCAAATGCCGGTGCAAATGGCGATGTATGCCACGATGGGACAGCTCCCCCGACTCTTTGCACAAGGCGAGACGCGCGAGCTCGAAGCGGTGGTGCGCAGCAGCAGTAGCTGGGCAGCAATCCCGTCGCTCGCAGCACTCGCGCTCCTTTTGCTCTTTCCGACGAGCATCCTCACTCTGGTGTTTGGTGGTTCGTTTCGCGATGCCGCTGTCATTCTCTGGCCCCTGGCGATCGGCGCAGCGGCGCTCGTGCTCGCGGGGAATCCGACCTACGTCCTGGTGATGATGGGGCGCCAGCGCGAAGTGCTGATCGTCCATTTGCTCGCCACCTTGCTCCTCGCCGCGGGTGGCTACTACGGCGCGAGCACCTACGGCGCAGTCGGTTTGGCCCTCGCGGCCAGCGCGAGTGTGACCTTTCAAAATGGTCTCCTGTGGTGGCTCGCGCGGCAGCAGGCCGGCATTTGGACCCATCCTGGAAAGTTGCGTTTTTCCCTTGGAAAAACAAGCATTCCGGCGCGCACTGAAGTTCGCAGCGACACCGAATCAAACATCGCTCCCCTCTCCCGTCAACCGACGCACTAGGTCGTAAGCATCTGTCTCATGGCGACAATTCCAACGCAGCACGATCCTCCTCTAGCGCACCTGTGGTGGCTTGCGCCGGTCTGGCCGTTTGTCGGGATCGTGGCGTCGACGATGATCGCCGCGTGGCTGCAAAGTGATGAAGCGTTTCTGATCTACGGCGCTCCCAAGTACATCCGGACTGAACATCTCTATCTCGCGGCGGCGGTGATCGGGATGTTCTCGCTCGGCTGTTATCTCGCCTCCGGTTCGCCCGCCGCGCGAGCGAGCCTGTTCCTTCCACTCCTCCGCTCGCGCGGCGCGCACGAACTCCAAGCGGCCGATGCCCGCGAGCGAACGATCGACACCATCGCTTATCGCTGGTTCCTGCTGGCGACGCTCCTCACACTCGTCGGCTATGCCGCGTGGCTAGCGGTGGGACTGAAGAACGGTTTCCGCCCTGCGATGTTCCTCGACATCTTGCGTGGCAGCGAGGAGATGAATGGCGACGTGCTGCGGCGCGACTATTTTCCCACCATCCCCGGGGTCACCACCTGCACCCAGTTCGGCGTTCCCGCGACGCTGCTCGGAGCCTGGCTCTTTTTGCGCGGGCAGACATCGATCCTCTGGCCGCTGCTGGGACTCGCGGGAATTTCGGTGCTCCGCGCGATCGGCTTTAACGAACGCTCGGCGCTACTCGAGCTCATTTTCCCATCGATGTTCATTGTCATGCGGATGTGGATGCTGGGATGGCCGATGCCAGCGCGCTGGCAGCAATTGCTTCGCATCGCGCCGATCGTCTCCCCGATCTTACTCGTGCTTTTCTTCGGGGGATTTGAGTATTTTCGTTCGTGGCGCTACTACCAAGATCAGTTCGACTCCTATGCCGAGTTCACCGTCTGGCGACTCTCGGGCTACTTCACCACCGCGCATAACAACGGCGCGATGGGGTATGAAAAAGGGCATCCACGCCCCCTGCCGTTCTACGTCCTCAAGCCCTACTGGGAGTTCCCGCTCGTCGAGCATTCTCCCTTCGGCTACGAGCAGCTGACCGGCTACAAGATCGAAGAGCAGCACATGGCGATGCTCGCCAATCATGGCACCGACGAGCTCAACAACGAAGGTGGCATGTTTCAGCCGACGCTCGATTTGGGGCTCGCTGGCGGACTCCTCTACTGGCTCGGTTACGGGGCGGTGTCGCAGTTGCTTTACCGGCGTTTTGTGCGTGGCACGCTGCTGGGGATCACCCTCTACCCGATCTTTTACATGGCGCTGCTCGAGACGCCGCTGATTTTATTTTTGTGTCATCCGCGCATCTTCCCGGCGCTGGTGACCCTCGTGGCGGTTGCTGCGCATGTGACCTGGGCTCTCAGTAGTCCGCGCGAAACGCAGCCTGCCAGTGAACTACTGAATCGTGTGCATGCTGGCGAATCGTCGCTCGCTGCTGGAGAGAGAAATTGATGAACGCTCTCGTTGCTATGGGCCCCCCGATGTCGGAACTCAATCGCAGTTTAACCCTAAGTGCAGCCGATCGACCGCTGCGCGTGATGCTGGTGACACAGGCTTCGGGCGGAGGAGTGGGGCGGCATTTTCTCGATCTGGCCGAAGGACTTTCAGCAGCCGGGGCCGAGGTGGTGGGCGTTTATGCGCCTCGCAAAATCGATCAGCAGTTTCGCAGGCGACTCGCCAGTCCCGCCCTCCCGACGATGATCGAAATGCCGATGCATCGCGCCATTCATCCGCTCGATGGGGTCGATGTCTGGAAACTGGCGCAGCTGATTCGTCAGCATGGTCCGTTTGATGTGGTGCATGGTCACAGCAGCAAAGGAGGAGCGCTCGCGCGACTCGCTGCGCGGTGGATGAATGTCCCCTCGGTCTACACCCCCAATGCGTTCGTCACGCTCGACCCGTCGCTCTCCAAGCTGAAGCGAAAAATGTACGGCATGATCGAAACGTGGCTCGCCAAACGGACGGCGTCGATCATTGCGGTGTCGTACGACGAACAGCGTCACGCCGAAGAGCACCTCGGGATTCGGAGCGAGCTGATGACCGTGATTCCCAACGGAATTTCACCCCCCGCGTTTCCCGATCGACAAGCGACCCGCAATCGGCTCGGACTACGCGACGACGAAGTGGTCATCGGTTTCATCGGACGCCTCGCGCATCAGAAAGCTCCCGATGTGATGCTCGACACCATGGCGCTGCTGGCCGATGTTCCCAACGTCAAGCTCGTGATGGTCGGGAGTGGTCCCGACGAAGAGGCTGTCAAAGCGCAGCTCGCGCGATTGCAGCTGCAAGACCGGGTGCTGATGCTCGGCGATGTGGTCGGGCTCGAGCACTTCCCGGCGTTCGATCTCTTCTGCCTCTCGAGTCGCTACGAAGGGATGCCGTACGTGTTGCTCGAAGCACTCGCGGCCGGTTTGCCGATCGTTTCGACGCGCGTCGAAGGGGTCACGATGACGGTCGAGCCGGAAGTGAATGGCCTGATTGTCGAGCGCGATCGGCCCGCTGAACTCGCCGCTGCGCTGCGCCGCGTCGTCACTGAAGCGCAGTTGCGGAGCCAGTTTGCAGCAGGTTCACTCGCGCGTGCCAAGCGTTTCACGCTCGACGCCATGGTCGACTCCACGATGCAGCTCTATCGCCGCGTGATCGCAGAGTCGGCCCGGTAATGCGGCGTGCTGACCTGCTAGAGCGCGACCCAATTAGCTCGGCAATTTCAGCTTGCGCTCGGTGATCGCCGGGCGACAATGCTCGCGGCTGTAGCCATAGGTGGCTTCCGAAAGCCCCAAGTCCCACGGTGTCGCGCCGACCCATTTCGACTCGCGACCTGTCAGCTCGATCAGTCCCTGGTCGAAGTTGATGGTGACTGTTGCCCACAGCGGTTTCTCGTACGGGCAGACATGCGAGAGATACTTGTGCTCTGCATGGATCTCGTCGCTGTACGACTTGTGCGGCTTGTTGACCCACACGTACGACGCGCTGTTGAGCTGGATGTAAGCAATCCCGTCGGTCTCGAGCAGATAGTCGGCGTGGATGTGCCCCGAGAAGACGGCCATCACTTTTCGAAAACCGGCAGCGTCGTTGGCCTGCTTCAGCACCGCGCGAATGTCGGCTGCATTGGTGCAAACTTTGTCAAACGCATCGAACGGTTGATGGACGGCAATCAGGGTGGGGAGTTTCGTTTGCGCAAGATCGTCGGCGAGCCACTTCAGCTGATCGGCTGCGATATAGCGCTGGTACCCTTTCGTCTTGCCGTCGGGATCGTTCGCATCGAGCACGACGAAGTGAATGCCACTGTGATCGAAGCTGTAGTAGCGCGCGGGCATCTTATAAAATTCAACCGTTTGCTCGCGCTTGTACCCTCCATCCATGTCGTGATTCCCGAGGACATGAAAGCGCGGACCCGCGAACTTGTTCCAAGCATCGAGGAACGGCTGATTGGCTGGCTTCGGGACGCAGAAATCCCCTAGGTTGAGCACCAGATCGGCCCGCTTCGTGTTCATGTCGTCGACAAAAGCGGTGATTCGCTCGGTGGCATCATGCATGATGTCCTGATGCACATCGGTGATCATGCCGATGGTAAGTTTACCGCTCGCAGGTTGGTCTTCGCTCGCTCGCAGTAGCGCGGGAGCATGGATCGCGCCGACGGCCAGGCTGGTGGTGAGGGCCAGAGATGTTTGCAAGAACTCGCGGCGCGTGGTCATGGCGATGCTGCTTTCTCGAGCAACGAGGAACGCTTGGGGAGTGAACTTTCGAGGTCGATTGTTGTCTACCCAGTTGTCGCTGTCGAGAAGAAGCTAGCGCCGTCAAGCTTCGGTAACAACGTGTGCAGCACAGGAGTGAGCGGGATGCTGGAAGTGCAATATTCGCTCGAGCCGCAACTAACGGCCGAGGAGTTCATCGATCTTCTCGCGCGCTCGACTTTGGCCGAGCGCCGACCGATCCACGATCGGGATTGCATCGAGCGGATGCTGCGCAATGCCAGTGTGATTTCCTGCGCGCGAGTCGAGGGGAAACTGGTCGGTGTGGCGCGCACGATCAGCGACTTCAGCTTCTGCGCCTACTTGTCGGACCTCGCGGTCGACGAGGCGTTTCAGCGGCGCGGCATCGGCAAGGGGCTGATGAGTCACACCCGCGCTGCCTGTGGCGAGCAAACAGCTCTCATCATCTTGGCGGCTCCCAAAGCGGTGAGCTACTACGCATCGATCGGTCTTGCGCAGCATCCATCGTGCTGGGTGGTGCCGCGCGGCGAATCGCTACCCTGGGAGAGCCCGTAATCGCTACCCCAAAAACCTGCGCTCTTATCGCTCGCGATCGGTGCCAAACAAAAGCCCAATCGCCAGGCAGAGTGCCACCAGGTACATCAGCCGATGGAGGCTGAGCCACGACGGGGGCTCGGTCGCAGCGGTGAGCAGCAGGTGCCGACGCCCAGTCTCCTCGAGTGGCACGAGCAAGAATCGGTAGTTGAGTCCCGCATTGGTGCCGTGAAAGGAAACCGGCTCAAGCACCGGCTGCTCGAGTTTCTCGGCGACCGATGCAAACGGCAACGGCCAGTGGGTCGCTTCTTCATCGCCGTCGTCTTCTTCGACCCCCGCCACCACCATGGGGGCCCCCTCGGGCGCCGATTGCACGATCATGGCCTGACAGCCGCCACGCTCGTTTTGCAAGCTGGCAATGCGGGTGAGAAGGGCGGGAACAGCGTCGCCGCTGGCCGACTTCAGCTGCTCGAGAATCGCCGCGTCGGGAGTCGCAATCGCGGCGGGGTTAGCGGCATAGCGCCCCCACACAAACGCGAAAATCGTGAGTAAAACGGCAAGGCCCCAGCCTGCCCTGCGAAGTGAGCTCATGATCGATAGTCTATCACGCTGCAGCACGCATCGCTGAGGGGATCTCCGCTGCCTGGCCTAGTCCCTCACTGCCTTGCCAGGAGCTGAGAGTACGTTAAACTTAATCAAGTCCTCAATTGCTGTAAGTGCTTACACACTAAGGAAAATCGAACAGGTGTTTGCTGGCTAGCGAGTCGTTGTGGCAGAGCTAAGTCCACCCGCAGGGAGGGGCTTGGAAGCCTTGGGACAAGCATGCTACGGGCTAAGGTTGCTGCTCCTAGCTGCGTAGATGTTCAGGATTGCCTAGACTGCCAGGTCCACTGGCCATGCTGGGCTCGCAAATCGCCACTCGCTGGATTACATCGGCCCAGATCGGCCGCTACGATCTGGTTAACGGCTCTTCGCAGCCCACTAAGCGGCTCTGCTGGCTTTGGGGCCGCTGCACTCGCGGTGGCGGCTGCGACTCACTACTAACACCCTGCCCTGAATCCCTTCGAACATATTTCAGGACAATAAAGAGACTTGTCATGGGACGAAATTTCGAGAATCGCAAGAACGCCATCTTCAAGACGGCAGCTCAGAAATCGAAGCTGTATTCAAAGTACGGCAAGCAGCTGTACGTCGTCGCCAAGAACGGTGTGGCCGATCCCGATGTCAATCCGGCGCTACGGAGCATGATTGAAAAAGCGAAGCGCGATCAGGTTCCCGCGCATGTGATTGAGAAAGCGATTCAGAAGGCGCGCGGCGTGGGTGGCGAAGACTTTGTGTCGGCCCGCTACGAAGGGTTTGGACCGGGTGGTTCGCTCGTGATCGTCGACTGCCTGACCGACAACAATCAGCGCACCATCTCGGAAGTTCGCAACTGCTTCACGAAGACCGGTTCGAAGATGGGCGCGAGCGGCTCCGTCGTCATGTCGTTCGATCACCTCGCCGTCCTCTCGTTCAAAGGGGATAACGAAGAGCAAGTGCTCGAAGCCTTGCTAGGAGCGGATGTCAACATCGACGAGATCGAAAGCAAAGATGGTCACCTGACGATTTTCGCCCCCGCAGGTGAGTTCTATAAAGCCAAGACCGCGCTCCTGGAAGCGTTTCCCAAAATCGAGCTCGATGCCCAGGAAATCACGTTCCTCGCGCAGACCAACAAGACCCTCAGCGCCGAAGACCTGCCGATGTTCGAGAAGCTGATCAATATGCTCAACGACTGCGACGATGTGCAGGACATCTATCACAACGTCGACCTCCCCATCTCGTCGTAGAGTGTCGCTCGATCAGAGTCCCGCTCTGTAGCCGATGTGAAACCATCGTGGATCAAACCGTAGGGCAGGCACCCAGCCTGCTAGAACGACAAGAGTGCTCTCCCCTGATCGTGATCAGTTAAACCAGAATCCAAATCCGATCAGATTCAGCCCGTTAAACTGGCGGTTCAGCTGCTCGATCATCTCGGGCTCGACAAACTTGGTGAGCGGCCCCTTCTCGAGATACGGGGTCGCTGCGGTCCCTTGAACCCACAAGATAATGTCGATCTCTTTGGCCTCGAGAAAGGCCCGCTTCACGTTGATGCCGCGCTCTTTGTCGGTGCCGCGCCAAAACGGAACCAGCCGCTCTCCTTGAAGCACGAGCTCGACCTCATCCACGGCGGTTAACCACGTTCGCATCATGTCGGCTGTCACTGGAATCCCGAGCACACCGGTCTGTTTGGGACTGGGTATCCACTCCCGGTCGTCGTCGGTTTCGGCGTCGTAGTGCGACCACATTTCGCGCGACATCTGGCACATCGAAAGCAGGTGCCCATGTGCTGCCTGCATTCGCAGTGGCTCTTTGATCGGGAAGCGAAGCACCAAGTGAATCGTGGCGATGATGTCGGAAAGTCGGCGACGATCCCACCAAAACGGCCCGTCGACATCGAGCGGCTCCCGATCTTCGAGCAGAAACGTGTGCGGCGTGTCGACTTTTTCGAAGACCCAGTGCGCGGTGCACTCGAACAGAGGCTGACTATCGATCGCCAGCAGCACCTCTCCGATGGCCGCCAGAAAATGACAATAGCCACGCAGCCAGCAAACGTCCCCTCGATCGAAAGCGATCTCCAGCGTATCTACGGCTGGAGCACGGCCATTCCATTGCTCGAACAAGAACGCTCCGTTTACCGGCCGCTTGAGGCCGAAGAGATCGATTTTGATTTTCGCCACATCGAGCGGAAACTTAAGCTCCTTGTCGGTGACCATGGCGAGCGTTGCCTGAGCGCGATTCATATCCTCGACAAATGTCAGGACGATCTTGCGAGCGGCTACGTAGTCGATCTTCTCGGGCGCGGGATTTTGCGGCCAGATCGCGCGGATTTGAGGGTTCGGCCGGACGAACGAACGTTCGGTCCTGAGTCCATAGCGATAGAGACTTTGGCCCACATGCTCGTAGGCCATCAGGAACTGCGTGACGCCGAGACTAAAGCGCGCCTGATCGTCGCCGGGCATCTCTTCCAAGTGCTGCTGGAGTGCCACCGAGCAGTCTAAGAGGCGTCCCTCCGACAGGTGTTTTTCGACATCGGGCCGCGCGGCCCAGCTGGTGCTCGTAGCCAGCAGACACAGCAGCATCAGCCCAAGGGTAGTGATCCAGCGCATGGTAAAAGTCCTTTCACCGGCTTCTGTCGACTGACGAAGGGGATCGTCATGCTTTCCGCTAGTTGCATTGTGATGCAGCAGCTGTGCACTGTCATGAAGATTTTTCGAAGCGACGCAAACTCACGGCAGTTGGCGACGACTTCCGTTGCTTCGTCGCCATCCATCCTGTACAGTGACCCTGTCTAGTGGCTTAGCCACCAGTGGACTAGGCCACCTGCCGAATGGGTCCGCGAAACGCACCTGCCCTCCGCAGGGTCTTGAGGGAAACCAAGTCTTTATGGAAACCAATCTCGAGCGCAGCCCGGTCTACTTGCAGCTGCACGATCGGCTCCGCACGGCACTGACCGCCGAGTATCAGCGGGGGGATCAGTTTTTGACCGAGCGCGAAGTGGCCCAGCGCTTTGAAGTGAGCCGAGCGACCGCCAACAAGGCACTGGCGAGTTTAGTCTCGGAAGGGCTGCTCGAGTTTCGCCGAGGCATTGGCACCTTCGTACGGCGCGACGTGATTGCCTACGATGTCCGGTCGCTCGTGAGTTTCACCGAGAAGGCGCTCGCGGCGGGGAAAGTTCCGGCCACTGAGGTCCTGACCTTTCGCAAAGTCGCGGCTGCTGATGTCGACCCAGCGATCTGCACGCTCCTGAAGCTCGCGCCCGACGCGGATTCCGGCGCGAACGTGCTGCTGTGGCATGTGGAGCGTAAACGACTCGCCGACCGGGTTCCCGTAATTCTCGAAATGCGCTACATCGTCGAGCGGCTTTGCCCCAAGCTGACCCACGCTCAGGCGGAAGGTTCGCTCTACCGTGCATGGACCGATAAACACAGCCTGGCGATTGGTGGTGCCGAAGAAGTGATTCGCGCTGTCATCACGACAACGTCGGAATCGCGTCATTTGAATACCAAACCCCGCTCCCCAGCGCTCGAAGTCACTGCGGTGGGTTATCTCGTCGACCAGACGCCGCTTTGGTGGGAACGGACCCTCTATCGCGGCGATCAGTACGAGTTTCAAAGTCGACTCGGTCCGATTCAGTCAGCCACTCCCGCGCGGGGCCAATTTCGGAGCTAACGCGCGTCGGGCACCGCTGCTTCACTCACACCTTTCTCAAGCCTCTCGAAAGCCAGCCATGAAGTACACCTATCACGAACTCGCCAAGATGATCGATCATTCGCTCCTGCATCCCACAATGACCGATGCCGACCTGATCGAAGGATGCAAGCTAGCGGCCAAGTACGAAGTCGCATCGGTTTGTATCAAGCCGTACGCAGTGAAATTGGCGGCTGAACTGCTCGCCGGAAGTGGCGTGGTGGTCGGTGCAGTAATCGGATTTCCGCACGGTAATTCGGCCACCGAATCGAAAGTGTTCGAGACATCAATTGCCTGCCGCGATGGGGCGACGGAAATCGACATGGTGATCAACATCGGTAAGGCGCTCGGTGGTGAGTGGGACTATGTCGAGGCCGATATCCGCGCGGTTTGCGACGAAGCACATCGTCACGGGGCACGCGTCAAAGTGATCTTTGAAAACGATTATCTGACAGCAGGTGGCGCGGGACTTTCGAGCGACGATTTCAAACGCCGACTCTGTCAGCTTAGCGAGCGCGCGGGGGCTGATTGGGTGAAAACTTCCAGCGGCTATGGCTTTATCAAACAGCCGGATGGGAAGTACAGCTATCAAGGTGCCACCGAGCACGATCTCGCGCTGATGCGCGCCAGCTGCTCGCCGCAGGTGCAAGTGAAAGCTGCTGGAGGGGTGCGCGATCTCGATGGTCTGATTCGTGTGCGTGATTTAGGGGCTTCACGCTGTGGCGCTACCGCCACGGCAGCGATGCTCGATGAGTATCGCCGGCGCGAAGCTGCTGAAAAATCGGGCGCATCGGTCGCGGTGACCGAAGGTGTCATCGGCACCGGCTCTTATTAACGCGCGCGACGCGATTCGATTTGCCCTGAGCCGGTGCGCGCGGCGATAATCGAAGCCGCTCGTCCTGCTTCACTCGTTCTGCATAACTCTACTCTCCCCTGGCTCACGAGAAGTTCGATGATGGCGTCTCGCTCGATCGGTTTGACATCGCTGCTCGTCCTGTGCCTGCTCGGTGCGCAGCTTGCGCGCGGCGACGATTTTCCCGCTGTCCGCAGTAGTCCCTCGGAGGCAAATCTCAAGCCGATGGAGGCCGAGGAAGCAGCGTCGAAGATCAAGTTGCCCGAAGGTTTTCGCGCCACGCTGTTTGCAGCAGAACCCGATGTCCAAAACCCAATTGCGATGGCATGGGACAAGCGTCATCGTCTCTGGATCGCGGAAAATTACACCTATTCTGATCGCTCGCAGCGGTTCGATCTGTCGCATCGCGATCGTGTGCTGATCTTCGAAGATACCGACAACGATGGCCGCGCCGACTCGCGCAAGGTCTTCACCGATCAAGTGCAAATGTTGACCAGCGTCGAGCTGGGGCGCGGTGGCGTGTGGCTGATGTGTCCGCCGCAATTGCTCTTCATTCCCGATGCCGACGGCGACGATCAGCCCGATGGTCCGCCACAAGTGATGCTCGATGGCTTCGACGTCGCGCAAGACAACTATCACAACTTTGCGAACGGTCTGCGCTGGGGTCCCGATGGCTGGCTTTATGGACGCTGCGGCCACTCTTGCCTCGGCAAGCTCGGTATCCCCGGAACTCCTGCAGAAAATCGCGTTCCGATCGATGGTGGCATCTGGCGTTATCATCCCGATCGAAAAGTGGTCGAAGTCCTCTGTCATGGAACGGTGAATCCGTGGGGGCACGACTGGGACAAAAACGGCGAGCTGTTTTTCATCAACACCGTGATCGGTCACTTGTGGCATGTTTCGCCCGGATCGCACTACAAAGAATCGTTTGGCGAAAGCATGAATCCGCATGTCTATGAGCGGATGGACATGATCGCCGATCACTACCACTTCGACACGCGTGGAAGTTGGACCGACAGCCGCGATGGAAAAGCGAATGATCTCGGTGGCGGACACGCGCACATCGGCATGCTGATCTACGGTCACGATGCGTGGCCCGCGTCGTATCGCGACAAACTGATGACGATCAACATGCATGGTCAGCGCGCGAATGTCGAGCGCTTGGAGCGAACACTTTCGGGTTATGTCGGCAAGCATGAGCCCGATTTTTTTGTGGCGGCTGATCCCTTTTTTCGCGGCCTCGATCTCTCGGTGGGACCCGATGGCAATGTGTTTGTGATCGACTGGAGCGATACCGGCGAGTGTCACGATCACACGGGTGTGCATCGCGAAAGTGGCCGGATTTTCAAGATCAGTTACGGTGCAGAGCGCGAGCGACAAGTGGTGCCCAAACCGTTTTGCATCGCTGGCGATGGGAAGCTCGCCGAACTGCTGCGCGACTATCAAGCCGAAAAGACAACCCCCGAGAAATTGCTAGCGCTCGAGCACGATCCCGATGAGCATATGCGGGTCTGGGCCATTCGTTTACTCACCGATTTCTGGCCCCTCGACACAATTGTCGGGCCACAGCCGAGCGCTAAGTATCCTGACGATCCTGCAGTGCTGGCGATGCTCCTGCGCCGGGCAGAGCATGACGAATCGGGACTGGTGCTGCGCGTCATTGCATCGACCATGCAGCGACTCCCGACCAGGCATCGCGCTGCAGTGGCCGAGCGCCTCGTCGCGCACGAACAATATGCCGGCGATGTCGATCTCGCACTGCTAGTTTGGTATGGCCTCATCCCTGTCGCGAGCGACGATCCGCAGTCGCTCGTGGCGGTTGCCAGGCAAAGTCGCTGGCCCTTGCTCGCACGCTCGATCGCGCGCAATTTAATGTCGCAAAGCGCAGCGCGACCCGAGCTGATGGATGCCCTTCTGACGAGCGCCGAGAAAATGCCAGCCGCTTCGCAGGCGCAAATTCTGCTGGGGATGGAAGAGGCGACGCGAGGCTGGCGCAAGGCGAAACAGCCCGAGAGCTGGGAGCGTTTTACATCGCTTCCTGCGCTTGCCGAGTCGGCTGATCGAGTGCGCGAGCTGAGCACGCTGTTTGGCGATGGACGCGCTTTGGCCGAGATTCGCGAAATCGCAAAAAATGGCAAAATCGACCTGCAAACACGCGTAAAAGCGGTCGAAACGCTGATCGAAGCCAATCCCGACGATCTCCGTCCGCTCCTCGAATCGCTGCTCGATACGCGGGTGCTCAACCGGGCCGCAGCGCGCGGACTAAGCACCTACGACGATCCGGCCATCGCCACGCTGCTGGCCCGCAAGTACAAACGTTTTCAAGCCGAAGATCGCGCGGTCGTGATCGAAATTCTTCTCTCCCGCGCCAGCTTTGCCGAGTCGCTGCTCGATAGCTTTGCCGACGGTAAGGGGCAAATTCCGCTCACCGATATCACCGCCAGTCACGCGCGGCAGATTGTCAGCTTGCAGCAAGAATCGCTCACCAAAAAACTGACCGAAGTTTGGGGCGAGCTGCGCGACTCGTCGGCCGAGAAGCTCGCGCTCAAAGCAGCGCTCCGCGAGCGGCTCACTTCCGAGCATCTGCAGCAGGCCAAACTGGCTGAAGGGCGCACGATCTTCTCCAAGACCTGTGCGCAGTGTCATCAGCTGTATGGCGAAGGGAAGAAAGTGGGGCCCGATCTCACCGGCTCTCAGCGGCAAAATCTCGACTACCTGCTCGAGAACATTCTCGATCCGAGTGCTGTCGTCGGCAAAGACTATCGCATGACAATGGTGCAGATGACCGATGGTCGTGTGCTGAGTGGTCTGGTTGTTTCCAAGTCGCCCGAACAAGTGGTGCTGCATACGGCGAGCGAAGAACTTTCGTTGCCGGTCGACGAGATCGAGCAATCGCGCGAGACAAATCTCTCCGCGATGCCCGATGGTCTCTTGCAGAATCTGAGCGAGGCGCAAGTGCGCGATCTCATTGCGTATTTGATGCACTCGAGTCAAGTGCCACTCGCTCGCGATGCAGAGCGCGAGCCTTAATCGTTTATCGGATGCAATAAATCGACCGGCGTAAGCATCTATGCTTTGCGCTGCGCCGCCTCTCCGTTTTTGGGAACCTCTCAATGCGAACTGCATCCTGGTTTTTATCGCTTTTCGTGCCGCTGTTGCTTCCAGCGTTTTTGCTCGCCGCTGAGCCGAAACAGCCGAACATCCTGTTTGCTTTTGCCGACGACTGGGGGCGCGTGGCGAGTGCTTACGCTAAGCTCGACGGTCCCGGCACATTCAACGATGTGGTGCAAACCCCGCACTTCGATCGCATCGCATCGGAAGGTGTGCTGTTTCGCCGTGCGTTTGTCTCTTCGCCGAGTTGCACGCCCTGCCGCAGCGCGCTCCTTACCGGACAGCATTTCTGGCGCACCGGGCGCGGCGCAATTCTACAAGGCGCTATTTGGGATGGCTCGATCACCTCGTTTCCAGAAGTCCTCGCGACGAAAAACTATCATCTCGGCGAGACCTACAAAGTTTGGAGTCCTGGCTTTCCGAACGATGCTCCCTACGGCGCTGGCAAGTATGCCTACGAGAAGAGTGGCGGCCGCTTCAATCAGTTTTCGCAGAACGTCACGAAGCTCGTTGCCGAAGGCAAACCACTCGCCGAGGCCAAGCAGCAACTCTACGGCGAAGTGGTGGCCAACTTCGAGGCGATGCTCGCCGCACGCGCTACCGATCAGCCGTTCTGCTACTGGTTCGGACCGACAAACGTCCATCGCAAATGGATCAAGGGATCGGGCAAAGCACTTTGGAATATCAACCCCGATGATCTGCAGGGCAAGCTCCCCAAGTTTCTTCCCGATGTTGCTGAAGTGCGTGAAGACTTCGCCGATTACCTCGGTGAAGTGCAAGCTTTCGACGCAGCGCTAGGCGAGATCCTGAAGCGACTCGAAGCGACGGGCGAACTCGAAAACACGGTCATCGTCGTCAGTGGCGATCATGGTCCCCCGGGCTTTCCGCACGGCAAATGCAACCTCTATGATTTCGGCGCCAGCGTTTCGCTTGCCATTCGTTGGGGAGGTGCCAAGGGGGGCCGCGTCGTCGACGACCTCATCAGCTTGACCGATCTCGCCCCCACGTTCATTCAGCTGGCCGGCGGCGAAATTCCTACGGGCACCACCGGGCGAAGTTTGGTCAGCATCCTCAAGAGTGAGAAACAGGGGCAGATCGAGCCGGAGCGGAACGCGGTTTATATCGGCCGGGAACGTCATGTCGAAGATGCACGGGCCGATTACATGCCCTATCCACAGCGCGCTATTCGCACGCACGATTTTCTCTACATCATTAACTTCCGCCCCGATCGTTGGCCCCTTGGCGATCCCTATCGACTCGATGGCGATCGTCCACCGACCGCGGAGGAGATCACCGAGAACACCCGCGTGACACTTCCCGACGACGACGCAGGACCTGCCAAGGCGTGGCTTGTGGGACAGCGGAACCATCCGATGTGGAAGGCCCATTTCAACTGGGTGTTTGGCAAACGGCCCCGCGAAGAACTGTACGACCTGAAGGCCGATCCCGATCAGCTGACCAACGTTGCCGCTGATCCCAAGTATGCCGCAGCACGCGCGGAACTTGAGCAGCGATTGCTCACCACGCTGCGGGAGACAAACGATCCCCGTCTGGTCGACGATGGTAAGTTCTTCGAGACTCCGCCAATGTCGGGACCACTGCCACCTCGCCCCGCTGGCAAGAAGGGGAAGCAAAAATAAGCCTCCCTCCACCAAGCGCGCAAAAAAAGACGCCGTGCCCTGTGCGAGCGCGGCGTCTGATTGGTCATGCAGCGATCAATGTCATGCAAAACGTGTTGGCTACGAGTCGTCTAGGTATCGATCCATGTCAGGCAGCAACACCTAGGCTACATCCCAGTGTGCCACTGGGCTCTGCCCAGTGAGAAGTGGAGAGGGACCCTATGTTTTAGGCAGATTTCGCCCAAAACATCGGCTCCAGCTTCCGCACTGGCAAAATGCCAGTGGCACCCCAAAACAGCTGAGCTTGATCGATAGACAGATTACTACATCCAATTTCGCTCGAAAAACGAGCGAATCGGACTAGAACTGCCCCACGACGTTGCCGTCCCAGCGATCCGAGATCGCCGTCAGCGTGGCGAAGTCGACCGTTTGGGCCACCATGCGAACCGAACCATCCGCCAGCACGCACATCACGCCCGATGGGTGAGCCGAGAAGAGCGGAATGTTCACTTCGTAAGGGGCTCCGTTGCCAGCCGAACCGTAGCCACCCTTGATGGGATAACGCACGGTGGTGACGTTTTGGGTCCAGTTACGGGCACCAGCGCCACAGCTCCAAGCTCCACCCCAGTGACCACTCGAGCGGCGATCGACTTTGTTGCCGCTGGCGTCGCGCTGGAAGTCGCTCTGCTCGCTGGCCATCATCACGTTGCTCGTGCCGTCGGTGATGTCTTTGAAGCCGACGGTGAACTCGCTGATGGAGATCACGCCGCTATAAACAGTCCGGCCGTAGGTGTCTTGGAATGGACCAGGCGAGACCGTGGTCGAGGTGCCACCGGTGTAGTACGAACCACTGATACCAACGTAGTGCGGGGTTTGCACTTCCACGGCACCCAGCATTTTGGTCTTGGGAAGTGGCGACGAGGGGCACCATAAACCTGGCACGCGGAGCGTTTGAATCAGGTTGACATTGGGCGAAGCGGGAGCATCTTGCAGCGTCCAGTCGCCGGTGAAGACAGCCTTCTCAAAAGCGGGCTGTTGTTCCATGAACGGGAGCAGACGGAAGAACCACGACACACCGCGCTGGATGGTCGAGCCACTACCAACCTGCGGCACACCGTTGAAAGGCAGGATGCCGAAGGTGTCGTGATACATGTGGGCCGCCAGGCCCATTTGCTTGAAGTTGTTCGAGCATTGCGAGCGACGGGCAGCTTCGCGCGCAGCTTGCACGGCGGGAAGCAGCAGAGCCACCAAGACACCGATAATGGCGATCACCACCAGCAGTTCCACCAGGGTAAAACCCCGGGTGTTGGAACGCAAATCACGCATAGCATCTCTCCTCAGTCTGGGAAAAAACGGACATAAAAACTGCGTCTACAATGAAGGCAGCAGACGTGGACGTGACCGAGCAGCCGATCGTTCGAAGGCGATCGCATGCCAGGGGAGAGAGGGGTTGATCGGTGGGAGCCCCCTTCCGTGCCAAGGGGGCTGATTGCGCGAGAAACTATCGGCTTGTCAAATCGAAGTTCACTTCGTTCGAACCGCTGGTGACCGTGGCGGTCAATGTCGAGGCGACGTTGTATTTAGGTGGGAGTGGTTCCACGAATGGTGGTTCGCTCCCGGGATTTTCAGGAGCTTGATACTGCGTGGTGATGCTCACCTTATGCTCCCCCAATTCCGCCCCTTTCACACCGGGCAAAAAGGAGAGTTCGTACTTGCCACTGCTGTCGGTCACCCCTTCCGAGGGTCGACCTTTCGCCGGCGCGAACATCACATAGGCGTTGGGATACGGAGCTCCGTCGAGCGTGACAACGCCACTGACGGTGGAAAGCTTGGGCAGATCCGAACTGGAACAACCACCAGCCGCAAAGAGCGCGACAGCCGCGAGTGAAACAAAGCGAGCGAAACGTGCGGTGTGCAAAGAAAATCCTCCCGAAGGCCAAGATGGCGATGCTCGTTCGGGAGAGACAAACGAGTGAACTCTTCACATAATGCATCATCGGGCGGCTGGCCGCAATTCCCTAGCCGGAGGGGTAGGCTCCTAGTTCTCGTTTTGCGGGAAACACCGCCCTTACCCTTCCATCGGGTCGGCTGTGCGCGGTTTTCATCCTGCAAAATCTAGTAAAACGCGCGGTTTTTTCTTTGAAACGGTACCTGCAAGCACTCCTCGGTTATCTCGCGATTTATTTAGATTTCCCTAGAAAAACGCCGCTTTCGCAAGCTCAGTACCTCCCCGCAAACCCCATCGCTGACGCTCACCATGCCCGGCGAGAGCAAAAGGTGCGTATGCGCTGAAAGTTCGCTCGTCTAACCACGCTTTTCCCTAGCGGTCCCCCGCCCGCACCACCAACTTCCCCGCAAAAAATTCCTCCACCCAGCCCCCATCTCCGTTCGAAGTTCGATGCGTAGTTTGCAGCTCAGGTACTCCGTACCTGACCAAAAAGCCGATCGGCCCCCGACAAAGCAACCTTATTTTCCCTCGGTCACCCTCCCCCTGTGCGTTGTTTACTCGGGTCTTGATTCCTGTTAGCAAGTCGCTGTGCAGAGCATGGCGTGGGCTGTTTGCTCGTTTCGTTTTTCTGTTTGGGGAGAAGGGATATGCGTCGAGAGGGGGAATGGGAACTGCGGGGGTTGCTGAGCTGGGGGCTGGCTGGTTGTTTGTGGCTGGTGGCTGTTTTGGTGGCAGGGGAAGCGTTTGCAGACGATGCGGCGCGACAGCCGAATGTGGTGGTGGTGTTTATTGATGATCTGGGGTGGGGAGATTTTTCGTGCTTCGGGAACAAAGAGGGGGCGACTCCGCATATCGATCGGATGGCGGCGGAAGGGATTCGTTTTTCGCAGTTTTATGTCAGTTCGCCGATCTGCTCGCCGTCGCGCTGCTCGCTGACAACCGGCCAATATCCGCAGCGCTGGAAAATCACGTCGTTCCTGAACAGCCGCGCTGATAACGCGCGGCGCGGTGTCGCCAACTGGCTCGATCCCGAAGCGCCGACGATGGCGCGGATCCTTCAGCAGCACGGCTATCGGACGGGCCATTTTGGCAAATGGCATCTGGGGGGACAGCGTGATGTCGACGATGCCCCGGCGATTGCGAAGTATGGCTTCGACGCGTCGCTCACGAATTTCGAAGGGATGGGGGCCAAGCTGTTGCCGCTCACGCTGAAGCCTGGGGATAGTGTGCCGGGCAAAATCTGGAGTGATGCCGAGCGGCTCGGCGCGCCGGTGACCTGGATGCAGCGGTCGAAGATCACGGGGGGCTTTGTCGATGGGGCGATCGCGTTTATCGATGCCGCCACTCGCGATGGGAAGCCGTTCTACGTCAATGTTTGGCCCGACGATGTACATAGCCCTTTCTGGCCCCCGGTGGAAACTTGGGGAGAGAACAAACGCGAGCTGTATCTAGCGGTGCTCGAGGCGATGGACCTGCAACTCGGGAAGTTGTTTGACCATCTGCGTTCGCGCGATGAGCTGCGCGAGAACACCATCGTGCTGATTTGCAGCGACAATGGCCCGGAAGCTGGCGCCGGAAGTGCCGGGCCGTTTCGAGGTGGCAAAACAGAGTTGTTTGAAGGGGGAATTCGCTCGCCGCTGATTGTTTGGAGCCCCGCGCTGGTGGCGGCTGAGCAGCGTGGCAAGGCCAACGAAACAGCAGTCCTCTCGACGCTCGATCTGCTCCCCTCGCTGGCCAAGCTCGCTGGGGCACCGCTGCCGGCCGACGTGCAGTTCGATGGCGAAGAGTGCTCGGCAACGCTGCTCGGTCGCGGTAATGAGTCGCGCACAGCGCCCCTGTTTTGGCGACGTCCACCCGATCGCAAAACAGCCGGGGCGAAAGGTCGGCGGGTGCTGCCCGATCTCGCCATGCGCGAGGGGAAGTGGAAGCTGTTATGCGATTACGACGGCGCAGGTGCGCTGCTGTATGACCTCGAAAGCGATCGAGGAGAAACCAAAAATCTGGCCCAGCAGCATCCCGATCGCACCAAGGCGATGCAGGCCAAACTCCTGGCGTGGCATAGCTCGATGCCTGCCGATCGTGGCCCCGAGCTGGGGCAAGAGACGCTCGAGTCGCTACGAAAAACAGCGAAATAAGTCTCACTAACATCAGCTACTCGCAGCCGATTTCAGCATGTACTTTCGAGCGGCTGATTTCCTGCTTGCCACGCTCGGTATAATCGTTCCGCCCATCGTGGGGGCTCGTGATCACTACAGAATTGATCGGCTAACTTATCGGCAGCGGGAGCGGATGGATGAACACGCAAGTGATACTGCTTTGGATTGGTCGGGTCTTAACCGTGCTGTTGTCGGCGATGCTGATTTTCAGCGCTATCATGAAATTTGTCGGTGGGCCTGATCTCGAAGAGGGGATGGCCAAGTTCGGCTTGCCGATGAGCATTGTGGTGCCGCTCGGGATCGTCGAGCTGACCTGCGTGATCCTCTACCTCTGCCCACCGACGGCGATGATCGGCGCGATCTTGCTGACTGGATATATGGGGGGCGCGATGCTGACCCATCTGCGCATCAACGACTCGATTGTGATCCACATTGTGCTCGCCATTTTGATTTGGGTCGCCCTCTATCTCCGCGAACCAAGACTCTGGAAGCTGATGCCGATTCGAACCGACCTCTTTCCCAAATAGTCTCTTCGCCCGGGAGTGCTCGCGCGATGGCCGATCAGCTTCTGCTCGCGGAACTAGAGCGACGCTTGGCCAGCTGCGGGCAGATTGCTGCATGGCTGCGGCCGCTGCGCGAAAGTGGGCTCGCGCTCGGCGGAAACAGCGATGTTTTACGGTGGCTCGTCGACGAGTATCTGCCGCACCTCGCGGTGGAATCGGAGCAGCTCGGCAGCTTTGATCCCGGTTTTGCTGGGCGCACTCGCACGCTCGATCACGATGCTGCCGTGCAGCAGCTGGTGCGAGCACCGGTCGCTTCGCTCGCACAGTTGTCGACGCTCTACGAGCACGGGCGTGAGCGCTTCTCGATGTTCGACCCCGCCAGTGCGTACGTCGCTCGCTCGGCTGAAGTGGCGTATTTCCTGACGCTCGACGAGCATGCCCCAGCGGCAATTGCTGCATGGTGTCGTCTTGCAGGGAGCGTAGACGAACTTTCGCTGCGCTACGAGCTGATCGAAGCGCTCGATGCGATCGCTCCCTTGCCACTGGTCGATGCGCTGATAGATGCTTGGCTCGATCGCAGCCGGCAAACCGATGACCTCTCCTCGATCATGACGCGAGTGAAAGAGGAACTAGCGCATGCGCGCCGGTCGCAAAGTGCAGCGGCTGAAACGTGGTGGCAGGTTCCGCGTGCAGCGGGGCGTTTGCGCGTGGTGCTGAAGCTGCTCGATCCGCAGCATCAGTGGGCCGATGTCGACACCTGCCTGCAGCAGTTCCGCACGCTGCAAGAGCCTGTTGTCGCTCCGGCCTGGGCTGCACTGGGGTATCCCGCCGAGGCTTCGCGGAACTTGCAAGGCTCGGTGATTCGCTATGCCTGGTTCTTGCCGCAGGCGCTCGAAATGCAGGGGCGTTTTGCGGAAGCGATGGAGCTGCAGGCTGAAATCACGAGCGCGCTGGCACCAGAGAATCAGGCTGCTACGCCGCCGCAATTGGTGGCGATGCTCCGCCGAGCGCTCCTGTTCCGGATGCACGGGATGCACTCGAAGTTTCACGAGCAATGGCGCGCGCTTGCGCCAGCAGGTCAGTTCGACGAGCTCGAGCCCGCGCTGCTGTCGGCGAGCCACTGGATCGAGAACCTCACGTTCTCCTACGATGCTGCTCTCGCCGCGCATCTGCTGATGAGCGAAGGATCGCGCGCGACGCTCCGCTGGCTCGAGCGACGTCTGGGGATCACCTCCTTCGCTGCTGCGACCGATCACGAAATCGGCGCTGCTGTCCAGTCGCAGCTTCCGCGCCTTTTGGCAACCTTGCCAATCATCGCCGGTGGGCTCTCGCAGCTGCTTGCCCCTCAGCAGTCACTTCGTTTGCTCGAACTGGCGCTCGGCACTTGGGGGGTAAGCGATAACGATCTCGCCGAGCAACTGCGCCGCGCGCCAGTGCAGGCGCTGCGCGGCCTCGTTCCGTACGTTGCCCAGTGGCTTGTCGCGAGTGGCAATCCGCGCCGTGCGGCGTGCTACTTCTTTCCTGAAGCGAGCGCGAATCCTGCAGAGCGAGTCGACCATTTTGCCGCGCTGCTGTCGGCCTGGGGGATCGATCGGGAGCAGGAAACGCTCGCCTGGATCACTTTTTGCGATGTCGCCTTCTCGATCTTCCGGGCCTTGTCGTGGCACGAAGCGGAGGAGCTTTGGCTCGCCTATGTCACGGCCGATCTGGCGTGGACAGCGGCGCGCGGGAATGCCACGCAGTCGCTCCTGGCGGCGAATCTCAGCGAGCGCTGCCTCACGCTTCCGGCCGCTTATCGAGCTCCCTATGCCAGTGAGTTGTGCACGCAAGTCGGTCTGCTCTTGCGACATGCAGTGGCGAGTGCTGGTGCTGCAGCAGCCGACCGCGTGGTGACACTTCAGTCGACGATGCGAGCGCGCCACGTCGCCTCGCGCTCGCTGGTGACACTCAGTCTGCGTGCTGAAAATTTTGATGCCGCGCGAAAGCTCCGCTGCGAAGCGCTGGTGATCGATGCCGAGCTTTCGCAGCGCGTGCTGCGCGAGCAGATCCGTTTGCGCAGAGCCGAGCGCCATGCGCGCGAGCTTCAGCCTCCGCGCGCGACTACCTCGTCGATAGCAGCTGCTTCGCCCCCAGGCTGGAGCATGCCGCGCGCGAACGATCAAACTGCCGAGTGGTCGCAAGCACTCCCCTTTGCGCTCGACCTTCGCGCGAGTCCCGCCTGGGAATCACTCGACCCCGGAACAACCGATCAGCTTGCGCCGCGCGGACTCTCTGATAGCCTTCCTGCCACAGACGATGCTCCCGAAATGGCCTACTCGAGCCAGCGACTCGCCGCGACACTCGCGCCACACGAGGCTCTGCTGACGCTCGGTTTTGCACTCACAGGGGAGTTTGTCTGGAACCTGTTTCGCTGCGAGCAGGATGATCTTGCGCTCGTGGCCAGCGATGCCGGTAGTGGCTCGGCGACCGATGAGCAGCGCGTGCAAAGCGCGATCGATCGGCTCGAGATGGCGATGCGCTTGGCCTGGCCCATCGATGCAGCAGCGTCGTGGAAATCGCAGGTGGAGTCGGAAGTAGCCGCGATCAGTTTCGGGCTCCGTAAATCGCTCGATCGCGCGACACTCGAGCGGCAATACCGGCTGCTGCTCGATCGGCTCGCCGAGTTTCGTCCCTTGGTGGCTGCCGCGCGCAGCGCGTTTGACGCTGCATTTTCCGGTTCCGCAGCGATCTCGAGCGCCGACTGGAATGCCTGGTGGCAGAACGCGCTGGCCGAGCTTCCCGATACCGCGACCGTTGAAAGCGAACTCCACGAGCGACTTGCAAGCGCCCTCGACAATCTGCTCGCGGAGCTTTCGACGATCCTTCCCATCGCGACGATCGCCACGCATCTTCGCCCCGACGATCACCTGCTGCTGCAAGTCGAAGGAACGCTGCATGCGATTCCGCTGGCGATGCTCCACGCTGGTGGTGCTGCAGGCTCACGTGAAAAATTTCTGTGCGAGCAGGTCAGCACGTTGCAGGTGATCCCCTCGCTCTTGGCCCTTGCCGATTTGCGTCAGGCAGAAGCAGCGGCGAACTTCGACTCGTCTCGACCACAGCTTCTTTCGCTCTCTTCGCTCGACAGAGACGACCCGCGCGAAGCACCGGTAGCGCAGCTGTTCGAGCGTCAGCAAGCGGCGCTCCGCGCGGAGCTGTTGGGCCAAACGCCGATCGCTATCGACTGGACGATCGCTGGCAGCGATCCCCCCGGGTCGTACAGCACACTGCAAACGATGCTCGCCGAGCGCCGCGCAATTCCGCTCGCTACGCTGGTGGGACATGGAAGCAGCTCTCCCGGCGGCATGCTCCTGCAAGCGTCGCCCCCTGAAGCTCGCGAGCGCTACGAGCTGTGGACTGGCAGCGAGCTTTGGACTGCCACGAGCGAGCGAACTGCTACCCGCGCGATGACTGAGGATCTTGCGGCGGTCCAGCTGCTGCTGCAAGTGAGCTGCAGCATCGGGCGCATTCGCCAGTCGGGGCTGCAGGACTTCGATGGATTTTGCATTCGGCTGTTCGAGAGTGGCCTGCGCTCGACCATCGCCGCCCGCTGGCGCATTCATGGTAGCCAAGCGGTGCTCTTAGCGACAGAAATCGCACGCGACTATTTGACCCGCCGCATGCGCGAAGCCGATGCGCCGACCAATCACCGGCGCGACCGGGCTGAGAGTCTCGCTGCAGTGCGGCTCCGCTGGATTCACGAATTACGCAGCAGCGATGCCGCGACAGCAGCGCGAGCCCGCGAGCGGTCGGCCACACTCGCGGCGTTTGAGCTGTTTGGCCTCGGCTAGTGCTCCGTCTATCGATCGATTTCAAGCAAAACCGGGTGGCTACTAGCTGGCTTGTCCAGCAGTGTGCACCTCTATAATCTCAAAACCGTGTTGAGCTACGCACAACGCAGGCACCAACTGAACGTGACATTGATTGCTTGACGAAGTCGTAGGTCAGGTCCCCTCTCAGGGACCTGACGGGAGTTGATCCGGCAATTCTCGATCCGGTTTCACCACGCTTGTCCCGCGTCTCGACGTGGGGGTTCTAACGTGCCGGGTGCCTGCTCTTCTCGCGGGGCTTTGCAGCTACAACGTGCTCTCTACTGGCAATGTCCACTCCCGTCAGATCCCCTCCAGGCATCTGGACCTACTCGAGCGCCAATCGATCGATAGCTGAACTACTTCGACGCGTCGCGCGCTACTCCACTTCGAGACCGGCCCGCACACCTTGTAGCGAAGTCAAAATGGTCTCGAGCTGCGAGCGAATCAGTGCGCACTCGTTCAGCTGCTCGTCGATCGTTTGCTCCTGCTGCTGTCGATCGACGATCACCGACTCGAGCTGTCCGCGCACTTCGTCGACCATCACCCCCATCTGCTCCCCCATGGTGTCGCGCATCTTGGTGATCATCTCCAGCACCTGCTGACGAATCACCCCTTCAAGACGCACCTGCTCGCGCAGTAGCGCCGTCGACAGCGCTGAAGTTGCGGCCGCACGAATTTCACTCGCTGCTTGTTGGGCCTTGAAGATTGTCCGTCCGAGGCTGATCGCTCCAAGGGTAATTCCGACGACCGGAATGGTGAACTTCATCATCACCATCGCGAAGCCGAGGATGCCGTTGAAGATCACACCATTGACCACCTTATCGGCCCCGTGGCTGGCCCCTTCGATCATCGCTCCCCAGCCTCCCAGGATTCCGAGTCCCGCGCCAGCAATCCGGTTGAGCGCCGAAACCTCTTGCGTCTTTCGTTCGGGGATCAGGCTGACGGTGGCGGTGATGCTTTGCTGGTACTCTTCGAGGCTCATCATGAAATGCTTTGCTTGCTCGTCGAGCTGCGTCACGAGCTCGGTGTGATGCGCGCGGAGAATCTCCATCAGCACCGTCTCTTGCCATTTCTTCACCTCTTGATCGACGTACTTTTGCAGCGAGTCGATCACCTTATCTTCGACTTTTTGTTTGCTCCGAATCGTCTCCCAGATGCCGACATCGACAGCCGCAGCGCGCTGCGCCAGACCGGTATCAATTTGCCGAATGAGGGAGCGGAGAGAGCTTTGCGCGTCGGTGACCATCACATCGCCGCGGCGCTCGATGGTGTGCAAAATGCGCTCGCGCTGACGCTCGACCGCATCGAGCTTGGGACGCTGTTTTTCCATCATCAACTGCAGCTCTTCGAGCGGCTGTTTGAGCAGTTTTTCGCGGTAGGGCAGGAGCTGCAAAATCCCTTCGCTCACCGCATTTTCTCCCATGCGAATCGGTGTTCGCAGTTTGACACGTCCTCGCTCGCGCGCCAGGAATGTCTCGAGCGCCCGCTCAAACTCAGGGACTCCCGACCGGGTAAGCAGTGGCTCTTGATTTTGCAAACGTCCTGCCAGCGCGTCGCGAGCGGCGACATAAAAAACGCGGGGACGGCCACCGACACGCGGCTCAAGTTTTTCGCGCGACAGCCGCTTCAGATCGCTCACATCTTCGGGTGAATCACGCACCGCATCAAACCGGTTCCAGAGGAAAAAGACATCGCTGAGATCGCGGCTCGCCAGTTCGTTTTCGATGAACGAACGCTCGCTCGACGAGAACTGCTGTTCGCACGAGAGGACGATCACCATCGCATCGGCATCGACCAGGAACGAGCGAGTCACCTCGGTCCGAGTTTCTGATTCGTTGAGCCCCGGCGAATCGACAATCTCGACGTTTTGACGACAGAGCTCGAGTGGATAAAAGACTTCGCAGTGCGAATAGGGACTCACATTCCGCCGCTGTCCCGTTGCTTCATCGACATCGTCTTGCTCGTCGACTTTGATCGTCACCAGATCCTTGAGCGCAGCGGGATTGGCTTCCAGATCGACCTCCAGCGGCGCGCTAACGATCTCAGGATCATCGTCGCGAAAATAGAGGACCGCGCGTTTCTTTTCACCGAAGCGAATTCGCGTAATCACCGCCGTGCACGGTGCCACTTTTGCCGGAAGAACATTTTGTCCCAACAGGGCGTTGATCAGGGTCGATTTGCCGCGCTTGAACTCGCCAGCGATCAGCACCTTGAACGTATCGGACTCAAGCGCCTTGCGAACGCGCGCGATTTGATCGGCGCGCGAAATGGAATCGAGACGTCGAAAGGCTTGCTCGAGCTGCACGAGCAACTGGCCGACGTGCGCTCGGTCGCGCGCAAAAGTTTCAAACGTGGGTGCGGATGTCATGGAAGTTTCTCCGTCGAGCTGACGCCATCGGCTGGAAGTTGAATTTGAGCAAGTAAGGTGCGGCAAACCTGAATCACTTCGTGGGGCGAGTCGGTCTGCTGAACGCGATCGGCTGTCTGGTCGGGTCTGCTCGGCTCGAGCGCTTGCACCAGCTGCTCGAACCAGCGATCGCTCTGCACTTTCATGTCACTAGCGATCCGCTCGGTCGAGGCATCGATCCACTCAGCGAGCTGGGTGGTGATTGCGGCGCGCTCGGCCTCGAGCTGGGCTTCGGCCATGTGCCGCCGGCGGTTGTTCGTGACGATGATTCCAATCACCGAAACGACAGCGGCGGCGAGCGGAGGCATGATCATGATCGGGATCGAGAGGGCGGCAATCGTCGCGGTGAGGGCAATGTAGTCGCGCTTGCCATGTTTTTTTTCGACCTCGGGACGACTTGCGACATCGACCTGCAGCTGCGAGCAGCTGGTGCTCTCGATCGACTGGCCGAGAGGGACAAAAATCCGTTCGCTCTCGAGCAAACTGCGCATCCGCCGAGCGTAGAGACTCGCCGCCTCTTCGCCTGCTTGCTTGAGATCGCGCACCAGATGAGCGGTCGCTTCGTGCTGCAGATACTCGAGCGATGCCGACGCTAGTCGGGCCGAGAGTTCGAGCGACAGCTGCGACGCGCGGCCGCGCAGCTGCGCAATGGCCTCGCGCTGGGTCAGGCGATGTTCCCCCTCGAGCATCGAGCGATTACGCGCGGTGGGATCGCTCTCGGCGCGCTCGGGAGGAGGCTCGGGCAACAGCAGCTCGCTCCGGTCGAGCAGATGGGCCAGCAGAGTGGTCCACCGAACCGCCGCGGCGGGAATGCCAGCGGCAAGCCGCGCGCGAAGTGCCGCTGCAGGATCTTGCGTGACAAGCTCAATCTGAGCCGCTCGGCGCGAGACAAAACGCTCGAGCCGCGTGGCTAGTTCCTCGCGATCTGCGGCGCTTGCGACGCTGTCGAGGTCGCTCACCACTAGCATCACCGGCGCTGCAGCGTAGGGCAACACGAGTTCGTCGAGGACCCGCTGTTCGCTCGTCGAGAGGAGCTGATGCGCGGTGAGGGTCATTACGACGACGGCCGAGCGGAGGCTGACTCGCAGCAGCGACTCGACCGACGCTTCGCTTCGCAAATCGGGAAGGGAAGCAACGGCCCAGTGGCCATGGCCGAGCAGCGGCGAAGGGAGTTGCACCAGCACCCCGGGTCCGATATCGCGCGGACGTAGCGGCAGCTCGAGCGGTTCGCTATTTCCCGAAAGCAGCGTGGCGCTGGCGGCTGTGCCGTAAGCAATCGTGATCGGCCCGGCACTCTCTTGCCAGTTCCCCGCAAAAAGTTCGGTCTCGAGGAGCTGATTCACCAGCAGCAGACGCTGTTTGGCCGAGCTTCCCAAAATCGTGACGCAGGGAATTTCGGCAGCAGCCAGCTGCGCCGCTGTCGCCGCTTCGTTTCGTACTTCGCGAAAGCTTCGAATGGCGGTGGCCAGTTTCGAAAAACTGCCATGCTGATGACCGGGCAGCTCTTGCTCGACCCGCGTCACCACATCGGCCATCACACCAATGGCTGCCTGCAGGTTGGTCGGAATAGTGACGCGCGCCGCGAGTGATTTGGCAGAGATGGGGCTACCACAGCTGCTGCAGAAGCGAGCTTGATCGCGCAGCGGAGTTCCACAATGGTTGCAGTTCATTTCGACGACTCCTCGCCAGGATGCGAACTGGAGGTTTTGATCGAGCGGAGCGGCGCACCGCAGCTGAAACAAAAACGATCGCTGGAAGTCAGGGGCGTTTTACAAACGCTACAGACGACCGCTTGCTGCTGAGGTGCCTCGAGCAGCAGCACCGATTGTTGGGCGAGCGCGACGGCCTCGCTCCGAAGTTTTTGATACCCCTCCTCGCGAATCCAGCGATCGAGTTCCTTCACGCGCCGAATCGGCCAGGGATGGGTCAGTTCATGTTCGGTCGGAGCCCCACGCAGCATCGAAGTCATGTTGCTATCGAACTCCTCGCTCAGCTCGCGGGCTTGCTCGAGACAAGCATCGAGGTTCAGCGTCACTGGCACAGGTGTGCTGAAACGCATTAAGCGGAGCAGCGTTTGCATCGCAGCGTCGAAGCTGTCGCAGGCTAGCAGCCCCGCGCGATCGGCGGAGTATTCGGCCGAGCGAATGAAGTGCATCAGCTGCGAGAAAGCGACCGACTTCACGATGCCGCCAACCACCGGAATCAGATCGACGAGCCCCAGCATTTTGACACCGATTTGCTGGAAATAGACATGCTTGAACAAGATGTGGCCGAGTTCGTGTCCGATCACGAACTGCAACTCTTCGCGCGAGAGTGACTCGACCAGCCCACCGCCGATCACCACGTGAGGAGTTTCAACACCGGCTGTCCAGGCGTTCGTGCCGTAGCCAATGAAGAAGTCGGGATAGGGATAGACACCGAGCGTGCGACAGCAGTGCCGAAAAAGTTCGTGCAGCGACGGGAACTGCTTTTCGCTAACGCGGAGGTTCGTTGCCAGGTTGACAGCCCGCATCTGATACTCGGTGAAGAGTTCGCTATGCACACGAACCAAATCGCCGAAGCCTGCCGACTCGCGCAAGAGCGACATTGCATGCTCATCTTGATGATGTCGATAGCGTCCTGGCGAGAGAGACGCAAAGCTGTGCGCCGGCGTGGTCGACGGCACCAGTTGCTGCGAAAGGGGCTCGAAACGAGGGATATTCATACTTTTTTCCTACTCACTGCGCTTTCTTTGAACGATCCCCAGCGACTGACTGGCGGCGAGTTGCATCAGATGATCGAGGCGCTGATCTTGCCGCTCGAGCCGCTGCTGAAGCGCCTCGAGATGCGCGAGCTGATCGCGCTCGTTCTGCAATCGACGACGCTCTTGCTCCATCACTCCAGCGATCCACTGGCGATAGTGCCGGACCTGCACGCGCAAATTCTCCTGAATCGCGAGGCACATGTTTTGAGCCAGCGACGGGGCACTTTGCTTCATGGTCGCAATGGGACTTTCCATCACCGATTCAAACAGGGTGTCGACTTCGCTCGCGCACTCTTCTTTGACTGCACTAAACGACTTGCCCGACATCCAGCCGAGCACCCCTCCGACAAGGCCACCGATCACCGTTCCGACCCCCGGAATGATCGAGCCGACACCAGCGCCGACCGCAGCGCCGCCGAGAATCCCACCCATGTTTGAGGAGGCGATCGACTGCACTTTCTCGGCCAGCGAACCGGCGAGATCGCTCATGTCGACATCGGTCCGGACATCGGTGGTCGAAGCAATTTCGCCCACTTGGAGGTGAAACTTTTCACCGACAATGCGGTAGCGCTCGCGGAGGCCTGCGAAGAGTTGATTTTGAATGCGGCGCAGCTCTCCTTCCGCTTGCGACTGGAGTTCCTGTTGCAAACTCGTGCTGAGGTATGACAAGTCGCGCTCGACGCGCGACTGCAGATTCGTGAGCAGCTCGCGGAGCTGATTGGAGTTCGCGCAGTCGGTGATCTCTTGCCGAATGCGCGACTTTACTTCCGAGAGTTTCAGCTCTAAGTGACTCGTGCCGTTGCTGGCCAAAACGGTCGAAAGTCGCTTGATTTGCGGCAAGATTTTGCCCACTTCGGTTTCGCAGTAGATCACCGGATCGGGAATCTGCTGCGCTTCGAGCGCGGCAATTGTGGTGCGATAGGCTTGCTCGGCGGCGGCGCTTGCCGCGCGAATCTGCTCGGTGAATTGCCGGATCGCCACCACTGCGCGGGCTGCCACAATCATCGGCCGTTCGTGCGAGAGAATCTGCATCATCAGCGCTAGGTCGCGTTCGAACTTTTGCTGCCACTCGGGATGATCGCCGCGCAGGGCACGCTCGGCTGCCATGGTGAACGAGTGGAGCTGACGATGATCGCGACCAACTTCCGCAGCGAATCGTTTTTCCCCCATCCGCCGCGCTTCTTCGATTTGCTCTTCCCCCGATTCACCGAGAATCTCGGCGTTTTCCATCGCACGGTCGACCTTCGTGAGGACGAGCATCAAGTGGGGCATCACTCCCGACAAAGCTCGCACAAAGTCGCGCGTGCTGCCACTCACCGGCTGCTGCAAATCCGAGAGCACAATCGCGCCATCCGCTTCGCCACGAATCACTTGCCACGCGCGGCGCGCGTTGGCTTCGACGTTGGTGTTCACCCCCGGGGTATCGATCACCACTAGCCCGGGCGGGAGTCGCGGACTCGGAAAATCGAGCCACAGCTGCTCGACATCTTTCCCTTCGCGATCCTGGTCAGTGAGCAGCCGGATATGTTCGCGAAAGGTCTGCTCGCGCACTTCCCCTTGCTGGGATAACTCGAGCTCGAGCGCTTGCAGCCGCGCGCCACAAGCGACCGTATGCTCGGGCAAATAGTCGAGCTGTAGCGACAGATCGATGAGCCGCTGCTGATGCTCGTCGAGCGTTTGACGGTAGCGATCGAGGCTCGTCTGCGACAGCCGAATCGTCTCTTGCGCGGAGACGATCAGCTTTTGCTGCGCTTCGATCGCGAGCTGCTGCTCGCGCGCACGCTCGAGTTGTCCGATATGGGCCTGCCCGGCCGGATCGACCAGCATTTTTTGGAGTGGCCAGTTCCAGGGGCGTCGCCAATCGGCCAAGTTGCGGACATAAAACGGCAGCGCTTTGCCAGCCGCATCGAGCTCGGCACGAAAGGTGGCCGCTTCGTTTTGCTGCAGCTCAAGCTGCTGCTCGAGCTGCGCCAGCGCCCGCTGATGCTTCGCCAGTCGCTGCTCTTCGTGCACAATCCGATGCTGATCGACCACGATCGCTTGCTCGGTTTCCGCAATCATACGTGGCAGATCGTCGACGTCGGTCACCGCTTTGGCGCACGCTTGTCGGGCTACTTCGATCGCGCGCACGATCTCCGGCGTACGATCGTGATAACGGCTCTGGAACGTCTCCTCTTTCCCACCGGCACGAACGACGCGGTAGCCGATTTCGCGGGCTGGCCGGATGAAGGTGACGGTCCCTGTGCATTCGCGCACCGCCGAGCTGAGGAGCGCTTCTCCGAGCAGCGCGTTGAGGAACGTGCTCTTCCCCGCCTTCTTTTCGCCGACGACGCACACAAACAGCTCGCTCCGCTGCAAGCGGCGCTGGCTCTCGGCGATCAGCGCTTGGACGGTCCGTGTCGGCTCATCACCTAGTCGATCACGATGGCGCGATAGTTCCTCGAGCAGCTTGAGCGAATCGTGTACCGCCGCGAGCAGTTGCTGATCGATCGAACGGCCGGACGCAGACTCGACCATTTCAGCATCAACGATGTTGTGGGGCTGCGTTGTCATCGTGTCACGTTTCCAGGGAATTCGTCGCGGTTCAGCAAATCTTGTCGAGCAAACAGTGCTGGAGTTTTTCGCGGGCCTGTTTTAACTGCGTCTTAATCGTTTCCAGACCGACGCCACGGCGCTCGGCAATCTCTTGGTAAGAGTGATCTTTGAAGTACTGCAGCCAGATGGCGCGGCGCTGCGCGGAGGGGAGAAAATAGATCGCCTCGCGCACCAGACGTGCTTCCTCGCGGCGGAGCACGACGTCGTCGTCGGTGGAGCTGAGGGTATCCTTCAGCGTGTCGTGGTCGAGCGAAAGTTGATCGACCGGCGATTTCAGCCCCAGCCGCCGCGCCTCTTGCTCGAAGAGTTTGCGGACCCGGTTAACGACCGACGTGTAGAGGTAGCGCTCGGGATGCTCGGGACGAAACTGCTGCTCGATTACCTTGCGCCGAAATGAACTTTGCCCAGCGCTGCTGACGAAATGGGGGAGCACAAACCGCTGGCTGCAGTAGTCTCGATCGCGCGCCCGCCACTGCTGATTGTGGAGCTCGCGCTGCTGATCACCAGGGTCCTGCGCCGTGAGGATCGCGTCGTCACTAGGGAGCCTCAGTAGCTCGCCGCCGTACGCTTTTTGCTTCGCGCGTACGACCCCGAGCGCAACGGTTGTGAGCCAGTCGCTGGCAGTCGAATAAAGCCGCTTCCAAGCGCGCGGATCGTTGCTCGCAAGTTGCGACCAAAACGGCTCGTGGGCGAGCAGTCGCGCGGTCGCAATGGCAGCCGGATTGGGCTTAAACTCCATCGCTCCCCCCTTCCGCCAACGTCAATGTTTCGTGAGCCGGGAGATAACGCACCGCCACGACGAGCTGCTGTTTCGCGGCAAGATCGGCCAGATCGATTTCGAGCAGCGATGCTTGCCAACCGAGTGTGCTGGGAGGGTTGCTGCGCTCGAGCGGGATGGCAAGCATCCAGGAGTAGCCGAGCAGCGTGGCGACCTGCGCCGGTGATAAGCGCGCAAGCTCGTCAGCGGCGGCTGGTCGAATCAATATCGAAAGCGTGAGAGTTTTCGAGGCCTCGCGCGCTGCGGGTTGATCGACGTAGAACCAGCCTTCGAGCAGCGATCGCTCGGTGGCATTCCCTGTGGCTGCAGTTTGTGCTGCGGCTGTCGGCGCTTCGCGCGGTTCGAGTACGAGGGGCAAATTCCACTGCACGCCGGTCGCTTGATCTTCCAGTTCCACGATCACGACAAGGACCGGTGGATCGCTCGCGCTGGCGAGGGTGCTCACCCCAATCGACCGATCGGAAGATCGACCGAGCACACGAAATTCGCCGCTGGCGAGCGGCTGTGGCAAGCGCGCTGTGTCGAGGGCAAGCTGGTAACTCGCTTCCGGTGTTGGCGGTGCTGCGGCTGGAGGAGATGGAGCCTCGGCAGAGCGCACGGCTGCTGGCTGCAGCGCGACGACACCTAAGTAAGGCGCACGCGCAGCGCGCGACCATTCGAGGAACAGCAGGTCGAGCGGAGTTCCTGCAGCAGAGCAGTACAGCTCGAGCGTGCGCCCTTGGCCGGGCGTGTGTTCTGCGAGCAACAGCCGACCATGCGCGAGATAAAGCGCCGCTGCTGCGGAGTTCGCGAGAAGCTCGCGCAAGGTGCCGACGGCGTCGCCACTGAGCTCGATCGACAGGAGCGAGCCCCCCTGCTCGGCCGCCACGCTTTGCAAAGCGCGCGAACCGGCATCGGCCAGCTGCAGATCGTCGACCAGACGCCTGAGCCCAGCATCGCGCTCGCTTCGCCGATCACCAAAGCTGGACATCGAGAACGCTCCGCAGAGGAGAGGTGGAACTGGGGGGAAAGAGTCGCGGCGGGACCTGCGCGGGGGATGTGCGAAAGAGAAAAAATTTTGCCACACCCTGGGGGGGAAGTCAGCAGTCGCTCACCGACAATTCACAGAATTTATGCCGCTGCTGATCCCCCGCCGCTCCCCACGCCGGGCTCTTGAAGGGCAGAGCGAGGGATTGTTCCCCTCGACCATCGCCCTCACAGCTTCAGGAGCCTGATCATGAAAGTCGTCACCATTCCCGGCGTAGGAACCTATCTCCGGATCGAAGCCCCCACGATGGCCGGCGCTTCGGAGCACGTACGCTACGAGTCCCTTCCCCCCGATACCTTCATGGAACTCGCCAGCCCGGCGAGCGCCGCACCATCGCTCCTGCAGCGCATGGTCCTGGGGGTCGTGCTCTGGCTTGTCAGTGCCTAGGGAGAGAACCTCGAGGCAAAAGCGACGAGTGCGTGTCGCACCGGCGAGAAGCGTTTGTGGCGGTTGTCAACGGAGCGAAAATTGACGAAACAGCCGCTGCAAAAAGAGCGATGCGCACTGACAAAAAACTTGCCAGCAGTATCGCATCGAAGCAGAGGAGCCAGGGGAAAGAGAGCCTCGGCCTATCGCGAGGCGGTGAGGCGTGGATCACCACTTGGCTGCATGGCAAACGAGCTTTCGTTGCGCACGCCGGTGAAGATTTCCCATTCCTGCTGGCTGGTGAACGAGCGGACATTTCCGCCGGCGAACACCACGTTCATGTGCGACTTGTGGAACGGAATGACGGTGTAGAGACCCCGCAGCGGGCTGAAGCGAAAGCGGCGAGGCTGCCACGGTGCTTCGAAATCGCGGGCCAGCACTTGTTGGCTCAGTTCCCCCGGTCGGTCTTTCGATTTCTGCGACCCGAGCTGGGCCAAGGTGCGAACCACTTGCTCGCGTCCCGGCACCACTTCGGCCTGCCATGCGCCACGCTCGGCGTTATACATCAGCACGGTCCGCTCGGGGACGGCGTACTGGCTCAGTGTCTTGCAGTCGAACAGGTAGCTCGACGAGAAGGTATCAAACAGCGAGGCGGAATCTTCGTAGCTGCCAACATCGCCCGGCGATTTGAACAGCGATACATGTCCCGAAACATAGGGAAACAGTCCCACAGTGGCGCTCTGGCGCAGCTCGGTCATCGTGCCGACACCGCAGTGGAACGGCATCACACCGTTGTAGCTGTCGGCATACATCTGGGTCGCTAGGGCAATTTGGCGAAGATTGTTCTGCGATTCGGTGCTTCGAGCCGCCTGTCGGGCCGACTCGAGGGCGGGGAAAATGATCGAGCAAAAGACGGCAATGACCGCCATTGCTACGAGCATTTCCACCAATGTAAGTCCTTGACGTGTAACAGCTTGCTGAGTCGATGCAGGGCCGCTGACGAGCGTTTTGCTCGTGCCGCAGCAAGCAGGCGTGCGTGGGCATTCCATAACGTGACTACTCACTTGGAAGCCGCAGTCGGGAGAGGGGACCGCGTAAGGCCAAACCATTCAGCCGCTGAAGAAATCCCCAGCGACCATTTCGAGGGTGGGACAAATTGTCCCCAGGCGACAAATCCAAGCTGGCAAGTTGGCTGTCAGGCCCAACCTAGCTGGCGCGAATTTGTGGAAGGCGGGTTAGTGCGGGAGAGCGCACGGAGGGTGTTACTGCTTCCAACTCTATCGACAATCGGCAGGCTCTGTCAACCGTTAGTTTGATGAATTCAGAGCCAGTTTTTCATAAAGCAAGGCTCTGTCAACGGTAAATGAATTCGCATTAAATTCAAAAAGTTCCACAAGACACATGTTTAGCGTAGAAATTGAGGGTGTTTTGCCGGCCTCTGTTGGTGCTGGGCTTAATGGGGGAGTAACCTCCACAAGATGCATGCATGCCATCAGTGCGAAGCTGTCGGCGGCGCTTCGTGCAGGTTCCCGACGCTCCGTCCCGCCAAATGCTCGTCCGTGGGGTGATGCGGCACCGCGATCCGCTGCGAACGATAGATGCTCGCATGCCCGCTTACCCAGCTGGCGACGTAGCAGCCCACCGCCAGGTAAATCACCAGCCCCGAGCCCACCAGATCGTCACCCCCATGCACGAACAGCTCGATCCCCATCAGGGTCGATGCGAGGGGCGTTTTCGTGGCGGCTGCAAACAGGCTGACAAACCCCACAGCGGCCAGCAGTCCCAGCGGTGCGGAGAGGAGTGTTCCCATCGCATTGCCTCCCGCCGCTCCGATGAAGAACAGGGGTGTCACTTCGCCCCCTTTAAATCCGCTGCCGACCGTCACGGCGGTGAAGACCGTTTTCCAGGCCCAGCTCATCGGCCCGGCTCCCCCTTCTTCAAAACAGCCGGCAATGGTCATCAGCGAAGGATCGTGCGGATCGGGCATGACCCCCAGGCCGAGATAATCGCGCGAGGCGACGATGGCGGTCAGCAGCAGCACCACAGCGGCGCCGATCGCGGGGCGAGCGAGCGACCAGGGAACGTAGCGTTTCAGCAGCGCGCTGGTGCGGTGCGTGAGCTCGGCAAACAGCCGGGCCATCAGTCCAAACGCCACCGCTGCGATCACGATTTTCAGTAGCAGCACGAGATCGAGCGGCCCGAGGTGCGAGCCTGCAGCGGCGCTCATCCACGGCGCGATTTTGTACTCGGTATGTCCGATGCCGCAGAGGGTGGTGGTGGTGTCCCCAACGATACTGGCGAGCAGGCAGGTAAGAAAGCCGCGATAGCTCAGCTGGCCATGCGTCAGCACTTCGATGGCAAAGATCGCCCCTGCCACCGGCGTTCCGAACACCGCTCCAAAGCCAGCCGCCATCCCTGCCATCAGAAAGGTGCGCTGCTCCGATCGCTCGATGCCGAGCCACTGGCCGACGGAGTGGGCGAGGCTACCACCCATTTGCACTGCGGTCCCTTCACGGCCAGCCGAGCCACCTGTCACGTGGGTGGCCAGCGTTCCCAGCAGCACCAGCGGAGCCATCCAGAGTGGCACACCGGCGGCTGGCTCGTGGATTTCCTCGAGCAGCAGATTGTTCCCCGCCTCAGCTTGTGGGCAGAGGCGCTGATATGCGAGCGCTACCAGCACTCCCGCGAGCGGCATCAAGTAAATCAGCCACGGATGCTCGTAGCGCAGCAGCGTCGCCTGATCGAGACTCCAGAGAAAAAACGCCACCGCCAGCCCCGTCACCACCCCAATCACCGTGGCCGCCAGGCTCAGCCTGACGCCGCGCCAGGCAATGTCGAGCATGCGCGAGTGGCGGGTCGAGTCGGGCTGCATTACTGGGGAGTTTCGTTTCGAAGCCACGCGAGTATCGGTTGCAGAAGGCGACGTTGGATCTGAAGTAATTCACACAACAAGAAGAGGCAGCCAGCGCCGCCAGCATCGGGACATATCCTAGAGCCACCCCACGATGTGTCATAGCCACGATTCCATAGCCACGATTCATCCCGCAGAGCCGCCGTAGTACTTCGTGTAGCGATCCATGTCATGCAATCCAGCGTGCCACTGGGCTCTGCCAGTGAGAAGCTTGCCAGTGGCGACAGGGTACCCCCGGTAGCTTGGCTACCGGGGCAGCGTAGCTGTCAGAGTCTGGCGGCTTAATCAAGGCGCGATGAGAACGATCGGGTCCTCGGAATTCGCAGGCTCTTGGGGGAGAGCGTCTCTAGCCGACTTCGTCGGCCCCGGTAGCCGAGCTACCGGGGGTACCCAAAAATAAAGTGACGAGCAAGTGGTAGGGCCGGTTCCACCGGCCGAGAGGTGCGCGAAATGCCAAGCCTGTGCCGAGCACGATCGCGTCCGGGCCAGCCAGACCTACAGAGCTGCAGCCACCGGTGCTGACCATTTTCCCCGCTTCTCTTCACCCCAGTTTGCTCGCAAACTGGGTTTACAAGAGGCTTGCTGCTAAATCGCCTCTTGCCGACTTCGTCGGCCCCGGTTGCCGAGCTACCGGGGGTACTCAAGACCGGACCTACTGCTGGGTGCCACTGGGCTCTGCCAGTGAGAAGCTTGCCAGTGGCACCCAAGAAAAAAAAGCGACGTGCAAGGAGAGGCAGGCTCCTGGCACGTCGCTCAAAGTGGAAACGATGTGGAGTGGAAAAAATCGGGCTCGCGGGGCGAGAACCTGGTTATTCGCTCCGGAGGACGACAAAGCGGGTGCCGTTCTGCGATTTCACTCGCAGCAGCACACCCTTGGCGAGATCAGCAGCATCGATCTGTTTCTGGAACTCGGCAGGACTACGAACCGCTATCCCTTTCACATCGAGCACCACATCACCGGGAGCCAGTCCGGCCGAGTCGGCGATGCTGCTCGGCGCGACAGCGGTGATCACCACCCCCTCGGTGCCGGCGAGGCCGAGTTGCTCGGCCAATGGCTCGCTGAGGGTCGTCACTTCGACGCCCACCTGCCCGAGCGCAGTGGTCGGCGGAAGTTCGTCGGGGGCTCGGGCTCCTTTGGCGATCAGCCCATAGTTCTCAGGCTGCTCGCGCACCGTGACTGAAAGTTCCACCCGTTTTCCTTCCCGAACCACTGTCAGCTTCTGAGGCTGATTGAGTGGCAATCGACCCACCATCGCTTGCAGCTGACGATGGTTGGCCACCGGCTGACCATTGATTTCCACAATCACATCTTGCGGCAAAAGGCCAGCGCTGGCGGCGGGGGAATTGGGCTGCACATCGGTCACCAAAGCGCCGCTCGGCGTATCAATTCCAAGCTGCCCGGCGAGCTGCTGATCGATCGGCTGAATGCCGACCCCCAGGTAAGCGCGGTGCACCTTGCCATCGCTCAGCAGTTGCGAGCTGACCCACTTCGCGACATTCACCGGCACGGCAAAACCGATACCCTGGAAGCCGCCACTGCTGCTGCTGATCGCGGTGTTAATGCCGATCACTTGCCCTCGCAAGTTCACCAGGGGACCACCACTGTTGCCCGGATTGATAGCGGCATCGGTTTGCAAAAATTCTTCGTGCCGCATCATGCCGATCGCGCGACCTTTGGCCGAGATGATCCCCGCCGTCACGGTGTCGTTCAAGCCGAACGGTTGACCGAGCGCGAGGACCCAGTCGCCGATCCGCATTTCGTCGCTATCGCCAAGCTCGGCATAGGGGAGTTCTTTGTCCGACTTGATGCGCACAATCGCCAGGTCGGTGCTGGGGTCGGTCTTCACATCGGTCGCCACAAACTCGCGACCATCGTGCAATTTCACGGTGATTTTGCCACCACCAGCCACCACGTGATTGTTGGTGAGAATCACACCAGCAGCGTCGATGATCACCCCCGAGCCGCTACTCTCTTGGCGAGGCTGAGCCCCTGGATTCTCGAAAATATCAGCCCCTTCGGGAAGGTTTTCGAAGAACCGTTTGAGGAGCGGGTCCATCTGCTCGAGCTGACGTTTGTCGAGCGAGCGTCCCTCGCCGCGCACCAGTTTATTTTGCGAAACTTGCTGAATCGCGACGACAGCCGGAAGCACGCGCTCCGACGCGCCGCGAAACGCTTGCGACAGCGACGAGGCTTGGCCGACAGCTCGTTCATGCTCGGCCGGAAGCGGGGCGGGACGGGAGTCGGCTGTCAGCTGACTCTGGCGATCGCCGAGCCAGTATCCACCGAGGGCGACCAGCATCATCGAGCCTGCCACCACACTGATGGTGGGAAAGTGAAAGCGATACTTGGGGGATCGTAACTCCGGGTAACTCATGAGAAACTCCTTAACCAATAAGAAGTAACGACTTACGAATTGGTGAAAAACTCGAAAATAAGATGAATCGAAATAGAGAACAATCGCTTGCGACTTCGGCAGCAACTCTTCACGACTTCAGCATCAGCAGCTCGTCGCGCCAGGGCAGCTTGGCCGTAGCTGTCGGGGCGATCGACCAGTCGTCTGCCAAAATGACCGACGCGTCGCTCGCAGCGCTTCTTCCTATGCAGCGTGCATGCCAATTGGCGTGCGGAAGCGGGGAGGAATCGCTGCTAGCGATGCTCGCACGATGCGGCTCTACGAGGTCGCTACCACTTTGCTACGCGGCAAAGTCCAGCTTGGTTTAGTCACCTCGGGATTACGTTTTTTTCAGCCAGCGGAGACTCGTAAAAATCGGTCAGGGAGTGATTGCTCTTGCCACGGCGTAACTTTCTGGCTCCCTTGGGGTTTAACGCTGGGGCTCGCTTGCCGCCACTAACTGCTTGCCAGCACTGGTGCTTGCGACCACCCTGCCCATCGCCCCTGTCTGCCAATTTCTCTGCTTGGGAGAGTCCGAATGGAAGATCACCTGCCCCGTCCTGTCCTTCGATTTGCCGCCCAGTCGCTGCGGCGTCTTACGCTGGCAGTTGCCGCCGTAAGTGCTTCTGCACCAGGTGTTTGCGGCGGATATGCTGCGGCTGCCGACTGGCCTGGATTTCGAGGCCCCACGGCCAACGGCTTGACGAGCGAAGTGGCCCTCCCCACGTCGTGGAGCAAGGACGAAAACGTCGCCTGGAAGCTAGCAATTCCGGGAGCTGCCTGGTCGCAGCCGATTGTGTGGAAAGGAAAGGTCTACCTCACCACCGCCGTGACCGAGAACCAGTCGAAGCCCTCGACCGGAGCCGCGGGTGGTCGTGGCGGACGTCCGGGTGGCGGCTTTGGACCTCCCGGCGCAGGTGGTCCTCCTCCAGGCGGAGTTCCGGGTCGTCCCCCACGCGGCGAAGGTCCTCCCGGGGAACGTCCAGGTGGAGCTCCTGGCGGATTTGGTGGTGGGCGCGAGCGGGCCCCGGCCAGCAACTACCAGTGGAAAGTGATCTGCCTCGATCAAGCGACCGGCAAGCTCGAGTGGGAGAAAGTGGCCCACGAAGGGAAGCCTGCTATCGGCATCCACCGGACCAACACCTACGCTTCGGAAACTCCCGTGACCGACGGCGAGCGGCTGTATGTTTACTTCGGCATGACCGGGCTCTATTGCTACGATCTCGCCGGCAAAGAGCTTTGGAAAAAAGACCTCGGCACGTACGAAATGCAGAACGGCTGGGGAACCGGCAGCTCGCCAGCGGTCGACGATAAGCGGCTCTACATCCAGTGCGATAACGAGGAGAAATCGTTCCTCGTTGCCTTGGACAAAACCGATGGCAAAGTGCTGTGGCAAAAGGATCGGGATGAGAAGTCGAACTGGTCGACCCCGTATCTCTGGAAGAACAAGCTGCGGACCGAGCTGGTGACCGGTGGTGGCAACAAGATGCGTTCGTATAACCCCGAAACGGGCGAGCTGCTGTGGGAGTGTGGTGGCGGTGTCAGCCGCTGCTCGGCCACCCCGGTGGGCAACGACGACATGCTGTTCGTCGGCACCGGCGGGGGACAAGGTTCGGGACCACTCCTGGCCATCAAAGCGGGAGCCAAGGGGGACATCAGCCTCTCGGGAACCGATAGCTCAAGCGACTTCGTCGCCTGGAGCGTCGAACGGGGTGGACCACCGATGGCCTCGCCGCTGCTCTATCAGGGGCTGCTGTATGTCCTCGATCAGCGCGGCGGTGTGATCACCTGCTACGACGCTGCCACCGGCAAACAGCATTACAAAGAACGTCTTCCCGGCGCCACCGGTTTCTATTCCTCGCCGTGGGCCTGCGGCGACACGGTCTATGTGATGGATCAAGAGGGAACAGCGTTTGTGCTGAAGGCTGGCCCAACGCTCGAAGTGCTGCAGACCAACAAGCTCGGCGAGATGTTTTGGTCGAGCGTTTGCGTGGCCGACGGCAGCTTGATCCTGCGAGGCATCGACAACATCTACTGCATCAAGCCCTAAGCTACGAACGATAGCGCATGAAAAAACGCAAGGTGGAAAGCTGAAGAGCGTTCCACCTTGCGTCGTTTATCGGCCGAAGTTTGCGAGCAGTTCGAGCGCGTCCGGCACTAGAACTCGAGCTGATACTTCTGCGACATCACTTGGCGAACCTTGGCGGTTTCGTTGTCCATCTCGGCGAAGATGGCGCGGGCCGTGGTGGCTCCTTGAGCCTTCTGCTCGGCACCAATCGCGCGACGCTGACCGGCGACGTTGTTCCACTGCACGGTATAGTCGTAGCCCCCACCCCAGAAGCCGCCGTAGCTGCTCCCCGAGGTGGTGTACTCTTGATAAACCTGCGCCTTCATCGCCGCGCTGTTAATGCCAATTCCCTTGAGCGCGGTCGAAGCATCGCGCATCCGCTGCGTGGTGTAGCGGCCGTAGGCGAGCATTTCCGGATCGACGTTCAGCACCGGCAAGCGATCGATACGACGAGCCCAGTTGTCGAGCCACATCGCGTTTTGGCCAAGGGTCTTCGAGCTCGACGATTCACGCCGCGCATCGTCACGAATCGCGGTAATCGCCTTGAAATACTGCTGGGTCGAGAGCGCCACGCGGCTCGCTTCCGGAAGCTGCGACTGCGAGCGCGACTTGTTCGCCGCAATCAGAGCGGCTGTTGGGTGATCGATCAGCGTGAGGACACGCTTGCGACCTTCGCGCGACATCGGGCCGTGGAAGCTGAAGCGGTTGGCCTCGGTGCTGGCGGTCCATGTTTCAATATCGTCGATCATCAGCCCCAGGTTCGTGAGCGCCTCGATCAAAATCGGCTTGGCGTAAGGGGCGAGGATCGTTGCATCTTGATTGAAGTGCACCATCAAGCGGCCGAACGATTCGTCGGTCACCGCCATCTCGAGCACCACACCCCGCAGGCTGGCCAGTGCCTGAGCAGCGGCATCCATGTCGACATTCTTGCCCGAGAGTGCGCTGCTGCCAGCGAGCTTCATCTTTAGGATCGAAGCGGGAACAGCATCCTCGAGATCAAACGCCACCACCACCTGGCTCGTCTCCGAGGCTTTGAGGGTCCCCATCAGGTAGGGCGAAAGTTTCGGCTCGGTTTGCGTGCTGACATCGCGAATCCAGCGCGACACCGTTTGACGATTGGCGGGGGCCATCACGCCGAGCCGCATCGTGTCGAGCTGCACGCAGTACGAATCGTCGCTGAGTGCCACCGCTTGCAGCGAGCCGATCTGATCGAGCGTGCCACCTGCTTCGCGAGCGATCTCGGCGATCGTGTGCCCGGTGCTGTAGTCGGCCAAGGCCACTTCCCACAGCGGACGCATCGTTTGATAGTCCATTTGAGCGGCCAGAATCATCTGCTTGGTGTCGGGGGCGATCGTCACCAGCCCCGAAGCAAACGCTTGTTCGTACTTGAGCTTCCAACCCTCTTTTTCCGCGAGGGGGCTGGCCATGATCTTCTCGGTATCGAGCAGCACAATAGCATTGGCGCTACCAGGAACCTTGGCTGCCAGCGATTCGAACTGTGCCTCGGCACGTTCAGCACTGGCCAGCAGCAGCGCAGCAGCGAGGAGAAGGGTGGGAATCAAGTGCGAGCGGAGCATGATGAGCCTCGTGACGACAAACGCGCGCGGCACTAGCCATCTACAGAAGGGCTAAGGAATTCCGGCCATCGCGCGGCCCTTGATTCTAGTTGCGACCACCCCCGATGATCAAACGAAATCCTGGCTCCAGCCGTTCCTCCTCAAAACCGACCAACCCCCACCAATTACCACTCCTGTGACACCCTGTCACACTCCGCCACTCGTCCGCAAATCCTCACCACCCCGCCTTCAGCCTCCAGAGAGGAAACAATCACGAGTTTGGGATGGACCATATTTGCATCGTAAGGAGACGGGTGTGATTCCGTACGTGGCTGGGGTGAGGAATTCGTTTAAAAGATGTAAATGCAGATGTGAGGTAGTTGCTCGAGGAGTCCTGCGAACTGGCAAATAGATAATGCGTCCAAATGTCACAAAAGTACAGTGGACAGCAATCGAAACCTTGAATCCACGAGAATTTCACACTACAACACTAAAAGTTAGTGACCAAGGGCCAATCAACGCGCTTCATACTCATTTTTTATTGCGAATTCTCGCTCGCATTGAACTATGGCCAACGCAATTATTTCTCTGAAGATTCGTTGAGCTTAGTAAATGAATGATTTTTGTTCCTGCGCAACCCTATACAAGCATCAAAGAGCCTAAAACTCTAACGCAAATTATCCCCACAAAAAAGGACGCGTAATGGCTACGATTGATGGAATTCAAATCTCGCGAGAAGGTATCGGTCATGCAATTGCCGACAACTATCTCGCAGTGCCGGTTTATCAACGTTCCTATGCGTGGGAGGAATCACATGTGGAGGACCTGTTTCACGATCTGGCGACAGCAATCGCAAATTCTGAGAGCGAGTATTTTCTGGGTTCAATAGTGGTGACGAATGATCCAAACGGTATTCCAGAGGTGGTGGATGGTCAGCAGCGACTCGCTACTACTATCGTACTCCTTGCCGCAATTAGGGATTATTTTTCCAACAACAAGGATCAAAAGCGGGCTGATGGGATTGAGCATAAGTTTCTGATGTCAACAGACCTGCGCAGTCAGGAAATAGTTCCTAGGATGAAACTGAATGAGACCGATAACGACTACTTCAAGAGTCGGGTCCTGCTTAAGCCGGACGATCCGGTACGCAAAGAGCATCAGAAGGCCATACCCAACAAAGACTCTCATCGTAAACTGCATGCTGCGGCAAAAATTGCAGCACAGCAGGTGAATAATATTGTCAAGCAATACAAAGAGTCTGATCGTGGAGACAGATTGATCGATTGGGTGGATTACCTTTGTGAGAAGGCGCGTGTAATTTGGGTGACAGTACCTGATCATTCAAATGCATTCGTAATTTTTGAAACACTGAATGATCGCGGGCTTGAGCTTTCAATCTCCGACCTTCTAAAAAATTATCTGTTCGGACGATCTGGCGATCGAATCAAGGAGGTGCAGCAACGATGGGCATCAATGACTGGCGCTCTAGAGACAGTAAGCAGTGAGGGAATTAGCGTACTTTATATTAAACACTTGTGGGCTTCTATGTATGGACCCGTAAGAGAAAAGCACTTGTATACAAAGATACGCGAGCAAGTTAAGAATAAGCAAGGTGCGATTGACTTAGCTACTAATCTTTCTGAGAATGCCACTTGCTATGCGGCTATTCTCAATCCTAGTCACGAGCTTTGGAACTCGTATGGTACTAGTGCCCGAAAGCATGTCGAAACACTTCGATCTCTGCGTGCAGAGCAATTGAGACCTTTGGTTCTTGCTGTTGTGAAGTCCTTTTCTGAAAATGAAGCAAAAAAAGCCCTGAAGCTTTTCGTGTGCTGGGCCGTAAGGTTTCTAATTGTCGGTGGGCACGGAGGCGGTGTGATGGAAAAGGCCTATGCAGAGCGAGCTTTGGAGGTTCGAAACGATTCTATCAAAAACACTAAGCAACTTGCCAAGGCTATGCTTGAGGTAATTCCATCCGATGCTGCTTTTGAGTCAGCCTTTGCTAGTGCCCGAGTTTCCCAGGCGAATCTTGCCCGCTACTATCTCCGTGCGATTGAATTGAAGAAACGAAAAGTTGCAGAGCCTGAACTAGTTCCGAATTCCGAAGAAGAAGTCATTAATCTTGAGCACGTGCTGCCAGCGACCCCGCAGACGAAATGGAAGGGTTTTACTCCCGAAATTGCTGATGCATATTACAAGCGTATTGGCAATCTTTGCCTTCTTAAGGCGACGGCAAATTCCCTTATAGGGAACTCGCCATTCTCTCAAAAGGTCAAGGTGTATGCCCAGTCCGAATTTGAGCTAACATCTTCTATTTCTAAAAATAATGAGTGGACTGTCGATACAATAGCTAAGCGGCAACTGGAACTTGCTAAGCTGGCAGTAGAAACGTGGCCTATAGTAGTCAAGTAATGATGTTGGGCTTAAATCAGTTTTAACTGTCAGGTACGAGCTTACCTGGCCGACTGGATGAAGAGAAACTTGTAGATGGTCTTTTAGGAGCCTACGAAAACGTCGATCCAGTATTTGTCGGAGTTGTCGTCCCAGCGTACGACAGCTTGTGCACCGCGAAGCCACAGCTCGAGCTGCGGCTGATAGGGATCGAGGCGACGAATCTCGTCGGGGCAAAATGGCGTGAGGCAATATCCTTGGACTTCAAAGCTCGCCGCGAGGGTATACAGCGCTTCCCGAAGAAAGTGCATCGCTTCGCTCTCCGGGCCCCGTCCGTCGAAGGCAAAGCCAATGTAGAGATCCCCCAATTCTTCGACCAAGGGAGCCGCCTGCTGAGATTCTTCGCGGGTGATGGCCCGTCTTTTTATATGGACGGGGTAGCTGGGAGGATCGATTTCGCAGCACTCGCATCCCCGCGCGATCGACTCGGTCACCAAGGCACGCAGCTCGTCGTCGGTGGAGTCGACGGGGGCGGGTATCAGATAGATGCCATCGTATTGTTTCGCAGCATCGATGCAGCGTGTGACCCGCGCAAGTAGCTCGTCGCCACAAGGGAGCGGCGCGAAGGCGCTCGCTAAGCGATCGGGATAACGCCGGAGATCTGCCAGAACGCCAGCCATATCGTCCGGTTCGTTGAACGGTGGTAGGTCGGGCTCGTCGAGCAGTCGGTGCCAAAGAGCAAGCCATTCACGGACCGATTCTTCAGCCATGTTGCCAGCGCTTTCATTCTCCACGAAGGGATTGTCGAACGAGCCCGGTCTCGTTCGAGCCCAGCAGATTTCACGCGTGGCGTTTATTCTGCAGATCGTGGGTGGGGAGTCAATGAAATAGCAGCGACGCGCAGGCTTGCTCTGGGAGGGGCCTTGGTCGACTTCGTCAAACCCGGTAGCGGACCTACCGAGGGTATCCTGCAGTAGGTCCGGCTGCACCGGACAAGAGGTGCTATGAGAGCAAATCCCAATTCTTGTAGGTCAGGTACTCTGTACCTGACAGATCTTGGTCCCTGGCTATAACAAGAAGTGTTAGGCTCTCATTAAAAAATCACAATTGAGGCCCCGTCTTTTGTCAGGTACGGAGTACCTGACCTACCAATACTATCCCGACCGGTGGCGACCGAGCGGACACTCGTGTTTTGATCCCAGGTTGCTCGCAGTCTGGGCCGACGAAGTCGGCAAGAGGCGATTAAGTAGCAAGCCTCTTGTGAACCCAGTTTGCGAGCAAACTGGGGTGAAGAGGAGCGGGAGAAGATGGTCTGCACCGGTGGCTTCAGCTTTGTAGGACCGGCTGCACTGGACAAGAGGCGCAAGGCAGGGCCAAAACAGCGTTGAACTGCGCCGAGCACCGGCACCCTGTCCAGGAAGCCAGAAACGCCACACGAGAATGGCACGCCTTAGCGCTGTCAGGTTCCCTTTGGGCACCTGACCTACGCGTCGGTGTAGCGATCAATATCATGTTCAATGGGTGCCCAGCGAGTTTTGTCAGGTACGGAGTACCTGACCTACCAATGCTAAAACGCCACACGAGAAAGGCATGCCTTAGCGCCGTCTGGTTCCCTGCGGGCACCAGACCTACATTATTAAAACGATCTAATAAGATATTAGAAGGTTGGTGGTTAGGAGGTGTGTGTTATAGAGGTTTAATGGTTGTTAGATGTGGGTAGAAGACTGGAATTGGTCTTTGTAGGATTTGCGGCCGAGGAGCCGATTCCAATCTTTAAGGATTCGCTTTTGGTTGAGCGAAGGGAGGAGGGAGGGACCGCTTGAGAGGATCACGCTGCTGCCGACCGTCAGGCGCTGCTGGTTCTTGAAGTAGGCGGTGTGCGAGCAGGCGGAGCAGCAGACCATTTGATGCTCGATGTAGATCCCTGGGCTGCGCCAGGGGGAAGGGTTCTCGCCGTCGTCGGACTCGGGAAAGGTGGCGTAGGTGCCAACCAGCGAGAGATGGGTTTGGGCGGCGAGGCGAAACGCGCGGGGCCAGATCTCGCTGTCGAGGAAGTCGATATCGAGGGCGTCCCAGTGGGGGACATGGCCGACCGGTAGCGCGGCGAAGAGGGTCTCGCGAATCCCCAGCAGAAGCCCGAAGCTGTACTGGCTGGGGTTCTGCCACGAGTGCTTTTTGAGGAGGGTGCGAACGGCGCGGGAAACGATCAGCATGACGGGGCTACCTTCTCGGAGATCTGGCCACGGACCAAAGGTGTCCGGGTGCAGAGAGGAGGAGCGCGCGGCGAGGGAGGTTCGCGCAGCACTTCGCCGCAGAAGTCGCCACCCCCGCGCGAGGGGCGCGCGTGAACTCGCGCTTTGTGCGCTTTGGCGCGCGCGAGCGCAATAAAAAAGGTTCGCGCGAGGAATGAAGCTCGCGCGAACCTAGGGATGATGGCGAAACAGGATAAATGTGCGGGGGAGGTGCCTGAGGGTGACAGCCGACCGGCGGTCGACCCATCGAGCGAAGTTTATTCGTAGTGCGAGAAGGTGTCGTCGCTGATCGGGCTTTCGGCGATCCGTCCGAGTTCGTCGTTGCTGCGACGCTGTCCGACGCTGTGCCAAGGGCTCACTTCCGACAGTTCGGGCATGATTTCGGCCAGTTGCTGAACGAGGTTCTCGGCCATTCGCTGCGTTTGCGGCGTGGTGGCGGTTTCGAGGATCGCGGCGGCAGTTTTCATGACGCGGACGAGCTGAGCTCGCTGCATCACGGGGCGGCTAAGTGGTTCAGCCGACTCACTTAAGAGCTCGCCTACAGGAACGTCGAGCGCTTCCTGCCAGCGGTAGAGATCGCTCAATTTCAGGTCGGTGGTGGCCTGTTCTTGAGCTCGTACCTGGCGGATATCGCAGCCCAAATGGCGGGCGGCGCTACGCAGGGACATGCCTTGCAAACGACGGACTTCTTGGATGCGGTGCATCACCTGGCCTTTGGCCGGCGATGGTGATCCGAGAGGGGCCTCGTCGAGACTAAACAAACTAAGTTCTACAGTTGCCATGTTCTCTGCTCCTCGCTCTCTCGGGGGCGGATGCCGGCCGAGTGTTCCGCAAGCGAAAAGTGAAGGGGGTTCGCCTCGCTACGCCTGCAAACATCACACAGTTTGCCATCTGCCGACACTCGCGACGTCGTGTCGCAAGGCCTCTGTTGTCAGCGGATGTGTTGGTAGCTGTCAGGTGATTCGACGCAGGGGCGGTACAAGAAGTTCCCCGGCCGGCTCAGAAAATTTGACAAAATCGTGGCAATCCGTCCTAGATGTTGCTACATTTCTCGACCGCTCGAGAGGCCAGCTGGCTGGTGGGTGTTTTTAAGTGATTGCTGCGTAACGGTTTGCGGAGACTGGTGAGGCCTCGAAGAGAGTGCCAGAGGCGGTGTGCGGATTTTGTGGAGCGGGCCAAAATTTCTTAAGCTGCAGGCTGCTGGCGAGAATTATCGGGGGACCATCACCTCGTTGACGAGGGTTTCGCCCTGCTCGGCTGCCGTCAGGTTGGCCATGGTGACGCGGGCGATCTCGGTCAGGGCGTTGCGGGTGAAGAAGGCCTGATGGGCGGTCACCAGGACATTGGGGAAGGTCAGCAGTCGGCTGAACTGGTCGTCTTGAATGACTACGCCTGAGAGGTCGCGGAAAAAGAGGTCGGCCTCTTCTTCGTAGACGTCGAGCCCTAAGTAGCCAATTTGTCCCGACTTAAGTGCCTCGATAGCGGCCCGCGTATCGACCAGGGCACCCCGGCTGGTGTTCACAATCATCACGCCCGGCTTCATTTTCGCCAGGGTTGCGTCGCCGATCAGGTGGTAGGTGTCGGGGGTGAGCGGGCAGTGGAGGGTGATGATGTCGCTGGCGGTTAGGAGTTGCTCGAGCGGGACGTAGCGACCAAGTGTCGCGGCTTCGGGGTTCTGATAGACGTCGTAAAAGAGGAGTTCGCAGCCAAATCCGGCCAGGATTTTCGCGGTGCAGAGCCCGATTTTACCGGTTCCGATCACCCCCACCGTGCGGCCGTGGAAATCGAACCCGAGGAGTCCATCGAGGGCGAAATTGCTGTCGCGAACGCGGGTGTACGCACGATGTAGCTTCCGATTGAGGGCCAGCATGAGGGCCACGGTGTGCTCGGCAACGCTATAAGGGGAGTAGGCAGGGACCCGGGCGACGCGGATTTCTAGCTCGGCAGCAGCGGCGAGATCGACCTGGTTAAAACCGGCACAGCGGAGGGCGATGAATTTGGTTCCGCCGGCGGCGAGTGTGGTGAGGATTTCGCGGCTCAGCGAGTCGTTCACAAACGAACAAATGGCCGGAAATCCTGCAGCAAGCGGCACCGTTTGCGGTGTCAGTCGGGCTTCGAAAAAGACCAGTTCGTGCCCTGTTTTTTGAGCCGCTGGCTCGAGGAATTCGCGATCATAGGCATGCGTACTAAACACGGCGGTTCGCATCGCGATCTCTTTCTCGGCTGAGTGGCAAAACAGCGGAGCGTATCAGCCTGCGGCCGATGGATGCCCCGTCGCGACAACCTCGAGGGTCATCGCAGGTCAAGAATTTTGACCTCGCTACGTTTGTCTCAGAACCTCGGAGGAGTTTCAAGCAACTAACACTCTCTGGTACGAAGCAACGGCGAGTTTCACGGCCCCCACTCGAGTGGTTAGGGCGTGGGAATCGCGGCAAACTTCCTTGCCCGCCCCAGGTTAGATCGATACGCTTCAAGCAGTTTGAAGTTGCATAAAAATGTGTGTCGGTTCAATTATTGGCGGGGTTGAAGTCTCCGGCCGCTGGCTCGATCCCCTTTCTCTCGATCTTCCTCTCCTCGGAATTTCGCACCCCGATCTGCGGCGATCCTTCCTCTCGAAATTGATGATCCGCATTGTGCGGACCTAAATCGATCGAACGAATACGTCCCTCGAATCACTTGTTTTCTCTCGGATAAAGGCCCTTGCGATGCGTGTTTTTCATTGGTTTTTGGCTGCAGCACTGATTTTCGGCGGCCATGTGGCTGCGGTGAATGCTCAGCAAATCGTCGCCGAGGAAGGTGATGAGGCAGCAAATGCACTGGCTGAACTCGAGAAGAAGTTCGAAGTGCCAGAGACCAAGGATGTCGCCCAGCTGCTCGAGTTCATCGGCAGCATCGAGAAAATTCGGCCCACCACGCGTGAAGAGCTGATGGTCATTCGCAAGAAGGGCCCACTCGCCATTTCGACAGCCGCTAAAACAATTCTCGAAGTCGAGAAGGATACGAAATCGCCCGCCTATCGCAAGGCTTCGGGCATCGTACTCACAACCGACGCGCAGAAGGCTCTCTCGCCTGATGCCGATGTTGCTGTTCGCGACGCTTTCATCGCGAAAGTCGACGAGTTCCTCGCTGGTGGCGAGCTTGGTCGTCAAGAACTAATGGTCGCTCAGCAAATCGTCTCGGGGCTCGAGTATTCGGGCAACGATGCCAGTGTTGCTAAGGCTGGTGAACTCTACAGCAAATGGGGTGCGAAGTTCGCCGAATCGTCGGATGAGCAGATTGCTCGCTATGGCAAAATGTTCGTCGGAGCCGGTCGTCGCTTGACTCTCGTGGGTAAACCACTGGAGCTCAAGGGAACCCAAATGGATGGGGCTGCATTCGACATCACTTCGCTCAAGGGCAAGGTGGTTCTCGTCGACTTCTGGGCCACCTGGTGTGGTCCTTGCCGCGCCGAACATCCGAACATTGTGGCCAACTACAAGGGCTACAAAGACAAGGGTTTTGAAGTGGTCGCCGTCAGCCTCGACGCCGATCGTGGCGCCCTCGAAGAATACGTCAAAGAGCACAACACCGGCTGGGTGAATCTCCACGAGAAAGAAGCCGAAGGGAAGAATCCAGCGACCGAATACTACGGCATTCTCGGCATTCCTTGCGTCATGCTGATCGACAAGGAAGGGAAAGTGGTCTCGACCAATGCCCGTGGCGAAAAGCTCGGTGCATTGCTTAAAGATCTCCTTGGTCCAGCCGACCCTGTGAAGGCTGAAGAACCCAAGACCGAATAGTGTCGAGCGCCGCGCATGGCCATCGGCCAGCGTGCACAAGTTTGCATGGCCACCCCTGCCCTGCTGCATGGGTGGCCATGCTTGTTTCTTGTCTCCTCAGAGAAGAGTGTGGTCCGTTTGCTGTCAGCTTGCCGCTAGCTGCCGCCACGAACGGGAAGCTGGCTCGACTCTGGCATCCTGCACACTGGCGCTGCTTGCGGCGACGCCATGCACTAGAATCCGCACAGGTTTCCAAACCATTTCACGCGATGGTGTTACGCCAACAGCAGCACGCGATCTAGCGAGTCACGGATCGGCCTGCAGAAGCATCACGCAGCAGAATCAATAGCGATGGGAGCGCACGAGCGATGAGCAGACGAGCGATACAAACGCCAGCCAACGGACAGCGGATCACACTTTGGGCGATCGTCGGCTGTGTCGCGATGCTCTCGCTGGTCAGCTGCGCTAAGCAAAACGAAACCAAGTCGAGCGGCCCCAAGTATCGCCCCGAAGGAGAACCGGGCGAGGTGGCCTCGTCGAGTCCCGGCAGCGAAGAACCAGCGTCGGAAACCCCGGTCGCCGACCCTGCCGCCGAACCAACCATTCCCACCGCTGCAGGCCCCAAGCTCAAGTACCCTGTTCCTGCAGGGAGCAATGCCGAGCTGCTGGGCTACATCGATTCGATGAGCAAGCGTCAGCCGCAAGGTGCCTCGCGCGAAGAGACCGTCGCCGACTACATCGACATTCAAGCCTCGCGACTTTCTGCCGCCGAGCAGGTGATCGCCAGCAAACCATCGGCGGAAGAACGGATTCGCGCGTTTCAGGCTATTCACGATGTCTACCGCACACGGAGCACACTGCAACTCCCGGGCGCACGCCAGGAACTGCAAGACTTTGCCACGAAGCTCTCGAAAGATGCTGACAAAGAAGTCGCCCGCTTCGGTCGCATCATCACGTTCGACATGAACGTCTCGGCACTCGCTCAAGAAGGGCCCGATAACGCGCCGCAAATTGTCGACCAGGTGAAGCAGCTGATTGCCGTCGACAAACAAGAGCTCGACACCCTGATCCTCTGCTCGCAAGTCTGCGAAGTCCTCGCCCAGATGGGAGCACGCGAAGAAACGATCTCCGCCCTCAAGATGGTCAGCGAAGCGTTCAAGGATCATCCCGATGAACGAGCCCGCAATCAGGCCGCGATGATGGCCGACCGCGCAGTGGTTGTCGAGTTTGATCTCGGCAACAAAGCCGCTGACATGGTGACCGGCGCGCCCAATGCCGAAGAGAATCTGCTGAAGGGAGTCGACGGGCTCCTGAAACATCCAAACCTCACGCCAGCAATCTACGAAGCTGTCCGCGAAGTGGCACAGATGATGGAGTACTCGTCGAACATTGAAGTTGCTGCCAAGCTCTACGACAAAATCGACACTGCCTTCGCAGCCCATCCCGATGAAAAACTGCAAGCCGCTGTGAAAGAAGCCTCGGGCAACGCCAAGAAGCGAGTCAGTTTGATCGGTCAGCCTTTCGAAATTGAAGGCAACACGCTCGACGGCAAACCGTTCGATATGAGCACCCTCGCTGGCAAAGTGGTGCTCATCGATTTTTGGGCCACCTGGTGCGGCCCTTGCCTCGAAGAGATTCCGAACATCGAGCAGAACTTTCAAGCCTTCAAAGACTCCGGTTTCGCAGTCGTCGGGATCAACCTGAACGAGAAGCTCGAAGAAGTGACGGAGTTCTTCGGCGTTCAAGAACTCCCTTGGCCGACGGTTATTTCTGCCAGCGATGACAGCCGTGGTTTCGATCACCCCACGGCCCGCAAATGTGGTGTCGATGCCATCCCGTTCATTGTTTTGATTGGCAAGGATGGCAAGGTCGACTCGATCCACGTTCGTGGCCCGAAACTGAAGACCAAGCTGACGCAGCTGCTCGGCGCTCCCGCAGCACCAGCGAGTGAGCCGCTAGCAGAGCCCCCTGCTGAAACTCCAGCCGCTGAAACCCCAGCCGCGACGCCAGCGGAAAAACCAGCCACGGAAACCCCTGCAGAAACTTCGCCACCGGTAGCACCTGCCCCCGAAGAAAAACCGGCTGAGCCAACAGCACCTGCGGCCGAGGAAAAGCAAGTGTCGCATAGCGGCGCTCGTGGCCGAACATCGATGTTCAGCTGGCTCGAGAGCCGCTTGCTCCTCACCAGTCTCCTGGCCGATGAAGCGAGCGAAGCCAAGTCCCCCGAAGCTGTCGATCCAGCCGCCGATTTCAATCCCTATGCAGCCAAGCCAGGACTCGCGAGCGACGCTCTGGTCGACTATCTCTTTCGCATGCTCGACAAGCCGAAAACGATTCAGCTCCGCTCAGGATTTTCGGAAGCGCTGCTCGATGCCTGCGATCGAATTCTCGCTGCCGATCCAGCCGCCAAGCCGACCGAGCAACTGGTGGCACTCGAAACCAAGTTTCAAACACTCCATGCCATGGCTTGTCGTGGCGATGTGGCGGCCGATGAAAAGCTCGCCGTCATGGTCGAAAAATATGCTGCCGACGAGCGACCCCGCGTGGTCAAGCAAGTAAAATTCTTCCAGCTCGAGAAGAAGATTCTCGCCGCTGCCGAGATCGATATCGCCGAACTAGAAGCCTCGCTCGAAACGATCGCCCAGGAACTTGCTGACGAAAAAATGACAGCCTCGCATCTGCGACTCGCCAGCGCCACGGTCGCTGCCATCAATCGGATTGAGAATGGTGAGACTCGCGAAAAATACTTCCAATCCTTTGGCAATCTGTTCGTCAAAAGTAGCGATAAAGAACTCTCGCGCTACGGCAAAAAGCTGGCCAAGAAGCCGGCTGCCAAAGAATCGGATCTCGTCGGCAAGCCGCTCGAACTCGTCGGCACCACAGCTGGCGGAGAAGCGTTTGCTTGGGACGCCTATCGAGGTAAGGTTGTCCTCGTCGACTTCTGGGCCACTTGGTGCGGCCCTTGCCGCAAGGAGATGCCCAACGTCAAGCAGCTGCACGAGCGGCTCGGCAAAGATGGCTTTGATGTGGTCGGCATCAGCCTCGATAAAGATCTCGAAGCCCTGGCTGGTTATCTCGAAACCGAAACGATTCCTTGGACGACACTTGCTGGCGATGAGACGCAAGGTCTCGCCGAAAAGTATGGTGTGCGTGGAATCCCGACGATGATGGTGGTCGACAAGCAAGGGAACGTGGCGGGCGTTGCTCACAACGTCGCTGCCCTCGCACCGATTATCGAGAAACTGCTCGCCGAAAAGTAAGGAAACCGACCATGGCCGACGCGCCCGCCGTACTTGAAGGAGAGGCGCTCGCTGCCGAGCTTGCCAAACTCCCCGACTGGGAAATTCGCGACGGCTGGCTCCGCCGTACCTTCCACACTCCCGGCTGGCCTCACACCATGATGCTGGTGCAAGCGGTCGGACTCTTGGCTGAAGCAGCCTGGCATCATCCCGACATGCGAATCGGCTATGCCATCGTCACCGTCATGCTGCAGACGCACTCAGCTCGTGGCATCACGCTGCTCGACTTCGAACTCGCCACCAAAATCGACTCTCTCGCCCTCTGGAAGCCCGCCCCCACTTCCTCCCTCACCGGCTTTCCCAAGAAGTGGATTCACTAAATCCGCTGGGATCAGTGGTTCTGCGAGACAGATGGAAATCGCGCGAGCACTGCTGAGTTAACGCCGCTGATCCAAATGTACTGATTGCTCAGCTTCGCTACGCGAAAAGGGCACGCTTTAATTTGGCTGCCGAAGTAAACCCAGACGATGCCGGCGATCATGATGAACATCCCTGCGGGGATGAAATACCCTGCGCCGACTTCGTCGACTGCTATCACAAGCGTGAGCAGCAGCACTATCACGCCGATCGAAAAGGTAATCCAGCCTGGCATGGTTTTGGCAGCGGCTGCTTCTAGCCACGCGGCATCGAGTGGAAGCAGGATGGAAACTGGTTCGCCCCAGATTTTCTTCGCCATCTGGTAACCAAGCGCGCCTCCGGCAAGGCATGCCGTCATTGCCAAAGAGCCGCTGATGAAGTTGTCTCTCAGCGTGAAGGTATGATGGGTTGCCTGACCCGTCTTCAAACAGACTTGGGGGAGCTGCCGATCCCAGCGACCAACCATCAGCAAAGCTCCGTCACGATAGGCGTTCATCTCGGGAAAGAACTCAACTACTGTGGCGGTAATGACTTGATCCGCTACCACCGCAGGCTCATGAACCACAGGATCTGGCTTCGACATGAATTCTCTCAATCGCCACTGGCAGGTGGGTAATAGATTGGGGCCAGCACGGCCTCGGTGGATGCAGTCAACAGCGGCATCTATCGTGAGAGAGGAAGAAAACTGACTATAGTTTGTGCTATTCGGGTGGGGGAGTAGCGTGAATTCAAAATCCAACCGAAACGGGATGGGGTTGCTACCTGATAAGTGGCGCTCGATATTGGCGGCTTGCAGTAATCTTTATACGCACTTATTTGCGCGGCGCGAGCTTTTCAAACAACGACCGAAGTTCGATGGTCGATGATGTAATCCCCGAAGCACCTAAAGAGAATACTGTTTCTCCATAGGACTGAACGCCTCGCTTTGAGCAGAAAAAAACAACCGGCGTACTACTGGCATTCTCGCGCAGCTGCTTAAGTAGTCGAACACCCGCGTCCCCGACAAACTCACCATTCTCTTCGCGTCCCATGTCCGAGATGACGAGTCGGTAGTTGCGGTTCATCATTTTCGAGAGCGCCTCTTTGGTGCTGAGCGCAATATCAACAACATAGCCATCGTTTTGGAGCTGCTCGACATAGTAGCTGTTGTTTTTGGGGTTATCGTCGACCCACAGGATGCGATACGATTCTGGCGTGGTCTCGGAGACCAAAGTGCTCCCTTGCGACTCGGCGATCCCCAGGGCATCGAGCCGTTTCATCATCGCAACCATGTTGGTCTGAAGATCGGCAATCAGTGTCTGTTGTTGCTTATTGGCCTCTTCCATCGAGAGCTTTTGGCCCCCAATCTCGAGTAAGAATTTCCGGTCCCTAGCCGATTGAATAACGCCCGAAACATCCTTGCCGTATCTCCAAACCACATAGAGCGCGATCATCGGCCAAACTGCGGCGGAAAGTGATTCGATCAACTCAGCAAATCCGCTCATCATATTTACACAACTTCAATGGAGAGCTGTTCGGTAGGCGCAGAGTTCTCGATAGACTACCGAAGATGCAGTCGCGTTGCTATCACGATCTCTCAATAAAATTAAGCTCCCCATGAATCACAGAGGGGAGTTTTGTTATTAGATGAGGGAGGGATTGCCGGATTTGTTGCGCGGAGAAAGTGTTTGAAGATCTCGAGATCGATGTGATGCTTCAGCGCTGGGGGATTAAGTTGGTGGGCATCATGCCGGGGAGTTGAGCGAGGTACTGAGGGTGTGCCCCTTCGATCCAGATATGGGTTTTGCTCGTCCGGACGATCTTGAACGGCGGAATAGGGTTGAAGTAGTTTTCGACGCCAATCAGAAGACCAATCAGCGTGATGAGCCCGGAGATCAGTAGAATCGCCATCAGCGCTTCGCGGTCGAGTGTGAGACCAATCGCGCCGCCGATAACGAGGGCGACAAGTCCGATCCCAAAAATGACCGCTGGGAGCACCATCGACTTGGGAGTCTTCACCGCGCAGGCTGGTTCGACCGGAAGCACCACCACCACTTTGTCGCCATAGAAGAGCCGCGCGAGTCCGGCCCCAATCAAACCACCCACGGCAAAGGCTGTCATGCGCGTCGCGTCGTCCAAAAAGACTTGCTCGATCTTATAGGTGTTGTGGGTCGGCACTCCTGATTTTGCGCAGATCGGAGCAAACTGGTGACTGCGACGATCGATCACCAGCAGGACACCATCGCGCTGGATGCCAACTCCCAAATGACCCGTTGAAGTTGCGCCATAGCCGCTTGGCTGAGGAAATTGCGGCGCTGGTTGCGGGGCGGCGTAGGGATTATCAAAAGAGCTCATGATCCATCTCCTGCAGATGCGGGGAGTTTGTCACGCTGCTGAATTTCTGCTGCGCAAGTTGGCAGCACACACTCGTGCAAGCGACCTCAGTGAAACTACTGCAAGTCGGCTGCCGAGAGGCTGATATTACAGGTGGGGCCAGTGTCGGCCAGAATCTGGCGAGCGATTTCGGTGTTCGCCGGCCCCAAGACCGAGAAGTGATCGGCGCCACTAACTTGAATGCACGAGAGTTTGGTCCCCTCCGCTTTGCGTTCGAGCAGCGTGAGCGCGAGTGCATTCCCGTCCGCTCCTTCGATGGCAAAGGTGGGCGTGCTGAGCGATTTGAGCCAAAAAATCGGGGAGCGAATCGCCGACTCTTCCGTGTTGTGGTAGGCGAAAGGGAGATACTCGGGATCGTAGTACTGCACTTCATGCACCGGCCCGAAAGCAAACGTTGCGCGGAACTTGCTGGTCGACTCGGCAACCACCAATGCGAGTGTGCCGCCAGTGCTATGACCTCCCAGATAGATCCGAGCGGGATCGACATAACTTTGCGTCGCCAGAAAATCGGCAGCTGCGATCACATCGTCCACTTCGCCAAAAAATCCTTCCCGCTGACCTGGGTTTGTATTCCCACCACGAAGACTCGGGAACATCATCACGATCCCCGCTTGTCGATACGCAGAAGCGGACTGGTCGTCCTGCGGGTCGGCCGGAGACCACACATCGCCGATCGAATTGCAATCGCCCCCGGTTATCCAAATGATCGCCGGATGCTTTTTGCCGTCGAGTGGATCGGGAGTGATGTAGGCGGGAAGTTCACCCACCTTCGATGTGTAATTGATGAGCTGAAAAACATCCTGGGGAGGCTCCTCAACAGGTTGGCTTCCCATCGAACTCGTCGTGAGGGTGGTCTTGAATCCTTGCCGCGCCTCGGTGAGCGAAGCGTATTTTGCCGCGAAGGAACTTCCCGACGAGCCGCAGCCCGTGGCCGCAATCAGCACCAGCGCAGCGAGAATCACGACGTTTCGCATCGAACATGCCCTTGGAGAGAGGAGACCAGCAGCTGCGCGTGGATCGCGCGGTCTGCCGAGGGGTAAGGATATCCGCCCTCCAGAGTGTGTCAAATTTCGGAGTGGAAATGTTTCCCGGTGAGATCCGTTGCCAGCGATTCCCCACCCGCGCAGCAAACAGCCGCTGGAGCGAAGTGAATCACTCCAGCGGCTGAAAGTTTTTGGTCCGTCGTATCCCACAAATTGCACAGCGGATGGCGATTCACCGCGCACCATTCATGGAGCAGATATTCCTATGCTGTCAGGCCGGGCAAGTGGCCGGTGCTGTCGCCGAGGCTAGGGAGTCGAACATCCATGCGCTCGAGCATGCTGAGCCACAAGTTGTTCAGCGGCGTCTCTTTGGCATACTTGATGTGGCGACCAGTTTGGATCGTTCCACCACCCTTACCGAACAGCAGCACGGGCAGGTCGTCGTGGTTGTGGGCGTTGCCGTCGCTGTTGCCGCTGCCATAAGCAATCATGCAGTGGTCGAGCAGCGTCCCACCAGCTTCTGGCACACTCTTCAGGCGGTCGATCAGGTAAGCGAGCTGCTGGACGTGGAATTCGTTGATCTGACGAATCTTGTCCTTCTTGGCTTGCTCGTTGCCGTGGTGCGAAAGCTCGTGGTGACCTTCCGAAACACCGATGAACGGATACGACTTGTTGCTACCTTCGTTGGCCATCACGAAAGTCGAGACACGTGTCATGTCGGTTTGAAATGCGAGAACGAGCAGGTCGGCCATCAGCCGCAAATGCTCGGCATAGTCCTTCGGAATGCCACTGGGCTTGGCCACGCCTTCAGGAACATCGATGGTCGGCATGTTCTTCGCGCGATCGATCCGCTGTTCGATTTCACGAACACTGGTGAAGTATTCGTCGAGCTTACGACGGTCGTACGAACCGAGCGACTGCGTGAGCTGCGAGGCATCGTCGCGCACAAAGTCGAGCACGCTCTTGCGGGCAGCATCTCGTTTGGCGCGATTTTCGTCGCCGCTCGAGCTGAACATCCGTTCGAACACCAGCTTCGGATCGACTTCCTTCGGCAGCGGCTGCGTGGCACTCTTCCAAGCCATGGTGCTGCTATACACACAGCTGTAGCCCGAGTCGCAGTTGCCAGCCATCGCGCCTGCTTCACAGCCGAGTTCGAGCGAAGGCAAACGGGTTTGATCACCGATGCGAGAAGCAGCGACTTGATCGACCGAAACACCAGCACGAATCTCGTTGCCGTCGGTCTTCTTGGGCTGACAGCCGGTGAGGAACGCCGACAGGGCGCGAGCGTGATCGCCACCGCCGTCGCCATTGGCGCGGGCTTTGTCGGCAGTGAGCCCCGTCAGCACCAGCATCTCGCTTCGATGCTTTTCGAGATGCTTCAGGATGGTTGGCATCTCGTAGTTGGTGCCTTCTTCCTTCGGCGTCCAGTCGGCCATGTTGATGCCGTTGGGAACGTAGATGAAGGCCATGCGATTGGGAGCAACAGCGCCACCTTCAGCAGCGGTGGCCCACGACGTGAGCGGTCCCATTGCTTCGAGCCATGGAAGCGCCATCGCGGTGCCAAGACCACGGAGTACAGTGCGTCGCGAAATCATGTGCGAGGCGTTCATGGCTGAGTTTCCTTTCCCCGACGAAGCATAAAGGGATCGCTGCGGACAATGCCGAGCACGAGGTGCGAAAATCGATCTTCACCGGCCGGCATGCTCTCGACGATCTGCCGAACCGCTGGTTTGTCGTAGTATTCCAGACCACGCCCGGTGGCGTAGGTCAGCAACTTCTCCGTCAGTGCTTTGCGAACTTGCGGAGCTTTGGTTTTGAGGATCTCTTTGAGTTCCGCTGGGCCATTGAATTTGCGACCATCGGGGAGCACGCCGCTGGCATCGACGTAGTCAGACCCATCGGTTTTGCGAAACGCGCCAACCGCATCGAAGTTCTCGAACGCGAACCCGAGTGGATCCATTCTCGCATGGCAGCTGGCACAAGCAATGTTTTCGCGATGCTGTTCGAGACGTTGACGGAGCGTGCCGGTTAGTGCGGCTCCTTCTTTGTCGAGTTCTGGCACGTTCGGTGGCGGTGGTGGTGGCGGCGTTCCGAGGATTTGTTCGAGAACCCAGCGGCCCCGTTTCACAGGACTGGTGCGTGTGGGATTGCTGGTGACAGTGAGCACGCTCGCCTGAGTGAGCAGCCCGCCTCGGTGGCTATCGGGCCCGAGCATCACCTTCTGAAACTCGCGACCACGCAGCTGCTGACCACCTTCGCGACGAGGCTTGGTTTCCCAGGTGTTTCCCATCGTGTCGATGATGCCATAGTGACGGGCAAGTCGCTCGTTGAGGAACGTGTAGTCGGCGTCGATCAGCTCCAGGATGCTCCGGTCGTTTTGAATGATCTCGCGGAGGAACAACTTGGTTTCCTCGACCATCGACGCTTTCAGGCGATCATCGAAGTTCGGGAACTTTTCGGGGTCGGGAGTGATTTGCGTGATCCGCTGCAGCTGCAACCATTGCAGGGCAAAGTTATCGACGAGTGCTTGCGATTTGGGATCTTTGAGCATTCGCCGGACTTGGTTATCGAGGTCGTCGACCAAACGATTTTGGCTAGCAAGCGCGAACAACTCATCGTCCGGCATGCTGCTCCAAAGGAAGTACGACAAGCGGCTCGCTAGTTGATACTGATCGATCGCGTGGACGTTGGGATTTTCGGGATCGTAGTCGGGTTCGGTACGGAACAAAAACTTGGGACTGCAGAGCACGACTTGCACGCCGCGCTGCATAGCCGCTTCCCATTTCAGCTGCTCGCTCGACTGCACACTCGCCACGTATTTCACATGCTTTTCGATTTCGTCGGCGGTCGGTTTGCGGCGAAAGGCGCGGGCCAAAAAGCGAGTGAAGACTTCGCGGCTTTTGGCTTCGTCATCCGCCGCTGTGGTCGCCAGGAGTTCGCGATGGGTCCGCGGACGCGTATCCATCGGCCCTTCGAGGTTGAACCATTCGATATGCAACGTGACGTGCGGCTGTCCATCGCCTGGCTTCACCAGGGCCACAGCCATCCGCTCGATGCCCGCCATCGGTGGAATGGTGAACTCGAGGTTCTGCGCTTCTTTTTGTTCGCGAGCGGTCACCTCTTGGCGAGCGATCACGCGGAACGGTCGCAGCCCACTCAGGGCAGCGCCGGCGAGATCGGCAATGTCGCCATCGCCAGCGGGGGAGACGATGTCTTTGCCACATGCCAGAATCGCGACCGTTACTTTTTGTTCTTTGGGGGCCGATGTGTAGCAGCGAATGCGAAAGCGATACTCGCCGTCGGCATCCATCATGTAGCTCGTGAAAAACGGCCCGGTTTCGATTCCCGATTCCTTCGGCTCGCTCGTCATCGGGCGATATTGGCTTTGAGGGACCGTGCTCCCGGCTGGCTCGACATACTTGCACGAGAGGAACCGGTTCGGACGCTGCGGTGCCTCGGGGGTGATGATGCGGCTCGACACGCTTTCAGCAGCGGCGAGATAGCGCTCCATCAGGACGGGCGAGACGGTAAGGACATCACCGATGTTGTCAAAGCCGTGTCCCACATCGTCGGAAGGGAAGTCGTCGGCGGGGCGGAGATCGACCCCGAAGAGGTCGCGAATCGTGTTGTTGTATTCCACGCGGTTGAGGCGTCGCACCGTCACCCGACCAGGATCGCGCGGGGATGTTTTGTCGACGTGATCGAAAATCGCTTGCACCACCGAGGTGAACTTTTCGACGTCGGCTGCGGGTGGTTGCGGCTGATCGCTCGGGGGCATCGAGCCACTGCTGACGAGTTCCAGCACCTTCTCCCAGTGCTCGCGGTCGGGAACGATCGCTTTGGCTTCCGCGAACGTGGTGAGCGTAAGGCCCGCTTGGGGCTCTTCTTTGTCGTGGCAGTCGGCGCAATGTTTGGAAACGAACGGCGTGACGTCGCGCGTAAACTTTTCCGCTAATTCCGCAGGTAAATCAACAGCTGCCGATGCTTGTGAAACAAGCGAAGCGATCGCCAGAAGCGAGGCATGAGCGCAGCAGAGAGTTGTGAACCAGCGAAAATGCATAGCGGCAGTCCGAGGGCGGGATGGAAGGAAATGCCGAACGGGGAGGGCCAGTCGGGTGGGACGCGGGAGCGGAGGCCCTAACTAACCCTACATGGTCGCCAATCCTCCGCAGCGTAACAAGACCTTTGCATCAATATCGACCGATTTTTGGGAAAATGGCCACCCGAATCGTTCGGGTGCGAACTTCTGGCCGCCCGGAGGCTCTGTGAAGGGTGATTGGAGTGCCGCAAACGGTCCCTGAACTTCGTAGCGATGAAGCCTCACGCGAGTCGCTCCAGTCGCTGCTAGCACCTTCCTGCAAGCGATGATCGCAAGCCTTTATGAGCTCTGCCTTTCGAGCACTGATGCCGCCCCCTGCTCTGCCGCTAAAACGCGGAAATGAAGCAGTCGCGCTGGTGCCGAACCTGGCCTGCTGCGTCGCCATCGACACTTTGGCTCCCCTGGTGAGCCCACCTCCCGCGGTTAGCGTCCACGCGGTTCCCAAAACACCCTTGCGTGCGGTCGTTGCGGTTAAGCCGCATCAACCACCTCAGCAAGCGGTCGCTCAAGTTCCGCTGGTCGTTCAAGCCGTGTCGATTTCTCTCCCAGGTCCATCCAAAGTGCGGCAGTCCGTATGTTTCAGCTCTTCACCCAATTCAGTTCTCGCCGAAGCAGCCGCTTCGATCTGTTTCCTGTAGCCTGCTGCTATCTTCTTTTCTCGCTGGTGCTGATCCTCTGGGAACAGACGCTCGTATGGAACTTAAGGAGCCGCGAGAACCTACAAACGATCTCGGAGAAGCAGAACTCGCCAGAATCGAACCCCGACAACTCCCTCTGTAGTGTCGCATCCAGTTCATCTAGCTTCCTCGAGTTCACGCCTCTTGGCCCAGCCACTCCCCTCCCCTTCTTTCGCGACGATCTCGAAAAATTATCCTGGCGTGCGGTTGACCGTCAGGAGACCGGTGAGATCCTCTTGGCGATTCATCATGCGGAATGGATCGTGCCGCTCAGTGGCGAGGATCGCCCGCCCCTCTATCGGCTTCTGCTGCGGATGCGTAAAGCGGGTGATTGTTCGGCGGGCGATTTGCTGGCGATCTGCGAACTAAAGAGGGTGCGCGATCGGCTGCTGCTGCGGGTGCAGCTTCTTCCCGCTGGATGTACGAATCCCAATCTCGCGACAGTTGTCGATGGCACATCGCTCGTACCAATCCTGGGCAAGCTCGATCAGGAGTTCGCAGCGACTTACTTCCGCTCCAGTCGCCGGGAGTGACGCCAAGAGTGAAGTGGCCCGTCGCGGCTCGAAAAAATGGGTCCCCAGGAAGTGTACAGCAGGTTAAACTGTGAGTTCTCTCCCGCCTCTTGCTTTAAGGGTGAACTTCCCATGTTTCGCCAGTTAATCGTCGCCGCTTTCCTGATCGCTGGTCTCCCCGCGATTGCCGCTGCTCAGCATATTTTTGTCGAAGCCGAGCAATTCACCGAGCTCGGGGGCTGGGATGTCGACCAGCAATCGATGGATCAAATGGGCTCCCCTTATCTGCTGGCTCATGGACTCGGCGTGCCGGTAAAAGATGCCGTGACTGCTGTGAAAGTGAAAGAGCCCGGGACCTACCAAGTTTGGGTTCGCACACGCGACTGGGTCGCTCCTTGGAAAGTGCCTGGAGCACCTGGCAAGTTTCAGCTGCTCATCAATGGCAAAGCACTCACCGAAACGTTTGGTACCAAAGGTGCCGAGTGGCATTGGCACGACGGTGGCAAGGTGGAACTTCGCGAGGGGTTTACGCTCGCGCTCGACGACCTGACAGGTTTTGAAGGACGCTGCGATGCGATCTGTTTTTCGAAAGACCTCAGCTTTACGCCACCCAACAAAGAACCAGAGATGACGGCGTTTCGCCGCGAGCAAATGGGGCTGCAAGGTCCGCCGAAAGATGCTGGCTCTTTCGATTTGGTGGTGGTGGGTGGAGGTGTCGCCGGAACATCGGCTGCGGTTTCAGCCGCTCGCAATGGACTTAAAGTCGCTCTCATTCAAGACCGTCCGGTGCTGGGTGGCAATGCGAGCAGCGAAGTGCGCGTGTGGCCTGAAGGTCATACGCGTCAAAAGCCGTTCCCACGCATTGGCGATATCGTCGAAGAGCTGTGCCCGCCGCGCAAGGCTGGTTCGGGAAATGCCAAAGGGAAAGATGTGTACGACGATCAACGCAAACTGGATGTCGTGCTCGCTGAGCCGAACATCACGCTGCTGCTCGAGTACCGTGTGAATGTGGTCGAAACCGACAACCACACGATCGTCGCCGTGCAAGCTCAGCACATTCGCTCCGCCGAGCGCATCAAAGTGCAAGGGAAACTCTTCGCCGACTGCACGGGTGATGCCACTGTCGGATTTCTCGCTGGTGCTGATTTCGAAGTCTCGCACGAAGGGAACATGGGAGCGAGCAATCTGTGGAACGTTCTCGATCAGGCCGATAAGAATCAAGTGCTGCACTGCGAATGCAAGGACAAAGATGTCCTCACGGTTCTCGCGGAAGCTGGCAACATTGTGGCACCATTTCCACGGCTGCCGTGGGCGCTTGATCTGAAAGATAAACCGTTCCCGGGGCGTCAGTCGTACAAAGGTCAGTGGGCCAATACGCCGATTGCCAATCTCGGCGGCTGGTTTTGGGAATCGGGGTTCGACAAAGATCCGATCAACGACATCGAGCGCATTCGCGACCTCAACATGCGTGCGATGTACGGTGCGTGGGACGCGCTCAAGAACGTCGATCAGATGTATCCCAACCATCGTCTCGGCTGGAGCGCTTTCATCGCGGGCAAACGCGAATCACGCCGCTTAGTGGGAGACGTCATGCTGAAAGCCGACGATTTCCGCAACGGCACCGAGTGGCCCGATCCGGCCTTTCCTAACACCTGGCACATCGATATCCATGTCCCGCATCCATCGTTCAGCAAAGATCTGAAGGGAGAGGAGTTCATCTCCGAAGCGACGACCGGCGCGAAGTATAGCTACAAGGGTCCTTACTGGGCTCCGTATCGCACGCTCTACAGCCGCAACATCAAGAACCTGTTCATGGCAGGTCGCGATATCAGTGTCGAGCGCGAAGCGATCGGCCCGATCCGCGTGATGCGCACTTGCGGCATGATGGGCGAAGTGGTGGGAAAAGCAGCTTGGATTTGTGTCGCGGAAGAGACGACACCCCGTGGCGTTTATGAAAATCACCTCAGCAAGCTCAAAGAATTGATGCAAGAGCCTGGTGCCAAACGTCGCGCGACGCTCGATGGCGAACTTCAATTCCCGGCAGGTTATGTCGACGTGAAGCCTGCGCCAAAGGGGCTCGATCCCGCGAAGCTCGAAGGGATCATCATCGACGACGAAGCGTCGGAGATGAAAGGGAACTGGAGCGACAACGGCAGCCTGCCAGGTTTTGTGGGGGAGAACTATCACTACTCGACCGACCCCAAAGCCTCGGCTCGGTTTCCTTTCTCCGTCACTCGCGCGGGGAATTACGAAGTCCGTATCGCTTGGATTGCGCACGAGAATCGTGCGAAGCAAGCCAAGCTCGAGATCGAAACTGCCGAGGGGCGGAAGATGGTGGTGATCGATCAAACCCAAGCGCCGACGGGTGCCAATGGATTTCAGTCGGTGGGGACATTTCGGTTTGATCTCACCAAGAACTACGCCGTGAACTTCATCGTGGCGGGTGCCCAAGGAAACGTGCACATCGACGCGATTCAGCTCGTCCCGGCAAAGTAGCGGAGCGTTTGCTGAATTCGAGCACATCCTCAAGAAACGATCGCAGCCTTGTTAGTGAGTAAGCTCGGCTAACAAGGCTGCTGTTTTTTATGATCGTTTCTTCAGCGTTTTGCGCTACACATTCACGGGTGCATTTGGCAGTTTCACTTGACCTTTGATGTTCATGTAGTGCGTTCGCAGGTCGGTCTGGTTCTTTCCCTTGGCCCGCGCGAGCGCCTTGCGATAGGCATTCTCGGAATAAGGATTGTAGTTCACGTCGTCGAACGGAAAGCGAACGATACGTCCGCCCCCTGCATCGTGGTCGTAGGGAATGCCGACGATCCGCAGCTCGGCCAAGTCGCCAGTGTGACCCACACGAATCGTCACCGAGTTATCCGACGGTGCAGTGAAGTCTTCGCCACCTTTTTGATAGATGTAGCAGTGAATCATTTCGTGGAACAAGGCGATGGAGGGTTCTCGCTGCCGCCACGGTTCGTTCTGTAGCAACTGGGGCGAGTCGTCGGCGCCGGTCACATCGTTATCGGGATCAAACGCTGCACTGCCGTTCCCTTCCGAAGCGCTATACAGCACTTTGCCGCTGGGATCGATGCGCTGAGCACTGGCGACCGAGGGAGGGGTGATCGCAATGGGTGGATCCCCACCGGCACAATCGATGAGGAATTGCTTCCCCATCGGGGTCGTTGCAATCTCATTGAGCACCGCTTTGGTTTTGTTCTTAAACGCGTCGTTTCCTTGATTGATTTTGATCACGCCGTTCTGCGGCCAGTTGGGCAGGTTGAGCGCCACATCTTCGTTGGCAACGCCACCGGAAGTGAACTTGCCAGGGCGATTGCCGTTCAGCACACCCATGGCGCTTTGTCCGATCGTGCTGTCCTTGAGCTTCTGCAGCCACTCTTTGACATCATCGTCTTGGATCGCTTGGGGATCGAAGCCGTGCAGGAGGTCGGCAAACTGGCAGATATCACCGAGGCTCCCCACCGGCTGAGCCTTTCGCTGCTTTACTTTCATCGGTGCGTAGACATTTTCGATGAAGTAGGCCTTCAGGTCCTCGGCATCTTTCTGCACAAATTCTTGGGGTGTCATGCCGACCGCTTTGCACATCACTGCAATGCTGCTGTTGACGAACACTTCGTCCCCTAGGGGATAGTCGACATCGGGATTGTCGATGAATTGCTTCATCTCCTTCAGCTTTGCGATGGTGCCTGAAATGTCGTCGTTTTGAAAGGTGACTTTGGCTTCGTCGATGTAGGTCGCTACCACAGCCTCCTGAATCTCTTTCTCGGCTGCCATTACTTCCGACAGCACTTGCTTGGCGACAGCTTCTCCCTTGCCTTTGGCGACCTTCAGCAGATCGGCGAGATCGAGCTTCCCTTTGTCGAGCAGGTCGGCCACTTTTTGCGACGAGCTGGCTATGCCGATGTTTCCATCGCGCTGGTCGAGCGCCGTTTGACGCAGCCCCTCGATGGTAAGGTTGAGCTTGTTGTAAGCCGCTTTGACCTTGGGGGAGTCGGCAATGTTGGGTGGCAGGTTGATACCGCCGGTCAAAAGGGCCGGTGATTTCAGGTTCGACTTGATGCCAAAAGTGGCTTTGAATCGTCGGAGTTTCTTGGCGACGGGGGCGTTGGTTTGAGCGTTCGACATGGCGGATACCTCTGCAAGATAGCGCAATCGCTACGGAAATAGTCGTGATGTGGAAGGTGGAAATGCCAGCTGTGAGGCGGGATTACTCGTCGGCGACATACGCCAGGGCAGCCCGCAGCGCGCTGAGGCCGCGAGTCAGCTCGACGCGAATCGTCGTCTTCACGCCAAACAGTTCCTGGCCATCGTCGTCGCACGCTTGAATGCGAGCGCTCGATGCCAAATGAGTTTTGAATCCGTCGATCACATCCTGCAAGTTGTTGGCCATGCTGCGGAGGGCAGCAGCACTGGCGTCGTCGACATCGCGAATGCCTGCCATCATCGGAACCTTAAAATTCCCGGTGAGCGCTGCGAGACCAAACTCGGCTATCTTCTTGAGTTCCGGATCGTCGGTCTGCTTGAGCTTCTCGGCCAATTTGGAAATCTGATCGTTCACGGTGTCGAGCGAATCGAGCCAGGTTTTCTTGGCCAGCGCCCAGCGCTTGGGGAACTCGTTGCGGTCGGCCTTGTTGGCATCGACATTCGGAACGATCCCTTCCGCGATCAGCAGCTCTTCGATTTTGTCGAGCAGCTGATGTGCGAGGGCGAAATCTTTTTTCTGAGCTGCCGCACCTGCTTCCGCCGTCGTTTGCTTGATGAGGGTCCCTTGCGCTCCAGCTGAGGCTTGCTTGATCTCGGGCATCAGTTCCTTCAAACGCGCATTGAATGCCAGCGCAGGATCGGCAGCAGTCACAGGTGGCGGAGGAGGTGGTGGAGGAGGTGGTGGAGGCGGGACCGATGGCGTGGGAGTTTCTGCAACCCCTGAAGTTTTCTCGGTCGCTTCCCCTTCTTTCCCCTCTTGTTCGTCTGGGCTTTGATCGTCGACTTCGGCGAGTGCCGGAACGACCTTGAACACCGGGCGGGTAGTCAAGTCGGCCGTATCGCCGATGAACTTCTTCAGCTTCGCTTCTGTGATGGGGGATGCCTCGAGCATCAGGAACACGAGGTCTCCTTCCGCTGTCCCTTGCACAACACCTCGCAACACGATGTTGCCGCCAGTGTCTTTCTTCCACTTAGCGATCGAGCCATCCTTGATGGGACGCTTATCGACCGCCAATTTCAGAACATTCGATCCCTTGGCAACAATCGCGAAGTTACGGGGTTTCTTCTTCGCCTGAACAATCGATTTGGCTAGTTCCTTGTCAACTTCGGGCATGGAGCAAGACTCACTTTCAAAAGAGAACCAACGGGACCGAGATCTGTCGCATCGAGCGGCGCTGGACCAGTGTCGAGGCGACAGGAGCAGCGATTGAGATGCGTAAGATAGTGAATCCAATTCGCGGCGCACCGCAGTATCTTAGAAAAAACTGCCGAAAAATGGTTGAAGGGAGCTCAGCCTCCTTCTGTGACGACCCGCGCAGCAATCGGAATTACTTCTTTCGAGTAGTTTTGGCTCATTGCTAGGGGGTTACCGAGCAACACGCTCGTTCGCGCATAGAAAAGCCTCGCCAAGAGCATGTCTCGGCGAGGCTGGGTGTGGTGCAGCGCGGTGCGTGTTGAACTTGAAGCGCGGCTCGATCGTAGGCGATCGCAGCGTTCTACTGCGTGCTGACGTCGAAGCTGAACTCGTTCTCCGTGTCGGCTTTCACGTCGGCGGTTAGCTGCGTTTGATAACTAAACCGCTGGGCCACGATGTTCGTCTTTTGCACGGTATCGGTCGCCAGGCCACTCGTGGGAGCGCTTTCGATGTACGAGAAAACCCCCACGCTGTTCATGCCAATCGTCGCCTCGCCCGTGTAGGAACCGCCGGTCACCGTCAGGCGTTGTTCAGGCTGTCCGGGAATGGTGAACACGATCTCGCCATTGGCCAGCGGAGCGCCGTTGAGTTTCACCGATCCCTTCACAGCTGCCTTGGGGGGAAGTTTCACCGGCGCAGGACCGCAGCCTGCCAGCATCCCGAATGTGCAAGCCACCATCACCCACATGAATCCCTGCGTCAAAACTCGACGTTGCATAAGTGGTCCGATCTAATAACGCGACCCCGCGGTAAAGCAGGGTCGCCTGAGAGAGAAAGTAAATCGATGCTGCTGACGCGCGTCGTGAGACGACAAGCGCGAGCGACTAGTCGAGGATGACTGGCGCGCCATCGCTGCCGTGAGCCATCTGCTGCAACACCAGCAGCGCGGTGGTTTGGCTGATGAAGCGGCTCGAACCGTCGGCGAGTCCAACGCAGCAACCACCAGGATGAGCAGCATTCAAAGGAATGTTGTTCCCCGTGTTTTGCCCCGTGCCGCCCGAGTTCGGCAGGCCGCGCTGATTCACGGTGTAAGCGACCGTGGTGCAATTGAAATGGCGGTCGGTGTAAGCCACGCCGACATTCACTTGGCCAGCACCCATCGTCCAGCCGTGGGGACCTTGGCTCGTGATGGCGGTGTACGCACCTGGAATGGGCTGGCCCGCTGCATCGCGCAAGTGATCGCTCTGTTCGCCGATCATGAATGCGTTGCTGGTGCCGTCGGTCAATGCCGCCATGTTCACTTGGCTGTTGGCATAGAGAGGACCCGAGCCCGAAGCAAAACCGTGTGTTCCACTATAGAACGAAGTGTTCGGCAGATTCGAGCCAGCGATGCCGGTGTACGAGGTCATCATCTGAATCGACCCGTTGTTGTTCGACGCTGCATAAAAGCGTGGAACGGGCGATGATGGGCAACGATAGGTGGCTAGGAACAAGTTGTTCACGATCGGCATGTTGGTGGCATTGGTGTAGCCACTGTTGTTGCCATCGAGAATCCACTTGCTGAAGATCGTGTCCTGCTCGATGAAAGGGAGCAGATAAACCTTCCACGAACTTCCCCAGCCACCACCAGCAGCAGTGGTGCCAAAGGGAGATTGGTCGCGGGCACATCCTGGCGGAAAACGCAGCATCACGTCGTGATGGTTGTGCATGGCCAGACTGAGGTTCTTGAGATTGTTGAGGCACGACGAACGACGTGCGGCTTCGCGAGCTGCTTGCACAGCAGGGAGCAGCAAAGCGACGAGCACACCAATGATCGCGATGACGACGAGTAGCTCGACGAGCGTAAAACCAGACCTTCGGACAGACATGCGCCTTCTCCTGACAAGAATGATTAAGAATGAATGCAAACCTATCGATTCGCGCGGTCGGTCGTTCCGAAAACCGCCGCAACGATGACAGCCAGGCGATGCAGCTTGCTCGAGAACCGAGCGGCAACTGCAAGTAAGGTCTCGAATGAGACCTAGCTATTTAGCCAATATCGACCGACAAAGTTTCGGTGCGATGCACAAATTTAGGCACAATCTTCGCGAAATACGATACTGAATTTTGCTGGAAAATCGACTTTGATGACCGGCAAGGCCATGAAGCTCCCCACTAGAATGACATAGAAATCCCGCGATTTCTTTTCGACAGTTTTGTCTTGACTTTGTGGGCCAAAACGAACGACCACACGCCGATTTTCGCGAATGTCAGCTGCGCTTGTCTCGCACCCGTCTACTCCGCTGCAGACCCTCCTTGCAGCACAGCTTGTGTATCAAGCTGTCCAGCTCCGCGGCTAACATCCCTTAGCTGCGTCGCTTCATTAGAGGGATCAGGGCATCGATCAGAACCGATCACCATCGTTTCGCCGATCGCTCTCTCGCGTCACAAGATGCTATCGCGCTTGCAGAGATCGATGCTGATATCAGATGCTCGCCACCCGCGAGCTGAATTGCGTGGCCCTCGAAGCGTTCTCTTTAACGCTCTAGCGTGAATCGTACGGGAGCGCCTTTTTTGGGGTGGGACGAAATCGGCTGTGCAGCGACAGCAGCAATAGGACTCGCGCCGGACTGAACGAGCCGCTGACAGCCTGGGCGACTGAGCCTGCCCCGCGTGGTTTCGATCGACAGCAGCGAATAAAGCATCCACGGAAAAAGCAGCTACGAAAAAAGCCTTGCCGCAACGCATGTCACGGCAAGGCTTGAAGAGTGGGCGATACTGGACTCGAACCAGCGACCTCCACGATGTCAACGTGGCGCTCTAACCAACTGAGCTAACCGCCCGATCTGTAGGACTGAAAAACGTTTGACAGTGCGGCGGCAGGCGAGCCTGATCCGCTGCGTGCTACTTTTTTAACGATCAGCGAGTACCGTTCAAGGTTCGCTAAACGGGCAAAGCAGTTGTTGCCCATTCGTTTCTCAGCAGCCTTGTATTTTGGGCCAGGGGAGCGGAAGTTCAAGAGGGCTGACAGCCGGGAAGCGAAGTTTTTTGCCCAGCGACGAGTCTGCGGGGCACAATTGTGCCGCTTTGGCCTGACTTTCCGCGTCGGGCTGGCCCCAAGTCCCAGCCGAACCTGATCTTGCCGCTGGGCTCTCTTGTTCTACACTTGACACTCCTTGCCCGCTGGGAACCTTTCTGGCGTCCTTTGTACCGACGCCTCCCTCGGCAAGTAAAACCTCAAAAGTGCCCGGCTTGTGTGCGGCCTTCTCTGTTCGTAAGGCCAATAGCCAAAGCACTTTAGGAAGCGATTTGCGATCATGCTCAAGGTAGTTCTGCCCGACGGTTCGAGTAAAGAGTTTCCGGGCTCGGTCACCCCCCTCGAAGTTGCTGGTTCGATCGGAGCCCGACTCGCCAAAGCGACGCTGGCAGCCGATGTCGACGGCAAAGTGGTTGGCGTCGACACGAAATTGCCCGAATCGGGCGAAGTGAAAGTTCGGCTCCTCACCCGCAAAGACCCCGAAGCGCTCGGCGTGATGCGGCACTCCGCAGCCCACGTCATGGCGCGGGCGGTGATGCGGCTGCATCAGGGGGTTCAGCTGGCGTTCGGCCCGACGGTCGAAGGTGGCTTCTACTACGATTTCCAGTTGCCCAAACCTCTAAGCGAAGAAGATTTTCCCGCGATCGAAGCGGAGATGAAGAAGATCGTCGCCAAGGACGAGCCGTTCGAGCGGATGGATGTCGATCGGAGCGAAGCGCTGGCGATGTGCGAAGGGTTGGCGCAGCACTACAAGGTCGAGCACATCTCGACCGGTCTGGCCGAGCATCCGTCGCTCTCGTTTTATCGCCAAGGGGAGTTCCTCGATCTTTGCCGAGGACCTCACGTCCCGTCGGCTGGCGCGATCGGCGCATTCAAACTGCTGTCGCTCGCTGGTGCGTACTGGAAAGGTGATTCCAACAACGCTCAGCTACAGCGGCTCTATGCCACCGCCTTCTTCACGCAAGAAGAGCTCGATGAACATCTTCGCAAAATCGAAGAAGCGAAGCGTCGCGATCATCGCCTGCTCGGCAAGCAACTCGACCTGTTTACGATCAATCCGTTGGTGGGCTCGGGGCTGATTCTTTGGCTCCCCAAGGGGGCGACGATTCGTGGCTTGCTCGAATCGTTTGTGCGCGAGGAACTGATTCGCCGCGGCTATCAAACGGTCTACACGCCACACATCGGCAAGGTCGATTTGTATCGCACCAGCGGACACTTTCCGTACTATGCCGACAGCATGTTCCCTCCCTTCGTCACGAAGGAAGAAGAGGAGTACTTGCTCAAGCCGATGAACTGCCCGCATCACATCATGATCTATAAGAGCAAGCCGCGATCGTATCGCGAATTGCCTTTGCGACTCGCTGAGTTCGGCACCGTGCATCGCTACGAAAAATCGGGTCAGCTGTCGGGCATGACGCGCGTGCGCGGCTTCACGCAAGACGATGCGCACATCTTCTGCACCGATGAACAAGTTCCCGGCGAGTTCGAAGGCTGCATCGAGATGACGCAGTTTGTTCTGAAGTCGCTTGGACTCGACAACTACCGCGTGCGACTCGGCTTCCGCGACCCAAAGAGCGATAAGTACGTCGGCAGCGAAGAGCTGTGGAATCGTGCCCAAGGGGCGCTCGTCGAAGTTTGCACGCGGCTGGGAATCGAGTACACCGCCGAAGAAGGGGAAGCTGCTTTCTACGGTCCCAAGGCCGACTTCGTGGTCACCGATTGCATCGGTCGCGAATGGCAACTCGGTACGGTGCAGCTCGACTACAACTTGCCAAGCGCCGAACGGTTCGACCTCGAGTATGTCGGTGCCGATAACAAGATTCATCGTCCGGTGATGATCCACCGCGCTCCGCTCGGTTCGATGGAACGCTTCATCGGCGTGCTGATCGAACACTTTGCGGGCGCGTTTCCACTCTGGCTGGCTCCTGAGCAAGCACGCGTGGTGACCGTGAGCGAGAAGAGCGAGGCCTACGGCCGCGAGGTCGAAGAGAAGCTTCGTTCGGCTGGTTTCCGCGTCAGTGGCGACTATCGTAGCGAAAAGCTAGGTGCCAAGATTCGCGACGCTCAGCTCGAATTGATTCCGTACATGTTCGTCGTTGGCCCGCGCGATGCTGAACAAGGAACGGTGTCACTTCGCGATCGACTCGACGGCGATCTCGGTGCCCTCTCATTGGCTGATGCGATGCAGCGACTCTCCGATGAAGTCGCCGAGCGCAAGGTTCGCAAAACCTTCAGCGGTTCTGCTGGCCTCGAAGCGAAAGCCGAAGCCAACGAGTACTAAACTCGCGCCGTCCCCATCGCTCACTTTGTGAGACCCGGTCAACCTCAGTAGCCCGGCCCGTTTGTGGCCGGGTGCCATTTGATTGGGCGCCACGTTGTGGGCGCCATTGGTTCGGATGGATGCCATGCTCCTCGCGCGTAGCAGGAGGAGCATGCGAATCGGATTAGCACTTCGCAGTACTCATGCTTGTCCTGCTTCGCGATACAAGCATGGCACCCAGCGAATTCACGAAATCACGCGGGTTTCATCTCGAAGCAACTTCGGTGCTGTTACTGCTTATCGATCAGCTCTCTTTGCAAGAATTCGCCGGCGGTTTGCCAAGCGTCGGCAGCGGCAGCGAAGTCGACCTGTTGCCACTTTAGCGGCGGAGCATCGGCGGCAAGAAACTTCTCGAGCACGAGGGACTTCTTCTTCGCCGCGGGATGTAGCGGAAACTGCGCGCTCTCACCAATGGCAAGCTGATCCTCGATCTCGGGGGTGAGGAGATAGTCGATCAACTCTTTGGCAATCGCTTGCTGCGGGCTGTTCTTGATCAAGCAAAGCGTGTTGGGTACCAGCAGTGTGCCCTCTTCGTTCTCGTCTTGATCGGGGAAAACGATATCGATATCGCGGCCGCGCAGATGCTCGACCCACGCATCGTCGGTATCGGTGAGACCCCAGGCGAGATCGCCACGGCCGACCGCTTCTGCCACTTGCTTGTTGCCCGAGAGCATCGCGGCATTCTTCTTGGCATTGAGGAAGAATTCCTTAGCAAACGACTCGCCAGCGGTTGCGAACAAAACAGCAGCTTGTGTCGCGGTCGTACCAAAAATCGGACGCGCAAAACCACACTTTCCTTGCCAGCGAATATCGTCAGCAATTTGATAAAACGAAGTTGGATAGTCGCTCTTCGCGGGGATCAGTTTTTTATTGATGATCAGCACGCGCGCTCGTGCAGCAAAACCATGCCACGTATGATTGGCGGCTTGATACTGGGCTGGAAACTCAGCGGCGCGCTTCGGAGTGTAGGGCTCGAGCAAGCCTGCTTTTTCCAGACGAATCGAGTGCAGGATTTCGTTGTTCCAAAACAGATCGCAGCGCGGGTGCTTGGCCTGCTGCATGATCTCGGTCACAAGGCCGACCGTCTTCGTCGATTCAAGATCGTACTTCGGCAGTACGCTTTTTCCCGATGCAGCGGCGAACTGCTGCAGGATCGGATCAGAGAACTCCCGATCGAGCGCGGCGTATACCACGGCTGCTGCCTCGCTACCGCCAAAACATCCCCCGAGCGTCGCTGTGGTGAGCGCCGTTCCTGCCAGCAGGAAATCGCGTCGACTGAGAGAGGGCATCATGGCGCGGGCTCCTGAGGCGCAGCTGTTGCCGCACTCTGAGGGGGAGGATTTTTGGGGGCGATCAGTTCGAGCCGAATGATCATCAGCAGCAGCACGAGTGCGACGATCAGCTGGGCATATCCGAGCGAGCGTTCTCCCGGCATCGCTTGAAAGCGCGAGCGTCGCCAGCGCTCGAAGGCAGCCACCGCTGCACTTGCCGCCAGACTGATCGCCAGGGGAATCATCATGCTGGCAATGCCGCGCGCAAAGAGCTGCGAAGGTGCGCCACGCAGTGCGTTTTCGAAAATCGACAGTGCGATTCCCAAGTTGGCGGTGACCATCAACACGGCATCGCGCGCGGTGGTGGCTTTCGAAGTGCGTCGCAAATGCCACACCAGCGGAACGATCGCCGCAATCGCCGCTGTCACCAGGATCGACGTCGTACTGAAGTTGTCGAGCAGCGCGGGAGCCAATCGCGGACGATCCAAGAGCCCCCAGATTGCGGCCAAAATGCCGATCGCTAGCAGCAGTGCCGCCGCGAGATGCGACGTCGAGGTGGGTGGCGGTGAATCGCTGGAACTCATGCGCCGAGACTTCAGAAAAGGAGAGGAAAAACGAGTGCGACCAAGCAAGCAGCATCGCGAGATTGCGGAATCACCTATATTTCTTCGAGCGAGAGTAGGATACTAGGTAGTGCGCCCCCTCGATAGATCGTGTACCCCGACTTCGCGTCTTCATACCTATTCAGCCCTGTTTCGAGCGAACATGAAACTCGTGAGTGACATTTCTCGATGGCCTCTGCGGATCGGGTGGCTCGCGCTGCTGCTTGCCACGGCCAGCTGTGGTAGCGATGGGGTGCGCGAGCAAACAGCCTCTACACCTCCACGCACTGCCGCGCCGCGGAGCTCCGAGAATAGTCCCCCCTTGGTTCGCCCCGCCACCGACGCGCAGGCCACCCCCTTGGTGCCAGCAGCAGAGACAATCCCGGCGAGCCAGCTCCCCGCGAACCAGCCTCCGGCAGAGGAGCGACCCGCCAGCGAGCCGAAACGCGTGGGGCTCGCCGATTTGGTGGAAGAAGGAAAGCGGCGCGAATTCGAACTCGCGCCGATCGATGAAGCGCGCGCAAAGGCAGCCGGGCTACGCAAAATCACTGGCCAGCATTTGGAACTTTGGACCGATTTGCCAGTCGAGAATCGTGCTGTCGATGCGCTCCCGGCGAATCTCGACCTGGCTGTCCAGCAGTTCGCTCAGTACTTCGGTCTCGATGCCGCACAGGTCGACGCTTGGCGGGTGCGCGGGTTTCTCATTGGCCAGCGCGGGCCCTTTGAAGCAGTCGATCTGTTGCCACCGACGCTCCCTGATTTCAAAAACGGTTTCGCGCGCGGCAGCGAGTTTTGGCTCTACGATCAACCAAGCGACTACTATCGCCAGCATCTGCTGTTTCACGAAGCGGTGCACGTGCTGATGAATCGTCTTCTCGGTGGAAGTGGTCCCCCATGGTACATGGAAGGGGTGGCTGAGTTCTTGGCAACCCATCGCACGATCGATGGGAAAATCGTCACGGCGGCGATGCCTCAGCATCGAGACGAAGTGCCACTCTGGGGACGAACCAAAATCATTCGCGATGGTTTTGCCGAAGGGAAAGGGATGACGCTCGAGCAGATTTTTCGCTACGACGGATCGGCGCACCTGCGTAACGAACCGTATGGCTGGTGCTGGGGAGCTGCTGCGTTCCTCGATGCTCATCCACTGACGCAAGCCAAGTTCCGCAAGCTGAAAAGCGACACCACGAACCGTACGCTCGAATTCTCAGAACAGCTCGAGCAAAGTTTAGCGAGCGATTGGCCCGTGATCGCCACCGATTGGCAGCTGTTTGTGATCGACTGCGACTATGGCTACGACTTCGCGAGGTCGGCGATTGTGGTGCGCGATGCTGTCGATCTGCCGGCGGATGGAGCCACTGTGATCGTCGCAGCTGATCGGAGTTTTCAGTCGAGTGGCTATCGCCTGGAAGCTGGCAAGTCGTACGAGATCACTGCCACCGGCACGTTTCAGGTGAAGCGAGAAGCAGCAGTGGCGGTGATGAGCGAGCCCGATGGTATTACGCTTGAGTACCATCGCCAGCAGCCGCTGGGACGACTTAGCTGTGCGGTTGCCGATCTCCCGGGAAGTTTGGGGGGCGTAACACCGCTGGCCGACGAGCAAGTGGTAGGGCGCCAATGTATCTACACACCCAAAAGCAGCGGACCAGTCTATTTTCGGATCAATGAAGCGTCGTCGGGGCTGGCCGATAATCGGGGCGAACTCTCCGTCACGATCAAGCTGGCTAACTAGAACGCGTCGCACTTTTGGGTAGTGGCTCTTTCGTCAATTTTCGCCAGGATTAACGGCGTCAAGCACGATTGTGGGCCAGCCTCAATGCTTGCTCGGAGGCTTAGTTTCTTCGAGATTCTGCTAAGATTTCCGGGCTCGATGGTAGTCACGGCGCGCTGGGTGTTTTAGTCTTGAGCGATCGCACCTGTGCGGATTGAACTCATAGCTATTGGGGATAAGCGAGCGACATGGAGCCTGCGGCCAATCGAAAAAAGAGCAAGCGATTTGATTCGCCCGAGCAGGAAGCTTATCTGCACATGTGGCGGACTTACGACCGCCTCAAGGCGATCGAAGAAGAGTTGTTTGGCCGCTATGAGTTGTCGGCTCAGCAGTACAACACGCTCCGGTTGCTGCGAAGTGTTTATCCTGGCAGCGTCCCGACGCTGGCGATTGGTGCTCAGCTGATTTCGCGAGCTCCCGACATGACCCGGATGGTCGACAAGCTCGAGCAGCGCGGCCTCGTCGCCCGCACTCGTCGGAGCGACAATCGCCGAGTCGTCGAGGTGGCCGTTACCGAACAGGGACTTGCGCTGCTGGAGGAACTCGATCAGCCGGTCCGCGATTGCCACGCCAAGCAGTTGGGGCATCTGACAGCCGAGGATCTCCAGCAATTGGTGCGGCTGATGGAGATTGCTCGCCGTCCGCACGAAGACCCGGAGCATCCGTGGCTCTCGCCCAAGCAGGAAACTGCGAAAAACGAGGCCGGGAAGTCTGGTTCACTCCCGCCCGATGCCACGAAGTTGCCGTAGTTTCACGGCGCGAGCTTCGTGGTGCTTGATGTTAACCGATGGCCGCTCGACTTTTTCGGCCCGTTATCGAGGGAGCTTATCGATGGCCGCGCTGTGGTGCAGCGCTTCGATCTCAGCATCTGTGAGTGCACGATTGAAGACCGCGAGTCCTGCGAATTTACCCTTCATCGCTTCTCCCAAAAAACTCCCGACCGCGTAGCGGGCTCCCACGGTGAAATCGGCTCCACCACCGGGCTTCGTTTCCTTGTGTAGCTTTTCGTCGTACTGAAAAATGCCCCGGCCGTGATAGTAGGGATTCATGCCACGGTCTTTCCCGTTGGGGCCTTCGAGGGTGAAGTAGCGGTCGGTTCGTTTATCTTTTTGGGGGTCGAGTGGCCGCTCTTCCAACGTGCCGTTGAAGTAGGCGCGGATGTACTTGCCATCGTAGGTGAAGGCGAGGGTGACCCATTCTCGCTCGGGAACTTCGCTGCGCGAGGCGGCATAGTCAGCGCACCACGGGAAAGCCGATCCATCGGCGCGGCGCGTCACGCCACCTTCCGCCGAGATATGAGGGGTCAACTGCCTCGAGCCGCCGTAGGTCGGCATGTTCAGCAGCATCGAGTATTGCCTCGTTCCGGTGTCGTCGTTGGCCCCTTTCCCTTCGCTCCAAATGCCCGCAATCGTGACCCCTCGCTTCATCTCTTCCAATTCAATCACAGCGAACATGCTCACCTGCGCCTCTTTGCCGCCGATATTGAGGCTCCTCAGATCTTGGTGCGGGAGCTTGAAATAGTGCTTGCCATCGAGCTTCACGCTGTAGCCCGAATAGCTTCCCCCAGCGATGCGCTCGATCGGTCCCCCCACTTCTTCAAGCGGATGCTCGTCGGTCGTTCCCGTGGAAAGTCGCTTAGTCCCCGGTTCTTCCGCGAAGGTCCAGAAACCGACGAGTCCAGGTGTTTTCTGAACAACCTGAGGATCGCCGACAGGCTCAGCGGCGAGCAGCGTGGCGGAAACGAGCGGGAGCACGAGCGCTGCAAGCAGCGTGGCGCCGAGCGCCGAGAGTGGAATACGCATGGTGAGGTTTTCCCGAGATTTCAGGTGCAAAACAGCAGAGAGGAGACCGTGAAACCAGCCTTGGGTGTCCCTGGCATTTTACCGGCTCGCCAGAGCGACAGAAACCAGCTGGCGAGCGGCCAGGAATCCTTGCGGAAAGATTACAAATCAGCGCGCATCTGCAGACCGGCTTTGACAAGGCAATAGCGAAATCGTATTCCCCTTGCTCTCCTGCAGCGGAGGCGTGACGAGCACGTGCGCTGCAGCTATCTACCAAGGATGGAACGATGCAACTGCTCTCCTCGATTCGACAATGGTCTGGCTTGTTCACGTCTTGCGCGCTGTTCTCTCGTAAGCGTGGAGGTCGACCATCGACGGTTGGAGGTACTTGCAGCGGACTGCTGTCGCTGGCTTTGCTAGCAGCGGCGAGCAGTGTGGCCTGGACCCAGCAATCCCAGCCGCTCCCAGCATGGGCGCAAACACCGTCGCGCGATCCCAGTGCGGTGATGCGCTCGCTCGGCTATCCGACAACTCCGCCGGGGCCGGTCGTGATGCCCGGTGCTAGTACATCACCGATTCCCCAGGCCGATGGCGTGGCGCAGGCGAGCTTCGAGGGATCGGCAGCTCCGCACGGCAGCAGTGAGTATGGAGTCTCAAGCTACGATGCTTCGCTGGCACCAGCTGGCAGCGTGCCATCCGTGGAGCAAGAGCTCGCCGAACTTAAAGCGCGTATCGGAACTCTTGAAAAACCGGCTCCCAAGTATCCTTCGCTCCCGGTTCTCTCGGGGGTATTTCAGGCCGATATTGTGTCGTTCAATCAAGACGATGCGAGCCGCGCTCAACTCGGGGTGATTGAAAATGGTGCCGATTTTCGTCGCGCACGCCTCGGCGCGAAAGCGGCGATCACCAACAACATGAATGCGTTCATGCAAATGGACTTTGCTTTTCCTGGACGCCCAACTTTCACCGATTTGTGGGTCGAGTGGACTGATCTGCCGCTCCTCGGGAATGTGAAAGTGGGACAGTGGAAACAGCCGTTCAGTTTGGAGGTGGTGAGCAGCTTTCGTTACACCACGTTCATGGAACGCTCGCTCTTGTTCATTCCCTTCACACCGTTTCGGCATATGGGTGTCGGATTCTACGACCATAGCGACGACCTGATGAGCACCTGGGCTGCGTCGGTGATTCGCACAGGACAAGATCAGTATGGAGACTCGCTCAGCACGAGTGGCGGCAATGGACTGGTGAGTCGACTCACACGACTCGCCTGGTACGACGAGGCGAGCGATGGTCGCAGCTATTTCCATCTGGGTGGGGCTTACTTTTTGGATGTTCCGCCGCGTCACACCCGACGTTTTCGCACAATCCCCGAAATCTTTGTCGGCGAACATGCTGGTGGCGCTGTCGGCACTGCGGGCGTAGCGTTGCCGGGAGCGATTAACGGAACGCCGTTCTTTGTCGATACCGGTAATATCACCGGCATCGATGCGGTGCATACGTTTGGTGTCGAAGCGATGCTGGTGAACGGTCCGTTCTCACTGCAGTCGGAAGCGATGGCAGCGGTGGTCGATCAGGAAGCTCAAGACACAGCGATGCTGGGAGGGATGTACGTGCAAGCTGGTTACTTTTTGACCGGCGAGCATCGTCCCTACGATCGTGCCAACGGCGCGATCGGACAGGTCAAGCCGTTTGAAGAATTCTTCCGGGTCCGTACCAGCGAAGGGATTGAGCATGGAAAGGGTGCGTGGGAAGTTGCTTGCCGCTGGTCGTACATCGATCTCTCCGATGCCAACATCAACGGCGGAAGCATGCACGATCTGACTGCGGGGCTCAACTGGTACAGCAACGCGAACTGCAAAGTGGTGGTGAACTATATCCACTCGTGGCTGACGAGTGCCAACGGCGTCGAGAGCGAAACTTCGGCCCTCGGTGTTCGAACGCAAGTCGATTTCTAGTGCGTGTCGCCTCGATAATGCTTATATCACTCCTTCGCGCCATGCTTGCGCAGGAGGTCGATCATCGGCTGATCCCCTTGAGCAGTCGCGGCTGAGAGCGGGGTGCTGTTCCATTCTTTATGGCGGGGGCTTGGATCGGCCCCTGCTTCGAGCAGCAGTCGGGCGAGTTCGACGTTCCCCGACGAAGCAGCAAACGTGAGTGCTGATTGGCCATCTTCGCGCACGGCATTGACATTCGCGCCATGCTCGATGAGCCAGCGAGCCATCTCGACCGTCTTCACTTGCATCAGATGGGTCTCGCCCCAAGTGCTCGGGGTGTTCAGGTCGTAGCCTCGTCGATAGAGGGCCTCGATCTTCTCGATGTTGTCGTTGCGCACTGCATTCTCGGCATCGCGCAATCGATCGCGGCGCACTTCATCGCTGTGGGTGTAGATGAACATCGCCAGCAAGATGATCGCATGGATGATCACTGCGGCGATGATGGAACCGAAAAAGTAGCCCCGAGCATCTTTCAGGAAAGTGGTGGCGAGCTGAGCTGGATCACCGATGTAGAGCCGATTGGGGGGACCACTTTTACTCGTGGGACGAAGCCCTCGATGTAGTTCGTTGTAGATCCCGATCACACAGACCTTTTGTCCCGGCAATACCCGTTTTTCGATCAGTCGGGGGCGTTTGCCGAACACAGCAGGGGGCAAGCGATAGCCTTCAGGAGTGAGCTGAGGGGCTGAACCAGCGCCACCCTCTCCAGAGGCTTCACGTGCAAGCTTCTCCGTCTCGCGGAGTCTGCGGCGCTCTTCGCGCACCCGTTGCTGGTAGGCCTCTAGCGCGCGATCGAAATCCTCTTCCGAGAGTTTCTCAGCCTCGGCATAAAACTCATCGTCGGGTTCGATCTCTTCGTCGTCATCCTCGCCTGACGCATCATGGTCTGCGCTGGGGAACAGTTCGTCGAGGGTGCTGCTGGTAAGACGTAGATGTTTGTCGACAAAGCCATCGTCGTCGGTCCAGAGTTCTCCAAACAGCGACACGACAGTGACGATACGAAGTCCGGTACGGTCTTCGAACGGTTGCGACTGCAGGAAGAGATAGGCGCGCGAGGCATCATCGAGTCGCGTGGCCTGGTTATCGCTCACTTTGTCGAGTTGGGGAAAGCCGAGGAGGCGGACTTCCCCTTGCCGCGATTGAATCGACGCGGGAGTCATCATGAAGCCGCAATAGTCGGGGGTCGGTTTTTGCTTGTGTTTCGACGACTGCTGCTGCTCGAGCTTCGCTTGGCTGAAGAGTTCGTACTCGCAAATAACGCATTGCGTGCCGCTGAAGGGGGCGAGCATCACTTCGCCGGTCGATTGAATTTCGCCACAAACGGCGACCAGTTTGCCATCGCGAAATTCTTCACCGGCCAAAGCGCGGCGAATGCGACCACCATCTCCCCAGGCCTTCCAGGCGTTCAGCAGCGAGCCGACGCAGCACCAGGTAGCAAAGCCTGCAACGAGTGCTCCGATAATGCCTCCCGGAGGATCGAACACGGTGTCGAACCAGCGGTAGTAGGCGTAGGAGACGGCGAGCCAACCGGCGAGACTAAGGAAACATCCAAGCATGGGAACGTGGTGGTGCAAGAGCCAAGGTGCAGAGGAATAGCGCCGCGTGGTGGAGAGGAGTGCCACTCACGATGGTGTGAAGCGTAGCGCCGAGCGATACGTTACAGCGAGGAGCTTGCACATCGCAAGGATCGAGTGGTGGCGCAAAAAAACACACCAGCTGTTTTGAGGCAGCTGGTGTGCGATGGTTTAATAGATTGTGTGGCGATGGTTAGGTCGCCAGCGAATTAACGGCGGCCGTAGCCACCGCGATCGCCACCACCACCACCACGAGGACGCTCTTCACGAGGACGAGCTTCGTTCACGGTCAATGGACGACCGTTGTGCTGCTTTTCGTGCAGCGCTTGGATGGCCGAACGGGCAGCGTTGTCGTCTTGCATTTCGACAAAGCCAAAACCCTTGCTGCGGCCGGTTTCACGATCCTGGATAACTTGGGCACTGCGAACAGCACCGAACTGCGAAAACAATTCTTCCAAGCTCTGGTTGTTGACATCGTAAGACAGATTGCCAACGTACAACTTCATACCCACTGTGCAATTCCTTGAACAAAATACGCGACCTTCGAGTGATTCCGGGTCGAATCGGAAAGCCTGAATGGCGGCCAACCAAGTGGTAAAGGCGAGGAAGTGACAGCGAGAACCGAGGACGGGAAAACCGGGACGGCAAACTTGCAGACAGATCTCGTCGACCAACCGACTATGCCGAAGTGTAGCAGTTCCCGCCGGAGAATTGGAAGCAATTCTGCGCGTTTCTGCAAAATTATTCACCATAAAACCCTGGTCTAGGTCGTTTGATCCGCACTCCGTGACTGGCGTTTTCTTGACTGAGGAGCGGCCTGTGGTGCCACTTGCAACCTGCAGTGGGGTCGTTAAGTGTTTTTCTGGTAAGGGTTTATAGAAATTGTTAGGCGTTCTCGAAACGAACTTTTCATTTGGACCGTGCCGAGTGACTTGCTAGACTTAGGGGAGAAGACGCTGGGGAATGGAAGCGGTGGAAATACTCCGCAGCATGCTTGGACAGCGGCTGAGAGGGGCATTTTGTGGCCGGACGATGAGTAAATCGGGGTGTCCCTGGGTAAAAGCTGACGGCTCGCGACGCTCAATCGCCGAGGCATCGGCAGGTTTTCGTGCTGTCGACTAGCGCCCAACGGACGACTTTTGCATGGCCGAATTTCTGTGGAGCAGGGAACCATGAACCAGGGAACCATGAACACAGCCGCTTCGATTGATATCGATAAGCTGCCACCAGCCGAGAAGCTCGCGCTGATCGAGCGTCTGTGGGAGTCGCTTGCACGCACACCCAGCGATGTCCCTGTCCCTGCTTGGCATGAACGTGTTTTAGCAGAGCGGCTGGCCAATCCCGACCCAAAGTCGGCGCTCGATCTTGACGAAGCAATGAGCCAAATCAAGCAGGAATTCGATGCGCGTCGAACTACGGCCTGAGGCTCAGCGCGACGTTGTGGAATTAGCCCTCTTCTACGATCAACAGTCGCAAGGACTCGGCGATTATTTTTTGCGTAGCTTTCATACTGATGCAGCAAAGCTCTCTTATGAAGCTGGTTCGCACGCACTTCATTTTGGTCTGCATTACAAGTCGTGCAGTCGCTTTCAGGCGTCGATTTACTATCGCATGCGTGACAATGTTGTCGAAGTGGTGGCTGTCCTCGACAGTCGGCGCGATCCTGAGGCCTTACGAAATGTGTTAACGAATCGCTAGGTCGCGCCAAAAAGGTTTGACTACTTTGCTCCAGATGCAAACACGAAGTGAATCTACTTCGTCACTGCAGGGGCTTTGAGCTTGGTGATCAAAAAGTTGGTCGGGCTTCCGTAGTCGTTCTTGGGACCACCGGGATACGCGAGCACACCTTCCACACCGGTCGCTTTGAGCTTCTCGGCGAGTTTGAGACCGTAGATGGCCGAGTGGGTGGGGTCGGCTTCCGAGGTTCCGACGACGGGTGGCTGTTTTTGATTGGGGTAGTCGAGGTAGATCGGCGCATCGTCTTTGGTGACGAGTTCGATCGGCGAATATTCCTTGATCCAAGGGAGCACTTTCTCGCGGTTCTCGATTAAGAGATCGAATTCCTCGGGACGTGTGCGACCGGGGGCGGCAAAGCCAAACGCATGTCCACCATAGATGGCGTTGGGCATCCACTCCCGCAGCTCTTTGGGGTCGAGCGACGTTTGAGCGCCAGAGACAGCGGCGCAGGTGAGTCGCGACGACTCGCGGTCAATCGGATCTTTGCTGCTGGGATTGGCCAGATTATCGTGCAGTGCCAGCCAGAGCGAAGTGCAGGCCCCGGCGGAACCTCCTGTGGCACCAATGCGCGTGGGATCGATGTTCCAGTCTTTCGCTTTCGAGCGAATGGTTTGCAAAGCGCGAGCGGCGTCGTGCAAAGGAGCCATGACCGGCGGCTCTATCTTTTGCGCCATCGCTTGTTCGATGAAGCGATAGTTCACAGCGGCGACAGAAATTCCGTTCTTGCGATACGCTTCAATCACCGAGGTGCCGTAACTCGATTTGTCGCCGCCACGCCATCCACCTCCATGAATTAGCAGCACTACAGGAGTCGGCTGATCGGACTCGGCCTTCCAAAAATCAAAGACCTGACGTTCCGATTGATCGCCATACTTATAGTTGGCTACGGTGGGCTCGGGTCGTTTCGGAGGAGCCTTTGCTTTGGCTTTGGGCTTCGGTGTTTCCGCTGGCGTTTGGGCCGAGAGTGTGGGGGCAACAGTGGTGCAAAGTGCGAGCGCGACAAGCATCGCGCGCAGCAGAAATCGTAGGCGCATGACGGAGTATCCCAAGTCGGAGAGTGAGAGCGGCGCTTGAAAGTTGCCTGATCTTCGCGCTCGAAATGTGAGCGGTCAAGTCAAATCAGGGGGGCGTCCCTTTTTTATGGGGCGCTAAAAAGATGCTCGAGCCGACGGGATTATTGAAGGTCCTGCGTCAAGCTGCTCGAAAGGAGGAGGCCATCGATTTCAGCAGCGGCTGTTTGCAGCTCCTGCAGCGACTCGAGATAGGCCAGGTTGGTTTGAACCAGCGTGCGCTGGGCTGTCAGGAGCGAAAGGAAACTGAACTCCCCTGCCCCGTACCCTGCGCGCGACAAATCGAGCGACTCCGCTGCAGCGGGGAGCAGATCTTTTTGATAGCGGTCGACCGATTCGCGGGCAGTGCTGTAACGCTCATAGACCCCCGCCAATTGTTGGCTCAATCGCACCTCGAGTTGTTCGAGGGCGTAGGTCGCGGCTGTGAGTTCGCGCTGCGCAGCGAGAATACCACCCTGATTGCGGTTGTAGATCGGAAGCGGCATCGTCACCTGCACAATGCCGTCGGTTTTGCCACCGATACCGTTGTCCTGCATCACGACCCCTTGCACATTGAGGTCGCCAATCGGCTCCGCCTCGGCCCGCGCCACGGCCCAGCGAGCACGCTCGATATTGGCCATCGCTTCCGCCACTTCGGGACTCGTCGATAGCAGGCGTGCTTTGGTTTCTTCGAACGATACAAGCGGAAGGACTTCGTCGGGGCGACCTACGATCGGACGAGATTCGTCGAGCGGAAGGTTGCAGACAGCGGTGAGCTCGCGCCAAGCAGCAGCGAGTCGATTACGCGCGGCGATCAGCGACAGTTCGGTTTGCTGCGCTTCGAGTTTGGCTTGCAGGATGTCGACCTTCGCCGCCTCTTTCGCTTCAAAGAGTTGATTGACGGTTTTCAGGGCATCACTCGCCAGTCGCGACAGATCATTCGTGCGATTCAGACGCTGCTGAGCGATCAGCACCTCGTAGTACTTCACGCGCACATCGGTCATCACACGCTGCTGCTGTGCGGCGAGTCGCTGCTGAGCCATCACCCATTCTTGCTGCATCACCGACTGGCTGAGCCGAAGCTTGCCGCCACGAATGATGTCCTGCGTGACCATTAAGCCATGCTGTTCCGCTTGACCACCACTGCCGAGTTGCGAACCAAGGTAGCCCGCATGAGGATTCGGTTTTAGACCCGCTTGCAGCATCCGTCCACAAGCTGCTTGCACGAGCGCTTCAGCCCGTGCCACCGAGGGATTGCTGGTGATCGCTTGTTGCTGCAGCAATTCGAGCTCGAGAGGCTCGAGCATCGGCTGGGGGGGAGCGATCGACTCGGGCTCGATGAAGCGGACAGATGCCGTTCGCGCCCGGAGCTGCGAGGCATGCGGGGTGAACTCGCTCGGCGCTGGTCCCAGCGGTGTTTGTCCCAGCACATCGCCGCTGGCAATCGCCGCGACGAGCAGTGACCCCGCTATTGAAGTTCGCCAAAGCATCGCGCCACGTTCCGATCGCCGAGGAAGAGAAAGACCGATCGCACCTTTGCTACGGATTGCATCGGCTGATCTGGTTTTCCTGCTCCATCGGCTCGTAGCGGTTTTGCGCTTTGGCGCAGCTGTTTTTCAAGACTTACGTCGCCAGTCGACTCTTGGTTGGCAAGCTGTAGTGGTTGTTCTGTATGTGCGGCTCCCCTTGGTGGGGCACCGCCGTCAGGCCTTTCCACCTGGGGCAGCGCACTACCGGTAGTTCACCACCACCGTCATCACCCCATCGTGCATGGCTCGCACACGAATCCAGTGGGCCTGAAAGCCCTTCGGGAAACTGTAGGCGACCACTTCTCCACCGGGCGTAGAAAGCTGCAGCGCCGACTTCCTCGGCTGATCGGCCGGGACCACATCGGGCTTCACTTCGCCACCAATTCGGACAGGGACACGATAGGCATGAAATCCGGTGTGATCGAAATCGACGTCGATCTCGATGCTCGCACCTTGGTCGTTATCGGTCCAGAACGACAGCTCGATCTGCTCGTAGCCTGTGGCCAGAATCGGATCGGAAATGTCCCCTACTTTCACTTGGGTATCGCGCCACAAATAGCCTTGGCCGACCGGGCGTCCCAGTTTCCACAGATCGTCGATCGCCCCCATCCAGAGCGGCAGTTTTTCACTCGCGAGTTGCAAGTTGGAACTATCGGCATCGGCGGCCAGACTTGCGCCGGCCAGCACCATCAGCCCGCGCCAGGTGCACATGTCGGTGATCAGTTTGTTGTGACTTGCCACCGGTTTGATATGCGAGAACATCGGCTGGTGATCGTCGGTACGGGGCATCTCATAAATCGTGCCGTGCAGATTCGCCATGAAGCGTTCCGACACCACTTCGCGTACACCACGTGCCCAGCCTGCGGCAAAAGGCTCGCTATAAATTTTGCTGGACACCGGCAAACGCCAACGTTTCTTCGCGAAATCGGTGACCACCACCGTCTCGTCAACCATCTCAAAAGGCTGCTCTACCGCTAACGTTTTCTCGAGAAATGCTAGTCGATCTGCTGGTCCTGCGTTCACTTCGAGCTTGGTGAGATCGTCCGCTAGTTCGACTTCGCGATGCATCAAGGGTCCCGCTTTGCCATCGGCATCCACGACATGCGCAAATACTTCGAGACTTCGGTTATGACCACCAGGACGGAACGTGGCTGCAAGGTAGTTCTTCGGATTCTCGACTGTCGCGAGTCCATCGAAGAGTTTCTCTTCCTCAGCCTCCCTAGCGCGCGGCGAATAGCCATGCACGTAGGCGGTGAGTTTCGCAGCTAAGTGCGATTGCACCTTCAGCCACTGCGCTTCGACCGACTTATCGAGAATCACACTTTGATAGCCGGGGAGAAGTTCGATGCTGCCGATCGAGTTGTAGCCGTTGTTGCTCGCCACATCGGCTAGCAGTTCGACACGCACTGGCGCGTCGCCATGATTCACCAGATGGACCGTGCGATGGTCGTAGCCCCGCACCAGCAGTGGATCGCTCGGCGCTTCGGTCACGTCGTCGTGTTGCCAAACACCCCCCGCTCCGAACTTGGGTCCCCAGTGAATCAGGTCCTGCGACTTGCCCATCCAAAAATTCGATTGTGCTTGTCCCACAAGCGGATTTTGCATGAACGACGCATCGTCGGCAGCCAGCACTAGCTGACCATCGAAGGTGCAGAAGTCGGGGATGTAGCGTAGGTGCGAACAAATAGGCTGCAGGCCTACCGGAGTCGTTTCCTTGAAGCTCAGTGGGAGCATGAAAACGCCCCCATGCATCACGACGAATGCCATGCCAGGAGCTACTTCGCGAATGCGCGGCCATTCGGTAAACCAGCCGTGCGATGCATCAAAGCAGTGACTCGCCTTGAGGAGTCGACGGGTGCTCCATTGGCCATCTTCGAGCACCTTGAGAATCACACTCCGTCGATCCCAGCCGAGCGCCCAGAGCGGAGCATCAGACGCTGGACTCCCCTCGATGCCCCCCGGTCCCGTGATGTCGGTGAACTGCTTACGCTCGATGATCGTCCAGGTTTTTCCATCCCACTCGGCGAGCACACCCGCTTCGTCTTTATGCTTCGACGGACCACCCGCCTGCAATGTTTTGTACGAACGTTCGCCCGAGGCATGTTCGCCATTGTTGGATACGACGAGTCGGCCTTGTCCTGTGTAAGCACCTTTGCCGTGCCAACCTGGAACCGGTTTGTCGAACAGTTTTTTGACCGACAGGTCGTGAACGTTCACTTCATAAAGGGTCCCTTCCATGTCGTAGAAGTAGACCCAGTTGTTGGGATCGGTCAGATGCTCGGCCACGGCAGTCATCCGTCCATCGAGCTGCTTGAGATCGCAGGCGCGAACCACTCCCTTTTCGTTGATGAAATAGGGGCCGATGATCAGCTGCTGGCTGGCGCGATGAATCATCCGCGAGGCATGCGTTCCACCGACACTCTCCTCGCGAATCTTCTGCACGAAGTTCTGGTCGATCTCGTAGAGTTTGTCGCGGCTGCCACTTCGCTTGTGAGGTGGGTAGGTGATCGCCCAGAGCTTGTCGGCCCACTCAACCACCGCGCCGATGCCACACTCGCCGTGATCTTTGGCGGGGAGCGTTCCCAGCGGCGTGTTGTAGCAGCAAAGATGGGGATAGATGCCACGAATCTTCAGCGGCTTAAACGTGGCTACAGGGGCATCGCCTGCCAAGGTGTCGTCTATGGTTTTGAGCAGGGCGATGCCGCCAGCAGCGGCTGCGGAAGCGAGGAGGAAGTTGCGTCGATTCGTAGTCATGGAGAGTTGGCTCCTTCGGAGCAGTTGACGATGTTCCAATAATGATCGAGGTGCCGAGCATGGCTGGTGCGACCAATTGTCGCGCCGCCAGCGGCGCTCAAGCCAGTGGAGCCAACAACAATGAGCGGTTCATCCAGCACAATTACGGCCACCGATCCGGGGAGTATCGATCCTCGGATTTCACCCACGCTGTCGTGGCCGCTGAAGCTCCTCGCGCTGATCGGTATTGTAATCGCCGTTTTGGCGGTTGGGGGTGGTAGTGCTTTAGCCGGGAGTCCCGACGCTTGGTATGCGGCCCTCGTTCGACCGCCACTAGCGCCCCCCAATTGGATTTTTGGGCCCGTTTGGACGCTGCTCTACATCATGATGGGGATCAGTTTGTGGCTGCTGATGCTGGCACCGGCAGGGCGCCAGCGAACAACCGCTATCGGGCTGTTTCTTCTGCAGCTGCTACTCAATTTCGCCTGGACCCCGATTTTCTTTGGGCTCCATCGCACCGATCTGGCAGCCATCGAAATTGTGCTACTGCTGCTGGCCCTGCTCGCCACCATCGGCGCGGCAGCACGCGTCAGCCGACCAAGTGCGCTGCTGCTGGTTCCCTACGCCGCCTGGGTCAGCTTTGCGACGTACCTCAGTATCGGCTTTTGGTGGCTCAATCGAAGTTGAGCTGCATCGAGCAGGCCGGTCCCTTCAAGATCGGCCCGCTTTAAACTTTGCCTGCCAGTTTCAGAGCGGCCATGACACCGATGAACAGGAAGCAGCAGCCACCCAAAAAGAGTCCGATCCGAATGAAGATGTTCGGCCGAATTTCTTTGGGTAGCAGGATGGTGTTCACAAACATCGTGTGCCAGCAGCTGAACGCGAAGGCAAAGTTGTAGCCTGTCGACGACAGCTTAAAGACAAAGCCGGGCTTATCGATCAGCCACAGAATGGTGAACCCGAGCGTGCAGTAGCAGCAGAGGACCGTGAAGTAGACATAGCGGATGTAGCTCGTATCGAGCTCGCGCATCCGGGGACTTGCTGTCCAGATCACATCGACCCAGCGTCGAATGAAGCCGTCCATCGTCGTGGCGTTGCTGGTGATCATCACCAGGAATCCGCAGAAGAGGGTGAAGCCCCAGAAAGCGCGTCCCAGTTTGGGTCCTGACACCGTTTTCGAGAGCCCGCTTTCATACGCCAGCACACCAGGCGGAGGATTGGCTACCTGACGCTCCACGCCACCAGCAGTGGCTGCTGCGGTGGTCCAGTCGTCGCTTCCCGTTCCGCGCGGCAGGAACTCCACCGAGAGGATGCTCGGCAAAGCGACACCGACAAAGCAGGCGAGCATCCAGACGCAGGTTTGATCTCGAACGATATGAAGATACCAGCGTCGCCACCGCGGCAGCGATTCCTCGTTCACAATGAACACACTTCCCACGTGCGAAAGGGTGATGCCGTGGCCACCGACGACACTCGGAATCGCGCCGACGTGATGCCCCATTCCCCATCCCTGATCGCGCGTGAAGTTGCTGATCGGCGTATTGGTCAGGCCACCGTTGCCGGCAATCGCCGCCAGACCTGCGATGAACGCAATCAGCGAAAGATCGACCGCCGGGAAGGTTCCCTTCGTTGCGAGCGAGACAAACACATTCTCGACGTTCGACCCGTCTTGTTTGCCATCCCCATCGACATCTTCAAACTTAATCAGCTTGCCCGCCGCATCTTTCTCCCACGTGTCAGGCTTTCCATCCCCATCGGAGTCGATGGAAACTGCCAGCGAAGGCTCGACGATATCGAGCCGTCCATCGAGGTCGAAATCTTCGCCCGGATCAAGCACTCCATTGCCGTTGAGATCTTCTGCGCGAATGATCGGCACGTTACCGATTTTTGTAAACCCGCTGACAATCTCGACCCAGCTCGAGGGACGGGAGTAGAACAAGCTCAGGATCACTAAGAATCCAACGACCACCACGAGCTTAAAGCTCATGATGAACTTCAGGCTGTTGTAGACCTTGCCACCGAAGATCAGCGGAATCATCGTCCCGCCGTAGAGGCAGCTGCTCACGATTTTGTGAAACCACCAGTCCGATGCGCTCCCATCGGGGTCGGGTAGTCGGCCGAGCAAGATTGCTTCGAGAGGGACAGCCGCATTGACCGCGAGATAGGGAGCAATCGATCCCCAGTCGAGCATCAGGTAGATGACGACCCAAAAATAGGGATGCGGAAAGAGACGGAATTTGCCCGTGAAAATCGGTTCGCCGGTGTAGAGCGTGTAGCGGCTGATTTCGATGTTATAAAGCACCTGGATCAGAATGCTGAGGGTTGCGACCCACAGTAGCGATCCACCATACTTGGCGGTGACAGCGGGGCCAGCCAGCCACTCGCCACCTCCGATCGCCGCGGCCCCCATGACGAGGCCCGGCCCGATCATGCTCAAGATGTTTCGCCAGTGAAACTTCGGAGCATCGATCAGTTCGTTCACGTCCCATTGGGGCATTGCGTGCGAACCGGGCCAAGGCGCACTGGTGGCGGGTTTGTCGCTCATGCTTTGCTCAATCGGTCTCGTCGCAAAGTGGTGGGAGAGGAAGCAGACGTTGGGGTAGAGAGTATCGACTGCGATCGTGGGTGGGTCAACCTTCTTGGGGAAAAACTACGGGAAACTACAATACTCTCCATGAACACACGTACCCATCGCGGACTCACGCGGCTCGAGATCATCACGCTCGTCTTCATCGCGGGCGCAGCGTTCTGCATCCTGATGCCCTACCTGGCCTCCTCGCGCAACAGTTCGCGCCAGGCGCAGTGCGACCGAAAACTGCAGGAGCTTGCGCGGACCACCACGTTCGTAGCTCAGCTGAAAGACGAATTCCCCGGCTACAGCAACTTGCGCGCGAAGCATGGCAAACTTGGACGTCTGCGCACCGGGTGGGTCTTTCCGCTGTTGCCTTTTATCAGCCGACCGATCGATCCGGTGACGCTCGAGCCCCCTGGACCCGATGTGCTGGGGCCTCGCGCCGATATCCACCTGAAGTATGGTCCCGCTGGGGAGGATGAAGTGCGCGGCCAAGAGCCCGATCGATACCTCCCGGAACTTGTCTGCCCGGCTGATCCTCGGCTGGCCAGTTCCAAGCGCCTGGCTCTTCTCACCTATGTCGCCAACTGCGGTCTTCCCGACGCGCAAGGGGCTCGAGAAAGCGCTGGAGATCTGCTCCCCGATGGTCCGGAAAGCGGCGTGTTTCTCGACAAGTTTCCGGAGTGGAAAGAGCCGTATCAATTGACGATTCCCGAGATCGAAGCAGCCGACGGAAGTGAGTTCACGCTGCTGTTTAGCGAGAATATCGACGCCAGCCTCTGGACCGATGCTACCGAACCGCAGGTGGGGTTTGTCTGGAGCGTCAACGATGGGCTCGCTGATCCGGTAGCAATGGCTGATGGAGCGCTCGCTGACGGAGCACAGCTGAGCGACGAGCAGAAAGGTTGGCTCCGAGAGATGCCCAGCGTGCTGCCGATGAATGCCGAGCGTGGTCAGGGAGATCGGAGCAGTTTGAAATATGCTCGTCCTTCGAGCATGCATGGCGATGGGGTGATGGTGGTGTATGTCGATGGTCACACACGATGGACTAGCGACAAAATCGATCCACGGATTTTTCAGCACCAAATGACACCGATGGGAACCAAAGTTCGCTTCCCCGGAACGGAGGTCCCTATGCCCGAGCCTTGGCGCGAAGTGCGTGAGTAGCGCTGCTTATTTGATGGTGCGGCGTAGCAGCACGAGGTTGCCAAACCAAGTCGCCTGATCGAAGCTCGCTATCACCGGCGCATAGGTGGGGTGCTGCTGCAGTTCGACGAACGATCGCTCGGAGCCGCGCAGAACCAGGGCCTCACTTGCGCCGAGCGATCGAGGCTCGCGTGCGAGCGAGCGAATATCGAGCGGCACAATGCGCGGCGCAGGGTCGCCGCTGATCTGGTAGATCGCCGTGAGAGGAAACACGAGAAAGGCATCCCCTTCCGAGGTGCGATGCTTGAGCAGCTCGGGGGCTTCGATCAATCCACTTCGGAGATGGATCGTGGCGGGGCGCTCGGTCTCGGCCAGCGCGCTGAGGTGCTCGACGAGGCCGCGCCAATCTTCGCGACGATCGGCGATCAGCACGCCGCGGGTCATCACGTTTTGTGCCAAACCGCTCTGATAAAGGGTGAAACCGACCAGCAGCGATCCGACGGCAATAGCTCGCAGAGTCGATTTTTCGCAGACGATCACAAGTAGCGATGCCAGCACGATGAGCGGCACGATAGAGCAGACGAGATAGCGGGCGGTGAGCAGCGGCGCAAAACCCGCAGCACTGGCGATGTAGGCTAGCACCAGTGGCAAGAGGGCTGTCGCTGCAACCAGCGCAATGCGGCTGAACTGCAGATCCTCGAGCTTGCTCGCTCGCTGGCGGAGCGCGATCGCCACCACAATCGCCAGCCCAGCGAGGGCCAGCACCGTCCCGGGTACGACGGTGAAGAGCTGCGGCAAATCGTGCCACGCTACTTGCTCGAACGAGAGACTCCAGTTTGCGCGGCGCGCGGTGGCCAGGCGGATCAGTTCGAGCTGAGGAAAGATCAACAGAGGGAGTAGCAGCGCGCACAAGCCGAACTGTCGATAGCCAAAGCGTTGGCTGGGGGGGCGAAACTGCACGAGGATTGCAAGCGTGAAGAGTTCGGCACCGATCGGCAAGAGACCCGTGGGATGCAGATGGATCACGAGCGCCGCCGAAGCAGCCCACAGACATTGCATGCGAAGCGTCGGCTGCTCGATCATCGCTATGGCAATCAGCAGATGCACCACCATGACGAGCTGCAGTAGCGCATACGGACGAGCCTCACTTGCATAGAAGATTGGCAAGTGACTCACCCCCACCATCATCGCTGCGATGATCGCGGCTGTCGGCGCTGCAATGGTGCTTCTGGAGAATAGTCGCGCAGCGAGCAAACTCGTTAGCGGCACCAAAGCGATGCCACTCAGAAGACTTACGAGCCGCAGTGCAATCTCGCTCTCACCCAGCACGAAAACAACGAGTTTCACCACGTAGAAATAGAGGGGCGATTGGTTGCCGATCAGCGCACGACGACTCACGTCGCTCCAGTCCCCATGCACGCACCAACTGGTGTGAAGTTCATCGAGCCACAGGCTCTCGCCGACGTGCCACGTGCGAAGGATCGCTGAAGCGATGGTGACGCCAGCGACGATCCCAAGGGTGGATGGAGCGAGCTTAGGCACAGAGGGGGCTGATGTCATGATTCAGCCAGCATAATTCGCTCGAGCCGTTTGTCGCTATTGTGGGCGAGTGATTACTCGGCAATCGCGCTTGCCAGTTCGGTAGAAACGCTTTCGATATGCTCGGCGCTAATGGCGGGAAGTTCTTCGGCAAAACCGACCAGTAAGGCGAGATCGCACAAGCGATTGATTCGCCGCGGAATTCCTTGGGTCAAGTGATGGACTGATTCGATCGCTTCGTCCTCGAAAATCGCCCGCTGACAGCCAGCCGCCGAGAGGCGATGCTGCACGTAGGCCATCGTTTCCGCGAGCGAGAATCGGCGAACCAAACATTTCACTGCGAGTCGTTCTTCGAGATCGGGCATCTGCTCAATGGCGAGCAGTAGCGATGTTTGTCCTACCAGGATGAATGTCGCCAGCGGCTGTGAATGATATTCGAGGTTCATGAGCAGACGGATCGTTTCGAGCGCTGAGGTATCGCGTAGCAGATGCGCTTCGTCGACGACAATCACGGCATGCTTTTGCGATTTCGCGTTTTCGATCAGCCTCGTTTCGATGCGCGACAAGGAGGCATCGAGCGCTGCGGGGCTGGTGGACGACAAGCGTGATCCAGTCAGTTGATCGGCCAGATAGGCGAGCAGTTCACCGGTGCTGAACTGCGGAAACACCAGTTGCACGCGTGGGGCAAAACTGTCGGAGAGTTGACGCAGAATGGCTTGCGCCAGCATCGTTTTCCCGAGGCCACAGCCACCAGCGAGCACAGCCCCTTGGCGCCGATTTTCGATCGCATAACGGAGCTTCAAAATCGCTCCTTGCTGCGAATCGCTCGGGTAATAGAACCGCGGATCGCCGAATGGTTCAAACGGCTTTGCGGCTAATTGCCAGTACGCCTGGTACATGGGGAAGTTTCCGTCTCGCTACCAGCCAAGCAGCCATTGCCAGGCTTTAGAGGGTGGGTGTTTCGCTCGCAAAGTTCTCGGCAATGCCCACAGCTTCAGCGCCGCAGCCATACAAGCGATCGCCAATCGCGTGGCTTTCGCTGGTGGTGGCAAAGCGGGTGTCGCGAACCACAATCATGGCATCCATCGGGCACGCTTCACCGGCGGGAAAGAGCGAACCTTCTCCCATGGCTGTGGGAGGCATGTCAACGATCACAAGCTCGAACGTTGCAGCCAGCGCGCGGAAGGTGGCGGTAACACGTGGGTCGTCGAGCGACAGTGGATCGGCAGCGGACGAAACTTCGAGGGGAAGAATCGTGATTCGATCTTCTTTGCTTTTGATAGCGGCTTCGCTCAGCGGAATGGCTCCGGTGGCGGCATCTTGCCAGCCATAGGCCACTTCGAGACCGAGCATGCTCGCCAGCTGAGGTCGCGTGAAATCGGCATCGACAATGGCGACTTGAATGCCAGCGTCAGCAGCAGCGCGAGCCAAGCAAAGTGCCAAGGTCGAGCGACCTTCACCTCGCCGACTTCCGGTGATTCCAAGGGTCTTCAGGCCATCGCGAACCGCAATGCGGAGTTTCTCGCCAGCCTCGGAAAAGTAGCTGTTATCGCTGCGGAGCAGTTTCTCGCAAACGGCTGGCCAGTCGAAGCGATCGACGGCCCAGAGCGGCACGCAAGCGCGAGGAGCATGAACGACAGCTGGCTCCGCGAGAGGCTCGCTGGCGATCGTTTCCACTTCTTCGGCGAGTTGCAATTCTTCTTCCAGCTTGACTTCTTCGAGCTTCATATCGGCCGCTTCTTCGGCGGCAGTCGTCAGGTCGACGACTTCGGCCTGCGCGGGCAAATCGTCTGCCAGTTCGGCGGCCTCTGCGAGCAACTCCGGAGCTGGAGCGGCTGGTTTTTCCGAACGCTTTTTGTGAGGGGCAGGAACGGCGGTGTGAGCACCATCGACACGAAAATTTGGTTTCGCAGCTGGCTCTTCGGCAGCGGTTTTCGCGGCGATTTCAGTAGTTTCAGCGGTCGATGCTTGGTCGATCGAGCCTGCGAGTTGTTCGCTCAGGTCGAGCGAGGTAAGGTCGACCGTGACCATCATCGACGAGCGTGCCAGGGGCAACTCTTCCGAGGTCTCGAGCATCACGAGCGACGAGATCGAAGGATCATTCTCTTGCGAAAACTCTTCCCAGTGCCCATGCACTTCGATGTGCATCGGATCGGCATCGATGGCGGCAGCGGCGATTGCTGCGGGCTTCAGTGGCTCGGCTTGAGGTGGCTCGACTTTAGGTGATTCCGCAGCCACTGGTGCTGCCGCGATTGTCTCGGCAGGAGGTGCTGGAATCTTTGCGACCGAGACAACGGGCGATCGACTGGTGAGGGCGTCGGTTACTTCAGCTTCGGACTGGTCGTCGATGGCAATCACCACCGGGCCATACTGCGGCAGACGCGCGAGCTGTTCGCGCGTTTCTTCCAGTTGACGAATGATCTCGAGCACACGGAGGGGACGCATGCGGCGAGGTGGTTCGTAGGCGGTTTGTGCAGGCTCGATGCGCTGTGGCGCTGGCTGCTCGACCGTGCTCGTCAGTTTGCGAAGGATTCGCCGTGGACGTGTTTTGGAACTACGCACCAGATGAGGTGGGGGAACAGCCGACTCGGCTGCATGCCGCTCGATCGACGCGCGATAGAGCATGCCGCTATCGTACGACAGTTCAACCTGCGGTTGAGCTGGCTCGTAGGTCGGGCGTAGGGTGGTGGCCATCACATGGGGCTCCCGCGCTGCGGTAGTAACTGGTGGCGCGACCGAGGCTTTCGTCGAACGAGAATCGGCCGGCGCTTCTTTCGAAAATGCCTTAATAAAGGCCTGATCCAGAACGCTCATAGCGATTCCCTAATCGTGGCTCGTAGTTGGGCGTAACAGTGCCGTAGGTCATTCCTGGAGCCACACCACCAGCAGCACCTGGTGCGGGTGCTACAGGAGCATTGGCTGGTGGAGCCAAGGGTGGTGTGTAGTTGCCACCTCGACCTGTCGACGGATAGCTGATGGCCGGAGCTGCTGGTGCAGCAGCCGGTGGGGTGGATGTAGCAGTTTCGACTTGCGGACGCGATGCCATTTCGGCCGCCGGCTGTGATGGACTACCTGCTGGCGGAGCCGAATTTCCCTGAGCCGTTTGATTCCAAGGGAACAAGGCACGATCGTCGTTTGGAGCGGCTGGAGCAGCTTCGGGAGTCCCCAGTTCGATGCCACTGGCAGGCGAACTTCCTTGATCGCTATAGACGCTAGCAGTCGAAGGAGGTGCCGGGGGCTCGGAAACGAGTTCGGGTGCCGACGAGGTTTCCACTGGCGACTCGCTTGGCATTTCGATCGATGGGGGACCGATCGAGGCAGCATCGCCCGGATGAGCGGCTGGCCAATCGGCGTTAGGAGTCGGTTTTTTCGAATCGCCCGACCGAGCGAAGTAGATCGTGGCGGCCAATGCCACGATGAAAACCAGGGCAATGTTGCGGCCGTGCGTGGTGAACCAGCTGTCGGCCGTCGGTTTCGCGGTCTCTTGTGGTTCGCGACTTTCGCCCCGTTTTCGGCGCGAACTGGCAGGCGTAACTGTAGCATCAGCAGCAGGTTGCGTCTCGGAGGTCGCTTTATCGACCATCGTCTCGACAGCCGATGCTGCAGGTTTCTCGGCCACTGATTCCTGGAGAACTGGCTCGCTCGGCAACGACTTGGGCTGCGGCTTCACGACTGACGCTGCAGCTACAGCGGGAGGAGGTACTTGCGTTTCCGCAGGAGGCGTAAACTCTGGCTTGGCTTCGACTTTCGGCGTTACATCGATCTTGGGAGCCTCGGCCACTGCGGGCTTGCTCACCGGCAGCTCGGCAGCCAACTCAGTGGCCGGTGGCGCTGCAATCAGAGACGCTGGAGGAGGTGTAACTGGTGTATTAGAAATAGTTTGCGTTGCTGGCTTGGATGTCGTCGCGCTCGACTTTTTGGAACCAGCCGATCGTGGGCGGACATCCATCAAGTGAAACAAGACCGGCATTTCCCGACGCGATGGAGCGTCTTTGGCGGGCTTGGCAGCTGTTTCGTGCGTCATCGGGGAGTCCTTTCCCAGGGGCAAATGGCCGGGCCAGCGCAGTGTTCTTAAGTGCGCGCGGCACCAACCGCTTAGCGCCAGTTATCGGTAGCAATCTTGCCGGTCTTTAGGATTAGGTAAACTTTGACGGCAAAATCCCCGGTTGGGGTGAATTTCACCAATCTTCCCCTTCACAGCTTTTGCAGGCTTCTCCAGTTTCACAGCGTGGCGAATTCACCTAGTCGCAAAGTGGTTGTTCAAGGGAACATCTCGACACCACTTCGCCCGGCATGAGCCCCTGGCAAGCCTTGCGATAAATCGGGTGGGCTGGGATAATTGGAAGTTTGTTCGAACTTCGATCGCACTTGCGGGTCCCTATCCATCTGCTGATCGCACTCCCCAGCGACTTCCCGACGTGAAGTTGCCCCACCCTTTTGCGGTTGGCAGTTGTTTGCCGCACCTCTCGTTTCTTTCAACCTTTCGCTCGCAACAGTTTCCACCATGACCGATATCCGCAGGTCGAAGACCTATGACCTTCTCGAGTCGCTGCTAGAAGACCGTGTGCTGGTGCTCGACGGGGCCATGGGAACGATGATCCAGCGGCTGGACCTCGACGAAGCCGCCGTGCGTGGCGATCGCTTCGCCGACCACACCAAGGACCTCGCTCGCTTCTCCGATATCCTCTGTCTGACCCGCGCGAATGACATCACCGAGATCCATCGGAAATATCTCGCTGCCGGTGCCGACATCATCGAGACGAATACGTTCGGCGCTAGCGTCATCGGCATGGAGGAGTTCGACCTCCCGAACGAACTTGTTCGCGAAATTAACTTCGCCGCTGTCAAATGCGCGCGCATCGCTTGCGACGAGTTCACCAGCCGCGATCCTTCGCGCCCGCGCTTCGTCGCCGGTTCGATCGGACCGACGACCAAACAAACGGCCATCTCCACACGCGTGGAAGATCCCGCCTATCGCGCCGTCACGTTCGAGCAGATGGTCGAATCGTATAGCGGACAGATCGAAGCACTCGTCGAAGCGGGTGTCGACATCATCCTGCCCGAAACGGTCATCGACACCCTCAACCTCAAAGCGTGCCTCTTCGCGCTTGAGCGACACTTTAAGAAGGTCGGCGAGCGCACCGCGGTGATGGTCTCGGGCACCTTCAACGCTGCTGGTGTGACATTCGTCTCGAGCCAAAACGTCGAAGCATTTTGGAACTCCATCGCGCATGTGCCGCTGCTGTCGGTTGGCATGAACTGTGCCCTCGGTCCCGACGTGATGCGCCCGCATCTCGAGGAACTTCAGCGAGTCTCTGGCGCGAAAATCAGCTGCTATCCCAATGCCGGTTTGCCCAACGAAATGGGGCAGTACGATCTCGGCCCTGCAGGCATGGCCAACATCATTGGCGAATTTCTCGACGAGCGCTGGCTTAATATTGTCGGCGGCTGCTGCGGCACCACCCCCGATCACATCGCGGCCATTGCCGAGCGTACGCGCCGCGCCAAGCCGCACAAGATCGCTGAGAAGCCCGCTTGGCTTCGTTTGTCCGGAACCGAGGCCTTCACTCTACGTCCCGAAAGCAATTTCGTGATGGTGGGCGAGCGTACCAACGTCACCGGCAGTAAAGCTTTCGCACGTCTGATTCGGGACGAAAAATACGAAGAAGCTGTCGACGTTGCCCGTCAACAAGTGGCTGGTGGCGCCACGATCATCGACGTCAACATGGACGATGCGCTGCTCGACGGCGAAGCCGCCATGACCCGATTCCTGCGACTCATCGCCGGCGATGGCGAAGCGTCGAAAGTGCCGGTGATGATCGATAGCTCGAAGTGGAGCGTGCTCGAGGCTGGTCTCCGCTGCGTGCAAGGCAAAGCGATTGTTAACAGCATCAGCCTCAAGGATGGCGAGGAAGAATTCCTCCGCCGCGCCGAGCTTGTACGTCGCTACGGCGCGTCGGCTGTGGTGATGGCGTTCGACGAAGGTGGTCAAGCTGTCGAAATCGATCACAAGGTGAGCATCTGCAAACGAGCCTACGACCTGCTCACCCAGAAGATCGGCTTCCCGCCCGAAGATATCATCTTCGACCCCAACATCCTCACCGTTGCCACCGGCATCGAGGAGCACAACAACTACGCCGTTAACTTCATCGAAGCGACCCGGATCATCAAGCAAGTTTGTCCTGGGGCAAAAGTCAGCGGCGGTGTGAGCAATATTTCGTTCTCGTTCCGTGGCAACGATGTGGTGCGCGAGGCGATGCACTCCGCATTCCTCTATCACGCCATTCGTGCAGGGCTCGATATGGGAATCGTCAACGCCGGCCAATTGGCGGTGTACGAAGAGATTCCTCCCGCGCTGCTCAAAGCGGTTGAAGATGTGCTGCTCAACCGCAGCGACGATGCCACCGAGAAACTCGTCGCACTGGCAGAAACTGTCAAAGGGAAAGGCAAAGTTGCCGCAGGTGAAGATCTCACCTGGCGTGAAGAAAACGTCGAAGGTCGCCTCCGACATGCGCTCGTCAAAGGGATCGATCGTTTCGTCGAGACCGATGTCGAGGAAGCTCGCCAAAAGTATCCGAAGTGCCTCTCGATCATCGAAGGCCCGCTGATGGACGGCATGACCGTTGTCGGAGATCTCTTCGGCGAAGGAAAAATGTTCTTGCCGCAAGTGGTCAAAAGCGCTCGCGTCATGAAGAAGGCAGTCAACTATCTGCTTCCCTTCATGGAGCAAGAAAAGCTGCTCGCCGGTAACGAAAGCCAAGGGGCTCGTGCTCGCGTGCTGATGGCCACCGTCAAAGGGGACGTGCACGACATTGGCAAAAACATTGTCGGCGTGGTCCTCGCCTGTAACAACTACGAGGTGATCGACCTCGGCGTGATGGTGCCGTGCGAAAAGATCCTGCAAACCGCTGTCGAAAAGAAGTGCGACATCATCGGCCTTTCGGGACTCATTACACCGAGCCTCGATGAGATGGTGCACGTCGCTAAAGAGATGTCGCGACAGAACATCAAGATTCCACTCTTGATTGGTGGTGCAACCACTTCGGCAAAACACACTGCTGTGAAGATCGCGCCGTCGTATGCCGAACCAGTTGTGCATGTGCTCGATGCCTCGCGCTGCGTTGGTGTTGTCGACAAGCTGCTGAGCGAAAATCTTCGCGCTCAAATGGTCGCCGATAACAAAAAGCTGCAGCTCGATTTGGCAACTTCCTATCAAGCGCGCCAGCAGAAGCTGGTTCCGTTTAAGGAAGCACAATCGCGCAAATTCGTCACCGACTGGAGCACCGTGCAGATCGACGAGCCGACCTTCCTCGGGACCCGCGTGATCGAGGCACAATCGCTCGAATTGCTACGGGGCTACATCGACTGGTCGCCGTTCTTTAGCACCTGGGAACTCAAGGGGAAGTTCCCCAAGATTTTCGACGATCCAAAAGTTGGCCCGCAAGCGAAAGAGCTCTATCAAGACGCCGAACAGTTGCTCGACAAGATCATTCAGTTCAACCTGCTGAAGGCGAAAGCCGTGTATGGCTTTTGGCCCGCCAACAGCGATGGCGACGACATCATCCTCTACACCGACGACACCCGCACGGCGGAACTTTGCCGCTTCTACACGCTCCGTCAGCAGTGGGAACGTCAGGGCCAGAACGACTTCAAAGCGCTGGCCGATTTTGTCGCGCCGGTCGCTTCGGGACGGAAGGACTATCTCGGCGCGTTCGCCGTCACTGCCGGTGTCGGCTGCGACGAGCTAGCCAAAGAGTTCGACAAGAAATTCGACGACTATAACTCGATCATGGTGAAAGCGCTCGCCGACCGTCTGGCCGAAGCTTTTGCTGAACAGTTGCATCAGCAAGCCCGTCGCGAGTGGCGTTATGGCGCAGGGGAACAGCTCACCAGCGAGCAACTGATAGCCGAGGAATACCGCGGCATCCGCCCGGCCCCAGGCTATCCGTCGCAGCCCGACCATACCGAGAAACGAACCTTGTTCGACCTGCTGGGGGTCGAGAAATCGATCGGCATGAGCCTCACCGAGAGTTTTGCCATGTGGCCCGCAGCAAGCGTTTGCGGCCTCTATTTCGGCCACCCCGACGCACGCTACTTTGCCCTCGACCGCATCACCCGCGATCAGGTGGAAGACTACGCTCGTCGTAAGCACCTCCCTGTGAAAGAAGTCGAGCGCTGGCTCTCGCCCAACCTGGGCTATGACCCATAACCCCTTCGCGGCACAATAGAGCATTCGTGGTACGGACAACTTGCTGAAATTATTAAACCGACGATTCGCCGCTAGTCTGCGGGGCGTCGGCTGGCGATTTCACGTTTCGGAGATACGTTGTGATTGAACTATTGAGTGGCCTTCCCCTGGCCGACTTCGAGATCTTTGGCCAGAAAGCCGAGGGGGCTGATCTCGCAATCATTGCCCTGCTTGTGCTGCTCGAAGGGGTCCTCTCAATCGACAACGCGCTGGTGCTCGGCCTGCTCGCCAAGCGACTTCCACCGGAACAGCGGCCCAAAGCCTTGTCGTATGGCCTGATTGGCGCGTTTGTCTTTCGCGTCATTGCGATTTGCACCGCCAGCCTGCTGCTGCAATGGACGATCGTCAAGTTCATCGGTGGCGCTTATCTCGTCTACATCGCCGTGAAACATCTCTTCTTTGAAGCCAAGGAAGATCACGAAGAAGATATCATCATCGGAAAAACCGGTGAGCCCGAACTCGTGCAAGCGGGAACTGGCAAACCGCTGACCTCTGCAGAAGAGACTGACGAAATTCGCGAGCGTCTTCCGATTCCTGAGTCGGCTGTGGAGGCCCTGACCGGCGATCTTGAACCAGCGAAGCGTCAAACCAAGTACGCCGGTTTCTGGGGGACGGTGGCGGTCATTGAACTAACCGACGTCGCCTTTGCTGTCGACTCGATCCTCGCCGCCATGGCGCTCGCTGGCAGCCGCCAAGAGAAGCTGTGGGTTGTCATCACCGGTGGCATCATCGGCGTGGTGTTGATGCGTTTTGCAGCGGCGATCTTCATTAAGCTCCTCGATCGTTTTCCACGCTTCGAACTTTCCGCCTACCTACTGGTGGTCGTTATCGGTCTCAAGCTGCTGGTCGACTGGGGCTTTAATAGCGACTGGAGTTTCCAGCAACAGCCGTACTTCGCCAAGCTACTCGGCAGTAGCGTCACTTCGTTCGAGAACTTGGAAGCTTCGCGTCGCGAAACCGTCAAGAGCTACGAAGGCTGGCTCGAGAAGGATTGGATTTTCCATCTCGAACCTGAAGAGCACGACGAAGCCTCGCACGATACCGACCATGACCATGGCGACGCTGAAGAAATGAAAGAAGAGGCGGAAGACAAAGCCGAAGCTGCAGCGGAAGAAGGGAAGGTAGCATTGCCACCCCATGTTCCTCACTTGCTGAACTTCCACGATCTTCGTCGTCCTGAATGCATGACATTCTGGCTCATCATGCTTGCCTGTTTCATCTACGGCTTCGTGCCCGGCAAAAAGAACCCGCACATCAAGCCTGATATGCAGCTGCACTAAGCTCCACAAACGCTGAGCTTGCCTCCGCATTGTTTAATTGGCAAAGGCTTCGCTCCGATGCCGCATCCCGATCCCAAGTTGACCCCACCGAGCTCCGATCGAGCACGACCTCTCGCGCAGTTTTCACTGCAAGGTCTGCTCGTTGTCACGGCGATGGTGGCGGTGCTGCTCGGTGTCTATCGCGGGATGGGGATCGAAGCGATGATGCACTATCTGCTGCTCCTCTTCGTCGTGGGGCCCTGGTTTTCGCATCTCGCGGGAGAATGCTTGCCGATTCGAAGTGGCGGGCTGCGAAAAAGTGCCTCGCATCTGTTTCTACTGGTCCTGTTCATCGCCACGCTGCGAATGGCGGAATATCTCTACGAAGGACCTGTAGCGCTCTACTTGGGTCTTGCTGCCTTGGTGCTCTGGACCCCGCAGTACTTTCTCTTCTTCCTGCATATCGCGCGGTAGCCGCAATTGACTACGCTTCAAGGCTGCGGTGGTGGTATCGCTTGATGTACCTTCGCTTTCCCTTCAGCAGTGAACTTGCAGCGGTGAATGCTGATCGCCTTCATGCTCGGCATAGCGATCAGCGCTGCAATGCAACCGTCGTCAATTGCATTGTGCCCGATATCGATGCAGCGTAGCGATCGCGATTTGGCCAGCTGCTGAACTCCTTGATTCGTAATCGAAACCTGCTCGAGATAGAGCGTTTCGAGCAACCTGAGTGAAGCGATGGCCGACATCGATTGATCGGTAACTTTAGTCTTCGAGAGCCCCAACAGTTGCAGATGGGGCTGGCGCTGGCAAAGTTCAATCACCCACGCATCGTCGACTTGTGTAGAGCCGAGGTTCAGCTTCTCGAGCTTCGGTAGGCCATTGATCACGCGCCATGCGGCGGGTTGGAAACGCGTGTTTGCGAGATTGAGTTCACGAAGTTGAGTGAGACCCGCGAGACTGGGGCAATCATGGCCGGTGACAAGCGTGCCTGATAAGTCGAGCGTTTCGAGCTGTCGTAGTTGCGGCAGCACTTGCAGTAGCGAATCGTCGGCTGAGGTCGTCGACAAATCAAGCTGTTGAAGTTGCGTGAGGCTCGCGTAGGCTGCCGCATCAGTGGGTTCATAACGCAGCCGGTTGTTGTGCGACCCGACCATCACCACGCGCGAGAAGATTTGCTGCTGCTCGCGACTTCGCAGCAAGCCACTCCACCAGCGAGGACTCGGCTCGGATTGCAGCACCAACCCGCGCCGCTGTAGCAAATCGATCGCCTGCTGCTCGGCCTGCCACTGACGCCTCGCCTCGCGCCAGTCGTTGGTGATATAGCCACACACAATGGCAAACAGCGTCATCAGCACGAGTAGCGCGCGCAGCGAAAAGCTTTTCCACGAACGGTTGATCATCGAGGTGCTCCTCTTCGCTACGGGAGTTTGCGAGCAGTCATCGTCACCAAGTCTCCCAAGGCATACGGTGCGGAGACGTACTTCATTGGCCAACGCGATGTGAGCCATGCCAAGGGGGTAAAAAGAAACGGATGTTTTTTCGCGAGTAAGTTCCCCACAAACGGCGCAGAGACCGTTTTGCTCGACGACTGCAGTTTTATGTCGGTGAAACCTGTTTCAGCAGCCAGCGCCAGGGCGCTTTTTTGCGAGAAGAGATGGATCACGCTCGGTGGCGAGAGTTGCTGCCAGTACCGGCCAAACAGCCGCGCGATCAGCGAATCGCGGCGCCACGTTTCCACAACAAGCACTCCTCCCGGCTGAAGCAGCGCGTGCACTTTATGGAGCAGCGCACGTGGATCGGGATCGTGCTCCAGCAGTTGAAAAAGCGTGACGCAGCGAAAACTAGCCCGCTGCGCTGGCAGTATCTCATCGACGCTGCTGACCACTTCGAGACCTAACGTGTCACGCGCAAAGTGACGTGCCCAGCGCGAGACATCTTGCCCCACAACGCTAAAACCGGCCTTCCTGGCTTCGTCTAAAAAGAAGCCAGCTGCACAGCCGATGTCGAGCAACTTGCCACCACTGACCCCCGCACGAGCAAGTCGCTTCAGCCGACCGCCACTGTTGAGTCGATGAAGCGGTTCGTCGGCAACATAGTTGGCATAGCCCCCACTGCTGCTCGCTTCAAAATACGATGCTTCGTAAAACTCGCGAAGCTCATCAGCGGAAGGAATGGGGCTGAGCTGACCATGTCCGCACTGGCGGCAAACGACATAGCTCCAAGCCTCCCGCTGGGCCAAGAGCGCGAGCATGCCGCCGCCGCACATCGCACAAACTTCGCTCGGTCCGGAGCTCGACAACGTTGATCTACGCTTTCTTGGGTCCGCCAGTAGTGGAACTCGGTGATAACAGGTTTCTCATTCTCATTACCGGCGGGTAAGGCTTCAAGTGTGAGGTTTTCGCCGCTATGCTGCTCGAAACGCTCGATGCGGCTGCAGCGGATACTCTTGTGAGAAGAACCATGAAATCGATGCTCCCAAAATTGCTGCTCGCGCTGCTGGTCGCCTTATCTGGGCTACCACTTTCAGCGATTGTGCATGCCGAGGAGCCTGCCGATGTACCTGCAGTTCTAGGCCGCGAAAACTTGGTGGCCTGGTGCATCGTACCCTTTGATAAGTCGAAGCGATCTCCCGAAGATCGCGCGGCGATGCTCCGCAAACTCGGGTTCACCAAGTTTGCTTACGACTATCGCGCCGAACATGTGCCGACGTTTGATGCCGAGATTGAAGCGCTCCAGCGCGAGAAAGTCGAACTGTTCGCCTGGTGGTTTCCCACGACGATGAATCCGGAAGCGGAGTCGATCTTGCGAGTGATCGAGAAGCACAAGATTCACCCGCAATTATGGGTGATGGGCTCCGGAGGTAAAACCACTACCGATGCCGAGCAAGCGACTCGCGTGCAAGAGGAAGCAGCCCGTATTCGTGTGATCGCTGAGCGCGCAAAGATGCTGGGGCTTAAGGTGGGGCTCTACAACCATGGTGGATGGTTTGGTGAACCCGAGAATCAACTGGCGGTGATCGAGGCACTCGCAATGGAGAACGTCGGCATCGTTTACAACCTGCATCACGGGCACGATCACTTGGCCCGTTTCCCCAAACTACTCGAGCAGATGAAGCCCAAACTTCTCTGCCTGAATCTCAACGGGATGGTCCCCGACGGCGAACGACAGGGTCAGAAAATCTTGCCACTCGGTCAAGGGTCACTCGATCTCGACGTGCTGCAAACCATCGTCAAGAGCGGCTATTCCGGACCGATTGGCATTATCGGTCACACGCAAGACGACGCCGAAGCGCGGCTGCTTGATAACCTCGAGGGTCTGTCGTGGCTCACTTCGCAGATGAATGCCGATGGCGATATCATCGGCAACGCCACATCGAAGCCGACCACGCGCACCCCTTCCCCGCTCGGAAATAGGAGCGGGTGAGGGAGTTGATTGACGGCCAGCAGCGAACGCTCTAAACCATCTCGGCTCGTTTGCGGAAGTCGATTGGCTTGATGTCGGGGAATCGATCCTGCAGCGATTGCACCGTGATCTCTTCTTCGCGAAGCGCTTCCATCGCTTTCACCGCTGCTTCGGCGGCTTGAATCGTCGTGATGCAAGGGACACCGAGTTGCACAGCAGCAGCGCGGATACGACCTTCGTCGGTGCGTGCTCCCTTGCCACTCGGTGTATTGAGGACGAGCTGAATCACGCCGTCGTTGAGGTAGTCGAGCAAGTTCGGACGACCTTCGGCGATCTTCTTCACTGCTTCGACCGGGATGCCCGCTTCGGCTAAGCGCCGCGCGGTCCCTTCAGTGGCGACGAGCTCGTGACCGAGCTTATGGAGTCGACGTGCCAAATCGACAACCGATTCCTTATGACGGGCCGAGACACTCACAAAAATCTTGCCACTGGTGGGGAGCACCGTTCCTGCTGCCAGCTGACCTTTGGCAAAGGCGATGGAGAAGCGTTCGCTCACCCCCATCACTTCGCCGGTGCTGCGCATTTCGGGACCGAGAACGATGTCGACACCTACGAACTTGCGGAACGGGAAGACACTTTCTTTGACCGAAACGTGCGAAGGAATCGGTTCGCGAGTCACTCCGAGTTCTGGCAGTTTCATCCCGGCCATCACCTTGGCGGCGATCTTGGCGACCGAAAGTCCGGTCGCTTTGGCGACAAACGGAACGGTGCGGCTGGCGCGAGGATTCACTTCCAGGATGTAGATGACGGGACGTCCTTCTTCCTTCTTCACAGCGAATTGCACGTTCATCAGCCCCACCACTTTGAGGTGGCGAGCCATCGCGTGCGTCGCTTCGCGAATCTCTTGGATCACTGGGCCGGGCAAGCTGTAGGGAGGAATCGCGCAGGCCGAGTCCCCCGAGTGAACGCCAGCTTCTTCGATGTGTTCCATGATCCCAGCAATCACGACGTTCTCGCCGTCGCTGATGCAGTCGACGTCGACTTCGGTCGCGTCTTCGAGGAAGCGATCGATGAGGACCGGCTGACCTTGAGCGACGACAAATGCTTCGGCCACAAAACGCTCGAACTGCGCTTGGTCGTAGCAAATTTCCATGGCGCGACCACCGAGCACAAAGCTGGGGCGGACGAGCGAGGGAAAGCCGACCTTGGCACCTTCGGTACGGGCCTGACTCATGTTGCGAGCAATGCCGTTAGCCGGTTGCTTCAGGCCGAGTCGCGAAAGCATCTGGGCGAATTGTTCGCGATCTTCGCTCGCTTCGATGGCGTCGACACTGGTGCCGATCACGGGTACGCCAGCGTTGGAAAGAGCGCGGGCCAGGTTGAGTGGCGTTTGACCACCGAACTGCACAATCACACCGTCGGGCTGAACGGCGTCGTAGATGTTCAGCACATCTTCGTTCGTGAGAGGCTCGAAGAAGAGCAGGTCACTGGTGTCGTAGTCGGTGCTGACGGTCTCAGGGTTGCTGTTGACCATGATCGACTCGATCCCCATCTCACGCAGTGCGAAACTGGCGTGACAGCAGCAGTAGTCGAACTCGATCCCTTGGCCGATGCGGTTGGGACCGCCGCCGAGGATCATGATCCGCTGTTTGCCGGGCTGTTTCGGGGGAACTTCGTCTTCGTCTTCGTAGGTGCTGTAGTAGTAAGGAGTGTAGGCCTCGAACTCAGCGGCGCAGGTGTCGACCGACTTGTAGGTGGGGATGATGCCGCGTGCTTTACGCGCTGCACGCACATCGATCTCGTTGGAATCCCACAGTGTGGCGAGCTGACGATCCGAAAATCCTTGCTGTTTGGCTTTACGGAAGGTGGCAGTGTCGACAAGGTTCAAGTCGCCGATGCGACGGAGCTCCTCTTCGGTTTGGACGAGCTGCTCGAGGTGATCGAGGAACCAGCGATCGATTTTTGTGAGATCGTGGATCGTCTCGACGCTCATGCCACTCTTAAGGGCGTAGCGCAGGTGCCAAACGCGCTCGGCGTTCGGAACCGACAGCTTGGCGCGAATATCGTCTTCGCTCGGTTGTTCGGTCGTACCCCATTTGTCCTTGCTGTCGCAGCCAAAGCCGAAAGCGCCGACTTCGAGCCCGCGGAGCGCCTTTTGGAACGACTCTTTGAACGTGCGGCCGATCGCCATCGTTTCGCCGACGCTCTTCATTTGCGTCATCAGCGTAGGATCGGCTTCGGGGAACTTCTCGAACGCAAAACGTGGGATTTTGGTGACGACATAGTCGATCGTCGGTTCGAAGCAGGCTTTGGTCTTGCGGGTGATGTCGTTCGAGAGTTCGTGCAGGCGATAGCCCACTGCGAGCTTCGCGGCGATCTTCGCAATCGGGAAGCCGGTCGCTTTGCTCGCCAGCGCGCTACTACGGCTGACGCGCGGGTTCATCTCGATAACGATCATCCGGCCGGTTTGCGGATGGATGGCGAACTGGATGTTCGAGCCACCTGTTTCGACGCCGATTTCGCGAATCACCGCGAGGCTGGCATCGCGCATCCGCTGATATTCTTTGTCGCTGAGTGTTTGTGCAGGGGCGACGGTGATCGAGTCGCCGGTGTGCACACCCATCGGATCGAAGTTTTCGATCGAGCAGATGATCACGACATTGTCGTCCATGTCGCGCATCACCTCCATCTCGTACTCTTTCCAGCCGATGATCGATTCTTCGATCAGGACTTCGCGTACGGGAGATTGATCGAGACCACGACGGACGAGCATGTCGAACTCGCCCTGGTTGTAGGCGATGGCCGAACCGCTGCCGCCGAGCGTGAAGCTGGGGCGCACAACGCAAGGGAGGCCCACCATCTGCAGCACGCGGCGCGCATCCTCGACAGTCTTAATCGTTTCGCCGCGGCAGCATTCCAGGCCGATCTTTTCCATCGCCTGCTTGAACTGCTCGCGCTCTTCAGCCTTGGCGATCACCTTGGCATTGGCACCGATCATCTCGACGCCGTACTTCTCGAGCACGCCATGCTTGGCAAGATCCATGGCGAGGTTCAGGCCGGTTTGTCCACCGAGTGTCGGGAGGATGGCATCGGGACGTTCTTTCTCGATGACCTTCGACACCACTTCCCAGGTGAGGGGCTCGATGTAGGTGCGATCGGCCATCTCGGGATCGGTCATGATCGTGGCGGGGTTGCTGTTGACGAGGACTACTACATAGCCCTCTTCGCGCAGTGCCTTGCAAGCTTGCGTGCCCGAATAATCGAACTCGCAGGCCTGACCAATGACGATGGGGCCGGAACCAATCAGCAGAATCTTTTTGATGTCGTTTCGGCGAGGCACAGCTTCTAGCAACCTTTCTGACGGCGGGAATCGATCGACTGAGGCTCAGCAGGGGCGAGTCATCAGTGGATCAAGACAGACAAAACCCAGGACGCACGATTTTGTAGCGAGGCTGGAACAGGGTCTGCCGGAAGAGAATTTGAGCGCAATTTATGCGCGCGGAACTCCCTGGGCGGGCCCAGCCTTCGGTGTAAAATCCAGCGAATTTACCATCGTTTGCGGCAGCGCTTCAAGGGGCAGGAGAGCTGCAGAAACGTCGCGCACCGCTTTGTAATTTGGGGTGGCGTTACAAGCGTTGATTGGCGAAGGGGTTAGGCTGGATGCGGATGTGTGCAAAGAAACCAGAAATTTCCGCGTCGCCACGGATTTCGCGAAATCGGCGTAGCAAAACCGGCGTCGCGAGCCTTCGGCGTTCGCGATCATCGGTCCGCAATTGGACCACCAGCTTTGTGAAGACAGCCCCGGGGCTTGTGCTTACAGAGCCGCTGGATCGGGCGAGCTTCCTGCTGCTCGGTTGCAGAGAGCACGAAAGGTGCTCGGGTCGATTCTGTAGCTCAGTTTTCTGACAGAACCATCGACAAACACAAACTGCGCAATCCCCGAATGGGGGCCACCAAAGCGATGGGAGTAGGTGGTGGTATCGCGGCGATCACGTGCCGGAATCGAGTTGCTCCAGCGGATGGTGTCCCAGTCCCAGCCGTCGATGTAGCCGTTGTTCTCGTCAGCGGCTTGTAAAGGATCGGCTGCAAAGTAGCGATTGTATTGTCGCTCGCCTAGCAAGATCGTCGAACCGGCACCATCCTTGATGTCGGAGAGATTAATTCGCTTCGTGGTTTTAATGGGCTGGATCACCCCATCGACCCCGTTCTCGTTGTTGAGCGCGGGGAACAGCGTGGAGCTATATCCACCGTTGCCTGCGTAGTCGAGAGCGCCCCGCAGTGTGCGATCGGCCAGGCCGTTGGTGATGCCCGGCAGGGCAACGGGTCGTCGACGGCTGGGGCAGAAGTAGACCGGTATGATGGCAGCAGCAGCTTTGGCATCGTCGGTGTTTTCGTAGGCCGCTTGTTGCTCTAGGAAGGGAAGAATTTGATAGGCCCAGCCCCAGTTTTGCTTGAAGCTGCGGAGTGGCGCACCGTTGGAGGCCTTGGTGCGTTTGTAGGTCCAGTGGGCACCGCCACTAGGGAGGAGTTCCCACTGCGTGTGATGCAACTGAGCGGCATGCCCCATCTGTTTGAGATGGTTGGCACACTGCGCGATGCGGGCTGATTCGCGAACCGACTGAACCGCAGGCAGCAGCAACGCGACGAGCACTGCGATGATGGCAATCACCACCAGCAGTTCGACGATAGTGAAGCCATTATTCGGGCGTGCAGAGCGGATCGTCATAAAAAACTTCCTGGCTTCCGAATCGATGGGCCTGGCTTTGGGCTTCAGCCGACTACTCAGATCGCGGTTCGCTCGGTGGAGGTGTGCTGGTGCTGCGGGATTACTTGGGAAGTCCATATTCGGCGAGTTGCTGGTCGCTCAGGATGGCATAGCCCATCAAGTTGATGGCATAGCGTTCGCCCCCCGCTCCTTGCGCTTCATAGGCAATCAGAGGTGGTGGCAGGTCGAAGCCTTCGGCAAACGGATTCACGTTCCAAAGAATCACGTACGGCTGCTGATCGCGGGGCGAAATCAAAAGCGTGTCGACATCTCCCGCCAGAGCCAGGTGCGGTTTGAGTTCCTCCAGATTGCGTGGAGGATGGCCAAGTTTGGTTGTCGCTTCGAGGTAGGCGTCGTAGATCTTGCCCAGAGGTGCAGAGTGGTCGACTGTCATGGGGGGTGCTGACGCACCACAGCCGAGCAGCGCAATGGCTGAGAAAAGTACGAGCAGAAGAGGGGCTGAGAAAGCAGCTTTGCAGTGAGATTCGACAAACAGCATCGCGAACGGTTCCAGTCGCATAGCGACCACCGCGCACTATGTTCGGCTAGGTGCATGGAAAAACGTGCGCCGAACAGAAGTTGTGGCTGATGTGAGGCTCAAACAGGAATCTGTTTTTGGAATACCTCACCACCGGGGGGCCGCTGCTGTCGAGGATTATGGCCAAGCTGAAATCTGTATGCAAGTTTATTTCAGCTCCATTGCGCGACCCGTCTCGCAGCTGGCCACCGCGCAGCAAAAAGGGCTGAAGCGCGAACCTCAGCCCTTGGAATGGATCGTTGGCAGAGCAACTGCTCGGCAAGTGCCTAGCGAACGCGCTCGAAGCGCATGGCACCGATGTCGGCAACTTCGGTCTTCAGTGGCATGTAGAAGGTGTCGTCCCCATCGAATTCGATGTTGATGTCCTTCGGCTCGCCACCCTTCTCATGCGACCGAATCTTCAGCAGGTTGGCGTCCTGGCTGACGAGTTCCCAGGTGCCGAGGCTGTCTTGGGGCTGATCCCCTTGAAAAGCGGTGAGGACCATCGCCCCATCGGCGGCGAACTCGAAGCCCATTTCCATCGATTCGAGTTGAGCAATCTGGTCGGGCTTCAGCTTGCCAGCGACCGCTTCGGTGTCGACCACCATGCGGCCATACCAGCGACCGGGAAGCTTTTCGACAGGAGCAGGACCGCTCGAACCGCAACCGGTGTACGAGATCGAAAGGGTCAAAAGCAGTAGTGCAAAAATCCGTTTCATGGCCATAGCCTCCCTGCGAGATACGTGGATGCCAACTCCCTGGCACCTCTGTGTTATAGCTGATCGTTAACTCCCCACTTGGTTCCGCGAAGAAACAAGTGTGGCGTTAGGGTTTTTTGCGTACGAACGGGAACGTCAAAGCGGGGCCCACGGGGCTGATGCCAGTGGGCGGAATCGCCTCGATATGATCGTTGTCGACGAACACGACTTTCATCTCGCGTTCGCTCGCTTCATTTTCGAGTTTGACCATCAGAAGAAGCGTTGTCCCTTCTTCTTTGACGAACCGCCACGATCCTTTCACGGTCTTGGATTGCCCCAAGAAGGTGCCATCGACCGTGCAGTTGCCATCCCCTTGGAAGGTGAGGTTCAACTTCAAACCGCTCAGAATCGGCCCGGCAACCAGCGCGAGTGGATCGCCTTTAAGCTTTTCCTGGGCGGCAGGAATATCAACTTCCCACGTTCCTACAAGTTTCGCAGCGGGACTGCAGCCAGTCAGGACCGCCATGTATGCGAGCCCCACGACAGCTGCCAGTGCGACAAACAATCGCCACGAACGCATGTTTCTAATCTCCTTCGTGGCGAAATGCTCAGCTGCACGACGTTCAAAGTCGTCACGGCGCGCATGCACTCACTCTGCTGTATAGATCGACCGATGGCGGGCACTTTATCGAGCCCAGTATCCCCTAACAACGGCAAAACCGTCATAAGCCGGATTTGAAGGCTGGCAGCAGCTAGCAGCATTCACCGAGGCGGGGCGACAGTTCATTGCCCCGTTGCAGCGGAAAGTAAATCGCAAAAAATCGCCCACGAATTCCACCCAGCCTGCCATCGCCCGATTCGGGATCGAGCCAGCCCTGCTCCGCAGGCCATTCAGGATGCTCGTCGATTCTCTGTAAGTCCCTATAGCATAAATGTTTGTGCCGTCATCACCCTGCGGGGGACAAGCCTCTCCTCAAAAGGTTGACGATGGGCCAGCCCCTGGGGCGCGACCCTTTTGCAAGTGAATTGCGGCCTCTTGACTAATAGTTGACAAGTGTTTTGAATAATCAAAAGATGTTTTTGGTCAATCAAAATAATTCAAGTCGATTATTCAAAATTCACGAGGCTGCGATGCAAGCAAGGGTGCCGAAGCGACAATTCGTCGCACTAAAGCTGAATTTATCCAGGCCACAGCGACGGGGGTTCACGCTGGTTGAACTGCTGGTGGTGATCGCTATCATCGGCGTGCTCGTCGCGCTGCTGCTCCCAGCGGTTCAGGCCGCTCGAGAAGCAGCCCGGCGCATGAGCTGCACCAATCAGTTGAAGCAGCAGGGACTCGCCCTGCACAACTACCACGACTCCCTCGGCTGTTTTCCTTCCGCCTACGTCGTCGACACCGCTCATCCGTCGCGCACTTCCACCTACGACGCTCCCCCCGGCTATGCCTGGGGAATGCTTCTCCTCCCCTACCTCGAACTGCAAACCCTGCACGCCAAGTTCAACACCTCGCTCCCCGCCAGCGATCCTTCGAACGCCGCCGCTGCTGCCACCAAGGTGCAAGTCTTCCTCTGCCCGTCGGCCAGTGGCAACACCACACCAGCCTTTGCCGTGGTCAACGGATCGGGCTCTACACTCGCCACGTTCAGCCGCTCGAACTACGTCGCCAACACCGGCCAGGATGAAGCGTGGGGCTACACGCTTGCCGATCACAGCACGGTTTCCGATGGGCCAATCTTTCGCAACAGCAGCACGCGATTTGGTGACATCACCGATGGCCTCTCGCAGACCGTTTTTATTGGCGAGCACAGCAGTGTGCTTTCGAGCAAGACGTGGGTCGGTGTCGTCCCCGATGCTGCAGTCTGCGCTAACAACCCCCAGAAGTTCCCCATCACCGAGTGCGACGGCGCGGCCACGCTCGTATGCGTCCATGCGGGACCGGCAGCGGCCGAGATTGATCCCGACACCGGCTTTGCGCCGATTCATCCCCCCAACAGCCCGCTGTGTCACGTTTGCCAGATGTATTCCGAGCATCCCGGCGGCGCAAATGTCTTATTGGGAGATGGTAGTGTCCGATTTGTGTCGCAAATGATCCATCAGCCCACCTGGGCAGCGCTGGCTAGTCGCAATAAAGGCGACGTGGTGAAAGAGTATTAAGATGCCACGATCACAAGCGACTCAGTACACCTTTAGCGTCCTATTGCTACTTGCCAGTTGCGCAGGCTTCCTACTGATTGGCTGCTCGCGTCAGCCTGTGGTGGAGCACAATAATTTGCATCTCGTCGCCTCGCTTCGCACTGCCTGTTCGGCCCAAAACGAAACTTGGCTCTTAGGGGTCGAGCGTGCTGTCGTGAAACGTTTCGATGAAGGTGCGATGAGCGAAACGGAGCGCGACGAGTTCACACGCCTGATCGCACTCGCTAAGTCGGGCGACTGGCAATCGGCCGAATCGGCCTGTTTTTCCTGGGAAAAAGCCCAACTCTCCCGCACTCGCGCCGCTCCGGACGAAGATTCTCACTCGCACAGCCACGATCACCTCCACACCCACGCCAGCGAAGTTGGTAAGTAGCCTCGACAATCTGCTAGGCTGTAGCTACCAAGTTGGTGCCTTCTAACTAAGCTCGCTACAGAGGTGGTGCAGTGGAAATGCGATTCTGCCGTGGCTCGTTGTGATCGGATTGCCCATCGCCTGGCTGATCTCGGAATTCTATCCCTATCGTCACCTGCGCATCGCGCTTGGGATCGCCGCGATTTCGTCGAGTATCATTGTCGCGGTGGTTGTAGGATCGCTTGCGCATTTTGATGCGAACGCATGGTATGGTGGCGCATCAAAGAACCTGATCGACGCCTCCATCGCTGAGCTCGAAAAAGGAGATTCGGAGGCACTGCTCAAGGAGCTTAAAGTGCTTCAGTCGGAGTTTCAGCCCACCTACGAGAACCGTGCTCGTTACGACGAACTCGTCCGAGAGTTTGTGCAGCGACTTGATCACGAATATGTCAATCAGCCTTGATTGCTAGAACCTGATTGGAAAGCCGACCATTAACGTGTCTTTAAAAAGACTTTTAGGCTACGAGCAAAGCACGCTTATTCTTGTCGTGCATTAGCTAATGGTGCTGGCAGCAGTTTGGCCCCGCCGATGGCGATTGCAACCAAAAATACTTGGAGTATCCCACCTGCCTCAACCATGTTGCTCATACGCACCAGGGGCGATGGACGACATCTTGGTTTGTAAAAACCGACTATGATTTTGGGTTCAATGAGTGGTACTTTCAATCGGATGCCGACTTGGCCGCGTTTCTCGCTTGGGTTCCTAACTTAAACTGGGGCGAGAAGTTTCCTCAGCAACACTGATTGACCTTGAGCCGTTATAGCCAGCACTCATCGCCCATGATCGTTATTCAAGTCATTCACGCACGGTGGACAAAACAAGCCCGTGGTGGACGACTCGCCGCGCTGAGAAATCGCTTGCCCAAAGAGCTGCCGATTTTCACTGGCGAAAGTGTTTCCGACCTATTGCTGCAACGCATTGATTTCAGTGATGCGGATTCCTTTTCAAATCCCAAGCAATCGGTGACGGCGCTACCACGCGAACCAAGTCACTGGAGCGGGGGAAATTTGGAGGTTCACTGGCTCGCCGATAGCGTGCAACTTCACTATCGCTATCAAACCGGCGCTCCCAAGCAACTCTTCTTTCGGAAGGGTGGCGGCGCCACTACCGCACACCACGTCATCGGAATCATCCCCGGCCATTGGGGCTCGATCGAGTACAATCAGCGACACACCGACCTCGACACTGGCCAGTGGTGGTACGAGCACGTAGTTGTGAATGTCGCTTCTGGGAACACTATTCAAGAAGACTATTTTCTTCGAATGGCGCCCATCGAGCGATATCGCAGAATCTCGTTGCTCTGGTGAAGACGTTGGCAACTCTGTTTTGATTCAGTTGGGAAACTTCGCGTGCCTTTGAATTTGCTGCTGATAGTGGCAGCTGTTGGTGTGGTGATGAGCCTGATCACGTTGGTTGTCTATGCGATCGACAAATCGGCGGCTCAGCGCGGCGGGCGGCGCGTGCCTGAGAACACACTGCATCTCCTTGCGCTCTTGGGTGGTTGGCCCGGCGCACTCTTGGCCCAGCGTTGGCTCCGCCATAAGTCGATCAAGGTTCCGTTTTTGATCCTCTTTTGGATCACCGCGATACTAAACATCGCCGTTACTGCATTGCTTCTCTCTCCCTACGGCCTACAGCTCTTGGGACTCGGCTAGTCAGCAGGAAGCGACCTTAACGGCGGCTCGTTTCGCCGTCTCGGTTGAGCCTCGCAATTGCCCTCTGCAACCAGTTGCACCTGGCGCGTGGCTACGCAAAAATGGCGGGCTCGATTAGTGGCAAAGTTGGCGTCCGCAGGGGCGGCTTTAGCGGTTGCCTGCGTGCCACTCGTCGACTGAATCGTCACCAACGCTTACTGCACACCTTTCCATACGTTCCTCAGGAGTTTTCGCGCTATGGCACGACCGGTTACCCTCTTCACCGGACAATGGGCCGACCTTCCGATCGAGCAAATGGCTCGCAAAACCAAGGATTTTGGCTACGACGGTATCGAACTCGCCTGCTGGGGCGATCACTTCGAAGTCGACAAGGCTTTGTCGGACGATGGCTACTGCGCCCGCAAGCGCGAGCTGCTCGACAGCTTGGATCTGCAGTGCCACGCGATCAGTGCTCACCTGGTGGGGCAAGCGGTTTGCGACATTATCGACGAGCGTCACAAGGCGATTCTGCCGCCCCATGTGTGGGGCGATGGCAAGCCAGCGGGTGTGAACGAAAGAGCTGCTGAAGAGCTGAAAAACACAGCCCGCGCGGCCAAGAAGTTCGGCGTGTCGGTGGTGAACGGTTTCACTGGTAGCAGCATTTGGCACCTGCTGTATTCGTTCCCGCCCGTTCCCGGCAAGATGATCGACGACGGCTTTAAGCTGTTCGCCGACCGCTTCAATCCGATCCTCGACGTGTTCGCCGAATGCGGCGTTCGCTTCGCCCTCGAAGTGCACCCGACCGAGATCGCGTTTGACATCTACACCGCCCAGCGGGCTCTCGAAGCGCTCGACCATCGACCTGAGTTCGGCTTCAACTTCGATCCAAGCCACTTGCACTGGCAGGGGGTCGATTCGGTCGAGTTCATCCGCGCGTTTCCCGACCGGATCTATCACGTTCACATGAAGGATGCGATTGTCACGCTGAACGGCCGCAGCGGCATTTTGGCCAGCCACATCAACTTTGGCGACTACCGCCGAGGCTGGGACTTCCGTAGCCCAGGTCGCGGAACGGTGAATTTCGAAGAGATCATTCGCGAGCTGAACCGGGTCGGCTACACCGGCCCGCTGTCGGTGGAATGGGAAGATAGCGGCATGGAACGCGAATTTGGTGCTCGCGAAGCAGCCACTTTCGTGAAAACGAAGGACTTCGCCGCTAGTGGCCGCGCGTTCGACGCTGCGTTCGAGAAAGAATAGTTTTCGTCCCCAACCGGGGTGAAACGCACTTTTTGGGGCAAAATCGGATAGCCGCGGGTAAAAACGTCGCGGTTATCTGTTGCCCGCAGCAGGACTTACGTAGTAGACTATAGGGCTATTGAAATACTGGGGGAGAGTCTGCCTACTGGTCTTGGTGGCGATTGTGGAGCCATCGAGGGGCAATTGGGCTTTCCCACGTTTGCAGGAAAGGGTTGAAGCGATCGACCGGATTACGACGCGAGTGAACGAGCAGATACGCATTTCGCCTGTTCGTGTGATTGGTGACGATGGAGCCCAGCTGGGAATCATGCCGGTAGACCAGGCCCTCTCGAAAGCACGAGAGAGCGATCTGGATCTGGTGGAAGTTGCGCCGAACGAGCGCCCCCCAGTCTGCCGCATCATGGACTTCGGCAAGTACAAGTACGAGAAGAAGAAAAAGGCGCAGCAGCCGACTCACCAGGTCAAAACCAAGGAAATTCGCCTCCGCCCCAAAACGGGCGATCACGATATCGAGTTCAAGGTGAAGCAGGCCGTTGGGTTCCTGCAGCACAAGGACAAGGTGCAGGTGTCGGTGATCTTCCGCGGTCGCGAACTCGCGCACATCGAAGAAGGTCGCAAGGTGATGGATAAAGTGGTGTCGGAACTCCTCGAGTTCGGCAAGCTTGAATTCCCACCGCAGCAGCAAGCCAAGCGCATGATTTGCACGATCATGCCGAAGTAGTTAATAGCTACCTCCAGCCTCTGACTGAAACAGCAGCCGCCCGATGAGCCAACTCGTCAGGCGGCTTTTTTGTTGCGCTGACGAGTGGCTGTTGTAGCTCATCGATTCGAAATCGACAGGCGCAAAAAAGAAGGGGCCTGACGCTCGCGGTTAGCAAACATCAGGCCCCCGGGAATCTCGAGTCAGAATCGGGTGATCCTGTCGAGGTTTGGTGGCTGCCATAGCAAGCGCAGCCCGCCGGCTGTTAGCAGGCGCCACCTCGGCTGGTACAGAAACAAATCACTAGACCACCTCCTTTCTCACTAGAACAATCTGCCCTTGGCTGCGATGCCGTAGAATGCAGCCGGTACAGAGAAAACTAGTCCGTCGCACTGCGTTAATGCGACCCATCTACTTGAATCTTACTAGGGAGCGACGTGTGGGCAAGAGAAAAATCTGCAGCTTCCTCTCGATCGCTGCCCATCGGACCGCTCCCAGCGATACCAGCAGACGAACTAGATGATAGACCGGTCCGATCGGCAAAGGTTCACCCGCTGGTCAACAAAAAATGATTGCGCTGCAAAATGGTCCGCATGGTCTGCCAGCATGCCTCTTTCGGGGCGACTGGCGGACGTTTTTGTCGAGCCGAGCCTCGTCATGGCTGGCGCCGATCGACGGACACCGCTACTGCTTGCTATCACTCTTGGCTCGCAAATGTTTTTGGAAAAAGGTGAGGATCTTTTCGCGCATTTCGGGAGTGCTGAACTGAGGCCCACCATGTCCGGCCCCTTTAAGCACGACAAGCTCCGAGGGGACACCCGTTTTTTCGAGCGCTGCTTGCAGCAGCTCACTCTGGCTCAGCGGAACCACGGGATCTTTGTCGCCATGCATGTGAAGGAAAGGTGGATCATCCTCCGTGACGTAGGTGATCGGATTCGCTTGTTTCGCGAGTTCTGTTTTCTCCTTGATCGGGCCGCCAACCAGCTTCGACTCTGGTGAATTGGGGCGGTCGTGCGAGCCACCCATCGCCACCAAGTCGGTAGGACCGAACCAGTTGCAAACCGCTTGCACGCGGCTGGAAGTTGCATCGTCACCCGCAGTGGTTTCAAGCTGCTTCACATCGCCACTGGTGCCCACCAGCGCGACGAGGTGTCCCCCTGCCGATGATCCCCAGACCCCAAAGTTGTCGGGATCGAGGTGGTATTTGTCGGCGTTCTTTCTGAGAAAACGAATCGCCGCTTTGCAGTCTTCAATCTGAGCCGGAAAAATCGCATGCTGGCTCAGTCGATAGTTGATGCTGGCGACGGCAAATCCCTGCTCGGTCAGTGGAATCGCGGGGCAGTTTTCTTTGCTCCCCGCTTGCCACGCGCCGCCATGAATCCAAATCACGAGGGGTAGCTTCGTTCCCTCCTTCATATCCTCGGGCAGATAGATGTCGAGCTTCTGACGCTCGTGACCTTGCTCGATGTAAGGAACGTCGGCTGTCCGCTTGATCCCCTCGGGAAGTCGGCGCTGCTGAAGTGGCTGACGCTTGGTCGCCGGCGCTTGTCCCCAAGCTGCTGAGGAAGCGGCGCTGAGTAGACAAATCGAACCCAGCAATAGCGCCAAGAGTAGACGAGGACTCGCACAGGAGGCAGATTTCATCGGCAGCACGCTTTCGTGGACTGGCTTCGGTTGGTGGCAGCGATGGACCCCATCGGCCTACAACTCATAGAACCCAGAACTAGCGCGAGGGCATCGAAAGAAGCTGCAATTTTCTCGAGAAAGCGTGCGAGCCGCTATTCTACTACCACGGGGGCGTCGACAGCAGCATTGGCGGGAGAGATGGGGGTGCCATCTTCGTTGACTTGCTGCATCACAAACTTCACGACCGGATTGGCCGTGGCATTCGCCGCTTTGAGAGTTTGCTTCACATAGCGCTGGGGCAGTCGCTCTTCGGGGACCTTAAAGTTGTCCCCCTTTTGCAAGATTGGGCGAGCTTCATTCATCTTGGCAAAATCGTAAGCGGCACCGGCAGCCTGACAGGGATACCAGTGCCCCTTCCCTTCAGCATCTTCGAGGTAGAACTCGGGATAGCAATGACCAGGGACCCACACCGCGCGGGCTGGGATTTTGCTGGCGCGACAGAAGGCGATGAAGAGGCTCGAAAGCTCTTCGCAGTCTCCCTTGCGAGCCTCGAGCGCTTCGATGGCGGGGGAAATCTTCTCAGCAAACTCGTAACGCACATTTTCACGCACCCACTTGAAGATCGCTTCCGATTGATCCCAAGGAGCTTCCACTTCGCCAGTGATTTCGGGAAGGAGCTCGCGAATCTTCTTATCGGTGCTTTCGATGAAGGGGCTTGGCTTTAAGTACTTGGAGACAGTGGCAGCCGTTTTCCGTGGCAGCAGCGTCGCAGTTCCATCGCTGGGGGGCGTGATGGCCCGTTTGGTGATTTGCAGCGTGACGACAGCGCGAGCTTCGTCTCCCATCGCTAAGCGAGGAATGGTGACCACCATTTGCGTCACACCATCAAGCTTTCGGTAACTCACTTTACCGACGAGAGGTGTGATCTCCTCTCCCATCTTCTTCACCGCTTGCTCGGGCCAGGCGGTGGGAACAGGAAGCGTCGCCACAATGCCGTTGACTGCGCCGGCGGGTGAGCTCACCACCACGCCAAACTGCCAGTAGGAAACAATTTCCCCCTCAAGCTGAATGGCTGCAGGGGATGTTGCAGTAGACGCCTGTTGCGGCGCAGCTTGCACCTCTTGTCCACGCGCGATGGGTGTCGCGAGTAGCGTAAGCAGCGCTAAGGTGACCAGCGGTATCGCGCGCATGACAACCTGACTCAAGAGGCGTGGAGTTCCATCGATCGTAACACGACGGGCGCTGCACTGACGAGCATTTCGCGAAAGCATGCCGACTACTGCACCGGTTCCAAGCGTCGCACGAATTCCACCTGCGGCTTGCCGAGCGCCTTCTTACCGGTGAAGAATTCCGGGACAAAACGATAAGGTTCTTTTCGTTCAGGGACGCGAATGTTGTCCCCCTTTTGCAAAATCGGGCGGGTGTCGGTTACTCCACCAAATTCACGAGCACCAGCGACCTGGCAGGGATACCAGTTCCCTTTTTCTTCCGCATCTTCGAGATAGAACTCGGCGTAGAGCGAATCGGTAACCCACACAATGCGGGCTGGAATCTTTTGCGAACGGCACGTGGCGACGAACAGCGAGGTTAGATCTTCTTTCGTCGCACTACCTTCCTTGAGAGCAGCGGCAGCTCCCATTTGTTTGGTGCCACCGAGATTCACTTTCGAGCGCACACCGTCGTAGATCGCTTCGACTTGTTCCCAAGCGGTTGATTTATCGGCCATCAGTTCTTTGCCGAGCGCTTTAATCTTCGTATTGGTCGACTCGATCAGTGGACTCGGCCCGAGGTATTTGCGCACATCACGTGGCGGATCTTTCGGGATCACAAGCCCCGACGTATCAGCGGGAGGAGCGAGCGCGTTCTTGGTGATTTCGAGCGTTAGAATCGCTGAAGCTTTTTCCCCTCCAGGAAGCTGTGGTATTTCAAACACCATCTGCTTCACACCACCGTCGATCATTCGAAACTTCAGGTTGCGTGTGTTGGCCGTAATGTCTTCGCCAACCACCTTTACCGATTGCTCGGGCCAGTCGGTCGGAATGGGAATGGTGCCGAACAGTCCCAAGCAGTCGCCACCGACAGCCTGCACACGGACGCCGACTTCCCAAGTTTGTGTGGCGGACTTGTCGAGCTTTGCTCCCCCTGCTGGTTGTGGCTTCGCATCGAACTGGGCCTTCGCCTCGCGATGCACCAGCGTCATTACCGCTAGAAAGCCTACCACCGCCATCCATCGCAAATTTAGCATCGAACTACCTCCCACAGTTGCTCAGTTCTCGTCGATCAGGCTCGCGAGCAAAATCAGCTGCTCTGCTGCCTGATGCAGGAGCGACTGGCGTGCCAAACGCGCGCGAGCACCTAACTTCAGCATAGTTCGCACTCGCGCGGGAGGCGTAAATGGGAAGTGCGTGCAGCAGCACGAGTCTGCACGCGGTGCAGAGGTTGGCAGCGCAGATTCCGCGGAAAATCGGCGCGCAGCGATGCAGTCTAGAAAGCATCCGCGAAGAAAATGGTGCCTGCTCGGAAAACAGGCCGACGGCAGTTGCAGGTGTTTTGCCTGCAGACTGCAGGCGCGAGCAGGCCCGGCTTATGGTTGCCTGCGCGAGTGATTGATCCGTAAATCAGGCTCCGCTAGCGCGACGGCTGGATGAACATGAGCCATCGCGCTCGCGGAGCATTCCAGTCACGAGTGTCCGGGGATGGACTGCAACTGGATAATGGACGAACGTCCGTGGTGGGCTGTGCCAATTTCGACGTGCAGATCGCTTATTTCAAGCGTTCCGCAGCATTTTTCTGATCGTTAGGCGATCTCGCGATTGCTACACCCCAAGGGAGCAACGCGTGTTTCGGCGGAGACAGTTGTCGACGCGCCAAAACGTCTCGACGGCGTTTAACTCACCGGCGTTAGTTCACCGGAGTCACTTCGATCGGACCAGGCAGCACTTGAGGTGCCGATGGTGCGTACATCGTCGTAGCTCGCGGACCAAAACCTGGTTCGCATGCGGGAGCACAGTTATCACCGCGGCTGAACAAACTCATGAACGGCCGGTTGCATCCGCAGCCCGACACACCGAGCGCGATGATGGCCATGCTGGCCAGCAAAAACAACCTTTTCATCGTAAACCCCTCCTAAAAAACGAACACCGCTTCGATCAACCGGCGGGCGACTCACACGAAAATCACTCCACGGGACCTGAAGCCTCGAAAACATACCTCGCATGTTGCGCGGAGCAAACGTTCGTGTGGCTTTTTTGCGACATCGGTCGCTATTTCGCCTCCTGTAGGCGTTGCACTTGGCCCAGGTGCTACAATTGCTACAGCCGCTCGTTGCGTGATAGTTGGCGTCACCTGTGTGTGCAATAAAGCACTGTCGATCACTCGCGCCACTGGTCGATGGACCATCGAAGCACCTCTACCTAGGTATTCTCGTCATGAACTACGCCCTGATGCTTGCTTCGCGATATCGCGACTATCTGCAAGTGCGCATGTGCGCGGCTGTGGCGATTGTGCTGGCTGTAGCGACTTTGCTGGTGCTCACCGGTTCTTCCGAAACTCGCGCTGCTGATCCTGCACTCTCCCCCGATTCGACACTGCCCCCGGTCAAGTGCGTGACGGAGTTTCGAGTCCGCGAGCAAGATGCGATCTGGCTCATCGGCACGCGCCATCTCGACTGCAATGTCTCGAACTTCTCACCATCGGTCCATCGCTTTGAAAAGGGGTTTTGGGTTGCATCGACTCTCGAGGAGTTTTATGCCACCGATACCGAAGTGGTGATCGATCCGATTTCCGAGAAAAAGGTCGGCCGCTACACGACGTTCTGGGTTCACGGCAATCGGATCGATGCCAATCAGGCTGCCAGCGACGGATTAACCTTTTATTTCGAACTGGCAGGACGGACCGAAACGACCCCGCCGATTCGCCATGTGATATGGACCTGGCCTAGCACACAAATTAAAGGCCCGATTCGCGACGTGCGCAGCAAAGCGGCCCGCTCTGATGTCGAGGCAGCTTACCTCGGTATGTTCATGGGAGGGATGAATCCCGGGGTTCAGCTCCGCGTGATTGGCTACAGCTATGGAGGCCGCATCGTCACCGGCGCGATGCATATGCTTGGTAACGGCACGTGGATGGGACTGACCCTGCCCGAAGGAAAACGCCCCAATGCACGGGTCGCTTTGTGGGTTCCCGGCGAACATTGCCACTGGCTCCTGCCGGGGCATGCCCACGGCAATGCAATTCCAGCCGCCGACGCCTGGCTAAGTCTCTACAACCGCTGCGACGAGGTGTTGTGGCGCTATCCCAAACTCGATCCGTGCGACGAGAGTCAGGCACTTGGATTCGCTGGGCTTTGCAACGCAGCGTCGCTTCCAGCCGATTATTCCGAGCGCTGGAATGAGTGGAGCGTCAATCACCTGATTGGTGCCGAGCACAACATGCGACTCTACTGGGGCTCGCACGAAGTTATCAGCCGAACGCGCTCACACCTGTTTGCTCCGCTCGAGAAGCAAGCGCTGGCGAGCCAAACCAAGGCGAAGACTAACGTCAAAACGGTTAGCGCAGCGAAGCTCAGCACGACTCAAGCCTTAGCCCCCTGAGAACACTCCGGTGAATGAACCGATCGCCTATCTGCAAGGTTCGTGGCTCCCGCTCTCGCAGGCGAGTGTTAGCGTGCTCGATGGCGGATTTGTGCAGGGGGTGACCATTGCCGAACAGCTTCGCACCTTTGGTGGCCAACTCTTTCGGCTCGAGCGCCATCTAGAGCGGCTGTCGCGGTCCCTCTCGATCGTCGGCGTCGATCCGGGGCTCACGCTGGAGAAGATCGCCGAACTAGCCTACGAGACTATCGCGCGGAATCGGCAGCTCGTCGAGCCGGCCGATGATCTCGGGCTGACGATGTTTGTGACTCCCGGCGTCTACGCGACCTTCAGTGCACTAGCGCGACAGCCGGGACCTGCGGTCGGCATTCATGCCCAGCCCCTCCCTTTCTTTCAGTGGCACGAGAAGTATGCGACTGGCGAGTCACTCGTGGTCACCGATGTGATGCAAGTTCCGGGTGCTTGCTGGCCAACGGAACTCAAATGCCGTAGTCGCATGCACTACTTCCTAGCCGATAAACGTGCGCGTGAGATCGAGCCCGGAGCCCGCGCACTGATGCTCGACGAAACGGGGCATGTCACCGAGGCATCGACTGCGAATGTGGTGATTTATCGCGCGAGTGAAGGGCTTGTTTCACCCCCGCGCGAGAGCATTTTGCCTGGCGTGAGTGTTGCCGTCCTTGAGGAACTAGCCGCGAAACTGGCGATTCCTTTTGTGCATCGTCGGCTGTTGCCTGTCGATTTTGAAACAGCCGACGAAGTGCTGCTCTGTAGCACAAGTCCTTGCGTCTGGTCGGTCACGCGGGTGAATGGCAAAGCGATCTCGGCGAGCAAACCCGGTCCGATAGCCGCTCGCTTGCAAGCTGCGTGGAGCGACCTAGTGGGGCTCGACATTGTCGCGCAGGCCCGTCAATTTGCCACGCGCGCGTTCCCTCAAAAATCGTAGCCAGCGATGTGCGTGCTTACGCGGCACGTCCATCGCCAGTTTTCGACGTGTTTTGCGTCATCAGCGACACAACGATTAGGACGAGAAATCCGAGCGGAATGGTCACGATGGCCGGCTGGCTAAACGGTGCCCAAGCTTGCTCGACTGGCAGTTGGTAGATGTCTTTGAAGGCTTGCTGGCTGAGGAGAATCCAGCCGAGCGAAGCGATCATTCCGACAAAAATTGCCGCCGTAATTCCTTGTCGTGTCGTTCGCTTCCAGAACAGCAACATGACGAGCGATGGGAGGTTGGCCGAAGCGGCGACGTTGAACGCCCAGCCTACGAGAAACGTGACGTTAAAGTTCTCGAACACAATGCCGAGTGCCATTGCCAGAACGCCGACAACCACAGCGGCAACCTTTCCCGCTCTCACTTTTTGTTCGTCGGTAAGATCCATCCGCAAGCAGTTGGTCATCAAGTCGTGTGCGACGGCGCCGCTGGCCGCGAGGATCAAGCCACTCACAGTTCCCAGCACCGTCGTAAATGCAATCGCCGAGATCACAGCAAACGGCAACTCGCCGAAACTGCGCGACAGTAGTGGCGCGGTCATGTTCTGGTTCGACGGGTCGATTGTTCCACCGGTCATCGCTCCGAGCCCGAGGTACATCGTGAGGATGTAGAAGAAGCCGATCGTGGCGATGCCGACCACGGTGCTCTTCCGCGCTGCCGACTGATCCTTCACCGTGTAGTAACGAATCAAAATGTGGGGGAGCGAAGCGGTGCCGCAAAACAGGGCGAGCATCAGCGACCAGAAGTCGAGCTTGGCTGCGATGGTGTTGCCACGAACACTGGCGAACGTGGGACTAGCGCCGGGTGTCAGCAAGTCGTTGCCGCGCAGAATCACTGGGTAGTAGATCTTCATTTTTCCAGAAGGATCGGCCACATCTTGGGAGCGATACACCACGATGTCGCTCTGGTCGATGGTCGCAAAGTAGTTGAGTGGGCCAATCGGTCCAGACTTGTTGACTTCACCCGGCAAGCGAAAGACTTCGCCTACAGGACGGAGATCGGCCTGCCCTTCTCCCTTCCCCTGAGGCAGCCCACCGACAAAACTTTTGCCGTCGATCTGCTGCACGTACTGCGCGGCTGCATAGGTGTTTTCGGGACGATCGAGCTTGCGGTAGATCGTCATCAGATTCGTCGAGGTATCTCGAAAGCGAACGTACGGAAGATCACTCCAGACACCCTCGGCGGCGATCGGTTCGAGTGAGGATTGACTTTGGAGTTCTTCGAGCGTGAGGGGTGTCGTTTTGACGAAATCTTTCGGCTTACCCTCGGTGGTTGTGGTGAGGCCTCGGTTGAGGATCATCACCGTCAAGATCGCGCAGAAGACGACTAGCATCGCCCCCTTGATGAACTGAACCCACGTGGTGCTCACCATGCCGGCAGTGACAACAATCAGCACCACCACAAAGCCGACCGCCAGCACACCTTGCCAGTGGTCGAAACCAAGGAGCGGCTTCACGAGGGTACCAGCGCCAACCATTTGCGGAATCAGATAGAAAAGGCTGACCACCAGGGTGCTGATGGCAGCGGCCAGTTTCACGCCGCGGCTTTGATACTTGGCATCGAGCGCGTCGGCGAAAGTGAATTTGCCGAGATGCTTGAGCGGTTCGGCAATCACCAGCAGCGCGACGATCCACCCGGCGAGGTATCCGATGGAGTACAAGAATCCATCGTAGCCATAAAAGGCGATCATGCCGCAGATGCCGAGGAACGACGCTGCCGAGAGATAGTCTCCGGCAAAGGCGACGCCATTAACGAGCCATGGAATTTCGCCATGCGCGGCGAAATAACCTTGCGCACTTTTGGCGCGCGAGCCCAGATAGAACGAGAATCCAAGAACGCCGAGCACGAAAACTGCAAAGACGGCGGCGGCAGCGAGTGAAGGTTCGTAGATCACTTGGCAGCCTCCTTGCGACGAGCGTCAGCGGCTCGTTCATCGGCAGGCTTACCAGCGAACATCATGTAGATGAACGCGACAACGACCGCTCCCAAAATCAGAGCGAGGCCGTAAATGATGGCCAAGTTCACGCCGCCGAGAATTGGCTGACCCATGGCGCTCGGCCAGAGGCCGCTGAGCACCATGAACCCGGCGTAGAACGAGGTGTAGAGGACAAACAGGATGGTTGCCAGCGGGTTACCGCCGGTGAGGTCCACTTCGGCGGACTTCGCCTCGGGACCGGGAGAGGAGGATGATTTCATAGCGGCAAAGAATAACAAGCCGCCTGCTGGATGTCACGCGCCACCTGCGATTAATAGATGACGCGTGGGGTCTGTTTCGGCGGCAGAGTTGCCGTGTCGCCGACTAAATCGGCACCGCTTCAATCAGGCTGTGAGGTTGCGAGGTCGGTGTAATCGAGGTGAGTTCGAATCCGGCCCCCGCGAGGAGTACGCGGTATTCGTCTTCCGTCCGTTCCTTGCCATCACAAATCACCATCATCTCGAGGTCGAGCAAGTTGGCAAATGAGGGGGCGAAATTGGGTGGAACCACGATTTCGACTAGCATCAGCCGACCCTGAGGACCAATCGCTTCGCGGCAGGACTTCAAAATGGCCGTTGCTTTTTCGTCGTTCCAGTCGTGAATGATGTGCTTCAGGAGGTAGAGATCGCCCCCGGTCGGAACGCTCGCGAAGAAGTTGCCAGCAGCGGTCGATAGCCTGTCGGAGAGTCCGCTGGACTGAATCGCGGAAGCTGCACCCTCGACAACCGACGGCGCATCGAACACGATCCCACGGACATTTTTATGTTTTTGCAAAATTGCGGTCAGAATCGCCCCGTGGCCACCACCCACGTCGATGATGGTCCCGAACGGGGAGAAGTCGTAGGCTTCGAGCATGGCGCTGGCAGCTCGCTCGGAAAAGCCAGTCATCCCTTCATTGAAGGTCGCTGCTTCTTCGGGATGTTTACCGAGGTAGTCGAACACCCCTTCGCCAAACATGCGATCAAATACAGGTTGTCCCGACTTCACCGATGCGGCGAGTTCGCCCCACGGTTTCCAGCTCCAGGGATCGCAAACGTAGGTGGCGATAGGGCGCATCGAGCCGGGAACGTCACTCCGTAGCATCTCTCCGAGTGAAGTGAGCGCGAAACGAGCTTCGTGATCAGCGGTAAGCACATTCACCCCCACGAGCGCGCGAAGCACGCGGTAGAGATGACCTGCGTGGAGCCCAGTTGCTTCGGCGATCTCGACCGCTGTCATTGGTCCCTTGGCCAGCAAGTCGGCAATGCGATACCGCGCGACCACCGAAATGGCCTGCGTGATTGCCTTGCCAAAAATCATCTGCATCATCAGCGCTTCAGGTGGTGGTCCTGAAGGAGCATCACCCGTCAATCGCGAGTCAACTTCCTGCGTCATTCGACATCCTTCGAGAGTGAAATACGGTCTCCTGGGGGCGATCATTTCGAATATCGAAAAGACCGCCAGAGGACAACATTTCTACTATATCGAAAGATGTTTGCGACGCAGGTACAGAGGCCGAACACGATGACGATCGAAGCTCCGAAACTACTTCTTGGGTGCTAGCGCTGGCTTGCTCGAGGTGGCTGCTGTCGCTGCTGTTTCGGTAGTTGCAGCAGCTGCTGCCGCCTTGGGCTTATCCTTCGACTTGAGTTCGGCTGCTCGCGCTTTTCGCTTGGCCGATGCGTCGGCACGCAGCTTTGTCACTTCGGCAAGTTGCTCGGCGGAGAGAACTGCATCGATCTCGGAATCGCGAGTCGCTTGCATCGATTTGATCTGAGCAGCTAGAGCATCGATTTTGTCGGCGTACTGCTGCTGGATCTTGTAGATCTCGTCGCGCTGATCTTCGCTCACAATGTCTTTGAAGTAGGCCGGCAATCTCCCTTTGGGAATGGCTGGCAGTTCGGCTGTCGCTGCTGCCGGCGCTTCGGCCGCCCCCTCTTGAGCCACAAGCACGCTCGTGCTGCAACAAAACGATGTCACGAACCCGACGGCCACGATCATCATCCCGGCCCAGTGACGAAGCGCCTCGGCTGATCGCTTACGAGCATCAATCGCGGCCGAATTAGTTAGCATCGCACCCAGGCCCCCATCCACAGCTTGCAAACCCTTCATAAGTCACCCATGAATCCCCTGATAGAGCTATGAAAAACACCATGGCTAATTTAATGCTACTTGTGAGGGGTATTGCAACTCCATTCTGGGAAATCTCGTGGTTTTTTCGAAGAAAGCTGTAAGCAGAGTCTTGCAAATACATTGCGGCGAATCGTTCGCATCCACGAGGCCAGCAGTGATGGGCGAGGTGCTAAGATAGGCTGCGATGCTTCCCTGCAGCGTTTCTGATTGAACGTTCTAAAACTCTCGCTCTTTCGGCCCAATACCATGCTTCGGTTTGACTGCGTTATCGAAACCGCACCACTCCCTCGTCGCTATCAAGAGGCGATTGAGCTCGATGGGGTGCGTGTGGTTCCGGTCGCCAAAGGGGCCGATCAGTCGGCACCGTGGGGAGTCACATTCGATGATGCGGGAGAGCAACTTGCGACGATCGAGCGACTCTATTTTGAGCCCGATGGTTCCATCGTCTGGGCGAAAGAAGATGAAGCTGGCCAGCGGTGGCAAGTGGATGGCAATCTCTACGACCGTGGTCCCGAACTGGGCTATGTGCAGTTGATGGGGCGATGTCCGGCAGCAGCGTTCGAGCAACTTCTAAGCGTGCTCGGCTGGCCCGAGGCTCCTCTGGTGTTTCAGTTGCCAAGAGCGGGTGTGGTGCTTGAGTATGACGAGTTTATGAAGTGGGCGCGGCGCGAAGGCTGATAGTTTTATGCGCTGCGTTTGACTTCATGTCTCAGAGACCGCAGCCGTAGTGGATGACGCGGGGAGTGAAGGTGTGTTTCGGCGTGTGGAGAGCCACAGCAGCACGCCGCCGAGCATCGCCACAGTAGCGGCTAGGACGAGCCACATTGTGGGGAGCGTTTCCGCCTGAGAATCGGGTAGCCACTGCGCCGCAACAAGCTCGGTTTTGTAGTACCCCATGAGGACGACGATGCCGTTGTGCATCACGTGGATCAGCATGCCTGGAAGCACACTGCCGCTGCGCCAAGCAACGCCTCCCAGGACCACTCCGAGCAGCATGCTGGAAAGAACGCGATCGACTGCTACCACGCCTCCCACCGAAAGGTGAAACAGCCCGAACGCCAGACTTGTTGCGCCGATGGCGAGAGGGGCCGAGAGTCGATGGCGACATGCGCCGAGCAAATAGCCGCGAAAGAACCATTCCTCGCAAATGCCGGGAACGACGGCGATGGCAAGCACGATAGCCATGGCGGGAAGCTTGCGCCAGGCATCGAGCGCGCCTGTGAGTTTGTCGGCGAGCATTTTGAGTTGATCGTCGGAAATGCTCGAAAATCCGCGATTGCGAACTTCGAGCATCAGCTGCGATGCCAAAGGCCAGAGCGAAATGCCAAGTAGAATCGCAGCCACCCACACCAGTGGCGTGACGCGGTGAATCTGAAATCCGCTCCGCAGCTGAACGCTGGAAACAACCGCCAGCAGGAGTGGTACCATCGCAAACACAGCGATGGTGATGAGACTGCTCGCCAGGAGTTGCACAGGCATCGAGCTCTCGCGAAAGAGTGCAACGACACCATTGCCCAGGAAGTAGCAGGGATAGACGATCGCGACGCTCATCGCTGCGGCCACAATCGTGGGGGATGTTCGCGGCGTGAGTGGTTTGGCAAAGAGGTCGCTCCACGAACCGCTACTTCCGTACAAAATCGCGTCGCTTCCAAAAATTCGTGCGGCGAGTGCCAAAGCGGCGATGGCGTAGAGTACGGTGGAAAAAACAGCGACCGTCGCGCCAAAGGGTTCGGCTGTTCCTGCCAGAACATCGCGAGCCAGCAGCACCATGTTGGCAAGTGGCGTGACTGTCAGAATTCCTTCGAGTCGCATGCCGGGCATGAGGCTCACAAAACCTGGTCCCAGGGAAATGAGCATCAGCGGAATGAGATAGGCTTGGGCTTCTTTGAAGCTTCGCGCGAAGCTGGTGAGGGTCAGCAGTAGTGCGGAAAAGAATGCGGCAAAAAGGAGCAGCAGCGCTAGTAGCTGCACGACGAGACTCAGCGTGATTCCTCCCTCGCCGACCAGTGCCGTAGCAAGGCCTGTGCTGGTGAGGGTGACGGTCATGGCGAGCAGATTCACAGCGGCAGTGAGCATCGCCACGGTGACGACAGCGACGTATTTGGCTGCCAAGAGTCGAAAGCGAGGTACCGGCGCTGCCATCAGCGACTCGAGCGTACCACGTTCTCGTTCGCCAGCGGTCAAGTCGATAGCCGGGTAAACGGCGCCGGTAATGGTCATCAGAATCAAGATTAGCGGAACGATGCTGGCGAGCTGAACGCCACTTTTAGCTTGCGACTCGATCGCAGTGAACTCATAGCTGATTTTATTATTCGTCGGTGACGCAACCGCGCGGAGTCGCGACTTCAAATCGGCCAGGTTGGCCGCTTCGAGCCGTTCTTCGATGAAACTGGCGAGCTGACTCGAGAGAGGTGTTTCGCTGCGATATTTGAGGATGATTTTGGCAGGATCGCCCGGGTCGCGCGCGACAATCAGATCCATATCGAGCGCTTCGAGCGACGATTGCAGTTGCTTGGGATCGGGAGCGACAAACCACTGGATGTCGGTCACTTTACGCGCGGTCGGATCGACTAAGGGGGTGGTTGTATTGTCGCTCTCTGCCTCGCTCTTGGTCCGCAGCGCCTTATCCCCCTCAACCACCCAGCGCTGCAAGTCCTCCACGAGTTGTTCATCGGCCGAACCGACGTGCCAGCGAATTTTGCTGAGACTCGAGGCACTGCTGAACAGAAACTGCTGCAGTCCCAAGCTCAGAAGTGGATAGACCAGCAGTGGCATGAGTACCAAGGTGACAATCGTGCGACGATCGCGCAACGTCTCGCGCAGTTCCTTGCGCGCCAGTCGCCACCAACGGATTTGCTGCGTCCGTGGAGCAGGGGTCGTGTTGCCAGGCATGCGGTTCATGCTGCGTCCTCGCTGGGATCGGTCGTGGTATCGAGTCCCGCGAGGAACATCTCGGTGAGTGTGCGCTGTCCGGTGGCCGCCTGCAGATCAGCCAGGGTCCCTTCGTGCATCATCTTGCCCCGATTGAGGAGACCAAAGCGGCTGCAAAAACGCTCTGCTTCGTCAAGACGATGGGTGCTGACAATCACCGCCTTGCCTTGCGTTCGGGCAGTGGCGATGAAATCGAAAATCACTTTGCTTCCAATGACATCGAGGCCACGCGTTGGCTCATCGAGCAGCAGAACGGGTGGATCATGCACGAGTGAACGAGCAAGATTCACACGCTGCTTTTGGCCGGTGCTGAGCGTTGCGCAGCGCTGATCGACAAATCGCTCGAGCGACAAAAGCTTGGTCAAATCTTCTACGCGTTTCGCGGCGAAATCATCGGAGAGTCCGTAGAGATCGGCGAAAAAATGGAGCATTTCTCGCGGCGTGAGCCACTGATAGAGACCGGCCGATGTCGAGACAAGTCCCACACGGGCCTTTACTTCATCGGGAGAGTTGCTCGTCCGAAAACCATCGACCTCGGCATAGCCGCTCGTTGGTTCGAGCAATCCGAGGATCATGCGCAGTGTGGTGGTTTTGCCAGCTCCGTTTTCGCCGAGAAGCCCGTAAGCTTCGCCCGATTCAACGCGAAAACTGAGGCTATCGACGGCTAAAACTTCCGACTGGCCTTGAGAGAATCGTCGTGTGAGTTCGACCACCGAGATCATGCGCGTAGGTCTACTTTCGAAGCTCGGAAATGTCGCAGAGAAGAAGAGTTGCCGAGCTGATGAGGAGAGAACGGTCGAGCCACCCTACATCGCTCGACCGCGCTTCGCGATAAACTAGGCACTTCCGTATCCTCTAAGATTTTCAGGCAGTATGCCAGACGACATCCCAAGCTTTGCGATCCTTGCCGCAATACTCCTCGTGGGGAGCGTGCTGCAAGGAATGATTGGATTTGCGTCGGCCCTGCTCGGCACGCCGCTGTTTCTGCTCGCCGGGGTGACACTTCCCCAGGCGGTGGCCATTAATCTGATCGCCTCGACCGTTCAAAACGTAACCGCTGCTTGGAAGATGCGCCGCGAGATCGATTTTCGTGGGGCGCGGCGACCCGCCCTGCTCCGCTTAGTCACGCTTCCCCTGGGTGCACTCTGTTTATATCTGGTCGGCAAGAGCACCAGTCAAACAGCCTCGATCATGGTGGGATTGATCGTGCTGACGGTGCTCGTGGTGCAGACAGCGGTGCGCGTGAAGCCGCGCGACCATTGGCATGCAGGCTGGGAGTTTTTGACGTTTCTCTCCAGCGGATTCTTGCTGGGACTTTGCGGCATGGGAGGCCCACCAGTGGTGCTGTGGGTGCTTGCTCACCGCTGGGAAGCGCAACGATCAAAAGCGTTTCTGTTTTTTATCTTCGCCAGCGGTATGTTGCCTCAAGCGATTTGCCTCGCCCTGTTTTTTGGCTGGCCTATCATTGAAGCGATGGGAGTTGGGTTGCTCGGAATACCGATTCTGCTGCTGGGAACCCTAATGGGTCTGAAACTCGGGGCACTTATCCCAGCACATGTGGTTCGCCCCTTGAGCACTCTTGTGCTGGCGGCTGTCGCGATCTCGGCAATCGCGTGGCCTCTTTCGAGCATGCTTGGACAGCCGGCGAAATCCAAGGTTTCACAGCCGGCGACTAGCAATCTTGGTGAACCGAAGTAAATCGGGCCGCGCTTAAGAGTTCACCGTCGAGCGGGGACCAGCCGCGAGCACGTCGGGAGTCGCTTCGGAGGCATAGTTCGCAAAGTTCTTTTGAAACAGCTCGGATAAGTGAGCGGCTGTCGAGTCGTACGCGGCAGGGTCACTCCAGGTTCCGCGCGGCTGCAGGATTTCATCGGGAACACCGGGGCACGATGTCGGAATCGCGAGTCCAAACACGGGCTCGATCTGCGTTGGGACTTGGGTGAGCGTGCCATCGTGAATCGCATCGATCATCGCGCGGGTGTAGCCCAGTTTCATGCGATCGCCGGTGCCGTAGGGGCCACCAGTCCAGCCGGTGTTGATGAGCCAAGCATCGGCCTGATGATGCTGCATCTTATCGGACAAGAGACGTGCATAGACCATCGGGTGACGCACGAGAAATGCCGCGCCATAGCAGGCCGAGAACGTAGCTTCCGGTTCTTTCACCCCCTGCTCGGTTCCCGCCACTTTGGCTGTGTAGCCACTGATGAAGTGATACATCGCCTGGGTCGATGTGAGCTTGCTGACGGGTGGCAAAACGCCAAACGCGTCGCACGTGAGGAAGATGATGTTGCGCGGATGTCCACCCACGCAAGGGAGCTTGGCATTGGGAATGAACTCGATGGGATAGCTCGCACGCGTGTTCTCGGTGAGGCGATGATCGGCATAATCGACCAGTCGCGATTCGTCGTGATAGCCCACATTCTCGAGCACTGTGCCAAAGCGAATCGCCGCGAAAATCTCGGGCTCTTTTTGTGGTGAGAGGTTGATGCATTTGGCATAGCAGCCTCCCTCGATGTTGAATACGCCGGTGTCGGTCCAGCAGTGTTCGTCGTCGCCAATCAAGTGACGACGAGGATCGGCCGAGAGGGTTGTTTTGCCCGTTCCCGAGAGCCCGAAGAAGAGCGAAACATCACCAGCATCTCCTTCGTTGGCCGAGCAATGCATCGAGAGGACGCCCCGTTTGGGCATCAAATAATGCATGATGGTGAAGACACCTTTTTTCATCTCGCCAGCGTACTGAGTGCCGAGGATGACGAACTCCCCTGTCTCGAAGTTCAGGCTCACGCTGGTCTCGCTCGAGATCCCTTCGACCTCTGGATCGGCCGGAAAACTGCCAGCGTTGAAAATCACATAGTCGGGTTTGTCGAACGTTTCGAGTTCCGCTTCGGTCGGGCGGATCAGCATGTTCTGCATGAAGAGGGCATGGTAGGGGCGCGAGCAGACCACGCGAATTTTGAGGCGGTGGGCTGGGTCCCAGCCGGCAAATCCATCGATCACATAGATGTGTGGGCAGCGATTCAGGAAGTCGATGGCCCGTTTGCGATTGACGCGAAACGACTGCGTGCTGAGTGGGATGTTGACGTTGCCCCACCAAATGTCGTCTTTGCTGGTCGGTTCTTCGACGATGCGCTTGTCTTTGGGACAGCGTCCGGTCTTTTCGTGGCTTTGCGCGATGATGGCACCGCTCGAAGAGATCACCCCTTCGTCGTAGCGGAGTGCTTCCTCATAGAGCCTTGCAGGCGCTGGATTACGAAGCACGCCACGGGCAAAAATTCCATACTCGAGCAGATCGATGCGATGCGCGGCCACGAGAGCAAACTCCTTTAGCAAACAGAAGCTCATGCTGCGACTCACCGGCGGCATCAATGCAGCCCGGAAAGCTTGTCAGCAGAGCGAAAATAGTCTCACTCCTTCGAGCGAGCAGGCTTGAGTCAATTCGAGCCTGCTCACAACCAGCGGGGGGTCCGCCTTCCCCAGTGGCTCTTGCGAGACCGGTCCAGCGGAGCAGTTCCCACGGAATCGCCCTGACAGACCAGCCCTCTGAGCATAGTGGTATGCAAAGAGGATGCCAACGTGGGGAAGTCGTTGCACTTCACACTCGGCTGATACTTGCGGCAGATTCTCCGCCACGAAGTGTCGAAAGCTGCAGGATTCTGTCTCTTGGAGGGCACTGACTGCACGGAAGTGGTCAGCCGAAAGCTCCCCTCGCATTGCCTAGCCATTCTCGGTACCCGCGAGACACGTTCGGTCATAACGGTTGTTCCTGGTGGGCAAGGGGCGGTGAGATTTCCTGCAAAGGGCTCCTGGAATCTGCCGAATGAACCGAGCGTAGGAAACACTACCTGATGCCGACGGAGCGGCGAGACGTCCCACCTCTCACGGGGAGCGATCGCTGCGAATGCAAAGCTTTGCCAATGAACCCGCTGTGATTTTGATCATCGATCACGATCCACTCACCCTCACCGGTATGGCAGCAGTGCTGAGCATGGCAGGCTACGAATGCCACTGCGCTCAAGACTCTGCTGCTGCTATCAAGGCTGCACAGACCCTGCCCCTCGACCTGATCATCAGCGATGTGATGATCGGCAGCGACAGTGGACTCGCCTTATGCCAGAAAATGCGTCAGATGCCCGGCGTGCAAGATGTGCCGCTGATGTTCATCTCGTCGTCGCAAGGGCCCGATATCGTGCGTCGATCGCACGAAGCTGGTGGCGCCTACTACCTCCGGAAGCCGTTCGATCCCGAAGTGCTCATCGAACTTGTCGCCAAAGCGCTTTGGATGCCGCATCTCATCCAGTCGAAAGTGGCCAAGGTTCAGGCTGGTCGTCAGCAGATTCCGGCAGCCCCCAAACTGTTTTCCACCTACGAGGCCATCACTGGCATTCGAATGCAAACGGTGAAGTCGTAGAGCGACATCCCACCGCAGATCGCAGTAACACTCGCGCTGGAGTACGAACATCTCGAGCGCGAGGAGTGACGTGAAGGACCGCAAAACACTCGTTCGAAATGGAATTGGCGATGGCCTTTCAAAGCCTCGATCCGGTGAAGATCATCGAAACGGCCGACACGCTCACGAAACGCGTGGAAGAGCGTTTTCCGAAGTCGGGGCTGGCACAAGTATCGAATCAACTCTTGGCGATTAGTCAGCAGGCTCAGGCACGAAGCGAGTGGATCGCGCGCCCCCTCATCTGGCTGCGTATTCTCACGGTGGTGATCGTTTCGGTCGTCGTTGGCGGGCTCCTGGCTGCCATTATCACGGCCGAGATTCCCAAAGATCGTTTCGAGATCGACGATCTACTGCAAATCACCGAAGCGGGCATCAACGATGTGGTGCTCATCGGAGCCGCTATCTTTTTTCTGATCACAATGGAGCGACGCATCAAACGTGGCCGGGCCTTGGCCGCGATTCACGAACTGCGCGCCATCGCTCACATCATCGACATGCATCAGCTCACGAAAGATCCCGAGCGGATCTTGCGTCCCCGCGAAACGACTGAGCATTCGCCGAAGCAGAACCTATCGCTGTTTCTCTTGCGGCGGTATCTCGATTATTGCAGCGAAATGCTCTCGCTGACGGGCAAAATAGCCGCGCTCTATGTGCAGCGGTTCGACGACGATGTGTCGCTCGATGCCGCCAGTGAAGTGGAAGATCTTTCGACCGGTTTGTCGCAGAAAATCTGGCAAAAGATCATGATTTTGCACTCGTTCGAGAACACCAGCATCCCGAGTGGTGGGATGACAGCGACGGTCAGCAGCACGGGAGTGACGCCGCCGACAAGCAGCGCGTGAGTCGGGGGCGTGCATCTGCTAGAGTAAAGGTGCCCCTTGGCAATGGGCCCACGGAATTGGGGACTTTAGGAAGAGCGAAACGGACAGCGTATGAGCACCGGAAGTAAACCAAAAAGCCTCGGCGATATTTTGCAGGAATTTAGCCAGCATCGTTTGGTGATGCAGCAAGAACTGCAAAAAGTGATCGTCGGTCAGGACGACGTGATCGAGCAGATGTTTGCTGCGATCTTCACGCGCGGCCACTGCTTGCTCGAAGGTGTGCCAGGTTTGGCGAAGACCCTCATGGTGAGCACCCTCGCCAAGATTCTCGATGTCGGTTTTAAGCGCATCCAGTTCACGCCCGACTTGATGCCAAGCGATATCACCGGCACGAATGTCCTCGAAGAAGACGAGCAAGGGAAACGCAACTTTCGTTTCGTCGAAGGACCGGTTTTCACGAACATTCTGCTGGCCGACGAAATCAACCGAACCCCTCCCAAGACACAGGCGTCGCTGCTGCAGGCGATGCAAGAGCGGGAAGTGACTGTGGGTCGCAACACCTACGATCTTCCTGAGCCATTCTTCACGATCGCTACGCAAAATCCGATCGACCAAGAAGGAACGTATCCGCTCCCCGAAGCGCAACTCGACCGCTTCATGTTCAACATCAAGGTGGGCTATCCCACGGCCGATGAAGAGGAAAAAATCCTCTCGCAAACGACGCGCAACGAGAAAATTGAAGTCCGCAAAATTCTCTCGGCCCGCGCGATCATTAACTTGCAGAAGCTGGTTAGCAGCGTGGCGGTGAGCGAGTTTGTGGTGAAGTATGTCGCCCGACTCGTGCGGGCCACGCGCCCCAAGGACCCGTCGTCGCCGAAGTTTGTGCAAGAGTTGGTCGACTGGGGAGCAGGACCTCGCGCTGGCCAAAATCTGATCAACGGCGGCAAAGCTCTCGCCGCGATGGATGGCCGGTTCAGTGTCGCGATCGACGATGTGCGCCGCATCGCAGTGCCGGTGCTTCGGCATCGCATCAGCACCAACTTTCAAGCGCAAGCCGAAGGGATGACGACCGACGATATTGTGAAGCGACTTGTGAAAGAAATTCCTGAGCCCGAAGTGCAGAAATTTGCTTAGTAGCGGGCCCTTTCATGTCGGTTGAAAAGTACCTGAAGCCTGAAGTTATCAATCAGATCAAGCGGCTCGATCTGCGCGCGCAGTTTGTCGTGAAAGGCTTTTTGCAAGGTTTGCACGCGAGCCCGTTTCATGGTTTTTCGGTGGAGTTCAGCGAACATCGGCGTTATTCGCTGGGAGATGATCCGAAAGATATCGACTGGCTCGTTTACGCCAAGACCGACAAGTACTACGTCAAAAAGTTTGAAGCCGAGACAAACATTACCGGCTATTTGGTGATGGACCTGAGCCAAAGCATGGCTTACACGCTGCGTCAGGAACTCACCAAGTTCGACTATGCCATTTGCCTGGCAGCGGCACTTTGCTACCTGATGGTACATCAGCAAGACCCGGTTGGGCTCATCACGTTCGATACTCAGGTGCGCGATTGCTTGCCACCCCGCTCGAAAAGAACGCAGCTGGGGAATGTGCTGGCGCATCTCGCCAATCTGAAGCCCCAGGGAGAGACGAACGTTGCCAAGAGCCTCGCGCAGATCGCCGCGATGCTGAAAAATCGAAGTCTGGTGATGGTTTTTTCAGATCTGCTCGTCGATCCATCTGAGCTATCGCTTTCGCTGAAACAGTTGCGGCATCGAGGGCATGATGTGATTCTGTTTCACATTCTCGACGAAGCTGAAGTGAATTTTCCCTTCGATGGGAGTGTCGAGTTTGAAGATCCCGAAACGGGTGAGAAGATGGTAGTCGACGCCAGTGGCTATAAAAGCGACTATCGCAAAACCGTGGCCGACTATCGCGAAGGACTGAAGCGCGACTGCTTCAAGTCGGGAGTGGACTATGTTCCCCTCGACACCAGCATGCAATTCGACAAAGCGCTGCTGGGATATTTGCTCACACGCCGCGCGCGGTAGGGTTTCATGCTGCCCTGTTACGCTCGTAATCCCCGCGAAATGTGACGAAAAATCTGATGCCTAAATTTGTTGCCTGCTTTAATAGGCATTCATCAGGCCCTTGCGAGGATCGACTTCCTTGAGGGCCTTTTTGGCGGCGCCGCGGATCGTTTCGTCTTCCTTCTGATCGTTGAGCAGTGCCGTCAATTTAGGGATGGCATCTTTCGCGGCAGGGCCGACGTAGGCCAAGGCAGCGAGTGCCGCTTTACGCTGCGCAAAGTCGCTGCTGTCGAGCGTCGCAATCAGTTTCTTCACAATTTCTGCATCGCTGGGCTTCACTCGGCCGAGGCATTCGATCGCTTTGATTTTCAGCTGCGCGTTGTCACCATCAGCCGCCTGCAGGAGTGCCGGTTTCGCGACTGGTCCGAGGCGACTGAGGACACGACAGGCGGTCATACGCGAGGTGAGCCCTTGGGAGCTATCTCCCAGACGGGCGATCAGCTCATCGGCTATTTTCGACCCTTGCAACTCGAGCCACTGCTCGACTTTCATACGATCCTGACCGGCTGTTGCTTCGGTTGACGAAGCCAGTCGCTCCGCCTCGGCCATCGCCTCGCTGACACTGGCAAAGGATGCCTGCGTCACTTCGGGGAGCTTCACCGCTGGTTTTGCGGTCGAACTCTTTTTCTTCGAAGTTCCGCTGCTTTCAGGAGTCGGCATTTCGCCGCAGCCAAGGATTGCTGTCGTCAGCAGAAGCAGAGAGATCACTAAGGAAAAAGGACGCATCGAGAGAGGTTCCAGCAAGTGAGGCGAGCGAGAAGCATCGCCGAAAAGTAGCTGCGACGAAAGTTCGTCTGGCGATGCCCACGCAATATGCTGCGCCGTCTCCGCTGAATCAAGCACCGGAGGACCAAACTCATTCGCGCCGCTCTTTTTCGAGCGAAATCGCCAGCGTTTGGGGGGAAGAGTCGAGCTGGATTGCACGAAAAAAGCTCGCTCGGTTCCCAGGAGAGAGGAACCAAGCGAGCTTCGTGTGTGCGGCCAGATTGGACTTTCAGCTTCGCAGGTATGCGATCTAGCTACGACGCATCGATGGACGACCAGAGCCGACTTGTGCGAAGTGAGGTGCGCGAATCGGATGAACTGCTGCCGAGGCGACCGGAGCAGCGGGGGCAATGCCCGCTTCGATAATGCTCGGAGCGAGCGATCCGCTGAGGGTTTCGTGAGCGCGGCCGCTACGTTCGTCCTGCTGATAGAAGGCGAGCAAGTGGAAGCTGTCGCTCGAGATGAACTCGTGCTGTCCCGAAAAAGCTTGTGTCGGTTGATAGGTGCGGCGCCAGGTGCCCGCGTTGAAATAGGTCTGGCTCAACACAAAGCCATCGGCATGGCTGGCATCGAGCGGAATTTGCTCGGCCGTGTGGGTGTGACCATACACAATCGAACGTGCCCGACGATTGCGGAAATCAGATTCGGCGAGGGCGTGCATGGCGTAGGAACTGGTGTGAGCACCACGCAAATCGGCGAGCCAAGCGAGCGTTTTGCCAGTCCAGTCGTGCGAGTCGCGGCGGCTGAACTTCAAGGCAGAAGCCAGGCCATCGACCAGGTCGACAGCGCTCCAGCGGCTGCCGTGGCGCACAATCTCGAGTTCCAGAAAATCTTCGACCGTGTTGTCCCACAGCCGCTTGATCGCTTTGCGCGTGACGAGTGCTGGAACAAGCCGTTCGAGTTGGCTTTCGAGCCAGGCGGCAATCAGCAGTTGGGGACGAATCTGTTCGATCTCGCCAATCGTCGCAAGCGCCACTGGCGAAAGCTCGGCTGCTAGTTCCGATTCGCAGCGAACAAGGAACTTGCCGACCAGTTCGATGGCAATCGCATCGGAGAGGCTGGCGGTATCGCGATCGTCGCTAAAGCTGAGAGGATCGAAGATATCGCCGTGACGGGCGAGGACACGATGACGACGGAGCGAATCGGCGAGTTCTTCCGATTCCATCGCTTCGTGAGGGAATGGTTTGTTGTGCTGGTTGGCAAGTCCCAAGTGGTGGGCCACTTTGTGTCGCAGCAGGTCGAACTGCGAACCGGCCAAGTGCAGCGGCCAATCGCGGTTGCCGACCATGTAGTGAGTCCGAACAGCCACGGGCAACTCTTCTTCGTGCAAAAGAGGCTGGCCGTTTTGGCCCACATAGGGGACCGAGACGAGTCCTTCGGTGGCGAGTGAGCGAAGGTGACGAATCGCGTCGACGTTGTGACGCAGGATATCGTCGGTGATAGCGGTTGCCGTTTCGACGAACGCGGGACTGTTAACATCGCTCCAGGGACGCGTTTTCGACGCGAGCCACTTCCGCGAGCCGGTGATGTCGAGCGTGTCACCCAGAAGCAGAAGATCGATCCGCTCGATCGGCATGTAGATGCCGCTGGCACGCCAGCTGGCTCGATAAGCAAGGTCGCACATGCGATCGACGAGCAGTTCCATGGCTCCGCTGGCAAGAGCCGAGCTGGACGCACTGTCGCTGAGGTGCAGATCGCTGAGGACGACGAGCATGGCCGAATTCCTTTTCGCTTTGGGGGCCCTGCTTCCTTGCAGGGCGCTACGAGAGTCCACCGCGAGTATCGACTAACGACTCTGTCGGTCGTGAGGAAAGTTCCGAAAAAAAAGAGATTGTCGGTCGCGGTGAGTGAGGTGCTTGGTGTGCTTGGGTTAACTGCGTTAATTAGGGTGATCGCAATTGGAGCTTCATCACATCGCTGCTAGCGGATCAGCAGCTCGCGATCAGCTCCCGAATGAAGCGTTGCTAGCGTGGCACTTGTGGTGCGGGCTGCATGAGGGTGCGCATCAGTGCGGGAATTGCTGGGGCGGCGTCGGGGCCGATGCGACCGAGTGTGCGGGCCGCTGTTTTGCGGATCAGCGGATCGGGATCGTCGAGCAGACGAATCAGATCGGGAACGGCCTCTTTAGCGTCGCTTCCCATGCGTGCTAAAACTTCGGCCGCTTTTCGCCGCACGATCGGGTCTTGGCTTCGCAGGGCTTGAATCAGGGCCGGAATTGCCGGTGGACCGATCCGCCCCAAGGCGTCAGTGGCGGTTTGCTCTTCGGTCCACTGCTCGAACGGTTGCAGCTGAAAATGGTCGCGACCGGCTGCGTCGTTTTCGGTGTATGCAACTTGCGCCCCGGCATACGGGCTGTTGGAATTAGCCATCGCTGGATATTTCGAACCAGTTCGGTCGACCGCAGGTGGGGCGAGGGTACCCGGCGCGGCCGTGGAAACCAGCGAAGCGCTGCTGTCCGGGGCGGGGCTGCTCTGCGAAGGCTCAACAGGTGTGCCACCACCACAGCCGGCCGAGACAAGTGTCGCGGCGCTTATGAGCAGCATCGCGCTGGCAGCTTGGTTTCGAAACATGGCCTCACCCTTCCGCGTCGTCAAATCGCTGTGATCCTCACAATTGGTACGACACCAGTATATCAACCGAGCATGCTCTGCGCGATAGTTTGTCGATCGATGCCATGCCTGCTGCTATGAGGGGGGACCGCTCCGATTCGAGACGCCGCCCTGCCTGTTATGAGCTACGGTTGATCTATGGTGGCGAGATCCATCCCGATGGGCGAGGCGTCCTTCCGAGCGGCTGCGAAGAGTATCAACGAATGGTTACCTACGACGATTATCTCGATAGTTCGCTGGCTCCCGAAGACAAAGGGACCCTCGAGATCAACACCGAGTATGTCACTACACGCAAACCGATGTGGCTCCTTGCGCTCAAGCTAATCGGTTCGATCGCGATGGTGGCGGCGGTGTATGTCATCGCGCTTCCGTCGCTCATGAAGTTCATGTCGCTGTGGCAAGCGATTCCACTCGTTGCTGGCGTGCTGCTGGTCTATCAGGGGATTGCCTTTTTCATTCGCGCCAATCCCGATATCGATCGACTCTACTACGACGACTGGGATTGCGATGGCGACAGTTGGACCATGTTTGGCAGTCGTCGCCGCGCGTGGTCGTTCAGCCAGTTTTTGCTACAGCTACAGATGATTTTTGGGCCTGGCCGTTTTGTGTCCGAAACGATTCTCGACCTATGTGTCGAGTTTGGTTTTGCGAAAGGTCCAGAAGTGCTCGACCCAGCAGCGCAGGACGATAAGTCTCGTTTGATTCATGACATCCTGATGCAAAACGATCCGGCGCTTCCCACCTCCCCGGCCCTCATCGAGCAAGTCCAGGCGGAAGTAGCAGCCGAGCTATCGATGGAAGAGCGTTTGGCTACCGATGTGGCAGACCTGGCGGAGGAGGCTCACGCGGTCGATCCCGAACCGAGTCCCTACAACGACCGCGACCCGCGCGTACGCTACGAAGTTTTCTCGACCGATCGCTACACGAGCGAGCGGCTGCGCGAAGCCAAGGATGCAGTCCCCACCTATTCGCGCGATCCCTATGCCACGCCCACGGCAGAGCCAGCACCCGCTCCACGCCTCAGCCCTCACCGTTTCGAGCAGTGGTAACCGCAGGGCCGGGAAAACTGCCTCGCAGAGGAAAGCTACGGCAGGCCAGCGTCAGCTTGTCTGTCAGCCTCTTGTGAACTGTCAGTTCGCTACATACGCCGTGTAGAACATCCGATAGCCTCGTCGTTTGTCGTTCCCTCCATCGTGGGTGATGATCGGCCCCAGCACGCCACGGTTGGTGAGATAGTGCTCGATCGCCAGTGGTACGCCCCGGGTGTGCACCACGGTGTAGTCGCTAGCCTTGATCGATGTCTCCACATGGAGGTTCATCGAGAGTTCCGGACCTACCATCGCGCGGCGCGTTTCTACCACCAGGTAAGCGCCAGGAAGATTTTGCTGAGCCTCTTGGAAAGCACGTAGCGCCGCACCATCGATTCGAAAGCCGTGGGGCGAGTGATAGTGACCGGTTTCAAGTTGCAGCAACCGCAGCGAATACGCCGCAAGTCCCAAGACAATCACCAGCGCAGCGCCTCCCGCGATCATCAGCAAGCGAAAACGAGATTTACTACCCATGTTCACTCGGCCTTGGAAAAAGTTTGCCGGGTGGCACTGCTGGCTTGTCCAGCAGTGAGCAGTTCAACACACGCTTCGCCGTTTCGCAGGGGCCCTTCGATGGCCCATCCCCTACTTCACTTCTCGCAGCGAAATCGGCTTGTCTCCGAATCCATCGTGCTGGCGCTCTAGTTTGCGAAGAATTTCTAGCGCATAGGGTTCAGCAACGAGGTGGTAGGGATCTTCCGACCTAGAAATCGCGATTGCTTCTTCATTCTTCGGAAAGATGGAGTAGAGGGTATCAAGCTCCATCGTCGGTGGTCCCTCGGCGGTGTACGCGGTCAAGGAATTGAAGATGTCGTACATCACTTTCCCCGAAAAACTGCCGTCCCAGTTTGGCGATAACTTGCCCGCAATTTTGAAGGTCGGTTCGTAATTATTCGGCGACGCCAACATGAACGGTTGCCCGCTAATAAATCTCACCGTTGCCACATGCGCAATCGGTAACTTCTTGTACTTTGCGATGTAACAACTCTCGCGTGCGTAGGTCTTGTAGAGATGCAAATAGACCGGCTCCGGCTCGCGAGTTCGATCGATCCACCACGCGAGCCCCACACACGCCAGTGTGGTGAGTAGCAACAGCGAAAGGAGCGAGATGCGGGGTCGCCATAGCATTAGCTCGTTACCTTCGCGCATGAAGAGGGAGGTGCATCACCCTGACGTGAAACACCTCCCCTAAATTACCTGACGAGCACTGGCAGGCGAATGCCAAAAGAAGAGTTTCTTGGCCCTCTTTCCCCCGCCTCTAGTCCCTGGCCACTAGCCGCTGCGAGGCCGGTGAAACCGTCCCTACTTCGCCAGCGCTTGCACCGCGTCAACGATCACGTGACCGGTGGTCCCTTCGTTCTTGATCGTCACAACGATTTGCTTGTCCCCTTCGAATTCCCCCAGCGAGAGCCACAGCTTATCGATCGGCGCGGTCTTGGTTTGATCGATCGAGGTGGCACTGTTGCCGCTCGCGCTTTCGATCATCACCGGCACCGCTTTGCTGCGGTTAGGGTTCGCGAGATAGGCGATCCGAACTTCGTACTTGCCAGGCTTGGGAAGTGGCAGGGTGAATTTCGCTGCGAGCTGACCTTTCAGCGAATCGCCGTCGTGTAGGTAGCGACCACCAACATAGCCAGCAATCGAATTGCTTTGCTGCCACTCGCCGGTCTTGTCAGCTTTCTCGTCGTCGATCACCACGCCGCTGAACTTCTCCACGGGAATGCCTCCCCCAGCAGCGCCGGTCCAGGCGAGGATCTGTTTATCTTCGAGCAGTTTGGCCTGCAATTTTTTGACGTCGACACGTTGTACGGTCAGGGCGTCGTCGATCGATTGGCACGCAGCGGTGGCAGCGGATTGGCCCAGGACCATAAAGACAGGTTCCATCCGAATGCTGCCGTACGCAATATGGGACGCACTGAGGCAAACGGGCACCAGCAGATTGTTGCACTCCCCTTCTTTCGGAACGATCGAGCGATAGGCAATTCCATAAGGAGGAAAGCCGCCGACTTGCACGTCACCTTCGTTGCGAGCGTGCCCTTTTTCGTCGACATAGCGCTGCACGTTATGCGAGTCCATCGTGTAGGCCGCGAGTCCCACCGAATCATCGACGACGCGCTTCCCTTGGCAGTTGCTCTGCGCCATCACGTAGTCGGAAATCATACGACGTGCTTCACGGACGTAGAGCTGATGCGGCCAGCCTGCGGTTTCTGTGAATTCATCTTTACAAGGACCCCACTTAGCGACCGATTCTTGAATCGCTTTGGGAACGCGTGGATTGGTGATCAGCGTCCACAAGAGCCCCTGCTGATATTGCAAATGCTCGGCGAAAATCTTCTCGCGGAGCGCGTAGTCTCCATCAGGGAAGTCGTAGTTCATGCCGATGTTGTCGGTCGAGAATCCAAAGTTGTTGTTGATATCGGTCTTGCCATTGGGCATCCGAATGGGATTCCAAGGAGCACGATTTTCACCTGCTTCGAAATTGCGGAGCAGCAGTTCGTAGCGAGCTTCGCTATAGCCTTCGGGCTTCGTGATCGGCAGTCGATTTTCGGCGACATCGGTAAGGCACATCCGAAAGTTGTAGGCTTGGACGCGCTTATCGCCCGAACCTTCTTCACCTGGAGGACCAGCATGCACGCCGGGCAATAGTCCGCTCGAAGGATCCCCCGCTTTCACGTAGGGATCGACTCCAGGCTGCAGCTGATGCTTCACGGCATTTTTGGTTTGCACACCGTTGAGCGTTTCGCCATAGACAGCATTCGCCTCGCGGCCAACGTGATACGACACACCGGCGAGCGCCAGCAGATCCCCTTCGTAGGTGGCGTCGATGAAGCGTTTCCCTTGGAACTTACGGCCACTTTCCATCTGGATCGATTGGATCTGACCTTCCACTTTGGTCACACCCTTCTTCAGGTCGAGACGTTCGCCGTAGATCACGTCGACTTTGGCTTCGGCGAGCATGTCGCGATAGATCTGCTCGGCGACGCTGGGCTCGAAGGTCCACATGGCATCCTCTTGTCCCACTTCGCTGCGGCGACCACTGTCGTAGCCAGCCGGCTGTTTGCCAAACTTCCAAGCAGCTGGATCGCTATAGTGCTTGCGAACTCGCTGATAGAACTCGCGGCTGATCCCCCCGATCGCACCTTTGTTGCCGATATCAGTAGCACCAAGCCCCCCAGTGGTGAGTCCGCCGACATGCTTGGTCGGCTCGATCAGGACCACGGTTTTGCCCATGCGCCGGGTTTGAATCGCTGCTGCAATGCCGCCGCTAGTGCCCCCGTAGACAACCACATCGAAGGTGTCGTTTTGAGCGTGGGCTGTTGCGGAGAGCGCAAGCAGTAGCGTCGCGCCCAGGAGCGCGCGAAGAGTGGAAGAGGTGTTCATCGTAGAAAAATCCGAGCGGGTGGAGAGAAGAAAAACAGCACGCTCGCCAGACGTGCTAAAACATTTCCAGCGTCGGATTATAAACAGCGTGTTGATCGGCCGCGACTATTGCCGTTGGTTTCGCCCAGGAAGGATTCTCGTATGAAACTCACCATTCACTGGCAAGAGAGCGTGTCGATGTCGGCGATGCACGCCGCGTGGGCCATGGCTTCGGGACGAACGCTCGTCGACACCCAGGTGCAAGCTGCGCTCGAGCCAGCTGCTGCGGAATTGCTGGCGGCGGTGAAGGGAACAAGCTTGTCGCCGCCGCAGGTTTATCGCTGTTTGCTTCCGCAATCGGCTGGAACGCTGAGTCACCGGATGATGGCCCAAACGGCGCTAGCGCGGCTGATGCCAGCCGGTAACATGCGCGACCTGGCAGCGGGGCGAATTGCCGACGCGTTTACCGGGGTGGATGTCGCTTTTCGGGCGGCACTTCCCAAGTTGGCGACCGAACTACCTCTGCGCACTCGCGTGCTCCGCGAGCAATGGGAAGCCCGTGGACCTGGTTTGTGGCTCTATGTCTCGCGTCGTCTCGGAGAAGAGGTGCTCGCGAGCGAGGCGACCTGTGTCCTCGTGCAGCCAATGCTTGGTGGATATGCCGAAGCACACTTGCCGTTCAACATGGTGCGCATCGAAGGGATGCTTGCCAACCCGGTCCAGTCGCTCCCAGAAGTGGTCAGACTCGCTTGGTGCGCTGCGCAGCTGCAACTCGATCTGCCGAAGTTCTCGGAGGGGATTCATCCCGAGCGCCTCGCACATCTCGCGCGCTTTGCGGTCTTACCAGCAGTGCTCGAAGCAGCGGCTGAAGTCGAGCTCGTTCTCGATGCTCAGCTGGCCATGAAAGAAGCGATCGGAGCGTGGCAGATCAAAGCCCCGGCCGATATCGATGCCTATGAGCTGGTCACCAATTGGTGGCAGAGTGTGCAAGAGATCGAGGCACCGATGACAGCCGCGCTGAAGGTGCTCGATCAGATGTTTGGCTAAGGCTGCCGAGATCGGGGTCGCACGATTAGTACTGAATCGCCGAGTCGCTTGCTTTTTTGTTGTTGTTCTGAGCACGCAACTCGGCCAGCGTGGTGCTGATGCAGCGGCAGTATTGGCAGATTCCTTCAGCAATGTCGTTCGACTTCGCAGCAGCCGATGCGCGGCGAACAAACTCATCGAACCGGGCCCAGTTCACTTGGCTGTTCGACTCCTGCGCTGCTTCGCGGAGTTCTTCCACCGTAGCGGCAAGTTTGTCGAAGAACTCGCGATTGGGGACTGCCGGGGTCGATGTGTATGGTCCCCGTCCCAGCATCCGGCCGCCAGTGAGTGCGGTGCCGCGATTCACGCCGCTATAGCGATTGATGAGCGCGATGCCGAGTGCGACAGCGCCAATTGCTAGTGAACCGATGGCGACGTAGTAGAGCGATAGCACCGCGGTGAGCGCTGCCGTGAGTGCCGCGACACCCGCCACAATCCAGAGGATTGGGCTGACATGTTTCGGCTCGTTTTTCCCACCAATCGTGAGTGCACCAGCGGGTGTTCCGCCGGTGGCGACTTGCGGCGATTCCACACGTGCCACAAGCACCGTGATGTTGTCGGGACCACCACGCAAGTTCGCGAGATCAACCAATGCTTGCGAGGCCTCTTCAGCAGGCAAGCAGCCCAGGATCATCCCGAGTTCGTGATCTTCCACGCGACCAGTCAGGCCGTCGCTGCAGAGCATGTAGACATCACCGACCGCCACCGGATGCGGACCTTCGAGGTCGACTTGCACCGTCGGATTAGGGCCGAGTGAGCGGGTGATGACGTTTTTCGGAACAGCCGCCGAGAGATCGCTCCCTTCGGGAAGTGCGCCACTGGCACGAAGCTCCCATTGCAGGCTGTGATCGAAAGTGAGCTGCTGAACCTGTCCGCCACGCAGTCGATAGACTCGGCTGTCGCCAATATGCGCCAGGATGGCACCCTGCGGCAGAATCACGAGACAGCTTGCCGTGGTTCCCATGTTATGGAAATCGGGATTGGCCATCCCTCGACGATTGACCTCGGCATTCGTTTCGCGAATAGCCCGCTCGAGAGCTTCCGGGGCGCTATGCTCGACGTACTTGTGATACAGGTACGGAACACCGTCGGCAGCCAGTTTGCTGGCGAGTTCACCGGCGGCATGGGCACCCATACCATCGGCGACCATGAAAAAATGTCCGCGCGTGAGCCAAAGGTTCGGCGTGTCGGCACAAATCAGGCTGTGCGAATCCTGATTGGTGGTTCGCCGCATCCCGACGTCGGTGGTAGCTGCGACCTGAAGGCCGGTACTGGATGTCACAACGGGAATGCCCTGTGGCTGAGCGGTAGCGGGGATGTGGTGGAAGGTCGTTTCAATCCGAGGAAGCGCGAGCGAGGTTCCATGAACCGGGCTTCGGTTAACCGCAGATCGTCAGTCGCTAGCATCCCCTCCTTGGAACGAGTGCGCATGGTCGAAACGAATCTGACCATGTGTCGTATTCTAACTGTCGACCAGTCGAGGGTTAAGACTGAGAAAAACCGAGTTTCTGGAAAGCTAGCGAAGTCACATACTTACTCTGGCGGGCTGCATAAGCGGCACAGACGCCCTGGGCAACCGGCGGGAGACGTTTCCGCATGCAGTTGGCGGGTTAATCGCTATCCCAGAGCTCGGCGATCAGCCACCCCCAAGCTGCTGACTGATGGGATTGGTTTCGCGAGGCGTTAACAAACTTTTTTCGAGGGCGCAAGTCCCTTGACGTCGATTTTGATAGCATTGCTAGCATTCTCGCAAGATACATCAGCTACAGGCTTTGCGCACTTGATGTGGGGATAGAGGAGCTCCCCGAAGCCTCCGGTGACAAGTCGGCGGCAGCTGTTCACCACCCCTTTTCCTTTCCGAGCGTCTTGAACGCTTGCCACTTAGTCGATAAATTACGCGTTTCGCTAGAACTCTCGGGCAACTACCAGGTTTGCATGAGGTCGGCGGTTGCCACGGGATAGCTCGAGGTGAGCAATTCACCTCTGGAGCAGCCTACGGCATCGCTTGCCCGGCAGAAAACCAGCCTTAGTAACGACTTACGTCGACTACGCTATTTTTCCTGCGGTGGTGGTGACTGGGCAGATGTCGCGAGAAAACAGATCGCAACCTACGAGCTTTCGAGCTTTACGCATTGATTAAGTGGAACATTGCCTGCGGGCAATTGGTTCCGGGAGAGTACGAACGTGGCTGGAACGAAGACCTACATTGCTAAGCCTGGCGAAGTTGCTGAAAAGTGGTTCGTTGTCGATGCTTCCGACAAAGTGGTCGGTCGTTTGGCAAGCGATATTGCGATGATCCTGATGGGCAAGCATCGCCCCACGTACACTCCGCACGTCCTCACCGGCGATTGCGTGATCGTGATCAACGCCGAGAAGGTTGTGTTCACCGGCAAGAAGTGGTCGCAGAAGGAATACAGCTGGTTCACCGGCTACACCCGTCAGCGTCGCGAATCGGCTGAGAGCCGCTTGGCCAGCCACCCCGATCAAATTCTTCGCGAAGCTGTTCGCCGCATGCTTCCTAAGAACAAGCTGGCATTCAAGATGCTGCAACGCCTGAAGGTGTACACCGGCACCGAACATCCTCACCAAGCTCAGCTTCCCGAAGCGAAAGAGCTGGGCGCGAAGTAGTCTCTGCTTCGCCTTAACAAATCACCCCATTCATTTTCCATAGCTGGCAACGATCATGGTAGCTCCTAAGAAAGATACACTCACTGGCGAAGCACTCGGCACTGGTCGTCGTAAGACCTCCGTGGCTCGCGTCCGCGTTCGTGCAGGTAGTGGCAAGGTGACGATCAACGGTCGTGACCTCCTGCATTACTTCCCACGTATCGAAGATCAGCGTAACGTGCTCGACGCACTCGACCTCACCGGTCAGCGTGAAGCCGTGGACGTGAACATTCGCGTGGCTGGTGGCGGACTCACCGGTCAATCGGGTGCTTGCAAAATGGGTTTGGCTCGCGCTTTGATCTCGCACAACGGCGAGCTCTTTGGCCCACTTCGCGATAACAACTTCCTGACGCGTGACTCGCGCATGAAGGAACGTAAGAAGTACGGTCTGCGTGGTGCTCGCCGAGGCGTCCAGTTCTCGAAGCGTTAATCGCTCGGCTGGGTTCCGCTCGAAATATTGCTCGCTCCATGGGGACGAGAATTGTTTCGGCTGTCTGTTTGCTTTCGTCAATCATCAAGGGGTATCATCCACACGGATGCTGCCCCTTTTTCTTTGCGCTGGCGATAGTTTCCCCGCGCTGGTGACCAAGCAGGCGTCTCCTCATCCTGGAAAGCTTTCACCAATGTCGCGACCATTTGTCTGGTCCTCGATTCTGCTCGCCCTCATCACGCTGAACATCGATGCTCAGGAGCGCGAAGCTGCTCCCCCGGTCGATGCGCCAGCCGAGGCTGTTTTCTCCGGGCCACAAATTGGTGAGCCCATTGCCCCGTTTCCCGTGCAGCTTCTCACCGGCGACGACACAGGCAAAAAGATCGAACTGGCGGCAGATGCAGGTGAAAAGCCGACGCTCATTTTCTTTATTCACGAGGTGAATCGCCCTTCGATCGGTCTAGCGCGTGTGCTGATGAACTACGCCGCCACCCGTAAAGCGGATGGGCTCGAAAGTGCTCTCGTGTTCCTCTCGGCAGACAAGACCGAAACGCAGGCTTTCGTCGGTCGCGCGTCGGGCGCTCTACCGCAGCGTGTCCCTGTTGCGATCGCGAGCGATGGTGCCGAAGGACCTGGCAGCTGGGGACTCAATCGCAAAGTGCAGGTGACGATCGTACTTGCAAATAAAAAAGAAGTGGTCGGTAATTGGGCCCTGGTTCAGCCCGGTCTTGCGACCGATGCCCCGCCAGTTCTCGCTGCCATTTGCAAACAAGTGGGTGGCGAGCCCCCAGCAATCGAAAAACTTCTCGAATCGCCGATGCGTGGTCCTCAGCGGGGCCAGCAGCCTCGGCCAGGCGGCACAGAGAAGAAACCGGAGTAATCAGCCGGCGCTCTCTATTGTTTGCAGTTTCTCAAGCAAGCCGAGCTTGGAGGCTCGCCATTCTCGCTCGGCCGCGCAACCTTCCTGGCTAACCACCTGCTAGCCCTGCGACGTCAAAATCTGAAATCTTCGCGCTGCATCGCTTGGGGCGTTCTGTTAATAATCCGCCCCGTCATGAAGGCAGCGCGATTCGTCGCCGCTCCCCTCCCGACGCGATCTACCTATCGCTGAAATTCCAGGCCGAGCTGCCTCACAAAACGCCCACGCACGTGGCACACCGAGCCCGTGAAGCGGTCGCTTTCTGCGCGCTCGGTGTTGGTGGGCGATGGGGGATGCAATCACGCTAGCAGACTACTCGAGGCCTTGTCCGCAGCATGGCTGCACCACCGCTGCTAGCACCCACCTTGTTGAAACATCCTTGATTTTCCGCACCTTTTTGAAAACTCGCGATGGACTTCCCCCGTAGAATTCCCCAACAATCCGTCGCCCGTCCAACTGGCTATCACGGAGCTCGCACCATGAAAATTGGCAACATCCGTCTCAATATCGTGAAGGTCGATTCGCAAGGCCTGCACTCGCCGGAGGCCCCCTCGGTGCTTTCCAGCGCGAGCGATCCTTACGTTCTCGCGGTCCTTCGTCGACTGAGCCCCAGCGCAGATGAAATCGCCGCTGGTGACACCGATTCCCTAATCAGCAGCGAGCCTACGATTTTCTCGATGAGTGACTATCAAAAACCGACGACGCCTGAAGATCTCGAGAACGAACTTGGCGACCAACTGAGCGACGAATTTCTCGAGAGCAGTTCGTTTGAACCTTCGGACGACGAAGACGACTGGACTTACGAAAACGAAGGTCCCTCGAAACTCACTTCCCACGAAGCGAGCCCCGATGGGTGGTTCGATTTCGGTCCTTCCCCGTTTCCGCCCATTATTGGCGGCTTTCCGCTGCTCGACGATCTTCCCCCCGGCGCTTCGAATTTGGCGTAAGGAATCGTTGCCCGCTGGCGCGTGCTGAAGCGATGGCAAAAATCGTGACGCGGCCACAACCCTCGCGCAAGCGAACTACCAATCTTGATTCCCCACCCGATGCGCTGCTGAACTTTATTCAGCGGCGCATTTTTTTGCGCGCTCGCACACTTATCCTGGGTTGATCCTCTCGGGCTAGGCAGCGCTTGCTTGGGATCTTGTCAGAGGCAACTAACTCGACCGAAGCTCCCTTGCGCGCTTATGGGGTCGCACCCTCCTCTGTTCGCCTTGCCTCCGCTCGCCGATACTAAAGTGCCCGTTCCGATCCCACCTCGGCCAGCGAAACATTCTTCAGCAATGACCAGCATCACCGCGCAGTCGCTCCTCAGCAACCCGCTTGCTAACTATCCCCAGGCGACTGTTGCTTGCTTCGACCCGACCACGGGCGATTTGCCGCGACGACGACTCGACGACTACCTTTGCGTGTCGTTTCTCGAGCGACTCTCGGGGGCGGGTGCTGCTGCGCTCTTGATTGCAGCTTCCACCGGTCATGGGCATCTCCGTACGACGAAGGAAATGATGCAGTGGACTCGTGTCGCTGCCAAAGCCAAGCTCGGTAGCACGATGCTGAGCCTGCTGCTTCGTCCTGAAGATGGAGAAGCTGCCAATCGCGAACTCGTCGCTGCTGCAGCGGAACTCGGTTACAGCGTGGTGTTTGTCCGTCCCGGTCGCGATCTACCGGCGACAGCGGGTGATGAACAAGTGGCGGCGAACATGCAGCCTCTCGTCCGCCTGATTGCCGAAGCGGGACTTGCTGCCGGGCTTTACACCATTCCGGATGTCAGCGGGTTGCCGATGAGCACCGCCGCTGCCGAGCAAGTCTGCGCTGGTATCGGCGGCGATAGCGTGGTGGCGATTAAAGTGACCGAGGCAAACTACGACACCAGCACCGCGCGGTTTTTGGCTTCGAACAAGCTCGCCCATCTCAAGATCGTGCAAGGCTGGGACCCCCATATGGCCCGCGCCTTGGAAGAAGGTGGCAAACGGGTGGGTGTCACTTCCGGACCGATGTCGTTTGCCGTCTACCAATACCTCCATATGTTTGCCGCTGCCTCGCGCGGCGATTACTCCGAACTTCATGCTAGTCAGCAGGCGGTGTCGGCTCTGTTTTCTGCCATGCAAGACGATCCGCGTAAGTTCGCCGATTTGCAGCGTGCCAAGTGGATCATGGGGCTGGGCCAACCACTCACCGGAACTGTAGAACCGGCGACAGCCTCGCGTGTGATTGCCGCCTTAGAAAGTTTGCCTCGCACCGCTGATCGTCAGCGATTATCGCGTTCCCTCGATCTGATGCAGACAGGCCCCTATCACGATTTGCTGTCGCGACTTTCCCAGCCTACTGCAGCTTAGTGAGTTTGAAGTCGCCAGCGCACTGGCAGCCTTACCAAGGCGTTCTAACATGCACGATCAAGCGACGACAATCGCCGAACTCCGGGCCCTCGTGCAGCGTTTTGTCGACGAGCGCGATTGGAGACAGTTCCACACCGCGAAGAATCTCGCCATGTCGATTGCCATCGAGGCAGCTGAACTGATGGAGCACTTCCAGTGGCTCGATCAGCAGGCTTCGCAGGCCATTGCCCAGCAGGAAGTGAAGAAAGCCGTTGTGGCGGAGGAGCTTGCCGACGTACTCTCCTACGTTTTGGCGATTTCGAGCGCCCTTGAAATTGATTTGGCAAGTTCTTTGGAAGCGAAGATGGTCAAGAACGCCTTGAAATATCCCGCCGATCAGATTCGGGGCCGCTATGGACACGACGACGAGCGTGCTTCGTAGCTCGAGCCTGCTTGCCGCTGGTTTGCCGTGGCTCCTATAATGAACAGCTTTCCAGTACGCGCCACACTTTTCCCGAGCACACCCGCGTTATGCCGCCGACGGACATCGTCATCCAGGGAGCCCGCGAGCACAACCTGCGCGACGTCTCGCTCGTGCTTCCTCGCAATCAGCTGATTTGCCTCACCGGTGTGAGTGGCAGTGGCAAAAGCTCTCTCGCGTTCGACACGCTGTTTGCCGAAGGTCAGCGCCGCTACGTCGAATCCCTTTCGAGCTACGCCCGGCAGTTCCTTGGTCAGATGCCGAAGCCCGATGTCGATTTCATCGGTGGCCTCAGCCCGTCGATCTCCATCAGCCAAAAATCGACCGGCAACAATCCTCGTTCGACCGTCGGCACCATCACGGAAATCCACGACTATTTGCGCGTCCTCTACGCGCGGATCGGTCAAGGATTCTGCCCCAAGTGTGGTCGCGCGATTACCGCGCAGTCGCGCGAGCAGATTATCGAAAGCATCATCTCGCTCGAGAGTGGCACGAAGCTACAGATTCTCGCGCCGCTGATTCGTCAGCAAAAAGGTGAGTATCGCGATCTGTTCGAAGACCTGCTGAAGCAAGGTTTTGTCCGCGCACGGGTCGATGGCAATGTAGTTCAGCTAAGCGATAAGCTTTCGCTCGATCGACAAATGCGCCACGACATCGAAGTGGTGATCGATCGCCTGGTGATGCGCAGCGATATTCGCCCGCGATTGGCTGAAGCGGTCGAACTCGCTCTCAAGATGGGGCAAGGGAACCTGATCGTTGCCATCGAGAACGACAGCGCTGTAAAACCTTCGGCCGAATTCACCGAAGCACTACGGACTGCCCAGTCGCAAGAGACGGATAGCGATTCGGAAGAGTCCGAAGAAGCGGAAACCAAAACAACCAAGAAACGACGTGGTGGCAGCGCGCGACCAGGCGACTTACTCTACTCGTCGAGCTACGCCTGCACGCCGTGCAAACTCAGCTTCGAGCCACCCAGTCCGCAACTTTTCAGCTTCAATAGTCCGCAAGGGATGTGTCCACAGTGCGATGGTCTGGGAGTGATGTACTCCTTCGATCCCGTGCTGCTCGTTCCCTCGCCAAACTTGAACTTCAAAGAAGGGGCGATTGAGCCGGTCGGCAGTTGGCACGACCTAGGTCGCTGGCGGCGTCATATTTTTCAGGGTGTAGCCGATACGGTCGAACGCAAACGCGAACTCGATGCCGGCACCATGCTCGAGACTCCTTGGAAGTCACTTGCGGCCGACCTCAAAAAACTGTGGTTGTGGGGAACAGGCGACGAGCATATCACCTACACCTGGCGCGGCGGCAAAGAGCCGATGATGTACGGCGGTAAGTTCGAGGGAGTCATCCCCGAGCTCACCGCTAAGTATCGCGGCAGCAAGAGCAAGTCGCAGATCAAAGGGCTCGAGCGCTACATGAGCATGGTCTCATGCCCCGCGTGCAAAGGGGAGCGACTGATCGAGCAAGCGCGGCACGTGCGACTCACCAGCACAGCGCCCGGCTATGTCGGCAAACAGCTGACACTTCCCGAGGTTTCGAATCTCGCCGTCAGTGAAGCGTCGAAGTTCTTTGCGTCGCTAGCGCTCGACCAAACACAAACCACTATCGCAGCGGAAGTGCTCAAAGAGATCCGCACGCGGCTCGGGTTTTTGATCGACGTGGGGCTCGATTATCTGTCGCTCGACCGGACCGCGCCGACCCTCTCGGGTGGCGAATCGCAGCGCATTCGGCTCGCAGGACAAATTGGTAGCGGACTTGTCGGGGTTCTCTATATCCTCGACGAACCTTCGATCGGCCTACATCCGCGCGACAACGATCGGTTGCTCAGCACGCTCCATCGCCTCCGCGACATGGGAAACACCGTGATTGTCGTCGAGCACGACGAAGACACGATGCGGGCCGCCGATACGATCATCGACTTTGGTCCTGGTCCCGGCGTACGCGGCGGCGAAGTGGTGGTACATGGCCCGCCGAGCGAAGTCATCAAGAACAAACGGAGCCTCACGGGGCAGTATCTTTCGGGCGAAAAGCAGATCGAAGTCCCCGCAAAACGACGCGCAGTTGGCGAAAAAGCATTGCGCCTCGTAGGCTGCACCCATAACAACCTGAAGAATGTCACCGCCGAAATTCCGCTCGGTGGACTCATCTGCGTCACCGGTGTAAGCGGCAGCGGCAAGAGCTCGCTCGTCACCGACATTCTCGTCGAGGCATTGCACCGCGATCTCAACTTCGGCGAAGGGAATCCTGGCGCTCACGAGAAGATCGAAGGACTCGAGCATCTCGACAAGCTCATCTCGATCGATCAAACACCGATCGGTCGAACGCCGCGCAGCAATCCCGGCACCTACATCAAACTGTTCGACGACATTCGCGATCTCTTCACGCAATTGCCCGAAGCCAAACGGCGCGGCTATAAACCGGGCCGCTTCAGCTTCAATGTCGAAGGTGGTCGCTGCGAGGCATGCGAAGGGAACGGCAGCAACAAGCTCGAAATGGATTTCCTCGCTGACGTGTGGGTCACTTGCCCCGTCTGCGAAGGAAAACGCTTCAATCGTGAAACGTTACAGGTGAAGTTCAAAGATAAGTCGATCGCCGATGTGCTGGAAATGGATGTGCAGCAGGCGCTCGAACTTTTCGAGAACGTGCCGCATGTCCGCCACAAATTACAAACGCTTCACGATGTGGGTCTCGACTACATCAAGATCGGGCAAGCGAGCCCCACTCTCTCCGGTGGCGAAGCGCAGCGCATCAAGCTCGCGCGAGAACTGGTCAAGAAGAGTACCGGCAAAACGCTCTATTTGCTCGACGAACCAACAACCGGTTTGCATTTCGCCGATATTCACTTGCTCCTGGGTGTGCTGCATAACTTTGCCGATGCCGGGAACACCGTGCTGGTGGTCGAGCATAACCTCGACGTGATCAAAACGGCCGACTGGATCATCGACATGGGGCCCGAAGGGGGCGCTGCTGGTGGCGAGATTCTCGCGGTTGGAACTCCCGAGGAAATTGCCAAGAATACGCGCTCGCATACTGGCCGCGCGCTCGCAAAAATCCTTTCGCAAACACCTGCCTCGCTGATGGCTGCGGCGACAGCCGCCCGCGCTGCGCGCAACGGCAAAGCGGCCAAAAATGGCTCGGCCCTGTTGGCTAAGCAAATTACGGTTCGGGGCGCTCGGCAGCACAACCTCAAGGGTGTCGACGTCACCGTTGAGCGCGACAAAATGACCGTCTTCTGCGGCCCCTCGGGAAGCGGAAAAAGCTCGCTGGCAATGGACACGATCTACGCCGAAGGTCAGCGCCGCTATGTCGAGTCGCTGTCGGCCTACGCGCGTCAATTCGTAGCGCAGATGCAAAAGCCACTCGTCGAGCATATCGACGGACTCTCTCCCGCGATTGCCATCGAGCAAAAGAATCTCGGGCATACGCCACGTTCGACCGTCGGGACAGTCACTGAAGTATACGACTACTTTCGGATCTTGATGGCGCGACTGGGGCAGGCCTATTGCCCGGCATGCGATATTCCGGTCGGAACCCAAACAGCCGACCAAGTGGTCGATAGCATTCTCACGGAACTCGAAGGGGCCAAGCTCTACTTAATGGCCCCCATCGAGATCGACGCGGGTCAGACCTACGCCAGCTTGTTCGAGCATTTGCGCAGCATCGGCTACTCGCGCGTGCGGGTCGATGGTGTCACGTCATCGCTCGACGCTGCTCCCACGATTGATCGCCGTCGCAAGCACACGGTAGAAGTGGTGATCGATCGCGTGAATGTGAATCCGGCACAGCGCTCGCGACTGGCCGGTAGCATTGAGAATGCACTGGCGCTCGGCAAAGGTGTGCTGCATGTTGCGAAGGTCGACGAGAGCATTCCTGAACCGCGCTGGGAAGTAATGGTCCATAGCCAGCACATGGCGTGTCGGAAGTGCAATCGGAGCTTCGAACCACTCAGTCCGCACAGCTTTTCCTTCAACAGCACGCTCGGCTGGTGTAAGGCATGTGAAGGTCTCGGAACGCAAGTCGGTGCTAACCTGGCGGCTGTCGTCTCCGACCCCAAGCGAACACTCCGCGAAGGGGTGATCGATGTTTGGCCCAGCCTCCAGCTGCCACTTTCGTCGGCAATGCTCGACGCCTTGGCTCGCAGCACTGGACTGCCGCTCGACAAGCCGTTCGATCAACTGGGGCATCGTTTCAAACGCCTGCTCTTGCACGGCACCGGTGAGCAGTGGCACGAAGTGGCGGCCAAGGGTCTTCCCAAGATCCGCTTTCAGTTCAAGGGAGTCTATCCGGCGCTCGAAGAAGCATCCAAGCTTTCGCCATCGCTCCGCGTGAAGCTCGAATCGCTCGTCGCGGAAGTGGAATGCAGCACGTGTGGCGGAAGTCGCTTGCGCGATGATTCGTCCGCAGCTCGCTTTCGCTCGCGCACAATCGACGAGTATTGCCGCTTGCCGCTCGGCACGCTGCTGTCGGAAATTCAGCACTGGAATCTCACCGATCGCGAGCGAAAAATCGCTGGCGAACTGACGCGTGAAATCGTGGGACGCGTACAATTTCTCGTCGACGTGGGGCTCGATTACCTGTCCCTCTCACGCGGCGCTGCGACCCTTTCTAACGGCGAAGCCCAGCGCATTCGGCTCGCGAGCCAACTCGGTAGCGGTCTTTGCGGCGTGCTTTACGTACTCGACGAACCGACAATCGGCCTGCACCCGCGCGACAACCGCAAACTGCTCGGCGCGCTGCATAAGCTCCGCGATCTGGGGAACACGTTGCTGGTGGTTGAGCACGACCGTGAAGTGATCGAGCATTGCGATCACATTGTCGACTTCGGTCCTCGCGCGGGGAAACTCGGCGGCCAAGTGGTTGCCGACGCCACCCCGGCGATGCTCGGCAAATCGAAAACCAGCGTCACCGGCCCTTATCTTTCGGGGAAGAAGTCGATTGCGATTCCTCGGACACGTCGCATCAGCCCGCTGGTGGTCGAGCCGAGTCGCACGAAGAAGAAACCGGCCCCTTCGCCGCTCGATAAGTACGAAGATCGGCTGAAGCTCGCCCGCGAAGCATCGGCGACGAAGCTGCTGGAAGGTCGACCCTTGATCGAAGTGATCGGCGCGCGGCATAACAACTTGCGCAACGTCTCGATCCAAATTCCACTCGGCACGTTGTCGGTGGTGACCGGTCCCAGCGGAAGTGGTAAGAGCACGCTGATTGAGGAAGTACTCTACGCATCGATTGCTCGCAAATTGCATCGGGCGTCGCTCACGCCGGGTGCCCACGATGAAGTGCGCGGGCTCGAGCATATCAACAAAGTGATTCGGGTCGATCAACAGCCGCTGGGAAATAGCCCCTCCAGCAACCCGGCCACTTATACCGGCGCGTTCGAACTGATCCGCCAGCTCTTTGCACAACTCCCCGAAGCGAAACTGCGTGGCTATTCGGCGCGACGCTTCAGCTTCAATGTTCCAGGGGGACGCTGCGAAGCATGCGAGGGGAATGGGCAGCGGCGCATCGAAATGCACTTCCTCGCCGATGTGTGGGTCGAGTGCGAAACGTGTCGTGGTAAACGCTACAACGCCGAAACATTAGCGGTGACTTTCCACGGTCAGAGCATCAGCGAAGTGCTCGATATGACTTGTAGCGAGGCGCTACAGCTGTTTGCCAACATTCCGAAAATCCGCCGGATTCTCGAGACTTTATGCGATGTGGGGCTCGACTACCTCACGCTGGGGCAAGCTGCGCCGACTCTCTCGGGTGGTGAAGCGCAGCGTGTGAAACTGGCGGCGGAACTCTCTCGTCCCGATACCGGCCGGACCCTCTACCTGCTCGACGAACCGACGACCGGTTTGCACTTCGACGATCTCGCAAGGCTGCTGGAAGTCTTGCAGCGACTCGTCGATTTGGGGAACACCGTGGTGCTCATCGAGCATAACCTCGACATCATCAAGTCGGCAGATTGGCTCATTGATATGGGCCCCGATGCTGGCGAGAACGGTGGTCAAGTGGTTGCTTGTGGTACGCCGGAGATGATTGTCGCGCATGCCATCGATGCGCTGGAAGCAATCAACTCGAAGAAGCAATCGCCTAGCGATCGACCGCTGCTTCGTTCCCATACGGGTGAAGCGCTCGAGCCAGTGATTGCGTCATCGTCGATTGCCGATCGCGCGGCGTATAAGCCGACTCCTCCTGAAAAAGAAGCGGAAAACGAGCTGGAAATCGAAGATGTCGGCCGCGATGCCCGGATGCCGTGGGAAGTCGATGGCCGCAAATGGCACACCCGAGATCGCGTCGATCGTAAAGGTGGCCCTTGCAAATGGGATGGTGATATCCTCGCTCGCGTGGTCGACAAGATTCACGAAGAAGGGGAGTTCAGTGAGACCGACTGGAGCCAGCGCAGTGTGGTCGAAATTGCTGCGACTAAAAAATCAGATGGCTGGTTCTTTCATGCGATCACCGGTGAAACCTGGCTCCTGAAATTGAAGTTCCGTGTTTACAAGGGGACGTTCAAGCGCGACGAGTTGCTCACCCGCATTCAGCTGAAGACACTCAATCAGCTCGACGACCTGCCGATCTATGGCAACGAGCCTCGCGTGAAAGTGAAAACGCAGAAAGGGCCGTGGCAAGAGGTGGAGATTCATGTCCACACGATCGAGGAGATCGACACCCCCGAGTTCTGGTCGTTCCTCACCGATGCGATTGCCGGGTTCATGCGCGCGACCGATCGCTCGGAAGTGAAAGAGGAAGACATCACCCCTTGGAAGGTGCTCGGGCAGAAGTGGCATTTCCTGCGGAATAAAGGCTTTCCACCCGGAAAAAAACCGCAGTGGGATGCTGATATTCTCGAGGAGTTGTTCGAGATCTTGCGCGATGTCGCCCCCGATGGACAGTTCCTCTGGAACAATCAGCAGCTCGTGCATCTGATCGTCCCTGAACAGCGCGAACCTTGGGCTACGGTCCTCACGAAGAAGCCGCAGGCTCTCAGTTTGCATCTCACCGGACCGAAGGGAAAATTCGCACTCGGGCGGATCATCGGACTGGGAGTCGACCGTGAAGTCGACGATTCCCGTGCCGATCGGGATGTGCTTCGCTTCCAGTTCCTCGATGGTGATCATTTGCATCGGGGCGACTTACCGTCGTTCCTGCAAGAGCATCGCGCGACCCTCTCGAAGGAGAAGAAGTAAACCATGTCCGACGTACTTCTCCCCGCGACGCTGCTGTTTCGTTTAGCGATTCCCTGTCAGTACCTTGCGCCGAGTAAAGGGAAGCATGGTCAGCTGACCGATAAATACTTGCTCCCTTGGCCAGGAGAACTCGAGGGCAAAAAACCGTACGCCAAACTTTGGGCTGCATGGAACGAGCACGGTTTGATTTTTCAGCTGCTCGTCACTGGTAAGGGGCAGCGACCCTGGTGTCGCGATTCCCGGATCGAAGATAGCGATGGCTTGCAGTTGTGGATCGATACGCGCAATACGCAAAACATTCACCGTGCGGGACGTTTTTGCCATCGCATGGTCTATCTGCCCGCCGGAAGTGGTCGCAATCTCGATGAGCCGATGTGCGCGATGCTGGCGATCAATCGCGCGAAGGAAAGTCCGCGTGAGATCGAACGCGATGCTTTGAAAATCGATCGCCAATGGAAGAACGATGGCTATTGGCTCGAGGCAATCATTCCGGCATCAGCGCTCACTGGATATAGCCCCGCCGATCAGCCGGCGATTGGTTTTATGTATGCCGTGGTCGATCGCGAACGCGGGTGGCAATGTTTCACACTTGGCCCTGAGTTTCCCATCGCAGAAGATCCAAGTTTGTGGAGCACGCTCGAACTGACAAAGTAGTCGATCTGATCGATAGCAATGTTACTGCTTTGGACTCGGCGATCGGCTGCTGATCAGTCGGCTGACGATCCATTTGAGCAGCAGCGGCAGCGTGCCCAGCAGCACCAGCGCGACGATGAGTGTGGGAGAGAGTAGGCTGCCAATCCCTTGCTGGGAAATATCGCGCAGCGAAGGACTACTAGCGCCAGCGAGCACGAACACAACCGTGGCTGGAAACATCCCGAGCTGACTCACCCACCAGAACGTGGTGAGTCGCATCTTCGTAAGCCCCATCACTAGGTTGATGACGAAAAACGGGACGGCGGGGATCAGCCGCAACGAGAGCAGGTACCAGGCACCTTCGCGATCGAGGTCCTCGTTAAACTTTTCGAGCTGGGATGCGAATCTCTGCTGAACCATCGTTCCCAGCAAGTAGCGACTCAGTAAAAACGCGCAGCTGGCACCGGTTGAGGAAGCGAAGCTGGTGAGCACCAGCGCAGGCCAAAAGCCCAACAGCCAACCACCTGTGATAGAGAGCGCAGCTGCTCCGGGAAGCGAAAGCCCTGTTACGACGACATAGATCACGAAATAGGTGGCGTAGGCGAGCACTGGCTGACGACTGGCCGCCTGGCGGAGCGAGGTTTCGCGTGCGGCGAGCGCTTCGAGTGAGAGCTCACTTCGAAAAAAGTAAGCCAGCGTAACAGCGGTGACGATAACCAGCAGCAGAACCACCAAGCGCACAGCGATGCTCGAAGATTTTTGATTCGCATCGTTACTCGCAGGAGGCTTGGACATAGGTAACCATTTGTTCCGGCGAGTTGGCAGCAGTTGCGGCGAACCATCAATCGAGGGTGAACCAGTTTTTAAGCTGTGGATCGCTGATGCAAATCCAGCGGGCCCGATCGATTCCGGTATGAAGCGGCTGCTGCAGCGCGATATTGGTGCTCGTCGAGTCGTAGTCGCGCGTGCTGATCACGAGCAAAGCACCGCGAATGGTGCTGTCGGACTTCGAAAGTTCGGCGATCGCTTCGGCCAAGGGTGGGTTCTCGCTCGGAGCGAGTTCGGCGAGTGCGTCGTGAACTTCCCCAGCGGTGAGCTGCGACGAACTGCCGACAAACGTTTGTGGCTTACTCGAGGCGAGGGAGAGCAGAAGTCGTGCGTGGCCACGCAGGGCAAGGTCGGCCACCATGGTTGCCACGAGGCTGATGGCCAGTTCGAGTCGCGCCAGGTCATCGAGCGTGGGATTGGCAGGGAGATAGGGGTCGAGCACGATGGCGACATCTTGTGAACGCCGCCGCTCGAACTGACGCACGGTCAGCACACCGACTTTGGCGGTGGTGCGCCAGTGAATCCAGCGCCGACTATCGCCACTCTGCCATGGTCGAAGTCCGTAATAGTCCCCTTCGCTGGTCCCTTGCTGCGGGTGTCGCTCCTGGTCTCCATGCGACGCGGTGAGGAGCACCTGCTGCCACTGCGGAAGCAGCCGCCCGAGATGGGGTGTAACCAGGAGCTCGTGAGGCATGTCGATCGACATGGTCGACTTCACGAGGCCAAGTGGAAATCGAGTTGAGAGTCGGAGGGGGCCCAGGATATAGCGCCCTCGGCGCGGGATCGTGATGCGATAGCTGCCGGTCGAAACTTGCAGCGGCGGAACTTCGGCCAGCATCGCGCTCGGCCTCACGGGGCGCTCTCCCGGCAAGGGGCGCTTGGCGATGATGGAGTCTTCAATCAGCAGCAAGCGGGACGAGAGATAGCGGCGGTGATTAGCGACTTCGATATCGATCGAGACCGGAATGCCTGCTGCAACGCGGCTGGGGGCACGGCGACGATATTCAAGACCCCGCAGGCTGGCCATCACGAGTCGCCAGTTGAGCAGCAGTGGGGCGATGAGCATGCCCGCGAGGACCACTAGCAGATTGACGCCACGTAGCACTGCGCCACCCACGATGAACGCGAGTACTCCCAGGTAGTACCAGCCTTCACGACAGAGCCAAGCGCGACGACGTAGCTCGGACACGGCGATTTACTCCGGCACCGGCGTTTGCTCGACCAGTCGGCGAATGATCGCCTCGCCCAGTTCGCGCGACGAGCCTCGCAAAATACCCTTTTGAATCACGCGATGTGCGAGGACATAAGGAGCGAGCCGTTTGACGTCGTCGGGAACTACAAACGAGCGTCCTTCGACCATCGCCAGCGACTGCGACGCGCGATAGAGACTAAGGGCACCACGCGTGCTGACACCGACCTGCAGTTCTTCCGAGTCGCGCGTTTGATGCACGATGTCGAGCAGATAGTCGGCCACGCTCGCTTCGACCGCAATACTACGGACCGCCTCTTGAAGTTCGATGATCTGTTGTGGCGTCACCACGCTCTTGAGCTCTTGAACGGGTTCCCCTAAGCGATGGCTATCGAGCACGCGGCGCTCGTCGCTGCGATCGGGATAGCCCATCGAAATGCGAAGCAAGAATCGATCGAGTTGGCTTTCGGGAAGTGCGTAAGTTCCCTCGAACTCAAACGGGTTTTGGGTCGCGATGACCAAAAACGGTTTGGGAAGCGTGTGCGTTTCGCCATCGACCGAAACTTGCCCTTCGCTCATCGCCTCGAGCAGGGCGCTTTGCGTGCGCGGAGGAGCACGATTGATTTCATCGGCCAGTACGATGTTCGAGAAGACGGGGCCTCGGTGGAACAGGAACTGCGATTGTTTGGTGTCGTAGACGCTGCTGCCGAGAATATCGCTCGGTAGAAGATCGGGAGTGAACTGCAGGCGGCAGAACTCCCCCGAGACACTTTTGGCCAGCGCTTTGGCAACGAGTGTTTTTCCGACGCCGGGAACGTCTTCCAGCAGCACATGCTCGCCAGCGAGCAACGCGACGAGGCAAAGGCGAACGACGTCGGGCTTTCCAAGCACGACCTGGCCGATGTTCCTCTCGAGGTCGTGAACATAGCCGGTGAGTTTGGCGGGAAGCTGAACAGCTTGAGCGGGACTTGCCACGGGGGGACGAACCTCTGGGACAGTGCGGATGCAAATCTCGATGGGGTGTCCGTCGGCGAATCGACGAGCACAAAACGCAAACTGACAGGAAACTGGCTGGGAGCTTTACCCAGAACTTCGACGTGAACGCTCGATCGGCAGCCGCAACTCCGCCATAGCACTTGGGCTTCCGACTTTCCCTACGGGGTTCAAGATAACCGGCCAGCGGGGCGATGTCTGCCCGGCAGGACTTATGGGCTCGGCGGTGTGCGACAGTCTGCACGATCTCTATCTATCACCACGATGCCCCTCTGGGTACCGGCGAAATGTGCTGCCAGGCTCACAATCTTGCGTAAACGAAGAAATCAGGGTTGCCTTAGGCTGGTTGCGTGCATTTAGATGATAGTGCATGCACAAAATGTTAATTGTCGTAGTTTTTCTTAGTCTATGTCCACTATTCAGGTGGTGTTAATGCGTGATTGCTGTCGAATTTTTTCCACAATCTGCGAAACAGCGTCGCCCGGTATGGGTTCAATCCTAGCCGCTCGCATTCGGGCGTGAGCGTGAAGGTACATCAGACTGGGTGGTAGCAACACGTGGCCAAGCCCAGGTCGTTGGATGTAGGAAGCAGCTGAGGAAGCAATTTGGTGGATGGTCAACAATTAGCGATGGCACTCCGGGGAGCCTACCTGCTGTTTCATCGCGCGAGCCAAGCGCAGCTGGTTCAAATCATCGAGCAAACCGCCGCAGATCCCGACACAGCAGATGTGACGGCCGATCAGTTGCTGCTGTTATCGGTTCTGGATAGTCAGCCCGAAGAATTGACTCAGCGTCAGCTCACCGATCAAACGTTTTCCGACGCCAGCACGATCCGCGCCATGCTGGTGCTGCTTGAGCAAAAGGGGCTGGTCTCGCGCCGTGCGGATCAGCACGATGGTCGTGCTCGACGCGTATCGCTCACCGCTGCTGGCAGGCGCGTGGTCTCCAGACTGTCGAAGCAGATGACCCCGGTCTTCAATTCGCTCGCCGAGAGCATACCCGCCGAGCATCAGGCCCCACTGGCTGCCGCACTGGCCGCCATCGCCAGCAACTTCGATCGCAAGTAGCGAATTCTAATAGCTCAGCTTGCCCGCTTGCCGTAAGCGATCGACCCAGAATAGTCCGGCGATCGACTTGGCATCTTCGATTTGCCCTTGCATGGCAAGTTCGAGGGCATCATCGAGAGGGAGAATTTCGTTATCGATTTCTTCCCCTTCTTCGCGGGCGGTAGCGCCGGCGGATAGCCCGGTGGCCACAAACAGGTGCATCCGCTCGTCGAGAATTCCTGGCGAGAGAAAAAAGCTCGAGAGGGGCTGCATCTTTTGGCAGCGATAGCCGGTCTCTTCGATCAACTCGCGCACCGCACACTCGTGCGGTGGTTCCGGTGGCTCGAGAGTCCCCGCAGGAAGTTCGAGCAGCACCTTGCCGACGCTCACTCGAAAATTGCGAATCATGCAGACGTGAAAATCGTCGAGCATCGGCACAATCACCACCGCACCCGGATGCCGGATCACCGCTCGCGCTTTGGTGAGTCCCTTCGGGCTGGTGACGGTCGTTTCTACTACGCGAAACTTCGGGGTGGTGAGCAGCAGCTTCTCGTCGGCGGAAGGCATGGTGGATCAGCTTCGTTGGAATAGGAAGAAAGGGTCGCACGATCAGCGCGCGCAGAAAGTGCGCGGCTAGGAGAATCATCGAGGGTTGCCTCAAAATTGACAAGCTCGCGCATTGCGTCGATGGAAGTGCCAGGTCTATCGAGTGGCAGTCGCCAAAGCCCGAGCAACCTTCGTTCACTCGTGCGCTCTGGATGTAATCAATCACCAGAGGTCGAAGCATTCACTGCTATGTTTGCAAGTCGACCAGTGTGCGTCCACTCACATTACCTTGGAGAATCGTCTGAATGGCTGGCTCGAGCGTATCGAGTGTCACGACGGATGTCAGTGACTCAAGGTCCGATAGTTTCCAGGGGCCTGACAGCCGCTCCCAGATCTTGAGGCGTCGATCGTAAGGGAGCAGTGCCGAAGCAATACCTGCGAGTTGAACACCGCGCAGGATGAAGGGATGAACCGACAGAGGAAGCTCGCTTCCTCCGACAAGTCCACATGCGGCAACGACGCCGTAGTTTTTCGTTTGGCGAATCACGGTGGCGAGTGTCTCGCCTCCCACGGTATCGACGACAGCTCCCCAGCGACCAGCCAGGAGCGTTCGCCCGGAACTGTCGGCCACGGCTTCGCGGGGAATGACTTCAGCAGCCCCTAGTTGTCGAAGTTTTTCAGCCTCGTGCGATTTACCTGTCATCGCGACAACGCGATAGCCGTGCGCGGCGAGCAGCTTGACGGCGATGGTGCCGACGCCGCCGGTCGCTCCCGTCACCAGCACATCACCTGCCGAAGGGGCGACGCCACCACTCTCGATCGCCAGCACGCACTGAGCTGCAGTGAACCCCGCTGTTCCGAGGATCATCGTTTCGCGTAGCGTGAGGGGCGTTGGAAGCGGAACGATCCAATCGGCCGGAACGCGAACCAACTGCGACCAGCCACCAAAACGTGGTGCGCCGAGTTCATAGCCGGTCACGATCACCGAATCGCCCGGCGCATAACGGGGATCGACAGACGACTCGACCACTCCCGCGACATCGATTCCTGGGACGTGCGGAAGTGTGCGAATGATGCCGGGGGTGGCGGTGGCTGCCAAGGCATCTTTGAAATTGAGCGAAGAGTAACGGGCGCGGATCACAACGTCGCCCGTCGGTAGATCGTTGAGCGTGAGATCGCGCACGCCACGTACGATCTGACCCGTCGCATCCTTGTCGACCCAGAACGCTCGGAACTTGTTGTTCTCGAAGGACATAAGGCAACTTTCAAAGGAGCTGAAGGGGACCGCTGGGACGCCGCGCGACGCCTGAAAAAGTGACTCGACGGAGTGTCGCCCCCGATTGGCATTTGGCGTAAGTGAGCAGGGTGAACCCTGCGATAGTGGATGCAGGTGGTTGCTGCTGCTATAGTTACACGCGAGCGTTGGGTGCTAGCTGCAAGCCACTTACGTCAAGCCGCGTTCGCGGAAGCGCTGGTCCTGACTGGCAGCTGGCAATAATTTACACTACTTGGCAAGAGAGCTTAGCCCGCAGCCGACTCGAGGCTGCTGAGCGGCGAGCTTGCTGAGAAGGCTGGGACGTTTCGCCTGACCTTAAAATGTTTGCCAATTTGTTCGCCTGCCTGGGGCCACGTGTGATAAGTGTTATCGCACGCAGAGGCTTTCAGGAACGCGAAGCTAAAACTTGTTTTGGAGATTCGTACGATGGCCGCCGAAGGTGTGCTCGAACTTACCGACTCGAACTTTCAGACCGAAGTGATTTCGTCGTCGCAGCCTGTGCTGGTCGACTTCTGGGCACCTTGGTGCGGCCCTTGCCGTAAGATTGCCCCGATGATCGATGAACTGGCGAGCGAGAACGCTGGCACCGCGAAAATCGGCAAGGTGAACATCGACAACAATCAGGAAGCAGCGATGCAGTATGGCATCGAAGCGATCCCGACGATCATTATCTTCCGCGACGGTCAGCCCGTGCAGCGCTTCCAAGGCATTCCCGCCAAGAGCCGCGTGCAAGAAGCGCTCGACGCCGCCAAGGCCTAAGCAAGTAATTGGCAGCTCGAAAGAATGCCCTCCATGGGCTCGATCTTGCGCTGCCTCTTCCTCGCGAGAGATCAAAACTACGAACGCTCGCATCGCTCTTCCCCAAGAGTCGTGCGGGCGTTTTTTGCTGCGCGAAGCGGAGAGTGCAAGTGCTAGTAGAAGAACACTTCGTTGCTGTCGAGTTGGATGCCGTTGTAGAGCACGATCTCGTGAATATTCTCTTTGCCATCGACAGTAATGATGACGCGAGCCTCACCCGTAGGACCAATTTCGTAAGGGTGCTTCAGAATTAAAGAGTCGCGACCGACCTGCGCAACGGGTAAGCTGTCGCCATTCACTTCGAGGCGAATAGCAACCTGTGCCGAGTAACCAGAGTGTGACTGGAGTTCCATGTTGGAACATTCTCCACTTTCTAGACTCCACGAATACTGCAAAAAGCACTTCGAGTCAAATTCTCTGAGCAGTCAGCTGGGGGAGGGAACTGACGGAGCCGTGTGGCTCACTCAGCATCGAACGGCCGTGAAGGCATTCTTCAGTGAGCGACAGTTTAAAGCCGAACTCGGCTGTTTTCTGCGGCTCGAGAAGCACCAGGTCAACTCGATCTTTGGCTACGCAATCCCTCGCTTGATCGATGCCGATCAAACGCTACTGGTGATTGAAATGACGACGGTCGAGCCACCTTATCTTCTGGACTTTGGAAAGGCTTACCTCGACCTAAAACCTGAATACACATCACATCAGTGGTCCGATTTATATAACCGGGTGCGGCAGATTTACGGAGATCGTTATGAAGAAGTGATGCGTGTCGTCACTGGCTTGCAGCAGTATGGAATCTACTACTACGACATCACCCTTAATAACGTGATGCCTGACAACTGGAATCCATCACTCGATGAAGAGCACGATGAGATCTTGCCCGATGATTACGACAAATGAGCAGCTGTTTAGTGGGCAGGATGCAGTCGCCATCGTCGTCGCTGGCGACTATCCTCGCCTCTCGCTTAAGCCGTGTCGAGGATCTGCAGATTGGGGGCGATTTTGCCGAGCTCTTCGGCCATGAAGCGTTTGACACTGGCGGTGGTTCGCAAGGTCATCGCGCGGCGGAGAATTTGTTTGGCGATCGGTTCGCTGAGATGTGCCGCCAGTTCCTTCATCGAAGGAATGAAGGCCGGACTCATGCTGAAGCTGCGCAGTCCCATGGCAAAGAGGAGCACAAACGCGCGCGGCTGACCCGCCATCTCGCCGCAAAGGGTGAGCGGCTTTCCCGCCTTGTTGCAGGCTTTGATGACATTCGCGAGGACTCGCAGCACAGGTGGCGCGAGAGGCTGACAAAGGTGGCTCACCTTGGGGTTGTCGCGGTCGGCTGCCATCAGGTACTGCACTAAGTCGTTGCTGCCGATCGAAACAAAGTCGACCAGCGGCAGCATGTCGTTGATCGAAATCGCAGCGGCAGGAACTTCGAGCATCATCCCCAGTTGCACAGCCCCTTGCGCTTTGCCATCGGCCTTCAGTTGTTCCGACGCCTTATGCACCATCGCGCGCACTTTGCGCACTTCTTCGATGGTGGTGATCATCGGAAACATCAGCCTCACACGCCCTTCGCCGGGCTGAATGTCGGCGGCAGCACGCAGAATCGCGCGTAGCTGGGTAGTGAAGAACTCGGGATGTTCGAACGACAGACGAATGCTGCGCCAGCCCATGAACGGGTTGGCCTCTTGGTGCGTGTGTCCGAGGTAGGGAACGGTTTTGTCGCCACCGATATCGAGGGTGCGAATCGTGACCGTTTTCGCCGGGCTCGCCGCAATCACTTCACGATAGGCAGCCAGTTGTTCTTCTTCGTCGGGAATATCAGGATGCGTAAGGTAGATGTATTCCGTGCGGAACAGACCCACGCCCGACGCGCCCATCGCTACGGCCGCCCGCGCGTCGGCGGCACTATTAATATTGGCGAGTAGTTCGAGCGATTGGCCGTCGCTGGTGACTGCCGGTTGATCCCGATTTGCGGCGAGCTGATCTTTTAGCAGATAGAACTCGCGCTCGAGCTTGAGATAGGCGCTCCGTTGTTCCGGATCGGGATTGATCAGCACGTGTCCGCCGCGACCATCCACCACCAAGGTGTCGCCCGTTTTCACTTGCCGGAGAATGCCGCGCACACCCGAGATCGCGGGGATCCCTCGGCTGCGAGCAATGATGGCTGCATGACTTGTTTGCGAACCTGCCTGCGTCACGATGCCACGCACTTCGAAGTCGCCGAGCGCAATGGCTTGCGACGGAAGCAACTCGTCGGCCACCACAATCACGGGGCCAGTGAGAACATCGGTCGCTGTGTTCTTGCCTTGCGAGAGAAGATGTCCCGAGAGTCGGACGATGACGTCGCGAATGTCGGTGACACGTTCTTTCAGATACTCGTCGTTCGTCTTGGCGAGCAGAACGGTGTAGGTTTCCATCAAGCGATGGAGTGCAGCTTGTGCAGTCAGGCGATCTTCGACGATCCAGCCCCGCACCTTGTTGGTGAAGTGGGCATCGCGAAGAATCGTTTCGTGGGCGCCAAAGATCTTGGCTTCTTCGTGTCCGACCTGGGTGGCGACTTTATGTTCAAGCGCGCGAAGTTCGGCTGCCGCGCGATCGCGGGCAGTTTCATAGTTAGCCAGTTCGGCTGTCACCTCGTTATCTTCGAGCCGCTTGGTATCGGGATTGACGAAGATTTCGTGGATGCAGTACGCAGTTCCGACGGCGACGCCGGGCGAGACCGGAATTCCCTTACGCATAGATCGGAAGTCTAGCAGCAGAAATCGGCTTAGGCAAACGTCCCAGCCGCGTGCGGCCGTGCGCAAACTTATGCATTATCTGGCCTTAGGTGAGTTGTGGCGTATTCGACAAGAACTGCTAGCAAACCGGAAGCTAGTGCAATTGCACGGAAGAATCCTTGCAAGGTAGGCATTCGGGGCCGATTTTTCCGCACGGAGTCGGCCACTTCCGCCGATAGTTGTGACAATTGATGGCCGCCGCTATATTCAGCCACCTGCGGGAGTAGATGCGCTTGTAAAAGGGAAATGACCTTCCCCTGTTTGCTTGTTTTATCTATTTTGGTGCGATGAAGGGTGCAATGAGCGGCTGAAGTGTAGCCGAGTTGTGCTCCCACATCGGTGGCCGATTGCGGACTGCCTAAGCAAACGATTCAATCAGCACTCTACGTGCTGGGCGAGGGGCGTTCTTGGGATTTGCTGTAAGTGATTTGCTGGTAATGGTTTGTGTGGTTGCTTGGTCTTGGTGTCGCACGAGCATGAAGCAGTGGCGACGGGCATGCCTGTCCTGGCGGATCGTCGACGATTGCCTTGGTGAGAGTGGTGTATGCGATTTAAATTGCTCGATCGAATCATCAAGTTAGAGCCTGGTCAGCGGATTGTGGCTTGCAAGCTACTCGATCCCGACACGGATTACTTGAAGGACCACTTTCCTCGGTTCCCGGTGATGCCTGGAGTGCTGATGCTTGAAGCGATGTATCAAGCTTCGGCTTGGCTGATCCGCTATACCGATAATTTCGAACACTCTGTGGTGCTTCTGAAGGAAGCCCGCAACGTTAAGTATTATGACTTTGTTGCTCCCGGTAACGAACTGGAAGTGACAGCGGAGATCACGAAGCAAGAGGGGCTGGTAACAACCCTGAAGACTCAAGGGACGATCGGCGGCAAAATGGCCGTCAATGGTCGCTTGGTGCTCGAAGCGAGTACGCTTGGGGCTCAGTCGCCTGCTCGCAGTGGTTCCGATCCGTTTTTGAAGCAAGCGATGCGACATCAGTTTGCCCTCCTGGCAGCTGCTGGTGAAGCAACCTAAGTGTTGCCCATTCCAGGGGTTGACCATCGAAGTTTTGTGGCCTGTGATGCTCGCGAGTGCATCCAATTTTTGATACCGACTTTGGAGATTTAGCGACAATGGCTCCCACGAAAGATGAGGTTTTCTCGAAGGTTCAAGCGGCTCTCGTCGATGCGCTTGGTGTTGACGAAGAAGAGGTAACGCCAGAAGCCACGATGGTGGGAGACCTGGGTGCTGAGTCGATCGACTTCCTCGATATCGTGTTCAAGCTCGAAAAAGCTTTCGGCATCGAAATCCCTCGCAAAGAACTCGCTCCCGAGGATATCCTCACTTCGGCCGAGTTTGTCCAAGAGGGCAAAGTGACCGCCGCCGGTATCGCCGAACTCAAGAAGCGGATGCCGTTTGTGAACTTCACCAAGTTCGAAGCCAATCCTGCCGTTCGCGAATTCAGCAACCTGCTGACCGTGGGCGATTTGTGCCGCTATATCGAAAGCAAAATCGGCGCCGCCTAAGGCCGCCCACCTTCACGCCTCCACTCGCACGTCGATCGCCGCCAGGCTAAGTGTCATTGCCTGGCGGTGGATACTCTCCTTCGTGCGGGAACATCCGTACCCCACTTCCGCCCATGCGCTGGTTCTGGATCGATCGCTTTATTGAGTTCGAGCGTGGCCGTCGCGCCGTTGCCCTCAAGTGCGTAAGCATGGCTGAGGAGCAAATCGACGACTATTGTCCCGGCAATCCGTTCATGCCCCATTCGCTCATCATCGAAGGGCTGGCGCAAACGGCTGGTCTGCTGATTGGCGAAAGTGGCGGATTTGAAGCCCGCGTCGTCCTCGCGAAAGTGAGCAAAGCGGTCTTTCATCGCATGGCGATGCCGGGCGATCAACTACGCTACACCGCCGCGCTGCAAAGCGTGAGCAAGGATGGCGCCATCGCCAATTGCACCAGTCACATCGGCGATCAGTTGCAAGCTGAAGTCGATCTGATGTTTGCCTTTCTCGATGATCGATTCCCGAGCGGTCCGCTCTTCGAGCCAGCCGAGTTCGTGGTCCTGTGCCACAGCTTCGGGATGTACGACGTTGGCAAAACCGAAACAGGCGAACCGATCCAGCTGCCGAAGTTCTACCAGGATGCCCAAACGGCAGCGCTGGCGACCTACAGCGAAGAGCGTCCCAAGTCGTCGGTCGTCGTCGAACCTTCGGCCACTACGGCAGGAGCTAGTTCTTCGTCGTAATGCCTTGCGGTGTAATGGATTAGGTCGCAGTGCTTGCTCGGGCGTTGACTCGGCTAGCGGCCTACTTTGCAGGGCTGGCGAAGTCCCTCGCTAGGAGTCGCTTGGCTCGTTTGGTAAGATTTGGTCATCGGGCCCTGATCGTTTGCAGCTTTTGACTTGCAAACGCTCGATCGCGGCCCGCTAATCCCAGAAGGTGCGAAAGCTTATGCGGCGTCGAGTGGTGATTACCGGTGTGGGCTGCGTGAATCCCCTCGGACACGATGTGGAAACGATGTGGAGCGCCCTTCGCGAATCGAAATCAGGCGTGGGCTACACCTCGATCTTCGATGCCAGCAAGTTTCCCACGCGCATTAGCGCCGAAGTGAAGAACTGGGATATCGCTCAAGAAGGCGAAGATAGCGCCACTTGGGCCAAACGAGGCCGCCACACTCGCTTTGCCTGCGGTGCCGCTAAACAAGCAGTCCGAGCCTCCGGTCTGCTCGACGACAAATCACTCGATCCAGTCCGTTTTGGTGTCTATCTCGGCTGTGGCGAAGGAAGCCAAGACTTCCTCAGTTTTGCCACCATGATGACCTCGGCTCTCACGCCCGATGGTCTCGACCTCGAGAAGTTCACCAAGACCGGCATGGAACTGCTCGACCCCTGGGCCGAGATGGAACAAGAGCCGAACATGCCCTCGGGCTATGTGGCCGGTATGTTTGGTGCCCAAGGCCCCAACTTCAACTGCCTGACAGCCTGTGCCGCCAGTAGCCAGGCCATTGGCGAGGCGACAGAAATCATCCGCCGTGGCGATGCCGATGTGATGCTCTCGGGTGGCGCCCATAGCATGATTCATCCGTTTGGCGTTACCGGATTCAATTTGCTCACCGCCCTTTCCACCAGTAACGATGCGCCGGAAAAGGCCTCGCGCCCCTTCGACCGTCTGCGCGATGGTTTCGTGCTTGGTGAAGGTGGGGCAATGGTGGTGCTCGAGGACCTGGAGCATGCGAAGCGTCGCGGGGCACCGATTCTCGGTGAGATTCTGGGTTACGGAACCACTGCCGACGCCTATCGCATCACCGACATTCACCCTGAAGGTCGCGGCGCGATCGCTTGCATGAAGATGGCGATCAACGATGCCAAGCTCAATCCTTCCGACATCGGCTATGTGAATGCTCACGGCACCAGTACCAGCGTGAACGATCGGGTGGAGTCGCTCGCCTGCAAAACGGTCTTCGCGGAACGAGCGATGCAAACTCCGGTTTCGAGCACCAAGAGCATGATGGGGCATCTCATCGCTGCAGCTGGTGTCACCGAGTTGATCGTCTGTCTGTTGGCGATTCGGGATGGCGTGTTGCCGCCGACCATCAACTATGAAAATCCCGATCCCGATTGCGACCTCGACTACATCCCCAACGTCGCTCGCGAAGCGAAGCTCGATGTCGCCCTGAGCAACAGCTTTGGCTTCGGTGGTCAGAACATTTCGCTCGTCGCTGGCCGCTTCAAGGGTTAGAGCAAGTTACACGCTGTAGCTTGTGGACCTTGCCGCCGAATTTTTAGCCCCAGCTGATCGAATTGCTCGGGCTTAACGTCGGGCAAAGCATCGAGCACCTCTTGCCAAGTGCTCGACGACTGAAGAGCCGAGAGAACGGACTCGAGCGGTTCGGCGAAGATGTTCTCGAAGTCGTATTCTTCGCGGCTTTGGAGCGGAAAAGCGAGTCTCTCAACTGGTGGATCGAACTGGGCCTCGACCCCCGGCTTATTCCCCCGAGGATCGACCCGATACCAGCCGAAAGCCTCGAGCCAGATCGCCGCATAGCCGTGCAGGCAATAGGGTCCGCCGTGGTCGTTCACGCTGAGACGCTGGTAGCAAAAGCCAGCGGGAATGCCGCAAGCACGCAGCAGCGCGACGAGCAAGTGGCTCTTGGCGTAGCAATAGCCGGTGCGATGCTGAAGAACCTGCGATGCGCGGCAAGTCGCTGGATTGGCCTGGAAATCGCGGCTGTGGCGAATTTCATCGCGCACCCACTCGAAGCAGCGCCGAGAAGTTGCAACTTCGTCGCCAGCAACCTGCAGCGAGCGAGCAAGTTGCACGATATCCGGGTGATCCACGTCGATCACCCGCGATTGCTTCAGATAGGGCTCGCGGTCATTCATCCCCGCTGTTCCTACAGCTGAAGCCCGAGATGGAACCTGCGCGAGAGGTGCAAAAGACCTGGGATTCCGCTTAGGAATTCGCAACGATGATCACCGTGACGATCGCCATGACGAGGCCGACCGAGACGATGAAGATCAATTCCCCGGTCACACTCCGCCACGCCTTACTATCGTCGGACATCAGTTCAGCCCGTTCGTCGGGACCGATCTGCTGGTGCCATTCAGGTTCGTGTTCGGCGGAGTGTTTAGCGGCCATCGGACGTTCATCCTGCTTGCAAAATGGGGCGTGGGGTTAGGTCACGCTTGCCATCGGACCAGGAGGCCGGCTGGCTACAGCGTGGGACTATCGAGGTAAGCCTCAAAACTTACCCCGAAACCGCTCTCGAGAACAGCACGTTCGGCTTGCTCATGCTGATGGAGATCGGCTGCAAATTGTCGAAACTCTTGCCCGATTTGTCGAGCCGCCTCAGGTGTGGCAGCGCGCTCGTCGGCTAGTTTCGCAATGATACCATCGAGTTGCCTTAGAAGGCCAGGATGTTCGTGAAGTGCGCGATCAGCATCCCGCCCAACCAGCGGATTCTGCGCAATCGCTTCCTCCATGCATCCCCCCTCTTCTTCCTGGACAAAGTGATGGGCCAGTTCCACCCTCAGCTGCGAAACACGCTCGAGCATCGGCTCGCGCCAGTTGCCCGAGGTGGTCTCTTCCCAGTTGGGCATCAGTGCCACAATTTGGCGGAGCAACTTATCGAGCCGCTTGTGCTCGGCCGTCACATGGGTGAGATAGGTGCGGCAAACTTCAAAATCTTTCATGACAGGAACCCTCCACGCAAAAGTCGAGGTATGCCACTGCCGACGATGCCCAACGAACTGTCCACCGAAGAGCAGTGGGAGTAATTCTCGCGCGATGTGATCTCCTAGAGAGGTCACCAATCACTATTTCACGAGCGATGAAGGTTCAGCAGTCATCGCTCCGTAGTTAGTCACAATCGAATCACGATCAAGTAATGATCGACAAACAATTCACTTAATTCAGTACAGCGGAATCTAATTAGAAGACTTTAAGTCTCGCCGCATTAGATTGTGCTGGGTTGAGGATTCGTGAGGGGCGGAGATGCAGGGGCATTCTCTTTGACGGTTTGTGTCACTGGTGTCTTAATGGTGAGGACGGGGCACTTGGCTAGTCGCACTACCGCTTCCGCCACACTACCCATGAGGAGCCGCGAAAATCCGCTACGACCATGCGTGGGCATCACGATCAAATCGCAGGCATCTTCTTCCGCTACACGGACAATGGCTCCGGCAGGATCGCCGATGGCAAGTCGATGAATGCAAGGTATCGCAGGATCGGTAGGGAGGACTTCGCCGAGCTTGCGCCAGAGCAGCGAACGATCGACAGAATCGAGACCGAAATACATGTCGGCACCATAAGCAATCGGCGGCTCTTCCACATGCACGATCACAAGCGTGGCCTTCGAGTCGCGAGCGAGCGACGAAGCGAACGCGAGTGCAGCAGACCCTTGCTCAGAGAAGTCGGTGGGGAACAGAATTTTGCGAACGTTCATGGCTGGGACTCCTTCATTCGCGAGTGGTGCTTGCCATCTTTGTGCCGCACGAATGGGAGAAGTTGCGGCAGAAGATTGGTGGCACTCACTGGACTCGCTTGTCTTGGTCTTCTTGTCGTGCCCATTACCACACAATGCAATCAGAATGCCACGGGGGATCATAAAGCAAGTGATTTTGAGCAGAACCGATCGTAAATCGGGATTGATAGCAGCCAGCTGCAAGTTAGCGATGATTTGTTCAAACAACCGGCGAGTGCACTACTTGTGTCGTTTTCACGTCGTCGATGTTCGTGAAAATCCTCACGATTACTGGTGCCAGAATTGAATCGCCAAAAAGCATTTTGAAGTCGACCACTGGTCTCGAAGAGCTGTTTTGAGACGCGCACAAGTGCGCACAAACGCGCGCTTATTTGCCGAATAGCGCGCGGTGTGTCACACTCTATCTGTGCGAAATGACGCCAAAACCGCAGAAAAGGGGCGACTTTGCCCGTAAACGCCCCCCGAGCGGCCTGTTTGCAGCAACGGCACGGCCTTTGCTTCCTTTTGAGAGGTGCACACTTCTCCTCAGAACGCGATCCAGCCCGGCTGCGCTCTGGGTAGCGAGTTCGCTTTCGGCGATGTGCAAGGGCCAGTTCGAGTTCTCCAATCTTTCAAGATGCTAGTCCCATGGCTGACTACACCCATATCGATCTGCTTGTGGTGGACGACGACCAAGAGTTTCGCGAAACGGTCGTCAAGCGACTCTCGCGGAGTGGCTTTCGTCTTCAAGACGCACCGACCGCCGAAGCGGCTCTCGAACTCGCAGAGCGACGTGATTTCGACGTCGCTGTGTTCGACATGCAAATGCCTGGCATGTCGGGACTCGATCTGCTCGCCGCGTTCAAGACCAAGCATCCCGATTGCGAAGTGATTTTGCTGACCGGACAGGGCTCGATCGAGTCGGCTGTCGAAGCGATGCGCATGGGAGCTTTCGATTATCTAACGAAGCCCTTTCCGCTCCGTGATCTCGAAGTGCGGATCGAAAAGGCCTATGACCGCCATCTGCTTCGCAAAGAGAATCAGCAGCTGAAAACGATTCTCGCTCGTTCGGCCCCGGGCTCGACGATGATTGGCAAATCGGTCGCGATGCAAGAGTTGCAGCGTCTGATTCAGCGTGCCGGTCCCAGCGAAAAAGCAATTTTGATTCAAGGGGAAAGCGGCACGGGTAAAGAGCTCGTCGCTCGCGCGCTGCATGCGGCCAGTTCACGCGCCGATCGTCCGATGGTGGTGATCAACTGCGCTGCTCTTCCCGAACCGCTGCTCGAGAGCGAACTGTTTGGCCACGAAAAAGGGGCTTTCACCGGCGCTGTTGCCGCTAAGCCGGGGCTCTTTGAAGTGGCTGATGGCAGCACGCTGTTCATCGACGAAATCGGCGAAATGCCTGGCAGCTTGCAGGCCAAACTATTGCGAGTGCTAGAAGACGGATCGCTCCGTCGCATCGGCTCGCTGCAAGAGCGACGCGTGAATGTGCGGATCCTCGCTGCCACCAATCGCAGCATGCAGGATGAAGTGACCGCCGGCAATTTCCGCGAAGATCTCTACTACCGCATCAACGTGATGTCGCTCGAGTTGCCGCCGCTGCGGAGCCGCACTGCCGACATTCCGCTGCTGGTCGAGCACTTCCTCGGAAAAGATTGGCGCATCGAACCCACTGCGCTTTCGGCCCTCGAGCAGTACGCTTGGCCGGGCAATGTCCGTCAGTTGATCAATGCCATCGAGCGGGCGAAAATCATGGCCGATGGGCGGACCATTCGCGCCAACGATTTGCCGACCGAAGTGCTGCACGCGCTGCCGCAAATCGAACTTCCACCTTCGCTCGACGACATCGATGATCTGTCGGCCATTCAGCGCCAAAAAATCGTGGAAGTGCTGAAGCGCGAAAAGGGAAACAAATCGCGAGCTGCTCGCATGCTCGGAATCGATCGACGCAAGCTCTATCGGCTGCTCGAAAAATTCACGATCGAAACGGGCGAAACGCAGCTGGGGCGTCCGCCCGTCGAAAAACATAACGGGGCCGCAAGCCTTGCTCCCAGTGGAGGTGGCGAGGTTCCCGCTGTCCAAGCGAGCTCGAACTGCTGAGCACGAACAACTCGCCCAACTTGCTCGTCGTCAACTTTCCGTAAATTCCGCTGAATCTCGTAAGTGAGGCAAGATAACACACTTATTTCTTGCTATTCTCATGGGCCCGTATGTCGACTCATTCCGACCCGCACTGGCAATGCCAGCATGGCCCCTTATGCCTCGTAGCCGAATTCATTCCCGCTATCGCGATTTGAAGCGATATGTGGGGTTTACCGATGAAGATGCTGAGCGGATTAGCGCAGCACGGCCGACGCTTGCCTTGCATATTCCCGCACTCGTAGCCGATTTCTACGCCGAGCTTCAGCGTCATCCCGACGCAGTGAAGGTGATCACCGGTGGGCCTCAGCAGGTGGCCCGTTTGCAGAAAACGCTCCACAACTGGATCGAGCAATTCCTAACCGGACCCTACGACAATCATTACGTCGATGCTCGTGTGAACGTTGGGCTGCGGCATGTCGAAATCGGACTCGATCAGGTCTATGCCGCTGTTGCTGTCGCGCGACTTCGCTCGGGAATGATTGCCGCGATCAGCAGCGATGCCAAACTTTCGCCGGCACAACTTTCTCTGACGGTGCAGTCGATCAATAAGCTGCTCGATCTCGATCTCGCGATCATCTCCGATGTCTATGAAGCCGAGTATGTGCGGCGGATGCAGGAAGCCGAACGCGAGCGGATGCAACTGCTGCTGCATCGCGAAAAGGAGTTCTCCGAGGGGCTGCTCGCGCATGCACCCGCTGCGGTGTTGGTGCTTGATCTCGAGGGAGTGATTCAGCGGTTCAATCCGTTTTTCGAAACGCTTGTTGGTCGCTCGCTCGATCTGCTCCAAGGGAGCGACTTTATCGACGCCTGTCTGATGCCCGAAGCTCGCAAACGAGCACGACAGGAACTACTCGCCGAGTCGCTCGACGAAGTGGTCAGGCAGGCCACCTTTGCTCTCGAGCATCCCACTGGCAAGCTTTATGAAGTTCGCTTTTCACGCGCCACCCTGCGCGATCCAGCAGGCAAGCCGTATGCCATTCTGCTGCTGGGACACGACGTAACCGACCTGAACATGGCCCAGCGCCGCGCGCTAGAAGCGGAGCGTTTGGCGGCCATCGGCCAGATGTCGGCTGGTCTCGCACACGAGGCTCGCAACGCGCTGCAGCGAATTCAGGCCTTCTGCGAACTGCTGGAACTCGAAGTCGAATCCAATGCCAGCGCCGTCGAGCTTGTTCGCCGTATTCAAAATGCCCAAGGGCACATGCATCGGCTGTTCGACGAAGTGCGGGGCTATGCCGCACCGGTAAATCTCGACTGCGCCACCTGCCATCCGAGTGAAGTGTGGCGAGAGGCGTGGGAACTTTTGCAGCCGCAGCGTTCCGGTCGCTCAGCGCAGCTGATTGAGGCCCCTGAAGGTAGCGCCACTCCCTGGTTTGTCGACCGTTTTCGGATGGTGCAGGTCTTTCGAAACTTGCTCGAGAATTCCCTCGCCGCTTGCGAAGATCCCGTGCAAGTCACCATCAGCTGCACCGACACCCTTTGGCACGACGAGCCCGCCCTTCGCATCAGTGTGCTCGATAACGGCCCGGGGCTATCGGCCGAGCAGAAGAAGCGAATCTTCGAACCGTTCTACACCACGAAGACCCGTGGCACAGGGCTCGGCATGGCCATTGCCACTCGCCTTGTCGAAGCGCACGGAGGGGTGATCGAAGTCGAGAATCGTCCCCTGGGATCGGGCGCTGAAATCGTGGTCACGGTGCCGCTCCATCCAGGACAAGCGATGTACTAAAGTCCCCCGGCAAGCTGGCGTCGCTGGCAGCCGAGCAAAGACTTCTGTCCGACTGTTCACTATGCTGCGCCGATTTGCTACATTCAATTTCCATGGTGATGGAGCATTTCACGCCACTGGTGCGCCAGTGGTTCACAGCGCGATTCGGTCAGCCTAGCGATCCGCAAACGCATGGATGGCCCGCTATTGCTGCGGGACGTCACACGCTCGTCGCTGCCCCCACCGGCTCCGGAAAAACACTCGCCGCGTTTTTGGTTTGCCTCGATAAGCTGGTCCGAGCTTGGCAAGACGGCACGCTCGGCCAGTCGACGCAGGTCGTCTACCTCTCGCCTCTCAAGGCGCTCAGCAACGATATCGAGCGGAACCTGCAGCAGCCCCTCGCGGAACTCAGTGAACTGGCGAAGCAGCAAGGGCTCGGTGAACTCCCGATTCGTGTCGCCGTGCGAACCGGCGATACCACGCAGTCCGACCGCCAGTCGATGCTGAAGCATCCTCCCCACATTCTGGTCACCACTCCCGAGTCGCTCTATCTCCTGCTGACCTCAGTGAAAGGTCGCGGCACACTCACCGAGGTCGAGACGGTCATCGTCGACGAAATCCACGCCCTCGCGCGTGATAAGCGTGGCTCGCACCTCGCTCTCTCGCTCGAGCGACTCGCTGCTCACACGTCAAAACCTCTGCAGCGCATCGGTCTTTCGGCCACCCAGCGGCCCATGGATGCCATCGCTCGATTTCTCGTCGGACGAGGTGTTCCTAAGCCGCCGGCTGTCGCCAAACCATCGAGGCGCAAGAAGAAACCCGCCGCTCAGCCTCTGCTCGAAGCCCAGCCCTACACGCCCGATGTGCATATCGTCGATGTGGGACATGTGCGCAATCTCGATCTCGCTATTTCAGTTCCCACGAGCGAACTCGCTGCCGTTTGCTCGAACGAGCAGTGGGAAGAGGTCTATGCCCAGCTCAGTTCGATGATTCAGTCGCATCGCAGCACGCTTGTGTTTGTCAACACGCGGAGGCTCGCGGAACGCGTGTCGCATCGACTCACCGAACTGCTGGGGGAAGAAGCGGTTGCCAGTCACCACGGCAGTTTATCGAAGCAGATTCGCCTCGATGCCGAGCAGCGTCTCAAAGCCGGAAAACTCAGGGCAATTGTCGCCACTGCTTCGCTCGAGATGGGCATCGACATCGGCTACATCGATCTTGTTTGTCAGATCGGATCGCCGCGCTCGATTGCCACGTTTCTGCAGCGTGTCGGTCGCTCGGGACATAATCTCGGCGCGACCCCCAAAGGACGCCTCTTTCCACTCACGCGCGATGAACTTCTCGAGTGCCTGGCACTAGTGCAAGCGGTCCGGCGGGGGGACCTCGATCAGATCGAAATCCCCGAGAAACCACTCGATATTCTCGCGCAGCAAATCATTGCGATGGTCGCCGCCGAAGATTGGAACGAAGACGATCTCTTCGCGCTCATCACACGCGCTGAACCGTATCACCAACTTCCTCGCGATGAGTTCGACAAAATCCTCGACATGGTTTCCAACGGCATCAAGCAAGGTCGCTTGAGTGGCGGCTATGTCCATCGCGATCAGATTCACAAGATGCTCCGCGCTCGTCGCGGCGCTCGAATCGCCGCCATCACTTCCGGCGGTGCCATTCCCGAACAAGGAGAGTATCGCGTCGTCGTCGAAGGTGAAGGGACCTTTGTCGGAACCGTCGACGAAGATTTTGCTATCGATAGCATGATCGGCAACATCTTCCTGCTCGGCAACAACAGCTGGCAAATTCGTCAAATCAAGCCGGGCGAAGTGGTGGTGGCCGATGTCCACGGCGCTCCACCCACCATCCCGCACTGGTTCGGTGAAGCACCGGGGCGCACGATCGAACTGTCGCGTCAACTTTCGAACCTGCGGCACGATCTTGCCAGCCAAATCAGCGATCAGCTGATCGACATCATGTCGCGAGCCCAGTCCGACGGCATGCAGTGTGCGCCCGAAGATCTGGCAGCTGATGTCATGCGCCGCTGCGGCTGTGATGCCTGGGGAGCCGAGCAAGCAATTCGCTACATCGCCGCGCAAAAGGCAGCACTCGGGCTCGTCCCCACGATCGACAAAATCGTGTTCGAACGATTTTTCGACGAGAGTGGCGGTATGCAATTGGTGATTCACGCAGCGCTCGGAAGTCGCATAAACCGCGCATGGGGACTGGCGCTACGCAAACGTTTTTGCCGCAGTTTTGACTTCGAACTTCAGGCCGCTGCCGACGACAACGGCGTGCTGCTGTCGATCGGTCCGCAGCATAGTTTTCCGATCGACAGCCTCTTTGGCATGCTGCATCCCGGGAACGCTCAGGAACTGCTCGAGCAAGCCGTTCTTGCGGTGCCGATGTTTCAAATTCGTTGGCGCTGGAATGCAACGCGCGCGCTGGCAGTACTGCGTCAGCAAGGTGGCAAACGTGTTCCGCCCCACCTGCAAAAATTCCGCAGCGAAGATCTCCTCGCCACCACCTTTCCTGAAACGGTCGGCTGTCTCGAGAACCATCACGGCGACATTGTGGTCCCCGATCATCCACTCGTGAAACAAACGATGCACGATTGTTTGACCGAAGCGATGGATATTGTCCGCTGGACGTCGATTCTCGCCGATATCAAGAGTGGCAAGATCGAACTGGTTGCCCGCGACACACGCGAGCCTTCCCCCTTCGCTCATCAGATGCTCAACGCGCGCCCCTATGCGTTTCTCGACGATGCAGGACTTGAAGAACGACGAACGCGCGCCATCTCGACCCGCCGCAGCCTCTCGATCGACGACTACCGTGATCTCACACGACTCGATCCAGCCGCTCTTGCGCAAGTGACGCGTGAAGCTTGGCCCACGATTCGCGATGCTGAAGAACTGCACGATGCCCTCACGCATCTCGTCCTGCTGTTGCCCGAGGAAGCAGCCCCTCACGATCGACTCCTCCGGAGCTTAGCCAAGGAGGGGCGTGTCAGCTCGATCGACTATCCGGTGGTGAAGTCCGATGCTGAGCCTGCTGCTGCCTTCGTTCCCGGGCTAGGAAAAGCCTGGTTTGCTGCCGAGCGCTGGCCGGTGATTCGCGCTGTATATGGCCTCACACAGTCTGATCCTGTGGTCACACTTCCCGAGTCACTCGAAAAGCAATACGAGCCAGCCGATGCACGCGTAGAACTGGTGCGGGGCCGAATTCAACATAGCGGCCCTCTCACTGCCGCCGCACTCGCCGCGCTCTTAGGGCTGCCGAAGAATCAGGTCTTCGCAGCGCTAGAGTCCGTGGAAGCGGAAGGGTTGGTGATGCGTGGCAACTTCACCGCGATTCCGCCCGCCGATTCCTCCACTACCAAACCCGATGTCGAGTGGTGCGAGCGACGCCTTCTGTCGCGCGTCCATCGGCTGACGCTCGATGGTCTCAAGCGGCGCATCGAGGCGGTCCCTCCCGAAACGTACATCGAACTTTTGATCGAGCGGCAAGGACTCGGACAAAACGCCCAGCGTCAAGGAATCGAAGGGGTCCGCGAGACGGTGCTGCAACTTGCCGGCTTCGAGTCTCCTGCCGGTGCTTGGGAAGAAAAGCTCCTCGCCGCGCGCGTCGCGGGCTACGATCCCCAGTGGCTCGACAATCTGTTCCTCGGTGGCGAACTGATTTGGGGACGCCTCTGCCCGCCGAGTCGCGATGCGGCTAGCTCCGCAGCAGCCCTTACCCGCGCCATGCCTCTCACGATTCTGGGCCGCGAAGATCGCCACTGGATGATCCACCGCGAAGTGACCGACCAACCTCCTTTGGTCACGTCGACAGCAGCGGAAGTACTCAGGATCTTGGAGATGAAGGGGGCTCTCTTTTTTGGCGAGTTGCAGCGCCTTACGCAGCTGCTGACCACCAAACTCGAGGAAGCCCTTGCGGAACTCTCCGCGATGGGGCTGGTGAGCTGCGACACCTTCGCGGCGGTGCGACATTTGGCCGGGGGAAATGTCCGCAAAAATTCCCGCACCCGAAAAGCAACCAGCAGCGGCCCCCTGGGACGCTGGTCCCTCTTTCCAGGTGCTCTCGAGCCCCCTGCGGCCGACGATATTGCGCTGGCTTGGTGCCGACTCTTACTGCGGCGCTATGGTGTGGTGTTTCGCGATCTCTTAGCGCGGGAGTCGACGGCACCAAACTGGGGCTCGATCATTCGTATGTTTCGTCGGCTTGAATTGCGTGGCGAAGTGCGGGGAGGACGCTTCATCGCCGGTGTGGCCGGTGAGCAGTTTGCCGAAGAAGCGGTGGTGACCCGCCTACGCGACTTGCGCGACAATCCGACGACCGACTGGACCATTATCTCAGCGATTGATCCGCTAAATCTCTCGGGACTCGTGACCGAAGGGCCCCGCATTCCTGCGATTCACAAAAACGCGATTGTGATCCATCGTGGTCGCGCTGTTGCAGCGAAAGTCTCAGGACGAATCGAGTTCTTCGCGGCTGTCGATCCCTTGCTGCAAGTCGAAATGCGGCGCGCACTACAACTTGGCAAGCGTCCAGTTGGTCCCGAGAAGTTGCATGTCCGCACCGGTTCGCGGCGCACCATCATGCTTCCCGACCCCGATTCGCTCGACAGCCGACGTCGGATGGGTTGGTAGCTCGCTGGTTTTTCTTTCGCATCGCCAGAAAAAATGCTGGCTTTCTAGCTCTGCGATTTGGTAAGAAACGCTCAGCGACTTCTCGCTCCCGCCTCGCAATCTCCTTCCTCGCTTCTCGCTAGGTGATCGTATGACTCGATACCGATCGGCCGATAGTTTGCGCTCGTACCTCGTGGCCATGGTGGTTGGCTGGCTCGCGCTACTGGCCAGCGCTTCGCTTTCTGCTGCTGAGCCAGCGAAGAAACAGATGCTCGTTGGTGCTTATGCAATCGATATTTCTCCTCTCGAGTTTCCGGTGATCGTCAATGGCGGGATGACTGAGCGCACCGCCAACAGCCTTGTCGATCATCTGCATGCCCGCTGTTTCGTGCTGAGCGACGGTACCGAAACCATTGCCATCGCGGTGATCGACAACTGCATGGTTCCTCGCGATTTGCTCGATGAAGCTAAACGGATGGCATCGGAAGCGACGGGGATTAAGCCCAATCGCATGCTGATGTCATCCACCCACACGCACAGCGCGCCGAGTGTGCATGGTTGTCTGGGCAGCGGTGTCGATGAGCCTTACAGGCGGATGCTGCCAGCGCAAATCGCGAAAGGAATTGTCGAAGCCAAGAAGCGGATGATTCCTGCACGCATCGGCTGGGCTGTGGGACGCGACGAAAACAACGTCGCTTGCCGCCACTGGGTGATGGAGCCCGGCGCAGCGCCGACCAATCCGTTTGGTGGTACGAAAGACGATACCGTGATGATGCATCCGGGGCACGATAACCCGAAGAAGATCCGTGCGACGGGTGAGCCTGACCCCGAGATTCCGATCGTCAGCTTCACGACCACCGATGGCAAGCCGCTGGCGGTGCTCACCAACTACTCCTTGCATTACGTCGGAGCGCCGGCGATATCAGCCGACTATTTTGCCGATGTTTGCGACGAGATGACCAAACTGCTCGGCGCGAGCGAAATCCCCACGTTCATGGCCGCGCACAGCAACGCCACCAGCGGCGACATGTGGCTGATGGACTACACCAAGCCAAAGCGGGCGATGTTCGATAAGCTCTCCGTGGCTAAAGAAGTCGCCGCTGCAGCGCATGCCGCCATGGCCAACATCGAGTACTTCGACTGGGTGCCGATTGTCATGGACGAACAACTGCTGAACGTCGATGTCCGGATGCCATCAGCTCAGGAGGTGACAGTGGCGAAAGAGTTCATGAAGTCGTTTGAAGGTCGACTCCCCAAAAATGTTCCCGAGGTCTATGCGCGCGAAACGGTGCTGCTGTCCGAGATGCCACCATCACGCGAGCTAAAACTGCAAGCGATTCGACTCGGCGATCTTGGCATCGCTTCGATCCCGAACGAAACGTATTCGAGCACCGGCCTGGCGATCAAGAAAGCGAGTCCAATCAAGACGACGATGTGCATTGAGCTGGCCAACGGATGTGAAGGCTATATTCCGCCCGAAGAGTTGCATCCACTTGGTGGCTACACCACGTGGCGCGCTCGAACTGCATGCTTGGTTCCGAAGGCGGAAGGGATGATTCGCGCGGAGCTTGTAAAGATGCTTACCAAGATCGCCTCGCAGCGAACGAATGAACTCTCTGTAGCTTCTGCGAAGTGAATCGCTGAAGCCTCTTCACGGTAATGGTTTGCCAAAAACTCACTCCGAAAAGTTGCCGGCAAGTGGACGCGAGTTCACTATTCTTCTAGGTTGGCACTTCTAGAATTTTGCCGTTCCCGTGGTGGTCTTCGCTGCAATGCACAACTTGAAAGGAGCTCCAAAATGGGAATTCTTGCGTGGATTATTTTTGGTTTGCTGGCCGGTATCGTGGCCAAGTGGATCATGCCAGGTAATGATCCTGGTGGCTGGATTATCACAATTCTGCTCGGCATCGCTGGCGCGTTTGTCGGCGGATTTGTGGGATCGCAACTCGGATTTGCTGCCGGTGGGCCGTTCGGTTTCAACTGGCCCAGTTTCGGTCTAGCAATCCTGGGTTCGTTGATCATTTTGGCAGTCTACCGACTGATCAATAATCGACGAATTGCCTAGTTGCCAAGGGCTGAGCGAGTAGCAAGAGAGTGCTCGCTCAAGCCTGTTTTGCAAGTGTCGTGTCGGAATTAAAACTTTCTGAGCAACAAAAAAGTCCGCCGAAGTTTCTCTTGCGAGTGCTTCGGTGGACTTCTGTTTTTATTGTTGTCGTCGGATGAACGGACAGCGGCTTAGAGCAGCGACTTCACCTTGGCGGCGACGTTCTCGCTGGTGATGCCAAACTTTTTGTAGAGCTGGTTGAAGGGACCACTCGCACCAAAGCTGCTCATACCGACAAACTCGCCGCGCGAGCCGAGGTACTTGTCCCAGCCCATACGAATGCCCGCTTCAACAGCGACACGTGCGGTCACCGAAGTGGGGAGTACCGATTCGCGATACTCAGCCGACTGTTCGTCGAACCACTCTTGGCAAGGCATGCTTACCAGGCGAACCGCCACACCTTCAGCGGTGAGTGCTTCGTAGGCTTTCATCGCGATGTCGAGCTCGCTTCCTGTGGCCATGATGATAGCGGTTGGTTTGCCACCGGCAGCATCGGCCAAGATATAGCCACCCTTGGCGGTGAGTGCTGCAGCGCCGAACTTGGTGCGATCGATGGTCGGCAAGTTCTGGCGCGAGAGGACCATCGCAATCGGGTGCGTTTGGCGAGTCATCGCGGCGCGATAAGCTTCAGCCACTTCGTTGGCATCGCCGGGGCGGCAAACGTCGAGGCCAGGAATCGCGCGGCAAGCAGCCAAGTGCTCGACAGGCTGATGCGTGGGGCCATCTTCGCCCAGGCCAATCGAGTCGTGCGTGAGGACATAAGTTACCGGGCGATGCATGATCGACGAGAGTCGCATCGAGGGACGCATGTAGTCGGTGAAGACGAAGAACGTCGCGCAGTACGGACGGAGCCCGCTGAGCGAAAGGCCATTGCAAATCGCAGCCATCGCGTGCTCGCGAATACCAAAGTGGAGGTTGCGTCCTCCGTAGTCGTGAGCCGAGAAATGCCCCGCACCTTCGAATTCGAGCATCGTCATCGTCGACGGAGCAAGGTCAGCCGATCCACCGATCATCCACGGGAAGTTCTTGGCGATGGCGTTGATTACTTTGCCCGACGATACGCGCGAAGCGAGTCCCTTGGCGTCGGCTGGAAACGTAGGAATCGCCGAATCCCAACCCGTTGGTAATTTGCCGGCCCAGATTTCTTTCAGCTGAGCGGCTTCGGTGGGGAAAGCGTTTTCGTAAGCGGCAAACTGTTTGGCCCAATTCTCGCGAGCTTCGCTGCCGCGCTTACCGATGCCATCGGCGAAGTGCTGCTTCACTTCCTCAGGCACCAGGAACTTGGCGTCGACCGGCCAGCCGTAAACCGCTTTGGTGAGTTTGATTTCTTCTTCGCCGAGCGGAGCACCGTGGGCGTTGTGGGTGTTCGCTTTGTTCGGCGAACCCCAGCCGATCACGCTCTTGAGGATCACCAGGGTTGGTTTGCCGGTGGTGTTTTTGAATTCGTCAATCGCTGCCTGTAATGCCGCGACATCGTTGGCGTCGGTGACCGTCAGAGTGTTCCAGCCGAGTCCTTCGAAACGCTTGGCAGCATTTTCGCTGAAAGCAAGTTCGGTTTCGCCTTCAATGGTGATGTTGTTGTCGTCGTAGATCCAGATCAGGTTATCAAGACCCAGGTGACCGGCGACCGAAGCTGCTTCGCAGCCGACACCTTCCATCACGTCGCCGTCGCTGCAGAGCACATACACACGATTCTCGAACAGCTCAAAGCCAGGGCGGTTGTAGCGAGCGCCAAACCATTTGGCGGCCATCGCCATGCCGACGCTGTTGGCGATCCCTTGTCCGAGCGGGCCGGTCGTGGTCTCAATTCCCGAAGCATCGCCGTACTCAGGATGGCCAGCACAAGGGCTGCCGATCTGACGGAAGTTTTGGATGTCTTCGATAGTGATCGACGGGGCGTCGTGCACCTTGCCCGCTTTGTCGACCTTCTTGAGGCCGGCGAGGTGGATCATCGAGTACAGCAGCATCGACGCGTGACCGCACGACAGAACGAAACGATCGCGGCAGGGCCAGTTTGGGTCGGCTGGGTCGAGGCGCAAGTTGTTTTGCCAAATGGTATACGCAATCGGCGCTAGGGCCATCGGCGTACCAGGGTGACCACTATTAGCCTTCTGCACCGCGTCCATCGAAAGGGTGCGGATCGTGTTGATTGCGAGTTGCTCTACGCTGATCGAAGTCGAGGCCGATGCCATGAATTTCCTGCTTACTCGTTCACAAAGGGAAAGGGACTTTTGCCAGGGATCGCTGCAGTGGGGGCGTCACTCGCTCTAGCTTCTTCGCCAGTTGAGGAGCCCAGCCTCCGCACGGGCACACCGCGGCCCGCCCTGCTCATTTCTGCACATAAAACAGAACTGCAAGTGTACTAGCCAGCGGTTTACACCGTCAACGCTGTGGGAAAGAGAAGAGGCCCGATGCGATAGGCCCTGTGACAAGGAGCGAAACCAGCAGCAGCGCTGCCAGTCGCTCCCGCCGGAATGCATGCCAGATAGTGGATGCCGATGGCCCCTTAGCGGCAACTAGCAGCGCGAGATTGCACACTAAAAACTGAGCTGGGTGGCATTGGCCTTCGGCTGGTGCGATGCGTGAATGGTGGCCCTCGAGCTCAAGTGATGTTCAGGCTACTGGCTGAGGGCGAGGCAGGCTGAAGTTTGGCGAGTCAATTTACTGCGGCACCATGATGTAGACGGCAGCCGCGTCGGTGAAACCAGCCAGAACGATTCCGCTTTTGGTGTTCACTTCCTCGACCTTAAAGGCGACTTCATATTGGTCGTAGCTGCCGAGCGGCGCTTGGGCTGGCTTCCCTTTTTTGCTCGAAACCAGGGTTATGCTTTTGGCGGGCAGGTCGATGGTGGCCACTGGTTCTGGAATTTCAGGATAGAGACCATCGGAGTGCTGGTTGTTGAGCCACTTGGCCAGATCTTCGGCCGTCACATCGCTGGCAAACTGGTAGATTTTGCCCGACATCGGAAACTTCTCGTTCTTATTGTCGATCAGAACCATCACGACCGCTCGCTCTTTTTCGAGCGTATAGAACACACGCGTGTTGGTATAGCCGATCTGTCCCTGATTGGCGACGAAGCGCTTCACCCCTTCCGCTTTGACGTCGAGTTTCACTGCCGGTGCCTCTTTTTCCTCGGTTAGTCCTAGTGTTGGAATGGAGACCAAGGAACCTATCACCAGCGAGCAGATCACGGCCAATGAGCGAGATGCGTGAAACATAGAAATCGTTTTCCAGTTCGAAGTTTGCCAACCGAAGGATGCAACGCGAGGTTCGATGAGAGCTCTATAGTTTAAGCAGTCGCCGCCGAAGTTCGCATTGAAACGTGGAATTTAATTCCCTGCTTGTCCCTTCCCTCACTCACCTAGTTTGGCAAACAGCACAGGGCTGGTGTTGGTTTTGTAGTTCCCTTCTTTGTCGAGGGGACGGCCGTTGCCGTTGCTGCCAGGGGCGGTGGTGACAATTGCCAGTTGAGGCGCACGCTCGCGCAGCGCCAGGCTTTGGGCGTTAATGAACTTTTTGTTCTCGTAAGCCACTTCGGCGAGCCCCGGTTTCACGTAGCAAAGTTTTCCCTGCCCAGGGGTACCGCAAGTGACCAGAAAAATCAGCCCGGAGGAGTGAAACGCGATATCGACAACGCTCACCTCCTGCTCACCGCCCAGGGAGAATTTCTCTCTCCGCTCGCCGGTCGCCAGATCAAAGAGAACCAGTGTCGGCGTGCCAACCACAGTGCCGCCGTTTTTGGGTTCACAGCCACCGATCGCGAGCGTCCCTGTGGCAGCGTCGATTGCCAAAGCACGAATGCCCCCTACATCTTGCAGGCGACTCAGGAGAAAAAGTTCGGCTACCGCGTATTCGGTGATGATCTTGCCATCGAGCGCCACGCGCCGCGCGATGCCACGATCGTCGCCGACGATGATCGACTGGCCATCGGGCGCGAAACGAATGCAAAACAGATCGCGGCCACCGGCGGTGAAACTGGTGACGAGTTTGCCCGTTTCCAGCTCAGCGACGCAAACTTTCGCATCACTCCCGCAGCTGACAAGTGTTTTACCATCGCTGCTGACCGCCAGATCGCGCACCCAGCCATCGTGCGCGGTGTCGAGTGTCCAGCGAGGCTTGTCCTCGGTGGTGAGCAAATCCCAGGCTGCAATTTTTCCCCAGGAATCGGCCGTAAAGAGCCAATTCCCCTCGGCGCGAAAAGCGATCGCAGTCGACCAGCCACTGTGGCCCGTCAGCGGCGCAAGTTCTTTCGCTTCTTCGGTGGAAACATCCCAGCGGCGAATTTTGGCGTCGAAGCTGGTGGCGATGAGCGTGTTGCCGTCAGGCGAGAAGCGGGCAACGGTCAGCTGCACTTCGGGCGTGATCGAAAGTCCAAGCTGTGGCTCGAGCGATTTCACAAGATCAGCGGTGGTGATGTCCATGCGAAGGAATCCTTATAGCAGCAGCTGTTTCACCACCGAGCAATCGTCGTGCGCCAGCGGCAAGGGCTGACCCGCGTTGTCGTACTCGGTTTTCGACGTATCGATGCCAAGGGCTGCAAACCAGGTGTGAAACATGTGACCGATGTCGTACGCCTCGCCGTCGACAAACGTTCCGAGCGCGTTGGTTTTGCCGATCACCGCACCCTTTTGCACGCCACAGCCTGCCATGGCAATCGACCATGCTTCGGGCCAATGATCGCGACCAATATGTCCGTTGATGCGCGGCGTGCGACCAAACTCGCTGAGCGCAATCACAAGGGTGTTATCGAGCAGTCCACGCTCGTTTAAGTCTTCGATAAGTGAAGCAAAAGGCTGATCGAAACGAGGCACCAGACTCAAGTGGCCATTGAAATTGTCGCCGTGCGTATCCCAGCCATAGCTGTTCACTTTCACGAACGTGACGCCCGCTTCGATCATCTTGCGAGCCTGCAGAATGTGCCTGCCGAGTTCGTGGGTGCCGTAGCGCTCGACATCACGCGGGTCGAACGTGGTTGTGTCGAAGAGGTCTTGCCTACGCATCAGATTGCGAGCGACGTCGTAGACATAGCTGCTCGCATCGCTGACCGTTGGCGAGCGCCCTTGGGCATAGCGAGCGTTGATCTTCTCGCGCAGCGATTGGCGGCGTGTTTCTTCGTCCATCGTGAGCGAAGCGTGGAGCGGAAGATTTTCGGGTGGCTTGCCATCGCCGAAAGCGACCGCTCCGAACTTGGGTCCGAGGAAGCCAGCATCCTGATGCATGAAGCCGCCGCTGCCGGGTTTGATCCAAACATACGGAGGGAGTCCGCTTTCGCCGGGGCCCAGCAGTTTGGCGACCGCGCTACCGAAGTAGGGATAGGTGACGCCCCGATTCTTGGGATCGCCGCGCTGAATCCGCGCAACACCGGCGGAGTGCGAATTGTCTTGCGTACACATGCTCCGCACGACCGCAAGGTGATGCATCTGCTGCGAAGTTTTACGAAGCAGCTCGCTGACATGCACGCCGGGAACGCTGGTCGGAATCGCGCGAAACGGACCACCAAACAGCGTGTTGGGTTTCGGGTCCCACGATTCGAGTTGGCTCATGCCCCCATCGATCCAAATCATCAGCACTTGTTTGCGACGCTTGGCAAGATCATCCGCGAGCGAGCGGCTGGCGAGTGGACCCATCATGCCAGCCGCAGCCCCAGCAATCGTCGATGCGAGCATCGCTCGACGTGAAAGTCGATGTTCCCAGGCGGGGCATTTTGTATTGTTCATCGAAGACTTCTTTCCAAGCCTGCTGAGCAACTTACGCTAATGATTCTTCGATCGCTTCATGTCACCTTGGTTCGCGATGCTCACTGCTGGGCCAGCCAGCAGTGCCAGCCAGCATCTCAGTCACTCGAAATATTCGTACGTCTGATCTCTGCCCCCGACCTCTGCCCACAACCACTAGTGATTCAAACAGAACTCGTTGGAAGCAATCAGCGCCCAAAGCAGCTCGCGCGTCAGTTGCTCTTTGGGCTCTTTTCCAGCAAGCCACTCGGCAACTTCGCGCGATTCCTCTTCGCTAGGCAAGCGGCTGAGGACCGAGGTGTAGAGCCTTGTGGCGAATTGCTGCGGATCGTTCTCCGCTAAAAGTTGCGCTGCGAGATTGTTCTCTTGCGGCGATAGCAGCTTCAGTAGTTCTTCGTCGTTCATCAGAAAGAGCGAACCTTTTACCGTCGGCGCAAACTCACCATCCGGTTCTCGCGGAGGAGGTGCAAACGATTTGTCGAGTCGCGTTTGCAACTTAATGAGTTGTTCGCTTCGTGGTGGAAGATCAGCAGCGCTTGGTTTGGCGTCGGCTGTTACCCGCTGGAGTTCATCGGTCGCGACAAGCAATGCGCGCAGCAGTTGCTGAGTACTCAGGGGACGTTCAAAAGCCACTTGATAGGTCGGTTTCACCGGCCGCTCGCCCAAGTCATCGGGCCAGACTGACGACCGCTGGTAGGCCCGCGATAAAGTGATTTCACGAATCAAATAGCGAAGGTCAAACTTACTTGCCACCAGCGATGCAGCGAGCGCGTCGAGCAGTTCGGGATGCGAGGGTGGATTGTCGCTATGGGCCAGGTCGAGTGGATGTACGAGCCCGCGTCCCATCAGCATCCACCAGACACGATTGGCGATATTTCGAGCGAAATACGGGTTCTCAGCGGTCGGAAGATCACTCGCAAGAATGGCGAGCGTGCTAAATTTTGGCTTTCCCGGAAACTTGGTTTTGCGATCAGGTGCGATCTCGAATTCTTCGCCAGCAGCGAACATCGGAATTGCTACTTCAGCGCGTCCTGGTAGCTGAGGACCGACGCTGCGAGGCTGCTGAACGAAGACCGAAACAAACTCGATTTTCTTCGTGAGTGGCTTCTCTGCAACTGCTGCAAACGAGACATCGCGGCGGATCTCGAGGTTGCCTACAAACGCCAAGAGTCCCTGGAAATATTCCTGCTTATACTCGTCGACAAACAGGTGATCGTGGCACTGGGCACATTGTACATCGACACCCAAAAACATCCGTCCGACATCGCGCACAAGGCCGGGAATGTCGACCGGGTTCTGGCCATAGTTCTCGAGGCGTTTGACATAGAAGAAAGCGGAGGCTCGCGACGCTTCGTCATCGGCATTAGGACTCAGAAGCTCACGCGACATGACATCCCACGGCTTATTCGCAGCGAATGAGCGATAGAGATAGGCTTGCCAATCGTCGCTGTCGCCGAGACGTTCCATCAGCAGATTGTGAAACGCTTGCGACATCCGCTGGGGATAGTCGCCCGACGCAAGTAGCCTATCGATGGTGCGCGTTCGCTTGTCGGCGGAGCTGTCGGCAAGAAAACTCGTCAGTTCCTCGCGCGTCGGCGTGCGGCCGGCGAGATCGAGTGTCGCGCGGCGCAGGAACTCAGCATCCGAGGTGAGCGGCGCAAATTTCAAACTGGCATCAGCCTCGATCAGGCGATCGATCGTTATGTGAAGTGCGTCGTCGCTTCGCGCAAGATTGGCGAGCGTAGCAAGTGTCAACAAAACGGCTGTGGTGAGGAAGAAGCGATTCATCGATCCCTACCTGCCCTGAGGTGTGAAAAAGTGGGCGAGCGGACGTATCGAGGCGGGCTGATGGATAGTGTAAGGTGGTGCTGCGCTGTCGCAAAGCAAATTTGCGTAATCTCTCCCCAGTGCTCCACTCGCTGCTCAAATCAATTGCCCGTTGCTGGCCATTTTCGCTCCACTTGCCCTGGGAATTCTCGCGTGTCACGACTTTCGATCCGCTCCCTTGCTGTTTCTATTTTGTGGCTGCTCGTTGCCACGTTTGGTCACACGATGGCGGTTGCCGAGGGACCTCTAGTAACGACGGTAGCCCCTGCGGATGTCAACTTCGACGAAGCCAAACTCGCCAAGATTGACGAACTGGTGGCCGCAGCACTCGAGAACAAACAACTCCCCGGGTGTGTGGTGGTGATTGGTCGCGCGGGGAAAGTAGTGCTCAAAAAGGCGTATGGCAACAAGCGGCTTCAGCCGACTCTTGAACCGATGACGACCGACACCGTGTTCGACCTCGCCTCGCTCACCAAACCGATCGCGACAGCCACCTCGGCGATGATCCTGCTCGACCAAAAGAAGATCGCGCTCGATGATCCGATTGCAAAATATCTTCCCGAACTCGCTGCGAAAGACGATGCGCCGACCATCGAGCATTTGCTAACGCATACCGCTGGCTACATCGCCGACAACAATATTTCCGACTATCAAAATGGTCGTGAGGTGGCGATTGAAAAATTGAACGGTCAAAAGCTACGCACCAAACCGGGCAAACAATTTGTGTATAGCGATGTTTGCTTCATGCTTCTCGGGCTTGTTGTGGAGAAAGCAAGTGGCGAGCCGCTCGATCAGTTTGCCAAGAAGAACATTTTCGAGAAGTTGGGAATGCAAGAGACTGGCTATTTGCCAAGTGATGAACTGAAGCTTCGTGCTGCGCCAACCACGATGCGCGATGGGAAGTGGATTCAAGGGGAAGTGCACGATCCCCGCTCGCATTTGCTCGGCGGTGTGGCGGGCCATGCGGGGCTGTTTAGTACGGCAGATGATCTGGCGATTTATGCCTCGGCGATGCTGAAGCACGGAACCTTGGGAGATGCTTCGCTGATGAGCGATGCGACTTGGAAAGAGATGCTCACGCCTCGCGAGGTCTTTTCATCGTCGCGCGGAAGTGAGCGACGAGCACAAACACGCTGCCTAGGCTGGGATCATGCGACTGGCTTTTCGTCGAATGCTCCGAGCGGCAGGTCGGGCTTGGCGATTGGCCACGGAGGTTTCACCGGCACTGCGATGTGGATCGATCCTGAACTCGATCTGTTCGTGATATTTCTCAGCAACCGTGTGCATCCCGACGGAAGTGGCTCAGTGAATCGACTCGCCGGTGAGATTGGCACCGTAGCGGTTGAAGCGATGCGAAAGTAACGACAATCGCTGGACTTCTTCGCGCGGGAAGATCCTGAGGCATAATGGAAGCTAGTGGCGTGCTACTAGTAATACTTATTCTCCGTTTGTGACAGCTATGAGCGACGAACCCAAAAACGAGAATTTGCTGCCGATGGTCAGTGCTGAAGCTGCTGCCGAAAATGCGGCGCAAGAACCGGTTGAAAAGCCTTGGTTCATTCAAGAGACGACCGCTGAGTTTTTCGAACGCGATGTGATTGAGGCCTCGCACAAACATCCGGTGGTGGTCGATTTCTGGGCCACCTGGTGTCAGCCCTGTCGTTTGCTTTCGCCGGTGCTCGATAAGGTGGTGAGCGAGTTCGACGGCCAAATCGTGCTGGTGAAAGCCGACACCGATCAGGTCCCTCGTTTTGCGCAGGCCTTTCGGATCGATTCGATTCCCGCTGTGTTTGGGCTGAAGCGAGGGAAGGTGGTCGCGCAGTTCAAGGGGCTGCTCCCAGAAGAGCGGCTGCGTGAGTTCTTTAAGTCGTTGCTGCCGACTGAAGCGGAAGAATTTCTGCGCAAGGCGCAAGAGTTGGAAGCGACGGACCTCGCTGCGAGCGAACAAGCGTATCGCGAAGCACTGATGAAGTCGCCCAACGATCTCGAGGCGCTCGGGTCGCTCGCGCGGGTGCTACTGGCGCAGAATAAGCTCGAGGATTGTAAAGTGCTTTTGGCCGAGGCCGAGAAAGCGGGCGTGGTCGAAGGGGGGCTCGCGAAAATCGCTGCGCAGGTGCGACTCGCGTCGACAGCCGTTCCGAGCGACAAGCTTGCCGATCTGCAGAGCAAATTGGCAGCCGACCCGAAGGCACACGACATTCGTCTGCAGTGGGCTGAAGGTCTGCTGGCGGCTGGTGAATCACGCGCCGCACTCGAGGCGTTTCTCTATGTCGTCGAAAACGATCGAGCCAAGTTTCGTTCGCAAGCGCGAGAGAAAATGGTCGATGCGTTTCGCGTCCTCGGCGAAGAGAATCCACTCGTCGCCGAGTTCCGCCGCAACCTGTCGCTAGCGCTCTACTAATCGGCACCTAGCATCTATCGGCTACGGTGCACATTAGATGGCTTGAGCGGCGGCAGGAACGGGCGTCGCAGGAAGTTTGGCTTCACGTGCCAGACGTGCAGCGCGAGCTGCTTCCACGACGGCAATTTTCATGTCGTCGAGCGAAACATGTCGCGGATCGATGTGCGCATCTTCAAAGGTGAAGAAGACGGCGTTCACAAGATCGTCGTTCGATCGGGCTTTGCGGGCTCGCTTGTGGATGGCTTGTCGGAGTTGTTCGTTCATAATTTCTTTCGTCCTTGATCGCTGCAGCGAAGTATCGCGTGCAATGCTTCGCTAGGTTGCCACTAAGCTCGCAAGCGGGGCCCTTCTTGGCCCACACTCGACATAGAGCTCAGTGGTTGGCGATCTGCTGGTGGTTACTCTCGCTCGCCCACTTCGGGCGATGCAACATGCATCAGCCAGCAAAGGGGAAGTTCCGTGACCTCACAGCAGTAGCCGATTGATCGTGTGCTCGATCGACACCGGGCTCCCATTTTTTGGAAGCCGCAATGCTGCGTCGTGCGACGAAGTGATGACACGCATCAGCCGTCGCGGTTCGCACCAATCGAACGTTTTGGAGGGTGTTGCTAGTTTCGGGAGAACATCTCCTCTAACCGCAAAATGACCTCTTTCATCAAACTCGTTACCAGGGAATTCGATTCGCCGAAGCTCTTCTTAAGTGACAATACTCCCGAATTTCTCAGGAAGTTGCACCGAGCAGGCGCAAATCGAAAAGGCTGGCAAAGTTATGCAGATTTTGAAGTCAGCATGACTCGGTGGGGGCGAGGTGTCAGGTGGGGCGACCTGCGAGTGGCGTTTTCGCCGAGCAAAAAGCTCGAATCGGGGCCAATTCGCTTGTCGTACGCCTCATTGTATCGCCCAGTCGACGTGACGTCTTGAGCGGTATTTGCCCAGTCGCAATCGCCAGTTTTGATCGGTTCAGCTAACGGAAAACCGGCTTCCCCAGCGGGTGGCGTAAGGGAACCGAGCAGGCTCGCGTGGAGGAAAAAGAGGCCGAAAAAATTCAGCGTCCCAACCGCCAGAGAGGGGTGCTAGTGCTGCTAGACAGCTCGCTTCGCTACGTGCAGCATCGCCGTGAGACTTGAACAACCCTTTATCGCCGACGGTTTCGCCATCGCAGGAACCACACAAACAGGCTCAGAATGGTCATTCCCAAAAGGGGTGAGGTGAGGGCTACCAGAATGCCTGCCAGCTGCATGCCAGCTTGCCCCTGCGCCCCGCGCACCAAGTAGTACGCCGGAGCGACCATCACGCCGACCACCAGCATCACCACCATCATGCCGAGCAGGTTGAATTGCAGTCCGCTGCTGCCCGAGGGTGCAGGTCGACCCGGTGGTCCTGAAACTGGTTTGCCAGACGTCGGTGGCACGTGAGAAAACTCCGAGCTAATCGGCCGCAGAACCAAGGAACGCATCTGAATTGCGTTTGCGAGTGCGTGGCGCTTCGATGCAATTGCTGGATGCAATTATAGCTGCGAGAGTTCCGGCGTGCGCTCGGAAGATGCTGCCGGACCGCAAGAGCCTGGGGCGCATGCTTTCGCTGGCGAAGAGGTGCGTGGCTCGTGCAATCGATAGATGTAGCTGACGAGCTGCGACTGCGATACTTCGCGATCGATCGGAAGCATGAGGTAGCTCGCCGCTGTGCAGCAACCGTCGAGAATGACTTGCGTATCGTTGGGGGTGCTAAAACCGGCCGAGCAAGGTTCGTGACCATGCACAAGCAGCTTTGCCCCCACTTGCTGCGCGAAGGCGGCAGCGTTTTCGCGGCGGAAATCCCGGCCCCAAACGAGCTTAAAGGCGGCGCTTCCTTGGCGATAGTCGGCCGGAGTAAGCGAGCGCTCGAACACCGAGACATCAAACGGCTGTTGGTCGCACTTCTCGGGACAGCTATGACTGATGAAGACGCCGGTCGAGAGCTTGATCGCCAGCGGACAACTGGCAAGAAAATCCAAGTAGGCTTGCCGTACACGCTCGCCCCGACAGCCGTACATCTCGGTGATGCCGTGGCGAAACAGCAGGTTGAGCATCTTTCGTTTCTTGGCAATCGGATAATCACCTAGCTCGGCGAGCTCGTGATTACTGAGCAAGAAATGGAAACGCGTGGGATAGGTCTGCTTCAGGCGAATGCAATCTTCGAGGAGCAGATGCGACATGCAGCCGCCATCGCCCGGATACTGAGGTCCGCCATGGCAAACCTCTTGCAGCACCAGATGACGATGGGGGTGATCGTCGAGCGCTGCGACGCGAAGCAGCTTTTCGTAGTTCAGGCGATTGCCGTGTAGATCGGCCACCACCATGATCTCGGTCCCTTCGCTGGGCGAGAGATGCACGATGTTTCCACGGCGGCCGGGCGTGCGGCGATTCGCATCTGCCGCTGTTTGGCAGAGAGAAATCACCCCATCGGCGATGTGAGAAGTGCACGTCATATCGAGCCAACAATCGCCAGCGAGAGAAGAATTCAGCGAGCCAAACGTAAGCGGAGGTAGCGGAGCACTACTGAGTTGTAACTCCCGTGATCGCTCTGCACCAAGGAATCTGCTTCCATTGTTTATGTCTGCTCCAGAAAAGGCCAGTCCCCTGAAAGTGTAGTGAGCCGCTGGAGAAATGGACTCGCGGCAAAATGGAACAGCTGAAGGGAAAAACTGCTTGTTTTTGGGCCTGCCTTCCCGCATGTGGCGAGAACGCAACCTAAGTTTGACTTACTGGGGGTAATGGATGTCATTGCGCCCCAAAAGCCTCGAAGCTCTGCGCCGCTGTGCCAGAGTGGAGTGCCGCTCATGAGTCAACAAAAGCGCCGCTGGTTTCGGATGCAAGTTCCTGCAGGACAAGAGTTTGCAGAACTGCGCGTGGGGCAGCGAAAGCTCTCAGTACGACTCATCGACGAATCGGTCGGCGGGTTTGCCGTAATCTGCGATCATCCGCTCGACGTACAACGAGGAACGCAGATGATTCTCCGCACTCCTGCGGGTTGGCATCGCGTGCAAGTGGTTCGTATTGAAGAGTTTAGCGACGCCATGCTGCTGGGGATGGCCCGTTTGGCCGACCTCGATCACCCGGACGATGTCGCGGAAACGCAGCTCGCTGGTTGGCGCTATCTGTGCTTCTCGAGCCTTCGTCAAAAACTACTCCCCGATGGCTCCATGTCCCTCAGTGGCAGCGCTTTCGTGGCAATTGCGATGGTTGGCATCTTGGTCGGGGGATTTTTTCTGGCGGGGTACAAGCCGCCCAAGAATCTGCGCCAAGGATTTTCCAGCATCGCTGCTTGGGCGAGCTGGAAACCGGCTGGCCCCGCCTCGCCGAGCAATTCGTCGCGCAGCTGGAATCTCCAGGAGATGGGGCGGCCCAAAATCGATGCTCCCTCCACCGAAACGGACACAGCGGGTGCAGCGATTGACCCCGGTTCGGCACCTGTTATAGCCTCCCCCCCTGCTCTTCCCTCTGCCAGGCGAGCGGGTCGCTAAGTTCCGAACGTAGCGATTTGTTCAATTTTCCCGGCTGTGCCGCCGATCTCACTAGGGATGGATCGTAGTGGTTGTACTCCCGCCGCCCGGCTGGATCGCTCGTAAGAGCTGGCATCTGCCAGGGCCCTCCACGCAATTCACCAGAAAGTGCTCTACCCGCACGAGTACTCGATGACCCAACTGCTAGTCAAGGAAGATTTGGCAATGAGAGCTTGCATTCTGGTCGCCGTCGCCCTGCTATTGGCTGCGACTTCTTCGGGCTGCAACGGCATCAACCTCGCTCGTCGAGGCGGCTGCTCCGGTTGCCAGCAATGTGGCCCTGCCCGTGGTGGACACATGATGGGGCATGGTGGTGCCAACGGTGGCGGCCTGCTCGGACATGGCATGGCTGGTCATCACCAGAGCCGCGCATACGAAGGCCCTCAAGGACCAGCAACCGGTCAGGTGGCCTACCCTTATTACACGACGCGTGGTCCACGCGATTTCCTGATCAACAATCCACCTTCGATTGGTCCTTACTAATCGTCGGCTGATTAGGGCACGACAGATCCGAAGCGCAAGTCGCTTCGCACAAATATCCCGGGGGGGACATACCAACGCCGATTGCCGTGGGGAAACCCATGTTGCGATCGGCGTTGGCGTTTCTTGTCTGCTCGCCCCTTATGCTCCAAGCGAGATGTTCGTCTCGTGGCCATCTACGATCGAAGCTTCGCTGCCGTGGTGGCCACTGCAGCGCCGATTTTCAGCACGCTGGCTTTCTGTGCGTCGTCTTTCAGAGTCCCTTCGGGGGTGAAGGCATCCCCGGCTTTCATCACTGCCACTTGCTGTGGCAACACGATTACACCAATGTTGCCGAGGATCGAGCGCAAATGAACGAGCGCTCGAAGACCACCGAGCGCGCCGGTCGACGTCGACAACAGCCCCGCCACTTTCCCTTGAAAAACACCGGTGGCATTCACTTCCGGCGTTTTTCGCGAGAGCCAATCGATCGTGTTCTTCAGGGCTGCCGAGATCGAACTGTTGTACTCGGGTGAAGCAATCAGGAAGCCATCGGCTGCATGAAACTTCGCGTGCAGGTCGTCGAGGCGACGTGGGCGAGGAGTTAGTTTTTCCACATCCTCGTCGAACATCGGGAGGGGATATTCCGTCAAGTCGATCACCTCGACATTGGCACCAGCCGCCACTGCTCCCTCGGCCGCAATTTTCACCAGTTTCTTGTTATACGAATCGCGTCGTAAACTTCCGGCAAATGCCAGAATGGTCGGAGTATAAGCCATAGCAAATTCTTTCCAGCTTCGTCAAATTTCAGAGTAAAGGGGGCATCGACGAACCGAGCTTGCCATCATTGCTGATGCAGTTATCGCCGTTTCGCGAAGTTTTTTACGACACAGCCTTAGCTGTCCGACTGCACGTGAGCTTCCAAGAACCAGAGGTACTTGTCGAGTTCGCGCGAGAGACCTGTGAAGAGGTCCGACGTGTCGGCATCACCCAGGTCGGCTGAGGTAGCGATGGCCGCCCGCGTCGATTTGCCCACGGCTGCCACGGCGCTAATCAGCTGCTGCAGATGCTGCTTGCCGGTGGTGTGCGAGAGCGGATACTCAGGAAGTTTGGTCGCTGCTGCGATGCTGCCAATCGTTCCCGCAGCAACACCGCCGAGAGCAGTCACCCGTTCGGCAATTTCATCAACGCCGTCGTCGGCCACATCGACCACTTTGTCGAACAGCTCGTGAAGCGCAATGAAGTTAGGTCCCTTCACATTCCAGTGGGCCTGTTTGGCTTGTAGCGCCAGGTTAATCGTGTCGGCTAGTTGGGCATTCAGCAAAGCAATCAGCTGAGCGCGACTCTCTTCGGGCAGATCGATACTGGTTCGAAACATCATCGGAGTTATCTCCTGCGAGTAGTGCGCGAGCCTTTCAGCGGCTCGCGGCGGAATGATTCTAGTGGAGGAGCGTCTGGAGAGGAGGTCGCTTTCAAACAGCTACTAATCTATCGCTCCGTCCATCCAAGGCTATTGGTCGACCGTTAAGTAATCTTTTCGTTCTCGCGACCTTCTCGCGAGTCGATACTCATCGCTCCCGGTCCGTTGGCGATGATACCGACCATTGCTCCCATGAGCGCTAGGTTCTTCATGAACTGGATCATTTCACCTTGCGATTGATCGGCAGGAAGGGTCCAGAATGCATGGAAGTAGTAAGTGGCAAGGACCAGGAAGACGAGCAGCAGCGTAGCCCCAAAACGGGCGTACCAACCGAGCAGGACACTTACGCCACCCACTAGCAGAAACGCAATGGCCCCAACGAGCATCAGCGAAGGAAACGGAACCCCTTTCGACTGCATGTAGCCCACCACGCCGCTGAACTGAGGAATTTTGTTCCCCAGTGCACTCATCAAAAAGATGGTAACGAGCATCAATCGACCAACCACTGCCAAGACGTTATTTACAACAGCAGGCATCGGAATCTCTTTCGAAAAATAGTGTCAAACGCGTGAAAAAAGGGCGTTACCCAAGCCAACCTGGATAACGCTGGAGAAAGTTTCAATCAGGTCCCGTTAGGGCAAATCGAACAGCAGCACGAAGGCATCAGCCGTGGAAGTGACAGAAAGTTGCGTGACATCTTCGATCGCCAGACCGTCACCAGCAGCGAGCGAAACGGGGCTCTTTTCCGAGGAAATCTCCCCCTGCGCTTGCGCCGTCACGTTCCCCTCGATCACTTGAAGCCAAGCCGCTCGGCCGCTCGCTACGCCATGCGATACATGATCCCCCTCATGCAGCTTGGCGAGATAGACTTCGGCGTGCTGATGGATTTTCAGCGAACCGTCGCGACCATCGGGCGATGCCACGAGATGCAATTTTCCAGGCTCTTCGAGCGTCGGGAACTTCTTCTGTTCATAGCTGGGTGTCAGCCCTTTGGTGTGGGGCTCGAGCCAGATTTGATACAGATGTGCTTTCGAACTGCTCGACGGGTTGAACTCGCTATGTCGAATTCCGCTGCCGGCGGTCATCCGCTGCAGTTCACCGGGGCGAAGGGTTTCGCCGTTGCCCAAGCTGTCCTTGTGGGCCAACTCGCCGGCGACCATCAGCGTGACGATCTCCATGTCGCGATGTCCGTGCATGCCAAAACCCATTCCCGGCTCGATATAGTCCTCGTTCATGACCCGCAGGCCATGAAAACCCATGTGGGCTGGATCGAAGTACTCGCCAAAAGAAAACGTGTGCTTCGTATCGAGCCAGCCAAACTTGCCACCGCCACGTTCATTGGCTTTGCGAATGCGAACCATAACCAACTCCTCGAATCGATCAGCGCTCGGGGCTCGGCGGGAACTTGGTAGCAAGCTTGCCCGACCGATTTGCGAAATAACCTCGTCGCACTGATGGCTTATTTGATTGGTGAATAGTAAATAGTTGATATGTAAAGTAAATAGCAAAAAAGAAGGACCTCGAATCGATGGATTGTGGTCGCTACTTTTCTTCTTTCAGGTCCATCGCCGCAACCGTGACACGGATCTTCTCGCTCAGCCGAATCAGTTCCTTGATCTCGGCCTTCGACAGTCCTGCGAGCATCTGCTTATGCAGTTCGACGACCGGTTGGTCGAGTGTCGCCAGAAGTTCGACCCCTTTGGGGGTGATCTCGACATACACCACGCGGCGGTCTTCTTCGCAGCGGCGCCGTTTGGCGAGTTCTGCTTGCTCCAGCCGATCAACAAGTCCCGTGATTCCCGGCACGATCGTGATCATGCGGGCGGCGATTTCGAGGATCGGCAGCGGGGAGCCTTCGCCCCGCAGAATTCGCAGGATGTTGTACTGCTGAGGGGTCAATCGATACTGACGAAACAGCCGAGCGAAATGGATCTCCAGCTGATCGCAAGTGCGGACCATGCCGAGCCACGCTTCCTGCTCGATCACGTCGAACGGCTTTCGTTTTTTCAGCTCTCGCTGAAGCAGGTTGTCGGCCATGGTTGGCTCCTAGGTAAGCGGAAGGGTTGGCAGCTCGAATCGACTCATCGATCGCACGCTAATTAATTTACACATCAATTAAATAGGTGTCAATAGAATGGCATCAGAAAGTAGTGTCTCATTCAATCGTCCGTCAATGAATCGATGTTGAAGTGGATCGCTAAGTGGTTGTCGCGGTTCACTTTCCCGCTGAAATTGGCGAGCCACTTCGGAGTCGATTCGTGCTATCATTTTCCCAGCCACGCGGATGGTGGTCACTTGGTTTAGAGGTCTGTCGCACGAATTTTCTCTCCAAAGTCTTATGGCAATCCCTTCCGAAACCGATCTCCCCTGCCCTGCCTGCGGATCGCTGTGCGATGACTTTTCTGCGAGTATCCACGGCACACAGGTGACGCTTGAGCCCGACTGCCAGCTCGCTGTGGAGCATTTTCGTCGCGCGATGGCCGAGCCACTCGCAGCCGATTTTGTGCAAGGGGAAATGTTGGGCCAGACACCGCCGTCGCTGGAGTCGGCTCTCGACTTCGCCTCGAAAATGCTCGTGTCCGGCAAACGGCCACTGATCTATGGACTGGGGCATCTCACTACGGAAGATGCACGGGCAGCTGTCGCGCTCGCGGAATTCGTGCGAGGCGTTGTCGATACCCCTCACCTGCCGATTCACAAAGCGGCTGCCGAATCGCTTCAAACGGTTGGCCTTTCGACTGCATCACTGGGTGAAGTGAGGCATTACTGCGATTTAGTGATCTACTGGGGCTGCGATCCCGTGACGGAGATGCCGCGTCATCTGGCGCGCTACTCGGTGGAAGCGCCGTCGCGATTTCTCGCAGGTGGCCGCCCAGGAAAGTTTCTGGTGGCCATCGATTCGCAATCGACCAAGACGACAGCCGCCGCTGATTTGGCGATTCAAGTTCCTGCAGGACATCAGCATCGCGCGATATTGGCCTTACGAATGCTTGCAGCGGGTCGTGAAATCGATGCGCGATCGCTTGCTCCCCTGCCCCCTGAGACGATTGCGCAGCTGCGTGGACTCGCCGAGCGGATGCGAAATTGCAAAGCCTGCGTGGTCTTTTTTGGCGAGCGAATTCTCGATAACTCATCGGGAAGTGAACCGGTGCAATCGCTGGCGCACTTGGCCCGCGAGATGCATCGTTACACCCGTTTTTATGCACGTCGCATGCGTGGAGCGAGCGATATTCTCGCCGCCGATCAGGTGCTGACCTGGCAAACCGGTTACAGCCGAGCGATTGATTTCGGAGCAGGGTTTCCGCAGTACGAACCTTCTGATCATAGTGCCGCCAAGCTGATTGAGCGCGAGGAAGTGGACTGCTGTTTGCTGCTCGACAGCAGTGCCGCATTGGCACTTCCACCGCAAGTGCAAGACAAACTCCAATCGATCCCCACGGTGGCAATTGATCCTGCTGGGCGGCCTCACTGGCCACAGGCGTGGGTGAAAATCACGACAGCAGCACCTGGCGTTCATGTCGGTGGATCGGCTTATCGAATGGACGAAATCGCAATTCCGCTGCGCGCGATCGCTCCTTCGACATTGCCATCGATGCATCAGTTGTTCGAGCAAATCAGCTCACGCATTCGGACGCACCGCGCAGGAATCGATGCGACCGGGAAGTGTACAGTGGAGTAAGATGGTCGCCACGTTAGGTGATCCTCTGTTGATCGTCATCGTGCTTGAATCTCAGCCGACTCACTCCTTTCTCTCCAGGAGTTGTTATGCCACTGCGATATCGTTTATCTCTAGCTGCTGCGATTTCGCTCGCGCTCTTTCTGGTCGATCTGCCGCGCGCTATCTCGGCGGACGATGCGCCCGCGTCGCAGGAGTGTGAGCTTCTGATTGTGGGTGGCAATGAGTCGGCTGTTGCAGCGGCGATTGAGGCAGCGCGTCGTGGCGTTTCATCGATCATTCTCGTCAGCGATACGAACTGGCTGGGCGGGCAGTTTTCGAGCGAAGGTGTGGGGTGTGTTGACGAGTGGACGGTTTATCGCGGCAAGCGAGTGAACTTTCCTCGCTCGGGAATTTTTCTCGAAATCATGCGTGCAATTCGCGCGCATAACAGCGCGACTTATGGCGTGGCGACGCCGGGAAATGCGTGGTGCGGCAGCGATACGATTGAGCCCGCAGCAGCGCAGGCAATCTTTCGCAACATGCTTGCTCCGTATCTCTCGGCGCCACCAGAAAACGAGTCGCGTGGCCAGATCACCCTCCTTGAGAACATGCGTGTGACTGCCGCGCAAGTGGTGGAAGGACGAGTGCAGCATGTTGATTTTGTCGACGCAACCAATCGCGACAAAAAGTTGCGCATCCAAGCGCGGCTGACAATCGATAGCAGCGATTTTGGTGATGTGATTCGCACGAGTGGCGCGCGCTATAACGCAGGTCCCGACTTGAAGTCGCGCTTTGGGGAACCGAGTGCACCCGCTGGTCCTTTCGCCGACGATCGCAACGAGATGAACCCACTCAGTTGGTGCGTTGTCGTTCGTCATTCGAAGGAAGAGTCGATCATCACGCCACCCGACGACTACGACGTCCGCAAGTACGCATCACTCGCGAAAACTCCATCGTGGGTCGACTCCCCGATGCTCGAAGGAATTTACGCTCCAGGAGGCTGGAGCATTTATACGCATCGCCGACTTGTGGATGCCAAGAACAACGGTTTTCCACAAGAAAAAGAGACAGTTTTGCTCAATTGGCCCGTACAAGACTATCCGCTGTTCGACTTCCCTCAGCGCGTGGTTGATGCGCTCGAATCGCTCGAGCCAGGGGCATCGAAGAAGAACCTTGTCGACATGACACATCAGCAGCGGGCTGTTGTTTTTGAAGATGCAAAACGACATGCGCTCGGTATGTTTTACTACTTGCAAACGCGCGATCGCGATCAAAAGGTTCCCGCTGAACGAAGTTTCGCTCACATGAAGCTGGTGAGTGATTTCGGTACGACCGATCAGTTGCCTCCGAAGCCTTACTTGCGTGAGTCCCTTCGGCTCGAATCGCTCTACATGATTCGAGAACAAGATATTCGCGCTGAAGATCGACAGCCTGGATGGGCTAAGTCGATGTTTCACGATGCTCTTTTTGGCTTTCAATTCAACATCGATTTTCATCCCACGCGGCGCAAGTTTTTGGGTGACGATCGGCGCGGACCTTGGGAGTTTATTCACACACCCAACCGCAATTGGCACACCGATACCGACTGCGCGATGCTCCCTCTGCGGTCGCTCGTGCCAGTCGATGTGGAAGGGCTCTTGGGGACTTCGAAGAACATCGGTGTATCGAGCATCGTCAGTTCGGCTGTGCGTGTGCATGGGCAGATGACCTTGTGCGGACAAGTGTCGGGTGCGACAGCAGCGATCTGCCTGCAAGAGAATCTTTCCCCTCGACAACTTGCCGCGAATCCGAAGAAACTTCGACAACTGCAAGTGTCGCTTTTGCGCGGCAATCTAGGACACCCAGGTGTGCTGATTTGGCCCTATTTCGATTTGTCGTCCGATGATCGTCACTTCGAAGCGGCTAACATGCTGTCGGTTATGGGCATTTGGGAGCCGGATGCTGAATCGCTCGATTTCGAGGGAAATCGTGAGCTTTCGAAGCAAGAACTAGCGACGGTGATGTCGCGCGTGAGGATGCGCATCAAGCTCCCCATTGATGCGGCGAAACTCGCGGCTACTGAAATTGCCCCTTCGATCAGCGCCAAAAGTGGTGCGACCTGGGGAGATTTTGCCAAGCAGCTCGAGAGTCATGGTCTTGTGCCGAGTGTCGGACTCTTGCGCGAGCCTTCGCAGCCTCTTTTACGGCGCGAGCTGGCAACGATTCTTTGGGCTCGGCTCGTAGCGCTGGAAGAGAACCTGCCCGATCTCGCGCACTATCTCGAGGCAGAGAGCGACGTCGATAGCGATGGGATTCTCGACCGCGATGATCCGCTCCCTTTCGCTCGAAAGTAGACCGGCTCGCAATTTGCTACAACATGCTCGATCGATAGGTCGACGAAACTCGATGGAGCAAGTGACGTGAAACTAGTGATCGTGGGTGGTGTGGCAGGTGGTGCTTCGGCAGCAGCTCGAGCACGGCGGCTCGATGAGTCGGCTGAAATTATTTTGCTCGAGCGCGGGCCCGATGTTTCGTTTGCCAACTGTGGCATGCCGTACTACATCGGCCAGCAAATCGTAGATCGCAAGAGGCTGCTGGTTGTCACCCCCGAGCGATTGCGCGAGCGACTGAATCTCGACGTTCGTCCGCAAACCGAAGCGATTGCCATTGATCGCGCGAAGAAACAGCTGCGTGTGCGAAACCTGGCGAACGACGAAGAGTACGATCTCACATACGACAAGTTGATTTTGGCTCCTGGAGCGAGTCCTTTTCGGCCAGCGGTTCCAGGTTTCGATTTGCTACGTGTGATGACGCTACGCAACCTGTCCGACATGGATCGCATCGCAGCTGCCAGCAGTGCGGCGAAGCATGTCGTGGTGATGGGGGCGGGCTTCATTGGTCTCGAGATGATCGAGAATTTGGTGCATCGCGGCATCAGCTGCACGCTTGTTCAAAATCAATCGCAGGTGCTTAGTCCGCTCGATGCCGAGATGACAACGCCACTGGCTGAGGAGTTGGTGAAGCGTGGCGTCGACCTGGCGCTGAGCGACTCCGCTACCTCGATCGAAACTGTCGAATCGACGGGAAGAATGCGAGTGCAGCTGCAGTCGGGACGAGAGGTGGAAACCGATCTCGTCGTGGTAGGAATTGGTGTACGACCCGAGAATCAGCTTGCGATTGCTGCGGGGCTTGCGCTGGGTGATCGAGGTGGAATTGCCGTCAATGAGGCAATGCAGACGAGCGATCCCGATATCTATGCCGTGGGGGATGTGGTTGAAACTCGCGATGTCGTTTCGGGCGTGAAACAACTGATGCCATTGGCAGGTCCAGCCAATCGGCAGGGAAGGATCGCTGCCGATCATCTCTTCGGACGCCCGGCGAAGTTTCGTGGAACCCAGGCCACGGCGATTGTGGGACTGTGGAAACTTACCGCAGCGATGACCGGTCTTTCCGAGAAAGTGTGTCGCTTACGAAACATTCCTTTTTGCGCGGTCTATATCCACCCGGCTCATCATGCGACCTATTACCCCGGCGCTGAGCCGATGTCGCTGAAAGTCCTCTTCGATCCTACGAGCGGACGAATCCTCGGCGCGCAAGGAGTGGGGGGCGCGGGTGTGGATAAGCGAATCGATATCCTCTCGATCGCGATCCAGTCGAAAATGACGGTCTTCGATCTCGAAGAAGCCGAGCTCTGTTATGCGCCGCAGTTTGGGAGCGCGAAAGATCCGATCAACATGGTGGGCTTCGTCGCAGCTGGGATGTTGCGCGGAGATCATCCACAAATCGACGTGCGCGAGTTGCTGGCGATGGACCCCTCGGTGCGACCGCTGGTGCTCGATGTTCGCACGAGCGAAGAGTTCGCCGCAGGGCACCTTCCCGGGGCGATCTCGATCTCGGTCGATCAGCTACGGGGACGACTCAGCGAGCTCGATCCCACGCGTAAGATCGCCGCCTATTGCCAGGTGGGGCAACGCGGCTATTTTGCTACACGCATTCTGCTGCAGCATGGCTTCGACGTGGTGAATGTCAGCGGAGGGTATAAGACCTACCTGCTGCACTTCCCCGCCGGATATTCTGCGAATGCTTCGTAAGGGATCGCAGCGACCCACGATCGATGCTTGGTCGATCGATCGTGGTGTTTTCTCGCGAAAATTGCCGAGAGAAACGGAAAACTAGAGGGCTCGGCGATATTTTTTGCCGCCTCGTTTGCCGAGTCCGGAGTCCCGTTTTTCGGTAGCAGCTGGAGCGGCTTCAGCAGCGGGCGAGTCACCTTCGCTCGGAGTTGCCGATTCGGTGGGAGCCACGCCGGAGGCATTTCCGCCGTGCATATACTTGCCCGAAATCACCTGGGTCGGAGCGGCTGGAGCACGAGCCGAGCGTTCGCCGTAGCCGACTGGCTCGAAGTCGCGCATTTCGTCGCGTTTGAGGAGCTTGTTGATTCGCTCTTCAATGCGCGTGAGTTCGTGTCCTTCATCGGGACAAACAAACGTGTAGGCAACCCCTTCGCGCCCCATGCGTCCTGTACGACCCACGCGGTGAACGTAGTCGTCGCAGAAAACAGGGATATCAAAGTTCACGATATGCGAGACGGTGGAAACGTCGATACCACGACCAATCACGTCGGTGGCGACGAGGTAGCGAACCGAACCATCGCGGAATCCGGCCATCACCCGATCGCGTTGACCTTGGGAAAGGTCGCCGTGAATCGCAGCGGTGTTGCCCAGCTTCTTGGTCAGCTTCTGATAGACCTTGTCGGTCCCCCGCTTGGTACGGCAGAAGACAATCGCCTGTTTGGGCTCTTCGCGAAGGAGCAGTTTCATCAGCAGATCGAACTTGCGATCGTGTTCGACGGTGAAATACTTCTGCTCGATCGTGTCGACCGAAACATCAGCGGGGGAGAAGTTGAGCATCTCGGGCTCGTACATATACCGCTGCGCGAGTTTCGCGATCGGCGGTGGCACGGTGGCCGAGAGGAGTAGCGTTTGACGCTCGCGTGGGCAGCGCTTCAGGATCCGTTCAATATCGGGACGAAATCCGATGTCGAGCATCCGGTCGGCTTCATCGAGCACCACGCATTCGATGTGGGTGAAGTCGATCGTTCCGCGAGCGATGTGATCGAGCACGCGTCCTGGGGTGCCGACCACGACGTGGCAACCTTTTTTCAGCTTATCGACTTGGCTCTTGATCGGCTTACCACCGTAGACGGCGGCGCAATTGATTTTGAGACCTTCGGAAAGCTTGACCACTTCATCGCGCACCTGCACAGCGAGTTCGCGCGTCGGAACGAGAATGAGTGCTTGTGGCGTTGGCGCTCCACGTTCGATGTCGAGGAGTTCCAGGATCGGGATGACAAACGAGGCTGTCTTGCCGGTTCCCGTGCGCGCCTGACCGACAACATCCACCCCTTCGAGAGCGCGGGGAATGAGTCCGGCTTGAATGGGTGTGGGATATTCGTAGCCCGCTTTTTCAAGCGCGGCCATCATCTGATCCGAAAGATCCATCGACGCGAAGGTGGGCTTGGGAGCGTCGGTCCCGGTCAAATCTGTCAATGCAAACTCCGGCGAAAAGTAGTCACTAAATCGGGTCCTAGGGAGGGCCTCTTCAGGATTGCTTTACGACTCGGCGGCGGGTGACCTGTGCATGTCGAGACTGGTGCGATGGGTTCACAACCTACTCAACAACAAGCGAGTGCAGACAAGCTTTCGGGAGTGACGACGGCAGGCGAGTGCGATTGTCAGGTTCCAGACGAATCGCCAATCGCGATGATTGCGTACGTCACATTCCTGGTGAGCAGGCGGCTAGTTGCCGGCTCGAAGCCCTTGGTGCTTTATTTCTTTGCACGTAAGGCTAAGTTACCGCCGCAGTTTCGTCAACCAAAACCGGGTAATAGTGAGCTACAGCCGCAGGAATGATCGAAGTTACTTCGAATCGCTCCAAAAAAATCGGGAAATCGCAGATTGACGTGAGCGTGCCAGTCCTTAGAATGAAGGACGTGAGATGAGACCGCGTCTCAATATCAGTTGCCCCGCAGCGGTCGATGACAGTTTTGTGTGAAGCTTCGGATACCCCGCGACTGATCCCGCCTTACGAAATCCCTCCCATGACTGATGCTGTGACGCTTGGTTCGGAAGTGGTGCTCGCCACGCTTCCTGCTGCTGATGCTGCAGGTCGGATGCTCGTTGTGCTGGTGCAAACTGGCGACGGAAGTAGCTGCGTGCAGCTGCGTCAGCAATCGTGGGCTGGCGATGTGCTGGGCTGGTTCACCCAAAGCTCAGTAACGCTCGAACCTCAGCAAGTAGCGGCACTTCGGAATTCTCTCGGAAGCACCGCAGGTGGTCACGATCGCCCAGCGACGAAGCTTCCTAAGAAGTTCAGCCGACTTGAGCCAAGCAACTGGCAGCCACGCATCGTGTGCGCTGAAGGGGCGTAATCGAGCGAAATCGCCAGAAGGGATGCACTCGACTGCGACCCCTCAGCTCTCCAATCTCGACCTAGTACCCTGCTCCGCTTATCCCTTCACCACGAAGTTGATGAGCTTGCCAGGGACCACGATCGTTTTGACGATCTCTTTGCCGGTCAATAGCTCGATGATACGTGGGTCGGCTTTCGCGGCGGCGATCAGGGTCTCTTGATCGCTGCCAGCAGCAACCACCACCTTGCTCCGCAGTTTCCCGAGGATCTGCACAGGAATCTCGACTTCGGCATCGCGGGTCAAAGCGTCGTCGAACTTCGGCCACGGCTCATAAGCGAGTGAGTGCTTATTGCCCAGCATGTGCCAGAGTTCCTCGGCAATGTGGGGCGCGAGAGGCGAGAGGAGCAGCACGAACTTCTCCATCACACTTCTGGGGCGCACCTTCTCCTTGGTGAAGAAGTTGGTGAACTCCATCATCCGCGCAATCGAGGTGTTGAACTGCATGTGCTCGAGGTCGTAAGTCACTTGCTTGATCGTTTTGTGGAGCAAGCGGAGTTGTTCTTGCGTCGGCTCGACATCTTGTACCGCTTCGAGCAGTTGCATTTCGTCGACACGATCGTCGATCATCAACCGCCAGACACGATCGAGGAACGAGCGCACGCCACTCACCCCCGCCATGCTCCAAGGCTTCGTCGCTTCGAGCGGGCCCATGAACATTTCGTAGAGTCGCAGCGAATCGGCACCGTACTCTGCAATCACCGTGCTGGGATTGATGACGTTGCCGCGGCTCTTGCTCATTTTGAACGCGCGGCTTTCGACTCGCACGCTGGGATGATCGACCAGCACGGTGTGCTCGCCTTGCTTCATCACTTGCGAAGTTTCGACTCGCACGGCGCTCACAGCTTCGCCGGTTGATTTGGTGACAAACGTGCCATCTTCGAGCTCGCGAACATCAGCTGACGAGATGTAGGTGCCGCCGGCTGTCTGATAGCTGGTGAGCTCGACTTCCCCCAGGATCATCCCTTGGTTTACAAGCTTCTGGAACGGCTCTTTGGTGCTGACATAGCCTCGATCGAACAGCACTTTGTGCCAGAAGCGCGAGTACAAGAGATGCAGCACCGCGTGTTCAGCGCCGCCGACGTAGAGGTCGATCGGCATCCATGCTTTTTCTTTTTCGCGATCGACAAACACCTGATCGTTCTTGGGATCGATGAAGCGCAGGTAGTACCAGCAGCTTCCGGCCCATTGCGGCATGGTGTTGGTTTCGCGGCGGTAGCGCTTGCCGTCGATCGTGGGATAAAGCCACTCGTCGGGCGCTTTGGCCAGCGGTGGCTCGGGACGACCGTGTGGCTTGTAGTCTTCGAGGTAAGGGAGATCGACCGGGAGATCGGCTGGGTCGACGGCGCGAATCATGCCGGTTGGATTCAGGTTCTCGTCGAGTTCGTGCAGGATCGGGAAGGGTTCGCCCCAAAAACGCTGGCGGCTGAAGAGCCAATCGCGCAGTTTGTAGTTCACCGCTTCGCGCCCCAGACCATCGGTGGCGAGATCGGCGGTAATCTTGGCTTTGAATTCCAGGGTCGTCAGGCCGTTGTACTTGTCCGACGAGTTGATCGCGCGGCCATACTCGGTGTAGCACGCTTCACCGGAGATCTGTTTTTGATAGTGCGCGAGTTCTTTCTCGCTAGCGCTAGCTGCAGGAGCTTCCGGCGCAACGACCGCAGTGATCGGTATGCCATATTGTTTGGCGAACTCATAGTCGCGATCGTCGTGCGCTGGGACAGCCATGATCGCACCAGTGCCGTAGCCCCACAGCACGTAGTCGGCAATCCAGATCGGTACAGGCTGTCCGCTCACGGGATTCAGGGCATAACTGCCTGAAAAAACACCAGTTTTTGCCTTCGCGACATCTTGGCGATCGCGATCGCTTTTGCTGGCGGCCTTCGCGCAGTAGTCGGCAACGGCTGATTTCTGCTCCGCTGTGGTGAGCGTGGCCACGAACGGATGTTCGGGGGCGATCACCATGTAGGTGACACCGAACAAAGTGTCAGGACGTGTGGTGTAGATCCGCAGCACATCGTCGGCCGGTTTACGCGCAAACGGCTGACCAGCGCGCGACTTCTTCCAGGCGTCAAACTTTGTTTTTGGGCCGATATAGAAATCGACTTCAGCCCCGACGCTCTTGCCGATCCAGTCGCGCTGGAGCTTCTTAATCCCCTCGGACCAGTCGAGCCCTTCGAGATCGGACTCGAGCCGCTCGGCATACGACGTGATGCGCAGCATCCATTGACGCAGCGGAATGCGTTGAACTGGATGCCCACCCCGTTCGCTCTTGCCGTCGATCACTTCTTCGTTGGCCAGCACCGTTCCGAGACCGGGACACCAGTTCACCAGAGCGTCGGACTGAAACGCGAGACGATGTTCGTCTTGATACTTGCGAATCGCCTCTTCGCCTTGCCCACTGATATCGCCCGGGATGGGCAGTTCGCTAATCGGACGACCACGCTGCTGGTCGGCATCGAACCAGGTATCGAACAGCACCAGAAAAATCCACTGCGTCCAGCGGAAGTACTCGACATCGGTGGTTGCCAGCACGCGGCTCCAGTCGTAGCTGAAACCGAGCTCCTTCAGCTGACGCGTGAACTCCGCAATGTTCTGCTCGGTATTGATGCGCGGCGGCGTGTTGGTCTTGATCGCATGTTCTTCAGCCGGAAGGCCAAACGCATCGAACCCCATCGGGTGCAGCACACTTTTGCCACACATGCGAGCGTAGCGACAGACAATATCCGTGGCGGTGTAGCCTTCGGGATGTCCCACGTGCAGACCAGCGCCGCTTGGATAGGGAAACATGTCGAGGACGTACAACTTCTCCGACGTTGGCATCTCGGGGGACTTAAAAGTCTGCGAGGCTTCCCAAAAGGCTTGCCACTTCGGTTCGATTGCAGCGGGGGTATAGCGAGGCATGGGTCACGTGCGAAAACTAGGTCAAAAGGTCAAAATCAGTAGGTAGTCTGGCGGCTTGTCGATTCATCTCAGACGGCGATAGCCCGCCCGCTGAGGTCCCTGACATCGCGGCCGAGAAATCGTCCCGTGGAAGAAGTACATCGTAGCTGCCAATCGCCCGCAGCGCATGGGGTGGCGAACTTCAGGACGGGAGCTTACGTACGAAAGTTCACCGGTTCATGAAAATGTCGAGCATTCTCGGCACAATCATTACGGCTAGGGAGTGCTACTGCCTGGGGGTAGCGTGCTGGCACCATTGCCCGATTTGACTGAACTCCGCACAGGTCCTGCAACTTACGGAAAACTGTCGCGGACGGAAAGGCGTCGAGACAACCATTCACACCCCATTTCAGTCGAGATCAGCCGCATCGCAACCTAGGCTCAGCGACAAAACAGTGTTAAAATTTGGAGTGCCCGCGAGGCTGTCCCTATCAATCTGATTGAGCAGTGTCGCGTGGTTATTGGTCGCATGGATGCTCGGTACTCGGTGGTTCGACGGAAAGATTGCGGGGGATGTGATGCTTTATAAACGACAGCGGCTCGAACTGAAGGAAACCGAACGCGAATCGATGCGCGCTGCTGGCCGCTTTAATGGCCGCGTGATGGATCTTGTGCGCGAAAACATTCGCCCCGGCATCACCACTGGCGAGATCGATCGGCTGGTCGAAACCTTCACCCGCGATCATGGCCACGTTCCCGCGACGCTCGGCTATCCCGGCCAGATGTACCCCTACCCCAAAAGTTGCTGCACCAGCGTGAACGACGTGATTTGTCACGGCATTCCTGGCGACTACGAACTGCGCGAGGGCGACATTGTGAACGTCGACCTCACCAGCATCGTCGCCGGTTGGCACGGCGATTCGTCTGAAACGTTTTTGATTGGCGAAGTGTCGGACATTTCGCGCCGCGTTTCGCAGTGTGCGTTCGACTGCATGTGGCTTGCCATCGACGCCCTCACCCCTAACTGCCGCATCTCGGAAATCGGCGATGCGATTGTTCGGCACGCCCGCAAGTGCGGTTTTAGCGTGGTGCAAGAGTACGTTGGTCACGGACTCGGTAAGAAGTTCCATCAGCCACCCACGATTCCTCACGATCCAACCCCCGAGAGCCGACGTCAACGACTACAACCCGGCCTCTGCTTCACGATCGAGCCGATGATCAACAGCGGCGCGAAAGAAACTTTTCTCAGCAGCCGCGATGGCTGGACGGTTCGAACCAAAGATGGAGGGCTGAGCGCCCAGTTCGAGCACACGATTCTGATGACCGAAGAAGGTCCCGAAGTCCTTACGCTCACCAAGCATGGTCCCCAGCGTGGCGATCAGCTGAAACTCTCGACGGGCAATTAGCGCCGCGAATCAACCTCATCCTCGAAGGAGCCGCACGTGAAAATCATCTGCATTCATTGCGGCGGCTCCCTGACGATTGCAGCCGAGCAACTGGGCACCAAGGGGCGATGTCCACACTGCAAGCAGTCGATCACGCTCCCCAAGGCCGATGCTGCCAAATCGACGAGCGAAACGGATCGCCCGCGCGGAAGTGTCACCAGCGTGCTCGATAGCAGCCTCTCAGGGCTCGCGTCGCTCGTCATTCACCTCGTGATCATGCTGGTCATTGCGCTCACGCACAACGCCACCGAAGGAAGCGGCGAAGGACTTACCAATGATGTCCTGATCGGCATTCTTCCGAGCGAACAGCTCAGCGACACCATGGAAGAGCAGATCACCACCGACGCGGTGCAAAAAGATCAGTCGAGCGACGTGCTGAGCGAAACCTTGCAGGTCGAATCTCCAGCCGCGAGTTCCGCCGGTGAAGGAATGCTTTCGCTCTCCGATCTTTCCCCAAGCGCGACCGACGGTGGGTCGATGGACCTCGGCACAGTGCAACTCGGTGGTGGGTCGATGGCTGGTGGCAGCTGGGATGGCATGCTGCAAAATCTCCGTCGAAACGGGCTCGATATCGTGATTTGTTTCGATAGCACCGGCAGTATGTCGGGCGAGATCACGCAAGTGAAACGCCAGATCGAACAGATCGGAACTACCTTAGTGACGCTTGTTCCCAAAGCGCGAATCAGCATCTGCACCTATCGCGACGAGGGTGATGAGTACGTCGTCAAAGGGTGCCCACTCACCGGAAGTATTCAGGAAGTTTCGGGCTACCTCGGAAATATCTCGGCAGGTGGTGGTGGCGATCTTCCGGAAGCTGTCGAAGAAGGTTTGTACTACGCTTCCAGTCAAAACCGTTTTCGTCCTCAAGCTCGCAAAGTGATTTTGATTTTTGGCGATGCCCCGCCACATCCTGAAAAACTAGCGCGCTGTGTGGAACTGGCGACCAGTTTTCGCAAGCAACACAATGGTGTGGTCAGCACAGTCACATGCCGTGCGATTGAGCCACTTCCTGAGTTCTACGAGATTGCAGTTGCCGGTGGTGGCGAGGCATTCCTCACGACCGATCAGAAACAAATCGTTTCGCAGCTGATGGTGCTCGTCTTTGGAAGTCAGCATCGCAGCAAAGTGCTCGAGGCTTTCAAGTTGCTCGATGCCGCTGGTGAATGAGCAGCCGTTTCACAGCGCCATCGCTACCTAGTCTGGCCTTGTCTAGGAACGAGCAGCTTAGGATCGATCCTCTCCAGGAGTTCTACGGATCATGTCGCGCACTCTGGTGTTGCTCGGAACGGCTGGCTATCACCCGAGCGATGTGCGCCAAACCAGCTGTTTGATGATTCCAGAGCTCGGCATTGTTCTCGATGCCGGAACTGGTTTTTATCGCACGCGCGAATTTCTCCAGACATCGACGCTCGACATCTTTCTGTCGCATGTGCACCTCGATCATGTGATCGGACTCACCTATCTCTTCAACGTCGTGGATCGCCGCGATATGCAGCGTGTGGCAGTGCATGGTGAAGCTGCCAAACTTGCAGCGATCGAGAAGCACATGCTCGATACGACCCTCTTCCCGGTGCCGCTGCCATGTCAATGGCTGCCACTGACTGGTCCCGTCGCGATCGGCGGCGGTGGCACGCTGCGCACTTTTCCGCTGAAGCATCCCGGGGGATCGCTCGGCATGCGACTCGATTTTCCCGATGGTTCGCTGGCCTACATCACCGACACCACGGCTGCTAAGTCGGCTGACTACGTCCATGAAATTCGTGGCGTCGATCTACTGATCCACGAATGCAATTTTGCCGACGGCTACGAAGACTGGGCCGAAAAAACAGGCCACAGCTGCCTGACGCCTGTATGCGAAGTGGCGCGAGCCGCCGAAGCCAAACGATTGGTGCTGGTGCATCACAATCCAGTCGCGGATCAGCCCCGTCGAGCCCCGGAATTGGTGCTCGATCTGCAGCATGCTCGTTCCATCTTCCCGGCCGTCAGCATGGGAAACGACCGGGATCAATTTACATTCTAAAAACTCGCTACGATTAGCTTGGGCGATCACGCTCGGCTATTTGATGTCGATACCTAGCAGGTACTGATCGAGAGCACTTCGCAGTTTGGTTTCTTCGTCGATCGCAGCGGTAATGAGACCACGCAGGCGCTCAATCTCGTCCTCTTGCTCGGTGAATTTCGTGATATAGCGCCGGAAGAGATCCGACTCCTTCGGGAGCTGCGCCATGTTATCGCGGATTCGCTTCTGCTCTTGATCGATGACAACCACCTGACGATCGAGTTCAGCCCGCTTCTGCACAGCCTTCTGAATCGAATCCTTGCGAGCCACAATCTCTTGCAGCGCCTTCTTCACTTCGGCTGAAACAACCGTTGCCTGCAGGTAGATCTGCACCTGATTGTTGTTCAGGTTGTTAGCCGCAAGTTGTTCGGTAAGCTGTTGCTCCTCATGGACCACCAGCGTGGCGGCTTTTCCAGGCTCGGCCTTCACGGCAAAGCGATAAAGGTCACGCGTTTTCTCCGACGGCTCGGCAGGCTCGAGTAGCTTCCAGTTAGCTACCACGGGGTACTCGATCAGCACCGTTTTCTCACTTTTTCCGCTGTTTTTGATGACATACGACTTCTTACGTTCCAGCTTCGTGCTGACAAACAGCACCCCTTTGGCCAGACGAATGCTGACGAGCGATTGCGGCGAATTCGTAAGCGATGGTGCCACTTCGGTATCGAGATCCATCGCATAGCTGATGAGGCGTTCGGTGCCAGGCTGCAGATCTTGAATCTGTGCATCGCCGGCATAGGCCCCATCGTCGAACACAGTGATCGGACCCTGCATCAAGTGCAGGTCGGTCGAGTTCTTCAGACGCAGTCCACTCAGTGGATGCTTGATGTGGCTCGCTTCGTTGTAGATCGAAACTTTGGATCCCTCGACCGAGTCGTTCACGATCGGCAGCATCGCGCTGGTGCTACGCGAGAGCTTTACTGGTGTGGCGATGGCGTATCGAAACATCTCGCCGACATCCGAAGCATTGGCGACACTTTCGAGCGAGCTCTTCAGCGTAGCCCGATCGTAACCAGAACTCGGTGAGGCAAAACCGGGGGCAGGTGGTGCTGACGGAGCTGCGGCAGCCAGATTCTTCCGTAGTTCGCGACTGCGAGCCAAACCGTCTTGCTTGCCTGCTTCCATTTGCTCGCCGAGCATGGCGAAATCTTGTTCGGCATCTTTCAGCGACTGATCATACGTACGTGGACGTAGCGAAGCATAAAGCTCGGGCTTTACCTCAGGACGAGCCAAATAGAGTGGCTGATAGAGGTCCATCACAAACGAGATCGGCCGACCACTCACCAGCGTGAGATTCACATCGTTCCAGTCAGCTTCGGTAGTGTTCTCGACAATCGCCCAGCCTTGCAAAAGTGGCTGCTTGTCGTTGTCGAGCACGAGTCGATAGCTGGTCTTCCAAATCGGTGCCTCTTGGATATAGCCCACGCGCACTGCACGCTTGCCAGCACCGAGGAAATTCAGCGAAACAAGCTTCTTTTCTTGGGATTTTCCTGACGCGAGGACCAGCAGCGCTTGACGCAATTCGGCATCGAGCTTGGCGTTGGTGAGTTTGATGCGTCCCACATTGTCGAGCGATACACTTCGCAAGCCTTCGTCGGTCAGAAGGGTCAGGTACGACTGCTCGATCGTATCTTCTTTGCCAACAGCGACGATTCGTTTTTCAACGCCGATGATCGTTCCAGCAACTTTGGTAGGAGCATCGATTTCGATCGCTTCGCCACGAATCTGTCCGAGAAGATCGGCGAGCGTTGGATTGCGCGTCAGATCGATCGAGAATGTCGACAGCGTTCGTGTGATCGGGTCTTTGCTACCGTACGATACTGTCGAAATGCGTCCTCCGCCAAGATCTTCGAGCACCATGCTCTTTAGTAGATCGTTGATGTCTTTGACATTGAACTGGAGTTCAACTGCACTGTTCCCTTCGACTTCGCCTGCATGTTCGAAGAAGGCCACACCGCTGCTGTACATCACGACACGTTTGATCGGGAGATCGCTCAAATTGGTTTCCTCGGCATGAAGCGTGGAGACAGCGACGATCATCACGAGCGACGATGTGGCTGTTCGAATCATCATGGCAGCGAGTCGCGTGAGACGAAAGAGTGCAAACGACTTCATCGGAGCGATCCTCCAGCAGATAAGTTTTTCGCTCGGCAGAGCGAGGAATCTCGGGGACAGATATTAGGATGCGAGCACTTTGTGAAGCGATCGCTTTGAGACGCGAGGGGAGCTAGGAAGCGGGGACCACCCCGCAGGGAGTCTACTTCACGTCCTCACCACAGTCAGACGATGCTCGTCCAGAAAACGTTCTTGAGTCCCCTAAAAACGGCGTAAGAACCACTCGCGGAGCTAGCGCCAGTGGACCGCGAGATGCCCGTAATGGCCCGATCGCCGTGCCAATGGGCCAGAGAATGCCCCAGCTGATTCGCGGGATAGGGAATGTGATCTCAGCGAACTGCCGGGGCCGAGATCAAGATTTCGCGAAGAAGGGGCTAAACCACAGCGCTGGACGCGAGCGAGTGCCGACGATTATCGGGTTTCACCAGCACCAGCTGAACGAGCCCGAGTTGCTGTTCGCGAAAGCCACCCTCGCAGTAGCAAAGGTAGTACTCCCACATGCGCAGAAATTCGTCGCCGAGGTTCATGTCCCGCAACTTCGGCAGCACGCTGAAGAAGTTCCTTCGCCAGTCGGCTAGTGTGCGGGCATAGTGCTGCGGGGCATCTTCGAGGTGAAAGATTTTCAGATCAGTCGCGCGTCGTACTGAGGTCGCCATGCTTTCCACACTCGGCAAACAGCCACCGGGAAAGATGTACCGCTGTATGAAGTCGACACTCTTCAAGTAGTTCTGGTGCAGCTGATCGGCTAGCGTAATGCCTTGAATCAGCGCGAGACCATTGGGCTTGAGCAGCTTGCTGCAGGTTGCAAAGTACTGATCGAGGAACTCGTGTCCCACCGCTTCGATCATTTCGATACTGACAAGCTTGTCGAAGGTCCCTTCCATCTGACGATAGTCGCGTAGCACAATCGTGACACGATCGGAGAGTCCAGCCTCGCGAACCTTTTCGGTAGCGAAATCAAACTGCCGCTGTGAAATGGTGATGCCGGTTACACGGCACCCACAGGTCTGCGCGGCATGGATGGCAAGACCTCCCCAGCCGCAACCGATTTCGAGCAAGTGATCGGAAGCCTGGAGGTCGAGTTTTTCGCAGATACGCTGAAACTTATGCTGCTGCGCTTCTGCGAGAGAACTGTTCGCCGCAGGATAAATAGCGGAACTATAAGCCATCGAATGATCGAGCCACGACGAAAAGAAATCATTGCCCAGATCGTAGTGCGCCGCAATGTTTCGCTTGCTTCCCGTTTCGCTATTGCCTTGACGCCAGTGCCAAAGTCGCAACAGCGGCTGCACCACAAATCCAGCTGCCGATTCCAGAGCGCTCATCGCTTTAGAGTTGCGAATCATCAGCCGAACGACGTTCGTCAGATCGGGCGTGCTCCAGTCGCCATCCATATAGCTTTCAGCTGCGGCAATCGAGCCACCGAGTGCGATGCGGCGAAACATTCGATCGTGGTGAACGCGAATCTCGGCGACAAGATTGTCAGCGGACTTCTCTCCGAACTGGTGCGTCGTACCGTCGAGTATGAGATGAAGTTCGCCAGCGACGAGCGTGCGTAATTTCGCAAGCACACCTCCGCGCATGCGGGCATCGATCCACGACAGCTTTGCGGGGGAAGCTCGCTCAGGAGCGTTGCTTTTCACGCCAGGGGAGTTGGACTTGGGATTGCCTGATTCGGTCGTGTCGCCGGGTGGGAGAACGAGGGACATTTCTTGATCCATAGTCGCAGAGCCTCGAAGTAAATCGCTGCCACCACCTTGGCAGGCATCCAAACATGTTGTCGTTCAAGCGATCGCAATCGAGCGTGAGTCAGTTCGGAGCGTCGCATTAAGAGCGTGGCATCAAACAGAGGTGAAACGGGTCTTTTTTCTCGGGAAATATCAGTGGTTTTCAGGTTTTCATCAGAGGAATCGGTCGCAGGTCGCAGTTCACTTGGCCAGTTCGAAAGGTGTACCGTCAATTGGTCGCCCGGTGCACGAAAATGCCAACGATACTGTTGTTCCATCGGCATGAACGGCGAGACGTGAAACGCTTTCTCATGGCGAAACGAGAGTCCTCGCGCCGACCGATTTCCGTGGTGAAGCACATAGTGATGTCGCTCACGCCACGGGATGTTGTTTACCTCTGCCACAATCGCTTCCACTTCCGTGCCGGATGCATCAAAGCAGTAGTAGAGATTGAGCGGGCTAAAGAAGTATCCGAAGTAACGCAGATGGGTGAGGAGCCGAATCGGACCCACGGGACGCTGGCCACTCTCGTGCTCGACATGATCTCGGATAAATGTGTCGACCGATGCGAAGTCGGAGTTGGTAGGTGGTGACTGAGGAGCTCGTCCCGTATGAATTGGAGGAGTTAGTTCACGCGTGTTGCTCGAGTCTTTGAGTTTGGGAAGAGGCAGATGATCGCTGGGCCAAAGAGCGCGCGACGACCAGCCTCGCTCGCAAGTGAAAAAACCTTGGCGGGCAAGTTCGGGGACTTCAGCCAGATCAAGATAGAGCAGAAAAAGTGGGTACTTAAACTGATGCTCTACAGGGCCGAAGCGGCGGTGCTGAACCCTTCCTTCGTAGAGACAACTCTGCATGAATCGAGATCTTTTCCAAATTCTCGAGCGACTTGTAGCGCGCTCACCACACCATCCTCGTGAAAGCCATTTCTCCAATAAGCACCGCAAAACCACGTGTTTCGCGGGCCGTTGATCGTTTTCCAAGCTGCTTGTGCGCCGAGCGATTCAGGGCCAAAGACGGGATGGCTGAACTGCAGCACCTGGATCCGTTTCGAAGGTTCGACAGAGTGCGTGAAGTTGAGCGTTGCCAAAATCGGACGAGGTGCTCGCACATTTTGCAGCCGGGTGAGATCGTAAGTCACCGCGACGTTTCCATTGCCCTCTTTGGGGGTGAGATAATTCCAACTGGCCCATGCGCGACGAGCTCGTGGCAAAATCGCGGTGTCGGTGTGAATCACCACTTCATTAGGTTGGTAGGGAAACGCGCTCAGCAGCCGCCGCTCTTGCTGGTCGGCATCGCTGAGCATCGCCAAACTCTGATCGGCATGCGAGGCGAGCACCACATGATCAAATCGTTCGACACCCAACGGCGTGGTGAGATAAACGGAGCCCGCTTCGCGCGAGATACTAGTGACCGGCGTTGATGTCCGAACTTCAGCCAAAGGGGTGATCAGCTTCGCGATGTAGCGACGTGCGCCCCCGGGAATTGTCCGCCACACGGGACGATCAAGCACTTGCAGAAGACCGTGATTGTGAAAGAACCGCAGGATGAAAAGAGCTGGAAAATCGAGCATCTTTTCGGGCCTGGCCGACCAAATTGCGGCTCCCATCGGGATCAGATATTGGTCGATGAATCGGCGGCTATAGCTCCGTTCGCGAACAATCTCACCGAGCGATCGATGCTCGAGTTTTTCAGGCGAGGTGAGTAGCTGCGGAGCTTCGCGGTTAAAACGAAGAATATCGGCGATCATGCAGTAGTGCGGAACACTCAGCAAGTTGTGCAGCTGTGCAAAGAGTCCACCCAGGGAGCCTTCATACTCGAGCCCTGTTCGTTCGCACTTCACCCCAAACGACATGTCGGTTGGCTGTGATTCGATCTCCAGCTTGTCGAGCAGTTTGCAGAAGTTCGGATAGGTGCGTTCGTTGAACACCATGAAGCCGGTATCGACGGGATAGTTGGTCCCATCGATATCGACGTCGAGCGTGCAGGTATGACCTCCGAGCGTTGGCGCTGATTCTAGTAACGAAACTTCGTGCTCACTTGCCAATAAGTTGGCAGCAAGAAGTCCGCTGATGCCGGAACCAACAACCGCAATTCGCATCCAAGGCTCGGCTTTCGTGAGGGAGGTAAGGTCAACTTAACAGGGTGTACATCAGCGGAACGAATCAATTCTCAGAATTCGCCACAACTGAAGCGAATAGTTCAATATCCCAGCATGTGATGCAGCGCCGTATCGAGTGTCGTATGCCGAAATTCATAGCCCGATTGCTGAAGTTGGCTTGGCACAACACGCTGCGACGCCAGGAGCAATTCATTCGCCATTTCGCCTAGAACAACACGCGCGACGAATCCAGGGAGTGGGAAAATCGTGGGGCGAAAGAGCACGCTACCAAGTGTCTTGGTGAAATCTCGATTCGTGATTGGCTGCGGTGAAACGATGTTGACCGGCCCAGCCAGCGACTCGGTCATGATCACGTGATGCAGGGCTGCAGCCGCTTCGTCGAGCGATACCCAGCTCCAAAACTGCTTGCCACTCCCGACCACTCCACCACCACCCATCTTGAAGGGAGGGAGCATCTTTGCCAGCGCTCCCCCCGTGGGACTTAGAATCACTCCGAAGCGAGCATTCACGACACGAATGCCAGCTTCCCGAGCCGGAGCAGTAGCCGACTCCCAGTCGCGGCACACCTCTGCCAGGAACCCGGTGCCCGCAGTGCTCTGTTCGTCCAGAAGTTCATCGCCACGATCGCCGTAAAAGCCGATCGCCGACGCACACACAAGTGTTTTCGGTTTGACACGGAGCTTCGCCAGCGATTCGCAAAGTCGCCTCGTACCTACCGCTCGACTATCGCGAATCTTCTGCTTCACCGATGCCGACCAGCGACTTCCTCCGATATTCTCACCCGACAAATGCACCACCGTGTCGATCGGCTGATCTGTCGGCAGGATGAGTTCGCCGCTGGCGTCGTTCCAGGTCCCGGTGAGACCATTTCCCGCTAGTTTAGCAGCGTTCTTGCCACCAGCTCGCGAGAGCTTGATGGCTTGGTGACCACCCGTGGTGAGGAGTGGAACCAGTGCTCCACCAACCATGCCACTGGCGCCAGTGACAGCAATGGTTTGACGCGGCTGCGATTGATAATGGCTGTGGTGGGCCAGGTCATCCCGTGTTTGGCGGTGACGAAACGCGAACATCCGATCGAGCTTCTTTGCTACGAAACCGGCCCCGAAGAGGGACGACATCGGCTGCCCCGGAAGGGAGTACTCAATCCGGTCTTCGAGCGTGCAGCTATTCTCCGACGAACCGTTAAACAGATGCTGATGTTCCCACGACGCGAATGGTCCGGTCACTTGCGTATCGCAAAATTGTTTGCCCGCGATGTAATCGTGATGACGGGCAAGCCACTTCAGTTTCACGGGGCCGATGCTAGTTTCAAGAAGTGCTTCAGCGCCGTTTTCGATACCGCCTTTGCGGCTGACGAGCCGAGCCTTTTCCCAGGGTGGTAGTAAACGTTCCAGAGCTCCAGCACGCTCGTGCCACGCAAAGGCTTCAGCCGCTGATACTGGCAGCGATAACTGCCGTACGAATTTTGTTGTTGCCATCACTAGGCCACCTCCGCGAGGCCCGGGGCGAGATTGCTAAACGAGCGGAAATCGCCCGTTATTTAGCAAGTTACGCCTCTTCGACCGGTGTCAGGTCGATCTCTTCTGCCATGCTTCGTAGCTTACTGATCGCTCGCATTTCGAGTTGCCGCACACGTTCTTTGCAGACCCCAAACTCACCTGCGAGACTTTGCAATGTTTGAACTTGTTCCTTGCGATCGAGACCAAAGCGGCAGCGAATGATCGATCGCTCGCGGGGATCGAGTTTGCTGAGCATCTTGGCAAGAGCTCGTCGCAGTTCGTCGAAGCGAGCTTCGCTCATCGTACCAGGACGCTCTTCTTCTGGCGTGTCCTCGAACAGACTGGTCTCGGCATTCATGAACCGAGTGCGGTCGCGCATCAGTTGCTGCAGCGAGCGGCAAAGAGTGCGGCGAACAGCCTGGGTGGCATAAGTGCTGAAGCGAAACCCGCGATCATAATCGAACTTCTCGACAGCTCGCAGCAGTGACGTGATCCCCTCGCTCAGCAGGTCGTCAAACGAGTTGCGAGCATCCGAAAACTTCTTAGCAATCGATACCACAAGTCGCAGATTGGCTCGCACAATACGGTTGCGATCGGCCAGTGCTTGGGCAATCAGACGTTCGATCGAGACAATCAGTTCGCGGTCGGGATGATCGGTATTGATCTTACGGCGGAGAACATCAGCGGTGTATTTCGCGAAGTTCATCCGACGGAAGAGATCTCGTTCTTCCGTCGGGCTCAAGAGCGAGGTTTCGCACATCCGGGCCAAGTGGGCTGGCATCTCACGGCCAGGAGTCCAGTTGGAGATGGACGTGGAATCGAGAGGCATCGAACCGAGGATCTCGTGATCGATGCCGGGCTCTTTGAAGGACTCGTTATGGATGTAGTCGAGTTCGGCTGAAGCGAGTGACTTGGCAGCTGTTCGCCAGTCGCGAGTGGCCGAGGTGTCGATGCTGGCTGGACGATCGGCATAAAGTGCGGCGAGATGCTGCAGTTTCGACAGCTTGCGGCGGACCGGTTTGACAGCTTCCTGGGATGAGATTTCCGTGTGGTTTTTAACGAGTTTGCGTTTCGCAGTCGTACTTACTTTGGCGGGTTGGGTCGGGAGTGAGTCGCGGCGAAGCGAGGTCGACTTTCGCTTGACAGTCTCGCGAATGGGGGAGGCGATGATCATCGAAACTCTCCTTGGCGGATCCACTTTCAGCTATGCGAGCCTTGTCGGACGAATTGTCCGAACGATCGGCGGCGACGACTGGCTGAATTAAAATCGTTCAAATCGTTCACCGAGGATAATACCGATAAACAGGTGCGGAGGCAACGTGCAAACGTTCAAATCGCTCAAAACGTCCATGCAGAAAACGCGAAAGGTTGTTGATACAAATGACCTTACCTCTGCATGAATTCTGCAAAAACGTTTTTTCTGCGCTAGAAATAAATCGATCCAAGCGCTACAGTGTCCAGTAGACAAATCGTTCAGACCGTTCATCGACGGTCTGCTTTTTCCAGGTGTCAAATACCTGAAGTATCGATTGGCGTCGTGTTCGTATCGTTTGAGCGTCTCTTCCGAGTGAGCTACCCATGCACGAGCTTTTAACGCCACGACAAGTGGCCCGTGCGATTGGCGTCAGTGAATCGTCACTCAAACGCTGGTGCGACCGGGGAATGATCCCCATGGTTTGCACCGCTGGCGGACACCGAAGACTCCCTATTAGTGGGGTTCTTGAGTTCATTCGGGCTCAGCGTCACACGCTTATTCATCCCGAATCGATTGGGCTCCCAAGGGATACCGGTCAGCGTCGGTTGGGGCTCCATGCGGCTCGTACGCTCCTCGAGCAATCGCTTATCGATGGCGACGAAAATCAAAGTCGCCAAATCATTCTGGATCTTTACCTGGATAACCACCAAATCGCGATTCTGTGCGATCAAGTGATTGCTCCTACGTTTCACGCGATTGGCCATCGCTGGCAATGCGGTGAACTGGAGGTCTATCGCGAGCGTCGTGCCTGTCGTATTTGCATTCGTGTGCTGAGTGAAATCCGATCGCTCATGGCGACCCCTCGCCCCGAAGGGCCTCTCGCTCTCGGTGCCACGCCAGGAGGAGACAACTACGAAGTGCCAACGGCAATGGTGGAACTCGTTCTGAGGCAAAATGGTTGGAATGCCACTTCGCTCGGATCATCGCTACCCATCGACACGCTCGCTGTAGCCATTGCCGAGAACAGCCCATCGCTCTTTTGGCTGAGTGTGTCGCATCTAGCTAATCCACGAGAATTCATGGCCGAACTTCCGAAGCTTCTGGCCGCCGCCGGAGATCGAACAAGTTTGGTGCTAGGTGGACGTGGCATCACGCACGAAATTCGCGAGCAACTCACCGGTGTTCTGTTCTGCGATTCGATGAGGCAACTTGAGGAACTCACGAAGCCGATTTTCGATCGACAGTCGAAAACTTCTGAACTTCCCAAGGTGGTGCAGGACCAGCCTCTCCAGCCAGGTCAGCCCGGTTCAGTCAAGCTCGGCTGAATCGCTCTCAGCAGCGAAATTGTTCGCTGCTTGCTCTTCCGCACTTGACCGCCGCCACACACTTCTCTGACATTCTTCTAAACGCATCGCCTCCGGCAGGCAGCTTCTCATCCGATTTCCATCGCAAGGTGCCCCGCTTATGCCAGCCCTCAGCCATTTTGCACCGACCCGTTTTTCATGGCCACTTTCATGGGTCGGTTGGCTGTTGCACGCGGTTGTTGCCGCACTTGCCCTCTCGGCTGCTGTCGGCGATGAACCCCCAACTGCAGCGACTCCTGTAGCGACACGCACCTGGACCCAGTGGCGTGGTCCTTCGCGGAGCAGTGTGGTGGAGGGGCAAACGTGGCCCGACACCCTGACAGAAAAGAATCTGCAGCAGCGCTTTCGGATTCCTCTGGGGCCGAGCTATAGCGGACCGATTGTCACCGAGGATCGCGTTTTTGTGACTGAAACGGTCGACGCCTCGAAGGAGGTGGTCCGCGCACTTTCTCGAACCGATGGGAGCGAACTTTGGCGAGTGGAGTGGAAAGGGGCGATCATCGTTCCGTTCTTCGCGATGAGCAACGGAAGCTGGATTCGTGCCACTCCAGCCTTCGACGGAACCACCCTCTATGTCGCTGGGATGCGCGATCTGCTCGTGGCGCTTGAAGCCAGCAGCGGTAAAGAGCTGTGGCGGCTCGATTTCGTGAAGGAGCTGAAGTCGCCCGTCCCTAGTTTTGGTTTTGTCTCCTCGCCACTCATAGTGGGCGAACATCTGTACGTGCAAGCGGGAAGCGGATTTTGCAAGGTCGAGAAAGGGACAGGCAAGCTGGTTTGGCGAACGCTTGTCGACGACGGCGGCATGATGGGGAGCGCTTTCAGCTCGCCAGTGCTGGCCAGCATCGCCGGCCAAGAGCAGATGCTGGTGCAAACTCGCACCAAACTGTGCGGTGTCGAACTTACCGCAGGGAAAGAACTCTGGTCCCTCGAAATCCCTGCTTTTCGTGGCATGAACATCCTGACACCGACCGTGATCGGCAATTCGATTTTCACGAGCAGCTACGGTGGCAAAAGTTTGCTGATTGAGGTCGCTCGCGACGGAGAGAAGTGGACCACCACCGAGCGCTGGAACACCAAACAGCAGGGCTACATGTCATCCCCGGTGGTGATCGATGGTCAAATCTACCTGCATTTGCGAAACCAGCGATTTACCTGCCTCAGTGTGGCGGATGGTGCCGAAGCCTTCACCACCAAGCCATACGGCAAATACTGGAGCATGATTGCGAGCGATAAGCGCATGCTCGCGCTCGACGAACAGGGAGATCTCTTACTGATTCACGCAACTCCCGAGAAGTTCGACCTCATCGCTTCCCGGAAAATCTCGGACGATGAGACCTGGGCACATCTGGCCATTGCTCCCTCGACCGACTCCACCAAGCCCGGCGCTTATGACCTATTCATTCGCGAGCTCGAAGCCCTCACCCTCTACACATGGTCCCCTGAGTAGTGCAGGTGTAGTCGTGACGGCGAATAAGAAACAGACATCTACTCTTTCGGAATCGAGCCGTCTAAATAACGCCACTCTTTGATGTAGGCGAGCAAGTCGGCCATGCTGGCGTGCGGGATTTGTTTCTCGAGCCCCTCGGGCATCAAGGAAACGCCTGTCGAAAGTAACTGCTCGATCTCGTCGCGCTGGATGACAAGCGTTTTGTCGCCAGGCTGACGAAGCGTGATGCTGGTGGCTGTTTCGCTCGTCAAGATGCCAGTGGCAGTCGTTCCGTCGACCGTCAGGAGCGAGTAGGCGACGTAGTTGTTGTCGATAGCGCGGTTCGGCTGAATGATGTCGGCCAGTAACTGCGAGGTCGTTTTCGTGCGCGAGTCGCTGATGTCTGGGGCGACGTTCACGCCAATGGTGCCGACCTTGTGACAGTTGCTGCAATTTTTCTCAAAAATCACCGATCCCCGTCGTGCATCCCCCGTGAGAGAGAGGGCCTTCTGGTAGTCGGCAAGTGCTGCAGTCCGATCTTGCGGAATCGCCGAGGCGAGCAGCCGCTCGAGTTCCACGCGAAGTTTCTCGTCGGGATGTTTGGTCAAACGCTGCCGCGCACCGGCATCAAGTTCCGACGCCACCAGTTTCTTTTCGCGAAGACCAGCGGCGACAAGCGTTGCGAGAGTTCCGTCGCTGGCGATCTTCGCGACCACCGCGCGGCGAATCGCAGGGGGCTCTTGCGGCAACTGATCGACGAGCGCTCTCCAGTGCACGAGCTTGGCTTCCTCTTCGAGCTTCCGTTTCCCGAGCAGATCGATCGCCAAGAGACGGAGAGCTTGCGAGCTATCGGCAAGGGCCAATTGCACGAGCCAATCGTCCTTCTCACTGAGCGCCGCGGCGACTTCGAGCGCCAGCAATCGCGCGGTCATCGTTGCTTCAGGATTGACTGCGACCTCTTCGAGCAGTTTGCTTAACTCGGAGCGAAGTGGCTGATCAACAAGTCCCGTAAGTGTTGGCTGCGCGCGGTTCTGGGCCGTGGCCAGAGAAGCGAGAATCGCCATCGATGCTTCGAGTTGGCTGGCAGTGGCCCTCGACAAAGTCGATCCATGCACGATCGTCGCCCCCTTCGTGGCGAGCGCTCGAGCCAGGGACTGATCGTCGGCGTTTGTCTTTGAGGCTAGCGCGACCAGCAGCGCGCGATCGATCGCAAAATGCTCGCTCTTCCAGAGCGCTCCTGGTCGGCTGAGATACCGCTGGGCCAGCAGCAGCGAGCCGCGCGGACCCGCTGCCAAACGATACGCAGCCACCATCCACGGATCGGCAGCATCGTCGGCCAGTATCTGCAGGTCGATTTTAGCCGCAAGCTCTTCTTCGCTCTTGGTCAGCGACGCCGGAGTTTGACTAGCAAACAGCCGCCACGAAAGAAGGGCTTGATACCGGACGCGCGGGTCGGGATCGGCAATGAGCGACTCCGGATTCCACGGACGAGGGAGGGTTTCGCTCGCTTGAATCGCGGCTACTCGAGTGTGGGGATCTCGCGCGGTGATCGCCAAATGGAGATCTTGCTGCGACAGCTTTCCGGCGATCGCCAGGAGCCAAAGTGCGTGCCGCGAACGCTGGCCATGATTTCCCACGGCGATGGCACTTAGTGGTATCGATGGGAGCATTTCTCCGGCGAGGAACTGCTCGTAGATCAGTCGATGCGGGAGGTCGCGATGCTCGCGCGAATCGTCGGCCAGATCGGCCACGAGGCTGTCGGGGGTCGTATCGATTTGGCGATAGATCCGTTGGCCGCGCGGCTGTTGCGAGGTGACCTGTTTAGGCTCGATGCGCCAGATACGCCCCGAGCTATTGCCCCAGCGCAGATCCTTGCGTCCCCGGAGTTCGTCGGGCATGAACTCGGGATGCTCGATCACCGCACGACAAAAATCGACAACGTACAAACTTCCATCCGGTCCGACCTCGAGGTTCACCGGACGAAACCAGTCATTCGTCGACGAAAGGAATTCGTGGTCTTCGTAAGGGGATTGTGAATGGAGCGCCGGGCTGTTGCCACTCAGCTTTTCGAAGTGGACGAAGTTCCCCGTGGGATCGCAGGTGAAGATGCCGCTTCGATAGGACTCGGGTAAGAAATTGCCTCGATAGCAATGCACACCACAGGCGGCTGTGAATTGACCCGCGTGCAGATTCGAGGTAGTCCAGGCTTTGCTGCGCGGAAACACGCGCGACGCTTCACCAAACGGAGCGACGTCGTGCACCACGCTGACGACCGAAATCTGCGGGCTCGCCGCGAGATACTTTTCGGCAATCATCACCTGACGACAAGGGTTGCGATTGCTCACCAGCAGTCGCTCGTCGGCAGGTCCATAGCAAAGTCCAAACTGCGATTGACCGCTCGCCGCAACGAACTTCCCGGTGCGAGGATGGAAGCGAAAATCGCGCCCCGACAGATCGACAGCCGGCTCCTCGGGAAACTTGGGGCTCGTTACTTTGCCCCCCCGCAAGCCACTGGCAACGTCGATCCAGCCATCGATGGCAAGTCGGGGATGGCTGGCCCGCAGTTGCTGATTCTGTTCAGCGAAACCGGTATACCAAACCTCTTGTTCGTCGCAAACGAAATCGCCGTTGGTGTCTTTCATGTAAACGACATTGCCGGAAACTGTGACGAACGCTCCACCGCGCCAAGGCTGCATGCCGGTCACATAGCGGAGGTTATCGGCGAACACGGTCGACACGTCGAACACCCCATCGCCATCGGTGTCGCGCAGGATGCTGATGCGCGAGGAAGGCGTGTTGCCCCCTTCTTCGACGAACGGATAGTCGCGCATTTCAGCGACCCAGAGTGCGCGATGCTCGTCGAAACGAATGGCCACCGGGTCGATCACCAGTGGCTCGGCGGCGGCTAGCGAGATGCTCAGGTCGTCGGGAAGTTTCAGCGAAGCGAGAATGGTTTGAGGGGTGGGAGGCTGCGGCTCACTGGCCAGCAGTGGGCTCTCGCTTAGGAGAGCGAGGAGGGAGCAGAGCGCAACAGCGGTCGTCAGGAAACGTCGGCAGTGCATCGGCAGGACACTTCACTTACGAGTTTTGGAACAAAACAGTGGCGAGACGACGCAAAACAAGTGCCAAAGTTGGCTATATTGGTAGCTTGCAAGGATCGAGCGAAACGCATCAGCAGTGGCGCCAGTGCAGTTCGCAAGAGAGGTGGGATGGTGAAGAGGGGGATCGTGGTGATGACCAGTTGGCAAAACCAGATGCAGCAGATTGTGACGAAACTTCAGCGCATCGGAAAGCATTTTTTTGCTTCTGCTTCGATTCTGTGGCTCGCGACATACTTTGCAGTGGCCGGAACGTCTAGTTTCGCGCTCGCCGAAGATACCACCGAGGTGCAAAAGGCTGCCCTGCAAAAAGTTCGTTCGCTGCTATCAGCCCGCGATTTGCCAGGGGCCAAAGCAGCGCGTGCCGAAGCCGCTGCTGTCGAAGGACCAATCGAATTTCAAAACGAGCGCGCACGTGTCGAGACGCTGTACGACGTGCTGGAGCAGTTTTGGGTTGCCGTCGATAAAGGGGGAAAATCGCTCGGCGGTGGCGAAGAATTGATGATCGGCGAGATGCCAGTCGCGGTGGTGGAATATCTCAACGGCAGCCTCACGCTTCGCGTGGCTGGGGCTAATCGAAGCTACACCCTCAAAACACTCCCACCCCGACTCGCCCTGGAACTCTCCTATCGCGCTCTTCAAAAAGAGGCCCCCGTCAATCAAGTGCTGTTCGGCTGTTTCCTGATGCTCGATCCCAAGGGGGATCGCAAAATGGCCCGCGACTATTTAACCACAGCCGCCAAAGCGAACGTCGAAGCCGCCACCTACTTGATGCCCGAACTCGAGATCCTCCCCCCTGCTCCGCCGATTGAGATCCCCGCGGTCACGCCGCTGATGAAAACGCTCCTCAATGCTTCTAGCTGGATGCTTCGGAGCGAGGCCGAGAAAGGGTTCACGAAAAAGCCGCTCGGTGATGTGGGCAAGAACAACGACGAAGGTCGGCTTGTGGTGTCGTTTCCCGGCGAAGGAAAGCACCAACTGGTGACCAAACGCCAATTTGCTGGCGATTTTGTATTCCGGGCGATTCTGGTCGACGTGAAACAAGGGATGCAGTTCGGGGCCTTCGCAGGAGACACCCGCGACATCTCCCAAACCGTTGAACTTCCTGAAGGAACTGTGCTCGTCGAAATCGAACGCAAACAAGGTGTCCTCAGTTGTAAGGTGAACTCCACAAAAGTCGACCTTGCCGATTCCGGCGAGATTCCGGGGCGTTTCAGCTGCGTGATCGGACTCGGATCGTCAGAAGCAGCAGTGGTCACCGTGGCAGCTGTTGATATTCAGGGACGATAGCTGGCGCCGCTATTAGCCGCTTCGTTTTGCCCGATCAGTAAATAGTGCCTAGCTCCGAGTGCTCGAGGTGGGGTTAGCACACCAAACGCACCGCTGCTGGGGTCGACGGGGGAGCGGTGCCGATGCACTTTTCGCTTCCCTTGCTTCGCGTTAGCATGCAGGATGTGACTCCTCTCGATTTTCCGACTTTTCCGCCTGGATCGTACATGCCAACTGCTCGCGATGTGGTGATAACCGGCCTCGGAGTTGTTTCTCCGATTGGCGTAGGACGCGAAGCGTTTTGGGGTTCCCTCACGAGCGGAAAGAGTGGCATTCGCGCGGTTACCGAACTCGGCGGCACCGATCTGCCCTTCGCAATCGGCGGGGAAGTGGTGGGGTTTGAGCCCAAGGAATATGTGCAGCCTCGCAAAACATTGAAGGTGATGTGTCGCGAGATTCAGGCGGGCTATTCCGCCGCCATGCTGGCCATTGCCGATGCTAAGCTGGCCAAGGGGGCGATTGAGCCAGCTCGGCTCGGGATCGTCATGGGGAGCGAAATGCTCTACGGCGAAGTCCCCGAAATGCGCGATGTCTTCACCCACACCGCTGTCGACGGCAAATTCCAGTACGACCTGTGGGGCACCAACGCCATGCGCGATCTGTTCCCACTCTGGATGCTCAAATACCTGCCTAATATGGCTGCTTGCCACATCGGCATTGCCATCGATGCGCGTGGCCCTAACAACTCGATTGTGCAAGGTGCTGTGTCGAGTCTGCTAGCTGTCATCGAAGCAATGAGCGCCATTCAGCGCGGCGCTGCGGATGTGATGATCGTGGGGGGAAGTGGGTCGCTCATCAACTTCTCGGCACTTACGTTTCGAGGCTGGGAACAGATATCAAAACAGCAGCAATTGCCAGCTGTTTCGCCACGCCCGTTCGATCTGAATCGCGATGGCGTTTTGCTCGGCGAAGGGGCTGGCTGTTTGGTGCTCGAATCGCGCGAGCATGCTGAAAAACGTGGCGCAACACTGCTCGCCCAAGTGATTGGGAGCGCCAGCCGCTGCGAAGCGGGGCGTGGTCCCACGATTCAAGGGACAGCGATCGACCAATCGATTGCTGGCGCTTTGCGGTCGAGCCAACTCGACCCAGCCAGTGTCGGACATGTGAATGCCGAGGCCGGTGGTAGCGTGAAGTTCGATGCTCTCGAAGCACAAGCGATCCAAAAACATTTGGGGGATGTGCCGGTTTTTGCTCCCAAGAGCTACTTCGGCGACCTCGGTGCAGGAAGTGGAGCGGTTGAACTGATTGCCAGCGTGCTGGCGATTCATCAGCAGCAAATTCCCGCCACGCTGAACTTCGAAACGCCCGATCCCGCTTGCCCGGTGAATGTCACCCGCACGACCACTCCCCTCGCCAAATCGGCTGCCTTGGTCCTCAACCATTCGATCTTCGGACAAGCAGCCGCTGTGGTCCTGGATGCGGCTTAATCCGTCCCGCTAAGCAACTACAAATATTTTTCCCTTGAACAGCCGATGTTTCTAGGAAGAGATTCCTCGCGACCTGCTCCATTAGATACCGACGCACAAAACTGACTTTCTGGTGGCAGGAGCTTCCTCCGATGGCAAAATCCAAAAACAAACTCTCGGCAAAGTCGCTTTCGCCTAAGTCGGGCAGCAGTAACGCTTCCGTCGCCAAATCGAGCGGCGATGTCGCTGGCGATGCCACCGCGATTCGGTCGATCGTCGGCAGCCCGGCTCTGCTCGGCATCAGCGTGGTTCTGTTCGCCACCTGGTTTGTGTTTCTCACCGTCGTCGCCTTCTGGGGCTAAGCTAAGCCATCGGCCGCTTGCCTTGCGGTTAATTCGTACGGTTTTCACGAGTTTTTCGTGATCTTCCCCCTCTTTCTCGCTGGATATCAGAGCGGCTGATTCGTTTAGCCATTCCCCTTGCGCAATTGCCGGGCTACCATCAAAGTTCGCCTCCAGGAGCGAGCGCGACAGACCCGCCTGATCTACTTTCGATCGGGCGGCTGCTGTTGAGCGGATTCCCGGCCTGGCAGTTGTTTCCGAAACTTCGGATCGGTGCTTCCTCGCGACATTGGCTCGCGACCTGCTGCACCTGTGATGCCCATGAACGCTCCGTTTTCACTTCCCCTCGTACAGCCCTCGGCTGGACGTCTTGGTGACCTCCTCACGACCCTGCGTGAGTCGAGCCCCTCACAGCCGACGGGACCTGTTCGCCCCCTTCCGATGACGCGCGAAGAAATGCAGGCGCGAGGCTGGGACGAACTCGACATTGTCTTCGTCACCGGCGACGCCTACATCGACCACCCCAGTTTTGCGATGGCCATTCTGGGACGCGTGCTGGAAGCAGCCGGCTTTCGGGTTGGCATTGTTTCTCAGCCCGACTGGCGCAAGGTCGACGATTGGCGTCGCCTCGGTAAGCCGCGTCTGTTCTTCGCCGTGAGCGCGGGGAACATGGACTCGATGATCAACCACTACACCGCGAATCGCAAAGTCCGAAACGACGATGCCTATTCCCCAGGTGGGCGTATTGGTCTGCGTCCCGATCGCGCCACACTTGCCTATTGCCAGCGCTCGCGCGAAGCCTATCCCGGTGTGCCGGTGATTGCGGGAGGCGTGGAAGCATCGCTGCGCCGTCTGGCCCACTACGACTACTGGAGCGACAAGGTCCGCCGCTCGATCTTGCTCGATTGCAAGGCCGATCTCGTGGTGTTCGGCATGGGTGAAGAGATCATCCTGCAAATTGCCCGCGCTCTGGCCGAAGGAAAAGACACCAAATCTCTGCGCGACCTACGCGGCATTGCCTACGCCTTGGGAGCGAGCGAACAGCCTCCCGCCGACTCGCTGGTACTCCCCAGTTTCGAAGCGGTCTCGACCGACAAAAAGGCCTTCGCGATCGCCACCCGCACGATTCACAACGAAACCAATCCCTACAACGCCCGTCGCCTAGTGCAGTGGCACGACCGTCAAGCAGTGGTTTGTAATCCGCCGTCGCTCCCAATTTCGCAAGGCTCGATGGATGTGATCTACGGTCTGCCCTACACGCGCCGGCCCCATCCGTCGTACACCGAACCGATTCCCGCTTTCGGCATGATCAAAGACAGTGTCACGATCATGCGAGGCTGTTTTGGAGGCTGCACTTTCTGCAGCATCACCACGCACCAAGGCCGCATCATTCAGTCGCGCAGCAAGGATTCGGTGATCGGTGAAATCAAGCGGATGACCGAAGATCCGAAGTTCAAAGGGACGGTCAGCGACATCGGCGGCCCGACAGCGAACATGTATCAAATGACATGCTCCAAGCCCGAAGTGGAGGAGAAATGTCGCCGCCAATCGTGCGTTCATCCCACGATCTGCAAGCTTTTAGGAACCAGTCACGAGCCCCTGATTGAACTGATGAAAGAGGCTCGCGAATTGCCCGGTATCAAGAAAGTGCTGGTGGCGAGTGGGATTCGGATGGACTTGGCCCGCCGCAGTCCCGAGTACATGAAAGACCTGGTGCAGCATCACGTTGGTGGGCATCTGAAAGTTGCTCCCGAGCATACCGATCCGGATGTGCTCAACAAAATGCGCAAACCATCGAACGACGACTTCGAAAAGTTCACAGCGTCGTTCATGAAGGAATCGAAGAAGGCGGGGAAGAAGCAGTACGTTGTCCCCTACTTCATCGCCAGCCATCCCGGCAGCGATCTCGATGCGATGATCAACCTGGCGGTGTTTTTGAAACAAAACGGCTATCGCCCTGATCAGGTGCAGGACTTCATTCCCGCGCCGTTCGATGTGGCGACCGCGATGTACTACACCGGCATGGACCCGTTCACTTTTAAGCCGGTCTACATTGCCAAGCAACTGAAAGATCGCAAGCTCCAGCGCGCTCTGCTGCAGTTCTTCAAGCCCGAGAATTATTTTGAAGTGCGCGAGGCTCTGCAGCGGGCTGGACGGACCGACTTGATTGGTGAAGGTTGCGACGCTTTGATCCCCGCCAATCCTCCGAAGGAAGCCCTCGCTCGTCGACGCTCGCAAGCCAACGAGCATTTCAGCGGGCAGTATGTCCATACGATTCCGAGCGGAAAGCCCGAAGCAAAAGATCGCCCAAATCCTGGGAAAACCGGCGATTCGCGCGGCGCGGTGAATCCGCAGTTCGCCAGCAAACCGCGCGTGAAGAAGCAAAAGTTTCGCCTCCCCTCGGGGAAAGTGATCGACGGCAATGCGCGTCCTGCAGGTGGCGCTGCACGACCTGCAACCGGTGGTGCGCGACCGGCGGGAGGATCGGGCGGACCTCGTCCTCCGATCACTGGCGGTACAGCGGGGGATGCTTCGCTGCAAAAGAAAAAGGGACGAAAAAAAGAGTCGCGGCATCAGCCCGGACCCGGCTATCGTCCCGATACCAAAAAGCATCAGGGATAATCGTCGATCCCAGCAGCGGCTCGATCCTGCAAAGCCTTGCAGAGCAAGCAGGCAAAATAACTCGACTAGCGGAGCAAGCTTCGATACAGCTCCGCATAACCGTCAATCATTTTGTCGAGCGAAAACTCCGTCCGCATGCGGTGCTGAGCAGCTGTGATCAGCTTCGCTCGAAGTGTGGCATCGTTCAGGATCAATTCGGTTTTTTTCGCGAATTCGCTGCGGTCACCGATGTCGACCAGAAAGCCATGCTCGCCACTCTGCATCAAATCACGATTGCCAGGAATATCGGTTGCGATTACCGGCACCCCCGCCTGCATCGCTTCCATCACACTGTTGGATTGCCCCTCGTAGCCACTGCAGAGCCAAAAGGCATCGAGGTGGGGGAGTAGCTCGGCAATATCTTTACGATGCCCGAGGAAATGGACTCGATCTTCGATTTCGACTTTCGCGCGGAATTGCTCGAGGAGTTTGCGCTGGGGACCATCGCCGATGATCAGCAGATGGACATCGTCGCGAATACATTTCAGCAAATCGGTGGCCCAGATCGCATCCTTCATCCGTTTTTGGGGCCAGAGCCGACCAATTGTTCCAACCAGTTTGCCATCCGCGGGCAGGTTTAAACTCTTCAGCAAATCGTTGCGAGTAAGTGAAGAGTTGCTAATAATCTTTTCAGGAATTCCGTTCGGAATCACGACAAACTTATCCGCAGGTATTCCCGAGTTCTTATAGAAATCGACAACGCCACTGCTGTTGGTAACGATCTTCTCGGTGTAGCGCGCTTGGTAGCGATCGAGCCACAGTGCGGGAGTGCTTTTCCAGGGATCGACGCACCGTTCACTCGCTAAAATATGCTTAATTCCAGCAGATTTGGCGGCTGATCGTCCGTAGCTGTTGGCCGCGAAGAGCCACGTTTGCACGATCTGCGGCTGCAGGTCGCGGATCAGTTTTTTGAGCCGGAAGTAAGCAAATGGATCGACCTTCCAGCGCTTGTGGATGTGATGCACCGGAATGCCTGCCGCGACTAGTTCGCGCTCGTAGGGCCCGGTGTGTGTCAGGACCGCGACGTGCACTTCAAACTCGTCTCGTGGCAAACGTGTCGCGAGCAGCGTGCACTGCTTTTCAGCGCCACCTTGAACGAGGGTCGGAATGATTTGCAGAACACGTGCGGGCATCGTGCGCGACTACTACTCAGGGGAGCTGGGCTCGTGGAAATTACTGGGTGAACGTGTGAGGAGATGCGAGGCTCGAAACGGCTAACGGGAGTTGCATGGCGGAATGGTCGTTTCGATAACGTCGAGGATACGCTTGATCATACTTCCCAGATCGAACCGGCGCAAAGCCGACTCGCGTGCGAGCATTGAGAATCGGTGGTGGGCAAGTGGATCGGAAATCAGGGTGGTGATGGCCTCCGACATATCGCCCAGGTTTTGCGCGCTGACGAGCAGCCCCTCTTGGGCGTGCGAGATGAGCTCGCGCGAAGTCGGGACATCACCAGCCACCACCGGCAAACCGGCCGCGAGTGCCGGGATCATGCTGGTATGCGACGTGCTGGTGAGATGGGGCATCACCAGAGCGTCGGCAGCTGCGAGGAGTTCCGTGAGATCGTCGAACACACCGGGCATGCAAACACGATAGCGCAGGTCGAGATCGGTGATCAGATTCCAAAGTTTCTCGCGCAGGTCGCCATCCCCGACGAGCCAGAGTCGAGCGGTGGGGAGCTTGGCCTGCACGCCGCGCCAGCTGCTGACAAGTTCCTCGAGTCCCAGCCCGGCAGCCAGAGGGCCATGGTAGATCGCCAACGGAGATCGCTGGTCGAGCAGTAGGTCGTGGTTCACATCTCCCAAGGCCTTGCGGGCCGCGATTTTGGCCTCGATCGTTCGCTCGGGAAAAGGGGTTATTCCAAGGGAAAGGCGAACGATTTTCTCGGGAGGTGCGCCATGAGCGAGGAGCTCTTCGGCGGCGACCTGACTTGTGCAGAAGAGGGCCTGACCGTCGAAACATCCACCCACCACACGCGCGCCGAAGTGCGAGTTCTGTTGCCACTGGATGTCGCCGCCGATGCCCGCTCCTTCACTCCATAAAAAGACAGGGAGCGACGTTCCGCGAAGGGCTCGCACCACGGCGTAGGCGTCGTAGCGCAGGCCAGAAACGATCACCGCATCGAACTGATTCTTATGGGTACGAAGATGCGACAAGAGTGACCAGAGATAGGTCAGCGTGTTCCAGGGCTGGAGGTGGAGCTGCGCGAGTCGTTCGACTTTGACTTCACGATGCACCACATGGGTGGGCCATTGCTTGCCGAGTGCAGCGGTGAGGATGGTGACCTCGTGACCAGCGCGGCGCAGACCTTCAGCCAACCACTCGATGGCCTGCACCTGCTCGCCGGTTGCCGGCCAGTAGCGGCGGCAAACGACCGCCAGCCGGCGCGGCTTCATGGAGTGGTGCCTTCGATGTCGGCTGGCTCGAGCGACGCCAGGAACGGCAAGTTCCGGTAAGCATCGTTGTAGTCTAGCCCATAGCCGACGACGAATTCGTCGGGAATCTCAAAGCCGACATAGTCGGGCTCGAGTTTCACTTCCTGTCGACCTTTTTTCTTCAGCAGCACAGCCGAGCGGATGCTTTTAGGGCCGAATTCGTCGAGCATGCCGATGACTTCGAACAGCGTGTGACCGGTGTCGAAGATATCGTCGATCAGCAGCACATCACGCCCCGCGATATCGGGCATCATCTCGGAATTGATGCGGAGTTTGCCGCGTGTGGTTCCGACATAGCTGCTGGTTTGCACCACACCCACTCGCAGCGGCATATCGAGCTTGCGAATCAAGTCGGCCAGAAACACGATGCTGCCAGTCATGATCGCAATGACCGTGAGTGGTCGACCTTGTTCGCGCTCGCGGATCGTTTGAGCAAGTTGCTCGACGGAGGCCTGGATTTCAGCTTCGGAGACCAGAATTTTCACGGGAAGCTCGTCGAGGAAGGGACTGGTGGCAAGGGACAAACGGCAAGGTAGTTGCGGATCGGGCAAGGGAAGGCGCGGTTAGTGCTCCCCAGGTGTTGCAGCGTATTCTAGCGATCGAGGGGAGCCTAGGAACCGGGGAACAATAACTCTCGCTGGAGATATTCAGCCTCGCTATCCGCCTCTCGTTTCCCGTCTCGCTGGAGGCTACGATCTGGCGTGGTGTGAGGCAGCAACGACGCGACCCAAAGCGAGCTGAGATATGGGATTGGCAACCAAAGAGCCGGAGTGGACGACAAGTGGACCGGTGGTCTCGGCCGAGGGGACTTGGACGCTCGAGACGATCGATGGTCACCCATGCGACCTGTTTCAGCCTGCCAAGCCGAGTCCGCACAAATACACGGTGCTTTATCTGCATGGCGTGCATTTGAATCGGCTGGTGGATAAACGGGTGTTTGTCGAGCAATTTGGCAAGTATGGGCTGAATGTCGTTTGCCCACGCACCGAGCGAAGTTGGTGGACCGATCGCATTTGCACCGAGTTTAGTACGAAGTATTCGGCCCAGCAGTTTGTGATGGAACTGGTGCTGCCGTGGATCAAGCAGCGGCTGGGATGCGAGCCGCCCCGCATCGCCTTGCTTGGGACCAGCATGGGTGGGCAAGGAGCGCTGCGGTTTTCGTACAAGTTTCCGAACATCTTTCCGATTGCGGCGGCGATTTCTCCAGCGATTGATTATCAGCTGCGGTACGACGAGGGGGATGTGACGATTCCCCAGATGTACAGCGATCCGGAGGCAGCGCGACAAGATACGGCGCTCTTGCACGTGCATCCGCTCAATTGGCCTCGGCATCAGTTTTTCGCATGTGATCCTGAAGATACGCGCTGGTGGGACTCGGCCGATCGATTGCGCATGAAGCTCTATTCGCTGGGGGTTCCGCACACGTGCGACATGGAGACGAGTGGTGGCGGCCACAGCTTCGAGTACTACCAGCTGCTGGCCCCAACGGCTGTGAAGTTCGTGTTCGATGCCCTGGAGCAAGAGCGTTTGCGGTTGCTGTGATCGGCATTGGGGCTCGAGCGGCAGGAAAGTATTCACGAGATCTCGCATTTGCGGCGAAGCTGACCCTGCCGATTACGCGGAGATTGACTTCTTTCCCCTTAACCCTACAATGCGGCCAAGATAAATCACCTTGCGCTGATGCGTCGGCGTTGATGGGTGGGCCAAAATTGCCCGAAATGCTACTGCTGCTGGCAGTTGCGTGCGGTTTTTGGCTCGGCCGTCGAACCTCTAAGCGATCGGTGCGTAGATGGTGCCAGGGTCGTTTCGTGTTCTGAAGGTCAGCCGCCACTCCCCTGGGAGTCTTTCAGCGGCTGAACTGACCGTGTAACGACGACCTGATTCTGGTTATCTGAATAACAGCGTCTGGCTAAAGTTGCCAGGCACATTCACGCCGCAGGAGATCTGACCCATGATTCGTCGCATGTTTTTGTCGCTGGCGCTCATCGCCGCAGTCGTTGCCCCTTCGTTCGCTGCCGAAATCGCCCCCGGCGAAAAGGCTCCTGAGTTCAAGGGACTCGTGGGAACCGACGGCAAGGAATATGGCCTGGCCGACATGAAAGACGCCAAGGCTGTCGTGGTCGTCTTCACCTGCAATCGCTGCCCCGTGGCCATCGATTACGAAGATCGCTTCATCGAATTCACCAAGAAGTACAAGGAAAAGGGTGTTTCGTTCGTTGCTATCAACTGCAACCGCCGCACCGAAGATCTCGAAGCAATGAAGGCTCGTGCTGAAGAAAAGGGTTTCAACTTCCCCTACGTCTTCGACAAGACCGGTGCCACCGCCACGGAATACGGTGCCCGCGTTACCCCGCACATCTTTGTGCTCGATGGCAACCGCGCTGTGCAGTACGTCGGTGCGTTTGACAACAGCGCCAACGAACCGACTAAGCACTACGTGGTCGACGCCGTGGAAGCCATTCTGGCCGGCAAGGCTCCTGAAGTGACCCAGACCAAGGCTGTTGGTTGCGGTATCGCCAAGTAATTTCGCTGCTGCAGCCGACTCGGTTGCAGACGCCCCATGATTCAATCGGTCCGATAGTCGCACACGATTGTCGGGCCGTGACTACACCCTCGCCTCAATGCAGTAACCAAGCACCACCAGCACTTACCGATTGATCCTTGGCACTGCTGTGCCACAATCGCTTCTCCTAAGTGACGTGCTTGGGCCCACTGCGACTTGCTCTTCAAAAAATTGCCGCTGATGGTTCTTCCTCAGGACTGTCAGCGGTTTTTTGTTGTCTGTACGCTGAAGTAAGTATGCACGGTTGCTGTAGTGTTTGCTTCCTGCAGCGATTGTTCGTTCCGTCTAGTTGCTCCGCTTATTTACTAGGTGAATCGCATGTCGCGCAGCCTCTCGCTACTCACGCTCGCCACACTGATGATTTCTGCTCTGCTTCTCGGCTGTGAGCAGTCGGCCCCGGTCATGACCCAGCCAACCCCGACCAAGGTTGCACCGCCGGTGTTGAGTGCCGAAGCAGCGCCGGCAAAATCCCCCAACGCGATTTCCCCCGAGGCTGTGGTGCTCACCATGGGGAATGAGGAACTACTCGCCGAATCGCTGAAGAAACATCGGGGCAAGCTGGTGTTTGTGGACTACTGGGCCACTTGGTGCGGCCCGTGCGTCGAGTTCTTTCCGCACACGGTTCAGTTGCACGAAAAGTTTGGAGACAAGGGACTCGAAGTGATTTCGGTCAGCTTCGATAATCTCGCTGAGGAAGGAAAAGTACGACTCTTCCTGGCCGATCAAGGAGCCAAGTTCGAAAACATCCTGAGCAGCTATAACGGCGCGAGTGTCGAAGCCGCAGAAGGTTTTCAGTTCGAAGGGGTGCTGCCTCATTTTCGTCTGTATGGTCGTGATGGTTCGCTTCTCGCCAAGTGGGATGGAGCGCCCGAGAACATCGACGCTGAAATCGAGCGTTTGATCAGCGGCGTCGATCCAGTATCACCTGCTGCTGAAGCCCCCTCGACAGAAACCCCCACGGAAACAGCGGCACCAGTTGCCAGCGAGCAATAGTGTGAAGTGAATCCTCAAACTTCGCTTCCCAGGTTTTCCCGGCATGCTGATGCTCGATGAAATATTGCTGATTCATGTCGCGGCGACGTGGGGAATGGTGGGGCTGATTGGGATTGTGCAGTTGGTGCACTATCCATTGATGAACTACGTGCCCGCAGACCGATTTCCCGAGTTCGAGCAGGCACATCGCTCGCGCATCACCTACATCGTGGCGCCGCTGATGCTCATCGAGTCGGCTTCGGCGGTCCTTCTCGTTTCCTTGCCAACCCCAGCCCCCATCACTACGCTGGCCTGGATTGGCATGGTGCTACTCCTGGGCAACTGGCTCTCGACGCTGCTACTGCAGATGCCCTGCCATTTCAAACTGAGCCAGAAGTTCGACACCGCCACGCACCGGTTTCTCGTTCGCAGCAACTGGATCCGCTCGATTTTGTGGTTTTTGCGAGGCCTCGTGGCCCTGGCCATGCTGTGGTATTCGAGCGCGAACTCCTCTTTTTAAGCCGAAACTGCGGCGACACTTCTCCCCGCTCGCGGGGTAAGGTATGGTGGAGTGGTTCTGCCGCTTCGTGCGTTCGCACGTTCTTCTCCAGCGGCGAGTGACGTCACGTTCGGCACGCCTCGCATTCAAGGTGCGCGATCATGTTTCGCAGTCTTGGTCTCACCGTCGGCTGGCTCGCTCTTTTGGCTTCGACTTCGCTGGCTGCGACCGACGAAAAACTGGCGAAGCGTCTCGAGCCGATTATCGCCGCCCATCAAGGGCAGGTGGCCGTGGCCATTAAGCATTTGCCGAGCGAAGCGACGTTCGAATATCGGGCCGCCGATCCAATGCCGACCGCCAGCCTCATCAAGTTGCCGGTGATGATCGAAGCGTATCGGCAATCGGCGGCAGGCAAACTCGATCTCGCACAAAGTATCACCTTGACCGAAAAAGATAAGGTCCCTGGAAGCGGTGTGCTAACAAAACATTTCTCTGCTGGCGCGACGCTGACACTGCGCGATGCCATTCGCTTGATGATGGCGTTCAGCGACAACACAGCGACAAACATGGTGCTCGAGCGGACCGGCATTCCGGCCGTAAATCAAACGATGGAGAAGCTCGACCTTGTCGAGACCAAGATCCATTCGCAAGTCTTTCGCCCCGGCACCTCGGTGCTTCCCGAGCGCAGTAAGCAGTTTGGACTAGGGAGCACAACAGCAGCGGAGACCGTTGCACTGATCGAGAAATTGCATCAGGGAAAACTTGCAACTCCTGCCATCTGTGCGGAGATGCTCCAGCACCTGTACGCCACCGAAGAAGAGAGTTGCTTGCCACGACTGTTGCCCGAAGGGGTGCGCGTGGCGCAGAAAACAGGCGCTGTTTCGGCCGTGCGAACCGCAGCAGGCATTATTGAATCGAACGCTGGGCCGATTCTGATTTGTGTCCTAACGAGCGAGAATCGCGACCAGCGCTGGACCAGCGATAACAGTGCAGAACTGCTGATTGCCAACATCGCCCGTGAGACACACGAGCATTTTGCCGCGATGCAGCAATCGACGACACCGCCAGTACCCAAAACGCTTCGGATTGGCTCGAGTGGCGATTTAGTCGCGGCGCTCCAGCGCACTCTGAATGCTAAAAATCCTGAGGCCTCGCGACTCACCGTCGATGGCGACTATGGCCCAGCGACCGCAGCGGCGGTGAAGAAATTTCAGCTCGAACATATGCTCAATGAAACGGGCGAGATGGACTCCAAAACCTGGCAAGCACTTGGCCCCTTAGTCGATCGCGAAAATCCGACAGCCGATCCAGCGGTGGTGAACGCCGCCGAACTTCCTCCCAAAAAGCCCGAGTCGCTCGAAGGTCCTCCGGTGGTCTCGTGCAAGTCGTGGGGGATCGCTGATGCCAAGACCGGCGCGATCATTGCCTCGTACGAGGAAGACGACAAACTCGATATCGCCAGCACGACGAAGTTGATGACCGCACTGGTGGTCGCGCGGATGGCTGGTGAAAACGCGTCGCTGCTCGACGAAGTGGTGACCATCTCCGCAGCTGCCGATGCCACGCCCGGCAGTAGCGCGTGGATACGTGAAGGGGAGAAGTTACAGCTGCGAGAACTGCTCTACGGACTCCTCTTGCCGTCGGGGAACGATGCCTCGGTGGCAGTCGCCGAGCATATCGGCAGCAAGCTGATGCTCGACGACCGAAAGCCGGCGCCACTCGATCGGTTCATCGCCGAAATGAATAAGGTGGCGGCTGAACTGGGGATGAGTGACACGTCGTACAAAAATCCGCACGGGCTGACCGAGGAGGGACACTTCTCGAGCGTGCGCGATCAGCTGAAGCTCGCGCGAACGATCGTCGGCACGCCGATGCTCGCCCCTTATTTCGAAGCTCGCATTCGTGGCGCGCGAATCGAAAGCGAGATGGGCTATCAGCGGAACGTCGCTTGGAAAAACTCGAATCGTTTGCTCGACTACGAGGGATATCGGGGGCTGAAAACTGGCACGACCGACGCAGCTGGGGCGTGCCTCGTCAGCCACTTTCAGCAGGGGGAGGTCGATCTGGTGTGCGTCGTCCTGGGGAGCACCAGTTCCGATGGCCGGTATGTCGACACCCGAAACTTGCTCCGCTGGGCCGCCAAGCATCGCCCTGCACCCGCTCCAGTCGACACAGCTCCGGCACCTGTGCCTTAAGTTGTAAGGTGTTGTTTTATAATATCTTGCGTCGATTGGGTGAGGCGTCGCAGCGCTCGCCGGTGACCGTAAACTGCCTATTTTTCGATCGCGGTTGAACAGATCGCCCGGGAGCCTTATACTTCGAGGTTTCCCCACGAGGGAACTGGCCGGGTAAGTCGTGCGCGAATTGTTGATGCTTCGCATCGAACGAGGGATCGCACCCTAAACTCTGCTGGGCTGATTGTTGGCTGGTTACTAATCCGCGCGAGAAGCTCGCCTCGGATTAGCGAACATACATTTCCCTTTGTTGCGGCTCGGTGTCTCCTGTGAGGAGATGCCAGTCTGCCGTTTGGATTCACCCGGTGCTCCTATGCCAATCGATAATAGCTTGAAGGTCAAAGCTGGTGCGATTTCGAATCGCAACGTTCTCACGCGTGCAGAACGCCTGGAGAAACTCAAGGAAGCCGATCGCTGGAAGGAAGGCGATAAGGTCCTCGGCATGCCCAAGGTGCGCGTCGTGAAGATCTCGATGAAGAAGAAGAAGAAAGTGAAGACCGAGGAAGAGGGTGGTGCTGCCGGTGCCAAGGGCGCCAAGGGTGGCAAGGCTGCTCCCAAGAAGTAGTCGCCCGGTTTGCCTTCCATGGCAAACGGCTGACTTCTGCGGCGAGCATCGCCACTGCGACTCGCCCCAAGCACTTTCTCTGGCTGATCGCCACACCGCATCTGAAGCGGGTGGCTATCGTGAACGAGTCGATCTTCGACTGCCATGTTCACCTGCGCGCTCGGCGAAACATCGCTCTCACCCATCTCCTATCAAGGTGTTCAAGCGATGTCCCCAAAAGCCTCGAGCACACAGCCAACTCCTCCTTCGAGCAGAGAACTGCTCGCCTTCGAGCAGCAAGAATCACGATCGTGGTCGCGCATGCTCGCCCGGCTGTCGATTGTCGCCGCCATGCTCTGCCTCTCGATGAACTGCGTGTTCAATCAGCTCACCGCCAAGAGCGATCCAGCATCGATGCTCGGTTGGAATCGCATCGTCGGAACGTGTTCGATTGCCGTGGTGGTTCTCGGTGTGCTGATGGGGCTCTTTGCCATGGTGCGAGGGATACAGCGGCGCTCGACCGACACAGCCACCATTGCGGCGATTGGACTGGTCCTCAATCTGGGGATCATCTTCGTCACAATTTGGGCCCTCTCGATCGTGCACGACATGCAGCCAGCACCCTAAAGCGAGTCTCTCTCGCTAAGGTGAAAGATCGCTACGCACAGGCTTTGAAAAATCACCGGGCACAAAAAAGCATGCATCTTGGGGTCGGATCTACTAGCATACGTAGACCTCTCCACAATCCCCGCCAGTCGCCATCCCTCGCGAGATGTTCCTGCCATGAAGTTATCGCTCCCCTTGCGCTTTGGGTCGATGCTTGCCTACTGTTTGCTCCTGCTCAGCACGACACTTTCTGCTGCCGAGCCTGCCCGCGAAAATTGGCCCAACTGGCGTGGTCCGCGCGGCGATGGGACGAGCCTCGAGGCGAACATTCCCACCACGTGGAACGGCGAAACGGGGGAGAATATCGCCTGGAAAGTCGCAGTCCCAGGGAGCGGACATTCCTCACCCATCGTGCATGGGGATCACCTCTTTTTGCTGAGCTGTTTGCCTGCGAGCGAAGAAAAGCCGGTTGCCTCGCGCGTCCTCCTCGCATTCGATCGCAAAAGTGGCAAACAGCACTGGATGACCCCGATCGTCGACGCGGAACTCGAGAAAAAGCACTCTCTCAATAGCTTCGCGTCGGGAACTCCGGCGACCGATGGCAAGGCTGTCTTCCTTTCCTTTCTCGATCCAGATTTCGCGAGCGACAAAGAAACGACACCGGGCGAAATGGTTGTCGCTGCTGTCGACTACGGCGGAAAAATCTTGTGGACCAAGCGTCCCGGCCGATTCTCGAGCACGCATGGTTTCTGTAGCTCGCCGGTGCTCTTCGAGGATCTCGTGATCATCAATGGCGATCACGATGGCGATGCCTATATCGTGGCTTTGAACAAGGAGAGTGGAGAAGAGGTTTGGAAAACCTCGCGCGAGCATCGGACACGCAGCTATGTCACGCCAATCATTCGCGAGATCGATGGCCAGTGGCAAATGATTCTTTCAGGAAGCAAGTGTGTCGCCAGCTACGATCCCGCTACGGGAAAACAGCTCTGGCAGATGGAGGGGCCCACCGAGCAGTTTGTGGCGTCGCCAGTGTACGACGGTAAGTATGTCTATTTGACCGCCGGTTTTCCCGAGCGGCATATCTTGGCGATCGAGCCCCGCGCGAAGGGAAAAATCGGCGACGAGAAGATCATCTGGCGCACCACCAAAGCTGCTGGCTATGTCCCCTCCCCTGTCCTGGCTGGCGAGTTTTTGTTGGTCGCTGCTGACAACGGAACAGCTTCGTGCTATGCCGCGCAGTCGGGGGAGTTGCAATGGACCGAGCGGATGGGAAAGCATTACAGCCCTTCCCTGGTGAGCGCTAGCGGCCTCGCCTACTTGCTGGCCGACGACGGCATGATGAAGGTCGTGAAGCCGGGGCCCGTGCTCGATGTGATCGCGGAGAACAAGCTCGGCGAGTATGTCTACTCGAGCCCCGCCATCAGCCAAGGTCAGTTGTTTATTCGTGGCGAAAAGCATCTGTTTGCGATTGGTACAAGTGATAAGTAACGATCGATTGATACAGACTGTGCCCTGGAGTCGCTACAAACGTTACAGCTGCTACGGGCGGTGCCGGATTAGGAAGAACGACCCGCACGGGCAAACTTTTCCGGCAGATACGACCAATCGGCGTACGAAGAATAAACCAGCACGCAAGGCAACAGGAAGTTGCTTCGCAGGGCTAGGAATCGCGAGAGCTTAGGACGTGCCCGTGGGGGGCTATCAAAGCGTTCTAAGTTCCCAGATTGTCATGTCGGTCGGAGATAGGATGTGTCGCTTGCACGTCGCCCAGGCAGCAGAGTGTTCCGCTTCCCTCTGCGGCTTTTGGGTGCCAGCTGAAGGCGGTGGTCGCAAGCAACTCATTCCTATCTCCGCCGATTGACGATCTGTCGCTCGGCGATCTTCTCACAGCTACACAAACGTTCGCAGAAACTCGTCGAACTTCGGTAGCACTTCAAGTGGCACAGCATGTCCGCCACGATGGTTCAGCTGAGCGACAGCAGCCGGCTTCCCATAAAGTTCGTACACTTCGCGAGCTTTGTCGACCAGCGGCCAGCCTCGATCACTGTCGGCGCTCTCACCCGCGACTAATAAAAACGGACGTGGAGCCACACAGGCCAGCAGCTCGTGATGGTCGTGATGAAACTGCTCATCCTTAGCTAGTGGGCCGAGGTACCAAGGGGCCTCCCAGTTCGAAAACGATTTGCCGATCCCACCTTCGCTGCTGATAGTGGCCCGCACACGATCGTCAAAAGCCGCGAGATAGAGGACTTCTTTCGCTCCCAGCGAGTGGCCGATCGCGCCAATCCGCTGTGGATCGACTTCTGCGCGAGCGCTAACGATGTCGACTGCTACGAGTGCATCGTGCAGCATCTTCTCCATCCCGAGACAGTCGGGCTTACGCGACAAAAACTTTTCAGCCTGGTTCTTCGCGTCGATCTTGTCGCTCGTAGGCCAGAGGAAATTGCGGGGGGAGAAGGTTGCAAAACCTTGCTTGGCATACCGGAGTCCAAACCATTTTTCCTCGGGGCCCGCGAGACCAGCAGGCTGCGAGATCGAGTGATCGACCGTGGAATGAAACACCACCACTGCGGGCAATTTTCCCACGTATTTCTCGGGCCGAATCCAGTAGGCTTCAGTCGCGAAGCCCGGCTCGCTTTCATAGCTGACATGTTGCCGCACACAGCCGTCGATTCGATCTTCTTTCAGGACCGTAAGTTTCGGCGGGTTGGCTGGATTGCGCGCGATCGTACCGAGTCGTTTTTGCCAGTCTGCGCGATAGGTGGCACGCTTTGTTTCCCATCCCTCGCGGGTGGTGATCTTGGCTCCCGAGCCATCGACTAGCAGCGGCACAAGAGGCGGAACATCGTCCGGCAATTTTTCGGGAAACGCTTGTAGCGCCACGATCCAGTCAGGAACTTGGGGGCGATTTGCAGCCACCGCTTTCTCCTCGCCTAGCAAGACGTGTGCGGGAAGGGCAGCAAGACTGGAGGCAGCAGCTGCGGATGCGAGAAGCTCACGACGCGAGATCGATTTGGTCATCAGCCAGACCCTTCGCAGTGGGGAGCGTCGTTAACGGAGCGTCTCCCAGGCATGAATCAGCAGACTTGCACAGCGCTCGACATCTTCTTCCGACGTGTACCATCCCACGCCGAGTCGAATGCTACCGCGCGCCACATCGGCTGCAACTCCCATCGCCTCGAGTGTGTGCGAAATGGAGTTCGTGTCGCTGTAAGCAGCTGAGCCGGTCGACGCTTGAAGTTCCGGAATCATGCGTAGCATATCGAGCCCCACGACGCTCGGAAAACTGACGTACAGCGTGTTAGGCAGGCGGGTCGCTAGTTCGCCAAAAACGACAATGGGCTCGGGAATTCCCGCACGGAGTTCGCTGATCAACTTGTCGCGCAGCAGCGTCATCCGTTCGGCAGCGGGATCGAGGCTCTTCGACGCCAGCGATAGTGCACGCCCCAGTCCAACGATTCCAACGAGGTTTTCAGTGCCACTGCGAAGCCCTGCTTCGTGTCCACAGCCGTGCATGATCGGCTCGATCTGCACACCCCGTCGAACATAGAGCGCGCCGATACCCTTGGGAGCGTATGCCTTGTGTCCCGAGAGAGTTAGCAGATCGACTTCAAGTTCATCGACGAGCGTGCGAATTTTGCCGACGGTTTGCGTCGCATCGGTGTGGAGCAGCACGCCCCGCTCGTGGCAAATCTCCGCAATCGCACGAATCGGCTGAATCACACCCGTTTCGTTGCTCGCGTGCATTACACTGACAAGGATCGTGTCGTTTCGCAAAGCGCTGCGGACTTGCTCGGGAGGAATGACCCCTTGGTCGGTACAGGGGACGATCGAAACATCGAACCCTTGCCGCTCGAGATACTCAGCTGTGGCGCGCACACTGGCATGCTCGATTGCCGAGATCACCAAGTGTCCACCAGTGGCGCGGCTATGCCGTCCCATGACCCCTTTGAGCGCCAGGTTGTTCGCTTCGGTGGCACCCGACGTGAAGATGACCTCGTCGACATCGCAGCCTAGTAGCGAAGCAGTTTGCCCACGGGCATCTTCCACCGCTTCGCGGCTAGCGATTCCGAGCGGATGACTGCTCGAAGGATTGCCGTAGAAATGGGCAAGAAACGGCAAAATCGCTTCCTGCACACTAGGAGCGATAGGGGTTGTTGAATTGTGGTCGAAATAGAGTTGCCGCACGTAAGCCTCCGCTCGTCAGATGATCCGTCGAACTTCAGCTTACGTAGAGATTCGGCGACTCGCTAGGCGGGCACGAGGCTTCAGCAAGCGCGCAGAGCTTGATAATCTCGCGCTCCATTGGCGAGTTGGCGCTCGGCCAAGTAAGGAATCAGCCGACATCCGGCGATTTGAAATGGGTCTGCTTAGGGCTGAACGTTGAGCGCTTCGATAGCATCGGCGAGCTGCGAAAGTTCGCTCACCGTAGCATTGCGTACAGCACCCAGTCCGCCGATCACACCGATGACAAGCACCGTCACCAGGAGCACCCATTCGAGGGTCAGCACGCCACGTCGGGTGCTCTTTTTTGCTCGAGGCATCGAATTACGCCAGGCCATAGTTCTCACCCATCGTTAGAAGAACAAACATGCCATCTGCCGTCATCTTGCAGACACGCTTAGCTACCACTATGCACCCGGCGTGCCAAACCCTCTTGAGAAGTAGAAGCGATTTTTGCTGATGGCTAGAACTAGGCTTCGCGCAAGCAGTTGAGGCAAAGAAGTGCAAAATCGGAGTCAGGCAAGCAGAGCGGCGCGTGTTCAGCCGCTGAAACATCGTGGGGCAAGTTATGTTGACAAATGGCAACAGAACTTCGCGCGCGATGAGATTTCGCAACATCACTTGCAGCGACCATTTGCTGACGTGTCGCGAGGGATTGAAGTGGCCGATTGTAGCGATTATGCCGGTAAATTCGCAGTGAAATCGCTCTGCGGATGTGCGTGCAAAGGGACGCATTCCACGACAGCTTATGCCAATTTTTTGAAGCAGATCTGCCGGATGCTGATAAAGATTCGTTGCACTGGTGTACAGCGGAGTAGAATAAAACTGGTTGGTTTCGCCGACATGTTCACCTCTGTAAACAGAACCTTCTGTGATGTTTCTCGTCCGCGCACGATTGCTGGGATTGCTAGTGACGATATCCACCCTGATATCGCCCCTTGATCTGCGCGCGGAAAGACCGGTGGAAGTTGCCCAGCAAGATGCAAAACATTGGGCTTACGAAACTCCACGCCGCGCGTCGCTGCCCAAGCTTGCGAGCGAGAAGCGGCTGTATGATCCGCTGGATATCTGGATCGAAGCAGCCATCGAGCGAGCGGGGCTAACAGCAGCGCGCGAGGCATCTCGAGAAGTGCTGCTGCGTCGCGTGACTTTGCATCTCACCGGGCTTCCACCCACGCTCGAAGAGCGCGAGCGTTTTCTCGCAGATAGTTCTCCCGATGCTTACGAGCGGCTTGTCGATCGACTTCTCGCTTCGCCTCATTACGGCCAGCGGATGGCAACGCCTTGGCTCGACTTGGCTCGGTATGCCGATACGCACGGCTATCACAGCGACACCGAGCGCGACATGTGGCGTTGGCGCGACTGGGTGATCGATGCACTCAACAGCAATCTTCCCTACGACGAGTTCACGCGTTGGCAACTTGCCGGCGACCTGCTGCCGAATGCAACCCTCGAGCAAAAGCTGGCAACGGGACTGCATCGAAATCACATGTTGATGGACGAGGATGGCTCGATTCCCGAAGAGTTTCTCGCCGAGTACATCGCCGACCGCGTGGCCGTGACCGGAACCATTTGGCTTGGACAAACGCTTGCTTGTGCGCGGTGTCACGATCACAAGCACGATCCGATATCGCAGCGCGATTACTACGAAATGGCCGCTTTTTTCAGCCAAATTCCCGAGAATGGGCTCGGCGGTCGAAGTGGCAACGCGCCACCACTGCTCACCGCGCCAACACGTAGTCAGCAGTTGCGTCTTGATCAGTTAGCGCAGCAAATCGAAGGCCTCAAGCAAACGCTTCGTGCTATCGAGAAGAATTCCGCGGAGGCGTTTTCGCGCTGGGAAGCTTCGGCTGCTGAGCGTACACTCGCCGCCCCGCGCGAACCCGAGGGCTTGGTGCTTCATCTTCCCCTCGATGAAACCGAAGGCAAGATCGCGCGTGGTGCAGAAGACTCGCTTCCGACGGCAAAGATCAATGGCGATCCCTCGTGGATCGAAGGAAAGCGAGCTGGCGCTATTTTGCTCGATGGAAAAACGTTCCTTACGTTGCCATCGAGTCTGAAGATCGATCCTCTCGCTGGCGCTACCGTGGTGGCCTGGATCTTTCCCACGACGAAGGATCGCATGACGATCGCCAGTTCGGTTGATCCCGATGAACATGCGCGAGGGTGGCAGTTCGGTATCGAAGAAGGACGACTCTTCGTCTCTCTCACCCACAAGCAAGCTGTCGATGAACTTGTGGTGCGCGCAAACGAGTCACTCCCTCTGCGACGTTGGCAGCAGGTGGCTATGGTCACTTCAGGTGGCACGAAGTCGACAGAATTTATGCTCTATGTCGATGGCCAACCGATCGCGTCGACGATTTTGTCGAGGACACTTAGCGGGCATATTGCGGTCGATAAGCCGATTGCTATTGCACATCGTGATGAGGATGAAGCATTTCGCGGATTGCTCGATGAGGTGCGAATCTACGATCGTTCGCTGACTGCTGATGCGGTCGCACAACTGGCTGGCGATCAGCCGGTGGCTCGTCTACTGAAGATCGCGCGGCAAGATCGAACAGCTGACCAACAGCAAATGTTGCGCGATTACTTTCTCGAGCATGAAGTGGCCGAGTATCGCGCGGCAGTGCATCAGTTACAAAAATTCGCAGCCGAGCGCGATCAGTTGTTGCGTTCGGCACCGGTGGCAATGGTGATGCAGCAGGCATCGCAGCAGCGAAAGAGTTTTCTCCTGTCGGGAGGCTCGTACGAAAAGCCCACAGCTGAAGTACAGCCTCAAATCCCTGCAATTCTTCGGGGAAAAACGATCGATTTAGCTCCCGGCACATCCCTCTTGGAGAAGCCACTCACTCGTCTGGATCTGGCTAACTGGATCACTAGTCCGTCGAATCCACTCACAGCGCGCGTGGCTGTGAATCGTGCCTGGCAGATTTTTTTCGGAACGGGCATCGTGAAGAGTGTGGATGATTTTGGAACGTACGGCGATCGACCAAGCCATCCTGAATTGCTCGACATGCTGGCGCTTGATTTTGTCGCGAGTGGCTGGGACCTGAAGCAGCTGCATCGCCGCATAGTCACCAGCAGTACCTTTCGGCGCGCTTCCGACGCAGACGTTCGCGCTCGCGAGCTTGATCCGACGAATCGATTACTTTCGTACTTTCCTCGGACTCGCTTGCCCGCGGAGATGATTCGCGATCAAGCCCTCGCCGCGAGTTCGCTCATGTCGCACGAGCAGGGTGGTGTTGGCATGAAGCCTTACTTGCCGGCCGACCTTTGGAAAGAATTGGCATACGATCCGCAGCAGTACACGGCTCAGCAGTATGCCCAAAGCAAAGGGGCTGAGCTGTACAAGCGAAGTGTTTATCTCTTCATCAAACGGTCGGCAACTTATCCGTTTCTACTGTTGTTCGATGCCACTAGTCGCGAGACATGCACTGCGGCGCGCGATGTCACTCGTACACCACTGCAAGCCCTTGTCTTGATGAATGACGTTGCCTTTGTCGAAGCTGCTCGTGAGCTGGCAACTGTGGCCATTCGTTCGTCGAAGTCCGGCTCCGAGCGAATCACAGCGATGTTTCGCCGAACATTATCGCGCGAGGCTTCGCCCCACGAAACTGCGCTGCTGTTGTCACTTCTGGCATCGCAGCAATCGCGATTTTCTGCAGATGCAAGCGCTGCTCAAGCGCTCATCGAACTTGGGGATCGGCCTGCGGATCCCACCATTGCTGCAGCGGAACTCGCTTCGTGGACCATGATCGCCAGCACGATTTTGAATCTCGATGAAGTGCAGCGACCTCGATAGCCGCTGCTTCAGCGCTCGGGAATTGATTGGTCTTATCGCGATTCTTCCAGCACTTCTTCCGTGGCAAGCCCCATCGCTTCAATGGCTGCCATTAGAGAGCCACTCGCTGTAGCCGAGTCCAAGTTTTCTCCCTCCGCGCGATTCACATGGGCGACTTCGTTCGCCTCGCGCGAGAGTGAAAGCAGATCGTTCACCAACTCTTGAATGCGGCTGGCACCACCGACCATGCAAGGTACCAAATCGTCTCCCTTGGTATCGAATCGCTGCTGCAGATCGTCGCACTCGTGACGCAGACAACCGACCGTTTGCGAGATGCGCGACTCGATGGGTGGCCCTGCAAGAATCTCGGTGCGCGTCGGCATGTTCGCGGTCCGTTCACTCTCGGGTATCAAATCCGCATGCTGACTGATCGCAATCAAATTCGAGAAATACCGCAGTAAACTGCCACGCGTGATGAGTCCTGTCGGACGCCCGTCTCGCACAATCACGGCAGCGCGAATCGTAACACGACACAGGAATTCGTAGATCGAAAGAGCGGGAGTGTCTTCGTCGTAGCAGACCACATTCTGCTTCATGACATCCTTGATTTGCGTGTTCCACCACTGTGGCCAAAGCATGATCGACATCACATCTTTTTCGGAAAGGATGCCGACCAGCTTTCCTTCGCTATCGACCACGGGAGCCGAGTTGATGCGAAAACGCAGGAAGAACTTGGAAGCGCTCCCGACTTTGTCGTCCTGACGAAGCGTGGCGACCATGGCCGTCATCACGCAACTGGCAGGGACATTTTTGAGGAGCGTAATTGGATCGGTGTCGGCCGTATGGACCTGCGTGTTGCCGAGCATCGATGAGAACGTGACGATGCGATCACGTCCGCTACGTTTGGCCACCAGCAGTGCTTGATCGGCCATGTCAACGAGTTGATCAGGCTGCGCGTTGTCGACCATGCGCTGAGCAACGCCGCCTGAAATGGTGATCGCCAGTTCTTTGCCATCCACCATAATGCGGTCGGCAGCCACCAGCTTGCGAATCCGTTCGGCCCAAATCGCGGCATTCGATTCCGTCGTTTCGGGAAGGAGCACGGCAAACTCTTCGCCGCCAAATCGCGCAATGACATCGCTACCACGACAGTTCGACGAGAGCGTTCGGCCAATCCGGCGAATCACTTCATCTCCGACCGGATGGCCATAAGTGTCGTTAATTCGCTTGAAAAAGTCGCAGTCGAACATCACGCACGAAAGTGGAAAATGGTGACGCGTCGAACGTCCCCATTCTTTGACGAGCATCTCGTGGAACACTTTTTTCGTGAGCAAGCCAGTCATCGGATCGGTGCGAGCAAGCAAACTCAAACGCTTCTCGAGTTCCAGCACACGCGAAGCGGCGCGTAAACGGGCGAGCAATTCATCCTTGTCGACAGGCTTCTTCACGAAGTCGTCGGCACCGGCATCGAGCCCGCGAATCATGTCGTCGAGTCCGCTGCGAACCGTCAAGAAGATGATGTAGACGTAGTTCGGCAAATTCTGCGCGCGGACCCAGCGTACAAGCTCGAGCCCATCCATGTGCGGCATTTCCCAGTCGGTAACCAGTACCTGCGGGCAGTCCTGCTCGATCATCGCAGCAGCTTGCGCTCCATCGACGGCGCGCTGGACGTTGTAACCCGCCGACTCGAGCCACTTCGAGAGTAGCCGGAGCATGGCAGAGTCGTCGTCGGCCAATAGCACCTTGGGCGAGAGTTGTGGCATTCGCAAACCTTTTTCCGCATACGTTGACTGGGCGAGTCTGCTCCACTAACACACGTTCACCGTGGCTGTGAAGCTCGTAATTTAGTACCCAAACGTAGCTCGCTGCTAAGTTTGCAAATCGCTGGGGTGATAACTTCAGCCTCGGGTGCGTACAGTTCGCGACCACTTTGTAGCGATTGTGCCGCAAGGTACGATTCTTCTACTACGTACTCTGGGGAGTTTTTTTGAAGAGTCGCAGTGGTCGCGACGGGTGGAGTGGCTACGGCGAGCTGCGCGAATGCGGAAGTGTATTCGTCGCTTGCGATACCACACGAATCAGCTGCTACGAAAAAAGTTGTCAGCGCTCTAGAGTATGAATCATCGCGTGAATATCTCGGGATCATGAGAGGATCGATGCGTGTTTGTTTACCGGCGGCGCGTGGCGTTTAGCGAAACCGATATGGCAGGGATCGTCCACTTTGCCAACTTCTTCCGTTACATGGAAGAAGCTGAGCATGCCCTCTTTCGTTCGCTCGATTTGCCAAAGATCTGGCACTTGCCCGACGGGAGCGTGATCGGCTGGCCGCGCGTGCAGGTCAGCTGCCAGTATCAGTCGGCTGCAATGTTCGACGATGAACTCGAGATTCGTCTCAACATCGATCGTGTCGGTGGAAGTTCGCTCACGATGAGTTTTGAGATCTATCGTGGAGAGACGCGGCTCGCGAAAGGCTCGATGAAAACTGCCTGCATTGTGCGCCCCTTGGGCGAATCGATGCGAGCGGTCGAGATGCCGGTCGAATATGCCGAAAAACTGGGCGCGATCGAAAATCCTCGAGAAAAATAGCCTGTTTCGAGGTTGCGAAACTTTCCGGGGACTTGCTTAGGTTCCCGTAATCTCGCGAATGACCGATCCATTTTCGGAGAGCGCGACATCGCGACCATCGGGAGTGCGCAGCTTGCGTTTGGGATCGACTCCCATCAGCTGATAGATCGTGGCGACCAAATCGGCGGGGGTTACTGGCTGGTCTGCAGGACTTTCCCCATGTTTGTCGCTACTCCCAACGACGTGCCCTTGCGGGACACCACCGCCGAACATCAGCGCGCTGAAAACTCGCGGCCAATGGTCGCGACCACCTTCGACGTTGATCTTGGGAGTCCGTCCGAACTCCCCCATCACCAGCACAACCGTTTCGTCGAATAACTCGCGCTCGACGAGATCATCGAGCAGCGCTGCGAGTCCTTGATCGAGCAGTGGCGCAAGACCCACTCCGACTTTCGCGCCAGCGTAGCCATCACGCAGGCGCAGCGCCAAGTCGCTGTGCGTATCCCATCCCAATTGATTCACGGTAATGAGCGGAACCCCACGTTCGGCAAGTCGACGGGCCAGCAGTAAGCTTTGGCCAATCAATCGATCGCCGTATCGAGCAAGTGTGGCTGGCTGCTCTCGTTCGATTTGAAAGGCCTCGCGCGCGTCGGGAGATGTCAGCATCTCGAACGCTTGTCGAGCGGCTGGACTGAGGGCTTCGTCGGATGGTTGGTTCGCGTCGCGTGCTGTTTGCGATTGATCGAGCAGTCCCAGATACTCGCGCCGCTGATCGACTCGCAAACGTGTGAGTTCGGGTGGTAGCGTGAGATTTTTGGGGACCAGCGAACCTTGGGGATCCGAATCGCGATGCAATTCGTATGGCCTGGCACTGGCTCCTAAAAACCCTTCAGCGCGAAGCTGACTACCACCCACTTGATGGTGAGGAATCGCTATGTGACGAGGGAGAATTGCGCGTGACTGGTCGAGATGAGCCAGTGTGCCGGTGAACGCTGGGTACTCGACCGCGCCGGTCGGCTTGTGCCCGGTGAGTGCGTAGTGCGTTGCCAAATTGTGCTCGCCAAGAGGGCTTGTAATGCTCCGAACCAGCGTGCAGCGATCGAGTCGCTCGGCCATCCGTGGCAGCACTTCGCCGAGCTGTACACCTGGGATTTTGGTTGCGATCGAGCGCAGCGGGCCACGTATCGCGGCCGGAGCATTGGGCTTGGGATCGAACAGCTCGAGGTGACTCGGACCACCATCGAGCCACACCAAAATACAGCGTTTGGCTCGAGAAAAAGGTGGTGTTGGAGCAGAGTCGTCGGCCACAGCCCTGCTATTCATCCCGAGCCAAAGTGCCGCGCCGATGGCTGAGCAGGGAAGCGAGAGTTCGAGAAAATCTCGCCGCGATGGATGCTTAGAGTTGTGAAGAAGTCTGCCAGAAGTCATGGATAAGTCCTTAATGATTCGTGCAGAATTCTCGAGAGACGAGGAGTGCCCAAAATAGGTCGTTCATGGCTTGCTGCCTGCCATCGCGCGCGATCGCGGCTGTCAGAATCGGCTCTAGTCGCGAGCGTTCAGCAGCGGTGAGATCGCGCGCGTAAGCCAGATGCCAGACGCGCGTGAGGAAGTGCGACGAGAAGTCGTGGTTGTCAACGGTCGCCATCACCCACTCGGGCGGAAATGTGATGCGGCGGTTGAGTAGTGGCCCGGTTTGCAAGTGGAGCTGTGTCGCCAAGCTATCGCTCGCGGCGGGCTGATTGGCCACGCTACAACCCATCTTCACATCGCAGCGCCCCAGAATCGCTAGTTCATCGGCTGCCACTTGATCCTCTGTTTTTTTGCCGTCGCGCGAGTCACTAGGAAGCGGCCGACCGAGCGGGGGTCGTAGTTGCTTCCCGAGCGATGTCGCATCGTTGATCGCTTGCAGTAGCACTTCCGCTGGCAGTGGACGGACGCGCGAGGCAGCGAGGTACTGAAGCTCGAGCGGCGATGCTGCGGGATCGCTCGCGCGCGCATAGGTATCGGTTTGAGCAATCTCGGTGAGAAGTGGACGCAAGCGATAGCCCGAGCGCTGAAAATGAAGGGCCAGTTTCGTGAGGAGCACAGGATGCGAAGCAGGATTGGTCGAGCGAAGATCGTCGACCGGATGTACTAGTCCGCGCGCGAACATCGCTTCCCAAACGCGATTGGTCCACGCGACCGCCAGCTGCGAAGGTTCGCCAGCGAGTAGCGAATCGACGAGTGCCGGGCGATGATCGATCCCTGGCTGAAGCGGTTTTCCACCAGGAATTTGCGGGATTGCATCACTTTCGGTAGCCGGGTGCGCGACCCGTAAATCACTCCGAAAACGGACGATTTCGCGTCGCTCGACTCCCGCAAAGATGGCGGCCAGACCGTGGTAGTCGTCTTGCCGCCAGCGGTCGAGCGGATGGTCGTGACAGTTTGCACAGCCGATGCGAATGCCAGCGAACGACTGCGCGTAAGCCTCAGCCGCTTGTCGTGCGTCGGGCTCATTACGGTGATAGTTCGCGGGAGGAACGTCGGTTGTTACACCTTCGGCCAGGATCAGCTCGCGCGCGACCTGGTCGAGGGGGCGATCGCTTGCGATCTGCTCACGAAGCCAGGTATGCAGCCTCTTGGTGCTTGCGAAATCAGCGGGCCCGACGCGCATGCGCAGCCAAGAAGAGACACGCCAGGTCCAGTAGTCCGTGGCATCGTCGCTTGTCAAAAGTTGCTCAGCCCGTTGTTTCCAAGAGTCGCTGCGTCTGGTGCTACTGGTGAGCAGTTCGACTTCCTGGGGTGTAGGAATACGCCCCGCCAGATCGAGCGTCATGCGCCGCAGCAGTGCGTGATCGCTCGCTCGCTTGCGGGGCGTGAGCTGAAGTTCATCGAGTACCAGCTGCGCTTCGTGATCGATCCAGTGCATTGCGCCGGACTGAGGGGGGACTGATTTGGGATTCGCTCGGGCGGTGGTGATCGTGGTGGTGGCGATGGCTCGCTGGTAGCGGGCGATGATGGCATGGCGTCCAGGCTGAAGGACTTTCAGGCGACCATCGACCGAAACGTCGAGCGCTGCCGGATCGGCAGAGGTAAAAATCGCGAGTCGGGTGACATCACGCGATTCTCCCGTGGTGCTGGTGACGACCGCGCGAAGCTGCTGGCTCTCTCCATCGGTTTCGATCGTAAGCGCGAGGGATGCTGTGCTGGCGCTCGTGCCGCGTGGTGCTCCGGCGGCGATCCAGCCTAGAATTCGCCGCGCCTCGTCGCTGTCTGCACTGAAACGCTCGCCACCTTCGTGATCGACTTGCCAGGTCGGTTTGAGAAGCACCAAACTCCGCTCGGGCTGGCTAAAGTTAACCCGGCGGGACTCGAGGGCGTCGACAATCTCGCGATGATCGGCATCGGGTTTGCCACCAAACAGCGAGAGGCGAAATCCGCCACGACCAGCAGCAGCGCCGTGGCAAGCAGCGGTGTTACAGCCGGCACGAGAAAGGGTCGGCAGAACGATCTCTTCAAAATAGGCTGCGGGAAGGGGAGCGTCGGCGATGGTGGCTTCTTCAGCGGCGGCGATCGCTGGAATGAGGAGTAAGAGTATGCTCAAAAGGCATCGAGAGAGCCGACCGTTTGTCGGAGGTGTCGCCATGACCAGCCTCTCCTCTTGCGAAACTCCAGCCGGGGCACAGCACCAGCGTGCTTGATTTATCGTAGCAGAGGAGCGCTACTGATTGCCAACTTGGCGGAGGTATTCGCTCAAGCGTGCTTGCAGGTCGATGATCGCTTGCCATTGCCGCATATCGAGTGGTACGCGTCCACTCTTGGGATCGACTTTCACCGAGCCGATGAGGTTCCGCATCCGGATGTGAAAGAACTCCAGGATTTCGGCGAGTTGGGCCGCTTGTCCGGGGCTCATCCGTTCGGGGAGTTCTGGCGGCTCGAGGGCGTGGAGTGTGGCTTGCAGATCGCCATCTTCATTCCACGAGAGTTCGAAATCGAGGCTCGAGGCATCGACCGCTTTTTGAGCCTGTTCGGGATCGACCGTCGCGCCTGCATCGTGATCGCCCCCTCGCAAGCGCGAGAGACGTTCGGCAATTTGATCGCGTGAGCCGAAGAGTAAAACACTACGACCGATGCCGATCATGTCGCCATAGCGCAGGATGCGAAGCTGAACATCTTCGCCGTTGACCTTGGTGCCGTTGGTGCTTTCCAGATCGGTGATCACGAGTCGATTGTGATCTTCCTGGATCTTCACGTGATAACGACTCACCCGCTCATCGTTGAGCTGGATGGTGTTACCCTCTTCGCGACCAATGGTGATCGGCGGGATGAGGTTCTGGTATTCGCGGCCACGGTCGGCACCGTCGAGCACGCGGAGCGTTATGCCACCCTTCATCACACCATCGCAGAATTGCACTAGATGCTAAGTGTTGATCAGGACTTACAAGTGTCCCGATCACTGTTCCGCGAGAATTATAGCATGCGGCTCGGCAAGATGTGAGTCGCTACGAACGGATGCTGCCGGGCTTACGAAGAAGCCGCTTTGCTCGCCGGACCAGCTTGTGCGGGGGCCGAAACTGCGGTGGCAGGGCCAGAGTTCGACACAAGTTCGACGATTTGGGCAACAGCCGCCTCGAGCGACCGCCGGGCCATCTGAAAATTGGTGTGCGACGATATTTCGGGCTGAATGCGGGCAAAATCGGCGGTGGCGGACTTCAATTTGCCCAGTTTTTTCCGAGCCAAATGGAGATAAGCATCGGGATCGCTCGCCGCGAGGGGGCCGCCGAGAGCCAGCATGTAGTCGTACAAATCGCGGTGCACCGCAGCCAGTTCGTCGTCGTCGGCAGCTTCGTCGCTATGTTTTAGGAACGCGCGGACCATCCAAACGTGGCTCAGCAGCGTGTCGATCGCGAGCATGCGCTCGTGGGACGATAAGGGCGATGCGGTGTCACTCATGTCCGCTATTAGAAAGGAGCAACCCGGCTGGTTTCAAGGGTTCTGCCAGGGTTTCCCCGAAACATCAACGGTTGTGAATGGGGCTCAAGATTGTGGGGGAGAAACTGTCTCGGGTGGCGGGGGCTGCTGCGCGGCTGGTGTTATAGCGGCTGTTGTAGCGGCGGAAGGTGGCGTTGCGACCACCGCCCCCTGCACTACCCAGTGCGACGCGTAGCGAACAACGAGTCCGACCACCACCACTGCCACGATGGTGACCGCAAAAATCATCGGTGCCGAGAAGGCATATCGGGGGGGCAATAGTTCGGGTGCACCCAGAAGTAGCAAGGGGGCGGGCCAGCCGATCAAAACGATCAGCGAAACTGGAAGGATGCCGAGCAAGAAGAGCGCGCGACGCTTCGGATCGGTGATGCTGGCGCGGGAAATGATGCCGACCCCAAAAAGCCACAGCAAGATCGTAGCGCCGATCAGGAAGGTGAGCACAATCGAAAAGTAGTTCCGCTGCTGAGCACCGACATAATTCACCGAAACCGCCATGCTCACTTGCAGCAAGATCATCAGCCACAGAAAGTCGCTCATCTGAAACCGTAGCGGCGCTTTCAGGGAACCCGAAAGTTTGTTGATCGGACCGATCATCAATTGGGCCGCAATCCAGGTCACTAGGATGTAGATTCCCAGTGGAAGGAGCGGGAGTAGAGCGAAAAGAAATGGCATACGTTCGGCCCGGTGAGTCTGCAAGGCATCTTATCGAGCAGTATTTTTCCGAGGAGCATCCAAGAGTCGGACTATTGCTTCAGTTGCTGCTTCACAGCAGCGAGTAATTCTCGCAGGTTACGTGGGTTCTGGCCAAGGTCGCCTTTGCCAATCCGTGAAGCACTCCGAGCACTCAGCAGCGATCCCGTTGGCGTCAGCTGAATCGTCACATGAATGTCGTCGACATAACGCATCAGACCGGTCGTACGTGTCAGGTGTAGCTCGGCCCCCTGCTCGCTCAGCTTCTCTTCTTCGAGTTTCCAGTGCGACATCGGCGCGATTGCTGCAGCGACCACTTTAGCCAAATCGCTGGGAGGAAGTGTCGAGGCGATCGGCCGCTGTCGCTCGTCTTGATGGTCGGGAGCGGTGGCGGCGGTGTTGGTCGAAAGATCGCGGCTCCAGTCCTCAATTTTGAGGGCAATATTCACAAGCACTGCCACTAGTAAGAGTGCAGCAATGGCGGCGACGATCATCAAAATAGTAGACATGCGCGTTCTACGTGGAGCCTCGGTGGAACTAGTTTCGCGGGGGGGAGAGGTTGACATGGGGTGTGGCAATGGAAATCAGTGAAGGTCCAAAGAGAGGCTCGTGCGAAACAGCCGCTTCGCACGCTAATATGTTACGGCAGTGTGCAAGGGCTCTGGTGCCGAAAAGTTTGTTTTCGAAGACAAAAGCCCCCTCCCAGCGGGAAAGTGCGGCGATGAACCTGTTTGAACAAGCCGAGCGCGACAATTTAAAGCGGGCGCAGCCTCTGGCCGCGCGCATGCGCCCGCAGCGGCTCGAGGAATTCGCGGGACAGCAGCACTTTCTCGGGGAAGGGAAACTGCTGCGGCGTCTGCTGAAGGCTGATCGACTCGGCAGCGTGCTGTTTTATGGTCCCCCCGGGTGTGGAAAAACGACGCTCGCCCGACTTTTGGCCGTGGCGAGCAAACGTCGTTTTGTGCAGCTGTCGGCAGTGACCAGCGGCGTGAAAGAGCTGCGCGAAATGCTTGAGAAAGCACGGGACGAACTATCGACCGGTGGCTTTCGGACGCTACTGTTTGTCGACGAGATTCATCGCTACAGCAAATCGCAGCAAGACGCTCTGTTGCCCGATGTCGAAGAGGGAATTGTCACGCTCGTCGGCGCAACCACTTCCAATCCCTTTTTCGCCGTGAATGCGGCCTTGGTGAGCCGTAGTCAGATTTTTCAGTTCCTGCCACTTTCGGTCGACGATATCAAAACGCTGCTTGCGCGGGCTCTGGCCGATCGATCGCGTGGGCTTGGTAGTCATGAAGTGATTCTGGAACCAGAGGCGGCTGAGTTTCTCGCAACATCGAGTGAAGGAGATGCTCGCCGCGCGCTCACAGCGCTCGAGATCGGTGTGCTCAGTAGTAGCGAGCGGCCCCTCCGATTTACGCGGGAATTGGCCGAAGAATCGCTGCAAAAGAAGGCGGTGGTGTACGATCCCGATGGGGATGGGCACTACGACACCACGAGCGCACTGATCAAAAGTATTCGCGGGAGTGATGTCGACGCGGCGCTCTACTGGCTTGCGCGGATGCTCGAAGCGGGTGAAGAGATTCGGTTCATCTGTCGCCGACTTGTGATCCTAGCGAGCGAAGATATTGGCAACGCTGATCCGCAGGCGCTGGTACTAGCGATGGCGGCCCATCAAGCTTGCGAGTTCATCGGACTCCCCGAGTGCCAGCTCACACTTTCGCAAACGGTGGCCTACCTCGCGACCGCGCCGAAGAGTAACGCCGCCACCACTTCCATTTCAGCGGCTCGCGCCGATGTGCGCGACAATCGGGTCCTGCCAGTTCCGGCCAAACTTCGCGACGCGCATTACTCTGGGAGCCAGCGTCTCGGGCATGGCGAGGGCTATCAATACTCGCACGATGCACCGGGGGGAGTGGCTGCGCAAGACTATCTGGGGGTTGAGAAGACGTACTATCATCCGACCGATCGTGGATATGAAAAAGAAATCGGTGAGCGATTGAAAGTGATTCGCAAACTGCTGCGTGGAGAGGAGCCAGCACCATGAGTGGTGTGGCTTTGGTAAGTCAAGCTGCGGAGAACGAGGCGGAACTCGCCAGCGCAGTGGAGCAGCGTTCGCTCGATGGCCAGCTCACCTCGCTCCGCTGGATTGTTGTCCTTGCGCAAGGGACGACAATTATGCTCACGCTGCCGCTCTGGAAAGTGCGCACCAGCCCACCCAATTTGCCGCTCGTCGATTGGCTAAGTGGGGGTGATTGGCCGATCGATTTTCATTGGATTTTGCTCGGTTCACTCGTCGTGGCGCTTACGCGGCCCGCTATCGGGGCCGCTCTGCACTTGGTGCTGCTGGTGCTCTCGATTTTGGCCGATCAACTTCGAATGCAGCCCGAATGTATTTCCCTGGCGCTACTGCTGATCGGCACCACTTGGGGTTCGGCCGGGAAGATCATCGCGCGGTCGCATCTCATTGCACTCTGGTTTTTTGCCGGGCTCCACAAGCTACTTTCGCCCGACTATTTGGAGTCTTCCGGACCAGACAACTTCCTGCGCGCGATGCCCACCCTCTCCATTTCTATGGCTTCGTACCTGGCAGTGGCGCTGGCCATCTGGGAACTGCTGCAGGGAGTGCTGCTGCTTATTTATCCCTTGCGACGGATCGCTGGATTTAGCGCGCTCATTCTGCACACGCTCATTTTGTCCGGGCTTGTAGCGTCGAACTTGAACACCGCCGTGTGGCCTTGGAACGTTGCCCTTGCCTCTGCAGGGCTGCTGCTGATTCCCCAACCGATCGAGGTGACATCGCAACAGCGTTGGCACGTGCTGGCCTATCTCGTGGGGCTCGTCCTGCTGCTGTCGCCCCCTTTGTACTACGTCGGAAAGCTCGATGCCTATCTGGCACATTGCCTCTACAGCGACAACACACCCCAAGCAGCTTACTACGATCGCACTGGAGGGAGCCGGTATCTCAGTAGTGTGACGATGGATGCGATGAACGTTCCATTTCCACCGGCCCATCGCTTGTTTTTTCAGTACTTTGATCGTGTCTCGCAGGCAGGTGATTCGCTGGTGATAACCGACGAACGTTCCTGGGCCAAAGCCCATAGACTCGACAAATTAGAATTGAAAGCGGATTGGCTGCGACCACTACCTCAGTCTGCATCGCAACTGGAAGAGCAAGGACTGCTGCCGATGTCGCCACTTCCACTCCCAGGCGCGATTGATGGCGAGGAAAGCAGCCTTAAGCCGGACGACAAAGAGTAGGACGAGAAGTAGTTCGTTCACAAAAAAAGCGAGCGGATGAACTTCGAAAGCTCATCCGCTCGCGCTTGCAGATTCGTGATGTTGCTGGCCCCAAGTTACTTCATCAGCGAGTAATCATGGACTCGTCGAGCGTCTACTCGGGAAGTGGTTTCCCCTTGGTTTCCGGGAGAAATGGAATCGCCAGCAGACCGACGAGAAACACGGTGCACATTGCGACACCCGCATAGCGGAGCGGATCGGAGGTGTCGACAAAGAGGCCTTCGAGGTATGACTTCACGAGTGGTCCACCAGCAGCGAGGAAGCGGCCGACGTTGTAGCAGAAGCTAGTGCCGGTCGATCGTAAGTGCGTGGGGAAGAGTTCGGGAAAGTAGATTGCGTAGCCTGCAAAGAGCGACAGCTGACAGAAGCCCATCAGCGGTGCGAGCAGGAAGAGCTGATTGAAATCCTTTAGGTAGGCGAACACAGCAGCCGTGCTGAGAAACGCTGCGATAAACGCGATGACAAACGTCGGTCGACGTCCAATGATTTGGGCTACGTAGCCAAATCCGAACATGCCGAAGAATGCACCAAAGTTAATCATCAGCGACGTATAGCTGCCCCACTTTGCCAGCTGGCCACTGATCGACTTGTCGGCTTCTTCCTTGAGTGGCTTCAGTGCAGGGGTGATTTCCAAGTTCGACGAAGTGTCTGTCGCAGCAGTCATCAGCAGTTCGAGATCGGCCACTTTCGCCGTTTCTCCAGCAGCTTTTGCTTCGGCGATTTTGGTCTCATAGACACGTCTGGTGATCTCCGGCCGTTGTACGACGCGCATGAGATCGGGAGCAAAGAACCCTACGGCCCAAAGTCCAATCACGCCCGAGCAGGCCAAGAGCAGGCCGAGCAGCGCATGCTTGCGCCACACCGGATGGCCGAAGAGTTCAGCGTAAGAGCCCGACTTACTAGAGACCACGCTACTGGTGTTCGCTTTTTGCCATTGTTCGGGTTCTTTCAGTCGACCACGAATCACCAGGGCCAGAAGTGCCGGAAGTGCACCGATGCAGAACATGATGCGCCACGGGCTGTAGGGCATGCCAGCTTCTTCGGCGACACCCAGTCCCAGGTTGATGAAGGCCGCCGTCACATTGCCAATCGCCGAGAGAGCTTGCAGCATACCGAGGGCATAAGGACGAGCCCGCGCAGGCATCACTTCGGCAACTAGCGCGATGCCGACCGCAAATTCGCCACCAACACCCAGTCCGGTGAGGAAGCGGTAGAGGGCAAAGTCGTACACCCCAACTGAAAGTGCGCTCAATCCGGTGAAAAGGGAGTAGAGCAAGATGGTGATCATCATCGTCTTGGCGCGACCAATCCGGTCCCCCAGCACGCCGAAAAAGACACCACCGAGCGCCCAGCCCGCGAGAAACACCGACGTTGCAATGTTGCCCGCATTGCTCCGACGAATCGTTGTTTCTTTTTCGGTCTCTTCAGGAGTGAGAGGCTTCACTAGGGAAGCCATCACTGCCGGGCGAGCGAGGACGAACAACTGCTGATCGAGGCAGTCAAACAGCCAGCCGAGCGCAGCGACGAGTAATACGAACCAGTGGTACTTCGTGAGCGTCAGATACCAAGGGCGTTTGTCGTTGGGATCATCGGGAAGCGAGGTGGGCTGATCTTCAAATCCGTGCATAACTCATGAATCTCCAAAACAGGGTTAGCCCCGCAGTGTAGGTAGCACTCGGAGCGCCCGCAAGCGAAAAACAGGCTGCACGCGGTAACTCGCCACCTTCATGAGTGGGCCGTATGCCGCTACGATTCGGTCAGGCGTCAGCACTTCGCGCTGGCAGGTGGGGCGAGCGGCTCCTTACGCCTGGGCGCATCGTGCACGTTCCCCATTTTTTCGGCTGTTTTCTGCACGTCTTTGCTGCTGGTCCCTTTGCAGGAGTTCTCGCTATGAAAACGCTCATTCGCCACGCTCAGGTGGTGTTTCCCACTCGGTGCGAGCGTGCGAACGTGCTCGTGGAGAACGGAAAAATCGCTGCCATCGACGCCGCCGAGCATACACGTGCCGACGAAACGATCGACGCGCAAGGTCTGCATCTGATTCCCGGGGTGATCGATGATCAGGTCCATTTCCGCGAACCAGGTCTCACGCACAAGGAAGATCTCTTCACTGCCTCGCGTGCTTGTGCCAAAGGGGGCGTGACTTCGTTCCTCGAAATGCCGAACACCAAGCCGACCACCACTTCGGTCGCCGCGCTGCATGAAAAACTGGCCCTGGCGGCCACCAAGTCGGTGGTGAATTACGGCTTCTATATCGGGGCGACATCGACGAACGTCGACGAACTTAAACAAGCGAAGCGAACGCCCGGGATCAAGATCTTTATCGGCTCGAGCACAGGTGATTTGCTCGTCGACGAGCAAGCAGCGCTCGAAAGAATCTTCGCCGAAACAACCCTGCCAATCTGCGCGCATTGCGAGGACGAAACGACCGTTCGCGCCAATGCAGCGAAGTTTGACAGTTCCACGAGCGTGGCCGATCACAGCCGCGTCCGGACGAATGAGGCCGCGCTCATCGCCACTAGGCGTGCGATCGACCTAGCAGTACGGCACAAGCACCGTTTTCACGTGCTGCATGTGTCGACCGCTGCGGAATTGCCTCTGATTCGCGAAGCCCGTCCCTACATCACCGCCGAAGCTTGCCCGCACCATTGGCTCTTCTCCACCGACGACTATGAACGTCTTGGAACGTTGGTGCAGATGAACCCTTCGATCAAGTCGCCCGAGGATGCGAAGGCGGTCTGGCAAGGACTACTCGATGGTTCGCTGCAGGTGATCGCGACCGATCACGCACCGCACACGCTCGAAGAGAAAGCCAAGCCCTATCCGCAGTCCCCCAGTGGTTTGCCTGCTGTCGAGAACAGTTTGGCGCTCCTCTTGGATCAAGCGAGTCGCGGTGAGTGCACGATCGAGCAGATTGTGAGCTGGATGTGCGATGCTCCTGCACGAGTGTGGGATATCGCCAGTAAAGGACGGATCGAAGCGGGCTACGATGCCGATCTCGTCCTCGTCGACATGCACAAAACCGACACCATTCGCAACGAAAATCAGCTCACCAAGTGTGGCTGGTCTCCTTGGCATGGCAAGCAGATTACCGGCTGGCCGGTGCGAACCTTCGTGGGGGGCGTGGAGGTGTTTCGCGACGGCAAAGTCCGCGACGAGGTGCGAGGGAGCGAGATTGCTTTCGACCATACTCGCGGTGGCTATTGGGCTTAGAAAAAACGTTGGGAGAAGTGATGTACAGCGTGGTACGATAGAGCATTGTTGCGGTCGCTTGTTGCCCCCCGATACGACCACTGCGACCTAGCCTCTCCCCCTCCCGTTGCACTCCATTGGCTGGAGCCCGCCATGCTGCGTGTTTGGTTCTCGATTCCCGTTGTCGTCGCCATGCTGCTCGGCAACATCGCGCGAGCTGAAGAGAATTGGCCTCAATTTCGAGGACCTACTGCCAACGCACACGCGTCGTCGCAGAACCTGCCGCTCGAGTGGAGCGAAGAAAAAAATATCACCTGGAAGACCGCGATTCACGATCGAGGCTGGTCGTCGCCGGTTGTCTTCGATGGTCAGATTTGGCTCACCACCGCCAAGCCTGATGGCAAAAGCATGTATGCGATTTGCGTCGACAAAGCGTCGGGCAAAATCCTGCACGACATTCATCTGTGGGATGTCGAGAAGCCGAGTGAGATTCACGCGACGAACAGCTACGCCTCGCCCACCCCCGTGATTGAAAAAGGGCGTGTCTATGTGAACTTCGGCAGCTATGGCACCGCTGCGATCGACACGGCAAGTGGCAAGGTTTTGTGGACTCGTCGCGATTTCCCTTGCGAGCATTGGCGCGGTCCTGGTTCGTCTCCAATCTTGCACGAAAACAAGCTGATCATGCACTTCGATGGCTACGACCATCAGTACATCGTGGCGGTGGATAAAGCGACGGGAGAAACGATTTGGAAGGTCGATCGCAACGTTGAATATGGAACCGACAACGGCGATGTGATGAAAGCGTTCTGCACACCTCTCATCATCGAAGTGGGGGGGCAGAAGCAGATCATCAGCAGCACGAGCAAAGCGACGTTGGCCTACGATCTAACGGGCAAAGAAATTTGGCGTGTGACCTACAGCAGCTTCTCGTCGACCGGCATGCCTCTCTGGGGGAACGGCTTGGTCTATCTCAACACCGGCTTTGGTAAAGCCGACCTGATGGCGGTGAAGCCCGAAGGAACGGGAGACATCACCGGCACGAATGTCGTTTGGAAAGTGACGAAGGGGATTGGCAGCAAACCTTCGCAGCTGCTGGTGGGGGATTTGATTTTCAACGTTCACGATGCTGGCGTCGCCAACTGTCTCGATGCCAATACGGGCGAGCAAGTTTGGACCACGCGACTCGGCGGCACTTTCTCGAGTTCGCTCCTCTACGGCAATGGCCGGGTCTACTTCTGTGCTGAAGATGGCAAGTGCACGGTGGTGGCGGCTGATCGCGAGCTGAAGATTCTCGCCGAAAACAAACTCGACGATGGCTTCATGGCAACCCCCGCCGTGAGTGGCGATTCGCTTCTTCTGCGGACCAAAACCCATCTCTACTGTGTGGAACAGCCGAAGTGATCTTGCGCGGAAATCTCGCTGCCAGCTATGGGATCGCGAGCCTTTTGGCGCTCGCGATCGTCGCAGCAACGAGCGCGCGAGGCGCTGCAGCGGAGGCCGAAGAAGCTTTCTCTGTAGCCCGAAAAACCTTTGCCGATAATCTCGCCACACTCGCGCAAAAAGCCGACGAACTGGCGATGCCGCGCGAAGCTGCTATCACGCGCGGTTGGCTGATGCCGCAGCTGAGCAAGGGCATCGCTCTCGCCATTCCAGCGGCAATCGATCCCACGAAACCGACTGCCTCAGCTCCCGAGCGCTCGCAGCAGTGGTATCGCAAGTTTCGCGAGTATCGTGCCACGTATGCCGAGGCGCTCGTAGCTTTGGCGTCGAGTCAAATCGCCAGCGGGCAGCCGACAGCCGCCTATCAGTCGCTGCATTTGGCGCTCCGCGAGAACCCCGAACAGGCTGCCGCGCGCAGTGCACTCGGCTATCGCGCAGCTCCTGCACCTCTCCCCACGATCACATCGCCACGTCCCACGATTCCGACGATCGATCACCCTCGACTCGGCTGGAAGCGCGGCACCTACCAGCGGCTAACCACCGAGCATTTCCAGATCACATCGAGCGCGCCTGCTGGTTCGATCACGCGCGCCGCTATGCAACTCGAAGAGCTCCACGCCATCTGGAAGCAAACCTGCTTTGGCTATTGGTCGTCGGGCGAGGCGTTGTCGGCTCGTCTCGACGGGAAGAACGAATCGCTCGGCGAACTTCCGGGCTCCAGCAAGCCGCTGCAGGTAGTCCTGTTCAAGAATCGCGAAGAGTACCTTGCTCAGCTCGCCGAGCAGCAACCCAAGCTCGAGCTGACGACCGGCATCTATTTTGGCGATCAGCAGGTAGCCTACTTCTATGCGGATGACGAATCGGCGGAGGTGACGTGGCGGCATGAAGTAGCTCATCAGCTGTTCCAGGAAACACCGCGACGGACGAATCTCGCTGAAGATCAAACCAGTTTTGCGCTCGTCGAGGGAATCGCGATGTACTTCGAATCGCTCGCGCGCGTTGATGGCTATTACACTCTCGGAACGGTCGCTGCCGATCGACTACAGTTTGCTCGCTACCGGGCGCTCAGTGGCGACTATCTCGTATCGATCGAGCAGCTGCTTAGCAAAACGCGCGACGATGTGCAAAGCGACCCCGATATTCGCAAGCTCTACTCGCAATCAGCAGCGGTCGCACACTACTTTTTCGAGGGTGGCAGCGCGACCAATCGCGAAGCTTTTCTCGACTACCTGGCTAAGCTCTACGGTGGCGAGCTCACTCCTGCAACGCCCCTTCCGGCAGCGATTTTGAAGCCCAGTGGCGCTGATTTTCGTCAGCAATTCGTTGGTTTTTTGGATGTCAGCGACCAAGATCTGCTTGCCTGCGTAAGTCCGGCAACAACGATCAATCTCTCGCTCGGCAGAACAACTGTTACGGATCAAGGACTCGCACAGCTCGGTCAGTTCAAGCGACTAAAGTGGCTCGATCTATCGCTCACCAAAGTGACAGACACAGGACTTGAGCAGCTCGACCAACTGACTCAGCTCAACCAGCTGTTCTTAGAGGGAACCGCGATTTCGTCGGCATCGATTCCTGCCATTGCGCGCCTCCGGAATCTCGAAGAACTCGATCTTTCGAAAGTGAACATCGCCGACGACGACCTCGCGAAAATCGCTACACTCAAGCAGCTGAAAGTGCTCTATCTCGTTGGCACGCCGGTGACCGATGCAGGGCTCGCCAAGCTGGTTTCGCTTCAGAACCTCGAAATGCTCGACTTGCGTGGCACGCGTGTCTCGGCAGACGCAGCTGAAAAGTTGAAGTCGCGGATCAAGTCGCTCGCGAATGTTTTGCTCGATAGCTCCCCGTCTAACGTACCTTAGCAGCCATCTTTTTCAGCAGACTTTAACCACACTTCCGCAGAAGATTTTCCGAACATGCGTCCCTACGTCCTTGCCGAAACGAACTACGGCTACACCAAAACCAATCAGTATGACGTTGCTGTTTTGCCACTCGGCGCCACCGAGCCACACAACTTGCATCTCCCTTATGGAACCGACTTGTTCGAAGGGACGATTGTGGGGGAACATATCGTCGCCGAAGCGCATCGGCGTGGCGGTCGCGTGGTGCTGCTCCCTACGATTCCGTTCGGTACGGAAACGAACATGCAGGAGTTTCCACTCGCGATCAATGTGAATCCGAGCACGCTGTTTGCCTTCATCACCGATGTGATTCATTCGTGCATCAAAAGTGGCATTCACAAAATCGTGCTGCTCAACAGTCACGGCGGTAACGAAATGAAACCGCTGCTGCGCGAACTGGCGGACAAGGTCGACGCCTCCCTCTTTTTGTGCAACTGGTATCGCGTGATTGCCGACGTCGAGTCGCAGATCTTCGAGCATCGCGAAGATCATGCCGGCGAGATGGAAACGAGCTTCGGGCTCGCGTATTTTCCGCAGTTTGTGGCTAGAAATGCCAATGGCACGCTCGCCGCCGATAATGGGAGCACCGCCCCTAGTCAGTTCGAGGCGATCAACAAAGGGTGGGTTTCGATCACGCGTCCTTGGCACTTGCTGACGACCAATTCAGGCTCGGGTTATCCGCATGCAGCATCGGCCGACAAAGCGAAGCGGATGATGGATGTGCTGGTCGAGCGGCTCGGTGGTTTTCTTTACGATTTGTCGATTGCTCCTCGTGAAGGGCGTTTTCCGTTTGCCGATCACCTGTAGCGCAGCGAGGACGATCTCGGCTACAGTAGTCGGTTCGTTGGTTTGTCCGTGATCGATGGTTTTGATCTTTTGACAGATGAGTGTGCGATGGTTCCCAGTCGGCGGCCGCAAGGTTTTTCGAATTCCGCAACATCCCCACGTCCGCTGGTTCCAGCGCCAGGGGAAGAGATTCCAACCGCGCGCGTGAAGAGCGTTGGACGCCATCCCACGATCTATCGCAAACGTGTCGAGGATGTCGATCGTCATGCTAAGCCGGGCGATCTGCTCGCGGTTTACGACCTCGATAATCAAATGATCGGCTACGGTCTGTTCAACCCGCGCAGCGAAATCGCGATCCGGATGATTCGCTTCGAGTATGAGTTGCCCGACGATCAGTTTTGGGACGAACTGCTCAAAAGTGCCGTCCAGCTGCGCCGCGATGTGCTGAAGCTCGACGAAGTGACCAACAGCTACCGTGTGATTCATGCCGAAGCGGATGGATTGCCGGGACTTGTGGTCGATCGGCATGGGAGTGTCTTGTCGGCTGAAGCGTTCAGCTTGGCGATGTACCAACGTGCGCCAGAAATTCTCGAGCGACTCTCGAAGCTGCTGGGGACCGAGCAAACCATTTTGCGGACCTCCCCTGCCTCGCTCGCACAAGAAGGATTTGAAGCCGAGCCGGTCATCACCGGCACCATGCCTTCGCGCGTGGTGATCGAAGAGTTTGGCACACGCTTCAAGGTCGATTTTGCCGAGGGGCATAAGACTGGATTCTTCTGCGATCAACGCGAAAATCGGAAGCAACTCGCTAGTTTTTGCAAAGATAAGACAGTGCTCGATCTCTGCTGCTATACCGGCGGATTTGCCGTGCAAGCAAAGAAACTGGGTGGGGCGAGCGAGGTGATTGGCGTCGATCTCGACGAAGAGCCGCTGAAGCTTGCGAAAGAAAATGCCAACCTCAATCAGGTCCGCTGTCGCTTTGTGCAAGCCGATGCGTTTGCCTACATGCGCGACATGCAAAGTTCGGGTCGCAAGTTCGATGTCGTGGTGCTCGATCCTCCGAAACTGATTCGCTCGCGCGCTGAAATCGAAGAGGGAACGCGCAAGCACTTCGCGCTCAACCGTCTGGCGATGCAACTCGTCGCGCCGGGCGGAGTGATGCTCAGCTGCACTTGTGCGGGACTGTTGCCACTGAGTGAATTTCTGCAGCTCATCTATGCCGCAGCGCGACAAGCGGGGCCTGAAGTGCTCGCAGCCACAGAGGAGCATAAGGCGCGTTATGCAGCGCGGCAGGTGCAGATTTTCTCGAAGTCGGGAGCTGCCGCCGATCATCCGGTCGCGACCAATTGCCCCGAAGGGGAATACTTGCAAGCGGTTTGGATGAGGCTGATGTAGATCGTGAAAAACGTCGTGCAGCCGCGCGTCATTCCGGTGATTGATCTGCTGGGCGGCATTGTTGTACGTGGCGTTGCCGGGCGAAGAAGTGAGTATCGACCACTCGAAAGTCAGGTCACGCGCAGCATCGAGCCCGCGATCGTGGCCCGCGATCTGGTGCACGCAACGCGCGCCACCGCGCTCTATGTGGCCGATCTCGATGCGATACAAAAAGGCCAGCGCTCGCTGTCGATTTACGAGCAGATGGGGGCCAGCGGCGCGAGGCTGTGGCTCGATGTCGGCATCGCGTCGCGGGCCGATGCGCTGCGGTTTTGCGCCGAACTTGCCCATTCCGAAATACCGGCCGATTTGGTGATCGGGCTTGAGTCGATCGAAACTGCAGCGAGCTTGGTTGAACTCGGCGCGATGGCTCGCGATGAGCTTTCAGGAAGTGCGATCTTCAGCGTCGATATGCGCGCTGGCCAATTGATTTCAGTCGCTGCGGAGCTTGCTAGTCGCATGCCACTTGAGCTTGCGTCGCTGGCTGTGCGGAGCGGATTCACGCGGATTTTGCTGCTCGATCTGAGCGCTGTTGGTGTGGCCAGCGGAATTCCCACGCTTGCGCTCGCGCGGCAATTGCGCGACGCGTGGGGAAGTGCCATCGAGATTATCGTAGGAGGAGGCGTGCGCTCGAGCGATGATCTGCTCGCAGCTTCGCAAGCTGGCGCTGATGCCGTTTTAGTTGCGAGCGCTATCCACAGCCGCGCAATTCGCTTTTGATCGCGCCTGCTATGGCAAAGCGATTTAGCAAAAAACGACCAGCGCGATGCGAGTGTTAGAGAACATTCGTATCGCACCGGTCTCACGAAATCCGGGGTTGATAAACCCCTCTCGTCTGTGCTTTTTGCCACCGGGATATTCGTAGCTAAAGAGATCCCAGTCACGCAGCACAGTTACTCTTGAGCAATCTCGACTCGCTAGTCGCCACAGCCGAGATCGCAGTCGTACGCTTCGAAAATCAGCTCGCGTTCGGCACGTTCGTGCTCGCGCAGCTGACGATCAAACTGCAGGAACCGGTCGCCAATCCAGATCGTGAGTTCCGCCTCGTGCTCGTCGTAGAACTTATGTTCCGCTTCGTCGAGCAGATCGCAGAAATTGGCATACAGCTCTTGATGTTCGCTGCGCAAGGCTTCCGCACGCTGCGAAAGTCGAGGGGCCACTTGTACCGGATCTTCGAAATAGCCGTACGCTTCTTCCAGGGCAAAGTGGAGCGCGAGTTGATCGCGCAGCAGCTCCAGCCGATCGAGCAGCGTACGACACATCTGCGGCGCAATCGGACGCGATATGCGATGCCGCAAGTCGTCGAGCAGTTGCCAAAGTTCTTGATGGACTTCTTTGATTTCTTCGAGAAACGCAGCGTTCACTGTGAGTGTCGCCGTGATAGTTGTCACGTGCATATGACAATCTCCTTCCAAAAGGGACTACCAGTCGCATCGCTGCTGCGAGCATCTCCGGCGTCTACGCAGTCGGCCGATGTACTTGGTGCAATGAAGTGGGAGATGCATGCTCGATGAGCCAACTGTCGCGCGAAGGAGTTGTATCCATCGACTCCCTACTTCACGTGTAGTGGCTGCTAATCATCGAGCCACTGCTGCGTGAAGCTAGCGCGAACTGTCGAGCAAAACGATCTCGAGTGCTGAAACCTTGCTGAAATAAAGGGACTCCGCCTCACAAGTTCCACGTCTGCTGAAAACCTTTCCGAAAGATTGCCTAAGATACGGATCTTCAAAACTATCTGCGGCTCCCATGTTATCGACGACGAATATGAAGGACGAAACATCGAGCCCGTTCAAACATCGGGGACGAAAACAGCGGTGCTTTGCGGCGTGCTTTCACCCATCCTCAAGCGACGCTTCTAGTTGACGACAGCGCAGCAGTGAGCGCGATTTCACCAAAGGGGGACTGATGCTGAAGGAACAGAATTGGGAGTTTGCGATACGAATTCAGACTCTCGCAGCGATCGCTGGCGACCCTGCGGACTGACCGACAATCGAGGGATCTAATCGACTGGTGGGGGTACCAGAATGTGGATACCGGCCCGTCTGTATCGGATGGCGAGTGACAGAAAAGTGCCTCGTGGCAAGTCACGCCGCCGAATATTCAAATCGGACGAAATTCCCTGAGTTTCCGGGAGATTTCGCCAGTGGCTTCCTGGTGATTTCGAGCAGTCAAAACATTCCATCACCAAGAGTCATGCTAGGAAGTCGCCCGAGCAGAGTCAAATCTATTCGGCACAAAATTGGACCAAGTTCTTCGCAAAAAATTAGCCTGATTTTCATCCGCTCCGGATGTACTCGGTGAATATCGCGAAACACCGCAGCGGTGTCGCTCGCGGGGAGTGCTGCGCCCTAATCGACTGAACGTTCGACCGGCAGCACGAGACCGAAGTTGGCCTGTGGGCTGGGAAGAGAGCTTGTCATGTTGCGAAGGTCGTGCGTTGCACAGCCGAGGTTGATCAACCGCCGCGCTGTGCTAGGAGCCTTGCTGGCTGCTGGCGTTTTGGCAGCCAGTGGTTGTGGCGAATCGGGTGGTCGAGCCCGTGTGCCGGTCCCTCGCGCCTCGGGTGACGAGGATGTCGAAAGCACTGGCCTGATGGGAGCGATCGAAGGGGTGGCCCGCGATGCAGCCCAGCTTGCCACCGGGGCGCGCGGGAGCATCGATCTCACGCTCGATCCGCCGCTGAAACTCGACGTCTGCCGCGCTTTGCGAACTCCTTCTGCTGCAGGACGTAGTGGCACGCTGCAACTCACATCGCAGCTCGATCCCAAAGAAAAAGAAACCTTTCCGGCGGTGATGGTGTGGGCCGATTTAGGAGAATCGTCGCTCGAGGCACTCGTCGGAAAAACAGTGCCTGCGACACTGTTCATTCAGCGCGAGGAAACTTCCGGCACCTGGCATTCGCCTCTCGCCTCTCCGGTGATGTTGCAAGTCGCTGCTGTCGACTCACTCACCGTCACGCTGAAGCTCGAAAATATCCCCCTCGCGCGAGCCGATGGCGAAGAGCAAGTCACGATCAACGGCACATTGGTAGGAGCAATTCAATGAGCAACACAGTTGTGATTGACTCCATCGACAGTCGCAGATGCACGCGCGGCACAACAACGAGCCCCCTTCAAGCGTTGCAGTTACCAGCGTCGCTGGCGCGACACTTAGTCCGCATGCTCACCACCATTCTTTGCGCGTTGTTTGTATTCCTTGCATGGAGCTTGCCAGCCGCAGCGCATCCCTCAACATCCGACCCCGATGCGCCGCTGGTCGTGCGTAGCGACGAGATCAGCCGCGCGCAAGCTGCTGCTGGCTACGCGCTGGCCAAGTCGATTCGACAAAGCCTCGACGAACTACTCGCAAAGCGAGCCAACGGAGCACTCGCCTCGGGCGATCTACTGAAAGTGGGGGACATCTATTCGAGCATCGCGACGCTCGGACGAATTGCCACCACACTCACCGCGCGTGGCGAAGCGGCGGGAGCCGATCTGCAGCAACGTCGGCTCGCCATGACGACCCAAACTCGACTGCTTGCCAAAGAGATCATGAAAGCTCCTGGCTTTCCGATGCAAACGATCCGAGCAGCCGCAGATCGCACCCTTGCTGAATGCGAGCGTCAGATTCCCGGCATCAAGCAAATGATCAGCGCCGGACAAGTGGAGCAAGCTTCGACCCAGCTCGAAATCATCCTCAGCAAGCTTCAGGCTGCGACCATATGGTTCGAGGGAACCAGCGATGGCCCTGCGAAATATCTCTCGCCGTTTGTGGGGCTGCGTAACGAAACCGACGAACTACTTCAGCAGCACGCAATAGGTTTGCTCGCCAAGCAGCTGACCGATCAGTTGGCGGCAGAGCGTCCGGTGATCGCCGACCGTCTCGCCAAAATCGAGCAACTTCCCGCGCTGGTGAAATCGGCCGGGCATGCCGAAATCGCTGGCGTTGGGGGAGATGGCCCGCCGCTTCTGGTAGCGCTGGCCGACGAACAAGCGGCCATTCAGGTGCTGCTGACACGTGCTATCGCTAAAGCCAATCTGCTCACGATTGCCAAATCCGAAGGGGCCAAGATCGGCGCCGAACTCGAAGCGCAGCAAAAGGTGCTCGGTGAAAAAACGATCGCGGCCATGAAAGAGCTCTGCGTTGTGATGGTCGAGCGGACCGATGCCGCCGACGGAGCGAAGTTCTACGACGACCTGATGGCGGCAGCGGGGAAACTCGGACGGCACTACAGCATCGAGGAGATCGATGCGATCATCGCCCCTGCCCTGCCGCCGCTGCTGGCCAAGTCGACCGGACTCGAAGCCGAGATTCAAAGCTACCAGGCGCGGACCGATGATCTGCTCCGGTGGCGGCACCGCGTCGCAGAAGCGCGTGGAAAGTATCTCAGCAGCGGTCGCGATAAGCGGATCTCGGGGGTGTTGCTCGAGAACGGTTTGGCCCAAGGTGCCAAGGCCGGGCTCTACGCCACGGCCAACCCTGGTCCTAAGAGCATGCAGATTTGCAGCCCCGCGAGCGACATTCTCGCTCGGCTGCGCGCGGACGTTGTGGGCAAACCTTGCACGGTGTTCGACGTGGTTGGCAGCGGCGCCCCCTCGGGTCGCGTCGTCGGAACGCTCGATGACCGGGTCTACACCCGCATGGCCATATTCGGCTCGACCAAGCTCGATTTGCAGGTGAGTCAGCTCACCAAAGAGCTCGCTGCGGAAAGCAGCGTCCCACGGACGGTTCGAGCGTCGGTCGCCCTGCAAACAGCCAAGGATCGCTGCTTTTCCCGTGTCGGGGGACCGATTGAAGAGTGCACGCTCGAATCACTCCTGCCCCGCATGGCGGGACTTTCCGAAGGGGCCGCCTCGATGTTTCGCGTCGGTCCGCTGGTCGAACCGATCTCCGGCGACCTAGCCGGCCACGTGCTGGTGCGAGTCGATGTCGCCCCGCAATGGGTTCAGCATCTCCATTTCTATACCGAACTGGACGTCCCTGCCCCGCCAGCCACCCCTGCCGGGGTTCCCGCTCCTGGCACCCCTGCTACGCCCCCTTCGGCGATTGACGAGAACGAACTGAAAGCCGGTTAGTGATTGTAAGTGTTTTCTAAATAATGACTTGCGGTATGGTGCAGTTGGCGTGTGTCTTTTGTCGGATGGCAGCGATTGTCGACAGTTTGCTAGCTCCGACTTGACGAAGATTTGTTACTTTCGATGATTTTTGGGTGGCCTTCGCGACCTGAAAGCCCCATAATTGGCCCGAAGGTTGTTGAAACAGCGATGGACGATTTCGTCCACCCTGCTGTCGGGCTGGAATCTGTCGCCGCTCGGTTTCGAGCCCCGGCTGTTCCACTTCGTCGATCGCTTCCCCCTGCTAGATCGTTCGCTATGTCGCAAGCCACCACGATTCGCGATGCATCCTCCCGCGCTGCTGAAGGCAACGCGACGGATCGTCCTGCTGGTGGTTTTGAACTAGTCGATTTCGCAAAGGTGGCGGGGGTCGCCTGCCCCTGCGGAGTCGCGCGACGTGGTTTCGCCGATGTGGCCGATTTCCCCGGCACCGTGCACGTCACCGAGATCGCCCTCGACGCCGCAGCTCACTTCCACAAAACACTCACCGAGACCTACTACTTCCTGGAGTGCGAACCAGGCGCACAAATGCAGCTGGGAAGCGACATCCTGGATGTCCACCCCGGCCTGTGTGTGATGATTCGACCGGGCACGTTGCACCGCGCGATCGGACGCATGAAAGTGCTGATCATGGTGCTCCCCAAGTTTGATCCGCAAGATGAATGGCTCCCCGACGGAAGTTGGGCCGGCCATGCGCATTCGAAGTTGATTCAGCAGAGCCAGCTGAATTCCCCCAACCACGAACATTAGTGCTGACACGAACCACTGAGACAACAAACTCGGGAAACTTAGCGTTCGAAGTTTAGCTTTCCCTCGTACCGCCCCACCCTCCCGCCTCCCGCGCAGGTGCTAGTAATGATGAAACGAATCCTTTGGACGACCCTCTCGCTCACCTTTTTGATCGGCTCGCTGCTCTGCTGTCAGCCTGTGGTTTCGGCCGCCGATCCTTCGCCAGCCGACCCGCTCGATTGGCCCTACTGGCGCGGTCCTGAGTACAACAGCATCTCGCGCGAAACAGGCCTCCCCGACACCTGGGATATCAAAGGTGGCGAGGGGAGCAATCTGGCCTGGAAGAGCGAAGCCCTCGGCGGCCGCAGCACCCCTGTGGTCCTCCGCGGCAAGATCTACACCATTGTTCGCAACAACCCCGCGACCCCTATCGAAGGCGAGAAAGTCGTTGCTGCTGATGCTGCCACCGGCGAGATCGTTTGGGAGCGCCCCAACAATGTCTGGAGCAGCGATGTTCCCGATACCCGTGTCGGCTGGGCCCCTGTTTGCGGCGATCCTGAAACCGGCTACATCTACGCCCTCGGTGCACCGGGCCTATTCCAGTGCCTCAATGGCGAAACGGGCGAAGTCGTTTGGTCTTCCCCGCTTCATGAAAAACTCGGACTCCTCAGCACCTATGGTGGCCGTACCAACGTTCCGATCGTCGTCGACGATGTCGTGGTCCTCGGCTCGGTGATCATCGGCTGGGGCGAGATGGCCCGCCCTGCTCACCGCATCATCGGTTTCGATAAAAAAACCGGCGAAATCCGCTGGTTTACGAGCACTCGCCTTCTCCCTGAAGACACCGTTTACGGCGGTCCCACGGTGGCTGTGTTCAAGGGACAAAAAGTGATCCTCACCGGCAGTGGCGACGGCTGGCTCTATGCCCTGCAGCCTCAAACCGGCAAGATCGTTTGGGAATATCAGTTCTCGCGTCGTGGTCTCAACGTCAGCCCCACGGTCGATGGCAACGTCATCTACATGGGACATAGCGAAGAAAACTGGGACGATCCCGAGAACCCCGAGCAGAAGAAAAAAGTCGGCGCAGTGGCCGCGATCGAAGGGACCCTCACCGGCAACGTCACCAAGAGTGGCGAACTTTGGAAACAGCTCGAAATCGCCACCGGAAAAGGCTCGATCCTGAAAGTCGGCGATCGGCTCTACTGCCCCGATGACGCCGGCAAAATGTTTGTGCTCGACGCCAAAACCGGCGAACCGATCGGCCGTAAAGTGAGCCTCGGCACCATCCACTTTGCGACCCCCGTCTATGCCGACGGCAAGATCTACCACATGGAGAAAAATGGTCGCTGGTACATCCTGACTCCCGACGACGAAAAGGGAGTTACCTTCAAGCGCGGCAGCACGATGGGGAACTTCCCCACCGGCGATGAATGCTGGTCGAGCCCCGTCATCTCGCACGGCCGTGTCTACGTGCAAACCACCGGCGCGCTCTACTGCTTCGAAGACAAAACCAAGACCAAGGGTTCGACCCCTCGCCCGGAAGTCGAAAAAGAAGCTCCCGTCAGCGAAGACCCGAAGCCCGCTTTGGTGCAAGTGGTCCCCGCTGAAGTGCTCATGTCACCCGGCGAGAAACAGCAGTTCAAGGTCCGTTTGTTCAACGCCAAAGGCCAACTGCTGAAAGAAACCGCTGCCAGCTTCAAGCTCGATGGTGGTGGAACGATCGGCGACGATGGTCTCTACACCGCAGCCGCCGATGCCACGCACTCGGCCACCTATGTCACCGCCACTGCCGAAGGGATGACCGGCACCGCTCGCATTCGCATCGTGCCGCCACTCCCATGGAAGTTCGATTTCGAAGGGCTGAAAGACGCTCCGATCACCTGGGTCGGTGCTCGCTATCGCCATGTGGTGCGTCAAGTCGATGGGACCACCGTCCTCGCAAAAATCACCACGATTCCCAAGGGAACCCGCAGTCGCTCGTCGATGGGCCCCTCGAATTTGCACGACTACACCATCCAGGCCGATGTGAAATGTGCTGTCGTCGATAACAAAGTTCCCGACGTCGGTGTCATTGCCCAAGGCTATACGTTTGAGATGTCGGGCGAGAACAAGTGGCTCCGCATCAACAGCTGGATTCCACACGACAAACGCTACTTCGTCAGCAAGGCCTTCGAGTTCGTTCCGAACACCTGGTACACCATGAAGCTGAAGGCGGCCAACGTCGATGGCAAAGCGGTGCTGCAAGCCAAGCTGTGGGAACGTGGTCAGCCTGAGCCGAGCCAGTGGACCCTCGAGATGACCGATCCAGCTCCCAACACGACTGGCAGCCCTGGTCTGTTCGGCAATGCGACGAACGCTGAGGTTTACATCGACAATGTCGCAGTTACTCCCAACGAGTAAACTGCTAAAACTATCCCTGCTGCCGTCCCCCGTCGGTCGGCTGACACCATGAAACTGACGTACTGAAATTGATCGAGCAAGTGGAGCTGCCTAGACAGCTCCTGGGCTCGTTTGCAAATCCCCCCGAGGCCTTGGGAACTTATCGACGACCAACTCCCCGCGCGATATGCCCGGCCTGTCCTTCCGGAGAATTTTCTGATCATGCAAAAGCAAAAAGCCATTCTCGCCATCACCGTGGCGACCATGCTCGGCGCGATGGTGTCGACCTTCGTTGCCGGATGTACCTCCAACGACGCACCAACCCCTGGCAGCACCACGACCGACTCGACTCCCGATGTGGAAGCGATGATCGAGATGCCGTCGGAAGAGCCTGCCGAAGAGATGCCCGCTGAAGCGCCAGCCGAAGTACCGGCTGCGGAAGAGAAGCCAGCCGAGCCACCCACGCTCGAGGCTCCTGCCAATGAACCGGCCCAGGAAGAAAAGCCTGCCGCCGCTCCCGCCGCCGAAGAGAAACCAGCGGAAGAGAAGCCAGCGGCCGAAACTCCTACCGCTGCACCCGCCGCTGAAAAGCCCGCCGATAGCACGACCGAGAATCCCAAAATCGTCGCTGGCGAGTGGAATCAGTGGGGTGGCAATGGTCTGCGTAACAACACTCCAGTGGCCAAGAACGTGCCGATGGAATGGGCTCCGGGCAAGTTCGATCGCAAGACCGGCGCTTGGGACAAAGCCTCGTCGCAAAACATCAAGTGGGTCGCTTCGCTCGGTAGCCAAACGTACGGCAATACCGTCGTTGCTTCGGGCAAGGTGCTGCTCGGCACAAACAACAGCAACGCTTACCTGAAGCGCTATCCCTCGGATATCGACCTCGGCGTGCTTGTTTGCTTCGATGAAAAAGATGGCAAGTTCCTGTGGCAACACTCGAGCGAAAAGCTTCCAACGGGACGTGTGCACGACTGGCCGATGCAAGGGGTTTGCTGCTCGCCCCTGGTGGAAGGAAACCGCTTGTGGTTCGTCACCAGCCGCGGTGAAGTGCGCTGCCTCGATACGGAAGGTTATTACGACGGGGTCGACAACGGCCCGGTGACCCGCGAGCCTGCTCGCCTGTTCGATCTGGTGAAGGCCGATGATGCCGCAGCCGACAAAGTCGGCCCTGCTGTCGCCGAGCTCGATGCTGGCAAGCTGAACGCCGATCTCCGCGCATCGCTGGACAAAGTGGGTGTCGCGCTTCCAGAGGGTGTGGAGGTGAAAGTCGATGCCGCTGCGAAAGCGCCTCTGAAGAAGTGGACCTTCACGGCCAAGGTGGGTGAGAGCGAACGTGAGTTTTATGTGACTCTCGCCGGGCCACGTCTTTCGGTCTTCCGAATCACCACTCCCGACGACAAAGACGAAGCCGACACGATTTGGACCTACGACATGATGAAGTCGCTCGGCACCAGCCAGCACAACATGTGCAGCTGCTCGGTGACCGCGCTCGGCGACATTCTGTTCGTCAACACCAGCAACGGTGTGGACGAATCGCATCTCGTGGTGCCAGCTCCCGATGCTCCCAGCTTCATTGCCATGGACAAGAACACAGGCGAAGTGTTTTGGACCGACAGCAGCCCGAAGGATTTGATTCTCCACGGTCAATGGTCGAGCCCAACGGTCGCCATGATCGACGGTGTGCCGCAGGTGATCTTTGGTGGTGGCGATGGCTGGCTCTACAGCTTCCGCGCCGACAAGGGGAAGGATGGCAAGCCCGAGCTGCTGTGGAAGTTCGATGCCAACCCAAAGACTACGATTCTCGAACTCGGTGGTCGGGGAACTCGCAACGACATCATCAGCACCCCGGTGGTGTACGACAACAAAGTTTACTTTGCGACCGGTCAAGATCCGGAGCATGGTGAAGGTGTCGGCATTCTCTACTGCCTCGACCCGACGAAGCGTGGTGATATCAGTGCCGAGCTCGTGCAGAACCGCGAAGACCCCACCAAGGAAGTCGAGCGCAAGCGAATTCAAGCTGCCGTGGAATCGGAAGGTGATGTGGTGGTGCCGAACCCCAACACTGGGGTTGTCTGGGCCTACACCGAATTCGACAACAACGGCGATGGCGAAATCGATGACTTCATGGAGAAGTTCCACCGCAGCATCAGCACGCCAGTGATCCAAGATGGCTTGCTTTTCATTCCCGACTTCAGCGGACTGTTCCACTGCGTCGATGCCAAGACTGGCAAGTGCTACTGGACCTACGACATGCTCGCCGCTGCTTGGGGATCGTCGATGATCGTCAATGGCCACGTGTTTGTGGGTGACGAAGATGGCGATATCGCCGTGTTCGAGGTGAAGAAAGAAGCCCACGATCCTGTGGCGGAAATCAACATGGTGAACTCGGTCTACAGCACGCCGATCATCGCCAACGAAGTCCTCTACATCGCCAATAAGGATCACATTTTTGCGATCCAGGCCGAAGATGCCGTGGGGACTGGTAACGAGAAGACCGACAGCGAGTAGTTGTCTCGCCGGACGTGGTTTTTGCGAAAAATCGAGCGGACCAGTGGCCTACGATTCGAAGTATGCGACTGGTCCGCTTTCGTTTCTTGTCTACACTTCAGAGGTGGCGGAATTATCGTGGTGGAAGTGTCGAACGCTGAGGTTGGCTTTTCGTGCGGGGGTGGTTCGTCGTGACAAAACGCGTGCTGGACATTGGCAATTGTGGCCCCGATCACTACGCGATTCGGCAGATGCTGCTGCGGCAGTTTGGGGCCGAGGTGGAGCAGGCTCACGAACTCTCCGACGCGCTCGAAATCCTCGGCAAAGCGAAGTTCGATTTGGTGCTGATTAATCGCAAGCTCGATATCGACTACAGCGATGGGATGGACGTGCTTGCGCACTTGAAGGGGGATGCGCGGTATCGCGATCTGCCGATGATGCTGATCACCAACTTTGCCGAGCATGAAGCGGCGGCCATTGCCGCCGGCGCAGTCCCAGGCTTCGGCAAGCGAACGCTTTACGACGATCTAACCGTTACGCGGCTGTCGCAGTTTTTGGCGAGCTAACGCCGCCACTCACGATCTGAGCTTCGCACGGGCCGAGATTGCGACGCGCGATCTACTTGGGCTTGGTGACGAACCAAGTGATGCCGCCGGTCACCAGTCCGATGACTGCTCCGATCGCGGCTTGCATGGCAAAACTGCCGAAATACATCGGGTCGGAGGTGACCCAAATCGCCATCACGTAGACCACGACCGTGAGGTTGAAAACAGCCAAGGGGAGTTTGAGCGATTCGTCCATAGCTGCAGTGCTTTTTTCGCGAGCGCTAGTGTTACTGGTTGTGGAACTTCAGCAGGTGGAAACATTCACCAGCGTGCCGAGCAATATGTTCGATCGCTCGGCTGTCGAAAACCCTACGCGCACAATCTTCTTCGAAGAAGTGGGCCAGATACTTGATTGCGTTCTATTCCGCCGCCGGTTCCGCAGGCGTTTCGCTACCTTCTGCAGGCGTTTCGGCAGGAGTCTCTTCCGCTGGCATCTCTTCAGCGGGCATTTCTTCACTGGGAGCCGAGCCCCCTTCGTCTTTGGGGAAGGTAGCCGAGGCTGCAACGGCATAGCCCATGTCGCGATGTTTTTTGATGGCGTTTTGGTAGGCGGTGTCCCCATCGCCATCGACTTTCACGTAGAGATCGATCGAGTAGAGTCGACCGCCACGCACCGTTTGCAACGACTGAATGGCAGCGCGACCATCTCCCACTTTGGCCAGCCGCACGTGACGTGACCAGACGATGTTGCCAATCAGCAGCGGCTTGGGAAACTCGACCATCGAGCCCTTCAGTCGATCGAGTGCCACGAGCAGTTTCGAGCAGAAGCGTGCCCCGTTGGTTTCGTCGACTCGGTCAAAACCACTCACCGGCGCGGGAATCGAGTTGACGACGATGCGGGGGAGTTCCGTCGGTTCGCCCGGGCAGAGCCAAACGAGAGCTTTGGGTTGATTGCCGACAGGTGTCCACCCGGTGGGTGCGGAGATGACAAGGCGGCCCACATCCATCGCGCGAAGTGGCTCGCCCACTTCGGGAAGGTCGGCTGCCGAGTAGGACTTGATGCTGGCCGCTTCACCACTTCCTGACGATTCCGCTTCCAAGCCACTTCCGCCAGCCCCCGAATCGCCGCCGCCACAGCCGATGGTCAGGGCCGCGCTAAGGACCAGCAGCGAGACCCGGCTGAGCCAGCTAGCAGCGCGGGGAAGTTTCGTCAGGAGCGATCGGAAAGCGAGACCAGTGTTCATAACAGCCCCGGAATTGGCAGCGAAGAGAGGGTTTTTGAGGAGCCAGTCGAGCCGCCTATCATAACCATTTTTTCGCTAGGGTGCCAAAGGTGCGGGGTGGGATCGGCCTGGCAAGGATTCTCCGAAGAAACTGGCCCCAGAGGAGCGAAGGTTCGGCTCCCGAGAGCGAATGCTCTGGTAGGAGTGGGCAAGATCGATAAACTATGGTTCGTCGCTGCATGTCTCGCCCCTGCCCCGCGATCGAAGGGTGGCGGGGGCCGGTTGTCGATAATCGCCCCTGTTTCTCCCACCGAAGCTTGTCCACGCGTCGTCTGCGCGATTCATCTGCAATCGTCGGGCAATGGTTGTGCGGGCCCCTTCCCTGGAATGCGTTTTCGTATGGTCGATCCTGCTGCCGAAACTTCCACCCCGGCCCCTGAAGCCGAAGTGGTGATCGACCTCAAAAATCCGAGTGTCGCTGCGATCTTGGCGTGGCTGATCCCCGGCGCTGGGCACTTCTATCAGAAGCGCTATGCCAAAGGGGTGCTGTTCATGAGCTGCATCCTGGGGACCTTCTTCTTCGGGCTCGTTCTGGGGGAAGGAAAAGTGGTCTACGCCGATCAAGCTGGGCCAGCAGTCCGGTGGTACACGCGCTGGCCCTATGCCTTGCAGCTAGGAGTGGGACTTCCGGCCACGCCTGCTATTTTGCAGTCGATGCGTGTCAGCAACGGGCAAGAGCCGATCTTGGGTGGCTGGATGGCTCCGCCGGTGGACGACTACGAACTGAACCAGTGGACTGAACGTTTGAGCCTGCGGTTCGACGTCGGTCGGATTTATACGATGGTGGCGGGGCTCCTCAATCTGCTGGCGATTTACGATGCCTTCGCAGGACCGGTCGCGGGGATGGCGAAAACGCACCCTCCCGAGCCTGCTGCCGACCCGAAACGGAAGCGGGCTCCCGCTTAGCGCGAAAATCGAGGGAGTGTCGTTTCTTGACCGTGTCGCGGTGCTGTTTTGTTAACGTCAGAAGCAGGTGATTTTGTGACGCCGATTCTCGCTTCGCTGCTGGTAGGTCAAACCTGGTATCTCTTGCCGCTGGTGGTGGCTGTGAGCCTCGTTTACGGCGCCACGCGTCACGAACTTCCTCGCGAAATCCTCCTGCATGCCTATCGCACCGCCGGTTGGCTCCTCAGTTTCATGGGGGCTATTTTTTTGGTGCTGTGGGTCGTGTCGTGGTGGCTGTAAAACGTTCTTCGTAAGGCAGTAGAGAACTACGTCCGTAGTCGTACACGCGTAGTCGATAGCAGCCTGCTCGAAGCACGAGCGAGCCGCTCCTGGGTGCGATCTGCCGCCCTTTGGTTGACGCTGCACGCAAGTCGGATTCTTCTGGTGGCATCGGCTCGCGGCAGACTCTACACTTGAGTTGCTCTCGTTGCTCTTCTCTCGCGAGCTCGAGGGGCACATAGCGCCACGATTCCCGATAATCCCCTCTATATGGTTTGGGGTTCAGACTACCTGCAAGTTGCCAAGCTCTGTCGCCAGGCAACAGTTGGTCGCTGATCAATCGATGAAAGCTGGCGCGGGGACAAAGTTGGTTCCTCGAAGAACTACGGCACCGATGATCCGTAGTAGGCGTGGGACGACCGTCAGTGGGGCTGCGACATGCGTGGCTCGACGCTTCTTGCAAAGTGAGGTGATCTTGTGCTTGCTTCGTCGTTCGTGCTCGTCTGTTTGGCGCTGGCCCAGGTAACCGATCCGCCTGCCACCGCGCCTGCCGCTGCTGATAAGCCAGTTGCCGAGAAGCCGACTGCCGAGAAGCCAGCGGAGAAGGTCGATCTAGCAGTACAAGTCAAGGAGCTGGTGCGCAAGCTCGATAGCAGCGTGCAGGCCGATCGCGAAGCTGCTGAAAAAGATCTCGTGGCGCTTGGCTCGGCAATTCTTCCTTTGTTACCGGCAGTCAGCGATCGGACTCCCGCCGAGGTGAAGAATCGTTTGACGCGAGTGCGTGCTGCGCTGCTGCAAAGTGCCGTGGAGTCGACCACCAAAACCTCGATGATCACGCTGCAAGGGAGCATGCTCTTCTCGAAAGCGATCGCAGAAATCGGCAAGCAAAGTGGCAACAGCTTTGTCGACTATCGCGAGCAATTCAATCAACAACAGCCCGACCCGACGATCGAAATCGACATCCAAAACAAACCGTTTTGGGAAGCGGTCGACACGGTGCTCGATAAGGCAGGACTCACGATTTACAACTACGACGAAGAGGCTTCGGCCATCGCCTACACTGCCCGGGGGGAAGGGGCTGTCGATCGTGTGGGACGTGCCACCTATAGCGGAATATTTCGCATCGAACCGACACGCGTGCAGGCAACGCGCGACCTGCGAAATCCAGCCTCGCGCACGCTCCGTTTGACCCTCGATGTCGCCTGGGAACCACGGGTTCGGCCAATTGTGCTCGAACAACCCTTAGCCGAAGTCTCGGCCACCGATGATGCCGGCAATCCGATCGAAATCGATGGGAGCGAAGGGAATCCCGAAGTCTCCGTCGAAGGTGCCAATGCGGCTGTCGAGATGGACTACCTGCTGAAGTTGCCACCCCGCAGTGTGAATCAAGTGAAGTCGCTCAAGGGAAAGCTAACTGCGGTGGTGCTTGGGCGAGTCGAAGCGTTTGAGTTTGAGAATCTCGACAAAACGCGCGCTTCGCAGCAGCAGCGCGGAGGTGTGACGGTGACGGTCGATTCGTGTCGCAAAAACGACGAGATTTACGATGTGCAGTTTCGCGTGCGGTTCGACAAAGCGGCCAACGCCCTCGAGTCGCATCGAGGCTGGATCTACAACAACGAATGCTATTTGACAGCCGCCGATGGATCGCGGATCGAGAACGCTGGCCTCGAAGCGACGCTGGTCGACACCAACGAAGTGGGGCTTAGCTATAAGTTCGATATCGGCAATGCGAAGGATGCGACCGGTTTGAAGTTTGTGTACAAAACCCCCGCAGCGATTTTGAAGATCCCGGTCGAGTTCGAACTCGCGCCGATCGATCTTCCGTAGGTAATCCCCCGCGCTAGTTTCCTCGCAGTTGGTCCTTCTCCTCTCCCGTAATCGAAAGCACAGACCGGTCGGTAACTTCCCACACGAGCGATGGCGATGAACCTTTTGGCGAAACTTCCAGCGACATGCGTAGCGGCAAGCTTACCGCTGTTGTTGCTCGTTGCGATGGGAGCAGCAGCTGAGCTGTCGGCCGACGAAACGCTCGCCACGGTGAATGGCCACGCAATCACGCGGGCCGATGTCGATGCCTTCGTCGCCAAACTCGCACCACCCAAATCTTCGACTCAGCCACCACAGCCGGTCGAAGTGCCGGTGGTCGATAACCCCCAGCTGCGTGCCGAAACGCTCGCGATGCTAGTCGACCGAGAACTTGTCCTCTCGTTCCTCGAGCGATCAAAGCTCGCCGCTTCGGAGGAAGATATCGACTTGATCGTGGCCTCCTTCACGCGCGAACTCACCACCCAAGGGCTCACGCTCGACGATCATTTGAAGCAGCAACAGTTGTCGCTCGCACGCTTTCGCCGCCAGCTACTCTGGAACGAATCGTGGAAAAAATATGTCGCTCGACAGACCACCGATGCCAATCTCGAGAAGTTTTTTACGAAAAGGGTGCGAGACTTCGATGGAACACGGATTCGTGTGGCACACTTGCGTCTGCCGGTCGATGCCAATGCGACGCCGGAAGCAGCCGAGCAAGTGATGGCACGTGCACGCGAGATCAAGCGGTCGATTGATGCGGGCGAGCTGACTTTTGCAGCGGCCTGTCAGCAGTTTTCGGAAGCACCGTCGGCCAAGTCGGGGGGCGAACTAGGCTGGATTGGCCGACACGATTCGATGCCCGAACCATTTGCTGCTGCCGCCTTCTCTCTCGAGGTGGGGCAGACGAGTGGGCCGGTCCTCTCTCCAGTCGGTGTGCAGCTAGTGCATTGTTTGGCGATCGAACCTGGGAAGCGGAAATGGCATGAAGTTCGTGGTGAACTGCAGTCCGCTGTCGTGAAATACTTGTTCCGCTGGATCGCCGATCACGAGCGTAAAACCGCCAGTGTGGTGATGGCAGCGGCAGAACCTAGATAACCTTTCGATAATGGCGCGAGAGAGGCAGTTGTTGCTGTGACGATGATTTCGCTCAACTACGCAGCGGCCCGTCAGAATTTTCTGCGGGCGGCCCGTTCCGCTGGAGCGACCGTCGAGAGTCTCCCGCTTGCTCCATCCCCCCATGCGACCGGATTGCACTTCACCCTGGGTGGTGGTGAGCCGCTCGGGATCGACGTGGCAATTCTCGGCAGCAAGAACCCGCAACGAACCGTTGTGGTCTCCAGCGGCGTGCATGGTGTCGAAGGCCCAATCGGCTCGGCTGTTCAAACCGCGTGGCTCCGCAGCATGAAGGGTGGCTCGCTACCCTCCGACACGCGCGTGGTGCTGCTGCACGCACTCAATCCGGTCAGCTGGCTCCATCAGCGTCGCGTTCATCCGGGCAACATCGACCTCAATCGCAACTTTCTCTTGCCGGGGGAGTGCTATTCGGGTCGTCCACCAGGTTGGGACGAAGTCTCGCCGTGGATTCATCCGTCGCAAATGCCGTCGATCGCTCCCGGCGATCTGGGAATGCAGATCCTGCAGAAATTCGGCCCCCGTTTGCTCGGCATCGTGCCGGTTGGGCAGTACGACGTTCCCGAAGGTCTGTTCTACGGCGGCGATGCCCCGCTCCCGGTTGTTTCAGTCCTGGCGACCAGTTTGCCGAACTGGGTCGGCTCGGCTCAGCAGGTGATTCACCTCGACCTCCATTCGGGGCTCGGGGAATGGTGCACCACCGAACTGCTGCTGTGCGACGATGCCAGCGAAGCCCTTCGGCGCGATGCAGCCCAGCGTTTTCGCCGTCCCCAGCTCGCCATTAAGCCGGGAGGCAGCCAACTGGCGACCGGGGCGGTCTATCCCACCCGAGGTGGCTTCGATCGCTGGTGCGTCGATCTCTTTCGCGATCGATCCTATCTGTTTGTCACCGTTGAGTTTGGGACCTATCCGCTGGCCTATAACCTGGGGATGCTCGTGGTCGAGAACTACGCCGCTAACCACCTAGAGGACGACGACCCCCAGCGCCAAACAGCGTGCGAACTCCTCCTTGCAACCTTTTGTCCCCGACATGCCGTTTGGCAGCAGTCGTCGATCGATCACGGCCTGGCCCATATCAGTGAGTCTGTTCGTCCGTAAGTCTAAGTATTCAATATGTTTGCGGCGATCTCTGTCCCTTTGCGGATTGGAGGAATCCGGCCGCTTATACCTTCCCGCAAAAACAAACCACCCTCTGCTAGCACGATCTTCCGATGAACATCGATGCGCGAGCAGCGTAGATTCAAGGATTCGATCTGCTTAGTGGCGACGCAAGTTGCCAGCGAGTGTCGAGTTTGTAGCCAAAAACGTTGACCCTTCCTTCACTTAGGGCTACGATTTGGGCATCCAGCCAACGCTGCTTGGGGCCACCCCAGGCTTCGCAGCACGTTCCACCGACCGGACCTTTTTATGGGCGTTACCTACTTCAAACGCTTCCGCATGGAGATCGATCTCCCTGCTTACGGTCCGAAACTCCCCGCGCTTTCAGCCACGGCCATTGCCGGTGGACGTTCGCTCGCTCCTCCCCCACTCGCCGTCGACCCGGCTCTCGCGTCGCAAGGCTATTCGCTCCTGGCCTGGAGTCCGAAGCTGATCGAAGCCCATTCCGACGTGAAGTTTCGCAGTTTTCGCTTTGAACTCGATGCTAACGTCTTCCCCTGCCTGGGCGACCGCGAAGGTTGCTATCGGCTGATGGGAGACATTGTGAAACGCGAAGGCTTTGTGCCGCAAGCAACCTGGCTGGCCCAGTGCTGGCCCGACAACGCCACGCGTCCCGATTTGTGCGGCACCATTCAAGGGATCAGCGACGGCCAAGGGCTCGGGGCGGTGCAAAACATCGGCGTCACCCCCACGCATCGAGGCAAAGGGATCGGCAGCCTGCTCGTTCGGGCCGCTTTGCAAGGGTTTGCCGAAGCTGGTTGTCGCCGCGTCTTTCTCGAAGTGACGGCCCAAAACACCGGAGCGGTCCGGCTCTACGAACGTCTGGGATTTCGCATCACCAAGACGGTCTACAAGGCGTCGGAGGTTGCGTACGCCTAGCCGCCCGGATAGCCTTTCTTAATTGCTCGCAGCACGCGACGTGGCTGCCTCTTGTCGAGCTTCAGCCGGTGGCTCTGTCCCCTGCCCTGCTCTGTTTGACTCCCCAACTATTGATTGTGAGATACCCTCTCTCGTGAGCCAGCAGATTCATTCGCATCGGTTTCCCTGTGGCCTGACCCTTGTTGCCGAAGAAATGAATTGGCTCGAATCGGCCGCTTTCGCTCTGCTGTTGCCCGGCGGTGTGGTGCGCGAAACCTCGTCGCAAGGGGGACTCGCCAGCCTGACGACCGAAATGGTGCAGCGCGGCGCTGGCTCGCGCGATAGCCGCCAACTGGTTGCCGATCTCGAGAACCTCGGCGCTGAAACCTCCGCCAGCGTTTCGATCGCTCACACCTCGCTCGGTGGCGCTATGCCCGCCGAGAGCCTGATGCCGGTGCTGTCGATCTACGCCGACATCGCCCGCCGCCCCATCATTCCCGCCGATCAACTCGAAGATGCCCGCAACGCCTGTCTGCAGGAAGTTCGCAGCGTCGAAGATGACCTGGCACAGAAGTCGATGCAAAAGCTCCGGATGCAGCACTACGGATCACCGTGGGGCCGTTCGTCGCAAGGGACACTGGAGTCTGTCGCGAGTCACTCGATCGACGATGTGCAGAATTTCTACGCCACCAACTTCAAGCCCGAAAAAGGGATCCTCACCGTCGCCGGCAAGTTCGACTGGGAAGCGCTCAAGGATCAAGTTGCCAATCTGTTTGGCGATTGGGGAGGCGAGTCCAATGCCCCCGATACGCAGGTGACGGGCGAAATGGGCTACACCCATATCCAGGCCGAATCGAGCCAAACGCACATCGCCGTCGCGTTCGAGGCACTGCCATATAGCCATCAAGATTACTTTCAGCTGCGGGGTGCCATCGGCGCTCTCAGCGATGGCATGAGCAGCCGGCTGTTTAGCGAAGTCCGCGAAAAACGAGGACTTTGCTACACGGTCTACGCCAGCGTGCATAGCCTTCGCGATCGTGGAAGCGTGATTGCCTACAGTGGCACCACCGCCGAACGGGCCCAAGAAACGCTGGATGTATTGGTCGCCGAACTGCTCCGGCTTCACGACGGGGTCGAGGAAATCGAGATCCAGCAGCTGAAGCGGCGATTCAAGCGCTCGATGATCATGCAGCAAGAGAGCAGCACCAGCCGCGCGGGAAGCATCGCCTACGACTGGTATCACCTGGCCCGGGTCCGCACGATCAAAGAGCTGAGTCAGATTGTCGATTCGCTCTCGTCCGAGACCGTCAATCGCTACCTGGCAGCGAGTCGCCCGCAGCGATTCACCATCGTCACCGTCGGCCCTAAACCCCTCACTCCACCGGTTTAAGTGTCGCAGCCCCACGAGCCCCTTCCGCAGCGCTGCCACTGTCCTCTCTCCCTGCCGCGACGTAGAATGGATATAGCAGTGAGGAGTGAACCTCGGTTCCCCTTCCCTGCTCTTTACTCGGGATGTGGCTCCAAGAAACGGGGGCTGCTTGTCGATAAAGTATCCGAAGGTGGCTCATCGCCTGGTCTGAATGGTGCAGATCGCGAGGGTGAATCACTGGAAGAAACCGTTTTTCTGCTTCGGGGGCGAACTGGATTCGACCGGATAGCCTGAAGCGAATACGGCGTGCCGTGGTTGATCAGATGGCCACGTAAAAAGCTGATCACAAACTTAACTGCCGAGAGCAATCTCGCACTTGCTGCCTAACTAAACGGTAGCTTCCGACTGAGGGCTTTAGCCGGAGAGGCCCAAAAGTTGGTCACCAAATCCGGACCGCCTCGTGCCATGATCGAAACGCACGAGGTCAAAAAAGTTTCGATCTAGTGCAGGGTGTAGCCAGCAGCTAGGCGACAAACTGTGCAAAAATCAAATTTTCTGCTACGCACGTAGATGTGTTCGTGAAAATGTCTCGGGACGGGGGTTCAATTCCCCCCGCCTCCACTGAAAGCCGATTTGCGACGAAAGTTGTAAGTCGGCTTTTTTCGTGCACTTTTCAGGGCGTTTGGCAGGAGTCCAGCGAGGCTCGCTGAGCGAGGAGGCTGCTATTTGCCGCGCGAGGAGGTCCGAAAGATCGGGGCGGCGCTCAACGTGAAAACAATAATCTCCTCGCCACTCACGGTGCTAATATCGTGATGCAAACTCACGACTGGAATGCCGGTGATGTCGCTGATCATGGTGTCAAGTGCAGTCCGGGCAATCTCGACCAATTGCGAGCGCACCTGCTTCAGCAGATCGCGTCCTTTATCCGGTGGCAGCGCTTTCACCAGGTGCTGCTCGGCCGCAGTTAGCACGCCTTGCAAGCGGATAAACACCACATCGTCCATCACGTGCGTGCGAATCGCGCGGGGGCCACGTCCCATGAACTCGAGCTGGAATCGAGAGATTCCATCGCAGATCGCCGATTCAATCTCACCTTGAGTTTTCAACATATAATTCCACTGGTCCTACTATTTATATTTAATGTCAATATAAGTGTTAGTGTTATAAGGAATTTGCTACTTAAGATCGGAAGGTAGCAAGGCTTCGGCAGAGAGAAGCGGAGTTCATCGTACACCTAAGTGAGGTTGGTGCGACCCTAGGGGCCAGAACTTTTGTCAATCGAGAATTCAGTCGAGTTGCGGTTTTTACCGCTTGCTTTGCTGCAGAAGAAGCGTAGGATCAATGCGTCGAGAAGTTGTTCGCCGGCCAAAGAAGGCCTCCAAACCTTCTGGGCACTGCAAGCAAATACTACGGATGACTAGATAAAGGGCAACCTGACACCGTCAGGGGGACCGTTAAAAAGTAAGCCGGTGTGCTGGATCGTTTCAAAGCGATCTGGCACACCGGTTTTTTTATGCGCAGATCGCAAGTTCATCGTCTTTTATAGCCGTTTTTAGCGGTTTCGGCGATGTTTCGCGAGTTTCGCTGAGAGCGCAAAGGCGTGCGATCGATGGTAGTCACGAGTGAATTTGCAGTCGTTTCGCCTGGTTGGGTCGATGTGGTCCTGGACCCTGACGACGATCTGATCGCGGAACTCGGGAATCGAATGGGGCGAGTCTGGGCCTGCGAAAGATTCATTCGTCTCGCCAGCGGAAACCCAGAACTCGTGGCATTCTGGGAAAGTATCCAATTGAAGGAACAAGAAAGAATTGAGCAGATCAAATCGCTACTCAAATAGTGGACATATTAACACTCTTGGAGTGGTTGGTGTTGAATCTGATGACGTGAATCTCATGAGCAAAGCAGACTTGAATGTCGCTGAGCAACTCGCTGCAGTCATTGAAAAATATCAACTCGAGCGGACAGGACATGCCCCCACTTCGGTCTCGGTGATTCTCGGTGAAGACACCCTCGTCGTCACCTTGCGTGATGCTTTAACCAAAGCCGAACGAACGTTAGCGCAAACCCGTGAAGGGGCTGCGCGAGTACAAGAGTTTCACCGCAAATTGTTTGCGAGTTCGGAAGACCAGCTCAGTGCAGAAATCTTGCGGATTACGGGACGCAAGGTGCAGGAGTCGGCAGCAGAGATTCAGCCGGACACTGGGACTGTGGTGCACGCGTTTACGACCGGAGCCATGGTGCAAATGTTCATGCTGACCAAAGAAGAGCCTCCGCCCCTTTCCGATGAGACCAAGTCTGAATTGGTCATCGACAAGGGGAAAGATGGCGGAATGGGACAGGGTCACGACGAAGGTGGCTCCGGCTAACGAACTCATAGGTGGTGCGGATAGAAGGTGGGAAATGGACGTTCACTATCAAACCAACATGGAAACGAAGATTCGAAGGGCCGGAAATCGAACCAAAGCAGTCCCCGTGAACACCCGGGTTGCCAGCCGAAAACTACGCGTGCTGCTGGTGAACGAATGGGGCGGGCAGCTGGCACCGCTGATCGACGTCTGCCAGCGCTGGGGGCATGAGGCACGGACGGCTCGCGGAGGCTGCGATGCCTTGCGAGTAGCCGCCTCGCAGCACCCTGATGTGGTGCTGGTGGGAACCGATTTCCCGGAAATGAATACCTGTCAAATGAGCCGACAGCTGCGTCGCGACTTTCCTCGCGATGCCTGCTTTTTAATCGCTGTGACCAACTCCCTCGACGACGGTTGTCGCGAGCAGTTGAGCGAAGTCGGTTTTGATCTTGCTCTGCCAGCTCCTGTCAGCATTGCAGTCGTCGAGACGCTGCTGATTCTCGAGTCGCTACGTGCGGTGCCTGCCACTGCCGTAGCGACTCGGGGAGCTTTACCAGCCAAGCCATCGCGTTCTTCTGCCTAGGTGGAAGATCGCGAGCGTTCTTTACACAAAGTCGACTCGATCACAGCAGCATTTTGTTGTGAGGTCGCATGTTTCGTGGCGGGTCGCGATGACCCTGCTTCTAAGAAAGTGGTGATTTATGAGTTATTTCCTACGAGCTGTCATGGCGCTTCCACTGGCTATGGCGATTGGCTGCACCCAAGGGACTGCGGGCGGGCCTGGCGTGGACGACAAGAGTGTCGAAAAGCCAACTTATGGACAAGCGGAAAACACTTTTAACTTGAGTGTCCCCGTGATGTCGTCCTCACTCCAGCAAGGTGTGGCCACCGACGTTACGGTCGGGATCAAGCGGGCTGAAAACTTCGACCAAGATGTCACGCTGGTCTTTGCCGACCTGCCCAAAGGTGTGACTGTCGAACCTGCGAGTGCTGTGATTGGCCACGGTGATGAGGACGCGAAAATCGTCTTCAAAGTCGGGGACGAGACGGCGGTTGGCGACTACGTCGTCAAGGTGACAGGCCAGCCCAAGAGTGGTGCTGATGCGGTGGTTGATATGAAGTTCTCGGTGAGCGCCAAGGATTCATTCACGATCAGCCTCCCCTACCTTTCCACCTCGCTCAAGCAAGGTGAAACCAAGGAGTTTGTTGTCGGCATCAGTCGCGACAAAACCTTCGATGAAGATGTGACGCTGAAATTCAGCGAGATGCCCAAGGGTGTCACGATTGATAACGAAGCGCCTGTCATCAAGCGGGGCGAATCGGAAGCCAAGCTCATGCTGACCGGCTCGGAAGATGCCGCGCTCGGTAACTTCTCGATCGATGTGACCGGCCATCCCGTAACCGGTGCCGATAGCGTGAAGCAGTTCAAGCTGTCGGTTGTCAAGCCTTAGCACGTGGCGTGCAGTGAGTGCTCGCGAAATGTATCGCGTGATTTCAGTGGTTTCATGAAGCGTCTCTGGAGATTGTCCCATGTTAGGTACCATTCTGCTCGTCATCTTGATCCTCATGCTGCTCGGTGCCATTCCCCTTTGGCCACACAGTCGCAGCTGGGGTGCCCTACCAAGTGGTGGTCTAGGGCTGGTAGTGATCGTCGTTGTGATCTTGCTGCTACTCGGCAGGATTTAGCGAATAAAACGAAGGTTCTCTGATCACTGACGCTGGAGTGTGCTCCGGCGTCAGCAGAGCGCCCGCTATTGGCGTTGGTCTGCCAGTTGTGATCGCAGGTGGCGACTACGTTTTGTAGTTCGCCTGTCAGTGACCACGATCCAAGGAAGAAGGTGTACCTATGAGTATTCGAATGTTGTCGGTCGCTGTGTTGTTGGCAGGAACGGTTTTCGTCAGTCCCCTGCTGGGCGCTGATAAAGAGCCCAAGCCAGAAGTTGCTGACAAGGAAGCCAAGCTGACAGCTGGCGACAAGGAAGCAAAGCCCACGGATGCCAACGCCAAGGCCAAGCCGACTACGCATGATGGCAAAATCGTGAGTTGCTCGAATGTGAAGCTTGTGATGCTCGGAAAAGATTCCAAAGAGCATTCGCATGAATTGAACAACGAGACACTCCTTACGCTCGATGGAAAACCGAGCAAGGCGAATGAACTGAAGGAAGGGACGAAGATCCGCGTGACGATCAGCAGCGAGGATGCCGCAGTGGCATGCCGCGTGGAAGCGATCGACAAGCTGACCGAGTACCCTGCCATCTCGCACGATGGCAAAGTGGTGAGCACCACCGACGGCAAGCTCGTAATGACCAACCTGAAGGGTGCCCAAGAGCACAGCTGCATGATCACGGATGATGTCAAAATCACCTGCGACGGCGAAGCCTGCAAGCTCTCGGACCTCAAGCCAGGAACCAAGATTCGCGTGAGCTCGGAGAGTGCCAATCCTGAGACTGCCACTTCGATCGAAGCGATTGTGAAGAACCCTGACTTTGCCAGCCTCTAGTCGCTGGTCCACGGTCGAGTAGCGAGCATTTTTCTCTGTAATCAAGGGAAATATGCCTCACAGCTGCTCTCCGTTGGTGCTGCACTTCTAGTCGAGCGGGCGGTCAATTCAATCTCTCAGCCGACACACTGGACACTGGCTTTGGCCGGTGTCCAGAGGCTGGGAGACGCAGGCCTGTCGCCGTGCGATGGGCCTACCTAAATCAATTTATATGTGAAATGAGGCTGATGATGAGTTTTTTCAAATGGAGTGGATGCACTCTGCCGGCGCTGGTCGCGGGCATGGTAGCAATCCTGGGAGTGAGCAGCGCGGTGGCCGTGCAGCGCGGTCCTCCCAGCGAGCCAGAGTCGTATGAGGTTTTGACGCGCGGACCTGTCCATGAAGCGTTCGCTGAGACAATAACATTCGATCCAGAACCAGGGCTTGTGACCACCAAGGTGGCACCTGAAGCGATCGAAGAATCACCCCCCGAAACTCGCCCTGAAGGGACCAATGTCGTTTGGATTCCGGGCTACTGGGCCTTTGATGACGAGCGCGACGACTTCCTCTGGGTCAGTGGAATTTGGCGCTCGATTCCTCCAGGACGGCAGTGGGTCGCAGGTTACTGGGCCACGAAGCGGACCGGATCGCAGTGGACTTCGGGCTACTGGGCCAGTGCGAAACTGAGTGAAGTGGAGTATCTACCTGAACCGCCTGCCACCGTGGAAGCGGGACCCAATGTCGACGCTCCCTCGGCCGACCATCGCTGGATTCCTGGCTGCTGGCTCTGGCAACAGAACCGCTATGCCTGGCGTCCTGGTTTCTGGGCGCTCGGGCAATCCAACTGGGACTGGGTCCCTTCGCACTACACGTGGTCGCCACGCGGCTATGTGTTTGTGGATGGCTACTACGATTACACCGTCGCGCAGCGCGGCGTGCTCTACGCACCGGTCTATTTCAACTCCAATAGCTACGCCAATCGAGGTTTTTCGTACTCCCCTCGGAGCGTGATCAACCTCTCGGTCTTTGGACAGCATCTGTTCCTGCGACCCAGCTATGGTCACTATTACTACGGTGATTACTACGGATCGAACTATCGCAACAACGGCTATTCCTCGTGGTTCTCGTTCCACAACAGCCGCGCGGGCTACGACCCGTTCTATGCCCATCAGCGGTGGCGTAATCGTGGCGACAGCACTTGGGATCAAACGCTCCGGACCAATTTCGAGCATCGTCGCGATCATGAAGAGGCCCGGCCTCCACGCGACTGGAACACGCAGCGCGATCGTTTGACTCGTGAAGAGTATCGCAGCGACCCCAACCATGTGATTGCGGAATCGATCACCGATTGGGAGAAGAATAAGCGTCAAGAGGTTCGTCTGAAGCCGATTGCTCCGAGCGAACGTGAGCAGATGAACAAGTGGTCGGCTGAAGGACGTATAGCGCGGCAGGAACGTGCCAAGCTGGAAGCGATGGAAGATCGGAATCCCGATGCGACCCTCCCCCGCGGAGCGACCAAGGGAAAGATTCCACGGAGCCCTTACACCTCGCAACCGATCGAGCGTTTCGAGAATGGAAGTGGTCCACCGAAACTGGATGACGAACCCCGCCCCGATCCACGCGTGGAGCCCAAACCACGTCAGCCTCGCACCGGCAACGGACCTCCGCAGGGAACCGACGGGATTCGCAAACCGCGAACCGACCTTCCTGGCAAACAGAGTCCCCCCGAGACGAAGCCAGTCCCTCGTCCCGAAGTTCGGCCCGAAGTGAAGCCTGAGAAACAGCCTGATCGTGGTCCTCCACCAGGTGCTGGTCCCGGGAAGCCTCCACGCAATGTCGAGCCTCGCCCTCAGCCTGCTCCCTCCAATCCTGGTCCTGGCAAAGGATCGGGAGGACCTTCGCGTCCCGAAGGTAAGGGTAAGGGGAAGTCGAAGAACATCTAAGGCAGGATGCTTTGGTCAGCGGTTTTCGAGTCATGGTTGGCTAGGACACCTAGTGTCTCGCACACTAGGTGTCCACCGCCATGCTTGCGTCACAAGTTCGGCACTCCTGCGAATGGGAAAACAAGTTATGAAACGGATCGTCGCGGTGGTGCTGCTGATTGCCATGGTTGCCATCGGCATCGGGTTTTATCGAGGCTGGATTTCGCTCCAGAATTCGGGTTCCGAAAACTCGGATGGCAAAGTGCAGCTGGGAGTGGATGTGGATACCGACAAGGCGCAGTCGGATTTGGAATCGCTGAAGCCTTCCGGCACGTCTCCTTAAGACTCCCCTGCCGTTTGATATTTCTGTGCCCCAGTCCAGCTGGATTCGGCACTCACTCGTGAAGGTGCCATTGCATCAGATCGTGGCTCTGTGCCTCGTGGAATAATTGCCTCGCTCGTCCATCTTTCGCAGCAACCCTCTGTGGCGAGCACGCGGCTGATCGCCGCTCATAACGACAAAGGGTATGGATTCCTGATCGACGACCAAAAGCAGCAGATCTATTTTTCGCACGAAATGGTGGTTGGTCATCAAGGGTTTGATTTGCTGCGCCAAGGGATGCTGGTGGATTTCGTCCGCGACAGCAGCCCGTATCTGTGTGCCACATCGGTGCAGCAGGTGCCGGCCGAGTCTCGCGAAAAAGCCGATGGTGTCGAGCCAGACGAGCGCGCGTAGCGGTGTCTCATTCTCTTTCAGTTCTGAAGGAAGTTAGTGGTGATGAAATGCATCGTGTCGTGATTGGAGATCGTGTTCAGATTCAGTACGTCCGAATTCCAGTTGGCGAAGAGGCACCCGCGAAGCGACCGCGCCGCGTGAAGCTCGAATTCATCGCCGGTAGCAGCGAGGTGAGCCCAGCGCTCAGTCAGGCCGTGGCTGGCATGCTGCCGGGAGAGCATAAGCACCTGAAACTGCAGCCGAGTGAGGCATATGGCGAGATTCTGCCGAAGTTGATTCGGCAAGTTCCTCGCGAGCGGTTTCCGAAAGAACCGCCCCTGCAAGTTGGCCAGCGCGTCACGATGTCGATTCGATCCACGGGCAAAAAACGTCGCGCAATTATCCGAGAAATTCAGCTCGAATCGGTGCTGATCGACGGCAACCATCCACTCGCCGGTCGCGAGATTTTGCTCGATATCGAGCTCATCGCCATGGCCACGATGTCTGCCTCCGAAGCGGCCGGCGCGATAAACGATCAAGACGAAGCTGCGGCCAAAAAGTCGGCCGAGCAACTCGAAGCATGATGTTCGCGTGTGGGAGTGAACGGAATCGCGCCGTCGATATCGGTTTTTTGGAAGTTTTCTCTAGGAACGATGAGGGGTGCTCCATGCGTACCATTCGACCAGTTTTTCTGTCGACCTTTCCACCGGAAGAATGCGGACTAGCAACGTTTACTCAAGATACTGCCAATGCGGTGGATGCCGTTTCCGGGAGTACGGTCTCTTCGGTCATTGCCATTCAAAAGACCCGTGCCATTCCGTGTGAAGATGCACGCGTGGTGCATGTGATCGATAACAGCCGACCGGATGCTTATAGCGAGACAGCGGAGATTGTGAACGAAGGTCCTTGCGATGTCGTGAGTTTGCAGCACGAGTTTGGGCTCTATCCCGATGCTTGGGGAGAGCGGCTGATGGACTTTCTCTATCTCTGCGAGAAGCCGGTGGTGACCACCCTGCATACGCTCCTCACCGATCCGGCCCCTCTCCCCAAGCGGATCGTGAAAGAGATTGTCTCGCTCAGCAACAGTGTGGTGGTGATGACCGCTACTGCTTCGAAGTTGTTGCAAACGATCTACGACGTTGATCCAGGCAAGATTCGAATCATTCCGCACGGTGTGCCAGCGGTTCCTTTCCGCGCGAATAAGCAAGACAAACGTGCGATTGGTCTTACGGGACGACGAGTGATTTGCACGTTCGGTTTGATCAGCCGCGGCAAAGGGCTCGAGATGATGATTCGGGCGATGCCGGCGATCGTCGCGAAAGTTCCCGAAGCGATGTACTTGATTGTGGGAGTGACGCATCCCCAGGTGCGCAAAGAAGAGGGAGAGGTCTATCGCGAAAGTTTGATGCAGCTCGCAGAGTCGCTCGGTGTGGCGGGGAACGTGCAGTTTGTGAACAAGTTCCTGAGTCTCTCGCAATTGCTCGAGCATCTGCTGGCCTGCGATCTGTTTGTGACCCCCTACCCTGGCAAGGATCAGATCGCCAGTGGCACGATGGCCTACGCCATGGCGACGGTCGGCGCGGTGATCAGCACCCCTTATCTCTATGCCCAAGAGGTGCTCGCGGAGAACCGCGGTCTCCTGACCCCTTTTGGCGATAGCGATGCGATGGCGCAAGCTGCCATTCATCTGCTGCAGAACGACGATGCTTTATTCTCGATGCGTGTGAAGGCGTATCAGTTTGCGCGAGCGATGTTCTGGCCCAATGTGGGGAAGCTTTATCTGAAATCATTTCAAGACGCCGCGCTGCCAGCTTCGCGGCGGAGTGTGAGCTCGGCTCGTGAGCCCGATGCTTCTCTCGAACATCAAATTTTGACGCAAACCGTACAAGGATGGGCATGATGACAACAGAACAATTGCCGAGTGTGATGCTTGATCACCTCGACCTGATGACCGATTCGACAGGACTGATCCAGCATGGCGTGTATTGCTTGCCACGTCGCGAAAGTGGCTATACCACCGACGACAACGCACGCGCTTTGCGGCTGTGTGTAGCTTTGTGGAAAACGCGGCCGAGCCAACGGATGCTGGAGCGCGTGGCGTGCTATTTGAGCTTTCTCGAGCATGCTCGTTGCCCGGTGCGCGGGTTTCATAACTTCTTGAGTTATCAGCGTGATTGGCTCGACGCATCGGGAACGGGCGATTGCCAAGGCCAGGCCGTTTTGGCGCTGGCGGAAGTCTTGGGAAGCAAGCTGCCTCAAGGCTATCGCGACCTGGCTCGTGAGCTGCTTAATGCGGTGCTTTCTGCGGTGGCCGAGCTGCGCAGCTTGCGCGCTCAAGCCTATTTAATTCAAGCCTGGGCGATTCTCGCGCGGGCTGAAGTGACGGAGATGGAAACCCTCGAGACGATCGCGCGCTCGTCGGCCGAGCATCTCATGGAATGCTATCGCCGGTCGCAGCGGACCGACTGGTTTTGGTTTGAGTCGCGCATGACCTATGCCAACGCGGTGTTGCCGCATGCGCTGTTTGATGCCGAAGAGTGCTGGCCAAATCAGGGCTATCTTGCGGTCGCCCGATCGTCGCTAGGATTTTTGGATCTCGTGACGACCTCCGAGGGGGTCTTCTGGCCGATTGGCAATCGGGACTGGTTTTCGCATGGCGAAGAGAAATCGCTTTACGACCAACAGCCGGTCGAAGCATCGACGATGGCCTCGGCTGCGCTCGCCGCGCTAGCCGATCAGCAGGACGACAAGTATCTCGCCATCTACTTGCGTTCGTACGGCTGGTTTCATGGTCAGAACAGTTTGGCGCAACCTTTGGCGGATCGACAAACGGGAGGCTGCTTCGATGGACTGCAGTCAAACGGTGTCAACAAGAACCAAGGGGCGGAATCGACCCTCGCATTCCTGTGGACGGAACTTCACAGCTATGTCCATCAGCAGGCGCTTAGCGAGCGTCCAGCGGCTACCGAACGAACTATCTCGAAGCAGTAAAAGCGACTCCACAAGAGTCTAAAAGAAAGCCGCTATGTCAACGTTTGAATCAACTCAGCCGCAGCTTTATCCCGAACTCTTTCGGCGTTATTCGGGCAATCCGATTTTGACCGCTCAGGACTGGCCCTACCCTGCCCACTCGGTGTTTAACGCGGGCGCGTGTCAGATTGGAAACGAGACTTTACTGCTGGTGCGCGTCGAAGATCGGCGGGGTCATTCGCATCTGACGGTCGCGCGAAGTTACGATGGCATCGGTCAGTGGCGCATCGATCCGAAGCCCAGTTTTCCGGCCGATCCGCTCAACTTTCGCGAAGAAGAATGGGGAGTTGAGGATCCGCGCATCACTTGGGTGGAAGAGCGCCAAGAGTGGATTATTGCTTACACCGCTTATTCTCCGAGTGGTCCGTTGGTGTCGCTCGCCACGACAACCGACTTCCGCAGTTTTCATCGTCTCGGGCCGGTGATGCCCCCCGACGACAAAGATGCGGCTGTCTTTCCACGGCGTTTCAACGGCCGCTATGCGATGATTCATCGTCCGGTGGGAGCGGGGAGTCATGGGGCGCACATCTGGCTTTCGCAGTCGCCCGATCTGACCCACTGGGGCGATCATCACGTGCTGATTCCGGCGCGGAAAGGAGCCTGGTGGGATGCGAATAAAATCGGACTCAGTCCACCACCGCTCGAAACGGCGGAGGGTTGGCTCATTCTTTACCATGGTGTGCGACATACACCGGGTGGCTGTCTCTATCGACTGGGGCTGGCGCTACTCGATCTCGAGAAGCCTTGGGAAGTGATTCGCCGGAGTGACGACTGGGTCTTCGCGCCGCAAATGCCGTACGAACGTCATGGCGATGTCAATGGCGTGGTCTTCCCGTGCGGATGGATCATCGATCAAGCAGCCGACGAGATTCGGATGTACTACGGTGGTGCCGATTCCTGCCTCGCGCTGGCCACGGGAAAGATCAGCGAGATTCTCGACTACCTGCGGCACTCCCCTGTTCCGCAGCGACCACGACAGCCGCGCTTAGTTCCGTTCAACTAAGCAAGCGCGGGCAGATACTTCGGGCAAGACTTCAAGTAAGCCAGACTTCCGGACCGCCGGCTCTGGCTTACTTCTTTTTAAGCCCCATTTGCCAGAGGTCGGGCTTCTCCATGATTTGTCGCGGCCCTTCTCCTTGCAGCCAGGCTTGAGCGGCGGAGTCCTCTTTGAGATACGTGTCCCAGAACGCTGCAGTGATGGCGAGAATCACCCGGTGATGGTTCGGATTTTTTTGACCACCTCCGAGGAGCTTGAGCTTGATTTCGCGCTCGCTGAAAGCGGAATGCTTGCCGCCGTCGAGGACCAGTTCGTAGCGATCGATGGTGGTTGGTAGCGCGGGATAAACTTTGCGGCGCGATGCGGGTGTTTGGCCGCCGATGGGGGAATCGTCGAGCGTGCCGGTCATCAGCAGGAAGGGGCGATCGATTTTCGCGAACGCGGTTTCTGGATTACCGCGCTGCGGGATCGACGGGCTGTAGGCAATCCCCGCACGAATTTCGGGTACGAGGAATCTTGGACCCAGCAGCGGAATGCTTTGCCCAAGGACTCCCTGCGTGGTGGAGGCCCCGAACGAATGCCCCGACATGCCGATCCGCTGAGGATCGACGCGGCCAAACAGCAGATGCCCTTGGGTCTTGTTCCAAACCGAAAGTTGCTCAACCACCGCTTTCACATCCTGACAACGGAGCTCAAGGTTCTCGTAGCTTGCCGCCTTTTGCATGGCTGGCATGATCTCGGTCGGCTTGGTCCCTTTCCAAACTGATTCGTCGCTGCCGGGATGTTGCAGGAAGATGCAGACATAGCCTCGCCCGGCGAGATGCTCGCCGATGTAGCCGTTGTTATCGCGCGAGCCACCGAGTCCGTGACTGAACAGAACCACGGGGCGCGGTCCTGACTCTTCGGGCAAGTAAAAGCGAACCGGGATCTCGCGTTTGCGTGTTTTGTCGACGAGCGTTTCGATTTCGGTTTTCGCTTGCTGCTTCGACTCCAGCGGGTTGTACTCCGCGGCAACCGCCGACGCCCCCGAGAGAAGTAGCAACAGTGTGGACGCCAGCAGACCACTATTTTTCGTGAATTGCATACAGATACTCGCCATCCAGAGTCGAATTTCCAACGCTGATCATTCAACCCCGCCCTGCCCGCCCCGGTGTCAAAATATTTCAAATCGCGAAATCTTCCCAGGAAATTGATGAAGCGGCCTACCCATCCTGAGGTAGTCGCAAGCAGGGAGTCGTGGGCGAAAAATCGAATGACGCGGCAGCTGAGATGCTTCGAATGTCAGGTACACGGATGGAACCGAGTCTGCACAACGTGATCATTCATTCCCGCGCATCTTCACCCCCGTTTGCTGGCAAACTGGGTTCACAAGAGGCCTGCTACTGCATCGCCTCCTGCCGCTTCGCGGCCCAGGGGCCATGACTTACCACTTGTTGCATCTTGGCACACCAGTTGCGGATGACGCACCCCTACTTTAGGCTGCTTTTTCAGCTCGCTCGATGGTTTTTTTTCGTACAAAGGGTTTGAGAATGTCGGAAGTAGTCGCTCCTAATAATGATTCCGTGCTTGGTGTAACAGTTTGTACGAACTGTCAAAAGCGATTTCGTTTGCCGAAAAAGCACGAATCATTCATTGGAAAATCTGTCCGTTGTTCGTCGTGTCATCAGCCTTTTGTGGTGAAACTTGAGGTTCCTTCGCAAGTGGAACAGGCTGCAATCCAGAACGCGGAGACCCAGCAATCGACGGAGACAGATGAAGGAAAACGGACACGAACTCGTCGCACGAAGACACAAATTCGTGAGGAGCATTTAGCCAGGATCAACGAACACCTGAAGTCACTCCACAAGCGACTCATTGAGATCAATGAACAAGGTGGCTCGGAAGAACAGGTACGAGTTTGGTGTATTGATGTGCTGCGTCTCGTGCTGGGGTACGAGGACTGTGATATCGATACGGAGGTTCATACTTTGGGGCAGCGCATCGACATTGCGCTGAAGCATGACGACCGAATTTTCTTGGTCATCGAATGTAAAAATCCTCGGTTGAAACTCTCCGAGAAAGTTCGAGATCAAGCCGCGCAGTATGCTTCGAGTGTATCGGCTGATTGGGCAGTGACAACCAATGGATCGATCTGGTCGTTGTATCGAGTAATTCCTCGTCGTGGGCAAAGTGCAGATCCCATCAAAGTGTTCGATGCGGTGCTGCTGGATGAAGATGGGATTAGCGAAGCGGATGTCGCCAACTTCTATTTACTGACAAGCCGCGCGCTGTTTAATGGCGAAACAATGTGCGAGTTTCATCGCCGTGAATCGGCAAGTTACCAGCGTATTCTCTCGGTACTATCCACTGATCGCGTAGTAAACGCGACGTGCAAAGCACTTATCGAAAACTATCAGGCGGAAACGGGTGAAAAGCCAGCTCTGACTGAGGACTACATCCGAGCCTGCCTAGCAGATATGTTTCTGCCCGATGAGCTATAGAACCGTTTGTAATTGCTTCAACGCCCTCATGCCTTCTTCGTCCGTTTTTTAATGCGGGCGATGATGTTGGGCTTCTGGAATTCGCGGAGGGCATCTTTGCCGATCCAGCGCGCGGTGGGGTCGTCGGAACTGGCGAGGGACTCGGCTGTTGCCGTGGCGAGCGCGAGCAAGCGGCTGTTGCGTTTGCCGATGCAGCGGAGCGCCCAGTTCACCGCCTTTTTCACAAAATTGCGGCTGTCGCTGGCGTGCTTCACGATCAGCGCGAGCGACTGAGCAAACGGCTCGTCGGTGGCAGCTTTGTCGTGTACGCACATGCTGGCCAGCTGCGCGAAAGCGGCGCGGCGCTCGAACTCCGGCTTGCGCTTGGCCCATTGGGGAATCATCTTCCAGGCGTGTGCGGTTTTCGAGAAGAGATGAAAGCAGGCGGTGTCGCAAATCGCCCAGCTGTCGAACTCTCCGCACCAGCGATTCATTTGCTGCGCGGTGACAAGCTGCGGATCGTCGATGAAGATAGCGATCATGTGCGCTTCGTAGTTCGGTGTTTGCCACAACTGCTGGGCAAGCTCGTGGTCGCGTCCGATCGACTTGGCAAACTTTCGCAAATCGCCCACCGAAATGCCAAACGCGTTGTCGCTCGGGATCGCAAACCGGGCCATCCCGAGGCGAATTTTTTCGCTGCCCATGCGCTCGAGCCGCGCCAGGACCTCGGCGGCTGATTGGCGAGTTGGGGCGGATTGGGTCGCTCGCTTTTGGGCCATGCAGGGAAACTCCAGCGAAGCAAAGGGTGACAGCAGAGCGCGATCGAGGTGGCTCAGCGGCCTATTTTAGGGGCTTTTCGGCAGCTTTGGCTAGGAATCGTCGCGCCGGGGGCTCGCCAGCCAATGGGGGGAGTGGCGGCGGAAGCTAACCGTCGCTGCGAATGCCTGCTGAATCGGTCTACCTGCGATTGTGAAGAAAACGATGCGAGGTGATAATTCGACCCGCCATTCTCCACTCACGACGCACCTCTCAGAGCTGAACCATCAAGGAGCCTTCCCTTGGAAGTTAATGACTATTTACTGTCGCACGAGGGGCTCGACTGGCATGCCTTGATCGAACCGTGGCGCTGGATCTTTCCCGAAGAGGTTGAGTTTCAGCCCTGGCTGATGAACAAGTTTGGCGATCTCACCTGGATCGATGGAACGGGAGCCGTGTTTCATTTGAATGTGTCGGAAGGGACGCTCGAGAAGGTGGCGGAGAACGAAGATCAGTTCCTCGATCTGCTCGAAGATCCCGACAACGCTGCCGAGTGGCTGATGTATCCGCTGGTCGATATGGCGACAGCCGCCGGCATGACGCTCGAGAATGGCGAGTGCTTTGGCTACGAAGAGCTGCCGGTTCTGGGTGGCGAATACGACACCGCCAACATTGCGATCTATGCGCTCGATTCGTACTGGAAATTCTGCGGCGATATGCACAACAAGCTGCAAGATGTTCCCGACGATGACGACGAGGAATTCGAAGAAGAGTAATCGCAGAGGCATCGCGAAATGAGCGGTGCGCGATGGCGACAGCGCTACGGCTGTGACTCGCGCTCGAGCAGTTTGGCTTTGCGATCTTTGCCCCAGCGATAGCCGGTGATGCGCCCCGACTGAGTGACTGCGCGATGGCAGGGGACTGCAACGGCGATCGGATTTTTTCCGCACGCGGTGCCGACAGCGCGGGCCGCTGTGGGCTGGCCGATGGCGCGCGCGATCTGCTGATAGGTGCGCGTGGCTCCAGCGGGAATGTTCTGCAGTTCCTGCCACACGCGCCGCTGAAACGCTGTGCCTTGCACATCGAGTGGCAGCTCGACCGACTGCGTGGGGCGCTCGATGCTGGCGACCGCCAGCAGGGCCCATCTTGTGAGCTGCTCGCTGGCCGGAACAAAAGCCGCGCGAGGAAATCGCTTGCGCAACAGCTGCTCGGCGGCAGCGGCTGAATCGGCCAGTTCCATCGCGACAATGCCGCGCTCGGTGGCAGCGATGGCCAGGGAGCCGAGCCAGGTTGGTGCGACGATGGTTGCGAGTGTGGTGGTGGCTGCTTGACGGCGGCGCTCGGCGGGAGAGAGGCCGCTGCGGGCCGACTTGGGGCCATAGATTTGGCTCGTCGAGCGAGCGCCGGATGCGTGCATGGCGTCGAGAATCGAGGCACCCGCTTCGAGCTGCTGATGCAGCCGCTGCTGGCGCTCGGCAAGGGCATATTGCTTGGGAGAGACCCCCAACGTGCGGCGAAAAATCCGCTGCAGATGCGGCCCGGTGAGTCCCACTTCAGCGGCCAGCTCGTCGAGTGTGAGAGGCGTCGATGAGTGCTCGATCCGCTGGCAGGTGGCCACGACAGCAGGATGAATCGGCCGCACGGCGCTCCGCGGGTGACATTTTTTACAAGCTCGAAACCCGGCACGCTCGGCCAGCAGAGGGGTGGCGAAGAAGCGAACGTTTTCGCGCCGCGCGAGTCGCGACGAGCAGCTTGGACGGCAGTAGATGCCGGTGGTTCGCACCGCAAACACAAACTGGCCATCGCAGCTTGCTTCGCGAGCGAGAACTGCTTGCCAGCGCTTATCATCGGAGAGCGTGGAGATGTGGGAAGAAGTACGCGCGTCGGAGATTGGCATAGAAAACCACAAGGCTGTCAGCAAAGGGATGCAACAGGACTATGGCATCGTAGCAGGGGAGTGGCAGCGCTCTATCGAAATCTTGCGCTCGAGTTCAAATCAAACGCCAGCGGTTCTCGTACTTCGGCTAGCGTTTGGCATCACAGGACGCAGTGGTTGATGAACCATTGCGAAACCAAAGCCGAACGGCAGTCCGGTGTATGCGGTTGTTATCCGACGTTTTTAGCTAAGGTTTGCAGCGGCCTTCCTTGCGAAGTGCTTTATATTCAGGCCAACCGTATCGCCCTTCATGCTCCTCGACGAAGAAAGCACAGTTACGAGCGAGAAAGCTAAACTTGAAGCCATCCTGGTTGCGGATATGCAAAATTGCATCACGAACGGTATCGCCGAACAGTGTGGCAACAGAATCGTCATTGAAACCGCTCCTCGGCGGTTTCCATTTCTTGTCGTAATGCTTGACGTCAATTTCGTAGACGCCATCAAGAACCCAGTGCGGCATTGGCAAATAGTTGTTGCCGATATGGGATTGCCATTCGCCGTCAGATTGAGCACGCGGTCGGCGATCGAGGACCATCGAAAACCAACCGGTTTGCTCGAACGAGAAGCCGGTTGCAATTAAAGAAACTTTTCGTTCAGCATCACCAAGTGCTCTCTCCCAATCCGGATCGTAGTTGTTAAGCCGGTTCCAAATATACTCTTGGATCTGGCATTTGTCGCGTATGAGGTCTAGTGTACGAGCCATCGTATTGTGCGTACGAGGATTTCAGTTGGATTAACGATGAATGTCAGGAAGCAAAGAACAGGCTGCAACCAAGTGTGCCACTGGGCTCTGCCCAGTGAGAAGTGCAAATCGGCCCAATTTTCAGGCAGATTTCGACAAAAACATCGGTTCCAACTTCTGCACTGGCAAGATGCCAGTGGCACCCATTAGACCTGACACTAATCGATAGACGAAGTAATAGTTTGCTAGACGGAGTTCTAATCCTTCAGCGGACGCCCTTGCGCGTCGGGAAGTTTTCCCATCAGGATCATGATGAAATCGATCAAGGCCCAGATGCCACAGCCGCCGCAAGTGAGGAGCTGAATCACACCTTCTTTGGTGTAGCCCAGGTAGAAGCGGTGGACTCCTAAGCCGCCTGCCAGCCAGCAAATCACAGCGGTGAGGATGCGGCTCTTATCGCTCTTCTCGCCAGAAGCGGCGCTCTTGGATTTGGATTTCGTTTTTGATTTCACACTCGATGAGCTGCCGGATGTGCCGAACGAAAGTTCGCCACCAGCGGCAGGGGCCGAAGCGCCGCCGAAGTTAAAGCCTCCGGAGCCACTCTCTTCAGCGGGTGGGCTGGCCGCATCGCCAAACGCGAAATTGAATCCACCCGATGCCGAGCCACTGGCAGGGGGAGGGGTCGGAGCTTTCGGAGTGGGTGGTGGTGTTGGAGTCGGCGGAGGAGTTGGCGCTGGTTGCTCTTCGGGAGGGAGCAATTCGGGATAGAGATCGCTGGCCCATTGCCACTGCTGGCTACCATCTTTGAGGAGCTGCGAATCGACAGTGATGCGCCCCTCGGCATACCAGCCGTTGAGTTCCTCGCGCGGGACCGGTCCGTAGGTTTCGCCATCCTCGGTCTTCAAGTGCCAAAGATCGGGCTTGGGCTTGGCAGCGGCGAGCGGGGTTGCTTTCGCGATCGGCTTGGCAACCGGTGTGACCGGCGCTGCTGGTGCGGGAGCCGTGGGCGCAGCAGTCGTGGCGGCAGGGACCACGATGACCGCCGTGCACTTGGGGCACTTTATTTTTTTGCCAGCAGCGGTGTCGGGAACACGGAAGCGACCAGAGCAGCTGCTGCACGAAACTTCAAGAGGCATGATGATGAATCGCGGTGGATCGAGGATGCTGTGGAGAGGTGCCTCTATAGTGGCTTGCCTAGAAACGTTTTTCCAGTGTTTTTGTACTCTCGGGGCGTAAGTTCTCGGGAACTCACCACAGCCGTTGCTCGTCCGCGATCAGCCTCGTCGCGATCAGCCTAGTCGTTACCGGCCAGGAAGGGACGCGTGGCGATCATTCCTTCGTGCGGGCTGCTGGCGGTGGCATAGAGCCGTTTGGGAATCCGCCCCGCCAGGTAGGCTGTTCGTCCCGCTTCGCAGGCCAGACGCATGGCGGTCGACATCGCCAGTGGATCGCGGGCGTGGGCAATGGCGGTGTTCAGCAGCACGCCGTCGACGCCGAGTTCCATCGCAAAAGCGACGTCGCTTGCGGTTCCCACACCGGCGTCGATGATCACTGGATAGTCGGGGTCCTCGTCCTTCAGGTACTCGAGAATGATCTTGATGTTGTTAGGGTTCAGCACTCCTTGGCCACTGCCGATGGGGCTGCCAGCGGGCATCACGGCGGTGGCACCAAGCTTTTTCAGACGGCGGGCAAGGACCGGATCGTCGCTTGTGTAGCACAGCACCTGAAAACCTTCGCTCACCAGCTGTTCGGTGGCGCGGAGCAGCTCGACCGGATCGGGGAGGAGTGTTTTGCTATCGCCGAGGACTTCGAGTTTTACCCAATCGGCGCCGGGGTTCTCGAGGCTGAGCAGAATCTCGCGCCCCATGCGGGCGACGCGCACGGCATCGGTGGCGGTGTAGCAGCCGGCCGTGTTGGGGAGCAGGGTGTAGCGCGACAGATCGAGAAAATCGAGGATGTTTTTCCCACCGCCGTCGTACAGACGCTCGCGGCGAACCGCGACGGTGATGCAATCGCTTCCCGAGAGGGCGAGCGAGCGCTGCATCGTCTCAAACGTGTCGTACTTCCCTGTGCCGACGATCAGGCGACTTTTCAGCTGAAACTTACCGAGCTGAAGTGTCGCGGAAGCAGGGGGCTGAGGGGTGGCAGCAGCGTCGGCGGTGGTCTCGGCGGTCGACATGAGTGGTCAGGCTGAAAAAGTGAACTGCCAGCGAAATGGGGGCTGAAATGAGCAGGTTTCTTCAGTCTATCCGCCACCCACGAGCGTGACCACCTCTAGGCGGTCGCCGTCGGTGACCAAACGTGTCGCGTGCTGCGAGCGGGGCACGATTTGCTCGTTCACTTCCACTGCCACGCCGCGCGTCGGCATGGACAGCGCCGTCAGCAGATCGGCGAGCGTGCAAGGCTCGGGAAGTTCTCGATCTTCGCCATTGACCACGATACGGAGCATCGGTCGTCTCAATTCCTGTCGCTAAATCGGGCTCGTCAAACGGCTCGCAATCTTCCAGACATCGAATATGTCGTTAATTCCGCCTGCTCGGTAGGGCCTGTGAGCCGCTGGCAGCTTAAACAAGTGCCGATGGCCTCTTAAAAAAGCCAGCCCCACGGCGTGCGGCTATAGAACGGTTTGGATTTTTCCAGGAAGTATTTTGTGAGGCTTTCGGCCGGGGCGATGCGGATGAAATCGACCGGTGGATCGGGAATTTCTGTGCTGCTGACCACCACACCGATCCCGGCCATCGTTTGATCCCAGTCCCCGGTCAGTTCCACCCCCACGAGTGTATTGGGTTTATCGCTGCTGGAAGGATCGTGATAGAGCGCCAGGTACGCGCGGCTGACATTGCGATGCCGCTTAAAATACTGCTGCAGCGCCCGGGCCAATACGTGCGGATAGTTCAGCGGCGCGCCGATCTGCACTTCGGTCTGCTGCTGGATCGTGCGGCGCTCGTCGGGCTCGAAGAGTGAACCGTCGAGCAGCCTTTCGATTTCGGTCGGGGTGAACTCTTTGCCGTAGTCGGAGCCGGGATTCAGCACCAGAGGGGAGCCGGCGGTGAGCGCCAGCAGATCGCGGGCGCTCATCCCCAGGTACGAGGCGTTGCTCTTGAGCCCCGCTTTCAGCCGCTCGAGCGACGAAAAGATTGGAATGTACGTTTTGCCATCGCGCTCGAAGGTTCGCAGCAGGATCGACTCTCCCGCATCAACGTGCCGCGTGGTTTCGGCCAGGGGCGCGTCGCCTCCTTGCAAGACAAAGAGGGTCGATTGCAGCAAAACTTCGTAGAAATGAGGGCGAGCACCGGCATCTTTCGAGGCCGCCACGAGCGCTTTTTCGAGGTCGTTTTGAGGAGTAAATGCCATCCCACGCTGCGCTGCCCAGTGGCAGCGCTACCCGATTTGCCGATCGATACAGGGCTCACCAAAAACGGGGGGCCGAAGCAATTATTCGCGAATTTCGAGGTTGCGAGCCTTGCCACCATCGAGCCGCAGCATCGGAGCCGCTTGCGCGGTGAGGGTGCTGGTAGTGCCGCGGACCCAAGGGAACGAGTAGGCGACAAAAATGCCGCTGTTGGCATCTGCCACGTACACCACGCACTGGGCAGGACGCTGGTTACCGCCCCGAACGTTCCACAAGCCGGTCGCCATCACATAGGTCGGCTTCTTCCCTTTTTCGACTGGCAAATCGTTCACAATATTGGTCTTAAACCAGCCGGTGAATTTGCCGACGCGCGGGTTCATCACAAAGCATTGCAGGTCGCCGGTCAGGTAGTCGAGGAAAAACACCCCTTCGGCTTCTTCGTCGACAGCACCGGTGGCGACCGCAAACGTTTCAGCGCCGTGGGTGGCCGAGGCGTGCAGCTTCATTTCAGCAAATCGGCTGGCGATCGATTCGTGGGTTTCAGCCGATGCTGGGGCCCCTCGTTCGAGGAGCACACCGGCAGCGACGGCAAGTCCCAGGCAAAGACCGAGGCAGAGTCCCAAACCGGTACCGCGCCAGAAACGAGATTTCAGCAGTCGCATGGCAAAAATCCTTCAAGCCAAAAAGAATCGAGATGTGCTGTAGTTGCTGTAAGTCGCGCGAGGGTAGGCAAATACGCACACCGCTTGCCTGCGCTCGCCCCGCTAAGTGAAATCGTACCCGACAACGGCCTTCGAGGAAATGAGAAACCCGCTGAACCCGAAGTTGTGGCAGTTGGTCGCCCGCTAGACCAACTCGGGGGCCCGAGCATACCATCAACAGCTGTGGCAACGACCAAGGGCGACGATCTACCAAGATCACCCCCGCAGCCGAGCCCAGCGACGAAGCGGAACTTGAAGGACCAGCGGACGACGCGCTGCTGTGATCCCGGGAGATGGCCTGGTGTCGATGGTTTCCCCAGAACAAGAGTCAGAACGCCTGGAGCTGGAACAGCTTCTGGGATACCTGAACTTCTCGACGGGCGCCACCGATCCGCAGTTCCTGGCGAACCTCGACCATCTCTTCGAGCGGTCAGCCGCAGTAGCTCCCATCGGAACGTGGCGCGAGGTTGGTCGTCGGCTCCGTCAAAAACTGGTCGAGCTCAGCGACACCTCCCCCGTCTTTCGAAACATCGATCAAGCCTCGTCGGTCCTCGAGCTCGTCTGGGATTTCACCCTCCCGAGCTACTTGCGATTCCACGGCGATCTGCTGTTTCACCAAACGCACGATTCACTTTTTCGTCCGCTGTTCGTGGGGCGTGTTTGCGAGGCGGTTCTCCGCCAAGGTCCTCCCTGGGCCGATACCGAGCGGATCATCGACGGCTCCATCGCCGCGCTGAACGACTACATCGGCTACCGCCCGGTCGCCGCGCTCGAGTCGCAAAAAATCGAGCCCTACCGCAAAGAGTTTGTCCGCCCCGTGCCTCTCTATGTGCGCGGCATGGGAGTCGCCTGGGGCAAAGAGCGCGAAGTGATTCAAAAAGCGCTCGAGCTGCTCGAAAACACCGACGAAGATCTGCTCCGAGAAGCTGCGTTTCAACCGCAGAAACTCGAAGAGCTGGCGTTCGATCCCCGCGCCTACGACTTCGATCATCCGGTGAATAAGCGCCCCAACTATCACTTCGGACAATGGGACCCGCAGCAGATCGACAACAGCGGACACTACAGCCGCTTTGTCGTGCAGCAGGTGACCCTCGACGCCTTGATGCTGCGGCTGGAAGACACCACCGACCTGCCGCGCGAAGAACTGCTGGTCGAGGCCGCCGCTGTATTGGCTGGCACCATTTTGATGGCCTCGGGCGTTTGTGGCGATGGCCCCGGCATGTACGACTCGGGGACTACGCTGGCTAAGCTTCTGCCCCGCATCGCCCGCTATCGCGATCAGTTCTACGAGCGGCTGTTCACCCGCATCGGTGGCGAGCATGCCGCCCGACTGCGCGAGGAATCGCAGCAAAAACGACAGCCGTTCGGGGGTGCGCGACAGCATCTCAACGCGCAGCTGGCGCGGCGCCGCGCCTCGCAGCTCGAGCACGTTCATCTGGCCCGCATTTTTGCCCGAATGGGGCATGTGAAAGCGGCTCGCCGGCAGGCCGATGTGGTTCCGTGCGCTTCCGCTCGCATGCTCTGCCAGATCGATTGCCTCCTCACCACTGGCCACTTGGCCTGCGATGCTGGCGACCTCGAGAAAGCCAACTCACTTGCGCCGCAAATCTTTCGGCTGCTAGAGCGCGGCATCCAGTGTGGCGCGATCCTCGATCCCTGGAACATCATCGGTTTCGACGCTCATTTCAGCCTGTTTCCCGCGATGGAAAACAGCGTGCGCGATCATCGGGCCGACGAACTCGTCAGCCTGATGGATCGCTTGTTCGCCTTCTACTCGCGCATCTGGAGCGAAGCGGCGGCTGTCGATCGCAGCGATCTGTGCGACAACATACGCGACATTTTCCAAGGAGTGGCGAGCTGGTGGCACAAGTTTGCCGTCCATGAAGTGAGCACGGTGGAAGCGGTCGATCCGCTGGTTCTCTATCGCGCTGCTGAAGGAGTCGCCGACGCGCTCCATGTGTGGCATCGTGGTGGCGCAGCCGCCGGCGATGTGGCGTTCTGGGCCCCGCATGCCGCGATGTTCGATTCCCCCAAAGCCTACGCGCTAGTGATCGATTCGCTCCTGGCGCGAAAAGATTTCGTCGCCTCGATGGCGCTCCTCATGTCGTGGCTCGGCGAAGCGGAACGGATCGGACTCGAGCGCGCGGATAGCTCGTTCCACGATCTCGGTCTGCGCTGGTTCAGCGAAATGACTTCGCTCTCGACCATCGATCCCTCGAGCCCTTCCGATGCCCAAGCAGCCTGGGATAAAGCCCGCAAATTCCTCGACTATCTTGAAGCCAACGCCGAGAGTTTTTGGGCCGTGCCGCAGTTCAAACTGGGGGCTAGTGGACCCAAAAAACATCGCCGCAAAGACGACCACGAAACCACCGCCGGGGATGAGGACGATGGCGAAAATCTGTTCGGATCGGCCTACGAAGGGATGGTCTATCGCGACAGTACCGACGATGGTGTGCAAGGTCCGATCTTCGAGCAAGCCAGCACGTCGCACGACGAACTTTTGATCGAAAGCAAACGTGTCGCCGATCGTTTGTCGTTCCTCTCGACGGTCGTGAAGCTCTGGAAATTAGCGGTCGTGAGCCCCGCGTTTGCCTCGGTCGTGCGTATGCAGCACGACTCGCCTCAACTGGCAAGTCGCATCACCGCCATGGAGCGCTGGCGGCAGCAGGCGATCGAAAATCGCGAAGGGCTCGCGCGTTTGCTCGCTACGGTGCGCGACTACAAAATCGGCGCTCCGGCAGCCGATCACGATTCGATGGTCGAGTACGATCGTCGGCGGATGACGAAAGAATCGCTCCTCGAACGAATCATCGCCACCAGCGTCGAAACGGCTGATGCCGCGCGGATGCTCGACGCTGCTCTGTCGGCTGTCGAGGCCTCCGATCAATCGCCGCAGCTGATTACCGCCGAGATGTTGCCGCAAGTTCGTGAAGACAAACTGACCGCTGCTGTCTTCGCCTCGCTGCTGCGGCGGGATGTGGCGGCTGTTCATCAAAACGCCGAAAAACTCTGGGAAAACCTCTCCGAATTGCCTCTGCTCTACGTTCCGCTGAGCAAGGGTGGCAGCCCCACGGAAATTGTCGCGGTTCGGATTCGTCAGCATGCGATTCAAGACCTGCTGGCATGGCTGCCGCGACTCGGGCTCTGGATCGAAACGTGTCAGCTGCTCGAAGTGGCGCGGAAGATGGAACGCGATCATCCCGTCGGGCCGGGAGCGGTCACCGAGTTCGACGAGCTGTTCAAGATTGGCTATCGGGCGATGGTCGAGAGCCTCGTCACGAGCAGCAAGACATGGTCGCGCGAGGATCGCACGCGCGATGAAGATTCGACCTCGCATCCCCTCGTTTCGTGCCTCGAACAGCTCACCGAATCGATGCTGACGAGCTGGCTCGCCCACAGCCGCACGTTGCGTTTGAGTGTGCTCGAGCGCGTGCACGACAAAACGATGTGGAAAAAAGTGATGGAGTTCATCGAGCGTTTTGGCTCGGAACTTTTCACCCAGCGTTTCCTGAACCTTGGAAATATCCGCGCGATCTTGCATCAAGGGGTCGCAAGTTGGCTCGACGCCATCGCCTCGCACGACGACGGTGAAGGGCCCGAAGAATTGCTCAGCGCTCTTTCGTCCGGTCTTCCCAAAGAAGAAGTGGCCGAACAACTGGCGCTGGTGCTCGAAGCGATCGTCGAAAACTACGGTGAGTATCGCGACTACAACAGCACGACCACGCAGTCCGATCGTGGCGAGATGCTCTATACGCTGCTTGATTTCCTGAGGCTCCGCACGCGTTACGACCGGGTCTGCTGGAACCTCAAGCCGGTGGTTCTCGCCCACGAGATCCTGGTCCGCCAAGGAGAAGAGAGTGCTGCCCGCGTGTGGCGCAAAGCGCTCACCGACCGGATCAACGACGAAGCGAGTCAGTATCTTGTGCGGCTCGCTGACCTGCAAAAGAAGTACGCCATGCGGATGCCGACGGTCGCAGATCGGCTGGGGGAGCGATTCATTCGTCCGCTTGCGATCGACCGGATTCGAGCACTCGTCGCGCCAGCGATTGATGAAGCTCGACGCGGGGAAGCATCCGCGCCGAAGTTTGAGCTCCTCGAGCACGAGACCGAGTTCCTGACGCGCGAGCCGACTGGCGTGGGGCTCGATGTCCCTGCGTGGCTCGTCGCACTTGAGGAAGAGGTCGAGAACGTTCAGCGACCCGCTTACCAAAAACGATCGGACGACGATCTGGCGGCGTTCATTCCACCCGTGCTGCTGTCGCTGGATCAGTCGCGTAAGCAAATCGAAGAGTGGTCGACTCGCACCGATTGATGTGCGCCGCACCGCTGAGTGGCTTCTACTGCGAAGCTGCCACCGCCGCGCCAGTTTGCAGCCTCACTTCGGCGATGATTTTTTCTTCGACATCGTCGGCCCAGCGCCCTGGCAGACCGTAGTAGACCATCGCGCCACCCCCTTCGTAGCCACCTTCCTTAAGGACCCGCAGCGAGGGGATATAGGCCATCACATCGTTGGCATAGCCGGTGATCAGGAGCGTTTTCTCGGGCTGCTCCTTCGCAATTCGGAGCGCGTAGTCAACCACCACTTCTCCGCCGAGCGCGACCCACGTCACTTCGTTGCCGAGCTTCCAGGTTTGCACCGGATAGGGATAGGTCGACGGAAGCGGCTCGCCACGCTCGAGAATCGCCAGAAGCGATTTCGCGCGCGCCTGTTCGTACTTGTTCGTCCCGCGGAGCGCCGCTTCGAGCATTTCGCGCGTCGGCAGATCGGTCAGCCCCAGATCGATGGTGCGATAGCTGGCCGACAGCTGCGGCTGAATCACACGCTGCTGTTTCGCGAGCGCCTCGCTGGTCGCAGATGCGAGCTGCGCGCCATAGCTGCGAGCCAGTTCGACGGTGCGACGTGGCAGTGGATTTTGGTCGGCACCGCATCCGGCCCAAAACAGCGCCACTGCCCCCGGATGCTCTTTTTCGAGCAATTCGCAGGCAAATCCAGGGTAGTCAGCGCACCACTCGTAGCCCGAAAGGGTCGTCGCGTGACATGCGTAGCCCAAGAGAATGGCGCGAGTCGCTCCGTCGCTGCCGCGCGCGAGGATCACCGGTACACGATGATCGCTCGGCCCTTGGATCGACTTGGAAGCTTGGAGCCGAGGAACTTCGGCCTCGACATTGGTCCGCCGATTCACCGCGAACGTGGCGACCGCTTCACTGTAGAGGAGTGTCCCCGGCGCGAGGCTCGCGATCGCCTCTTCGACCGACTGCACAATCTTCTCGCCGAGCGAGCGAGTGTAGCGATCAACTTTGCGCTGTTCCTCTTCGGAGAGGACCAGTTCATACATCGGCCGCAGCACTTTGGTAGCGACCGGTCCGCTGTGCGTGTGCGACGTGCTGAGCATCACCGCAGCACGCGGGAGCTGATGTTGTTTTTCGATCGCGCGGCAAACATCGGCGGCGAACTCGCGATCGATCCCCACGAGGTCGAGTGTCACAAGCGCAGCGCGGCGTCCATCGGCATCCTCGAGCAGCACGCACTTGGCAAACAGCTCGGTCAACTTCCCTTCCGCAGGCTTGGTGCGCGAGGCATAGCCTGCCATCCAAAGCGGCACTTCGGGAGTGATCACCACTTTGCTGACACCGATTTTCCACGTCTTTTCCGCGGAAAAAGTGCTGTTGATGGCCAGCAGACATAGAATCGCAGCCAGCGCCGCGATTAGAGTCGATTGGCCCGCAGTTCGCGGAGGGGATACAGCGTGTCGCGCCATTTGATGCCACCTTGCCAAAGTGTGAGGAACATCGAGCGATAGTTGATAAACACAAACATCAGCACACAGAAAGGAAACAGCAGCGCTTCGATCGGAGGTCGCTTGAGACTGCGTGCCGCGGCAATTGCAATCGCATAGATCGTGACTGCAGAGGCGATGAAGAGCCAGCGTCCTTCGCCGTGCGAAGTGAAGCAGGCAACAAACGGCCAGCAAAACGTGTTGATGAGGGTCGCGGTGCCGATGATCACTCCGATGATGCTGTAGTTCATCGCCGCGAAGCAATTTTTTTCGAGCCCTACGACCACTTCCCAAAGCGTGGCATACCACTCGACCGAGATCATGCCGACTCCCGACTGCATCTCTTGCTTGAGTCCTGCGTGCTTGATCAGCCGACCGAGCATCACATCGTCATCGGGGCGCATGCGGAGTGGCTGAAGGCCACCGATTTTCAGGAGCGCTTCGCGCCGCACGAGGTTGTAGGCCCCGATGCCGACGTAGGCTCGGCTACGTGGATTGGCTGCTGCCCAAGGACGCGTGAAGAGGGTGAACATTACCGAAAACATCACCACAAACGAGCGGAGCAAAAGGGATGGCATCTCGACCGTGGGGCCGAGCGTCAGGTGATCGAGCCCGCTCGATTGCATATGCGCGACGGTTCGTCGGAGTACGGTCGGATCGTGCACAATATCGGCATCGGTAAACAAAACGTACTCGCCGCGCGCGTTCTCGAGACCATAGTGGAGCGCATGATTCTTGCCGAGCCAGCCCGCCGGCAGCTCGCTGATATTCACTACCTGCAGCTGCGGATGCTCGAGCGCAAGACGGCTTAGAATCTCTCCCGTGGCGTCGGTCGAGCGATCGTTGACGACCAGCAGTTCGTAGTGGGGATAGTCGATCGCCAGGAGCGACCGCAGCGCCCCTTCGATGCCGCGCGCTTCGTTGCGGGCGGGAACGACAATCGATACCAGCGGCAGTTCTCCTGTGGGAAGCGGCAGGTCCTTCGTCCAGCGGATTTGCCGCCCGCCAAAGTGCAGAATCGCCAGCAGCATCAGCGACCAAGCGAAACTCATTCCCCCCCAAACGATCCACGCCTCGCGCGTCATCGACCACACCAAAATCGAAATCGCCAACTGGTAAATCAGAATCAAGGGTGAGTGTCCTTCGGCGTAGTCGATAACCGGAATTTCGAGGAAGGCATCATGCTGTGTCGCGACATCGCTGGCAAGCTGCACAGCTCTCGTTCTGTTTGACGTTGTACATCACGATAGCGATACTAGGAGTAGTTATAGAGCTTGGGTCTTGCAGTAACGGACGCTGGTGATTGTACGTCGGGGACATCCCAAGCAGTATGGAATTCGAGAGTTTGTTATGACCAATGAAGCTGCCGATGTGATTGCAAAGTACGACCAATTGCCGGTCGAAGCTCAGCAGCATGTGCTCCTCGAACTGCTGCGACGGACACCGCTTTCGCAGGACCAGCTTGCAGACCATGAACTCACGCAACTAGCCGACTCACTTTTCCAACAACTCGACGCCGAGGAAGCTCATGCCGACGATGCCTCTTCGCGGTGAGGTGTGGGTGGTCGATTTGGGAATGGTGGCCAAAATTCGTCCCGCTTTGGTGCTGAGTATTTCGGCCGTTGATGCAAACGATCGGTCGCTCGTCACGATCGTGCCCCATACTACCAGTGTTCGTGGTTCTCGCTTCGAAGTGAACGTGCCAGTGAAGTTTCTAAAGGCTGGAGCGTTCGACGCACAAAATCTTCTCACCATTCCCACTGTAAAGCTCGTCAGGTTGCTCGGTAAGCTCACTGACGAACAGCTGCAGCAGGTGGAGCATGTCGTTCAGCTGTGGCTTGGTTTTCGCTAAGCCGATTGCCCGATATTCTTGCGAAATACTGCGAAATAGCCGCACCTTGCAGAGGCCCAAGGTTTCGTGCCAAGGGAGGCCGGATGCATTACTCCTTGACGCTCGATGTGAGCGGCAGAAGCTCGCGCGCGTTATCGCTGCTAATCTTCAGCAGCACTTCGGGAGGCAGCTCGATCTTGGTTTGAAAGAGTTCGAATTGGGGGACATCTTGCTTGGGAGCGAGGTAGTCGGTTCCAAAGAGAATCCGATCTTGGTGACGGATCAGGAATTCGCGACCGAACACTAGATCGCGGCTGATAGCGCCGGCGCCACTGCCAGCCGAGAGGTCGCAGTAGAGGTTCTTATAGGTCTTCAGCAGATGATCGAGCGCGCCGGGCTGATCGATCTTTCCTTTGGGATAGCCGCCGAGATCGGCTGCAGAGATACCCCCAGCGATCGAGGCCCAAAAGCCGGGTCCATGGCCGATAAAGCGACCTTCGGGAAAGCTCTGCAGCACCTTTTCGAGTCCCGGTAGCCCCGGTTTATCGGTGTTGCGCTGCTGATCGAGATGAAACAGCAGCGGCAGCTTCAGTTCGGCACACGACCCGTAGAGGGTCATGCTTCTCGGGTCGTCGATGGAGATGCCTGGCTTGTGTTCGCCAAAACCAAGACAGCCCGCCTCTTGCCATTTTTTCAGGATGTCGAGCAGTCCCTTTTTGCCGCCGCTATAGCTGGTGCGGGGATCGATCGAGCAGAACGGAAGGAGCCGATCGCGAAAGGGGCGTGTGGCTTCGAGGACGAAGTCGGTGGTGATCAGATAGCTCGACGACTCAGGCGAAGTGAGCGGCAGGACGACGGCATGCGTGATGTGGTGAGCATCCATCCAGCGGAGCAAGGTTTCGGCCGAGAGGGGCTCGGTGGTGTTCCAGGTTTGGCCCAAATGCGTGTGGATATCGATGTAAGCCGGTGGAGCGGGCTGGGGCTCTTCGGCGGCAATTCGATGGGCGATAGGGGAGGCGATTACGGCCGACGCAGCAGCGAGGAAGGTTCGTCGCGAGATCATCGTGAGCGTTCCGTTTTTGGAGAGTGCGGCGCGGGGAATTGGCAACAGCAGCCTGCTAGGGGAGGCTCATGATGAAAGCAATCAGGTCGGCGAGATTTTGCTCGGTGAGGTCGCGCTCGAGTCCTTCTGGCATCAGCGATTTACCGGTACTTCGAAGTTGATCGATTTCGCTTCGCAGGAGGGAGTCGCTTTGATTCTGCGCGCGGCGAAGAGTAATGCTGGTAGCGTTCTCGCTGGCGAGCATGCCAGTGGCGGTGCGGCCGTCGGTGGTGAGGGCGACATAGCTGAGGAATTGCGGATTCACTTCGCGACTCGGGTCCATTACGGCGAGCACAATCGCGCTGGCGCCGCGGGCTTTCATCGCGGCGAGATTCGGGCCGATTTCAAAACCGTCGTTCTCGACCTTATGACACGCAGCACAGACGCGCTTATACACCTCGCGTCCGCGCGCCGCATCGCCGGCGAGCGCGAGAGATTTTTCATAGGTCGCCACGACTTCCGCGCGTGATGATTTCGAGAGTTTTTCCGCCAGGTTGCTCGCCAGTTGTGCCAGGGGCTGATGCTTGTCTTTCGTCCAGAGCGCGAGACGCTCGAGCGGCACTTCCGTGAGGGGGAGTTTCCCGTTCGCCACTTGCTCGAGCAGCAGCGCGGCCCAGGCGGGGCGCGATGCGAGCGCTTCGATCGCTGCTGCGTGAGGCTGCGGCGCAAGAGAAGACAAATGCGCTAGAACGATTTCGATGAGCGCGCGATCAGTGGACTGCTTGGCGACCTCGATCGCTGCAACTTGAAGTGCCGGGGGTGTACTGGGGTGGAGCAGCGCCTCGAGCGTGGCCGATAGCTGCTCGGCGGAAGCTTGCCGCGCGATCGCGAGCGCTTCGAGCCGCTGAGCGAGTGGCAGGTCGGTTTGCGCGACATCGGCCAGCGAGCGCTTGATGGCCTGCGCCATCAGCGTGTCGCTCTTACCAGCAGTCGCTTCACGCAGCGCAATTCGGAGCGGATCGCCCGCTGGCAGGGCCAATTCGGCGATGATTTTCACGAGCATCAAGTGGTCGGATATCGCTTCCGACTGCGAGAGCTTCGCGGCCAGTGAGCGAAGGATGGCTAGGTCTTCATTGCGCTGCTGCGCATTGATCTGCGCGAGCAAATTGCGCCGCAAGCTGGGTGGCACATGGTCGCGATGCTCTTTCCGCGTGATCGCTTCGAGCAGGGGACCGGCACCTTGGGGGACCGCGCTTTGAAGTGCTGTGAGCAGTCCTGCGACTTCGCTGATTTGGTGCGCGAGAGTCGCGAGCAATTCGTAGCGCTCGTTGCTGGTCGAACTTCCCAAAGAGAAAGCGATTTGACGCACGACCCAAGGGGAAAGGTTGGGCTGGCGACCAAGTGCAAGCAGAGCCTGCTCGATTTCAGGATGATCAGCGAGCAGCGGCTCGGAGAGTTGCACACCATTTTGCACCACGCGCGGATGTGAGTCGCCGAGCAGTGTCGCGACAGTTGCCGCATCGAGTTCACCAGCGCACGCCAACAGATGCGCCGCTTGCACTTTTGCAGCAGGCGATTTCGTCGCGCGAATCAGTTCGCGGAGCTGGGGAGGTGCAGCGCTGGCCTGCTGCTGGCGCAGTAAGCGGGCGGCGGTATCGCGATGCCAACCATCTTGATGTGCGAGCAGCTTGACGAGCGCGGCGGTTTCGAGCTGGTGCAGCGGCTGAAACTTCGCGGGCTGTGCAGCTTTGGGGGCTAGACGATAGATCCGTCCTCGATTGTTGCCGCTGGTGAGATCGAGATGTCGTTTGAGTTCGAGCGGAATGCTACTGGGGTGTTCGATCGTTTCGCGATACATGTCGAGCACCAGCAGCGATCCATCGGGAGCGGCCACGAACTGCACCGGACGAAACCAGTTGTCGGTGGAGGTGACGATCTCGGTCTTGTCGTCGATGCGATAGCCGGTGTAGGTGCCCTGTGTGTCGTCGAGTCGTTTGCGGTGGATGAGATTGCTGCCGACATCGGCGACGAAGACTTCACCGCAGTTCTGTTTCGACCAGGCGCTACCACGGTAGATCGTCACACCGGTTGCTGAGGTGAAATAGCCCGAGGCTCGACCACCCCCTTCGACGATTCCTTTGACGACCCCTTGGACACGCCACTCGGTCCGAATGATTCGCCACGGTTCGACGGGGCTGGTTCGGTAGACATCAGCTTGGGGGCCATCGGCGGCGATAGGGGCGCGCGTGAGCGCGCGCATTTGTTGGTTTTGCGCAAGATATTGATCGCAGGTGGTAATGAGTTGCAGATGGTCGCTGTTACTGCAAACGAACCAATCCCCCCAGTCGCTCGTCGACTTGCCATGCTGTCCACCGCCGCTGGTGGCGGTGATCTTCCAGGTGAGTGGGTTGATGGCAAAGTCGCGACCTGAAAGCAACAGCGGAGGCTGATCGGGGAACATGGGCTGAGTGAGCTTGGCTCCGCTGCTGCTCGTCGCGCCGTGGATCTGGCCGTCGATCCCCCAGAGCAATGAATTGACGAGTCCCTGGACGTTCGACGTGCCAAAACCAGTAGCGATGAGCTTCCGCTCGTCGGCCACACCATCGCCGTTGTTGTCGATCAGCAGCAGCAGATCGGGGGCGTCAGCGACGAGCACGCCATGGGTGGTGCAGAACAGGGCAGTGGGCCAGCGGAGTCGATCGGCCACCACGAGTCGCTGGTCGTAAGTCCCGTCGCCATCGGTATCTCGGAGTCGTGCGACCGACCCCAGATGGTCCTCCTGGTGCTCGCTATAGCCGCGCATTTCGGCCACATAGAGGTCGCCCGAGGCATCGATGTGGGCCGCGACAGGGTCGTAGACGAGGGGTTCAGCAGCCACGAGCGACAACGCGAACGGATCGGCGACGGCGAATGTTTTCAGTGCCTCGGCCGGTTCGCGGGGCGGGATGCGGGGGAGCTTCTGCTGCAAGTCGTCCGTCGGGAGTCTGGTTCCGGTCGGTGCGGCTTGGCTGGATGAATTCGTGGCTTTCGAGGGTTCGGATTGGCCTTGCGAGGTCGCCAAGAATAGTAGGGTTAGGGATGTAGCAGCAACGAGCAGGGGGTTGAGGTGGCGGGGGAGCATCGGTGCGATGTCCTACGTTCACGAGGGTGGGCAAGCACGGGTGGCAGGAGCTCGAGAGGATTCGTGCCTATGATCAGCCCTTCGCCAAGCGATTGCAACTTGTTTTCGGGCAAGTCACTTAGCAATATCGCTTCGGTGGAAAAATTGCTGCACGAGCCGGCTTTTCGGGACACCAAAAATCAGTGCGAATTCCGCTAGTTTCATGCGACTGGCCGAGACTTTGAGTGACACTTTCAACGCCCGGAGTGACCCTGATGCATCCCTATCTGAAGCTGGAGCGATCGACGCGGCAGGAACTGGAAAAGGCGATCGATCGCTATGTGGAAATCGTGTCGCAAGGGTGTGCGTTCGACGATGAGACGATCGAATCGCGGATGCGAGAGCAGGGGTTTCGTAGCGGCCTGGTCCGGCAGGTGATTCGGTTTGTGCCGATCGCTTTTGGTCGCCGGATGTCGCTGGATCTGCCCGTTCGGTTTTCGAAGAAGTATCGTCAGTACGACGAATTTCGGCGGGAAGAGACGATCCACGAATTGTCGGAGTGCGAATGCTTTTGCGTCGCCTTCGAGATCTCCGAACGCTATTTCGAGAACGAAAAATCGTGGCTCGTGGCCCGCTCGATTGGGCGGAACAGCTCGGAGTATCAGTTCGTGAGGCTGAAAATGGTCGAGCAGCTGGCGGTCGAAAAGCTCGAGCGGATCGATGTGCCACCGGCCGTGGTGCACGTCGGCAAACCGTCGTTGCTCCCGCCTTACCCGGCGCTACTGCGGTTCGAACAGCAGTGCCACGACTGGCTCTCGAAGTGGAGCGACGACGCTCCATAGCGTCTGGCATCTTCACAACTTGTTTTTGAGACAGTCCTTAGGGATATTCTGGCCCACCAGCCGCTTTCCCTTGATGAGCGGCTTACCGCGTCGCATTCGCGTTCCGCGAGAGCCTTGGCGAGTAAAGGCTACTAATTGTCTGTTGTTTTGTGGCTTTTCTCGAGGTGGGCGATCGTTCCGTGATGCCAGCAGGGCATTGCTACAGTCGTGCCTGTAGAATGTGCGCAAGTGCTTTATTATCAGTGACTTGCGAGATGGTGTTTGTGCTCGAAAACTTCAGCTGGTGGCGTTTATCTGCTGCAGCAGTTCAGCCGGCGGGCGATGGGGGCGAAACGTTCGGGGCTCCTGGGGCTCGGTGCCTTGACAGCGAGGGGTACAACGGTTTACTCTTTCCTGCTTCCCTCTGGTCCGTCGCGACTGGCTGGTCGCGCATGAACATTGCCGACAAGCTGTCCCTGGGCCAGAAGTTTTGCCCGACCAAGTTTTGATGTGTGAGAGACTGTCATGGCCGTTCCAAAGCGACGCCACTCGAACTCGCGTTCACGCAAACGTCGAAGTCACGATGCGAAAAAGCCTCGTCAACTCGCGTTCTGCCCCAAATGCAGCACCGCCGTTCCGCAGCATGTGATTTGCCCTAACTGTGGCTATTACATGGGTCGCGTGATGGTGGAGAGCGAAGAAACAGCGTAAGTCGGGGTGACTGGCTTGTCGAAGATTGCTTTTCTGTTCCCCGGACAAGGGGCGCAAACAGTGGGGATGGGTCGGCTGCTAGTCGACGCTTCCGCTGCTGCGCGAGACCTGTATGCCCGCGCGGCCAGCGTGCTGGGCTACGATCTCCTCGCCCTCTGCCTCGAAGGACCTGCTGAGAAGCTCGATTCGACGGTCTACAGCCAACCCGCTCTGTTTGTTACCAGCCTCGCCGCTGTCGAAGTGCTTCGCGAGCGCTCGCCCGATGTGGTGAGTGGTTGTGCTGCTGCTGCTGGCCTGAGCCTGGGTGAATACACAGCCCTGGTGTTCGCCGGTGCGATGAGTTTCGACGATGGCCTGAAGCTGGTTCAGCTTCGTGGAAGTGCCATGCAGGCTGCTGCCGATGCCGTTTCGAGTGGCATGGTGAGCATCCTGGGGATGGATCGCGAAAAGATCGACAAGCTTTGCGAAGATGCCCGTGCCGAAGGGGAAGTGCTGCAAGTGGCCAACTTGCTCTGCCCTGGAAATATCGTGGTGTCGGGTCACAAATCGGCCTGTGCTCGCGTGGCTGAAATGGCAACTGCCGCCGGAGCGATGAAAACGATTCCGCTGTCGGTAGCTGGCGCGTTTCACACCCCGCTGATGCAACCCGCGGTGGCCCAGCTCCGAGAAGCACTCGCCAGTGTCGCCATCACGTCGCCACGCATTCCTGTGGTTTCGAATGTCGATGCTGGTGTGCATAGCGACCCGAATGAACTTCGCGATCTGCTGGTGCAGCAGGTCGTTTCGCCAGTTCGCTGGGAAGACTCGCAGCGCTGGTTGCTCGCCGAAGGTTATGCACCGTTTTGGGAAGTGGGACCGGGCCGCGTTTTGCGTGGTCTGCTCAAGCGGATCGATCGCAAAGCCGAGTCCGATGGGGTCGACTGCTAATAAGTACTAAGTAGCATTCCCCGCTCGACTTGCGACGCTCCCAACACTTTAAGTTTCGTACTGACTCTGACACGCTGATTTTGACACGGAAATAGTTCGATGGCCGATAATCCTTACAACAGCTTGAAAGTCGACCTGACCGGCCAAACGGCTGTTGTCACCGGCGCTTCGCAAGGTCTCGGCCGTACGATCGCCCTCGCCCTCGGTGCCAGTGGTGCCAAGGTGGCCTGCATCGCTCGCAACGCTGAAAAGCTTGCTGAAGTCGTGGCCGCCATCACCGCTGCTGGTGGCCAAGCCGAAGCCTTCCCAGCCGACGTTCGCGAAACCGCTGTCGTCGATGCTCTGATGGATGGCATCGCCGAAAAATGGGGCAAGATCGACATCCTGGTGAACAACGCCGGTATCACCCGCGACACGCTGCTGCCTCGCATGGAAGATGCCCAGTGGGACGATGTCATCAGCACTAACCTGCGTGGTCCGTTCCTGTTTGCTCGTGCCGCCTCGCGCCACATGATGCGTGCCCGCTATGGCCGTATCATCAACATGTCGAGCGTGTCGGGCATCATGGGCAACGCTGGCCAAACCAACTACTCGGCCTCGAAGGCTGGCTTGATTGGCTTCACCCGGAGCCTCAGCCGCGAACTCGCTGGTCGCAAAGTCACGATCAACGCCATCTGCCCTGGATTCATCGAAAGCGAGATGACCAAGGTGCTGGGTGATTCGATCCTCGACGAAGTGAAGAAACGGATCCCTGCCAAACGTGTGGGCTTGCCTGAAGACGTGGCCGCTTGCGTCTTGTTTTTGGCGAGCCCTGCAGCGTCGTATGTCACTGGTCAGGTCCTCACCGTCGATGGTGGTATGACCGGCTAGTCGCTTGGCCCACTGTTTTGGCTTGAAATGCCTCCTCGAAATCTTACAATCGAAGGTTTCCTGGCGGCGAAAACTGTCCCCCACATTGTTTGCCCTACGAATTGGTTTAAGTCGATATAACTACAAGCAGCCACAGAAAAAGCTGCGAGTAGCGTTCACCTACTAGGTCGCCCCCCGTGGGCGAGATGAGAGATTGCCATGAGCTTCGGACGTCCCGCCTTCAACTCGAAAACCGCCAAGCCCCGCAAACGCCCTAAGGCTCGCGTGAAGACGAAGAAGAAGGATCCCATCTTCGTTAATGGTGAACGTCCACGTCCGATGTTCGTCGATTACAAGGATCTTGAGCTCCTGAAGAAGCTCATCAACCGTCACGGCAAGATCGTCAACCGTCGCAAGACCGGTTGCACCGCTGTGAGCCAGCACGCTGTGTCGCTCGCCATCAAGCGAGCCCGCTTCATGGCGCTGCTCCCTTACGTCGGCGAATAGCATTTCGCTCGCTCGTGCTGTAACCGCTGCTGGCTCGACCAGCAGTGGCTCGCGCGCCAAGCCAACCTATTTTGCTTGGCCTCTTTGCGCCCGCTCTCTTGGCCGGCGCTACCTGTTCGCATGGCAATGCCTCTGTTGTGCTTTGCCGATGCCGGTCTTCAGCCGCTGCCCCGGTGCAATCCGCACACGATCGGGCTAAACTCGCACAGATGAGCACACCCCTGCGAGTGGAACGTCGTGTCGAGTTCTGCGACACCGATGCTGCCGGAATCATGCACTTCTCGGCCTACTTCCGTTTCATGGAACAAGCCGAGCACGAACTGCTCCGCGCTTGCGGACTCTCGGTCATGTCGCGAGACGAAGAAGGCAAAATCAGCTGGCCACGGGTCGCCGCCAAGTGCAACTACTCGGCCGCCGCCAAGTTCGAAGATACCTTGTCGATCGATGTTTCGATCATACGCATCGGCGAGAAGAGCCTCACCTATCGCTTTCTCTTCTTCGCGGCTGGTCGACCACTCGCCGAAGGGGAAATGACCAGCGTTTGCTGTCGCATCGTCGAGGACCAACCTCCCCGCTCGATTCCCATTCCCACTTGGTTCGCCGAGAAGCTTCGCCCCTTCCTTGTCCCACCAGCGACCTAACTTTCATTCCCTTCTTTACCACACCTCGCCTCCAGCCAGTTCCCGCCCCATGCCCTCCTATCTCGAAGCCCTGACTCTTCGCCTGGCCCATGGCGTCGCTGCGCTTCCGGAGGGGTTTCGTCAGCGTCAGATCGAGTTTCTCGATCGCTCGCATCGCAGCGACGGCGGCTTTGGTGGACGGATGGGAGGTAGCGACCTCTATTACACCGGATTCGCTTGCCGCAGCATGAGTTTGCTCGGCCATCTTTATGGACCACCGGCCGAGCGTGTCGAGGCGTTTCTGAAGACAAAACTTGGCGGACAAGAGTCGATTGTCGACGCCCTGTCGCTGGTCTATAGCGGACAACTGCTGGCGATGTCGGCGGGCATCGATCTCTACAAATCCGCGCAGCCGAATTGGCGACAAGCGACAGCCGAACTGCTCGAGTCGCTCCGCCGCGAAGATGGTGGCTACGCAAAAGGACCTGAAGGAACGGCCAGCAGCACCTACCACACCTTCCTGGTGCTGCTCTGCCTCGAGCTACTGGAGATTCCGCCTCGCGATCCGACGCGTATCGTCGAATTCATTCGCTCTCAGGCCGATCCCGAAGGTGGTTTTCACGAGATCAAAGCGAGTAAACGAGCTGGTGTGAATCCAACGGCTGCGGCGATTGGTGCCCTGCAAATCCTCGGCGCACTCACCCCGGACCTGGCGGAACCGACCATCGACTATCTGCTCGAAATGCAAACCGACGAGGGTGGCTTTCGCGCGAATACACGCATCCCGATCGCCGATTTGCTCAGCACTTTCACAACCCTGCTCACGCTGCAAGATCTCGGTGGCGCAAACGCCGTCGACACACGCGCCGTGCAGTCGTTCGCGCTCAGTCTGGCTCACGATGAAGGTGGCTTCAGTGGCGCCCACTGGGACACCGGCTCCGACGTGGAATATAGTTTCTATGGTCTTGGTTGCCTCGCACTCCTGGCAAAGTAGCGCACCAGCGCGCGACATCTCCCTACGAAAGTACCGCGCAACATGGCTAAGCTTGTGGCGACGCATCTGAGCAAATCGTTTCCGACACGCAGCGAGCCGCTGGTGGTGCTCCGCGATGTCTCACTCGAGATTCGCTCGGGAGAAAGTGCCGCGATCATCGGCCCCAGTGGCAGCGGCAAGAGCACACTCTTGCATCTCATCGGCGGGCTCGATGCACCCACCAGTGGCACGATTGATCTTGATGGTGAAAATCCCCACACATTGGCTCCCGATAAACTGGCCCACTTCCGCAATCATAATGTCGGCTTCGTGTTTCAAGATCATCATTTGCTCCCGCAGCTGACGGTCCTTGAAAACGTACTTATCCCCGCCATGGCCGAAACCGCGCCGACACCTGCCATGATCGAGCGCGCGCGACAGCTCCTCACGCGCGTGGGACTCGCCGCGCGACTCGATCATCGCCCCGCAGAACTCTCGGGTGGCGAGCGGCAGCGCTGCGGCATTGCTCGCGCTCTACTGATGAAGCCCAAACTGCTGCTGGCCGATGAACCGACAGGCAATCTCGACCAGAAAACAGCCACCGAAGTGGCCCAGCTCTTGGGCGAGATTCATACGCAAGAGAATGCCATTTTGCTCATCGTGACGCACAGTAAAGAACTCGCCGCGATTGCCCAAAAACGTTACGAGATGAACAGCGGACTACTCGAGCCGCGCAGCTAATGCGTGTCGACCGCAGCGCCCCCGGCGGCTCGCACCTCCTGAAATGCTCTGACCAGCAGAATGAGTAACTAGCATGTCGTTCTGGAAACTAGTCCTGCAGAGTCTTCGCTTTCATATCCGGCCGCAATCGGCCGTCGCACTCGGCGTAGCAGCAGCGGCTGCGGTTCTTGTCGGCGCACTTCTGGTGGGAGATAGCGTGCGCGGAACGCTGCGCCATCTGACCCTCGATCGCCTCGGCAAGATCGACGAACTGCTCATCAGCGACTTCTTTTTTCGCGAAGAACTTGCCACTGAAATTCGCGAGCTACCCGTTTTCGAGTCTCACTACACGGCTGCCATTCCGGTCGTACTGCTTCCGTCAACGTCGCTCGAAAAGAAACTCGACGATGGACGTGTCAGCCGCAGTGGTGGGGTCCTCGCGCTCGGCATCGACGAGGAGTTCTGGAGCCTTGGCAGCGCCGCGATTAAGCCGAGTAAGTCCCCGTCGGAAAACGAAATCGCCATCAACCAAACACTGGCTAGTCAGCTCGGCGCCGAGGTTGGCGACACACTTCTGCTGCGGCTTGGTAAGGTGACAGAAGTCCCCGCTGATAGTCCGCTGGGCCGGAAAGAAGATCGCATCACGACTCTCGCCGAGCTGAAGCTTGTGGCGATCATCCCCGCCGAAAGTTTGGGACGCTTTGGCCTCGAGCCTTCGCAGTTTTCACCAGCAGTGGCCTACCTTTCGCGGTCGCAGCTCGCTTCAGCCCTCGAGATGCAAGGCAAAGCGAATGCCGTACTGATCGCTGGCCAAAACGCCGAAATTCCGCCGACGGAAGCGGTGAGCAATCAGCTGCGCGAGGCGCTGGCTCCGAAGCTCGAAGATCTGGGACTCAACCTCACGGAAGTGAAACAGCCCGATCCAACAGCCGAGGGGAAAAACGTCTTCGACTACTTTAGCCTCTCGAGCGAGCGAATGATGCTCTCGGCTGAAACCGAGCAACTCGCCACCGAAGTCTTTGCGAAGCAGAAGTCGCAAACAGTCCTCACCTATCTAGCCAACAACATCGAGAAGGTACCAAACGAAGCGACCGGCAATTCCGCTCCGACTCCCGCAGCGCCGGGCGCGAAGCCGGAGTTAAAAGGGATCCCTTACTCGACGATCACCGCTCTCGATCCTGCGGCGGGAATCGAGCTCGTGGATAGCGCGGGTAAGCCAGTCACCCAGCTCGCCGATGATGAGATCGCCGTGAACAGCTGGGCGGCTGAGGATCAGCAGCTGCAGATCGGCGACCGGGTCCGTGTCACTTATTTCCGGCCCGAGTCGACTCACGGTACGGAAGAAGAGGCATCGACAGAGTTCAAGCTCGCGGCCATCATTCCGATCACCGAACCGAAGTCCCCGTTTCAGCGTCGGCGCGATGCGATCTACGATCAACGACCCACCACGGCGAACGATCCAAATCTGACACCAGTGGTCAAAGGGATCACCGATCAGGCGTCGATTTCCGACTGGGACGCACCCTTTCCGTTCGACTACAACCGAATTCGTACGCAGGACGATGAGTACTGGGAAAATCATCGGACCACACCCAAAGCGTTTATCTCCCTCGCGGCTGGCCAAAAGATTTGGGGCAGCCGGTTTGGAAAAGCAACTAGCATTCGCATCGCGAAGTCACCCGACGTCACCGCCGAAAAGCTCGCTGCTGAACTGCTTGCAGCGCGAAAAGCAAACGGTCTCTCACTCGGGCTCGTACTGCAAAGCATCAAGCGACAAAGCCTCGCTGCCTCATCGGGAACCACACCGTTTGATGTGCTGTTCCTGGCACTCAGCATGTTCATCATCGGTTCAGCGCTGCTGTTAGTCTGGCTCCTGTTTCAACTCGTAACGCAGCAACGCGCTGCCAATCTCGGGCTACTGATGGCGATGGGCTGGACACAAGGCAAGGCAGCTCGCTCGCTGCTGGCCGAAGGGGCACTGCTCGCGGCGTTTGGCAGCGTGCTCGGTGTTTTTCTGGGAGTTGGCTATGCGGCGGCGATGCTGGCCGGGCTTAAAAGTTGGTGGAGTGGCGCTGTGTCGTCCCCCGATCTCACGCTCTACATCACGCCCACCGCGCTTATCGGTGGGGCCGTGGCATCGCTCGTCATTGCGCTTGTGACGATGGCAATCAGCCTGCGGATGCTGCGCCGCGTTTCGCTCCGATCGCTCCTGGCGGGTGAAGCGACTCCCCCTATTACCGCTGCTAAGTCGAGCAAACAAAGTTTCACGCTCAAGCTGATTGCGCTCGTGCTGCTCGTCCTCGCAGCAGCTTCGCTCGGTGCTGCAGCGACGCTCGGTGGCGAAGCTCAGGCCGGAGCACTCTTGACCGGTGGTGCAGCGATTCTGACTGCCACGATTCTGCTCGTCACCAATCGCTTGCGGGCCATCGGTTCCTCCCCCACCAACCTCGGCGGCAATGTGCTCCTCACAATGGCGTGGCGCAGCGCGTCGCGCAATGTCGGCCGAAGTATCACCACCATTGCACTCATGGCGTCGGCATCGTTTCTCATCATCGCCGTCTCGTCGTTTCGTCTAGCACCAACCGTCGAAGGGATCGGCGGATTTGATCTGCTGGCTGAATCGTCGCAGGCGATCATCGGCAATCTAGGAACGACCGCAGGTCGGAAGGAACTGCTGGCCGACGATGCTGAAAAGCTGGCCCAAACCACCATTCTTTCGCTCCGCGTGAAAGCCGGAGACGACGCTAGTTGCCGCAATCTCTACCGCCCTAGTCAGCCGCAAGTCCTCGGCGTCACGCCCGCGATGATCGACTACTTCGACAACCCCGAGGTTCCTCATTTTGCTTTCGCCGGTTCTGCTGCGACCACCGATGCTGAGAAGAAAAATCCGTGGCATGTGCTCGACACTAGCGCCGCCGGAGAAGGACCTGTGCGCGTGATCGTCGACAAAAACACGGCGATGTATAGCCTGCGACTCTACCGAGGTGTCGGCGAGCGATTTAAGGTCGAGTATGAAGGGGGCCCCACCGTCGAGTTCGAAGTGGCTGGACTTTTGGCAGGGAGTGTCTTGCAAGGGAGCTTGCTCGTGGGAGAGCGTGACTTCGAGCGTCTCTTTCCGCAGGTCAGTGGCTACTCGATGTTTTTGGTCCGACCCGACGGCGCCTCCGAGGAGCAGGTCACGCAGATTCTCGAAACACGTCTGGGGGACGAAGGGTTCGACTGCACCGATGCGCGAGCCAGGCTCGCCGACTTACTCGCCGTGCAAAACACCTACATCACCACCTTTCAGAGCCTCGGCGGATTGGGGCTCTTGCTCGGCACACTCGGCCTGGCGGCTGTTCAGCTCCGCAGTGCCCTCGAGCGACGCAAGGAACTCGCGCTGCTTCGAGCGACTGGCTTTTCGAATGCTCGTTTGCGGTCGATGCTGATGCTCGAATCGCTGCTGCTCTTAGCCTTAGGACTTGGCCTGGGGGTGCTCGCCGCTCTGTTCGTGGTTCTGCCGCCGCTGCTGGCTGGAGAGGCCAAAGTCCCCCTTCGCGACCTCGCGCTGATGCTCGCCGTGGTGGCTCTGGTTGGCGCAAGTGCCGGGGCGTTTGCTGCCCGGCTCACCCTGCGAGCCCCGCTGCTGTCGGCTTTGCGAGGGGAATAGTCGCGCCGCAAATTTTCGCCCGATCATCGAGTTTGCCATGCCTAGCCAGTAGGGGTGGCCAAGATCGGGTCCAGAACCCCCAGAAGCGCGAAAACCTTGTGGAAAATAGCTGTTCGTCGCCCAGGTGTGCGATTAGAATTCGCGTTTCCGCGTCTGGAGCTCTCCCGCCTTGGTAGTTCGCCGGCTGCTTGCCGCAGCCACACTTCTTCCCTCGCTTCTGGGTTTGTAACGCACCATGATGTCGATTCGCAGCAAGTTGTCGGTGATGATGTTCCTCCAGTTTTTTATCTGGGGAGCGTGGCTACCTTCGAGCTTTGGTTACTTTGGTGGGGGTGGTCTCGAGTTCACCGAGTGGGAGCAGTTCGGCCTGAACATCATGTTCCCGCTGTCGGCGATTCTCGCCATGTTCTTCTCGAATCAGTTTGCCGATCGTAACTTTGCCGCCGAGAAGTTCCTCGCAGCGAGTCACTTGATTGGTGGCGTTACGATGCTCGCCTTCGGTCTGATGGCCTGGAATCATTTCCAAGCAGAAGTCCCCTCGAAGCCCAGCTACTGGCCCTACTTCATCTGCATGGCGATTCACTGCCTGGTCTATGTGCCGACAATCTCGGTGACCAACACGATCGCTTTTGCCAACATCCAAGATGCCCAAAACGACTTCGGTCGCGTCCGCTTGTGGGGCACCATCGGCTGGATTGCTGCCAGCTGGCCCTTCATTTTCATTCTCGCCGACTGGGCGAAAATCAACGCTGCCCAGTCGTCTGGTTTTGTGGAATGGCTTGGCAACGCTCTGGGGACCTCGCTCGAAGGGCAGGCACTCAACCAAGGGAAGAGCTGGGCCTTCATTACCTCGGGCATTGCCTCGCTCGCGCTGGCTGGCTTCAGCCTCATGCTGCCACACACACCGCCAAAACCGGCCAAGCTCGGCGAAGGTTCGCTGGCGTTTCTCGACGCTGTGAAACTCCTCAAGTATCCCTTCTTGCTCGTGCTGTTCATCGTGACTTTCATCGATGCTACGGTGCACGACGGCTACTTCTTCTACGCCTTTGCTTACCTCGGCAAAGTGGGTGTTCCTTCGCAGTGGATTCAGCCCGCGATGAGCGTGGGACAACTTGCCGAAATCGGCACCATGGCTTTCCTGGGGCTGGTGCTCAAACGTTTTGGCTGGCGCTATACGATGATCCTCGGCATCTTGGGGCACACGGTTCGATTTGCCGTGTTTGCTCTCGTCCCAAATCCGATTGTCGCTGTCGCGGCGAACGTGCTGCACGGCGTCTGCTATGCCTTCTTTTTCGCGACGCTGTACATCCTGGTCGATGAAGTGTTCCCCAAGGATGCCCGCACGAGTGCTCAAGGTTTGTTTAACTTCTTGATCCTCGGTATGGGCCCAATTGTGGCACGCTATCTCTGGCCGTTCATTCAGAACATGTACACCACCAAGACCCTGGTGGATGGCGTGGAAGTTGTCGACATCAAGTACAGCAGCATCTTGCTCTACCCGTCGGGAGCTGCCCTGATCGCGGCGGTCTTGCTGCTGCTCTTCTTCCATCCGCCGAAGACAGAAGCCCAGATGAAAGGGCCTGTGACAGCCGCTCATTAATTGTCGCTCACTAAAACTGTGATCGCTGAAACGCTGAAACCACGAAACGTGTGATGGGTAGCCTCGGCTGCGTGTCACACGTTTTTTCGTTGCGCTGTTGCAGCGATGGAGAGCGTCAAATCGGGTTCCCTTCGAGCGCTGCGATCTTTTGCCGGACTGCATCTGGGATCGTCACTTTGGTTTGCGAGGTGTAGTCGAAAGCAACACAGACGCTGATCCCCCGCGCGACGATACAACCCAGGTCGCGACTCGCCACGAGATGCTCGAGGGTCAGGCTGGTGTTGCCGATTTTGGTGGTGCGGCTGGCGATCGTCACTTCGTCGCCGTAGTGCAGCTGGCGGAGAAAATCGCAGGTAACACTTGCCAGAATCGGGCCGACAGCAGCAGTGGCGCTCGCGCGCTCGGCACTCGTTGCCTCGGCAGCATGATGACCGAGTCCCACAGCATCGAGGTAAACGATCCGCGCGGTTTCGAGCCAGCGGAGATAGACCACGTTGTTGACGTGCCCAAACGCGTCCTGATCGCCCCACTGAATAGGGAGCGTGACAGGTGCCCAAAAACCGTGGAGTAAGTCACTCATCGCGTAGTTCCGGCGAATTGCGTAAAAGGGGTGAAATGCACGGACTTTCAGGGCTGTTTTGGGAGCTAGCGGCCTGCTGACTTCACGGCGCTGAATTACAGCATCGTCATGGGGCTGCCTTTTCAAAAGTCGGCCAATGGTCGATAACTGTAGATGTCCCTCGCCGCGCATGGACGTATCGAGCGATGTGCCGAAGCAATTTTAGCGGGAAGTAGCTGACATGTATGTCTTGGAAACACGCCAGGTGCGTAAAGCGTTTGGCGAAGGGGAAACCCAGGTCGAGGCACTTAAGGGAGTGGATGTCGGCGTTCGTCCCGGCGAAATGCTAGCCATCATGGGGCGCAGTGGTAGCGGCAAAAGCACGCTCCTGACCCTCTTGGGTGGCGTTGATGTGCCGACCTCGGGCCAAGTGCTGCTCGAGGGGAAAGATCTGGCAACGATGTCCGACGACGAGCGGACCCTGATGCGGCGACAGCGAATCGGCTTCATCTTTCAATCGTTCAACTTATTGCCCATCCTCACCGCTGAGGAAAATGTGGCTCTGCCGATGGAACTCGACGGCGTTTCTGCCGCCGAAGCCAAACGCCGAGCCGGTGAAGTGCTGGAACTCGTTGGCATGGCGGGTCGCAAATCTCATATCCCCGGCAAGCTGTCGGGTGGTGAACAGCAGCGCGTGGCGATTGCTCGCGCTCTGGCGATTCGTCCTGCCATTCTGCTGGCCGATGAACCGACCGGCAACCTCGACACAGCCAACAGCAAACGTGTGACGGCGATGCTTCGCGAACTGGTCGACGAGCATCAGCAAACGATCATCATGGTGACACACGATCCGGGCGTCGCTCTGATGGCCGATCGCGTGGTGCACCTGCTCGATGGCAATGTCGAGCGCGAAGAAGTGCATCGTGATAAATCACCCGCAGTCGTACCTGTGACGAGTGCTCCGCGCTATGTCGAGGCACGCCGCAAATGAGCTTACGCCGCTACACCGTTCGCGCCATGCAGCAGCGCCCTGGTCGCACGATCCTCACGGTGCTGAGCATCGTGATTGGTGTTGCTGCTGTGGTGGCTGTTTCGCTGGTCACCAGCACCACCCGCCGCGCTTATGCCGAGATGTTTGCGACCGTGAATGGTCGCACCGCACTCGAAGTGCGCGGTGAAGGGGGAGCAGGCTTCTCGCAAGATGTGCTGGCGAAAGTTGCCGCCGTCGACGGTGTCTCGGCCGCTGTGCCGCTCCTCAAGCGTCCCACGCGCCTCACTTATGGCGAAAAACAAGCGCGCCTTGAAGTGCTGGGGATCGACCCCAAGATTGATAACGCGATTCGCGATTTTCGAATCGTCGAAGGTCGTCAGGTGGAATTTGGTGACGAGATCGTCCTCGAGTACGACTTCGCACAAGACATGGGCATCAACGTTGGCGATTCGGTAAAAATCGTCAGCATGGTCCTCAAGCCGGTCACCGTGGTGGGACTCGTGAAGCCGCAAGGAAGCAGTTCGCTGCAAGCCTCGGCTGTCGCTTGCATGACGATCGGTCGCGCCCAAACGCGCTTCAATCCACGCGGACGCAAAGACCTGATCGATGCCGTGCAGATCGCACTTCGCGAAGGGGTCGACCAAAAAGAAGTGCAGTCCCGTATTGAGCTCGCCCTGGCCGATCGCAAAGGGGTCTACTGCCGACCTCCCGTCACCAACACCCAGCTCATGCAAGAGACGTTGATGTCGAGCGAGCAAGGGCTCAGGCTTGCCAGCGCCTTTTCGCTGCTCCTCTCGGCCTTCATCATCCTCAACACGTTCATGATGAATGTGGGGGAACGTCGCCGTCACATGGCGATCATGCGTGCCGTGGGAGCCACCGGCTCGCAGCTGATGACCGCCATCCTGGTGGAAAGTTTATTGCTCGGCCTTGTCGGAACAATCATCGGCTTGGCGGCAGGCTATCTCGGCGCACAGGTGGTGAATCAAACGCTCGCCCGCGTCTTGGAGTTCACACCACCCCCCACAGAGTTCAAGATTCAGCCGTACATCATTGCCTCGGCTTTTGGGCTCGGCATGTCGCTGATCGGTGCGTTCCTGCCTGCTTGGCGGGCCGGTAAGGTCTCGGCTCTGGAAGGGCTCAGCCGCGTTTCGAAGGAAGATACGGAAGGTTTCCCCATCTGGTCGATGATTTTCGGTTTCCTTTTGGCCGTGGTGAGTGGCGGTGTTTCGATGGCGGTGATTCTCGGCAAACTGCCGCTCGAATACGGCACTTTTTCGGCGGTCGGTTTGCAACTCGGCCTCGTGCTGATGATTCCGCTGGTGCTCGTGCCGCTCGCACGAATGGTGGTGTTGATGCTGCGTCCTTTCATGCGTGTAGAAGCGGAACTGGCACTGCGTCAGGTGCTTCGCCACCGGGGACGTTCGACCCTCACGATCGGTGTGCTGTTTGTCGCCGGTAGCACCGGTGTGGGGATGGCCAACTCCATCCTCGATAACGTGAAAGATGTACGCGACTGGTCGAAGCAAGCGATTGTTGGCGACTACTTCATTCGCGCACTGATGCCCGACATGGGAACTGGTCTCTCCCCCGACTTGCCCGATGCTCTGGGTGACGAACTGCAAAACATCCCCGCGATTAAGCACCTCGACCGTGTGGCGTTTGTCGAATGCCGTGCTGGTGAATTCAATCCGATTGTGGTGACCCGACAGTACGACGATATCGACAAGCCAAACATCGACTTGGTATCGGGGGACCGCAGCACGTTTGTAAAGCAACTGCACGACGGCGAAATCGCGGTCAGCTCGGTGCTGGCACAGCGCATGAATCTCACAGCTGGCAGCATCATGACGCTCGAAACGCTCAATGGCCCGCAGCAATTTCGGGTCGCTGCACTGGTCAACGAATACTCGGCCGGTGGCATGGTGGTGCTGATGCAGCGCGATGTGGCCCATCGTACACTCGGCGTGGAAGGGGTGGATGCCTACGTGATTCAGGCTGAGCCCGCCCAGCTCGAACCTCTCAAAGCAGAACTGCAGGCCCTCTGCAAAAAATACGATGTACTGCTCCATTCGCATGCGGCGATTGGCAATCGGATCGACACGATTGTCGGTGGCATCGACGGCTGTCTTTGGGCCCTTGTACTCCTCGGATTTGTCGTCGCCGCGTTTGGTGTCGTGAATACGCTGACGATGAACGTGCTCGAACAGACGCGCGAACTGGGGCTCTTGCGAATCGTGGCGATGACCTGCAATCAAGTTCGCAAAACGATCATCGCGCAAGCGCTCATCATGGGAGGCGTAGGGATTCCACCCGGGATCGTCGTGGGGGTTCTCTCAGCCTACGTCATGAACATGTCGATGATGCCCGTCTTCGGACATCCCGTGGAGTTCAACCTGCATCCGACGATGCTCCTCACCACGCTCGTCGGCTCGCTAGCGATCATCCTTGTCGCTTCGTGGATTCCAGCGCACCGGGCCACACAAGTGAACGTGGTTGAAGCTCTGCACTACGAGTAATCGCGCAGGCCAGTAGTGAGAAGTCGCAGCGGCTGGTTACGGCAACTGCGGCAACAGGCCGAGCAGGAATTTAGCGAGCTGCGAGCCTCGCTTGGTGGCATCTTGGCGCAGCTTCCACATATCAGTGGCGCTGCTGGGACGCTTCAAGATCGCAGCGGCTGCTGCGCCGAGTTTTCCCGCAAAGGTAGGCTGACCGAGCAGCCTCGCCACTTCGGGTGGAAGTTCATCCCCCGCACCATCGGTGATCACACGCACGCTGATCAGATGGGTCTTCATGCGGGCACAAACTTCCGCGACCGCAAAGGTTTCCATGTCGCAGGCAACGGCCCCAAACGTTTCGAACGCAGCTTTCTTTTCCTTCGGGGAAAACAGCACGCGGTCGCTCGAGAGCAACGTCCCGACATGCATGCCAGCCGGGAGCGGCGAAGGGGGCTTCATGCCGAGCGACAGCTTCTCGCTCTCGGGAGTCATCACGTGATCGGCCAGGATGATATCTCCCTGACGAACCGCTGGATCAAGGCCTCCCGCGAACCCGGCCGAGATGACCCACTTCGGTCGGTGGTATTCAATCACACTCATCGCCGCAGCGCGTGCTAGTTTGGGTCCTGCGCCGGTTTCGATGATCACCACTTCGCGCTCGAGCAGCTTCCCCGCATGCTCGCGAAAATGGTCGATCGAAACCGATTCGCGCTGCTTCAGTTGATCGGTCAGATCTTGGCACTCCATGTCGAGCGCAAAGAGCATCGCCACATCGCATGGCAGAGCAGGTGCCGGCTCCGCAGGTTCGCTCTCCGGCTGTGGCGGATTGTCGCTGCCAGAGTCGCTAGGAGTGTTTCCCATGGCGCTGGCCACCTGCTGCGATGCAACATCACGCAGGTAGTTCTCGAGCAAATACCGGAGCAGCATCAAACCGACTTTCTTACGCGTACGATCCCTCAGCGTTCGCATGGTGCTTGCTGAGTGGTGGCCCCAGGGCCAGCAGCGAACTTACGAACTCTGGCCGCTGGTAGATCCTGCCTTCTCTCTAGTCGAACCGACTCCGACACCATTTTCAATCGAAAGGAGCTGCTTGGGGGATGAAAAATGAGGCTGAGGAACCAGCTTCTGCCCGGCCGGTGCTGCTGCTCCGTGCCCATCGTTGGGATGGCCCACCAGCATGCGCACCATCGTGCGCCACAGCCCTCGAATGCTGCCAAACGTGGCCAAAACGGCGGATGGTTCGTAGCCGCAATGCACCATGCAATCCTTGCATTTGGGGTTGCCACTCTTCACCCCATAGCGGTCCCAGGCGGTGTGCTCCATCAGTTCTTTGAACGTCGCCACATGCCCCTCGTCGAGCAGGTAGCAAGGCTTCTGCCAGCCGAAGACGTTGTAAGTGGGGCTCCCCCAAGGTGTGCATTCGAGATCGAATCGACCCGCGAGGAACTCGAGGAACAGCGGCGTTTGATTGAATCGCCACGATCGTTTCGCGCCGGAAAGGAGGGTGCGAAACAGTCCCTTGGTCTCCTCGCGCCGCAGGAAGTGCGACTGATCGGGTGCTTTTTCGTAGCTATAACCGGGGGAGATCATCATCCCTTCGACACCGAGTTGCATCAGCGTGTCGAAGAAGTCGCGCATCCGCGCCACATCAGCGCCAGCGAAGAGAGTGCTATTCGTAGTGACGCGAAACCCTCGCGCGCGAGCTTCTTTGATCGCAGCGATGGCAATGTCGTAGATCCCTTCGCGGCAAACAGCGGCATCATGTTCCTCGCGCGGCCCGTCGAGATGGACCGAGAAAGCGAGGTACTTCGACGGCTTAAACTTGTCGAGCGAATCGATCAATTTGATGGCGTTGGTGCAGAGGTAGACATATTTTTTTCGCGCGACAAGTCCGGCGACAATCTCGCCGATCTGGGGATGCAGCAGAGGCTCGCCACCCGGAATCGAAACCACTGGTGCGCCGCATTCTTCAGCAGCGTGAAAGCACTGCTCGGGGGTGAGCTGTCGTCGCAGCACTTCGGCGGGATGCTGAATCTTGCCGCATCCGGCGCAGGCCAGATTGCAACGCAGCAAAGGCTCGAGCATCAGAATCAGTGGATAGCGTTTCACGCCACGCAGCTTTTTTCCCATCACATACGTGGCGATCGTATAGGCTTGCGTCCAAGGTCCAGACATCGGGCTAACACTTTCCAGCAAATGAAATCGGACGTGATCGAGGAGTCTGCGTGAATCGAGTAAGGCAATTTATCGAACGAGCGAGCCTGCCCGCGAAGCGGCTGCTGGTCGCTCGGTTCCACTTAGCGATGCAGTCGATCGTGGCGCTGTTCCGCGCGATTTGGCAGCACGATATTGCCCGAGCGCCAACAGCGGGAAGTAAATCGGATAGTAGTGATACTTGAGATAGAAAACGCGTGGGAAACCGGTTCCGGTGAACTCGTTTTCGAGCCAACTTCCGTCGGGCTGTTGCTGCTGCACCAGCCAGTTCACACCCCGCGCAACCGCAGGATGGTCGACCAGTCCTGCTGCCAAAAGTCCCAGAATCGCCCACGCTGTTTGCGATGCCGTGGGGTTCCCTTGACCTGCGAGTGAGGGATCTTCATACGTGTCGCACGACTCTCCCCAAGCTCCTGAGGCTTGCTGATGGGCGAGGAGCCAATTTGCGCCGCGCTGAATGATCGGCTCGGTTGTCGGAACGCCGATGCCAGCGAGTCCCACCAAAGTTTGCCATGTCCCGTAGATGTAGTTCACACCCCAGCGACCGAACCAGCTCCCGTCGGCGAGCTGTGTCTTGCGGCAATAAAGAATCGCGCGTTGCACCGCGGGATGCGACTGCGGAATGTTCCACATCGCGAGCGCTTCGAGCACACGTCCAGTGAGATCGGGAGTACTCGGATCGATCATCGCGTTGTGATCGGCAAACGGAATGCGGCACAGGAATTCGCTGTCATTATCTTTGTCGAAAGCGCCCCAGCCTCCGTCCCGGTTCTGCATCGCAAGCACCCATCGCAGTGCTCGTTCCCCGGCCGATCGCATCCATCGCCAACGGGGCGAATGATCGAAACCTGCCGAGGTTTGCTGGGTAATCCGAGGCAAAATCGAGGTATCGCCAATCCGGTCGAGCGGGCGACGTTCGAGCGGACAGCCGCTCAAGCTGGCCATCTCTTGCATCGCAATTAGCACCATCACGCTGTCGTCGATATCAGGATAGAACTCGTTGTGATGCTCGAAGAACCAGCCGCCAGGCGGGCTGTCGCAGTTCGAAGCCCAGTCTCCCTTGCGGGTCACTTCCTTCGACAGTAGCCAACGCATGGCCGACGAAGCTTCCGGCGCGTCGACCGCCATCCCTGCGGCAGCGAGGCTGCGCAGCGTGATTGCGGTGTCCCAAACAGGGGATAAGCAAGGCTGTAGTCGCGCGGTGGTCTCCTCTTCGATCGTCAAACCCTTCAGCTGATCGAAGTTGTAAATCAGTTCGGCCGAGTGATCGCTATAGCCGAGGCACTTGAGCGCCACGATGCTCCAGACGATCGGTGGAAAGATTGCGCCGAGTCCATCGCTATGGGCAAAGCGGGTTCGCATCCAGCTGCTGGCCGCTTCGAGCGCGCGTCGGCGCAGCGGCCGCCACTTGCGCTGCTCGAGTCCCTTGATGGTGGCATCGCAGGTCTGAAAAAATCTCTCCCACGAGAGCCAACCCTTTTCGTTCTCCAGCCCCGGACACTTGGTTTGTTTCCAGTTTTCGGGATGCTCGAGCATCAGCTCTTTGATCCCCATTTCGTCGGGCAGTTTGCGAGCCGGACGATGAGCCCACATGATCGCCAGAGGGACCACAATGGTCCGCGACCAGGCACTCATTTTCGACAAATTGATGGGGAACCATTCGGGGAGCAGCACCAGCTCCGGGGGAACTGCAGGACAGTTGTCGTACGAAATTTGACCCAGCAGCGCGAGGTAGAATCGCGTGAAGCTGTTCACCGCGTCGGCACCACCAGCAGCTCGAATCGCGCGCACGGCACGCTGCATGTATTCGGCTTGCGGATCGTGTCCGGTGATCTTCAGCGCAAAGTAAGCCTTCACGCTGCCGCTGATCTCGAGTTTGCCGCCGGGATACATCGCCCAGCCACCTGCGGGCAACTGTTGCTCGACCAAATATGCCGCGCACTTGCGGGCGATCGTGCTGTTTTCTTTGCCGAGCCAAGCGAGCAGCAGAATGTATTCGCTTTCGAGGATCGTGTCCCCTTCGAGCTCGGCGCACCAATAGCCATCGGCATGTTGGCGCTCTTTCAGCCACTGGCTCGTGCGCAAGATGGCGACATCCAAGCTGTCGTTTGGTGCTGCATTCTCCGACATGTTCCCCGCCATCCCGCCAGCCATCGTGCTGCGGAAATGAGGTCGTGGCACGCCCATCGGTTTGCTTTCAGACATCCCTATCCTCTGTCGGTCACTCGAGGTTTTCGGTCCCCATGACAAACGTCGGCAACCCTGCCAACTTAGGTCGCACCTTAGGGCAACAGTGGATACGTCACAAGTCCAAACCGCCCCTAGTCTAACGCCTATCGGGCAGGGATGTTACGTTCGCTAGCACCCTCGCTGCTGCTATTCACTCGCGAGCCGACTCGGGTACACTTCAACCATCAGGCTCCAGGTCGAGCGATATTGCCGCGAAATCCGCGAGTGCCAATTCCATCATGGGACGAGTCAGCGATACCCGCGAAAAATTGCTCGCCAGCGCGCTCAGGCTCGTGTGGCAACGCGGCTATGCGGCTGTCACCATCGAGGAAATCTGCGACGCCGCTGGGGTGCGTAAGGGAAGTTTCTACCACTTCTTTCCGACAAAAGAAGCGGTTGTGACAGCGGCCCTCGAAGAGGATTTCGCCAGCTTCCGGGCGGAACTCGATCGCATCTTCTCTTGCACAACCGCCCCGCTTACGCGACTTACCCACTTTTTCCAGCACATCACGCGACAGCAGATGGCCCTGCATAAGACGACAGGACAGCTCCTCGGCTGTCCGATTGGCAGCATCAGCTGCGAAGTGATTCCGCAGGAAAAGAAACTCTCCACCTGCATCCAAACGATTTTTGCGACCTACGAACACTACTTGGCTGCCGCCATTCGCGATGCCATCGCTGCGGGAGAACTCCCTAAACAGAACATCGCGCGACAGGCCCGGCTCCTGACAGCCTTGTTCGAAGGGATCTTGGCCCAAGCCCGCATTCACAACGATCCGGGGCTTCTGAAAAGTCTCTTGCCCGCCGTCATGAACCTGCTGGGGGCCCCTCAGAAAGTCAAACGTCGTAAGGTTGGGAAGCCCGAATAGTTGGCGCAATGGTCAACTATGCATCGACCTGGTTCAGCAGGGTAGCAAGCGACTGCCAGAACGCATCCTCTAACTCGGACATGAAAAACCTGTCCTGTGGCTTCGCAAAAGTGATCGAGCGTTGGGACGAGAAGCAAAATTCATTGAATCTTCGCTGAGCAAAGAGGCTCTAAGGGTGGAGGAGATTCCAGAACGTAAGATCGGGAAGTGAAGTCCCCACAAGCACTTCCAGACAGGAAAGACGAAGCGAAAAGCGGCCCAAGTGAAGGGCATGGGATGTGCCTGAGGCTGGCCGAGAGCGTGGCTGGTGTGAGGTGAGATTTGGCCGAACCGTGCCGAATAGTTGACTCTCGCGCTAACATTGCCCAGCAACTCCGTTACCGATAACGATTGCAGTAGATTTCCAAACGTCGTACCTCGAAGAAAGTGACGTGAATGATGGGCAGTTTCGATGGCAAGGTTGTCCTAATCACTGGTGGAACGTCTGGAATCGGTCGCAGCACCGCTGTCGCCTTCGGCAAAGAGGGAGCGGCAGTGGTCGTGACCGGTCGACGCGAAGCCGAAGGAGCCGAGACTGTTCGACAAGTCGAAGCGGTCGGCGCCAAGGCGCTCTTCATTCAGGGGGACGTCCAAGTCGCCGCCGATGTCGAGAAAATGGTCAGCGCCACTGTCGCCAAGTTTGGTGCGGTCGATATCGCTTTCAATAACGCCGGCGTCGAAGACCCAGTTGCTCCGTTTCATCTGCAGGCCGAATCGACTTACGATCGTGGCTTCGGGGTGAATGTGAAGGGACTGTGGCTCTCGATGCAGGCCGAGATCAAGCAAATGCTGATCCAGGGGAAAGGCTCGATCATCAACACCACGTCGGTCGCGGGGGTGATTGGGTTTTCTTACAACGGGGTCTACACCGCCACCAAGCATGCGGTGATCGGCTTTACGAAGACGGCGGCGCTTGAGTATGCCAAACAAGGGATCCGTGTGAACGCTGTGGCTCCGGGGGCGATTGAAACCGACATGATCAACCGCTTTGCCAGCGACGATGCGACACGGCAAATGATTTTGTCCATGCATCCGATGGGACGGATGGGGCACCCCGATGAGATTGCTTCCGCTGTGCTGTGGCTCGCCTCCGATGGCGCTGGTTTTGTGACCGGCACCACACTCTTCGTCGATGGTGGTTTCACCGCCTCTTAGTTCCCGACAGCGATTTATCGTTTCGATTGATGTTCTTTGCCCTCGCTTTTTCGCCTCTGTTTATCGTCCAAGGTAGTTGTATGAATATCCGCTTGCTTGTCGCCAGTTTGTCGCTCGTTTGTATCACCTTCACGTCTCCGCTCCTCGCCGAAGATTGGCCGCAGTGGATGGGAGTGCGTCGCGATGGGGTCTGGAATGAAACGGGAACCCTCGACAAGTTTCCTGCTGAAGGTCCGAAGGTGCTATGGCGCGCGAAAATCGCTGGTGGCTATGCGGGACCTGCTGTTTCGCAAGGTCGCGTTGTCGTCACCGATTTTGTGACGCAGGGAGAATTCACCAACGATCCGCAGACTCGCAACGACCTACAAGGAACGGAGCGCGTCCTCTGTCTCGATGCTGCCAGTGGCAAGGAGCTGTGGAAGTTCGAGTATCCCACGACGTACAAGATCTCCTATCCCTGTGGACCTCGCTGCACACCGACGATCGATGGCAAACTGGTCTACACGCTTGGAGCCGAGGGGAATCTGTGCTGCCTCGAACTGGCCACGGGCAAGCTCGTTTGGTCGCGCGAGCTGAAAAAAGATTACAGCGTCGGCGCTCCGCTGTGGGGCTTCGCGGGGCATCCACTCGTCGAAGGGAATCAGCTGATCTGTCTCGTCGGTGGAAAAGGGGCGGTGGCTGTTTCGTTCGACAAACTGACGGGCAAAGAGCTTTGGAAAGCGCTCGATGCGCGCGAGCCGGGATATGCTCCACCCACCATTGTGACGATCGGCGGCCAGCGCCAACTGGTGATCTTTCATAGCGAGTCGATCAACGGTCTCGCGATCGATTGTGGCAAAACACTTTGGTCGGTCCCTGTCGCAGCCGACTATGGGATGTCGATCATGGCACCTCGGTCGAGTGGTTCGCTACTTTATGCCGCAGGGATTGTCGACAAAGGTGTGATGCTGAAGTTCGACGGCAACAAGCCTTCGGAACTGTGGCGCACCGAAAACAAGCTCGGCATCGATTCAGTTTGCTCGACGCCGATTATCGTGGGGGAGACGATGTATGGTGTCGACCGCGAAGGAGAGCTGACCGGCATGAAGCTCGAAACGGGGGAGCATCTTTGGCAATCGTATGCCGCGACAACCGGTGCCCGACGTGCGAATTCGGGAACGGCGTTCCTGGTGAAGAATGGGGAGAAGTTTTTCCTGTTCAACGAGAAGGGGGAACTGGTGATCGCCAAGCTCTCGCCGGAAGGATACGAAGAACTGTCGCGCGGAAAGATTCTCGAACCAACCGGCGATGCGTTTGGTCGCAAGGTGGTTTGGAGTCATCCCGCCTTCGCTAATAAAACGATCATTGCCCGCAACGACCAAGAGATTGTGTGCGTTTCACTAGCGGCAGAGTAGGTACTTCGACTAGCAATGAATGCTGGGTGTTTTGGGGGTGCCACTGGCAGCTTGCCAGTGCAGAAGCTGGAACCGATGTTTTGGGGCACTATCTGCCTGAAAGCTAGAGTCCAATGACAGTTCTCACTGGGGAGAGCCCAGTGGCACACTTGATTACAGCCTGTTCCTTGTTGACTGACGTTGATCGATAGAGGGTCGATGACCGTTCTGCTATTTCCAGCGGCGGTTTCCCCTTACGATCCGCCGGGCCCTCTTCAAGGGATCGCTCGCTTCCCTTGCGGCAGAATCGCTCTCTGCACGCTCATTCCCGATCAATTTCTGTTGTTTGATCGACGATCTTTGATATGATCAGCCGGGTTGCATGCATTCCCGCCTGCAGCTCCCTCCGCATGATCCTGCCCGACGAATCCCTGCCCCGATTGGAGATCGCCATGGTGCTATCGATCCAACAGCGTTCCGCAGGTGCGCTCCACTCTTGTCGGCCCGATCGGCGCAGCAGCCCCACGCGACGCGAGCTCCTTTCGATTGGCACGCTCGCTCTCGGTGGGCTCATGCTGCCGCAGCTGCTCGAGGCGGAAGAGCGAATCGCTCAAAAATCGTGGATCAAAAAGAAGTCGGTGGTGGTTCTGTTTTTGGGAGGTGGCGCCAGTCACATCGAGACGTTCAATCCGAACATGGATGCGCCTCAGCCCTATTCGAGCATCACGGGGGAAGTGCAAACCACCGTGCCAGGAATGACTTTCGGCGGCACCTTTCCGAAGCTTGCATCGGTCGCGAAACAGATGGCGGTGGTGCGGTCGTTCAGCCACGGCATTGGCGACCATGTGAAGGCGATTGCCCATGTGCTCTCGGGTGGAACCGATCCGACGGGCGAGGCCAAGCTGGGCTATGGCATGGGCTGTGCCACGGCCAAACTGGGTGGCGCGACGCATCCCCAAACGGGCCTGCCGATGAACAGCATCGTCACCTCGGAGGAGGTTGATAGTCAGTATCGGACCGAGCGAGGAAGGATCGAGCGAGGGGCGGCCCCTAACGCTTTGGGATCGTCGGTGGCGCCGTTCAATCCGAGTGGTGGTGGCACCATGCTGAAGAACATGGAGCTGTCGCTGCCGATCGATCGACTCGATGATCGCCAGGAACTGCTCGCGCAGCTCGATCGGGTCGATCGCCAACTCGATACCAGCGGGGCGATGCTCGGGACCGATCGGTTTCAGCAGCAGGCGATCGAGTTGATCGTTCGCGGGGCCAAAAGCGCCTTCGATCTCTCGAAAGAAGATCCCCGGACCATCCAGCGTTACGACACGCGGAAGTTTCGTGTCGGTAAGAAGTCGTTTCAGCCATCGCAGCTCGGTCGGCAAATGCTTCTGGCTCGTCGGCTGTGTGAGTCGGGATGTCGGTTTGTCACCGTGCAATCGTCGGGCTGGGATATGCACGCGGATGGCAATAACCCTGGTGTCGCTGCCGGGATGGAGATGCTCGGCCGGCCGCTCGATCATGCCGTGCATACCTTCCTGACCGATCTGGCCGAGCGAGGGCTCGACCGCGATGTGCTGCTGGTGATTACCGGCGATTTCGGCCGGACTCCCACGATCAACAAAAATGGTGGCCGCGATCATTATCCCAAGCTCGGAACGCTCGCCTTTGCTGGCGGTGGATTGAAGCTGGGGCAAGTGATCGGCTCGTCGACGGCCAAAAACGATGCACCTGCCAGCGATCCGATTTCGCCAGCGATGCTGTGCTCGACCGTCATGCGGACGCTGTTCGACCCCGGGCAGTTGCGTCTCGATTCGAGTGTTCCCCGCGATCTGGCCCAGTTGGCGGAAGGCCGGTACATCGAGGAACTCTTTTAAGCTTCCCCGTTCCCGGCCGATGAACGTCGGCCGACTTCTCGCGGCGAGCAAGCTGCCCTTGATGATGGTTTAGGGCAATTTAATGTCCTTAGTTGCGTGAAATATACTCGTTTCTGCGTAAATGCCTGAGAGTCTCTTGGTGATTCTCCTGAACGAGTTAGGTCAAACCAAGAGGCCTTTAGGGGCTGCCGTCGCCTCTCCCTTAGTGTCGCTGCTGGCTCCTGCTGGCCGAGGCTTCGTTGGTTTGCGGCCCCGAAGCTGATTGCTCCTTCGTTGACCCGGCTCGCTGGGCGGTTTAGAGTGCAAGTCGCGCTAATCTTTAGCTGCCTCTTTTCTCGACTGCCGCTCTTCGTAGAAACAGTGCCCTGCCGATGCTTGCCAAGCGTGTGATTCCGTGCCTCGATGTGAACCAAGGCCGCGTGGTGAAGGGGACCAACTTTCTGAACCTGCGCGATGCTGGCGATCCGGTGGATGTGGCCGCACGGTACGAGCAAGAAGGGGCGGATGAGCTCGTTTTTCTCGACATCACCGCCAGTCACGAACAGCGCGACATCATGATCGACGTGGTGCGACGCACCGCCGAGCAGGTCTTCATGCCGCTGACCGTCGGTGGCGGCATTCGCACGCTCGAAGATATCCGCGCGCTCCTAAATGCAGGCAGCGACAAAGTTTCGATCAACTCAGCCGCTTGTAAGGACCCCGAATTTGTCCGCCAAGCCGCCAAACGCTTTGGCAGCCAGTGCATCGTGGTCAACATCGACCCCAAACGGGTGGTGAAGAACGGCGCGACCGTTTTTGAAGTCCATATCAATGGTGGGCGAACGCCAACGGGGCTCGAAGCCGTCGCGTGGGCGCAGCGTGTCGAAGAACTCGGCGCGGGGGAGATCGTCCTCACCAGCATGGATTGCGACGGCACGAAGGACGGCTACGATCTGGAAGTGACGGCGGCGGTGAGTAGTGCGGTCGGCATTCCGGTCGTGGCCAGTGGCGGAGCTGGAAAGCCAGAGCATTTGGCCGACGCCGTGCTGCTGGGGAAGGCCGACGCAGCTCTGGCCGCCAGCATTTTTCACTTCGGAGAGTACACGATCCGCCAGACGAAGGAAGTGATGGCGGGGCGCGGCATTCCTGTACGCTTATAAGGACTTCTTCGACGATCGGTTTTCGAGAATAGTTGCCTGAAGAAGTGCGTGTTGGATTAGAATAGAAACTCGGCTTTTGATTCCCCGAGAAGAGGATTTGTTCCATGGGACATGGACCATCGCCCACACCGGTTCCCGCCGGACCAGCGCCAACGATTGAAGAGATGATTGCCAAAATGTCGGTCACCAGGACCGAATTGGAAGTCGATAAGTTCTTCCGCGCGCTCGTGAAGTTCGAAGGCTCCGACTTGCACATGAAGGTGGGCAGACCGCCGATGATTCGTGTGCGTAACGAACTCCGGCCGCTGAATCATCCGAACATCGAGCGGATCGAGATGGCCAAGCTGCTCGTGCCGATGATGAACGACCGTAACCGCCGCATTTTCGACGACGAAGGTGGTGCTGACTTTTCGCACTCCTGCGATGTCGATGGAACCACCTGGCGCTTCCGCGTGAACTTGCTGCAGCAAAACGGCTGCATGGGTCTCGTGGCACGCCGTATTAATAACAAAATCCCAAACTTCGAGGGTCTGTTCCTTCCCGCTGCGATCGAAAAGCTTTGCTTCTACGATCAAGGGATGGTGCTGCTCGCCGGTGTGACCGGTTCGGGAAAATCGACCACCATCGCGTCGATGCTCGACTTCATCAATCGTCGCGAACGCATCCATATCCTCACGCTCGAAGACCCGATCGAATTCATCTTCACCGAAGACAAATCGCTCATTAATCAGCGCGAAATTGGATTCGACGTGAAGGACTTCAAAATCGCGATGAAACACGCGGTCCGCGAAGATCCCGACGTGATGCTCGTGGGCGAAATGCGTGATGAAGAAACGTTTATGACCGCCATCCATGCTGCCGAAACAGGGCACTTGGTGTTCGGTACGATTCACGCCTCCAGCGCCCCTTCGACGATCGGTCGTATTCTCGACTTGTTCCCCGAAGCGATGCACAAAGCGATTCGTTCGGCGATTGCGTTTAATATGAAGGGGATCGTCGCGCAGAAGCTCCTCAAGTCGATTAAACCCGGTGTCCCTCGCGTGCCAACCTGCGAGATCATGACCTTCACACCGATGATTAAAAAGCTGGTGCTCGAAAGTCACGATAGTAAATTGCCCGACGCAATTCGCATCGGTGCTGCCGACGGTATGCAAGATTTTACGATGAGTTTGAAACAGTTGATCGACGATGGCCTGATCGATCGCCCCACCGCCTTTGAAGTTGCACCGAATCCCGAAGCCCTCAAAATGGCGCTCAAGGGAATCAATGTGTCTCAGCCCGGGATTATCTGATGCTGCGTTTGTTCGCTCTGCTGCTGTTGGCAGCTGTTTTTCTGGCTGCCGGAGCAGAGGTTGCAGTTGCTCAGGAAGCATGGCCTCAATACACCACCGACACCTCGCACAACATTGTGCGTGGTCCCGGTTTCTATTTCGCCATCTGGAAGCTGGTGCTGCTCGTCATCCCCTTCTTCTTGTGGGTGAAATCGACCGATTGGGTCAGCCGCGATCTAGCTGAAATCGGTGAAGGGATCGGTCTGCCACCCGACGTGTGGAATCCGATCATGGTCCTCACGTTTCCCCTTGTGTTTGTCACGCTGACGCTCGGGATTCCGATCTTCCTGGCGGGCTATGCACTGGCGATCATTGCTTACGTTGCGCCGCTGGCAGCCTACGTGGTCACGCGTAATGCCAAGGTCCCCAACGAACAGAAAGTCTTCACCCCCGAGCATATCCTGCGCAAGATCAAGAACTTCGGCAAAAAAGGGGGAGGGCAAGATGCCGCTCCCAAACAGCCGTGGGAATTGGGGCCGACCGTCGAGTTCACTCCCAACAGCCCGCTGGCAAGTGTGAATCAGGCCGCTGTGATCGAAGCACGGCAAATCCCGGCGTTTGTGCCGGTGAAGTTCATGATCGCCGATGCCATCGAGAATCGAGCCGACAAGATCCTGCTCGAATTCACCGCCGATGCGGTGGCAGTGCGCTACATGATCGACAGCGTGTGGCACAACGCTAATCCCAAAGTGCACGACAAAGATCCGCTCAATCGCGCCATGGGCGACAACATGCTGCTGGTGCTCAAGCGGATCGCGCAGCTTAACGGAGCCGATCGCCGCAGCCGCCAGGAAGGGAAGTTCAAGCTCGAGTATTCCGGCGCAAAGTACGACATCGTCATGCTCACGCAAGGGACACCAACCGGCGAACGTGTGCTGATCAACTTTGCGATTATCACCAAGACCGTGAAGTCGCTTGAAGACCTGGGAATGCGCGAAAAAATGCGCGACACCCTGAAGGATCTGATTGGCCCCGGCGCGACCGGCATTGTGGTGATTTCGACGATGCCCGGCGATGGTTTGACCAGCACCTGGGTGGCCGCGCTCCGGAGCACCGATCGTCTGATGCGCGACTTTATCTCGATCGAAGATAAGGCCAAGCCCGAACCCGATATCGAAAACGTCGGCTCACAAAAATTCGACGCCGCCGCGGGACAAAACCCGGCTGCGATGGTTCCTGGATTGATCCTCAAACAGCCCGAAGTGATGTGCTTCCCTGAAGTCACCAGCGGCGATGCGCTGGAACTCGCTGGCGACTGGATCGAGAACGAAACCAAGCTGGTGATCGCCAGCATTCGAGCCAAGGATTGCGTCGACGCAATCCAGCGCGTCATGGCGCTCAAGCCGGGCGATGTGTTCACACGCGTGATCAAGGGCGCCCTCTATCAGCGCACCGTTCGCAAGCTTTGCACCGGTTGCCGCGAAGCGGTCCCAGCGACCCCCGAAATCTTACAGCGCCTCGGTATTCCCGCCGGTCGCGTGCAAGTCCTCTACCGCGAGAAACAGCCGCTTCCACCTGGTCAACCACCTCCTCCGAAGAAAAAAGGGGAGCCCGAGGTTTGTCCCGAATGCAAAGGGATCGGCTACAAGGGGCGCACCGGCATTTTCGAAATCCTGGTGCTGAACGACGAAATTCGTGCCGCCCTGGCCAAGAATGCCAAACCTGAAATCATCAAGCAACTCGCTCGAAAAGCAGGCAATCGCACGCTGCAAGAAGAAGCGATTCTGCTGATCGCCTCCGGCGTGACATCGCTAGCCGAAGTGCAGCGCGTGCTGAAACAGTAGCATCAAAACGATCCGTACCAAAACAATCAATGTGTTTTCGCAATTGTTCGGCCATCGCTGACCGTAAGTCGATCGACAACCCTGTCCCTGACTGAACAAACATAACGAGATTTACCGCTCCCCCGCGACATCGGTTCGCTGGTCGAGCGACTATAAGAACTGGGCTTCGCCATGCTGTTTGGATTTCTACTCTTGGTCTTTCTCGGAACCGGTGTCGCCATCTGGTTCCAGGGACTTTGGAACGCCGCCATCACCCTGGTGAACTTGCTCCTGGCAATGCTGGTGGCCAGCAACTACTGGGAACCGCTCACCACCTTGATCGAAGGGCTCGCTGGTCAAGGCTACACCTATTTGCTCGATGTCGTTGTCCTTTGGATCTTGTTTGCAGTTACGTTCGGCATTTTGCGAACTATCACCGACACCCTCTCGAAAAAGCCGATCAAGTTCATGATGCCGGTCGAGATGGGGGGACGTAGTGTCCTGGCCATTTGGTGCGGCTGGTTGATGCTCTGCTTCGTGACATTCAGCATGCAAATGGCGCCTCTGGCGCAGGTGGAACCACTTGGCGCTTGGGCCTCGCCATCGACGAGCAGCTTCATCGGCATGAATCCCGATCGGATGTGGCTCGGCTTTCTGCAAAGTCGATCACGCGGCGCACTTTCGCGAGGCAATTTCAGCGGCACGCGTCACCCAGAGGACGTCGATCTCGATGTCGAGACGTTCGATCCCAATTCCGAGTTCTTGATGAAGTATCGCCACCGTCGCGAACGGAACGCTTCGTTTGAAGGGGTGCTCGCTCAGTAAGCGGAGCGACTCGTCCGTCCACAAGCGTTTGGCTCTTGGTCTTCTCCACTTCGTTTCTCCGCAGCGTGCGATGTCGACGAGTAATCTCGAAAATACGAATCTCGACTCCTCGGAACTCGAGCACTATCAGAGCGTATCGCGCCTGGCGGTGATCGCCGCGCTGGTGGCGTGCGCTGCGCCGCTGGTGCTGACGAGCCCCATTTTGGCCGTCGTGCCGATGCTGGCCTGCGCGATTGCGATTGTCGCCATTCGTCAAATCAACAAGAGCGATGGGGCTCTCACCGGAAGTTCGCTCGCGGTCGGGGCGCTCCTCATCAGTCTGCTGTTCCTCGGCTGGGGACTCACGTGGCAAATTGCCCGGCAAGCCGATGTTTGCCTGAAAGCCGAAACGGTGGCCGACACGTTTGTGCAATTGGTGCTGGAGGGACGTCAGCGCGAAGCTCATCAGTTCACTTACGACACGGCCGATCGGGTTGGTTCGCTCAGCGGCATGAACGAGCGTTACGACAAAGATAAAGAAGCTTCCGACAGCCTCAAGAACTTCTACAGCAACGCGCCGCTGCCGATCCTGCTCACCGAAGGAAAAGAGACGACGGTGCAGTTTGTCACCGTGGCGCGGCAGGTGAAGGCAGGGAACGAGGACGTGATTATTTTGGAGTACGAGGTTCGTACGAAGTCGGGCAACGTGCTGGGGATGTGGATTAGCGTGACGCGCCGCTATGATCCAGCTAACGGAGTGGTGAACTGGCGGATCTCGAGTGTCAGCGATCGCCTGCCGCAGGTGTACTAGCCGCTTCGGCGGCCCATGAAGGGCCGAGCGACGAGACCGATCGAACCTGGATTGATCAAGTGGCCGCGGGGCCTTACTTACGGACATCCCTTAGCATGTCGAGCGAAAAGACCACTGCCATCGTGCTTCGCGTGGTCGACTTCAGCGAGACAAGTGTCGTCACCACCCTCTTTACCGAGCATTTCGGCAAAGTGAGTGCCCTGGCCAAAGGGGCTCGGCGACCCAAAGGTCCGTTCGAGAACGCGATCGATCTGCTGGCCGTGGCACGAATCGTTTTCATTCGCAAGTCCTCCGATGCACTCGATCTGCTGACCGAGGCCAAACTCGAACGTCGCTTCCGATCAGCCGAGCGAAGCCTCGAGCGGCTGTATGCCGGCTTCTATCTCGCGGAACTTCTCACCGAGATGACCGACACAGGCGATCCGCATCCCGAACTGTTTCATGCTAGCAATCGAGTGCTGGCCGAACTCGATGCCGGAAGTCCCGTTGCTCCGCTTGTCGCCGGGATCGAACTCTTCGCGCTACGGGATCTGGGGCATTTGCCGCTGCTTACCGAGTGCGCAATTTGTGGTAATGAACTGGTGAAAGCAGCTCGTTATCCCTTTGCGCTGGTCGCGGGAGGGGTGTTATGTCCACGCTGTCGCCCCGGTCAGCGGCACGTGGTGAGCGTTCGCGCCGAGGTGATCGAGGCGATGCACGGGCTTTCGCAAGCGGCACCCGAAACGTGGAGCAGCATCGCGCTTGAGCCCAAACTGGCGGGGGAAATGCGGGCTGTCACGCAGCACTATCTGGCCCATCATCTGGGGCATCGCTGCAAAATGCATCGCTGGCTGAGTGGTCGGCCCGCATGAAGTGCTAGCTCGCCAGTCAGCTAGCAACCGAGCTTTTTGCCAATCTCATCACAATGCCTCCGAATCGACGTTGCTTCGTCGCGGGGCGATCTGTAGAAGACCCCTCCGCGAGTTTCCCTGCGCTCATAACTTCCGAGGACACGGATGTCCCGACCCGCGAAATGCCGAACATCGTCGCTCGCCATCTACCTGCTGGCGATCGCCTGCTCCTTTGCTGCGAGTGGCTGCACGCTGATGCGCCCCCGAAGTAGCGAGCAGTCGGGCGCTGCGCCTGTAGCTGGCAGTGAGCCATCGCAACCACCGAGCGATGTCCAGCAAGCTTCTTACGACGATGGCGACAAACAAGAAGAGTCGTTCCTCGAGTGGGAAGATCTGTCGCTCAAGAACTTAGGTAAGACCACCAAACGACTAGCCGGCCAAGGCCCCGATCGTAAATTGGCTCAGCAACTCTACCGCGAAGCAGAAGAGCTTTACAAAGAGGCAGCCGCCGCTGAAGGCTCGCGCCGTAAAGAAATGTTCTTTGCCGCTGCTGCGAAATTCGAAGAAGCGGCCGATCGCTGGCCCAGTTCGGCGCTCGAACAAGACGCGCTCTTCATGACCGGCGAGAGCTACTTCTTCTGCGACGAATATCCCGAAGCTAACACGTTCTACGAGCGGCTGATCAAGCAGTATCCGAACAACCGCCATCTCGACTCGGTTGAAACCCGCCGCTTTGCAATCGCCAAGTACTGGATCGAACACAACCGCGAGAATCCCGAGCAATTCTGGTCGTTCAACTGGTTCGACGAGACCCGCCCATGGCGCGATTCGCGTGGTCAGGCGCTTCGAGTGCTCGACAAAATTCGTATCGACGATCCCACCGGTCGCCTGGCCGACGATGCCACTCTCGCCGCTGCGAACGAACATTTTGCCTCGGGTAAATGGACGAAAGCCGACGATTGGTATACCGATCTGCGTCAGGCGTATCCGACGAGCGAGCATCAATTCCTGGCTCACTACTTGGGGCTGAAGGCGAAACTCAACAGCTACATGGGACCCGATTACTCGGCCAATTCGCTCGACGAAGCAGAGAAACTGATCAAGCAGATTCGCCGCCAATTTCCCAACGAAGCGGCCAAAGAATCGGACTTCCTCGACCGTGCGGCAGCGGAGATCCGCTACAAGAAGGCGGAGAAAGTTTGGAACGTGGCGAGCTACTACGACAAGCGTGGTGAATATCGCGCCGCAGCCCATCACTATCGACGAATCGCTGCTGACTTTAGCGACACACCGTTCAGCAGCCGCAGCGATCAGCGTTTGGCTGAAATTGGCCAGCGTCCCGCCGTCCCGGCTCCCAAAGCGCAGTGGCTGGTCGATCTGCTGCCGAAAACCGATCGTTTGAAACCGTTCCTCGAGGCGAATGCTCGCGCGAAGGCGGAAGAAGAGGCTCAAATGGCTCAGCAGCCTCCCGAGCTTGGCGAAACCTTGCAGCGCTAAGGGATTCACACACGGGATTCATACATAAAGCGATCGCTTGACGGGTCGCTGGAACGATTGATGTTGTCTCACCTTCCCAGTTCGACCACGAAGAGCACGCGCCGCGAGACGCTGGCGCAGCTGCTGTCGATGCTCTGTGGTGCGGCTGCTACAGCCGGTTGTGCTGGCTATCAGGTGGGCAGTCGTTCGCTCTATCGCCCCGATGTTCGTTCGGTTCATGTGCCGATCGCGCAGTCCGACAGTTTTCGCCGCTATCTTGGCGAACGGCTCACCGAAGCGGTGGTGAAGCAGATCGAGGTTCGCACCCCTTACAAAGTGGCGAGCAACGATGCGGCCGACAGCGTGCTGACGATGCGCATTGTGTCGGAATCTAAGCGTGTGCTTGCCGAAACGCGTAACGATGACGTGCGCGATATCGAGACCGACTTTTTCATTCAGATCAGCTGGGTCGATCGCCGTGGCGATTTGATCATGAACTATAGCGATCTGCCGCTGCAGCCTCTCTTGGTGAACATCAGCCAAGATGCCAACTTTGTTCCCGAAGGTGGCCAGTCTCTCGCCACCGCGCAGCAAGAGGCCATTCATCGCCTCGCCACCCAAGTCGTCGACCAGATGGAAATCCGCTGGTAGAGTGACGCATCGGGTCGGCAGCATCTTGATTGGCGTCTCGTACAACGTGCACGGCGTCGCAAGAGACAGAGGCATCGCGCTAGAACGGTATGTTTCTGAAATGCCGGGAAAATCGTGGTAAGGTTTGTGCTGATTGTCATTTTACTGGGCACCGCGCTGGTGACCCCGTTTGTTGTCCACCGGATGCGACATGCTCCGCATCGACTCGAGCAGGGTACGCAGCACATTGTGTGGGCCGGGATCGGTTTACAGGCGTTTTGCTTCGTGCTTATTTTCTTGGTCTGGTGGATGTTTCGATAAAGCGATGACTATGCAAGAGTCCGACCGATCGATGCTTCGGCCCTTTCCACAAGTCAGCTCTTGGCAGCTGATCGATCAGGCAATCGAGTTTGGTCTCTTGCCGAAGATCATGGGGATTGTGAACGTCACGCCGGATAGCTTTTCCGATGGAGGGGCGTTCTATGGCAAAGAAGCAGCAGTGCGGCATGCGCTGCAGTTGCTCGACGAAGGGGCTGACATTCTTGACGTCGGCGGGGAGAGCACGCGGCCTTACAGCACGCCGGTGGAAGCTGCTGAGGAACTGGCGCGGGTGATCGATGTGGTCCGCGAGATCAAAAAGTTGCGCCCCGCAGCGGTTGTTTCGATCGATACTTCCAAAGCGATCGTCGCGCGCGAGGCTGTCGCGGCCGGCGCGCAGATCATCAACGATGTGACTGCCGCGACGGGCGATGCCGAGATGCCGCGTGTGATGGCCGACAGCGGAGCAGGGGTGGTGCTGATGCACATGCAAGGGACCCCGCAGACGATGCAAGACGATCCGCACTACGACAACGTGGTGATCGAAGTGCGCGAGTATTTGCAGCTGAGGCGCGATACGCTGCGAGGGGCTGGTGTGCCGCTCGAGAAGATTTGTCTCGACCCTGGGATTGGCTTTGGGAAGTCGCACCAGCACAATCTCGACTTAATGGCAGCCGTGCATCAACTGCACACGCTCGACTGCCCGATCTTGGTGGGGCATTCGCGTAAAGGGTTTCTCGGTCGGCTGATTGGCGACCGCGCAGCCGACCGGACTTGGGCTACTGTTGGGAGCGCCTTGGCAGTGGCGGCTCAAGGGGCGCAGATCATTCGTGTGCACGACGTCCGTGCGCTCCGCGAAGCGCTCGTCGCATTCGCCGCTTGTGGTGGCATCGATGGTCGGCCGGGAGTCATTCCCCCCGCAGCCCCGTAGTCATTTGCCAGCCGCGGTGTTGCTCTTTCCGGTTCGTAGGGAAGTTGCCGCCAGCAGCGGGGTACTCGCGGGGAGAATTTCGCCAGATTCTTCCCCACCAATGCTTGTGAGCACTCCGTGGGCGCGCTATACAATCGGGCGATCCGGGTGCTAGCACGGCGGGCTCCTGGCAGGGTACAGCGATTGGCATGGAACGATTTCTGCGACCTCGTCAGTTCTCCGCTTCGACTTGCCCTAAGTGATTAAGGGGGGACCGTTTCCCGCTGTGGTCGGTTCTTCCTAGTTTCCGTGAGTTCCCCCGTCGGTGCCCTAAGACTGTCCATTTGCTGCGCATCTAGGCAGAGGTGCACAAGAATGGGGCAACGGCCGCACTTTCGGACCTGCGGATTCCCGCAAGCCGTAGGTGCAAGTGGATTATGGCTAAAGACTTCTGCTAGCGGACTATCGGCCGCTTGTTCGAACATTCTTTGGCACGCAAGCTGCAAATCAGACGCCGGTCTACGGGCTGAGTCCGTAGTTAAAGGTTTCACCAATTGGTTTCTTAAGGGTAGGAGTAGACGTCACGTGAGTGGAAGCACCGCCAGGTTGCAGGCAATCGCAGCCATAACGAACTACAAGTCGACCGAGCCACCTCTGAATTTCAAAGAGGTCACGCCTCAGCAGGTGTTTGGTGCCAACGTCTTCACGCTGGCTCAGATGCAAGATCGACTTCCCAAGCCGGTCTTCAAGTCGCTCAAGAAGGTGATCGAATCGGGCGCTAAGCTCGACCCCTCGGTAGCTGACGTCGTGGCCTCGGCCATGAAGGATTGGGCCATCGAGAAGGGAGCCACTCACTACGCTCACATCTTCCAGCCTCTCACCGGTTTGACCGCTGAAAAGCACGACAGCTTCCTGTCGCCCGACGGTCAAGGTGGTGCGATTCTCGAATTCACGGGCTCGATGCTCGTGCAAGGCGAACCCGACGCGTCGAGCTTCCCTTCGGGGGGCATTCGGGCCACGTTTGAAGCGCGTGGTTACACCGCTTGGGACGTCACCAGCCCGGCTTACATCCTCGAGAATGCCAACGGCACCACGCTCTGCATTCCCACGGCGTTTGTCAGCTGGACCGGCGAAGCGCTCGACAAGAAGACTCCGCTCCTCCGCTCGATGAAGGCCCTGAACGCTCAGGCCCAGCGCGTGCTGAAGGTGTTTGGTCACACCAACTGCACCCTCGTCTCGTCGTCGGCCGGTGCCGAACAGGAATACTTCCTGATCGACCGCAACTTCTTCTACGCTCGCCCCGACCTTCTGAATGCTTCGCGCACCCTGTTCGGTGCCAAGCCTCCGAAGGGTCAAGAGTTCGAAGATCAGTACTTCGGCGTGATCCCCGACCGCGTTCTCGCTTGCATGCTCGAGAGCGAACGCGAACTGTACAAGCAAGGCATTCCTGTGAAGACTCGCCACAATGAAGTGGCTCCTTCGCAGTACGAAATTGCCCCGGTGTACGAGAGCGCCAACATCGCTACCGACCATCAGCAAATCGTGATGCTCACCCTCAAGCGCGTGGCTCAGAAGTATGGCATGGAATGCCTGCTGCACGAAAAGCCATTCGCCGGCGTGAACGGTTCGGGCAAGCACCTCAACTGGTCGCTCGGCAACAGCACGCAGGGCAACCTGCTTGAGCCAGGCGAAACTCCTCACGAGAACATGCAGTTCCTCGTGTTCTGCGCCGCTGTGATTCGTGGCGTGCACAAGTATTCGTCGCTCCTCCGCGCTGTGGTGGCTTCGGCCAACAACGATCACCGCCTCGGTGCCAACGAAGCTCCTCCTGCCATCATCTCGATCTTCCTCGGCGATCAACTCACCGATGTGTTCGAGCAGATCAAGGCTGGTGGTGCTAAGTCGTCGAAGCAGCCTGGTCACTTGACCGTCGGTGTCGACACATTGCCTCCACTGCCAAAGCATGCTGGCGATCGCAACCGCACGAGCCCCTTTGCCTTCACCGGCAACAAGTTCGAATTCCGCGCTGTCGGCAGCAGCCAGTCGATCGCCGGTCCTCAGGTGGCCATCAACACCATCATGGCCGAATCGCTCGACTACGTGGCAACCGAGCTCGAAACAGCCACGGGTGGCGACCTCGCCAAGCTTCCAGGCGCTGTGCAGACCTTGCTCCAGAAGATCATCACCGAACACGGCGCAATCGTGTTCAACGGCGATGGCTACTCGCAAGCTTGGCATGAAGAAGCTGCGAAGCGTGGCTTGCCGAACCTCAAGACCAGCATCGACGCACTTCCAAGCCTCACGGCTCCCGAAGTGATCGCCCTGTTCGAGAAGTATGGCGTTCTGAGCCCACGCGAAGTTGCTTCGCGTCAGGACATCTACCTCGAGCAATACTGCAAGGTCGTCAGCACCGAAGCCAAGCTGGTGATCGAGATGGCTCGCACCATGATCTTCCCTGCTGCCGTTCGCTATCAGTCGCAGCTCGCAGCCGCTTGCACCAACCTGAAGACGCTCGGCTACACCTTCGACACCGACACGCTCGACGAAATCACTCGTCTCGTGAAGGGTCTGCAAGACTCGACGACCGCTCTCGAAAAGCAACTCGCGCACCACGGTGCTGCCAGCTTGCTCGACGAAGCAAAGCACTTCTGCTCCGCAGTTCTGCCTGCGATGCTGAAGGTTCGCGAGTATGCCGACAAGCTCGAAGGTCTGGTTGCCGACGATCTCTGGCCACTGCCGACCTATCAAGAAATGCTCTTCATCAAGTAATCGATCCGTCGATTGCTCGAAGCGCTATGCGACAGAAAAACTCCGCTGCAAGTCCAGTGACTTGCAGCACCTGAAACTTGCGAGCGGAAGGAATCACCAAGTTCCTTCCGCTCGTTGTTTTTTCGGTCTCTATGTTTTGATCTCGATATTTTTGCACCGCGCAAGAGCGGCTTTCGTAGCGTTCCTTAGGCAAGATCGCTCTCGTTAGCCAGCGCGATTGCAAACTTCTGGCGCAAGATTCGCCCTGGAACTTCTAGGGAGCGTCTTGGCTCTGCTCTCTCGTGTTCTCTGGCCAATAGACAAAGGGCGGTTTGTCGTGACACCTCGAGAAGTTCTGGCGCTTTGCCGCGAAAAAGATGTGAAGGCGGTCGATCTTCGCTTCACCGATTTGCTCGGAACATGGCACCATTTCACGGTTCCTGTCAGCAAGCTCGACGAAGATATTTTTGAAGAGGGACTCGGCTTCGATGGCAGTAGCTTGCGCGGCTGGCAAGCGATTCACGAGAGCGACATGCTCGCCATTCCGCAGCCCGAGACAGCCTTTCTCGATCCGTTTGCAGCTCTCCCAACTCTCGCGCTGATTTGCAGCATTCAAGATCCGATTACGGGCGAACTCTACAGCCGCGATCCACGCCACATCGCGATCAAAGCCGAGAACTATTTGCGAAGCACCGGCATTGCTGACACGGTCTATCTGGGACCTGAAGCCGAGTTCTTCGTGTTCGACGATGCCCGCTTCGATCAGAATGGTCACGAGGCGTTTTATCACGTCGATAGTAGCGAAGGGGCTTGGAATCGTGGACGGGCCGAGTCGCCCAACTTGGGCTACAAGCTGCGCTCGAAGGAAGGCTATTTTCCTTGTCCTCCCAGCGATCAGCTGATGGATCTGCGCAACGAGATGATGCAGACGATGATCGACTGCGGGCTCGACGTCGAAGCTCAGCATCACGAGGTAGCAAGTGGCGGTCAGTGCGAGATCGACCTGAAGTTTCAACCTCTCGTGCAGATGGCCGACTGGATGATGAAGTACAAGTACATCGTCCGCAACGTGGCCCATCGGCGCGGACGTGTAGCGACCTTCATGCCCAAACCGCTGTTTGGCGACAATGGCAGCGGCATGCACACCCACTTCTCCTTTTGGCGCGAGGATCAGCCTCTCTTTGCTGGCGGCGGCTATGCCGGTCTGAGTGAAATGGGGCTCTACGCCGTGGGTGGTGTCCTTCGACATGCGCCAGCCATTTTGGCCCTCACCAATCCGACCACTAACAGCTACAAGCGACTCGTTCCTGGTTACGAAGCGCCAGTGAATCTGGCGTATTCACAGCGGAACCGGAGCGCGGCGTGTCGCATTCCGATGTATAGCCAGTCCCCCAAGAGCAAACGGGTCGAATTCCGCTGCCCCGACCCCACCTGCAATCCCTATCTCGCATTCGCTGCGATCATCATGGCTGCGATCGATGGCATTCAGCTGAAGCTGCATCCCGGCCAGCCGATCGACAAGGATATTTACGAGCTCACCCCGGCCGACTTGGCAGCGGTTGCCAAAGCGCCCGCCTCACTCGAGGACTCGCTCAAGGCACTGGAGCAAGATCATGAGTTCCTCTTGCGCGATGATGTGTTTACTCCGGATGTGATCAGCACCTGGATCGAGTACAAACGGAAGCATGAAGTCGATGCCATGCGACTTCGTCCCCACCCTTACGAATTCTGCTTGTACTTCGATGCATAGCGCGCGTCGCGCGACAAGCTGCTGAACTTAATAGCTGACAGTCGCAGCAGTTGTCTGGCATCGTCAGCGCGCTAGGTCTTCCGGCGATAGGCTCGCAGTGATCTCCCTCTCCCGTTTCATCATGCTTGTGAGAATGCCTCATGGATAGTGCCACGATTACGGCGGAAACACTCAAAACGCTGGCTAAGTTCGATACGCCGACGATCTGTAACGTGATCGAGCTGTTTGAAGTTCGCCCACGTAACACGGGGTATATGAGCGCGGCGGTGAAGAGCAATTTTCCCGAGCTGCCACCGATGGTTGGCTTTGCAGCGACCGCTTCGTTCCGCAGCGATGCTCCACCCGTGGGAGGCGATGCCTACGGCAGTTTGCAGAAGCAACTTGATCAGTTCGCCAAACTCCCTGGGCCTGCCGTCGTGGTATTTCAAGACCTCGACGATCCACCTGTGGCGGCCGTGTTTGGCGAAGTGATGTGCAGCACCTATCGCGCTTTTGGTTCCGCAGGTCTGGTGACAGGTGGAGCGGGACGCGATCTCGAGCAAGTTCGCGCGCTCAAGTATCCGGTGTTTACCGGGAGCACGATTTGCTCGCACGGCTATTGCCACATGCTGCATCTGGGAATGCCGGTGCGCGTCGGGGGACTGATGGTCAATCAGTCCGATCTGCTGCATGGCGATGCCAATGGCGTGACGAATATTCCCCTCAGCATCGCTACGGAAGTGGCCGATATTTCGGCCGAATTCCTGGCGATCGAAGAGATTCTGATGGGCTATGTGAAAGCCCCAGGTGAAAAGTCGCGCGAGAAGTACGACGAACTGCGGAAGCTGTTTCAGTCGGAAGTTGCCAAGCTGACGAAACGTGTTTCGCGCGGGCTTTCGAAATAGACACGCGCTGAAACGCACCTCGCTGAGCCACTCAACTACGCCTTCCGAATGAAGTCGGCGGCGTAGCTTCGGACTTGCTTGCCATTGAGCACATGCATTTGCCGGAGCTGGCTCACCGTCGCATCGCTGAACTGCTGCAGCGACAAGTGCACCAGCTTCTTGCCGAAGTGTCGCGCGAGTTTTCGCCAACCGGCTCCGGGCGCTTGAGGGCTCACCAGCACCACGTGGGGCGATCGGCTGTGCATACAGGCCGCCGCGATCAAACGCTGCTCGAGCGTTTCCGTGAAGTCGAGCATCTCATCGTTCCAGATGTCCTCGATCGCCACCGGAGGATAAATGAACATCGCGCCGCCATAAGTTGCCAGCGCAATGCCAGGCCCGACCATCTCTTGGCGAAAATCGGTAGCGAAGAATGCCAGCGTCGATTCTTCGTTGTGCTCGGCGAACCAGGTGCTGCGCCACGGATAATCGCGCGGGTCGGCCGGTGTATCAAACAGCATCACCACCGCATCGAGACGACCCCGTGCAGGGGGCAGGATCTTGACGTAGATCTGATTGTCGTACCAGTGCCGCAAGGTGTCGCGGATATCGATCCCATCCATGATGCTGGTCGTGAATTTTTCGGTGCGAGCCAAGTCGGCACCAATCGCCGCTTGGGCACGGTCCATCACGTGAGCACGAAAGTTTTCGATCACTTCATCTTCGGGGGGCCAGCTGCACTGCGAGAAGGGGTTCCATTTCATCTGCCATTCGTCGAGCTCTTTTCGCTCAGGACGTCGCGACAGCTGACAGGTGCGCCACTCGAGCGGCGCACCGGGCAAGCGGCTCACCAAATCGACGATATCGCCGGAAGGCAACTCAGCCGCATGCACACCGAGCCGCGCTATCGGAAGGTCGATCGGCTCCGAGAGGAGTGGATACTCCCGCGATTTCTCGGCCACATGGAGCGCAAAGTAGTCGCCGCAGATCTGCTTGGCGGCGGTGACAATCGCATACAGGTCGGGCGACAGTCGGCTGTGGAACAGCGTGAGGTTGCGAATGTAGTGCAGCACCTGTCGCAGATCGCGGGGAGAGATTTTGCGAGCTCGTTTGCCAAGTTCGTTGCGATAGCTCACGCGCGCATCGAGCAGCAGTTGCTTCACCCCATCGATCGAGAGATTCTCGTCGTCTTCGAGTTCGATCCGAGCCCGCTCGTAGAGACTGGTGATGTAGGGCAATTCGCCGAGCATGAACATCAGCGTGCGCGGCTCGATCTGCATCCGCTCGGTCGGGCCAACCTCTTCGTGCACAGCTGTCGATGGTTCGCTCGACAAAAAGGCTTCACGAATCCAGGGCCAGTCGAGCACCGAAACAACAAACAAGATTTTGCGATACTCGATCGAAAGCTCACGCAGTTCGGCAGCCATGTGCGCAATCCGCGCGATCTGCTGGGGATGAGTGGGGCGCTCGATGCTGGGCAAGACTGCAGCGGCAAATCGTTCGAGCGAAACCTTTTTGAGCGCGTAGGGGTCGGGGAGCACCGCCGTATGCGGAATGAATTCGTTGGTTTCGAGATCGATGAATTCGACCGGCAAGCGTTCGGATAATGCAAATCGAAGCGCGGCGATCACCGGCTGACAGGGATCGATCGGCACGTACGAAACGATCTCGTCGTCGACAGGTTCGCCGAGCGATTCCCCTTCGATTTCTTCTTCGGAATAGAGATATTCGTCGGCTTCAGCGCTCGATTCTTTCCACGTCGCGGTGGGGCGCTGAATCACCATCGTGGGATGCGGGAGCTGACGAATCGCCGAAAGCACATCGGCGCGAAACGACAAGGGAAGGGGGACCGCCACGCAGTCGAACGATTCTTCGAGCAGGAGTCGACGAACCGCCAACATCGAATCGCCACTTCCGTGCACAACCGGGGCACAGATCACGTGGGGACCAATTTTGAGGACTTCCGAAACGGTCATGGCGATCGCTCTTTTCAGGTAACGTTTGCTCGTCGTCGACAGGTTCGCAGTTCTGCGGCGCAACTTCAACTAGCGTCGAAAAAATTCCAGCAGCAACTCGTTCACTCGGTGCGGTTCTTCATGCTGAATCCAGTGGGTCGCTTCCTCGAAGAAATGCAGCGTTCCCTGATCGCAGCAATCGATGCTCGGCTGAGCCATTTCACGCGCGAGAAACTGATCGCGGCAACCCCACAGCATGAGGGTGGCTGGTGTGATTCGCGGCGGCATCGCGGTCTCTTGTCCATAGCGAAAAGCGGCGCGATACCAGTGCAGCATTGTGGTGTAGGCTCCGGGAATGCTCCACAGTTCGGCATAAGCAGCCAGCTCGGCGTCGGTGAAGGTCCCCGCGCGACTCGACTCTGTCAGGGCTTTGCGTAGCGGCGCGAACTGATGACGGCGAGCCATCAGTTCCGGAAGCCAGGGGAGCTGAAACACGAGCATGTACCAACTTTTGAAAAACTGACGCAGGCTGGTCCGTAGTACCTTGCGCATCACCAAAGGGTGCGGCACATTCAGGATCGCAAGTTTGGCAACGACGGCGGGGATCGTGGCGGCGAGGTACCAGGCGACCGCAGCTCCCCAGTCGTGCCCGACAACAATCGCTTGCGAGCGCCCCTGCTGATGAATCAGATCGGCCACATCGCCAGCCAGGTGATCGAGTCGATAGTCGCGCACGTGCGGTGGCTTGCTACTACCGGCATAGCCTCGCTGATTCGGCGCGACGACTCGAAAACCGGCTGCTGCCAGCGGAACGATTTGATGTCGCCAGCCGAGATAGCTTTCGGGAAAACCGTGGAGCAATACCACCAGCGGAGCAGTCGGATCGCCAGCTGAAGCGATCTCGAGTTCGGCGTTTCGCAGCTGAACTTTTGAAAACGAGATCCCGGCAGCTTCGAGCTCCGTTTGCAGGTTGGCCAGTGCGCGGGACATGCTTCAACTTCCAGCGCGGCAAAAAACTACTTGGGCTCGAACTGGGTGCATTCGAACTTGTCACCCACCGAGCGCAGTTTTTGCTCATCGGCTGGGGAGATGCTGCTCGCCTGATAACGCAAGTATTGCCAGCTCCAGGTGACTTCGATGGAAGCCAATTCGGCATCGATCATCAAAGAGCCGGGGAGTTCGTGATGCTTCGGGAACTCGACTTTCAAGGCATCGAGCATTTCTTTGATCGGCAGGTCGATCAGCCCTTCCACCTCTTCTCCCCAAATGAATTCCTGCGCGATCGCAGGAGGCTGTTTAGGAAAGGGGATGGGGGATTTCCACTGAAAAAGTTGGTAGGGCATGGCGAAATCGGCCTCAGGTGTTGGGGCTACGGTGAGCTATATTTCTACTCGCTATTGTAGCGAGCTTTAGGCCGACGGTTTCTTGCAGCGGAGAATCGAGCGTGGCAGGACTGATCATCAGCGTGTCGGGACTACGTGGCATCGTGGGGGAGACACTTACCGACGAAGTCGCGGCTCGATTTGCTCGCGCTTTTAGTGAATCCCTCCCAGCGGGGGCAGTGGTGGTGAGCCGCGACGGCCGCTCGCATGGGCCTGGACTAGCGCGGGCGATTCAGGCTTCCCTGGTCGCCTGTGGTCGCACGGTGATTGATGCGGGGATCGCCGCCACCCCGACACTCGGTGTGCTGGTGCGGCATCTCGCGGCGGCTGGTGGCCTGCAGATCTCGGCGAGCCATAACCCCCCCGAGTACAACGGCATCAAACTGTTTGGCACCGATGGTCGCGTGATCGGAGCCGAGGCAGGTGCTGCTGTGAAACAGCGGTACGAGACACTGACGAGCGAGACTGCTTCCGGCAGTGCCTCGCGTTCGTTCGGCGCAATTCGCGTGGCGAGCGACGTCCATGGACCGCATCTTGAAAAAGTGCTGGCGCAGGTGGATGTCGAGGCGATTCAGCAGCGAAAATTCAAGGTTTTGCTCGACAGCAACGCCGGCTCGGGAAGTTTGCTCGGCTCTCGGCTGCTCGAAACGTTGGGCTGCGAGGTGGTGATGCGTGGCGGCGCTGCGGACGGAGTGTTTTTGCATCCGCCAGAACCGACAGCCACCAATTTGAAAGGGATTGCTGCTGAGGTGGCAGGTCTCGGGGTCGACGTCGGTTTTTGTCAGGACCCCGATGCCGATCGCCTCGCGGTGATCGATGAGCAGGGGACCTATATCGGCGAAGAGTACACACTCGCCCTCTGCCTGGCTGATGTTCTGACGCGTCGCCGAGGTCCGGTGGTCATCAACTGCGCTACGAGTCGCATGAATGAAGACATCGCGACAAAGTTGGGGTGCAAACTCTTGCGCTCCAAAGTGGGCGAAGCCAATGTGTGTGATCTGATGATCGCCCAGCAGGCTGTGTTTGGTGGAGAGGGGAGTGGTGGTCCCATCGATCCGCAGGTCGGGTATGTGCGCGATAGTTTTGTTGGCATGGCGACCATTTTGTCGGCGATGGCAACGCGTCGTAAAACCGTCAGCCAACTCGTCGCGGAGATTCCTCGCTACGAGATTCACAAAACGCAGATGCAGCTCCCTGAGGGGACGCTTCAGAAGGCTCTTGATGCAGTGGCCAGGACTCTGAATGACGCCAAGCACGACTGGTCGGATGGATTGCGGATCGACTACGCCGATCGCTGGCTGATTGTGCGCGGCAGCAATACCGAACCGATGGTACGGCTGATTGCCGAGGCCAAAACGCTCGCCGCAGCGGTGGCACTGTGCGACGAGGGACGCGCAGCAATCGAAGCAGCGCTGGGAATGTAAGACGGCGGCACCGATCTAGTGGCTTGCAGCGGCTGAATCGCTCGCGCGAGGCTTAGGCCGCTTTGAGTTGGCGTGCCTTCTTGGCCCAGCCAATCCAGCGGATCACTTCTTCGCGATCGGGTGGCGCACTGCTCCGCAGGATCCGTTTCCCTTCACTCGATTCGATCAGTGGCTCGATCAGCTGAAGGACTTCGTCGGCTGGTAGTTCGGCGAGGTCTTCAGGGGTTTCAATGCCGCTGGCAACGAGAATTTGGGCATCGTGGCCGGCGATGCCAGGCATACGACAGCAGAGTGTCGACTCCTTCTGCCACTGGCGAATCGTATCGGCTGTGATGTGCGACATCTTCAGTTTGCTAGCGAGCTGAACGGGGTTGGTTTCGAGCAGATCGCCGACCGTGCGCACGCCCACGACATGCAGCCGCTGCGATGTTTTTTCGCCGATGCTTGGCGCATCTTTCACGGCATCTTTGCGGTGGAGCTTGAACTTATCGCTGCCGCTCGAAGCGGGCCTTTCGCTCTCTGCTGAACGCTCGCTCTTGAGCAGGCTCGAGCGTCCCTTGGTTGTTTCTGGTGGTTTGTCGCGCGACAGAAGGGCGTGCGCTTCGTCTTCGATATCGGGCTCGCTGGAGCCCGTGTCGGCTGAAGTCGTCGCTGCGGCAGTTGTGATCCCCGGTTTGGGGCTGCGCTGAAAGACAGCGGCTGCCTTGCTGGCCGCCGATTTGGCCGCCGAAGTTGTGGCCGAGGCGGCAACTTTCGCGGCCGACATCGACTTGGCAGCAGCGGAGGAAAGCCACGATCGAATTCGCGATGGACGACGTTCGGCACTCGGTGGCTGAGCGGCTGTGGCTTCGTCGGGCGAAGGCGTTTGGTCGTCCATCTCGGCTGCTTCGCGCGCGAGTTGATCGGCCAGCGGATGCTGCAAAATTACCGTATCGCGCGAGTGCATGTCGCGAGTGGTTGGGGAGGCTCTTTCATCGCGCGAAGGAACGTGCTCTTCGCTGTTGTGCTCGTCTTGAATCTCGAGTTTTGCCTTGGATTTCTCGCGCGGTGGCAGGGAAATCGGAACGTACTTGGAAATATCGGGGGAGATCTCAGCTGGCTGAGGCGAAGCGGCTGCGGTTGCTGAAGTGGCGGGCTGGCGCTCTGTTTTCGCGGGCTCTCGGGGATTGGATGTAGGAGCGGCTTTCTCGTCGCGCTGACGTGGTTCTCGCCGCTCTGCGGAGGAACTGCTCGCGCGCGGAACATAGCTCGAGCTATAGGTCGACGAGAGTGGGCTGCTGTAGAGCAGCTGCGCGATATCGATCGGCTCGGTGAGTTCGGGGAGCTCGATCGGTTTGCGTCGTCGTGGTCGGCGATTGTCGATCACCGGCGAACTGACAAGTTTGTTCGTGCGGCGACGTTCGGCTGCGCCGGTTCCGAAGAGTGTTCCAGGAGGGCGAATCGGCTCGGCGTCGAGTTTTTCAATGGGCTTTTTGAGGACTTCCTCGGCATGAGCGCGGCGCACTTCCGCTTCGTCGTAGGGAAGATTGTCGATCACTTTGCCACGGACCGAAAACTCGGCATACAGCACTTCGAGGAACGCTTTCTGGCGTGAATCCTCGAGACGCTTGCGCAAGGTCTCCAAGGGGATCTTCGCGGCGGCCATGATGCCGCGCAGCGTGACGTCGACCCACGGAGGCTGCACATTCCCTTCGCGAATGGCCCGTTCGAGAATCCGCGCGAAACCGACGACTGCGGTCCCCAGGCAGCGGGCGACACGATCTTTACTCTCTTGGTCCATCCCTAGGAGCGGATTGCGCACCCCTTCGGACAGGTTGTAGTGATCGATCAGCACGTCGTAGTGCGCGTTGGCGAGGCGTGCTCCGCTGTGGATCATTTCTTTCAGCCAGTCGTCCCCTTCGGGCATTTCAACGCGGGGATAGCCTCCCTGATCGTGATCGATGATCTGCTGCAGCTCGCCATACGACTTGGTGACGCTCCACTCGAGCGCGCGATGGACTGTTCCCTCTGCTTCACTTTGACCGGTGTGGAGCGGCATCAGCGGATCGCTGTAGTAGTGGCTCAGCACGCCAGCGGAGTAGACAGCCTCTTCCCACAAGTGGTTGCGAAACGCTTGCACCGTGGCGTCGTACCATTTTTGGGCGGTGGTGACGGCACCTCCCCAGTAATTGTCTTGGACATGCAAAACGTGATTGCGAAAGTCTTTGAACTTGTCGTCGGGCGCTTTGGCCCCTTCGAGATAGGCCCCATGGTAGCGCAGGAACAGGTCGACCCAGCGTTCGTTGTCGGGGAGCTGGAGGTGCCTGAGCGCATCGATCGCCAGCTTGTGATGCGTACTGCGGCACAGCGAGGTGAACACGACATGCAAAAGGAGCGACACGACTGGCGGTTCCGTCCGCAGGACTAAGTTTTCGTAAAGTTAGTAATAGAAAGTATTTGTGGCGATTCTTGTGGTTTTGAATTGAGCCGCTTTTCGACCTCGCCCAAACTGCCGTAAGTAGTGACTATTCGGGCTGTTACGCCGAAGCTACTGGGGCACTCGAGGGGAGCGTAGCAGAATGGCGAAAACGGCCAAAGATCAGTCGCGTCCTAGTCGATACATGGCTCATCGCCAGACCTTTCCCATGAGCTAGCCGAGCTAGCGGAAAGCTGGGGAAGGTTTCAGAGAAAACTGCTCGGTCGGCCTCTTGATCTTGGGCAAGTCGAGCGATACTTTATAGTGCTTCCGAGAGAGCGAACCTCGCCCGCTGTGGCGTCGTCTGTTAATCTTGGGAACGATACGCGGGTGTAGCTCAGTTGGTAGAGCACCACGTTGCCAACGTGGTTGTCGTGGGTTCGAATCCCATCACCCGCTCTCGATTGTTTACTGGATGACTGCAACTGCTGCATGACCATAGCAGTTTGCAGCATGCCAACGGAAATGGGCCGATTTTGGCTGGTTCACTGGTAGTTTTGCATCGACGCGAAACTTTTGGTGGCTGGTCATCCAGGCTTCGTGAATCAGGTCGACTGAGTCCGCTCGACGCCAGCGTCAGCATGACCACCGCAGACTCTGATCTGCGTCTTTTAGCCTGTGCTTCATTTCGCGTAACCAGTGGAAGAGAAGAAGCTTGGCGTTTTCTGAAATCGATGGGGCAAGGCTGCTCTTTCGATTCTTTCCCGAACGTTCAGCGGGTGCTGCGATGAAAGCCGAATGCGTGCTTTAAGTCGTTCGCTCACTTGAACTTCGATTCGGACAGATAAGTGCGTCAGGCATTTTTCGAGAAGCGTATACCGTCGTAGTTGTTTCCTTTTTGGCCAGGATTTTTCCCCTGGGGTTGCCCGATGAGCTCATCTGAAGTTGATACCGTAAGTCCTGCAGGCGAAGCTGAAGTCGTGAAGTTGTCGCTCGACGTGAAGGTCGAGAAGCCCAGCGCTTGCGAACGACATGTGAAGGTGTCGGTCAGCGCGGACGACGTCAAACGCTACCTCAAGGACGCTTTCGACGACCTCGGCCCCAAGGCTGAAGTTCCCGGCTTTCGTGCCGGTCGTGCCCCTCGCAAGCTGGTTGAAGCCCGCTTCCGCGATCAAATTGCTGATCAAGTGAAGGGGAAACTGCTGATGGACAGCATGACCCAGATCAGCGAAGACCACGACTTCTCGGCCATTAGCGAACCTGACTTCAATTTCAGCGCCGTCGATCTGCCAACCGATGGCCCGATGTCGTTTGAGTTCAACATCGAAGTTCGCCCTGAATTCGACCTGCCCGAATGGAAGGGTCTGAAGATCGAGCGCTTGGTGCACGAGTACACCGAAGACGAAGTGACGCAGCACCTGAACAAGCTGCTCGCTCGCTACGCCACGCAAGTGGAAAGCACCGAGCCGATCCAGATGGGTGACCTCGTCGCCTGCGAAATGCACTTCCAGAAGGATGGTGCATGTCTCGCTCACTTCAACGAAACGTTGGAAGTGCGAGAAGTTCTCAGCCTCAGCGACACCAAGGTCGAAAACTTTGGCGAGTTGATGGTTGGCAAGAACATCGGCGACGAAGCGAAGACCACCGTCACCATTTCGGCCGATGCTGAAAATGAAACGCTCCGCGGCGTGACGCTCGACCTGTCGATTCACATCGTTGGCGTGCAAACCCGCAAATTGCCTGACCTTAACGAAGGTTTCCTCGATCGCATTGGCGGCTTTGCCAGCGTCGATGAACTTCGCGCTGAAGTGAAGAAGGAACTCGATCGCCAGTTGAGCTATCAGCAGCAGCGTCAGGTTCGTCAGCAGATCACATCGACTTTGACCGTAGCTGCCAACTGGGACCTCCCACCAGCGATGCTCCGCCGTCAAGCTCGCCGCGAACTCGAGCGTGCAGTGATGGAATTGCAGTCGAGCGGCTTCGGCAACGACATGATCAAGGCCTACGCCAACCAACTGCAGCAAAACGCGATGGCTGAAACGGCCCGCGCTTTGAAGGAACACTTCATCCTCGAGCGTATCGCCGAAGATCAATCGATCGACGCCGAACCGCAAGACTATGACAACGAGATCCGTCTGCTCGCCGAACAGAGCGACGAATCCCCACGTAAGGTCCGTGCTCGCCTTGAGAAGCGTGGCCTGATGGACACCCTTCGCAACCAGATCATCGAACGCAAGGTGATCGACGTCATCACCAAGAGCGCCGAGTTCACCGACAAGCCCTACACACCACCGAAGAACGACATCACCGCTGTCGACTTCGCGGTGAGTGGTCACGAGCATGCGATTCCAGACGCAGCCCACGCCGACGTCCCCGTGACGCCCGGCTCGCCTGAATTGCCAAAGGCCTAAGGAAATTACCTAGGGGCTGTCTGACCTGACAGGCTGCCTAATTTTGCTAGTTCGCCAAACCTTAGTGTGGCGAGCTAGCAAACTCAACTTACGAACGATCGTAAAAACCCCGCTTCTCGAGGCGGGGTTTTTTGCTGCGCGGTACTAACTGCCGAAGAAGCTCGCAGTTAGAGATTCTGCCTGCAAGGAAGTTGGAAGCAGCAGCGTCGACAGTTGGCCGAGGGGGCAGCAAGCTCCACCGAATGCCCAGATGTCTCGTTGCTGATCCCCTCGATGTAGTACCCTGGCCTCGCGCACGGGAGTGCGGAATAATACATCCAGTTGAATGCCTTCGCAGCTTGATCGCCGCACGACCGCAGCCTCGGTGCTACCCAGAGGGTAGTACGACTGACCACTGCCTCGATTGATCCGTAAAAGTAGCTTTACCCGCAAGCATTTCCAGCATTGGGCAAACAGGCCGCCCGCAAGATTCTCCGGAAGGATGCACCGCAATGAGCGATTATGGACCGGGTTCGATTTCCAATTCACATTCCTACCAAAGCTACCAGCGGCAACGTCAACTCACCCTGGGCGATCTTCTGCTCGAGAACCGCATTGTGTTCTTGCAGGGGGAGATCTACACCGGCAACGCCAACGAAATGGTGATGAAGCTGCTGTATCTCCAAAGCGAAAACCGCCGCAAGGATATTCACTTCTACATCAACAGCCCGGGTGGCGACGTTGCGGCTACCTTGGCTGTCTACGACACCATGCAAATGCTGAGCTGCCCAGTTGCTACCTACTGCGTGGGCCAAGCTGCCAGCGGCGCAGCCGTGCTGCTGCTCGGTGGCACCAAGGGAAAACGCTACGCTCTCCCGAATTCGCGCATCATGATGCATCAGCCTCACGGTGGCGTGGGTGGTCAGATCAGCGATATCGAAATTCAAGCACGCGAAATCCTGCGTTATCGCGAAGTGCTGAACGAAATCATTTCGAAGCACACCGGGCAGGCGATCGACAAGATTGCAAAGGACTGCGATCGCGACTTCTTCCTCTCGGCTGGTGAGGCAAAAGCCTATGGCGTGGTCGACGACATCCTGCAAAAGATGCCAGGTAGCGAACCTGAAGAGAAAGACTAACCCGACGGCTTCCGCCCGAAGTTAGCGCCACCAACGAACCACAATCAATCAAATTGAAATAGATCAACGGAGTTTGCCGCGCGATGCCTTTAATTCCTTATGTCGTTGAGAAGAGCGGTCGTGAAGAGCGTGTTTACGACATCTATAGTCGCCTGCTCAAAGACCGCATCATTTTCCTTGGTACGCAGGTGAACGACGAAATGGCTAATGCCATCGTCGCTCAAATGCTCTTCTTGCAATCGGACGATCCGAAGGCCGACATCCACCTGTATATCAACTCGCCTGGCGGCAGCATTAGCGCCGGCATGGCGATCTACGACACAATGCAGTTCGTCACCTGCGATGTGGCGACCTACTGCATTGGTCAGGCTGCCTCGATGGGGGCCGTGCTGCTGACAGCCGGCGCTCCTGGTAAGCGATTCGCGCTTCCCAACGCACGCATCATGATTCACCAGCCACTGGCAGGCATGCAAGGGACCGCCGAAGAGATCATGATCCACGCCAAAGAGTTCCGCCGCATTAAGCAGCGCATGAACGAAATCATGCTCAAGCATACCGGTCAACCGATGGAAAAAATCGAGTCCGACACCGATCGCGATCGCTTTATGTCAGCCGCCGAAGCTGCTGAGTATCGCATCGTCGACAAGGTGATCGAGCGCATGCCTACGCCCACCGCTTCCACGCCGAAGTCGGAAGGCTAATCGATCGGCTGCGAGTCGCCTCTAGCGAGTCGCTGGCAGCAAGCACATCCTTTCCGATTGGTTTCGGGCGTGATGTGTCCAGCAAATTCTGCTCGCGATGTTGCGTCACGGCATCGCGAGTGGACCTGAATGTTGATTACAGGCAACAGAGAATCGATGAACGAGGTTTTTTAGGCATTTTGTGACCAATCATGAAATGCCTGAGAATCAAACATGAGATAGAGTTGTGTTGCGCGACCGGAACATCGCGTGTCTCGACCCTATCGGGGCAACTTGCTTCGCTGCCAAAAGGAAGTTCGCGATGAGCGATCTGGTTCTTTCTCCACTCTCACTTCAACCTCATTTGTCGCTAGTCGACGCTGTCTACGAAACGTTGCTCGAAGCAATTGTTTCGGGACGCATCGACAGCGGAACAATCCTGAGCGAAGTGGTGGTCGCAGATCAATTACAGGTCAGCCGCACACCGGTTCACGATGCACTCCGCCAGTTGGCGAAAGATGGCTTGGTCGAGCGGAGCAACAACCGCCGCGCCAAGGTCACGCGTTTCACGCGCGACGATGTCTACGAGATCTTTGAACTGCGCAAGTACCTGGAAGGTCCCGCCGCTGAGCTCGCCGCTCTGCGGATGGATCGCAGACAGCTTCAGCCCCTCCGCGATCACGCCGATGCGCTCGCCGCTAAGCCCCGCGATGAAGAGTGGCGTATGGCCTGGGCCGTGTTCGACGAAGAGTTTCACCACACCATTGCGTCGTCGAGCGGTAACAGTCGCCTGACCCGTGATATCGGTCGCTATCGTTTGCTGCATCGCGGCTTTAACAAAACGAAGACCGAACTTGCTTCGCTCGAGCAAGCGCTCTCGGAACACTACGAGATTCTCGACGCCCTCGAGACCCACGATAGCGTGCGGGCACGCGATGCCATGATTGCCCACATTGCGACGTGGCAAACCTACTTCATGCAAGTGATCGAGCTCAGCACGTAGGAGAACTCCCCAGCCGCGTGTTAAGCGGTGGCAGGATCTTCGCCCAGTGCTCGCAGCACTTCGAACGTGAAGATGCCGGTGTCGTGGCCATCGCTGAAAGCGATGCTATAGGCGTAGTTCCCCACCGGCCGCATGCCCTCGAGCTTCAGCGGCTGCAGTTGCCCTTCGCTCAGCAAAGGGAGTGCGAACGGATCTTTCGGTGGTTTGGGGCCATGCTTTTCGCGGCAGCTGGCGCAGGGGCACGCATCGCGCAAGGCCTTCACGCGATACAACAGCGTCGGGCCATCACTCCAGGTAATGGCGAGTCGCTTATCGTCGGTGATTTGAAGCGCGGTGGGATGCGGCGTCACGGGCAACTACTTTCTTCGGTGAATCGTGCGACACGCACTAGCTGGCCGATGTTTCGAGTCGCGACCAGCCGATTCCACGCAGGACTTCGCTGGTGGCCTGCGACTTATTCAGGACATAGAAGTGAATGCCTGGAACACCGGCGTGGAGTAGCTCTTGGACTTGCACGGTCGCTTGTTCCACGCCGACCTGAAACTGCCAAGCGGTGTCGTCTTGCTCACCCAGCTTCGCGACGAAAACGCTTGGCAACTTCGCTTTGCAGAGCGAAGTGATCCGCTGAATCTGCGCCAGATTTGTAACCGGCAAAATGCCCGGGATAATCGGCACGGTGATGCCCAGTGCATCGCAGTCGTCGCGAAACCGGAAGAAGTCGGCGTTGTCGTAGAACAGCTGCGTGATGATCGCATCACCACCCGCATCGACTTTGCGTTTCAGGTTGGCGAGATCGTCTGCGTAAGAAATGGCCTCTTGGTGCGTTTCGGGATAGCCTGCGACCGCGATGCCGAGTTCGGGGAAATCGGCCTTGATGAGCGCCACGAGATCCGACGCATAGCGCAGCCCCCCTTCGCACATCTGGAAGCTTGTCTCTCCCTTGGGTGGATCGCCGCGCAAGGCGACAATGTTCTCGACGCCCCGCGAAATAGCGTCGCGCAGGTAATCACGCAGCTGATCTTGCGTCGAGCCGACGCACGTCAGATGCGAGGCGACTTTCACCCCAAACTGCTGCTTCACGCTGGCGGTGATTTCGAGCGTCTTATCGCGCGTGCTACCACCGGCTCCATAGGTGCAGGTGATCACGTCAGGCTGAAACGCCATCAGTTCGCCGATACTTTGGTACATGGCCGTTTCGCCCGCTGTGGTCTTCGGGGGAAACAGTTCGAACGACAAAGTCCGTTTGCCGGAAGGATAGAACGGCATCGAGAAGCAAGCTCGGAAAGGATGGAAGTGTGCCAGGACGCGACCAATGCCAACCGGCTTTGCTCGCCTCAGATAACTTCTAGTTTAACCACTCTTCGCCGGTAGGTCAGGGGCTGGACGAAAGTGGGCAAGTCGCGTGCACTAGCGAGCTTGCCCTGACTATCTCCAGCGAGCTCGGGCGAACTAGTTCCCAAATCCTGGCAGTCCTGGAATACCACCGGGGAAGTTGCCCCCGCCAGGTGGAGCCGCTGGAGCTGGCTCAATGCCGTCCTTCTCCAGCTTGCGGAAGGCGTCGATGCCGAAGCCCTCGTCCTTCGCCGCAGCACCTTCCTTAATGATGTCGGTTCGACTGAGGTGGATCTTCTTGTACGTATCTTCCGAAATCACGTAGAACCAGTCGGCAAACCGGGCGTTGAGTTCAGCCACGGTCTGTTCGGCCTTTTTGCGTTTCAGGTTGTACTCGTCGAGCTTACGCTGGAACTCTTTCTCCTCGGGAGAGACCTCGGGAGCAGCTTCCGTAGCAGGCTTTTCAGCTCCTGCAGCTTCGGTGGCTGGCTTCTCTTCGGCGGCAGGCTTTTCTTCGGCGGCAGGTTTTTCTTCGGAAGCTGGATCAGCACCGCCCCCTCCGCTGGCGCTAGGTGGGATCGCGGGAGGTGCCGGAGGAATGGCGGTCGGTCCTGCGGTAGGGGGAACGAGCATCGCTTCCGAGAGCTTGGCGGTCACGAGCAAAAAGCGGTTCAGCTTTCCTTCTTCGGAGCCCTCTTGAGCACCTTGAACGTTGCCAAACCGGAGCACGTACTGCACCCCATCCTTCATGTCGACAAGCACTTCACCGTTGGTGGCATAGATTTCCACTTCGTTGTTGCCCGAAGGAATCGGCACGAAGCCGAGCGTAACGAGAGTTTGAAAGCCTTCGTCATCAAAGTTGTCGGACGAGGCTCGCAGGTTGGCCCCCAGCCCTTTGGGCTTCTTTTCGACATCTTCGATTTTGAGATCGTCGAGCGCTGTTTTCAGGGTGTCGAGTTTCTCTTTGTTCAGCTCTTCTGTGTCGGAGAGTCCGGCGTCGAAGGCGGTGTTCCCTTGGAACAACTGCATTTTCGACAACATCCAGCTTCCCTCTTCGGGGAGCCACTTGGCCGTTGCCACCATCTTGGGATAGTACTGAACAGCATTCCCCTTCAGGAGCGTCGAGTAGTCCTTCAGCGTCACTTGCTCGACATCGAGCGCGTTCAAGCGGAGCAGGTCGCGCTCGATCCAGGCATCGAAATTAGTGACCAGTTTTTCGGTGTTCACCGCGACGACATAAACCGGGGCTTGCTCGGGGATGCGGACGAAATATTGGTTGGGCTCGCCCGCTGCAGAATCGGCCGACAGCTTCTTGCCGATGATCAATCGCAGCACCGGTTCCGACTTCGCCTTACCAGCTTCGGCTTTGGTCTTGTCGAGCACGACGAGGGTGCCGACCCCTTCGCTTCCGACTTTCAGATCCTTTTCCGATGGTTCGACCACACCGTAGTACGCATGGTCCTTCGTCTCTTGCGAGGCGATGTCGAGGACTTTGATGTCGATCAAACCACCCGCAGCTTCAGCCAGTTGCTTCTCGGCATCCGCAGGATAGTTACCGTGGGTCGGGATGACCCAGCGATCGTTCACTTTCTCTACCTGGATCGTCGTCAGCTTGCTGAGCGCCTCGTCGAACTTCACGATCTTGATGCCGGTCAGTTCGCTCGGATCGGTGAACTCGGGGAACAGCATGGTCCCGACGAGTGATTCGGTCGATGTAGATTCGACACTCGGTCGCATCAGAAATGCAACGAGGCTAACCACCACGGCAGAACCAACGAAGGTCAGAGTTTTGGTGAGTTCGTTCATCGTATTAGCTCCGCGAAGGGCGGAAGATCATTTCTGCGGTTACAGGTAAATCGGTCGGGAGTGATCGAGCGGCAAACGGCTTGAATCAAGGGGCGACTTGAAGCGGAGGTACAACTAGTACCGCATCCGGTTCCGCGAGACACCTTCACGTTCACGAATTCGGCGACGAGCCCACACCACCAGTGCCACCAGGAGTGGCGGAATGGGTGGGAGCGTGGTGGCCCAAATCTTGTAGTCGTTCTGCATCGACTTCACTTCTTGATCACGCATCCGCTCGATCTCGCGGAGTTGTCGATCGCGTTCGATCGCCAAACGCTGGTTCTTCACCGCCAGGCGACGCTCGGCCACTTGCTGCTGCAGCGCCAGGCTCTGCAAGCGAGTGTTGTACTCGGCAGGGTCGACGACTTTTCCTTCTTTGCGATCGTTTTCCAGGTCGGTGATGATCTGCTGCAGCTTGGCGCGAGCCTTGTCGGACTCGGCCTTCGCTTCATCTTTCCGTTTGTTGTACTCGTCGTCGTACTTCTTGGCGGCGACCATTTCGTCGTTACGAGCGGCAGCAGTGCGTGTTTCGATCGTTCGCAGCGTGCTGTGTCGCGGCTTGCGCGAGCGAATTTGCAGGAAGCGATCGTCCCCCGCAACGGCATCGATGACGTTCAGCACGAACGGCACGTTGTCGAAGCGGAAGTTGTTTTCCTGGTCGGGCTGATTGCGAAGATTCACAAACTGGCTATCGAGCATGTCGATGTCGCAGACGTAAATCACGTTAATCGGCTTCGCTTTACCGGTGACACTCTCCGGAGCATCGGGAGACTTTTTGTCCCCTTCTTTTTTGTCGGCCTCTTTATCAGCGGCTTTTTCGTCGTCGGTCTTGGCCCCGCGAATCCAAGCGGCCAAGACATACTTGCGATTGGTGAAATCGCCGCGTGCTTGACGCATCGAGAGGAGGTCGCGACCTGCTTCGTTGAGCTTCTTGAAGTCGACGGTTCCGACCTTTTCATTGCCGGTGGCAATCAGTTCAGTGAAGACCAGCTTTGAATTCGCAGCGGGGTTGATGGCCGTTGGGAAAGGGATCAGCAGTTCTTCGAAGCCAGCCACGACAGCTTCGCTTCGATTAAACGCTTTGCCTGTGGCGCCGGGTGCTTCATCACGCACGAAAACGAGTTCAGGACCAATGCCGCTGAGCTGCTGAAAGCGAGGATAAGGGTTGTAATCTTGCCATACGACAAGCCCGGGAACTTCGCGGCCGTTGTCTCCCACCGGTTCGATTCCCAGGACATTCCAGAGTCGACGAATGTCACCCTTAGGTGCAGGAGGACCACCCATCCCCATCATCCCTTGCGGCTGTTTTTCCATCGCGGTTCCGACCGCCGATTGCAGCACCACAGGGGCTGGATCTTCGAAAATGGCGGCTGGTTGACCCGCTTGCACCGCATTCACGACGTTCGCAAGCGCCTCGGGGCCGAGCGTGCTCGGCTGCACGATCAGCAGCGCGTCGTATTTCGTGGTATCGATCGGGGTCGCTGGATCGACTTCTTCCACTTTATATTGCCGGCGGAGTTCGTCGATGATCATCTGCTCGGGAATGCGCTGCGGCTGTCCACCAGCGAGCGAGAATCCTTCGAACATCTGAGCGTCGGTTTTCACGACGCCAATTGTTTTACGATCACCTTTGGCCACGGTGCTGATGGAGCGAATCAGTTCGTATTCGACCGGAACACCTGGGGTGAAGAACGGAATCACAACCTGCTCGAGACCACAGGTGAACGCGACACCGAGGATGAATTCTTCTTCACTCACTGCGCCCGATGCGCGGCTGATGACCGTTTGACGACGAATGCCATACTCCTCTTCGGCCTTCACTGCTTCGTCGCTGAAATTCTCGAGATTGTCGTGCAGGCGAACGCGAACGCGGCTGCCAGCTTGTCGCTCCAGTTCTTTCAGCATCGAAACAAGGTTGTACTTCACCTTCACGTATTCGTCGGGAACGACAGCCGACATGTACGCGTTGACCACGATCGGCCGATTGTCCCCTTCGCTACCCAGGCTGCGCAGTAGTTTTTTGGTGTCGGACGAGAGGCTGCTCACCTGACCTTCGGTGAGGTCGAGGCGGATGAAGTCGAACTGATAGAGGATGCTATTCACGCCGACCAGCAGCGCGATGAGGGCCAGCACACGTACGATGAAGTGGAGCAGAATGAACTGCTTTCCATCTTTTCCGCCGAACCAGTGTCGCCAGCCGATCAAGACGATGGTGATGTAGAGCCCCACCATCACAATCGAGGCAAAAAACATGGTCGACGAGAGGCTTACAACTCCACGACCAAAGTCGTCGAATCGCTGCGAAACGCTCCAGTGAGCAATCGACTGAGCTCGTGCTGGACTGCCGATGATCACGCTGGCATAAGCGAGTGCCACCAGGATGGAGTTGAAGATCGCTCCGAGAATGAAGCTGACGGTAAGGTTCGACGAGATGAACGAGGCAATCATGCCGAGTGCCACCATCGCCAACCCCATGACCCAGTAGCCGAAGTAGGTGGTGAAGAAGAGGCCGATATCGACATCGCCCAGTGTGAGCGAGACCAGCACGGCGAAGTTCGACAGCTGCGAAAACAGGAGCGAAACGGTGAAGATCGCGGCAGCTGAAAGGTACTTGCCGAGCACGATATCGAAATCGGTAGCGGGGAGCGTGAGGAGCAGCTCATCGGTTCCTTGGCGTCGTTCTTCGGCCCACACGCTCATGGTGATGGCAGGGACAAACAGCAGCATGATGGGGGGCAATCGCATGCTGAGCTGGTCGAGATTGGCCAGGTTGTTGACGAAAAAAGCGTCGGGCCAATAGGCGGCAATCGACGTCGCCATGACGAAGAAGCAGAGAAACACGTAGCCCGTCGGCGTACTGAAATAGCTAACGAAGTTTCGCTTCAAAACCGCAAACGCAGCGCGACGATACATGGCCAGTGGCAACAGCAGAGCTGCCAGCAGGCCGATGAATAGCAGATCGACTGCGAATAGTTTGAGCATTTCCAAAAGTACTGCGCCCATCGTGCTTCCTCAGGGAAACGGTGCTCGAGAATCTCGTTGAAAAACGTCCAATACATTCGACAAAACGGGGGCTGATCGCATCGAGCCATCAGTCGCCCCTCAACAGTCAGGTGAATCAGCGTGAGCCAGCCATTGCCTTGGTGCGCCGCTGGAAGGCGGCATCGAGGCCATCGCCGGTGTCGTCGAGACCTTCGACCGAGCCGTCGTACACCATGCGACCTTCGCTGATCATGATCACGCGAGAGCACATCGCCGTGACCTCTTGCAGAATGTGAGTGCTCAGCAGAATGGTTTTCTCTTGTCCGATCGCTTGCAGAGTGCGGCGGACTTCGGCGATTTGATTCGGGTCGAGACCAGCGGTCGGTTCGTCGAGAATCAAAACGTCGGGCTCGTGCAGGAGGGCTTGAGCCATGCCGACACGCTGCCGAAAACCTTTCGACAATTTGCTAATCGGCTTGTGGATCACGCTCGACAGCACGCAAACGTCGATCACGTGGCTCATTCGTTTTTGCTTGTAGTCGCCCATAAGTCCCCGGGCGTCGGCAAAAAACTCGAGCAGCGAGTGCGGGGTCATGTCGGGATAAAGGGGGCCGTTTTCTGGCAGGTAGCCCAGCTTCATCGAACCGGCAATCCGATCCTTCGCCATGTCGTGGCCGCAGATCTTTGCGACACCTTCCGACGGCGAGAGGTAGCCGGTCAGCAGTTTCATTGTGGTACTTTTGCCGGCACCGTTAGGGCCGAGAAACGCGACCACTTCACCACGGCGAATCTTGAAGTTGATGTCGCGGCAGGCGGTGAAGGCACCATAGAACTTGCTCAGTCCGCTGGCCTCGATCATCACGCTGCCCGTCGGATCGGCAACTTTCGACTTGCCAGCAGAAGGGGGGCTGAGAGGCTTGAAGCCCGACTGACCTTTGCTATCTGCCGACGATGCCGACTTATCAGACTGGCTGTCGCTCGATTTACCACCGTCTGCACTCGGACTGCTCGGGGAGGAAACCATGAACGTCGAACCTCGCTGAGTTACGATCTCGAAAATGTGACCAGGGTCGTGTGCTTGAGACGCTCTGGCTGCCTGGAAGTCTGGGCAACCGAGCGACCGGCACGCCGACCGCAACCGACGAACGATGTCTTGAAGGCCCCCAAAATCGCGGGGCCCGTTGTTATAAACCTTGAAGTCGGAAGAGTATAGCGGCTATAGGCTGTCGCTCAACTGGTGCCAGGCGCTACCCCCAATCTTCACGGTGAGACCTGCCAAGCCGATTGCAGGTCTGCAGTCAGTCGGGTAGTGACAGGCAGTCGCCAGCACCACTCCGCTGCTCGTTTCCAGTACGTCCGACGCTATCAGCTGGTTCGCTGGTGGCGGCTTCCGGCGGAAGATAGGCTGCGATCGGAGCGGATGAGGGCTATTCCGCTTCAGCGGGGCCGAGTTTGGCCACCACTTCTTGCAGCGCACGCATCAGGATCGGGGCGGTTTCGGGGCCGCAAGAGTTGATTTCGCCATATTGCCCGTCGGGCTTTTCGTAGGCATAGGGGGCCACCTTATCCCACTGGCGTTTGGGAAGGATGTAGCCCACTTCGTCGTTCGCTAGACCCATGAGCATCCAGGGCTTATCGCCCAGGATCGACTTTACGGAAGGTTCGAGCGGCGCGTCGGGAAAGTCGACCCCAGCGGCGGCTGGCTCTTCAAATTCTCCATAAACAAGTTCTGGGTAGACCTCCCCCGGCAGACAGCCGATGCGTAGATCGCCGAGTTCGAGGCAGGCGACTTCGGTTTCGACAGCGGTCGTTTTGTTGAGGTTTTTATCGAGGTTATCGTTATTCACCAGCTCGCCGAGTTCGTTTTCGTTCCCCTTCCAAAGGAAGACTTCGCGCTTCAGAACGCCGAGCAAGCGGGCCAGACGGTAGAGCGGGTTTTGCACCGGCACAGCGACTCGCTTACGCTCGATCTGAAACGGCCGCAACTCGATCGGGGCCGAGCGGTCGATGGCCGACGAGGCAAGCTTGGCCACGGCTTCGCCATATTTTTGGTTGAACTCGAAGTCCCCTTCCTTAAGTTCAACGCCTGCCTCGCTTTTCACGATGCCGTCGGGGGGAGCCATGAGCCCTCCCAAAGCGCCGGAAGTGTAAACGACGGGACAGCCGTATTGCTTCGCGAGGGCGTCGACCGTGGCGGCTGGAAAATCGGCGGTAAGGAGCGTGTTTTTGGGGCCCATCGCCTCGGGATGACAATTCCACTGGACGAGAATACCTGCCGGTCGATCGCTCCCAGCGCGATTGAATCGCAGGACTCGCAGGATCCCATCTTTCACTTTCGGCAGTCGACTGTCGCCGAGCAGCGAGGCATCGTCGCTGGTTCCAAACTGGGCAGTCACCGGGGTGACTCCTGCCAGGGCTTCGCGGCACGCGCCAACCGTTCGCTCGACAATCTGGTCGATATAGTCATCGTCGACCCCTCGGCTGAAAGGGCCGCGTCCCCAAATGCCAATCACATCGGGGCCTTCGTGATTGTGGGTGCTGGTGACCAGAACGTAGGCAAATTCGGGGAGTTCTTCGCGAATACGTTTGACCGTAGGAAACTGCAGGCCAATCAGATCGAGCCCCACGATGGCGATTTTTTGGTCGCCGTGGGAAAGGACCATAGCCCGGCACATGATGGGGTCGTGCACACCGGTGGCGCGACGCCCCATGCCATAGCCGGCCATCCACACCGGTTTCTTTGTTTCGAGATCGGGGGTGATGTCGGCGGTGGCAAATCCGGCGAGCAGCGGCTTCTCGGCGGGATCGCAGGTGGATTCGTCAGCAAAGCTGATCGATACGCCGCTGAGGCAGGCGAGGAGCAAACACGATCGAAGCCACAAGCCGACCGCGCGACGACGATTGAGGTGACGGAACAACGAGCAGCCTGGCATGCGCATGCGGCACCACCATCGAAAGAGAATCTGGCTCGATTTTTGGGATACGGGCCACGACAAAGCGGGCAAAATCCGGCCCATTTCTGGGCAGATTGCCGAATACTCTGTTATACCCCCGGAGTGGGCATTCGATTCAGAATTTGCCTGATCTGGAGCCACAAAAACGAAACTTCGTCGGAATCAGCATGCATGTAATCGGCTTAGCTCGTGCAGATTGACCGCGCGGCGGGCGACTTGTCGCCGAGCCCACGTTGACCCGTTTTTTCGAGCTTTGCTATACTCTTCAGCCGTAAGTCGTAGCGCCGCATACGGTTGATCGCGTGATCCGAACGACGTGCAAGCGCCTTGGGCAGCAATGCCGCAAGCAGCCGCGGATGCAACTACTCTCCCCAGGTTTCTCTGCGCTAGCGATCGATCGCAGCGCTCCCCAAACGAGGCTCTCACGATGAATGCTCTTCCGTCGGGAATTAAAAACAACATTACCGAATGCATCGGTAACACGCCCCTGGTGCTGCTTCGCAAAGTGACTGAAGGTTGCGTGGCGACTGTGGTTGCCAAAGTGGAGAACATGAATCCTCTTTGGAGCGTGAAGGACCGCATTGCCCGCGCCATGATCGACGCCGCCGAACGCGATGGCAAAATCAAGCCCGGCACGATCATCATCGAACCCACCAGCGGCAACACCGGCATCGGCTTGGCCTACGTTTGCGCAGCACGCGGCTACAAACTGCGCGTCACCATGCCCGAGAGCATGACGATCGAGCGTCGTCGACTCTTGAAGGCACTCGGCGCCGAGATTGTGCTCACTCCTGCAGCGGAAGGGATGCCGGGCGCTGTTCGTCGCGCAGAAGCGATCGCCAATGAAGATCCCGAAACGTTCTTCATGCCGCAGCAGTTCAACAATCCTGCGAACCCCGAAGTCCACCGCAAAACAACCGCCGAAGAGATTTGGCGCGACACCGATGGGAAGGTCGACATCTTCGTGGCTGGGGTCGGTACTGGCGGAACGATCACCGGTTGCTCGGAAGTGCTGAAGGCTCGCAAGCCTTCGGTGAAGTCGATCGCTATTGAACCTGCCAACAGCCCCGTGATTGCTCAGAAACTCGCTGGTCAACCACTGCAGCCAGGTCGTCACACCATTCAAGGCATCGGCGCGGGTTTCATCCCCGGTGTGCTGAATGTAAACATCATCGACGAAGTCTTTCCGGTGAAAGATGAAGATGCCGCCGAGACTGCTCGTCGGCTGTCGACCCAAGAGGGTTTGTTCTGCGGCATCAGCTGCGGCGCTGCTGCGTACGCTGCTTTGCAAGTGGGCAAACGTCCCGAGAACGCCGGCAAGCTGATCGTTGTGGTGCTGCCCGATCTTGGCGAACGCTACCTCAGCACGCAGCTCTATCCCGAATAGTCGATACCGGCTGTTTTCCGGTCGATTCCGCGTTCAACCACTGAAGCTGATAGCGAGCATTGAAGCTTGCTATCAGCTTTTTTTATGCGCGCGTCGCGGCGCTACAGCTGAAACATGAACTCGGGAAAAATCGCTTGGGAGCGGCAGTAAATTGGGCTGGGGGGAGATTTTTAGGAGCCGCTTCCCAATATTTGCATGCCTCCAACGAATCATCCCTAGGCTGGGGATGCATTGTCGCCACTGAGGCGTATCTGAATTACACTTTATAGCTCCGGTCTCTCCCACCGATAGTGGCGGTTTCTACCTCGATGCAGGGGCGTTGTCGCGCTCCCATGCGCTAGGTGAACTGCCGCGACTGCTTCCCGACTGATCCATCATTATCTGTTTGTCTTCACGGGATACCTCGTCATGCGTTCGTTCTTGGCAACCGTACTAGCGCTGCTCCTGGGAGTGGGAGCTATCGGCTGCTCGACACCTATCGCCCCCACCGAGTCGAAAACGTCGACCTCCGATGGCACCTACGAAGCGGCGATCTACGTCGATCTTCATCGCGCGGGTGAATCGTATCGCGAATACATCGCCGCCAATGGCCGCGGACCCGACAGCATCGAAGCCTGGCGACAATACCTGTGGAAGAACCATAGCGATACGTCGTTCCTCTATCGTTTGCAGGCCGATGGTTATGGCTTTGGATGGAATTTTGATCCGAGCGCAGGCTTGCCAACTGCAACGACCCCTTTGGCGCAGTCGGGCTTGTTCAGCGCCAGGCTGATGGCCGATGGAAGCTTGACCGATGTCAATCCAGCCGCCATCAACCTCGCTAAGCAGCGCGATGCGCGAATCGCCGCTGTGATGCCAGCAGTTCCTGGGGCACCTCCGCCACCGCCGGTTGTCGCTCCTCCACCTCCTGCGCCAGCAGGACCTACAAAGTTGGAGCCGGGGCCCGAAGCGATTCAGCTGGCCTGCGAACGCTATCTACAACTGCACGAAGCCTGGGTCGAACTGTTTGCGAAAATCGATAATGCCAGCGAGGCGCAGTCGATCGCCGCGATTTTGTACTCCACGCAGGCCGACTTTGATTTCAACAAAAATCGGCTCTCCAGCAGTGGGCTGCTGCAGAACCCGGGTGCTGTTTCGGCTGCGCATGCTGCTCGCTATCAAGCGGCGCTCGAGCGTGAGAAGCAGATCGTCAACGAGCATCTGGCAAAAATGCCCGATCATCAAGCAATCATGCAAACCATTGCGTCGGAATACATGCAAAAGATTACAGGGATTGCTGGTCCCAACGGACTGCTGATGGACATGCAATTGGCGCTCGCCGGGCGCGCGTCTCCCTCGCCTTCAAGTCCTGCTTCCTCGGGCTCGGTTCCATCGCTGGCTCGAAACAGTCCTAGTACTTCTCAACCGGCCTCTTTCCCTCGCGAATCGCCTGAAGATCGGCAAGCAAAGATCGATCAAGCCCTGTTTCGATTTACATCAGCTTACGAGGGATGGCTGGTTGTTTTACAGGGGATCACCGACGCTCAAAGAGCCTCGTTGTTCAAATCGCAGTTGCGGTTATTCGACGGCAAGTTTGATCAAGTTGCCGAGGAGCTGCACGCGCTCGGCGTACAGGGGGATTTGCGCGACGCTTCCCCGGAGTATCGCGATCAGCTGGATGATCTGCAGCGCCGCCAGCTTGAGCAAGATCAGCGGATCGCTGCGCTGCCAGATGCGGCAGCTATTGGCACTGCTTTTACCGCAGATTTTGCCGAGAAGGGACGGCTCGGGCCGATTCGAACGCAGCTGAAACTACAAGAACTGCGTGGTGGTGCTCCGTCGGTTGCCAGTAGTGCGCCACCTGCTGCCACAACACCAAGCGCACCTGGCGCCACTGCACCCGCTGCAAGTTCTGGCGCCTACGCGGTCGGTATGCCGATCGATATCGAGTGGGGCGGAAAATGGTGGCCCGGTAAAGTCTTGCGAGTCGATGGCGACAAGACCTACATTGCCTACGACGATCATAGTGACGCTTGGAACGAGTGGGTTCCCCGCGATCGGATTCGGCCACGCCCTTAGCGAGTCGTTTTGAAACGAGAAATGCAGGTCTCTCCATGAGCATCATGAATGCCCGCTTTTTCATGCTCACATGCTTAATCGCAGCAGCAGCGATCGTTGGCTGTGGAGCCAAAGGTTCGGGACCTTCAGCCGTTGCTGAACCGCCACTACCTTCTGACCCCGAGGCGGTGGTGGTGCGCGACTTGCATCACGCGGGGCTGGCGATTCGGTTCTTCTTAGACCAAGAGCATCGTCCAGCGTTTCGGATGCAAGAGCTGAAGGATCGCGTGGTCGCCGCTGGCAGCTCCGGCGCATTTCTCGATCGATTGCAAAACGCCGGTTACGAATTCAAATGGGGAATGCCGCTGGCACCGACATTCTCCGGGGCAGGATTTCCTGTCGCTGAATCGCGCCAGCATCGCGCAAAGTTGATGCTCAACGGCTCGATTCAAGATGCTTCGCCCCGAGCTATTGCCCTCGCGCGCGGAGAGGCTGACCCAGCGTCTAGCACCAGTAACTCTGCACCTCCAGCGACGCCCATCACCTCACCCACACCAGACGCTTCCACTAGCAGTTCCGGCGAACTGCGGATGAACAACCCTCCCGATCAGGGTGCAATTCAGGGTGCGGCTGCTCGGCACTTAGCCATCAGCGAGAGCATTGTCAAAGAGCTTCGCGAAGTGCAAGACCTCGCATCGTTTGAGCGCGCCCAAACAAAAATCTCGGGCTTCAATGCCGAACTCGATTCGATTGCCCGAGACTACGCCGTCAATGGAATCACTTTTACATTGCGCGGCATTCCACCTGAAACTTGGGAGAAGATTCATCAGCTTGCCGCCCAAGAATTAGCCGAAGGGCAGCGACTAACTTCGCTTCCCGACGGCGCCGCGATCATGGGAAAGACCGTGGAAAGCTTGAATGCCAACGGACCCAGCGGTATCGGTCGCGTGAAGTGGAAAGTCATGCAAATGTAAGGTTCGATTATTCGATAACCTTTGGCATGTGTCCCACAATCGTGCTCTATTTTGGCTGTGGCAGCGCGTGCTGATTCGAGATCCCTTGGGTCTTCAGCTTGCGGCTATAAACCTTGTCGGCACACGTCACATACAGCGTGTCGAGTTTCTCTCCCGCGAAGGCAACGTTCGAGAGGAACTTCTTCTGTGGCTTCAGAAGAATCCCCGCAAGCCTGGCCGAGGGATCGAACACTTGCAGCCCTTGGCTCGTGGCGACGAATAAACGTCCCGCCACATCCACCGTCATGCCGTCGGCTTGGCTCGGTGATTTCTGTGGACCAAGTTCCAGCGTGTAGTAGGGCTGCTTATGCTCGAGCTTGCCACCTTCGCCGATACGAAACGCCCACAAACTTCCGCCAGCGTTATCGCTCACCACCAACGTTTGTTCATCGGGCCACAAGATCACGCCGTTGGGTTTGGCAATCCCTTCGTCGACGATCTGCTTCTTCCCTTCGGGGCTGATATGCCACACGCGGCTGTTTTTGTAGTCGGTGACGTAGATATCGCCCTTCCGTGAAACGACGAGATCGTTCACATCCAGATCGGTTGCGATGACGGTTGGTTTCGCCTCTTTATCGTAAGCGACCACCTGACGATTGGCACTTTGGCAAGCGTAAAGGCGGCCATCACTCCCAAACATCAGGCCACTCGCTTTACCCGAGTCGGTGACGAACTCGCTCACACTGCCGCTCTTGGTGTCGACCTTCAGAATCTTGGACGTGGGGACATCGACGAAGAATAGATTGCCAGCAGCATCGACTGCAGGACCTTCGGTGAACTGATAACCCTCGGCGACAAGCTTCCACTCTTCCCCCTCGATCAGAATTTGGGAGAGAGGCATGTCTTGCGCGAGCGAAGTGCTGGAGATAGCAGCGAGCAAAGTCGCGGCCATTGCAAACGCGAATGTCGAGGTACGAAGCATGGAGAGAATGCCTGGTCGATCAAGGGTTGTGAAGTCACGGAGAGAGAGCCGACGTTCAGTTGGCGGCTGGAACCGATGTTGCTGTGGTTTCCATCGGTGTCGCAGCCGTTGTTTCGGCAGGCTTCTCGGTGGAGGTTGTTGCCGCCGCTGGTTCAGGAGTCGAAGGCTTTTCAGGGACCGTTTTACCGAGCAAACGGCACGCCTCTTCGAGGACAAACTTGCCGTCCATGAAAGGCTCGAAACCGATGTCTTGCCAGCGTACATTTCCCGTTGCATCGATCACAAACGTGCCATGGAGCGGCTGGTTTTCGAAGTCATCGAAGCAGCGATACGCTTTGAACGTTTCGTTCGTCGGATCGGAAACAAGCTTCACAGGAAGCGGCCCATCTTTGTAATTCTCAATCGAGATTTTAAGTCCTTCGGCATCGTCGCTGCTGATGGCGAGTAGCTCGAAGCCAGCATCGTTGTACTGCTGTTTGAGCGCGGCGAAGGCGTGCAACTGCTCGGCACAATGCAAACAGCCGTGACCAAGGAAGAAGAGAAGCACCACAGGCTTGCCGGTATAGTCGCTCAGCGCGATTGGCTTCCCTTCTACATCTTTCAGGTTGAACGAGAGAGCCGCCGATGGCTGCCAGCGGAATGGGCCAAGCGAATCGAGCGCGGGGCGGTTTCCGGTATCGTTTTTAGCAACAGCCGGAACTCGCCAATCGGCCTGAAATCCAAACTCTTGCGCGATCGGTTCAAGACGCTTCGCCACTGGTGATGCGAGATCGATGTTTGCCGCAATAGTCTGCAGCTTTTCAAGCTGCTTCTTGGCATCCTCTTTGCGATCTGATTTGTACAGTAGCTGGATGCTCGTCATGTACGGGAGAACTTCGTTCGTACGTGAATCAATTTGCGACTGAGCGGCTTTGATCGCTTCGTCACGTTTGCCACTTTCGAACTCGACGACAGCGAGCACCAGGGGATCGACATGCCCCGACTTCTTCAGCAGTTCGTGAGCCTTAGTTGCATCGCCAGCGGCCCAGCGCTCGTAACCTTCTACTTCATCCACAGCCTTGGTGAGGTTGTTGATTTTGGTGTCGAACGCTTTACCCGCTTGTTCCTTCGCCTTCTTGGTGTCCCCTTCGTTCTTCTTCTCGTCGACAGCTTTCTTTTCAGCGGCGGCGATCGCTTCGTCTTTGCTCTTCTTTTCTTTGTCGAGCTGCGCCCGCAGATCACTCAGGATTTGCAGCCCCTTTTCCGTCTTACCACTGCGGAATGCAGCCTGGCCGACGTGTCGCAAACGCTTCAGTTGTTCGCCATCATTTTTGGTAGGCTCGAGATATTGCGTCTCCGAGAGTGCGAGAAGTTCATCCCACATCTCGTACTTTGTAAGGACTTCGAAGAGTCGCTGACGACCAAAAAAAGAACTGCCGCGCGAAACACTGTTGTACTTCGGATGGCGTGGGAGCTCCGACATGTTCTTCGCCAAATCGAGTGCATCGCTCGTGCGGCCGATGAAAATCAGGTTGCGAATCAGCCACTCGTTGTTGTGGGCAAAGTTGTGAATCTGATCGGGCAAAACGCGATCGCGCATCATGTGCGCGTGATCGACGCGCGCCGATGCTTCTTGCTGAAACACAGCATCGTCGTAGCGTTTCAGTCGCGAGTAGATATGCCCTGGCATGTGCCACATGTGGGCAACTCCAGCCGAACTTTGTCCGCAGAGTGCCGCTGATGCGAGTGCGTTTTCAGCTCGCTCGTAGTCCCACAGGTGAATGCGGTAGTGATGAGCAGGGTGCATCGGCTGCGCTTTGAAGACTTGATCGAGCAGCGCGTCGATTGCCAGATGGCTTTGAATCGGAAGTCCCGAATCGCGATTCTTCCACAGCTGCAGCGCGAGTAACGCGCGAGCTTCGACATCTTCAGGGAACTTGTACAAAATCTTTTCAAGTGCGCGGGTGTATGCTTCGGCGCGCTCTTTCTTCTTACCGTTATCGGCTTTGAAATAGGCATCGAGTGCGTCGATGTACATCAGCTCGCGTTCGGTCAGTCCTTCTTTGTGCTTGACGCACTGCTCCATGAATTTTTTAGCGCGGCTGTTGTTGTCGACGTTTGCCATCGCCATACCCCAATAGGCCATCGCGCACTTGGGATCGAGCGCGGCTGCTTGGCGAAACGAACGTTCCGCTTCGAAGTACCAAAAGCCGTGCACCTGCCCCAGTCCTTGTAGAAAGAACTTGTGAGCTTCGGGATTGGTGGTGGTGATGGGGAAAACGATCTCGGGCATCCCTGGCATCAAGTACGCTTTTTGACGCGGCCCTTCGTTGAACACTTCAGCGTGGAACGAGTGCCCCGCTTTCACGTCATCCGCCATTGGGTGCGCGGCGTCGTCTTTCTTTTCGTCCTCTTGTTTGGCTTCGTCGGGCTTCTTTTCTTCCGGCTTGACCTCTTCGGGTTTCGCGTTAGCAGGCTTGGCTTCTTCCGGTTTAGCTGGCTCAGGAGTGGCTTCTGCAGGGGCAGTTGCTTCAGCTGGCTTGGCCTCTTCCGGTTTGACATCGGCAGCAGAGGGAGCCTCTTGTGCGCTGGCGACGAGCGTCAACAAAGCGAGCGCGAGGAGAGCAGATGTTCGCGAGAGCAAGCGGAAGGCGAAGTGGCTCATAAAGCGTGACTCGAACTTACGTGCGCGGGTGGGAAGGGATCGGTCGAAACGCAAAAAGACTGTCGTGGTGGGAGGGACCGCATCGAGCCATTGTAGGCTCCTGCGCATCAGGTTCTCAAACATTTCCTCGCCCCTTCGCGGAAGTTCGCCACACAAAGTGACTTACACGCCCCATTTCTTCCCGAACCTCGGCAAACTCACCTTGTCTGCGCAGGAAGACGTTGCGGGGCCTGCGAGGCGATGAGAATATCGATTAGTGGCTTATCCGCGTCCAAAAGTTTCTATCTGCCCTAGCTTTATGGGCGACTAAGGGGACTGGCTGAAAATCGCCAGGAAGAACAAACTGAGACACCGACCACGGACCCCCACGCGGGGGCGCTGAACGCCGCCAAGTACGGAGATGAGATCATGGCAGGAGCAACCCCCACGTGCACCGATCAAGTGCTGGACCACGCCCGGCGCGACATGCTGCTGCTGAAAGAAGGAATGACCGTCGGTCAGGTCCTGGAAACGATTCGCAAAAATGCCGACTCCAGCAGCATCGTCTACTTCTACGTGGTTGACGCTGAAGATCGACTCGTCGGTGTGATCCCCACACGTCGACTCATCACCGCCGACCTCGAAAAACCGGTAAGCGAAGTGATGTACCACTCGGCCATTGCGATTCCACACGACGCCACCGTGCACGAAGCGGTGGAGTACTTTGTCCGGCATCGATTCCTAGCGCTGCCGATCATCGACGATGCGGGGAAGGTTGTCGGCGTCGTCGATGTCAGTCAGTTCACCGATGAAGTGTTCGAAGTCGCGCGGCGCGATCAAGCCGACGCGGTGTTCGAGGCGCTCGGCTTCCATCTTTCGAGCGTGAAAGATGCCTCGGCGCTCACCGCCTTTCGCTTTCGCTTTCCTTGGCTGCTTTGCACCGTCGGAAGTGGAACGATCTGTGCGCTACTTGCTGGCGTGTACGAAACAACGCTGCAAGCCAATCTAGTAATCGCGTTTTTCGTCGCACTCGTCCTGGGGCTTGGTGAAAGTGTCGCCATGCAGTCGATGACTGTGGCGATTCAAGTACTGCAAGCTGTCACGCCCACTTGGAGGTGGTACTTCGGTCGGCTGCTGCGCGAAGGTGCGACCGCTGCTCTGCTCGGACTCGGCTGCGGCGCGACAGTGGCCGTGATTGTGCTCGTTTGGCGACAAGACGTGATGGCTGCCTCGGTGATTGGCGGCAGCATCGGAATCTCGCTGGTCCTGGCTTCGGTCGCAGGTCTCACGGTCCCCTGCATGCTGCATGCGCTGAAGCTCGATCCCAAAATCGCAGCGGGGCCGATGGCCCTCGCGCTCGCCGATTTTTCGACGACCCTGGTCTACTACAGCATCGCAGCTTCGGTACTCGGGCCGTAAGCCTGGCAAGAGCGTTTTACAACTCGCCATCAGCGGCACGCTGAGCCTCTTCAATCACTTTGTCGGTGCTTGAGGGATCAACGCGCCGACAAGCTTCAGTCAGCTGCTCGGCGATTTCGTCGAGGTCGAGTTTCCACTGCTCGGCTGTCACCTCCGGGGGGTGAATCGTGCTGAGTTCTTTCAGCAGTAGAATCATCCGGAGCAAATGCCGAAACAGCACACCTTCCTGCTTTTGTAGTCCCCGACTAGTAACATATTTCTCGAAATTTCCAGCGAACTGGAGCACTTCTCCAGCGACCCAGCAGGGCTGCGTGAAGAGCGAATGGACATCGTGATAGTCGGCGTCGAACTGTAGCCTTAGCTTGTCGGCGAGCGTCAGAACGCGCGGGCGAAGTTCAAACGGCAACGCCATGATCGCGTCGTACTCTTCGTCGGAAACTTCAGCACCGAGTTGATAGGGTGTCGCTAGTCCGCGCTGCAAAAGGGCGATGTTCAGCTTCTCGGTAGCGAGTGGTCCGGCAGGCATATCGCCCAAGGGTGGCACGCGGCAATGGCGCGCGACACTTCCGGGAAGTTCGAGCACACTTTCGAACGCTTGGATGCGCTCTTCGCGGCTGGCGATGCCAAGCTGATCGACGATGTAAACACCGTAGAGCGGGTTGATCGAGCGGAGCTTCGTGAGTCGCTCGAGCTGTGGCGTGGGGTGGGCGTGCTTGGCCTGATAGGGTGGCGGAAGATTAGGGTCGACTTCGTCTTCTTTTTTCTTCTTCGTCGCAGGCTGATTGGTCGCCACTTTCTTCACCGGAGCAGGGGCCGGCGCGCGACTGCCGAAGGTGAGCATCGTTGCTGCGGGTACTGCCGCACCAGCGTTTTCTGCTGGTTTCTCGCTAGTTTCTGGGGTTTCAGCAGCAATTGGTTTGCCACTCTTGTCGATCTTAGGCGATGGAGGATCGAGTGTGACGTAGCCCGCAGCTTCGAGGGTTCGAAGCATTCGGTCGAGTATTTTTTGTGCGCCGATTTGTTTGCCACTATCAAGCAGTCGCTTGCTCACCAAATGGCGAATGGGCTCGACGTCGCTCGATGCTTCGAGCAGGTAGGCCAAGAGTCGCCAAGGCAACTGACCTCGGCTCGAAAGCTTCAGTGGCGCTGCGGTTCGTAGCTGCTCGAACTGCGCTTGTCCCCAGTACTGCTCGGTGCTGCGGCGAATCGGTTTCTTGCGATTGAGTTCCTTGCGCGCGCGGATCAGATTCGGGTCTTTGGTATCCTCGGGAATCTTGTCCGCTTTCTCTTTCCATCGCAGGATTTTTACATCGTCTTCGTGAGCCAAAGAGAAGACGTGACCTTGCCTGTCGTATTGCGGGCGACCTGCACGACCGAAGATCTGATGCGCGCTGCTGGCGTCGATCAGCTTCTTATCGCCGGGCTTCCCTTTGAGCAGTGTCGGGAGCAGTACCGATCGCGCAGGAAGGTTGATGCCGGCAGCCAAAGTCTCGGTACAAACGCAAACCGTTAGTAACTTCTTTTGAAAGAGTTCTTCAACCACTCGGCGATACTTTGGCAAGATTCCGGCATGATGCAGGCCGATTCCGCGCTGCAGAATGGCTTTGAGTTTGGGGCCGGCACCCTTCGACCAATCGTGCTGCGCGAGTTCGATTTCGAGAAGCTTCTTTTGCGCATCGCCGACAAGTGGTTTCCCCTTAAGCGTGTCGGCGACGTCCCAGCATTCATCGCGGTTAAAGCAAAACACGAGCGCCGGCGTGAAGCGGAGTTCTTCGGGACCTTCCGCCATCAGCTCGAGTTGCTCGGTCAGCAGCTGATCGCCGACCCAGTGGAACGTGAGAGGGACTTTGCGATCGAACGACTGCACAAGCTCGATCGCGCGGTCGTGCGAGTTCTTCAGCCACATACGGAATTCAAACGCGTTGCCGACGGTGGCCGACAGCAGCAGTAGTCGCACATGCGCGGGCAAAAGGCCGAGCGAGAGTTCCCAAACCATGCCACGCTCGGTGTCGGCGAAGCTGTGAAATTCGTCCATCACGACGGCGGAGACATCAGCAAAATCGAACGCCTCTTTGTGGAGCAGGCGGTTCAGGAGAATCTCGGCCACCACCACCAAAATCTTCGCCTGCGGATTCACCCGTCGGTTGCCAGTCACCAGCCCCACGTCGTCGGCCGAGAATCCCCAGCGGACGGCAGAGGCTTGGACATCGGCAAACTTTTGCTCGGTGAGGGCGATCAGCGGAGTCGTGTAATAGGCCTGCTTGCCGGTGTGTAACGCTTCGAACAGAGCGGCTTCGGCGATGAGCGTTTTGCCGGTGCCGGTCGGCGCGGAAACGAGCACCCCCTGATCGCTCGTGAAGTAGGTGAGGATCGCTTCTTCCTGCACCGGATAGGGTGGGTAGGGGAGTGAGTCGAGATAGCGGCTGGCAATTTCATCGCGCGAGGGGATTTCGTTCATAGCAGCAGCTTAGGGAATTCTCGCGCGAGTGGTACCCGACCCCTCTCACCCGCGAGATCTTTTCGCGAGGCAAGATCGCAGCCAATGAAACAGTTGACTCGCCCGGAAGGGTGATGTACGAAAGGTTCGCTCCAGCCGTGTTTTGGGTGAGCTGTGAGCTGTACAGGTGGACCACGAAGGTCACGAAATGCGCGAAGGTGGGATTTGAGTGGGAGTTTGAAGATGGAGTTCGAGGAGATATCGAGCAGGGTGATTGGCTGCGCGATCGAAGTTCATCGGCATCTTGGACCGGGGTTACTGGAATCGGCTTACCAGCAGTGCTTGGCTTATGAACTGACAAGTCGGGGAATTAGCTTCGAGCTTCAGCACCCGATGCCAGTGCGATACAAAGGGATTTTGCTCGATTGCGGCTACCGTATCGACATGCTGGTAGAGAAGTTTTTGATCGTGGAGCTGAAAAGTGTCGACGTCATCAAGGGGATTCATGAAGCTCAACTGCTGACCTACATGAAACTTGCGAGCATCAGGGTCGGACTACTGATTAATTTCAACAACACCACGCTAAAAGCCGGAATCAAGCGTTTCGTACTCTGATGGCTTTGCTCCCTCATTTTTGCTCCCGAATTACTTCGTGTATTTCGTGTTCTTCGCGGTCAATTTCGCCGGTTGTTGCTCCGTGTTTGTTTCGCAAGATGTTTCTGGATAAAGACTTGTGTCTTGTGTGTGAACCTGCTAGTTGAGGCGGCTGTCTCTCAGGACTTGCTTGTCGAAGAGGGGCTTTTGTGAATTGCCACGACTGTCGTGTAGATTAGGTCCTTTAGTCGCCGCAATCGCCAAAGTCGGCTTGTTGGGCGGCTTTGGTGTAGAATTCCGGAGTCTAACGCCGGTTCCGGACGCTTGAAGCGGCGACGTTTCTGGCATAATCTGAGATGTTTTCGACAAGCGGATCGGTGCGGAGATTCTCGGGGCGAGCGGTGTCGCTCGGCGGGGCTTCGCACTGGTTGTCCGGCCGATCGATTTCGAGCGCTGGCTCCAAGCCATGGTGGCTGAGTTCAGCGGCAATTGTTTACCGTTCGTAAGAGGATGCACATTTATGTCCACGACTTCCACCAGCTCGGCGAAGGGCAATAGCCCAGCAAGCAGTTCACAAATGATGAGCGGCGCCGATATCCTCGTAAAATCGCTGGTGGATCACGACGTCGAAGTAGTCTTCGCCTATCCAGGTGGCGCGAGCATGCCGATGCACCAGGCACTCACGCGCTACAAAGATCGTCTTCGCACCATTCTTCCACGTCACGAGCAAGGTGGCGCGTTTGCCGCGCAGGGCTATGCTCGCGCGACGGGCAAGCCTGGCGTTTGTTTTGCCACCAGTGGTCCTGGCGCAACGAACCTCGTCACGTCGATCGCCGATGCCAAGCTCGATAGCATTCCGCTTATCTGCATCACCGGCCAAGTTCCGACCGCAGTGATCGGCACCGACGCGTTTCAAGAAACGCCGATCGTCGAAGTTTGCCGTCCGATCACCAAGCATCACTACCTCGTCACCGACGTGAAAGATCTCGCTCGGGTGATGAAGGAAGCATTTTATGTCGCCACGACGGGCCGCCCTGGTCCGGTGCTGATCGACATGCCCAAGAACATTCAGAACAGCTTGTGCGAAGCCAATGAAAATGTGGCGATGAATCTGCCAGGCTACTTGGGCGATTCGCCGAAGGCACATCCCGAGCAGATTAAGCAAATGGTCGCCGCGATCAAGCTCGCCAAACGCCCCGTGATCTACTGCGGTGGTGGTGTTGTTTCGGGCAATGCCAGCGAAGAGCTGCGCGAGTTCGTTCGCAAGACTGGCATTCCAGTCGCCATGACCGTGATGGGACTTGGTGCCTATCCCGCTGATGGACCTGTGTGCCTCGATATGCTTGGTATGCACGGCAGCGTGTACGCCAACTGGGCGGTTCGCGATTGCGATTTGCTCATCGCTTTGGGTGTCCGTTTCGACGACCGCGTGACCGGCAAGCTCGAAGCGTTTGCCAAGCATGCGAAGATCATTCACGTCGATATCGATGCCTCGGAACTCAATAAGAACAAAGAAGCACACATTCCGATTTGCAGCGATGTGAAGTTCGCTCTGGCGGAACTCAACAAGCAGGTCGAATCGCCCGGCGATATCTCGGCTTGGGTCAAGCTCTGCCTCGATTGGAAGAAGGCCAACCCCTTCAAGTACAACACGGAATTTAAGGGGATTCTGCAGCAATCGGCGATCGACATGCTGTCGGACATGACAGCCGACCGCAACACCTATGTCACCGTGGGTGTGGGACAGCATCAGATGTGGGCTGCCCAGTTCTATAAGTTCCGTCGTCCACGCACGTGGCTCTCGAGCAGCGGCTTGGGAACGATGGGCTTCGGTCTTCCAGCAGCGATGGGCGTGCAGGCTGCACATCCCGATGCACTGGTGATCGACATCGATGGCGACGGCAGCTTCCAGATGAACATCCAAGAGCTCGCCACTTGCTACTGCGAGAAGTTGCCCGTGAAGGTGCTGCTGCTCAACAACCAGCACCTCGGCATGGTTTGCCAGTGGGAAGATCGCTTCCACGCCAGCAACCGCGCACACACCTACCTCGGTCCGATCGACCATGCGGAGTACACCGGCAAGGGGAGCAGTGCCTACGCTCAAGAGCGTTACCCCGACTTCGTCCAGATCGCCAAGGGCTACGGCTGTGGAGCCGCCACCGTCAGCGACAAGTCGGACCTCGCCGCCGCAATCGAAGAGATGATCAATTACGATGGTCCATTCGTCCTCGACGTCGAAGTTCCTTACCAAGAACACGTGCTCCCGATGATCCCCACCGGTCGCAGCGTCGACGAAATGATCACCGAGTAATAGCGCTTGCGTCCGGCGACTTGCTCGCGGAACGTAAGATTTCCAGCGTCGATTCAACCAGCGGACTCAAGCTAACCCTTGGGTCCGTTTTTTTTGCGCACGTGGCCTGCAAGGTTCAAGCGAATCTGCGTAACTTCGCCTGACAGAATTGCTTCGCACAGCGGCAGGCCTTACCATTCACAGGCCGTAGGAAACTCTCCTTTCCCGCCTATTTTGCCTCCAGAGGTTCACCACGCGATGCGCATCTCTCTCCCACGCCTATTCGCAGCAGCGGCTGCTTGGACCGTTGTCATGACAGCATCTCTCGCCACGCGGGCTGAAGAGCCTAAGAAGGATCTGCCTAAGACGATCGGCAGCATCGAATCGCTCGATCCAGCCTTCGCTAAACTTGTTCCTTCGACGTCGACGATTGAAGTCCTCGGCGGCGGTTTCGACTGGAGTGAAGGACCAGTTTGGAACAAAGCCGATAAGTACTTGCTGTTCTCCGACATTCCACCCAACCGCATCATGAAGTGGAAAGAAGGGGAGGGCGTTACCCTCTTTAAAGAGAAGATCGGCTACTCGGGTAAAGAGCCCTTCACCGGCGAAGAGCCCGGCACCAACGGTCTGGTCTACGACAGTGAAGGTCGGCTGACGATGTGCTGCCACGGCGATCGCTGCATCAAGCGCATCGAGAAAGATGGCAGCATCACCGTGCTCGCCGACAAGTACGACGGCAAACGCCTGAACAGCCCGAACGATCTGGTATTCCACAGCAGCGGCGACATCTACTTCACCGACCCACCTTACGGCCTTCCAAAGCGCGAGAACGATCCTGCGAAAGAGCTCGATTGGTTCGGTGTTTATCGACTGAGCAAAGATGGCAAAGTGACGCTGCTCACCAAAGAAATGACCCGCCCCAACGGCATTGGATTCTCGTCCGACGAGAAGACGCTGTATGTCGCACAGTCCGATCCAGCTGCTGCGATCTGGAAGTCGTTTCCTGTGAAGCAAGATGGCACCCTCGGCGAAAGCAAGCTGCTATTCGATGCGACTGCTTGGTTTAAAGAAGGTCGCCCAGGATTGCCTGATGGACTCGCTGTCGACTCGCAAGGTCACATTTGGGCAACTGGCCCAGGTGGTGTCTATTGCTTCACCCCCGATGGTAAAGTGCTCGGCCGCATCAACACCGGGGAGAAGACAGCCAACTGCAAGTTCGGTGGCGATGGGAGCGTGCTCTACATCACCGCCGACATGTACATTGTCCGCGTTCGTACCTCCGTGAAGGGCCTTGGCTTCTAAAGCTTGGTCGATCAATCGTTGTGACGGGAGTATCACGTCCTTGGAGTGATCTCCCTCAATCTCGTGAATAGCGGGTGGCACTGCTGGCTTGTCCAGCAGTGTGAGGCTCGAAACAGGATGACATGAATCGATAGTTGAAGTAGTAGTCGGCAAGCTCCTTGCACCGATTTCCACTCCTCCCGCAATTTCCCACCCACCAGCACTTCTGCACCGAGCTCCCACCGCATGGCCACGGCGACCGATCGCACGACTCCAGCAATCTACCTGCACCCGAGCGACAACATTTGCGTCGCAGCTCGTACGCTCGATGCGGGACTAAAGCTCGACATCGCAGCCACCACGATTACGCTCAGCTCGCTAATCAAGATCGGCCACAAGATCGCCATCGCGCCGATCGCTAAAGGCTCGTTCGTCTACAAATATGGCCAGATCATCGGCACAGCGACCTGCGACATCGCGCCGGGCGATCATGTCCATTCGCACAACCTCACTAACGGCGATTTCGTCCGCGATTACGCCAAATCGCAGGCGATTCCTGCCGCACTGCCACCAATCACCGATCGCACTTTCCTGGGCTATCGCCGCGCCGATGGCAAGGCTGGCACACGCAACTACATCGCGGTGATTTCGACCGTCAATTGCTCGGCATCGGTCAGCAAGTACATCGCTAATCGCTTCGATCAATCGATTCTCAAGGACTATCCCTCGATCGACGGCGTGATCGCGCTGAAGCATGGCGGAGGCTGTGGCCTACAGTACGGCGGTCTGCAACATCAGATCCTCGCCCGCACTCTTGGCGGCATGGCCAAGCATCCCAACATCGGCGGCTTTCTGCTGATCGGCCTCGGCTGCGAGAACGCGCCGATGGGTTACCTGCTCGACTCGCAAAAGCTAATCCAAATCGACGGCAACAAGCGCAACATGCCCCCCGTTCTGTCGATGCAAGATCTCGGCGGAACGGCGAAAACCGTCGAAGCTGGCATTCGCATGCTGGGCGAACTGCTCCCCAAAGCGGCCGACGTAAAGCGAGTCCCCATTCCCGCGAGCGAGATTATCCTCGGCACTAACTGCGGCGGATCGGACGGCAATAGCGGCGTCACTTGTAACCCGGCGCTCGGCGTAGCATCGGACTTGCTTGTCCGCTGCGGAGGTACGACGGCACTTGCTGAAACGACGGAAATCTACGGCGCAGAGCACCTGCTGACGCGCCGCGCTCGCACTCCCGAAGTGGCCGACAAACTGCTCGAGCGGATCGACTGGTGGCTCTGGCACACCAAGATGTACGGCGTTGAGATCGATAACAATCCGTCGGTCGGCAACAAAGAAGGCGGCCTCACGACGATCGCCGAAAAATCGCTCGGTGCAGTCGCGAAAACCGGCACCACGGCGCTCGAAGAAGTGTATCACTACGCCGAGCCAATGACAGCCAAAGGCTTTGTCGTGATGGATACTCCCGGCTTCGATCCACCGAGCGTGACTGGCCTGGTCGCAGGGGGCGCGAATGTGGTCGTCTTCACGACAGGTCGCGGCAGTTGTTTTGGCTGTAAGCCAGTCCCGTCGATCAAGGTGGCGAGCAACACGCCGATGTACGAGCGAATGATCGACGATATGGACATCAACTCGGGCGAAGTGCTGCATGGCCAAAGCCTCGAAGCCGCAGGGCAAGAGATATTCGAGAAGATCCTATCGGTCGCCAGCGGCGAGAAGACCAAGAGCGAACAGCACGGTATCGGCGACGAAGAATTTGTCCCATGGCAAGTCGGGCCGACGTTGTAAGTCAGCGTGAAGAAGCACTCGGATGACTTCACCTCACTACGATCACGAGTTTCTTGAGGCAGCCATTGAACTGGCTCGAGAGAACGTGCGCAGTGGCAAAGGGGGTCCGTTTGGCAGTGTGGTGGTGAAAGAGGGGAAGATCATTGGACGGGGCGAGAATCGGGTGACATCGTCGCTCGATCCAAGTGCCCATGCCGAGATCGTGGCGATTCGCGACGCTTGCCAGCAACAGCAGAACTTCTCGCTGGCGGGGACCACTATCTATGCCAGCTGTCAGCCTTGCCCAATGTGCCTCTCGGCCATCTATTGGTCGCGGATCGATCGTGTCGTGTTTGCCGCCAGTGGCGACGATGCTGCTGCTGCCGGTTTCGACGACGAGTGGATCCTCACCAACCTGAAGCTCCCGCTCGGCGAGCAGCCACTCACGATCGAGCGCCTGGTGATCGACGGGCATAAGAGCCCGTTTCAGCTCTGGGCCGCTAGCCCTGGCAAAATGGAATACTAGCCGCGGCAAGTACGAGAATTCTTGCGTATTTCTACGAGAATCGATCCATTTCCGCGCGCAGAGAAACCTCGCGGCAACTGCGGGGTTAATTGGGAAGTGGAGAAGTGTTGACCCGTCTCAGAAGCACCTGAGACTGGTGAACGTTCGTCACGCAGTTTAGACTCAAGTGCTAGGTACTGAGGTTTTTGCTCCCCCAGGTTTATGCAACCAGGGTGAGTTTCGGTTCTCCAGCAAAGAGTGCTCCTTTGTCGGTAGGCGAAACACAGCCGATCAACTACGAACTGCACGACCCCGACGTGCGGCTGATGCTCGACGTGCGCAAAGGGAATGCCGGCGCGTTCGAGGAGTTGGTGCTGCGGTATCAATCGCGTCTGTTGACGGTGCTTGAGCATTTGGTGGGTAATCGTGAACTGGCTGAAGACCTTGCGCAGGAAGTCTTTTTGCGCGTCTTTCGAGCCCGTGAGCGATATGAGCCGGGAGCCAAGTTTTCGACTTGGCTCTTTACGATCGCGAACAACGTGGCAAGCAATGCGCTGCGTAGTCGTGGGCGTCGTAAGGAAGTTGGTGTACCGCAGCAAGCCGGCGCGAGCGAAAGTGGCGCAATGCAGCTCGACCAAATGGCCAAGGCCAACAGTGGGCTGATGCCGACACGTGCGCTTGATAAGGCGGAAGCTGCTGAAGTGGTTCGGCAAGCGATTGAGTCTCTGAGCGAACGGCAACGTATGGCCCTTTTGCTCTCGAAGTTCGAGAACATGAGCTACCAAGATATTGCCTCGACGATGGAACTGACCGTACAGGCGACCAAGTCGCTGCTGTCGCGAGCCCGCGTGAATTTGCGAGACATTTTAGCGCCGTATGTCGAGCAGGGACTCCGTCCTTCGCTAACGGCAGCTGCCGAGGATGATGATATCGACGAGTAGTGCTATCGAAAGCAATGGAGCCATCGATGGCAGGTAGTAGGCCGGTCATAGGTAAAACTACGAAGGAACTTTGGAAGAGATTGTCAGTTCATGCTTAAGAGTTGCTCAAGAGGCAATGAGTAACTCTTAAGGAAGTTGCAAGTTTTTTGAGCCTGCAACCTCTTGTCCCCGTCGTTTTTTAGTCGGATGTTGCGATGAGTAATCCCGCCGAACCCACCACACGTTTGACCGCTGAAGAAGAGCTGGTCGCCTATCTCGATGGCGAACTGGATTCCTCTTCGACTGCGCGCGTGGAACGTCGACTGGCTGAAGATGAAACTTATCGCCAGCAATTGCAACAGCTACAGCAATCGTGGGACATGCTGGACGTTCTCGAGCGACCCGAGCCGAGCGAATCGTTTACGCGCGACACCGTCGAGATGGTGGCGCTGAAAACTAAAGAGGATCTCACCCGTAAGAAGTCGCAGCAATCGGGCAAACGAATGCTCGTGATGAGTGGTAGCGCGCTGGCCGCTGCCTTGTCGCTAACGCTGGGGTTTGTCCTGATTCGTTCGGCCATTTCACGGCCCAATCAGAAGCTGGTACGCGATCTGCCGGTGATCGAAAAACTCGACGAGTATCAATCGGTTGATAGCGTCGAGTTTCTCAAGTCGCTGCAAGGTGAAGGTCTGTTTGGTGAGGAGATCAACGATGCTCCTTAGTCGTCTTCTGACATGGTCGGTTTTGGTGCTTGCTGGATGCAGTTTGGCGAGCGTGCTACTGGTCTCCCCTTTGCATGCCGAGATCGAGTCCGAAGCATCGCGCCGAGTTCGGCTCGAGAAGATGTCGGCCGAGGAGAAGGAAACGCTCGCGCAGAAGAAAGAGCGTTTCGATGCACTTGGCAAAGAGGAGCAGCAGCGGTTGCGCGACCTGCACGAAGCGGTCGCTACGTCGGACAAGAGTGGTGAGCTGACTGGTGTGATGGATCGCTATTATGCGTGGCTGAAAAATCTCCCCGCCAATGTGCGCCGCGATGTCTTGGCGCTGCCCGAGGATCAGCGGATCGCCAAGATTAAAGAAGTGCTGCGCGAGCAAGAGTCGCAGCGATTTCGGCAGATGGCTGGGCAACTTCCCCAGTCGGATGTCGATGCCATTTTCGCGTGGCTTGAGCAGTTTATCGAAGAAAATCAGTCCCGCTTCATGGAGCGGATGCCTTCGGAATTTCGAACACAGATGGAAGAATTGCCAGCGGCCGAGCGTCGGCGCCGACTCTTGTTCATGGCGATGAGCATTCGCCGACCTCCTGGCGAAGGGCCGATGCCATCGAAAGAGGATTTCGAGAAACTCGTCCCCACGCTTTCCACCGCTACACGAGCGAGCCTCGATAAAATTAAGTCGAGCGACGACAAGCAGCAACTCGTGCGCGAGTGGATTCGTGCGACGATGATCAGCAAGACAGTCCCCCCCATCACCGACGAGCAATTGCAGGCGACCTATGCCGAGCTGAAAGAAGATCAGCGCGAGTATCTGGAGAGTCTTGATAGTGACGCGATGCGCCGCGAACTGACGCGGATCTACTACACTGAAATGATGCGGCGTCGTGGTGAAGGTTTTTCGCGTGGTCCGTTTGGACCTCCAGGTGGTCGTGAAGATGGCCCACGTGGCCCAGGTCCGGATCGGGGTGGTCCACCACGCAGCGATGGTGGACGAGGTGACGGTGGAAGAGGCGATGGTCCAGGCGGTCTAGGGGGACGTTTCCCAGGCAATCGAAACCCACCTGGAGCAAAAGGCCCGTCCGGCGAACGTCCACCTTTTGGTGAAGGACCTCCCGGATTTCCTCCTCCCAACAAGCCTGAAGATGCACCTCAGGAATTACCGCCACGGAAGCCGACTGCTGATGAAGCGGATAAGTCGGCTGAGTAGCGGTAGCTTTTTGCGGCCCTCAGTTCTCACGACCCCTCTGCGCTTACGACAGCTTCGTATCGCTCGCGCGATGGGTGTCGCTCATGCTCGAGACGATGGGGCGATCGATGGCTCCATCGGGCCGAACCGCAATCACTCGGATGGCAGGCTGCAGGATCTCGGTCTTCACGTTCGGCATCAACGCGAGGAAGGGAACGGTCGCTAGCCGCACCAACGATGAAATGCCAAACAGCATTAAGAACGCGGCGTGATTCTCGCCACCAAGCTGTAGCACGATAGCGCCGATGATAGCACCGCACATCATGGCAACCGCATTGCCAAAGTTGTAAAGCGTGAGCATGTACATCCGCTCGGTGCGTGGGATCGCTTCGAAGAACATCAGCATCATGGCGAGTTCATAGGCAGCCCAAGCAACTCCGGAGAGAAGTTGTACGAACATCAGGTAACCGAGTCGGGGCGAAAGTTCCCAGAGCATCGACGTGCCGCCGAGTTCCACCGAAAACGGAATCGACGATGTGCTGATCCAGTCGCTAGCGACCCAAAAACTGCTGATGGGAACGATTGCGAGGCCACCGATGACCAGTAGTCGTCGGGCACCATAGGCGCGGGCAATTTTGCCCCAGAAGGTGAGGGCGAGCACTTTGCCAGCGAAGCTGATTCCCATCAGGATCATGAAGTTGAAGTACGACAGCTTCTCTTCACTGAGCATGAACGGGGTGAAGTAGGGTCCGCTGATCTGCACTGCGGTTTGTACCAGCAGCAGATAGATCACGAGCCGTCCGCTCGATTGGCTACGCGTGTGAGCGAGTAGTTCGCGGATGCTGAAATGGCGGGGGCTGATTTGGCTCCGGCCGACGTCGCTATGGTTTGCCAGACAGGTGGCCGAGAACGCGCGGCAGGTGGCGGCGATCAGGAAGATGCCGGCGAAAGCGGCGAGCAGCCACGAGTGATTGCTGCCAACCTGAAGGGCAATGCCACCGGCCACAAAGCCCAGGAGTGTGCATACTTGGCTGATGCGTGAACGGCAAGCGAAATAGCGGGTGCGAACGGTTTTCGGGACCAGCCCTTCGATCCAGGTGTTCCAAGCAGGTGCGGTCGCTAAACCGGCGGCCCAGTAGAGGGTTGCGGCGGCGAAAACCCACAAGGCAGCAGCTGTTGTGCTGTAGATCATGGCTGCCAGCGGCATCAGCAGCAGGGCGACAGCCTGCACGCTAGCGCAGGTGACGATCCAGCGTTTGAGGGAGCCAAACTTGTGCACGCCCCAAGGGGTGGCTAGTTGAAGTAGCGCACCGCTAAGCATCGGCAAGGTGGCGACAAGTCCCGCAAAGGTTTCGCCGGTTCCGAGTGCGAGGGCGAAGGGGGCGAAGTAGGTTTCGCCAATGCCTACCATCACGCTGTAGCCAGCGGCATCGCCGACACTCGCGCGAAGGTCGCTACGGGGCGATGTGCGATGCCCGCGAACCGCTGCGGGCGCTAAGTCTGCCGCAGCTGGCGTTTCCGCTGTCGAGGAAAGCTGCAACGCTGGAGGCGCGGAGGCATTTCCCAAGAAGTGAGGGGCACTCGGAGCAGACGAAACTTCCCGGCGACTGGTGGTCGGCCTGGGCGTGGCGACGGCGGGCATGGCGACTAAACTTCGATTCGCGGTTAAGCTATGGTGGTAGGTTGCGGTGTGATAGAGAGGGGAGGAGCGACTTTTACTCCTCTCGCGCCAGATGGACAATCGCAGATCGCTATTGTTCACATAACCAGGATCGCTTGGGCTGTGGTGCTTGTGAGTTGACTTGACATCAACCGTCAGCCACAGCCTCCTTTACTCGCTATTCGCCACCCCTTACTGCAAGTGGCGATTAGCTTTCGGTTGCGAGTGAGTCACCCTAGTCTGATTCGCCTCGCGGCTTCCCGCAAAGTGAATTTCATGAACACAACGATGGTCGACAATCGAGCGGCGGTGGACAAATCGGGCGACAAGGTGCGTCGCATGTTTGGCGAAATCGCACCTTACTACGACCGGATGAACCACGTTCTATCCCTGAATATCGACCGATACTGGCGTTGGAAAACAGTCAAGCGCCTCGCCCCCGTCGCAGGCGAGCCGATACTCGACATGTGCACCGGCACCGGCGATCTTGCTATCGCTTTCCTGAAAGCAACTGGCGGGAAATCGGAGATCATCGCGTCGGACTTCTGCCGCGAGATGCTCGACATTGGCGAGATTAAAAAGAAAAAACTGACCTCTGGTGAGCAGATCACCTTTATTGAAGCCGATGCTCAAAACCTGCCGTTCGAGACCGATCGCTTTAGCATTGTGTCGGTGGCATTTGGCCTGCGTAATGTGGCGAGCACCGAAAAGGGGCTGAGCGAAATGGTTCGCGTGGCACGACCCGGGGGCCAAGTAGCGGTGCTTGAATTCTCTAAGCCCGAGTGGCAACCCTTCAAAGCGATCTACGGATGGTACTTTCACTCAGTGCTTCCGCGCATCGGACAAAGCTTTGCTAAGAACGACAGCAGCGCTTATAGCTATCTGCCGGCGAGCGTTAGCCAGTTTCCCTCGGGGGAAGAGCTCGCGGTGAAGATGCGAGATGCTGGACTGAAAGATGTGAAGTATTACCCCATGACCTTTGGCATTGCCACGCTCTATGTGGGTGTGAAATGAGCCTTCCTCTCGTAGTGGCGATCACCGGTGCCAGTGGTGCCGTGTACGCCGTGCGGCTGCTCGAGGTTCTGCGTGAAGCAGGAGTCGATGTCCATCTGGTGATTAGTCCCAGTGGAGCAGCTGTCATCAAGCAAGAGCTTGGTGTCGATATCGATTTGGTGAGATTCAGGCCCGATTCCCTCCTCCCTTCGGCGGCAGATTCGGCGGCCGATCCAAAGATCGCCGCTGTTCGCCATTTGGCCGGTGTTTCAACGGGCGATAGCAGCGTGCTGCCAGTCGCCACGAAAGCACCGGGAGAGATCATTTACCACTATCACACGAATTTCATGTCGCCGATTGCCAGCGGATCGTTCCTCACGCGGGGCATGGTGGTTTGCCCATGTAGCGGCAGCACGATGAGCGGCATCGCCCACGGCAGCAGTACGAACTTGGTACAGCGTGCTGCCGACGTTCATTTGAAAGAACATCGCCGGCTGGTCTTGGTGCCGCGCGAAACGCCGCTGTCGACCATTCAACTTGAGAACATGCGCATCGCTGCTCAAGCAGGAGCCGTTGTGCTCCCTGCTATGCCAGGTTGGTATCACGGCGTGAAGTCGCTGCAAGACTTGATCGACTTTATCGTCGCGCGAATCCTCGACCAACTCGAGGTTCCACACACGCTGATGCGCCGCTGGGGCGATTCTGCGTCGACCTAAATTGGCGATTCTTTTTTCACAGCCGCGCTACGCCGCTGCTCTTGCACCAAGCTTGGGCAGTAGCGGATTCGCAAGCGACTTGATCAAGAACTCAAGATCTTGCGGCACAAGTTGCCGTTCTGTCGCAATGCCATCGATCGGCCTGCTGACCACGAAGTAATGAGCTCGCGCCAGGAGTGTGCTATCGATTCCCGCGATACTGGGAACGACCAGGATGTTGCAGTCGGCATCGCCCGTGAATTGACTCGTGGGAGATGCGAAAAGGATTTCGATTTCTGGACGAACTTCCGCAGAGATATTGGTTTCAAGCCAACTGGGAATCCGCACCTGTTTACGCTGCAAAGCAGTGAGCCGGACAAGCATTTGAAGATCGCTGATGCTTCGTTTGCGGAGCCCGCGTGGGCACTGCGTTAATCGAGCAGGCCGATTGTGGTAGGCGATGTTGGGTCCGTCGAGCCAGTTCTTTGGATGGGAGGGTGCAGGGGGATGCCACAAATGCACCGGGACCGTCCACCACATGATCGTTTGCAGCGATAGCCCGGCACGTTTCAGCCGCAGACCAAAATCGCGATCTTCCGAGCCCCAGCCGATGAACATTTCATCGAAGCCATTCACGCGCTCGTAGTCTTGTCGCCAAATGCCGATGTTGTTGCTCGTTAGAACGGGACGAAGTGGATCGCGCAGCAGATGATGCTTGGTGTCTTTCATCGCGAGCTTGAGCGCGGCAAGTCGGCTGCGCCAAGGGACCAAACGCTGATAGCTGCCGCTGCGTGCTTTTTGCTCGTCGATACGCGCCGAGATCGACTGGGAAAGACGGATGCAATCGCCGATCCGCACGACACCTGCACGACGTTTGCGCAGCTGCGTGGCGAGAAAGTTGGGGGCGATCAGGCAATCTCCATCGAGAAAAACGAGGTAGTCGCTCGTGCTGGCAGCAGCCCCCTCGTTGCGACATCGCGACGGACAAAATCCGGTGTGGGGATGTGTCACAAAGCGAACAGGAAAAGGAGTGGTGGCGGCGAACTCGTGGGCGATGGCCGAGGTTGCATCGCGCGAGCCGTCGTCGGCGATCACCACTTCGATGCGCGACAAATCGATCGACTGCCCCATCACACTGGCCAGGCAGCGCGAGAGATTTTCAGGTCGCTCGTAAGTGCAAATGATGAGCGAAAGGTCGGGCTGCATGCCACGGTCCTCGGCGACGAACGCTCACAGACGCAGTGTTTCACCAGAAACACGCGCAAGCCTAGCGCGGGGTAGATTCGCCGGAAGTGTACTCGCCCTGCAGCGTTCGCCCAACATCAATCGGCGTAGATCGACAGCGATTTCGCTGCGAAAATTACGGACTCAAATGCTGCGGACTGCATTCAGATTTTCAGAGGCCAAAGTCGCGAATCGACAGCAGCGTTTGCAGCGGATAGCCTCGGGCAGCGAGCGTTTCTGCGCCACCTTCGAGTCGATCGATGATCGCTAGCACGCCGCGCACCTTCAAGCCGAATGCTTCAGCCTTCTCGATAGCGGCCAGCGAACTGCCACCGGTAGTGACGACATCCTCGACAATCACCGCCGATTCGCCCGCGAGAACGGGACCTTCGACATCGCGTCCTGTGCCGTGTGCTTTGGCCTCTTTGCGAACGATGAATCCCTTGAGAGGGCGACCAGTTTGACCGGCAAGAGTGATCACCGCGCCGGTGATTGGGTCGGCGCCGATCGCCATGCCACCGACCGCATCGGGCCAGTCGCTGCCGAGGAGTTCGAGCATCCCAGCGCCGATGAGATTGGCCCCCGCACTATCGAGCGTCACTTTGCGGCAATCGAGATAGTAGTGGCTCATTTTTCCCGACGCGAGCTTGAACTCGCCTCGCGCTAGAGCCAATTTCCCGACGAGTTCCATGAGCGCGTTTTTGTCGTACTTCATCGATCGAATTCCCCAGTGACGTTCGCAGCGGAGGTGGTGCCCAGCAAGGCAAAACCAACGTGGGGAGTATGACCGCTCGCGCGTATTTCGATCAACCGGGGTAGCCCTGCTTCCCTCGCCCTGGGAGCGCAGAAACTCGCAGAAAATCGGTCGATTTAGGGCCGAATCGCCACTTCCGAGCCAATCGACAGAATGCTGTAAACATCCTTGGCATCGAGCGTGCTGAGGCTCACGCACCCCAGGGTCGCGCCGGGAGTTGCCCGAGCGGCACTACCATGGATTGAAGCTTCACGACCGAGATCGATCCACCAGCCACCGTAAGGATTGGCCGCATCACCACCGGTGATTGTCTGGCCACTCTTGCCGTAATAGGTCCGATCGCGACGTTTGTCGGCCACTTGGTAGTCGCCAACTGCTGGGCGTTCATCCCCCAGCTCAAACGGAAATCGTCCGGCGTACAGATCCTTGAGATAGAGGGTGACTTCCCCCTCGGAGAGATCAACCACAGCGCGAAACGGGCCTGGGACAACTTTCAGCGTGGTTCCTGAAAGAACCGTTTGAGGATCGCTGACAGCCGAGCCGTTGATGTTCTGCAGCAGTTGCCAAGGAACTTGAAATTTGTCGGCGATGTCGAACAGCGATTCGTTCCCCCGCGTGGTGTAACGATCAGCGAGCAAATGTTCGCCAGAGTAAATCACCTTCGCTGCCAAGGAGTCGAGCCAGTTGTGCAATTGCTCGCGAGATTCGGCAGGGAGTTCAGGTTTCGCATGATGGGGCGAGAGGATCGCTAGTGCTTCTCGGAACTGTCCCGCAGCGATCATCTGCTCGCACGTCACCATGTCTTGCTTGAGCTGATGGATCGCCAAGTTCCGGAGTGTTTCGTCGGAGACATCGCTCCCCATCGACTGGGCCGGGGGGGGCGTGCTGACACCGTAGGTCGACGCTGGCGCGGTTTCAGGCGACGGATCTGCCAGAGGAGGGGCTCCGCTCCCTGCTGGGGCTGCATTGTCGGTCATCGCAGGGACTTCGGCTGCAGGAGCACCATAGGTGCTACGGCGGATTCCGGAATCACCCTCGGGAATCGAATCGCCACTCATGTTGCTCGGGGGAGCTGGCAAATTGGTCGCGGAATCAACCGGTTGATAGGTCGTCGCAGGAGAATTGTCGCTGCCATATCGCGAGGCTTGGGGATCCAGCGGCGGCGCAGCAATCACGGTCGTGGGATCTTGATAGGTCGCAGGCGAGGCATAGCCGCTCGATGGCTGCTGCGACGCTGGACCCAGGTTATAGCCCGTTGAAAAGCCAGCCGCCGATTCGCTCGAAGGTGGCATCGAGATATCTAGCGGCGACGAGTCGCTTTGCGTCCCTGCGGGGGACATATCGTCCGACTGTGGTTTATTGAGAGTGACATAAACTCCGTAGAGCACTCCCAAGAGCACCACAATCACAGCCGTCGATTTTAGTGAATTCATCATCGTCCTCCCTGACGACGCACACGCCTCAAGTCCTGGCCATCGTGGACACGCTTTCCAATCTTGCCAACTGCACAGGTGCAGCTATGCGAGCGCGGTACGACTCGTGCGCGAGGGGGAGTTTAGTGCGCGGCCGATTTTCATCCTAGATCAGTTTTTTGATCAGCTCGGGCGATTAGCGAGTCTAGGGGGACACGCTCTTAACCAGCCTTTCTCGAGGCTCCAGAAAGCGGACTGCTAGCGACCATCGTGACGCTATATCGACCCAGAGATCGCTGCTGTGGAAGGCCGCCGAGTGGGCGATAACTTGCTCGCGATCGCCCAAGACATTCGCTATATTACGGAGACTCGCTTCCGCTACTCATTTACGCTCGCCCCTTCGATGCACGACGAATTGCCTAACGACGCACACTTGGTCGCAGCTGCTCTCGCTGGCGACGATCGCGCGTTTGGGGAATTGGCCCATCGCTATCAGCGAGCCATCACTGCTGTCGCCTACAGCCGACTCGGCGATCATGCCTGGGCGGAGGATGCCGTTCAGGAAGCGCTCCTCGCTGCTCACCGCTGGCTCCACACGTACAACAGCATCTACAGCTTTCGCACCTGGCTCTGGACCATCGTGCTGAATCAGTGCACCCGTATCGAGCAGAAACGGGGCCGCGCTCGACGGCGTTTTAGCGCGACACTCGAGCAAGCAGAAGCAACGGGACAAACCGTGGCGCACGATCCTTCTCCGCTGGCCGCGCTCGTGGCCCAAGAGACCAGCGATCACGTGCATCTGCTGCTCGATCGTTTGCCTGAAGGACAAGCCGACGCTCTACGTTTGCGATTCTTCGGTCAACTAAAATTTGAAGAACTCGCCGCTGCACTTGGACTGAGTGAGAGTGGCGCAAAGAATCGTGTCCGCCTCGGTCTACTTCAGCTGAGTGCTTGGCTTCAGCCTGCAGCGACCGATTCTACCGACGCTTCACAAGATTCGCCTCAGGTTGCTCCATCACGAGGAGACTCGGCATGAAAACCATGCTGTCGTGCGATCAAGTGTTCGATGTTCTGACACAGGGACCTTTCCCGCAGAACAACGCGCGCGATGACGAAGTCGAAGTGCATCTGAGCATTTGTCACAGTTGCCGCATGTTGGCCGAGGCACTTCGCCCCGCTGTGCATGCTTTGGGAGCCGCTGCAGCCGACGATGCCTCGCGTAGCGCTCTCCCCGAATATCGTGGACGGCTCCCTTCCCTGGCCTCGCAAACTGTGAGTCTTGCTAGTTCCATCGACGAGGTACTACGCCGCGAGGCCGACGAAAAGCCGTGGCGCGGCGATGCTGTGCAGCAGGCTCGACTTGGCCAAGCCGAGCAGACCCGAAAAATCGCGCAGCAGTCAGCACGTCGTGCGGCGCAAATTGCCGCGATTTCGCTATCAACAGCCGCTGTCGCCATCGCTTGTGCAGTCATGATGTGGGTGGGACTCTCGATGAGCTCCGGTCCAGACGAATCGACATCGATCGCTGCGTTTTCACCATCACGAGCAACTGCTACCAGGCCACCTTCCGCCGAGGCCCTCGTGCGGCTGGTCTCGCTGAATCTGCCGAGCGACTGTCGCCCCGCACATTCGCCGCTGCTGGAAAAAGCATCACGTCACGAAGCTTTCCAGGTGAGTGCCGACTTTGCATGTTGCACGCGCTGCCATCATTCCGCTTCACGTTTGTCGCTGGGTGACAAGTCACTGGCCGTAGTGGCTCACAGCTGCATCCATTGTCACGAGAGTTGAGCCGAGCGGTGACCGACGACAACGCGACCCAGCTTCCTTCCCGGCTCAGTTGGCGTATACCCGACGGCGACGACCCAGCGATTTGGTTCACGCGCGTACTCCGCACCGGAGCGCTCCTGATCTTGCTCGTCGTCATGCTGATCTTCTTCACGCCGAGTGGAAAGGCCGAACTACCGCTCCTCCTGGGAGTCACCTCGCTCTGCTTCGCCGGGACGGTCTATTTTCTGTACCGCTGGCGTCAGGCAACCACTGCCCCCGAGAACGTTTGGTTCGATGCCACCGGTTTTCACTGGATCGACGCGCTCGAGAAGCCCCATCACTGGCCCCTCGAAGTGATCGCCGGTTATGCCATCTCCCCCGTCGAGCGGAACGAATTTCCGCACGCAGCGATCGTGCTTCATCGGATCGACGGCTATCGGTCGCAGCCGATTCAGATTCGTGCGCCGGTTGAGGCACCGCAGGCCGAACGCTGGTTCGACCAGCGCTGGAACGTTCGAGCATTGCCCCTCGACGAGCCACTCCAGTCGGGACCCTATGACACTTCGCTGGATCTCTACTTTGAATGTGACGAGGACTTTAACAGCTGGCACTTCGCCGGCAACGACGACTCCTTTGGTCAACTCGCAGATCAGATCGACGAGGCTGCTGCAACGATCGAGCCCCCTCCTTTCGGTGCTCGCCCCAAGCGACTTGTGCTGCTCCTTTCGCGCCGCGATCCGATTCGCTTTGCTGTCGCGGTCGACCACCATGTTCGGATTTCGCACGACTTCCTCGTTGCCCCGGCCAAGTTCCTCCGCGAACTAGCTGAGAACATCCGCTCGCAGCGTTGCCCGGCTGGCCAGGAAGAATTCGATGCCAGTTTTCCGCTCGAAATTGGCCCCCGCGAGAAGTGGACGGTCCATCTCCATTGGCGCGATGCGGTAGCCACTTCCACCAAATAATTCCCCCGCTCAGTAGGTTGCCAAGTCGCTGGGCAGAGAAAGTAAGCAATCCGGAACCGTCATGCGGTTTTGCGTCTGCCCTGGCAGAAGCCCCGCCAGAAGCGCGGTACAATAGTGGGTACGCACGAGGTCTTGCCTTCGCCCACTGGCGAAAATGGCATGTGCAAACGATCGGCAGTGCGAACTTTCAGGATGAAGTTGCTGTATGAGTCTCGATGTCGTCGCCACGTTGGCCGATTTGGTTCGCATCCCGAGTGTTAATCCGATGGGACGCGCCACGAGCGGAGATATCTACTACGAGCATCGGGTTACTGACTACCTCGAGCAACTTTTTCGCACGCTCGAGCTCCCTTACGAACGGGTGCTGGTCTCCGAGCAACGGCCAAACATCATAGCGCGTGTCGATGGCGATCTGCCTCCTGAACAAGGGGGCAAAGTGCTGATGTTCGAAGCCCATCAAGACACCGTGCCGATTGAAGGGATGACGATCGACCCGTTCGATCCCAAGATCGAGAGCGGAAAGCTTTTCGGTCGTGGTTCGTGCGACATCAAAGGTGGCATGTCGGCGATGCTGGGTGTAGTCGCCCGGTTGCATCGCGAAAAGCCACGCGGTCGACCCACGGTGGTGATGGCATGCACCGTGAATGAAGAACATGGATTCACTGGCGCTACGCACTGGGCCCGCGCCTATGCGGGCTTCGAAGGTAATCCTCCGACGAGCCGCATGCTACAGCGAGTTCCCGACGCTACGATTGTTGCCGAGCCAACGTCGCTCGATGTCGTCGTGGCTCACAAAGGGGGAGTGCGCTGGCGCTGCCATACCGTGGGGCGTGCGACGCACAGTTCTCAGCCCCACTTGGGCGAGAACGCCATCTACGCCATGGCCCGTCTGCTTCCGAGCTTCGAGAAGTATGCCCTGGAAGTCGCTCCGACTCTCGGCTCGCATCACTTGTGCGGAAAGCCGACACTCAGCGTCGGCACGATCAAAGGGGGAATTAGTGTAAACACTGTTCCCGATCGATGCACCATCGAAATCGATCGGCGTCTGCTTCCTGGCGAGAGTCCCGAGACAGCTCGTCAGCATGTCATCGACTATCTCGCAGCGCAGGTGCCGAACGTTCGCCCGGTGCACGACGAGCCGTTCTTAACAAGCTTTGGACTCGCCGACGATTGCAACGGAACGCTTGCGAGCGAACTTGCAGCCGCCAGCAAACTCCACGGCGGGCGAGGTGGAAAAATCGGCGTGCCGTATGGAACCGACGCACCTCGATTTGCACAAACGGGTTGCCCGACCGTTGTGTTTGGCCCGGGAAGTATCGATCAAGCACACACCTGCGACGAGTGGATCGAAATCTCGCAGCTGCAGGCCGCCAGCGAAATCCTGTATGACTTCGCAGCCAATTTCGGCCGATAACGGAGACCTCTAACGGGCCGTCGCCGACTCACGAACCGCTGTGAGTTCGGCGCTCGATTCTGCTGGCGCGATTTTCATGATTACCGGGCTGCTGGTTGCCCCCAAGTTGTCGGTCATGTTCACACGCACTTCGGCCGTTGCCCCTTGATACCCAGGGCCAATGTCGAGAGCGACCGATCGCAGGATCTTCTCCGCTATCTCCACCGTCGCATCGCGGGTGAATGTGAAAACGAGCGAGTCGCCACTGGCGAGCGTACTTAATGCTTCGACTGCGAGAGTCTCGTCGGCTGAAACCGGTTCTGTGGCAGCCTGACCTGACTTCATCTCGGCGACCTTCACCGGCGAACTACCCGGTGCGGCGTAGAGGACCGAAGTCCCCTCGATAACCAGCCCGCTGTTGGTTGGGGGAGCGAGTACGAGCGAAAGGGTGCCGCTCGACGAACTTTCAGCCAGCTCAATCGAAAGCATGCCACCACCCAGTTGTGGCGAGTCGGGATCGCGTATGTCGGCCAAATGGTCGAGCGTTTGTAGCATCCCTGGTTTCGCGGTCTTCATCTCCGCCGCCATCCGAATCGAAGGGGCAATGTTCACACTGCGCCAAACGAGCGCCGTTTCATCGGTGCTGCTGGTAAGAATATCGCGTCCATCGGGGGAAAAATGGACCGACGTGATTTCTGCTTCATGACGCTTCAAGCTCAGCACTTCTTTACTGGTCTCGAGGCACCAGAGTTTCGCGATACCATCTTTACTGCCTGTGACTGCGCGTCGATTGTCCGACGAGATCGCCACCGATGTGACAGCCGCCGTATGACCCGACAGCGTGTCGGTTAGTTCGACGGCCGTCATGGCGCTGGGGTCAATTTTAAAGACGCGTGCAATGTTGTCGTCGCAGCCAGTGATCACGCGCGAATCGTCGGGCGAGAATGCCGCAAACAACACATCGGCTGGATGTTCGAGAATGCCACCACTGATGGTTGCCAGCGAATCAACGCTCCACAAACGGGCCGTACGATCTTCGCTGGCGGTGATCACCCACTTACCATCACTCGAGAAGACGCCGGAATGAACGCGTCCCCGATGCCCCTCGAGAACTCCCGCGAGTTCGTACGTTGGCACATCGCTACTGGTGTTGATCTTCCAAAGCTTGGCGTTGTTGTCGTCGCCGCAAGTTAGCAGCATCGCCTCGCCGCGTGAGGAAGGTGCAAAGGCTGCGAAATTCACGGCAAAAGCACGTCCACCCACTTCATGGAGTCGCGACATTTTGAGGAGCACGATGCCGAATTTGTCGGATGCTTCGTCGGTGCACCAGATTTTTGCATCGCCATCGCTACTCGCGGTGACAGCCAATTTTCCGTCGCTCGAAAAGTTCGCAGCGGTGATAGCGCCGTGAGGACTGAAGGTCTTCTCGAGTTCGCCTGTCTCGGCGCTAAGGAGGCGTCCCTGGCTACCACCGACTGCCAAGATGCTCGCCCCGTCGTGCGAACTAATCGCCGACCAAATCGTGCCGCGCAAACTCTTGCCCGACCATAGCGGTTGCACCTGAGGCGATGCCATGTCCCAGGTCCAAAGGACGCTCGTATCACCCGTGGTGGTTGTGAGTAGTGCTGACGATTGGCTGGGGAGCAGGCTGAGACCGGTCGCTGTGCTTCCCGGAATATTGATGTCGCATTCGATGGCTTTAGCGGTGTCGATATCCCAGCTGTAGAGCCGGTAGCTATCGTCCCCGGACGAGCACATGGTGATCGCCCGCTTGCTATCGGCCGTGAGCAGCAGATTGCGGACACCGTCGGGATGACGGAGTGTCAAGTTGCCGAGTCGATTGCCGGTGGCGAGATCCCACTGCATCACGGTGTGGTCTTGGCTGGCGGTGAGCAGGCGACCTCCGTCGCGCGTGAAGGCGACTCCCGTAATGCCATAGCCAGGTTCGTGAGTGGCAATGCGCGAGTAGGTTTTCCAATTGCCGGTGCTCGGATCGCGTCGCCACAAATGGCATACGCCTCCCGAGTCCCCCGTGCAGATGCGTAGATCACCCGTTTCGCTATCGTGCGAGAATGTGGCTGTCGAAACTTCGAATCGATGCGCGGCTAATCGAACTGCAGGCTTACTGAGGTCGGCGAGCGACCAGAGTAAGGCATCTTTGGTATCACTGCCGGTGACGAGCCACTTTCCATCGTCCGAGAGGGCGATCACGCTGATGGTCCCTGTGCCATCGAAGCGGTGAAGTTGTCCACCGGTGGCGATATCCCAGAGGCGAACGGTGTTGTCACCTGCGCTGGTGATAATGCGCCGATCACCGGCCGGCATGAAGAGGGCCGAGGTGACGAGAAACTCGTGACCTTCCTTCAGTTCGGTGGCATTTTTCTGCTCGCCAGTGGGGCCACTGATTTCGAGCGGATCGTTATTGAGCGTAGCCAGCGGCTGACCCGTTCCCAAATTCCAAAGGATGGCACGTCGATCGCGCCCCGCCGTAATACAGCGATCACCCACCGTCGAAAAAGCGGCCCAAAGCACCGCATTATCGTGCTGACGAAGTGTGCGTACCTCTTCGTACTCGGGAGTGTTCCAAACCTTCACGCGCTGATCGTGGCTTCCCGAAATTGCAAATTGTTCGTCGGCTGAAAAGAGACAAGAGCGAACCCAGCCACCATGGCCACGCATTGTTCGCACGAAGGTGGGATCGTCGGGCTTGGCGGTGAGATCCCAAACGCGAGCTGTGTTGTCGTGGCCGCCCGACAAGAGTTTTTTGCCGTCGAGCGAGAAATGGAGCGTCCGGACTTCGGCGGTATGGCCGACCAATCGCTGCACAGCGATATCACCCAGCGCGTTTTCGGGGATGGGACGACCGAGTCGCTCGAGTTCTAGCTGTCGCTCGACGAGTTTGTAGTCAAACACGCGCACGTCGGCGGGCTGCCAAACGAGAATTTCTTTATCCCGACCTGCCGAGGCGACCAGCTTGCCATCGCTCGAGAAGGTGGCGTTGTAAACAGCTTCCTTATGTCCGCGGAAGACGCGTGGTTTGGGAGGTCCTCCGAGAGTCCACATGCGCACCGTGGCATCGTCTCCCGCCGTCACGAGTTCATTGCCCGAGCTATCGAAACGGACACTCCAAACAGGACCAAAGTGACCTCGAAAAGCGGCGATCATTTCGCCCGTGGCGAGATTGGTGACACGCGCCGTTTCGTCGCGCGAACTGCTGGCGAGCTTCGTCCCATCGGGAGAAATCTCGACCGACAAAACACCGGCACGATGGATCGTAAAGTCTTGGGTGGGCGAAAACTGACCACTCGCCTGACGTCGGTAAATCCGCACAATACCGCGCGGACTATCAATAGCAGCAGCCAGCAGCGAACCATCGCGTGACAGTGCAATTCCCGCCACAGAATCGCCCGTCGAGATCGATTGCAGATCAGCGAACTTGTTGGTGGCCCAGTCAGCTGTCCAGATCTTGATCTCACCTGCTGAAGTGCAAGCGGCAAGCAAATTCCCTTGCTCCGAACGGGCGAGCCCCTCAACGCGACCATCCGAAGGGAGCGTCGTGACATCCAGTCCGCACAAATAGCGCAGGTGACTCCACTCCCAGTGACGGAAGTACGAGGTACTCGATTGCTCATACTGTGCCAGTAGACGATCGGCGTCTAAGAAGGAGTTGTTCGCAACCCGTTCAGCCGACACACCGATCTGGGCTAGATACGACGCAAGTGCTTCGCGCTGCTGCGACTCGCGCGCCAGCCGAGCTTCGTTGTCGGCCCGTTCTTTTTCGAGTTGCAGGCTATCTCGCTTCTTCTCGAGTTCGCCGCGCTGGCTTTCGAGTTCACCCTTTTGCGTCTCCAGGACGTTGTTTTGCTTGGCAATGTCGCCAGCTTGCTTGTTCAGCGTGTCGAGTGCCGATTTGAGGTTTTTGTTGGCATCGGCGGTTCGCAATGATTGTTCGCGAATCCAAAAGAATGCCCCAGTAAAACCGACAAGCAGAATCAGGATGAGAAGACCGGCGACGCGGCGAAGGCCGTCAAATCGTTTTTGTCGAAACGCTCGTTCACTTTGCGCGAGTTGCAATTTGCGATGCAGCGGCGCTTGTTTCGGATCGCGAGGATCGAGCAGCGACACACCGAGGTCGAAGTCACCTTTGTCGAGCGCGCACTGGGCATAAGCCAGCCGCGCTTCGAGTTCACCAGCGACCGCTCGCGAGTTGCCAGGCCAAAGTTCTTTCGACTCCTGAAACGCGAACATCGCGCGGGCATAGTCTTGATAGTCGCGCGTCCGCGAAGCATGCGTCAGTTCTTCATCAGCACGGTTGGAAAGCACAATACTTTCCGAATGCGACAGGTATTGCTGAATCGCCTTCTGCAACTCCTTGACGCTGCCGGGACGCGCTTTGATGTCGGTGCTCATTGCTTGCATCGCGATATCAAGCAATTCACCCGACTTATCGGTCTCTTGAATCTCGTTGCGGGCTGCTGCGAACAAACATGCCATCACATCCTTGCCGTTGTGTGGCGGCTTTCCGGAGACGATCTCAAACAGAATCGCGCCGAGCAGATAGACGTCGCTCGGTGGTCCGATCAATTCAATCGGGCCGGTGGCCATTTCAGGGGCCATGTAGGCGGGAGTTCCACCCATGCTCGAGGTTTGCGAAATGCGCCCAGCACCTTCGATGTACATCGAGGTCGATAGAGCGATACCCCAGTCCATGACGAGCACTTCACCGAAGTCCCCGAGCATCACGTTTTCGGGTTTGAGATCGCGATGGACCACTTGTCGATCGTGAGCAAACGCGATGGCGTCAGCAACGCTCATCAAGATCTTCAAGTTGTCGGCGAGTGGCTTTTCACGAATGACATTCGACCATGGAATGCCGCGCACGCGCTTCATGGCGTAGAACAGCGTCCCATCGGCAGTGGTCCCCAGGTCGTAGATCGGCACGATGTTCGGGTGATCGAGTTCGCCGGTGACGACTGCTTCCGTAAGAAACTTGTTGCGGTGATCGCTACGACGCGCGTATTCCTCGCGCAGCATCTTCAGTGCAACGGTGCGGCTGACGGAGGCCTGCATCGCGGCATAGACAATACCCACACCACCTTCGCCAATCACTTCGATGACCTGATACTCGGCCCGTTCGTAAAGTGCTTCCCCCGGCATCTGCACGCGATAGGTGCGGAGCAGCAGGTTCGAGACTTCATCTTCCCCTTCGGCAGGGCTCGCCTTGATGGTCGACAGCGGAGTGATTGGCGCGGTGAGCGACTTGCCCCAAGCGTTGACCATTGCCTGTTCGGAGGGATTGCTCGGCGCGGATGGAATTGCCGACTTCCACGCATCCGACGGTGTATTGCTGCGAGCAGGATTCACCGAAGGGAGATTGGCCGATGATCCAGTTTCGTCAGGAACATCGAGTGCGCGAACAGTCGGTTGATCGGGCGTTTTTTCGCGAGGCTTCGTCGGTGGTGGAAGTTCGCGGGGTGGCTCTTCGACAGGCTCACTCACGGGGGCTGCAGGTGGCGGAGCGGGACTACTCGAGGCTGAACTAGCCCCCCAAGTATCAGGCGTGCTCGACGTCGTCGGTGCTACCTTCGGTGGCAGTGGCACACTGTCACTCGGGATAAATCCTTGGGCATTCCCAAGAAACAGAGTGTGTGTCCGATTAGGTTCTTCTTTGGGACCACGCCCCGTGATGGTGCGGAGCACATCCTTGACGGTGAACTCGCGTTCCTCTTCTTCTACCTCTTCTTCAACTTCAGGTGGCGGAGGGCTGACGTAGCTACTGGGAATCGCAGGCGCAATGATCCCCGAGTTGTTGCCGGTCGCTTCGAACCCGCAATGTGGGCATGGCTCGCCTTTGACGAGAGCTTTCTCGAGTGTTCGTTCGCAAAACTCGCAAAGTGCCATGACCAAACCTCGTCTTGCTTCCTACACGTATCGGTTTCACGCGATGTCGCATCATGCGACGACCGCTGCTGGTTCATCGTTGTCGAGGATTACTGCGATCTATCGTTCTGCTGGTCGTCGTTTGGCTTGCAAGCGACCCCGTCGCGACAGCCGCTCGCGACTATGGGCAATCACCGCGCCATCCACTGCCTTCTGCCAATCGCCATCGCTACCTGCCGAAGCGAGCACCATCGCGATACCTGCTGTAGCAGGTACAAATCGAATCGGTGTCGCAGCAATTTCGTTCGCATCGGCTGCTGCAAAAACGTCCGACTGACCGAGGCTAGATTCACGAACAGTTTCGCTGGCGACAAAATCGCTTGCGTAGGCGTGCGAGTCATCGACATAGGCATATTGCGTCGAGCTACCTGAGTAGTCGTCGAGAGAACTTCGCTCCAGCGGCGAAACCGCTGGACCCGTTGCATCGCGGAGCGGCGTCGTTGTTGGTGCGTTGAGTGTTGGTCCCTGCAGAGTAGGGCCGGTTGGTAGCGGTTCGGCCGCTGGCTCATTCACATCCTGCGGCGAGGTGCTAGTCGCTTTGGTAGGTGGCAGTTCGGTCGGCGAATCCTGTTCCATGGTCGGCACAGCACCCTCGTTCATCGGCGGTGGCGCGACAAACTTCGACGCTGGCTCCAGATCGCGGTTCTCTTCTGGCTCAAAGGGACGACCATCGCGGATCACCACATCCATCACGCGCCGTTTTTCGCCACCTTCGAGAATCAAATAGAGGCGATAGCGATCGTCGGGCAAGCGACGGAAAAGAGCCGAAAGGTTCTTCAGCCACTCGACGTCGAGCGTGAGGACCACTTCTTCGAGGAAGTTCCCTTCGTCGTCGATCGGGGTGAGCAAACTGACTTGCACTTTGCGGACCGCGACACCATCGACATCGGCCTCGATGATCGGTGGCTCCACGGGGCTGAGCTGTGGAGGCTGAACATCGTTATCGGCTATCGGTACGAAATCGCGCGAGAACGCAATGAACCGGAGCGACGGGGCTTTGTAGTTGGTGTTCTGAATCGGCGGCACCAGCGAAATATTGCTCAGTACGACGTCGTTGCCCGAGCCGCCTGTGTAGAAAATATTGCTGCTGAAATTGCCGATGCTCACCTTGCCATCGATATCGATCGACCCTTCGCCAAGCACGAACTGACCGATCACTTGCGAGTTGGGATCCATCATGTCGATCAGCGTGATGTCGGAGATCGTTTGCTGCAGCGCTTCACCACCTTCGAGCGACAAGATGTTGCCCGTGATATCGAGCGAACCGAAGACTTGCAGCTGATCGTAGTCGCGACCAGGAATCTGATAAGGGGAATTGATGTCGAAAACGAACTCGGTTCCCGGACCGAATGTAGCGTTCCCCACCACAATGATTTGTCCCGCTTGTCCTTCGCCCATTCCGGGAGCGAGTGTGACAATCCCTGGAGCGATGAGATCGCCTTTCACAATCCCGTCGCCACCAAACGTCACGCCCGGTGACAGCACCGTCGAATCAGTGAACCCGTCGAGGTAGAAGGTTCCTGATTGCAAAAAGATCGTGCTGTTTCCAGCATCCAAGGCGAGCAGTCGCAGCGTGGGACTAGCGGAATAGTACTGATTGCCAGTCGAGATCGCTTCGACACCCGAGGTGGCCAGGATCATCGGATTCAGAGCGGAACCGATCTCGCCACCTTGTACGGGGTCGTAGTTTTGATCGACTTCGCCGATTGCTACAAGCCGCACAATGCCATCGGGGGCCGTTTGAATATCAACACCACCCCCCAAGTTTCCGCTGATCGAACCCATCGCTTCGAGTGTAACGTTGCCTGCTCGCAAGGTTCCACCGTCGAGATCGATGTTGCTCATTACCCCCTGCACTTGCGACTGGGCGCGAAGAATCAGGTGGGCATTCATGTCGAACAACTCGGGCTGAAAACCATCGAGGTTATCGAGCAGGATATCGCCATTGAGCGCGGTGAGTTGAATCGTCGCATCTTCGGAAGTGACGCTCAGGGCAAGAATCTGACTGCCGCGCAAGTCGCCGCCGTGGAAATTGACGTACGAGTCGCCACCGGTCGAATAGAGGCTCAGATCGCTGTCCCCCAGGTTCACTTCGAGCGGATTGTCAGCAGTTCCTGTGATGGCTGAAACGATTAAGCTTCCACCCGGAGCACTTACATCGATATCCACTACGCCGGTGCCACTAGTGACCGCATTGCTCGCGCTGATCTGCACACTGCGAGCGGTGATCATGGCGGCGTTGTTGAAAATGATGTTCGACCCGAAAAGCTCCCAGTCATCGTTCGTTGTGAAGATGTTCGACAGAATAACGTCGCCACCTCCGAGCTCGATAAATTGCGATTCGGCTCCGTTGGTGGTCAGCGTGCCAATGTTCAGCGTGTCGCCTGACTCCAGGTAGATATCACCACCGACGGAAGAGGTGCTCACGAAGAGCAAACCGGCCGTTAGTCCGCTTCCGGTGTTCACAGCGAACTCGTTCGCTTGAGCGCCGATCATACCGCCCGCTTGCAGCGTGATCGAGCCTTGCGAGGCGCTCGTGTCGACGTCGTACAACGCAGCACCACTCACGATGTTGCGATTGGCATTCAGCAGAGCTTGAGCAGCCAGCAGTGTGGTGTTGTTCTCGAAAACGATGTCGGCATCAGTCGCGATCGCATTGAGCAGGAAGAAGTCGTTGTTGGTCGAAGAATCAAAACCTGCGGTGGAGTCGACATACAGCGAGCCATCGAGTGTGGTGAGCAAGATATTGCCAGTCCCACCCTGCAGGACGAGTGTTGCGAACTGACTCGTGTGGAAATCACCCGATTGCATGTTCAGTGCAACGCTGCTACCCGTAGCGATCACTTCGAGCTGCGTATCGGCCCCCAGGATCAGATCGATCGGGGTACCAAACGTCCCAATGTTCTGGGCCTCGAGGTAGAGGTTATTCCCTGCCGTGAGGACTTCGATATCAACGGCGCCGTTGTTCCCGACGATGTTCCCATCGGCGACGATGCTGACCGAGACGGCTCGTAGTGTCCCGGCAGGATTAAAAATCACATCGCTGGCGCTATTGAGTATCCAGTTATCGTCGCTGTTGATGTCGCTGTTAATCGTGATCGTCGAGCCAGGATTCAGCGTTGCTACCGAAATCGTCCCCGTGCCTACATCGGTGGTGATTGTGTCGACGAGCAAACTGTCGGCACTTTCGAGATAGACATTCGTTCCAGCAGCGGCTGTGATCGGAGTGAAGTTGTTGGGCAGGTCGATATTCAGGGAATTTCCCGACTCGCCAATATCCCCGGCTGCTGTCAAGTCGATTCCGCCCGCAGTGGTCCGAATGTCAGTCCCAGGATTCGATCCACCGAGAATTGAACCACCGGAATCGACAACCAGGCTCCCCACTTGCAAGGTTGTGTTGTCGAAGACCACATCGAAACCGGTGTTCGTAGTGAGTACCCAGTTGCCCGACGTCGAAGTTCCCGTGAATCCGGCGGCACTATCGACAATCAGATCGCCATTCTCAACCAACAGATCGATTGTTACTGGCAATGCGTTGGTATCGAGTCCGACAAACTGACTAGTGAACAGGTCTCCGCCGTAGAAGCCGAGGTAGACATCAAACACGCTATCGATCTCGTAAGTGCCAGTTCCAGCATTCACCTCGAGTCGCTGATTTACCGTCCCGACATACGCGGAGCTGATAAAGATCGCGCCATTCGAGGCACTAGTGTCGATGTCGATCCCCGCAGTGTCGCTGTAGATCGTGTTGTTGGCGAACAAAAACGCCGTGTTCGCCGAGAGGCTTCCATCACCTTGGAAAATGATGTTGCCGTTGGCAATCAGCCGCCAATCGTCGTTCGATCCACTGGGGTCGCTGATAATGAGATCGCCGTTGAGCGTACCGACCTCGATCGTTTGAATGTCGGCTCCGGTCGAGATCTGCCCGAGATTAAACTGCGTGTCGGAGCGAACAAAAATATCGCCATCGGTTTCGCTTGTCGAAAGCGAGACCACACCCGTCCCGGGATTGATTTTGAGGGGATCGCCCGGCTCGCCAATGCCCGACGCCGCAAAAATCGTGATGTCGCCATTGGTGCCGCTGGTATCGATATCGATCGGCGGATTGGCAGCCGAGGTGACTAACTTTCCACCCGCTTGCAAGTTCACGCTCGCGGCAACAAGCGGGTTGGCAATGTCGAGAATGATGTCGCTACCGGCACCCTCGGCGATGAATGTTAAGTTGTCGTCGAAGATATCGCTGGTGTTGCTGTCGACATCGATGGTGATATCGCCCGATCGTGTCTTGAGGTAGACATTCACCCCGACACCGACAGCACTGAAGAGGTCGAGTGTCGAAAGCGTGATGTCTCCAGCAACAATCTCGATCGCCAAATCCCCCACAGTTGCCTGTGCATAGAGGCCTGTAAAGGCTTGATCGAGGACCAGCAGATTGGTGGTGCTGCCAATCGATCCGGCGATAATCTCTATCTCTTGCAAGGCAGAGGTCGACTTCAGGTCGTAGTCGTGCGTGCCACTGACAACATCATCCGTAGCGAACAAGAAGAAGATGTTGCCGTCGAGGAAGGTGTCGTCGACAAGCTCGATGTTCCCTTGTGACGAGAGGAGCCAGTTGTCGTTGGTGGACGACGATTCGACAAACCGCAGGTCGTCACCGCCGCCAAAGGTTCGCAAGTTGATGTTGTCGACGGCGCCAGCATTGGTGGTCATCAAGCCGACGTTGAAATTGGTGAGCGAGGCGAGGTTGATGCCACCCGAGGTAGCAGCCGTGGCGCGTACGATGCCATTGCCAGCAGCAATACGAACCGGCGCGTTAACTCCTACGCCCAGCTGCGTAATGAGGGTGATATCCCCATCGAAAGCGCTCGTGTCGATATCAAGCCCAAAGCTTTGCTCGATCAGTCCATCGACAGTGATTTTGACAGATGCCGCTTCGAGCGTCGGGCCTGTAAAGAGCAAGTTGCTCGAGCCTTCAATCACCCAGTTGTCGTCCGTCGTATCGACGAAGCCAGTGGTGTCGTCGAAAGTCAGGATGCCATTTTCGATACCGAGATAAATGGTGGATCCAGCGGCGCTGATGCTGAAGAGTGTCAGCTGCGAGACGTTAAAATCGCCATCGACAATCGAGATGCCGATATCGCTCCCCGATTCGACGGAAATGAACGCTCCAGCCTCGATGTCGAGTCGTAGCGCGAGGCCACCAGCATCGGGATTGCCGCCGACACTGGCGCCGGTAAGTGTGATCGCTTGATTGAACGAAGTGGCATCGATAGAGACCGTCGTGGCGGTGGTATAGATGTTTCCGGTCGCAGTTGCGTCGAGCGAAAGAACGGTCAGTGGAGTCGCTGCGGCGAAGAGGATATCGGCGTTGGCCCCCGTCGTTTCTAGCAGCCAGTTGTCGTCATTCGTGCTGACATCGATGTTTGTCAGATCGTCGATCGTGATCTGGCCCGCCGCCGCTATCGAGACAGTTCGATTGGCTGGTAATCCGGTCGAGAGCTGCAGGTCTGAGAAGTCCAAGCTGCTATCGACGAAGTTCAGGAAAATGTCGCCGTCGAGTGCAGTAAACGAAACCTGCGTGCCACTCAGTCGACTGATAGCAATCGGCAGCGTATCGGCACCGACATTATTGGCTTCGAGGATCAGTACCCCCCCGGTCGTACCGACGACGGCGATGTCGGTTCCTTGTCCATCGGTGGTGATGTTGCTATCGGAAGTCATCACCAGTGTATTCACCGTCAGCGTGTGATTTGCGCCGACGAACTGAATGTCGCCGCTGGCATACACAACCCAGTTGTCGTCGGTGGTGACGGCGCTGGTGAAGCTGAGGGAAGATGTCGGCACCGAAATATTAACTGTCTGCTCCCCCGCAACCGTCGAGATCGTTCCGAGGTTGAGTACCCCATCGCTCTGCAAACTGATGTCGCCGGTTAGGTCGGAAGTTGTCAGATCAACAACACCATTGCCGGCGTTCACAATTATCGAATCCGCAGGTCCGGCCCCGATTCCCAAAGCACCTGTGAGCGAAATGTTGCCATCAAAGCCCGCCGTGTTGATATCAGTGGCGGCAGTTCCCGAAAGGATCGAACCACCGGCATTCACCGTGACACTGGCGGCGAAGAGCGTGACGGAACCAAAGTTCACGTCGCCACTGGCCACGATGGTGAAGTTGTCGTCCGACGTTGCGACAAAACCGCCCAGCGAGGAAAGATCGACATTTCCCGCAACGGCTTCGAGCGAGATGACACTGCCGATTCCACTCGAGGAGAGAAGGATGAATTGATCGAGGTCGAGATCGCCTGTCGCTTGCTCGTAGTAAACATCTCCTGTGGCACTGAAGCTGAGTTTGCCACTTGGAGCACTGAACTGAATCGCATTTCCCACTTGTCCGAGGTTCGTTCCCTCGAGCGTGATGGCAGTGAGCACCGAGGTGGCTTCCACGCTAGGACCATTGCCAGTCCGAAGCACATCCCCTGCGGCATCGCCGGAGAATGTCACAACGTTAAGTGGACTCGCGTTGGCAAACGTCAAGTCGCCCGTACCACCAGCGCGGACGATCCAGTTGTCGTTAGCCGTGTTATTGTGAATGCCCGTTAAGCTGTCGATGGTGAAGTTGCCCGCCGAGGTGCCGAGCTGAATGGTGACTCCTGTACCGGCTGCTGAGAGGGTGGTGATTTGATCGGTGGAGAAGTCGCCACCGTCAGCGTCGAAGTAGATCCCTCCCACTGAGGCAGAGAGGCTGACCGTGCCGCCATTCAGATCGGCGCTCAGCGGTGTTGTTGAGGCGCCGATCGACTCCGCAATCACTGCGAGTCGGGGTACGACTAAGTCGCCAGTCGAAACTTCGATATCGGTTCCAGCACCATCGGATGTGACATCGCCAGCGGCGTAGAGTTCGACGATCTTGGCTTGCAGCACTTCGGTGCCGGTGAAGCTGATATCCGACGATCCACCTTGTGCTCGCAAGATCAGCGTGTCGCTTCCGACAAGGTCGGTAAAGGGCGTGGTGTCGTCGACCACGATGTTGCCATTTTCCGTCGAGATCTCGATGACCTGATTGGCGGCAGCAGCTTTCACGGTTCCGAATCGTGAGAAATTCAGAGCACCGCCAAGGTACAGAAAGTTGATCCCTTGCGTGTCGGCCACCATGCTGATGAGCCCCGGCGAAGCAACGGTTGCTTCAATCGCATCGACACTGGTGCCGACACCCAAAGCAGCGGTTAGTACGAGGGCATCGCCAGTTCCCGACGTGACGAAATCGACCCCCACACCGTTACTCAAGATGCTGCCACCCGCATTGATGCTGATGGTGCCAGCCGTGATGCTGTGAGTCCCGGTGGCAGTGAAGTTTCCACCACTCACCACCGTCCAGTTGTCATTGCCCGACGACGAAGTACCGAGGGTGATGTGACTGCTGGCCCCCGTGGTCGTAATGCGAATCGCTTGAGCGGAACCCCCTGCGGTGGAGAACGCTCCCAGTCGCAGCGAAGCAGCTGACGAAATGTTGATGTCACCAGCTGTGCCGGCCCCGGTCGTCGTGGCCGAGATAGTGCCGGTTCCAATCGAAACCGCGATGCGATTGCCCGAGGTGCCGATAGCAGCGCCTGATGCGAGTACCACATTGCCGTTGGCGGTGGCGGTGTTGATGTCGTTGGTGGCGGTGCCACTGGTGATCGCTCCGGCGGTGGCCGTCAGGCTGGCAGAGGCTGTTGTGAGCGAGCTGTTTCCTGAGAATGCAATGTTGCCGGTCGTGCTGCTGATCGTCGACGTTCCGGCCCCAGTGTTGATGTTCGCCCCGATCGTGATCGTGCCGGTATGAGTGAGTTCGATATCGCCACCGGCTGTCGAGATGGTGGCGGTACTGGAGAACTGCACGCCGGTTGTGCGGAAGTCGCCACCGTTGGTGGCAATCGCAGCAGCAACAGTCACATTTCCGGCGGTAGCATTCCCGTCGTCATTCACACCACCCGATGCATTGGCATTGAGTACCACCGTCAGCTGACCGTTGCTGGCAGTAATGGCGTCGTCGATCAGGATGTCGTTAGCGGCATTCAAAGTGAGCGTGGCATTGTTGCCATTCATGTTCACCGTGAGTGGCGCATCGAGCGTGATGTTGCCGTCTTGCGTGCCACCTGTGCCGGTGTTGATCGTAACGTTCGTCCCGGCGGCGAGTGCTGCCGTGATGGTGGAAACGTTGATCTGTGTGTTGTTGGCAGTCGCTGTGAGCACACCGGCCGTTAGGATCGCAGTGCCAGTGTTATTGATCGTGACGTTGTAGGGATCGAGGAGCCAAGTCCCTGCGAGACCATTCACAGCGCTCGCGCTTGCGGCTCCACCGATGGCCAAGTAGCGTTTGCCCGATGTTTCAATGAAGCCACCATTGCCACCTTCGGCACCACCGCGCGCGGCGATGTTGTGCGAGCCAGCAACAATTGCTGTGTCATCGGCCCAAACGATCACCTTACCGCCGTCCCCTGACTGGATCGCTGAGGCGTTGATAGCTGCATCGGCATCCATGTAGGTGAGGTTGGCATTGCGAACGATAGGGTTGCTGCCAAGATAGTCGCCACCAACCAGAACTTCACCACCACCACGAGTGCCAGTGGCATCGATCAGTGCACCCGAGAGGAGCGAGACTTCATTGCCTAGCAGTTTGAGCTTGCCACCCACGCCAGCGTCGCTCTTGTCGGATACATCGATGGTTCCCGAGAACAGTAGCTCACCCTCTTGAGCATCGAGTGTGACGTTGCCTGCAGTTGCAGTGATGCTCGAGCTTGCAGTAGCGGTGAGGGATTCTGTGGCCGAAAGCGTAATCGGTGCATCGCTGGCTGAAAGGTTTCCGGAGAGCATCAGCCGCTCGGCCGATGCATCGAGCGCGCCAGTTTCGAGTTGCATCGAGCCATCGAGATGAAGCTCGCCACGCGAGGCTAGAAGCTCGAGTCGATCGGACAATCGGAGCTGAAAATCAGCAGCGCGAAGCGTCGCTCCCTCTTGCTGTGCATCGATCGAAAGCGAGGACTCGGGAGCTTGAAACGACACCGTGCGATTGCCCGATGTCGTTGCGTAAGCGAGTTGCTCGAGTCCCTCACTGGTGGCGCTGTTGGCAGCCGAGTTCGTACCGTAGTAATTCACCACGCTGGCATCGACAAACACAAACGAGCGCGAATCGCTCGTGAGTCGATCGACGATCGGTTCGAAGTCATCGAGTTCTAGCTGCGCATTAATCGAGGACGATTCACGCGGTCCCGTTACTGAAATCGAAGTGCTGGTGTCGGAGAAAGTGTAAGCAATGCTGCTGGTGTGCTGCCCGATCAGCTCGAGCGTATCGATGCCACTTCCGCCTTGGAGTGAAATTTCTTTGGCGAGATTTCCCGCGCCACTGAAGGTCTCCGCGAGGTCGATCGACACGAAGTCGTTGCCCGCGCCTGTGTTGATCTGAATTTGATCGCCGCTGAAGCTGTCGAGCGAGAGAATCAGCCGATTCGTGCCATCGCCGATCGCACCTTCAATCGTGGTGCTAAAAATTTGCGTGGGATCGTATAGCTCGATCGTTCCTTGAGCAGCATCGATTCGAACTTGCAGCTGATTGTCGTGTGCGCCCGATGAGTTGTCCTCGACGACAAGGTTGCCACTGGCGTCGATCGAAGCATAGAGGGACGACGGGGTAGTGCTCGAGGTGGTCGAACTCGTTGGTGTGCTGCTGGGAGTCGTTTGGTTTTGTGGAGCCAGCGCACCGGCACCAGCTGCGTTGAGTACATAGCGGGGCTCGAGCGTGCCAACTTCCAGCTGGGCGAGGAGGGCTTCGCGAGCGGTATGCGAGCTAGCGCGACGCTTCCGTCGAGGCAGCAGCCTCGAGAACCAGTCGAGAATTGGTCGCATAGCAGGAGGCTCCCATCCGTAAAAGCAGATCGATAGCGGTGACGGTCACCTGCAGGGGTGAGCCGCGGCCACGCGACATGCGTCAGAGTTTGTGCATTTCAACCCTGCATTATCGGGGTGGAGTGGTCGCAGTGTCAAACTCATCCGGAGATGCCGGTCGAGCCGAAAAATCCGCTGCCAAATCCATCTCGCGATAACGTCGCAACGTGGTCGCCCAACCGTGTTCGCTCGGCTGGCCAGTTCCTTCTAAAAATCCATTCAACCTGGCCGAGATTTTGTCGCCAAAAACTGTCTGTTTTGCCTAGCCTTCCATTCTCTATCGGCCTTTGATCGCGGCCTCCCGCAACAAGTTTGACGGTGGCGGGAAGTGGGTATGTCGCGGTGTTCCGGCTGTAACGGTCGTGCCGGTCGAGTGAGGATTGGCTGCTGTGCCGGTCAATCCGGATAGTCTCGGAAGACTTGAGAGACCGGTTAAAGGAGGTCGACAACACTCGTGCGACACCGTTAAACCCTTCGATCCTCCCAACTGGAAGTGCCTGCATGCCCACTGCCGAATCGCGCCTTCCAAGAAGCTCCGAATGTGCCGCTAAGATGCGCCGTAAGTCGTTTCTGCAAAATGGCTTGTGCAGTGCAGCAGCAGCTCTGTTGATGGCGGCTCCGTGGCTGGGATGCATGCGAAGCGATAGCCTCGTCGAACACCCGGGAGGAACCCGTTTGCCGTCCGAGGTGGCGGCGGCGGTCGATCCTTCAAGCGGTGCACCGCAGCTGGCGATGGGGGAAAAACCGGCAGCTCGCGATGCCTCCGGTAAGCTGGTGCTGCCTAGTGCGCAGTTCACCCCTCTGGCGACTACCACCAACGCGATTGCCCGTGATTCGTCGGTTCCAGAGGCCGTTTCCCCCGCAGCACCGTGGCAAGCTAGCGAAGTCGACACTTTGGCAAACGCGCAGCCTCCGCGCCCGTCGATCATCCCCCCTCCACCACTTCCGGCCCCATTTGCCAATAGCTGGGTCGGAACGCCAGTTGCAACTCAGCCTGCTCCTGAACTTGCGCCGCAGACCCATCCCTCGATGGTTTCGACTGCGGCACCAACTCGTCCAGAGCCTGCGCCAGGCACCGACTTAGTTTCCTGGCCTGTCGTCGACCGGCTTCCCGAGGTCACCAACGAGCAACCAGCTGAAGAACCTCTGCCAACGATTCGTATTCGCCCGGCAACACCGACGCCCAGCGTCGTGCGAGCCGCGCCCCAGCCAAACATTCCGCAGCCGACGATTTCGCGCCTGCCAGCGACGTTTGAAGTTTTGCCTCCGGTTGACGAACCGAATCAGCCGCTGCCTGTTATCGCTTTAGCGCCGCGCATGCCAGTTCCGCGCGACGTAGCGAGCGATCGCCCGGCAGCAGTCACTCCGAAGATTGAGCGACTTGCGCCTCTCGTGGAAGAGCCAGCACGCGCTCCCTTGCCAGCGGTGCCGCGTCAAAACATTGTGCGTCTTCCCGAGCCTGTAGTTCCAGCCGCTGCTGTGGAGTCCGACCAGCCGCGCGTCCTGAATGCCTATCGTCCGCCAGAGTTCGAAGGACGTAACCAGCGTGTCATCACACCCGAAAAAGTCGAGATGATCGATGCGCCGCAAATCAACCTTTCTGCAGGGCCAGCGGTAGCGAGCACGAATGTTCCCGGAAGCTTGCCTCCGATTGTCCATGCTTCTCCACAACCCGAGCAAAAGTCGTCACGTCGATCAGCAATCGCCGCCGCCTCCCATACGCGGCTGACTCCGAGGAGCGCAACGCCGCAGGCTGCAGCTTTAGGGTCGATGACCCCTGAAGTTCGCTCGGTACTGGTTCGTCCTCAAACGATCAAAACCGATTCGGGCGAAGTGATGCTGACGAGCGAAATGTCGCCACGGTCTGTGAGCGTGCTCGCTTCACGTGTCAGAATCGCGCCACCACCTGCAGGTGAAGAGCGAGTGCTCGAGATTCATCCCGAAGCACCTTCGGAGCGTGCTCCCGACTACGTAACCCCTCAAAATTCCATTCCACCAGAACATCCCGCCGCATCGCCAGAAGCAGAAACCTACGACCCCGAAGGGTATGTGGTGCAAGAGGAACTTTTGCCCCCTCCAACCTCGGGAACGCCGCAGCCACCACCACGAATTACGATCCAGCCACCAGCCTCGAACAATTCCTCGACCGAAAGCGAACTGCTTCCTCCTGCGTCAGAGCCAGGCTTGCTCGATCCCGATCAAACAACGCAGGCCGATCCGCCCCAGCGTTTCAAACCGCTATCGTCCCTCACTACGAATATCGCGGTTCCGACCTATCGCACCGTCACGGGGGACGCGCTGCCGATGCCAGCAGACTATGCCACCGAGTTTTTTGCCAACCAAGGTCCCGATTGGCGATCGGAACGTGCTTCGCGCTATGGCGACTACGTTGTGAATCCTCAAGGACTCGAGTTCTGCTATCAGCCACTCTACTACGAAGAAGTAAACGTCGAGCGCTACGGCCTCACATTCGGAGTCGCCCAGCCTGTCGTTTCAGCAGCCCAGTTTTACGGCCGCACCGCTGTGCTCCCATTCATGATGGTCACACATCCACCACGCAAGTGTGCCTGCCATCCTCACTGGACATTGCCTGGCTATCGCAGCTGCTGGGAAGTGCCCGACTACATGCCACGTCCCGACGCCGCCGCCGTGGAAGCTGCTTTCGTACTGGGGCTGATTCTGCTCATTCCGTAAGGCATGGTCTCGAAAAAAACTGCGTAATTCTCGGTGAATACGCAGTATTTGAAGCTAGTCTAAAGCCCGCGGCTGAGCTGAAACGTCTTGCTAAACAGACGCCAAAGCCGTCGCGCGATCGTTTCGGAATCAACGCGAATTCGAGCTTTCCCCGTCGCGTAGGGGAGCACACGTAGCGAGCTCTGCAGCTCGATTCGGACTTGATACTTCGCTTCGCTCGACACTTCGTCGGACTCGAGCAGCGAGTTAGTCATCGCTGATGGTGTCGCACTCTCCGACGCTTTGGCGATATCGATAATCGTCCCCTCGACGGCGATCGATTCTTCTTGAAACACGATTACCGCCACCGACTGTCCAATGCGCACTTGCTCCAGATCCGATTCAGCCAGGACAGCAGTCGCTTCGAGCTTCGTGGGGTCCCCGACTTCGCAAAGCAACGTCCCTTGGTCCAAATAGCTGCCGATGTTCTCGGGGTCGAGTGGTGTACCGTACCAGGTGGTTAAGGCCAGCTTCGTGACCTCTCGTTTCGCGCGTCCCGGAGCGAGCACGACACCTTCGCGAGGTGAGCGAATCGTGAGGCGATTGACTAGGTCGCGCAGTTGCTCAGTTCGCTCGCGCATGTCCTGCAGCACTACCGTTTCGGCAGGAATGATGGTCTCCACCGAGTCATCAATCCCGCGCATCGTCTGCAATGCGTCGAGCTTCTTCTCTTGTGCCCTGGTCTCTGATTCGATCCGTGCAAGATCGAGCGTTAGCGCCGAGTTGTCGAGCTTGGCCAAGACGTCACCTTGGCCAATAGTGTCGCCAGCCTGCGCCACCGATCGAAGTTGCCCTGCGCTCGTGACATAGATTGGTGTGGCACCTTGAGGAATCACCAGCAGTGGCGCATCGACGCGCGATGGGAGCGGCACCATCACGATGGCTCCCACGGCGCCGCAGGCGAAGATCGTCGAGAAAGCGAATCGTAAAAAACTAAATTGACGTTGCATGATCGACTCGCGCCATTGCCGAAAAAAGGTCTGAACGACAGGGAGCAGCGTGGCACCCAGTGCCGCGAAGAGCAACAGCCCCACCATCGCCTCGATCTTCCACGCTCGTCCAAGTGCCGAGAGTATCCAGTATGCCGAGACGAGGACAAAAATGCGATAAATCCCCGAGAATAACGCGTAAAATGCCAGCGGGGCATCTCGCTCGGTACTCGCCAGAAGAGCTGGAGGAGGCGTAAGTCCAAAGACCTGTTGGGCGAAGATGGTTGCAAAAGCACGCCGCGATCGCTGCTCGAGATTCGGGATTTCGAGCCAGTCGGAAAGGAGGTAGTAGCCGTCGTAGCGGAGCAAGGGATTGGCATTCACGACCAAAGTTCCGATGGAGCAAATCACCATCGCCTGGAGTGATAGAGAGTTAATCACCCCCGGCAGACTGGCCCACCACAGCAAACCAAACAGCGCTGCCAGCACGAGCTCCACATACATCCCCGCTGCTGCCACAGCCATGCGCTTCCAGCGACTCGCCAGGAGCCAGCTGTCCGACACGTTGCAGTAAAGGCAAGGGGTCAACAGCAATAGTTGCACACCCATCTCCGGAACGCGTGCGCCCATGCGCATGCAGACAAACGCATGCGCAAGTTCGTGCAAGGTTTTCACGAAGATCAGCACAACCGGCAGGAGCAGCAGATGCTGCGGCGCTAAATTGGTCGCGGAACTTTCGAGCCTTGCAATGATCGTTGGAAGCTGTGTTAACGCAAGGATGAACACCACGGCGACCAGCGTCAGCATGATCGCCGCGCATAGCGGCGAGAAGAACCAACTCACTAGCGGCAGCCAGGGGCGCAGCCAAGTCTCGGCATCGATCCCACGAAGCCGGGGCGACAGGAGCGCACTGGCAAGGCGCGAGATAGGCCACGCCTCATGCTTTTGGCGCTTGGTGGCCAGCACTGCTCCCTGACCAGGGAGTGTTCCCAAGACGAGTCCTTGTTTGTGCAATTGTTCGAGAAATGCCGTCAGCTGTTTAACCGACAGGATGCTCGGCGCAAATCGATGCGCAAATGCAGCCCGCAGATCGTCGATACTGATTTCGCCATCCAGATGCTCGAAGACAAACTGTTCATGCCCCCGAAAATAGAAATAACGCAGCGCGATGGGATCGTGCACGATCAGCCACGACTCACCACCAAACCATTGTTGACGGCGCACTAAATCGTGGCGCGCGACCAATGGAATCGGTCGCTCGGTGGTGCTGGTGATCGGTTTGGAAGTTTGCGGCTTAGCCACGATCAGGGAACTCGAATCGTCATCTGCCCACGATAACCGGGGCGAAGCATTTGGTCGGCATTGTCGATCTCAGCAATCACGCGGACTTCATTGCTCACGGGATTCACTTCGGGACTAACGAAGACCAAAACACCTTGAAATTGCCGCTTCGGAAGCTCTGTGGCCAGAATGTCAAATTGCACGGGAGTGCCAGCTTTCAAAGCTACGGCAGCTTTCGCGGGAATGAATCCTTCACAGCGGAGCTTGTCGAGTTGCACGAGTCGAATCAGCTTCTTGCCAGGCTCGATCCACTCCCCTTCGCGACCAGTAATGTCGGCAACCACGCCGCTGAAGGGAGCAATCGCCCGTCGCCGGTCGATGGTCCGTTTCGCGAGATCGACCTCTGCTTGTTTGAGCTTGATGTTGAGCACGGCCACCGATTGTTCGTGCTTTGCTTTTTCCATGGCGAGTCGCGCCTCATCAGCCGCCAATTGCAATCGATCGAGTTCTTGCTGCGAGATTACTTTTTGGATCGCAGCAACACTGGTCTGGCCACGTTTCAGCTCCTCTTCGGCTACGCGGAGCGTCTTCTCTGCCAGACGATAGGCCACATCGGTGTCGGCTGTTCGTGTCGCGATTTCGAGTTCAATTTCGGCTCGGGTGAGCATCAGCACCACTTCGCGATCGTCGAGGGTCGCCAGGATATCTCCCTTCTCGACTTTCATCCCCTCCTTCACATTCACGGCCGAAAGGATTCCCGCTTCAGCAGCGGGAACATCCACCTCGCGTACCAGACGCAGTAACCCCGAGACGACCACCGGTTCTGCGGCGCGTGCAGAGGGGGACTCGAAGGAGAGCGAGAGGAGGCCGATGCCAAGGAATACGAGAAGAGGGGACGCTACTTTTTGTTTCGACATGAGATGTCTCTTCCTGCGAATTGCTCGGCCAACCTGGGGCATCGAATCGTTGCGTGAGCAAGCTCGTCACTCGTGCGTGTCGTGAGTTATCCTGGCGGAAATTGACGGAATCGCCGCTCCAAAACAAGGTGGTCGCGCTCTAGTAGACACACCACGACCGAACAAGCGTAATGAGCTCGTGGAACCAAACATACCCGATGGGGTAGGTGCCACACTCGATTTTAGCGCGCACTGTTGCGCCGGGGCGTAGCTCTGGGAGCTTTCCGCTGATCGAGCCAGCGGTGATATGCACAATGCTTTGATTTTGTTCGTCGCGCGACGTTGCGGGGGCGATTGCTTCGACCACAGCCCGGTGCACCTGGGTGATATCGGTGCCGAGCACAAACGAGACTGCGACCGGTTGTTTGGAATGGGCCTGAGCGCGAAGCACATACCCCGCGCGACGATCGGGAAGGTCGAGTTCGAGTTGCCAGGGAGATGTGAGGTCGGCGATCGTCATCAGCAGTTCACCGCGCTTCACGGGACGATCGGCCAGCTGACGTTCGAGGTCGAACGTAACGATCGAGCCGCTGATGGGACTGTTGATTTTGAGTTGCGCGACCTCGGCTTTCAGGATCTCCTCTTCGGCCTCGAGACCGATACTAATTTCCTTTAGCTGCTCGATTCTCGCGGCGAGTTCGCTTTTTGAACCAGGGCCCGAGGCAGGGAGATCATCCCCTAGTAGTTGTGCCTGCGCCGAGTCGAGGTCTTCTTTCGTTTTTCGTCGTTTACCACCCACTTCTGACAAGCGGATCGCTAGCGTGGGGCTATCGAGTTCTGCTAACGGCTCCCCTTTACGCACCGACATCCCTTCGCGGCCTGCGAGTCGAATCACCACGCCATCAGCTGGCGCGAAGACATGCTGACGGACCTGCGGAACAAGCTCGCCACTCGCTTCGACTGTCAGCTCGGCTGGTATCAGCAACAGCGCGGCTGTGATGGCACCCAGGACGATTCCCAGCAAGGCCAATTGTGCGAGACGTTGTCGCGCATGATCACGCACCTTGCGACGGAGTCGTCCGAGCCATTTGAAGGGGAGCGATTCGTACTCGACCGCTCCTTCAACCGCACCAGCAACCGTTGCGGCGATGAGCGCTGCTCGTCGGCGATCGTCGATGGATGGCAGGCGCGAGAACCATTCGCAGGCCAAAATTCCGATCGGCCTTGAGGATTCATCGTCGGTCGTAAGCGGGAGCATGGCGAGCGAACGAGCATGGGTTTCGTCGACGAGCGCTTCAGCCGCTTCTTCGACCTGCGGCGCGACATCGTCGTTTTTGTTGTCGCCGTACCAAAGTGTGTCTCCCGACCGGAGCACAAGCCCAGCCAGCTGTTCGAGATGTCTTAATGATTGGCTACGACGGTCGAACGAAGCGGCGCCGCTGATGGCGATCACTTCAGTGCGATTTCCTCGCGCTAGTAGCAGCGTCATCCGGTCGCAGTGAGCAAGTGCGGGAGCATCGCCGACAATGGTGCTCGCGACATTCTCGAGAATCAGCGATTCGTGCACACGCCTCGAAAGATCGAGGAGCTGTGCGGCATCGAGTTCTCGCGTCTTTAGCAAACGAAGTTGGCGGTTCTTTTCGTAGTCCTCGGCGATTTCGCAACCGGTGGTGACGAGCCGGAAATAGCCATCGACCAGTGCTGGCCGCGACTCCGGACGCTGCAAGATTTCGATCACTCCGAGCGGTTCGTCGAGTACCACCAGCGGCGCGACGATCAGCAGCCACGGTGTATCGTTCACTTGATTTCGCGTGCTGCTTCCAGGTGGAACGAGCTGCGGTTCGTGGGAACGCAGGACGTCGACGATGAGCGCGTCGTGCTGGGCTCGCAGCTGCGAGTCGCCAGCGAGTGTTTGTTCGAGTTGCATCTCGAACTGGCACAGGAGTTGGCCTTCACGCACGGTCCAGACAGCACCACCTACAGCGGCCAGCACACCGATTAACTGTGACAGGAGCTTAGGGTAGAAGGTTTCAGGTGCAACATCCTCGCGCGCGAGTTGCGTGAGTCCATCGAGCACTTCTTCGATCTCGAGCCAAGCGGCGTCGGAAGGCTCGTGCGGATCGAGGTTGCCGGTCGTCATGGTTAGCGGCAATTTCGATCGAGGTGATGTGCGGGAAGAATCACGGGCCACGAGGAGCCAAGACTGTGCTCGTGGCAAGCTCAATCGTAGCAAGAATCGCTCGAATGGAGCAAGGAATAGATCGAAAGCAAACTACGGTGCTGGCGGCAGGTACTGAAACGCCGGTGCTGTCTGCTGCATCGCTGGGGCTGGCATCGGAGGTCCTGAGACCCCCGAAGTTCCTGGGGCAAACCAAGTTTGTTCGATCAGTCGCGACGAAGGGCCTTGCTGCATCGACGTGGGAATCGGCTGAGCCGTCGGTCCCTGCATGCTCGACATGTTCAGCGGTGCTGCTGAGCTCGGACGTCGCAAGCCTTCGAGCGTCGGCTGACGAGGTGCGGCGGGTGGCGCCGCTGGCTGCTGATACTGGGGTTGCTGATACTGCGGCTGTACCGGTGCATACTGCGTCGGGGGATTCTGTTGCTGGTATTGTGGCTGCGCTGGAACGTTGTAGTTGGGCTGCATCGAAGGCAGCGGCAACGAGGGCTCGTTGGTCGTAAATCCAAACTGCGGCTGAACGGTGGCCTGAGGTGGTGCAGCCGTTTGTGGCTGGACAGGGGGAGCCGTGGTGAAAGGACGAACAGCCCCTTGTGGCAACTGCTGCTGCATCGACGGTTGATACTGGGGTTGCTGATACTGTTCGTAGCCGCCCGGCGGAAGCGAATTGAACTGCGATTGGTTCGACGGTGGAGCCAGCGGCAACGACGAATTGATCGCGGGAGTAGACGGCGTCGCAGGAGCTGGCGGCAGCAGATTCATCGAGGCGGCCGAACTTGCGCGACGTTGTCCTTCGAGTTGCGGAACGCGAGGCTGTGCGACCTGTGGCCGTGGACCTTGCGATGGCATCGTTTCGTATGGAACATTGTTTGGCGAATTGCTCGAGGCGCTGAACTGCGGAGCGACTGCTGCGTTCGATGGTCGACGTCGCGACGAAACACTCGCTGGAGGCTGCTGTCCAGTCGGCATAGCTGCGGCACTCGTAGACCGCGAACCTGGGAGTGGCAACGAGCTTTCGCTTTCGAGCTGCTGTGGCATAACAGGTTGCTGCACCACCGGCTGTTGGAGGTTTGGTTGCTGGAAGCTCGGTTGCTGTACGCGTGGCTGCTGCGGCGCTGCGATGGTCGGCGGACTCACAGCAGCAGGAGCATTGCGAGGAGGCATCAGGTTCATCGATGCGGCACCGCTCGGACGACGGACGTTCCCCATAGCAGGCTGCCTTGCGACACCACCATCGGGCGAAGCAAAGGTAGGTGGAACATGGTTGTTGAGCGAGTTCTCATAGGCACGATCTCCCGCTGGAATCGAATCTGCGGGCAGCTCCAGCGAAGGTCCAACCGGCTCGGGCCGGCGAGCTGGTGTGGGAGTCGTGGCAACTGGTCGCTGCGGTGCTGCGGGTGCAAGCTTCATCGATGCGGCGCCACTCGGACGACGGACATTCCCGATCGCAGGTGCACGACCAGGAAGCGATGGCGCTGTGCCTGGCGTGGCCTGCGGATATTCCGTGAACTCAGGATTGTTTTCAGGGAAGTTGAACTCGGGTTCACCAGCTGCACTGGGGCGTGGCGAACGAGCTGGCGTGGGCGATCCGGCGGTGTTGTTGCTGGCGGCACGTGGCGATGGTGGAAGCAAATTCATCACCGCTGCACCACTTGGGCGGCGGATGCTTCCTGCATTAGCCGTCCGTGGCTGCTCGGTCATAGTTGGTGCCGATGCTGGCGTTTTGGCAGGCGTAGGCTCGGCATACAGCTTCGAGGGATCGGCATAGACAGGATTGCCTACCATGTCCGGACCTTCGGGATCGGTGTTCACAATGTTCGGCAACGTTCCGCCGGGTAGTGGTAGACTCTCTTGCGGTGTCATCACTGTCTGCGGAACATACTCAGGCTCGGCCGGAACGATCGTCTCTTCGGCGACATCAGCCGGTGGGGTCGGTGGACCGAACATCGGTGGCGCTGCCAAATCTTGCGGCGATGCTGCATCGTTGGTTGGCGATGGCTCTAGCTCGGCAAAATCGGGCGACGGAGTGGGAATCGATGGATCGCTGGGGGCTGTTTCTGTCGGTTGTGGCGGACGCATTTCGGTAGGCGACAAATCGGCAGGTGGCAAGCTTTCCGCCATATGCACGTGGCTGTACTCGAGCAGCGTTCCCTTCTCGTAGTGGATGTTCTTGATTGCAATCGTATGTTCAACCAAAGCGCGATAGTACTGAATGTCGGCATCGGCCAAGCGACGTTCGGCATCCAGCAACTGATCGAGATTGACGGGCAGGTCTTTCGAGAGCTTGTCGCGCAGGATATCAACTTGGCGCTGGGCAGCAGAGCGACGATTGAAGCTGGTGTTCATTACTTGATACGAGCGAGCCAGATCGGCCATCGCATTGCTCAAATCGTGAACCACCTGACGTTCCTGTTCGCAAAGCACGGCTTTCTCGCGAGCCAGCAACAGCTGAGCATTTCGGACGGCAGCATAGCCACGTCGGAAACCAATTGGCATGGTCAGTTCGGCCCCCACTTGCCATTCGGCGAAATCGCCAATGAACAAGTTGCGAATCGAACTGTTGCCAAAGTAGCCCTGTGGATCTTGCGGATCGAACAGCAGGTCTTCATCACCCAGCAGTCCATGCCCCAGACCACGCCAGCGATAGCGGGTGGTGGCATCGAGTCGTGGTAGCAAAAAGTTGCGCGACGCAATCAGCTCGAGCTCGCGACGTTTGATCGCTAGTCGCTGACGATGCAGTTCTGGACGACGACAAATGGCATCATTGGTGACGCCACTCCAGTCGAACGAAATGCGAGCGAGCGTGGGCTCGTCACCAGGGCGAATCATGCGACCATCGGTGATCGGCAAACCGCAGGCCAGACGCAAACGACGTTCGCAAACCAGCACACCACCAATGCCGCGGAAACTTCCACCAGCCGTGCCGTTGTTCGTGGTGGTGCTATCTTGCAAACGGCCACTCAAGGCATTTTGTACATCTTCTTCAAAACGATAATACTGCTCGCGAGCTTGCGCTTCACGTTCGGCTGTTCCACCCGGCTGACCACCTTGATACATAACATTGATGCGTTGCCACGTCTCGAGAGCCGTGTTGCGAGCAGTGATCTTGGCGTCGAGATCGCGATAGGCAAAGTACAAATCCCAGTAGGCGTTTTCGACGTTGCTCACGAGGTCGCGAAGACCAATTTCGAAGTCGGTCACACTGATATCGGTGTTCACGCGGGCGATAACCACACCGCTATAAACACCTGGAACCGAGTTGGGTCCAGCAATGCGATTGAAGCGTGTACCAGCACCTTGCAGCAGCGGATGACGAGCTTCGACTTCCAGCAGCGAGTCCCAGGTGCTCGGAAAGCGGTTGAACGAGGCGTTATTGAAGTCGTAGGTGGTGGTGCCACGCAAAATCAGCTGCGTACCACTGGTGGTGACTTTCGATAGCTGCGACTGCGCGACGAGCAAATCTTGCTGGAAGAACCGAGTACCACCGGACGCCACGAAGTTGTTCACCATCCGGTCGTTCTTTTCGGCCGATACGCTAGCCCCGATCGTGGCATCAAACGCTGCCAAAGCCGCTTCCATACCGATGCGAGGATCGGAAGAAACAACCGCTGGCCCAAGAATCGTGCGTGCGTTTTCCGGTGAGCGAATGACCGTTCCACCAAGATCGCGAAGGATGGCCGACTGTGTGACGGCGAGCTGAACAGCCTCGTCGAGCGACATGTTCCACCACTCTTGAGGCACCGCGTTCTCGTTGATCGTGCGGGGGGCTTCGCTGGTGGCATACTGCATGCTCGGATTGATCTCGACTTCGGGATAGTCGTACCGGGCAGCGATCTCTTTATAATGTGCTAGCTCAGGGTCATTCTTACGGTCCGGCCCGACCAAATTGCAGCCGACACTCATCGCGACGAGCGCGATAATGGCAGCGACAGGGGCATAGACAGTACGAAACATGTTGGTGTGGTAGTTTCTGCTTGGGGGGCGCGCAGGAACGTGACTGAGCGGAACTCGTCGTCCCCTTGATCGGCATGCAGAAGTGAAGATCGCGCGTCAAAATCGCGCTAATTGGCAAAAATCATGCAATCCGCAGGGTTGGTTTAATCGGCACTGTCTGCTCATCTTGTCTATTTTGGTGTTGTTGGCTGTCTAAATTATGCAGGTTGCCTAGACCGCTCTCTGCATCGTTGCATGTGCAAGTCTGTAAGGTTTTTTCGCAAGGAATTTTGACGTGAACGAGCCATCGGCGAGGGAGACGTCGGAGAGCGTTTCCGAGGAGTCGCTAGCAGCTGCCCGTCGACTATTCGACGAAGGGATGGAGCTCGCCGATCGAGGCGACTTGCAGGCTGCCGCCACCTGTTTGACGAAGGCGGCAGATCTAGCACCTGGCAAGCTGCCGATCCTATTTAACCTGGCTAACTTACGGACAGAGCTCGGGGATCACCAAGCAGCAGCGGCCGCTTATCACGAGGCGTTCAAGCTCGACCCCAGCGACTTCGACGTCACGCTGGGGCTCGGCAAGGCACTCGCCCAAATCGGCCAAACGCGCGATGCCTTGATGGTTCTCGAGCGCGCGTCAACGCTCGATCCCACATCGTTTGAAGCCGCCAGCGAACTAGCGCGGGTTCTCGACTCGATCGATAAATTCCGCCTCTCGATTCCCTGGCACCAAAAGGCACTGGCGATCGATCCTAGCAATGCCCCCCAGCAGTGGGCGTATGCGCGAGCGCTCGCCACCAGCGGCAAACTCGACGATGCTGCTGTGGCCCTCCGTCGGATGATCGAGCTCGAGCCGAGTTGCAGCGGAGCCTACGAGTTCCTCGGACAAATCTATGCAGCTACCGATCAAAAGCATCTTCTCGAAGGGCTAGGACAGGAGTGGCTCGCCGCTTGCCCCACTGATCCGACGGCTCAACATCTGGCAGCGTCGTGGTCGACCGACCATCAGCCCAGGCGAGCCAGCGATGCTTTCGTCCAAGAGGTGTTTGATAAGTTTGCTGCTGAGTTCGATGCGACGCTCGAAAAACTCGAGTACCGGGCACCTCAACTGGTCGCAGCTGCTGCACAGATGTTGCTCGCGCCAGGTACCTCGAAATTCGCTCGTGTTCTCGATGCCGGATGTGGCACCGGACTCTGTGGGCCGCTCGCACGCCCTTTCTCGGAGTATCTCGTGGGGGTCGACCTCTCCCGGGGGATGATCGACAAAGCCAAGGAGCGTTTTGTTTACGACGAACTGCAGGTGGCCGAGCTAACCAGCTTTATCGAGAAGTCGGAGACTCCCTACGACCTCATACTGTCGGCTGATACGCTCGTTTATTTTGGTGACCTATCCGAAGTGGCTGCAGCGATGTTTGCCAAACTCGAGAAACACGGGGCAATCGTTGTGACGCTCGAGTCGGCCACCGCTGCCGAGAACTGCGAAACCTACTTGCTCCGGGCTCACGGCCGTTATTGCCACGAGCGAGGGTATGTCGAGCAGGTTTTGACAGCGGCAGGCTTCACCGAGATCAGCTTTTCCGAAGTTGTTTTGCGGAAGCAGGGGGCCGAGCAAGTGGCTGGCTATCTGGTAGTTGCTCGCAAGCAGCCTTAAAGTAGTCGCTGGCTCAATCCAAAAAACAACGTGGAATTGTCCAAGATCGAGACGCGAGAGGCGAATACGCTGGCGCAATTCAGGGCAGTTTTCCACCAACTATGTACATTAACGCCAATCCCTTAGGCATCACGATAGGTCTAGTTTATGTCGATGAAGTACAGCGTGAATTTCGGCACGATGGGTCAAACACCTCCCGCACGTTCGGGCAAAGGGGGGGAGGTACTTCGCATTGCTCTGCTGGGGGATTTCTCCGCCGGTGCGAGCCGTGGCCGTTTGGAAACTGGCGACGACTTGGCCAAACGCAAACCGCTTCGCGTGGATGTCGACAACCTCGATCAAATCATCGCGCGACTCAACATCACCATGCAGTTGCCCGTTGGTGCCGATGGTGAGTCGGTCGAGGTGAAGATCGGCTCGATGGACGATTTTCATCCCGATCAGCTGTATGACAATGTCGAACTCTTCAGCGGACTCGCGGGGCTGCGCTCGCGCCTAAAGAACAAATCGACCTTCGCCAAAGCTGCACAAGAAATGCAGAGCTGGGTGAGTAGTGAAAAAATCGATCGCCACCTCAGCACCGTTGCGAAGAGCCGCTCGTCGGTGGTGCCTGTCGACGGAAAATTGAGCGACTTTGCCCGCCTCGTGGGGAAGACAACCGCTGATGCAGAGAAGACCACCTCGATCGATGGGCTGCTGAAGGCAATCATCGGGCCCCTGGTGGTTCCAGCCAAAGATCCCAAAGCCGATGCCTTGGTGGCTGCTGTCGACGAAGCGATTGGCGAAGCGATGCGGAGTGTGCTGCATCATCCCGATTTTCAAACGCTCGAATCACTGTGGCGTAGCGTCGATCTGCTGACCCGTCGTCTCGAGACTGGTCCCAACTTGCAGCTGGTGATTTACGACATCAGCGCCGAAGAATTGGCTGCCGATCTCAGCTCGGCCGAATCGCTCGATCAATCGGGGCTCTATAAGTTGCTGGTCGAACAACCGACGCTCGATGTTCAGCAAGGTTCGCTCGGCCTGCTGGTAGGCAACTATGTTTTCGAGCAGACACCGCCGCACGCAGAACTGCTGGGACGGATCGCCAAGATTGCTGCCTCGGCGCAAGCCCCTTTCATCACCAGCACCAGCCCCGACTGTTTGAAGAAGGTGAAGCCGGAAGAAGTCCACCCGCTGATTCAAGAGGCATGGGACGCGCTCAAGGGGTCGCCAGAGGCTGTCTATTTGGCGATCGCTTCACCACGCTTCATGCTCCGCAATCCCTATGGCGATCGGACCGATTCGATCGATCGCTTTGAGTTCGAAGAGTTCACTCGCCAGAGTGGTCTCAAGGGGATGCTATGGGGCAATCCAGCGATTCTCGCCGGGCTCTTGTTGGGGCAAACCTTCGAGCGTCAGGGGATGAAGAAGATGAATCTCGGTTCGATCCTTTCGGTCGACGATATGCCGTACTACTTCTACGAAGATCAGGATGGGGATCAAGTCGCGCTCCCTTGCACCGAGCGCTTGGTGAATGTTGCCACTGCCGAATGGATGGCCAAACAGCGGTTCATTCCGGTGCTTGCCCTGAAGGGAAAGAACGAAGTGCGGCTCGGTGGATTTCAGTCGCTCAGCGGCAAGCCCGTGGCGGGTCCTTGGGCTCCCGTGACGATCAATTTTGTCACAGGGGCGGTCACAGCAGCTCCACCTCCGCCGGCACCAGTGGCAGCAGCGCCAGCTCCCGCTGCTGCTCCAACTCCACCTCCGGCCGCCGAAGCCCCAGCTGCTCCTGCAGAAGATCCTGCTGCTGCAGCCGCCAGTGCCGATGCGGAACTCGACGCCTTGCTCGCAAGTTTGTCGGCTCCCGATCCAGCCCCACCCGCCGCAAGTGGAGGCGACGACGCCATCGACCCCGAACTTGCCGCGCTACTGGCCGATCTGTAGTCGGTCATCTGCGTTGTAACAGCGTGACACTCGATTGAGGGTGTCACGCTCGGAGCAAGCCACGAGAAGTCGCCTTACTCCTACAGACGACCCCATTGCGACACGCAATTCGCACAATGACTGCGAGATGACTATGACTTGGCAGCGATCGTGAGATGTACGTCGTAGTGCACGCTGCTCCGATCGTGGAGGCGAAGTTTCCAAGGGATCCGATCTTGCTCGGCAGCGATCGAGAGTCCTGCAATCGATTGGGGATGCATCCCGGGAGTTAAGAGTTCTCGGAGCATTGCATCGCTCTGGCCCTCGTTTCGGCTGCGCTGCGAATGCCCGCCGATCCATTGCTCCATCGGAGTGACAGCGGCCGACCAGTCGTAGGGTGAAGCGATCATCGCGCAGCCCCCCGGCATCATTGTGCGCGACATCGATTGCAGCAAGGCGAGTGGTGAACCGAGCGAGTCGATCACGTTCATCGCAGCTAGACGTGCAAACTGCTGATCGCGAAACGGCAGGTCGGTTGCATCGCAGCACCAAAAATCGACTCGCTCGTAGTGCTCTTTCGGAACGATGGCGTGGACATAGTCGTACACAATCCCGACACGCCGCAACGGAAATGTGACGCGCTGCTGCGACATCGCTGCGCGGGCGAGTTGCAGCAGCGGCACGCTCATATCGATGCCGAGCACCAAGTCGTCGCTCCCGGCTTCGTCGAGTTGCCGGGCCATTTCCCAGGTAGCTCGGCCAGGACCACATCCCAAATCCATTTGCGGCCCTGTTGGCACAGCTCCTGCGAGCGACATGGCACTGCGAACTAAGCTGGCCAAACTTCCCGCCGTGTCATTCAGGGATTCAGCAGGGATGCGACTTGAGGCCGTAATGAATTCTTGGAAGTGATTGTAGCCGTAGCTGCTCTGATGGCTTCGAATCGTGTCGAACACCGATCCCGGCTGTGAGCAATCCCCGAGCATACTGAGAGTTGAGGGGGCAAAGTCGTTGCGTGCTAAGATCGGTAACAGGCTCGACTCGATGAAAGCGCGAATCGCTGAGAGCAAAATCGGAATGCCGAGCAGGATGGGGTACTCGCGCTGACAACCGGCAAACGAGCAGAGCAGGGCACCCTCTTCGATTTCGGTGGCGGTCCCTTTTTCGATCCGGCCGAGCTGGAGTCGTGATTCTAAACCAGCAGCTCGGCATACGGGACAGATCGGAGCTAGTCGTTCGAAGTGCGCGAGTTTCACGCGTGGGCTTTCCTGGGGCCGATCGTGATCGGCGGAGGGGAGGCTTGCCGCAGCAACTTAGCCCCCAATAAGGACCGTGGGGCAACCGGGAGGAAGAACCTTGCCAACCGGGCTCGGGATCGGCGCGACACACGTGGCATGTGCCGTCATGTCGTTCACTCGTGCGGCTGGAAGCCCGGCAATCAGCACCGTGCCAGAGCCCTTGGCTATCATCCCCGGACCTGCGGGAACACAACCGGGGAGCATGCAGGGCATCGATATATCGGTGACCCGCGCAGCTGGCAAGTTCCCAATTAATACGGTCGGCGCTCCCGTGACAATCGCCAGCGGAAGGGCAGGGTGGGGGACCGGAACAATCGGATGGATCGGCGCATGACAGTGCGGAGCATCCTGCTTGATCAGGTCGGTCATCCGTGCTGCTGCCATTCCCATCGATATTCCTCCCGCGACTCCGAAATTGGGCTCGCTAGCGTATTCGCCTGCGTCTCATGAATCTTGAAATTCAGCTTGCAAGATACTCCGAGTTTTACCCCCAGCATAGATCGCCCTTTGATTTCACGCTCCGGCCTCCTCCTCTCCCTGCTGGGACTTGTCGCAATCTGCACCCTGTTATCCCAGCGGTATATTAGTCCGATCAGGCGTCGCAAGGGACTTGAAACAGCCGCGATAGTGCTAGCAGTGGCACTGCTACTGCTGGTAATCGCGATTGCCGCCAACGAGCCTTTTCCGCTATATCTGCCAATGAAACTCTTTCAAGCGTAAAGGGTGCCGGCGGATGCCAAGTTGGCGATCGCGACGGAGTGGCCCAGACTGTCGGTGCGGAAATAGCGTGGGATCATGGCCAAAAGCAAATCGTGGGGAGCCAAACCGAGGCAGGACGAAGAGCGTCCGCTGCGCTATCGTTGGACTCGCCGAATCGTCCTCACGATTGCGCTGGTGGGGATGTCGATTTGGCTCGGGCAGTTGCTGCTGCGACCCTTCTGGCACCCCCGGCTGCACCTGGTTTTAGTGACGGGCGATGCCTTTAGTACGGGCGATCAGGTGCTAGCCGCGCCGCGCTCGGATTATGTAGTCGAGGACTTTGCGGGACTGCTATCGCTGGCACCGGTGGTCCATCAATCGTCGGCTTCCAGTGGTCCGCTGATTCTTGGAAACCTGCGCAGTCGCGACGACATGCAGCGACTCGACGACGAACTGTCGAAGCTCGTTACCGGACATCGCGACGTGTTTGTGGTATACGTCTCCGCGCAGGGGATTTCTTCAGACGGCGAAGCGTTTCTCGCCTGCAGTGAAGCTGATGCGCAAAACCCACTTGCTGGGCAGTATCGTGTGCGCAATTTGCTCGCGCAGCTGTCCGAGCTCCAATCGCACGCCATTTTGCTCATACTCGATGCGGGTCAAACCGACTACGACCCTGCACGGGGAATGCTCGTCAATCAGTTTCCACGTCTCTTGCGCGATGAAGTGCAGCGTTCCGGTTCCAAGAACCTATGGGTTCTCTCGTCGCACGGACCTGGCGAGCGTTCGCACATTTCGCATGCCTTGCGGCGCTCGATTTTCAGTTACTTTGTCGAACACGGTATGGCGGGTGCTGCCGATTCGAGTGGCGACAGCGTCGTCGATTTAAACGAACTTTTTCGCTACGTCTCGATCAGCACGGCTGCGTTCGTTGAGCAAACCACGGCTGGAAATGCCGCTCAAGCACCGCAGCTGATGTGGGGAGGTGGCGAGATCGATGCAGCGGCTCTCTCACTCGAAATCACGGCGGTCCTTCCACCCAACAGCGAGCGCCCCGTCCTCACGCCACAGCTGGAACTGACGCAGTTGCGCGAGCCATCGGCCATCGAAACGAGTGCAAAGCGGCAGGCCGAGAACGAAGTCCGATCGTACGTTCAGCAGCAGATCTCGCGGTTCAGTCCGCGCGGCCAATTGGGCTACATCGTGACCGATCGGGCACGCTCGGTGCTGGTTCAAGGTGGCAAAATCCCCACGCTTCCCGGCGTGACCCCTACCGGAACACCAGCAGCTACCGACCCAGCCAAACCGGGTGAGACCAAGCCGGGCGATAAGCCAGCCGAAGGGGATGCAAAGAAACCGGACGCTGCAGCAGGAGATAAGCCAGCCGGTGATCAGGCCGCAGGCGACAAAGCGGGGGACAAGCCAGCTGCTGAGCCTACTGGCACGGCAACAGCCGGTGCGGAGACAAAGGGGGGAGACACTGCTGCTGATGGTCCAGCTATCGATCTGCTCCTTGCCAAAGGTTGGCAAGTTCGCGATGCGCTGCTGGCCGAAAGCTTGGGTCGCGCTCGAGGTGTTGATAGCTTGCCCCACATTTGGCGCGTACTCGAGCGACGTCTGCTCGCTTACGAACTACGTCATCGACGTGGTGCTAATGCGGGCGAGAAAGTGCTGCGTCAGAATGTTACGGAACTGGTGGGAGTACTCGAGCAATTGCAGGCCCGCGTGGCTGGCGATCAATTCCCCGCGCGAAGTTTAGGTCGTCGGATTGCACTTTCTTATCCTGGTCTATCGGCACCCATCACGCAGGTGCGGCAACTCGCCGTGCTCGAACGCATTGCCGCAGAAGGTGGCGAGGCGATGCCTGCTGTCGCCGCAGCTGCACTCACGCAGCTCGACTACTTCACATCGCGCGGCGGTGAAGCTGATTTCCTCGAATGGGCTAAGGCTATTCCGCCGGAAGCGATGCCTTACGAAGAGGTCCGTTTCACATCGGAAATTGCCGCGATGCAAGGGTTTGATTGGACCATTGCCCAGCAACTCTTGCGCAATCGACTGGAAGCGGAACGGATCGCTGCGATGTCGTCGCGTTACGAGGATTGGATCGGAAAACTTGTCCAAGAGACCGACCTGAAACGACGTCATCTCGAACGTGAGGTCCTCGCGGGTCTGGCTCCCAATCGCAACGATCTGCTCGAACGACTTGCGGCGCTTCAGGCCGATCTTGTGCAGCTGCGGACCAACTTAAAACTGCTCGAAGATGCGCATCGCCTGGAAGTGGAGATGCTCCATCACTTGCCCGAATATCTCTCGTGGCAAGCGTCGCGCGATGGGGCCACGCTGAAGGAGCAGTCATCCTCGACCGAGATCAGCACGCTGGTCGATAGCCTGATCGATCTCGTCGAGCTGCGGCAATTGCCCGATCCCACCAAGCTGCCGACCCTTGCGCGACTCTTGCCCATCGTCAAGCAAAACCGCGATACGGTTCACAACTATTTTAGCGACGACCGGATCGAGCGGCTGGTCGCGATTCCGGCAACTCCCGGGGATGCTTGGGAGATCGAGCTTCTTCTTGAAACAACACTCCCTTCAGCCGGTGGACGACAGCTGCTGCTCGATGCGTGCGGAATTGTCGATGCGGAACTTGCCAGCGGTGTCACTCTGCCCGATGTGACGCGCGTCAGTTTGCCCACCTCAGCAGGTCGACTTCCTGCTACGGAAGTGCATCGGCGTGGTGAGCTAGCCTGGAAAATGCTGCGCCTCTTGCATCCTGATAACAAAGAAGAATTTCCTGAACTCTCATCGCTGGAAGCTGCTTGGAAGATGATTCCGCCCGTGGAGCGTACGCGGGAAGACATTAGTGAATTTGCCGTAGCGGTCGATCAGTTTTCCGAAGAGCTCGCGTCGTTCTACCGCAACCTGCCTGGCGTGATCGAACAGCGTGCTGCTGCGGGGCAAGATTTTCGGCAAGTCGCCGATCGTAAGGCGCGCATTCGTGAACTGGCGATGATTGAGCGAGGTTGCTACTTCGTCGACTCGCGCGATGCAGCGGTGATGGCCGATCCGAGCCCCTCACTGCTGCTGGGTCGCGTCGATGCCTACGATCTCTTTTCGTGGCAGCGGACTCGGCTCGAACTGGCGATGGTCGATGCGCCTCCAAGTGATCTACAAACCTTGTCGGATAAAATGCTCCGCTATCAAGCGGCAGCAGAGGCGATCCCCTTACAGCCGCCACTCGATTCGCGCCTGACGTTGCCCTTAGAAGTGGTGGGACCTACGAGCGTTCGGCTCGCGCTTGAAAACCAAAAAGAGGCATTCCTCAACGTCACCTGGAATGGTGAAGGTGAACAGCGGGCCTGGGTAACAGCCGAGTATGCCGATGACTTGCTAAAAATCGAAACACCGGCGACGCAGCCGATCTATCCGAGCAACTATTCCGACACGGACTTGCTGCTGCAGCGTCCCACTTTCAAGTTGCGTCGCGGGGTGAGCGAAACGCTACGGATGGTAGTCCGGCGTCAAGAGGCTTCGGCTCGTCCTTCGCGCGTGATCTTGCGATTCCATGTCGCCGGAAAGCTGCTGCGTTACGACGTGGCTGTCGATCTGCCACTTCCTGAATCGGTCGATCTGCTGGTCGATGGTGTACCAGGAAGTTTTGCCAACGACTCGGCTGGCGCTCAGCTGTTTCCGTTCCCGAATCGTTCGACGAACTATCAGCTGTCGCTCGCTAGTAGCGCCACCATCGAGCGACAAATTGCGGTCGAGATGTATAGCCTGAAATCATCGATCAAAGATCCGTTGCCTCAAGTCGCATTGAGCGATGCCGATGCCAAGAAGCTTTTCTCAGAGCTGCCAGTTGGCCCCAAAATCGCCGATTTGCCAAACGTTGCACTTCCTCCAGCGGGTCAGAATTTGCCGATTCCGTTTCCTGCTCCCCCCCCACCTCCGAAGCCGCTGAAACCAGGAGAAGTTCCCGAACCACCGCCACCACCCGACCCCAAACTGGGGACCCTATACACACCGCAAGCGATGGTCGGTGGTGTGCTGGTACTGATCCGCGAGCCGGCTGCAGGTCGCACGATCATGAAGCGACTGGAAGTAACCGCGCAGCGTCCGCAGCGCTATGTGCGGCCGCGAGTGAACTATCAGCCGGGACGACAGCGGATCGAGATTATTGTCGACGCTGAAGACCCACGTCTGTTACCAGCGGGTGGTTCGCGCGTGCATGTGGAGGTGCTCGATCCGATCCCCTCGGAAGCGGAGCGCCGCTTAGATGGTCAGATTCTTGCTCCTAACTTCGAAACGCAGCTGTTTGTCGAAGTGGCCGACGAACCTGGGCGCTATGTCAACATTGCAATCACGGTCGACGATTATCCGCGAGCCTTTCTCTACCGCGTTCCTTGTAGCGCTATTGCGCTCGATGTGCCGGAAGATACCGATGCAGTGAAGGTTTCGCTCGATCCACTTCCCAAGGGTACGCTCTATAAAGCGCCAGCAGGAGAAATTCCGGTCGTGGTGCGTGTCGATGCGCCTGGTTCTTCCGGTGGCAATCCGCCGCTAGAAGTGCGTGTCGGTGTGGATCGCGATCGCGATCGAACACTCAACGACGAAGCAGCGCTACTGCTAACGAGCACCCGCGATGTAAAGTTCACTGCCAGTGCCGCAGCTCCCCTTGGTGAGTTCACGATCGACACCATCGTCAGCGATTTCAGTATTAATGTTCCCGAGAGCGGACTGCAAAGTGGTCTGGCGAACATGCTCGCGCAAGTGTCGCTCGGAGACCGGATGGGTTACAGCAATCCGATCGAAATTGTGATCGATGGAGAAGCACCTCGGATTTCGGGCGTGGAACTTTTACCCTCTCAGCTCGCTGTGATCGGCAAACCGGTGGCGGTTTCCTGCATCGCGAGCGACGACGAACTCAGCGGCGTTGCTAAGCTCGAGGTGATGTTCGACACCAACCGGAGCGGCGCGATTGGCGACGACGACAAGCCGGTGATCGCCGTCTTTCAGCCGGAAGGACGCTGGACCGCCACGGTTCCGACCGAAGGGCTGATGCGCGGGACTTACAACCTGCTGCTACGGGCCACCGATCGCGTGGGAAATCAAAGCCCCATTTCGCGAGTGAAGGTGCAAGTCGTTTCGCCCGAGGAAGCGGGGACTGGCGAGAAAAAACTGCTCGGAACGATTACCGGTACGGTGATTCATGGGGTCACGCCACAGCCGGGAATGAAGGTTTCGCTCTGGCCGGAAGGGGCGAATCCGTACGCCAAAGTTGATCCCAAAAATCCCGAGCCGAGCAAAAAGATCACCGAAGTGGCGACTGGACCCAAAGGGACGTACGAGATCACCCGCGTGCCACCCGGTAAATATCTGCTGGTGGGGGAGGGACTCGTGAAGAACAAGAATCGCCGGGTCGCTATCCCAGTGACGGTGGAGCCTCCTAAGCCGCTCCCGCCGATTGAGCTGAAGCTCCCTTAAGGACCGAACTCTCGGTCCGAGACGGTTGACTGGAAGAGACCCCCGAAGGCCACGGTCTCTTCAATTTCTTCGAGTGCTGTCTCAAGCGAGCAGCTTGTGGGGTGGAGTTTGCTAGCACTTTCTTGGTGCTAGCAGGTCGTTCATGGGCAGGAATTGCCGGTTGTTCATCGATCGGAGAGGGCAAATCCTCAAGGTCGCACTCGTTCGCGACGATAGTTTAGGTTGAGTCTGCGGGTACTAACGGCTGTGACGATTCTGCGGGTGGTTGTCGCGAGGCAATCGGCTCACGATCGACGGCAGTTTTTTTCAGCAGACACGAAGTTAATCTCGTTTGTCTGCGAGGCCATCGAGCCGGCTACTTCGATAACCTAACCTTCCTGCGAGAAACCACGGCCATGAAGCTTTCTTCGTGCCAGGCGATTGCCCTTGCGATGATGATATTCGTCGCACTCGGCTGCCGAAGCGCGCAGACAGCTCCCGCCGCACCGCCGGGGGCCACCGATTTGCCCACCAGCGCCACGGCCAACGGTCAAACGATCGTGGCCATTGCGCCACCGGCTCAGGCATGCTGTCCCCAACCAACACTTCCCGAAAAGCTCGGCATCACCGGCCTGTTTAAAGGGATTGGCGGACTGATCGACCGGATTCGTAACCGTCTTGGTTCGCGATTCCCAGGACTCGAAGCCAAGCCTCCCGTCCTTGCCATCACCGATCCTGCCAACGCCGAGTCGTCGAACCCTGCGGTGGCTGCTGCCGCTGGTGCTAAAGCGGAAGAAGATGCTGCCGCACAAAAGGTGAAAGCGATTCGCTACCTCGGTTCGCTGGGGTGTGGAGGTTGCTATCCCGATGTGGAGCCGGCACTGCTGGCCGCTCTGGACGACTGCACAGAAGCGGTGCGCTACGAGGCTGTTCTCGCGCTCCGCAAGAGTGGCGGCGATCCTTGCAAGAACTGCCAGAAGGATGCCTGCTGCAGCGACAAGGTGCGCGAGAAGCTCGACAAAATTGCCAACGGCATGGACGATCAGGGTTGCTACTTCGAAGCCTCGGATCGGGTGCGCCGCAACGCTCGCCTTGCACTTTGCTACTGTGGCGGCCCTACCTCTCCCCAGATGCAGCAGACTTTGCCTCAGGAAGGCCCCAGTGAAGAGATTCCCCCCGCCACTGCACCAGCAGCAGGCGCGGTCTCGATTCCCAAGAGCCAAGTGGAAATGGTTGCCGAACGCATCGAACGAAGCGTAATCGCCAGCAAGCAAGCCAACACGACAACTGGCGGTGTCAATCGACAAGTGGCTTACGATCAAGCGACCGGCAGCGTGACGGAAGTTCGCTGGGAGCAACTCTCGGCTCGCATCGACCAGTTTGCTTCGCGGGCCGATGCTGCTGGCATGATGAACCTGGTCCGAACGCATGTGCTCACCGCCGGTGGGCCGCTTCCTCCGGAACTCACTTCGCGAGCCCTCGAAGTGGCACGGTTCGATTGGACCAACGCCGAGCGTCTCGTCTCACGACCACTCGCTTCCGCTTTGGCAACCACGCAAGTCGGTGGACTCAGCCTGGTGTGGGAAGAGAATGGCCGACTTTGGATGGTGCGGGTTCTCGAACGACGGAAAGTCAACCTGGTGCAGCCAGCTTCGTACTCGCAGCCTGTGGCTCCTTCGCGTGACCAAGCGGCTGGTGTGTCGGCTCAGCCTCGTGCATCGGCTCCCGTGGGGACGTCCGCTCCCGCACCTCGCGGCACCATTCAAGCAGCACCGGCATCTGCACCAGCGCCAGCCAATGGCGGCGGAGTTTCCGCAGCCGATAATGCGGCTCCTGCTCGTGCACCGGTCGTATTCACCACGCGCGTTGTTCCTTGTAACTGCAACCAGCATTAGTGCGAACCAACAATCCACCTACTTCTCCAAGCCATTTTTTACACTCACTGCTACGTTCGAAAAGTCACGTCCTCGGGCAATCGTGTCGCGCTTGGTCGTCGCTGACTCTCGCGTACTTTGCTACGATGCAGTAGCGAAGCACTCACACGAGCTGATTCGAAGGAAATCCTGCGATGGCCTCACAACAATCTGCCTCGAGCCGTGGTGCCAGTGCCAAACGCGGCGGATGGAAAGGGGCCACGACCACAGTCGTCGAGACTCCTCATCGCTGGCAAAGTGGTGCCGCTCCAGGTCGTACTACCGCAGGTCCCACCTGGGGCCGCTATCGTCGCACTCGCGTGATGATCCTAGGCATCATCTCGATTTGGCTTATTGGCCTGCTGGTGTGGTATCTCTTGTTCCGCCCCGCCATGACACCGATGGTCACTGTCGTTGCGACCCGCTACGACATGCCACTGCCACCCAACAGCTGGGCTACGGAAGATCTGCGGGGGATCAAGGAACTCGATAGTCAAACCTTGCGATTGTTCGACGGCAGCGCCGCTTGGGAATCGGAAGAACGTGGCATTCGGCAACTCGAACAGCATCTGAAATCGGCCAAGCCGCGCATCGAACGTAGCGGCATGCTGATGCTCTACTGGAGCATGCCAGGCTGTGTGGATGACGAGGGGCAACCCTGCTTTATTCCTCCCGGCGCATCTCCCCATCGGAGTGAAACATGGCTGCCACTTGCCGATGTGCTCGAGGAGATCAAAAAACAAGATCTGCCAACGAGCGTGCATAAGCTGATGATTCTGGACGTATCGCGCGAGCGAGCGAACTGGAGCGTCGGCATGCTCACCACCACCTTCCCAGCGGCTGTGGAGAAGGTTGTCAATCAATCGGGCATTCCGAATTTGGCGATCTTGCTCTCGGCTAGCCCTGGTCAAGCAGCGGTGGCATCGACTGAACTGCGCGGCACTGTTTTCGGCCGCGCGATGACGATTGGTCTCGCCGGAGCTGCTGATGCCCGCGCCTCGGGGGGCAACGGTAACGGGCGAGTTTCGCTCCACGAACTGCTGCACTACACCACCGATCGCGTAGAAAAATGGACCAAAGCGCATCGCGGTTTGCCCCAACAGCCGATGCTGGTTCCATCGACTACTCCCGACGTGAATTTGGCCTACGCGATGAGCACGTCGAGCTGGCGCAAGCTCGATGCACAAAGCAAACGCCAAGAGTCGGCACCTCCGGTTGTGGCAGTGGCGACCCTCACCAAACTTTGGAAAACACACGATCGCCTCGCTGCTGAACGGGTCTATCGTTTCGATCCGATTGGGTGGCGTCATTTTCAGCATCAATTGCTTCGTCTCGAACAGCTGACGACCGCTGGCGATGCTTACCGACAGCAGGCGATTGATCTGGCGACGCAGCTCAGCAGCCAGTGCGACGCGCTCGATAGTCGTCTTGCGGCGGCAATGGTTCGGCCGTCGATCTTCAGCTACTCGCAAGTGATGACCCCGACTCCGGATAAGCTTTCGCCCGGTCGCTCGCTACCGTCGCTCGGAACTGCAGACTTGCTGGCAAGCGTCGTACCACAGCAGTCGCGACTCGTGCGCGAACAGCTGAGTCTCGTCGCCTCGCAGCCGACCGAAAATGGAATCGTGGAAGCACTCCGCGTGATCGAGGAGGCTAAGCTTCCAACCGATCCGGTGGAAGTTCATTTTCTGCGTCTCGTTGCACGGTTTCATGTGCCGCAGCTGTGGAGCAGTTCCACGGTTGTCGGCAAAGCGATTGACGTTCGCCGTCGCGCATCGGAACTTGCAATTCAGCGTGGCGATATCACCCTGCTTGGTGATGAACGTGCCTATGCACTTTCGCGCGGGGAACGGATTGATTCCGATCGTGCGCGGCGCATGGCCGAAGATCTGTTGCTAGCCGGCAATGCGGCAGCTGGCGTTGATGCAAGTTCGCTCTACACTTCCGCCGAAACGGCGCTCGCCTCTTCTCAGCAGGCCTACCTCGATGCGGCCATCTCCTTGGCAAGTCGCGATGAAGCGTGGTCGGAAGCGATCTACTTTGCCAAGTGGCTCGCCGAGCCGCAGACCAGCCAGGCCGATCAGCGGAGCGCCGACGATGCGATTCGAACCGAACTGCTCCCGATGATTAGCGCCTTGCGCCGGTTCGATGAAGCGACCTCACGCTCCGAGAATCAGGATGTCACTAGTTCACGATTCGATGCCACCAGCAGTGCTCAATTAACAGCCGCCCATCGCGCACTTCACGAGCGTTTGAAGAAGGCGATTGCCGCCGCGACGGGTGGTAAAGGGACTGATGCGGCCAACGTCAATAAACTCGAGAATCTGCTCACCCTACCGATGATTCCGTGGCTGCAGCGCGACGCACTGCGCCGGAAGTTGACCGAAACTTTGGGCGAGCTCGAAACCTTGGCGGCAGCACCACCCGTTCCCAAAACTGGTGAAGAGCAAGTGGCCGAACCACCAGCCGACCAGATGGCTCGCTTGGAGTCGTCGTGGACCGTGCACCCGCTCATCGCCGCCTTGTCGCTGGAATCGGAAGCGTCGATCGTTGCGAGCGATCCGCTCCCCGGTTCGACCGATAAGCCAGCTGTCACTACACCCACGAGCATCGAAGCTCCCGTTTCGCAGGCCAACCCAACGACCCCACCTGCGCTCGATTTGAGTTTGCCAACCTCTCCCGATATTGCCATCGACGGCGAGCTCTTCTCGGCGGATGGAAAAGTAGAGACCAAGGAGTTTGCTACTTCGCAAACAGCCGATGCGCCGAAGCCTCAAGCAACGGCGCAGGAGAAGGGGGAGAAGAGCGATCCAGAGGCCACCAATCCATCGCAGTTGTTCGCCACCCTCGATAAACAAGCGGCAGTGATTCGCGCACGGTTGATGCGACTGAGTGCCCCCGAGCTGATTGTGCTCCCCGAACTGGCAGCGAGTGCTACGGAGTCGAGTGTTCGAACACGCGCGAGCCTCAGTGGCTGGTCGGACCTCTGCAAAACCGACTCGCTGCTGCGAGCCGCTGCTCCGCTCTGGTTTCCTGCACCTGTCGACGATCCCATCGGACGTCTCCGCAGCCGCGATCTTCAGCAACTGCTGCTCGCCGAAGCGGATCGGGCGCTGGTCGACTTCTATGGTCCCCCGGCACCGCGCCGCGAGCCATTTTTCGCGACCGCAACTTCACAGCTCCTTTCGCTGGCGCGTGAAATCGATCCTCCCACCACCACCATTCAGTCGCAGTTCGAGCAGCTTGGCGATTTGCTCAATCGTCGTACCGAAGCAGCTCGCTCTGCCGTCGCAGTATCGGCATCGGATATTCTGCTGATCGATCAAACCCCGAGCGTCACATCGCAGGTGCGCATCAGCGCTCCGGTCCCTGCCATTGCAGCTTCCTTGCCAGAGGCAGAAGCGGCCATCTACTTCACCGACGACCAAGGGCGCGTTGGAAGCACGGCCCGCATTCTCGACACCAAGTCGCTGATGACGCAGTCGAACCCCGTAGCATGGGAGTCGGTTTTTGTCGCAGCAGGGCTCGAATCGCGCGGACCACTCATGGCGGCTGTGGCGAATGTTCGTGGCAACGAATTCGCCGCTCCACTGCTGCTGCGAGCGGCAGGTGGCAAACGCATTGAGTTCGCCAAACCAACCTATGGACCACCGACCGTCACCATTCACGGATTTCGTCGTCGTCAGGCATCGGTCGTGTTCGTACTCGACTGCAGTCATACGATGAAGGCACTCGATGAAGTGGAATCGCCCGATGGTGGTGTGCGTGCTACATCGCAGCGGATGGAGCTTGCCAAAGGTGCGCTGCGAAGCATGCTTACGCAGCTCGCTGAACGGGGCGATGCACGCGTGGGAGTTCGATTTTTCGGTCATCGAGTCGGCTGGAGTACCGTCGAGGCGAATAAACTACTGCGGCAAAATCGCTATGCAGGTGAAATTCCGCCCGAACTTCAGCCTTATGCCGACGTCGAAAACATTCTTCCTTTGGGACGATTCGACAGCGTGATTGCGGGGCGTGTGTTTGAGGCGATGAAAACGGTCGAGCCGTGGGGTGAATCGCCGATTTACCTTTCGATCACCGAAGCCTTGCGCGACTTTGCGCAGGAAGATGGCGAGAGCGAGAAGAGCATTGTCGTCATCACCGACGGCAAAAACTATCAGTTCAACGCACCTTCGCAGCTGGCACGCACGAAGGACGACGTCCTCGCAGCGCGAGGGAGCCGCGATATCAAAGTGCATATCGTGGGATTCAACATCGAGCCTAGCGAGTCGGAAGTCGCCTCGCGCGAGTTCCGCGAAATTGCCGAAGCAACCGGGGGTGAGTTTTTGCCAGCTACTAGCGCTGGATCACTCGTCCGTTCGCTGGAATCGGTGCTACGCGCGGCCGAGTTCACCGTCGCAAGCACAGGCGATGGCTCGTCGCAATCGGCTCGCATCGGCAGCACGCTGACACTCCCCAAGATCAACGCCCCTCAAACTTTTGCAGCTGAGTTCGAAGCGGCCAAGCAAGAGCTGCTGCTGAGTGGCGGCGAAGCGGTGGAACTCAACGTGGCCCGCAATGGGACGCGTCTCGAAGTGCCACCTTTCCTTAAAGGCTCGCCGAAGTTCGTCCGATTGGCACCTGTCGTACGTGGTCAAGCGACCGGCATTCAGGTTGGCATCCACCGTCCGGTGCGACAAGAGGGACGTGTGATCGTTCCGATGTCGCTGCAGGACAGTGATCAGTATTTCGTCACCCGCCCGGTGGAATGGTGGGTGGAAGTTCGCCCGCGACAAGCCTCCAGCGAAAGTGAGCCATCGGGCTACTACTTTTACGATCCGATCTACGAAGCTGAAAAATCGGTTCCGCTGTGGAACTGCGTTGCCAACAACTGGCCAACCAGCGCGCGGCAAGCTGAGATCACTACCTTCTGCAAATTTGCGAAGACCAATCCCACGGTTGCAATTCCGCTGCTCGAGGTCGCGGGAACTCCCCCACCATCGCCGGCCGGTTTCCCGGTTGAAGGGATGACCGGGGTCACCTATCAGGCTCGCTATGTTCACGACGAAGCGAGTGGGCGGTTGCAGGTCGGAATTGTGGAGCGTCATTCCAGCAGCTCGCTGGGGGTTGGTTCACTGAAGGTCTCGCTGTCGCTAAGCCCCAAGTCGGCAGTCCATCAATTCGATTCCGAGAACGGGATTGTGCTCCATACGTTCGATTTCGAGCGTGTTCCGACAGCCGACCTCGGATCGATGGTGATCCATTTCACCTCGCGCGAAGACCTTCGCAGCGGAGCGATCGAGCTAACCGAACCGGTGATTCTCGACATCGCCGACCGTAGCGATTTGATTGGACCTCAGCCGATCACCAATGAGCAAACGACCGGCGGAATCCGCTAAGTCGCCTTAGGTCGCCCCAAAACCTAGCTGCGACCTCCATTTTCCATAATTCTTGGTTCTCGGTTCCAAGATTTCATGGTGGGGGGCGAAATAGTGGTGCTTTGGTCGGAAAGATCGGGGCCGCCCCAAACGAACTGGGCCGCAATTGCCCGATTTTTCTGTCGCTAAAGCGAGCCTGACGAGTGCTGTAACGGATGTAGCGGTTTTCGTTTTTCGGCACCACTCTCCCAGGTGCTGGTAGGCGAAAACGATAATCGGCGATGAAACGGAAATGCTGGTTTGTGCTACGCTTATGCTTTCCAATAGAGTTGGGGTGGGGCGGCTGGTTGGCGGATGATCGCGGGGCTTCAGCCGCTGCTGATTGCCGAGAACTGGTAGCCAAGATTCGAAATGGCCGATTGCTTGCCGGTCGCGTCGCTTGTCGGCTGTCACAGCCTCGGGCGATAGACGCCGCGAATCAGCCGCACGCGAAACTTTCAAGCAGATGGATTAGGGAGAAAATGTCGTGGCCGGAAAACTCACCAAAATCTCGATTTTGCTCCAAACCCTCAGCCGACTTCCTGGGCTGAGTTTCCTCAGTTCCGTCGACACGCAGATGCGCGAAGTGGAAGACAACGTGGGTGACTACGAGGACAACGTCAACGAAATCAAACGTAATGCCGAGGACGTCAAAGGGGTTGCGACCGATTTGGTCTCCGACGACGAATAATCGCCTGCTGCGAGCGAATCACCAGAGCTGTTCGTCAGCCGGACTCACGATGTTCAGGCGGTGGAGCTTCGGGCGCCATTTTTTTCCGCTGCGTAGGAGTCGATCGCTGTGGGTGGACATTCGATCGACGCTGGTGGCTCATCCCTTGTCAACTCGAGAAGTGCCTGCGACCTGTTGTTCCTGTTCGAAAGAGTCTCCTGCGCCGAGTGCTTCACGATCCTTCCGCGACCGAGCAACTCCGGTCGTCGTGGTGGATGAAAAACGGCCCCACGCTACTGGTTGCGTAGTGCCGGAATGTTATTCTCTGAGAGACTCGCGTCGCGCTAATCGCCACCGATCCACTTCCATCCAGCGAGCTATCACGCGAAAGAAGCTATGGCACGTGCACTCACGTTTACGTCTCCGCTAGGTCCCGACAAGTTCGTCCTTCAGTCGATGGAAGCTTACGAGGAACTGGGACGCTTGTTTGAATACAAGCTGCGGCTCCTCAGCAAAGATGGCGCGATCAAGCTCGACGATTTGATCGGCAAGAACGTGACGATCAGCGTCGAGCTAGTCGATGGCCGAACACGCTATTTCAATGGCGAAGTAGCGGAATTCGAGCAGATCACCGAATCGTTCCAAGACTACTTCGTCTACGTGGCGATTGTACGTCCAGAGCTGTGGTACCTTTCGCTCACCGCCGACTGCAAGATCTTTCAGCAGAAGACAGCGGTCGACATCATCAAGGCGGTGCTCGGCGATGGAGCGGTGACGTATCGGACATCGCTCAGCAAGACCTATCGGACCCTCGAATACTGCGTCCAGTACAACGAGTCGGACTTCAACTTCGTCAGTCGCCTGATGGAGCAGGAAGGTATCTACTACTTCTTCGAGCATGCCCAAGGCACCCATAAGATGGTGCTGGCCGATTCCATTTCGGCGCACAAGGCGATCGAAGGGGAAGCCAGCATCGCTTACATGTCGCGTCGCGATGGCTTCGACGACGACACCGATCATGTGTTCGACTGGAAAGTGCGACACAAAGTCCGCACCGGTGTTTGGGCGCACACCGATTTCGACTTCGTCAAACCCAAGTCGAACCTCGAGGCCAAATCACAAATCGTTCGATTGCACCCCCAGTCGTCCAACGAAGTCTTCACCTATCCCGGTTCCTACACCGTCGTAGCTGATGGTACGGGCTATGCCCGTAACCGCATTGAAGAAGAGCACACCGTTCACGATGTGGTCGTTGGTCGCACCAATGCACTCCAGATGGCTGTCGGTGGACTCTTCACCCTCACCGACTATCCACGGGCCGATCAGAACGTCGAGCATTTGATCACCATGATCAACATGGTCTTCAAGCAAGAGATCGAGACCGCTGGTGGAGCGGTGCAAGGGACCGTCGACACCAAGCTCGGCGTTTTCATCGAGCATCAATTTGGAGCGCTCGAGAAATCGAAGCCCTTTCGTGCTGCCTGGACCACTCCCCGGCCGATCGTACGTGGCCCGCAAACTGCGATTGTCGTGGGTAAAGCAGGGGAAGAAATCTGGACCGATCTGTATGCCCGTGTGAAAGTGCAATTTCACTGGGATCGCTACGGTCAGAAAAATGAAAACAGCAGTTGCTGGCTCCGTGTGGGGCAAGTTTGGGCGGGGCCTGAGTGGGGCGCGATTCACATTCCCCGCATCGGTCAGGAAGTGATTGTCGACTTCCTGGAAGGTGACCCCGATTGTCCGATCGTGACGGGGCGTGTGTACAACGGCGACAACATGCCTCCGTATGCGCTCCCCGCGAATCAAACGCAAAGTGGTATCAAGAGTCGCTCGAGCAAGAGCGGCACCGCGCAGAATTTCAATGAACTCCGGTTTGAGGACAAAAAAGATTCCGAGCATATCTATTTCCATGCGGAAAAAGATTTCACTCGCATCGTCGAGAACAACGACGTCCTAAAGGTCGGCTTCGACAAAAAGCAAGCCGGCGATCAAACGATCGACATCTATAACAATCGCACCACCACGATCGAGCAAGGTAACGAGAAACTGCAGGTCAAGGTCGGTAATCGCGAGACTCTCGTCGATACCGGTAACGACACGCATGTGGTCAAGACCGGCAATCGTGAGACGACGGTGACCACTGGTAACGACACGCACACCATCAGCACCGGCAATCGAGAAGTCACGGTTTCGAAAGGCAACGATACCCTGACGGTAACCACGGGAAATATGACAGTGACGGTGACAGCCGGCACATGCAAAATCACAGCGGGGACCGCAATCGAACTGATCTGCGGTGGCAGCTCGATCAAGATGACCCCCTCGTCGATTGCGATCGAATCTCCCACCATCAACATCAAGGCGAGTGGCACTTTGAATGCCGAATCCCCCGCAACAACCGTCAAGGGGACCGGCATGCTCACCTTGCAAGGTGGCGTCGTGAAGATCAACTAGCCAGCTAAGCGGTTCTGTTCTAGGTGGGTGTCTCGCAAGTGAAGTTCCTGCATCGACTTCTGGGCGACGTGAACTATGCGGATAACGCTTCAAGTGACGGCTGGTCCTGAAAAGGGGCGCAAGGTTTATCTGCAGCAAGGGCAGACCGCGCGCTTCGGACGGACAGAATGGGCCGACTTCAGCTTCCCGAAAGATAAGCAGCTTGCCGACGAGCATTTTCTGCTCGACTACGGCCGCACCAACCTGAAGCTCAAAGCGCTCGGCGCTGATCGCATTGTGAAGGTCAACGGCGCTCCTGTCGCCGAGATACAGCTGAACCATGGCGACAATATCGAAGCAGGCGAGACCACGCTGCAAGTGTTGTTCGCGGGACAGCCGATGCCGATCTCGCCTGCTGCAGCAGCCGCAGCCGCCGCAGCGCTGGCCGCTTCCGCCGAGGAAGCCGAAAAAAACAAAGTCCGGCTTCCGATCCATCTGTGTGAGGAGCTGGAGTTCGGGGACGACGAAGCCGATCTGGCCAACACCTGCACCACCGATCCCGAGTGGATCGACAAACTGGCGGCCAACCAAAAGTTTTCTTCCGCGCTCCGCGTGCAAGCTTTTTTGCTACCCCAACGCGAGGCGGTCTGGTGGGCCGCACAAATGGTCGACCAAACCATGGGGGCCAAGCTCAAGCCAGCTGATGCCGCCGCTTATGCCGCTGGTCTTGCCTGGGCGCTCGATCCCAATGAAGACTACCGTCGCGATGCAGAACGTGCCGCCGCGAAGACCAAATGTGATGGACCCGGCAGCTGGGTGGCGCTGGCAGCTTTTTGGAGTGGCGACTCCATCGCGCCGGTCGAGATCGACCCCGTGAAGCCCGACCACCGCTTGACCTCGCAGGCCGTTGCGACAGCGATGGTCATTTCGGCCTATCAAGAGAAATCGGCACCTCCGGCGACTCGTTTCGCCCGCTATTTGGCGGTGGGACGCGATATTCAGGAGGGCAAACTCAAAATGCCGACAGAAGCTGCCAAGCCGACCAAGTAAGGCCCCTCTCGATTGTTTTCGCGAGTTCGTGCTGCCTGCTATCCGGTGGACTTTCGTCAATCCCATGCCCCATCCGGGTAGATTCCCAGTGGGGTCTTAGCGTATTTTAAGAGCTACCGTGCAGTGCTGGCCTCTAGCGCTTCCGAGCTTTTTTGGTAACAAGAGTCCGCAGGAATCGTTCTCTTATGTCCATGCCCGCTTCGCTCCAATCCCGCTATCGGATGATTCGCGAGATTGGCCAAGGTTCGTTCGGAGTGGTCTATCTGGTCGAGGATTTGCAAACCTCCGAGCAGCGGGCACTAAAAGTTCTCCTTCCTTGGGCTGCTGCTGACGAAAAGCTTCGGCATCGCTTACGCCGCGAAGCTCGGCTAGCTTCTAGCCTTACTGGCAAACATGTCGTTCGCACCTATGAAGTGGGCGAGACCCCCGATCCGAACGTCTACTTGGTGATGGAGTACCTCGAAGGGCGCGATCTCACCGAGGTGCTAGACGCCGAAAATAAGCTCACTCCTACGCGGGTCGAGTCGATTGCGCGGCAAATGCTGGTAGCGCTCAGTGACGCCCATCGCATGGGGATTGTGCACCGCGATCTCAAGCCGCAGAACGTTTTTCTCTGTCCCACGCCCGATGGGGGCGAAGTGGTCAAAGTCTTCGATTTTGGGATCGCCAAGGTGACCGGTGCGGGGGCACTCACGGAAACTGCCAAGCTGACGATCTCCGGCGGTGTGATGGGAACACCTGCCTACATGAGTCCCGAGCAATGCCGGGGAGAAATGCTGACCCCCAGCAGCGATCTCTATTCGCTAGGGATCTTGCTCTACGAACTCCTGACCGGCAACGTGCCGTTTGATCACGATAATCCGGTGCAAATTTTGCTGATGCACCATAGTAAACCCGCCCCGCCACTCCCGCCGGAGATTGCCTGGACCCACTTGGGAAAGGCCATCATGCACGCTCTGGAAAAGAACGCCGACGACCGTTTTGCATCGGCCGACGAATTCCTGGCGGTCCTTAACGGCCAGCCTGTCCCCCCGCGAGCCCCTCAGAAAGCTCCTCCTGAGGCAAAGAAAACGCCGCAGGCAGCTCCCAAAGGAAATCCGGAGCCCGTACTCACGAAGTCGGCCACTGAGGTCGATCCGTACGCGAATATGGTACCTCCCAGCTCAGCTTGGAAGATTTGGGTACTTCTCCTCGTCGTCCTGGTGCTTGGGAGCGCCGGAGCTGCTGCGGTCTACTTCCTGAAATAAGAGAGAAGCTCGAGCCCAGCTGGCCACATTGAGCTAAATTGTCTCATCAGTTGGGAACCTGGGATTGGGTTGCTCGCAAGCGGGCAACTGCTATCATCCAGCCAGTATTAGGAGGCAAATGCCGCCGCTGCACGACGCAGCTGCGCAAAGGGTTGCCTCCCGCTCAAAGGAGCACGCACTTGGTCGAGTCGATTAAGAAGTTCACTCAGTCCGATATCTTCAGTCGGCTGATCCTGTTCCTCATCATCCTATCGGGTGTTTTGGTCGGCTGCGAGACCTACCCCGCCTTCGCCGATGGAACGACTCTGGGCGATGTCGTCAACATTGTCCAAAACATCATTTTGTATGTCTTCGTTTTCGAAGCCGTTCTCAAAATGATCTCGTTCTTCCCACGTCCTTGGGATTACTTCCGACGTCCGTGGAATGTGTTCGACTTTTGCATCATCGTGGTCTGCTTCCTGCCGATCAATGCGCAGTATGCCACCGTGTTTCGTCTGGCGCGACTGCTGCGAACGCTTCGCATGGTCACCATTCTGCCACGACTTCAAGTGCTCGTCGCTGCACTCCTCAAGTCGATTCCGTCGCTCGGCTATATCGGTGTGCTACTTGGCTTGCACTTCTACGTGTATGCCGTGGCTGGAACGTTTTTGTTCGGCAAAAACGATCCGATTCGGTTCGGCAATTTGCACGAAACCACACTCACGCTCTTCCAAGTGCTGACGCTCGAAGGTTGGAACGACATTCTGGCCACGCAGTATCATGGCAGCGAGCAAGAGTACGACGATGGCTGGAAGAATAAGATCGCCACGCTCGGAATCAATCGAGTATCCCAAGCGCAGCCGGTGGTGGCATCGATCTATTTTGTAACCTTTATCTTGCTTGGCACCATGATCATGCTCAACCTGTTTACAGGTGTCATTATCAGCAGCATGGAGGAGGCGACATCCGAGACCAAGGAAGAAGCGCGCGAAGAGCAATTAAAGAAGCGCGGGTTCTTGACCCTCCACGATGAGCTTTCGCTTCTCGGAGAACAACTCCAAACGCTCAGCGAGCGCATCAAGGGAATCGAAATCCGCGAGGATCGCGAAAATCGAGACGACAAGGATACTTGAGCCGAGCAGCGCTCGAGCGCGTAGCGTTTGAGCATCGCAGTTTTGCGTCGAGCGGCGCTTCACTTTTGGCGCCGCTCTCTTTGAAAAGGCTGACTTGATCGGGCTTTAGGGAAAGCCTGTTTATCGTCGGCCGATGGCGTAGCCATACTGCGTGGGCCAGGCCGAATTGCCACCCAGCTTCTCGTAGGCCTGATGCGCCCAGTAGGGCTCGCGCAAAAGCTCGCGACCAATCAGAATCAGGTCGGCGTCCCCTGCATCGAGAATCGCTTGCGCCTGTTCGGGGCTGGTGATCAAGCCGACCGCTGCTGTCTTGATCGAAGCCTCGCGGCGAATGCGACCTGCAAGAGGGACCTGATAGCCAGGTGCTACAGGAATTTTGACATGCGGCACAATTGCGCCGCTCGATACATCGATCATGTCGACACCCACTTCACCCAGAGATTTAGCGAGTTCGATCGATTGCTCGATGTCCCAGCCACCAGCGACCCAATCGGTCGCCGAAATGCGAGTCAGCAGTGGCATCTCGCGCGGGATCACTTCTCGCACCGCACTAGCGACCCGCACCAGCAAACGCATCCGATTCTCGAGGCTTCCTCCGTAGTCGTCGGTACGCATGTTCGACAGCGGTGAAAGAAACTCGTGCAACAAATAGCCGTGAGCGGCATGGATTTCGACGAACTCAAATCCAGCAGCCAGTGACCGTTTGGTCGCAGCGATAAATGCGTCGACCAAGCAGTTGATACCTGCTTCATCAAGCGCCGTCGGCACGGGGGAATCATCGCTGAAAGCTACAGCCGAAGGGGCTAGTGGCTGCCAACTGCGAGGATCAGGGGCGTGCAACGGTTTACCACCAAGCCATGCGAGATCGCAGCTTGCTTTCCGCCCTGCATGAGCCAGCTGAATTCCGGGGACCGATCCTTGGGACTTCACGAAGGTCGCGATCCGCGCCAGAGGCGCGACATGCTCGTCGGACCAAATGCCCATATCTCCCGGTGAGATACGCCCCTCGGCTGTCACCGCCGTCGCCTCGACCATCACCAGCCCGGTTCCTCCCGATGCCCGACTTCCAAGATGCACCAGGTGCCAATCGTTGGCGAGCCCATCGATGGCTGAGTACTGGCACATCGGGGACATTCCGATCCGATTCGGAATCGTTAATCCACGCATGGTCAAGGGAGAAAGAAGTGAGACGCTCGAAGGGGCTGCACTGGACATGGGACCTGCCTGCCGTCAGATGAAATTTGCAACATGAGAGGTTCCAGATCATACGCGGCTGATTCGCCGAGGCAACGCCCTGACCCTCGGGCCTAGTGTGTACTTACTTGAGCTGGCCCATCCGGAATTACAACTTCTTAAGAGAGACTCGGCGAGCGTTGCCCCTGACGATTCGTAGTCGATAATTGACCTACAGAGACGCACGAGAGAGCCCATATCATGACACCTCGCATGCCACAGAATCGTCCGGTAGCAACTTGGTTGCTTCTGACACTGCTGCTGATTCCAGCGGGGATGCTGGTGCATGCTCAGGGGGAACTCGACACTTTTGCGAGTCGATCGGGATGGCAAGTTTCCCATCCATCTCCAGCCATTCGTCCGGTTCAAATCAGCGAGTGGGCCTCAGTCGATGACGTGGTCGACAATCTTCATGATCGAGTCGTACTTCCAGCCGCCACGGTGGTGGAACGAAGTCTCCTCGATACTCGCAGCGCTGTTCTCTCCAGCGTGCCGCCAGGGAACTTCGATCGCGTGATCAGGTTTCTCCATCTGACGATCTAATCTTCTCGCGCGACACCGTTCCCAGACCGCTGGTAACGCTCTTTGCCGTACGCTCATCGCCCAACTGTAGCAGCCCGAGCCACTTGGCAGCTGATTCGGCTTCGTGGTTCCCTACGCGATGTTTGCGCAAACTCCCAACGATCACAGGCTGCGCACTGCTGATTTGGATTCCAAATTCTGTTGCTGTTTTCTCTCGATGATATGAAAGGTTGTTTTATGGTCACCAAATTTGCCCATCTGTTGTTGCTGGTAGCTCTCCTCTCGAGTAGTGCTACGAGCCTTGTGGCTCAAGAGGCAACTTCTGCTTCTTCGAACTCTCAAACCTCGAAGCATGGGGTCACTTACATCTCCACACGCAGTCATCACACACACCATCGCGCCCCTTGGGAATATCCCAAGACCGACGCTCGTCGCTTCGGCTCGCACTAGTACGAATCGCACGAACGAGTTGCATGCGTGACGCGGATAATCCGAGCGGTATGTGACGAAATAGCCGCTTTAAAAAATTAGACGCGCTCTCGTCCCTGGATCTTTTGCCCACTCACTGATGCCTCAAGCTCCTTCATCCAATCGAGGTGAAGGAGAGGTGAGAGACGAGCTTCCTGGGTCGATGACTTCCCGTGGGTAATCCACGGGGGAGATCAGAAAAGCTTCTTCTCTTCTAGCGTCTTGGGAATTGGCAAAGAGGTGCCGATCTTTTGATTGAGCCGCGTCAGAAAATGAGCGGCCAGAGCTGGTGATTCCACTTCTTCATTTTGGTGGACGAAGAAGTAGAGCTTCTGCAAACCGGCCTTTTTCCACTTGGCAATCCGCTCGACCCAGGCATACAGCCGCTCGCGATCCGACTCGGGATTGTTGGAGCCTACCCAGCGAACGAACGCCATCGGCGACGTCAGTCGCATATGCATCAGGTCGCGCCGGCCTGCGCTATCGACCAGCACATTCGTCACGCCGTGAGTTTCCAGCAGGTCATAAAGTTTGCTCGAAGTTTCCGCATCGCTGAACCACTTGGTGTGGCGAAGTTCGACCGCCAAGGGAACTTGATAGTTCCAGTCTTGAACAAACGCCTCCACACGATCGAAATCCTTGGGCGCGAAATTGTCGTGCATCTGCAGAAAGGTCATCTCCAGCTTGTCTTGCAAATGCGACATGCCAGCAACATTCTGCGCAACGATCTCCGACACATCCTTCAGGCGTTTGAGGTGCGAGATCGTTTGCTCAAGTTTGGGGAAGAACTTGAAATCTGCAGGGACCGTTTCGCTCCATTTTTCATAGGCTTCGGGAGAATAAAAGCGGTAGAACGTGGCATTCAACTCGATGGAGTTGAACTGCGACGAATAGTAAGCCAGTTCGTCCTTGGTTCCGCGTGGATAAAAATTCTTCAGGTCTTTCTTATTCCACTTGGCACACCCGACATAGACCACCAGCTCCTGGTTCTTCTGTGCACGAGATTTGAGCAGTTTCAAAGCGTCTGGATGATCTGGTGGGATGGTGAAATCAATCGATCCAGGATCGGCAACTTTTCCAAACTGCATGCTATCGACCTCGGTTGTCTAGGAAGCTGGCTACGATGACATTCTGACGGCACGCCCAAGCAGATCACACGCTTGGTGTCGGCCAGCAGGCGGTAGCAAGACGCTCGTCAAATACGCCTTTCGCCTCGTTTTCTGGGAGACGCCCCGGCTCGTGGCTCTTGGCATGTTGCACCATGCTTTGATGAGCCAGGTGGCGTAGACGGAAGTATACCACTCGCGATCGCATCGCTGTAGCTTTGCGGTCCGGTCCGCGAATGCCTGCCGATACCACGCAAGTCCTTTTGAACTCGCGGCTTCAGTAAAGTCAGGGCGGCAGAAGGGCGTTTGAACTTTTGGGGGGCTCATATCGAGCATGGTCGATGCTGTTCATAGCAGTGGCCCAATCACTTGCGAATTAAGGACCGAAATCAGTCGCCTTCATCCGACCTGGGGCCATTTGCAATAAGCGATGAACCGGCAAATCGAATTTCGCGGTGGTGCCAGCGGCTTGCTTGCCGTCCATGCCGAGCCCGTGGTGGGGATCAGTTTACTTCTTGGTCGGGAAAACGGTCTTCCAGTCGTCCTTCATGCTCACGACGATCCAGCCCCGCTTCGGCGATTCGTCCAGGCCTTTGTCGAGTCGCGCGAGTCCCGCTTTTCGGTCGTAAGCGTACTCCCGCTCGCCATCGGTGTGATGGACGATGAGTCCGAACCGCGCCCCTTTCCCGGTCGTGGTCCATTCGATCATTTCGAAATCGCCATCCGAGTTGCCGAAGGCCATGATCGGTCGCCGCCCGATAAACTTGTTGATGGCCACAGGCTTGCCAGCTTTGTCGTCGTTGAAATCAAGCTCTGGCAATCGCACCAGGACGGGTTTGCCGTCGCGCCATTCGTACTTCGTCTTGATGCTGCTGCCGATGACTTGCTCGGGCGGAATGCCGTAGGCCTTCTCCATCCAGGGACGCATGAATTCAATCCCGCCGCCGGAGACGACGTACGTCTTGAAGCCATTGGCCCGCAGATAGGCGAGCACTTCGAGCATCGGCTGGTAGACAAGTTCCGTGTACGGCCGCTGGAACTGCGGGTGCTTCGCGGTGGTGATCCAGTCCTTGACGAGGGTCTCGAATTCTTCCGTGGTCGTGCCTGCATGACTCGCCATCATCAGTTCGAGCAGTCCGCGCTCGCCGTTGGCGAAGATTGCTTTTATGTCGTCTTCGAGGGCACCTTTGAACGGCTGTTGCTCCTTCCACTCCGGGTGCATCGGGGCGAGAGCCTTGACTCGGTCGATGGCAAAATAGAGTTGGACGGGAAGCGGCATTTCGCACCAAAGCGTGCCGTCGTTGTCGAACGTGGCGATGCGCTCCGCGACCGGAACGAAGTCCGGCGAGCCTTCCTTCGTTACTTTCGTCACGAAGTCAATGATCGACTGTTTAGACGCAGTGTCATTCCACGATGGTAGCGGATCAGCGAGGGCTGAAGTCCACTGTGGTTTCTGGGGCGTGCCGCAGTCGCCAAGTTGGTCGACTGCGACAGTACGATTCTTGAAGGTGAATGACTTAAAACTGAACGACTTGAAACTCTGCCCTAGCACAAGCATGGGGCAGAGAAGGACAACGCCGCAGATCACGGAGGCGAGAAACGAAGAGCGGAGCGTTGTCATCGCGAACTATCTCAAGTCGGTATGTTGCGGGAAAAGGAGCGGCCGGGCGAGATGCCCGACCGCTGAAGTACACAGCGACCTACTTCGTGGGGGCTTCCTTCAGCTTCTCCATCACTTCCTCGAGATTGAAGCTCGCGGCCTTTTGACGCTGCGGGTACTCCTTGAAGGTCAGCAGGAACTTGCCGACGTAGTCCTGCGCCGGTACCAGCAAGAAGGCATGATCTATCAGCCAGTCGTAATAGGTGTTCGACGTGATGTCCGCCCGTTCGTAGGGATCGAGCCGAAGGTTGAAGATCTTCGGGACGCGGAGCGTGGTGAAGGGTTCCGACCAGACTCGTAAGGTTCCGGTCGCCCGCTGTTCCATGAACACCAACTTCCAATTGTCATAGCGCAAGCCGACCAATTGCTGATCGTCGTTGCAGTACAGAAACGACTCGCGCGGGCTCTTCTCCTCTTGGCCTGTGAGATGAGGCACGAGGTTGTATCCATCCGGATGAACCTTGTAGGTCATGTCGCCGATCTTGTAGCCCTTGAGCAGTTTGTCGGTGACTTGCTCGTCGCCAGCTATCGCCAGCAGTGTTGGCAGCCAGTCATGATGGCCGACGATTTGATTGGAGACAGAACCCGGCTTGATCTTGTTGGGCCAACGGACCGCACAGGGGACCCGATAGGCACCTTCCCAGTTCGAGTTCTTCTCGTTGCGAAACGGCGTCATGGCAGCATCCGGCCAGCTATTCATGTGCGGACCGTTGTCGGTGCTGTACATCACAAATGTGTTGTCCGCGATGCCGGCGTCGTCGATGGCCTTGAGCACCGTCCCGACATTCTTGTCATGGTCGATCATGGCATCGGCGTACTCGCTCATCCAGCGGCCCGATTGGCCCTTGCTCTCCGGCTTCACATGCGTGCGAAAGTGCATGTGAGTGAAATTTACCCAGATAAAGAACGGCTTATCCGCTTTCGACTGCCGCTGGATGTAATCCACAGCGCGACTGGCGACGTCGTCGTCGATTGTTTCCATCCGCTTTTTGGTCAGTGGACCGGTGTCCTTGATGATCTGCTTACCGACTTTGCCAAACCGCGCGTCCACAGTGGGATCGTCTCGGTCGCTGGCCTTGCAGTCCAGCACGCCGCGCGGACCATACTTCGCCCGGAAAGCGGGATCCTTCGGGTAGTCGGCGTGTTCAGGCTCTTCCTCGGCATTGAGGTGATAGAGGTTGCCGTAGAACTCGTCGAACCCATGCACGGTCGGCAGGAACTCGTTGCGATCGCCGAGATGGTTCTTGCCGAATTGGCCGGTGGCGTAGCCAAGTGGCTTCAGCAATTCGGCGATGGTTGGATCTTCTTTCCGCAGGCCCAAAGCTGCACCAGGCAATCCAACCTTGGTAAGTCCCGTGCGCAAACCATGCTGACCGGTGATAAACGAAGCGCGACCCGCCGTGCAGCTTTGCTCCGCATAGTAGTCGGTGAACATCATGCCTTCCCTGGCCAGACGGTCGATGTGGGGCGTCTTGTAACCCATCACCCCATGCGAATAGGCGCTGATGTTCGACTGACCGACGTCATCTCCCCAAATGATCACGATGTTGGGGCGTTTAATCTGAGCCTGCGCCGATGCAACGAGGCTTAAGGCCAGCCCGAGGGCCAAGATGAAGATTCTGAATTTCATAGCGAGCGGACTTCCTTACTGTTTTGAATACGACAACGATGAATTGCAATATTTGCCGGTTGCTGGAGTTGACATTGCCGACGGCACCAGGATGTCGCCCGAATTGACCGCAAACGAATCCGACAACCAACGGTCCGGACGTCTGCACCACCCAGCCGTAGAGGCTTCGGTTTCCCGATAAGGCAGGCGAGCTCGGATCAGCCTGCCTCTCCCTGGATTAGCAAATCATACGCCGAATATGCACGATTGCCGCAGAAACACCACGAATGACGTTGGGCAGTGAGACGACATGCGACATTTTCGCATAGCGGGCTGGGCGATTACGCTCGGTTTTTGCTCGGCCGCACTCGTTCGAAGCGACCGGGGGCAACACGTGTCCGATGCCTGTGTTGCACTTGGGTGTCTTTTCCTAGGTGTCGATTGCCGAGTGCATCGGAAATAGGTCTGATCTTGGGTCTGCACTTGGATGTAGTAATCGACGATACCCCACAAGGTAACGACCAGGGACTAACGCCTGGGTGCCATGGTAGAATTGCCCGCAGCCGACTTCTCCATTCGCCAAGGTGTCTTACTTTTGGCAGTCGGCGCCCTAGTTCTTCGGGCCAATACCGACAAGTTGTTGCTCAGACGCGGCTTAACCTCGTGTGGTTTGGCATAAGCCTTGCTGTGAAAAAACTGATAAAAACACCGATTCTGGTACGATTCAGCAACGCTAATTCCAATTGCGTGAATGTATGATTGCCGAATCCAAAAGCTGGTTGCTCTCTCCGATTACGAAAGAATAGTTTCCATGCAACGCATTCAAACGATGCTCTTCCTGAGCGTGTTGGCATTCGTGGGGAGCCTACTGGCTTTCGCTCAGCAACCGGCCAGCGAGCCGGAGCGTACTGTTCTACCGATTCCCGAGCCCAAGCACCCTCCGATTACCGAGATCGACGCCCGCAAGGCGAAAGCCCCGCCGCCATTCCAGGTCAAAGCCCCGAAGGGCGCTCCGAACGTGGTTATCGTGCTGATCGATGACATGGGCTTCGGTCAACCCAGCGCTTTCGGCGGACCGGTGAACATGCCGACGGCGGAGAAACTCGCGAAAAACGGGCTCAAGTACAACCGGTTCCATACCACAGCAGTTTGCTCGCCAACCCGAATGGCCCTGCTGACAGGGCGCAATCACCACTCTTGCAACATGGGATCGATCACGGAGACGGCAACCGCATTCCCCGGTCAGACGGGGGTTCGACCGCAAAACATCGCCCCTCTCGCCGAGATGCTGCGACTGAATGGCTACAGCACTGCCATGTTCGGCAAGTGCCACGAGACTCCGCCCTGGGAAATCAGCCCGTCCGGCCCGTTCGACCGCTGGCCTACTCGCAGCGGGTTCGACAAGTTCTACGGCTTCATGGGGGGCGAAACGAATCAATACTACCCGGGCATTTACGACGGCGTTGCCAGGGTGGAAGTGCCGCGCGACCCGAACTATCACTTCACGACTGACATGACCAACCAGGCCATCGCCTGGACGCAGTACCAGAAATCCCTCACACCGGACAAACCGTTTTTCGTCTACTACGCCCCGGGGGCCACGCACGCGCCGCATCAGGCCCCGAAGGAGTACATCGACAAGTACAAGGGCAAGTTCGATCAAGGCTGGGATAAACAACGCGAGATCACCCTCGCGAACCAGAAAAAACTTGGGGTGGTGCCAGTGGGTACCAAACTGGCCTCCAAGCCCGATGCGATCAAGGATTGGGACCAGCTGACGCCCGACCAGAAGAAGCTGTTCGCCCGGCAGATGGAAGTGTTTGCTGGTTTCGGCGAACATACCGACCATGAGGTCGGCCGCCTCGTCGCAGCGATTGAAGGGATGGGCGAGATGGACAACACCCTGTTCATCTACATCCTGGGCGACAACGGCGCAAGTGCCGAAGGGGGCATGGTCGGGTTGTTCAATGAAATGAACTACTTCAACCAAGTGCCTGAAAAGCTCGAAGACATTTTAAAGAGGATCGACGAACTGGGAGGGCGTAATTCGTATGGACATTACGCAGCCGGATGGGCCGTAGCTGGCGACACCCCATTTACCTGGACCAAGCAAGTGGCATCAAGCTTTGGTGGCACTCGCAATGGGATGATTGTTCATTGGCCGAAAGGGATTAAATCGAAGAATGAGGTGCGCAGCCAGTTCCACCATGTCATCGATATCGCCCCTACCGTGCTCGAAGCCTGCGGTTTGCCCGAACCACAAGAGGTTAATGGTTTCAAGCAGCGTCCCATCGAAGGGGTGAGCATGGCCTATTCGTTCGAAGACGCGCAGGCAAAGGAACGGCACACAACACAGTACTTCGAAATCTTCTGCAATCGGGCAATCTACCACGACGGGTGGGTGGCCGGGACCGTGCATAAGGCCCCCTGGGAGCCTAAGCCTCGCGTCGATTCCTTCGATGACGACCGATGGGAACTTTACAACGTGGCCGAGGACTTTAGCCAGTCAACGGACTTGGCGCAGAAGTACCCGGAGAAGTTGAAGGATCTCCAAGCTCTCTTCCTTAAAGAGGCGGAGGAGTTCCAAGTGCTACCACTGGACGATCGCCTGTTCGAGCGGTTCATCGCCTCGTTGGTGGGCCGTCCCGACCTTATGGAAGGTCGCACCTCGATGACCCTTCACGAGGGGATGACTGGCATGATGGATAACGTGTTCATCAACGTGAAAAACCGGTCGCACACAATCACCGCTGAGTTAGAAATTCCCCAGGGTGGGACCGAGGGGGTGATCATCTGCCAAGGGGGCCGGTTCGGTGGGTGGAGCCTCTACACCAAAAGCGGAAAGTTGAACTACACATACAATTGGGTTGGCCTAGAACAGTACCAAATCACCACGGACAAGCCGCTACCCACCGGCAAGGTGATGGTCAGGTTCGAGTTCGTTTACGATGGTGGTGGGCTCGGCAAAGGGGGGAAGGGGACTCTGTTCGTAAACGAAGAAAAAGTCGCCGAGAAACGGATCGAGCACACTGCGAGTGTCATTTTCTCACCCGACGAGACAGCGGACGTCGGTGTGGACGAGGCCACCAACGTGACCAACGACTATCAGGAGCGGGACAACAAGTTCACCGGCAAGATCGAAAAAGTGATTGTTCGTCTTCAGTAGTGAGGCAGTTCCGGTTCTGTTTAGTTGATTTCGCAGGGGCTTTGGATTGGGCCCGAGTGATTTTCGAAGTAGGCAAGCCGATGCTTAGCCTGTATCTAGATGTCCGACCAGGAATCGGGCGCCAATGTCTCGCAGCATGCGCCGCGGCCAAACCGCCAGGTTAACCCCAGGCCGATCCAATAGCTTTCGATGGACGAAGTAGTGAAATTGCCGAGTTGCTCCGTGTCGCGGAACATCCCGCCAGCCATCATATCCATGTCAATGCCGGGCAGCACATCGGTTACTCCAATACCAAAAGAGATGCGGTGTTGGCTGGTAATGGCTAGTAGGCCCTGTGTGTATCGTACGGCGGCCAAATCGCCGGGCTGTACGACGCCGCCGATATTGGCTCCCGGCGTATTGTCAATGGGATTCTCTGCCCAAGTGTAGCCGGTGCGAAATCGGTAGCGACCGTGCGTGAACTGTGCTCCGAGTTGCACAATCAATTGGTTGTCGTAGACAGCCTGATACATGTCGGCTTGATCCCACAGCTTGTAAACAACATCCACCCCGAGCAGCAGACGTCCATCTATCATCGAGTTATTGGCCACACCAATCCCAATGTTCTGCGGAAGATCCATTTCCACGTCCGCGGAAGTTTGCCCCACGCCCGGATTTAGCAAAAAGGCGTTGTCGAATTCATAGGACTGAGCCGTCTGGTAATAGCCACCGATTGTCGTGCTATCCGTGAGCAAATAATTCATTCCAAGAGTCCCTCGCAAAGCGTAGTCGGAGGTCATTCCGCCAACGCCGACGAATGGGCCGTCAAAAAATGCAATCCCCAGCGACAGACTCGCCCCAATCGCGAGTCGATCCGATAGGTCGACGCCTAGCGCGACGGGCATATTGAAAATCGTCTGACCCGTGTTGGTGCCGTGGCTTTCTGGAACATGGCGGAAGTCGGCAAAACCGCCAGCCGTCGTGATGAAGCCAATGCCGAACGTGGCAGGCAGCCCCAGTTCACTTATGTCCTGAGTCAGGCCAATGTTTCCCAGAGGAGTTCCTGGGGCGGTTGACTTAGCGGAAAATGGCTCGATTAACGGCGTACCGATGCTTGGAATATTGCTGGTCTGCGTCAGGTTGAACGTGGGTTCGGCCCAGCCGCCACCAAAGATGAACTGAGTCCCGTGGAACTGCGTCAGTGCAGCAGGATTTGCATTAAGAGCACTGGTCAAGTCTTGCGGTCTCGCGATACTGACGCCACCCATGCCACCCGAGGCTGGCATTAAAGTGTTATGCAGTTCCACGCCAAACGACTGACCATAGGCGGCTGTGCCCCCGCCAAATATGCACATCGCACATGTAAAGAACCAAAGCCCGAAACGTCTCATGGTCATGGACCTTGTTGCATTGCGTTGCCGAACCGCTTGGGGCTTGTCGCATAAGCCCAAGGTTCGGAGTCAACAGCGATCGGCTAAGAGGTTCCTGGCTGTGTGGATCTGAAGACCCACACAGCTGGTCCCACTGAATTGCGTGTGCCATGAGCTTAAATCGGCATAAATCTATTTTTCCTCTTGTAGCGATTGTGCAGGCCGCAAAGTCTATCCAGGCTTCCAGGCTTACCGCTGGTCCATGCACGATGGATTGCAACCAGTGGGGGCGTCGCGAGCCTTCTAAGACAGGGGCACGCGAGTATCGGTACTACTGATGCGCTCGCTACAACTCCGCAGGACATCCTCGCGTTCGTCTGGTGGAATCGAAACTAGATCGGCAAATGCTCGATCTGTTTCAGACGATGCGAATTGAAGATGAGGGAGTTCGCCGCTGGGTGGTCGAAGTGCTTCGTGCCAAGTCCACAACTGCGGAGCAAGATGCGACGGCTGAGCGCGATGAGCTGCAGCGAGAACTCGACGCTGTTCGGAAGCAGAAAGATCGTCTGCTAAGCCTGCGTCTCCTCGATGAGATTGAGTCGGAGACTTTTGCAGCGAAGCAGTCGAAGAAAACGAAGCTGCAAACGCGACTCGAAGGAACTGCTCGTCAGCAGTCGGAAAGAGGCGATTGGGCGGTGAAAGTGTTTGAACTTTCGCAAGCTCTTGGGGCTAAATGGCTTGCGGCCGATATCGCAGAAAAGCGACTGCTTCTAGAAATCGTCTGTTTGAACTTGAAGCTCGTCGACGTAACTCTAGTCCCAGAAATGAGAAAGCCCTTCGACATGCTCGCCGAAGGGCTTCTTATCTCATCAAGTCGGGGTGACTGGATTTGAACCAGCAACCTTCTGCACCCCATGCAGACGCGCTATCCAGGTTACGCTACACCCCGATGGTGTTTCTTGAGGAATGAAAGGGGAGGGTGCTTGTGGAGGCTTAGCCTGTCACAAACATCGCTGGGAAGCGTCTGGAGAAGGGACACTTCACTACCCGACCGGTTCACTCAAGTCCCGAATTATGCCAGATGGGAAACGTTGCTGCAATGCGGCTAATCAGCTCGTTGCTGCTGGGCATCCGGTACGATGCTTTCAGCCAACAGTCGTGGCATCGAGTGCAGTCGGACTCCGCTGCGCTAAGATTGGCCCAGCCGTTGTGCGCGGCAGCGGCGCTGTAACGCTAATTCTCAAAGTAGTTTAGGAGAATAGTCGTACCAGGAAGACGACAAACACCGTAACCAGAATGACCACCGAAGCGAGTCCGCAAAGGATGCCGACAAACTGATAGAGGTCGTTGATTTGGACCGACAGCCGCGTCCATTCCACTTCCTCTTGTTCCTCGGTCAGTTTTTCAAAGACCCCGCGCACAAACGCCTGCTGATCTTCGGTGTCGCCGGTGGCGGCGAAGTAACAGCCACTGAAAGCGATCGGTTCGGCTGGATTCTTTTGGTTTGATTCGTAGCCAAAGCCCCCGGAGAGAACTTCGCGGAGAACGCCAGCAAGGTTCGAGCGCATCTGGCAGAGCAGACCGTAGAGTCGCGTATTGCCGGGGCGCGAGAGGGCTTCTGCTTCGCGGAAGAGGGTGTGAATCCAGTCTTCAAAGACCCCGGTGATTTGTCCACAAAGATTTGTCACCTGTTCGGCGGTGGCGATCATGCGGACATCGAAGCGGCGACCAAAACGCTGGGTGGCAGCTCGTTCGCGTCCCACGCGGCGAACCAGTTCGCGAAAGCCACGCTGATTTTGCATGCCGGTGATGAGAGCGGTGACAGGGCAGCGGACCGTGAGTTCGTTTTGAATGATCGTGAGATCGGCGCGCACGGCACGCTGCATCTCTTGCGTTTCGCGCTGGGTCGCCTGGAATACGTCGAATGGGAGCAGTGTGAGGACACCATTGAGCGGGCACAAGGGCCGACGTCCGCGACGCAGGAGTTGGCAAACGTATTCGAGCCGCTGCTGTTGTCGCGACGACTCTTGCGGCGAGAGCAGGGCAGGCTGATCGCTGACCGACGACGAAACGGAGGGGACAAAATCGTCTTTGTCGTCGACCTCTTGGCTGCTCGATTGGGCTGAAGCTTCAGCAGCGGCAGCGAGCGATTGTTTTTCCATGACGAACTGATCGAGCATGATCGTGCCACGATTGCGTTCGGCCCGTTTGGCGGGTGCGGGTGTCGAGGCCGTGGTGTTGATTGGCGCAACCGGTGCCGGAACTATGTTTTGCGGCATCGAGAGGTCGGTGGGTGGCGCGCCCGAAGCGATGAGTTCGTTGCGACGTTTTTCGACGAGCGCCGCAAGCGAACTGGCCCAGCTTGCCTGGGTGCAAAACAGATAGATTCCGTCGGGACCGGCATACCAGTGCAGCGGCGCAGGACCATCGGGAAGTTCTCGCATCCGCAGCGCTACGCCCGAGGCTCGCATGAGCGAACGTTCCTGATTAATTCCGGGAGTGCCGACAATCAGAAACAAGGGCGCGCTGCTGAGAGAAAGACCGCTCCGCGAAAGTTGCTCGAGCCCCGTTTGCCAGGCGTAGTCGATATCGGGAAAAGGAGATTTGTCCCCTTCCATCCAGAGTCGAATGGCGTAGTAAAGCACGATTGGAATCGTGATGACGAGCATCACTTCGAGCGTCACCCGGAGCCACGACATCGAATGTCGCCACGGGACATTGTTGCTATCGACGAGAAAAACGATCCAAACCGTGATCAGCAGAATGGTGAGGACGAGACTGGTGAGGCAACTAGCGCAGCCGGCTGTCGTAATCTTGCTGGGCCACGCCATCAGCCGCGCAAAGAACCCGGGCTGAGCGGGCGCTTTCGCCTTCTTCTCGGGCTTCTTTTCGGGTTTGGTTTCTTCAGCGGGTGCTTCGTCGCTCATGTGACTGCTCGTTCCGCAGATCCGTGGAACTTGTGCTTAAGGATTCAAGTGTTCTTCAGGAATTACTTGCGATTTTGTGGGGATTTCTTAAGGAGTAAGTTCAAAGTTGTTCAGGACGTTATCCGTAAAACAGATACACGGCTGAAGTGGCTGCAATGAGGATCATGGTGAGTCCCGACCACAGCAAGATCATGCGACCGCGCTGGGGTGGAGCACCGCTGATCTCGCGACGCTTCCCATTCATGTTGGGGCGACCTTGGCCAAGTCGCACCGACATCGAGGCCTGCTTGGCCCAACTTTCGATGTCGGGAGGGAGTCCCAGATTCTGGATCGAGTAGATCGCTAGTTCGGGATCGCGATAGACGCCGCGAAAGCCGAGGACGACACAAACGTAGTAAACTTCCAGCGCATCACGCGACGTGAGTGACGATGCCTCTTTCGCCCGCTCGTAGAACTGTTCGTAGCAGGTACGAGTGCTGAAGAGTTCGACTTCGAGCACGTTGTTGCTCCACCAATCGCGCCCCTCCCACGGAGCATCGACCAGCATTTCGTCGGCCCACGAGCAAATGGCATACTTGGCGAGCTGCCAGTCGGGCGAACTGCCGAGAATCGCTTCGGCCTGATCGATGAGTGTGCGAATGCGCAGTCGCTCATCTTGCGGGGAGAGTTTTTCCTCGCGCGCAATCCGATCGAGCACCGACAAGATGTGGAGCATGATCGGGTCGACGGCATGGGCAAACTTGGGCGTCATCAGTGACCGGTCGAAGAAAGCTTCGTGCTATGGCTACTCTGTTTCGCTGTCAGTAGCGACGTCGCGCTTGGGGCGAAGCGTCGCTACTCCAGTGCCGCTATCGTAGTGCGAATCACTGTCTGTTGGGAACAGCGAATAGTGCGAACTGCAGCGGCACTTGTTTGCCACGATGCGAGATCACCATTTGGCGTTGGCCCTGCAGCCGATCGAGGTTCACGATCAGCGAATCCTTCAGACGCATTGCCAGCGTTTGGGTTGCTTGCACATCGCGCCAGGCGGGGGATTCGTTCTTGCTCACCTCGTAGTAAACCCACTCTTGCTGCACGGGCAGAGCACGAATCGCTCGATCCATCGGATTGAGCCGCACCCCTTCCGCACGCTGTTTGAACAGGATTTCCACCTGCCGACTGCTACCGAGTTTCCAGTCGAGTTGGCCGGGCGAAAGCAGGTCGCGGATTTCCTGGGTCGTGAGGTCACCCTTGTTCACTCCGACATACCACTGCCAATCGCTGTTGAACCACTTGGATTCGAGCGAAACTTGCATCCCCAGACCGACACCTTCGAAGTATCGCTGTTCGTACTCGTAGTCGCGCACCATGTTCAGCAGCGTTTCGATGCGCAGCTTCACGTCGCGGAAAATCTCGCACAGATTGTCGTGATCGTACGGAAGTACGGGATCGGTGCGTCGTTCGGGGGCAAAGATCGAGAGTTGACCAACGATGCGGCAAAGCTCGGTGTAGGCCGCGATAGGATGCACCCCTTGCGCGAAGCCGAGAATTGCCAGTGCGTTGTAGGCCGCGTTGATTTCCGACAGCATCAGCAGACGATCGAGATCGCCCGGATGGCGGCTTTCGAGGCCGACACCGCGGCTGGTGATCTGGCCTGCTAGCACTTCGATTTTTTGGCCGATGACGTCGTAGATCGAGCGGACAATATCGCGTGCTAAATACTGCCAGGCATCGATCGCCACGACAGGCGGAATATAGCTGTCGTCGAGCTGGGGTCGCGCGTTGCTGGCGCTCGCACGCTTCACTTGCGCAATTGGCAAGCATTCGTAGCCGGTGCGATCTTGTGTCGAGAGCAGCAGTTTGACGTTGAGATTGCGCAGCTCGATTTCTTGCTCGTTGCCACCCATCGCTTCGTCTTGCGAGAGCATGCGCTGCGAGATGTAGCGTGGTGGTGGTTCGGTGTCGGTGGTGTTGGCGACATTCGCGCGTCCCATTTTCAGTTTGGGAACGGCGAGATAGACCCGCACGACAGGCCGAGCATCGAAAGCTTCTTCGAGGCTCGCGAGCGCTTGATTCATCGCTAGCACATCATCGCGCAGATTGAGGCGATCAGGTTCCTCGCCAAACTCTAGCGACACCAGTGTGCCATCTTGCATGCGGGCTTTGAGCACACGCACTTCGAATTGATTGTTGGCGAGTGCTTCGCGACTGATATCGAGAGCGACAAGACCATAGTTGTAAGGATGATCCCACTGCTCGCCGGTGGCAGCATGTTCCGAGGCAGCGCGATCGGCTGCTTGGAAGTGGTGGGGCCTTAGGAAGAGACCTTCGTACCAATGGACCGGTAGATTCCGCATGGAGACCTCAGGCTGGGGAGTAAAGGCACGCCCAAGTTATCAGAAACAGAAAAAAGTGGTAGTTCGTTCGATAAAAGGTGTCGTTACAGCCGATACATCCGGAAAGGTTTGCCTAAACTGCACGACCGGTATTGCTAGCGACGATCGAGCTGGCTGATAGCGGCGGTGGAAAGGCAACATGTTCTTCCAGATTAAAAGCTTCGGAACCTGCTGTGGCTGCACCCATGCCAAAAGCGAGGACGGGAAGTTTGCGAGCGATCGCAAGCTTCGCGTTGCTGCTAGCGACAAGTTCGCTGGCGGCACAGGATCCGTATGCGCCGGTGGGTGTGCCAGCGGCATATCCTTCATCGGTCCCGGCACCAACGTTTGGCCTGCCGAATCTGCCAGCAGGTCAAATGCCAGCCCGCGTGCAGCCAGCACCGTATTCGCCGCCCCATGCTGGTAATTGGGTCGCGCCGCCAACTTACGCGAATCTTCCGCCTCAGCAACCACCTGGGGTGCCACAAAGCGGAACCAGCTTCGTGCCGCCGCTCCCGGCAGCACAGCCTCCAGTGCCCCCCGGCTATGTTCCCCCACAGCCCCCTCGTAGCACGGTGGTCCAGGCCCCTTACTTCGGCCAGCAAGCCGCTCAGCCCGTTCTTTCAAGCACGTCGCAACCTGCTGTGCAGCAAACAGTGACCGCACAAGCGGCCCCTTCACAGCCTCCAGCATCTGGCTGGAAGTCGTGGGTTCCAAAACTCCCTTGGAACCCCTGGAACGACGTTGCTCCGAGCGATACACCGGTGGTGGCCCCACCATCAGCTTCCGACCCCCGCAGCAGTGCGGCGACAGCAATGCCGGTCCCTGGTCGTCCTGGAACCACCCTGGTTCGCATCCCCGATCCGGTCATTTCCCCCACCGGCGAAATCGTCATGCCGTCGAGTGTCGGCAGCAACTTCGGTGTGCAGCAAGCTGCTTACAGCGAAGATGTTACGTCAGCCGTCGGCACTGGCCCAGTGCGTAATGCCATCGAATGGGGAACTGTTCACCCCGCCGGATCGGTCCAGCAGGCGTCGGCCCTCCAGCCAGCCATGATGGGTGAGCCTCTCCCCACACCAGCTGGTATGCCCATGCCAGGGGGTGATTTCATGATGAACAACAGCTTCGGACAGGGGTACACCACCACCTATCAATCCCAACCCGGAGCACCAGATTCTGCTAGCCCCATATTCGGCGATCTCTTGGGCGAGCAAGGCTTTACGGAAACCGCGAGCGATGCCTGGCTCGGAGATTGGTCGGACGGATACTACGGCGATCCGGTGCGTGAAGCGGGCATTGGACGCGAGCGCGTGCAGGCGGCTCCCTTCGAAATCGATATCGCTCAGCCGCAAGCCAGTTTTACGTTCCGCACCCAAGCTGGTTGGAACGTCGGGTTCCCCGACCGGTCGGAATACTTTTTCGCTAAACCGGGGCGCGGACCAGCGGCCGACACCGGTGCCGATTTCCAAGACTTCCGTTTTCAGCTCGAGGTGGGTGGTGGGTCGGCTTCGGTGATTACCGATATTCCGATCCGTGTCCTCGATCCGGAAATCAACCCCAACACAACCGGTATCGGCGACATGTCGACCACCGCCAAGGTGGTATTGATGCAGGGGGGAGACTGGATGATGACCCAGGTGACCAAAACCACGTTCAACAGTGGTAATGCTCGCAAGGGTTTAGGCACGGGGCACGTCTCGATCGAGCCCGGTATGCTGTTCCGCTATAACTCGAGCGACATCACCTACTGGCATGGCGAACTGAAGGTCAATTTCCCTATCGCGGGTGACCCAGCCCACAGCGGACAAGTTCTGAAGTGGGGCATTGGTGTCAGCCATGTGATCTACGAAACCGATGCCTTTGCCATCATTCCGACGTTTGAGTACACCAACATGTGGTTCCTCGATGGTGGGCAAACGGTGATCGATCCGCCGCTTCCTAACACCATCATCGATGTCGATGGCGACGGTCTCTCGTACTTCACCGAAGGGGCCCGCCTCATTTTCGATACCGGTGGAGATCTCGGTTTGATGGAGGTCGGCATCTGTGCTCAGCAGCAGATCGGTTCGCTGGGCTATCTCGATGCGATGCTGAAGTTCGACCTGCGATTCATCTACTAGTCTCCAGCTAACGAACAGCAACTTGACGCATGGCATTTGATTGCTCAAATCACCACGCGATTTGGTCTGGTTTTGCCACTAATGGGGTGGCTGTTCGTGGCCCTTAAGGACCGCTTTCCGGGGCTGCGAAATCGGTGGGATCGATGCTGTGGCAGCGATCGTGCCAATTGAGCGAATTTTTCGTGATCGCTGCTTGTTTTTGCAACCTGCGAGGTTTAGAAACTAGCGCAGATACGGTCTTTTGCGGCAAATCCCCCTTCCACGTCAACGATGACAGCTTCGCTTGGAAGCTGCTCCCGGAGGCGTACTTGATCGACATTCTTGGGTGGCATGCAAACATCTGGGGACGCGCCGCAGCAAGGGATTGCGTAGGTTTCATAAGGTTTTTTGAGCAGTAAGTGCTGCGACGACTAGGGAAGCTAAGTTGCCCCTGCAAAGGCATCTCGCGAGCGACTCGGTTTCTATTTTTTCCAGAAACTTGGTGCACGATTCCCAATAGAACGCGGTGCTCGACGAACCCTGTGTGAACAATTTCTGGACTTCGAAAAAAACCATTTGCTGCGCTCTTGCGTGCCTTACGCATAACGTAGAGTTGGTGCCAACGAAGTCTGGGACGACGAGGAATTGCCAGCGACGGATTGCAACTGTGGAGACAGTAAATTCTTGGAAGGGCTAGTGCCACACCCGACATGATTAGCAACCTAGATATCGATAAACTCCTCGCGCCAATCTCCGAAGATTCGCCGTGTGGAGAGAACCTTGAGTACGACGCCGACTATGCCGAAATGGCAAAGGCAGCCGAAGGAAAAGGGGACCAGCAGTTCGGAAAAACGGTGATTGCCGCCGAAGAACCTGACTGGAAAACCGTTCGTTCCCTCGCCGTTTCGCTCCTCGGTCGATCAAAAGATCTCCGAATTGCCGACTTCCTGACGCGAGCCTCGATTCGTCTCGATGGCCTCCCAGGACTTCACGGCGGACTCTCCGTTATTCACGGTCTCTGCGAGCGATTCTGGCCGACCGTTCACCCGCAACTCGATCCCGACGACGACAACGATCCCACGATCCGCGTCAACACGATCGCCACGCTGTGCGATCCCCTCACCACCCTCAAAGCTGTCCGCGAAATGCCGTTTGTGAAGAGCAAACTGGGCATGTTCAGCTACCGCGACCTGCTGGTGGCTCGTGGCGAAATGCCCCCGCCAGCGTCGGGCAACAAAACAGAAATGTCGTCGCTCGATGCCGCTTTTGCCGAGTGCGACCCGAATCTTTTGCTATCGCTGGCCGAGAGTGCCAAAGAGTGTTTGCGGCTGTCGATGGGCATCGAAGCTGTCGTGACCGATCAGGTGGGGACGTCGAACGCTCCCAACCTCGAAGACCTCACCGACATGCTGCGGGGCATCAACAAGCACCTGCAAGATCGTGTCCAGCAGCGCGGGCTCAATAAGCAACCCGAGCCAGAACCGGTGGAAGAGGATGCCCCGGCGGAGTCGTCCAGCGGATCAACGGCTACAGCTTCAACATCGGCCTCTCAACCTATGCGAATCACTGGCGAAATCAGCAGCCGCGAAGATGTCATTCGAACGATCGACAAGATCTGCGAATACTACCGCCGCTACGAACCATCGAGCCCTGTCCCGTTGTTTCTGAATCGTGCCAAGCGTTTGGCGTCGAAGAGCTTTCTCGACATCTTGCGAGATCTCACTCCCGATGCCTTGTCGCAAGCTCTTTCGCTCGGAGGTATCTCCGATGCGAGCGAGTTGCAGGCCGATGACGACGATATGTAACGCGACAAAAACAGCGTTGCCGACGTGACAGTTCAGAGAGATGGATCGGACTGATAGAGCCTGCTGAATAGCGTAGAGATCCCATAATCCTGTCAATGCGAATTACAGGAGCTTGTCGCACAGCTCATGCGAGCGTTATCGCTTGTCTAGCCTGCGAGAGCCCTTGTAGCTTGCAAAGTTGATAGAGGCCTCAGGTTTTCGCGTGGTTTCCTCGTCGGACGACCCCGGAACTGAGGACTTTAGCGGAATAAAACAACTGATCGTCGGCTGCGGTAACTCGAGCACGATCCAAAACATCCATTCTCACGGTCGTGTTGCTAGCGAGCCTAAATACTGGCATAGTTTCGCGCCGATGAGGAGCAGCAAGTCATCCCCCAAGTAAAGGAGCCTTACCTTGGCCAAAACCAGCAGCCAGAAGTTCATTGCACGAAACCGTGCCCCTCGCGTGCAGATCGAATACGATGTGGAAGTTTACGGAGCTGAGAAAAAAGTTCAGCTTCCGTTTGTGATGGGCGTGATGGCCGACTTGTCGGGTAAGCCTGCTGAACCTCTGGCCGCAGTGGCTGATCGCAAGTTCCTCGAGATCGACGTCGACAACTTCGACGAACGCCTCAAGAGCATGAAGCCCCGCGTGGCATTCAACGTCCCCAACACCCTCACCGGTGAAGGCAATGTGGCCGTTGATATCACCTTCGAGAGCATGGACGACTTCTCACCCGCTGCGGTGGCACGCAAGGTGGAAGCGCTCAACAAGCTGCTCGAAACCCGCACGCAGCTGGCCAACCTGCTGACGTACATGGACGGCAAGAGTGGCGCCGAAGACCTCATCGGCAAGGTCCTCAAAGATCCTTCGCTGTTGCAAGCTCTGGCCTCGGCTCCCAAGCCGGAAGCCCCCGCTGCTGAATAATTCCCTGCAAGGCGTTGGTGGCTCGCGTCGAGCCCCCGCTGTTGCTCCACAATTCAAAGCCTTCCACTTCCGGTCGGAGTATTCAAGATGTCGATGGATCCCAGTTTGCAGTCAGCCCAGCAAGGTGCCGAAACCACCTTCGCTTCGAGCGATTTTTCGTCGCTCCTCCAAAAAGAATTCAAACCCAAGAGCGATCGTGCTAAGGAAGCCGTTGAGTCGGCTGTAAAGACCTTGGCTCAGCAAGCTCTCGAAGGGACCGCTGTTGTTTCCGACGACGCGATCAAGACGATCCAGGCCATCATCGCCTCGATCGATCAGAAGCTCTCGGAACAGGTCAACCTGATTCTGCACAACCCTGATTTTCAGCAGCTCGAAGGTGCCTGGCGTGGTTTGCACTACCTCGTCAACAACACCGAAACCGACGAAATGCTGAAGATCCGCGTCTTCAACATCTCGAAGAAAGAACTCGGCAAGACGCTCAAGAAGTTCAAGGGAACGGCTTGGGATCAGAGCCCGATCTTCAAGAAGATGTATGAAGAAGAATACGGCCAATTCGGTGGCGAGCCCTACGGCTGCCTCGTGGGTGATTATCACTTCGATCACAGCCCACCCGATGTCGAATTGCTCGGCGAAATCTCGAAGGTTTGCGCCGCTGCTCACGCTCCGTTCATCGCCGGTGCTTCCCCCACGCTCATGCAAATGGATTCGTGGCAGGAACTCTCGAACCCTCGCGATCTGACCAAGATCTTCGGCACCGCCGAATACGCTCCTTGGCGTTCGCTCCGCGAATCGGACGATTCACGCTACATCGGCCTAGCGATGCCACGCTTCCTCTCGCGATTGCCTTACGGCGCGAAGACCGACCCAGTCTCGGAATTCGACTTCGAAGAGGATGTCGAGAACGCTGATCACAGCAAGTACACCTGGTCGAACGCTGCTTACGCGATGGCCACGAACATCAACCGTTCGTTCAAGCTCTACGGCTGGTGCTCGCGTATTCGCGGTATCGAATCGGGCGGTGCCGTGGAAGGCTTGCCTTGCCATACGTTCCCCACCGACGACGGTGGCGTGGACATGAAGTGCCCCACCGAAATCGCGATCAGCGACCGCCGCGAAGCGGAACTCGCCAAAAACGGTTTCATGCCACTCGTGCACAAGAAGAACTCGGACTTCGCCGCGTTCATTGGTGCTCAGTCGCTCCAGAAGCCACAGGAATACGACGATCCCGATGCCACGGCCAACGCCAACCTGTCGGCCCGTCTCCCTTACTTGTTTGCCACTTGCCGCTTCGCTCACTATCTCAAGTGCATCGTTCGCGACAAACTGGGTTCATTCAAAGAAAAGGAAGACATGCAGGGTTGGCTCAACCGCTGGGTGTCGAACTACATCGAATACAACCCGAAGCTCGCTTCGGAAGAAGACAAAGCTCGCCGCCCACTCGCTGCAGCTGAAGTGACCGTCGAAGAAGTGGAAGGTAACCCAGGTTACTACTCTTCGAAGATGTTCCTCCGCCCCCACTACCAGCTGGAAGGTTTGACCGTGTCGCTGCGACTCGTGTCGAAACTCCCATCGGGCAAGGGTGGTTAGTAGCGAAAGTCTCCACCAGATCAAGCGGCGGCGCGGCCCACAAAGGCACGCCGCTCGTAAGCTCTGCTGGTGACTGGCAATCGAAGCGGATCAAACGAACAAAGTCGCGGAGTCGGAGGGTTCCATCCTGAAAACTCCCTCCGCGATTTTTTTCGAATGGGGCCTGCCAGGGATGTGCTCATCACCTGTTAGGCCAAGGATTAGGATGCTTGTCCACGGAGCGGCACTCCCAGCGGATGGGGTTTCACCGGAGGAGAGGCGAACCAGATTTCCTGAAAGATTTGGTTCTGGAAGGTGAGTAGGGCGGGGCATGTGTGAAACACAGCCTGTGGCAAATTGCCAACGGCTGATGGGCTTTTGCAGCAACCTCGAGCACTGCTCGCCAGTGGTTTTCGAACGATGGGGTTAATTTTCCCCAAGAAAACGATTCCCCAGGTAGTAATCTCCCTCACGACTTGGCAGAATTTTCGAAAATCGTTCCAAGGAATCAAAAAAGTCGGCGAATACGTTGCGTCTGATCTGGCCACAAGCGGAGAAGAGGCAGCAAATTCCAAGACGGATTTAGATCAGAAATCAAACTGCAGCGGTGCTGGTGATCGTGCTCACACGGCCCGCTGCCATCGTAGTAATTCGTGGGCAAAACAGTTTTCTGTCTCGCATTGAACTAAAGGAACGTTCGCATGATTCTGCTCAAACTTGATGGTGTTACCGGCGACTCGCAGATCCCAGGTTACGAAGACTGGATTGCCTGCACCAGCTGCAGCTGGAACATTGAACGTACGTTTTCGGAATCGGCCAAGGCTGGTACCCTCGACGTGAACGTCGGTGTTGCTGAAATCCCACCAATTACCCTCGGCAAGTCGTTTGACGTGGCGAGCGTCTACCTGATGCAAAACGCCATCGCTGGCGGTGCTCTGGGAACCGCTGCTCAGATCCACTTCCTCAGCACTTCGGGTACCGAAGGCACTGGCGCTATCTACCTCGAATACAAACTGTTCAATCCGATTGTGGCCAGCTGGAGCATCAGCGGCGACGAAGATGAACGTCCGACGGAAGAAGTGACCCTGTGGTACTGGAAGATTTGGATGCAGTACTACGCCTCGACCGACGGTAAGAACTACGTCGGTAAGGGTAACAAGGGTTGGGATCGTACCAAGAACAAGTCGTGGGACGGCAAGTAATTTGCCCCTCCCCGATAGGCAGCGGGTTCTCTCGGGAAGCCCACGTTTCCCGAGATCTCTGCTGCCAATCAGTGTCAGATTTCGGCTGACTGGACGAGTGGCTATCGCAGCGTGAGCGTTTTTTGCTCCGCTGCTGGATGACAGCTCGACGCCGAATCTAGCGACCTTCGCTCGAGAATATCGCCTGCCAGTTCCAACTCGGAGTTGGCAGGCGACAACTCTCCTGGATCCTTCAGCGTGCTGCACGAAGCGCACGTCAGTCGAGCCTCTGCGATACTTCCATCGCTGGCTTGTCATCAACATGATTATTACGCTGATTTACTTCGCGAGAGAAAGTGAGCCCTTCGGTGGACGCCCTCAGTACCCTTCGCGATGGCAATCTCGACACCGCTCTAGCCGAATTGAGCCAGAAAATCCGCAGCAATCCGGGTGATCCCAAGCTGCGAGTTTTTCTCTTTCAGTTGCTTTGCGTTCAAGGCCAATGGGATCGCGCTCTCACGCAACTCGGCGTCTCGGGCGATATGGACCCGATCGCGATGCCGATGGTGCAGACCTATCGGGAAGCGATTCGCTGCGAACTTTTGCGAAGCGACATTTTCACCGGCAAACGCACACCGCTGATCTTCGGCGAACCGGAGGAATGGATCGCGCTGCTGATGCAGTCGCTCGAGCAAACGGCGAAGGGTCACATCGCTGAGGGGGAAACGCTCCGCCAACAAGCGTTCGAGCTCGCTCCCGTCACTTCCGGCGTGATCAAAACGGCGAATCGAGTTCCCGAAGGGGAGAGCGAGTCGTTCACCGAAACCCCGTTTGAATGGCTCTCGGACGCCGATTCGCGTCTCGGTCCGATCATCGAAGCGATCGTGAACGGCCGCTATTACTGGATTCCTCTGCATCGCATTCGCCGCATCGATGTCGAGAAACCCGAGGATTTGCGCGACTACGTTTGGACGCCGGTCCATTTCCAGTGGGCCAATGGTGGTGAAGTGGTGGGGCTCGTCCCCACACGCTATCCGCTGACCTTCAACAGCACCGATCCACTGCTGAAGCTCTCGCGCAAGACTGAGTGGAACGAAATTGCCGAAGGGGTTTACCACGGCCTCGGGCAACGAATGCTCACCACCGATGCCGGCGACTATGCTCTGATGGATGTGCGACAAATTCGCCTCGATGTGGCTCTCGATGCGTCGATGAAGAGCCCTGAAGAAGCGGTCGCCCTCGACGTTTCGCCAGAACTACGGGCCGGTAGCGTCGACGGAGAGTCCACGGATGGCTGAGTTAACCACGCAAGAGCGTTTGCAGCCGTCGCTCCTCGATCGGCTTACTGATGAAGAGCCGCAGCAAGGACAGGAATCTCGCAATCGGCGCGTGTTGTCGCTGCAACGTTTGCGCGAAAGTGTGCTTCGCGATCTTGCCTGGCTCCTGAACACCACGAATCTCGGTGACCGAACCCTGGAGTACGAAGCCCCGTTTGTTGAATCGTCGGTGCTGAACTATGGGGTGCCCGATTTCGCGGGGCTCACCAGCAGCAGCGTCGACGGGGGCCAGTTGCAGCGACTGGTGAAGCAAGCGATCTGGAATTTCGAGCCCCGCATTCTGCGCGAGACACTCGAAGTGAACATCAGCGCCGATGGTGGCCGGATGGACCAAAACAGTTTGATTTTTGAGATTTCGGGAGAGCTCTGGGCCCAGCCGGTGCCGCTCGAATTGTTCCTCAAGACCCAAGTAGACCTCGAAACTGGAAGTATCTCGATTGCCGACTTTGTCCGTTGATTAGCAGGGGCAGCCCCTCGTTTTCATCGCCGCGCAGTCAGGTTGGAAGGAACGCTCCCTCAGTCATGGATCCTCGGCTCCTCAAATTCTATAACCGCGAACTACAGCATCTCCGTGAGATGGGGGCGGAGTTCGCATCGGAATTCCCCAAGATCGCCGGACGATTGACCCTCGATGGTTTCGAGTGCGTCGATCCCTACGTCGAACGATTGCTCGAGGGCTTTGCATTTCTTGCTGCTCGCGTTCAGCTCCGCATCGATTCGGAGTTCCCTCGCTTTACGCAGCATTTGTTTGAAATTGTCTACCCGCACTATTTGGCTCCGACCCCCTCGATGGCTGTGGTGCAGTTCGAGCCCGACTTGAAGGTCGGCGCGCTCGCCGATGGCTACACCATTCCGCGAGGTGAGTCGATTCGCAGTTTGCTTGGCAAAGGGGAAACGACTGCCTGCGAATATCGCACTGCCCAAGACTGCACGCTGTGGCCCCTCGAGATCGTCGAGGCGGAGTATTTCAGCCGCGATGCCGCTTCGATCGAAGTGCCGAATGTGGCAGGGCTCAAGGCGGGCATTCGATTGCGGATTCGTACGACCGCTGGCCTCAAGTTCAAAGACACCAAACTCGATCGTCTGACGTTGTTCCTGCGTGGCGCTGGCGATTTGCCGATGCACCTCTATGAGCAAATCTTGGGCAATCCGCTTGGATTTGTCGTGCGTCCGACGACCCGCCCGATCCCGTGGCAAGTGGTGAATGAAGCGAGCAAGATCCAGCCTCGCGGCTTTGCCGAGAACGAAGCGCTCCTCCCTTACGGCCCTCGATCGTTTCAAGGCTATCGGCTGCTGCAAGAGTATTTTGCTTTTCCCCAGCGGTATCTGTTTGTCGATCTGACCGGGCTGAAGTCGGCCGTATCGCGCTGCGAAGAGCAAGAACTCGACATCATTATTCTGCTGTCGCGAGCCGAACAGCGTCTCGAGTCGTATGTCTCGGCCGAGTCGTTTTCGCTTCACTGCACCCCGGCGATCAACTTGTTTCCCAAGTCGGCTGATCGTATTCACCTGAGCGACAAGTTCAGCGAGCATCACGTCATTCCCGATCGCACCCGTCCGATGGACTTCGAGGTGTACGAAGTGAAGGGAATCCAAGGCTACGGCGCTGAAGTCGAAGATGAACAGACGTTCTTCCCGTTTTATGCCTCGAGCGACGTGAACTCGGGACACGACGGGATGGCCTACTACACGGTGCATCGTTTGCCACGTGTGCTCTCGACGAATCAGAAAAAATACGGCCCCCGCTCGAGCTATATCGGCTCCGAAGTTTTTGTCTCCCTCGTTGATGGTCGTGAAGCGCCATACTCTCACAATCTGCGGCAACTGGCCATCGATACGCTTTGCACGAATCGCGATCTTCCGCTGCAAATGCCGGTGGGAAAGAGCACGACTGATTTCACGCTCGATACCGGAGCGCCGGTGAATTCGGTTCGCTGCTTGTCGGGCCCCACACGCCCCAAACCCTCGCACAGCTTTGGCGAAGGGGATTTCGTGTGGCGCTTGATCAGCCACTTGTCCCTGAATTATTTGTCGCTGGTCGATGGCGACGAGCGTCATGGGGCGGCTGCGCTCCGCGATATCTTGCGGCTCTATGGCGATGCCAATGACGCTGCGATTCGGAAGCAAATCGAAGGTGTGCGATCGGTGGCCGCCCGTCCAATCACTCGCCGCATTCCGACTCCGGGGCCGATCACGTTTGGTCGTGGCCTCGAGATTGCAATCACCTGCGATGAAGCGGCGTTTGAAGGAAGTGGCGTCTTCCTGCTCGGCGCTGTGCTCGAACAATTTTTCGCCCGTTACGTTTCGATCAACTCCTTTACTGAAACGGTCGTCCACTCGAGCGACCGTGGCACTGTGATGCGATGGCCAACGAGAATCGGACGTCGACACACCGCGTAGAGCTGCTCAAAGCTCTCGCGGCGGCGCCCCATCAATTCGATTTCTATCAGGCACTGCGTCGTATCGAAGCAGTGTTTAAGGACAAGCCGCGCATAGGTGAATCGCTGCGATTGGCCGATGATCCCGTTCGTTTTGCCCAAGAGCCGAGCTTGATCTTCGCGCCATCGACCATCGCCGCGCTCGAACAAGGAAAACAGGGACACCCGCCCCGCCTGGTTGTGCGTCATGTTGGCATGTTTGGACCCAACGGTCCCCTTCCACTGCACCTCACCGAATATGCCCGCGATCGACTTCGCAATTCGCAAGATCCGACATTCGTTCGGTTTGTCGACATCTTCCATCATCGCATGTACTCGCTGTTCTACCGGGCCTGGGCCGTAGCACAGCCCACCACGCAGTTCGATCGTCCAGAATCCGATCGCTTTGCCGACTATGTTGGTTCGCTCTTCGGCATCGGCATGGCGTCGATGAACGATCGCGATGCAATGCCCGATTTGGCCAAGCTCTACTTCAGTGGGCGCTTTGTCTGTCAAACGCGTCATGCCGAAGGTTTAGCGGCGATTTTGAATGCGTTCTTCTCGATCCCGATGGTCCTCAAAGAGTTCGTGGGTCAGTGGCTGCCGCTGCCGATGAACTGCCGCACCAATCTCGGTCTCGGCAGTGATACCGGTGTGCTGGGGATGAGCGCGACGATTGGCGAACGGGTGTGGGATTGTCAGCAGAAGTTTCGCATCGTGGCTGGTCCGATGGATTTCCGTCAGTACCGGCGTTTGCTACCCCAGGGAGAAAGTCTCGCGTCGCTCATTTCGGTGGTCGACAACTACGTCGGTCTGGAACTCGATTGGGATGTGAATCTGATTCTGAAAAAGGAAGAAGTTCCCCCGATCCAGCTCGGAAGTATGGGGCAACTTGGGTGGACCTCGTGGCTGAAGAGCCGCGAGCGTGAAGAGGACGCTGCAGATTTGATTTTGCGTCCCCGGGCGGAACGGACTGCTGCTTAGATCCTCATGAAACGAACCATTTCAGAGAAAATTCTGCCGACTGAACAGTTCGGGACCAAACGTGTCATGAGTTAACTCAATAGTAACTCTTGCGTATGTCCTGAGAAAATCAGTCGTTGTTACGAAGAAACTTTTTACAAGTTATTTAGCACTAGAAGTCACTGCAAAGTCTCTCGGAGAAACTGCCACATGGCTGAGATTAGTCGCGTAGCCCTTTTTGGAAAACTTAACAGCCTCGCTTATCGCGCGATTGAGGCCGCCACCGTCTTTTGCAAGATGCGTGGCAATCCTTACGTCGAGTTGGCTCACTGGCTGCATCAGATTCTGCAGCTTCCCGATTCTGACGTGCACAAAATCATTAAGCAGTTCAATCTCGAGCCAAGTCGTTTGGCGCGTGATCTGACCGAAACACTCGATCGTTTTCCACGCGGCAGTTCCAGCATCTCGGACCTTTCGAGCCATCTCGAAGATGCGACTCAGCAAGGCTGGGTCTATGCCACGCTGATGTTCAAGGACTCGCAAGTCCGGACTGGTTACTTGATCGTCGGCATGATCAAAACCAAAACGCTGAACAACGCACTGCTGAGCATTTCGAAAGAATTTGGCAAAATCAACGCCGATACGTTGATCGACAAGTTTGCTGAAGTGGTGGCAGGCTCGCCCGAAGATTCGCTCCGCGCCAGCGATGGAACCCAGGTCGGTGGCGGCGCTGTTCCTGGCGAAGCGAGCGGCGCGATGGCTCCCGCTGCGATGGGCAAGCAAGAGGCGCTCAAGCAATTTTCGATCGACCTGACCGAGCGTGCTCGCAAAGGGGAGATCGACCCGATTGTTGGTCGCGACGAAGAGATTCGTCAACTTGTCGACATTCTGATGCGTCGTCGTCAGAACAACCCAATCCTCACCGGTGAAGCAGGTGTGGGTAAAACTGCGGTGGTCGAAGGTTTTGCCCTCCGCATTGCTTCGGGCGATGTTCCTCCGTCGCTGAAAGATGTTTCGCTTCGCTCGCTCGACATCGGTCTCTTGCAGGCCGGCGCGAGCATGAAGGGCGAGTTCGAAAATCGCCTTCGTCAGGTGATCGAAGAAGTGCAATCGAGCGAACAGCCGATCATTCTGTTTATCGATGAAGCTCATACTCTCATCGGAGCTGGTGGAGCCGCTGGAACTGGCGACGCTGCTAACTTGCTCAAGCCAGCACTGGCTCGCGGAAAGTTGCGCACGGTCGCTGCGACGACCTGGGCCGAATACAAGAAGCACATCGAAAAAGATCCTGCTCTCACGCGCCGCTTCCAAGTGGTTCAAGTCGGTGAACCAAGCGAAGACAAAGCGATTTTGATGATGCGAGGCATGGCCTCGACCCTCGAGCAGCACCATCGCGTGCAGATTCTCGACGAAGCGCTCGAAGCCTCGGTTCGTCTCTCGCATCGCTATATCCCCGCTCGTCAGTTGCCCGATAAGTCGGTCAGCTTGCTCGATACCACGTGTGCTCGCGTGGCGATCAGTCAGCACGCTGTGCCTGCAGAAGTCGAAGATTGCCGCCGCAAGATCGAAGCTCTCGAAGTCGAGCAGGGAATCATCGCCCGCGAAAAAGCTGTCGGTGTAGATACCACCAAACGCGAAAAAGAAGTCGATTCAAAACTAGCCATCGAGCGTGAGCGTCTGAAGGGGCTTGAGCAGCGCTGGACCGACGAAAAGACGCTGGTCGACGAGATTCTCGACATTCGCGGCAAGCTCCGCGGTCAAACGGGCAAGGTCGAGGGGACGCATAGCAAACTCGAAAAAGCTGCTGACAAGGCTGCCAAAGAAGCACCACCTGTAGCGGCTCCTACGCCTCCGCTCACCGAAGCCGAACGGGCTCCGCTGCTGGCAAAACTCACCGAACTGCAAGCCAAGCTCACCGCCCTGCAAGGCGAATCGCCACTGATTCTTCCCACGGTCGACGAGCAAGCGGTCGCTTCGGTCGTGGCCGACTGGACCGGCATTCCGGTCGGTCGAATGGTGAAGAACGAAGTCGAAGCTGTGCTCAAGTTGGCCGAGACCCTCGGTCAGCGCGTGATTGGCCAAGACCATGCGATGAAGATGATTGCTCGCCGCATTCAAACTTCGCGTGCCCAGCTCGAGAATCCAAACAAGCCAATCGGCGTATTCTTGCTCGCCGGCACGTCGGGTGTTGGTAAAACCGAAACCGCTCTCGCTTTGGCCGAAGCTCTTTATGGTGGCGAACAGAACGTCATCACCATCAACATGAGCGAGTTCCAAGAGGCTCATACCGTGAGCACCTTGAAGGGTTCGCCTCCCGGTTACGTGGGCTACGGCGAAGGTGGTATTCTCACCGAAGCCGTCCGCCGCAAACCTTACAGCGTGGTGCTCCTCGACGAAGTCGAAAAGGCTCACGGCGACGTGCACGAACTCTTCTTCCAAGTCTTCGATAAAGGCTGGATGGAAGATGGCGAAGGACGCGTGATCGATTTCAAGAACACGCTCATCCTGCTGACGTCGAATGCCGGTAGCGACTTGATCATGAACATGTGCAAAGATCCGGAACTGCTTCCCGATCCTGAGGCCATTGCCAAGTCGCTGCGCGATCCGCTGCTGAAGGTCTTTCCCGCAGCATTGCTCGGCCGCCTCGTGACCATTCCTTACTATCCGCTCAGCGATTCGATGATCGCTGCGATCACTCGTTTGCAGCTGCGTCGCATCGAGAAGCGAATCGGCGTCAATCACAAGGTTCCGTTCACCTACAGCGACGAAGTGCTCAAGCTCATCGTCAGCCGCTGCACGGAACTCGAGAGCGGTGGTCGTATGATCGACTCGATTCTCACCAACACAATGCTCCCCGCGATCAGCGAAGAGATTCTCAAGCGGATGATGGTGGGTAGCGCGGTGAAGAAAATCGAAATCACCGCGAAAGGTAGCGAATTCCACTACAACTTTGATTAGTCTTGCGAAATCCCAGTCGATCGCGGTGGAAAGGCTTTCTTTCCACCGCCTCGGCTGAAATTCCAAGATTCCAGCGCCACCAACGAACTAGAATCGCGCGAAGGCATTCCCTTTCGCGCGATTTTGCATAGCTACTTCCTACTCTATCGCTCCACACGACCTTGCAACCAGCTGAGAGGCTCCTTTATGGCCAGCAGTACGAAAGTGAAGTTTGACAAAAAGGGAAACCTTTCGGTCGAAAATGGAAACCTGCTGGAGAGCGCCCGGAAGGACTTCAAAGAATGCCTGAAGATCAATGCGTTCATCGTGAGTGTTGAAGTGCCGATGGACGAGAAAGTGACGAACGAAAAAGAGATCATCGAGCAGGTGACCGAAGGACTGGATGAAATTGAACGCCAACTCTACGACTTCCTTAAGGATTTGAATGAAAGGGTCGAGAAGCTCCTCAAGGAAGAGAAAGCTGGCAAGAAGACGGCTGCCGATGAAGCGAAAAAAGCGGTGGATCAGACCGAGAAAAAAATCAAAGATGTCGCCGACGAACTCGGTGTTTTTGTTCGCAAAACGGTGCAAAAGGAAGTGAGTCGACAGCTGGGGGGCAAAAAACTTCAACTTCGCTCGACCAGTCGCAACACCTTCCGCGGCGTTGATTTACAGAAGTTCATCTTTGAAGGTGGATCGTCCGATGCAGAGAACAGCCCCTTCTTCCTTGAAGTGGGTAAGACGATGAGCACGATGGGAAAAGAGATCTTCAAAAAGGCTGCGGAAGAGAAGACACAGCGAGGTGAAATTGTAGGTGAACTCAATACCTACGTCGCCAAATTCGCCGAGGCCAAGAAGGCGAACACCGCACTCACGATGTCGGAGTTTTACAAGGCGAATGCCAAATTGGTGAAAAGCGTCGAAGATAGCGGAAAGAAATACTCCGACTTTTTGGCAGCTTACAAAGACGCGATTGAGAAAATTGAGGCAGAGTTTGCCAAGCTCGAAACGCTCATCAAATCCGACGACGAGCTAAAGAAAGATTCGAACGTCAAAAAGATCACCAAGAGCTTCACGGATGCTGCGAAAACGATCGTCGAAATTGTTGATCCCCGGACCAAAATGATCACCTCGACGATGAAGACGCTCAAGTCGGCCGTCGTTTATAGCACCATCTCTGACCAGGCATCGGACTTAGAGAAACTCAAAGGCGTTACCAAGTCGGCAAAAGCAATCGAAGAAGCTGGTAAGGAATTCGAAGCGATGGGAAAAGCGATGGACAAGTAGGCTGCTTACTTGAGCCCAGTAGATGCAAAAGGTTCTGTGCTGGAAGAAAAAAATTCCCTCCAGGGCAGCAAGCCGAGCGTCACAAGAAAAACAAAACCCAGCTGGCGAATCAATCGCGAGGTGGGTTTTTTGTTGTTGGTCGAAAGCAGGAATCTTGGAGCAGATTGGTGGGTAAACGTGACCGATATGCCGATCACTCGCTGCCAAGAGCTAAGCTTTGCTTACGTATTCTCTGCAGGGGCTTCTTCTTCGTCAGGCTGGAGCACAAAGAAGTATTCAGAGCAGAGATTGGGCAATCGCTGCGGAAGATCGGCCAGTTCGAGTGGCTCGCCCGAGAGATCTTCGGGTTCGACAAAGTCGTAATCGATCGGCATGTCGTCGCCAGTGGCGTTGACGTAGGCATCTTCGGCCAGAGTTAGGATGTCGGGCAGATAGAGATCGTCGATCATCTGCTCATCTCCCGCCATGCTGTCGGGATCGGCGACCACTTGCTCGAAAAACTGCTGTCCCTGCGAGATAAGCCAACCACGAAACCCGTGGAAGTCGTCTTCGTCGCAGCGCTCTTTCAGGATGACGAAAATCGCCCCGGAAAGATTGTAGGTGTAAGCCTTCCAGTACAGATCGCGCATGATCCGCTGAAAGCCCACGATCTCTTCGGGGGGAAGTTCCTCGAGCAAGTCTTGTAGCTCGTCGAGCAGCTCTTGTTTTTCATCGTCGCGTCCCATCGATGCCATCGTGGCTTCGTTGATCAGCGACCAGAATTTCGTCTCGTCCATGGCAGTATCTCGTCGTACCTAAGAGGTGCTCCGGAGTGGGATCGATCACCGCTCCGAAAGGCCTCGTCTTATGACTCAGTATGTGCTAACGATCGTGTGGACTGGTGGAAGTTGGCTTCACGCTACGGGCGAAGGCATTATGGATCCTTCGGCTGTGCGTCGGGACCTAGGGCGAGCATCGAAGTCTCGGCATTCGTGCCGAGTTCCGAGATCTTGGTGGTGGTTTCGTTGAGCTCGGCAACCAGTTGATCGAGGATTTCTTTCACACGGTTGGCCTTGTCAGGGTCACCGAGTTTACCGGCAGCCTCTGCTCGACGTGGCATCAGCGAAAGGGATTTGATCAGCAACGAAGCAGGTCCAACGAGCGATGGTGCTTCTTTCGAGGCAGCCTTGAGAACCTTCATCAGTTCGGCACCAGCGCCGGTGGAGTAGTCGGTGATATCCTGCACGCTGCGGCCGGTGGTGCTTCCCACGGCCGATTGCGCCGTGCCGATGGCATCGGTGATTCGCTTGGCAGCGGTCGTGGTTTTCTTGAAGTTCAAAGCGGCTTTCACACGAGCTGCTTTGTCCCCTTCGATCGCAGCGAGCGTTTTTCGCGACTCGCTCTTGGCTGCCGCCGACAAATCGTTGAGGTAGTCCTTGAACTCGGGGAATTCTCGATCCCCGGTCGGACCCGTTGCCAGCGGTGTGTAGCTATCGAGTGCCGTGGCCAGAATCATCAAGTTCTTCGAATGCGTCACCCATTCGTCGTAGGTATCGACCGTCGAGATATCGAGGCTCACCACCACTTTGGCCGATGTTTCGACGAGCTTGAAGCCGTTGTCGATCGAAGCCGTGGGGGAGGGCGACTTGAGTACGAAATTGTTCTTCGGATTGCTGGCTGCTTCTTTGTTGGCCATCCACGAGGCGAGTGTCATCGGCGCACCAGCTTCTGGGGCAAAGCGAGTGACCACGCCAACCACTTGGATGTCGTCGGAGAACTTGGCTTCGAGGAAGCGGACCACCTTCTCGGCGCTTGTGTTCTCATCGGCGAGCACCGCATCGTTGAGATTGCAGCTGCGGAGGGCTTCGCGAGCAAACGGATCGTTCATTTCGAGCGCGCCGTAAGCGACAGCATACTTGGCAAGGGTCGCGTTGCTCTTGAGCGACTTCACAACCAGCACGCGGTCGCGCGGGTTATCGAGCGCTTTGCGATACTTGGCCCAGGCTCGTTTCACCTTCCTCTCTTGGAACTTGCGGCTGAGGAAGTCCTTGGCCTGAGCGAATGCCTCGAGAGCACCGTTGGCTGCTTTCAGCGCGGCACCAGCGGCAGCTCCATAGCCCGAGAGGTCGGCAGCAGCGGCACCGGTAATCAAGATGGCCTGGCCCAGGGCCACAGCGGCATCGATGACGTCGTTGGTGAGTTGTCGCTTGAGTTCGCTCACTTGTGCCAGCAAAGCAAAAGCTTGCGGGCTGGCAGCTTTCTTAGCGTCGGAAACAAGTGCGGTGAATGTGCAGAGCTCTTGGCTGCGGCGAACAGCAGCGACGACGTTCATGGCGAATTGCTTGGCCTTGAGCACACCACCCAGCTGCGGAACGATCAGCGTGACGACGCCACCTACAGCATCCAAAATGCCGTTGAGCAGCGCGATTTGAGCTTTGTCAGCTTCGATCTGTGCGATCAGTTTATCGATATCGTACAGGTCCGAGAGGAGAGCCATATCTTCGTCGTCGGCACCCACACCTACACCCATCGCCAGCGAGAGACTCTTGCAGTAGGTCTCGTGAGCTTCTTCGAGTTCGGCGTTGGTTTGTTCGGCACCCGCTTCGATCGCGAGCTTCTCGATCGCTTCAGGATCGGGAGCAGTACCAATGAGTTCGCTGAGGTTTTTGGTGATTCCCGCGATATCGATACCTTCGATCTTCTCGGTCTCTCCCTCTTGTTCTTTGGTGAGCTCCTTCACCTGACGATCGTATTCAGGATCACCTTCGGCGAGCCCCTCTTTCTCGAGCTTTTCTTTGAGATCGAGAAGATCGGGGTAGTGCTTCATGAACTTGACGAGGTCTTTGGTCCCTTGCTTCACCTCGGTATCGACGATGGCACCAATCTTGGCGAGCAAGAGCTTGGTGTTCACGGGAGTGGCTTGCAAGAGATCGAAAATCTCTTTGCCAGCCATGCCGGAGCTGACCTTGCTTTTGATTTGTGCGCCAACGGTGTCGAAGATCTTGCTGAACTTGTCGTCCTTGGTTTTGGCCGAGATCGACGAGCCGATGACGCCGAAGGCTGCTTCGAGAGCGTCGCCAATCAAGTCGCCAGCTTCGCCATTGCTCCGCTCCGAGAGCTTTTTGACGACAAGTCCGGTGTTGGCGACTGTCAGAAACGCGGCTTTGGAGACGTCGCCCCAAGGTTCGGGAACAGCAGCTCCTAGGATGGCACCGATGTTGGTGGTGCAACCCTTCAAATCCTTGGCGAGTGCGTTAGAAAGGAGATTGGCACCTGCCCGAGCGCACTTGGTGGCAAGTTCCAGGATCTCTTTGGCTTTAGGTCCGGTGCCGACGATCGACAGAACGACGTCGACCACTGAAGCGCCGATGCCGAGTACTTCGTCAGCATCTTGCAGCAAGCCTCGCGCGGTAGCAAAGCGTTCTTCTTCCTCGCGAGCCTTCACTGCACAGCGTTCGCGGTATAGGGCATTGGCACCTTCCCACAGCTGCAACACGCGGCTGAACTCTTGCGGGCATTGATCCTCGGAGATGATCCGCTCGCGAACGAGGGGAGTCCAAATCTCCTCCATCAATTCATTGGGAGTGAACTTGGCGTCGCCGTTGTCGCGAATCTCGTTGGTAAGGGCCATGAGCTGATCCATGACCAGCTTGAGCGCCTGCAGTTGTGCGTCGGTGGGGCCCTTACCAGCCACACGACGATCGCCGTCGTGGACTTCACTGTACTGCTTGTCGACCTCGTTTCCTTGGGTCTTCGTGCGCTTGGTTGTCGAGCCGGGTAAGCCTTCACGTTTGACGACATATTTCAGGTCAGTCGTTTTTGAAATCTCGGCCTTTTGCAGTTCGAGGAGATCACGCACCTTCTTCAAGGCTTCGTCTTTGGCTTGACGCGCTGTTTCAAAATCGTCGGCCTTTTCGGCGACTCCCGGAATTCCCGCTGCTGCGAGGGCTTCCTTGATTTTGGCGATCTCGGCCTTCTTCGATTCGTCGAGCTCGGTCCCCTTGGCCAGCTCTTCGTCGAATTCCTTCACCTTTTTGAGGGCTTCGCGGGTATCCTGCGGCGCTCCATCGACTTCGATGTTGGCATTCCACGGAACTTCCACCCCCAGCTGACGCGACAGCCATGCTTTCTGAGCAGGGTCGAAACCAGTTTTCTTCGAGACTGGAGGTGCGGTAGTGGGAGATGCCATCAGCAGATCCTCGAATTAAAAAGCGCTCAGAGAGCGCTTGGCAAACTGTCGGAAGTCGGGAACAAAACGAAACAGAGTCAAACAAGAGACAGTCAAACGGGACGAGCAAAATCGTCTCGCGTGGAGAACTATTCCACCGCTCGTTGCAAGTTCAGATCGAGATCGTTGATGGCGCGGAGCAGTGGAAGACCAAGCACCGAGCCACCATCGCGGCTCCAAGGGTTGTTTTCCATGATCACCGAGCGGAAGAGGGGACCTTTCTGCACCATGTCGCGATAGCGACGAAGTTTGGCGAGTGCCTGTTCGCGGAGCTTTCGCTTCTTGGCCAGGTCGGCTTCTTTCTTCTTACCACCGGGGGAGTCGCTGGCGAGCACTAACAGCTCTTGCTGGAAGGCAGCTGGGTCGAGCTGATCCTTCATGCGAGTGGTGACCTTCGTGTTGAAGGTCCGCGTGATATCGGCGGGGGTGACATCAGGAGTGCCATCGGCGCTCTTTTCGATCGCCTTCTCGAGACCGCCGAGCGAGTCGAGCAGGGTCTTGATGCCATTGGTCCAGCGAGGATTGAGCTCTTTAAGATGTTTCTTGCCACGATCGGTGGTTTGGCTTGCCAGCGGATCTTTGTCGAGCTGAAGAGCGAGTTGATAGGCCAGTACCATCGACCGACGAGCTCCGGCGATGTCCTTTTTCTTGTACATCTTGGCCGCTTCTTTCGCGAGTGAATCGATGCGCGACAGCTCGGTCTTGTCGATTCCGCTGGACTTCTTCAGCTTCTCTTTGAGTGGGCCATAGAGAAGCTTGGTGTCGTCGTATTCCCCCTTAAGCTTCTGCTCGGCGTCGAACTTTTCCTTCTCTTTTTTGGCATTCTTTTTCGACTCATCGAGCAGCTCATTACCGGTTCCTTGCGCTGCATCTTCGATGGCAAATTGCAGCTCTTCGGCGAGGGCGATGAGCTGCTTATCGGCGATCTTAAGTGCCTCTTCCGACTCGCCAGCGGAGATCTGCTGCAGCAAGTCCTTGGCTTGCTGATAGATCGGCACATTGGTCGCCGAAATCGTTTCATTCGAGACCCGCAGCAGGGTTGTGCAGTACTCGCCCGCGACGTCGGCCATGATCTTTTCGGCCTTCTTCACCAGCAGGCTACGCTGGGACTTGATCTTGTCGAGCAGGGCAAGTAGCTCGTTTTTGGCGGTGGTGAGTTCGCCCGTGATGAGCGTTTCCCACTTGGTGTAGTTCTTCGACATGGTGCCAGGACCATCTTTGCTGATGCCATCTTTGGCTTCGGTGAGACGTTCCAGCAGCTTGCCATGTTCCTGAGTGAGTGTCTTCTTGAGCTCTTTGACGTTGATTGCCTTAAAGAGAGCTGAGAGGAGATCTTTCAGCTTGCCGTAGTCGGTTTTCGGAGCGCGAGGATTGATACGGTCGGAGTAGTACTTGAAGGCCTCTTCCGCTTCGCGTGTCATTTCGATAACGCGGGCGTTGAGATCGCGTAGCACGCCGACACTGTCAGCTTTGGCGTTGAGCTCGATCTTTTTCAGTTCTTCGGAGGCATCGATGTGCCAGGTGGCTTCACGGAAGGTGAGCCAGCGTTCGACCTTCAAAAGCTTCTGCAGAGCTTTGATGTTGTTTTCGAGTGTGAGCCGTTCGTTGGGAACCGCATTGGTGGCGGTGGTGGCGCGGGTCGTGGCGTCGTTGATCACATCGTCGAGCGGTGCCGACTTGTCGAGATAGTTTTGCTTGTGCGTGGCATACATCGACGAATCGTTTTCGACGACTGCATCTTGGATCAGTTGCAAGACAGCTCGGGCTTCGTTGACTTTGACGTTCCAGCCATTGATCAAAGCCTTATCGCCGACAGGATCAAAATCGAGTCCCTGGTAGGTAAACACGGCGTCGGCCGCTGCTTTAATCTTGGCAGCGAGTGGTTTGACGAACTTGCTGAGATCTTCGGAGTCGTCGATATCCTTCTGCATTCCCGCGACTTTGAGGTCGTCTTGGCAGTCGAGGACTTTGTTCTTGAGGTCGGTAAATTTCCCCTCGAACGTCGAGATGAGAGAATTGGCTTCCCCCGAGGTGGCGACGTTTTTGGCTTTGAGGAACTCTTCATAGAGCTTGTTAAAGTCATCGCGGAAGGTGAGTGCGAACGATTGATTTTGGCCAGCTAGTCCATCGACAATCCGCTGAACTTCTTCCTTCGCAGCCAGGAATTCGGCTGCCTTGGGATTGATGATATTAAAAGCCTTGAGGACTTCACGGGCCTCGGTTTGGGCTTCGTCGAACTGGCTGATGCCGGTGGCGTAGTCCTTCGTCCGTTCGGTGGTGGCAATCACGTCGGCGAGTTTGGCGAGCGCCATGTTCATGAACGGGCCGTCCGTGATGGCGGCGAGTTCGGTTTTGATTTTGTTGTACTGATTGGTGCGCAGCTCTTGCCAGCCGCGATAGTTGCTCTCGACCGAGGCGAGCCGTTTGCGAAGTTCAGCGACGAAGAGTTCGTTGACCTGAGCGCCGGCGACATTCCACTGCAGGCGGAGGGCGGCATCTTGGCCGGTGTAATAGGCATTGATCAAATCGCGACGATCGGTCTCGGGGAGCATCTCTTCGATCGAAACGATGAGGGCGCGAGCATCCTTTTTGTGTTTGTTGTAGATCCCTTCACCCTTGTCGTAGGCATTTTTGGTGAGGGTCCACTTGGCGTTGAGTTCGGCCAGCTTTTCCTTTTGAGCAGCGCGATCGGAAGCGGCATACCAGTCGAGTTTTTTGAAGGGTAAGTAGGCTTCCGTGATGATCTTGGCGGTATCGGCGTCGTAGTTGCCGAAGGATTTGACGAGTTCCATTCCTTTCGCGAGGAGCGCCTCGGCATCTTCGCAAATCTTCAGCTCAACTTTTTTTCCTTTGAGCGATTCTTTCGAGCGTTTGCGTTCAAGTTCTTTTTTGTCGACTTCAGTACTGAGTTCTTGCCCTACATTTTCGAGCTCGACGGTTTGCAGCTTCATCTTCTCGCGAAGTTTTTCAAGGTGCGCCTCGGCTTGCTTGATGGGGGCTTCCCACAGCTTCTTCTCTTCCTTGGTTTGCTGCTTGATCGCGATCGTCGGCTGACGTTCTTTGAGTTCCTTGAGGAACAGCTCTTGAGCGGCGTATTCCTTGCTGATGACCTGCATGTCCCACGCCAGATTGACGTAGCGATCTTGCAGGTCTTGCATTTCGGGGGTCAGATCGCCGAACGTAAGCTGCTCGAGCTTCTCGAGTTTGTCTTTACCAAGCGTGGCAGCGTTTTTAAGTTTGCTGCGATCCCCGGTCCCCACTATTTTCATGGCCAGGATTTTGCGAGCTTCGACGCACCACTTGTAAGCCGTGGCTACGGTGACTTGTTTTTTGTCTTCGGGAGTAGGTGTTCCGACGGACATCGTTTCTTCCTTCCGCAACCTGAGGAATCATCACGCAGTCGCCCGGCCATGAACGGAGTCATCGCCGCGGGCTCGTGGTGCCAAGTTGGTAACTTACAAGTGATCGTGGAGTTCGAAGCTGGCGAGCAAATATTGGGAACAGAATCTGGGGGATCGTTGGACTGGCGGATGAGAACTCACGAGGGAGATTATCCGGCGAGGTTTTCTTCCACTTCGGCGAGGGCTTGGAGCAGGATGTTCTGCACTTTGACCTTCACCCCCAAGCGATTGGTGTCGATGTGCTGCACCAACTCGTTGGCGCGAACTTCATCGCGGAAGGTGTCGATCAGTTTCATGGCCTGCGTGAATTCGCTATCGCCCGAGACGATTGCTTTGTCGAGGGCGTCACGAATTTCGCCGTAGAAATCGCGCAGGTAGGACTGCATTTCGGTGACCAGTTCTTTGGCGTTTTCGGCCGGAACCTGCCGCTCGATTTCGGCTTCGATCGGGCGGAGGCGATCATTGATTTCGGAGGGGATATTGCGCCAGCGTTCGAGGAGGAACTTACGCTTGGCCACAATATCGGAGCTGATTTCCGAGGCAGCACCGGTTCCCATTTCGGCCTGGTCGACCATGGGGCCGAGTCGCTTGATGGCAGCCAGTGCCTTTTCGAACGACCCAGCTTCGGCCTGCTCGGTGACGTAGGCAAAAATGGCTCGCATTTGCCCAGCCAGTACGCTGTCGGCCTTCTGGATCGAGGCCAGATAGCGAGGCTGAAGCTCACCGATCTGCTGGTTGTAGCGCATTTCAGCGTCGCTAGGCACCCGTGGGGCAGTTGGTGGCTCCTGCTGTTGCTCTTGGGCCTGCTGCTCTTGCTCTTCCGACTCACCGCCGTTGTTTGTGGGTGGTTGATTGGGCTCGACAACCGGCGGTGGCGGTGGGGCTAGTGAAGCGGTGATCTCTTTCAGCAGCTTGGCGAGGTTGCCAAGTGTTGCTTGAGAAGCGGGGACATTCACAGCCGAGGCTGCTGTTTTGAAGGCGGCGACAGCGGCGGCGATATCGCCTGCTCGCGTGGGAGCAGCAGCCGCCGCTTTCTTGATGGCGGGGGCCAGCTCGGCCATCTTGGCACGAAGGGCCGCGATTTTCTCGAGATCTCCCGACGAAGGCATCGGGGGTGCTTCGGGGATCGAGCTTTTTGGGGTCGCGACTTCGCTTTCGCTCGATTCCGTTTCGGGCGACTCTTGCTCGGTCTCGGCGTTGCTAGGAGGAGGATTCGGAACCTCAGCCGTGGGGCCAGCATTTTGCGATTTGGTTGTTCCGGTCTGGCCCCCTTCATCATCATCCGGCACGATGGGCAGGGCGGGGACAACTTTGAAGCGAGGTTTGGTCTTCAGCCCCGATTGCTCGTTAAGCAGGTCTTTGAAGGCTGGAAGGCGTACTGCCGGTTCTTCGCCGAGGACGCTGAAGACGAGTTCGTCTCCCTCTTGCGTCACGACACCTTCCCACACAATCGATCCACCCGTTTCGGTCTTCGCAGCTTTCACATCGCTACTAAGAATCTTCTTTTGGACAATCGCTTTGAGAACGCTGGTGCCCTTGCAGATTAGGGCAAAATTCACCGGCTTTTTGCGAGCCGCTTTGATGCCCTCTTTCAGGTCTTCATCGATCTTGTCTTTGTCGGCCATCGCAGGTTCTCTTGGATTCTTAAGCGTCAGGCCCAGTGGGACGGTCGCCACAGCCAGCAGCTTAACAATTGTGAAATGTCGTACCAAAACTTGCGATCTAGCTTCACACCCAGCGTGACTAAGGTGGATCGCACATCCACAAAATCGGACAGTTATCGTTTGCGCGAAACCGCAACAAGGGCGGATTCTAGCACTCGCTTAAGGAACGTAAAGCCACACGACACCAAAGAAAATGATGCATGAGGCTGTCTTTCTCAAGACTTCACAAACCTCGGGTAACTATGGAGTTTGGGGACTGTGCTTTCCCCCTTGCGGCTCTCCGCCTATGAAACGCTGCTGACGAACAATTAGTAGAGGTCATTCGACCCTAGGTCCTGAGTCGCCATGTATTCGCCGGGTGTCTAACTATCTTGAAGTCGCCTCAAAAATATTTCGAAGAGCGCGCGAGACGAAAGAGGGCAGATGCTGCGACATGCTACTGGGGGATGATCAAATCGCCTGAACGGAGAGGCTGATGAGGTTGGGGATGATTGGTGGTGTGCAAGCGTGCATCGCAGGTTGATCGTGCGTCGAACGAACCATTGCACTTTGCCCGTCTAGCTCACTCTGCTTGGTGTTGATTGGCTCCTGCCAGTTTTGCCGCTCACTGGTGACACCGCCCCGACCTGTGGGGTTGCCGCGTGGGACCTCGTAAAGATGCCCAGCCCGTTGCCGAGCGACGGAATGGCGGGGCCCAAGAACGCCTCGAGCTGGGCGCATGAAAAAAGCTCGTAAGTCGCTATTTGAGAGCAGCTTACGAGCTTTTGTTTTAGTGGAGCGGAGGGCACGGGGCTCGAACCCGCAACCGTTTGCACGGCAACTGATTTCGAATCAGTCTGCTAGCCATTCGCTTACCCTCCACCGCCATATTTAACTTACGCAGTGAAGTTGGGCAAGGGCACCGCAGGGGCTCGCGTGGCGAGTTACGGGGAGATGGGCTCGCGGCTAGTCCATTAGGTAAGGATCGTATGGTTTAACCGGCTCCAACACCCCGGTCGAAGGCGTCTTGCTCTTTGAGGCTGACGGCGAGGGTCGATTCGTAGAGGCTCGTGGAAATCTGCCAGGAGGGGGTTTCATCGGTGTGAGCGTTGCAGTGGCTCACCAGCAAGCGGTAGAGGAACTTGAAGAGCCGACGAGGGACGCGGAGCTGACGGAATGTTTCGATCAATCTGGCTTCGGAAAGCGAGGTATCGAACATGTCGCGCAACTTCGGCTGGACGCCTGCTGCGGCGCAAGCGCGGACACGTGCCGTGGCGAGGTCGTAGAGGGCTTCACCGGTCCACTCGAACGACGGAATCATGTTCTGCTTATCGAGCCGTGCACGCTGATAGAAATCGCGTTCTTCGCGCTCGATGAAGCGGGTGAGTTCCATCGGCAGCATCAGCTTGAGGCCGAGCCCGGGATGCTTCAGGAACTTGTTGTCGAGCATTGGCCACAGCAGCGCCTTCATCAGTTCCGCCGAGCCGTTGATGAGGTGCGGTTCGTCGACGCGATCCACCAGCACGATGATGCCGGGATAGCCGATCGTTTGCAAAATGCCTTGGAACTTGAGGAGCAGTTCGTAGCGATCGTCGGTGCTGTCTTTATTGGGCAAGGGCTGCGACGAGATCTCTGCGGCAGTGAAGTGCGAGAGAATCTGCCGGAGCGAATTGGTTTCGCGAAGTCCCACGCGCATCCGATGCAAAATACCGCGCGAGAGCCAAAACGTGCGCCACAGTTTGCGAAGCCACGGAATGAAGCCAGCAAGACTCAGCCCCAGATAGAGCCAAAGTGGCGAGAGCCAACTTCCTGCGCCGTTGGCGAAGAAAGCAATGATGATGATCATCGAAACGACGAGCCAGTTGATGCCGAGCGCAAGTTGCCAGTGAGCCATCAGCGGGTTGAACTTGAGTCGGCGGCGGAGTCGATGCCAACGACCTTTGAAGGTCTCGCTAGTCGACTGATCGTAGCAGGCTGCCAGTAGCAATAAATCGCGCGCTTGGTGGCGATCGAGGCGATCAATCGACGATTGTTCGACGTCGCAATGCACGCTCGTCGTCGGCTGTTTGCTTTCGAGGATTCGATCGACCAGTCCGGTCACACCGAGCGACAAAATCGCATCCATGTGATCCCACAGTTTCCACTGCGCGAGGACCCGATCGGGGCGACGATTGCGGCTCGATTGACGATCGCGAAAGCGATCGAGAAACGGATTGAAATCGTCGTAATGAATCACCATCAACCGACGCGCTGGATTCTGCTTGCTGTACTGCTCCAAGTGACGCGCCAGTTGCAAGCGCATCGCCGTTTTGCCACTCCCTTTTTCGCCAAACACAATCGAGCTGCTGGGCTCGCCCGGATCGCCGTAGACCTTGTCCCACGTGGGATGATAGGTGCTTTCGATGCAGTGCTCTTTGAAGACCGGATCGGTCTGCGCATCTTCCTCGGCGAAGGGATTGCGGCTCATGCCGTGGTGATCGAGAAACTGCTGGATCTTCATGAGGCAATCGGCCGCAAGCGGCCATTCGAGGGGCTAGGGACTTGAGGCTAGAGGCGAGGGGAAGGCAGAAGAGGCTAAGTAAGGAAAGGGTAGATATGGTGAGAGTATAAAGAGATTCGAAATAGGCGAGCTTGCTGCTTGCCCTCCCTAGTCTCTAGCCTCTAGTCCCTAACCCCTTCCTCCTACTCCTTCACTGTCAGGCTGCCGACGAGGTCGCGGAACGCTTTTTCGTTCTCGGCGACCGTGGCCTTGGGGCCATAGAACTTCAGGAAGTAGTTGCCAACCTTCTTGTTCAGGATGATGACCGACAGCTGGCGATAGTTGTCGCGTGGAATCGCCTTCGCTCCACTGAAAGGAGCAGGGTTATCCATGTAGGTTCCCGAGAGATCGACGTAGTGCACTTCGCAATCGGCGACTGTCAGCTTCTCGACCTTGGCTTTGGTGTCGCTGCCATCCTCTTGCTTGAACTGACCCACCCAGCGATCGATGTTGGCTTGCACTTCACCACCGGCACCCATCATGGTGAGACGGCCAGCAGCGGTGTCGTCTTTGGCGGCTGGGATTTCGAATTCCACTTCGACAATCCGTGAGCGAGGCATTTTCTTCACCCAGCCAGCCGGTGCCTTGAACGTCATTTTTCCATCGGCCACGGTGAACGTGGTGTCGGCTGGGGCTTCGTCAGCAGCCTGGATAGCAGCGGGGATCGCCAAACAAACGAGAGTTGCGAGAGCAAAGAATAAGCGCATGGGTCGAAGGCTCCAAAGGGAGGGAAGTTGCAGAGGGTAGGAAATCGGTCGTTAGCAACGGGCGAAAAGCCGGTCGCCACCCATAGGGAGCTGGGCACCCTCGGGAGGCGATGTCGCTTGCTGGCTAGTCACTTGGCTAGGTAGCTGGATTGTAGGCCCCCGACAGTACCACTGCCAGAACTATTGCGAGGGCCAGCGCCGCGATTGCCAGAAAGACAATGGCAATAATGGCAACCACACCCATCCCTTTTTTACGGGATTCGTACTGCTTGAGTTTGCGCGTCGAGCGTGCTCCGGCAGCCGGTGCAGCAGGTTCGGCGGGAGGTGTGGGGGCGGTGGCTGCGGCAAGCGACGGAAAGAGCTGCGCGGCGGGAATCCAGTCGGCAAAGCCTTCGCGCCAGACGAGCGAATCGGCACTTACGCGCCCTTCGGCAATCCAGCCTCGCATCACATCGCCCCGTGCGGGGCCATACTGACCACCGGCTGGCGGGCGGACATACCAGGCAGCCTGAGGGGCTTCGCCAATCGGGTCGCCAGCGAGGCGCGGTGCCACGGGAACCGCCCCGGCCACTGGCATCGCTGGCATGCCGGGGTGCATGGTGATGGGGCCCGCCACAGGAGCTCCCACCGGCATCCCAACCGGCACGCCACCCACGGGAACCGCCATCGGCATTCCGCCGGGGCTCATCGGGCGTGGCATGCTCGCCATCGGTGCCCCACCCATCGGAACCGCCATCGGTCGGGCCATGCCGGGCTGCAGGGGCATTGCCTGTACTGGCATGGCCTGCAGCGGCGTCCCGGGAGCAGGCATTCCAGCTGGATAGACCGGCTGCGCACCAGGCGCAACTCCTTGCAGGGCATTGGTTTGTGCTACAGGAAACGGAGCCGCCTGCGGAGCGGTCGGCTGAGCTGGCAGCGGCTGGACCGGTGCAGCGGGGATGGGCATCAATGGCTGAGTCGGACGCGCGGCCAGTGGAGCAGGCTCCGCCTCGTCGGGGCGAGGAATCGCTGGGTCCGACAGGTCCATGCCACTGTCGTCGGAGTCTTCCTCCGCCTCGGGAATCCGGAATTTCGCCCCACAGTGCGGGCAAACACCCTTTTTGCCCGCCAGGAACGTCTTCACGTTCAGCTTATGCCCATTGGGGCAAACTACCTTGATACCCATGAAAATGCCTTCAATCCCGCGTCCAAAGCCCCTCGTCGTCTCTCTCCAATATACACACCTTCCGGCTGCTCATTTCGCTGAATTCACCGCACACAGGTCGTCCCCTCGCGACAATTCTCGCACGCTTCCTACAATCGCTACACCACGAACCCGCACTTCGATTCGAGACCCACCCTGTGACCGACGACCACGACGAACCGCAATACCCGCTCGAAATTGCCGTGATGGGCGAACTGACCGAGCACGAACCCGACCTTTGCGAAAAGCTGCTCGCCGTTCCTCCTGGGGGTGAAGTGACCCTCTACTTCAACTCGCCAGGCGGGAGTGCCTACGCCGCCATGTCCCTTGCTTCGATCATAAAACTCCGCAATTTGCAGGCCACCGGCGTCGTCACTGGCGAATGCTCGTCGGCCGCTCTTTGGCCCTTTGCCGCCTGCATCAAACGGCTTGTGACACCTCATAGTGTGGCCCTGTTTCATCCCATGAAATGGGAGAGCGAAGAACATGTCGGCATCGCGGAAGCTGCGGAGTGGGCCCGCCACTTCTCGCTCCTCGAAAAAGAGATGGATCAGCTGCTGGCTGATCTGTTTGGCATCTCGCTCGAGGTGATCGCCCCTTGGATGCGGCCCGGCCGCTACGTTTCGGGACGCGAACTCGCCGCTGCTGGCCTGGCCGAGATCACCCCGCTAAGCTTCCTGGCCCATCTACAGCCGACGGAGCCTCCCCCGTCACCCAAGTCCAAAGCCAAGTCGAAATCGAAGTGACAGCTCGCGGCGATTGCTAGCAGGCACGCTCGCCCTGTCGTCTCGCGCCGCTAGTTGATCTTGGTAAAAACCTCTGTCGCGGCCTACACTTGCGCTCCACTATGCCTCGCCAAGATGCGAAGTGCATTTCCTGCGCAAGAGCACGTAGTCGACATGCGACAAAGTCCTGCTGGTTCCGAAATTTCGAAAAGCGCCCACCCGTTTCTGCTTCGCTGCTGGGTGATTGGCGGCCTGCTGCTCTGCTGCGCACTGGCCGGATGCTCGAAAAAAACGACTCCCCCGAAAATCGCTGGCGAAGAAGGAGAACTCGTTCAACTCCCTCGCACGTTTGCCTCTCCTCATCAGGGACTGAAGGACGAACTCGACGTCCTGAAGCAGACGGCTCAATTGCCGCGCATGTTGGCCGAACGATTTCCCTACTATGTGGCCGAGAAATCGCCAACCACTGCCTACACCCGATTAAACCGCTGCTACCCACCACTTTCGCGGTCGATCTTGGCCGACCATATCGCCGAGCTTGTTCCGCGCGCATCGGGGCTACTCGGGCCTGTGGAACTCGCCAAAACACAAGAACTCCTAGCTCGTTACGCCGAGAACCGCAAAGAATTGCGAGCGATTCTGCGAGAGCATCCCACCGGCCCCGAATTGCCACTCGCGATGGGGCCACTGGTCGACGTCGAGTGCCTCGATGCCGCCGAAATTGCGATTCAAATCGAAGTCCTTGCCTCTGCAGCCGCTCTTTCGACTCACCATCCAGCAGCCGCTGAAGAAGCGATCGAAACAGGGCTCAAACTGGCCGCTTGGCTAGCCGGGGAACCCAGCGTCACAGTTCGAATCGTCGCCGCACAAACCAGGCATGCGGCACTCCAGTCGCTGGCGGCGCTCATCACCCAGCGGCAAGCCGATAGTGCCACCGTTGAGCGTTTGCATCGTGTAATCGATCAGCAAATCGCCACATGGCCCCTCGATAGTCAGCTATGGGAAGGGGACCGTCTTCAAGGGCTCATCACTTATGAGATTATAAGAAGCGGACACTATTTCTCGCTCCTTCCAGCCGACGAAATGAAATCGTTAGAAGAGCAGGGGATCTTAAAGACCACCGCCCGAGCGGTCTTAAAGAATATTGATGACGACGAGCAGTTTTATCTCCGCGCGATGCGTCAAATGATCGAGGCGAGCAATCAACCTTATTTTCTGCGCAAAAGCCGACTCGATACATTGCGAGCGGAACTCGATAACTTGCGGCTTCAACCTTTAGAGCCCCTCATTGCCAGTAGCATGTTGCTGGTCGATTTCGACGCAGCGCATCGCTGGCAGGCGATCGATCGTAGTCGCATGGATGCTTGGAGTTTGGCGCTGGGGGCTGCACTTGGCAAAGACGTATCCCCCATCGAGAGCCAGTTGACCGGCGAACTCTTTCGAATCACCGCAGTCGAAGAGCGGCTGGTGATCTCGGGCGTGAGTGTGCCCGATGAACCGATTACGATCTATCGCATGAGCCCCGCACAGCCCACTTCGGCACCGCCAACGTCGAGCCAACTTCCCCGGGCTCTCGAGCAGCCTTATGCAGCGGAGATTCAGCCTGCATTTCCCGCTCCGCTTCCTGCCCCACAGACCCGAGAAGATCCTGCGGCTCTCCCCAGCTATCGAACGAGTCGTCCACGTTCGGTCGACGTCTTTCCGGCGCAGCCTCGCTAACGAGTTGCGGCGACCAGCCTCGCTGAAGATCGCTGTGTATCAGCCCCGTTTGCGCCCTACAAATAGATAGTAGGGTGTGCGAATCAGTGGAATGTAGGGGACTTTCGCGACATGTTCTTCGAAGCGAATGGGCTCGAGATGTCGGTGTAAAAACGGCACGTGATCGGCCGAGGGAAAAACGTTATCCATCCCGAACCAAGTGGGCCAAAACGTGCGTGTGAACCAGCTATGTTTTTTCAGCCCATCGCGAGGAAACTTCCGGGCGACATAGAAATCGACGACCCCCAGCACGCCGCCGGGCTTCAGCATCGCGATCGCGTTTTCGATCGCTGCAAACCAGTCGGGGATCATAGTCAGAGAATAGCTGAAGGTCACCACATCAGCCTGCATTCCATCGGGCTGAAAGGTGGTGGCATCGGCTTCGACCGCTTCGACGTTATGCCACCCTTTAGCCGCAAAACGTTTGCGTCCCACGGCAAGCAGCGATGGCGAAAGATCGACCACCAGCACCTTGCCGAGCTTCGGAATGGAATTGGCAAAGTACTCGACGTTCGAGCCTGTTCCACCCCCCATGTCGACCCACAAACCACCATCGGGAGGCTGAATTTCGCGGTAAAGTTCTTCACGACCTTTCAACAGCCGTTTGCGAAAATCGTCGTACGCTTCTGCTTGGCCCGAGTAGAAGCTTTCCATGCGCGCGGCATGATCTTTTCCACGAACCGGTTTGACGGCGAGGTGATAGAGCACTTTGAGATCGCCGAGCAAACCCATCGCAAACTTCTCCCGCCGAGACACCAAATATGAAATAGTATTCCAGGTCTTAGACCTTCAGGTCAGCAATATAAAAGCTGCCATAGGTATGGACACGATCTTTTTCGTGCAGTTCAGCCGCCAGTTTTTCGTGATGCGTTAGCAGTTCCGGGAGCATCCGCGACTGGCCATTCACATTCAGATTCACACGGTCGAGGAAGTCGGTTTTGAGTCCACCGCTGCGCCAAAGAATTCGGGTATCGGTGGCGGCTCGTTTCAAAATGGCTTGCCATTCGAGTTCTAGCAGCGGAAAAAACTTGTCGCTGAGCCAGTCCATATGATCGAGCAAGATATAACGCGAGATCTGACCCTCGTGCTTATCTAAAAAACCTTGCACCGAATCGGTGTGGGTGCTGACGCGGTCGACGAGTCCACCCTTGAGCTTCGCGAAATTCTCGGCTTTGAGATATTCCGGACAGCATTCTTTGGTATAGCGCCCCTTCATATAGACGCGCCAGAAATAATTGTCAGCCAGTGGCAACTTGCAGAAGACAGCTTCCACACTGTCCTGGACGAACTTCACAATACCACCTTTGTATTGTTGTTCGACCTGACGGCGCTGTGCTTTGGGGACACCGACCATGGAAAGTGTGGTATCGCGTCCCATTGCAAAACGCATCGGTCGCGACCAGAACTTGTCCCGCAGATGCTTCTCGTAGATCTCGACCTGCTCTTCGATCGATTTAGCATCGAGGGCAGCTTCGATATGAGGGCGGACCCGAATGATTCGGTCGGTGTAAAGCTTAATGATGCGGGCAAACGCGCCACTAGTGCCACGGAAATAGAACGGGCGATTCGGATCGGCGAAGAACTTAATCCATTTGTCCCACCAGGTTTGTGACCAGGCGGGGAGTTCTTTGCGGATCTTTTCTTTGTAGAGCTGGCGAATGCGAGGATGATAACCCTCGCCGAACATTAAAAAGAAGTCTTCGAAGTCGAGCGATTTAATGGCGGCCCGCTTCATATCGAGCAGGGCGTTCTGGCGGGGATTCATATCCACCGCGTAGACGTGGTTGGGGCTGCAGAGTGCATAGTCGAGAGCGTTGCAGCCAGCCGACGTGATGACGAGCACGTTGTCGGTCGGTTTCAGCTCGAGAGCCACGCGATCGAGTCGCGGATCCTCCCAGCAGGTGTTGTAAACCAGATTATTGCCGTGAACGAACTTAAAAACGCGTCCGCTCACCCAGTCCAGTACCGACATCTTCGCCGCCTCGTGCCTGAAAATTAACTTCCATCAACGTTCCGCAGATTCTGACGCCGTCGGGCATGCTCCACAAGTCGCCACGATGCAATCGGACGAGAGGGGGCGGGTTTGGTAAATAAGGTAAACAAGTTGGGCTGTGGATCGAGACTGATCGATTCGGCCACAAGTGTCGATACGATCAAGGATTAGAGCGAGAGACTCCGGCTCGGACTGTGGGCGAGTGGGCAGTCTTAGCAGGTGAGAATTTAGACGGGACGAAAAAAATCGCTCGTCGCACAAAAATTTCTTTCGTTCTCGAGCGAACGGATGATATACAAAAGATCGCCCGTTAGTCTCCCTCAATTGGTGGGCTGATCGCGTGTGCGAAAATGCCTTGGGAGCTTGTGGCGGCGGAGATTTCCTCGATGTCGCACCTCTCGATTACCTGTCCGCATTGCAAAAGCAATTTGCCAGTTCGGTACATGCCAGCCGCTGGCACGCAGGTGCAATGTCCGAAGTGTCGCGCTGCGTTCGCCGTCCAGCCACCCAAGCCAACGGTCGCCCCCGGCGATTTGCTCGGCGCAAGTTCCGTGGCAGTCGTCCCTTCGGCTCCTGTACCGGCTGCTCCGGTGCAAGCCACTCTTGTGCCGCCCAAGCCAGTAGCGAGGCCAGCCACTACTCCCGCCGCTGGCGCACCTTACGCACCAATCGTTCCTCCAGCGCTTCAGCCTCCACCTGCGGCTCAGACTGGATACGCCCAACCTTCGTATGGTCAGCCCGGCTATGGTCAGGCACCTTATGCGGCAGCACCAGCTCCGCTGCAAGTTCCGGCTGCTTATGGGGTTCCCGCTGGTAGTTATGCGCCGGTCGCTCCTCAGGGGTACGATCCGCTGCAAAAGCCCGCCTTGGCACCCCCGGCGACTGTCCCCGGTTCCAAAACAGGGCTGATCATCGCCGCCATCGCCGGTTGTGCGGTGCTCGGCATCGTGCTGATCACCGTCGTAGTGGTGAGCTCGATGGGGGGCAAAAAAGATCCCGCCCTCGCAGCCAGCGGCACTTCATCACCGTATGGTGCCACCTCTGGCTACCAACCTGCTCCGACACCTGGTGTGGGTGGGGCGGTTCCCAGCCCGTTCACGAGTGGCATCCCCGCTCCCAATGGTTCGACACCAGTTCCACCCCAGCCTGTGCCTGGAATTCCAGCTCCCATTCCAGCCGTTAGTGCGACCGCTCCTCCTCCGCCACCACCGGTCGGTACAACGGCCAGCGGCATCGTTCCAGGAGCTGGACCGGTTGCTAAGGGGCTCGCCACCGTTTCCACGGAGCCTGCCTCGGCCTACCGCTTTGAACCCGGAAAGATGGCCCACTACACCTTTTCGATCGATGCCCCTGCACAAGGGGCCAAGTCGTTTGGAGCGATCTATTTTCGGACAGACGAACTAGCCCAAGCTGAAATTGAGCGTAAGGCACGCAGCGTGGATGAAGTGACCGGCACTGGGACCGCATTTGTGGTGCATCGCGACGGTTTGCTCGTCACCTGTGCTCACGTGGTGGAGGGGGCCAAGTCGATTGAAGTGAAGTTTGGGACGGAGTCGTACGTCGGTGAACTGGTGGCGATCGACAGCGTGCGCGATCTGGCTGTGCTACGTATCGACGCACGCAATCTCACCGAGCTTCCCATGGGGGATTCTTCGACACTCGAATTGGCTGAAGAAGTGCGCGCCGTCGGCTTTCCGCTCGCTTCGCAGTTGGGGGAGAGCATCAAGATCACCCGCGGCACGCTCTCTGGCCGGGTCTCTGAACCTTCCGGCGAGTTGCTGCAGATCGACGCACCGATCAATCCCGGCAATAGCGGTGGCCCCTTGGTCGACGAGAAAGGGAACTTCGTCGGCGTTTGCAGTTCGGGGCTCGTTGGCGAACAGATCTCAAACGTTGGGTTTGCTTGCCCCAGCGCCGACGTAATGAAGATGCTTAACAAGCTGAATGTCTCGCTCGTTTCGACGCTGCGCACCGATTCGCTCACCGGCCCGCGTCTGGCGCGCCTCGTCACGCCGTCGGTAGCGCTGGTGAAAGTGAAGTCGTCCGATGCTTCCGGTGCTCAAGCGATTGAATATTCTGGCTACCTGGCCGATCAAACGCGCATCGGCCCTGGACTACGTCGTGAAGAAACGAGCAAGCTGATTCTCTCGCACGCTGGCGAAGTGTTGGCGTCTAAAGGTTCGCTGGAGCTTCCGCATCATCATGGCTTGCTCGGGAACTTGATTTTTCATCAGCTCGGCACACGTGGCGAACGAAAGTGGGACACCCGCCGGGTCACGACCGTAACAGTCACACAATCGCGTTCGGTCTTTCCACCTGGATTTCCCGGTGGCATGCCGGGTGGATTTGGTCCACGCGGAATCCCTGGTGGATCGTCGCAAATCGTGCTGCCGGCACTGGAGCGAAGCAGCTACGAACTTGTGACCGAGGGCGACGAGCTGAAGGTCAAAAAAGAGTATGCCTTTGTGGTTCTTGGTGGGGACATGAACGCGGAAGAGCCCGACCCGATGCTGGGGGTGAGTGGCAGTGGCGAGTTCATTTTCGATACCAAGCAGGGCTTGCCGAAACTCATGACCTTCGACACCCAGGTGATGACGAAACTGGGGAGCGGGCCACCTCAGTATCCGACGAAGCTGACTTGGCAATTGAAGGAAGTGGTGCCGACCAGCACGGGTAATCTTCCGACGCAGCCCCAGCCCGACTTGGCTTCGAGCACGACACCGAGTGTTCCTGTTCCAGCACCGGTTCCGTTTCCGGCGGTGCCCAACATTCCGAGCCCAGCTCCACCGCCTGATTTCGGAGCAACTCGTCCCGCTGAAGCTCCTACGGCGAAACGCGAGACCGATCCCAAAAAAGTCGACGAGATCATCGTGGCACTGGAATCGGCCGACGATTCGTTCGCAGCAAAGTTTCTCCCTGTCTCGCAGCTTTCGATGATGGAGCCGATCGATTCCAAACGCGACAAGGTCGCCACGCTTCTCGATCGTTTGCTAACGACCAAGCAACAGTCGGTTCGATCGGCTGCGATTCGAGCCGTGGCCAAGTGGGGAACTCAGCGAAACATTCCCACCCTGATGCGTCTTTGCGACGAACTTGATTTGGGGACGCGCTGGGGTGCCATCAATGCACTGGGGGATATCGGTGGCGATGCGGAGTCGGCTGCCAAAGTCGCTACGCTGATGGGGGATCAAAACGACATGCTGACAGCCGCAAACGCGCTGAAGAAGATGGGAACCTTTGCCGAAGAGCCAGTCTGGAAGCATCTCCAGCCCGACAACGTGCAGCTGTTCCTACAGGCAACGCACGTGCTGGACGAAGTCGGTACCGCGCGAAGCATCACAGCGCTCGAGCCGTTTGTGAACCACGAGCATATCAGCGTCCGCTCGAGCGCCACTCGCCTCGTCGCCAAGCTCAAAGAGCGTGCCGGAATAAAATAGCCCGCGCTGATACCAACACTCCCTCTCGGCTCTTTTTTGGCTTACTTCACTCGCGTCATTTCAAACAGGTTCGTGGCTTGAGGACCTAAAAAGCCCTCGAAGCGAACCTGTTTTCCTGTTTGCGGATCGAGATAAGCGTTCCGCTCGGCGAGTTCGAAGTAGGCGTATGTCCACGGCATCGATGTGAGCTTACCGCTCTCCATCACCGACACCTCAGTCGGCACAGCTTCGGTTGCCGACTGTCGCAACTTGCTGCCAGCTTCGCCTTCGATCTCTGGCTTCATCGGTACCCCCGCTGCTGCGAGGGCATCGATCGTTTTCTCGAGGCTGTCGAGCCCGAACACTCCATGCGAATTCACGAGCGATGTGAAATGGTTCACCGCATAGCCGTGCACCATCACCCACGCGGCATACTGGCTCGTTCGATTCATCTCCACGACATCCGCCCGTTCCGGAACATTCCAAGGTAGCTCTGTGAAAATCTTCGTTACGTTCTCCAGCAGCGAGGGAGCGAAGTCGCTCTGTTGATCGAGCTGAGCAAGTTGCGCGAGGAGTTCGAGCGCCACCGGTTCGCGGTGCGACTTCACTGTGCGAGTGATGATGGTTTGTCTATCAGCGGGGAGCATCCAGCTGCAAAATTCCGAAACAAAAAGCTTGGGAAACTGCGGATGGGAATGGGCCAGGTGAATGGCCGAGAGATGTTTGTCGGCGAAGTAGTAGTTGCCAGCAGCGCGATAGCCCAAAGCCTCGAACACCCGCGCGATCGAAGCGATTCCCGCCATAGGCGTTTGCGAAGCGATGGTGCGAAACGCGATATGATCGTTGAAGAAGGTGGCTCCCGACTGAGCCACGATTTGTTCGTAGGTTTGCACATACGAAACACGTTTGCGGTATTCATCCCACAAGCGATCAAAGAGCGCTGCCAAAAACTTCTCGCGCGTGGTCGAGAGTGGGAGTCTGCCGTGAGGTTGTTCCGAAGGCTTCATCGCGCTAGTGATCGACATGACTGGGTTCCTCGGAGAGTGAGGTACAAGCATTCGCTGGACGCGTCGGCTGATGGGGCCGGAGTCTGAGGATCGCATCTACTGGTCGCAAAAATTCCCTTGCAACGACAGCATCCCAGCGACAGTGCTTGGAATCGCTGTCCGAAAAACTTGCCCACAATCGATTCTACCGTACGATTCAAGAGGATCGTTTCATTTTCGATGGTTGGCCCTGCGCGCTGTGTGTCAGGAGCATGCCAGCCGAACCTCTGTAATTTTTGGAATAAACAGCGCGGCCACAGCGGGATCCGCACCCCATGTAGTTCGATTTGGAAAGGATGCAGCTCATGCACGCACCACCCCTGGCTCAACTCGAGCCCTCGATCATTACGTCTCTGCCAGGTCCTCGCGCCGCCGAACTAATCGCCCGCGACGAGCGTGCCACTTCTTCTTCCTACACACGTGTCTATCCGCTGGTGGTTGATCGTGCTCGCGGCGCCATGATGCAGGATGTCGACGGAAATCGCTTTCTCGATTTCACGGCGGGCATTGCGGTCTGCAGTACAGGGCATTGTCACCCCCGTGTTGTGGAAGCGATCACCGAGCAGGCGTCGCGTCTGCTCCACATGTCGGGGACCGATTTCTACTACGAGGTGCAAGGAACACTTGCAAATCGGTTGGCTGCTTTATTGCCCAATGGTGAGAACAACCGGGTCTTCTTCACCAATAGTGGAGCAGAAGCGGTGGAGGCGGCGATCAAACTCGCTCGCTACCACACGAAGCGGACGCAAATGATTGCTTTCTTCGGCGGATTTCATGGACGAACACTCGGAGCCTTGTCGCTCACCGGCAGTAAGGTGATTCAGCGTGCCGGTTTTGGACCGCTTGTTCCTGGGGTGCATCACATCGAGTATCCGAGCTGCTATCGCTGTGTGCGCCGCACTGCCGATGCCTCGCTCTGCTGTGGTAAATCGCTTGAGCAGCTCGAGCAACTCTTTGCGCGCACCGTCGCGCCGACAGAAGTTGCGGCAGTAGTGGTGGAGCCGATTCAAGGCGAAGGTGGCTACGTAGTTCCCCCAGCTCATTTCCTCCGCGACCTGCGCGACATCACCCGCCAGCATGGCATCTTGCTCATCGCCGACGAAGTTCAGTCGGGAATGGGACGAACTGGCAAGATGCTCGCGATGGAACATTTTGGAGTCACGCCCGATATTGTTTGCCTAGCGAAAGGAATTGCCTCGGGACTGCCACTCGGCGCGATCGTGGCGAGTCAGCAGGTGATGAACTGGCCCCCTGGCTCGCACGCCAGCACGTTTGGGGGCAATCCGCTGTCGTGTGCAGCTGCACTGGCAACCCTCGATCTACTCGAGGAATCGCTACTGCAAAATGCCACCGATGTCGGCGAGTATCTGCGGGCAAAACTCTCGGAACTGGCGAGCGAGTTTGCCATCATTGGTGATGTGAGAGGAATCGGGCTGATGATCGGCATGCAACTGGTCGAGAATCGTGAGTCGCGCTTGCCGATTCCCAAAGTGCGCGATGCGGTGGTGCAAGGGGCGTTTCAGCGAGGGCTCTTGCTCCTGGGGTGCGGAGACTCGACGATTCGCTTCTCTCCTCCGCTGGTGATTACACGTCGGCAGGTCGATATCGCAATCGAGATCTTGCGCGATGTGCTGCTGCATCTGTAGTCAGCCTTGTGCCCTGCCAGACCTCTTGAGAAAGCATGAAAACAATGACCACCACCGCCCAACTGCTCGAACAAGCGGTCGCGGCGCTCGAACTGCGACCGAGCGGCGCGAGCTACAGCGGAAGCTTTGCGCGCGACTGGATGCAGCATGCTCGCCGCGAAACAATCGTGAAACATTCTCCGGCCGACGACTCGCCTCTTGCGGCCATTTCACTAAGTTCGCTCGACGATCTCCAGCAGTCGATCGATGCCTCAGTAGAAGCGTTTGATCGTCTGCGAAGTATGCCAGCTCCTGCGCGAGGGGGAATTGTCCGCGAGATCGGAAATCAACTGCGGCTTCACAAAGAATCGCTGGCGTTGCTTGTCACCCTCGAAGCGGGGAAGATCACCAGCGAAGCACGCGGGGAAGTGCAGGAAATGATCGACATGGCCGACTACGCGGTCGGTCTTTCGCGGCAACTTTGCGGTCTGACGATTGCGAGCGAACGCCCCGACCATCGACTCCTCGAGCAGTGGCATCCACTCGGTCCGATCGGTGTCATCACAGCGTTCAACTTTCCTGTTGCCGTGTGGGCGTGGAACGCGATGCTGGCCCTTGTCTGCGGCGATCCTGTGGTTTGGAAGCCGTCCCCCATCACACCACTCTGCTCGATTGCAGTGCAGCAGATCGTCGCCAAAGTGCTCGCACAGCATGATCTTGCTGGAGCATCGACCTTGGCTCTTGGCGGAGCTGATCTCGGTATGAAACTGGCCAGCGATGAGCGGCTGCCGCTGATTTCCGCGACCGGTAGCACCGAGATGGGGCGAAGTGTCGCCGCGACGGTGGCCATGCGACTCGGCCGATCGCTCCTGGAACTTGGCGGTAACAACGGACTGGTGGTCGCACCGTCGGCAACGCTCGATCTTGCTCGCCGCGCGATTCTGTTTGCTGCGGTTGGAACGGCGGGACAGCGCTGCACGTCGCTGCGGCGACTGATTGTTCATCGGTCGATTGAGGCTGAGCTTGTCTCCTCGCTAGTCGAGGCGTATCGATCGATTCGCATCGGTAATCCGTGGGAGGAAGGTGTTCTCGTCGGACCGCTCGTGAACCAGGCGGCTGTCGATAGCTACCTCCAAGCGATCGAAGATGCGCGGCGCGAAGGGGGGGAAGTGCTTGTTGGGGGATCGCACCTGCATCGGCCGGGTAATTATGTGGAGCCCACCATCATTCGCATGCCAGCGCAAACATCGGTGATGCTCCGCGAGACCTTCGCGCCGATTTTGTATGTCGTCGGCTATGAGGAACTCGAGGAGGCGATTGAAATTCACAATGGAGTGCCGCAGGGACTTGCCAGTAGCATCTTCACTAGTGATTTGCGCGAGGCTGAAAGGTTCTTGTCGTCGCGCGGAAGCGATTGTGGGATCGCGAACGTCAACATCGGCACTAGCGGCGCAGAGATCGGCGGCGCTTTCGGCGGCGAAAAGGAAACGGGTGGCGGACGCGAAGCAGGGAGCGACAGTTGGAAGGCTTACATGCGTCGCCAAACCTGCACGATCAACTACGGCACCACGTTGCCACTGGCCCAGGGGGTCGAGTTCGATCTGTAGTTGTTTCGGGCGAATAGCGCACGAAAAAGCCCGAGCTTTTGACGACTCGGGCTTCGATGTTTTTGATCCGCGATTTTAATTCGCCGCAGCGGGGTGATTTCGCATCGAAGAATTGTGTGGGATCAGTCACCTGGCTCTTCGAGGTAGGTATAGCCGTTCAGGCCATCCTCGTAGAACTTCAGGAAGCGTCCCGCTTCTTGGTAGTCGAGCAGGCCTTCACGGACAGCGGTTTCAACAGCGGTTTGCAGCCGCGTGATCAGGTCGCCGTGATCAAATTCCACGTAATCGAGCACTTCGCGAACGGTATCACCTTTGACGATTGCTTCGAGGATCACATCGCCGTTGGGGCTTAGATCGACGTGCACCGTGTTGGTGTCGCCGAACAGGTTGTGCAGGTCACCGAGAATCTCTTGATAGGCTCCGATGAGGAACGTACCGAGGTAGTACGGTGAACCATCATAGGCGTGCAGCGGCAAGGTTCGTTTGACGTCGCGGCGGTCGATGAACTGGTCCATCTTGCCATCGCTATCGCACGTGATATCACCGAGCACGGCATGCTTTGTCGGCTTTTCTTCAAGGCGATGGATCGGCATCACCGGGAAGAGCTGCTTGATTGCCCAGCTATCGGGCATCGACTGAAAGAGCGAGAAGTTGCAGAAATACGTGTCGCTGAGCAGGTGATCGAGCCCTTCGAGTTCCTCGGGAATGTAGTCGAGGTTCGCGGTCAGGCGGCGGATCTTTTTGCAGATCGACCAGAACAGATTTTCAGCCAGCGCGCGAGATTCGAGCGACAAATAGCCGCTGCTGAACAGCGTCATGGCGACATCCATCGCTTGCATCGAGTCGTGGTAGGTCTCGAGCAAGTTGCGAGCGGTCACACTTTTGTGCGCTTCGACCAGGTCGACGAGTGGCTGTTCGCTATCGGGAGGGAGTTCGAGGAGCGATTGCTCGTCGCCGTTGCCTTGGCCTGCTACGCCCAGCACGCCAAAGATCAGGCACGCGTGATATGCAGCAACCGCGCGTCCACTTTCGGAAATGATGTGCGGGTGTTTTACACCCGATTCATCGAGCACCGTTTGCAAGTGGTGGACGACGTCGTTGGCATACTCTTGCAGCGTGTAGTTCACACTCGATTCGAAGTTGGTTTGGCTGCCGTCATAGTCGACACCCAGACCACCACCGACGTCGAGGTACTCGAGTCCCGCACCTTTTTTCACCAGATCGGCGTAGGCACGAGCTGCTTCGGTCATCGCACCTTTCACATGGCGGATGTTGGTGATTTGGCTGCCGAGGTGGAAGTGGAGCAGCTTGAAGCAGTCGAGCATGTCGCGCTTCTTGAGCTCTTCCATCGCTTGCAGGATTTCGCCGACGGTGAGACCGAATTTGCTGCGCCAGCCGCCGCTTGATTGCCAGCGGCCACTGCCACGAGCGGCGAGCTTGATACGCATGCCGATTTGCGGGCGAACACCCACCTTTTCGGCATATTTGAGGATCAGATCGAGTTCAGTAAACTTTTCGACCACCGGAATCACGTTGCGGCCGATCTTCTGCGCGAGCATCGCCATTTCGATGAACTCGGCATCTTTGAAGCCGTTGCAAATGATCGGCGTGACGGCGTCGGTCATGGCGACGACGGCGAGCATCTCGGGCTTGCTACCAGCTTCGAGACCGAAGCCGTACTGCTTGCCATACTGAACCACTTGCTCCACGACGTGGCGCTGCTGATTCACCTTGATTGGGTAAACACAGATGTAGCGACCTTTGTAGTCGTGTTCGCGAATGGCTTGCGCGAAGACGTCGTGGATTTCGCGGAGGCGGTCTTTCAGCAGACCATTGAAGCGCAGCAGGATCGGAAGATCGAGGCCGCGTAATTGCAGGCGGTCGATCAGATCCTTCATGTCGATCGATTGATTGGGATCTTTCGTGGGATGCACGGTGAGGTGCCCTTTGGCATTGATGCCAAAGTAGCCTTTGCCCCAGCGCGGCACGTCATAGAGTTCTGCGGCTTCAGAAATCGACCATCGCTCCACAGCGTCCTTCAGCATGCTTACGTAACCCTTGCTTGTCGAAAAGATCCAAACCAACAGAAGAATCGAAAACGGTCGGAGGAGTGAGCTCGAACCAAGAGTGCCATTATAGGTGTTTGACACCGCCCGCAAGGAGCATTCGCCAGCCGCGCCCAAAGATTTCACTTCCTAGGGCGTTAGGCGGAGAATTTTGGCAAATGCAGGGAAACCAGCGGGGCTGGCTCGCGTAAATCGTTCGCTTGCTGCGCTCTAAAGGCCAATTTGGGCACGAGCGGCTGCGAGCGTGTTTTGCAGCAGCATAGTGATAGTAAGGGGGCCGACTCCCTTGGGAACGGGCGTGATGTAGCTGCTGATGGGTGCCACGCTGTCGAAGTCGACGTCGCCGCAAAGCCCTTCCGGCAGGCGATTAATTCCAACGTCGATGACAATTGCTCCCGGTTTCACCATGTCGGCTGTCACGAATTTGGGCTTACCGATGGCAGCGATCAGCACGTCGGCCTCGCGAGTCATCGCGGCGAGGTTCTTGCTTCGGCTATGCAGCAGCGTGACCGTTGCGTTGCAGATCTCGGGGGAGAGGTGCGAATCTTTTTGCGACAGCAGCGTGGCGAGGGGTCGTCCGACGATATCGCTTCGTCCGACGATCGCGACATGTTTGCCAGCGACCGAAAGTCCCGTGCGATGCAAGATTTGCAAACAGCCGTGCGGCGTGCAGGGGAGATAGCGTGGTCGACCTTGGGTAAGGAGCCCCACGTTTTCGGGATGGAAGCAGTCGACATCCTTGAGCGGGTGCACTGCGTCGAGGACGTAGGTGCTGCGAATTTGCGATGGGAGTGGCAACTGCACCAGAATGCCGCTGATCGCGGGATCGTCGTTGAGCATCGCGATCAGGTCGAGCAGTTCTTCTTCGGAGGTGCTTCCGGCTAGGCGGTGGAGTTTGCTTTCGATCCCCACCCGTTCGCAGGCGAGGTGCTTGTTTTTAACGTAGACGGCGCTAGCGGGATCATCGCCGACGAGCACAGCGGCCAGGCAAGGAGCGCGGCCGTTGTTCTGGATGAAGTCAGCCACTTGCTCGGCAATCTCTAGTTCGATTACTCGGCCAATGGCGCGGCCATCAATCACCACGTGCGTCACGTTTTGCCTCGGGCTGGTTTTCAGTGGGAGGGAGACCGTTTCGAATCTGAAAATTGTAAAGCGATCGAGCCGATTGCGTCAGGGTAGGGGGGCTTCAGGAACAAGCTCGACGGCGACGATTTTTTCGTCGTCGCGGGCATAGCAGCGCGATCCAGCGAAGGCGGGATGGGCCCATGTTTCTCCGACGATTTTGGTGCGGCTGATTTCGGTGAAACCATCGGGCCGCAGCTCGACCAGCAGTAGCTCGCCATCGGCATTGAGGGCGATGGCGCGGCTCGAATCGCCGAGCCAAACGAGCGAGATATGCGGATTTCTTCCTCGAGGTGTGAGTTTATTTTCGTCGGTCCAGACTTTCTCGCCGACATCGATTTTGAAACTCACCACCCCATGCTGTTTGTCGAGCAAATAGACCTGGCCTGCTTTCACCAGCGGGGGGGACATCAGTCCGCGCAGGAAGCGATTTTCTTCCCACAGGAGTTCGGCCTGATGGGCTTCGGTGCCGAGTTTGATTGCTTTGCTTCCTTCCCAGTAGCCACACACGAGCACGATCCCTTGATGCACCACCGGAGTAGCGATCGAGACGCCGTAGGTCACTTTGTACGGCTCTTTCCAAAGGAGTTCACCCGTTTTGATGTCGATGGCGACAATGTGTTCGGGAGTCCAGGCGATCATCGCGCGGCGAGCGGCGTGGTCGATGACGATCGGCGTTGCGTAGCCTGCGGGATCGTCGTGCGAGCGCCAAATCTCGGCCCCGGTGATGCGATCGTAGGCGACGTAGCAGCCTCCCGGCTGTTGACCTGCGTGCACGATGGCCATGTTCTCTTCGATCAGCACCGAGGCGGCGAAGCCCCAAATCGGAATCTTGGCGGCATGATCTTTGACAAGATCTTTTTGCCAGAGGAGTTTGCCAGTGACAGCGTCGGCGCAGGTGAAATGTCCGACGCTGCCGAGCGTGTAAACGCGTCCGTCGTGAAGGGTGGGTGTGCAGCGCGGTCCTTTGCCGTAGTCGAGATCGCCGTACGGAGCTTCGTACGAGAATTGCCACACCAGCTTGCCAGTCTCGCTATCGAGACAAACGATGCGCTCATTGTTTCCTGGTTTGCGAGCGTTTTTATCAGCCTGCGATTCTTCTACGGTGCTCTTGTCGTCCGAGGCTGGCTGAAGCCAGGGACGATCCATGGTGTAGAGACGATTTCCCACAACCGAGATGCCGCTATAGCCCGGCCCGATCTCGGCCGACCAGGTTTGTTTCAGGCCAGCCTCGGGAAACTTGGAATAGAGATTGGCGGGAGGATTCCACGAGCCATCGGCTCGCACGCCTCGCCAGCGCGGCCAATCTTCGGCAGAGATCGGCGTGGCGCAAAGGGACGAAATCGCAACTGCTGCGAGCGAGAGAAGCGAGAGCAACTGCTGGCGCGACGTCATCGGCGAAACCTCGGCAAGAGTGTGGGGTGGGAGCCGAGGCGCGAAAAAGAGTTAGTTCTCGATCGTCGCGCCGGGGCGCAACAGTTTTAGCAAAGTTTCGCGTAGTTCGCGCACTTTCAGGGGCATCGTCAGGAGGAGTCGATGCGGCGCCATGTTCGCACTTTTGATAATCGAGGTTTGTCGCTGGTCGACAAACAAGATCGCCGGGACATCTTTGCTCGAGGCGTTCATGCCAAAAATGTTGAACGCTTCTAGCGCCGAGTTGCCCAGTTCAGGGGTGCTGAAAATCACGCAATCGGCGGGCTTCACCGGATCGTCGTTGAATCGCTGAATCGCACGCATCGGGTCGCTGAAGATCAGCACGCGATAGCCATGCTTTTTCAGGCGTTCGCGGAGGGCATCCTGCATTTCGATCTTCGACTCGATGATCATCAGGGTCTTCGAAGCCCCTTCAGTTTCAGACGCCACTTTTTTGTCGACTTTGGCAGCAAGTCTGGCTGCTTCGGCCGCCGCTGCTGCGTCGCTGGCTGCCACGGCATCGGCATCACCCGTGTCGCCCGCTTCAAGGTGAAGCAATACGCGTTTGGCTTCTTCGAGCATTTCCTGCGCGGAGCTGAATCGACGTTCAGGACTGAGCTCGATCGATCGCTGAACGAACGAAGCCAAACGCCGAGGCAGGTTCGGCTCGAGCATGAGGACTGGCTTGATCGACTGGAAGCGAGTGAGGCTGAGACGCTGGATGCGATCGCGCGTTTCTGCCAGCGGAGGCTGGCCGGTCAGCATGTTGTAAAGAATGGTGCCGGTGAAATAGAGATCGCTCCGTGGGTCGTTGTTGCGGACCCCAGAAGCGCGCTCGAGACCGGCGTAGTCGATGGTGCGTGGATTGGTGAGTTCGTCGTCTTTGCCCGAGGCGGTGGCCGCCGCGCTGAGGCCGGCAAGACCAAAGTCCACGATCTTGGCTTTGCCGCGGCTGGTGACCAGGATGTTCGACATTTTGATGTCGCGGTGGGTCATCCCTTTTTCAAAGGCGTAGGCCAAACCCGCTACGATGTCGATCGTAAGGCGGAGCGCTTCGAGCGGCTCGAGTTTTTTGCGTACACGCGTGAACTCGCGCAAGTTTCGGCCTTCGACGAACTCCATCACGAGGTATGGGGAGGGGATCGAGTTCACTTCATAAATCGGCACGATGCTGGGGTGTCGGAGTTGCACACCGACTTGGCCTTCGCGAAGGAACTGCTCGGTCGATTCGGCGCTTTCGCGGAATCGTTTGCGCAAGACCTTCACTGCCACCACGCGACCGGTTTGTTTGTGCACCGCCCGATAGACGCGAGCAAAAGTCCCCGTGCCGACCAGATACAGCACGCGATACTCGCCGTAGAAATAGCCCCCTCGTTCTCCCTTGAGGAGCCGGTCGAGCTGGTAGTTCGTCAGGAGCTCGCGCCGCAGAAGTAAGCTGGTGAATTGCTCGAGGGTGACTTCGCGCGTTCCGAGTTCCGCCCAGACCGTTTCGATCTGGCGAGACTCGAGGAGCGCGGAATCGAGAATCCGCTGGCCGAGTTTTTCTGCGGTAACGTCCGACATGAACCTGTCTGTCGCTAGTAGATGACTCGTTGGCTGACAGTCGTCGACTGCCAAAGTGGATTGGCAACCGAGGGGCAGGGGAGAGCAGGCAGCACCCCCCTGGAGGCCATGCTACGCAACATTCCCAAGGGTAGCAATCGCGCCGCACTTCCCACGCTTGGGTTAGTTTACTTCATCTCGGTGCAGAGCGCGTGAAGATCGTCTAGCAGGCAGGTTGTTTTTGCGAAAGAAATAGGGCCCGCAGTGCTGGTTAGGTGCGGGCAACAGCCGGTCGCCGAAGGTGGGATAAAGACCGGCTGAATTGCTCGAAAGTCGCATCGCTGCAAGAGTTCGAGACTACTGGCCACGACCTTGGGTGTCGTCGCCACTGTTTCGCAGGGCATCTCGCTCGCGGCGGGTCGCTTCGAGATCGAACACCAGATACTTCATGTCGAGCCGCAGCTGGCTCAAGGCTTCCTGCACGAGATTCAGGATGCGACGGCGACGCTTGGTGCTATCAACCACGCGAAACATCAGCGGTTCGAGCTTCGAACGGACCTCAGCGGGGAGCGAAGCGACGGCAGCAGCCAGTTCAGCTACGTCCTTAGGAAGTTCGTCGTTCGAAGTGGCAGCGATGTGTGGTGTCGTGGTCATTGGTTGCGTCTCCGTTAGTGGCCGATGAATGCTTAGGTAAGAAAGCGAACCTTGTGCCAGAGTTGGCACAGGGATTGGCCAGTTAGGGCGTAACTCTAAGTGCCTTCGACGTTTGCGTCAAATATTTGGCAAACTTTGCGGGCTGGGTGGTTGTGGAGATTTTGCCACAGTCGGTCTGGAAAATTTTCGCAAACGTTGCTAACAGGCGACTTTAGAGCGAAATGCGCGCGGGTGCCCCGATTGTCGTTTTTGGACAACATCCAGTTGATAACTAGCTGAAGCAGATCGACGCCGAGACTCATGCCGAATCACTGCACAACTCGAATCCACCAGCTTCCGGGCGGAAGATGCGTGCGCGAAGTGCTTGTCTCAGCAGTGGTTACGGCGACTCTGCTCGTCTTCTCGGCTGGGGCGAATGCTCAGCTGCGAGATAGTTTTGAAGGGCCCGAGCCAACGTGGCGACTCGCCGAAGCCGATTGCGGCGTGAAAGTGCTGGCTCAGCAGCGTGCACTCGGGCAAGCGCATGGCGGGAACGCCAGCGAGTATTCGCGGCTGTCGATTGGCAACGGCACCTATGTCTACATGACCCGCTCGATTGGTCGCTGCGGTGTGATTGCCGAACTAGCGCCCAGTATGTGGGTGAAATGCGACCGAGCCAATGTACGGCTAATGCTTCGCGTGGTGCTGCCACGCTCGATCGATCCCGGTTCGGGACAGCCTCTCACCGCGCTGCTGCGGGGCGATGCCTACACCGACGTTGGCAACTGGCAGCAACTGACTGTGCCGACACCCCTCACGCTGCTGCAGCGCGAAGCGGTGGTGCTCCGCACGCAGTTTGGTCGCGAAGTGGATATGCGTGGCGCTTATGCCGATCTGCTGGTGCTGAATACTTACACCGGTCCTGGCGAAACACAGCTGTGGTTCGACGATCTCGAGATCGCGGGCTATGTGAACATCGACGAAGCACCGGCGGCGGATGGCGGCAACACCAGCTCGGTGAACTCCCGTAGCAACGGACAAACGTCGGACTCCGATGGCTCGGCAGTGCGTGTCGCTCAAAAGGCGCCGCAGCTCGAAGGTTCGATCCTCACGGTGGCGAATCGGCCGTTCATGGTCCGCGCGATTCAGTATCAAGGCGAGCCACTCGAGTGGCTGCGATCGTTGGGCTTTAACACCATCAAGCTCACCTCGTCCCCATCGTCGCAACTGATCAAAGAGGCCCGTCGGCTCGAGATGTGGATTATCGCGCCACCACCTTATGGAGACATGGCCGCTAGTAGCGATGACTTCGATCGAATCATCGCTTGGAGTTTAGGAAGTCGACTGGGCGATGCCGACGTGCGAGCCACGGAAGATTTGGCGGTGGAACTGCGGCGCAATGATCGGATGAATCGTCCGATCGTTTGTTCAGCCGATTGTCAGCTTGCAGCCTACAGCCGAATCGCAGGTATTTTGCAGGTCGATCAACCACTGCTTGGCAGCACGGTCGAGTTGATGTCGTATCGCTCGTGGCTTTCGAGTCGTCCACGCATTGCCCGACCGGGAACACCGATGTGGGCCGGCATTGCCATGCAGTCGTCGACCAAGCTTGATGAACAACTACGAGCATTCTCGGCTTCGGCGCGAGCGGAAGATGATCCCGATCCCGATCAGCTTCGACTGCAAGTTTATGCCGCGCTTTCGGCAGGGATGAAGGGGCTGGTGTTTCAATCCAACGCGCCGCTGGCCATCGATACGATCTCAGCCGGACTGCGAACCGACACACTCAAACTGCTCAATCACGAACTCGCAATGCTCGAACCATGGGTCGCGGGTGGTTCGCTGGTCGACGACATGATTTCGTTCGATCCCAGTGTGCAAGTGAGTGTGCTGCAAACCGAGCGCTCGAAACTTTTGCTGATCACGCGTCATGCCTCGCATCAGCAGTATGTCGCTGCGCCACCACCTAGTACCCCGATTTCGCTCGTGGTTCCAGGCGTTCCGATTTCCGATCGTGCTTACCAAATCACCATGGCGGGGCTGAAGCAACTTCGCGCCACGCCCGGAAGTGGCGGCACTCGAATCACGATCGAAGATGCCGGAATTGCGACGGCGGTGGTGCTGACCCAAGATCCGCTCGTGGTGCATCACTTGCAGCGAACGCTCGCACAAAGTCAGCAGGAAGTGGCCCGACTGCGTTACGACATGGCGGTTCGTCGGCATGCGACCACGGTGAATATCGATCGCGAACTGGCAATCCGCTCGCATCCGCTCGAAGGTTCGACGCAGCGGCTCGACGAAGCACGCAGCAACTTAGAACAAGCGCGTCGGATGCATGAATCGGCGAACTACAGCGAAGTCCACCGCTTTAGTGCGCGGGCCGAATCGCTACTTGCACGTGTGCGACGTGGCCACTGGGAGCAAACCGCTGCAGCATTTCCCTCGCCCGCCGCGAGCCCTTGCATTGGCCGCTTTACGACGTTGCCATTGCACTGGAGTGTCGCCGAGCGAATTCGTCGCGGCACATTTTCGCCGAACTATTTAGCGGCTGGTGACATGGAAAATCTGGCGGTGATGCTCGAAGCAGGTTGGCGACAACAGCGTCGCTTGCCTGCAGGCGTTGATGCCGACGTCGCCCTCTCGCTGCGCGAGCCGCATAGTGGTCGGTCCTCGACTCGCTTAGCAGCTTGGGTTGCCAATCCGAAAGAAGCACCCGCTGTTCTTGAGCGACCACCGGTTTGGATCACCAGCAGTCCCGTGCCTGTTCGAATGGGACAGATTGTGCGCGTGCATGGCTGGGTGAATGTTCCGGCGCGACTCACAGGAACAGCCGACGGCCTGCATGTGTTCGATTCGATCGGTGGTCCTGAACTGGGTGATCGCATTCGTCTGACACAAGGTTGGCGCGAGTTCACGCTCTATCGCAGCGTACCTGATAACGGACAGCTGACTCTCACGTTTGCTCTCACGGGACTCGGTGAAGCATCGATCGATTCCGTATCGGTTCATCTGCTCGATCCACCACCTTTACGCCCGGCGGGAACTCCCGACCCGGCCATGCAAAATCCATTTCCAGGAGCTGCGAGTCTTTTGCCAGCCTCGCCTCCCACACCGCGATAAAGCTCGGCACACTTAGTAGCGCCAAGCATTCGGCACGTTCTGAGCGCTGGGGTGCTGAGGAGCGAGCGAAGGCTTTTGATCAGCCGCCTCGGTCGTCAGGATCTGAGAAGCGGCCGAGTCGATATAGCCTGTGATCCCGTTGAGCAATCGCTGACTTGCACCATCGAGCTTCTGCTCGACATACTGCTCCCGAGCCATCGTGCCGGTGCCTTCATACTGACTCGCCACCGAATGCGGGAGTGGCTCGCTCGGAGCCTGCCAAGGGGTGGCGGTCATCGGCTCCTCTCCATACCACGGGTCGCTGCCAGTGGGAGCTGGAAAGGCCGGGCCGGTATAGCTGCGGTCGACCGTAGTTTGAACTGTTGCGGGAACCGCCGGAAGCTGAAACCAGTTCGACGCCTCGGGGGCATTCGGGCCGGCGGTCGTTTGGGCAGCAGCTTGGGGAACCAGCCGATCGAGTTCGCTGGTCCAGCGCTGCCAGTCCACTTGGGGCAGCATCCACACCAGAGCCAAAGCCCCAAGCACTTCCACAATCGTGGCCGAGAAAAAACGAATGGGATTGAGACGCACTAGAGCACCCCTTCCTTGGTAACACTCACTACCAGGCACTCGCCGATCCTTGGCGACCTCGATAGCGGCTCGTTTTTGCCAGCGGCTTTCAAAGCGAAAGCACCAGCGTCATTGCTGCTGGCAACACGCTAGGGGGAAACAGCAACGACTGTGCCGTGCGTAATGAAAAGTCGCAACTTTGCGCCCTAAGGTACGTCGTATCTTCGGCTTGCTGACTTTGCGGCCTGCGGCGACAGCTTTCCGCGATTGCATTTCTGTCTCAAAATTGAAGTCAGAAGTTCTCAGGCTGAGAATCCTCGGCGGCGTCATCGCCCGAACTATCGAGCATGCTAGCACTTGCGGAAGATTGGGCCGCTTGACGCGTCAGGGCTCGCTGCAGCCGATCGATTTGCTCGGCTTGCTCCCGCACCACCTGCGAGAGGACCTCCACCTTCCGGTCGAGATGCGTGATCAAGATTTCGAGGTCGATCAGGTGCTCTTCCGCCGAACGCTGAGCCATCGCAAGATCTCGCCGAACTAAAAGAATCGAGCCTCTTTCGCCAAGCTTCGATTTTAGCGAGTTGCGTCTACGAAAAAACGCCTGGCATACCCTCACCCCAAAACTGCCCCTTGGTGCGCGAGTATGCAAGGCGTCTAGCCTAGGTCATCGGCCTCCACGTTGGATCAACATTTCGACATTTGTAGTTTTCGAGGCATTTTGCGCATCGCCGCAAGCGATGTTCGCTGCGGCCGGCCGCAGGATTTCAGCGGCGAAACAGGTGCCCGACGGGACCGATTATCGTGCCTGCAGCGAGTGGCCATCTCCTGCTGGTTTCCGCGCGACCAGCGCGCGCTCGCGCGTGTCGACGTGTGCCGTTTAAGGGGATTTCGCTGGCCGCCGCGCAGCCAGCGCGCGCTGGCGCAAGTCGGCGCGCGCCCCTCCGCCGGAATTGCCCCACTGCCGATCCCCCATCGGCTCGCGAGTTCGGCCCCCAAACCGCTCCGCCCCCTTCGCGCGCTCATTGCCAACCTGCGCTGCTGTCCGACTCGCCACCCCTGCAGCACCCCGCCACAGCCTCTCCGAAGCCTCGCGACGGTAAGATGTAACGCCTACGCACGAGATAGCACCGCTAGCGACACGATAGCCACCCCCAGCGGATAGAAATTTTTCGTCGTAAAGTATTTTCCAGGAATATACTTAGGACGAATTTGGTGACGAGGGGGTTTTGCTCGCCGAGCCCGACCGTCTACAATCTGGGCATCGAAATTCGCGAAACCTTCAAAATGAGACCCTCCACCATGAACCTAACACTACCAGAACTGCTGGATGGTTCGTCGCCCACTACGGCGGCAGTGGTTGCTCGTAGCATCGTCGACCCTGCTCGGTTCCGCGAGCTGCTTGTTTCGCATCGCCGCATGGAACGCTTTCAAGAGCCTTCCCGAATCAAGATGCGTGGCCTCAAGGACCTCGACACCGGCGAGATCTTCCTCGTCGACGAACGCCGCCTCCTCGAACGCAGTCGCTAAGCTCGGCCGCGCTCCCATCGGCATTCTCTATATCCCCAGGCAAATCGCTGCGCTCTGCACGCCGTGATGCCGCAGGCCACTCTTCCACGCTGACAACCTCGCCGCAAGGTGCCTGCTCTCAGGTGCCATGCTCCTGTCACGAAGTACGGGTGCGATGCTCCTCTTTGCCCGGCTCGGGGTGCCATGCTCCTCTCGCGCAGCAGGAGGAGCATGCGACCTGCCACAGCGGGCTTTCTCGCAGCTAACTTGTCCTCAGCATGCTTGTCCTCCTCCGTGCCCATGGCACTTCGTCGGGCAAGCATGGCACCCAGCTAGCAGCTCCTTGGTTCGTCAAAGGGGTGCCATGCTCCTCTCGCGCAGCAGGAGGAGCATGCGAAGCTTGGCTCATGCTTCCTATTCTCCGGCTTGTCCTACTACTTCATCGAGCAATCAATGTTAGGCAAAACGGGGTGGCACTGCTGGCTTGTCCAGCAGTGTGAATCGCAGCTGAGGGTGACATTAACCGATATACGAAGTAATACTTGCTCCCGTGTGCACTTCGTCGAGCTAGCCTCGCCCCAGCATTCGTGTGGCGCGTGATAGCACCGCTAGCCTCGACCTTCTTCACCCTCCACGTCAGTCGCAAGTCGACGCTAGCAATGCTTTTTCCATGCATTCCCGCTCGCGCCGGAGGCTAATCCGAATATCTTGCCAAAATCGATGTCGACACGATTGGCAAAATGAGCATAATCCCACCCCGCCTGCCAAAGTGCACAGCCGTCAAAAGCCGATTCAGTTGCTAGGACCTAATCGGTGTGTGATGGCTCGCCAAGTTGGCGGCAGATGGACGGATCCAGACCCAAGTCCGCAGCAGCATGATGCACCGCTGTGGCACGCGAGATTCAATCGTGGCCAACATTCACCCAACGGCTGTAGTCGACAGCAGCGCCGAAATCGGTGCTGACGTGACGATCGGCCCGTTTTGCGTTATCGAGAAAGGGGTGGTGATTGGCGACGGCTGCACGCTCGAAAGTCGCGTGGTCGTCAAAAGTCGCACTTCTCTCGGACGTCAAAACGAAATCGGCGAAGGGACCGTCCTCGGCGGCCGCGCCCAACATGTGCACGTCCTCGATCCCGGAGGTGTGCTCATCATCGGCGACAACAACCGGATTCGCGAAAACGCGACGGTTCATCGTGGCTATGCCAACGATGCCAAAACCACGATCGGCAACAACAATCTCATGATGGTCGGAGTGCACGTCGCTCACGATTGCACCGTCGGCAACAACACCATCATCGTCAACAACGCCATGCTCGCCGGGCATGTACAGGTCGAAGATCGCGCCTACATCTCCGGTGGCGTTGCGATTCACCAATTCTGCCGCGTCGGAAAATTGGCCATGGTGGGTGGCCTCGCCAAGGTGACCCAGGATGTGCCCCCGTTCGTGCTCGTCGAAGGTGGTGGCGCTCCCGAAGTTGTCGGACTCAATAAAGTTGGCATCCGTCGCAATGGCTACACCGCCGACGAAATGCTGCAGCTCAAAACCGCCTATCGTGTGATCTATCGCCAGGGACTCCGCTGGAGCGAAGTGCTCGAGATCCTGCAGCGCGATTTCCCGACCGGACCTGCCGCCGCGATGCACGAATTTTTCGTCACCGGCAAACGAGGCTACGTGCAAGAACGACGTATCTCGCGCAAGGCCACCCTCAAACTCGCCGCTCCACCAGCGGACGAAGATGCCAGCGAATCTCGCGGTCGCGGCGCAGCCTAGTGCCCCAGAAGCAGAGGCTAGGGGCTAGAGATTAGAGATTAGAGGCTAGTCCCGTAGGTCAGGTCCCCTCTCAGGGACCTGACGGGAGTTGATCTAGCCATTCTTTCGCCGGGTTCATCTCCCCGCCATTGAGTCAACATAAACTAGCCGGGTGCCATGCTCCAGAACTGGGTGCCATGCTCCTGTCGCGCCAGCAGCAGGAGCATGCTGAAGCCCGCGTGTCAGCAGGCCCATCTCGTAGGTCAGGTACTCCGTACCTGACAGCGCACCAACCCGCCATCCACTCACCCCACCTGGCGTCTCTTCGCGCATTTCATTGACTCCCGGCCCGCAATCTGCAGAAAAATCTCAGGCTTGGAAATTGCGGAGTTCGGTCTACGATTCGTTCGGCGGCTGACTAGCACCGGTGAACATTGGCGGGAAAATCCCGTGGGAGGTAGGGCGATGCGTACCCTGAGTTTCATCCTGCTCGCTCTGGGAGCGATCAGCATGTTGATCTCCTTGCCCCTCTTGGGGTTTGCTGTTCTCGGGTTTCTTGGCGTTCTGGCCGACGTGGGCGTTTCCGAGAATCGCGAAATGGGGATGCAGCTAGTCTTGATGGGACTTCCACCCCTGATCGGCGGTGTGGTCTTCTGCGCGATTGGCCTACTCGTCCTGAAGTTCAGGTAAGTGCATACCTGACAACACACTAGGCCGCCATCCACGTAGCAAGTCTGTGTCTCGCTGGTATTTCGTTGACTCCCCACCCTCGAACTGCAGAATAGTTTGTGTGTGGAGTTGGTGGAGTTCTGTCTATTGGTTCTGTCTCTAAATCGAACCTACGTGAAACGGATCGTGTTTCGAAAATTCATCGCCATGATTCGACAGCTTCTCGGTCAGCCCCAGACCGAATCAGCAGGCCGATGGGACATCGGCACTGCACACTTGCAATACGACTCCATCGAGGACTGGATGACTGGCGAAAACGTTCCGCTGGAGTTCATCAAGGAACCCGATCCGATACTTCGTGACAAATACATTCGGCAATATGGAGAGCTTCGGCGTCACTTGTACGCAAAACACGTTGGTACGCTGTCACCTGACGTTCAGCAGGCAATCCATCAAGGGTGCCATCCGTCACAAAGCCATCGATTCGCCGATGATGCTCAACCATACTGCGAGCTATTGCAGCGTCATTTGGCAACACTTGGCGTGGATATGTCGAACGTACAGTTGGGCTGGTACCACATGGATAGGATCGTGCTCACAGTCGAAACGCCCAAGCAGTTTGATGTCGCAAGCTCCCGAGGGCTTCCATGGCTCTTTCAGGGCTTCGAGGTAAAATACATCTCCACTGCAGGCAAAGACGTTGCAGAAGACTTGTAGGTCAGGTCCCCTCTCAGGGACCTGACAGGAGTTGATCTAGCCATTCTCTCACCGGGTGCCTGTGCTCGAAGCAGCTCAACCCAGTTTTGGCCAAACCTCGCATTATCTTGTCCGGTGGAACCGGACCTACCTTCTTCGAGATAAAATACAGCTCCACAGAAGGCAAAGACGTGGCAGAAGCATGCGGTGAACCAGAACTGCCTGTGATCCGAGATTCGAAGTCCTAGTTTGGGGCGGCCATTCCATTTTCTGCCGTCGTTATGCATTCAGTAATCATCGAGCCTAAGGGAGTACATCCGGTATGAATGGCAAGCAGCCGAATAATCCCTTGCACGGAGTCACGCTTGAGAGTGTCGTCGTGAGGCTTGTTGATCACTATGGCTGGGAAAATCTTGGCCTTCATATCAATATTAATTGCTTCAAGAATGATCCCTCGGTGAAATCTAGCCTGAAGTTTTTGCGACGAACACCTTGGGCCCGAGCGCAGGTCGAGAATTTGTACGTCGCTACCTTTCCGCTTCGTGGAAAGTCGGAAAATGCATAGCTAGAGGTTCACTTGGACCATCTTGTAGTAGTCCGTCTACCGATCCATGTCATAATCCTCGGAGTGTTTGTGCACGCCGCAGCTCAAGGGCTTATAGAAATTCACACTGCTGGACAAGCCAGCAGTGCCACCCGGCCGTTTGATGATGGCGGCTGAGCTTTGTCGTTCGGCGATGCAGATCGTTACCCCTCCCAGGGTGCCCCATGAAGGCGATTGAGATTTGGCGGAACGGTGAGAAGTTGGCAGCCGCAGGGTTGGTCGATGGTATGGTCACCGTCACGCTTACGATCAGAAATCCAAGCGACCCCATTTGGTTGGACGCGCGAGGACGCGATGCGTCGACAGGTGGGCATGCCGAATGGCTCCACGAATCTGCTCAGATTGGAGACGAATTCGTCCTTCGCTTGGTTGAAGTTGAACCGTAATACTTCGTCGAGCAAGTCGTTAGACGCAGAGATAAAACGTTTGCTAAGCGATGCCGCCCGGTTCGCATGCTTGTCCTCCTGCGTGCGAAGCACTTCGTCGGGCAAGCATGGCACCCAGGTAAAGGACTTCGTCGGGCTAGGATGGGAGCCAGGGAAGTGGGGATGAAGGTTGAGGGGAGAGCAGTGAGGTGGGATCTTAGAGGCCGAGGAGGGGGACGGGGACGAGGAAGGCGTGCTGTTCGAGCAAACTCGCGGCGCCGTGCCAGCTGGTGAACTGCGTGATGAAGACGATCAGCACGTACCACAGCACGATCGGAATCGCGGCCAGGCGGGCCATCCAGCGGACGAGGAAAAAGCGGGGCTGTTCTCGTTTTTCGGCCCGTCCGACTGCCCATCCGGTGAGGAGTCGCGCGGGGTAGATGAAGACCACAAACACCAGGCTCGGTAGCCAGGTGAGCTCGCGCGGGGTGTATTCGATCGTCAGCAAGTAGAGCGGAATGGCAAACAGGAGCGTGATGGCCAGCGAGAGCCAAAACGCAATGGGTGCGCGGCGAAACTGCTGCCGGACGAGCCGCAGATCAAACACGGTCCAGAAGCGATTGGTCGCGGCCAGGTTGGTTTGCAGGAACGGCAGGTAGAGGACCACGGTGGCCATCAGCAGCGCGCCGAGCCATCCGAGCAGAAAACCGGCGACGCTCGGAAGCGTGGTGCCGGCCATCATCAGCAGGCCGGGTATTGCCAGCCACGCCAGTGCGCCGAGAAAGCCTTTGAGTCCCAGCATGAAGTAGTGTGGCAATTCGAGCGCGCGGACAAAATCCCACACGCTGTCACGGGCTTCTGCATAAACCTTGCCGCGCCACAGTCCGCTCCACAAAATCGCTGGCGGAAACCACTCCGAGAGGGGCCGGGGGACATACAGGTCGGCGGCGAGATGGGGGGAGAGGTACTCGACAGCGGGGCGGACCAGCGGGCCGACAATGCCCCCAAACATCAGCCGCATGCCGAGCTGAAACGGCGCGAGGAGTGGCCAGAAGAAGTGTCGCAGCCGACCGCCGCTGTACCACGCCAGCACGATGTGCCCGACCATCAGCACGGTGGCGACGAGCAGGCCCAAACGCCACGCGCGGGTGGCGGGGCCATCGGGATCGATCAGCGCGGCGGAATAGGCCAGGTCTGACAAAAATCGCAGCGGCAGCAGCATCAGCCACGTCCCGGCCACCACACTGCCGATGCGGGCAAACAGATGGGTGTCGATGAAGCCATCGCGGAGCTTACCAGTCCGGGCGACCCGTCCACTCGCTTCCAGCAGGTAGCCGAGGCTGACAAACTGCACGACCGGAATGGCTGATGCAAACGCGAGGAAGACCACCACGCTCGCCACGCCGAAGAGGGATTCGAGCCCAAAACAGAGGCCGTACCAGATCTTCATTGGCCAGCTTTTCGGCCAGATCAGCTGAATCGGCCCGACCGCCTCGGCGACAATCGCCCCAGGCAGTTTTTCGGGAGGGCTCTTTTCGCTAACGAGTGCCGATTCGACCGCGATTGGCTCGACAATCTCTTCGGGGGTAACTTCATCGGGGCCCGAGCTTTTGTCGGTGGCCGACTCGTCGTCCAGGAGATCGATGGCCAGGAAGGGGAGCTGTTTGGGGGGAGTCGCTGGCGGGCCGACGAGTTCGGCTTCCAGCGCGCGGTCGAGCACCTGCTCGATAGCATCGTCGGTGGAACGTCGCGAACCGCTCATCTCGGCCTCTCTTCCAGTTTCCGCCTCGCATCCCCCACGATAGCAGCCCTTGGAGCTGCACCCAAGCAAATGGGGCTCCGCCAAGTCGTCACGAACCAATACCTGGCGCAATCGCAGCAAGTTCCAAGGTTTTTGTCCAAAGTTTTTGGCAATCTGGAGCTGCTGGGCGGGCCTTGCGGAGGGAGAAAGCGGGTGGCTCGATGAAGATTCTCGCTTTGGAAACTTCCGCGTCACTTGGTGGGTAATGTATTCGTCGCGAGCGAGGCAATTGTCGTAAGATACACGGCGGTCAGCGGTTCCATCGTCAAGCCACACGGGTGAGGTCCCTCCCATGCTTTGGGCACGCAACCTACTGTTTGTCGCACTTTGCTTGCTGGGCGTTGCGCTGGTGGGGCGCGAGATTCTCCGTCAGGATCGGATCAGCACGCCGCAGTCGTTTGCCCCCAGCCGATTTCAGGTCCGGAGCGTCAGTTCCTCGCAGCCAACAGCAGCCGCTGCCAAGCCGGGAGCCGATTCCTCCGCCGACCCTGCTTCCGCTGCACGCTCGGGGCGATTTTTCAGCTCGCGCGAGCCTCAAGACTGGGGTGTCGTGCTCGAGCGATTCAATCAAGAGTTCGAGGAGCACTGGAAAAAACAGGGGCTCCAAAAGACACCGACCGCCGACAGTTTCACAATTGCCCGCCGACTCTCGCTGGGGCTAACTGGCACGATTCCATCGCTCGAAGAAGTCCGGGCGCTCGAGCAGGTGGATGAGCAGCAGCGGGTGGAATGGTATGTCTCGCGGCTGCTCGAAGATCGCCGCTTTGCCGACTACTGGGCCGAGCGTTTGGCGCGGGTTTATGTCGGCAACGATATGGGGCCCTTTTTGGTCTTTCGTCGCCGTCTGTTTGTCACCTGGCTCTCGGAGCATCTAGCCGAGAATAAACCTTATGATGATCTTGTAAGACAATTGGTTTCTGATAATGGTCTTTGGAATGGTTCGCCCGCAGTTAATTTTGTAACTGCGACGTCGGATCCCAATCGCGATAATCAGCCGGATGAAATTAAACTGGCTGGTAAAACCGCACGTGCCTTTTTAGGGATGCGGATCGATTGTTTGCAATGTCACGACGATAAGCTTGGGACCATTAATCTCGGCGAACGCCATAATCCGCATGGTGGTGCTCAGGCCAATTTTCATGAGCTGGCGGCGTTCTTTGGGGAAGCACGCGTTGGTCTCACGGGAGTGCAGAACGACAACAAGCTGAAGTATGAGTACAAGTATCTCGACGCCGAGAAGGAAGAACTGATCCCGGCCAAAGTTCCTTTTGCCCAGCATTTGGTCGATGGGCACGGAACTCGCCGCGAGCAGCTGGCGCGCTGGATCACGCACCCTGAGAACAAAGCGTTTGCCCGGGCGACGGTCAACCGGGTTTGGGCCTTGATGTTTGGCCGGGCGCTGATGGAACCGATCGACGACCTGCCCCTCTATGGCAAATATCCTCCGGCGATGGAGCTGCTGGCCGACGACTTTATTGCCCACGGCTATGACCTGCAGCGGATGATTCGGCTGATCGCTGCGAGCGAGCCGTTTCAGCGCGACAGCCGCGCCGATTTCGAGATTACCGAGAAGCACGACGAGCAGTGGGCTTCGTTCCCGCTCAGCCGACTTCGCCCCGAACAAGTGGCTGGCTCGCTGGTGCAGTCTGCTTCGGCTTCCACCATCAACGCCGATTCGCATGTGATCGCGCAGCTGGTGAAGTTTTTTCAGACGCGCGAGTTTGTCGAGCGTTATGGGGATATGGGGCAAGATGAGTTCACCGATCGGGGTGGGACCATCACTCAGCGGCTCTTGATGATGAACGGCGAGCTGGTGAAAGAGCGGACGGGCGAGAACATTGTGATGAACGCCGCCACGCGCATGGCGGTGCTTGGTCACAGCGACGAAGCGGCGGTGGAAGCCGCTTATCTGGCCCTCTTCACGCGCTATCCCGATGGGGACGAGCGGTCGCATTTCGCGGCAAAATTGCAGGGCAAACGAAATCAAGCACGGATCGCGGCGATGGAAGATATCTACTGGATTCTGGTCAACAGCACCGAGTTCAGTTGGAACCATTAAGCCGAGTTGTTTTTCGCGTTTCACCATTTTCCTAGTTGGTGGCTTATGTGCACTCCTCACGACGTCGCTTGTGGTTCCAGTGATCATCTTTCGCGGCGTTCGCTCCTGAAGGTCGCCGGATTGGGTGGGCTCACCTGGCTGACACCACTTGCCGAGCGACTGGCCCTAGCGCATGCCGCTGGCGATCCGAAAGCACCTGCCCAAAGTGTGATTGTTCTGTGGATGCAAGGGGGACCGAGTCAGTTCGAAACCTTCGACCCACATCCCGGTACGAAGATTGGCGGCAGCACCAAAGCGATTAAGACAGCGGCGAAAGGAATCGAGATTGCCGATGGTCTTGAGCAACTGGCCGATCAGATGCAGCACGTTTCGCTCGTGCGCTCGATTGTGAGTAAAGAAGGGGATCACGAGCGAGCCACTTACACGGTGAAAACGGGTTGGCGTCCCGATCCGACGGTGGTGCATCCTTCGCTCGGCGCGGTTGTTTGTCATCAGCTTTCGGACAAGGTTGAAATCCCGCGGCACATCAGCATCCTCCCCAACACGTTCAGTGCGCGTGGTGGCTATCTGGGGGATCAGTTCGACGCGTTCCGCTGTCCCGATCCCATCAACACCATCCCCGATGTGATTCCTCGCGTGGAGAACGATCGCTATCTCGCGCGGATGAGCGATTTGCAATCGGTGGTGGAAGGGAAGTTTGCTCGCGGCCGGCTGAAAGATCTCGATCAAAAGCGGACACTTCATGCCACGGCAATTGAGGGGGCCCGGAAAATGATGACCTCCGAGCAGCTCAAGGCATTTAATGTGAAAGATGCCCCTCAAGCCTTACAAGAGGAGTTTGGAGATACTCCGTTTGGCCGAAGTTGTTTGGCTGCCTTACAGCTGGTGGAAGTTGGGGTCCGTTGTATTGAGATCACGCTCGACGGCTGGGATACGCATGCCAATAATTATAACTTTTGCATGAACAACAAAAAGATATTAGATCCTGCTTTCGCCTCGCTCCTGAAACATTTAGGAGAGCGCAAGCTGCTGGATAAAACACTTGTGTTATGTGGCGGCGAGTTTGGGCGGACACCGCAGATTAATCCGGCGGAAGGACGCGATCATTGGCCGCATGGATTTAGCCTGGCGATTGCCGGGGGTGGAATTGCCGGTGGACGTGTGATCGGAGAGACCGCCCCGGAGCCCAAACTCGACGAAAAAGATCGTTTGAAGGATGTCGCCCGGCCGGTGGAGGTGGAAGATATCCACGCCACGGTTCTGTCGGCTTTGGGAATTGATTATGCCCAGGAACTCGAGACCCCCATCGGCCGCCCCATGGCACTCTCGAAGGGGAAAGTGATCCAGGAACTGATTGCCTAGCTCGCCCGGTGAAGGGTTGGATCTTCTCTGGGTGCCATGCTTGTCCGGTGAAGTGCGCAGCACGGAGCCAGGACAAGCATGAGAATGGCGAGCGTTTGCTGCACTTCGCATGCTCCTCCTGCTGCGCGAGAGGAGCATGGCACCCGGGCTTCAAGGTTGGCATGGCACCCCGACTTCACACTGGCCAGAGGCCAGTGGCACCCAATGAAATCGTGGCACGCGGCATCACACCGGGAGGACAGTGGCACCTGGAGCACTCTATTCGGGGCCGAGCACCCCGGAAAAACCTTGCTTGGGCCCGAGCTGGAAGCGCTGGGGCCTACTCTCGCGGCTATCTGCAGGCTCGGGTACGATAAGGGGTCTGTCAGCAAGGCGTGGTGCTGGTCGGGAAACCATCGATTCAGGTGGTTTTCGAGCCCGGTTGTCGCACGACCCAGCAGCAGGCCTCTCTCCCGAGTATTCGCCGCTGCCAGGAACTTGCCCGAAGCATGTGACTTGAAATTCTCTCGCAAGGTGAACGATGGCCGTCGATCCGTATCAGCCCTGTCCCTGTGGCATCGATAAGAAACTGAAGTTCTGCTGTGGCAACGAGATCGTTGGCGAGTTGGAACGTGTCGAGCAAGCGATCGGTGGCGAGCAGCGGCTGGCTGCGCTCGATCTGATCAATCGCCTGCTGTCGGAGAACAGCAAACGTCCCTGCTTGCACATGTACAAAGCGATGGTGCAGATGGGGCTGTCGGAACTCGAAGCCGCCCGCGCCACGGTGCAAGAGATGCTCGCGCTGGGGGAAGATAACCCCGCCGCCCAAGCTCTCGCAGCGATGATCGACGCCATCGACGGAGAGCCTCGCAAAGGTATCGCCCGTTTGCAGCGTGCGCTCGAGCTTGAGCAGGGGAAACTGGTCGACGTCGTTTATCAGGCGATCGGCACCATCGGCCGCGCACTGTATGAGTCGGGCGAAATGCTCGCCGCACGGGCCCACCTGATGTTCCAGGTGGGAGCCAGCGGAAGTAAAGATCAACAAGCAGTGGAAGGGCTGATCGAACTGCAGTCGTCGGGCCAGATGCCGCTGGTGGCGTATAGCGCCGCCGACCTGATGCTTCCCGATGCTGCCGGGCCACTCTCGGCCGCTGGCGTTGCTGCCGTGAACGAATCGCTTCGCGAAGCTGCCATCGGTTGCTGGGCCAAAGCGATCAAAAAACTAACGGAACTGACCGCTCGCGAAAACGAGCCGATGCTCTGGAAAAACATCGGCGTGCTGCATACCTACCTGGCACAAACCGACGAAGCGATTGCCGCATTTCGTAAGTACGTCAGCCTCCCCGGTGTGCCGCGCGATGAAGCGGTCGAAATCGAAGCGCTGGTGCAGTATCTTTCGCCCCCCAGCGATGTCGATCTCGTTTCGGAGATGACAATCACGTACAGCGTGACCGATGCGCTGGCACTGCAAGAACAGCTCCTCTCGAATCGTCGTCTGCAAGCGATGCCAGTCGATCCGACGATGTACCGCACGGCGGAAGAACCACCTCCGATGTCGGTCTACATGGTGCTCGATCGCGAGATTCCAGCATCGGCCGAAGGGCTCAAAATCGAGGCGATTCCTCGCGTTCTCGGCGAATTGTTCCTGTTCGGTAAGCAGACCGATCGGAATGCTCGCGTCGAGTTTGTGACGCTGAAGGACGATCAGTACTGGAACAAAACGCTGTCGATCGCCGAGGTGCTCGGACGCTTCGGTGGTGGAAAAGAAAGCGAAGAGGGGATCCCCAGCATCAGCAACGTCGGCGCGGCGCTGATGGTGAATTGGCGGCTTCCCGATGGAACACCGCTCGAGCTGCGCGATGCTTTGGTGGCCGAACATCGTCAGCATCTGATGCTGAAAGTTCTGCCAGAAATTCCCCGCAGCGTGCTCGAGGGAAAAACGCTGCGTCAAGCAGCGGCTGAACCTGCGCTGCAGAACCGGGCACTGGCGGCGATCCTGCTCCTCGATCTCGCCGAGCCTGATGAAAACCCGATCTACAACGAACTGCGTAAATCGCTCGGACTTCCGACAGCCGACCCAATCGACCCGAGTGGCATTCGGCTCGGAACACTCACTCCGGCACGTTTGGTGCGCGTCGATGTGACGAAGCTCGACGATGCCTCGCTGGTGCAGGCTTATCGTCAATCGATGATGCTCGCCGCTGCTCGGCTGCTGAAGACGATCGCGGCTGAAGTGATTCGTCGACCTTCGCTCGATGCCGAGCTCGATAAGGCCGAGGTCTACTTCCTGCTGCATCGTACGACGCAGAGCATGGATGAGGCGCTCGACTATATCCAGAAGGCACAAGCGGCCGCTTTGGCCACCGGCAAATCGCCAGCCCAGTATCTGCTGGCCGAAGTTCCGCTGCGGGTGCAGCGCCGCGAACAGCAAGAGTTCGTGCGACTCGTCGACACGATTCGCAGCAAGTACATGAGCGAACCAGGGGTAGCCCAGGCGCTGTATCAAATCCTGGCTCAGCTGGGACTCGTGCGCCCGCAGGGTGGAATGCCGATGCCCGGTGGCATGCCAGGACCGATGGCTGGCCCGCCACCTGCCGCTGCAGCGCCCGGCTTGTGGACTCCCGATGCACCTGCCGCTGCTCCGCCCGCTGCAGGTGGCAAGGGAAGCAAGCTCTGGCTGCCGGGGATGGATTAGTGCGAGTCGCACCGACCGATAGCGTGCGTAGTGCTCGTAATGCAAGCGGAACATGACGAAACAGCCGCTACCAAAAAGTGAGATGCGCTCTAGTCTCGGGAGCCTGCGATGAGTGCGATCGACCGAGGATCAGCGGCGAGTGACGAGGCTTTTATGCGCGAAGCGATCGAGCTTGCCGAGCGCGGTCTGGGGCTCGTCGAACCTAATCCGATGGTCGGATGCGTGATCGTGAGCCCGAGGGGTGAAGTGGTCGGGCGCGGCTGGCACGGACGCTTTGGTGGTCCGCATGCCGAAGTCGAAGCGTTGCAGCAAGCAGGTGAGCAAGCGCGCGGCAGCACGCTGTATGTCACGCTCGAGCCCTGTTCGCACTTCGGCAAAACACCACCTTGTGCCGATGCGGTGATCGCTGCCGGTGTCGCGCGGGTGGTGGCTGCGATGACCGATCCGTTCCCGAAAGTGCAGGGGGGTGGCTTTGCCAAGCTCCGCAGCGCAGGGATCGCGGTCGAGTCGGGTGTTTGCGAAGCAGAAGCTCGCGCACTTTGCGCCCCGTATCTGAAACTCGTCACGCGCGGCATGCCGTGGGTGATTGCCAAATGGGCGATGACACTCGATGGTAAAATCGCGACCCGCAGCGGCTATAGCCAGTGGATTTCGTGCAGCCAATCGCGCGAACTGGTGCATGGGATTCGGGGACGTGTCGATGGCATTATGGTGGGCCGCCGAACAGTGGAGCTCGATGATCCGCTCTTAACCGCGCGGCCCCCTGGAAAGCGAACTCCCGCGCGAATTGTGCTCGATTCGCAAGCACGCTTGCAGAACAGCACACAGCTGGTGCGCACCGCGCGGCAATCGCCGGTGCTGGTGGTGACCGGCCCGGAAGCGGACGACAAAGAGATTCGCCGCCTCTCGATGGCCGGATGCGAAGTGCTGCCGTTTCTCGCAGCGACTCACTTCGAGCGGCTGCTCGAATTGCTCAGCGAACTAGGGCGTCGGCAGATGACCAACATCCTGGTCGAAGGGGGCGCGAAACTGCTCGGGTCGCTGCTCGACGCGCGACTCGTCGACGAAGTGCATGTCTTTATTGCCCCCAAATTGTTCGGGGGCGAACGTGCCCCAGGACCAGTGGCAGGAGCAGGGGTCGAGCAAGTCGCCAGCGCTCTCGAGCTACGCAATCTGAAGATCGACCAGATCGGAACCGACCTCTACGTGTCGGGTCGGCTCCACAAATAAGCTGCTCGCCTGCGAGCGCTACTGCGTGAGCACATTTTATTCGGTGATCACATTGCCATCGGCAATGTCGGCCAGATAGCCGAGTGTGGTGCTGTTGATCGTCACGCTGACAGTCTTCACGCTGCCGTCGATCATCACGAACTGACAAACGCCGGGATGAAAACTGCCGAAGCGATTCGTCAGGTTATCCTTCGGCGTGCGGGCGAGTGTCAGGCTCGGTCCAGCACCTCGATAAGCACATCCCTTGTCGCCGTTGTAGGTCGAGCAGTCGCCACCAAACTTGCCAAAGTTGCCGGCCTGCACATGCTTCTCGCCCACCATGAAGGTGTTGCTGGTGCCGTCGGTCACGCTCGCCATGTTGTTGCCCGGCAGCAGCTGGCCAAAGCCGGCGTTGCTCCAGTTGTTCGACAACTTGAAGAGCCCACGATTCGGTGTATTCGCGGACCCATCTTGATTGGTGCTCCACCAGTAATCGCTTCCCGTCGAACCGACCGAGCAGGCGTAGTCGGCGCAAGCGCCGGGAACATGGGCGTTGCTGGTGTTGTCTTGCACGTCGTTGGTGATGCTCACGCTCCCACCCATTACAGCGGTGCGGCGACTGGGGCAGAAATAAGCGTTCACCGTGGTCGTGCGAGCCACCAGCGTTTGGCCATAGTACGACGTGTTCAGCTTCCACTGATCGTGCAGTGTCTTCTGCTCCATGAACGGCAGAATATCGACCGCCCAGGTGTAGCGGTTATCGACGCGGCTGTTGGGGAAGGTTTGCAGCGTATCGTGATGGTTGTGCATCGCGATGCCGAGCTGCTTCAGGTTATTTTGGCACTGCATACGGCGTGCGGCTTCGCGCGCTGACTGAACCGCGGGCAACAGCAGCGCGACGAGCACCCCAATAATGGCGATGACGACGAGAAGTTCGACGAGGGTGAAACCTTGGGGCTTTCGGCTCCGATACGGGTGCGTTACCATCGGTCTGACTCGGCTGAAAAATACTTCGGATCGGGGAAAGTGACGCGTTGGCGTCCAGTAACGACAGATTAATGGCCAGTGAACCGCCTTAGGCCCGTCTCGTAGACTAGAGATTGCTCTGCAGGTTCGTCAATCCAAAAACCCCCAAAATGGTTGAGAATGATGCAAATAGGCAACATGCTGCTAAGCTTCGCTAGCGCCCGATTGGGGCCCGGCGATTCTGCGAAAGGTGTCGCTGCGTGGCTGCTGTTAGTCGCCGCTTTTAGTAGCTTTGTGGGGTGTGGTTCGGGGGGCTATATCCCGGTGACTGGTCGCGTGGTCGATCGTGAGGGACAGCCGATCACGGGGCTCGAGGGGGCTCAAATCGAGTTCGAGTCGGTCGAAAAGCCGATCTCTTCGGTTGGCGAGATCCAGGCAGATGGCCGGTTCGAGCTGATCACCGCCAATCCGGGCGATGGGGCGGTGGCTGGCAAGCACCGCGTGCTGATCGCGCGGAAGTATTTTGATCCCGAGCGAGCTGCTCCGCGCGTCATCGCCGAGCGCTACGAAAGTTTCGAGACCTCAGGCCTGGAAGCCGACATTTCCCCCGAGAATCACCATTTCGAATTCAAACTCGATCTCTATGGCGCACCGACCGGTCCGTAATAGTTGACGACTGCAGCGGCCAGTAGCACCCACAGACCATTGCAGTCCGTGTGAAGTTTTCTCCCACTTTGCAAGCGATCAGTTTGACCAGCGAATAGACTGCTGGCCGAACAAAACCTCTCTCTGCCTAGGAGCCGACATGCGAACAATCACCTTACTTGCGCTCCTCACGCTCGTTGGTTGCAGCGGGCCTGCTGCCCCTGCGATTCCGCCTACGGCCGGAGACTTCGTCAAAGTCGAAGATGGTGTTGGGAGCGCGCGAGCTTTTGGGATCGACTTTTTCGCACCCGTGAATGAGGATGGCGCAACCACCGAAGCTGCCATCGATGCCAATCTCACCGATCCTCAGCAATCAAGTGCCTCGAAGCGTTTTACTTTGGGTGACGATATCGCGATTGAACTCCAAAGCATCGATGCCTCGAAAGTTCAATTCCGCTTCAATGGGCAAGATTTTGGTACGCTCGATGTCGGGGACAAAGTAGTGATCGATGATGAGCGAAACGTGGATGTCAACGGAACTCCACGGTCCCCCAAATCGGCAGCGAAATAACGGTGCCATCCGTTCACGCAGATTCTCCCCAAAAACAAGTCGCTGCGCGCGGAGTCATCGCCCGGTAAGCGCTTGCTGCTCGCTCAACCAGCGTGTCGCCTCAGGAAACTATGCCTGACGCGCTGCTGCGGCGAGTAGCTCGGTTTTCAGCAGCCGAGCGGCGGTGGCGGGATCAGCGGCGCTGCTCACGGCGGCACTCACAGCCACTCGCGAGAATCCGGCCGCCGTCACTTGGGGCAAATTCTCGAGCGTAATGCCGCCGATGGCAAAAGCGGGCAACTGAATCTCAGCTGCCACTTGCGCCAGGAACTCAGTCCCGACGAAGCTTCCAAATTGCTTGGTATTCGAGGGAAAAACAGGGCCGCAGCCGATGTAGCTCGCACCATCGAGCACCGCTTGCCGGGCCTGCTCGATCGAGTGGGTGGAAACGCCAACCAGCATCTCGGGTCCGACGATTTTTCGCACCGCATCGACCGGCAATTCATCCTGCCCCACATGCACCCCGTCGAGCCGCGCCAGGAGTGCCAGATCGGGGCGGTCGTTCATCACCAGCAAGGGGCGCTCGGCAGTTTCCTCCGCACCAGCGGGAGCAAATTGCTCGACCAGGCTTTTCAGGAGCTGGGCTTTCTCGAGGAGTTGGCGATCGGTGAGCCGCTTGTCGCGCAGCTGAAGCACGTCGACACGCGCCTCGACCAGCATCCGCACGAGCGAGGCAAACTCCGCGTCGCTCGCTCGGCCGTCGATCAGCACATACAGCAGGCGCTTGGCCATCTGCTGGCGATGGTGGTCGGTCAGCAGCATGGCGCGGGCCAAGGTGTAGGCGCGATAGCGGAGCTGTTTCGCGGCGGCACTTAGCTGCGGATATCCGAGCTTGGCATACTCCTCAATCGCGCGGAGCGATTGCTCGACCCGTTTGGTGCTCGCAATCACGACGTCTAAGATCCCTGCGCGCGTTTTCTCGCTCCCCAGCGTCACGCCGGTTCCCACATCCCGAAGTGTCTCGCGAGCTTTTGCCAAGGTTTCAGGAGAAATGCCAGCAGCAAGATGGCCTATGTCGTGGCGGATCTCTTTGGCATTTTGGGCAAGATGGCGATCTTCCAGGGCAAAGCGGCAGTATTCTTCGACCACGCGCAGCCCCTCGCTTACGCGGTTGAAATTGGCATCGAGAATGCGCAGCGCCGCGAGTTGCTCGCCGGAGCTTGGCGGCAGATTGGGCCTGTGGTCGTCGCCACTATTTTTGTCGTAAGTCACTGCGATATCTCGGGGAATAAGGGGCTGGCGTCATTCGCAGCGCCGCTGCTGAGGACTGCCGGAATCGTTTGGCCCAGGCTTTGCATCTTACGCTGATCAACTTCCGCTCACCTCCCAATTTGGCAGGCGAGCGGAGTTGAAACCAGCACAGCGGCGCGGCCTGCTAGCGGTCACTGCCACCAAGAGGCAGTTCTGCGGAGCTCGTCTGGTTTCCGCTAACTGATCGTAACTCCATCGTAGAAATCGACTTGCCTTGCTTGAAAGGGCCCCAAACGGTAGACTCCCCCTGCTGGGTCGTCTCCGCACTCGTGGTGCCCAGCGGCAAGGAAGCCAGGGCGATATAACGCATGCAATCGGGCCTCGGGATGACGTGGATTTGGCCAGGACTCTCGCGTCTATGGACGCGTGGAGAGTGGGCCGGTCTTGTTTTGGCCGTCGCCTTTGCCACCTCGCTCAACCTGGCTCTGGTCGCCACATTCGTCTGGCCCGAGCTCCTCTCGCGTCAGATTTCTCCGATTGTAACGATCACAGCGGCTTGGGTTTTAGTCGTTGGCTTTTGGATCGTCGGCTGGATGGACTTTCGCAATCAGCGGGCCAAACTTCCAGTACAGCAAACCCCCGCGGAGATCGCTACCGCTACGGACCGGCTGAGGCAGGCGCAGCGTGAGTACTTGCGCGGCCAGTATGCACTCGCCGAGCAAACGATCCGCTCGGCACTGACTCCGAAAACACCCGATGTCGAACTCGCTTTGATGCTGGTCGCGATTTTGCGTCGCACCGGTCGCCGAGCTGAGGGACTTCGGTGGATCGATAAACTGATCGGCATGCCCGGCGCAGCACGCTGGGTCGCCGAAATAGAACACGAACAAAAACAGTTGCACGCACTCACCGACGACAGCCAGCCGCCCACCGGCGAACTTGCGAGTCACGGCCTGCGTCCTGAAGAGAACAGCCCACTTGTCGAGCAGCAGAATCAGCCAGCTTCCTCACCGCCGCGATCGAAAGCGGCTTAACGGAAGCGAGCCAGCGAGGTCGTCTACTTGAGTCGACTCGCTACAATTCAGACAATGCAGTTAGGTTGCGACCTGCAGCGTTGTGCAGAGCAGTCAGACAAGCTGGGATGGAAACGAAGAAAAATCAACCACGAAGATCGTTGGCTGAAGTGTCGGTAGGGAACCAAACGTTGTTCAGGTAACAGATCGCAGGTTTCGGGCGGCGACTGCCGAGTCGTCCGAGGTCGATCCTAGGGGAAAACACCCATGTATGAACGTTTTACGGACCGCGCTCGCAAGGTTATGCAACTTGCGAATCAAGAAGCACAGCGGTTCAACCACGAATACATCGGCACCGAGCACATCCTGCTTGGTCTGGTGAAAGAAGGTAGTGGTGTTGCCGCCAACGTGCTGAAGAATCTTGATGTCGATTTGCGCAAGATTCGCCTCGAAGTGGAAAAGCTCGTCCAAAGTGGCCCCGAAATGGTCACCATGGGCAAGCTGCCACAAACGCCGCGTGCCAAAAAGGTCATCGAATATTCGATGGAAGAGGCACGCAACCTGAACCACAACTACGTCGGCACCGAGCACATCCTGCTGGGACTTTTGCGCGAGCAAGAGGGTGTCGCCGCCCAAGTGCTGATGAACCTCGGCCTGAAACTCGAAGAAGTTCGCGAAGAGGTGCTGAACCTCCTCGGTCACGGACTCGAAGGGGAATCGACCGGCGAACGTGGCGGTCGCGAAGGAGTCGGTGTGGGTGGTCAGTCGGGCGAACAGCAAGCCGCTGGTCGGGGTAGCAAAAGCAAAACCCCTGCGCTCGACAGCTTTGGCCGCGATCTCACCGAACTCGCTCGTCAAAATAAACTCGATCCGGTCATCGGCCGCGAACGCGAAATCGAACGGGCCATCCAGGTCCTCTGCCGCCGGACGAAAAACAATCCTGTACTGCTCGGTGAAGCAGGTGTCGGCAAAACGGCCATCGTCGAAGGCTTCGCCCAGCGCGTGGTCGCCGGCAGTGTTCCTGAAATTCTGGCCGACAAACGAATCGTGGTCCTCGACCTCGCCATGATGGTCGCTGGCACCAAGTATCGCGGTCAGTTCGAAGAACGTATCAAGGCGGTGATGAACGAAGTTCGTCGCGCTCGCAACACGATCTTGTTCATCGACGAACTCCATACCCTCGTCGGAGCCGGTGGTGCTGAAGGTGCCATCGACGCCGCGAACGTTCTGAAGCCAGCCCTCGCACGTGGCGAAATCCAGTGCATCGGCGCGACGACGCTCGACGAATACCGCAAGTACATCGAAAAAGATGCCGCTCTTGCGCGTCGTTTCCAAGAGATCATTGTCGAACCGACGAGCAAGGACGAAACGGTCGAGATCCTCAAGGGTCTGCGCGAGAAGTACGAAGACCACCATCGCGTGCAAATCACCGACGATGCCCTCGTCGCTGCTGCCGAGTACAGCGAACGCTATATCACCGCTCGCTGCTTGCCCGATAAGGCGATCGACGTCATCGACGAAGCAGGCGCTCGTGTCCGTCTGCGGGCCATGACTCGTCCACCAGATCTCAAAGAGATCGACGACGAAGTCGAACGCCTCAACAAAGAAAAAGAAGAAGCTGTTGCCAATCAAGATTTTGAAAAGGCAGCCGCTCTTCGCGATCAAGCCGACAAGCTGAAGCGCAAGAAAGACAACATCACCAAGGAATGGCGCGACAAATCGCGCGAGACCGATGGTGTGGTCGACGAAGAAGTGATTGCCGAAGTGGTCAGCAAGATGACCGGCATTCCGCTCACGCGCATGAGCACCGAAGACAGCTTGCGTCTGATGAAGATGGAAGAAGAGCTGCACAAGAAGGTGATCAGCCAAGATCAGGCCGTCACCGCGATTGCCAAGGCGGTCCGTCGTACGCGGAGCGGTCTCAAAGACCCACGTCGTCCTGCCGGCTGCTTTGTGTTCGCTGGTCCGACCGGTGTTGGTAAGACGCTGCTGGCCAAGGCACTCGCCGAATTCATGTTTGGCGATGCCGACGCGCTCATTCAAATCGATATGAGCGAGTACATGGAAAAGCACAACGTCAGCCGACTGATCGGTGCTCCTCCCGGCTATGTGGGCTACGAAGAAGGTGGCCAGCTGACCGAGAAGATCCGTCGTCGTCCTTACGCGGTGGTGCTGCTCGACGAAATCGAAAAAGCCCATCCCGACGTCTTCAATACCCTGCTGCAAGTGATGGAAGAAGGCCGTTTGACCGACAGCTTCGGTCGCCGCGTCGACTTCCGCAACGTCATCCTCATCATGACGACCAACGCAGGTGCTGAAGCGATCAAGAACGAATCGGACTTTGGTTTCCGCCAAGGTGATACCGACGCTTCGTACGACGGCATGAAGGCTCGCGTGATGGACCGCATCGAACGTGTGTTCCGTCCGGAGTTCCTCAACCGTCTCGACGACGTGATCGTGTTCCAGCACCTGACCAAGGACAACCTGAAGCTGGTGATCGATCTCGAATTGCTCAAGGTTCGTCAACGTCTGGCCGAGCGTGGTTTGCAGCTCGAACTGACCGACACGGCCAAAGAGTTCATCATCAAGAAGGGTTCGAATACCGATTTCGGTGCTCGTCCGCTTCGTCGCGCGGTGGAAAATTACATCGAAGATCCGCTGGCCGAAGAACTCCTCAAGGGAGAGTTCCAAGGAAAGGATTTGATCCAAGTCGACGCCATCCGCGACGACGAAGGAAAACTCCGCCGGCTCGACTTCAAGGGTGTCACCACCTCAGCTGCTCCCGTCGCCGCCGCTCCCAGCAGCAGCGAATCACAGCCGAGCTAATGGATGAAAGTAGGGCCGGTTTCGCCGGCCTGAAAAACCAAGGTTGATCGCCACGCGATCCACTGAATTTTGATAAACCCCAGACCGCCGCGAGCCCTCAAACTCGTGGCGGTTTTTTCATGCGCCGCCACCTGTAAACGCACGCCGTGCGTGTGGTATGCCATCCGTGTAGTGGCCGGTGCAGCCGGCCCTACAAGCGGCCACTTGCCGTAGGGCCGGTTTTACCGGCCGAGCAATTAACAGCAGATCACATGCTCTTGCTGCTGCGCGACAAGAGCATGGCACCGAGGCGCATGGTACCCAGGCATATGGCACCCAGGCGCATTTGTGCCTGATGTGGGGATGTCCCACTAACGTTGCATGCGTCGAGATCACACCGGTAGTGGCCGGTGGAACCGGCCCTACGATAAGTGTTGGGACTTCGCGAGAGCGATTAGGGATTCGCTAAATCGGCCGGGATGCCGTCTGCGGGAGCAGCGGCGGGTGCTGCTGCAGGGGCAGCAGCAGGAGCCACAGGGGCTGCTGCTGGGGGAACTGCCGCCGGTGGAGCGGCGGGGACTTCGAGGTCCTCGGTGACTGCTGCAGCGGCAGCAGGGGCACGTGCCGGGGCGGCTGGAGCCGCTGGCAGATCGTCGAGATCGGCCGGAGCCGGAGCTGCCGGGGCCGGTGCCAAACGGGCTGCGACGGGAGCGACTGCCTTCAGTTCGGCACGCATCTCTTTGTCGATCGTTTCGAGGTACAGATCGGGCTTCTCGACCACCGCGATCAGCCGCTTCACGGCGGTCGCTGCTTCGTCGACAATTTTCTTATCGGCAGGCGTCTTGGCGATGTTCTTCATCCCTCGCGTCGGCGCGGCGACATTGGCGCGATCTTCGGGGTCTCCTTCGAGGGCAATTTGCACGTGATACAGGTCGTAGCGAATCCGCTTACGAGCCCCTTCGACGCGATAGTTCTTCGGGTCGAGCGAAGCGGGATCGATCGGGGCGGCACCTGGCATTCCAGGCATACCGCTACCAGGCATCATGCCGGGCATCATTCCTGGCATCATCCCAGGCATGCTGCTGCTAGGCATCATCCCTTCAGCGCCGTAGCCCGACATGCCAGCCTGACCGCTCATGTAGAGCTGTTGTTCTTTTTCGTTCTTCTTGAGGTTCGCCAGACGATCGATTTCGCCGGTCGCCGAGGCGATGGCGAGAGTCATCAGCTGACCGGCGACTTCGGAAATCGGCAGCGTGACTGGTGCGACGTAGTTCGAACGTCCAATGGCATCGGCTGCTTGCAAACGAATCGCGAGAGGCTCGGTGTTGTCCGACAAAGTCTTCAGGAACAGGTCAGCGGTGGGCTGAGCGATTTTCATGTAACTGGCGTTGGCCAGGGCCTCGATCGCGCGGCGACGGAGCCAATGATGACCACCCGCATCGCGACCGACAGGGACCTTTTTATCAGCAGCAACTGCCAGCAGGGCGGTCATCGCTTCGGTCCGAATCGAGGCTGGAATCTGCGTGTTCTGAGCGCGGAAGTTATCCCACAGCATGTGCCGGCTGATCCCCAGCAGCGCTGCGGTGCGAACCGCGTCGTTCTCGCCGTTTTTCAGTTGATCGATCATGAACGGCAGCGCTTTGGTGTGCGGTTCGGGGATCGACTTCGAGGCCCCCACGCGCACCACTTCGGTGTCGTTGAGGCTGCCGATGATCAGCATCGCGTTGTAGCGGACTGCTGGATGAAAATTCCCCTTCACCACCGGCTGCAGCTCGGTGAGGGTGAGCGCCACCAGGTGGTTGTGTGCGTTGGTGTCTTTGGCCGATTCCAAATGGTCGCGGAGAAATCGGATACGTTCGTTGGGGAGGTTCTGCAGCGCCTCTTGCGAGGTTTGCGTGAGACGTGGGAAATAGAACTTCGAGTAATAGCCGTCGAAGATCACCAGGTAGTCGTTGAGAGGTGTCTTCCCTTCCAGTACACCCTTCACCTGGTTCCAAATCTGGCTCTCTTTGGTCTTGCTCGAGGCGAGGGTCGGATTGATGGGAAGCAGTGCGTAGCCGTTTTCGTCTTCCGCAGCCGCCGCTGGTGCGGGACGAGCAGGTGCTGCTGCCGGTGGCATCGGATCGGCAGCTTCCTGTCCCCAAACGGGATTAGCCAGAACCGCAGCAACAAGCCAAGGCGCGAGTGTGCGAATTGGGCGTGGCATGATCACTTTTCTTTCCACATGACAACCTTGTCGTCTGCCCCGTGAACGAAATCACTGGTACGCAAGATTAGCGAGAAGTTGCAAACCGAGAGGAGAGGGAACGTTTGCAGGCGGATTGCTGCCAACTTCCCTAGCTTCACTATCCGCAAGATTGGTGGCAGTGTCAATCTTTCCTGGGTCACAAGCGGGTCACGCACGCTAATTTGTAGCGGCGGAATAACCGGCAGAATGGTCGCAGCCTGCTGTCAGGGGGACGTAAGGGAGCTGGACGAGCCCACGAAAGCCCCGCAGAGCTAAGGATTTCCGACGCCGCTGTCGCTTGGCGAATCGGCATGCTTGCGATCGGGCAAGTCGCCGTTTTTGGCCACTTTGGCAATCGAGGCGAGCATCGGCATTTTCTCAGGGGCCGATTTATCGGCTACTGCCAGTGCTTTGGCCGCGAGCATTTCGTCGCTGGCGCAAAAGGCGACGATCTCGCGTGTGCTGCGCTCGATGGTGCGGGTGATGTCGTCGGTTCGAATGTCGTCGTCGCTGGTCCCAAACGGCTCTTCCACTTCCTCGGCAATCACTTCGGTGCCGATCATAAAATAGCCCGCCAAGGCGCAGGCCAGTACGGTCCACCAGTGGAACTCCGAAATCAGCCCCCACGGCAACGAGAGGAGATAAAACACAATCGCCTGACGAATGAACCAGAGATAGCTCCGCGAGAGCTGCGTTTTGCGAATCCGCTCGCAAGCCCCACAGATTTGCATCAGCTGATTGGCGTGCAAATCGAGCATCATGTAGTCGAAGCGGTCGATCTTGCTGGCGTTCTGCCAGGCGGCGAGTTGCTGATAGACCAAATGCGTTAAATAGGCCGGAACGTGCTGAATCTGAGCGTTTTGAGGAGTCACTGCTGGCGGGTAAACATCTTGCAGCCGCACTCCAAACCGCAGATGCTCTTTGAGAGCCCAGGCAAACGCAATCAGCAGGTCGGGAATGTAGTTCCGCTCCGCAGCGGGAACCTTCACCATATGCTCGACTTTGATCGTGAAGTCGCGGATTTCGTTGACCAGGCTTCCCCACAACTTGCGAGCTTCCCACCAACGGTCGTAGGCCGTGTTGGTGCGAAACACAAGAAATAGACCAAGACTCGCCCCGAGCACGGTGTGCATTTCGCCGGGAACGTTCAGATGCTGCGTGATGTAGTGGGAATCGAGCCAAACTACCAGCGCGGTGTAGAACGTGTAGAGTACCACCCACATTGAAATGCGGATCGCAATCGTGCGCTGGTAAAACGAAATCACGCTCAAAAGCAGTCGCATCATCCGTGCTAGATTCCACCCGCGAAGTTTCGACCGGGCCGTCGTGGGGAAGAGTCTGCTGAGCAACAGCGAGCCCACGCGGGCTAAGTGACATGCAAGATGACGATTTTGTTAGGTCGTGCATCTGTGCACATCTTACACAGTTGTTCGCTGCTGACGAGCGATCTTTCACCCCCACAACGAACTATTTTCCAGCAATTCATCGACGAATAACGGAGAACCAGGGGCATGCCACCGATCCGCTTCGCTTGCCAGAGTCTCCTTTCGATTGCGCCCGAAGCGATTGCGGAGCAAATCCTCGACCTTGCGCAGTGGACGAGCTTTCAGGGCTACGGGCCGATCCCCGGCATTCGGTCCGCCACCTTTGCTCTGCGGACTGAAGGGGTCGTTGGGACCCAGATCAGCGTGGTGAATCGCGACGGCTCGGCCCATATCGAAGAGATCACCGAGTGGGAGCCAAACTCGCGCCTCGCGCTCCGGATGCACTCGTTCACACCCCCTGTCTCGCTGCTGGCGACACACTTCATTGAGACCTGGACCTTCGCCCCCGAGCCCCGCTCGAATTCCGATGCTTCAGCCTCACCTGGGGCGCGAGAAGTGACTCGCACGCTTGCCACCCGCTCGTTCGAACTCCATCCGAGGTCGATCTTCGCCCGCCCGATCCTGTGGCTCATTTCTTTCTTCTTAAAAGCGGCGATCCAAAAACATACGCAGAAAATAGCCTCTGCTGAGGGGATTTAGCTGTAAGATCGTGGCACATGTTACCGCCGACCATCGCCACTCTTACCACGTGAAGGAATCGCCCGATGAGCGACATCGACCTTATTCACCGCTGGCTCAAGGCCTTCCAGAGCAGCGATTACGACACGATGGCCACGTGCTATCATCCCGACGCCACCTTCACCGATATCGCGTTTGTTTTGCAGGGGCAAAAGCAAATTCATGCGATGTGGCACATGATCTGTGAAAACGGAATCGAGGTGGAGCTTAGGGAGAGCCCCCGCGCAAGTGGCGAGACGGTGACGACGAAAATCATCGACACCTATAAGCTTTCCAACACCGGCCGTCAGGTGAAGAACCCGGTGCTGTGCACCTTTCGCTTTCGCGAAGGAAAGATCATCGAGCAGCGCGACGAGTGTGATCCCATCGCTTGGGCCGCGCAAGCTTTCGGCGGCATCAAAGGGTGGTTCGTCGGCCGCATCGGCCTACTCCGCCGCATCGCCGCCCGAAAGAAAATCGAAGCCTTCATCCAGCAGCATCCCCAGTACGCCGAATAAGGCCGTCAACTGGTAGGGCCGGTTCCACCTGCCGGGTGCCATGCTTTTGTCGCGCAGCAGCAAGAGCATGTGATTACCCGCGAGGCTGCTCCCGAAGCTACTTGGCGGCTTCGGCGAGGGTGGGGAGCGAGGTGGTTTGGCGGTTGGTAGCGAGTCCGAGCTGAATGGCGGCGGCGTAGCTGCCAAAGAGGACGACACCGAAGAACATGTCCCCCGCGAGTGTGTAGCGGAAAAAGGGGAGGCCCTGCACCATGCAGTGCATCAGACCGTCGAGATCTTGCGAATAGATCTTCGAGCCGGGCCAGCAAGCGAAGTTCGAGGCGGCGTAGAACAGCAGCGACGAACTGAGCGAGCACGACAGGAGGGTGACGAGGGCGAAAGCGGTCTCGGTCCAGCGTCCTTGTTCGATTTTGAGGTAGCGGTGCAGAAGTCCGTTCCAAACGACCGGGAGGGTCAGGAAGGTGTAAACCGTGGCCATGATGTGCCATTGATAGCCGCCGATCACCATGTCGGAGAGGCACATTGCTGCGAGGGGAACGACAGCCGCTCGCGAGGCGCTACGGAAGTAGTAGCCAGCGAAGAGGGCAATGGCGGCTATGGGGGCAAAGTTAGGTAAGTCGCGAAACGTGATGCGCATCCCAGCGCCGGCAGCCATCAGGGCAATCATTACGGCAAGGTCGGTTGCTGATCGTCGGTTCACGCGTACGTCTCACTCAAAGATAGGAAAATTGCAGACTATCCAGCCTGTCACACCGCAGCCCGATTCTATTCGTATTCGGCGAATTGCCACAAGACCGCGTCCCCCGGCGCGAGCTCGACGAGGGCCGAACTGCGGTCTCCCAGGTCGCCATTGACGCGGAACAGCCAGTTTCGCTCCGAGCCGGTGTTGGTCAGTTCGTCGATCGCAATCACCATGGTGGTGGAGCCCCGCCCGGTGGTCTTCACTTTCACACCGCGAGGGTGTTTGACGGCCTCTTCGAGCGCGGCGAACACCGTCAGCTTCTCTTTCCAAGGAATTTCGGAAAAGACTTTCTTCACCCCATCGCCGTAATCCACGGTGAGGGTGACGGTTTTCGGGGCCGTTTTCTCTTGAGCCTTGAGCGCGGAGAGGCTCGGCAGCAGGCAGCCAGCAATCAGCAGAGCGGCAAACAGCCAAGTGCGGCGAGCCATCGGAAGGGAGCCGGGGAGGTGCGTCATCGCGATGGTTTCCCGAAATCGAAAGAGGAGCTGTTTTTCATGGATGGGACGGACTGGCAGGCTGACTAGTACTTCAAGCTATCTCGCGCTCGTAGTTTAGTTCGCAGGCCGAGCGAGGGGGAGTCGGTTTTTGCGATTGTTCCCACAGCGGACCGCTTCTCCCGGCTTTCGCCGACCGTGGTGCGTCAGTAGCATAGCGCTTCCGGTCAATCTGCTCCTCTCTGATGCTCATGGTGTTATGTCCAGTGCGATTCGCTTAACGATAGAAGATCACGTCGCGATCCTGTCGCTCGATGTTCCTGGAAAGCGCGTGAACCTGCTGTCGGCCAGCGTCCGCCAAGAGCTGTCAGAGCATCTCGAGACGCTCGCCGCGCAAAGCGACATTCGAGGGCTCGTCATTCGCTCGGCTAAGCCGGGATCGTTCCTAGCGGGGGCCGATCTGAAGGAACTCGCAGCGCGGCTCGCTGATCCAGCCGAGCTGACCGCGCAGCTGATCGAAACGGGACGCGCCATCTACGCCCGCCTCGCGTCGCTCCCGTTTCCCACGGTCGCCGCGATCGAAGGAGGTTGCCTCGGAGGTGGTCTCGAACTGGCTCTGTGGTGCGATGCCCGCATCGTAGCCGACACCCCTGCGACGCAGCTTGGACTCCCTGAAACCAAACTGGGGCTCATTCCAGGCTGGGGTGGCACCGCGCTTTTGCCACGTCTGGTGGGACTTCCGCAAGCGGCCAGCCTGATCACGTCGGGGCAAACGCTCTCGGCTGCGCAGAGCGCTGGGATACGGCTCGCCGATCAACTGGTCCCGAGCGACGCACTCTTAAGCGCTGTGAGGGCTTGGATCGCCGAGGTGCAAGCGGCGGGGGATTTGGCCGCGCGTCGTCAGCTGCGTGTGGCCGACGTCGTGCTGCCGCAGGCAGAGTGCGACTTTGTGCGCTTCAGCATCGCGGCCGAGCCGCTGTCGTCGGAGCCCCACCTTACACGTGCTGCCCATGCAGCACTCGATCTGGTGGTGCGGTATGCGCATCAGCCGCTCGCGCGGGCGCTCGCTGCAGAGACAAAGCTGTTCGCCGAGCTGTGGGGATCGGACGAGAATCGAGCCCTGCTGAACGTCTTTTTTCTGACCGATCACAACAAACGGGATGCGGGGCTCGATGCTCCCGCCGCGCTTCGCGATGTGCGCGAGGCGGGTGTGATTGGCGTGGGGATCATGGGAGCCGGAATTGCCGCCGCAGCGCTCAAGCGGAACGTGCCGACCACGATTTACGACGCCGATCTCACAGCCGTCGAGCGCGTCGCACCGACGATAGTTAGCGAAGCGGCCTATTCCAAAACATTGCGGGCCGCTGATCCCGCGCAAGCGATCAAACTGGCGACGATTCTCCGCTCGGCTCACTCCGACTCCGACCTGGCCCGCTGCGATTTTGTGATCGAAGCGGTGGTCGAAAATCTCGACGTCAAAAAATCATTGCTGCCGCGCGTCGAAGCCCATCTAAC